>CAWKFA010000017.1:0-1088864 GCA_963848825.1 uncultured Planctomycetota bacterium | reverse complement strand
GGGGTGCTATGACATGGCACCCGGCGACTTCCTTTCTTAAGGTAAAGGTCGCTCAAGCTCGAACCCCACGGTTGCCAACAACACCGGCGTCCCGATCTGGGCCGCCTGCCGCCCGAAGATTACCATTTTTCATTCGGCCTTCTCTAGCATATCGGGATCCACACCCCACTCTTTGGAGTCAGACGACCCCGGAAATAAAAACTCATTTATTGCTAACAAATGGCGATCGACATATATAATTTTTCCGTTTTCAAGCGATGGTGTATCGATCCGATCCATAAGCAATGCTGTAACCTGAACCCCACCCCAGCTTCCGTTGTCTTTCATCAGTCGCTCAATTCGCAGTCGAATGCCTGGCGGAAGTACTGTAATTATCTGTGTATTAGCTCAGGCAAATATTTGGGGTGCCTTGGATCGAAATTTGCCGAAGCGAGCAGGGCGGTTTCGTTCCATCCATTGTACCGTTTTCCATTAGCGAGTGCCTCCTTGACCTTCGTTTTCCAAACGGTGTCGCCGAATGACGCAAATTTGTATTCGGGCGAAGTCGTGACGTCCGTGTCCGGGCGCTGTTTAAACATAGTGATTCTCCCGTTAGGATTCTGCCAACAGCCAATTAACAGAAAGCACACAATTGCGACCGTTATAAGGCCCACAAAAATGCTTTTCATACGAGATTCCTCACGAGGCTTGGGACTATCCAGTTCGAATGATATGATTTAACACACGCAACACTACTTCCATGCTATGTAATGTGTGTAGGAGAGCTCCAGTATCTTTTGGGCGGGTGCGATCCAGCAGAGATCCCCAAAGGCTTCTGGAAGAATGGCAAAGCGATTTTGAACTGCTGTCAAGATTTCACCTTGAACACTATAGTTTACCGTCTTGCTTCAGTAGGAAAACCCACCGCACCAAATTTCCGTAGCGATAGCAGTGCCAGCCTCATTGAAGTAACGGCATCTCGGTCTGTCTCGATTGCAGCCGACGCCGCCAGACCGCTGCCAAGCGAGTGGCCGGTCATGGTCAAGTCCCCGCCTTTGTTGATTACCGCCTGATTCACCTTGTCAGCCAACGCCGGGTGCCATGCAGTCCACCCGGCGCCAGCTGGGCAGCGAATAGAAACTCTTCGATCCGGTGAACCACTTCACTAGGATTATGAAAGGTTTATATAGACCATTGTTGTTTCAAAAGTTCTACCCACCGAAGTTTTTGTGATTTTGTCTTCGTTGAAATAAAATCGAGTACTGCTTCCCATGCAAGCTTTTTTGAAACAATAAATGACCGAGGTATAATCCAGGGTTCTCCACCTAAAATAACTTGCGTTATTTGCGAATAGTCATCGGAACTAATAGCAATGTATGAGTCCCCTATGCCTGTTTCACAATATTGAACAACAAATCCGAGCGGTTCTTTCAAGATTAAAGTGGATCATCCGACTAAAGCATACTTGGTTTGGTGTAGTGCATAGATTTTCAGCTTGAAGAATTCGTGATCTCGAAATCCATAGGCCTGGCGTTGCATGGTTTTGATTTTGTTGTTGGTGCCTTCCAAGGGGCCCGTGGAGATCGGGTAGTCGTAGTGCGCCAGGATGCCTTGGCGGTGGGCGCCCATGGTGGCGGCCATCTTGTGTAATACCTTGATGCCGGAGTGCTCGGCGCGTCGAATCCAATCGTCCAGGATTCGTCTTGCAGTGGCCTTGTTCGGCTGTTCCCAGATTTGCCGGAGGTCTTCCTTCATGTAGTAGGCCGTAGCTAGCGGTTTGTTCATACTTAAGGCTTCTTCCAAGCGCTCGCGTTCCCGGCGTTCGGGGGCCAGATTTTCCGGATTCTTCAACAGCAACCAGCGGGTGCCTTTGAGCACTTTCTTGTGAAGGCCGTCGGTGGCCTCGCGATGGAGCTCACGACGGAAGTCACTGAGACGTTCATTGAACAGTTTGACCACATGGAAGCGATCAAAAACCAGGACCGCTTTGGGCAGATTCTGGTGGACCGCCATGATGTACGCCGGGGACATGTCGATGGCGACCGCTTTGATGCGCGCTCCAGATGGCCGCAAGCGTTTCCAGAATGGCTCCAGGGCGTCGGCGCCCTTGCCATCACCGACGAAGACGACCGCGCCGCTTTCCAGGTCCAGCACCACCGTGAGGAAGCGGTGCCCCTTGCCGACCGCGATCTCGTCGATGGCCAGCAGACGCAAGTGCCTCAACTTCGGCTTGGCGAAATGCTTTTCCAAATGGCGTTGCTGGATGTCTTTGATCGTGTCCCAACCGACGCCCAGATGATCGGCCACGTCCTTGATAGTCGTGTGCCTGGACAGTTCAAGGGCGTAGCGTTCAAAGGCATGCGTGTAGTGCCGCCGCGGTTCGGCGAAATCGATAGGCACTTGCCGCGTGCGGTGACAATCGTGGCATTCAACTCGGGGAACCTGGAACAGCACATGCGTGCTCCGGTTGCCAATCGGCAAGCTGCGAAACAAGCGTGTTTCCCCGCCATGGCAAATGACTCGCGCCGAACCACAGGCGGAACAACGCAGGATGCCCCGTTCCTGCTCGATGGTGAACACTACTTCCCCCTCGAAGTAATCTGTGCGCACATAACGGTAGCCACGAATGCCGAACCCATGGTAAAGTAAGCTGGTGGACATGCTGCCCCTCCCTTGAGTTGTGTTGCTACTCTCAAGAGTGGTCGGCATGTCCGCTTTTTTCAAGACCTACGGATGCTTCTCCCGGAAGAACCACAGATGATCAAGTTAGATGAGCTACTCGAGCAAAATGCCCATCGTCCCCCAATTGTTTACTATGAAAAGCGAGCAGATCCCTGGACGGCTGGCTTGCTATTTCAAACTCAGCGATTATTTAAGAATTCCCCCGTTGAGACACGCCTTTTGATGAGCGATCGTATTTCGTTTCTTTTTATCAAGCCAAACGATTGGGGGCAGTTCGATGTAATATTCGATCACATACGTGAAGAACGCGATTTTGGTGAAACGGAAATGGAATATGAGCTATTCGTAAATCATCTTGCCGAATGCAGTATGTCATGGGAAACGTTATTATTGCATCATCAAACGAAACGAGCGATTCTTGTAACGTCGAGGACGGTTGATACTTCTTGGCTCGATGAGGAAGTCCTGGCAAGTCAAAATGAATTACCGACGTGGTTCTACTCTTAAAAGCGAACACTATGACTCTGTCCATTCCCATTAAATAAATACCATCCCTGCACCAGGCAACTGAAAATGCGACTAAATACCCTTGCTTATACATGCCTGCTGTTGGTGATCGGCTGCAAAAATGCCGAGACAGAGCGCATCTCTCGAACAACCCACGGCCTACGCGAATGGGCCAATGCCTTTAGTGGTTGGATTGAATCCAAGGCGGACGATCCCTTTAAGTTTAAAGATGATTTACTTGCTAAGTATTTGGAAAAATGGGAGAAGCAAAAAATATTTCCAGAAGCGTCGTTGGCATGGATGAGAAGCGATGCGTGGGATCAACCGTTTGTTAGTGAAATCGTGATTAGAAATTCATCTAAAGCAATAAAAATAATTTCTCGTGGCCCAAACAAAAAATACGAATTCGGCTATGGCGACGACCTTTGGGTTGAAGTTGTGTATTTCGAGGATGGGAAAATTGGGACATTAGGATCGACTGTGCAATTGTCGAACGTAAGACCCATGATACCCAGATCGTCTCCCTGAACCATATAGGTAGCTAAAGCGCAAAGCCGCCAAGGCGCAATAAAGGCCAGCAACATTAAGATGGGGCCGAACTTCCTGGTCTTGAAAAATCCGATCGACCATTCTCCAGTCGACGCCGAGATCACCATGTCGATTGACGGTCACGAGGATCGCTGGCGAGTCCGCCTTCCCGACGGCATCCATTCCGGACGGCAAAAAACCGCAATCTCCAAGTGCCTGGTATTCAATGGCACCGCGCTGGGTTAATTGCGGTAACTCGTTACTTAGATCCACTTCCGCGCAACCTATCCAAAACCTTCAATGGGCCCAAGCAAAGTGAATTCTATCACGCTGCACGGAGTACGCCCTGGCGGGCCCGCTGGGGCTTAATGTTTGTTTGCGTCGTAATGTCCCAGGTTTTCATCCTGGGCTGGCATCGAGCGCCTGCATGGGGCTTGGTGGAAAGCCGTCCGAATTTACTATGGCGAACAACTGCTGGGCCGCCGCCGCGTCATCGACCGCCGCCGAAGTCACGGCGAGAATCTATCGCGCCTGAAAAATAAACTGGTGTGGTCCACTGTCGACTACCGGAGCCAGGCCTGGTGCGCCGCCTCCTGGGCGGGATTCGTCCCGTCCGCTTGCAGATCGTCGGTGATTTGCCAAAAGAACACGCCGCGAAAGCCCTGTTGCAGCGCCCATTCCGTGCGGATGGAAAGTGACTGGCCATCGTCATAGCCGATTACAGCCGAGCGGTCTGGGGCGACCGCCCAGGGGTTTTTGGTTTCGTCGTCCCATTGTCGCGTCCAGCCTTTTTCCATCAGGAGTTTCATAATGTTGGTGTAACCGCCGGCCTTGACGGCTTTGCTCTTGTCGGCCTTGTTGGTCGGTGCATAAGGCTCAGGCGCAGCGAAGCCTTTGCCATATAAGGGCAAACCGACGGCCAGCCGACTGGCCGGCATGCCGCGCCCGACAAGGTATTTCATGGTCAATTCCGTCGAATGCGGCGCACCGGGTTGCTTGGAGGATGCAAACAGCGGCGAATGGTGACCGGCATAGTTCGTCCAATTGCCCGTGTAGTCATAGGTCATGACGTTGACCCAGTCCATCGTCTCCAGGAGAAGGTTGTTGCTCAGCCATTTGAGCGTGGAGGGACTGGCGGAAGCGGCCATGGTTTGAAAAAAATGGCGATTTTTCTTTAGTTGCAAGGCGTCAAGCTCCTTGCGAAAGCGGCGGCTTAGCCGCTCGAAGCCGACGATTTCTTCCTTGGTGTCGGGATATTCCCAGTCGAGGTCGATGCCGTCATAGTCGAACTGGTCCACCATCGCCAGGACGCCGCGCACGTAGCGATCTTCCCTGTCCGCGTTGTTGACGATCGCCGCGAATTGCTTGTCCCAGCCCCAACCACCCAACGAAATCAACACCTTGACACCCGCCTGATGCGCGTCGGCGACAAGTTTTCCGCTCGGACACGACTTGTTGGGCCGAATCTTGCCCTCCTCATCGGCGGTCACGAACGCATGATTGAGGTGCGTGTAGAGGCCAAAATTGATCTTGCGAGGCTGCCCATAGACATAGCCGACAAACACCTTGGACGTGTCCCTGCCTGGTGGATCCGCCAGCGCCACTTCACGCCATGCCAGGCCCATCAGGAAAGATACGGCAAAAGTCAACCACGGGAGGCTGCGGAAGTTCATGGTCACCTAACGGTTTGAGGTTGGTTCCTTCCTGGTTAATCGCAATGCAAAATCACCGATTGTTGGAGGGCATTGTATGTCAATTCTCTGAAGGTCTGAAGGCTGCTTGATCGAGGCCGTCCGCGCCGCCAACAAAACCATCGATATCGACAACGTCAACCGCGTCCTCTTGCAACCCCACTGGCAAAAGGAAATCCACCTCACCGGCTTCTGAACGCGGAGAACACCATGATTTCCCCGGAACTGCTGCGCCGCCTACGCAACGAACTGCCCATGTCCGTCACCATCGCCGCCCTCGGTCGCGATGGCCCGCCCTGCAAAATGAGCGAAGGCTACTTCCGTTTCCTCTGTCCCCACTGCGGCGAAATGCGCGCCACCGTCAATCCACGCAACAATCTCGCCCACTGCTTCAGCTGCCAGAAAAACCTCAACAACATCGACCTGCTGCTCACCCTCGACTACGACTTCTGCTCCGCCGTCGCCCTCCTCGAACGCTTGCTCAATGAATTCCATACTAAACAAAAACCTCCCATCACCTCGCCCCAAAAATAGCCGCCCCACGCCACACCACACTCCCCCAGATCATGCCGCGATGCATTCCTGCCCACCGCCCAAACCCGTCACGACACTCTTCTCCAAATTTCTCAACAATTCGGCAAACTGCCCCCTACCACCCCACATTCTCTACAGCCTTAATTCGGCAACATATGCCATCAGAATTTGGACCGGGACACGTAGCCTGTGGGATTGCAGGAGTCGATCAATTACCGCGTGACGACCCCATTCAGCGCACTGCTTGTTTCGATGCCCTCCGTGTTGTAGGTCATGTTTTCCGTTTCTTGCACAGGACGATTTCAGCTTTTTGGCAAAGCGTCTCGTGTTACTGGTAGGTGGGATGTTAATTTGGCTACAAGCAAAGCTATGTTATACCGGTGCGTTTTTTTAGAATAAAGTGGATTAAAAATCAGTAGCTGACGAACGCTTAATGGAACTATCAAAACGTCGCGAGCATTGAGATGGCCAAGACCAGTTTCGTTAAACAACGGCAATTCTACCTTGTCATCGCTATTTGCTAACCATAAAAGGGTGGAAAAAGTGCATTGAGAGCTACATCGAACGCAAAACCCTTTTTGCAGTGAATTAGGATCGATTATCGGCGCTTTTTTGACTCGCAAACGATGCCATTCTGGCGCGGCTTTGCCACGAATCATCACCCGCCCGAGTTCTTGCACTTCGTTTTTATCAAAAATCCCCAAAATATCGTTGTGAAACACAAGTTCCTCGCCAACGTACGTCAAGATCCCTTTAGGCTTGGTAGATAGCAATAATGCGACGTCATTTCTAACTCTCATGCTGGTGCGCGAGCATTTCGGATTGGGCACCATCAAATCTGTTGCCGGGTTGGCATAATCCGTGTAATAACGCGTGTCCAACACGTACGCTAGAATATTCGCGGCATCTGATGGGTACGCTCCAACGTCTTCTGCGTAGCAAATTGTTTGTTTGATAAAGTCATTGTTATGTTTACGGATTCGCTCGTATGCCTTTTGAAACAGATCACCGTAGTCACTGATATCGCATAAGAAAGTAGTTTCATCCGAAAGCAGAGCGCATGTTTGTAAGTCACTGATAAGCGACGGCGACGCTGGTTCGACCAAACGAGCGGACAAAAATAATGTCATAAATCAAACCCCAAATATTTTTCGGCGTTGTGCAAGTTCCGCGCCCGCTATGCCTCCGATGCCGATGGCGAAGAGGGTAAGCGTGGCGAAGGCGCCTCCTTGTGAAAAGCCTGGTCCCGACCGCTGTCGCAGTTGAGCGCATGGTAGCAAACGCCGTCGACAGAGGCTCGTGCAGTTCGGGGCAAGGTCGGCCAAGACCCGGGTCAATGGCCAAGCAGCCGCGTTCGAAATCTTGGGCGGGGCGTCGGCGCGGTAACCGGTGCCGTCGGGGCCTTTCCGTGTCTCACCAGTCTGTAAGACACGAAAAAATATTGTGTTAAAGTGCTTTGTTGTCAAGGGGTTGCGGTTAAAACTGTGCCTGTATACTTGCTTGAGACATGAGTGACCCATCCAGGACGGCGCCACGGAGCGGCGCGGGGATGCGAAACGAAAAGTGTTCGGGCCCGACATTCTGGACACGAGGGTGAATAACACCGCGCGGCTTGCAGGACCTCAGGACGGGGCCGAGACTGTTTACGACTGCGTGTAGTGGCCATAGAAATGCCTCCGAAAAGGGAATGGATATACCCCAATTCTCAGGGATGGCAGTCCCGAAATGGTTTTACAAAATTCTTTTAATTCTAAAACCAACATACAGGGGGAGAGGAGCATCGGTGCATCGTTTCATTCATTTCACTGCAGCGCCGAGGCGTGTGAAAACGTGAAATGACTGACTGATCTCCGACGGGGCTACCGGCTGTGGGGCACCATGAGGGTGAAGGGATAGACGTAGGCCTGGAGCAGGGTCATCAGGCCGACGATGGTTGCGAGGATGATGCTGTGCCAGACTACTGCCTTGAAGATATCGGCTTCCTTGCCTAGCTGATGGGTGGCCGCCGTGGCGACGCAGATGCTCTGGGCGTCGATCATTTTGCCCATGACGCCGCCGGTGCTGTTGGCGGTGCAAATGAGGACCTGGGCCTGGTCGAGAGTGAGGTTCGCGAAGGGAGCGCCCGCATTGTAAATTTCGGTGGCGGTGATTTTTTGCAGGCTGCCGAAGAGGGCGTTGCTGCCGGCGTCGGTCCCGGTAAGAAAAACGCCGAGCCAGCCCAGGATGGCCGCGAAAAAGGGATAGAGAACGCCCGTCTTCGCGAAGGCAAAGCCGAGCGTGGCGTCCATGCCGGAATAGCGTGTCACATAGCTCAGGCCGAGCATGAAGGCGATGGTGGGGATGGGAATCTTCATCTGAATAACAGTGCGTTTGAAGACCCGGCCGATCTGCGTGGCGTTCATGCGCAGCATGACCATTGAGGCCAGGGCGGCCAGAAATACGCCGGTACCAGGGGCCGTCAACCAGGCGAAATTGAACAGTGCGCCTTCCGGCTTGTGTTCCTTGCCCTTTTCCGAGAGTTGTTCGTCGCGATAGACGCTCAGGTGAAGCGTGGGCACGGGAATTTGATAATTGGTGGACAGTCCGGGCACGATCTCGATGGGGCCGGGGCCGGCCACGACCGGCGCCTCGCGCTGACGCACCAGGCCTGTCAGCATGAGGAAGATCGACATCAAGATAAAGGGCATCCAGGCCAGGGTGATATTGCCGAACGTGAGCGGGCGCGTCTCAAAGTTGACCGGGGCGTGGGCACCCTCCAGCGCGGCCCCCGGAGCGACAGCCGCCAGCGGCTCGAAACGCCATTCCTTGGCCGGCTTCCAGAACTTCAGAAAGATCGCGGTCACTACCAGCGAAAAGATGCCGCCGCCGATGTCCGTCATGGGATAGAGCACCACGCCCGGCAAATATTCATGAATGGTGGCGAATGTGAACTGAAAGCCGGCGAACGACGCTCCGGCCACGAAGAGCGCGGGCCAGACCGCCAGCGTTTCTCTCCAGGTACACATGCATTTGACCATCCAGAGCGGCACGATGAACGACAGGATCGGCAACTGATGGCCGGCCATGGTGCTGATCGTTTCGCCGCTCAGATCCGCCACGCCGCTCAAGACGATGATGGGGGTGCCGAGTCCGCCATAAGCCACCGGGGAGGTATTGGCGATAAGGCACAAAACAGCGGCCTTGAAGGGATGAAAGCCCAGGCCCACCATGATGGCGCCGCAAATGGCCACGGGCGTGCCGCCGCCGGCGGCGCCTTCAAGAAAAGCGCCGAAGGAAAAGCCGATCAAGATGGCCTGAATGCGCGCATCGCCGGAGATACCTGCCACCGAGCGGCGCACCGTCGTGAAATGGCCCGTTTCGACAGTGATGTTATAAAGCAGCATGGCGCAAAAAATGGTCCAGCCGACCGGCATCAAGCCAAAGCCGGCACCGTCGACGAACGACCAGATGGCCTTGTCCACAGGCATGCCGAAGCCAACGATCGCCACGATGATGGCGGTGAAGGCGCCGGCGGCACCAGCCTTGGTAGCCAGCCAGCGCCGCGGCACCAGCAACCAAAAGAGCACCAGCACGGGCAAGGCCGCCAGGACCGTGGACCAGAATGGTGACCAAAAAATCTTATCTTTGAAGGGGTCGAGATGCTGGTGATAGAAATCCATCATAAAACGAAGCAGCCCCTGGAGAGTCGGATCGCAAACGAAAAAACGTTCCCACGGCGGCGCGAATGTCGCGATTGTAGACGTCCCCCCTGGATATGCAAGCGCCAAATGGGGACGATTTACGTGGCGGCCGAAAAAAATGCCGTCATAATGTCCGAAATACTCAGACAACGCCATGCTTCGACCGTAAACGCGTTTGAATGCAGGAACCCGTCATGACCTGGACGCAGATCTACGATCCCTTCCAAAATCCCTGGCTATCCACGCTGGTGGCCGCCTTGCCCACCGTCCTGCTCCTGGGATTACTCGCCACCGGGCGTGCCTCCGCTCAACTGGCGGCACTCGCGGGCCTGGTTGCTGCCCTGGTCACCGCCATCTTCGTGTATGTGCCCGAGATGGGCGCGACCGCCAGCTACGGCGACCGCGTGACCGCGTGGGCCCCGACGATGCTCGCGGCTGCCGCCAACGGCGCGGCCTTCGGCCTGTTGCCCATCGGCTGGATCGTGCTGGCCGCCATCTTTTTGTACAACCTCACGGTGGCCGCGGGACAATTTGAAATCATCAAGCACTCGGTCGCGTCGCTCTCGGATGATCGGCGGTTGCAGGCCCTGCTCATCGCTTTCAGCTTTGGCGCCTTTATCGAAGGGGCCGCGGGATTCGGCACGCCGGTAGCCATTTCCGCGGCACTGATGATGGGGGCGGGCTTCAAGCCCCTGTTCGCCGCGGGGCTCGCGCTGCTCGCCAACACATCGCCGGTGGCGTTCGGGGCCCTCGGCACTCCCATACAAACACTGGCACGCATCACCAACCTGCCCGAACTCGAGCTCAGCGCCATGGCCGGCCGCCAGCTTCCTTTCTTTTCGCTTATCATCCCGGCCTGGCTGGTGTGGGTCATGGCGGGCTGGCGCGGCGTTCTGGGAGTTTGGCCTGCCCTCGTCGTCTGCGGCGGCAGCTTCGCGCTGGTGCAGTTTCTCGTGGCCAATTATCATGGCCCCTGGCTCGTCGACGTGGCCGGCGGACTCGTGTCGCTCGTCTGCCTGGCTCTTTTTCTGCGCGTGTGGCAACCCAAGGTTCGTTGGCACTTTGCGGGCGAAACGCCGCCGCAGCCGCTCGATAGCGCAGCCGGTCCACGTTATACCCGCCGGCAAGTTGTTCGGCGCCTGGGTCCCGTGGGCACTGTTGACGGTGCTCGTGTTCCTGTGGGGCCTGCCTGCCATCAAGACCGACCTCGGCTCACCCACCAAGGAGCAGAAAGCCGAGTTCAAGGCGGGCACGGCAGCGGTCTCCCCTCAGTTCGGGCTGATAATGGTCAAGGTTCCGGCACTTCACCAGAAGATCGCACGCGACCTGCCCGTCGTGACCAAACGCGAGGTCGAGGACGCCATTTACGAAGGCAACTGGCTGTCCGCGACCGGCACCAGCATCTTCATCGCGGCCATCCTGTCCGCATTCTGGCTCAGGATCGGCCCGGGCCGCTTTTTGTTCGTCTTCTTCGATACGTGTTACAAAATGCGCTGGCCCCTGTTCACCATTGCTTGCATGTTGGCCATCGCCTATACCACGCGCTTCAGCGGCATGGACGCCACGCTGGGCCTCGCCTTCACGCGTACCGGCGTTTTTTATCCGATGTTCGCGGCCCTGCTTGGGCTGGCTCGGCGTCGCCCTGACCGGTTCGGATACTTCCTCCAACGCATTATTCGGCAGCTTGCAAACCATCACGGCCACCCGCCTGGTCGGCGACGGCATCCTGCCGCTGGACATCCACCAGGCCAAAATTCTACTTGCCACCGCCAACAGCACCGGCGGCGTCATGGGCAAGATGATCGACGCCCAGAGCATTGTCGTGGCGGCGGTGGCCACCAAGCAAGATGGGCAGGAGGGGCCCATTCTCCGCTTCGTCTTCTGGCATAGTCTGGTCCTGGCGCTGCTCATGGGCGGCCTGGTCCTGTTCCAGGCGTACGTGTGGACCTCCGCCATTCCATAGCTGGCGTCCTTGTCACCCACACGCGATTTGCCGCCTTTGGCGCCTGTGCCAGGGAAACCACCGGGGCAAGCCAGGAAAATGGGCCAATTTGCGGAATATCTATCGCGTAGTCATCCCCCGCTGAGCTATGGTGACACCTGGTTTATTCCTCAACCGTTGGCCGTGAATCCCGCGCTCCCCTGGGGATCGCGTTCCCGACGCAGTTGGGCCCCTGGAGAGATGCACCATGCTCATTGAAAATGAACGACATCGCGTCTTGATTGCCGCCGGTCCGGGCGCCGACGGAACGCTTCGGCAACTCTTCACGTCGGCAGCGCTCGAGAAATGGGACACCCTGGAGGCAGACTCTTTTTCTCGAGCCCGCTTTCTGTTGCAGCACGATCCGTGCGACCTGTTGCTGGTCAATGACGACCTTTATGAACGCGAGGGGGGCCAGGGCCTGGCGTGGCTAGCCTATCAACGGGAAACGCCGGTGGTTTTTCTGGCCGGCACCTCCTCCGTGCATTTTCAAAAGGCGTACGAACTGGGGGCGAGCGTGTGCCTGCCCCGCCAGATGGCGCTGGAAAATCCGCAACTCCTCGGCACGGCCATGGAACAGGCACTCAAGATTGCCGACGTGCGTCTCAATTATCGTAAGACCAAGGAAAAACTCGTGGAGAGCCGGCAGCATGTCGATCGGCTCGTCAACATGATCTGGCGCACGACGCAGCGTCAAGCCGACGTATCCTGGTTCAGCCAGCGCTCCATGTTGGAGAGGTTCAGCGAGGAGCTGGCGCGAGCCGAGCGGCACCAGGTGCCCCTGACCCTGGCGATCGGCGAGGTGCAGGCCGCCGCGGAAGACGAGCGGGCCCCGGAGGTCGCCGTACCCGAATGGACCATGACCGCGATTGCCAGGGGCAAGCGCAAATGCGATGTGGCCGGCCAATACGGCCTCGGTGGCTTCATGCTGTTGATGGTGCACACGCCCATCAAGGGAGGCATTCACTGCTGCCGCCGCCTGCAACAGGCCATCGAACATCCCAAGGAACCGATGCCCGGACCGCACGCGGGCCTGCATGCCTATTTCGGCATCAGCAGCACAGCCAGCGGCAAGACATCGCCCGTGGCCCTGCTCCGCTGCGTCGAACAAAACCTCGACGCCGCCCGCCTGGATGCCAAGGAACGGCTCGTTGTCGACTAGAGGGGAACGACGCGGGTAGTGAGCCTGCTACTTTGCGAACTGGCGGATATAACAGGGGATATGAAGTCAACTAGCCGAACGCCGCTGGTGCTTGTTTTGGCGCTGGCGGCCATGACGCCGTCCACGTCTCTTAGGGGCGATGAACCAGGTCAGACGCCCGCGGCTCAAATTGCGGTCAAGGCATGGAGCCCGACCGCCGCGGGGCATTATTTGGACGACCGCGCCAAAACGTGGTTTGCCTTTGCGTCAGCCGAGCGCGGCACGGGCGACTCCAAGATTTCGTGCCTCTCCTGCCATAGCCTGCTCCCCTTCGCGCTCGCCCGGCCGGCCCTCCGCAAGCTGAGCGGCGAAACGCGGCCGACGGCTTTCGAGGACAAGGTACTGGAGCAAGTCAGCCGCCGGGTCGAACACTGGTCCGAACTCGATACCGCCGCTTTTCGCCTCTATTATGACTTCAGCGCACGGAAGAAAAAAGAGTCCTGGGGCACGGAGGCGGTACTGAATGCCCTGGTGCTTGCCTTCGACGACCGACTCAACGACCGCAAGGAAGCCAGTGACGTCACGAAAAAGGCCCTGGCCCATCTGTGGCAGGCTCAGCTAACGGAAGGTAGTCAGGCCGGGTCGTGGGATTGGCTTGATTTTGGTCTGGAACCCTGGGAAACCAAGGAAGCCCAGTACTTCGGCGCCACGCTCGCCGCGCTCGCCGTGGGCTCAACGCCTGGGTACCTGGCGCCCAGGGTCGATGGCAAGTTGGTGAAGCGGGTTGACCTGTTGCGCGAGTATCTGCGCGGCAACCTGGCGAAACAAAGCCTTTATAATCGCATCTGGTTACTGGCGGCGAACGCCAGGCTGGAGTCGCTGCTTACCAAACCGCAAGAGACCGCGCTCATTGACGAAATCTTCGCGAGGCAACATACCGACGGCGGCTGGAGGCTCTCTTCCCTGGGGCCGCAAAACCTTAGCGGCGATGAGCAGGCGCATGCCAACTCCGACGGCTACGCCACCGGCCTTGTCCTTTATGTAATGAAGCTGGCCGGCACGACCAGGAATGACCCCAGGGTCAGGAAGGGTCTGGATTGGCTGCGAGCTCAGCAAACGAACACGGGCGAATGGCGTGCCTTCTCCGTGAACAAGAAACGCGACCCCGAGAGTCACGTCGGCAAATTCATGTCGGATGCGGCAACGGCATTCGCCGTGTTGGCCTTGAGCGATTGACTCCGTCAATTATCCTTCTTGGGCGGTGGCGCGCCGCCGAAGCCGCCAGGCCCGCCCGGTCCCCCACCACCAAAACCTCCTGGGCCAGGACCTCCTGGGCCGCCGGGGCCTCCTGGTCCACCGGGACCAAAGCCGCCCCCTGGGCCACCCTGACCCATGGTCTGAAGCTGCTTGCGTTGCTCGTCCGTCAGAAGTTTATCGAGCTTGGCGTCGACGTCCTTTTGCAGGTCGCCGAGTTGCTTCTTCTGCTCGCCGGTCAGGTTCAACTGATCTTGAACGAACATCGGCAGAATCTGGCCGGGACGTTGCCCACCTCCGAAGCCGCCGCCTTTTCCTTTTGGCCCGCCAGGACCGCCGCCGGGACCGCCTGGGCCGCCCTTCCCTTTACCTTTGGGGCCGCCCGGGCCCTTGTCATCGCCGCCGGCCTGACCGTATTCAGCCTCTAACTTGGCCGCCAGCACCGCCAGCTCTTCACGCGTGACAACGCCGTCCTTGTTGGTGTCCGCCTGCTCGAAGAGCCTGTGGAGGCGCAGGGTCGGTGACTTCTTCCTTGGTAAGCTTGCCGTCGTTTTTCTTGTTGAAGGCCATCATCTGTTTCACGATGGGAGAATCGCTGTAGTCTTTTGATTTTTGGGCGGACGGATCTTGCCCGGGCGCCGCGCCGGGTTGCTGACCGATCAGTTCAGTGCCGACCAGGATGAAGGCCAGCCAGAGAGGAAGTAGTTTCCACATACGCATGCCGCTCCAAATGAGATTCGTGAAGGGAATTTGGCCGTTAGCGCATCGTGGGCGTCACGCCCACGACGATATCGAACTGGGCCGTCAGCTCGCCGATGCGCGACGACTTGAGCGGTTTGAAATCCGCGAGGATGAATTCCCGCTCGATTGGGTTGCGGACACTGCGAAAGATCCCGTCTTGCCGGTTTTGTGGATGGCCGTTGACAAAGATCTGGGTTGTCAGCAGTTCACGGTCGCCGCGTTTTACCTTGACATGAATATGCGGCGTGCGGCCAGGGTACGGCACTGGCTTGACGGTGCGAAAGCGATATTCCCCTTGAGCGTTCGTGATGGTCCGACCGTAGCCCTGAAAGTTGCTATCGCGTTGCCGCGAGCCGCTATCGCCTGAGTGGAGATAAACACCACGATTGTCCACCTGCCAGATTTCCACGGTCAAATCGCGAAGAGGATTGGCGTTGACGTCCAGGACCCGGCCCGTCAAATGCGTGATTTCGCCCACGGCCGGCGTGATGGAATTACTGACGATTACCAGATCGTTGTCGGTATCCAGCGGGAGACGATCCGGATAGAACGGGCCTTCCGTAAGGCCCGGCGTGCGCGTAAGTAACTCCGCGAACACTCCAGGCGTGAAATAAGCAGCGGCGCCAAGCGCCAAACTGCCGCGTAGAAGATCGCGCCGCGTCGACGGGGAAGTCATCCATTTCATCGGTCCAACTCCTCATTTAAGAAATGCGACGGAATCGCCAGATCGTTGGCTCCCCTGATAGTAACGAGCAAAACAGCCTTACCGCCGCTTTATTCTGGATTTTTTCGAGAAACTTGAAGCTGAAGTCGTGAGATGTCGTAAGACTTCAGGCCGTTCGCTTAACTTGGACAGTTATCAAAGCAGTCCCTGGCCCAGTGCGACGTCGCTTGCCTTTTACCCGGAGCAATGCGCCGACTTGCCAGGGACTGTGTTCGTCAAGCAAAGGCGCCGGTAAGGATAGGGACGCTACCGATGGTATCAGCGACGGACAGCGTGGTGCCCGCGCTGATGGTCACGCCACTGGGTAGCGTTAACTTGAGCCTGCCCGCCCCGTTGGCGTCCGTGGTGATTTGTCCGACCACGGCCGAGTCAACCGACACATTGTAGGTCGTCGTGGCCCCAGCGCCGGTTACAGTCACATGCAGCACATTTTTCGTGACGTTGAATTTGCCGGTGCCGGACGTACCGATTGCTCCGGAGAGTGAAGCCGTGAACTGGACTTGCACAAAGGTGCCAGTCAGGTCGCCAACAGTGAGCGCGGTGCCGGCGGCAATGGAACCCTTCGCTGCGCTGATCGTTGTTTTGCCATTACCCAAGGCGTCGGTAGTTATGCTGCCCACGGTCGTGCCACCGAAGGCTACGCTAAGCGTGGAGCTGGCGGCCGCGCCTTTGACCTGGACCGTTAAATTTCCGCTCGTCGGATTGAATTGTGCGGAACCGGTGCCGCCCGTGGCGTTCGTCAGAGTCGCGGTGAAGGCGGCTCCATGATCGCCGTGGTGGCACAGTTCACCGCCGGTAAGGCGTGAGTCCGCGGCCGGCGCCAGCCCGGCCACATGTCCCGAGAAGCTCCCCAGCGCCGCCGCGGCTGTCCCAGCGCACGGCAAGATGCGCGGGGTCAATTCCTCGACCCAAAGCTGAACAAGCTGGCGCTGACGGGTAGGGGTCACCCTGCTTTTACTCGCGTTGCGGCCAAAGATTTTCGCGAAGAATTTCGACATATTCCGCTCCTTTGTATTAGTTCCACCAAATCAGTTTCCCTGACCGACGAGGTAAACGAGGCCGACGGCCAAAAACGAGCGCCCCGACTTGATTATTTCCCGAACACATCAAAAGAAGGAGCCTGAGCAAAAGGGTCCATGCCGTCGAAATGGGCGGGTTTGGGCCAGCTCCAGGTGGCGTGGCCAAGACTGAAGTTGATGCCGTTCGCATTCGAACCGCCGGCGCTCACGGCAACGGTTGCGCTGGTGGTGGTCAGGGCTGTGAACCCAGCGGGAACCAGCAGCGCGATCGTATAGGTTCCGGTGCCGCTAACGCCGTTTTGTTGATTGAAGGCGTAATGGCCGATCAGGTCGGTCAACGTCGTGGCTACGATGTTGCCACTATCGTCTTTCAACTGGACCACGAGGCCAGGCAGGCCCAGATGTTGTGGCTGGCGGGCGCCAACAGAATGGAGAGTAACGGTGCCGCTGATGGATGCCTTGAAAAGAAAGACGTCGCTTTGCAAGTTCGTTACATGCGTGTTGGCTTCGATCACCTTGGCCAGGGTATTGCCCTGCTGCATGATGCGCAGCTCGTCCTGGTTGAAGGTCTGGTTCAAGTAAAACAGACGGTCGCCGTCCCGGAGGCGTGTGAACTGATCGACCAGAATGCGTGTGAAGAGCGGCCCCATGTCCGAGCCCGGTACGTGGGCCTCGGCCAGGCCGCCCTCGAATGGATCAATGTTGTTGACGCTGCCATAGGCTGCCTTGAGTTCATTCTGCACAGTCACGTCGCTGGTAATCTGGGCGAAACTTGTTAATTGCGGAAGGCCGTAGGCCGCACGTACCTGGTTGTAGCTGCCGATGCCGTCGTCGCGTGCGCGTTCGACGTCGCGTGCCATCAGGTCCGTGCCATTGTTCGGCACACCGCTGTTGGCGAACAGCAGATTGCGTATGTCGCTTATAGCCATGAGGTCGTCGGCCTGCGAAATGCCGTCCGCATCGCCCTTGAGGATAGGGTCGATGTCGGTGGACGTATGGCCGGTGAAGGGGTCGACCACGCCAGCGGGGTTGAGCACGTTGGGGTCAAAGAAATCGGTCGCCAGGTCGATGCCCGCGCCGGCCTTGTCCCCCGGAAGAACATCCAGGCCATTGTTGCCGTGGCGCTCAATGCCGGCACTCAAGAGGCTATGGCCGAAACGGAAGCCCACAGTGGAAAATTCGGTGGCGATGGCGGGATCGACGTTGGGTTTGTAGCCGGTGTAACGGGAGATCGCGCCCTGGCCCAAGAGATCAGGAAGGTAATTGTTGTAAGTGATCTGTTGATATTCGGCGATATTGAGTTTGCGTGCTTCCTGGTAAAGCTGCTCATCCGTCCAGCCGGGGTGTTCCGTTCGCAGTGCCGTCGCGATCTTATTGTGATTGCGGACAAACAGAGTTTGCAGGGCGGTGAGCTCGACGTTTTCATTGCCGCGCACGTCGCCGGTGACAAACAAACTTGCCGTGGCCACCATATGTGAGTCGTTGGCCATGTTAATCGCGGCCAGCTGGGTCGCGGTAAAGTAGGCGGAGTTGTCATACGGCAGCATGTTACCGGGGCTGGTCTTCATGAGTCCGCCGCTGTGTGTACGCAAGGCGTCGGCGATCACGACACTGGAGCCGTAGACCTGCGATAGATCAAGAAACGATGTGACCGCGTTGACCTGCTGGCGCGGATTGCCGGTGCTGGTTCCCGTGGCCGGATCGGACGTGGACCGGGCAAAAGTCTCATCCCCCATTTGACTGGTATCATTAGGGTCGGCGAGGATCGTCAGCAGCTCCTTGGCATTCGTCGTGGTGAGGTCAAGGTCATGGTCCAAAAATTGGCCCCAGGCATAACCGAAGTCCGAGAGATTGTTTTTGTCGACGGTCGAAATGTCCTCTGTGGTGTTGGCGGCAGCTTGATTGTTAAGAAGGTCGCTAATAACCCGGGCACTCGCATTGTTCGGCAGCGACGGCGCGCTGATGCCATCGGCATAAGCTGTCGGCGAGATACGCACGAGATCGGTGCCGGCACTGCCAAGGCTGGGCGTACCGAGGTTGTTTCCGGTACCATCCACCGAATAAAGAGTTGCCGAGGGCAAGGCGCGTTCCTCAAGCGCCAGAACCTCGAGCTGGCAACGGCGCGAGCGTACCGCCCCGCGGTTGACGATGGGTTGGTTTGACCGACAGAACCAGCGCGTGAAAAAATTCATGAAATGTTCCTCTCGGGGAAATGTTCCGGTGAAGTGAGGCATCCATGACAGGGGTTGGGGGCTGCCAGGAGCGGCAGACGCCCAAAGTGTCGTCAGTCTCTTGAGACCGCACGAACTTCTAGGAGCTCAAACGAAACGGGTGGGAGAAAGTGAGCGCGAAAACCTGATATTTCTTTAAAGAGGCATGAAAAGATTTCGTGGCGAGGATGGCAATTTGACGTACGTAACCGAACCCGTTGGGTAACGGAGACTGGCAATCCCCCTAATGTCCTCATCCGGGCTGTTTGCGTAGGGCCGCGAGGAGATTTCTTGCTTCCGTGAACACGGGGTCGATTTGCAGTGCACTTTCCAGGTCACGCCGTGCCAGGTCACGACGGCCCAGATCGCGGTAAGCCAGGGCGCGATTATAGAGACAGCCAGCATTATGCGGTGCCTGGGCGATACACGAGGTGAAGGCTTCCGCGGCATCCAAGAAACGGCCGAGGCGGTAACTGCAGATCCCCATGTAGAAATTTGGCCATAGGCCGCCGGGTTCCTTGCGAACGGCTTCCTCGAACTGCGCCGCGGCACCTGCCGCGTCGCCGGTGCGCAGGAGCGAGCGCCCCAGCGCGTAATGCTCCCAGGCGGTGCGGGGCGCATGCTGCAGTTCAAGTTGCCGTAGCGCACCAGCCAAGGCCGATTCACCAAGACTTTCCGCAAGCAAGCGCCGCTCATGAAAGAGCACGCGGCTAGGCCCGAAAAGCGTCTCCGCTTCCGCGAGTCTCTGGAGTGCATCGCGGCATGCGCTGGGCGGCGCTCAGGCGGGGCCAGGCTTACGCGTAAATTACTGCCCAGGATGGCCAGGTCGAGCATGTCTAGCTGAACGTCGCGTTCCAGCGCCGGGCCCAAATTATTGCCCAGGACCTTTAGCATCTCGCGACGCCTTTCCCAAAACGACTCGGCATGCTCCGCCAGCTCCTTCAGTCTGGAAGAAGACTGCTCACTTGAGCCATAAAGAAAACGAAACCCGTCGGCGATGCGGTGCAAATCCTGGGCAGCCTGGGCGCGCGTGGTCATGTCGAGTCCTCTCGCTAGCTGCTCGCGAAAGTCTCCGGTGCCGGGCAAGTTTGCCAGTTGCGCGAGGCCTCGCTGGAAGGCGTGGGCCGCATCGCCATATTGACGGCCATTGACGTGGCGTTGCCCGTCTTCCAGTGCCTGGCGTGCCTCGGCCAACCGATGGCGCGTATGGGAAACGGCAAAGCATATCGCCGTGGCACCGATCAGGAAGATGGCAGCCACTAGCACCATAAGGGACAAAGAATGCGGTTGGCGGCGGCGCCATTTGCGCCATCGCTCCGTTAGACTGCGATTGGCCACGCCCTTGAGCGGCATGTCATACAGGTGCGCCCATAGATCGCCAGCTAGCTTGCCCGCGTCCGCATAGCGTTCGGCCGGTCGCGATGCCAGGCACCTGGCGATGATGTCCGCCAGGCCGGTGGAGACATGGGTGTTCCAGTTCCGGAGCGGGCGCGGCGCTCCGGGGCATCACTGTCGAATTGGCCGCCGAGCGCCTCGTATAGCACCAGGCCCAAGGAATAGATGTCCGAACGTCCGTCAATCGTATCGGTGACTGTGCCATGCTGCCGAATGGCCGCGATGGCCTGGGCCTGCTCCGGCGACATGTAGCCCGGCGTACCGCCAAAGTGAATTCCCCGGGCGCCAGGTTCAAGTGCCTCTTGAGCCAGGTGAAAATCGAGCAACATCGGCTGGCGGTCCGCGGTAAGGAGGACATTGGATGGCTTGAGATCGAGATGCACGAGGCCGCGTTCGTGAGCGTATTTAAGCGCCTCCGCCAGGCAGGCGCCGAGCCAGCAAATAGCCTGTTCATAAGAGGCCTGGCCTAAAAACGGCGTGACGGGATCGCGGCCCCGCAACGAAACCACCACCTCGCGGGCGCGCCGCATCGAGGATGTCCAGGATTTGTTGGCCGTTACGGCGCCCGGGCTCAGAGTCCTTGAGCCCGGCAAGAACCGCGGCCAGCGTCAAGCCGCCGAAATAGGGCATGCAAAGGGCCCGCAGGTTTCGCTCGGGCACGTCCAGGACAGACAGCAAGGGAACGATGTGCGTGTGCTGCAGCCGCGCCAGGGAAAGGTGTTCCTCGCCGCCGCGCGCGGTAATCTTGAGGACTACCGGCCGATCGCCCAGGGATGAATCGGTGGCCAGGAACACGCGCCCCTGCGCACCGCGACCAAGCTCGGCCAGAAGCAAGAAATCCCCGAAGGCCTCCCCGGCCGACGGAAATGCGGTGGCGCCTTCCAGGGCCTGCGCAAGTCAGTAAAACCTCAATTTGCGCTCGCCAGGCGGGAAAACGCCGGGTCAGTTCACTACGAGACACCGGCTCGTGATATTCCTGGCGCAGGCAGATTTCTTCGTAAACCAGGTCCAGGACAGCAGCCGGGGCGTGCCACAAGCTTGGATGGCGATCGAGAAATGTTTCCGCAACCAGATGCTGGCCGCGCGACCATGCCAGCGTCATCTCTTCGGCCAGGCGCGTGACCAGCGCCTCCTGCTCGTCACCCTCTTTCAAGGCCGGTGGCGAGCCCAGCACGGGCTGCGTCGTAGTTTGTGCCTCTTTCATCTCGTCCTAGGTCTCATAAGTCCCGTCGCTCCCATCCCTTCCCTGGGCGAGAGCCAACTTCCGCGCCAAATTCCTCAGAATGCGGCGAATACTGCCCGGGTGCAAGCCCGTTCGCCGGGCGAGTTCGTCGATCGGGAGGCCCTGGCGCTTGAGGTGCAACAATTCCCGATGTTCGGGCGAGCATTGCGCCAGCATTTGCTCCCAAAGCTCCTCGGCTTGCAGCAAGGCGGCGGCGTCCGGCGCCGGGGACGCGGGCAAGTCGCTCGTCGGCAGGCCGCCGAAACGCCGCTCGCGCTCGAAAGCAATCTTGTTCTTGCGGAACTTGTCGTAAAAGCGGTTGCGGGTGACCTGGATGACAAACGCCTGAAACCGCTTGAGGTCGTCAAAATGCCAGGTCCCGGCGCGATAACCTTGCAACAGGTCGGCCCAGACGGACTGAACGACATCGGCGGAATCGAACTTGGCCTGAAGCCGGGCAGGAAGCCGTTCGCGCACCACTTTTCGAAGAAATGGCTCGCTTGCCACAAAAAACTTTTTGATGGCGGCCACATCGCCTGCGCACAACTTGTCGAGCAACGGTTCCAGCGATTCCGGGTTCATCATAAGGATCCTGGCGAAGGACGATGGATGTGCACGGACTCAGGGATAATCCGCGTAGGGTATCCGCTGCAAAGCAATGTTGGGAAGCTGGGCATGCGGCCTACGACGCACCAGCTCCAGCGCCAGCGCGCCGGTTAACACCGCCGCGGCGGTGGCATACAAAAACTCCATGTGATTTGCAGTGAGCTTGACGCCCAGGGCGTCGATCCGGCTGAAGAAGCTTTTGACGGCGGAGTCGAGCAACGCGAAATCCACTGGTAAAACGTTGGTAAGTAGTCCCGACAGGGTGGCGTCATTCTCCGTCGGCAGCGCCTGCACCGGCCCACTGGGCCGTTCAGTCGTCCCGACCGGCGCCAGGGACGGCATGACCACCGGGGCAGCGGCATGGGTGTGGCGATCTGGGTTGGGAGTGGCCAGGTGATCGCGTCCAACCGCTACCTGGGTGAGCGCGGGTAGCACCGGCGGCACCGCGCCGCTCATGGGGGTTAGCGCGACGCGATCTGGCTTCGAGGCCACAGGCAGCGTGCTAACATTGTTGAGTTCGCGCGCGGGCGAGCCATTAGTCGGCGTCTCCTTTGGCGCTGGCGCGAGCATGGCCACGGCGTTATGCGCTGGTGCCGGCGCTGCGCCGCTTTCGACGGCAACGAGCTGGCCCTTCGAGGAGACACCCGCAGCCCCGCTGGCCGGCAACTGCTCGGCGAATTCAACAATCTGCTCAACTAACGGTGGAAGCTCAGTCTGGGCGGTTTGCAAAAGACCGCGAACGGGCGGAAGAAAAATCTGCGGCGGAGGAACCACTATCAAAACGGCTGAGGTCAAGGCCACGGAGGAAACTGGTGGAACGGCGAGCTCCCCAGCCGCGCCGGACACCAAAGTTGCCGCCGATTCCAGTGGCATCGTGGTTCCCAACCGTGCGGAAGACGGCGAGGATACCATGCCAAACGGCGGCTGAGGCTCGCGGTGCGGCGGAGGTGCGGCGAGTGGACCGCATGGGACATTTTGTTCATGGGGCTGGCCAACCGCGGGTTCCATTTGAGCAAGTCCCGGCGGCGGGGCGGGCCGGAAAGCTTCCGGGTGAACGGACGGCGCCATGAAGGCCCCGTTCATGAGACAGCGGTTTTCAAGCAATTCGAAGCCGATCACTCGAGCGTTGGGTTTTGCCACGAGCATACCTTTCAAACACGATGTGTTGGATCTGACGGTCCGCGGGGAACAAAAACGGGGGTCGGACCCCTTTCGGACAGCCACCGAGAAGGCAGCAAGGAAAGCGACAGGACTCCGGGTACCCCATTGTAAATGTCCGAGGTGTAGAAAATCAATCCCCGCGCCGGGAAATGCGCCGCAAAAGCGAACCTGGCCGAACGCCTGCCACTCAGTCCAACCGCAAGTCACACCTATAATTAACGGCCACCGAAAGGTAGCTTGGGCCCGTCCGGTCCGCCAGGGCCTCGGGGCCCTCCACCACCCTTGGACGGTGGCCCTTGCGGCCGGCGGATGGAGCCGGCAAAAGGACTGCCCGTCAGATCTTCCCACTTGGCTTGCTGCTCGGGCGTCAGCACCTCGCGCACGATGCGCATGACCTCCGCCTTGAGCACCTCGTCCGCCGCTGGCCCGCTTTTGGCTCGACCCAGCGGTCCTTTCGTTTCATTCTTGATGGCGCTTATTTTGCTCCGTTGCTCGGTCGTAAGCTTCAGAACATCGACTGCATAAGAGTCGTGAAACGCCCGGGGGCCTTGCGTTTGCAGATCGATCTGGCGGAGCCGCTTTAGCTGCCAGGGTTCGAGCACCTCCTTCAGCGCCGCCTCTTGCTCCTTGGCGAATTCGTAACGTTTCTTCGGGTCCCAGTCTTCCTGTTTCCCCGGATTGAGCTTGGGTGAATAGGGTCCTCTCTTATCGTAAAAGCGATCTTTGAGTTCGGTCAGGCGCGCCCGTTTGCCTTCATCGATCTCCAAATTGGTCTGCACCTCTTGCTCGTTGGCCAGCAGAAAAAGATTAAGGCTTTCAAGCGTGGACAGTTCGTCCAGCAGCTTGGCAGCCCGTTCCTTGCCGGCCCGCAGTTCGACGAGGGCGGCGGCGTCGTTGTCATGCGTCTCGATAAAGCCTTGATAATAATCCAGCGCGGCCTGGAGCAAACGCCGCCGCACGGGCTGCAAAAATGGCTGGCTAGCAAGCTCCTGCTCGGTAATGTCCACCAATAGATCGATCGCATGCCGGGCCTCGGTAGCTCGTGCTTTCTCGTTGGTCAGTGCCACCCGTGTCTTGGCTTGCTCCTTGGCGATCATCCAGTTACTCACCAGCAGGCCTAACAGACTGACGACCATCACGATCAGGCCCGCGACCACGACGGCGGGATGGCGGCGCGACCACTTTCGCGCCCGCTCGAGCACGCCCGGACGTTTCGCCAGGATTGGCTTGTCCTCCAGATAACGTTCGAGATCGGCCGCAAAGTCGGCGGCGGTAGCGTAGCGCTCGGCAGGGCCTTTGCTAACCGCTTTGAGAATGATCGTTTCCAGCTCGACGGGAATGTTTTTGTCAAGCGTGCGCGGTAACCGAACTTCATCGTTGATGATCTGGTGCAAAAGTTCCTGGCGGTTGCGTCCAGGGAAGATGGGCTCGAGTGTGACCAGTTCGTACATGGTAGTGCCCAGCGAGTAGACGTCCGTGCGGTGATCGAGAAGGACGCGCTGGCCGGAGGCCTGCTCCGGGCTCATATAGCGCAAGGTGCCAAGAACGTCGCCGGTCACGGTCAGGCTGGCATCGGCGTGACATTGCGCCAGGCCAAAGTCTGTTATCCAGAGCTGGTTGTGAACGTCCACGAGCAGGTTGGCCGGCTTGATGTCCCTGTGCACGATGCCACACTGGTGCGCGTATTCGAGGGCGTGTCCGGCCTGGATCATCAAGCGGGCAATGGTGGCGAAAAACTTATTGTGGTGGCTGGACCGTTGCGTCGTCAGCGAAACTGACAGTTGCGAGACCGTCTGGGGGGCCACCGGGGGCGCAGCGTCTCGGCCCCCGACGTCGGCGTAAAAGGGCCAGTGATGGTCCCGTCATGGCGTCCCGACGCCGCGCGCCGGACAACGAGCGCGGGCTTCCTCCGCGCGCACCCACCCTGATTTGCTCGATCAACGTGGCCAGCGATTGTCCCTCGATCAGTTGCATGGCATAAAAATGCACACCCCGCTCGCAACCAACGGCATAAACGGGCACGATGTTGGTGTGGTGAAGCAGGGCGGCCGCCCGCGCTTCATTATGAAAACGCTGCAAATGTCGGGGGTCGAAAGTGGCCGCGAAGGGCAGAACCTTGAGGGCCACCCTTCTTCCCAGCGAAAGCTGCAGTGCCTCGTAAACAATCCCCATGCCGCCTCGGCCTATCTCATGCAGGATCTGATAATCGCCCAGAGGATTGGAGCTTGCCGAATCAAAAGGGCCCCCAGCCCGAATAGGGCCGGCTGCTTTCTTGGGAAGCGTGCCCTTGTGCACCAGGTCGAGGCCATCCAGACATTGCGTGAGCGGCTTCACCAGGTCGGGATAGCGGCGCAGGATCTCTTGCCGATTGGGGGCCTGGCCGGCCTCCAACTGTTTAAGATATTCCTCCACCGCTTGCATGAGCCGGGGGTCATCCGGCAACTCCGCGTCTTTACTGGCCGACAGAGCTGCGGTTTGGGACTTCGACACGGAACTCATGGTAAATCTCCGAAAACCTGCCGCAGGCGCGCCAGGCCCCTGAGCCAAAGCTTTTCCACGCTATCCTGCGTTCGCTCCATTTTGCCGGCGACTTCGGGAAACGTCAGCCCCTCGAGATGGCGCAGAATGATGACCTCACGATAGTCCGTCGGTAGTTTGGCGAGCGCATCCGCCAGCAGGACAGCCTGCTCGCGGCGTTCGGCTTTCAAACTGGGGGAAGTCAACGACGCCGCCAGTTCTTGACCGAGCATTCGTGAGGAATTATCGAGACTGGCGCCTAGCTCGCGTTCCAGACGGACATCACGGCCCTGGGTGCCGAAGTAGTGTCGCACCAGGTTGGCCACCTTCGCAGCCAGAATTTGCCGTAACCACGCGACAAACTGCGGCTCCTCGCTGCCTTGAAAAAGCCGAAAATTGCGATGCGCCTCGAGAAAGGTCTCTTGCACGAGGTCGGAGGCGTCCAGCTTGCCTTGCAGCTTGCGGCCGATTTCAATCCGGGCCAAGAGGCGCAGATAGTTGCGATACAGTTCGAGCAGGGACCCGAGTGCCGCTTCGCCGCCAGTCCGCGCGTCCTGGATTATTTGCTCGGGATTCATCTTTTCTTCGCGTTGACTGACTAGCAGACGGCAACACATGCTTACATGGTAACGGTTGGCGGTTGGAAACCGCCGCGCGGGTCATAAAAAGCCGGAATTTTGACAGTTGGCCGTTTCTGACTTATGTTTGCAGCATAAATTCAGGCCGCCATGCATGCCATGAAAAAATCTCTTGCCTTACTCGTGCTTCTCTTTGTCACCGACGCCCAGGCCCTTGGCCAGTGCTGACAGGTCCCGCGTCAGGAAACAGTTGTTTCCCGAAAAAGAAAAGAAAATCCCTGGCTCTTGCCCGTGACTGCGGCCCTGGCCAGTCTTTGCGTCCTCGGCGGCATCGGCAAAATGGTCGCCGACTTGCGAACCTGCCACAAGAACGGCGACCGGCAGCGCCACCCGTGGGAAGTTGGTGGTTAGGCCGTCAGCCCAGCTGTGCGGGCGCCGCGTGCACTTTTGTTCCCAAAACTAGCCGATAGACTCGCAAGGTCTCGTCAGCGCAGCGTGCCCAGGTAAACGCGCTCGCACTTGCCACCGCACCCCGGCACAACTCCGTGTGCCAGGCATCATCGTCGATAATTCGTGCCATGGCCTGGCGCCAGCCCGGCGGATCATGGGCAGCCACCAGGTGGGCCTGCCGGCCGACAACTTCCGCCACGGCACCCGCCGTCGATGCGATCACCGCACCGCCGCATGCCAGCATTTCCAGCGGCGGCAAGCCAAAGCCTTCATAGTGCGAGGGAAACACCAGCGCCCGCGCCCCGGTATAAAGAGCAGGCAAAGCGCTGTCCGGCACATAGCCCAGGTGCCGCACACCCCGATGCCTGGCCGTGGTCTGATAGTAATCGGCCAGGTCGGCGACGTTCCACCCCCAGCCGCCGGCGAGCACCAGAGGGCAACGCGCGGCAGCTCCGCCGGCAAATCGCAATAAGTGCGCAGCAGCATGAGCAGATTTTTACGCGGCTCCATGGTGCCAACGTGGAGCAGGTAGCGCTCCGGCAGTCCAAGGCGACTCAGTACAGGAAGGAAGGCGGCGGCCGGCAAGGGCGCAAATCGGCACGCACCCCCAGGGGAGTACAGGTGATTTTTTCCGGCGCGATCGCGAAATTGTCTATCAACTCGCGTCGCGTGAATTCCGAAACCGTTACCAGATGCGCCAGCGGCCGAGACCTGCCTCGAAGTTGCGTTCGTAATGGGCCACGCGCTCCGCCGGATGCCACTCCGGATGGAGCAAAACCGACAGATCATGCACGGTAGCGACGGTGGGGCGGTCGCAAGGAAACGGCACATAATTGGGCTCGTGATAGAGGTCGAACGCGCGACCCGCCCAGAACATCCGAAAGTGCCAGGAAGACCAGCCGCGCACGGGCACTCAGCCGGGCACCACGCGACGCGGCTGCCGCGTTATTGGCATTCGCACCACGCTTTTTTTTGAGCCAGGCGAGGTTCTTGCCCAACATTCGCCACGCCGCCGCCGCCGTACCTACCACGGTGCCGGGAAAGGTAATGAATTGATCGGTCTTATCCTGGGCGCGAAGCGAACGCACCAACTCCGTGACATAATGACCAATGCCCGTCTTCTGCCGGAGAGCCGTCAAGTTGTTAAGGACAACGCGCATGCAGCGTCCCGCGTTACTTCAAGAGCGCAAGGTCGGCATCGACCATGCGCCCAACCAGTTCTTCAAAGGTCACTTCCGGCCGCCAACCCAGCACGCGGCGTGCCTTCGAGGCGTCGGCAAGCAGAGTGTCCACCTCGGCCGGACGCACCATACGCTGGTCGGCGGTAACGTAGTCGCGCCAGTTCAGCCCGACGTGAGCAAAGGCGGTTTGCACGAACTCCTCGACACTATGATTGATGCCCGTGCCGATCACGAAATCGTCCGCCTCCTCTTGTTGCAACATCGAGCCAGAGCGCCCGCACGTAGTCGCCGGCGTAGCCCCAATCACGCCGCGCGGTCATATTGCCCAGCCCCAGTTTGCGCGTGAGCCCAAGCTTGATGTGCGCGACGGCCTGTGTCACCTTGCGGGTCACGAACTCCGGCCCGCGCCGCGGCCCCTCGTGGTTGAACATGATGGCGCCGCAAGCGTAGAGACCATAACTTTCTCGATAGTTCACGGTCATGTGATGGGCATAGACTTTCGTGACGCCGTACGGACTGCGCGGATGGAAGGGGGTCGTTTCAGATTGCGGCGACTCGCGAACCTTGCCAAACATCTCGCTGGTCGAGGCCTGCACAAAGCGAGGCTGGGACAGTAGAGTCGGATCGCTTCCAGGATACGAAGGACTCCGACCGCATTCACTTCGGTGGTGAGGCCTGGTTGACCCCAGCTCGCTGCGACAAACGACATGCCGGCAAGATTGTAGACTTCATCGGGCTGGATGTCGGCGATGGCGCGGGCCAGGGAGGTGGCGTCGACCAGGTCGCCTGGCACCAGCGTGACGCGCTCACGAAAGGTCAGCAAACGCGGATAATGTTCCACGCTCGTGTGACGTACCAGGCCATAGACCTGGTAGTTTTTGCTCAGCAGGAACTCCGCGAGATGCGAGCCGTCCTGGCCCGTGATACCGGTTATCAGCGCCTTGGACATGAAGCCATTCCTCGACTCTGCAAGGTTTGCCGACTCAGCGTGGCAGTGCTTGCTCTAGATCGTGCTGCAGGTCCGCCACATCCTCGATGCCGACGCTCAACCGGACAAGGGCATCGTCGATGCCGCGCGCCAGTCGCGTCTCCACGGGAATGCTCGCGTGCGTCATGGTCGCCGGGTGATTGATGAGCGATTCGACGCCTCCAAGACTTTCGGCCAGGCTGAATAGCTTGGTGCCGGTTAGCAGCTTGAGGGCGGCGTCCTTGCCGCCGCGTACGCTGATGCTGATCATGCCGCCAAAGTCGCTCATCTGCCTTTTGGCAAGTTCGTGACCCGGATGACTTGGCAGACCAGGATAGTAGACCTTTGCCACGCTGGGATGGCTCGCCAACCACTCGGCCAGGTGCCGCGCATCGGCGCAATGGCGGTCCATGCGGACGGCCAACGTCTTGATGCCGCGCAACACCAGCCAGGAATCAAAGGGACCGGGCGTTCCTCCGGCCGCGTTTTGATAAAAGCGCACGGGTTTGAGCAGGTCCGCGCTGCCGATAACCGCGCCACCCACGACGTCGGAATGTCCGCCCAGATACTTGGTGGTGCTATGTACCACGTAATCCGCCCCAAGTCGCAAGGGCTGCTGTAAATACGGCGAGGCAAAGGTGTTGTCGACAGCGAGCAGTGCGCCTGCTCTATGCGCCAGCTCGGCGAGCGCGGCGATATCGACGATTTGCAATAGCGGGTTGGTCGGCGACTCAATCCACAGCAGTTTCGTTTTCGCCGACATGATGCCCGCAAAGCTTTTGGGTGAGGGGTCGTCCGTGTAGCGCGGCACGATGCCCCAGGGCCGATACACGCGTTCCAGGAGCCGATACGTTCCGCCATAAAGATCCGCCGCAGCAGCCACTTCATCACCAGGCCTCAGTTGAGCCAGCACGGCGGCCGTGGCGGCCGAACCGGACGCAAAGCCCAGGCATGCTGCCCCCCTTCCAGTTCCGCCAGGCAGGTTTCGAGCGCGGCACGGGTCGGATTGCCCGTTCGTGAATACTCGTACCCCTTGTGCTTGCCTGGACCTTCTTGCGTGAAGGTTGAGGTCGCGAATATCGGCACGACCGTGGCCCCCGTCGTCGGCTCCGCTTCCTGGCCGGTGTGAATGGCACGCGTAGAAAAACCTTGGGATTCGTTCATGTGTCCTCCATTACTAGAAGCACCTCTTCAAATCGCTGGCGCCGATTTCTCGCGCGTCTGGTTCCAATAATGAATCAGGTCGATACGTGTGACAATGTCCACGACGTGGCCATCGGCGATGGCGAGCACGCCGGTGTTGCCGGCCATCAGAAGACGATAGGCCTCATCAAGGTGCACGCTGGTTTCCAGCTGTGGCAGCGGCCGGGCCATCATCTCGCCGACCATCACCTTGTCGGGATCGCTATGGTCATGGAGGATGCGTGCCAGCGTCACTTCCTGGATGCTGCCGACCGGCTTGCCATCCTGCAACACCGGCAATTGCGAGATGCCGGTCGCTTGCAACAGCTCAATCGCCTTGGCTACCGAGGTTTTGGGAGAGACCGTTACGAGCGGACGCGGGCCACGGCTCTTGAGCAGGTCGGCCAGCGAATGAGCGATCTCGATCCTGGCCAGCATGTTGTTGGCCGCCATCCAGTCATCGTCAAAAAGCTTGCTAATGTAATTGCGGCCCGTGTCGGCGCAGAGCGCGACGACAAGGTGGTCCGCGGTCAAGCGGCGCGCATAGCGCAGCGCCGCCGCCACGGCGGTGCCGCTCGAGCCGCCCACCATGATGCCCTCGCGTTTGGCCAGGGTGCGCGCGATTTGAAAGGATTCGATATCGCCAACGCGGATCCATTCATCCACCAGCTGGCTATTGAACGTCTTGGGCACGAAATCCTCGCCAATCCCCTCGACCTTCCAGGGATGCGGGCTATCTCCCGAGAGGACCGAACCCTCTGGGTCGGCGCCGATGATACGAACCTCCGGGTTCTGCTCCTTGAGATAGCGAGCTACGCCGGAGATGGTGCCGCCGGTGCCCACCCCGGCCACGAAGGCCGTTATCTTGCCCTCGGTTTGCTCCCAGATTTCATACCCCGTGGTTCGATAATGAACGTCGGGATTGGACAGGTTGGTGAACTGATTCGGTCGCCATGCGCCGGGATTTCACGCGCCAGCCGTTCCGCCACTCCGTTATAACTATCGGGTGAATCCGGTGCGACAGCGGTCGGCGTGATGACAACCTCGGCGCCATAAGCCTTGAGCAAGCGGACCTTTTCCGCGCTCATTTTGTCAGGCAGAACAAAGATGCAGCGGTAGCCTTTGACGGCGCCGAGCATGGCCAGGCCGACGCCGGTGTTGCCCGCCGTCGCTTCGATAATGGTTCCGCCGGGCCGCAACCAACCGCGCCGCTCCGCCTCCGCCACCATCGAGAGCGCCACACGGTCCTTGACGCTGCCACCGGGATTGAGCGACTCCATCTTGGCATAAACCTGGGCCTGGAGCCCTTCCGTCACCCGGCGCAGGCGCACCAGCGGCGTTTTCCCAATCGACTGCAGGATCGTATCATGCATGTTCGCCCTTTCAATGGCTATCTACTCCAGTCGTCATTGTCCTTTATAAGACGCAGCCGGAGCAAGACGAGTCTACGGCGGGCTGACGAGCCTTTCTCCCATGACTTTGGGCGAAAAATATCCGGATTTTTATGCCCATTCCGCGTGCTTGCTCTATCCCTTCTTTCCGGGTTACGATAAAACACCACTTTGCTATAACCCCTTTGGTTGTTCGTAGTCTTATGGCTCTCGCGCTTGAAACTATAGCTCTGCTCAAAGCTGCCTGGCACCTGGCTGAAGACCTTCCCGCGGATGCCATTCTCATCCTCACCGAAACCAACTTGGACTGGGACGTTGTCCATACGCTGCTGCCCGCCGATAAGCTGCTGGTCGCCGCCCAGGACAGAGAGCTCATGCACGCCTTGCAAGCGTATCCGAACCTTACCGTACTCGACATCGACCCCGGCCCCACGCCGACCCAGGAGCGCATGAGTCTGGCGTTGCTGGAAGCCATCGCGCTTGAAAAACTGAAGCCGGCGCGCATGTGATCGCGCTTTACAATGGCATTGGGGTCGAGGCGGGCCGGCCGCAGCCCATCGACAGCCTCAGTCTCATCCATCTGGGCGAGCACCTGGAACGCCTTAGCGCCCAGGATCTTCGCAAGCTCGATACCCAGGTGCCGCTGGAAACCTTGCGGGCCGTGGTCGAGCTTGCCACGGACATCGGCAGGGAAGGCCGTGAAGGCAAACCGGTGGGCACCATGTTTGTCATCGGCGACACCAAAAAAGTACTGTCCATGTCGCGTCCCCTCAACTTCAATCCTTTTCGCGGCTACAGCGCGCAAGGAACGGGACCTGCGTGACCGCAAGGTGCGCGAGCAGATCAAGGACCTCGCTCAGCTGGAAGGGGCGATCATCATCCAGCGCGACGCCGTGGCCGACGCGGCTTGCATGTATATCGATGCGCCGGCCGAAGGCATCACGCTCAGCAAAGGGCTAGGCACCCGTCACTGGGCGGCGGCGGCCATCAGCAAGAAAACCAAGGCCATCGCCGTCGCCGTCAGCCAATCCTCAGGCAGCGTACGCATCTTTCAAAATGGCACCGTCATGCTGCAAATCGAGCCCTTCGCCCGACCCATGATCTGGCAGCGCTTCCACATGGATGCCACGGACGACGAAGTCGTCAGCACACCGCCGGCGCAAAATTAAACACTTCGCGATGATTGTTGGCGGCTGTGGGTGGACTTCTACGAAAGTCGACGCCATGCTCCCGGGCTAGCGGCCGGTCTCAAGAGAGTATCGAAACCAGTTGCACATTCACGCCATCCGGACAATAATAACTTGGGTTCCGACCTTACCACGCGAGGGTATTTCGATGCTGCGGACAATTTTGGGCGTCCTGGGCCTGGCAATGATGTGGGTCGGCTGGGCGGCATTCTCGACCGCCTGTCCATTTTGTTCCGAGGAACGCGGCCCTACCCTCGTGGGCGACTACAACCAGGCCATGATGGTGCTGGTCGGCACATTTTCCAACCCCGTTCCCGGCAAAGGCGGCAATCTCGAGGATGCCACGACCGACTTCAATATCGAGCTCGTGCTCAAGTCCGATGACATCATCAAAAACAAGAAAATGATCACGGTGCCCAAGTATGTGCCCAACGCCGAAAAAAAGAAGTACGTGCTATTTTGCGACGTTTACAAGGGAAACATCGATCCTTATCGGGGGGTCGAAATCTCGGCCGATAGCGATCTCGTCAAATACTTGAAGGGGGCCGTCTCTCTCAAGGAAAAGGCGCCGGCCGACCGCCTCCGCTATTGTTTCGACTTCCTCAATAGCGCCGAGTTCGACGTGGCCATCGACGCTTACCGCGAGTTCGCCAAGGCCGACTACAAAGATTACAAGGACATGGCCAAGCTGTTGCCCGCCAAGACCCTCGCCGGCTGGCTCAATGACCCCAAGACGCCACCCTACCGATACGGCCTCTACGCGTCCCTTTTGGGCCACTGCGGCAACGAAGAAGATGGCAAATTGCTGCGCACGCTCATCGACGACCCCGAGAAACGCAAAAGCTCCGGCATCGATGGTATTTTGGCCGCCTACCTGATGCTCCAGCCCAAGGAAGGCTGGAGCTACCTCACGGGTCTGCTCAAGGATAGCAAAGAAGAGTTCTTGATGCGCTATGCTGGTCTGCGAACCTTGCGGTTCCTGTGGGACCAACGGCCCGACCTGGTCCCCAAGAAAGACATCGTCAGCGCCATGGCCCTGATTCTGGACCAGAGCGATATGTCCGATTTCGCGGTGGAAGACCTGCGTAAGTGGCAGCAATGGGAATTAACGGATAAGATTCTTGACCTCTACGGCAAGAAAAGTCACGACGTCCCGGTGATTCGTAGGGCCATCCTACGGTTCGCTCTGCAGTCTCCGCAGGCACGCGCCCTCACGTTCGTCCGTGAACAACGCCAGAGCAACAGCGACTGGGTCAAGGACACGGAGGAGTTGCTGAAGCTCGACAATTAGGGCCTGGGCCGGAATCTGCAATATGCGCCGAGCGCAAGGCGCCTGCAATACACCTAACAAATGGAGTTGTTGATGGGACGTCTCTTACTGGCGGCCTTCGGCTTTGGTTTTTCGCTGGCTCTTCTACCCTGCCCCGCGACGGCCTGTAGCCTGTGTACTTCGCCCCTCAAGAAAGAGACCCTGGGGCAGGAATTGGATCGGGCCGACCTTGTTTTCTTCGGCTATGCGACCAACCCTCGTTTGCATACTCAGCAGGGCGCTTTGCCCGGCTCGGGCGCCACGGATTTTCACGTCGAGAAAATCGTCAAAACGGCCGGCTCGACGGTGGCAGCGAAGGTGGTGACGCTCGACCGCTACGTTCCCGTGCTGGACGCCAAAAACCCGCCGCGCTTTCTAATCTTCTGCACCATCAACAAGGATAAGCTTGATCCCTACCTGGGCCGGCAAACCAGCAATCCGGAAGTGGTGGACTACGTTGACCGCGCCCGCGCGGAGCGCGCGAAAGGCAAGGCGGCTGCGCTTGCTTACTATGCGCGCTTCCTCGATCACCCGGACAAGGTGATCGCCGAAGATGCTTTTCTTGAGTTTGCCCGCTCCGGCGACGAGGAAGTGGGCGAAGCAGCCAAACATATTCAGCCCGCGCGGCTGCGCGCCGCTCTGCAAAACCCCGCGCTCGACCCGGATCGCATCAGCTTGTTCGCGTTTCTGCTTGGCAATTGCGGCGACGCCCGCGATGCCACGTCACTGCGCAAGCGCATCGACGAAGCCAAGGGCGAAGACCTGCGGGCCCTCGATGGCTTGCTCGGAGGCTATATCGCCTTGCGGCCCCAGGAGGGCTGGAAGCTGACAGCCGGCATTCTCAGTAGCCCTGGCGCCAATTTTCTCAAGAAATATGCCGCGCTCCGCACGGTCCGTTTTTACATGAGCTGGCAACCTGCGCTCACGAAGGCGCCCATGGAACAGGCTTATCGCCATGCGATCAGCGACGGCGAGATGGCGGACCTGGCCATCGAGGATTTGCGTCGCTGGAAAATGTGGGACCTCACCCCTCTCATCCTCGCGCAATACGGCAAGGCGACTCACGACGCGCCGATCGTCAAGCGCGGCATTCTCCGTTACGCCTTGTGTTGTCCGTTGCCTGACGCCCAGCGGTTTCTGGACCGTGCCCGCGCGCGACGCCGAGCTTATCCGCGAATTAGCCGAATCGCTCTAATGGTTTGCTTGGCGACGGCACCTCATAGGCCGTGAATCAATTACCGGTTGCTCACGCCTCCCGCCTGCAGGCGCCTCGTAGCAGCGCACTTTTCGTATCTTTTTCTCTTTTCTTTTTTGTTCCCTCCTTTATTCTTGACTACACTAACTCCTTTCCCATTCCTTCGTGCACGGCACCACGCTTTATGAAGATCTCATCAGCTTGCTTGATCCTGGGAGCTCTCCTCGGCCAGTCCGCCTGGGCCGAGCAGCCCAAAGATTCCGGAGCCGTCGCCGCGAAGTGCGTGTCGGTCGCCGGCATCCTCCTCAACAAGGAGGCGAATCATGGCTGGAAGCCAGTAAAAGTCGGCGACGCGCTACACTCAGGAGCACTTGTCATCGGCTTGCCCAGGTCGGAGCTGATTTCTCCTTCGGGAGCGTTGCAAGTCCGCATGTTGGCCGACATCGGCAACCGTGGACCTTTTCCCGTGTTGGAGGCTGGTTTAACACTTCACGACGCGGCCGGCGTCGATCTCGACCTGACACCTGGGCGTGGACTGATTGTTTTCGAAAACCTGCGAAAAAATGGCGAGGCCAAAGTCAGGCTTCGCATTCGCGATGAGGTATGGGTCTTGTCATTGCAAACGCCCGGCACCAAAGTGGGCCTGGAGATTTTCGGCCGGCATGCACCGGGCCTTGTCAAGGTTATCGACTCCAGTACCGACAATCCCACTGCCGATCTCTTGATCCTGGTTCTTGCCGGACAAGCTTTCCTGGATACCGGCAATGAAGGCATGGGGATGCACGCTCCGCCCGGACTAGCCCGACTGCACTGGGACAGTGTCCTTCGCAAGCCGACCTTCCAAAGACTGGACAAACTGCCGGAAAACGTGGTCAAACCGCTCGACGGCCAGGAAGAGGGCATCTTTAAAGAAATGGCGTCGGCCGCAGCCAGTCTCGCTAAATCAGACGTTGGCAAGGCGTTGGATGAACTGGCCAAATCGAACAACAAAAATGAGCGCTTTACCGGGATGACCCTGGCAGGTGCGCTCGACGACTTGTCGCGGGTGTTCAGTGTGCTCATGAATTCGAAACAGGTTGAAGATCGTGACCATGCCGTCATCGTCCTGCGACATTGGCTTGGCCGCGAACCTGGCCAGCTAAAAAAGCTTCAGACCAGTCTGGTGGAGAGCAAGAAACTCACGGAAGTGCAGGCCCGAAACCTGATTCACTTGCTCGTGGGCTTCAATGGCGAGGAACGCGCCGACCCGGATACCTATGCCGTGCTGCTCACCTACCTTGATCACCCGAACCAGGCCGTGCGCACCCTGGCCAACTGGCACCTGATTCGTCTGGCCCCGGCTGGCAAAGTCATTGCTTTTGACGCGGGCGCCCCAGAGGAACAGCGGCAGCAGGCTGTTAAGCGCTGGCATGCCCTTATTCCGGACGGTCAACTGCCGCCGGTACCTAAAACCCAAAACCCTTCGCCGCGCTAAGCTGCCTGGAACTCATGACAATCGCCGGAGTGCTCGCCATGCGTCAGTTCCCCCGTTACGCATTCTGTATCGCCGGCTGTTTAACGCTGGCGGCGTCCCTTGGGGCCCAGTATCCGTATTACCCGCCTCCCGGCTACGGCGGCTTCGGCCCGGGCAATGTGCTCAACGGCCAGGCCAACGTAATTGGCGCCACGGGCGAACTTTACATCAACCAGGAGCAGGCTCGCGTCGAGCGCGAAAAAGCCAACCAGGCGAAGGTCGATACCAAGCGCAAGACTTTCGATGAAATGATGTATGAAAAAGCCAACAGGCCGACCTTCACGGAGGACCAGGAAAAGTCCGAAATGATGATCGTGCGCCGCGTTATGAACCATCCTCTCGAGGCCGAGGTAAGGTCCGGCAAGTCTCAAAACATCTTGCTCCCCTATCTCGACAAGCTTCTCCGCGTGGGGATTCAGGGCCCGCCCGTGACACTCGACCCTGGTATGCTACGCTGGATCAATGTCACCAGCGGCAAGGGGGGCGCCAATATCGGCCTGCTTCGCGACGGTGGCAAGCTTGATTGGCCGTTGGCGCTGCGTGGCGCCACGCAAAAAAAACTCGCACCCATTTTCCCGCAACTTGTTTCCGCGGCGACTTCGGGCGGCATCGACCTGGATATGTATAACACTGCCAGTAAGGGGATCACGGCCCTGCGTTCCGAACTCAGTCAGAAGTTCCGCAAGGAGACAATTGATGCCGGCCTCTATCTCGAAGGCAAACATTTTCTGGACAGTCTGGATAGCTCCTTGCAAATGGTGCGCTCGCCCAGTGCCGCCAAGTATCTTGACGGTACCTTTGCAGCGACGGGCCGCAACGTTCCGGAACTCGTCTACAACATGACGAGCAAGGGACTCGCCTTCGCGCCCGCTACCCCAGGTAACGATGCACCCTATTTCGCGCCTCGAAAGCGCCCTCGTCTCGTTTGCCGCCGGCGCCGAGAGCAGTGCCGGGTTTCGCACGACCTTTGATCCCTTCATTCAAGCGCCTAAAAAAAGTTTCGCCAAATAACGAGAAGGATTTGACACCATGTATGCCACGTTTTGCCTGTGTCTGGGGCTAGCCGTTGCCGGTGCGCAGGAGGCTCCGCTGGAAATCGCCAACGCCCGCGCCACCTACGGCTACCTCGGCGCCAAGCACCCCGCCAGCGAGGGTCGACTTCCGGGCGACATCATTTTCTTTACCTTCGACATCAAAAACATGAAGCTCGATGATGCGGGCCGGGCCTCGTACAGTCTCCTCGTCGAGGTTACCGATGACAAGGGACTGCTTATTTTCAAGCAAGGGCCCACCAACGCCATCGCCCAGAATTACCTGGGCGGCGACTCCCTGCCCTGTAGCGCCCATCTCGAAATCCCCATCGACAGCGTACCAGGCATCCATCATTTCAAAGTGACAGTCACCGACCGGCACCGCGAGACCAACAATAAGATCTCCTACGAAAAAACGGGCAAGATCCTACCGCCGAATTTTGGGCTTGTCCGCGTGGGTGCTTTTGCCGACCGCGAAACCAAGGTCCCGGCAGCCGCGGTCGGTGTCGTTGGCGAGACCGTTTATCTCAGTTTCGCACCTGTGGGCTTTGCGCGGGACAAGACCACCAAGCAACCCGACGTCCATGTCACCATGCGCGTGCTCGACGACCAGGGGAAACCCACGTTCGCGAAAGCGCTCAGCGGCACCGTCAACAAGGATGTCCCCGAGGACCTGAAACTCATGTCGATGCACTTCGGCATTACCCTCAATCGCATCGGTAATTTCACGGTCGAGCTGGCTGCCACGGACAAAATCTCCGGCAAAGCCGCCAAGGTGAACCTGCCGCTTAAAGTGGTGGCGCCATGAAGCTAAGTTCCCATTTTGCTCCCCTGGCGGAGATAGCGGCCGATTGGCTCGTTGTCGGCCTCTGGGAGCAAAAGGGCCTGGACGGCGCTCTTGCTCAACTCGACGTCAAGCTTGGCGGCACCCTGGCGCGCCTTCAGGAACAGGGCGATTTGACCGGCAAGGCCAAGGAACTCACTCCGCTTTTGGACCCGCACGGCATCGCCGCCAAGCGCATTCTCGCGGTTGGCCTCGGACGCAAAGTCAACATCGATATAGGCGGCCTGGTAGCCGCGAGCGCCGCCGCCGCCAGGTCGCTGACTGCCAAAGCCATCGAGCGGGTGGCCATCGCCGTTCCCGATCAGGTTCCCGCGCTCCAGGCCGACGCGGTGGCGCGGGCGCTCGGTATCGGCTTCATGCAAGGTAGCGAAGGCCCCGGCCTGCGCAAGACGAAGCCAGAACGCTTCGCGCCTGGTGAACTCTGGCTCATTGCGGCCAGCGCGTTGGCAACGGCCGCGGTGGAAGTGGGCACGCGCCGTGCCGCCATCGAAGGGCGGGCTATAAGTCTGGCGCGCAGCCTCGTCAATACACCCCCCTGTGATTTATATCCCGAGACCTTTGCCGATCGCGCCCGCGACGTCGCCAGGAAAACCGGCCTGGAATGCGTTATCTTTGACGAAATTCAGTTGCAAGCCGAGCGCATGCATGCGCTCCTGGCCGTCGCCCGCGGGTCCGAACGAGCGCCGCGCCTGGTTTTGTTGCATCATCGCCGTGGTACCAGTGGCAAGACCCTCGCACTTGTCGGCAAGGGGGTCACCTTCGACAGCGGCGGCCTGTCCCTCAAGACCAATGACCAGATGGTGGCCATGAAATGCGACATGGCTGGCGCCGCGACAGTCCTGGCAGCCATGCAGGCGGCCGCCGAGATGGAACTGCCGGTTAACTTGCTGGGTGTTTTGGCCCTCGTCGAAAACCTGCCCAGCGGCAAGGCCATGAAGCTGGGGGACGTGCTGCACGCCGCGCAACGGCAAAACCATCGAAGTCCTCAACACCGACGCCGAAGGTCGGCTGATTCTCGCTGACGCACTTGCTTACGCGGTCGACCAAAAGGTCGATCACCTGGTGGATTTGGCCACCCTCACCGGCGCCTGCCTGGTGGCGCTGGGTACGGACGTGGCCGGTCTCATGAGCAACGATGACGCCTGGAGCCAGCGCGTGCAGACCGCCGCCCAGACTGTGGGGGAAAGAGCGTGGCCATTGCCCATGTATTCTCTGTACGGCGAGATGATTAAGAGCGACGTCGCGGACATGAAGAATACGGGCGGCTCTCGTTACGGTGGCGCTATCACGGCGGCCAAGTTCCTGCAAGAATTCGTTGGTAGCGTTCCCTGGGTCCACCTGGACATCGCCGGCCCTGCCTGGGCCGAACACGAAAACGCCACTCGCGATGCCGGCGGCACCGGTTGCTTCGTGCGTACCCTCATTGAGCTGGCCAGCGCTTACGAAACAATGACTTAGCTTCCGAACGCCTTGAATACCTGGCCTATCCGGATCGGCTGGAAACCTACTTGCCATTCAGCTTCCAGTAATCATCGAACAATCCCGAAGTCGCCACCATCGCCGCCAGGGGCGCGGCAGGCGCGGGCTGGAGTTTCAACACGGCATAATCGCCTAGCCGAGGATAAAGCAAGGCGTTGGTACCTTGAAAATCGGCCGCATGAAAAGTGTGGCCGGAGTTGAGGACAACGTAGCGGCCCGCGTTGAGCGGGTTTGGATAAATCAGCAAGGGAACATGATCGGCGGCGGCACCCTTCACACCGGCGAGTTCCAGCGTTTCCTTGGTCCACTTGAGAGGCAAACCGTCCAGGACCTGCGCCACCAGCGAATTTGAGCCCGGGTCACCGAAAAGAATGAGGTGCTTACCAGCGATATCCTCGTTGGTGACATCGACATCATCTTTAAAGGGCAACGTACCGCGAAAGAACTTGGACCATTCTCTCTTGAAGCGTTCAAGGTCCCCCTCGGCATATTTGCCGACCGCTTCGTGCCAGGGTGTGCCGGTGCCGCGCACGCACAGGAAGGCATCGGTGAAAGCGTCGTCGATAGGCCCGGTCAGACCGGGTATTTTCCGCGGCTTCTGGGCTCGTTCCGTCAACAACCGCTGCGGCAGGACCACCGCCCACTGACCGTCCCGTTTATTCAGATAAAGGCTGTAGGTTCCTGCCTGGTTGACCCAGGGACGCGCCGTGAGCTTTTGACCATCGATGGTCACGCTTTGCTGGGTGGCGGCCCCTTCCGGCAGGGTCAGATGCAGCACGCCTACATTGGCTGTCTTGACGATAAAGCCATTTTCCTGACGACGCGCTCCACGCAGCGCCTGCTGATAGTGATGCTCGAGGCCAAGCAATTCAACCCAGTAACACGACGGATATTTAAGGGTATAAGTGACAAAGCGAACTTCGGCGGGATATTCGGGCCGGCCCGCGGCGGCGTGTTTCGCGTAGTTAACCTCCGCTTTTTTTTGCCATTCCGCCGGAAAGTTGTGCATGAGATCCGGCGCGATGAGGTGCGTCATGGACAGGCCAAGGTCCTTGAGCCGAGCTTCGATCGTGTCGGCTGCTTTCTTTTGAGGGTCCTTGGCGCCGGAATAGGCCACGATGGGTACATCGAACGCATTTGGCGCATAAAGCACTGCGTCATAAATCCGCAAGCATTCCTCTTGAGGATAGGGGAGCGGATTCATGAGCTTGGCGATGTAACCGTGGGTTGTGGTGAAGCCGGCCCCGGGGCCGACGACGCACCAGCGGTCCGGCAGGTGCAGCCCGAGGTGCCACGAGCCAGCGCCTCCCATCGAAAACCCGCGCAACACGACTCGGTTAGGATCCAACAAGCGCTCGCGGCCCATAAGGCGTTCACCGGCCACGAAGTTGTCGAGCGTTTCCAGCACGTCCGCCTCGCCTGCCCAGCGATAAGCATTGTTGCCGCGCCCGAAAATATCGATCTTGACGTAAGGTGCATCCGCCTTGGCGCCAGCGGACTTGTCATTCAGATGGTCCTTCAGAAAACTCACTTCGGTAAGCGTGGCACTACGGCCATGAAGAACAACATCCACACGCCACCTTTTACCCGGATCTTTACCATACTCTCTCGGCAAGGTGACCGCATAGGGCTGTACCGAGCCATCCAGGCGCGAGCGATAAGCACGTAACACAGTCCCAGTGTTAAGGGCCCAGGGCATTTCTCCCACTGCCAGAAAATGAGCCCGTAACATGCCGCGGTCGAGAACGTCGAGTGTCCAGCCCGCGTGCTTGGGGGTCAAAAACTCGTTATGTTCGACAATTTTGAGGGCGGCTTCATGATAAACCTCGGCATCCGCCAGCCCCGGATCGCGCACTCCCTGTCTGCGCAACACCGCCAACATCTTGCCAAGCTTGTCGGTTTTCTCGTTGATGGCTTGCAGAGCTTCCGGCGACGGTGCCTGGGCCCGGACGGCCGCCTGATCGATAAACAGCAGGACGGCGATGGCAAGATATCTCATGACGATCTTCTCTGAGAGGTAGAGGCTCGCCTTCCTTGAGCCAGGAAGCCGGCAAACTGGTCGCTCGTGCAAGGATCAGTTCGCCGCCAGGAATTTATTGGCCGCGGCAACGCCCGCGCCAGGGGAAACGCGCGCCCCCTGCGACTGCAAACATTGCTCCAGGGCAGCCAGGAGTAGCAGCACGTTGCTCGCTCTGGAATTGTGGCCCATGATGCCGATGCGCCAGACTTTGCCCTTGAAATCCCCGAGGCCGCCACCGATTTCGATGCCGAAATCGGTCAGTAGCTTTTTGCGTACCGCCATATCGTCAATGCCGGCGGGAACCTTGACCGCGTTGAGTTGCGGCAACTGATGGCCTTCCTGTGCGGAATATTCGAGCCCGAGCGCGTTCAGGCCGGCCTTGATGGCTTTGTGATTTTTGAGGTGGCGATCCCAGCGCGGCTGGAGGCCCTCTTCGAGCAACAGGCGCAGGCCCTCGCGAATGGCATAGACCATGGTAATCGGCGCGGTGTGGTGGTAGAAGCGGTCTTCGCCCCAGTAGCGTTGCACGATGGTGGCATCGAGGTACCAGCTCTGCACTTTCGTCTTGCGTTTGCCAATAGCCTCGACGGCCCGCGGACTAAAAGAAACCGGCGACATTCCGGGAGGACAGCTCAAGCCCTTTTGGGTGCAACTGTAGGCAGCGTCGATTTCCCATTTATCCAGGTAAAGCGGCACACAACCCAGGGAGGTCACGGTATCGACCACCAGCAAGGTATCGAACTCGTGACATAATTTGCCCACCTCTTCCATGGGTTGCCAGGCCCCGGTGGAGGTTTCCGCATGAACAATAGCCAGGACTTTGGGGCGAACCTTCGTCAGCACCTCGCGAATGCGCTGGAGGTCGAAAACCTGGCCCCAGGGACAATCAAGCCGGGTAATAACGGCGCCGGTGCGTTCGCCTACCTCGACGAGTCGCTGGCCAAAAAAACCCTTGACGCAGGCTACCAGTTTATCGCCTGGCTCCAGCAAGTTGACGAGGCATGCTTCCATGCCGGCCATGCCCGTGGCGCTGACGGGAAAGGTAAGGGTGTTCTTGGTCTGGTAAGCCTGTCGCAGCATGTCCTGCGTTTCGTTCATGAGGACTATAAATTGCGGATCGAGGTGCCCCATGAGAGGCGTGGCCATGGCACACAAGACGCGCGGGTGCACATCGCTGGGACCGGGACCAAGCAGCAACCGGGGGGACGGGTTTAATTGACCAGGTAGAGACACGAGAAACTTCCTCCGCGAAATGGGTGAATAATCAAAGAGCTTTCATGCGTTCCTGAACCAGCGCGCTGACCTGCTTGAATTTGGGGTGGCTGGCCCCGCCAGTCATTTCAAAAAGCGCCGTCTCCACCGTCAGTAAAATGGCACCGGCCCTCTCGAGACGCCGTAGGGCCGTATCGTGATCGATCGCATAGCGGCTGCCGATGGCATCGACCGCCAGATAGACTTTAAAGTCGGCGGCCAGCAAGTCGAGGGCAGTATTGAGTACGCATACATGGCTCTCAATACCCGTTAGCACGACGCGCGTTCGTCCTTGTCGGCGGAACTCTTCAACAAGGCCTGGCACCGCACAACTGCTAAAGGCCGTCTTGGCCGGCCGCTCCGGCAAGCGCTGCGCGAGTTCCGGCACCGTCGGCCCCAATCCCTTGGGATACTGCTCGGTAGCCGCGACCGGTACGGCAAGTAGCCGGGCACCATCGATCAAAAAGCCAATGTTCCGCGTGATATCGGCGGCGCCCGGAATTTTGATCATCAACTTATCCTGCACGTCGATTACGAGAAGGGTTGTTTCGACAGCAAGCAAGTGCGTTGGGTGTGGCATAACCGCGGAGTCCGATGGATGCATGGCCTCGTGACATCTTTTTATGGATAGCGCTGGCAAAGTAAAAGACTATTGGCACGGGCTGGCCCGGTCACAATGGTGTTTTTGCGAGGGGCCTGGACTTCTACAATAGCGTTTTCCGCTCGGCCACGTTCTGGAGAGTCAAATATGCCAAACGTCGGTCCCTTGGCCGGTTTACGAGTACTCGATGCCTCTCGGGTATTGGCGGGGCCCTATTGTGGGCAGATGCTGGGTGACCTTGGTGCCGAGGTTTTGAAGGTGGAGAGGCCCGGCCAGGGAGACGAGACACGCGGTTGGGGCCCGCCGTTCGCGGGGGCTTTTAGTGCCTATTACTTGTCGTGCAATCGCAACAAAAAAGGCATAACCCTCGATCTGGCCAAGCCGGAGGGGCTGGAGATCTTTTACAAGCTAGTCGCCAGGAGTGATATAGTCCTCGAAAATTTTCGCTCGGCCAGCGCGGAGAAATTGGGCCTCGGCCCAACGCGATTGCAAGGCATCAACCCCAGGCTTATCGTTTGTTCACTCTCTGGTTTTGGCCGCACTGGTCCCTGGAGCGACTTGCCAGGTTACGACTTTGCCATCCAGGCCCTGAGCGGGCTCATGGACACAACCGGCCCCGTGGACGGGCCGCCGTCGAAAGTGAGTGTGGCGGTCACGGACGTCTGGGCTGGGCTGTACGCCGGCATCGCGATCTTGGCATGTCTGCATGCGCGGCAATCGTCGGGACATGGTTACGCCATCGACCTCGCCCTCCTCGATTGTGCCGTGGCTTCGCAGGTCAACCTCGTCCAGGCCTTCCTGACGAGCGGGCAAGTGCCCGAGCGGCAGGGGAACGCCCATTTGCAGATTGTCCCTTATCAAGCTTTTCAAACCGCCGACGACTGGCTCATTCTTGCCGTCGGCAACGATGGCCAGTGGCAACGTTTTTGCGCGGCGGCTGGTCGTGATGATCTGGCGAGCGATCTTCGTTTTACGAGCAATGCCGAGCGGGTGCGCCACCGCGATTCCCTGGTGCCGCTTCTCGAAGCGCTAATGTCCACGCAATCGGCACAGGTCTGGCAACAAAAATTGCTCGCGGCCGACATTCCGCATGCTCCGGTGCTCAACTACGCCCAGCTTTATTCCCAGCCGCAAGCCGTCGACCGTCTCCTTCGGTTTGGGGTGCGGGACCCGGCGGGAAACCCCGTTGATTTGGTCGGTTCCCCGTTTCACATTCAGGGCGCAAGCCTGCCCGGCGCCACGATGCCACCAGGCCTGGGGCAGGATACCGATGCAGTTTTGCAAGAAATTCTGGGCCTGAAGCCTGAAGAATGCGCGGCTTTGCGCGGCGCGGGTGGTATAATACAGACTGATCAAAATTTTTGATACCGGGAAGCTTTACGGCCCTGGGCGACGAGGGAGATTGGCATGTTTCGCTGTTACTGCATCCTGTGTTCTATTCTCGCGGCAGCCCTGGCCTGGTTGGTGCTGGCCAGTGTGGTGCCGTCTGCCTATTCGCAGGAAGCCAAGATCAGCTTTATTCGAGACGTCGCCCCCATCCTCAAGGAGAATTGCTTCGCCTGCCATGATGCCAAGCGGAAAAAAGGCAAGCTTGATATGACGACCTTCGAAAGCTTCCGTAAGGGCGGCACCAAGGACGATCCGGTCACTGCTGGGAAGCCACGCGAAAGCCTCATCATCGATGTCTTGACGAGTACCGGCCCCGAGCACATGCCTCCCAAGGAAAATGGCGATCCTCTCACAAAGCAGCAAGTCACGATCATCTCCCAGTGGATCGCCGCCGGCGCTCAGATGGACGCGGGCATCGACCCCAAGGCGGATTTACTACGTGAGCTGCGCGTCCGCTGGAAGGCGCCGGCGCCGCCGGCCTCCTATCCATTTCCCTTTTTGATAAATGCTCTGGCGTTCACGCCGGACGGTAAAAAGATCGTCGTCGGCGGTTATCACGAGCTAACTGTCTGGGACCCGCTTGAGGCCAGGCTCGAAAAGCGGATTTACACCCGCGCCGAACGCGCCAAGGCGATGGCATTTCTTCCCGATGGCAAGCTCGCGGTCGCGGGAGGCCGGCCCGGCCAGGAAGGGGACGTGCGCATCTATGACATAAGTGGCACGGGAACCGCTATCGGTGGGGTTGGCGTTCTCGATGGCGTCAATGATAAAAGCGTGCTGGTGGCGGAACTATACGAGGGGGATGATGAAGTGCTGGCTCTCGCAGTCAGCCCAGATGGTACCAAGTTGGCCGCGGGGGGCTGCGATCGCCTGGTCCGCGTTTGGGACGTGGCGAGCAGAGCCCTGGACCAGGTCGTCGAAAATCACGCTGACTGGGTGCTGGGCGTGGCCTTCTCACCCGATAACAAACTCCTGCTAACAGCCAGCCGCGACAAGACCGCCAAGATTTGGGACCTGGCGGCGAAGGAGTCCGTGTTGACCTTTGGGGATCATCAAAACTCGGTGTATGGCGTCGGCATCCTTCCTGATGGCAAGACCGGCTTTTCCGTGGGCGAAGACGGCAATTTGCGCGAATGGCAAGCCACTGACGACAAGAAACAGATCGGCAAGCAAACGCGCTCAATTAGCGGCGGCAAGGCCGTGTACAAAGTGACGTACTATCCAAGCGACGAAAAAGCCCTGTTTGCCACCTGCGGCGCCGACGGGGCGGTTCGTTTATTCAATGCCAAAACCGGAGCGGCGCTCAAGAACCTGGCGGGCTTCAGCGACTACGTCTTCGCGGTGGCCATCAGCCCCGACGGGCAATGGGTGGCCGGTGGTGGCAACAACGGTGAGGTCCGCATCTGGCAAACCAGCGATGGCGCACCGGTCAAGGACTTTATCGCCGCGCCAGGCCACGTGGCGGCAAAAAAGTGAGACTCCCTTACTTCGGCTCAGCATAAGGGACCATGAGTGGTTCGATCCAGCGCATGGCGTCCGGGAAAAGGCGCCGACCCCCTTCGACGTTGTGGTGCCCCTGCGGATCGTAAGCGACACCGACCGTTATGCCCCGTTCTCTGGCGCGGTAAAGAAAGCTTTCGACCTGCGCACCGATATTGAACTCGTCCATGCCGCCGTAACCGACAAAAAGCGACAAATCCCCTTCTTTCAAATCGTACTGATCCATGATCTCGATGGGATTGAACTGGCTCAGTTTCGCCATGGCGTCCGGCCCATAGCCGATGAGCGGACAGTAGAGATTGCGAAACCTGATTTTCACAAGCTCGCCCGGCCTGCCGATTATCTCACATGGCTTGAGCTGGCTGCGCCATCCCCAGCAAAAGGGATCGAATTGGGTTCGATAATGGCCATGGCAATCGACCCAGCGCAAGTTAAGCGCCGGCATAAAACCGACGGCAATCTTGATCTTGTCGCGATGCTTGATGGCCTGCGCGAAGGCGGCCGAACCGCCCATGGAGGCGCCAATGAGCGCATGGGCCTCGCGCTCGGGGCGAATCGGAAAGTTCTCCGTGACAAAGTTCCAGACGTCCTCCATCAGATAATCTTCATAGCGCCCGGCATCGGAGTTGGCGAAGAAGCTGGCAATCTGAAAGAAGGAGGGCCGGCCGAGCAAGCTGCCATCGGGCACCGCGACGATAAAAGGAGGCAACTCACCCGAGACGATTGCCTTGTCGAAACGCTGGACAAGGCCGTCAATGAAGAACTGCTCGTCCTGGGTGGCGCCATGCAGGAAGATGCCAAGGGGGTATTTTTTGTTGGGATCAAAGTTGGGGGGCAAGTAGACGTAAAGATCACGCCTGGCGCACAGCGCGGGTGACCAGATGCGCCGGTCCGCCCCGTGATTGTGCGTAAAATCGACGATCTGCCCGTGAAGGCACCTTTGCACGCGCTCCAGGTCGACGCGCTTGCTCAATAAACCGGCGCCCTGGCCCTCCAGTGCGAAGGGACAGAGAGCGACACCGGCGACGATCCATACCAGTTTTTTCATGCCTTCGGTACCTGGTCAGCGTCAACAAACGGCCTGACGTCCCTACCAGGCGAGCATCGGGGCATGGCCCAGCAACGCTCACAAGACATGAATCCATTCTCATTACTCTTTCGACCCATGCCAGCGGAAAAGAAATAGGAAGTTGGCCAAATGTCCCGACCTGGCCGGTATCGCGTCCAGAAAGAAGGGCCCCGCGGGATGTGACGTTTCTATTGCTATTTTTCGATTTTCCGGATAAACACCCATTGCAAGTGTTCGTCCAGGCACCGTTCTCAACGAAAGACCTCCGGCACGTCAAGCACAAGGGAATGTCTCATGGTCAAACTACGCGGCAAAACGGTATGGATAACGCCTTTTCGGCGGCTAGTCATTGACCTCATGACGTTCAGTCAAAAGGTGCCGACGGTGACCGTGGACCGCCGCATGAACCTGAGCCGGCTCATCATGGCCCGACAGCTCTGTTCGCCCCGGCCTACCTGGACTGCCCTCTTTACCAAGGCGTTTGCACTCGTTGCCGCGCGTGAGCCAATCTTGCGACGCTGCTACATGAGTTTTCCGTGGCCACGCTTTTTCGAAGCGCCGAAGAATATCGCCACGCTAAACGTCGGGCGGCGCGTACTCGAAGAGGATGTGGTGCTGCATGCGCATGTGCGGAGCCCGGAAAATCGCACACTTCCGGAACTCGATGCCATCATTCATCACTTTATGGAGACGCCCGTCGAGCAAATCGATTCGTATCGGCGCGTCAACCGCGTGAGCCATCTGCCTGGACCCGTGCGCCGCTTCTTGATGTGGGCCGCACTCAACTTGTTCGGTCGCCGGCGTTGCCACAACTTCGGGACCTTCGGACTTACCTCGGTTGCCGGCCAGGGAGCGGGCATCTTGAACCTTGTGCCGTTGCTAACCTCCACGTTGCATTACGGGCTTCTCGACGACAAAGGCTGCCTCGATGTCCGCCTGGCCTTCGACCATCGCGTTCTCGATGGCGCCCAGGCCGCTGAAACGTTGCTTCACCTCGAAGTCACGCTCCTTGGTGAAATCCTGGATGAAGTCCGCGACCTCGAGCATTCTCCTCGAACGCTGGCTGCATAGAATAGTCTGGGCGAAATAAATATGGCCGCTACCGGCACCTCTAAAACGAGAAACCCCAGATGGCTACCAATGCGCCGCACCTGCGGGCGATCGCCGAACTGCGCGGTAGCGATGATCTCTCCCGGCAACGTCGTCGGCCTGGGTACGGGCCACGCCGCCGCCGCCTTCCTTGAGGCCTTGAGCGAGCGCGTGCGCGCCGGTCTTGCCATCCAGGGAGTGGCCACCTCCAGCGAAGCGGCGCAACTGGCCACGCAACTCGGTATTCCCCTTATCCCCATAGATAAATGTGAGTCTATCGATGTGACCGTGGACGGTGCCGATGAAGTCGATGACCGTTGCAATCTGATCAAGGGCTATGGCGGGGCGCCGGTGCGCGAAAAGATCGTGGCTGCTTCTTCGCGCCAGCTAGTGATTCTGGTAGGCACGGAAAAGCGCGTGCGAATTCTGGGTGAACGCGGCATCCTGCCCGTGGAAGTGGTGCCTTTCGGCCTGAGTCTTTGTCGCCGCCGCCTGGTCGCTCTTGGGTTTCCGGCCGAGCCGCGATCGCTGGGCGGCCAGCTTTTTGTCACCGACAATGGCAACGTCATTCTGGACTGCAAGGTCCAGCCGATGACGAAGCCCGCAGACGTCGAGCACGCCATTCAAAGCATACCTGGCATCGTGGGCACTGGCTTATTTCTCGGCATGGCCCCCACGGTGCTGGTTCAGAAGGATGGCGGCATAGAACTGCTGCGACCTTAGTTATAGCTGAAATCGCGTTTTTGCGGCCTGCCCGGTGCCAGGGCGCTATAAGCCATTGGGTCCTTGACCTTATCCAGGGTGCGGAGGATACACCGCCGCACCGACGCGATCATGTAGATCCAAAACGCGAAACAGCCGATCCACCCCACGCCCACGAACAGCAGCGGCTTGATCATTTGTTCGTCGCCAGTGATCACGCGATAGGTCAGGAAGACCGAGGCGATCGTGAGCGGCACGAAAAAGCTCAGAAAAAGATCCACGAGACGCACATGCCAGCGCGAGTCCATACACTGCGCCACCGACCGTAGGAACAGGGCGAATGTGCAACCATAGGCCATGCATAGGCCCACGCTGCTCAGGTTAAACACCACGCCAACCGTGGAAAAGCGCATGCGGCCCAGGCCGGCGACGCCCCGGCTGAATTCCGGCTGAATTTTCAGCCCTGCCAACGATGATAGAAGTCCGAGTGCCATGGACATGGCCAGGCTGGCCACGCAAACAAAAAGCAGCCACCGGCAATTATTGCGTTCCGAAGCATTGATCATGCACTTCCATTTGCCCCCCATGACGATGCCGCAGGACAGCATTCCCGTCACGGACAGGATCCCCAGACCCGCGTAGAACATCCACAGTTGCGGGATGCCCATGCGTGTCGATTCCAGCTTGAAATTCGCCTGGATGAGCGGGAGCAGCACGAGCCCCACGCCCAAAACATAGCCGACGACCCAGATGGCATAACCAATCAGAATTTTGGTCAATCCCTTGGCAACTTCTTTCCAGCCAAGCTCCACGCATAGGCATTCGTTCAAATCGCGGTCCAGGATTGCTTGGCTCATGATATCTTCCTGTAAACGAAGTATTAGACAAGTTCAAGGATAGCTCACGAATGAATGAGCAGCAAATTGCCTTATCCGCTCCGCAAACGGATGGATCGGGCCGGCTTTGTGTGCCTGGCCAGGGCGAGTCCGACCGCTCGGAATGGCTTTTAACGGCGTGGTTTTCAATAGGATGTAAAGGCGCGGCAGGACAACGCGGGCCTGACTTCTCACCCGTTGAATTTGCCTAAAATAGTGTCGGAATATGACTTGAGGCCGTCGGCATGAACTGGCTCTTTCAAACTTGGGACGATTTTCTTTTTTGGTTACCGTTCCTGCTGGGAGCCTTCGCCTTTGTCGCGACCACCCTGTCCATTGTGTGGGTGCTCATGACCAAGCCGGAAGCCAGTTCCGCGATTGCCTGGATTCTGCTTATGCTATTTCTGCCCCTGGCGGGCATTGTGCTGTTTTTTTTCTTCGGTTACCAACACGTCAGCCGACCGCTGAAACGTAAACGGCGGCACAAGCTTCAGTATGAATCACCAGCCAATCCCGCCAACCACGCCAGTTCCGCAAACCTGCCGCGGGCAAGCCGGCAGGAAGGCCAACTCGAAGGCCTGAGCGAGAACTTGGCGCGCCTGGCCTATCGCCTTGGTGCCTACCATGTAACGGACAACAATCAGGTCGACTTTTATTTCGAGGGCCAGCCCACGTTTGACGCCATGATCGAAGCCATCAACGGCGCTGAGCATCACATTCACATCATGGTCTTTATCTTTCAGCCCGACCGGTTGGGACGACAGTTCCTCGAGCTCCTGACCGCCAAGGCGAAACAGGGCGTGGAGGTGCGCTTGCTCTATGATGCCATGGGCTCGCACCGACTTGGCAGGCGTCTCCTGGCGCCATTGCGTGCCGCCGGGGGCAAGACCAGCGTCTTTTTACCCATCAATCTGCTGCGCCGGCGTCTCCAGGTCAACATGCGCAATCACCGTAAAATCATGGTTGTCGACGGCACTTATGGATTTATCGGCGGGCTCAACATTGGCGATGAATATGTGGGCCGGAACAAATATTTCGGCTTCTGGCGCGATACGCACCTGAGGGTCCGTGGCCCGGCGGTCGTCGATCTGCAACGCGTGTTCATGGAAGATTGGAGCTTTGCTTCGGGCGAAAATGTGCCTGCCCAAGATGCACGCGGGGCTTATTTCAGGGCCAACCATAACGCCGGGCCCTATCCCGTGCAGGTCATTGACTCTGGACCGGATCGTGATCTGAAAGCCATCCGCGAGATTACCTTTGCCGCCATTCTCAAAGCACGGCAGCGCGTCTGGATCGCCTCGCCCTACTTCGTACCCGATGCCGGCTTGCTGGATGCGCTGCGCCTGGCCGCCTACAATGGCATCGACGTCCGCTTCTTGGGACAACATCGTCCGGACAAATGGGTGCCGCAATTCGCGGCCCGCTATTATTGGGCGGACGTTCTGCGAGCGGGAGTGCAGGTCTACCAATATACCAAAGGAATGATGCACGCCAAGGTGATGATCGTTGATGACGAATTTGCATCCGTCGGCACAGCCAATCTGGACAATCGCAGCATGTTCCTCAATTTTGAGGTCAACTGCCTGCTCTATTCACCGGCAGCCGTCAAAAAACTGGAGGCATCCTTCGAGGAGGACTTTCGCAACGCCATCAAACTGGACAAAAATGCGTATGCCAACCGCTCCTTCATCGAAAGGCTCGCGGAAAACGCCTGCCGGTTGCTATCGCCAATACTTTAGGCATCAAAAACCCTCTAAAACTAACGCATTTTCCAACGAAAGGAAACATCATGAAGGCCCTTGGCATCGTCTTGAGTTTCATGGCTGGGCTGCTCCTGCTTGATAATCGAGCTGACGGTGGCGACAAGGGGACCGTCGTCACTCTGGGCACTCTCAAATCGACAACACCGGCCGACTGGAAAAGCCAGCCTCCGTCCAACAAACTGCGGTCGCATCAATTCGCTGTCGGGGATGCGGAACTCGTGATCTTCTTTTTTGGAGAAAAGGCCGGCGGCAGCACAGACGACAACATAACCCGCTGGAAAAGCCAGTTTCAGCCGCCCGAAGGCAAGACTATCGAGCAGGCCTCCAAGGTTGAAAACTTCAAGGCCGGCAAGGCTGACCTCACCTATCTGGATATCCAGGGGACTTATCTTTCTAAAAACCCGCCTTTCGATCCCAACGCCAAAACGGAACGCAAAACCAATTATCGCCGCTTCGGCGTCGTCTTCGCTTGCGAGGGCGGCCCTTATTTCATAACGCTGACCGGCCCGGCCAAGACATTGGACCAGCACAAAAAATCCTTCGATGACTGGTTGAAGAACTTCAAGTAACCGTATGGCCGAACCTTTTTTCGATTTCAGCGTCCCGCAGCGCTTAATCGCCCAGGAACCAATCGAGCCTCGCGACCAGGCCCGACTGCTGGTTGTCACGCGCGCTTCCCAAATGCTGACGCACCGGCATTTCTTCGACTTGCCAGAGCTCCTCAGGCCGGGCGACCTTTTGGTTCTAAACGACACACGCGTGTTACCAGCTCGACTCCTTGGCCGTCGGCTCAGCAGCGGCGGTAAATGGGAAGGCCTGTTTTTGCGTGCCTTGCCCGACGGCACCTGGGAACTACTCTGTCAGACACGTGGCCGGCTCAAGCCCGGAGAGGTCATTGCCATTGAGCCTGGGCCACTGGCATTGACGTTGGTTGCCAGGGCTTCGGGCGGAAGCTGGTACGCTCGGCCAAACCACAGTGGCCCGGCTATCCACTTACTCGAGCAGGCCGGGCAGGTGCCGCTGCCTCCTTATATCCGCAAGGGACGGGCGCGGCCTGAAGATCTTGCTCGTTACCAGACCGTCTATGCCAAACAGGAAGGCGCCGTGGCGGCACCGACGGCGGGACTGCACTTTACCCCCAGCGTATTTGAAAACCTAAAAAAACGGGGCATCCGTTGGACGTTCGTGACCCTGCACGTGGGCCTGGGGACTTTCCAGCCTATGCAGACAGACGATCCGAGTCAGCATGTAATGCATCAAGAATGGGGAGAACTATCGCCCGCATCGGCCTGTTCGATCATGGAGACCAAGGCAGCGGGAGGCCGGATTGTCGCGGTGGGAACGACGAGCGTGCGCGTGCTGGAGACGGCGGCCCGTGACGGACAAGTTCGGGCATGGTCGGGACAAACCGATCTGTTTATCTATCCCCCTTATGCCTTTCGTGCCGTCGATGTGCTGATTACGAACTTTCATTTTCCGAGGACAACGTTGCTCCTTCTGGTAGCCGCATTCGGCGGACAGGAACTGTTGAAGCAGGCTTACACGCTGGCGGCCGAGGAAAATTATCGCTTTTTTAGCTATGGGGACGCGATGATGATTGAATAGGCAGCCAGTGCCAGTGAACACGCAAAACCTGGAGGGTATTTTCGATGGATGAACTGCCGTCAACCTACCGAATGTGGATTTATTCGCTTGATCCGACCTGTGCCGATATTCGCATCCAGTTTGATAAACTTCCCGAGGGCGTGGACGTGCGCGGGCGTCTGGTCGGCCCGCGCTGTCCCGGCGTAAGCACCGTGGAAGTGGCCTACCCCTTGCGCCCGTTGACCGAGCTGGGAAGTTATCGAGTGGTTATACCTGAACCAAACCTGTGGACGCCGGAACATCCATGCCACTACGAAGGCCCGGCGGAGTTTTGGCGGGGCGGAGAACTCGTGGGCAAAGTGGCCATGTCGATAGGTGTGTGCACGCCAGCGAAACGCGTGGCTGAAGCTTGAAGCCCGCGCGGAAGGTCAGCTCACGATTTCCGCGAGGGCCTTCCCAAGGCGGTCGATGTCGTCCTTCGTATTGAACGCACCCGGACTGACCCGCACCGCGCCATCTGGAAAGGTGCCCTGGGCGCGGTGAATATAGGGTGCACAGTGCAGGCCTGGGCGGATGGCGATGTCAAACGCTTGATCGAGAATGCCGCCCAGCTCCGCTGCCGGCAATGATTCACATTGAAAGCTGAGGGTGGCCACACGTTGGGACATATCGCGGTGGCCAAGCACCTTGAAGCCGCCTATCTCGTCCAGTCGTTGCCAGAGTATTGCCGTCAGTTCAACCTCGTGATCGTGGATTTTTTTCAGCCCCTGCTGTTTTACAAATTTGATGCCGGCGGTCATGCCGGCAATGCCCAAAACGTTGGGCGTGCCGCCTTCAAGAAAATAAGGAAGGTCGCGCGGCTGGGTTTCGCTCGAAGAGTCGCCGCCGGTGCCACCTTCGCGCCAGACGCCGACCTTGGCCCTTGACCCCGCATATAAAGCACCGGTTCCCGTGGGGCCAAACAGCGATTTGTGCCCAGGCAAAGCCAACAAATCGATGCCCATGGTTTGGATATCGATCGGCAAAACGCCCGCCGTTTGTGCAGCGTCCACGAGAAAAAGAAGATTGTGTTCCCGCGCGATCTTGCCTATCGCCGAGATGGGCTGCACTGTCCCCACGACGTTGCTGGCGTGGGTCAGCGCGATGAGCCTGGTTTTGGCAGTGATTGCCTGGCGTATGGCATCGGGATCAATGGTACCTCCGGCGTCGGCACTGATGCGCGTGAGTCCTATTTTGCCGGCGAGCTCCATGGCCCGCAAGGGACGGCTGACGCTGTTATGTTCGAGGTTCGAGGTGATGACGTGGTCGCCGTCGGTCAACACCCCCTTGAAAGCCATGTTGAGCGCGTCGGTGCAATTCAACGTAAAGATGAAACGTTCCGGCCCCTCGCCGTGAAAGAACTGATTCAATTCATGCCGCCCATCGTCAAGCGCCCGTTCCGCGGCCAGTGCCATTTTGTGCCCGGCCCGACCAGGATTGGCCAGATCATGCCGGGCGAAATGATCCAGGGCCTGGTAGACCGCCTCGGGTTTGGGGAAGCTCGTCGCGGCGTTGTCGAGATAAATCATATTAGTGTTAGTTTTAATTCGAGTTGAGAAGGTAGGTGATCCGAATTGATAGCCCACAGGCAGGAGACTTTTGCCAAGGTATTTCGCCCATTAGCGCGCCCGCCAGACGGATCCGCCCGCAAACTTCGTAAACATTCTAATCTCAAAATCTGCTCTCAATGGCCAATATACCTGGCGTAAAGCGTTCGCGCCTTGTCGATATCGCTGGTCCCCTTGATGATGGCCCGGCCGTCGGGAAACACGGTGAATTCATGGCCCTCGGCGCTGAATTTGAGAAGAAAGCGATTGTAGCTCACGGCACCGAGCGATTCCAAATGGTTGGCCATCGATTCGAAATTGACGGCCGTCGGCGCCCGCTGGGCTACTTGCACGGCATTACGGCCACACAGGCTGGTGGTCTGCGATCCTTGATCTCCTTCGAGCCAATCGAAACGCCGGTGCTGGCAGCAGGGGCAATCGACCTTGCCCAGAAGCGGCGCGATCTTGATGCGGCGCAGCGTGTTCTCCCAGACATCGACATAAATGAGCTCACGGCTTACCTTGTCCAAATGGCCGGTGAGAATTTTGAGGGCCTCGGCGACCTGGAAGCTAGCCACGATGTTGACAATGGGCGAAAGCACGCCTGCCGTTTCACATGTGCCTGCCTCGCCGGCCGATGGGGCCGCTTCGAAGACGCAGCGCAGGCACGGAGTCTCGCCTGGCAGAATGGTCATCGTTTGGCCGTGGCTGCCGATGGAACCGCCATACACCCACGGCTTGTTGGTCTTCACCGCGACGTCGTTGATAAGGTAGCGCACCTCGAAATTATCCGTGCCATCGAGAATGATATCGGCATCCTCGCAAAGTCCGAGGATGTTGGTACGGTCGATATCCGTGACCACGGGCTCGACGACGACTTGCGAGTTGATGGCGCCGAGCTTACGCGCGGCGGCCTCGGCCTTGGGCAAGTTCTCGGCAACGTCATGTTCGTCAAAGAGGACCTGGCGCTGCAGATTGTGCGTCTCAATGAAATCGCGGTCGATCAGCCGCAGGTGCCCCACGCCCGCGCGCACCAGCGCGTTGGCCAGCACCGTCCCCAGCGCCCCGCAGCCACACAAGGTGACATGAGCATCCGATAGCTTGCGCTGACCGGCTTCAGCGATGCCATAAAAACGCATCTGGCGGCTATAGCGTTCCAGGGAAGGAAGGTTCGACATAAGTCTCAGCTCAAAAAAGGTTGACTTTGATTTCGCCGTGGCTGTTATTGTCCCGGACTGGCGGCATGGCATCGGCCCGGGAGAATTCCGCGCTATTGCGATAAAATGGGCTGCGGCCGCCGTGCGGGGCCCCTGTGCTAATCACGGCTTCTCTCCCGTCACACCATATTCCGTCAAAAAGCCTTGCAAAAACGTGAGTTCCTCGACGGGCCACTCTTCTTGCCGCGCGAATGCCAGCAGGCAATCCATGTCTTCCTTCATGCGCCGCAATTCGGGGCCCTCCAGCCGCTGCAAATAGGTGGCCATGTAATTCAAGGCCTCGTCCGCGGCCGCGTCATGAACCACGTCTTCAGACGAACCGTCGAAAAAAACGACAGCATGCAAAACCGCCAGCAGCAGCGGATGAACCTTTAATTCTTCAGGAATGAGCGGCAAAACCGCCGCGCCTTCGGGAACCTCACGTTGCTCCTCTGCCATAAAACCCCCAACAGGAATTGCGAAACCTGGATGGCAAACCGAAGATTTCAGGACTTCTTGGCCACCCTGCAATCTAAAATCAGTGCATTCAACCGCCGGCGACCGCGGGAATGATGCTGATCTCGTCGCCGTCTTTGACCGCGGTTTGGAGATTGTCGAGATAGCGAATGTCTTCGTCGTTTACATAAATGTTCACGAAACGGCGCACCTGCCCATTTTCAAAGACACGGCTGCCAATACCGGGAAATTTCGTACCAAGATTATCGAGTAAATCCTTGACCGAGCTTCCCACAGCTTCAACGACGGCTTGATTGTCGGTATGTTGGCGCATCGGGGTGGGAATATTAACGCGAATGGACATAGTTGATTATCCTCACAAAGATCGTGTTTTACAAACGGCCCTGATTACGGTTCTGTAGAGTTCGCCGGAGGCGGCCCAGCCAGCCGATGATATCGAATTGAGGCGAACCGTGGTTGCGCTGACGGACGTTTACATTCTTCTCGCGTTAGACGATCACCATTCTGCAATACGGGAATCAAACCAGCTGCCCACCTGGCCCGGGGCGTGCGCGGTCACGACGGCCATTTTTACACTCGTTGTTTCTGAGGGAGGTCACGTTGGCGTTTCAAGTCCTCGAGGCGATGGGCCCGTGGCAAGCCAGCATGCTCGCCCGCTTGAGCAATGGACGCCAGAAGCTCTGGATTATGTTCGTGGCCGTCCAGCTTGCCGACCAGCGGCTCAAATTCCTCCAAGATCGGCCTGATCACGGGCACCGCTTGTAAAACGCCGGCGATGGCATCCTGGGTTTTGAGGCCATTACCGGTGATGCAGATGACGATCTCTTCATCGCGCGGGATACGGCCCTGTTCGATAAGTTTTTTGGTGACGGCCAAGGTCACGCCACCCGCCGTCTCCGCGAAGACGCCTTCCGTGCGCGCCAGCAGCAGCATGGCTTCGCGGATCTCGTCATCCGTGGCGTCCTCACCCCAGCCGCCCGTATCACGCATTACTTTCGAAGCGAAATAACCGTCCGCCGGGTCGCCAATGGCCAGGGATTTCGCAATGGTGTTGGGTTTGCGAACGGGTTTATGGCTATCGCGAGCGTTCTTGACCGCGTCGGTGATTGGATTGCAGCCCGTGGCTTGAGCGCCGTAAATCTTGCAGGTGGGATCGTCAAGAAAGCCAAGCTTATGGAACTCGTGAAAAGCCTTGTGAATCTTGCCGATGAGGCTGCCACCGGCCATCGGCGCCACCACGTGTTGTGGCACCCGCCAGCCCAGTTGCTCGGCGATCTCGTAACCCATCGACTTGGACCCTTCCGCGTAATAGGGCCGCAGATTGATGTTGACGAACCCCCAGCCATATTTGAAGGCAACTTGGGTGCAGAGGCGGTTGACCTGGTCGTAGGTCCCTTGCACGCCGATGACCCGGGCGCCATAAACGGTCGTGCCCATGATCTTGGCGGGTTCGAGATCGTTGGGGACGAAAATGTAACTCGTGAGGCCAGCGGCGGCGGCATTGGCGGCCACGCTGTTGGCCAGGTTTCCCGTGGAAGCGCAGCCAACGGTGGTAAAGCCGAGCTCGCGGGCCTTGCTCAGGGCCACGGATACGACGCGATCCTTGAAGGACAGGGTCGGAAAATTAACCGCGTCGTTTTTAATCCAAAGCTTGTCAACGCCCAGCGCGGCGGCCAGGTTTTTCGCTCGAATAAGGGGGGTGCCGCCCACCAGCGCGCCGACAGTTGGCTCGCCATCGATGGGTAGGAGCTCGCGATAACGCCACATGTTGAAAGGCCGGGACTCGATCTTGGCGCGATTGAGGACCGCGCCGATCGCGTCGTAATCATAATCGACTTCCAGGGGCCCAAAGTCGTCCGTGCAGAAGTTGAGAGCTTGTTGAGGGTAGGTTTTGCCGCAAAGCCGGCACTTGAGGCCTCGTGCAAATGGCGTCATGGTTCCCTTGTCCTTTGTCGTTAAAAAGGGGGTCGAGTACCGTAAGTCAAGGCAATATTATCCCGACGTTTGCCAGCCCGAAAAGGCACCCTGGCCTTTTACATGAGCGGACTTTCGGGGATAAGCAACGCGGATTGGCAGCTATCTAGAAAGAGAATCGCGGGCGAGGCAAAATGCCCCAGCCGGATTATTAGAGAAGAAGAAAGCGTTGAGCTTGCCCTTATCTCTCCCGGCCTTACCGGGTGGGAGTTAGCACCTGCGTCGTCGGGAAGGCGACCGGTTGCTGTGGCTTCAAAGGGCCCAATCCCTCAGCCACTCTAGATAAGATACCGAACCAAGTTGGCAGCGTTGATTTTAGGAGACCGGCCGCATCTTAGCAACCGTTTTTCCGTGATTTTTCGCAAAAATGTTAGCGGTCGAACTTGTGAACCAAGCGACGGCTGTTGATGTCGAGTGCTTGCAGGATGTCGAGGACTTGTTGAATGGGAAGGTTCCAGTCGAGGGCCCAAAGAATCACGTCGAGGTTTTCCAGGCCGGTTTTGAGGCGATCGACAATGCGGTCCAGAAGAAGTTGACAGTCCTGGAAGCGATGCTGGAAGAGCCCAAAGTCACCGCGGTCCAGTTCGACCCAAAATCGCTTTCCCTGCAGGTGCTCCAGCCAGCGGGCTCGCAAGTAGCCATTCCAATGCTGCTGCACCCAGCGGCGTACTGCTATCTCGCCAAGGTCGTAGCCGGCCCTCTCACTCTCAATCCACTTGTATACTTCTACTTCCCTGCGGCAATCCACATATACGCTATACGTTTCCATGGTGAGATACCTCCTCACAGCCAACGTTCCCTCGCGGCCGACATCCCCCCTTGTGACGTCTCCATCCTCACCTTTATTGGGAAGGCCTGAACATTCTTGCTTCATCAACGTCGCCCTTATGATACCCTGGCAAAATGAATAGTTCAAGCCGGAAGCCTGGTAAATGAGGCAAAGCGGGGCCGGCAAACCCTTTACAGTTCGAAACCATCCTGAAAACTACTTCTGAAAGACACGAATCCGGGTGGAATTTTCGCTGCTAAACTCGAAGTTTGCCCGCTTGCCCATCGATTCAACCAGCACTTCGCCGCGAACCCGCACCGTTCGATTGTTGCTCACCAGTTTACCGCGCTGGGTGTCAAAAACGATATCGCCACTGCCTTCGGCCTCCTTCAAACTGCCCTTCACGACCTGAAACAGGTCGCCCCCTTCTTGAGGCAGCTTATACGTCATTTTCACCGTGTAGGCGATATTCCCTTCCCGGCCCTTGTCCTCGTCGAGCATAAATTCAAACGCCGATTGCAAGGAACCGAATGGGGCCAGAGGTTCGCTGGACTGGCGTTTCCACTTTTCCCCCTTGCGGACCGCCTTTTCGGGCAAGAAATTAAAGACCTCTTCTATGTCCTCGCGAAGCATCTCCTCGGGAACGATGGCCTTTAACACCTTTTCCATCTCTTCCTTCTTTTCCGACAACTTTCGGATAAAGGCGGCGTAGCCTTCAAACTTGGTGACCTTGCCGCGCGGCGTGACGGTGGCGGTGAAGAGGCAACCTTTCATCCGCGTGGTCAGCTTATCATCGAGCCCCGGGACCTCTGCCCCCATCGGTAAAGGCCCTGGCCCCGTCACGATGACCGACTCGGTCCTGAGGTCCAGCACATTGCCCGCCGGCGTCTTTTGCTTGACAGTGACGGCCAGTACCCAAGTCTTGGTCCCCTGGTCCTTGAAGGCCTTGTTGTTGACCTCGGCGGACTGTTTTTGCGTGGTCACGCGTTCGACATAAAAAGTCTCACCCTCGGTGAATTGCCAGGCAAGTTTTACCTGGGCCGACGCGCCTGCCGGCCAGAACAACACGCTCAGCAATACCAGCCACCAAACGCGCGAAGGCCCGCGTGTCGGAGCACGCGGGCGACGCGGCAAATCAGCGCCCCCAGAGGAAACCAGTTCAGGCCGGCGTTGGATTGTCATCCTCTTTCCGCTGCATGGTTAGGGGAACAGGTAGAACAGGCCGGTAACCACGGCGGCTTCGCCGACCAGGCCCGTCACGCTGAGCTCTTCAGGATAAAGCAACAGCGGCGTCGAATCGCCAGGCAGACATTTGCCCGCGCTGGTGTCATAGCGCTCGAAAGGCCGTGTCATGTAATGATAGGGCAGCGTGGCGAGATCGTAATAGTAGACGCCCATATTGATGAAAGGGGACAAAACACCCAGGTCCCAACCTTGCCGCTCGAAATTCGGCTGCTCGAAATACAGCCGGCCGTGGAGGACATAGTTCGGCTCGACGCCCTTGACAACGTAGGGGAACTGTCGCTTCTTGTACGGTTCAGTCGTCAGGGCGACTTCCTCCGGGAAGATGATGCGTCCGCCCCCGGCAAAGCCCTTGTAGCCTTGCCGAATCCCTTCAAAGAATTCCGCCTCGGACACGCGCCGGAAGATTTGGTCCGGGCCGGGAAGTTCCGTGGCCACGCTGAAATCATAAGGTTCATCAGCCCGGGCCCTGGCGCGGGTAGCGATTTGGGCGGTTTGTTGAATTTCTCGTTGACTCGCGGCACTCCCGGAAAAAACTGCCGTCTTGGCTTCCGGTAAAGGATCGAACGTAGCCTCCGCGAAACGCGGCACAGGAGCAAGCGCATCGACAGGCGGCAAGATAGGGACGGGAGCGGCATCGAAGACAGGTAAGGGTGGTGGAGGCGGGGGCATTTCCTGCGCCTGGCTCGTGTGGCTGCCCAGAGCCAGGCAGCAGGCGAGCACGCTAGCCGCCATCCGCTTGCAAGTAATCTTCGCGTGACGAGTAATTGGGCGCTTCATGCGTAATAGCGATGTCATGGGGATGACTCTCCTGGACCGACGCTCCGGTCACCTTGATGAACCGGGACTTCGTCCGTAACTCCTCGATGTTCCTGGTACCGCAATAACCCATGCCGGCACGTAAACCGCCGACGAGCTGATACACGAACGGTGCCATGGGCCCCTTGTAGGGCACCCGGCCTTCGACCCCCTCGGGGACCATTTTGCCGCCTGGCGTCTCGCCCTGGCGATAGCGGTCGCTCGAGCCCTGCATCATCGCGCCAAGCGAGCCCATGCCGCGATAGACTTTGAAGCTTCTTCCCTTGTAAATGATCGTTTGTCCGGGACTTTCCGCCAACCCCGCGAACAGGCCGCCGATCATCACCGTGTGGGCGCCGGCCGCGATGGCCTTGGTGATATCTCCCGAGTAGCGAATGCCGCCATCCGCAATGATCGGCACGCCGCTTCCCAGGGCCCCCTGTACCGCGCTGGCGATGGCGGTCACCTGCGGCACGCCCACGCCCGAAATAATGCGCGTGGTGCAGATCGAGCCGGGGCCAATGCCCACCTTGAGTGCGTCGGCGCCCGCGTTTACCAGATCGCGGGCACCTTCCTGCGTGGCGATATTGCCAGCAATGACCTCGATGGTGAAACGCTTCTTGATCTGCCGGACCGTCTCGATAACGTTGGTCGAATGTCCGTGGGCCGAATCCACCACGAGGACGTCGACGCCTGCCTTGATGAGGGCTTCCGCCCGCTCGTAGTCATTTACCCCAATCGCCGCCCCCACCCGCAAGCGCCCCCTTTTGTCCTTGCAAGCGGAGGGAAAGTTGGTGAGCTTGTCGATGTCCCGAATGGTGATCAGGCCCCTTAGTTTATAGTTTTCGTCAACGAGCAATAATTTCTCGACTTTATTTTCCGTCAAAATCCTTTCAGCCGCTTCAAGCGTTGTATTTTCCGGGGCGGTGACCAGGTTTTCCTTCGTCATGACCTCCGAAAGACGCTGATTATTGTCCTGCATGAACCGCAGATCGCGTCGTGTGATGATGCCGCGAAGCGTGCCATTGACCGTGATCGGCACCCCCCCAATGTGCTGCTCCTCCATGATGTGACGGGCCGTGCCGACCGTCTCATCGGGCGGCAACGTGATTGGATCGGTGATAATGCCGTTTTCGCTACGCTTGACCTTGTCGACTTCCCGCGCCTGCAATGGCCCCGGCATGTTCTTGTGAATGATGCCCATGCCCCCTTCCTGCGCAGGCGCTATCGCCAACTCGCTCTCGGTGACCGTATCCATCGGCGACGACAGGATCGGCATGTTAAGCCGGATGAGCCGGGTAAGCTGCGTGCGCACGTCGCATTCGCGCGGCAAGACATCGCTATAGCCGGGTTCGAGCAACACATCATCAAAAGTGATGCCCTGGTAAATAATGCGATCTTGCATGGGAAAGGGCTCCTGGAAGGTTTAGATGAATTATAGGAAATGCCACGCCGATGCTTCGAAGTGGCCAGGCGTCCAGGTACGGTCGCCCTGCTCCAAGGCTTACATCCGGACGCCAACGGCGATGGCGACACTGTCGGCTATTGTCTGGCGTTTTCTCCCCCCTGATGCCCACACTGCGAATGGAGGCTCGACGGTCGATCAAGGGACATAAGGGCGGTTATGTTTATCACGTGCTGAACCGCGCTAGGCGGGCCGCGATCTTGGCAAAATTGGGAGATCACGTAGCATTCAAAAAACGCTGCGACAGGCGGGGGAGCCTAGCCTCTTGCTTGCAGTGAAACCACTGGCATTCGGTCGTTTGGCCACGGGACGATGGCGAGCTTAGCGTCTACGGACATCGGTGGACTGTGACGCATGGACGTCGTTGGCCGTTGCCTCTAGCTCACACACTAACTTCTAAAGCTGATACCCGAACGAGGTGAAGATTGTGTCACCGAAAAAGGACACAGAGAAAATGCGCGCCGTCGCCTGGAAAAATAACGTCCGGCTTTCACTGTTTTATTTGGCGCCATTTTTCTTGCTAAGGGGTTGGCTCAGGCGCCTTTCTAGATCTGCCATTGCGGGAATTTCGTGCCAGCCATCGGCTTTGGTTGGCGGTAGCCAGCGCGGCGGTGTTCCATTCTTTGATTCCGTGAGGGCCGGCTTTGGATCTTCGCGTGTCGGGTTGATCGCCTTTGGGTCTCGTTGCGCTGCGCGGCCGCCGTAGCCTCGGTTCAGGCCGGCACGCCGTTCCACGTCAACCTTGGGCGGCGCGAATACTAATAGTTTCATGGTCACGGCTCCTTCCAGGAAGCCGTATTCGCCGAAAGTGCCAATTAGCAATTCCTCATTTTCATACTTGACTGCGCAACCCAGTGTCTTGCGATATTTCGCGATGCTCGTGCCGTAGGGAAAGTGGGCATGAATGGTCGCACGTTTTTCCATGTAGATCAGCAAAAAATCAGCCTGATCGTGCCGCTCTAACAAGGTGGCAGTATCCGGAAGCACGATTTTTCGATTGGGGTCGATATGTAGAGCGGCCACATCGTAGGCTTGGCCGTTGTACGCTTTGAACCCGGAGTTCGATGGAAAGATTCCCTCGTAAACGATACTAGGGTCTTCCGGGTCGATGCCGGCTGTTCTCTCTCGTTGCAGAAATATAAGAGAATGGCCCGACTCGAGCGTACTCTCAAACTTGATCGGCCGCTTCTCGCCCTGAGGATCAAGGCACAACGTAAGATTGTCTCCATCAAGTTGGTAGATTCCCAACTGCGCTGGCTCCTTGCCTTTGCCGATCCAAGTAACGCTCTTAGGTCTTTGGCTTGGGTCGAATTGCAGGGTCCCTGCCTGAAGAACTTTGTCACCGAGTTTGATCTCAAAGCTGCCACCCTTAATAGCCATGGTCGGGAGTTCCTCGCCCCTTTTTCTTCGTGGCGATTTAGAACCGTTTTTTTCTACGGTAACGATGTTCCATGTGCCCTCGAATAAATGCTCTTCCTTCTTGACCAGGTCCCGGTCCGCCTGCCCGGCGGCTAATCGCGGCATAGCACAGACGCAAAAGACGATTGTCGTCACGGTAAAGAGATCGCGGACTTTCATATCAGGGCCCTCTGGTGGCATGGCAGCCACCTCTAGGTTCCTATCGTGCGTTGTTTATGTCAACAAAAAAACGGTGCGAGCAGGGTGGCGTGCGTTTCGGTGCGGAATGCAGTATACGCGCCGAGGATCGGCGTTGGTGGAACCTTTGGCATCGTTGCCAGCAAACGCAAATACCGGCTGCATGAGTGGCCATACGCCAAGGGCGGGGACTGGCTAAGTCACGCCAACCAGGTGGTGACCAACGCGGAACTTGCTGCCTTACATGGTTCGGTGCCCCGTGGCGTGCCCTTAGGCGTAGAAGCGTGGCAGCGGCAAACAGCCACGGCTTCGGGACCGGAGTCCTCCTTGGGCCGTCCCGGCAGGTCGCGCAAACAGAAGACGGAAAACCTGGCCCTATTTCTCATTGCCGGGCGGGCCAGCAGGAGTCGGTATGTGGGGCAAGTTTGCTTTTGGGTAGCACCAGCCACTTTCATGTCGCCCAAAAAAATGGTAGGGTGGTAGGTACAGCGCCAGGCAATCCCGTTGCCATTTGACTCTCCAGCGCGGAATCGAATAGCGAGTCTCCGAGCGTTCGGACCGAGAGGTCTTCCATTATGTTCTCGCGACGGTTGCCGCGCCGTGCTTTCACGCTGATTGAGCTTTTGGTCGTCATTGCCATTATTGCCTTGCTGGTCGGGCTGCTCGTGCCGGCAGTGCAAAAGGTGCGTGAGGCGGGCAATCGTGGCACCTGCGGCAATAACTTGCGGCAGGTGGTACTGGCGACTCATTTCTGCAATGACACTTTTCATAAATTACCGCCGATGTTCGGTACTTTCGGCGAGCTCGTGGGTGAGTGGCGCCATTACGAGCCGCCGTCGGCAAATCCCGTTGGTCCCGATGATCAGTGGACGGGGGACACCATCTATGGCAGTTCGGCGCTCGCGCATCTCTTGCCCTTTTTGGAGCAAAACAATCTCTATACGGGCGCGATTGCCTGGTCGAAAAACTATACGCCCGGGCCCAAGAATCCTCCCACGTGGGGGGACAACTACGACAAATTCCGCAACGCCTTCATCCCTTCCTTTGCCTGCCCCTCCGATTCCTCCGACCCGAGCCTGAACTGGGCCGTGGGCAGCTATGCCGCCAACTATCAGATCTTTTCCATGCATGCCGTGGACGGCTGGCAAGGCGCCGCGTCGCTGCCGGCATCGATAACGGATGGGATGTCCAATACGATCCTCTTTGCCGAACGTTACTATGGCTGTGGCGAAGGTGGCAGCTTCTGGGCAGGCGGCAACTACAGGCCCACGACCATGGCCATGTTCGCCTACACCGTGACTGGCCCCGATTCCTTCTTCCAGACGACACCTGCGCCCTGGGCGACGGCATGCAACCCGGACCTGGCTCAGACCTCCCATCCAGGCGGCATGCTCGTGGGCATGGCCGACGGCAGTGTGCGCACCCTGTCGCCGAGCATCGAGCACCGCCACCTGGTGGGCTGCCTGCACTCCCAATGGCTGCGAACAACTGGATGACGATTGGGGAATTTGACGACCGTGCCGCGGCAAACGCAGCACAGTTCGTTTCACATCTTGAGACGGTCCTTCGCCAGCCTGTTCTGACACCAGCCAATCACCGCCACGGGGCAGATGATTGCTCCGGCATAACGGATCATGGTTTTTCCGAAGACGACCGTCGCGTTAAAAAACATAAAGAGGAAGACGAACTGCAGCACCCCATCGAGCCAGCGTGGACGATTCTCATAAGAGCGTGGCCAGAGCCACCAGGCCACCGTGTCCACCAGCCAAAGCGCGGCAAAGGCGTAGTTGATGTACAGCCCAACGCCCGAATCGAAGCCTGTCTGTAGAAAAGTCTGCTCCGCCACGCCGGCATAGGCAAGGCCTTGGTCCCAACCATACATAATCTGCATTGCCAACAGGACATGGCCCAGGTTCGCCAGGCAACCCGCGGTCCAGGTTATTCTGCTCCAGCGGCCAGGAGGCAGCCATTGGGTTGCCGCCCAGCAGCCGAGCGCCAACCAGGCGGTCCCGTAAATCGAGCCGGCGCTCGCGCTATCGATGATGTGGTCTCCTTTGTAAGCTAGCGGGCGCTGATGACGGTTAATAACGGAGATGATCGATGGCCCTGACGAGGTCATCCACCGGGCGATTGTCCGGCGTTAAGTCCCAGATGCTTATGGCACCGGTGTCATGCAAGATCACGAGCTTGTGGCCATCGCGGCTGAAAAAGGCGCTGGCTGGCAATCCGGTAAGGCATGGGCGGAGTCAGTGGCTCGCCGGTGACCGGGTCCCAGACCCTGGCCCGGTCGGCACAAAGCGTGACGAGACGTGAGCCGTCCAGGCTGAAGGCAGCGTAATGGATCGTGCTGCCGCAAGCGAGCCGGGGCGTAGCAGCTTCGCCGGTCCTGGTGTCCCAGACGCGGACGCAGCCATCGGGAGTCCGCGTCACCACCCGCCTGCCATCCGGACTGAAGACGGCATTGGTTACCATTTTATCGTCTTGCCCGGCCAGGCCGAGATTGGCCGCGGTGAGGGCCCGAGCAACCTTGACGATGGCGCCGTTGGCAAGCACGAGCTGCCCGTTCCAGGCAACCGCGGTAATTTCCTCGGCAGGCAGGCGCTCGTGGCCGTTGACGGGCTCCGGCTGCTGCCTTAACACCGCGGCAATACGCAGGCGCTGTTTCCATTCCTCGTCGGACAGGCCTTCGGCAAGGCGCAAGGCGTCCGTGAAGCGGGCGAGCGCGGTAAGGTTGTCGCCGACCTCGGTGGCGCTCGTGCCAATGTTGACATTGAGCTGAATAATCTCGCGGCGCTGGGTGTCCATGTGCGTTTCGGCACGCGCCAGCGCCTCGCGCAAACGGTGATCGTAAATGAGGACCGTGACCGCCAGGGTGATGACCAGAAGCGCGCTGAAAGGCGCTAGCCCAGCCACCAGCGGCCGCCGTCGGCACCAGCGCCACGCGCGGCCCAACCAGCCAACCGGCTGGGCCTTGATCGGCGCCACAGCCTGAAAGCGTGCCAGGTCGTCGGCCAATTCCAAAGCCGAGGCATAGCGCCGGCCTGGTGACTTTTCCAGACATTTAAGGCAGATCGTGCTCAGAGCACGCGGAAGCCTGGGACGAAGGCGGGAGGGCAAAATTGGCTCGTCGGAGCGCAACTGCGCGATGATGTCGACCAAATTATCGCCGACAAAAGGCGGCCGGCCGGTGAGCATTTCGTAGAGAATGGAGCCAAGGGCATAGACATCGGTCGCCGGCCCGACGTCCGCGCTGGCCCCGCTTGCTTGCTCTGGTGCCATGTAAGACGGGGTGCCCATGGCCATCCCAGTCCGCGTAAGCCTGCCGAGGGCGGCCTGGTCCTTCGCCAGACCGAAGTCCGTGATCTTCAGCTTGTCCAGGGGAAGCGTGGCAATGTCCACGGCGCGGCCAGGCGTGTGGAACTCGGTAGCTGCGCTGGTGTCCGCGGCGGCCTCCGGCGTCAATTCCAACAAGATGTTGGCCGGCTTCAGGTCTCGATGGATGATGCCTTGCTCATGCACCGCGTGCATGGCCCGCGCCAGTGTTTCGATAAGGCGGGCCGACGCCAGCACATCCTGCGGCTTGCCGAGCAGCAGGCGATCCAGACTGGCACCCGGCACGTAGGCCATGGTGAAGTATGGCCTGTGGTCATATTCACCGATGTCGAAGATTTCAATGATATTGGGATGGTGCAGGCGCGTCAGCGTTTCGACTTCCGTGCGAAAACGCGCCACCATTTCGGGCGTGCTGAGTTCTCCCGGCAGTAACATTTTCAAGGCGACGACGCGGTCGAGAGCAACCTCGCGAACCTTGTAAACGACACCCATGCCGCCCCGGCCCAGTTCTTCCAGCAATTCATAGCCGGGAAGCGCCGTTGGCGCCGCGATCGCCGCGGCAAATGCCCTCTGCCGCTCGGTGTGCATGGTTGGAGCTTCGGCGGCGCAATTGCGAAGCGGCCACGGCCACGGGGCTAGCCATAAACTGCTCCGTCCTTCCCTCCCCCGGGGCGTTTTTCAACAAATCCTCAACGGCGGTCTGCAAGTCAACGTTGCCGTTGCAAGTCGTCTTGAGGAAAGCGGCGCGAAGGGTGGGCGGCAAGGCCAGCGCCTCATGAAAGAGCCTCTCAACTTGTTGGAAGTTTGCTTTGGCCATTTCCCTTGGACGTCCAAAAAACGAGACAGGACTAATTCCCCAAACGCGCTTTCATCCACGCCTTGATGAACACCCAGTGGCGATGCAGAGTACGCTCCGACATGCCCAAAACTTTGGCGGTCTCGTCCATGGTCATGCCGGTGAAATAACGCAGGTTGACGATTTGAGCCTTGAGGGGATCTTCTTGTTCCAGCTCGGCCATGGCTTCATGAACCGCTAGCACCTCCTCGGGAACCGCGGCGTCGGCCAGTTCAGCTTCATGCAGTTCCAGACGCTGGCGGTCCCCGCCGCGCCTGGGACCCGACCGGCTCCGCGCCTGCTCGACAAGGATGTCACGCATGGCCCGTGCCGCGACAAAGAAAAAGTGGCGTTTACTCTCGAGCTGCAGTTGGCTTTTGCCCAGCAGCCGTAGATAGGCTTCATGCACCAGCGCCGTCGGCTGCATGGTTTGGCCGGGGGGCAGGCGCGCCATCCGGGCTTGCGCCAGATCGCGTAGCTCGTCGTAAACCAATGGCAACAGCCGTGCCGCAGCGCCCTGGTCGCCCTGCTGGGCAGCCCGCAGCGTTTCCGTCACATTCTCGATGGAGGTAGTCATTTTTTCAAAAAAATCAAAATAACGTGGCAGCTTTCTTCTCTTATTTTCGGCTTGATATATGGAGAAAACAAGTCCGCCAGGAGAAAAAGACACTATGAAAAATCGCATCCTTATAATGGGCCTTTGTTTAGCTGCCACCGCTGGCGGCTACAGCGTCAGCCGGGCGTTCGTCGAACCTGCCCCCCAAACGGTCGCCATCCGACCAGATTTGTCATCTTATCGTGAGATCGTCAAAACTGTGCTGCCGGGCGTAGTTACCATCGAAGCCCGTTCGAAAACGCAAGTGTCCAGGAACCGGCAATCCGCCAAAGTCCCCTTTGGCAGCTTTCCGGGTCTGCCCGACGAGCTGCGCAAGGAATTCGAGCGCTTCAATTCCCAACCCTTTGACATGCCGGAAACACCGCGCGGCCACGCCTTTGGATCGGGCTTCATCGTCGATCCCTCCGGCGTCATTTTAACGAACGACCACGTCATTCGCGGTGCCGACGAGGTACAGGTCGTGTTGCATGATGGCCGCAAGTTCACGTCGCGCGTCATCAAGCGCGACCCGCGAACCGACCTGGCCGTGGTGCGTATTGAAGCCGGCCAGAGCCTGCCCTATCTGAAGCTGGGCAACAGCGACGCCATGGAAGTAGGCGACCGCGTCCTGGCTGTGGGCGCGCCGCTGGGCATGACTGGCACGGTCACCTCGGGAATCATCAGCGCCAAGGGGCGGGACATTCATCTGAATATGTATGAGGACTTTTTGCAGACCGATGCGGCCATCAATCCTGGCAACTCGGGCGGCCCTCTGGTAAACCTGGCGGGCGAGGTGGTAGGCATCAATTCCGCCATCAAAAGCGGCACCGGCGGCTTTCAGGGCATCGGACTTGCCATCTCGAGCAACCTGGTGAAAAACGTTCTCGATCAGCTACAGCACAATGGCTCGGTAGTTCGCGGCTATCTTGGGGTCGGCATCCAAGCGCTTGATTCCGACGTGGCCAGTCGCCTCGGCATGAAGGATAAGAGAGGCGTCGTCATTACCAAGGTGATGGAAGGTTCGCCAGCCGCGAAGGCAGGCCTACAGGACGGCGACATTCTTACGGAACTTGCCGGCCAGGCCGTAGCCGAGCCCCGGACCTTGCAGCGCGTCGTCAGTACGCTACCCATCGGCAAGCAAGTTGAAGCCAAGGTAGTGCGCGACGGCGATCAAAAAACAATTACGCTGACGGTGCAGTCCCAGCCGGAATCCTTCGGGTTAGCGGCCGATTCGCAAGAGAGAACCACGCCCGAGAAAACCGGAGTTCAGATTGGCAAGCTGGGCGTGCATGTCAGCGATTTGACCAGCAAGGAAGCGACACGCTTCGGCTATGCAGAGAGCGTACACGGCGTGGTTGTCACGGATGTCGACGCGGACAGCCCGGCCGGACTGGCAGGCATCGAGGCCGGCATGCTCATCTTGAAAGTCGACCGGCAACAAGTCAAAAGCGTTGCCGAGGTCGAACGCGCCATGGAGAATAGCTCGCTGGAAAAAGGCGTGCTCTTGCAGGTGCGTTCCCCAAGGGGCGGTACCGTATACGTCATGCTCAAGTCGACATGACGCGTCACGCATCGCCGCAAGCCCATAGTCAATCGTGGACGAGATCTCAACCTGGGATCTCGTCCTAATTTTGCGCCTATCTCGTGTCATCCCTAGGCAGACTTGGACTGAGGGAAGCAGGGCCGCTGTTCCGATCGGCCCTGCTTCGTTAACGGTAGCATCGCGCTTATACGAGTTGATTGTCGTGACATCAGCACCATGGCCAGGGCTGAGAGCGCTGCCCAGGTATGCACTTTATAGGACATCGCGAGCAGAAAGAGGCCTTGCCCCAACAGGTCGCGTTGGCCGGCGAAAATCATGATTGGGCTACACACCATGGCAGCCAGGCTCTGCCAGGAAGACCAGGCGACCGGTCCAAGCCTGGCCCGTACCAGCAAAAAGACAGCCGGCACTACGAGCACGAGGTGCTGCAGCCAGCAGAGGGGTGAGAGCAGTGCGGTAAGAATGGTGAGGGCCGCCCATTCCCGCGCCAATTCCGCTGGTGCGCCGGGTATTTGCAACCGTTTGCGAAAGCGCCACGCCAGCGCCAGCGCGAAGACTACAAGTACGCCCTGGACCGCGCGTTTGGCCACGGCAGGTTCTAGATGCCCAAACTGCACAAAGAGGGGATGATCCATGTGTAATGGATGGCCCGGTGGATAGGTTTCCACGGTTCGCGCCAGGGCCAGCGTCAAAGATTGATTACGATGGTTCGGCGGTTCGACGCCGTTTTCCGATGGGCTCGCCGTGCTCAAGGCTTGGCGGGTCGCGGCCCACCATTGTTCGTGGGCCTTGAGATTATTTTGCCAGCCCAGGTGACAGGCGGGCGCCAGGCAGAGCGCCGCCGTGCCCAGAACCATCCAGCTGGCGGCTCGCCACTGGCGTTTGTAGCAGAGGTAGGGCAGAAACAAAAATGGCGTCAATTTGTAAACTGCGGCCAGTGCCAACCAACAGCCACACCGCCTGGCCTGGCCGACGGCGAGATGGGTGACGGCGGCTGTCAGGAAAAACAGCAGCAAAATCTGCAGCCCACAATCATCCAGGTCGCGCTGGAGATAGGCGCCTGTTATACCGAGCGTGAAAACGACCGCCGCGAACGCCGAGGCGCGGTCCAGCGGTTGGGCCCGGTCGGCCAGGCGCTGCCAGGCACGTAGCGTCCACGCCAGCGCGGCCAGCGCGCAGACGAATACCAGGAGGCGGTCTGACCGGTAGGGTAGCCAGGCGGTCGCGGCGTTGATCATGGTGCGTGCCGGCAGATAATGGTAGCCACCGGCCGCATAGGGATCGTCGCCTTGCAAAAACGCCCTGCCCAGATCGCGGTGCCAGAGAAAATCATTATCCTTCAGACAAATACCTACGAGGCCCTCGCCCAGGGCACAAGCGGCCAGGACGGCCACGGCAATTATTTGAAACCGTTTGGATGTGTACCAGGTGGTCATCGCGGCATTGTCATGAATGCGCCCAAACCGGTCAATACGGTTTAATTTTGGCGAACATCAGGGCCACGTATGGGCAGGTGCGGCCCCACACGAAAAAATGTGAAAAAATGTTAAACCAGGAAGACCCGCCGATATTTTCTGACCTATAGTTAAGGCAATGAAGCTCTCCGAGTGGAGAGCGGTAATCGAAAAGGTAAACCCGTCGCGAGGCGGGGGCACAAAACCTTGGGTCCGCTCTTGGGGCGGATTGCCAGGTTGCCGAAAGGAACCAACCATGCGTCAGTTCGCGAACAGCGTCGTTAATTTCCTCAAACGTGAAGATGGCCCCACCGCGGTGGAATATGCCGTCATGCTCGCCCTCATTATCGTGGTGTGCATCACTGCCATCACGGCCCTGGGCACCAACGCCAACAAGACCTTCACGAGCGTCTCCAACACGATCGGCGGCGCCAGCTAACGCGCGGCGCAGCCATCCAAAGGCCCGCTAAGCCAAGGCGATACGCGGCAAACTCTCGTCTTTGGTTGGGTTCTAACCCCAGGCACTGGTCACCAACCAGTCTCTGGGGTTATTTTATTTCCCCGGCGCTGGATGCTTCGTATGATGCCATGACAGACCTGCGACCCGAGCATCACGGAGACTCCCATGCCACGCAAACTTGTCATGTTCCTTTGTTCTCTTGGCATCATTTCGGCGGCGGCGCTTTCCGCCCAGGAACCACAAAAGCCACCCGTCAAGCCGCAGACGGAAAAGAAGAAGGCCGCGCCGAAGGCAATGCCCGTATGGACCGATCCGGGCGATCCTGCGCTGCCCGCAGATTTCAAGATCCAGGGCGAATACGTGGGTGAACTGGCGGGCGGAACCAAACTTGGCTGTCAGGTCATCGCGCTGGGCAACGGTAACTTTCAGGCGGTAGTTCTTCCCGGCGGCTTGATCGGCGCTGGCTGGGACGGCAAGAACAAAATCTTGCTGGCCGGACAATTGCAGGGTGAGCAGGCCCAGTTTAGCCCCGCCGCGGGGAAACGGAAGTATCTGGCAAATTCACCGGCGGATTTCGCGGCGACAGCCAAGTTCCCACCCGTAGGACAAAAGGATTACACCGCAGTCATCGCTGACCAGAAGATGAGCGGTAAGACGGACGACGGCACAACCTTTGAATTAAAGAAAACAGTGCGCACGAGCCCGACGCTCGGCCAGAAGCCGCCCGCGGAGGCGGTCGTTTTGTTCGACGGCACCGACACTGCCGAGTGGAACGGCGGCCGCCTGGACAAGAAAACCGGCTGGCTCAATACCGACGCCAAGGACATTACCACCAAGCGCAAATTCAGCAATTACACCAAGCATCTCGAGTTCATGCTCCCCTTCCGCCCCGATGCACGCGGCCAAGGCCGCGCCAACAGCGGTGATTATCTCATCGATTTGTACGAAGTTCAGATCCTCGATTCGTTCGGTCTGGAGGGCAAAAACAATGAGTGCGGCGGCATTTACACCCGCCTGGCACCCAAGCTCAATATGTGCTTGCCCCCGCTGACCTGGCAGACTTACGATTTTGAATTTACCAATGCGGCCGTGGATGAGACCGGTAAAAAGGTGAAAAACGCGCGCATCACTCTCAAACACAACGGCGTCACGGTGCATGACGATGCCGAGATCGCCGGCCCCACCGGCGGCGCGGGGCGAGCCCGAGGGAACCCCAGGCATCCTCCGCCTTCAAGGGCACGGCAACCCGTTGCAATTCCGCAACATCTGGGTCGTGGAAAAAAAGTAGAACGGGCGCCTTAGCTCACCGTAAAGGTGATGGCGTTGCTCCAACTGATGGTCTGGCCATTGGCGCTTACGGCACCAATATACCAGCCGTAGGCGTGTCCGTGGGTCAGTGCTTGCGCCACGGTCAACGTGTAAGACGTCGAGGATGAGGGCAGACCGGGGAACGTCACCACCTTCTGGGTGGTGGTATCCAACAGCCAGATCTCGTACGACGAGGGCGGCGTGGCGCCCGTGCCGGTGGCGGCGGCCCAGACAAACGTGGGTTGCAATGTCGCGATCGTTCCGCTGGGCGTGTTGGGCGTCGGCGTACCCATGGCGGCGATCGAGAAAGCCACACTACCGCTCCACGAAATCGCCGACCCGCTAGCACTTACCGCGCCGACATACCAGACATAAGCATGGCCGGGGTTAAGTGCCTGGGCCACCGTCAATGTGTACGTCGTTGACGAGGTGGGCAAATTGGGAATCGTCTGGACCGCTTTGGTCTTGGTATCCTGGATGTAAAGCTCGTAAGTGCTGGGGGCGGTGCCGCCCACCGGTGCTGTCCAGGCAAAAGTTGGCATGTCGGTCGTTTGCTGCGTCTTGGGGGTGTTGGGCGTGGGCGTGCCGATGGCCGCTACAGTGAAGCCAACACCTGTCGAGTTCCAGGCAATTGCCTTACCGTTCGTACTTACCGCGCCGATATACCAGACGAAACCGTGGCCGGGAGTCAGTCCTTGGGCCGAGGTCAACGTGTAACTGGTCTGCGCGAGCGGCAGGTTGGGGACGGTCATTATCGTTTTGGTAGACTGATCCTGGATCCACAGTTCGTAGGAACCGGCCACGACACCGCCCACGCCAGCGGTCCAGGAGAATGTCGGCTGTGTTGTCGTTAGCGACGCGTTGGCCGCGGGCGCAATGGGCTGCGCCGCCGTCATGGCGGCAACGGTAATTGTCTGGCCGGCACTCCAAATCGTCGTTGAACCGATGACGGAGCCAGCGTACCAGATGAAAGTATGGCCTGGCGTCAATGCCTGTGCCGCGGTCAGGGTTACCGTAGTCGCGGCGCCTGTCGAAAACTGCGTGACGACCGATGTCGACTGATCTTGAATATAGAACTGATTGGATGCCGCGCCCGCCAGCGCGTTCCAGGAGAAGGTCGGTTGATCGGTGTTGACCGTACCGCTGGGACTGACGAGTGCCGGGGCGATGCGAATATTAACTCCGGCGCTCCAGCCAAATCCTTTGCCATTGGTGCTGACCGCGCCGATGTACCAAACATAGCTATGGCCAGCAGTCAGGGCTTGCGCGGCCGATAGCGTCAGCGACGTCGCCCTGCTCGCCGCGGCATAGGTGACAACGTGGCCCGTTGTCTGGTCTGTTATCCACAACTCATACGACGCCGCTGTCGGGGCGGCAGCCCAGCTAAACGTCGGTTGCGTGGTGGCCACGGCGCCGGTCGGACTGGTGGGCGTTGGCGCGGTGAGAGCGGCCACAGTGAAGTTCGTGCCCGAGCCCCAGGTAATGTTCTTGCCGCTGACCGCGCCGGCATACCAGGTATAGCTATGGCCGGGGGTCAATGCCTGGGAGGCGGCCAGGGTCGCCATGGAAAATGAGGTGGCGGCGACAGTTTTGTTTTCAAACACTGGCTGCTGGTGCGAGGTGTTGTCACCAATCCAGAGATCGTAGGTCGTGATCCCGGCAACCGGCGTCCACGCAAAGACCGGCGTATCGGACGCAATGGTTCCGGTCGGGCCTGGAGTCACCGAAAGAGCCGGTGCCGGCGACGTGACGGCCTGACCGTTGATGGTGGCGGTTACGGTGTTATTGCCCACCAGGTTGCCGGTGAACGTGCCGGTATAAGTCCCGTTATTGTTATCGGTCACGGGACCAATGGTGCCCGTGGCGGCGCCGCCAGCCAGGCCAAAAGCGACTGTCAAGCCACCCGTGGTGATCTGGTTGCCGTTGCCATCGCGCACCGTGAGCGTGATTGTTGCCGTGCGATCCGCGGCGACGCTATTTGGAGAGACCGTCACGGTCGATTTCGCCAAACTGAAAGCGACGGGGGTGACGGTGATGGTGGCAGGCGCCGAGGTGACGGACTGGCCGCCAATTGTGGCGCTAATTGTGTTCGTTCCGACCCCCGTCGCCGTGAAAGTCGCGGTGTAGGTACCGTTGTGGTTGTCGGTGACGTTGCCAAAGGTGCCAGTCGCGCTGCCGTTGCCCAGATGAAAGACGACCGTGAGGCCGCCGCTGCCTTCCTGCAGGCCACTGGAGTCCTTGGCCGTCAACGTCACCGTGGCGGTAGTTTGCACCTGGATCGAATTTGGCGCCACCGTCACCACGGAATTCGCGAGACTCGCTGGCCCCTGCGTCACGGTCACCGTTGGCGACGTCGAAGTAACAGCCTGGCCCGTGATCTTCGCGGTAATCGTGTTCGTGCCGACGGTCGAAGCCAAAAAGGAAGCCGTGTAGGTTCCATCGTTATTGTCCGTGGTGCTCCCGAAACTGCCCGACGCAGTGCCCGCGCCAAGGCCGAAAGTAACGGTCAAGCCGCCGCTTGTCTCCTGGTTGCCGGCTGCATCTTTGGCGATCAACTTGACTGTGGCGGACGAACCTGACGCCACACTGCTGGGGGTGATCGATATCGTCGAGGTGGCGAGACTCGCCGCTCCCGGGGTCACCGTAATGGTAGGGGCCGTGGCGGTGACGCTTTGGTTATTGATGGTCGCCTTTATCGTATTTGTGCCGGCAATAGTGCCCGTGAAGAGCGCCGTATAGGTGCCATCATGGTTATCGGCGACCTGGCCGAATGAGCCGCCGGCCACGCCGTTGCCGAGTTGGAAACTCACCACCAGCCCACCGCTGGCTTGTTGATGGCCCTGCGTATCGCGAGCCGTCAGCGTTACGGTCGCTGTCCCGCCGGAAACGATACTGCCGGGGTTCACCGTCACGCTTGATTGCGCCAAACTCAGGACTGCCTGAGTGACCGTCACGGTGGGAGACGCCGACGTGACTGCCTGGCCGCCGATGGTCGCGGTGACGGTATTATTGCCGACTGCCGAGGCCGTGAAGGTGGCCGTGTAGGTGCCGTCATTGTGGTCCGTGACTTGCCCGAAGGTGCCAACGTTCGTGCCGTTACCCAGGCCGAAGACGACCGACAAGCCACCGCTGCTTTCCTGGGTGCCCGATGTATCGCGGGCCACCAGCGTAACGGTGGCTGTCGCGCCGACGGGGAGACTGCCTGGCGAGATGCCAATAGTCGACAACGATAGGCTCGTGTTGAAGGGGGACGTGACCGTGATCGTTGGATGGGTGGAAGTAACGGCCTGCCCGTTGACGGTCGCCGTGATGGTATTCGTGCCGACGTTCGTTCCCGCGGTAAAGGTCGCGGTATAAGTGCCGTTGTGATTGTCGGTCACACTGCCAAAGGTGCCCGTGGCGCTGCCGGTGCCGCCCAGTCCGAACGCTACGGTCAGGCCGCCGCTCGTCTCGGCGTTGCCGGCCGAATCCTTGGTGGTCAACGTTACCGTGGTGGTGCCGCCGGCCTGAATGCTCGCGGGCGCTACCGAAATGGTGGACTGCGCCAGGCCGACCGTGTTCACCGTAATGGTATAAGTCTGCGGCGGTGCTGTTGCTGCCGCTGTCGTTCGCCGTGACCGTAAAGGTCACGCTACCAGTCGCCGTCGGTGTTCCCGTGATCACGAGAGAATCGGTGCCGCTCAATGGAATTGGCAGGCCGGGAATGGAGCCGGAAACGATGCTTACTGTCAAGCTTTTGGTGCCCACGCCCGCATTGGCGGTAATCGTCTGGTTGTAGTTTGCCCCCACGATGCCACTGGGTAGCGTGCCTGGCGTGAGAGTTAGCCCGGACACGACATTCAACGTATAACTCCGCGAAATGCTTCCGCCCACGCTGTCGGTGGCGATCAGCGTAAAGCTGACGCTGCCGGTGGACTGGGGCGTGCCGTCGATAGTCAGGCTGTTCGTGCTGTTTGGGGGAATATTGATTCCCGAGATTGCTCCCGTGACATTGGTGACCGTCAGTGCCAGGTTTCCCGTGCCCCCGGTCGCCGTGATCGTTTGGCTATAAGGGGACCCGACCGTGCCGGTCGCTAACGTGGTCGTATCGAACGTGATGGCCGGGTTAATGGTCAAGACGTAGTTGAAGCCGGTTTTGTGCGCCCGTCGTGTCCGTGGCCAGGATGGTGAAGGCAACCGTGCCGGAGCCTGTCGGAGTGCCGGTAAGCGTCAGCGTGTTGACGCCGCTACCAGGCAGCGGTAGACCTGGCACGGAGCCGGAGACGTTGGTAACGGTGAGCGTGACATTGCCAGTGCCGCCGGTGACGTTGAATACCTGGGTGTAGGTAGTTTGGGCGGTGCCGACTGGCAGAGCCAGCGGGCTAAGGTTGAAGGACTGCACTTCGAAGGCGCCAATGTCTGGCGGGGTGGTTCGCGGTGCGCCGCGTTGATCGGTGGCCGGGGCATTCTGAGTCGCCATTGATCGCGCTACTGCCGGCCAGGAGAGCCATCGTAAGCGTCGGGCCGCCGTTGGCTTGCAGGGGCCCCAGCATGGGGTCAATGGGCGATCCCGTACTGCCAACCTGATCCGTACCGCCGAATCCGCTGCTGCCGGAGGCATTGCCAATGAGATTACCGCCAAGGCTCGTAAAAAGTCCCACGACATCGGGGCTGTTGGTGTCCGCGGTGTTGCCGGCTACGATCGAATTAAGCACTTTGACGCTGCCGGCATCCACGGCAATGCCGCCGCCAGATGCCTGACCCGTCCCGCCCGTGGCGCCGTTTGAGGCCGACGCAGTACCGCCGATGCCGCCCCCGCCGCCAATTCCAGCGATAGCTTCATTTGTGGACAACGTGGCGTTCGTAAGATTCAGCGTCCCGCCGGACGTATGCAGTGCCCCGCCCATGCCATTGCCGCCGATGCCGCCAGCGCCGCCGTTGGCGGGTACTTCGTTGGTAAGGTAGCCGCCGCCGGCGCCACCTTGGCCGCCGCTACCACCCGCGGTGCTATTGAAACCTATACCGACATCTTCGGCGAAAGTTCCGTTGACAATATTGAGCGTGCCGCCCAGAAGGTCAACCACACCGCCGAATCCACTGCCGCCGTCGCCGCCCAACCCACCCACCACGCCAATGCCGGCCTGAGCTCCGGCCGCGCCGCTCGCGCCGCCGACACCACCCGCTCCCCCTGAACCACCCAGAGCTTGATCCCCATAGAAAGTATCGCCACTGAGAGTCAAGGTGCCGCCAAAGACGACGATCGCTCCGCCATGGGCGTCCCCGCCCGTGCCGCCATTGGGCGAGGTTTGTGCTGCGCCTCCATGCAAGTTGCCGTTGCCGCCAAAGCCACCCAGCCCGGCCTGGCCGCCGTCGCCGCCCTCGGCAAGGCTACGAGCAATCGTGGAACTATCGACGAGGATTGTTCCACCAGCGCTATAGATGGCGCCGCCCGCGGCCTGAGCGCCCACGCCACCGCTACCGGCATGACCGGCAGCGCCGCCAAGGCTCGTTAGATCAGACGTATCTCCCGTGCCGCCGGAGCCGGCCTGGCCTCCCGTACCACTGGTGATCAACGTCGCATGCCCCGCCCCGCCTGAAATGGTCGCTGCCTTGATCGTTACGGCCCCGGCATTGTTGTACAGTGCGCCGCCCGCGGATATGCCGGCGCTGCCGCCGTTTTGGCCATCGCCGCCTGGGCCGCCCGCGCCGGTCGTACCTACCAACGTTGTGGCGTTACCGCCCGAACCGCCGTTGCCGCCATTACCGCCCGATCCGCCAAACGAGTTACCCAAAAGAGACCCTACGGTGATGTTGATCGAACCCGTGTCGTTATAAATTCCGCCTCCGATCGCCGACCCGCCGGCCCCCGCCAGTCCGCCGCTGGCGCCCGCCCCACCATTACCAGACCCATCCCCTCCGGTGCCGCCCTGTCCTCCGGTACTGCCGTTGCCGCCGACGCCGCCAGTGGCAGTGCCGGTAACGTTGGTTGCCGACCCATTCTGAATAACGACCGTGCCGTTGCCGGAATTGTAGATGGACCCGCCTACAGCCCAGCCACCGGACCCTGCGTTGCCGCCGGCGCCCCCCGCCGCACCAGCATGGTTTAGACCACCAGCCAGACCACCGACGCCGCCACGCCCACCATCGGCACCGTTGCCGCCACGGGCAAAGCCGGTAAGCTCGCTATTGGTAAGTGTCAGTGAGCCGCCGTTGTTGTAAATGGCGCGCGCCAAGGCTTTGGCCACCGCCGCCGCCATTAGCTCCCGCACCGCCTGTGCCAGGGAGATTGGCGTCGCTCCCACCGGCATTATTCACGCCCCCGCCGCCGGCGCCACCGGTGCCACCCACTCCACCTGCCGCCGTCGAGCCCGTCACCACGCTGCCTGAAACCGTTACGGTCCCGCCATCGTTGTAAATCGATCCTCCCAACGCTCGACCACCGTTGCTGCCGGGCGTGCCCGGAGCGCCGGCTTGCCCGGAAGTCGTACCAGACGAGCCATCGACGCCGGCCGCCCCGTCGCCGCCAGTCGCGTTGCTATTCATTATCTGAGTATTACTGAGGGTGAGCGCGGCCCCATTCGCGTTGAATATCGCACCCCCCTTGGCATCCAGTCCGGCATTGGCCACCACATTGTTGGAGTTGAGAAGATCGGACGTCAGCGTCAGGTTACCGGCATTGCTGATAGCGCCACCTTGGTCCGTGGCCAGGCCATTGGCGATCAATACTCCGGAAATATTAACCGTCGCCGAGCCAGCGATTTGAAACACCCGGCCCAGGGCACCGCCATCGATCGTGGTCTGGTTAATCCCGGCACCGACAATGTTCAGACGGTTCACGATGGTGAGGTCGGCCAACTGTCCAGCCGCATTGAAATGGCTATCCAGGGCATACGTTCCCGAGCCCAGATTAATCGTGCTCGTGCCGCCCAGGCTGTTGGCCGCCTCGATCGCCGACCGCACGGAAATGTTGCCCGTCTGATCTTTCCCGGTAACGAGGTCGACGGCATCGGTGTCGGCAAAGCTGTTGACCACAAATGTGGCCGGCACCAGACGATCTTCCAATAGCTCAAATAGCAGCCCAACTGTCTTTTTTCGCGTCCGTCGCCGCACTGCGGATGGCACGGGAACCGAGCCAACACTCGATGACTGTCTAAGCCACCTTTTCCAGAACCAACGCAACATATTGGGTGCCTGTGTCAAGAAATGATGCCTGGGAAGCTTGGGAAATCCATGCTACCGCGCGCAAACGCCTTTGCAAGCGCACTTTGCTGCATAATTATACGTGCTTGTATCTTAGGAAATGGCGGCATTGCCAGTTTTTGCGTGACAATGGTGCGCCGATATTTCATAAATATATATATGTCTATGACTTACATTAATATTAACGGCACCAAGGGCGGTTTCGTAGGACGGATTGGTAATCCGTCCTGCGAACAGACGCGGGGGCTGGACGAGTTGTTCGTAGAAGCGATCCGCTCACGAACGTCTATTTCCCAAAGGCACGAAGTAAATCCCCGAGCGCTTTTAACGCCGTCTCCAGCACCTCGGGCTTGGGCATTGGCAACTTCAGATACTTTTCACCTGTGCGCTCGTCCTCGCCCACAAACGGATTGGCGGCTGCGCTGGGCTTCATGGCCGCGCCAAAATTAGCGAGCAAGCCCGCGCCCTCTTGCAGTAAGCGGGCAAGCGGATTGTCCAGGGCTTGTTCGCGCGGCTGTGGCTCTGCCTGCGGTTGCTCGGACGGCAGGTCGGCCTCCGGGATGGACGAGGTGGTCTTTTCCACCGTCTCCATGAACTTGGTCAGCCGGCTGCCGCCCAGGAAGACTTCCTTCTCGCCGCCGTCCAGCACGCCCGCGAACAGCGACTTCTTGAACTTGAGGACACCGAGCATCCCTTCCTCGATCGTGCCCTGGGCGACGAAATTCACCACCTGGACCGGCTGTCGCTGGCCAAGGCGATGCACCCGGCCAATGCGCTGCTCCAGCACGGCGGGGTTCCAGGGCAGATCCATGTTGATCACCACGGAGGCATGTTGCAGGTTCAGACCCACGCCGCCGGCATCGGTGGCCAGGAAAAGACGGCAGTCACTATCGTCGCGGAACCGGTCCACGAGTTCCTTGCGTTTATGCCCGGGAACGCCGCCGTGGAATAACACATGGTCCCAGCCATTCGCCGCAACACCGGCTGAATCACTTCGTGCATGCGCAGCCACTGGCTGAAAACGACGACCTTGGTGTCCGGCGTTTCGAACAATTCACGCAGCAGCGTGACCACTTCGTCTGCCTTGACGCCGGATTTGCTGCTCTGGTCGAGCAGGTAGGTGTTGTCGCAAGACATGCGCATGTGTTGCAGCGCGATCATCAGTCGGCGCTGGTCGGCTTCCGAAAGGAACTTGTACTTCCGCCACTGCAGCACGATGCGGGCGACGATCTCCCGGTTCTCCTCGTGATGTTGGCGTTGCTGCTCGGTCATCGGCACGAAGAAGTTCTTGTCGAGGCGCTGGGGAAGCTGCTCGAGCACCTTGCTCTTGTGTCGGCGCAGCAGGACCGGCTCCAGCGTCTGGCCGATGCGGTCGAGGTGACGGTAGCCGACCACCTTGCCCACTTCGTCGCGGACCTGATGTTCGTCGAGCAGGCGGAAGGTCGGCCCAAGGCGGAAGCGATCGACGAACTGGACGATGGAGATCAGTTCTTCCAGACGGTTCTCCAGCGGCGTGCCGGTGAGCACGATGGCGTAGGGCGAGGCGATCTTCTTGACGCTGCGGGCCACCCGCGTGTTCCAGTTCTTGATGCGCTGGGCCTCGTCGAGGATGACCAGGTCGGGCGCCCAGCCTTCGATCAGGTCGAGGTCGGTGTGAACCGTGTCGTAATTGATGATCTTGAAGAAGCTGTCGTCGCGAAATTCGGCAGCGCGCTGGGCACGCAACCCGCCGATGACCTGGGCGGAGTGGCCGCTGAAGCGTTCGATTTCGCGCTGCCACTGGTGCTTGAGCGACGTCGGGCAGACGATCAGCACGCGCTCGACGCCGAAGTGACGGGCCATGATCTCGGCGGCGGCGATCGCCTGGATCGTCTTGCCCAGGCCCATCTCGTCGCCGAGGAGGCAGCGCCCTGCGCGGGCGGCGAACAATGCCCCGTCGGCCTGATAATCGTAAAGTGGGACTTTCACCAGGGATTTCATGGCAGCGCTCCTGGCGCCGTCGGGAAACGCCTGCTGCAAGATTTTTTGACGCCTCTGCCGATCGCGCACCTCGGCGACGAACTCCAGAACATCTTCGCGGCAGCGGAAATCGTCCTCGGCCGCGCCTGCCGCCTTCAAGAATAGGTCGAACTGCGCAAAGGCCCGTGGTAGGAGCGTACCTTCCGCGCCAAAATACTTGCCCGCCAGGCGGGCCATCGCGATGGGACAATCGGTGCCCGGGCGAAACCGAACTTCTCTCTGAGCCCCATATTGGAGGAGCACCTCGCTATAAGTGGGCTGAAAGCCGGCCTCGAGGGCAGCCTTGCCGCCGCGCTTGCGTTCGAGTCGCGCGAGCGTGAATTCGATGTGCTTGCAGGTGCCCAGTGTATTGGTGGCGAAGTCGCCGCAGGAACAAAAGTTATCGCCCAGCTGAGGGCCGCGAATGATTACGCGATTGGTGCTTTTGCTCTGCGGATTGGTGATTTCGAATTCGGAGAAGATGTCGTGGTCGCCCCGATTTTTGATGCCGAAGTCTTGCTCCCTACCAAACTGGCGGCGTAGCTCGCGTTGCCATTCTTCCAGCGATAAATGCTCGGGCTTTTGCAGGCGTGACAGTTTGGCCGGTTGTTTCGTGCGGGGTTTCGCGGAACCGTTGGATTTCACTCGGGTCCGGATAGACATGTTCGCCCTCCATGCGAGAAATTGGCGTGGTTCGTCCCTTAACCAGGGCAATTATATGCACCCGGTGAATGAAGAAAAACGAAAATCATCCTGCGCGTTTTTGGCAAGATGCGGAGTCGGCGTTACTTTTCCAAATTGCGCCAACCGTCCGGCCTAAAAGCTGTTTTCATTGACACGACTTGTCGGGGGAATTATTTCTTCCACTCGACAAGCCGAATCATCCCATCCCGGCCCGCAGTCGCCACGCGACGCTCGCCAGGTAAAGCCGCGATCGCCAAAAATCCTCCCTCGAAGGGGGCGGAACTGATGACCCGCGTACCACGCTCGGCGTCCCAGAGTTGCAGCGTGGGGTCCGCTTCATTGCCCGAGCACAAAATACGCGTGCCCCCCTCAACGAAGATCGCCGCTTCCATACGGCTGTGGCAGTCCAGACGTTTAATTTCCTTGCCGCTCGCCATGTCCCAGACGCGCACCGTGTGGTCGAAGCTCGCGGTTAGCAGACGCTTGCCGTCCGCTGAAAAGGAGATGGAACTAATCTCCTGTTTATGGCCGGAAAACGCGTTGATTTCCTTTTTTGTGGCCAGGTCCCACAGACGCACGGTCCCGGGAGAATTGGTCGCGGCGAAGTGGCTGGCGGCAACTGTTTTGGCGTCGGGGGACAGCACCAGGCAGCGGACATTTTCTGTTACTCCCGGGAACGAGCCGATCTCCTTCCCGGCGGCGATGTCCCAGAGCCGGATCGATTGGTCCCACCCGCCCGTGAGCGCCTGGTTGTCGCCAAGCAACACCGCTCCCCAGACCGCTGCCTTATGGCCGATCAACTGTTGAATTTCCTTGCCGGTGCGCGTGTCAAAAACCCGCGCGACTTGATCAAATCCAGCGGCGATAACTCGCGTGCCGTCGGGCGAAAGGGCAACACACCAGAAATTATTATCGTGCGCCTCATACTTCAGGACCTGCTTACCCGTGGCCGAGTCCCATAGGCACAGGCCCTTGGTACCGGCCGAAATAAACTGCTTGCCGCCGCGCACGACCGCGAGGCGTCCGGCCCAGCCGTTGTGCCCTTTCACCGCCGAGGCGACCACAAAATGCCGGTGTGCCATGGCCGCGATCAACTGTTCGGCACGTGTCCGCACTTCCGGATCCACAGACTCCTTGACGGCCTGCCGCAGCAAGTGCAGCGCTGGTTCACCGATGTCGGCCAGCTTTTTATGAGCCTGCTCGCGAAGCTCGAACGAGTTGTCGCCAAGTTGGCCAATAAGACTTCGGATGGACTTCTCGTCCTCGTGCTCCTTGACGGGCACGGGAGGCTTTGCCGGCTCCTGGGCGACGGCAGCAGCCATTCGCGACTCCCGGTGGCTAGAAAGCGCGGCCAAGATGACCAGTGACAAAAGGAGCGTCGCGACGCGACGGAATGATTTACGAGCCATGGTTCGCTCCACTTTGGGGAATTTGCGCCAGTGTAACATGATGGCTGGGCGCGGCCACTTTTTTCGGAACAACGTTGAGTCTGACTGGCGTTCAAGATCGCTTTGCGTTGCTGTAGCAAAACTCGCCGGCTGGCGGTGCTTTTTACCTTTGCCCGCTCAAATAAAGCAATTATGACGGCTTTGCGGACATTAAAGCGGAAGCGAGCTGGCGTACCCGCTAGAGGGATTTGACTAGCTGGCGGTTCACATTTACCATTGATGGCGTACTTTGCAAATCACCTGATTGTTGCTCATCGGCACAAGTCCCTTTGTTCCCGCACCTGTGGAGGTAACTGTCCATGTACACCGTTGTCTTGCTGGCGGCGCTGCATTCCGCCGGCCGCGACTGGCTGGTTCAATCATTGCACCGGAGGCCACGTTATTCGTGGGGGCCAGGCAATCTGTTCGGGGTATTGTCACGGCGGCCCGGCCTGTATGGGATGCACCGGCTGTTATGGCTCCTATTACGGCTACGGCGCTGCCGGCAATTACTCGATCTACGCCCCGCCGCAGTGTGCAGGCGTTTTCGGCTGCACGGGTTGTTACGGCTGCTACGGCGGCTGGAGTTGCTACGGCGTCGCACTGCCCCACCATGGCTACTGGAATGAATGCCCCCCCGGCACTCCCGAACCCGACAGGACCAACCCCAAGGTCGAGGAAACACCTTTGCCCAAGGAACTGAAAAGCAAAGTAAGCATCGATGTGCCTGCCGGTGCGAAGGTCTATGTCGACGGTCAACTGATGCGTCAAGATCAGCGTACCTTCAACACGCCCGGCCTCGTCGCCGGCGAGACCTATTACTACGACCTGCGCGTGGAAATCGAGCGCGCGGGCGAAATCATCAGTGAGACGCAACGAATCCTGTTGCGCCAGGTCAAACGGTGACCGCGGATTTTCCGAATTTGAAAAGCGACGTGACTTCCGACGGCGCACACGTCGCGTTGAGCAGGCAGTAATACACACTCCAAAAACCGGGAGCACGAGGTTCACGCCTGGTGCTTCCGGTTTTTTCGTAAGGTCGCGGACCGCGGGTGGCGCCTTTTTTTAATTACTCGGTTGCAAGTGCCCATCGCGCCCTTTAAAGTAGGGCTTTCACTTTCTGACACAGGCTGGCCCGCATGAACCTCCCGTCTGCCGATATCGCCAAACCAACGCGCGTTCGTTATGGCGTCCTCGCCTTCGCATGTGCCCTGTCGACGATCACCTATTTGGACCGCGTCTGTTTCGGCACGGTCGCATCCAATGTCCAAAGTGAATTCGGACTTTCCGAAAGCGAGAAGGGCTGGTTGTTCACTGCCTTCGCATTCGCTTACGCCATCTTTGAAGTGCCCAGCGGCTGGCTGGGAGACCGTTTCGGCGCGCGCAGCACGCTCATTCGTATTGTGCTCTGGTGGTCCATTTTCACGGCACTCACCGGCTCCATTTATCCGACGTCGGGCACGATGGTGGCTTTCTATCTGCTGCTCTCAGTGCGCTTTCTCTTTGGCATGGGAGAAGCCGGCGCCTATCCCAACATCGCCCGGGCATTTCATAACTGGTTTCCCTTCACGGAGCGTGGCTCGGTCAAGGGAACGGTGTGGATGGCGGGTCGCTTCGCAGGGGGTATGACGGCATTTATCGTTTATGCCTTGATGTTTGATACGGTGCTCAGCGATGGTACCCGCGTGACCCACTGGCGTCACATTTTTTATCTCTTCGGCATCCTGGGCATTATCTGGTGCGTTGCCTGGTGGTGGTGGTATCGTGACAACCCGGCTGAAAAAGCCGGTGTCAACCAGGCCGAAATCAATCTGATCCGGCAGGGCGAAGATCATTCGCACCGCAAGCTCGTGGTTCCCTGGGTAAAACTGCTTTCGAGCACCAATCTCTGGTGCTTGTGCATCATGTACTTCTGCTCGTCCTACGGTTGGTATTTGTTCATCACCTATTGGCCCGGTTATCTCTCAGACCACCTCAAGATCAAGCGCGGCGAGGAAAAGTGGACGCAAGAATGGTGGATCGCGGGCCTCATGGCGGGGCTTCCGCTTCTCATCGGCGCGATCGGCTGCCTACTCGGTGGTCTGGCCACGGACGCCTATATCAAACGAACCGGCGACCGCAAATGGGGACGGCGCCTTTTTGGCGTCATCGGCCACGGGATGAGTGCCGTTTGCTTTTTTGCCGCCCTTTTCTTCATGGACAGCCCCTGGGCGTTCGCCTTGCTCGTGACCTTCGCTTCTTTCTGGAATGATACGACCATGGGTTCGTCGTGGGCGAGTTGTCTCGACATTGGCAAGCGCTACTCCGGCATTGTGGCCGGCTGCATGAATACGGTGGGCAATCTTGGCGGCGCCGTGGCCGGTATCGCCACGGGGGAGATTCTTGAATACTTTACCGGTTCATTGCAACGTGGGTCACCGGGATACGCCGAAGCCAGCCACCAGGGCTGGCAAGTTAACATCTTTTTGTTTGGGTCTGCTTACGTCGTCGCCGTGTTTTGCTGGCTCAAGTTTGATCCCACCAAAATAATCGCGCCGGAAGAAAATCGCTAACGCGCTTACGTCCGGTCCAGGCATGATCTGGTGCGCGCCGCGAACCCTATTGCCACGCAAATCATCTAACCCTCGTTGCGGCCTGTGCGGCTTCGTCGTATCATGAAATAAACAAGTTTGCGAGGATTTTGACATGGCCAAAGCTGCGGGCAAAGCGCGAAAAAAGCTACCGAAGACACTGGCGGTGGTGTACGCGGACAATTGCACCGGCTGCGAAGCATGCATTGAAGTTTGTCCGGTAGATTGCATTTACAAGGTACCGGGCGAAGATCAACCGGTCCTGCAAAGTTTCGTCGATATCGACCTTGAGCGCTGCATCGGCTGTGATTTGTGCGAACGTTGGTGCCCCTGGGATGCCATCGACATGGTACCAACCCCACAAATAGCCGCCGCCGTGGCGAATAAGGGCGGCCCGCCGGATTATGTCGAAACTAATGGCCCACGTCTCGTGGCCGTGGCGCAGACGATCCAGGACTTGGCCGCGGAACAGACGGCGGCAAAGAAATAGGCCCAATCAAGCAGGGCATCAGCCGGCAACCCCTTTTTCGGACACCCGCTACGATCATGTCGCGGCCCGCGCCCGCACATCTTTCCATAACTCGTCTTGATCTTTTTCCCAGGGTCGGCCATGTTCGGCGGCGACGGATGTCGGGCGGCGCTCGGGGTGCGATGTTAACGCAAGGGAGCGTAGCCCACATTACCAGGATGGTTCATGTTGCCGTTGACGGTTGACGACCTGTTACCCCTGGAAGAATATGTCGGCCGGCGCCGCGAGTATTTCGATTCGCATCGTCGCTATATCGACCGTTATCGCCGTGTGCGCATTGGCCCGCGGCTGACGCTCATCTTCGAAAATCGCCAGACACTTTGGTATCGGGTCCAGGAAATCGTGCGCATTGCGCGTTTATCCCAGGCGGGCGAAGTGCAGCAGGAATTGAACCTTTATAACCGACTGTTGCCAAGCCGCAATTTGTTGCAGGCCGCCCTGCTGATTGAAGTGCCCGACGAAGCTCAGCTTATCAAGGAACTGGCCAACTGGAACCACTTGCAAAGCAATCAGCTCTGGTTGCAGGTCGGCCAGGAAGCGTTTCCGTCTCATCTGGTGACGTGCAGGCCGGAAGACCGGTGTGTCGGCACCAGCCACTGGGTGCAGTTTCATTTTCAAGCGGACACCCGGCATATCCTGAGCGAGCCCTCCGTGCCGGCATTCTTCGCCTTTGACAATGGCATCTACCAACATCAAAGCGCCCCGCTCAACGACGATCTCCGCCAAAGCCTCGTGGATGATCTGCAGCTCTCCGATCGTGACCAACCGCAGGTTGCTTGACTCCCCCGTCCGTTACACCGGCACGCCAGTCGTGGTCGCCGACAATTCATACGTGCGCGTACCATCGTCGGTGGCCGCGCTCTGATGATTGAGTTTGGCGAGCTGATACAGCTTCTCACCCGTCGGCGTGGGATATTTGCCCGTGATGCAGGCACGGCACAGCCGGTCCTCCGGCAACCCGATGCAGCGTGCCACGGCCTCCAGGGGCAGATAATAAAGGCTGTCGGCGCCCAACTCGTCGGCCATCGCTTGCTGTTCCGCCTCCGTAATACGCTCTCCATGCATGAAGCGTGGCGCGAACAGCTCTTTGACGGTGGACATATCGATGCCGTAAAAGCACGGAGCCACGATCGGCGGGCAGGCAATGCGAACGTGAATTTCCTTGGCGCCGCCGCGGTCGCGAATGTGATGTAACAGCGATTTGAGCGTGGTGCTGCGCACGATGGTGTCCTCGATCAGCAGCACGCGTTTGCCTTCCATCACTTCGCGCAGGGGCGTGTATTTCATGCGCACGCGATCGGCGCGGTTCGCCCCTTCGATAAAGGTACGGCCGACGTAGCGATTACGCATCAATCCTTCGACGGAAGGAACGCCCAGTTCGTAAGCCATGGCGTCCGCGGCCGCCTTGCCGGTATCCGGCACGGGCACGACCACGGTGTTTTCGTCGAGCGGCACACGACCGATCTGATGCTCTTGCAGCGCCAGCTCCTTACCGAGGGCCGAGCGCGACAGGTAAACGCTTCGTTCGTCCAGGGTGCTCGCGACATTGGCGAAATAGATCCATTCGAAAAAACAATGGGACGGCGTCTGGCGGGGAGCATAGCGCTCGATACGCAGCCGATTGTCCTGAATCAGGATCATTTCCCCCGGCTCCAGGGAATGAATGTTCTGGAAACCAAGATTTGTAAGGGCGACGCTTTCGCTGGCGGCGGCAAACAAGGGCCCGTCCTGGGCATAGCAAAGCGGCCGAAAGCCCTTGAGGGTCTCGCAAGATGGCCATGTCGCCCATGGCGCTAAGATAGACAATGTTGTAGGCACCGTCGAAACGACGGCTCAGGTTTCGGAACACCTGGAGCAGATCGGGCCGCTCGTCCTTGCGCAGCTCGTAGCTCAGGTAATGCATGATGACTTCGGTGTCGAGATTCTTCGTTAAATGGTAGTCGGCCAGCGTGAGGAGATCGTCACGCAAGTCGGTGAAATTGGCGAGTTGACCATTGAAGGCCATCGCGAACCATTTCCATTTGCAGCCATGAGAACGTTCAAACGGCTGAGCATAGGCCCGGTCATTGGCACCACAGGTCGCATAGCGCACGTGGCCGATGGCGGCCCGGCCCGCGTACTCCTTCATGATGCTGTCGTACTTGGCCTGATGGTTCAGGCGAAATGCCTCGATGACCGTGCCGATTTGCTTGTAGGTATCCAGGATCTTGCCGCGGCTGGGATTATAGGTCGCAAAGCCCGCGGCCAACTGGCCGCGATTTTGCAAATCGAGCAGCAGCCGGGGCATAAGCCGCGACACGTTGTCCGGGCCCCCGGGGGGCACGAGGGGCGACGGCGTGGGGCTGTCGAAATGATAGATCGCGGCAATCCCACATTCATGGTGAAGTTCGGCCATGCGTACCTTTGTGCCGGTGAAGGATGAGGGAGGTTCGTGAACGCGAATCGGTTTCCTTGTCGAATTACGATCTAATTATAGGGCCTCGGCGGACCGGATACAATCAATACCTTCATGCCGTGATGAAAACGCGTTTTTTTTAACAAAATGAAAATGGATTCGCCGCAGCTGCCCGTGGCGGTGTCCGGGACTGGATTTCCGCCACGTGAGCGGGATCGACGTAAAGCCAATCCGGGCTTGTATTTTGCACGAAGAACTCTTCTTCGCCTGGAACGGAGCGGTCTTAGGTAAGCAAGGAGCGTAGGTGGGCTAATGTCCTTGGCACCGCTGTCTTGGCATCTTCGGCTGCTTCATACTCCAGGGCGACATAACCGCGAAAATTGGCCGTGCGCAGAATGCCCAGTAATCTTTTCAAATCGGCCTCTTCCTTGTTCTTGCCGGCGCGCTGGATTTCAGTCTTGATTTGACATACGACCGCGTAAGGAGCGATGCGCGCGAGATCGGCGTATACGTCGGCCGTGTGAAAGTTCCCCGTGTCGAGGTTGACGCCGAACCAGTCACTCTTGACGGCGTGGACAATCGCCAGCATTTGTTCGGGAGTGCCCGTGATGCCGCCGTGGTTCTCCAGCGCCAGATAAACGCCGAACTGGCCGGCGTGCTCGCATACTTCTTGAAGGGCGGCCAGCACACGAGGCCGGGCACGCTCTTCGGTATCGCCGCGTTCCACGTTGCCGGCAAAAATACGCATCGTCTTGCCGCCCAGGCGGGCCGTATGCTCGATCCAGCGTTTAACGTCCGCGATCTGCTCCTTGAGCCGTGATTCATTGGTGAGGCAGAAGTTATTGCCCACGGCCGTGCCGCTGATATCCAGGCCGAGGCGTGTACACCTCCCCTTCAGACTGGCCAAATAAGCGGGCGTGGTTTGGGCAAAGTAATAGGCAGTCAGCTCGACGGCGTCGATCGGTAAGTCCGCGGCGAGATCGATAAAATCGTCTAAACTCATTGCCGGCCGTGGCTTGCGGCGCAAATCGAGGTCTTGCCGAAAACTATACGCAGCCAGACTGAGCCTTATAAGCGGACGGCCGAGCCGGCGGATGGGCTCAATGGCTGGCGCCGGGCCGACGGCAGTTCCCAGGCCGGCCGCCACGGAGGCCTGCAAAAAAAGACGTCTTGCCGCATTCATGAGTACCTCGTCGTTGCAAGAAAGATAGCTTTCCAAACCCGCTCCATGTCCCCCATTTTGTCACCGTGCCGAGCAAAGTATCTTCGGCTGACCGAGGGACGGCACGAACGGCTAGCACCAATCGCCTGGCCTCGGTATAACCCGGTGCGTGGGCGGCGCCTCATTATTACGCACGCGCTGGTCCGTTGCACCCGAATTCTTCAAAAAGCGCTCATGAATCTTCTGGGCAATCTAAGCCTGATCCATTTCCTGGATTTCTATTTCACCCTGCTGTTTGTGGCCGGGACGGTTCGCCGCATCGAACAATATAAAAACATAAGCAAGTTAGCGTTCACCGGTCCAGGGCGCTGGCCCAAATTACTTCAATTGATCCGGCAGCATCGCACTATTTTCATGACGTGGGCGACCGTGGCGCCTGCCCTGTTGGCGCTGGCGCTCTCGGTTATTCAACTCGTTGCCTCGCGAGTGCTTTGGCCGGACGCGGGCCGTCCAGCCACCGGCCTGACTGTCGCCTCGCTGGCCCAACATTGGGCCGCCCTGACCATTGTCATTCCGCTGGGGTTGGCCATGTTCGCCTTCGATCTCTATACGCTGACTCGTGTCGGCACCATTCGCGCGACGAGATGGAAAAATACTTTGATCAGGCGGAATACTGGCTTCGCTCGCACACGGCCCACGTCGTCCGCATCTTCACGCTGGGGTATATCAACCCGCGCCAGATGGTGGTCGAGGAGGTCCGCAAGGCGCTCATCAATGCCAGCGGACTTTTGAACAACACCCTCTGGTGGGTCAATCTGCAGATGGGCCTGCGCTTTTGCTTTGGCCTCTCGCTGTGGCTAACGTGGGCACTCACCCTCTAGCGGCATCTTTGGACACAGGCGTGTTAACGCGATTGTATACAATAGCCCGAATGATTTTTGGCTCCTATGCGTCGGATGGGCGATGGCGGATCGAATTACTCCCGCGATTCAGGACTACTTGAAGACCATCCACGCCCTGGGAGGGGTGGACCAGGACGTGTCGCCGGCAGATATCGCGGCGGGACTCGAAGTGAAAGCGCCGTCGGTCACGGCCATGCTCAAGCGACTCGTAGAAGCGCATCTGGTGCGCTGCGAGATAGGCCAGGGCGCCCGCCTGACGGAAGCAGGCGTCGCGCAGGCGCGGCGGGTAATACGCAGGCACCGGCTGGTGGAGCTATTTCTGACGCGCGTGCTTGGTCTGGACTGGAGCGAGGTTGACGTGGAAGCCGATGCCCTCGAGCATGCCATCTCACCACGTTTGGAGGAGGCGCTCGCCGCCCACCTGGGCGAACCGGTCGAGGACCCTCATGGCCACCCCATCCCAAGTGCGCAGGGAGACTTGCAGGAGCGCAGCCTTAAAGCGCTCGATCAATTTCGCGCCGGCCAGTTTGTGCTCATTCGCGAAGTCCAGGACGACAATCCCGCTCGGCTGCGCCGCTGGCAAACGCTCGGCCTTACGCCTGGGGCCACCGTCCATTTCGTGAGTCACCAACCCCTCGACGATCTTTTTACCTTGCGTGTCGGCGACCAGGTGTTTCCCCTGGGGAGCGAGGGCCTGGCCGGCTTGCGTGGTGAACTCATCACGGGATGATAAGAGATACGTCTCCCGGCCAGGGAGGCAACGTCAGCACGCACGCCAGCAGGGACATGCGGGCAAATGGGTTCGCGTCCATCCCGGCGCAAAATGAAAATAGGAGCCCTGCCCTGGCACGTCTAGCCAGCTGCCCAGCACCTTGCCATCGTCACCCCGTAGCATGAATTCCTTGCCGTCGGTGTTCATTCCCACACTCGCCAGGCGTGCCCCCGTGCCATCGAAAATAGAGTCCGGAAACAAGCGGCCGACGCGTTGTTGCTCGGCATCCAGAATTTCCCAGCCCGCGGCCAATCCCCACGGGCGAACAACGGTTAGCAGCAGCGACTCATCCTCGGTTTCGAAGACGTGGATCTTTTTACGCCCCAGCCAGGCGAGCCACGAAAAAGGTGCCAGGTCGTCCCAGGCGGCGAAGCCCAAAATACAATCCCCCGCGGGATTCGCAATCATCCGCAACCAGCCGGCGCCTGGTCCCATGGCCTCGGGCCAATCGGCTGCGTCGACATACAGCCATGGTTTGATGAATAAGCTCGGCAATTCCAACATAATCGACCAATCTACGTGGAACGATCCGCTAGTTCCTGCCCTACCTTCCACACGGGTTTTTCCGGAAAAGCGGATTGTTCGGGTTGCCGTTCTGGCAACTCTAAGCTAGATTTTGGTACCAGAACAACTAGGGCACCCCCTCCAGAGCATCTTATTCATGCCAAATATCCTTTGCAGCGTCGCCACCTTGGCGGTAGCGGGAATTTTCTACACATGGCGGGCGTATCATGACGTCCTGATCCAGAAACAACGTCTCCTGCGCGAGCGGGTCACGTATATGCTCTGGGTCATGTCCAACGGCGTCACGGAATAAGCGACTTTATTCCGGCCGAGGTTCGGTGTTCGGCCGGCTCGGTAGCCCGTCCACGGCATCCTCCACCGACGCAGAGGCCCTCATCCGTTCACGGGTGGGGCCTCTGTTTTTTTTTCGCACCACGTCGAGGGCGTTTGGCCGCGAACAACTTTCGCGCGCAATTCCCTTGATGGCGACGGCGCAGGCGCGCCTCCTTGGCGGCAACGGCGCCTGCCTGCTGCTTTCAAGTTGACCGGCGGTCTGAAGGCGCTTAGATTGAAGTGGTATTCTCGCCACGCATCCGCATGAGAGCGACCGTTGCTCAACAAACGCATCATTCCTTGCCTGGACGTCGATCGAGGTCGAGTCGTCAAAGGGATCAATTTTCAAAATCTCCGCGATGCCGGCGACCCGGTGGAAGTTGCGCGGTTACGAGGAGGCCGGCGCGGACGAATTGGTTTTTCTGGATATCAGCGCCAGTCATGAAGGCCGCGAGATCATGCTGGATGTCGTTCGGCGGGTATCGGAGCAGATATTCATGCCGTTCACGGTGGGCGGCGGCATTCGCACCCTGGCGGATGCCACCCGCCTGATTCAAGCGGGCGCGGAAAAAGTCAGCATCAATTCGGCGGCGGTGCGTAATCCGGGGTTGATAGAGGAAGTATCTGGTAAATTCGGGCGCTGCGCCACGGTGGTCAATATCGATCCACGCCGGGTACGGCATGGCGATAAGGTGATTTGGGAAGTCCACGTCAATGGCGGCCGCATCGCCACTGGCCTGGAGGCGGTCGCCTGGGCGCGACGCGTGGAGGAATTAGGCGCCGGCGAGATCGTCCTGACGTCCATGGATGCCGACGGCACCAAGGCCGGCTATGACCTGGAGATGACCAGGGCTGTGTCGGCCGCCGTGCGCGTACCGGTCGTGGCCAGCGGCGGCGCGGGCTCTCCCGAGCATCTTTTCCAGGTCTTGACGGCGGGCATGGCGGATGCCGCCCTTGCGGCCAGCATTTTCCATTACAATGAGTATGGCATTGCCGCGACCAAGAAATATCTGGCGGAGCGCGGCGTGGCGGTTCGTTTAACCTGATAGGCGTCCCGGAGGATGGTTCATGTCGAGCAAAGTAGATATCGCGGGCATCGAGGAAATCCTGCCCGCCGGGCCACGGCCGGCGGCGGAGCCCAAAAAAGAACCCGCCATCAACCAGCTTTTTCGCCTGGTCATGAAGCACGAGGCGTCCGACCTCCATTTAAAGGTCGGCCAACCGCCGATGATGCGGCTGCGCGGCGATATTCGCCGCATGGAGATGAAGGTGCTGAGTCAGGAGGACATGGAACGCCTCTTGCTGCCGAACCTGAGCCCCAAACAGCGCAAAATCCTGGATGAAGAGGGGGGGGTGGATTACTCCTACGTCATTGGCCAAGACGAGTGCCGCTTCCGCGTCAGCTTGTTTCGCCAACGGCAGCGGCTCTCACTGGTCGCCCGCCGCGTGAATAACAATATCCCCAATTTCGCCACACTCGGCCTGCCGCCCAGCATCGAATCGCTGTGCAATTATTCGGAAGGCCTGGTGATCTTGGCCGGCGTCACCGGTTCGGGCAAAAGCACCACGATCGCCTCCATGATCGATTACATCAACGAACGGGAGCCCCTGCACATCCTCACGGTCGAGGACCCTATTGAGTTTGTTTTCACCGACAAAAAAGCTTACATCAACCAGCGTGAGATCGGCCTGGACTCCAAGGACTGGCACAAGGCCCTCAAGGACGCCGTGCGTCAAGACCCCGACATTATTCTCGTCGGCGAGTTGCGCGATGTAGAGACGTTCGAAGCGGCGGTCCATGCCGCTGAAACGGGCCACCTTGTGTTCGGCACGATCCATGCTTCCAGCTCGGGCACGACCATCAATCGTATCCTCGATCTTTTTCCGCCGGAAAAACATGGCGCCATCCGCGCGGCCCTGGCCAACAATCTCAAGGCGGTCGTCGCGCAAAAGCTGGTGAAGGGGCTCAAGAAGGGGCGGGTGCCGACGAACGAAATCATGATCGTCAACCCGACCATTCGCGATCTGATCTCCAAGGGCGAAGACCGCAAAATTCCCGACGCCATCCGCATCGGCTACCTCGAAGGCATGGTCGATTTCAACGAAAACCTGCGCCAGCTCGTCGAACGTGGCGATATCGATCGCGCGACGGCGGTCGAATACTCTCCCAACCCCGACCAGCTCAAGATGGCACTCAAGGGCATCCGTGTCGCGGCGCCAGGTATTCTTTAATGGAGTGTCCGAACCTCACGCGCCGTACCCTGGCATTCACACGCAACCTTTCGCGCGTGACGTTCGCGCTCGGGCTTGTTCTCCTCTGCGAACAGGCCCTGCAGGCGGCCGAGGCCCCCTTCCCACGTGGGCCAGGTTACTACTTCCATCCCGCCAAATTCATTTTCTTGCTGGCCATTTATCTCGGCTGGGTGGCCACTTGCAACTGGGTCGATCGCGATGCGCGTAACCTGGAGATTGAATCCCCCCTGCCGGCCGCGCTCATGATCGCCTGCGGCCTGGCCGGCCTGGTGCTCATCTGGGTGATGCCCGCTTTTTGGCTGGGCTGGTTGAGTTTCCTGTTCCTCTACGCAGCCACCACCTATCTCTATGTCCGTTACCGCAATCAGAAAGTCGATGCCGGCGAGCAGTTGCTCACGGAAGATCATCTCCGCGACCTTCTCAAACGCTATCTTCGCCTCGATTTTCGCCCCAGGGAAGATAGTGTCCGGGGCGACCGCCTGCCGGTGCGTTTCATGAGTCGCACCAAGGAAAATGCCAGCGACGACGGCGAACGGGGCCTGCAGATTCAGGAGTCGAAGGGCTACAAGGGCGCGCTCGAGATGGTTTATGAAGCGGTCCAGAAACGCGCCACCGATATCCACCTTGAGCCCACCAAAACCGAGATAGTGGTGCGCTTCCGCGTTGACGGCATCATGACCGGCGTGACCCCGTTCACACGACCGATGGGCGATGCGGTCGTAAATATCTTCAAAGTCCTCTGCACCATGGACATCACCGAGAAGCGCAAGCCCCAGGACGGCAGCTTTTCCGCCGAGGTCAACGGCCGCACCGTGGATTTTCGGGTGGCCACCGCCGGCAGCGTCGTCGGCGAAAAACTGGTCATGCGCATTCTCGATAAATCCCTGCAAATCATCGATCTGACGCAACTGGGCATGCGCGACAAGATGCGTGACCAGATCCGCGACGTGGCCACGAAACCTCATGGCATGCTCATCGTCTGCGGTCCGACAGGCTCGGGCAAGAGTACGACCTTGTATGCCTGTCTCAACGAAATCGACCGCTTTCAACAAAACATCATCACCATCGAAAATCCGGTGGAATACCAGCTTGCCAACGTAACGCAGATCGAAGTAAACCAAAAGGCGGGCAAAACTTTCGCCTCTGAGTTACGCAGCATTCTACGCCAGGACCCGGACATCATCATGATCGGGGAAATCCGCGACCGGGAGACGGCGGAGATCGCCTGCCAGGCGGCCCAGACCGGGCACTTTGTCTTCACCACGCTGCACGCCAACGACACGGTCACCGCCATCGGCCGGCTGATTGATCTTGGCGTCCAACCTTTCATGATCGCCAGCGCCTTGACCGCGGTTCTTGGACAGCGGCTGGTGCGCCAGCTTTGTCCTACCTGCAAGGTTCGCTACAAGCCTAATCCGGAAATGTTGCGCAAAGCTAACTTACCCATCGAAAAGATCAAGTACTTCTATCGCCCGCCGCAACCCGAGGAGGTGGAAGCGATGCCCAATGCGCAGGACGATGGCGACGGGCTCAAATGCCCGACTTGCGGCGGGACCGGTTATTTTAAACGATCGGGCCTTTTTGAATTCCTGCTGATCACCGACAAAGTTCGCGAACTTATTCGGGAGAGCCCCAACCTCAACATCATTCGTCAGGAAGCGGTCAAGGGAGGCATGCGCTACCTCTATGAAGACGGCCTGCGAAAGGTGTTGGAAGGAGAAACCTCCATCCAGGAATTACTGCGGGTGAGCAAATAATGCGGCCGCCGTTTTGGCCTTCAAGCAGAGCAAATTGGTGTCATCATGCTGTTTTTTTTATCAGTCCTGATCGTGCTGGCGGTGGCCTATGCTCATTGCCGGGAAGGGGTGCTCACGGCCGCCACCTTGCTGATCAACGTAGTGCTCGCTGGCATTCTCACCTTCCATTTCTGGGAGCCCCTGGCTGACGCCCTGGAGCAGGTATTCGCCGGCGGGTCTCTCGTCGGCTACGAGGATACCTTCAGCCTGACGATCTTGTTCACGGTTTTTCTGATCCTGCTGCGCATGGCGACGGCCACCCTGGCGCCGCGTCCCGTCGATTTTTCCAACAACGCCCAGCTGATCGGCGGCGGGCTGTTTGGCCTGGTCACCGGTTATCTGACGGCTGGCTTTTTGGTCTGTGTTCTGCAAACGTTGCCATGGCACGAGAACTTTCTTGGCTTCCAGCCGCGCACCGACGGGGAGACCAGCCTGCGCAGTTTCTTTCCACCAGACCGTGTTTGGCTGGCGTTAATGCGCCACGCGGCCGCCCTGCCACTCGCCTGGCAGGAAGATCGCGAAGACGCCGCCACGCCCTACGAGCGTCAGCTAACCTTTGACGGCGACGGAACTTTTGAGCTACGTTATCTTCGTTACCGCCGCCGCGGCGACAATCGCGAGCCGCTTAAATATGATGGTGAGCTGGACCGAGAGTTGCGCAAAGAAAAACCCCGCTGAGCTTCCAATAAAGGTCGATCAGCGGGGCCGGAACAGAGAAGAGGCCGATTGAGATATCCCGATATTAAGCGACAGCAAATTGCTGTCAAGCAAAAAAAAATAAAAATAGTTAGCTGCCGGGGAAGTGGGCCAGAACTCGACTTCAATCGGCGCCAATCACTGCCGACTTACTTAGCTACGGCCACGCCTGGGGCCTCGTAGTTTTTCCAGGGAAATTGCGACAATCTTATCGGTTTCTGGCGTGGCTGGTTTAGTCGCGCAGCAACCGCCGCCGCAGTTCTTTTTGCCACCTCGCCAGAACATCGATCCTCGCCAAAGCAAATAACAGCTCGCCAAACCGACAAGCGTCAACACAGCCAGCAGCTGCACGTTCATGATGCCACCCGCGCCGCAGCGCGCCCCTTAAAGCTTTCGGAAAAAAGGGGTCTGACCCCTTTTTTCCGAACGCTCTAAAGGAGCGTGCTCCCGATCCAGTAAGTAAGAAACGCTCCGACATAGGCCAGCAGCGTCATGTAAACGAACGTAAATACAGGCCATGCCCAGCTATTGGTTTCCCGTTTGATGACGGCCAAAGTCGAAACACACTGGCAACACAGGGCAAAGAAGACCATCACCGACAGCGCCACCGGAATCGTGAACAGTTTACGTTCCGGTTGGCCATCCCAGTGGCTCTCCTTGAGGGTGTGACCGATGCGGGCCTGGTATTTCTCTTCACGCGCCTCGCCCTGGCCCTGGTTGAAAATCATACCCATGGTACCCACCATTACCTCACGGGCGGGAAAGCTCGCCAGGGCGGCCATGCCGATTCGCCAATCCCAGCCCAATGGGGCAACCACCGGCTCAAGCATTTTGCCGGCCCTGCCCAAATAGCTTTGCCCTTTCCACTCGCTGTACAAGTTGTTGATCTTGGTTTCGACCGGCCCCAACTTCTCTTCGAGAGCGTAGAGCTTCGTCTCCAGGGACCGCACCTCCTGGGGGTCCTCATTGTCTTTGGCGGTTTCCAGCTCCGTTTCCAGTTGGCGACGTTCCGCGCTCGGTTCCGCGATGGACTTTTCGAGTTCGCCAATCGCGGCGTCATAGCTTTTGCCGTCAGGTCCAGCGTAGGGGAAGTACAAAAGGGCCCAAACCAGGACCATGCTGGCCATTATAAGCGTCCCGGCCCGCCGCAAGAACATCCAGCCGCTATCGACCGCTCGATGGACGATCAGGCGCAGCGACGGGACCTTGTAAAGCGGCATCTCCATGACGAATACGGGCGTCTCACCCCGCAGCAACGTACGTTTGAGGCAGAAGGCCATGAGCGGGGCCACGATGAGCCCGATGGCATACATGGCAAACAGGGTCAGGCCGGGCACCCACCAGGCATAACTACTCAGAAAGGCGCCGATCAGGAGCATATAAACTGGCAGCCGGGCCGAGCAACTCATGAGCGGCGCCACCAAAATCGTGGCCAAACGGTCGCGACGATTCTCGATAACGCGAGCTGCCATGATGCCCGGCACCGCGCAGGCCACGGAGGACAACAGCGGAATGAACGATTTGCCATTGAGCCCGCAGCGCGACATGAGACGATCCATCAAGTAAGCCGTTCGGGCCATGTAGCCGCAATCTTCAAGGACGGCAATGAAGGCGAACAGGATAAGAATCTGCGGTAAAAAGACCACGACACTACCGACACCCTGGATGATCCCATCGACAAGCAACCCGCGCAAGGGCCCGGGCTCCATGAGTTCGGCGACCGAGGCGCCGATGAGGTCCTTGCCTTCGGAAATCAACCTCATCAAGGGATCGGCCAGGAAAAAGATGGACTCGAAAACGAGAAACATGACGAACATGAAGATAAGCGTTCCCCAGACCTTGTGCGTGAGAACTTTATCCAGACGGTCTGTCCAGCTTACTACGCGCTGCGCTGGCCGCCGCACACAGTTGGCGGTCGCGGCCCGAATCCAGGCGTAGCGGGCGCGTGCTTCCACGCCGGGCACCGCGCAACCGGCCTGGGTGAGGCGCTCGCGGGCGTGCTGAATCGCCGGGCCAAGCTCGTTGCCGTATTGTCTAATGAGGAGTCGCTCCGTCTGCCCGCCGACATCGAGCAACAGGCGCCGAACCAGAAACACCGGGACGCCGGCGCCGAGTGTCGCGGCCGCCGTCGCTACTTCTTTTTCGAAAGCCTCGGGAAAGACCGGGCCCGCGGTCGTGGTGGGAGCTGCCAGGGTGCTGCGCGATGGCGTCTTTCAACAGGCCAAGGCCAACGCGTTTATTGGCTTCGAGGGGAATGACCGGCACTCCCAGGTTCTTGGCCAGCTGGTCAACGTCGATGCAGAGCCCCTGGCCCCTGGCGACATCCATCATATTCAAGGCGACGATCACGGGGACGCCCAACTCCATCACCTGGGTCATGAGATAGAGATTGCGATCCACGTTCGAAGCATCGACGATGGTCACGACCACGTCCGGCCTCGGTTCGTCCGGTAATTGCCCCAGAATGACTTCGACCGCCACCATCTCATCCGGGCTGCGCGGCGCGAGGCTATAGGTCCCGGGCAAATCAATGACGTCGAAAGTGAGTTCCTGGTGGCGAAACTTGCCTTTCTTGGTTTCTACGGTGACGCCGGGATAATTGCCGACGCGTTGGTTCATGCCCGCGAGAGCATTAAAAAGCGTAGTTTTGCCGGTATTAGGATTGCCAACTAACGCGATGAGAGGGGTTCGAAGCGCAACCATGAAAACATTTTTCGGTAGGCATCACGCCGCGCGTGACAAGATTTCGAAGGCCAAAAGATGGATTACAACACGACCACGGTCACTCCCGCGGCTTCTTTACGGCGGAGACTCAAGCGAAAGTCCCGCATCCGTATTTCCATGGGATCCCCCAGAGGCGCGAAACCAATTACTTCAATTTCTTCGCCCTCAAGCAGTCCCATCTCGAGCAGGCGCTGTACAACCGGATCGCTCCCGACAACGGCCTGCACCCGGGCACGCTGACCGACCTGTAAATTATTCAAAGACGTCATTAGTGGACCACGCAGGCGAGTGGTCGAACAAGAATTTGCAATGTGTCGTTGCCGCGCAGACTGAGACGAGACTGGCCTACCTGCAAGAGGCAAGGACTGCCCTGCCGGAGAATACGCAACCGACTGCCAATGGCCACTCCCAGTTCCGCCATGCGCCCGACACAGGAAGCTTCTCCAAAAACCTCGGCCACTTCGGCCCATTCGCCGGCCCTTAAAAGCTCAAGGGGCAAAAGGAGGTTGTCCACAATTAGCTCGCATGCCGCGTGATGTAATTGAGATTGAATCTCATTATTGATAATTTACACACTTGCGGCAGCCGGTCAAAGCGCAATCCGCCGTAAAATGACGAAAACAGGGTCCGGGGGCGTGTCGCCAATTGCAAAGGGCGATTAGTTAATTACTTACGGTTCGGAAATGACAACAAGCTAAAGGGAACGAATTGAGACGCACAAAGGTAACGCAATTCAAAACATCGCATGAGGGTTATTCGACTTGAACGAAGCCCGCGCTGCTTGCACCTTCAGGAGTTTCTTCCCCTTTGAGATCGCGGTACGAGGCTCCAATGTAATCTGACGGAAGCCCCAATAGCTCAGCCAGAGCGACATGGCGATCCAGCGCGAAGGTATATTCTTTGTTGTGGAGCACGCCATCGACCGCCTTGACATTCTCACCGACCGCGAAAGCGACACAGAGCTTCTCCGCGTCGCCCCCTGACGGCGTATCTTCCCCACCGTCGAAATATCCAGGACAGGAATTATACTCGTCAACGATCTTGCCTTTTTCGAAAAGCCAGTAAATTAGGATGTCGTCATCGTGGTTGAGAACGGCGAGGACAGTCGCATTGAGATCCCGGGAGGTTACTTGGCCGACATGAGTTATTTCCGCACCGTCTTGGGTGTCAGCCAGCTCGTCAAAATAGACGGTCAGGGCATTGAGCGTCGGCCCGACAAATGCCTTACGATTCGCTGACCGAAGCGACCGGACGATCGCTGCCTGTTCTGGCCCACGCGCCGTGAAATTCACATAGAAGTTACCCATTGCAAGGACCTCCTTCTCGCAAGTATCGCCGATCATCTGGGGGACGAAAATTTTCCCTATCTTCTGCGATTCGTTATGCTGCTTCCATGTACAGGTCATTTAGGCCTCGGGCCGCAAATGACTTGCTCATGGTAGTTGATATATATCTGTTCGACTACATGGCGGTTCGCCAACCGACGCGATTATTTTTCGCAAAATGGGGTTATCCGTATAGGCTCTTTGTGTGCACGAATGCACGCCAAACTCAACACCTTCGCCTTGGTCGCCATCAAGGCGGTTCCGGTTCAGGTCGATGGGCCATGGGCTTGCTCAAAACTTTGACGTGGGTGTCGACGGCACCGGGGCAAATCAGCAGACTCCGTCGCCGCCAGCGATATTGACCGCGGGTTGAGGGGTCGTTAAATGACAAATAACGGATCGACCGGGGTAAAATTCCCAGTGAAAACTGCTTCGGAGTTGCGGACACCAGCGCAGAGCGCACCTTCCGAACAAGGAAGCGGTTCTGGACAAAAGGGGAGCAGGCTGGATGCGCCCTTTTCCTACCGGGGAGGTTTCTAATGTATGGCAAGCTTTCGGCCTTAGACTCAGGCCGGCCTCGTCGGGTCGGACAAATTCTTTGTCTCTCAGCGACGATTGCTTTGCTCACGTTGGGCGGCGGTGCTCATTCGCAACAGGCGCAAGCAGAGAGAGGCCCGTCGAGTTTCCTCTCAAGGATGCGATTCCAGGGAGCGCGCGGGTGCTGAAGTCTCCTGCGACCGTGCTCATTGGTGAAATACATGGAACGTGGGAAACACCGGTATTGGTCGCAACGCTCGTTCGCTCAGCTCAGATCGAACGAATCCCAACCATTCTTTGTGTGGAGATCTCCTCTTCAGAACAACGTTCGCTGAACCAGTTCTTGCAAAGTGACGGGAGTCGACCTGCCATTACAGCTTTGTTGTCGGGCCCACACTGGTCCGGTGAGGATGGCCGCGCAGCGTTGGCATGTTTGCGATGATTGAATTGATGCGCCGACTCAACAAACAAGGTGGTGATGTCCGCATCGTCGCCATGGACATCAATGTGGAGTTACCAAATGTTGATCCCAAATTGATCACGCCGAAAGAGCTTGAGCAACTCGAAGCGCTGGTGAAGGGCAGAGACCGTGCAATGGCTGAGGCGGTCCTTGCAGCCAGAAGAGGATTTCCAAAGTCGAATGTCGTGGTTCTTGCCGGAAACGTTCACACCAGATTGAGCAAGGGCCTGCCCGGGGATGCGAAATACACCCCAATGGGTTGGCATATTGCCCAGGCCGTGCCTGACGCCATAAGCCTCAACGTTGACTTCCGCGGCGGTGATGCGTGGGTTGAGACCGAAAAGGGCGCTGGCCCGACCAAGATGAACGGCATCGATCGCGGAGACGATCCCTTCATCGAAATTTTCCCAAAGCCTCGCGACGGCTACCACGGCACGTTCTATGTCGCAAAGATTTCCGCAGCTCGCCCGGCGCACGATCAAAAGGATCGAGGCGAATCCGAGCAGAAGAAATAAAAGGGGAAGTGGGCCCCGAAAACTGGGCGGGTAAGGTACTGTCCAGGAGGGACAGCCATTTTCGGCGCCACCGGATGTCAAAGCGACTTAGCGACTTGAGGCGGCGGTGCATACGTCGGCGCCTTGAATGAATCCCCCGCTGCCGAACTTGTAACTTATTTGCAAGGGCAGCGCTTACGGGATAAAGTATGTACGTTTCATCGATGTATCGGTACTCTTCCGGGTAACGCCATGAGTGTCGCGGCTCGAATCGATTACACGTACCGCTATCCTTATCCGTCCGAATTGGTGCGGGAAGCCAGTGCGTGGGGCTTGCGGTTGGCGACGTGCAGTAGCCAAGACAGCCAACATGCGCACCCAGCCCTCTTTTTTTCGGGGTTTCTTCGGCAGCCCGGCCCAGTCGCAAACATGTTGTTGACGCTTGCCAAAGTGGTGAGCAGCCGTTTTTACTTGCCGCGCGCCTTGATTCAACTGGATCCCGTGGCTACTTGCAATGAGGAGCTGGTGCGTTTCGAGGGTTTTAGTTCTTGTTGCGGTGTATACGCGCGCGTCGATTTGGATGCCGAAGGTTTTGATCGTGACATCCAGGGACGAGGGACCACGAATGTCGATTTCAACGCATCGATGCGATCCGCCCTCGCCCAGGTGAGGGACGGAGACAAGGTAAAGCTGGCCGTCGGACTGGAAGAAGTTCAATGGACCAACAACGCAGAAACGGTGGTGGAGAAAAAGGTTTCCTTGCCAGTGCGCTGGATCAAGGGGTTTACGGAGGTCCAGGCCTTGCAGCCGAGCATGAAACTGCGTTTTGAATTGCCCGGAAGCGAAGCACGTAAATTCATTCGTGGTTTGCCGCGCAGGCGGGACCAAAGCAACCCTCGTGGGTAACACCGTTAGGCCGTGGCCTGCGTCTCAGTCAGCGCGAGACCCGGCGCCGTACGTGTGACAGGCACGGAGCGTCTACTCATCCTGGAAGGGCTTTTGGGTCAGGCTCAACGGCTGCGAGTTTGGGCAAATGCCGATCTATGTGTCAGCGCCTGGGAAGTCCAGTACGACATCGGCCGGTTCGTGCTTTTAATCAGTCCGGACATTTGGCGTGGCTTCTCGGGCGAAGGACAAGTCTTGCATCACCTGGCGAGTAAGGATTGGCACGAGGCCCTGCCGCACGTTCAAGCCGCTTTGCGCTGGCAGGCTCGGATTCATGCCCGCGGGGTAGCGGAAAAATGTGGTTTGAAGGAAGCACAAATAGAAGCCGCGCTGGCGGTGCTGGCGGCACGCGGTTTGGTTGGCTACGACATTTCACGCCAAGCCTATTTTCATCGTGAACTACCGTTCGATATGGAGCTGGTCGAATCCTTACAACCGCGCCTGCTGGATGCGCCAACTTGTCTCGGAAGGCAAAGTGCGCACTGTCCAGGTTGTCGGGAAGGGCGACGAGCTCGCCGAAGTGATGGTGCAGGGGACCGCTGTGGAACATCGTGTCCTTCTTGCGCCGGATGGCGACAAATGCACCTGTCCCTGGTACAGCAAGCATCGCAACCAACGCGGGCCATGCAAACATATCTTGGCCGCACGATTGCTTGGGGAACCGACTGAAGCGAACTAAGCCCTCTCGCCAACGGATTCAGATAATGTCGCCGGAAGAGCTTGAGTACGAGATTACGAACGAGTCAATGGAGGGACTGGTTGCGCTAATAGCACCTCTTTCAAGCTCCGAACGAAAAAAGCTCGCCAAGATTCCGGTTCTTATGAAACGGCAAAGAAGCCGACAAATAGAGCAGTTTTTTCAAGCAGGGGTGCAGGCAAGTCTCCTGGGATTATTCACTGGACGGCCTGAAACGACGGAGGCTGACGCGGACACTGCTTTGGCAAGTTGGCAACAAGGATGGATTTTTCAGTCGAAGATTGACCTTGCAATTCTCGGCTTATGTTCCTGGGGCGAAGCGAAAAAGATCGGGGCTCTGTCCTTCGGGGCTGCTAATCTGACTTCTGCCCAAGACTTGGTCTTTCAGATCTTGAGCGCGAAAACCGGATTGGCTGGAGAAATGGGCTTTACAGCAAATCGAGGGAACTGGCGGCAAGCCCTGGATTGGATTTGGTTGGCTATTTTTGCGTCGGTTAGTCCGCGAACACTTGTGCCCCCAACCTACCAATCCGCAATACATCATTCGAATGGTCGAATCCAATGCTGGGGCGCTTCGAGGGAATGTTCTGGAAGCCCTTCGCGCTGACCCCGATTTGTTAACGGACGAAATTTGGCAGATCTTTGACAAGTATCCACTCAATCCAAGTAACGACCATTTCTCCGCGGGCGACGGACAACACGAATGGTCTTGGGCTTATGCATTCGCTGAATTGTCCAAAGACGGTTCGCTCGATCGGCAGCGATTACTAAGAGCGTGTCTTGAAGCCATGGGCCGTTGCGTGAATCCAAAACGAACCGCATGGTTCTGGAGCGTTCATGAAACCCTTGAAGTCTCGGATGATGAGCGTCAGGGCCTCCTTTCTCTTTACCTCAAAAACCTTAGCCTTCCGTACCCTGCCGTGGTGGGCTCCATTCTGGACGCTTTGACCAGAGTTGCCAAGGAACGACGCCTGCGCGGCGAGGACTTTATCATGGCCGTCCCGCCTGTATTTCAATTGAAACCGAAAGGACCGCCGTTAACAGCCCTCAAAATTCTTGGATTCCTGTGGCAGCAGAGCCCATTGTTGGGGCAGGCTATTGCAGAGCAAGCCATTCGGGCGATGAGTCACGAAAAACAAGAAATCCAAAAGACCGCCCTGGATTTGTTTGAGAAGGTTACCACAAAACCAGATCAGCAACTGACTCAGCTTCTGGCAGGCCAATTCGACAATTTACAGCCTTCCTTGCAAATACGTGCAAAAGATTTGCTGCAACACCTTGGCGGCACCGATGAAAATGCTGGCCGAGAACAGGACGGTTCGTTCACCTCCACAAGCGAGGATCACGCCGACCTGCGTGCGGAAGCGAATTCGATCCCGGAACCTTGGCGGCAGTTTGCCGGGATCGATGCCATCTTGTCTTTGGTGGATTCTCAAAACGTCGGCCAAATCCCGTCACTGGCATTTGACCCCATGGCGGTACCTCGCTGTGATGAGGCATCACGACTCAAGCCAATTCAAGACCTCGACGAGCTTATCGAAGGTCTGTCGAGCGCGGTCGAGGACCTGAAGGATGCGGACGAATTCGAACGCCTTCTCGATGGGCTTAGCCGTCTGTGCGATCAAGGGCCAAAGGATTTTGTCGCTCGAACCTCCCCATTGTTCTCGCGCATACTGCATTTGCCACCGCGTCCAGGCTTGGGTGTGCACGCCGGCCTGATGGAGATGATCCGCTGCTGGTGCAATTCCGAACTTCGTTGTACTTTGGCAAGTCACGACAATGATGTCGGCATCCTGGCATTTCTTTGGCATCGCTTGATTGAGTTGGCTGTTCGCATGCGCATCGCCAAGGCCGCACCGTTGTTTGGTTGCCCAACGCATCGCCACGGTTGGATTGAACCCATTGCTCTGGTGGACAGGCTTTGCTGGTGGCAAAACCAGCAAATGGAGCCCGACAAGCATGACTTTATCCAGGGGCTCTTACGGCTGGCGCCGGACGGCGCGACCACGCCAGGAAAGCAGCAGCCGACTTGCCGGGAGAAGCCGGAGCCGCACTTCGATACGCGCTTGGTGGTGAACACGAGCCCGAATTGAAATCCCTGTCATTTCTTTTGGCGGCGGCGCGAGCCCGGCAGCCATACGGCGATCTTCGAGGATTTGATGCAAATCCAAGCTTTGAATCGGCGGACGGTCGTCCAGCGGCCCAGTACACCTGGGAGGTAAAAGAACCTGTTAAAACAAGATTTCCTCATGATGATGAGAATAACTTGTATCTTTTCGTCAGTGTTTCTCCCTATAAATCGAGCTTTGCTTCAGTCGTTTCGCGTCCAACGATGTTGCTACACAGAGAGGGCCAATGGTCTCCATTGAACGTAAATCGTTGGTCGGGTTCGGATAGGGCAACGCTTCGCTGGGTTGCATCGGCATGGCCTCACAACAGGGATGCTCTCTATTCGGCGGGCGCCATGGCCGTCGTCGCGCGTCTCAACAAGACCGCATCGCCGTATTTCGCCAACAGCGCTTTCCTGGAACCTTTGTTGGAGTCCGACACCGCCTTCACCGAAGTTTCTCAACTTTTATTGGCGGTTTCCCTGGCAAGCCGAGATGCCGATGTTGCTGGCTTGGCGGTTGATGTGCTGATTCAAGTCATCGCCGATGGGCGATGCGGCGGCCAGGAACTGGGACAAATTCTGGGCCGGTTGTTGGAAGCCGGCCTCGTCAAACCCGTTCGTTTGGCCAACATCCTGGATACCACTGCCAAAGCGTCTTTGTTGCACATGCATGTGTGCGGCCAGATTGTGCAGGTTCTGCTTGGGACGATGAAGAGCCTTCCCCGGGATACCCATCACTTCCTTACAGTCCTCAATGAATGGCTTATTGTTTTGGACCAACCGCTGGCTGAATCCTTGCGACATCTATTGGAAGGAAGCGAAGTCTGCGGTAAGACGGGTACCTTGGCCCGCAAGCTAATACAGCGAACCGGTGAAACGAACCGAGATGTTTCGGCGAACGTGCTCTGCGAGGCTTTACGGGGCCGCATTATGCGAGCGCGGCAATGGTCAGCGCGGCAATCAGGGCCTAACCGCGCTCTGCACCAGGCATAGAATGGATGGACTAGGCGGAGCAACGACCTGTGGCAACGGGAATCCAGACCGTCCTAATGTTGCAGACAATTTTGGACGTTTTCAACGAACTCCCACAATGCCACCAGTGAAGGGCTCGCTGCGAGCGAGGCAGGAATACCCGGTTCCGCCGGAGCTACCTGACCAACGGGCCGTGTATACCGGCACATAATCCGTCTCATGCACCCAAACAGCCATCTCTTCGCGACGACCGTTTTCGAACTCCAGGGTCACTTCATAGTCCGATTGCCTCAAACCGTCTTCGATCCACCCGTCCCTGAAACGAAGCCAGCGCTGTCGGAGCGAAGGTCCCTCGATGGAGTGATACCAGTCCTCAACTCGGCGTAGGAATTCTTGGTCTTCCGTGCGGAGACGCTCCCCGCTCGGGCCTCGACTACCACGGCATGGAGCCGGCAAGGGAAGCAAGCATAAAGTTTCCAGCGCGAAAGAGAATCGAAATCGAAACCAAGACGCCAAGGTTAAGGAGCCGCCGTCGCTTCATCGGTCCACCACTTCCGCCGAGTGATTCATATAAACGCATCCCCGAGTTGACTATGTCGCTCGCTTCATGATCTCGACAATTTCGCTGTATAGCCCACCGCCGACGTCATCCGGAGTGTCATGCTCGATGTCTTCTCCTTTGCCGAGCTTGCTGGTCCATTTCCCGTTGGGAAGTTGCCTTGCCGCGTGAGCGTAGGTGAAACCAGAGCCGTAGAGGGCGACCTTGAGGTAACCCGGCTCGAGCGTAGTGTCAAGGTTGCAGTCTACATAACCGAGCTGCTCGAACACGTGTTCGAGCGCGCCCATGCCGAAATCGTCGTGCGGCCAATTCGGCGGCAGCCAATAAACGCCTGGCTGCCACCAATGCTCGGCATCGCCAGCGGCCCAGGCGACACAGTTGTAGTCCGCCATCGACGGGCTCGTTATGCGATGGTTCTGCGGGTTCAAGCGGGGGAAATCATCGTACCAGCTCATACGGCGAGATAACCCTGTTGTTTACCCCAGGTGATCCAGGCGTCTGCCATTTGTTTTAGGCGCCCCGCCGCTTCGGGTGGCACGGGGTTTGTCTGTGTGATCGCCTCCAGGGCCCAAAACCAATGGTCCGGCTCGCGTTTCAGCTCCTCCAAGATTAGCGGCAAGGCACGCTCGCCCAAACCGATGATCTGCTGGTAGGGCTTCAGCATAGCCATTTGGGCCGTGTTCGACATGTATCGTGATTTATCCTTCCACTCGGCGACGAGTCGGGCAAAACGCTCGTGCACGTCGAATTGGGCGCTGACGGCTGTGGTCATGCGAACCTCCAGGCAAGCTTGGCAAGCTCGGTAGTGCACCGGTCGCCAATTTTCATGTATAAACTAGGTCGCTGGCGTCTGCAATAGGCGATTGGGATTGCACGTCCATCTTCATTCGACGGATGCTCTCGCAGCCGCGGCTGTGATTCTCGGTCACGGGCCTGTATCCAGTTTTAGGCCACCACATCAACGAATTCCGTGATTATTTCGTACCCGCCAGCCCTCTGCGCCAGACCATCTCGTGAAACCACCGGAGCCGAGGTCACTGGAAATCGCGCTACCTCTGTGCCAATAATACGTGAGACAGTTCCTCTCTATTCGTTTAGTGTAGAGGGCGGAAAGGAAATCATACGATGGCACGTGCACAGATGATGGACGACATGCCGCCGCCCGCGGCCGCAACGGAAGGAGGCCGTAGGCCGACTGACGTTGCGGCCGCGGGCGGTGCCGATCGCTCCCCAGGGGTTGTCGGCTCGCAATGGTTATACAGCGTTCCCCGATCCCGAGGTCCCCCTTAAGCCCGAGCGGCGACGCTTCACTAAGGGCTACAAGCTCGATATCTTGAGCCAGGTCGATGCCTGCTCCGGCGTCGGTCAAATCGGTGCCTTGCTGCGCCGTGAAGGCCTCTATTCGTCCTACCTGGCCAACTGGCGCTTGCAACGCAGCCAGGGCCTTCTCGATAACTCCGTCACCAAAAAACGTACTGCCAAAACTACCAACCACCACGCGGCGCCGCGTCAGGCAACTCGAACGTGAAAATGCACGCCTTAAGGACCGACTGCGACAGGCCGAGTTGATCATGGATATTCAAAAAAAAGCTTCCGAGATCCTGGGAATCCCCCTGAGAACTCTCGACAACGAAGGGAGCGACTTATGACCGCTACGAGGGCGTTCGAGAGTGTCTACAGCGCCCCGGTGGACCCGCGCAAAACGGTTCCCGGGGATGACATTGGTTTCTGAAGGTTGGTACCGGATTTGCTGCCTTTTCGCTAAAATATTCACTTCTGGGCTATGAACCTTTGTCAAGGTTGAGCGATGACTCAAAGGGCGACTCGGAGAAGAAAATTGCGGCCGAGACGTCACCCCATGAATGGGTACCGCCTCTATCGCCGGTCCGACCTGGAAGCGGTACTGACGTACGCTGCTGAGGATTGTGATCCAAAAAAGGGGCGCCAAATTGACGAGTAAAAGCAACACAGCCGCAAACCTCGACAAGCGGCGAGATTACATTCCGACCGGGGTGCCGGGCCTGGACCACGTCCTCGGGGGCGGCTTCCTGCGGGAGGGCTTCTACCTGCTCCAGGCCGACCCCGGGTCGGGCAAGACCACCGTCGCCCTCCAGTACGTGCTCGGCCGCGTCAAGGCCGGCGAGCCGTGCCTGTACGTCACCCTGACCGAGTCCCGCGCCGACCTGGAGGACGCCTGCGCGTCCGCACGGCTGGTCGCTCGACGGGCTGGAGATCTGCGACCTGACCGACGACGCCGCGGGCACTGGTCGGCGAGGGCAAGGCGTCGGTCTTCCACCCGTCCGAGACGGAACTCGGCGACACGACCAAGGCCATCCTCGCCGAGGTCGAGCGGGCCAAGCCCCGGCACGTCGTCTTCGACGGCCTGGCCGAGCTCCGGCTCCTCTCCGGCGACTCGCTCCGCTACCGCCGCCAGCTCCTCGCCCTCAAGCAGTTCTTCAAGGAGAAGAAGGTCACCGTCCTGCTCCTCGACGACCGCTCGTCCGCCGTTCGACGACATCCAGCCGGAGAGCCTGGTCGGCGGCAACATCGTCATGGAGCGGTTCCTCCCCGAGTACGGCAAGGCCCGCCGCCGCCTGTTCGTCACCAAGGTCCGCGGGTCGAAGTTCCGCGAGGGGTACAACGACTACGAGATCGCCGACGGCGGGGTGGTCGTCCACCCGCGCCTCGTCGCCGCCGAGCACCACGAGCGGTTCGAGCGCGTCGACCTACCCGAGCGGCGTCGCCGGCCCTCGACGAGATGCTCGACGGCGGGCTCACCACCGGGACCACGACCCTGCTGCTCGGCCCGGCCGGGGTCGGCAAGTCGACCGTCGTCCATGCAGTACGTCGCCAACGCCCTCAAGAAGGGCGAGCGGGCCGCGGTCTACACGTTCGACGAGGTCATCGACACCCTGTTCGACCGGTCCGAGAAGCTCTGCCTGGGGCTCGCCGGGCGGGCTCCGGAAGTACCAGGCCGACGGGCTCCTCCACGCCCAGCAGATCGACGCCGCCGAGCTGACCGCCGGGGCCTTCGCCCACGAGGTCCGGCGGGTCGTCGAGGGCGGGGCGAAGGTGATCGTCATCGACAGCCTGAACGGGTACATGAACGCCATGCCCGAGGAGCGGTTCCTCATCACCCACCTGCACGAGCTGTTCGCCTACCTCAACCAGAAGGGGGTGGTCACGATCATGGTCGTCGCCCAGCACGGGCTGATGGTCGGCGGGATGAGCGAGATCGACGTCAGCTACCTGGCCGACACGGTCCTGCTGTTCCGCTACTTCGAGGCGCACGGCGAGATCCACCAGGCGGTGAGCGTGTTCAAGAAGCGGACCGGCCCGCACCAGCGGACCGTCCGGGAGCTCAAGATCACCGAGACCGGGGTCGACGGTCGGGGAGCCGCTGGTCGGGTTCCGGGGGATCATGACGGGCACCCCGGAGTACGCCGGGGAAACCAAGATGATCGGCCGAGCCAGGCGCGGCCCGAAGGGAGGCGGGTAGCGGATGGCGACGCCGGAGCGACAGCGGACGAGCCGGGTGCTCGTCCTGATGCCGACGGCCCAGGACGCCGGCGCGGACCTGCGACGCTCCTGGCCGGAGGCGGGGCTGGCCGGCGCCGCCTGCGCCGACCTCGACGCGCTGTGCCGGGAGATCGCCGCGGGGGCCGGGGCCGTCCTCCTGACCGACGAGGCGATCGCGGGCGACGGGCCGGCCGCCTGTCGGCGGCCCTCGACGCGCCAGCCCGCCTGGTCGGACGTCCCGCTGGTCGTCCTGACCCGCGAGGGGGCGGAGGGCCGCCAGGCGTCGTTCCGCGAGTCCGCCAACGTGACCCTCGTCGAGCGGCCGGTGCGGATGCGCACCCTGCTGAGCGTCGTCCGGTCCGCGCCTGCGCGCCCGCCGCCGCCAGTACGAGGTCCGCGACCTCCTGGCCGAGCGGCAGCGGGCGGCGGAGGCCCTGCGCGACGAGCGGGAGCGGCTACCGCGTCACCCTGGCCAGCATCGGCGACGCGGTGATCGCCACCGACGCGGACGGCCGGGTGACGTTCCTCAACCAGGTCGCCGAGACAGCTGACCGGGCTGGGCCGCACGCCGAGGCCGCCGGGCCGACCGCTGGACGAGGTCTTCCGCATCGTCAACGAGGCAACCCGCCGGCCGGTCGAGAACCCTGCCCTGCGGGCCCTGCGAGAGGGAGTCGTCGTCGGGCTTGCCAACCACACCGTCCTCATCGCCCGCGACGGGACGGAGCGGCCGATCGACGACTCGCGCCGCCCCGATCCGGGGAGCGGACGGGCAGGTCGTCGGGGCGGTCCTGGTCTTCCGCGACATCACCGAGAAGAAGCTGGCCGAGGCCGCCGTCCGCGAGACGGAGGGGCGATTCCGCACACTCTTCGAGTCGATGGACGAGGGGTTCTGCGTCATCGAGGTGATGTTCGACGGGGAGGGCCGGCCGGCGGACTACCGCTTCCTGGAAGTGAACCCGGCGTTCGAGACGCAGTGCGGACTCAGGGACGCGATAGGTAAGACCATACGGGAACTCGCCCCGGATCACGACGCCCACTGGTTCGAGATTTACGGCAAGGTGGCCGTGACCGGCGAGGCAGTGCGATTCGTAAACGAGGCCAGGGCTCTGGGCGGACGCTGGTTCAGCGTGAATGCTTTCCGGCTCGGCGGGCCGGACAGCCGGAAGGTCGCCATCCTGTTCACTGACATCACCAGCTGGAAGCAGGCCGAGGCGGCCCTGCGGTTCCTCGCCGACGCCAGCGCTACGCTCGGCGCCATCGTGGATTACCAAAGCACGTTGCAGAAAGTGGCGGCGCTGGCTGTGCCGAACTTCGCCGACTGGTGCGCCGTGGATATGGCGGAACCAGGCGGCGCTTTGCGGCGGCTGGCAGTGGCCCATGTGGACGCAGCCAAGGTCCGGCTGGCGCAAAAAGTGGAAGAGCGCTACCCCGCCAGGCAAGATGGGGAGCGGGGCGCCTACCACGTGCTGCGAACCGGGAAGTCCGAAATGATGGCGGACATCCCCGACTCGCTCCTGCTGGCAACGGCGAGAGACGAGGAGCACCTGCAACTGCTGCGGGAACTGGGGCTGAAGTCCTACATCTGCGTGCCGCTCCAGGTACGGGGCAAGACATTGGGGATCGTGACGTTCACGACGGCGGAATCGCGCCGGCCCTACACGGCGGCCGACCTCGCCTTCGCCGAGGAGCTGGCTCGCCGCTCCGCGATCGCCATCGAGAACGCCCAGCTTTACGCGGAGCTCCGGGACGCCGACCGCCGCAAGGACGAGTTCCTGGCGACCCTGGCTCACGAGCTGCGCAACCCCCTTGCCCCGATCCGCAACTCGCTGCAAATCCTCAAGATGCCGAGGGTCGATGCCGACACGGTCGCACGGTCGCTGGACATGATGGAACGCCAGGTCCAGTACTTGGTGCGGCTGGTGGACGACCTCCTGGACGTGTCCCGGGTCATGCGAGGGAAGATCGAACTGCGCCGGCAGCGGATCGAGCTGGCCACGGTCGTCGCCCGCGCAGTCGAAATGGTGCAGTCAGTCGTTGACGGCCAAGGGCATCGATTGAGCGTCCGCCTCCCGCCCGACTCCCTGCCCATCGACGCCGACCCCGTGCGAATGGCGCAGGTCGTGGGCAACCTCGTGACGAACGCGGCCAAGTACACTGAGGTAAACGGGGACATCTGGGTGACCGCCGAACGGGATTGCGACACCGCGATCCTTCGCATACGGGACAACGGGATCGGGATCGCCCCCACCATGCTCCCCCGCATTTTTGAGCTGTTCGTGCAAGTGGACCACGCCTCAACGAAGGCGCAAGGCGGGCTGGGCATCGGCCTGACGCTGGTGAAGAACCTTGTTGAGATGCACAACGGGACGGTCGAAGCCCGCAGCGAGGGGCTGGGCAAGGGGAGCGAGTTCGTCGTGCGGCTGCCGATTGCGAAGCAGGTGATTGACCGGGGCGAGGGCGGAGAGCTTGGATCGCAGCGCCAGCCGCTGCCGCTACCTTCGGGTCACCGGCTGTTGGTCGTGGATGACAATCAGGACGCCGCCAACAGCCTGGCCGTGCTTCTGCGGCTGCAAGGCCACGAGGTTCGGGTTGTGTTTAGCGGCGTGGCGGCGCTGGAGATAGCGCAGGGCTATTTACCCGACTTGGTTTTCCTGGACATTGGTATGCCTGGCATGGACGGCTATGAAGTGGCTCGCAGGATGCGCCAGCAGCCGGGCCTTGAGAAGGTTGTCCTGGCGGCACTCACCGGCTGGGGCCAACCCGAGGACCGCCGCCGCACGGCGGAAGCTGGATTTGAACACCATCTCGTGAAACCACCGGAGCCGAGGTCACTGGAAATCGCGCTTGCTGTCTTGACGCCAGACCTGCGGCAATGACAAGTTCGAAAATCGGGCGAGTTCATCGGTATACTGAGCGATAAACGGAACCGTCCACGCGCACGGCCCCTCCTTGTAACGCCACGCGAACGCCGAGCATTCGCAGGAAATCCAACACGGCACACTCTTCAAAGCGGCGGAACTCGTCGCCCGGGCGTGCCGGAACATTTATACCTGCTTGGATCACCCAGTCGTACTTCTGCACCAAGTAGGGCGCAATATCCTCCACCTGCAAGAACGGAAGGTGTTCCGCCACGACCTCGGCTTTCCCCCGGCAATCCGCTTCTGGAAAGCCGATTGGCTCGCTGCTGCTCTCCTGAACAAAATGATCGAACACTTCGCCGTGGTCGAAAAACTCGTAACCCCAATAGTCTCCATCGTAGACGAAAACCAAGAACCCAGGGCACCAAAGGCGTTGCGAGGCGAACGTCTGCGCGTGCCGGCGCTCCTTCCATTCCCAGCCTCTATCCAGTGAAACGACGACCCAGCCGTTATTTTCCTGATAGAAGTCCAGGCGCTGCGTCTCTTCTCCTGACAGCTTAAACGGACGACCGCGCTGCTCGTAAAACGAGGCGTAGGCACCGTAGACCACAGCGGCTGTGGTGCCGTGAAACAGGTTGTACCGCAGCATCAGTCCCATTCAATATGCCAAAAAGTGCGGGCCAACGCGGGCCTCTATTGCCCGTCGTCCGACACCCCGAAGCAACCCGGGACGGAGGTAACGCCGAAGTGAAGCTCGCTGGTTAATAATGTAGACAAATAGCCGCGGACAGGAATGGCACGGGCACAACAGCGTTACGAGCTGAACACCCTGCGGCGCTGCGGACCAAAGGTGTTACGTTCAAGTCTTCTTGACGGTAGCCGAATGGTTGCTTCCAATACATATTGGAAAACTCCGTGAGGCATCACGTTCCCGTATCGGCGGCCAGGTCGAAAAAAGTGCCTGCATTTTGATCAATCCTTGCTTATGGTCTCCGAATATGTCTGTAAAGCGGTCGCGGCAGTCCCAGTTAACTTGGCGGAGCTGGTAATGAAGCTAGACTCACCAAAGCACATGGATCGAGTGACCGGCATGTGCTGCCGGCAGGCGCCGCTGAGGGGACTCATCGGCAGCCTGGTCTTATGCGCCTGCTTCATTGGAGGGGCTGTTCTCTTATGGCAGCAGGGATTCCCATGGATCGTGTGGTGCTGGTGCGCGGTGCTGGCGGTCCTTCTCGTGCCCTGGATCCTCGCAGACGCGCTGGCCAAGTTTCGCTCGACGAACTGGCTGTTGTGGCTCGGTCCCGATGGCCTGTGGATCAATCTCCGCTCCTATCAGAACAGCCATTTACCCGAGGCTGACATCGTCCTCCATCTTGCCTACAAGGAGATCGCCTCTGCCCGCCGCCACCTCGAAACATGGTTCACGCCTTCCGAGCCGTCCGCCCTCACGGGCACCTACTGGAAGGAGGAGTCCCTCGAACTGTCCCTGGTGTCCGACGAGACTCGGGAAATCGCCAAGGCTCTAGCTGATGAGCGCGGCCGTTGCGCCGTCATCAAGGGGCCTCACCAGGCGGTCACCGTGCCAGCCGCTGGCGTCGTCCGCATCGCCTGGCGCGGACATGGCAATGACGTCGTGCCGCCACTGACGCGCGTGCTCGACGAGTTGAGCCGGCGTGTCGAGGTGGACGAGCCGACCCGAACGGACCGCGCCGCCTGGCACCAGCTGAGCGGAACCGAGCTGGACGAATTGGTCGCGCAGCTCGTCCGGTCGGGTGACGACCTCGCAGCCTCTCAACTGCTGATGCGTCGGCGCGGGTGCTCGGCGACGGAGGCGCATAAGCTCGCGGAAGTACAGGCCAGCAGGATTTGACGCGTCGAGCCCGGGTGCAAAAGAATGGTATTCCCTACCCACGCTCGCTGCCGACGAAACGCTGAAACGAGGACGAGTTCATGATCACCGCCCGTCCGTCGAGGAATACGGCGTAAGTGGGCATCGATGGTTTGGCGGCGATGCAGGCAGCTTTATCAAGATTTCCTGTTTGATATGTCCTCTCCCATGCCACTGGGAGGCACGTCGATCCCGACAGTGCGCATCAGTGCCAAACCGTTGCCGCTTCGCAGAACGCCTGCGCACATGAGGTAATCGAAGGTCATGACACCGTGCGCGAATTGCTCGGTGAAGTGGACGTTGACGGCGCACGGTCCCAGTTGTTCAGCCAGGTTCGTCAGCGCGAGATCGTGTGTGGTCAACAGGCCGATGGCACCGGAATCGAGCAGGCGACGCACGACGGCTTCCGCGCCTTGGCGGCGGTCCTCGGAGTTGGTGCCGCTGAACAGTTCGTCGAGCAGAAACAGCAACGGCTGCCTCTGGGCCAGGTCGAGCAGTTGGCGAATGCGCGTCACCTCGGCGAAAAACCGCGACCGGCCTTCCAGCAGCGAATCCTGGAAGCGAAGCGTCGCTCCGAGGTTGAAGGAAGAGAGCCGGAGCCTGCCGGCGCACACCGGAGCGCCAGCCAGGGCAAGGACCGCGTTGGCGCCAATCGTACGCAGGAGAGTGCTTTTACCCGACATATTCGAGCCGCTGACGATGAGCACGCGCTGGTCCGCGTTCAGCCGCACATCGTTCCGAACGCGACGCGCGGCCGGCAGTAAGGGATGACCGAGTCCGTGCGCCTCAAAACAGGGGCCTACGTCCAGGATCTCTGGGAAAGAATCGGCAGGGGATTCATAGGCGTAAGCCGCCAAAGCGTTAAGTGCTTCCAGCTTGCCCAACGCGGCGAGCCAACCTGCCAGGGCAGTGCCGTGCCGAATGCGCCAGACTTCCAGGGCCAGAGCAAGGTGGGTGCTCCCAAGGAATGGGAAGGCCAGGGGCGCGTACGGCTGCGCGGTGAGCAAGCGTCCAAGTCGAGCAAGTGGCGGAGCAGCCAGCGCGGCCTGAACGCGGCATAGCAAGGATGAGTCGAACCGTTCGCGCCGGAGCCGGGCGCACATGGCCAGGATCCGGCGCAGGTCATACGTGCCGATGGGAATGGGCGTGACGTGCAAACGCCGCCGTAACACTTCGACGCCACCGCTTAAAGACAGAATCGCGAGAAACGGCGCGGGGCCGAGACCCAGGAAGCAGCCAAGAGAGGTCAGCACACTCAGGGAGGCAACTGCCGTGGCCAGCAGTCGGGCCAGACGTACGCCACGCGCGGGAGCGGTACCCCAGGCATTCAGCGCCTCCACGTTCACGTGCACCAATGCTTGTTCCCCTTGCAGGGCGAGGTCTTCGCGGAGATCAAGCCTGGCGCGCAACTCGGCGACGCCGGCCTGGCGGTCGCGAACTTCATTGGCCGAGGCGGGATTGCCAAGCCAGGCCGCGAGCGTTTCCTCTCCCAACGGGGTTCCGGCCAGATGCAGTCGCTCGAACAGGCTGCCGGCGCCGAAAAGGTCAAGGTCCCGCGCATAAGGGTGGGCGTCGTCGACAAAGCGATTTCCTGGCTCACCCATCCCAGGCCAGAGGTCTTCCAGGTTGGCGATGCGCCCTGGTAGAAGCGAACGACTCGGCACGCTCGCCGCCACGTGCGCAAGACGCGGTTCTTCTCCAGAACCGCGGCGACGAACACAACGACCGGGACGCTCAGGAGCAGGGGTAGCAGCCGTTCTTTCTCACCGAGCCACCCGAACGCGACAATCAGACCGACGGCGACGGATCCGCGCAGAAGAACCTGCGATAGCGGAGCGCGAGCTGGTCCACGCGCGCCTGTCCAGCGCCTGCGCGACGCCCATATTCGGCGCGCGGACCAGGTATGGGCACGGGCGACAAGCCGCTTTTTTGAAGATCCACCATCCGCGCTCATCGAAGCAGAGAACATGCCTGATGCCGCTGCCCGCCAGCAGCACATACCAGCACTCAAATGCTATCCCATTCCGCTCTACGCCATCTATTCGCCGGCCAAGCTCGGAGATTTTGGATTTTTTCACGGACGGACGCAGGTTACGAATGATGTCGGGTACGGCATCGAGGTCCAATGCAGGGCAAATGCCGTCTTCAAGCAGCAAGCGCACCCGCGTATTGACAAGGTCCACCCGAACGATTCCAATGAGCCTAGACTGTGTTGGCGCGCCGCACGGGAAGACGATGGGAGAGCCGTTTTCCGACCGCAAGCTGAAGGTCGTCGGTAACGTATCGGTACATGTCTACGGCGATACGGCCTGGGTTGAGTTCTATTGGGACTTCGTGGCGACGTTCAAGACGGACGGGACACCGCTGAACACGAAGGGGCCGGAAACCCAAGTCTTCTACAAGGTGGACGGGGGTTGGCGGCTCGTACACGTCCACTATTCAGGGATGCCGGTCGGCGGGGAGCGAGAAGGATTCTAAAGCCGCCTGTCTGATGGAGGGTTGTCCATGAGTGACAGACTTGAGGAGAACAAGCGACGGGTCATGGAGTTCTACGATCTGATGTTCAACCAGTGCCGGCCCGCCGATGCGGTCGAGCGGTACGTCGGAACGGCTATACGCAGCACAACCCGATGGTGGCAGACGGCAAGGACGCCTTCATTGACTACTTCAACCGGATGGCAAGGGAGTACCCAGGCAAGAAGGTGCGGTTCGTGCGGGTCATTGCAGAGGGGAACTACGTCGTGCTGCACTGCCATCAGGTGTGGCCGGGCGGACCCGATTGGGCGGGCATCGACATCTTCCGGCTGGACGAAGACGGGAAGGTGGTCGAGCATTGGGATGTGCTTCAAACCGTGCCAGAGCAATGCGGCCAACAGCAACGGAATGTTTTGAGCCGAACTCAAGAGATCAGCCTCGCATGGCGTCCTGTTCCTCAACGAACGGGCCGAGTTCAACCGGCCGCAGCCTCGAGTCAGCCTTGGAAGACCCCTGTATGATGCTTGTTGTCTTGGTCGAGAACAATCCCTTTGCGTATAGGAAAAAGACTTGCCGTTGTCGAAGTCGAGGGAGACTGGTGAAATCAAATATCCACCTGTCGTGACCATTCGGTTGAATGTCAATATTCACCACCGGAATCCCAATGTCTGCAAGTGTTGTTGCGGTGGATTTGAGTGCGAGATTAAATTGACTCAGTCATCGCGTTCACAGAGTGCGAATGGGTGAAGCACAGGGAGGTCGTCGATGGCTGTCGAACTGTATTATGTACCCATCAATGAAACCGCCACAATTTCGCTTGATGAACTGCTAAAACAGCTTACCGCTGCCGGGCTCTGTTGTAGGATCGAACCTGAGGCCGAAAGGATGTTCTGGGTGGTGCTGAATGAACACGAGTCTTGCATACTTGCTTCAGTTAAACAACGGCGGTCAGTTTGTCTTCGGCACCTTCGAAATTTCGCATAAGGATGACCTATCAGTAATTGACACCGTCAATGAGGTACTGTTCAGGGCTGGTTACTCGGCTGGTGAAGACCCCCCAAATTGAAAGTCTGGGCCGCAAGAAAATACCTTGACGTTCAACCGGGCACATCAGAGCCGAGTTTGAGTTACACACTTCTCGTTGGGGCGTCAACACGTTCTATTGTTGTAACCACCAGGCGCAGGCACTCAGCTTTCAGCGGCTGCTAACCTGAATTATGAAGCAAACGCCATGCGTGGGCTACGGAGAAAATTCTCGCGAGTGAGGGTTGAAGTTAAAACTATCCAATCGATCTCATCATTCCGCGGCCATTGATACCCGAATAATTTCACGATTGTTGCGGGCATAAACGGACCGGTTGGCAAACGCGGGATGGGACCAGATGACTTTAATTTCGGGAAGCCGGCAACTCGCAGCGCCTTGTCGGTGTCAACGCGCTCATTGTCATAGCGGCGTTGCCCGGGAACCTCGTGATAAACCATATTCCGCGGGAGACCAGGTCATTCCAATGTTGTCGACAATTTTGGATGTTTTCACGAAATCTTCACAAATCGAAATCGGGCGCCGTTGCCGATTCGGCATCGGTCGAAGTCGATTGGACCGGATCACGCATATTGGTCATCCTGTTGTCGATTGGCAGAATCTCACCTCGACGCGCGGCCTCGCAAGCAAACGCCAACCGTCTCGAAAGTTGACTGGATACTGTGTACGGCCTTCATAACTGACAAAGTACAGTTCTTCGTTTTCACCCTGGCGTAGGTATCGAATCTCGCGGCAGCCTTCCATCCGGAGGTCAAGAATCGAGGCGGGCTGATCGGCGAGGCGAATTGCAAGCCACACATCGCTGGCATAAGGCCAAATCTCGAGTGCGATAACCAATCCGTTTTGATTGAGAGTGTATCGATAGGACGTGGCTTCCTCGTCAACCGCTGGTATGGTCTCAAGGCACGTAAACACGTCACGGGATCCCATTCGATCATGGCCTATGCAAGATAACTAGTGAATTGCTCCAACCGACGCTGGCAAAGTAACACCGGAAGTAGCGTCCAAGCGAAGCTTGCAGGTTAATATATACACCGCATTCAACCGTCCAAACAAGTCAACCCGGAGAAACCAGGATCGCGACCGCGATCTGCTAGCAGCGATTTGTTCGGCGCTCTGGTGAACGGTGGACTGTGCAGCCATCAAGCGCGACATTCGTCCGGTGGTGCGAGTCCGTCCGGCAGCTGCGATAGGAAGAACAGCTCACACTCGTATGCCCCAGCACGTTGCTCTGCGAGGACGATGTCGCGTTTGACGTTACCCACCGGCTGGAAAGATGAGCGCTTGCACCCTGGACACACATACCACACCAGGCCATTTTTCTCGGCGGTCTTGATGGTCACGCCACACGCTTTGCAGGTCGCCGTGAATGTGCCATCACTGTGCACCACGATGCGAAAGTCCTTCACTCGGTCGGGGTGCCCATAGAACACATGAGGTACCTTGTACGGCAACGGTAACTCGGGCGGCCACGGTGGCTCGGACAACTCCCGCGTCCATAGGAAGCGGTATAGGGCTGCGGTGATGCTTTCGATGCCCGAGACCTCGCCGGAGGTCAGGAGGAAGTCTAACACTCGGTGCGGCTTGTCCTCCGCCGGGATGTAGCCGCGGAACGCCTGGTACGCCGACGACGGCAAGTACGACAGCCGGAGACGTGCGGGGCACTCCACCTCCCACCGGCAATTGATCCGCGCGTAGCACGTCTGACCGTACCAGTAATTCAGTTCGCCTGAGCCGTCCGCCGACAACCGGAGAAGGCGCATGCTGGAGTAGTCCCAAGGCGTCGCGATCCAGCCGCCGCCATCATCAGCGAGAACCGCCGTTTCGGATGCCATGTCCCCCATCCGTGTTACGCCTCCCTCGCCGAACCACCAAGCTCACCTTCCCGCGGGGCATCGGTGAGGCGTCGAAGCAAAGCTCGCCGAATATTGTAGACAAAAAGCCGGGCACTGGGATCGGTCAAGCCAGGCAACGGCTTGCGGCCACGGGAGAACAGGCCATCCTAATGTTGTAGACAATTTTGGAATCTCGCGAAGTCTTCTTCTATCGACTGGGCCGGAATAAAACAATCGACAGACCGAAATAACGAGACCGGCAGTGGTAGGCCGGAGCCGATGATCTAATCACCGTCTCGGCTCGCCTGCCTGGGCTGGCTCGTACACGTCCACTATTCAGGGATGCCGGCCGGCCGGGAGCGAGAACTGATTCTAAAGCCGCCTGTCTGATGGAGGGTTGTCCATGAGTGACAGACTTGAGGAGAACAAGCGACGGGTCATGGAGTTCTACGATCTGATGTTCAACCAGTGCCGGCCCGCCGATGCGGTCGAGCGGTACGTCGGAAACGGCTATACGCAGCACAACCCGATGGTGGCAGACGGCAAGGACGCCTTCATTGACTACTTCAACCGGATGGCAAGGGAGTACCCAGGCAAGAAGGTGCGGTTCGTGCGGGTCATTGCAGAGGGGAACTACGTCGTGCTGCACTGCCAGCAGGTGTGGCCGGGCGGACCCGATTGGGCGGGAATCCAGATCTTCGGCTGGACGAAGACGGGAAGGTGGTCGAGCATTGGGATGTGCTTCAAACCGTGCCAGAGCAATCGGCCAACAGCAACGGAATGTTTTGAGCCGATCTCAAGAGATCAGCCTCGCATGAATGAAGGCGACGGGCTATCTACACGAGTAGGTCACTTTGACAAAAGCGCCACGCCTCTTTCGCTTCGCGAGTTAGCCGGGCCGCCGGCTCGCCCGCCGCCAAGGATTCCAGACGCCCGCCGCGTGCCGGCGAGCGGGCGTGCTTAAGGGCCTCGACCGCCCCAATTGCCCGAGCTGTTCGCCCGATGGCGTCAGGGACAACGCATGGGCAATCATCCTTTCCAGCCTTTGCTTGGCCTCGAGCGAGGGGCCTGATTCGAGTGCTGTACGCGTGGCCGTCAAGGCCAGCTCTCCCATTTTTTTCAGTTCCTGTGTAGCTTTTTCGGCGCGGTATAATGCTGGTCATCGAGATCGGCAATCAACTTGGGCAGCGTCTTGCCGGGCGCCTGGGCGGGCTGCACGCAGGCGGCCAGGACCCCGGCGCGTTGTGTGGCCGCTGCCCAGCGACCACATGGCTCGGTAGGCCTTGGCGGCATTGTCGTCTTGCAGGTCCGTCCATAGCTGTTTCAACTCCTCCGTACTCCCGGCGCCGTTAGTCAGCGGCCGCCAGGGCGAATGCCCGTGACATCCCAAATGAGCACCGTGCGGTCCCCGCCGTTGGTGGCGAGCAGACGGCCATCACGCAAGAAAGCACATCGAGTCGGCAGATCCCGGGAAACGCTGACGCTCACGCAAACTGGCCAACTCGAGCAGCACGACGAATCGTTTACCGTCTTTAACATTCGCCAGGGCAAGCGTCCGTCCGGTCCGGGGACGTCGTTATCATTCGAAAGATCTCGCTTGGCAGCATAGCCTACGCACCTCCTTCCCCGTGGCGGTGCTCCAAATTCGCAATGATTGCTGGCTTGGAGCTTCCAAGGCTTGAAAACCGTGACCAAGTGCTGTTCATCGGGTAGCGCCATATCGACTCAATATATGTGTCGTCCGTCCCAGGGTGATCCGCCCGCCGTTCTTAACACACATCAAGGTCCCAGATCTGCACGGAGCGGGCGAGTGGTTCCGTCCTCGGGACGACGGCAAGCAATTGACTACCCGGCGAAAACGCACGCGGCGGACGGATGTGACCCGTGTTTTCCATGTTGAGGTTGCCGTCGATCATCTTCCTTTCGAATTGAACTTCGGGGACCATCGTGGACTTGCCCGTTCGCCCATCGCGAATACTCAGCCGCGCCCCAGTTGTCGCCGCTTTGAACGAACGCATACTTGCCGTTTGGGCTCAGAGGACACCGCCTCAGTCAGCCTCCATGCCAGATGCGTATTGACGTCGATGGAATTGGTCGGAGCGGCTTTGATACGCGATAGCAATTTGCCGGCCGAGGCGTCCCAGAGGTGAATGCGAAAATCCGAGGCGACCAGGGCGATCGATTTTCCATCCATGGCCACCCTCGTTGCGGCAATCGTTGTCCCGCCAAGCTCCAAGCGCTGGTCGTGCGGCTGGAGCAAGACGGAGAGCTGGGTACCAGTCAAAGGGTCAAACGAGGCCGTCCAGCCGTCCTCGCGGCTCACGAGCAACTCACCCTCCTTGGCGGCAAATTGGACATCCGAGATGGGAGCGGGAAATCGGGGCGGTGGCCGAGCGACTGCCTGTCTCGATGTCCTTTGCCTGGATGATCCCGGAAGGTGCGAACACCAGCGCTTGCCGTCCGGCGCGAAGGTCAACCACGCGTGTCCGGCTCGACGGTGTCCCATGCTCATTATCCGGCCCCTGGCGGCGTCCAAAAGAGGATCCTGCTCCCGCTGGCGAGATGCCAATGTGCGGCCGTCGTGGGAAAACGCGAGACGATAGTCGGCCACCAAGCGCCCGTTCGACTCCTCCAAAATCGTTGACGCGATTTCCTCCCCGGTCACGGCGTTCCACAGGCAAAGCATTTTCATGTTGATGACGATTGCCGCCCTGATGCCGTTGGCGGATAAGGCAAAGATCTGGCCTTCCGCGGACGATTTTTTCACGCTTTGCGGATCTCCTTGCCGGTGGGTATTCCACCAGCTCAGCGTGGCAGAGTCGCGGATCTTTTGCTCGGCGATGAGGAGCGTTTTGTTGTCCGGCAGGAAACTAACCGCTTCTGAGAACTTGCAGGGATGCTCTGAATCTCACAGACCCGCGTGTCCCAAACATGGACTACGCCGTTAGCGTACGACATAGCGAGCAGCTTGCCGTCGTGGCTGAATGCAAGCCCCGTCGTATAGGTATCCTTTCCCTCAAGCCTATGCAGCTCTTTGCCCTCCCTGATGTCCCATATTCGTCATGGGCTCGTAGCCGGCGGAGGCGAGCGTTCTGCCATCCGGAGCCGGCGCGATCACGCCACGGCTGCCCCGCAACTCCGGATCGAGCAGCCTGAGGTCCTTGCCTGTGGCGAAATCAGTGATGTGGATCAGGCCATCCGAGCAAACGGTAATCAGCTCTTACCATCCGGCCTGAACAGAATCTCGCTGCCCGGAGCCATGCCAGAATCGCGTCGTGCCGATGCGAGGACGGCGCCCGACGGGAGTGGGTCGCTGCCCGGGTCCATGCGCGGAACCGATCCCTCATCTCCGGAGACTGCCCCGCTGAGTGCAAGGCTCACCAGCGCGGCCCCACCGATTCGGAAATTCCACGGCATACGCGAGTCTCCGCAGCACCCACGAGGACGAGACCAATAGTGGACCCATTTTGACATGAGGCCGCTTTGCGTCCAAGATCAGTTAATTGCCTTTGACGCCGTCACCGTTCGCTTTGGGGTTTGGCGTCCAGTCACTGGGTTTCTCGTAAGCCCAAAACGAACTGTCGGCAGGTGGTTGTGTCGTTGGCAGCCGTTAGGTCGGATCGACCGAAGTATCCGCGGTGATGTCGCGGAGGTGCACCGGGCAGACACCCCGCCGTACTCCGGGGGCAGAGGTACCATCGAAGCGAAAGTTGCTGGCTTAATGTACACAAGTAGCCGGGCACGGGGATGACCAAGCCAGGCAATGGCTTGCAGCCACAGGAGGCCAGACGATTCTAAGGAGGCGGTCATATCCTAACGTTGTAACCACCAGGGGCAGACACCCACCTTCCGGCGGCCCAAACAATCTCGTCACTCCGCCGCCATTGATACCCGAATAATTTCACGATCGTTGCGGGCATAAACGGACCGGTTGGCAAAGGCGGGATGCGACCAGATGACTTTCCGCCCCTTCGGGCCGGCCATGGTGTTCGTGGGTTCTAGAATCTTGGCCCGGCTTATCTCTTCATCGCCCTTGGGCGTAAATTTGGCGATAATAAGTTCGCCCATTTCATTAAAGAGGACGCAGCGTTCCCCCTGCTCCACCAAGAAGGCGTTCGCCCAACGTTCCGAATAGCCTTTCGTATATTTGTGCGTGGACCAGAGCCTGTCGCCCGTATTGGCGCTCAGGCAGCGCAGCTCGCCGTAGCTGCAAATGCCATAGATATAGCCGGACTTGAAAATCGGCGTGCTCATGATGGAATGCAGGGCGTCCGTGTCTTCGGCTTGTTCGCTGCGGCCCGCCCGGCGCCACGCCACGGCCGGGGCATCCGTTCCCGTTACCTTGAGCATGAGAGAGCCATCGTAAAAGGCGGTGAAGAAAAGCAAATCGCCCGATTGTCGCGGCGTGGAGATCGTGAGGCCAGCTTTCACGCCATCGATCTTGTTGGTTTTGCCGCCATAGGGCATGGTCCAATAAACCTTCCCGGTTTCCGGATCGAGTGAATTCACCGCTTGAGGGTGCCAGAGGATGAGCTGGCGCTTGCCACCGAACTCATAAATCATCGGCGGAGCATAGCCCGGTTCCTTGGCCGAGAGGGCCTTCCACATTTCCGCGCCGGTATCTTTGTTGAATGCGACGACCACACTGCCAGCGCCGCCGACCAGACAGATCAGGCGATCCCCATCAACCAGTGGATGGCCGGCAAACCCCCAGAGCGGGACTTTCATCTGATATTCGTCGGCCAGTTTCTTTTTCCAGATCGCCGAGCCGGTCTTGACGTCGAGGCACACCAGGTCCCCCATGGCTCCGAGGCAATAGACCTTGTCGTTGCTTACCGCCGGGGTGGTGCGCGGGCCGGCCGCGTAGGAAATTTGATAGGGGCAGACGTATTCGTACTTCCAAAGCAAGTTCCCGCTGGCCTCGTCGAGGCAAATAATGCGTTCCCGGCCCTCAATCAGCTGATCCTTGGCGAAGGGGTCCGTTGGCACCGTCGTCCCCTTATCGAGCACGCGATCGGTGATAAACACACGCCCGGCGGCAACGGCGGGGCCCGAATACCCTTCGCCAATGGGATATCGCCAGAGCACTTTCGGGCCTTGGGCGGGGAACTTTTCGATAATACCCGTCTCGCGCCAAACGCCATCGCGTTTTGGGCCCAGCCATTGCGGCCAGTCATCAGCACGAACCGAGTTTAGACAAACGCCTAGCAGTAGCGCGGCGACCAAGGTGCGGACGGAACGCTGCATTGGCAAAACCTCTTGAATAAACGTCGCCGGCAGTGGCAACGGCGGCCTTGCCGCTGCCACTGCCGGCGACGTAATTAGATTCCCTGGAAGGTAAAGGCGTCGAGTGAATCGGTGGTGTAAACCACGACGTAGAAGAAGCCGGCGGTCCCGGGATAGCTCCGCAGCTGAATGTTGTGCCGGCTGGCGGGGATGATCGCGTCAAGCCAGCCATCTTTTTTGGCGGCTTCATCTTCAAGGCTGGCGGGCAACTTGAACTGCTCCGTGGAGAAAACATAGACATGCGCCAGTCCGGAACGCGCCAAAAAGGTCAGCTTGGGCACACGCCTACCCTGGATGGGGGTGGTGTCGTAGGAGTCGAAGAGACTGAAGTTGAACTTGCGCGGAGCTTTGATGGCCATTCCCGTTTCATTGAGGAACTGGGCTTCGAGAGCGTCTGCCGAGGAAATACGATAATCGACGAAATCTCTGAAACCTGCCGGATCGAACTCCGTGGCAACATTGCTGAAGACCAAATAGGTCCCAAGTAGGGTCGCCACCAGCAAAACCGCGGCGGCAGCGATCCAGGGCCAGGGCCGTGGCGCACGCCGCACCGCGACATGCTCCAAAATGCGCCCTTGAGTCCGGCCGGAAACGGCACGCGCGCCATCGCGGTTTCCAGGGCTTCATCAAAACGGCCATCCGCTTGCGCGCGAGGGCGCACTCAGGACAGGCAGACAAATGGCCCTCAAGCGCCAGCCGTTCGGCTGGATCGAGTTCGCCGGTCCGGACGAAATTCAGGAGCAGCCGGGCATTGGTGCAATCCATCACGCGTCCTCCGTTCGGGCCTGGCCAATGGCAAGCGCCGGCGCGTCAATTAGGCGATTCTTCAAAAATGCTTTGCCGCGTGCCAGTCGGGACATGACCGTGCCGATGGGCACTTCCATCTGGTCTGCTATATCACGGTAGCTGAAATCCTCGAAATAAAAAAGGATGATCGGCGTGCGAAAGGTCTCGGGCATTTCGTCGAGCGCCGCTTGCAAACGCCGGGGGTCAATGGCCGGCATGGGATCTGGTGCGCGATCGGGGATATCGCCGATCTCGTCGAGGTTGATGGTCGATGCCGTATTGCGATCGCGGACTTTACGCAAATAGGCATTCCGCAAAATGGTAAAGAGCCAGGCGCGGTGCGCGTGGCGTCACGCAACTGTTCCCATTTCGACTGCGCCTGACAAAAGGCATCCTGCGTAAGGTCTTCCGCGTCCTGGGCCGAACCGCTCAGGCGATAGGCAAAGCGAAAGAGCGAACTGTAGTGCCCTTCGACAAGTTCTTCGATGCTTCGCCTGGTGCTGGGCCAACGCATGCACGGGCCTCCCTGGTTTAAGTATGAGCCACCGCAAAGCGTTTTATTCCATGAATCCAGCTGCCGCAGGAACCTCGTATCGCCCCAGCATATAAGCCATGACGTCAGTTTAGGAGGAAAAGCCCCGTCCGCAATAGCCTACCCTGGCCCGGCTGGCCACTTTTCTACGTAAAAACCGCTCCTTCCCACAGGAAACTGCTTGTCTTCCAAAAAAACGGGAATATTCTAAGGCCTTATGTATCAAACCTGTTGAAGTGCTCGCTTTGCTGCTGGCGCTCGGCTGTGTTGAGAAAACTCGTTTCATTTTGGAAAGGATGAGACTCGTGAAGAAGATTTTAGCTAGCATGTTGACCCTTGCTGTCGCCCTCGTGTTGGGCCTCGGCACCACCGGTTGCTCGAAGAAGCCTGACGCCGACAAGACCAAGATCGTCGTGCCCGTTGACAAGAGCAAAGAAGTTGTGGTGCCTGTTGACGTGAACAAGAAGACGACGGACGTTCCGCCGCCCCCGCCGCCAGTGGTGACGCCGCCAGCCACCGACACCAAGCCGAAGTAATCTCGTTATCATGATTTAAAGAGCCGGATGCGTACGCGTGTCCGGCTCTGTTTCTTTTATTATGAGGCCCAACTTGTGCGTGTCTTAAGCAGGTTTGCTCTGGTGTTGGTCGTGACCCTGGCGAGCATTGGCTGCTCGGGTGACCAAAAAGGAGTGAATCAGAATAAGGACAAGCCGGTGCCAGCCGCGAAATAATCGAGCAAATCCCCTGGTCTTCGGCTGTCCGCGAAAATCAAAAAGGGTGCGTCCTCGGATCGAAACCCTTGGAACGCACCCCTCTCGCCTGGGTTGGATCGTGGTTGTCAATTCGCCAGAAACTGACTTGCTTTCTCGGCTACCAGGGCCGGATTGGTGACAAAAGCGAGATGGCCGGTTCGAGCGAGCCTTTTGAACTGTGCGTTTTCAATGCCGTCCACCAATTCCTTGAGGCTTTGCCGGGTCACCAACAAGTCCTTATCCCCAGCCATCACCAGGGTAGGCACGCGGATTTGCCCAAGTCTGCTGGTAATATCGAAACTTTCCGCCAGTTGAAAGCGGTGCGCCATCATGCTTTGATCCGTTTGCCAGGTTTGCCTGGTGACGAAATCGAATAAAGCGTCCTTTTTGGCGGCGCAGCCAAAAAGCAAATTAAAGAATTGGTTCACGAACGGACTATCTGAAGGCAGGGGAAAACGCGACAGAACCGTACCCAGGCTCATCTGAAACAGCCCCCGTTGGAACCGCGACCCCGTTCCCTGTACGATGAGGTCCTTTAGTCGAAACGTGTATTTGGCGGCGAACTCGAGCGCCAGCAGCCCGCCGAAGGAAACGCCCATGACCGTCGGCTTTTCCAGACACATGTAATCCAAAAACTCGGCAAGGTCCTCGACGAGGTCTTCCCGCGTGAAGGGCCGACGCAAGGCAAAACAATTATCCTCGCCACGCAGCTGATAACTGATGACACGAAAATCTTTCGCGAGGATATTGGCCAGCGGACCCAATAGCTCATAGCCACCCGCCATGCCCGGAATGAGCACAATGGGCGGACCCTCTCCCCATTCACAGTATTCGACCGTGTAGTTTGTCAGATGCGCAAATCCGGGATAGCCTCCGGCGGCCCGGAACATGGATCCATTCGACGCTAGCCATCCTGTTGAGATTTTCACCCGCGATGCTCCTGCAAAAGATGCACTGTACATCCATCCTCTTTTGCACGATTCATGCCATGATGTTAAACATTGAAACATTCCTTAAATTATTGACAATTTTTGCATAAAACCCTGATATAAAACCACATCCGTAAATACCTCCCATATTAACAATTTTTTATCGCCGTCTACGTTATGTCGTTTCGGCGCCGAAAAATCGTTATATCTAACCTTTTTTTCAATTTTATCTATACAATAGCCGTGGTGATTGGGCTGTGGAAGATTGCTGTCGACCGTGTTACTAATCGCAAGTCATTGATAAATCAACAGATAAAAGTCGGCGCCGAAAAACAGGCGCTTTTTCGACGGCGCTCTCATGTTAAAACTCCGTAATTTTCTGCTCGCAGCGTTCATGACTCGGCGCGGACTTTTGGTTCTTGCCGGCGCCGGCGCACTGGTTTATGCCGTCATCGTGCTTCTCTACGTGCAGGCCTTGCCCGACCTTGGCATCCGCAGCGCTTTTGACACGGCTGTCAAAGGAGACACGCATCCGGTGGAGGGTCCCAAGCCCCATGAAGGCTATGTTGTGACCCGCGTTGGGGACATTGACATTCACCATTGGGCCGACCTTCTTAACGCTCCGTCCCATTTACGAGACCGGCTGCAGCTGATGGCTTCCCTGCCCGAGGAGTGGGCCAAGGTAGTGCCGGGCACTGAAGGCACTGCCGTGAAAGTTGGTTTCAGAGATCCGCATTCGGGTGCAACGCTCGAGAGTTGGTTCATACTTGGCAAATTACCGCTGGAAGATTTAATCCCGTCAATTTTGTGGTTCATTCTCAAGGTAATGCTTTTCTCCGTGGGTGCACTGGTGCTCTGGAAGCGGCCGAGCGATAACGCGGCGGCGCAGTTCTTTCTTTTATGCACCGTAACCCTTGGTGCATTCATGGGGGGCTATCATTGGTCCCACCTTGCCACGCAGCCGCCCTTGCTCATGGTGTTCATGGTTTGCGCGGTGCTTCTTCCCGTCGTTAGCCTTCACTTTTATTTGCTGTTCCCAAGAAAAAAGCAGTGCCTGGAACGCCACCCCAGGCTCACGCTCACGATCATTTACGGGGTGCCCCTGGCGTTTCTCGTTGTCTTGATGATCTTGTATGTGCGTCTGCGCTGGCTGGTGCAAAGTCAGGCTGGTTTGGCCGTATCCGCTGACTCCTTGCAAGCGATCGAGGGGGCCTTCGATGTTCTTGCGCCATGCAATTTACGCCTACCTGGTGGTAGCGGCGGCCTGGTATCTGGCCTGCGTTGTCTCGCTCTTGCACAGCTTCTGGACAGTCGCGGCGCCGACCGAGCGCAACCAGGTGAAATGGATTCTTTACGGCGCGGTGTTGGCACTGGTCCCCATGAGCTACTCGCTCTACCTCGCCATTTGGGAGCCCGATGCCTTCGGCGCCGGCGGCGCTACCTGGCCGATGTTTGGCGCCTCTGCCTGTCTCACTGCCGCGTTCGCGGTCAGTATTACCCGCTACCGCCTGATGGAACTGGACAAGATCATCAGCTCGGGCATGGGCTATTTCCTCATCAGCTTTCTGGCCGGCCTTGTCTATTACGCCGTGGTGTTTCTGGGCACATTGATTTTTAACCAGGTTTTCGCGGGCCCGAACCTCTCGGTGGCCCTGACCGTCAGCACCACCGCGCTGGTTTTGCTGCTGGTCCTCGACCTGGCACGCACTCGTTTCAAGAAGGCCCTTGATCGCCGCTTTTCACGGGATAAATCGCAGCTCGACCGTACCTTGCAGCGCATGGGCCACGCCGTCCAGCAGCTTGTCGACCCCATCGCGCTTGCCCAAAAGCTACTGCAAATCGCCACCGAACAGCTGGGCGTGCCCCGTGGGGCCGTCTATTTACGCCAGGGCGAGCCGCCTATCTACCGACTTGCCAGTTGCGTCGGCGCGCCGCCGGAACTTCACGAGCTGGCGCCGGGCTTTCCGCTCATCGAAAGCGTCGAACAGGGCAAAATCATCAGCACGCGTTCACGTGAGAGCACCGGCCTGACGGCGGCGCAACGACAGTTGCAGTTTCTTGGCGGCGAGATCACCCATCCACTCATCCACGAAGGCCGGCTGCTGGCACTCTTGATACTGGGGCACAAGGCCACCCCCTATCGCACCGAAGATCTGGACCTTTTGGCGGCCTTCGCCCAAATTACCGTGCTGGCCCTGGAAAGCGCGGAAGGCCATCGTACCATCGAACAGCTCAACCGGGAGCTGCAAGCCAAGCTGGAAAAAATCTCCGAACAGCAGCGCCGCATTCTCGCCTTGCAAACCCAACTGCGTCGCCAAAGCGTGCCCCGCGAGGAAGCGACGCCCCCTGGCGCCGGCCTATCGACCGCGAATCCAGGCATGCCCGCTGTTTCCTGCGGCGGCATTGTCGGCAATGGCCCGGTGATTCAGCAAATGCTTGGGCTGGCACGCAAGGTCGCCGCCACCGATGCCGTCGTCCTGATCCGCGGCGAAAGCGGCACTGGAAAAGAGCTTCTTGCCAAGGCCGTCCATGAAACGAGTGCCCGCAACGGCAAGCCGTTCATCAAGGTGCACTGCGCCGCCCTGTCCGCCAACCTTTTGGAAAGCGAATTATTCGGCCACGTCAAAGGCGCCTTTACGGGCGCGCACAAGGACAAAATGGGCCGGTTCGAGATGGCCAATGGCGGCACGCTGTTTCTCGACGAGATCGGCGACATCAGTCTCGAAGTGCAAACCAAGCTCCTGCGCGTATTGCAGGAAAGGATTATCGAACGCGTCGGGTCGAGTGAATCGCAGGAAGTCGACGTGCGCATTCTCACGGCCACCCATCAGGACCTGGAGAAACTGATGGTGACAGGCCGTTTTCGCGAGGATTTGTTTTACCGACTCAACGTGTTTCCCATTCGCGTGCCGCCCCTGCGTGAGCATGTCGAGGACATTCCAGAGCTGGCACTTTACTTCACGCGTCTGTCGGCCCAGCGCTGCCGCAAGGAAGTGACTCACATTGACGACGATGTCCTGGCCGCCTTCAAGGGCTACGCCTGGCCGGGTAATATCCGCCAACTGGAAAATGTCATCGAAAGGGCCGTGGTCATCGCGGAAGGCCCCGCAGTGACGATGAACGAAATCTCGCCGGAGATCACGTTGGCCGCTTCCCCGGACGAAAGCACGCAGGAGCCGGTTTTGATGGCCGAGGCAGCTTTTACCAGCAAAAGTGAAGTGGGCAGCTGGCGCAGCGAACGGGAACGCACAGAACGCGACCAGATGGTGCGGGCCCTGGCGGCCGCGGATGGCAACAAGGCAGAGGCGGCACGCGCCCTCGGTATCGCCCGCAGCACGCTGGTAAGTAAACTCAAGAAACTCGGCTTGAGCTAAGGTTCTCGAGGTACTATGCTTGGGGCCTCCTTAACAGCCCGTTGAAAAAGGGGTCAGACCCCTTCAATACCCTGCAAAAACGTTGAAAACTCTGTTGGCTTCAAGGGGGTCTGACCCCTTTTTCAACGGGCTGCTAAGAGGCGCGCGGGCCAGGGGACCGATCACGGATGAACACGGACGAGAAAAAGGACGGTGCGCCAGCTCGCCTGCCCCCTCCTCACGAATGTTTCTGGCTGGCCACTCTCGCACTGCTCTACCTGGTGCAAACAAGCTCGTTCTGGTACGCCGCGCCCGATGCCGGTGGCTATTTGTCACTGGCGCAGCCTGGCGCGGAATCATTGGCCCACCAACCTGGGCCGGGCGCAGCTTTATTATTCGCCTGGCTATCCCCTACTCGTCAGTCCCGCCTTTGTCCTGGCTGACTACCCCTTTCTATTGCTGTCCCTGTTCAATTTTGCCCTCGCCCTGCTTTTCATCGCCGGTGTCTATGTTTGGCGCGGCGCAACGTTCCGGCCGCAGCCCTCCTTGTCACGGCGCTGGTCATGGTTAATGTCGATGTGCTCGGGCTTTATCGGCGGACGCTGAGTGAAACAGCTTTTATGCCTGTGCTGATGTGGACTGTGAACGCCTTGGAGGCACGCGCCCTGCCAGCCTGGCGCTGGCAAACTTCAGTTTCTGGCCGGGATCGCGCTCATGATGCTCCTGGCGTCGATCCGGCAAGCAGGCATCCTCGTTGCCGTCGCCTTTGCGGTGCGAATGGCCATCGAGGCCCGGCATGGAACGATCACCTGGCGGCGGGCGCTCTGAGCGTGCTCGCGGTGGGCGTGCCGGCAGCGCTCGTGCTGGTGATTTTGGCGGGCTATGATCAGGCCATGGCGGCCCGGGCCGGGTCGTTTACTTATCTGCAGCAGATAATCGATGATCAGACGAGCCTGGCGGGACAACTTGCCGAGGGCCTGCCCTGCGCGTGAGCGAGGTGGGCCGTCTTTTGCTGCCAGGCATGTTCAAAGTTTACGGGCGCACCTGGTGGAACCCGATCATGCTGCTCTACGTGCCGGCGTTTCTGATCGTCCTCGTTGGTTGGTGGCGCATGTTGCGAGCGCGCCTTGATCTACTAGCCCTGCTGTTGCCCTTTTATCTTGCGCCTTACATTGTTTGGCCCTACGATCAGGGAACGCGTTTTTTGCGCCCTGCTCCCGCTGTTGGCTGTCTGCCTTTGGTTTTTCCTCGAGCCCTTCGCCCGCTATCGCAGGCGCTTATTCCTGGGACTCTGCGTTGCCCATGCGGCATTTGCCGTGGGATTTTGGTTGTTTGTGGATCGGCCCCTGGCACGACACAACGACCAATACTGGCCCATCGTCCAAAAACTGGCCGCCACGGTTCGTCAAGAAAGCGGCGCGGTGGTGACGATCAATACGCCGTCCGCATTTAGTTTGTTTCTTCAATACGAGATCGATCGGCCCGTACACGAGGTGTCCGCGGGCAAGGCAGTTACCCAGGACGTTCGCTGGGTCGTCATGCCCGCGCGCGACCCGGGCCTCGCGGACTTCAATCCGCTCGCAACGGCGGGCGCCTTTCAGCTTCTGGTTCGCAAGTAATCCACCAGCGCGTCACGCCAGGGACCGATGGGCGTAAAGCCCAGGCGAGCATAAGCGGCATTGGCAAGCACGCTGTAGGCGGGCCGGCGTGCGGCGGCCGCGAAAGCGGTGCTGTCCACCCCCTGCAATTCCGCCTTGATCCCCGTGATCTCAAAGATAGCCCGCGCAAATTCGTGCCAGCTACATTCGCCCGAACTCGTGAGGTGATAAAGCCCATAAGCGGCTGTATCCAGCAGGCGCAACGAGGCGGACGCCAACTCATCCGTGCGCGTGGGACTACAAATTTGATCGTTGACAACGCGGATCGGCTTGCCCTGCGCGGCCAGGCGCAGCATCAGGTCAGCGAAACTGGGCTTCGAGCCGGTCTCGGGCTTGACCTGCCCATAAAGGCCGCAGGTGCGGATCACGAAATGCTTTTCACATTCTATCCTGGCCAGGAACTCGCCCGCCAATTTGCTAGTGGCGTAGACCCCTTCCGGACCGGGCAGGTCCGTTTCCGCGAGCGGCGTCCGGTGCGCATGATCCAGGCCAAAAACGTAGTTGGTGCTGTAATGCACCAAGGTGCAACGAAGTTCCTGACACAGTCGGGCGAGATCGCGCACTCCCCACGTATTGACGGCAAAGGGCGGAGCCATGTCGCTCTCGGCCTTATCCACCAGATTGTAGGCTGCGCAATTAAGAACCACGCCCGGGCGCAGAGACGCCAGGATCGGGCGCAGTTGCGCGGCATCGGTCAAGTCTGCCTGCGACCGCGTCAGACCTACCGCGTCCGCGCCCAGGAGACGAAGGAACGCCTGGCCCAACTGTCCATTGGCTCCGAGCACGACGTAGCGCAAACGCGGCCCTTTCCAGACAATTCGCTATTTCGCGGCAACCGACAAATCTAGCGTGTTGTTGCCAGAGTTGAACTTCTGCTTCTTGCCGTCCTTGCCGCCATTGAAATAATCGACGGCCTCGTGCCAGGCGACCACGCTCAATTCGACCCCCGTGGGGACGTTCTTGATTTCAAATTTGCCGTCCGCGTCGGTTACCGCGTAATAGGGATTGTCGAATGCCCAGATGCGTGCGTTCATCCAGGGATGAATACTGCAGGAAACCTGGATGGGCTTCGACTCGGGAACCAGGCTCAGCTTCATGTCTCCGCCTGAGGGCAGCGTCTGATTGCCGCCCGGGTTCTTCAGCGGGTCGCCGATCACCGCGGTGTTGTGATTGACAGGAGCGCTGTTCTTGACCAGGAAATTCTGGCCGGATGATTTCAATTCCTTGCCATCCCAGTAACTGGGATAGGTGGCCACGATATGGGGCACGAAGGCACAATGGGGCTGGTCGAGAACGACGGTATCCGTGCGCGTTTTTGTCTGCCTCGGCCAGCTCAAAATATTTGCCGGCCGGCGGCTTCAGAGAAATAACGACATTGGCAACGCCATTGTCCTTGCCTATCAGCCACTTGGGATTGATCTTTTCGGATTCCGTGCCCGCCAGACAAACGGCGCTGTCGGGGTGCTCAGCCATTTTCGCGATGATCACGGGCTCCGGTTTGGCGCCTTGAAGGACAACTCGACCCACAATAACGCCATCGCCTGCCTTGAGCGGATCGCCGCGTCCAACCGCGGTTGCCTTGCTTTTGCTCCCTACAAAGGCACCTTTGGGCTGATCGTCATCTTTATCGACCTCTTTTTTGGCGCAACTCGCCAAAATCAGGGCCATTGCGAAAAGAGCACTTGTCCGCGCCATAATCTTCATACGTAGTCTCCTCATTTAGGTGAAGCGGCGCCGCGACAACGGCGCCGGTTTCGTTCGGATTTGGTCCAGGTAGCGAGCTAATCAAGGGGCGGGTTTTGGTGGGTCAGCGCGAGTACGCTCGACCCACCCTACATGGCCAACGTGTATAAGGCATCATGGTTGAAATTCAAAACTACCGACATCCGTGGTGCCGCCGGCCTTGATGTCGATGACCTTGCCATTTTTGCCCGCGGCTCCGCCCAGCCAGCCTCCCTCACCATGCCACACGATGACGCTATACTTGCCCGCGGGAGCGTCCTTGAACTCAAAGGAGCCATCCTTGTCGGTAACCGCGTAGTAGGGATGATCGAAAACCCGCACCCAGCCATTCATCCAGGGATGGATGTTGCACTCAATTTTGATGGGATACCGGTCCGCCACCAGGCCCTGGATCAAAAAGGAGCCGCCCGGCGGAATCAACACGTTGTTGCCCGGATTGCCAATGCCGGTCCACTTGAAGTTGTGGGCAATGCCCGCCGAGTTCTTGGCAACCAGCTCTTGGCCGGCGCGTATCGCCAATGCATGGGGAGCAAAAGCGCACAAGGGCTGATCGATAATGACCTCCTTGACCTTCACTTCTTTGAGGTCCGGATGTATCGGCAACACCTTGTTCTTCGGATCGACATTGGCCAGCCACACGAACGCCGACCGCAGACCCTTGTTGTCGGGATTGACAACCCAACGCTCATCCATGACCACATTGCCCCCCATCTCACAAGCCATTTTATCCGGGCTGCCCGCCACCGCGGCGATGGGTAATTGCTTGGGCAGTTCCTTGCCGCCCCAAATGATTTTGCCTTTGACAGTGCCCCACTGGCCGCCCTGGGTGCCGGCGTTTTGACTGAGGCCAAGAATCATGACGGACACTGCCGTCAGAGACAGGCCAAGGACGAATAAGCGCTTCATTACCGTTCTCCTATTTTTTCGCATCGCCAGGCAACGGCAGCGTCCAGTAATGATTTACCGGAAGCGCCGAAACCTTGGGATACGTCATGAGTAAGTCCCGAACCGCGATTACCTGCTCAAGCGGCGTGCCGACGAACAATTCCTGGTATTGACCTTCCTTATTGGCCGGAAAGTTAATAGGCATCTGCGAGTTATAGGTCAGAAAGCGCTGCGGCGTGGCTACCCAGCGTTCCACCCAGCCCGGCCGCAGCCGCTCATGAGCCAGGGTCAGGGGCGGCCCCTGAATCTGATTCGTGTTAGGCCGTTTGTCGATCTCGTGGCACTGCAGGCACAGTTGCTTGTTGGCCAGTACACGGAAGCTGTCCGTGACGTAGGCCTGCTCGTTCGCCCAGATCTTGCGCTGCTCATCCACCGTCGACTTTTTCACCTGTTCCGAGAGCGCGGTCCACTCCGCCTCCCACGTCTGGAAAAGGCCCTCTTCATTTTTCAGGGTAGCGTCGAGGGCCGTTTTCTTGGCCATATCTTTCTCGGCCTCGACGGCCTTCTTGGCCTGGTCCACGCGCGGCTTGACCGCATCCATCTTGGCCTTGGCATCGGCTTGCTTGACCTCCAGGTCCTTGGCAATCTGTTGCCAGACAGGGGTCAGTTCCTCCACACGCCGGTCATAGTAGGTCACTTCCTTGCCCTGACCATCTTTCGTCTTGGTCGCTTTGAGCCGAGCGACATATTCCATGTTTTTCCGCAGCCAAAAGGCCTCCGTCAGCGGTTCCTGCTGAGGAATCGTTTCATAAGGGTACTTGAGCCCGATGCCGCTATTTTCCGTACGCTCCACGGCCGCGAAGTAGTCCACGAGCGTGCGCGCCTCGTCCGGGCTCATGTTGAACTTGGGCATGCGCAGCACGACCATTTTGCGGACCGGCTCAGGATTGAGAAGGAACTTGTAGAGCCATTCCGGCTGCGTGCGCTCCCCCTGACCGAGCAAGATGGGCGGCACGGCCGCGCGCGCCTTGCTGCTGTCGGTCTCGGGCCCGCCGTCACGTGTAAATGCTGGCGGCGGCTTGCCCTTGTCCTCCTCCACCAGCAATTCTACCAGAAGGTCCGCGAACGTGCCGCCAAAGGGGCCCCTATCCTTGAGAAACGCCGCCAGGGTCTCCGGCGTATCCCAGACCCGCTCGGGCGGATAAATCATGTCACGCGGTGCCAGCGACAACAGGCTGAAGGTACCAATATCCTTCATTTTCTTGTCGTTGCCTTGAAAACGTAAGGCACGCGTCAATTGAATCTCGGCGGTCTTGATGTTCGGGTCGTCCTCATCCACCTTGACGCGGGCACGCACCGCGAGCGCGCTCAAGTGATCGGGCGCCGGTGGGTTCTTGCCAACCCAGTCGGCATGGTACGGGAAGAAATGTTCGCCGCCCCCGATGGCCCGTTTTTCCGTGCGTACAAAGGCCTCCTCCAGTTTCTTGAGGCTATTGTCGGTTAATTTGATGTCAAAGTTACCCGGTCGAATTAAATGGCAACCCGCGCAATTAAACTTCTCCAGCACCTGGCGGCCCTTGACCTCCGCGAGACGGTCTCCCCTGGGCTGATTGATGCTCGCCGCGGGCACGGGCTCGGCCACGAGACCAAGAATGAAGGTGCTTACAGCCTCGCGCGCCTCCGCTTCCTCGACGTTCGTGCGGGCCTCGAAGTCCGCGTCGGTCTCCTTGTCCTTACGGCGGCCGCGGGCAAAACGGAATTGCGGCATACGCGAGCGATCATCCCAGGCACGCAACCTGTTGTAATCGTAGCTGCGCGGGTCGTAGATCTTCTGGTTCAAATAGCCTTCACGCTGACGATGTCCCAGCGCATCGGCATAAAACTGTTCATAAGGAAGCTTTTTGACGGCGTGGCCATGGTCCTCGATGACCTTCGCCGCCACGGGTTTGCCCTCGCCATCGACCAGGCTGGGCACCGTTTGGAAATGATGCAGCAAATACTGGTCGATGTCCTCGAAGGCCAACCGGCCCGGGTCCTTTTTGCCCCAGTCGTTCAGGGCCACACCAATCGGCTTGGCGTTGTCGAAGCCGGGAATATCGTGACAGGCGAAGCAACCGAGGCGACTTACCGCCTTCTTGCCAAGATAATGCTTGAGGCCCTCGTCGCCGAAGTTCCGCGCCAGCTCCTTTTCCTCGACGGGCAGGTCGGCCACGACTTCCGAACGTAACTTGCCATCTTTCAGAAACGTCTCCATATCGCTCTGCGATAGCAAACGAACGAGGTAAACTTCCGCCAGCTTGCGCAGGTCCTTGCCGTCCGGCTCAGGCACGTTCAAGCTTGCCCAGTCTTCGCCTTCGTCCGTCGCCTTCTGAGCGAGCAGCCAGGCGGCCACGTCGGCGGCCTCGGTGTTCGTGAGGTGCGTATTCGGCATGCGTGTGCGCGGACTGTGCATTTCCGGGTTCATGACCCATTGAATGAGCCAGGTTCGCGCCGAGGCTTTGTCCCCCTTCTTCGTCCCCAACTTATCGACGAGCTGGCTCAGGTTCGGGCCGAAATTAGCCATGCCGACAACGGCCGGCCCATATTCCTTGTCGCCGTTTTTGCCCTGCGCCGTTTCCGTCGCCTGGTGGCTGTGGCAAGCCAAGCATCCTCTTTTCGAGAACAAGAGGCGACCCTTGGCGGGGTCCCCTGCATAGTCGGGCGCAGGTTGACCAGCAAGGGCGTGCCACGCATCTGAATGCGCGCCTTGACCTCGTCCATCTCTTTTTTCACCGCGTCGGTGGCGGCCCCGAGGGCTTGCAAACTGGCCAGCAGCGACAGGTCCTTCTCCCGAGTCCCGGCGTCATCCTGATCGGCGCGGCGACTTCCTTGAGATATTTCTCGCTCCCGCCAAAGAGGTAATGAGCGATTGCCCATATTTCCGTACTGGGAAATTTTTCCTGTCCGGTGCCCTTGAGCACCTCCTCATGGTTATTGCTTAGACCATAGAAGTGGGGCATCTTGGTGTCGGGCCGGAAGCTGCGTGGGGAACGCAGCCAGCGGATCACCCAGTCCCGATTGGTCTTTTCGCTCAGGCGGTAAAGGCTCGGCCCGACCTTGCGCAGGTTGCCCGGCGCGTTGTCGAGATCGCTCTCGATCCGGACGCGTTCGCTGGCCGTGTAGCTTTCGAGGGGCGGTGTTGACTCCAGGCGTAAATCGGGCCCGATCTGCCGGCCAGCCTTGCGCCCCGCGATTTCGTGGCAACCGAAACAGCCGTTTTCCTTGATCAGGTTGAAGCCGCGCGTCAGCTTCGGGCGCCTCGTTGCGATTGTCGCTGCCGATGAGGTCCGTGACCTGATGATGACACTTGAGGCAGGAAGATTCGACGAAGCGCATCGGATTCATGGGGAAGTCCCACATGTGGATGGCTTCCCAGTCGTGCTTGTCTTCCCATTGTTTCTTGGCCCGCGACGTGTTGGGTGTGTGCGAGGCCAGCGTAAAGCTCGTCGCGCTACCCTGTCCCGAATGGCAGGAGGTGCAGCCAAACTTTTCGGCGGGGTGCTTGCTATTGGCGCCGACAAAGAGCTCGAGCCGCGGGTGGCGCAGTACTCGTTGACCCTGGCGTCCGTCAATTCGCTTTTCGCAACTTCGGTAAGCTGGAGGTCCCTCCAGTTCGGCAAGGATTTGGCTTCCGGCAAACCCTCGAGATCGACGTTGCGGCGTTTTATCATTTCATGCGCGTTGATCAATTTCTGATCGTATTCCGAAGAAACACGCGTCAATTCCTTGAGTTTTCCCTTGCTAAAGGCCGGGCGATCGATGCCCTGGTGACAGGTCATGCAACGGTCGAAGCGAGTTACCGTTTTAAAATTGTAATCAATGGGTATATCGTTGATCGTGAACTGCTGAATACGGATGGGTGAGTTGAAAGCGTCGATTACCGGGAACGCTCGAACGGCATCGCCAAAGCCCCACTTTTTATTGATGGCCAGCTTGACCTGGGCATCGAACTTATCAGTGACTTTTTTCCAGTTCGAGATGGCCTGGGTCAGGGGACCTTCATAAAGGTCGGTCGTTACTTGCAAATCTTTGAGCTCCGCCGAAATCTGGTCTTTTTTCGACTGGGCCTGTTCAACTTGTTTCTTTAAATCCTGAATCCTCGTGTAATAATCTTTCGCCTTTTCCGAGGTCGGACCATGTTCGTCCACCTGGATGTCGTAGAAACTCGAAATCGAGTCCAGGTCCGCCTTGACGGACTGGTAGGCTTGCTCGGCCACGGCCTTCTTTGGTAACAGGTCGGCAATACGCTCACGTGCCTTGGGGTATTCCTGGTTGATCGCCAGGCGTGCCTCGGCTGACTTGAGCTGCATTTCCAGCTTTTGCTTCTTTTCAGCCGGCTGCCCGTCGCTCGCGGCCTGGGCAACCTCGCCCTTGAGCCTCTCGATTTCCGCCCGGAGCTTGTTCGTATCGCGGTAGATGCGGGCCTGTTTTACCGCCTCCTGCGCCTCTCGAAGCGATCGAAGTCCGGTAACTGATCGAGCGCTTGCCGCTGCGCCAGGGCGGCTTCCACGTCGCGAAAGCTACGCTGTTCTTCCTTGTACTCGCGGTAATAGTCCTGCATGAACATCCACACGAGGCTGACCAGCATCAGAATGGAGGAGATGGCGAAAACAATGTCGAGTGCATATTGGTCGCGATAAGGTTTATCGGTAGCAGCCATGTCGGTCCCTGGTTTTATTGGCCGCGACGCCGATCAGGAACGCCCCTGTTCCTCGGCCCGTCTCGGCTTGCCGTTCCCTAAATATTGAAGAACGCTTCTGGAATAAACACGATGTATTTCAGATTAATTGTCCAGCGGAGCACCATCTTGATGGGCAGCGCGGCCATGAACTGGATCAGCGTCACCAGCACGAAAAAGCGGATGAAGCCCATCTTGATGAAATAGCTGCGCAGGATGGTCATGGCGAGCAGCGGCGGCAACAGCAGCATATACGCCAGCACCAGGATGATTCCCGGCAGTTCCCGTATCAGCCACCCCTTGCCCTCGACAGCTTGCCCCAGGCCCGTCAGCCAAAAATAATCGGACAGGTTGACGTTATTGAGCGGCACGTTCTTGTGCGGGTCCCACGTTTCGAACGGTCCGAAAAAGTTCCAGTTCGGGCCGCGCAGGAAGGTGCCAAGCACGATGAGCACCACCCACAAAACGATAAAGCCGAGCAAGAACATGGTCACCGCGAACTTACGCTGCGCGAACGTATAGTAGCCGTTCCCTTTTTGATTGAAGTCGATATAAGGCAGCGCGATCAGGCCGACGATAATCATGCTTGGCAGCACGACGCCCGCCATCCAGGGATCATAATAAACCAGCATTTCCTGGAGGCCGAGAAAGTACCACGGCGCCTTGGACGGATTGGGGATGCGTGCCGACGAGGCAGGCTGTTCGAGCGGCGCCTTGAGAAACACGGCCCAGACCACCAGCGCGAAGGTGCAGATCACCATCGCGATCAGTTCGGTGTAAACCAGGTCGGGCCACACGAGCACTTTTTCATCCCGCGTCTTCTCGAGCGGCGGTTCGCCCCGTGCGATCCGGCCATCGTTGATGACGGCCTTGCGAAGCGCCAGCCAGGTCAAAAAGCCCACCGACGAAATGAGAATCACAATGGGCACGTTGTCCGGCTTGGTGATGATATTTTTGAAGGCCTCGTCGGTCATCGCCCAGCCGGAGAAGAGCAACGTGACCTGGAGAATGCCCCAGGCCACCACCGGCTCGGTAAAGATCTCGCGGAAATAAAGGACGGCCGTCAAGCCGATGAGGGCCAGCACGAAGTACGTGACAGGGTTCATCGCGGTGTTGACGGCGTTTTTGACCGCATCCGGCAACGCCCAGCCGGCCATGCAGAAATAGGCCAGGGCGTGAAACAGAAACACGCAGGCGACGATCATCCAGAGCCGGCCCTGGCTACGGTTTCTGAGGCTGTTCTGATACGACGCGAAGCCAAGGTTCATGATCATGGCCAGGAGATAAAAAATCCCCAGGCCAATCTGAATGGACGTCGAAAGGGAATGATTATTGTGCATGGCACCTTGTTACCGAAAAAAACCTCGAAGCGCAACCCGGGGGCTCACAACGCACCGCTGATGCCGCCATCCTTGCGGACCCGCCAGAAGTGGATCGCGATCAAGAGCGCGGCGGCAAGAGGAAGCGCCACACAGTGCAAAACATAAAAGCGCAGAAGCGTGGTCTCGCCGACGAACCGCCCGCCCAATAGCACGAAGCGCGCATCGCTGCCCGAGTGGATGAGCTCTATACCGCCGATCGCCAAAAACTTGGATCCCGGACCTTCGTAACCCATGCCCGGCGTGGCGCGCGCCATATTGCTGCCGACCGTGATGGCCCAGATGGCCAACTGATCCCAGGGCAGCAGATAGCCGGTGAAGCTGAGGAGCAACGTCAAGACGAGCAAAATGACGCCCACGCCCCAGTTGAATTCGCGCGGCGGCTTGTAACTGCCGGTCAAAAACACTCGATACATGTGGAGCCAGATCGTGATCACCATGGCATGAGCGCCCCAGCGATGAAGCTCGCGGAGGATGCCCAGCGTCGCCACGTCGCGTAGCGAAAGTATGTCGTTGTAGGCATGTTCCAGCGTGGGCCGATAGTAAAACATGAGAAGCACACCGGTCACCGTTTCCACGAGGAAAAGGAAAAAGGTGATGCCGCCCATGCACCAGGTGTAGCTGAGGTCGATGCCGCTTTTGCGCACCGATACGGGGTGCAAGTGCAGGAAGACATTGGTGAGCATGACCACCACGCGATTGCGACGGTCGCGCGGCGAGGGATGACGGAAGATGCTTTTCCAGACTTGCGATGTTCGAATCCAATCGCCAATTGCCATATGTCCCTTTCCGAATTGCCGATCTTAGCGGCCCCTGAAGAAACGGGGAACCAACCTTTGCATGACGAAGCCCTGTCCCCGCTCGCTCAGGGCCTCTCGCGGCACGGCAATCTTTACTGGTGCCAAGACAAGATCACAACAGAATATAGGAATCTCCGTCATCCCACTGGCCAAGCTCTTTTTGGAACTTGCGTGACTTATCGACGACGATCTGGCCATCGTCCGACTTTTTAAGTGCATAGCGTTCGAGCGGCCGCGGCGCCGGCCCTTCGAAGTTGACACCGGATATTTTGAAGCCGCTGCCATGACAGGGACATTTGAACTTCTTTTCGCCGTCCAGCCAGTTCGGCGTGCAACCCAGATGGGTGCAGGTGGTGCTCAGGGCATAAATAATGTCGCGATTACGGTCGTCGCGAGCGCGGATGACCCAGGCGCCCTGGTCCTTGAACTTGTCATCGACCTTATTTTCCTCGTAGCCATTGATGTCCCCCGCCTTGAAGGAACTGGGCGGCTCGGAAAGAACATTGGGAAACAGGAACCGCACCGTGCCCAGCAGCATGCCGATCATCGACGCGGTGAAGGTGATCCAGGCCCAGTTCATCCACGACCCGGCGACGGCAAATAGAAAGAACCGCCGCGTCGGCGCCTTGACCGCCGGTTTGGCAGCTGGCGGCTTGGGAGGCGAAGGAGGCTGAGGTGGTGCCGCCGTCACAATTACGGCCGGCGTTGAAGGTAAAGGTGCTGTCTGACTGGGATCCGCCATGGCAAATTCGCCCCGAAACTATGCGTTACACGCCAAACATCCGATGCCCAAACGCGAAACGGCGCCGGAAATAATCTCGCCAAAGCACGCATGCGAAGCTGTGAATCGAGGCCTCAAAAGACGGGGACAGGACCTGAATTTAAAGAGGTCCTGTCCCCATTTTTCGAGGACCTCTTCCTACAAGGGTACTTTTTAGTGGCCGCTAATGGGTTGTCAACCATTTTCATCGCCGCCGCAAACAGCCAGCCAATTACCGATAACTCAGGGGCCCGTTATCATCTTGCGAATGTTTGCCTCGGTAACGGGTCGGATCAGGCCCCGTTCGGTGATCAGCGCTGCAATCAGCTCGGCCGGCGTCACGTCGAAGGCCGGATTGTAAACCTTGATGCCGTCCGGCGCGATTTGCCGTCCCATGCCATGCGTGATTTCACGGCTGTCGCGTTCCTCGATGGGAATGGCGGCTCCGTTGGCCATGCTCAAATCGAAAGTGCTGCTCGGCGCGGCGATGTAGAAGGGGATGCCGTGGGCCCTGGCCAACAGCGCCACGCCATAAGTGCCGATTTTGTTGGCTGTATCGCCATTCGCGGCGATGCGGTCCGCGCCGGTGATGACGAGATCGACACGTTTCTCCTTCATGACCTGCGCGGCCATGTTGTCGCAAATGAGCGTCACGTCTATGCCCCGTTCCATAAGCTCCCAGGCCGTGAGCCGGGCCCCTTGCAACAGGGGCCTGGTTTCGTCGGCGAAGACCTGAAACTTTTTGCCCTGCTCCGCCGCGGAAAACATCACGGCCAGAGCGGTGCCATAGTCCGCGGTCGCCAGTCCGCCGGCATTGCAGTGGGTCAAGACCCCCTGCCCCGCACCAATCAACTCGGCGCCCACGGCGCCGATGGCCCGGCACATACGCCGGTCCTCCTCTTCGATTTTCAGTGCCTCCTGAAGCAGCATTTGCCGCAGTTCGGCGGGAGAAAGTTTCTCCAGATGCCTGCGCACATGCGATTCCATCCTCTCGAGCGCCCAAAAAAGATTCACCGCTGTTGGCCGGCTGGTACGCAGATAGGCGGCCACCTCCCGCAAGCGCTGGCTGAAAGCCTGTTTGTCCGTTCCTAAAAGTTGTTGCACGCCAACGACGACACCCATGGCCGCGGCCACACCAATCGCCGGCGCCCCACGAACCCGCAAGGTGCGAATGGCCTCCCAGACCTCTTCGACGGTCCGGCAATCCCGGTATTCGACTCGCGTCGGCAGCAGTGTCTGGTCGAGCAGCCGCACGAACCCATCCGTACCGCCGACCCACGCGATGGTGCGATGATTAGATTCTTTCAAGATGTACTCTCCTGCCCGCGTAGGTTGGCCAAAGGTTGCAAAGTTGAGCTTACGGGGGGCCATTGATGATTTGCAGGGCCGCGTCGTGTAACAGGCCGTTGCTGGCCAGCACATCCGGCTTGTCGATATTCTCTTTACCGTCCCAGGCGGTCATTTTGCCCCCGGCTTCAAGAACGATCGGGACCAGCGCGGCCAGGTCCCAGGAATGAACACCATGTTCGATCATGAGGTCGCCGGAGCCCTGCGCCACCAGGAGGAAGCCATAGAAATCACCAAACCCCCGCTGCCTCTGGGTCTGCTTGATCAATTTGAGGAACTGCGCCTCGCTGCCCGCGCGCGCGAACCATTTGATGCTCGAATAAAAGATGTGTGCGTCTTGAAGCGTGGCCACGCTCGAAACGCGCAGGGGCCGATCATCGCGATAGGCGCCGTCGCCGCGCAAGGCGCGGTACATTTGGTTGAGCGCCGGCAAAAAAGCCGCTCCGGCGATAAGCTCGCCCTGGTATTCGAGGCCCACCAGGGTCGCCCACAAGGGCACGCCGCGCACAAAACTACGCGTGCCGTCAATCGGGTCGACGATCCAGCGAAAGCCGGAGGTCCCAGGCGTGGCGCCCGATTCTTCTCCCAAAAAGCCGTCGCGCGGAAACCAGTCAAGCAGCGTCTTGCGGAGCAGTTGTTCGGCGCCGCGGTCCGCCAGGGTCACGGGCGAGCGATCTTCTTTCCACTCGACCGCCACGTCCGCGTCGAAATGCTTGAGCGCGAACAGGCCGGCCTGACGGGCGACGTCGAGAGCTGCTTCATAGCGGGTGCGCCACTGAGAATCCATTACGAAGGCCCCTTTTTTTGTACACGGTACGGCACGGTGTTGGGCGTTTCATCGGGCGGCTTTTCATATGGCAACGCCTGCAAAAAAGCTACCAGATCGTCGAGTTCCTGCTTGGTGAGATGACTCGTCTTGCCATGTTTGTCGTCTTTATTGAAGGTCGTAACCACTTCGTGGAGCGTCCTGGCTTTGCCGTGGTGCAGGTAGGGGGCCGTGCGGTAGATACCCAGCAGCGTGGGCGTATCGTACGCCGGGCCCATTTTCTCGGACGGATCGTCCTGGCCCGTGCCAACGTCATGGAGATTGAAGGGGGTCTTGAGTGAACTGTCCGTGTAAAACGGCCCACGGTGACAGGTGGCGCAAGCCACGTCGGCGCGATTGAAGACCTCCTGGCCGCGCAGCGCCGCGGGCGGAAGCTTGCCCGGCGCCAGGATGTGCGGCGATAGCGGAAAATCGAAGGAATTCGAGTAAATGGCCAGCGCATCCAGGTCCTTCGAGCGACCCGCCATCTTTTCCGTCAGCTCGATCTTGTCATAGCCATTCTTGCGCTGAAGCGTTCCTGGGGCCAGGCCGCGGGCGCTTTGCATCAGCTGGCTGCGGATGGTGTATTCAAAGTCCTGAACTTCGTCGCGGTCCGCCGACCAGTGCAGCGGGTGCGTATGCGCCACCCCAAAGAGCGACGTCGTCTTGCGCAACCCCTCTGGCTGTTGCCAAACCCGGCCATCGGTGTGGCCGTCGGGATGGCAGGAGGCACAGGCGATCCAGCGCCGACTGGTCATCGGCGGCTTGGCGCTGTTGAAAAGGATTTTGCCCCGCACCCATTCCGGCGTCAGCGGCGGGTCGCAAACCTTGACCGTGGCCACGACCTTCAGTGTCTCGGTCTCATGGACGGTCACTGCGTAGTCCATGGCGCAGTAGATGTAGACGAGCTTATTATCGGGACTGAGCCGAATCGCGCGCGGATTGTGGCCGATTTGTCTGGGCAAGCCGGTGCTTTCGATTTCGCGGTAGTCATCGTCCACCACCCGGCAGACGTTGATGTCATCCGTGCCGGCATAGATAAGGTAAAATCGCTTGCCGTCCGAAGATATGGCGGCCTCCCATGGGTTGGTCGTCACGTAGACGCCGTTGAAGGTGTCCATGCCGAATGATACACGACGTCCACCTTCGCCCGGAGCGAGATCGCAGATCGAAAGCTGGGGAAAGATCGACCCAGAGCCATTGTTGACGCCGACAATGGAACGAATGTGCGCCAGATAGGCTTTCGGCCTGGCCGGATGGAGAAGTACGTGGCGCGAGAGATTGTCGGTGCTGTGCCCCTTCCAGGAATCGACGACGCTTTGTTGGCCGATGTCGAAGGCGCGAAGTATGCCCGTGTAAAACTCGGAAACATAGAGCCGTCTGCCGTCGGCCGCCAGGGCGATGCCGCGCAGGTGCGAACCGGCTTTCGTTTCGCGCAGCACTACTTCATTTTGCAAATCGATCGTGCTGATCGTACCCGGATATTCATGGGTTACCCAGCCCGTCAAGCCGTCGCGGTCGACGACGACGCCGTAGGGCTCGGCGCTGACCGGCAGTTTTTTGCTAACAACGCCCGTTGCGGCGTCGAAGAACACGAGGGCATTGTCTTCATACAGCGTCACGAGCGCGCGGGCCCGCGCCAATCCACGAAACGCCTTCGGGCTTGGCGCCGACCTTGATTTCCCGAAGCACCTGGCGCTTTTCCGTATCGACAACGGTAACCGTACCATTGTCCCGGTTGGCCGCTAACAGCAGTTTGCCATCGGCGGAAACGTCAAGCAGACTATTACTACTGCCGCCACGAGCCATACCGGCAAACAGTGCCAAGAACCCAGCGGCGATAATGATGTGGCAGCGCATACCTGACTCCTGGACCAGCTTGAGACGCTCAATGTAACAAGCATGGGGATAGCGTGCCATCTAAATAGACAACCGGAGAATCGCGGCCAGCAAGGGCCGCCTATTCTCCGGTCGCTTGTATCTACACGCCGCGAGCGGGCTATTTCTTCATGGTGACCACGCCCAGGCACGTGCACGGTTGATTGTTCACGGAATCATATAACCGCAAGCTCACCAGGTAACGGCCGGTTTGCGTGGGCCGGTAGTTGACAATGGCTTCCGGCTCCGCACCTTCGTCGGCCTTGACCACCGCGCCATTGGCATCGGTGATTTTTAGATCGAGGTCCTTGGTATCGGCATCGCCCGAAGCCAAAAACCGATAGTCCTTGCCCGCATCGAGCTGAACCGTAAAGAGAGGCACCCAGTTCGCCGCATCCTGCTTGAGCCAGCCACCGCCGATGGAGAACAAGTTCGTGGACAGCATGAACCCATCCCGATTGGCCGCGTCGACCATCTTGCTCAGACGTATCGTCGCTTCGGTAATGTACTTGCCCTGGCCCTCCTGGGCTTGCGCGGCGCTGGTCGCCAAGAACAGCGCCAAGCAAACGGTGACCGCCCAGCGTACTCCTTGCTTCTTCATGGAACCTCCTGTAATGGTGAAAAAAAGCGGACCTGACATTTCGTTTTACACCTTCACCGGCGGCGCGGCCACGCGCGCGGGTGCCATCATTTTTCTTGTTATCGTGCCGCGCGATGCTGGCCGCTATGAAACTGCGAAAGAGCGGATGGGCCTTGGTCGGCTTCGATTTGAACTCGGGGTGGCATTGCACCGCCAGAAACCATGGATGGTCGCGTAGTTCGATCACTTCGACCAGTTGCCCGTTCGGACTGGTGCCGGTCACTTCCAGTCCGTTGGCGGCAAATTGCTGGCGGAACTGGTTGTTGAATTCGTAGCGATGGCGGTGGCGTTCGTGAATGACAGTGCTGGCATACGCCTCTTGCGCCTTGCTCCCTTCGGTCAACTGGCAAGGGTAGGTCCCCAGGCGCATGGTGCCCCCCTTGTCCGTGATCGCGTATTGGTCGTCCAGCATGCAGACGACGGGGTGACGGCAAGCGCGATCGAACTCGGTGCTATTGGCGTCCTTGAGGCCGACGACGTTGCGGGCAAACTCGATCACTGCGCATTGCAGGCCCAGGCAAATGCCGAAAAAGGGCACCTTACGCTCCCGTGCATAGCGGATGGCGTCGATCTTGCCGGTCGAGCCGCGATAGTCGAAGCCGCCGGGTATTAATAGGCCGTCCAGGCCGCTCAGGACGCGCTCGGCCCCCTCGCGCTCGACTTCCTCGGCCTCGATGCTCCTTACGACAACGCGTGCCGCGTTGGCGATGCCGGCGTGATCGAGCGCTTCATAGATCGATTTGTAAGCGTCCTTGTGCTTGATGTATTTGCCGACCACGCCAACGGTCACCTCGTGAGCGGGGTTTCTGATCCGTTGCAGCATGGCGCGCCAGTCGCTGATGTCGAGCGGCTTGGCCTTGAGCTGGAGCTTATCGACAATCAGGTTGTCCAGTTTGTTTTCCACCAGACTGAGCGGGACTTCGTAAATGCTGAATTCCTTGTCACGCTCCTCGATGACCGCCTGTTTTTCCACATTGCAAAATAAGGCGATCTTCTCGGCGTCCTCCTTGACCAGCTCGCGTTCCGTCCGGCAAATAAGAATATCCGGCTGGATGCCGATTTGCCGCAGGCGCTCGACACTGTGCTGCGTCGGCTTCGTTTTGGACTCACCGGCCGCCTTCAGGTAAGGCACGAGTGTCAGGTGAATGTAGAGCACATTGGCCTTGCCGAGGTCGAGAGCGACCTGGCGAATCGCTTCGAGAAAAGGCAAGCCTTCGATATCGCCAACGGTGCCGCCGATTTCCGTGATGACCACATCGACGTCGTCCGTGGCCAGCTTGCGCACCGCATTCTTGATTTCATCCGTCACGTGCGGAATCACCTGGACCGTCCGCCCAAGGTATTCCCCCTTGCGTTCCTTCTGGATCACGGCCTGGTAGATCTTACCGGTCGTAAAGTTGCAGTCTCGACTCAAGGGAGCGGAGGTAAACCGTTCGTAATGACCCAGGTCGAGGTCGGTTTCCGCGCCATCGTCGAGCACGTAAACCTCGCCGTGTTGATACGGGCTCATCGTCCCCGGATCGACATTGATATAGGGATCGAATTTCTGCAGGCGCACGCGCAGGCCGCGATGCTCCAACAGCATGCCGATCGATGCGGAGGTCAGGCCCTTGCCCAGGGAACTCACTACCCCGCCGGTAACGAAGATATGTTTGGCCACGCGTTGGTCCTCGGTTTCAAAAGAAATAACCAGGGGGAGCGCCCATGATCATCTTATCTTTTGTGCGCCGACAGGCCAACGCGATGCTGGCTCGAAATTGTTGATGAAGAAATGGTTATCTTTACGTTGCTCACGCCGCCCTTTGGCGAACGGTCTCAACGAAACGCTGGTAATCCGCCGGCGTATCGACGCCTCGTCCGGCCCGCTCGACAACGCCGACCTGGATGCAGCGGCCGATGGCCAGCACACGCAGCTGTTCAAGCTTTTCCAACTCTTCCAGGGGCTCCGGCGGCAGACTTGCCAGCTTCATCAAAAAGGTCCGGCGGTAAGCATACATGCCCAGATGTTGCAAAAACATGGAGGGCAGCGCCTGGAAGTCGGGTTGGCGGTCACGTACATAAGGGATGGGACTGCGGCTAAAATAGAGGGCGCGACCGCAACTGTTGCGCACCACCTTGACGCAGTTCGGATCGCGCCACTGTTCGAGCGATTTTATTGGCACGGCCAGGGTAGACACGTCGGCGGCGGAGTCCTGCTTGAGCAGGTCAGGCAATAAATCCAGGTCGTCTGGGTGAACGAGCGGTTCATCACCTTGCAGGTTGACAATGATGTCCGCGTCGATTGATTTGGCAGCCTCGGCAATACGGTCGGTGCCGGTGGGGTGATCGGCACGCGTCATCACGACCTGGCCGCCGAAACTCTCGACAGCGCGGGCGATACGTTCGTCGTCGGTCGCGACAATGACGGCATGGGCCCCGCATTGAGAGGCTTGCTCATAAACGTGCTGAATCAGATATTTGCCGGTCTCCTTCAGGAGCGGCTTACCGGGCAAGCGTGTCGAGGCATAGCGGGCCGGAATCACAATCGCGGTTTTCATGACGGTCTCCCTTGGTCGCGGCGATTAGACCGGTTTCAGGAGATCGGGTCAAGGCAGTCTGGGCGGGTTAACGGCCGCCGAAAAAGGAGTGGCTGGCCTTCAATTGCAAGTGGGCCATTCCATTGGGGATTAGGCGCTTATTTCTCGATTTTTGCCAGTTGTTCGCGGATCTTTTTATGAGCGGCGGAACGCCCCTTGGCCAGCTGGCGTGCTTCACCCAGGTTCAAGTTGGGGTCGGGGAAAGGCAGGCGTTCGAGAACGATGGTCAGTTCCTCACGCAGGTGATAGCGACCATCGGCCAGTTCGACCAGGACATTTACGGCGCGCAGGACCTCCAGATCGCGATAAAAACCGCGAACTCCCAAATGGAGCCGACGAATCAAGCTTGCTCGGGTTTGTGGGCCGTGCCCCAGGAAATTCAATAAACGATACAGACGGGAGGCCCGTTCGATGCCTACCGAGGCGATGCCCGTGTGGTTAGCTTTCTTCTTGGCCATTTCGGTTGTCATCCTCGCCGACTCGAGCTCTGGGCGGCTTGCTGACAGGCGAATCCATTCCGGAGGATTCCAACGGGAAATGCCGCCATGCCCAACAATGAAAAATGGTAGACAAGCTGGCCGCGGAAATCAAGGCACTGGGCAAAGTCAGCCTAGCTTTCCTATTTTATGGCAGTGCGGCCTTTATTATGACGGTGCCGAGATTGGCATTGAGCCTCGTGACCGGGGGTAAACATGGAACTCGATTATTTGGTGATTGCCGCTCACCCCGACGATGCCGAACTTGGCGTCGGCGGAACTATCATGGGCCTAAAAGCCAGGGGCGCCTCGGTGGGCGTGCTCGACCTGACGAACGGTGAGCCAACGCCCTACGGCTCGCCAGAGTTGCGCATCCAGGAGACGGAAGCCGCCAGCAAAATTCTGGGGCTTGATTGGCGCGGCAATTTGGGCCTTGCCAACCGCTCCCTCGTGGCGGACCTGGATTCTCGCCATCGGCTCGCGGGCATGTTGCGTCAGCTCAAGCCCAAGGTGCTGCTTGCGCATTTCTGGCAGGACTCTCACCCTGACCATGTCGCCGCCAGCGCGCTCGTGGACGCCGCGCGTTTCTGGGCGAAGCTGACCAAGTCTGACTTGCCCCATCTTCCCCATTTTCCCCAGCGTGTTCTTTATTTCTTTAGCGTTCATTTGCGCCTTCATGTCAAACCATCCTTCGTCGTCGACGTAACCGCTTACCACGAAGCGAAAATGAACGCCCTATCGTGTTACCACTCCCAGTTCATCGCGGGACGGCCGCAAATGCCACCCACGGTACTCGATGATGTCCGCGACCGCGCTCGCTATTGGGGCTGGACCATCGGGACCGGCTACGGAGAGCCCTTCGTCTGCCGCGAAGAGGTTGGCCTGCGCAGCCCGCTCGACCTCATCTAAAACCCTATCCAATCTGTTTACCGGCATGCCAAGCTGGGCAAACTTCGCAGGAGTTGCCGCATGCTATGGGTCCAAGAAGCTCAACTTACCCGATTGTCCGATAAGTCCGTTCCTTCGCGGGGTCGATAGGAGGTCATGGCGATAGGCGTGATCCCATGCGGGCGCTCCCCGGCGTCGGCGGAACGGACAGAGAGGTGAGTTTTGCCGCAGGAGTTCAACGTTCTGGCCCTCGTCAAGGGCGACGAACGCTACATCTTTGTTTACGACGATGATAGCCGAGCCCACCTGATCGATGCCTTTCGGGACCAGGCCGCCGACCCAGGCCTAAGTCTTAATTGGTTCGATGCCATGGTGCTTACCAAAAAGGCCCGCGAACAACAGGACAGCGTGCCCGAACCGGTCGAGGCCCCGAGGTCACGCATTCAAGGGTAACCATGGACGCCGCCGTAGCCGAATTCCTGCGTTACTTGGCCCTGGAAAAGAACGCCTCCGAATTGACTGTGAAGTCCTACCGCGAGGATTTAACCCAGGCCGTGGCCTTTTTTCGGGACACCTATCAGACGAGTGACCCGGCCAAACTGGTCAGCCGGCACGTGCGTGCTTACACCGTCTGGCTGCATGATCAGGGCTATGCCAAGACCACCATCGCCCGCCGCATTGCCTCGGTCCGTTCCTGGTTTCGCTTTCTGTGCAGGCAAGGAGGCGCTGACCGCCAACCCCGCGGAAGGATTGCGTGGGCCCCGGCAGGACAAGAAACTACCCCATTTCCTGGGTGAAACGGACCTCGGCAAGCTGCTGCAAGCTGCGCAGGCACCCACGCCCCTGGGCCTGCGCGATCGGGCCATCCTGGAGATCCTTTACTCCGCGGGTTTGCGGGCCAGTGAATTGACCGGCCTTAACGACAGCGACATGGACCTCGATGGCGGTGTGGCCACGGTACGCGGCAAGGGTAAGAAAGAACGCCTGGTGTTTTTCGGGCCGGAGGCCCTGGCCGCACTCAAGCAATGGTTGCTGATGCGGGCACGGCTCCTGGGAGAGAAACAGCGCACACCAAGTGCCAAAAACAAAGACGCCGTTTTCCTCAACAAAAACGGGACTCGGCTCACCACGCGCAGCGTTGGACGTCTCCTTGAAAAATACCTGGCCCTGGCGGGTATGGATAAGCGCACCAGCCCACATACCCTGCGACACAGCTTCGCCACACACCTTTTGGATCACGGGGCCGATATTCGTAGTGTGCAGGAACTGCTCGGGCATCGGAGTTTGGCAACCACCCAGATTTACACCCACGTAACCACCGAACGGCTCAAGGACAGCTATCGCAGCGCTCACCCACGGGCGAAATGATTTGCGGACGTTGTCTCCCGCGCGAGGTTTCTCGCCAGGAACACCGTCTACCGCAGCGAGGACCGTTATCATGACTAGCCGTCGCACCCCCTGGAAAGCGCTGCTGCTGGGCATCGCCGTTACCCTGCCAGCGCTCGTCGCCCTGGCCCAGGAGGGTGCCTCCCTTCAAGAAGTGAAATGGCGCAGGGACTATTACAGTGCGCGCATGGAGGCGAAGGAAAAAGGACTGCCGCTTGTCATCGATTTCGGCACCCGAAGTTGCTTTTTCTGCACCAAGCTCGACCAAACGACGTTTCGTGACACCAAAGTCACCGCCGTGATGAACGAGCGTTTCATCCCGCTCAAGGTCAATGCCGACGGCACCCCCGGCGAGATCGCCCTGGCGAACGCGCTGAGCATCACGAGCTATCCCACCATCGTGCTGGCCGACCCGGATGGCAATTTATTAAGCGCGCCACTCGTCGGTTACAAGGAGGCAGGCGAATTCCATGAATGTCTGCAGCGCGCCCTGGCGTCCATCACCAGTCCGGACTGGATGCTGCGTGATTTGCAACTCGCCGCCAAGGCCATCGAGGCAGGCAATTATGCCCGGGCCATCCCCGCCCTCCGGACCATTCTCGACGACGGCAAAGTCTGCCAGGCACAGGTCAACGCGGACAAGCTGATGAACGAAATGGAACAAAAGGCCGGCGACCGGCTCCTGAAAGCCAGACAGCTCCAGGAAAAGGCACAATACGCGGAAGCGATCGAGGCGCTGCGGGACACCATGCGTGTCTTCCCAGGCCTGGCGCCGCCAAGGAGGCCGCCGAGCAGGTGACCCGCATCGAGCAGAGCCCGGAAGTGCGCCGTTTACAAAAGATCAAACGCTCGGCCGAGCTTCTTGCCCAGGCCAAAGACTTTTTCAAAAACCGCGAGTTCGTGCCCTGCCTGGACCGCTGTGAAGTGCTGTTAAGCAGCTATGGAGACCTGCCGGAAGGCCAGGAAGCCTCGCTGATCCGCAATGAAATCAAGAGCAATCCCGAGTGGATGCAGGGAGCCGTGGATGCGCTGAACGACCGCCTGGCCACGCTGGAGCTCGATCTCGCCAACGCCCTGCTCAGAAAGGCCCAGCCGCAACAAGCGGAAATACACCTGCAACGCGTTCTCCACCAGTTCCCGGGCACGCGCCAGGCCGAGTCTGCCCAGATCAGGCTAGCCGAATTGCAAGGTTTGCCGAGCCGCACCCAAAGCGCCGAGGCCGACAAGCGTTAATTCTCGTTTAGCAGCCCGTTGAAAAAGGGGTCAGACCCCTTTAATACCCTGCAAAAACGTTGAAAACCTGTTCGCTTTAAGGGGGTCTGACACCTTTTTCAACGGGCTGCTAGCCCGGGCGAACGCTGGCCGCGGCGGCGCAGTGCTGGCCTGAAGCTTGCCGTTGGTGGCCAGTAAGCCATCCCGCTGCCAGGCCCCGGCCAGACCATAGCGGAGTTCCTGCCCCTTGATCCCGGTAACCTGCCCGCCCGCCTCCGTTACCAAAATATGGCCTGCGCAGATGTCCCAATCATGGAAGGCATCATAAGTGTTGAGATAGATGTCCGCCTCGCCGCGCGCCACCAGCGCCAGCTTGATCCCCGCCGAATAGGACTCCAGGATGCGCGCCGGCTTGAGGGCCCGCGCCAGCGGTGACGGTCCCGAGCTTCGCGAAGATCGGCTCTGCGTCAAGGTGGCCTGATCCAGGCTGGCCACGGACGTGACCCGGCACGCCTGCGCCTCTGCGCTGTCGCCATCGCGGCGCCAGCATCCCGCTCCACGACGCGCATAGGTCAAGCGGCGTACCGCCGGTTGGGCCACCACGCCGACACCGATGTTCCCGTCCGCCACAAACCCGATCATGACCGAAAACTCGCCATTCTTCATGGCAAAACCACGTGTGCCGTCGATGGGATCGACCACCCATAAACGTGGCGCCGCCTGGGCCCCGCCGCCCGCGTGCTTGCCAGCGGCAAGCGTGGCTGTCGCCTCCTCGGCACAAAGGGCGTCGCCCGGAAACTCGCGCAGGATGTGCTGGAGAATAATCTCCTGAGCCTGCCGGTCGGCATGCGTGGTAATGTCGGCAGCCGCCCCCGGGATGGCCTGGAAACGCGCGTATTCATCGTCGAGATATTTACTGGCCAAGTCGGCCGCGGCCAGCGCCGTCGCCAATTCCTGTTCATACATTGCGCTTAATCTCCATCCAGTTCCTATAAATCATGCTCCAGGGCAACCGGTGCCGGGGTCGTCGTCAGGGTCGCGAACTCGTTGAACTCGAGATACTGCAAATGCCGGTAAAGTTCATTGTTGGCCAGCAAATCCCGATGGTCGCCGGACACCTCGAGCTTCCCCTGGTGAATCAGATATATGCGGTCGCAGCCACGAATGGTCGATAATCGATGCGGCAAAAAGATCACCGTACGGCCAGGCAGAAAACGGGCGAAAGTATCGTCGATCACGCCCTTGGTGTCGTCGTCCATGGGGTGCACAGGCTCCTCGATGATCACGATGGCCGGGTCGCGCAAAATGGCCCGCGCCAGCGCCACCCGGAACATTTCGCCGTTTTTCAGCGGAAAACCCATGTCGCCGATAGGCGTTTCGTAGCCGCGTGGCAGGCTTTGAATGAACTGATGGGCATGGGCAAGCTTGGCCGCCTCGATGATCTTGGGCAACGTATAACTGCTGTCGCCGCAGCCGATGTTATTGGCCACCGTGTCGTTAAAAACAAGGCTATGCTGCAAAACCACGGCGATCTGCGCCCGCAGGGACTCCAGGGTTACCGAGCGCACGTTTTTTCGGTCGATACGAATTTCCCCCGAGGTCGGATCGAGAAAACGCGGCAACAAGTAGATGAGGGCGTGTATCTCCATGGCGTCCGGGCCAATGAACGCGGTACGCTGGCCGGCTTGAACGCTGAGGGAAAGGCCCCGCAGAAGTTTTCGATCCGTGCCCGGTTCCCTGAAAACGACATTGTCGAACTCAAGGCGATTATGAAGGGCGGGCAGAAAGGCGGCCTCCACGCCCTGGCCGACGCTGCCCGTGCGTTCCAGGAAGTCGAAAAGTACCTTGGCCGACTCCCGGGAGCGGCGCAGCACGCGGCGGCTTGCAATCCAGGCGGACATCGGCCAGTAGAGACTTACCAGGGCGGCCACCATGACCAGGACGCTGTCGAGCCCCAAATAACCTCGACGAATGATGATCCCCGTGAGGAGGAGCAGCACGAGAGCGGCGCACAGGCCCAGAAAAGCGAATACGGGGCGGTAAATCGCCTCGCCCCGATAACGTTCCCGCTGCGCCTGGCCGTATTTTTCAAGTTGCTTTTCAAAACGTGCCTGGTTAAAGGTCTCCATCAGGTAGACCTTCACCAAACGCACCAGCAGCAAGCTTTCCTGAATCAAGGCCAGCTGATTGGCGGCCTCGCTGTCGGCCGCCCGGCCACGGCGCCGAAAATAAGCGGCTACCTGACCACCCACCACCCAAACCAGCAGAGCAAAAACGAGAAACGCCAGGGCCAACCAAAAATTGAGGACCATGGCAAACAGGAGCAGCAAAGCAAACTTGACCGGCTCGCGATAGTAGACGGTCAGCCAGGCATGGAGCCCGGAATGAACGGCCTCCAGATGACGTGTGGAAACGCTCACCGCCTCGCTCGGCCCAAGCGCCCGGAAAGCCAACGTGCCCAGGCGATAGGTTTGCTGGTAGACAGCCCGGCGCAGGCGCGTGACCGCCGCAATGGTCGCGCGTGCCGCCAGCACGTCCGCGAGAAACAGGAGCACAAGCCGGGCCAGCCCGAGCGCGACGGCCACTAAAAACAGGCCTTCCAGGTAGTAGGCCTTGGCGTCGCTGCCCAGCCAATCACCCCAGACCGCGGGCACTTCGCCGCCCTGTACCAACAAATCGACAAAGAGATAAAGGACCGCGAGCAGGCCGACATAAAGGACGGCGGTAGCCACGCCACAGGCGATGGATAGCCACTTGGCGCCTTTCGAATAATCGAGAAAACGGACGGCGCGAGTAAAAGCGGCATTATCCATGAAGCAGGTCCGCCGTGGAACGAGGCAAGGTTTTCCCCATTCTACGCCAGGTCCCGATCCTCGAAAAGGATAAGGCCAAAGAGGAGGGCGATGGCCGTATACGTCACCGCGTAAAGGGCCACGTTGAGAGTATAAAGCGCATAGGGGCCGGGCGGCAGCGGAACGTCCCGAATGACGGCCGAACCGACGTCAAACACGTCCAGCCCCGGCAAAAGGGTATCGAACAACTGAGCCATGAAGAAAACGAGCCGGTAGCCCGACTGCGTGACCTCGGTCATGATCGATGTCAGATGGCCGAGAAAGTAGACGAGGACGCATACCGGAATGTTGACGACCATCGGCAGACGGGTCCCCAGAGCGACCGCGATGGCCAGCAGGACCATTACCTGGCAAAACCCAGTGATCAGCCCGGGCAGGGCGATGCCGGCGTCGTTGATCCAGAAGCCAACTCCTTTGGCCAGGTCGCCCAGAATGCTCGGGCCGAACATGTCATTGGCCTGTTCGATGACCCAACCCGGGTCCACCTGGGCCAGGGCTTCCCTGGAATTCTGTATGGCCGGGTCGTGCCAGGCCTTCAGAATAACGATCCAGACCAGAAACCAGCCCAAAAGGACCGTCATGAACATAGCGGCCAGCAGCAGTCCGCCAAACTTACCCAACAAAAACTGGCGACGCGAGACGGGCTTGCTCATGAGCGTGACGGCCGTTCGCCCCTCGATTTCCTCGCTCACGGAAATGCTGGCGGCGACCACCGCGAAGATGGCCGGCGCCAACATGGTGAAGGCAAAACAGAGCTCCTTCACCATCTTGAAGTCTTCGCCGAACGTAAAGAAGGGCAACACCACGGAAATGAACATGAGCGACAGGGCAGCGCCAAAGAGCAACCAGTACATAGGTTGCCGAATGCCTTCCTGAAAGGCAGCCAGGGCCACGGCGCCTCCCTTGGGCCAGAAGGTGAGCATGAGCCAAAAGAGGAGCACGAAGAAATCCGCCGCCAACTGGAGATGCAGCATCGCCATGTAAAATCGGCCCCAGCGTACCAGGTCCCTGGCATCGCCAAGGCCTTCCAGATGGAATGCCCAGCCCGTCCCCAGGACCACAGCCACCGCCAGGCCGGTTCCCCAGACGCGAAAGCCACGCAGGCGCTGCCGATTACGCCAGTCGATGGCCAATAGCCAGGGCACGCTGGCCAGGGCCTGCACCACGAGGAGGACAATTCCCACGACGTAAAGGTTTTGCATGAATCGAACCTTGCGCTCGTCAAATCATGAGCGAACCACGAATCCTTCAAAGCCCTCGGGATCAATCTCCTGCACCGACTGTCCCTTGATGAAATTGGCCATCTTCTCCGCTACCGCCTGCAGAAAAGCGTCAACCGCACCCGCCTCGCCCTCGGCCACCAGCTCCACTTGCCCGTCGGCCATGTTCTTCACATACCCGGCCACCGGGTGCTTGCGGGCCAGGTTCGCCGCAGTGTAGCGAAAACCTACGCCCTGCACCCTGCCCCAATAATAAACGCGCTTGCACACCGTCACTACGCACTCCGTCATTACGCATTCCGTCCGCTTATGGTTCGCCACGGTAACTTGGCGGCGTGCCCCAGTGCAATTTGTCGCGCAATGTCTGGAAAAAGCCGCGCTGCGGCATTTTGACCAGGCCAAAGGAGACCGGCGCCCGGCGTATCACGACTCGCTGCCCCGCATCCAGCACGATCGACTCCTGGCCGTCGATAATGACCAGCGCGTTTTCGGCTCGTCGTCCCAGGTGAATGGTATAAACCTTGTCGGCGGAATCGACTAGCGGACGGTACGTGAGAGTATGGGGACAAATCGGCGTGACCACGAACGCGTCCAACTCCTGGCCAAGAATGGGCCCGCCGGCGGACAAATTGTGGGCTGTCGAGCCCACGGGCGTACTGACAATCAGCCCGTCGCCGCTGAAGCGCGCCACGGGAACGCCATCGATTTCCAGCGCCAGATCGAGCATGTGCAGGGGCGGCGTGTTTTGCACGACGACTTCGTTGAGTCCCAAGAAGGTGTTGGGGGTCCGGCCATTCTCGATCACGCATTCGTACATCAGATGGCGCGTGATGCGGTATTGGCCCTCCAGAATCTGCAAAAAACAATCGTGAAACTCGTTCGGATGTATATCGGCCAGAAAGCCCAGCCGGCCGAGGTTGACGCCGAGCACGGGCACCTGGCGATAACCCATCTGCCGGGCGGCCCGCAAAATGGCACCATCGCCGCCAAAGACCAACGCGAGGTCCGCCAGCGGCAACTCGGCCAGTTCCTTTTCCTGGGCCAGATCGACTACCACCACCTCGGCCCGCGCGCGCAGCAACGGCAGCCAACGCGTGACCTCTTCCAGTACGCCGGCTCGTTGCGAATTGCCCAGGACGAAGATCTTCACTACGACCTCACGAAAAAAGCGTTCTGTGATTATAGCGAACCCTGCAAGCCCCGGGACGATGCCGCCAGGGCGTCGGCGCAAGCTCGGGCGTGAAGGCCACCGCTTCTCCCGGCACCAATCTTTCATCAAGGCCAAGCAGCGAACCGATCCATTGACAGAGCTCCGTCACACCCAGGCCCTTCGTGGCCGAAACTACTGCCGGCGCCGACAAGGCCAGGTCGTCGGGCCGCCATACCGCGGGCAGGTCGATTTTGTTTATGACCATTCCGCGAATGGGCACCCCCGCGGGCGGCAGCTGAGCCGGTGCGGATGCGTCCAGCACCCAGAGACCCAGGTCCGCGCCAGCCAGGATATCTTGCGCACGGCGCATGCCCGCGTTCTCGAGAGCGTCGCCGCGCTCGTGAAAACCAGCCGTATCGATCAACTCCACCGGCCAGCCGTCCAGGGCGATGCGTGTGGTGACGATGTCACGCGTCGTGCCCGGCAGCGGCGAGACCACGCTGCGCGTGTAGCCCGCCAGCGCGTTGACAATACTGCTCTTGCCAACGTTCGGGGGACCGGCAAATACCGCGCGGAAAGGCAGCACCAGGTGCCGGCCCAGGTGTTCTGTTTGCCGCAACCGCGTACCAGGTGATCGGCGGCCTCCTGGTTCCCGTTTTCACGATGAAGCGTGATCTGAGCCAGAACGCGGTCGCAGGCCCCGTTGAACTGATCGAGCAGGATGGCTGCCGTTTTCACCGTCGTGGCCTGAAGAAGTTGTTCACGCGCCAGCAGCGCGTATTTCGAGCCGGGCCAGGGCAGCTCGTGCCAGGTGCCCAGGTTCACGCCGCGCGTGCTGTAGAGCTCTTGAATAAGTCGCACTACTTCCACGCCGCCGTGGCAATGTAGCTCCAGCCAATCGGTCCTTATCGCCAGCACCACGTCGTCGCCAGCTTCGCCGGGGCTGCCCAGACGGCCCAAATAGAATTGACCAGGAGCGGGCTTGTCCGGCAGGCGCCCCGAAAAAGGGAGCGGGTAATTGACCAGGCGTTGGGGCCACGAACGGCCAGCGTGGCGATGGCGCCCACGCCCGGCGGCGTCAGACAGGCCAGCATGTCAAGAGAGTTGCTCGGCGGCACGGCGCAAGACCTTCCAAAGTTATTTCCGGCCACAGATAATGTTCACCCCAGGTACACCTCACCGCGGGCCCATCGCCACCGCCGATATAAGTGACGACGCGGTCGCTGAGCTTCAAATATGCACGCGCCAGGTGCTCGATCCCGCCCTGGCAACAAGAAGCAACTCCCAGCGCCATCGCCTCCACCGTCGATTTTCCCGGCAGCGCCGCGGCGCCATGCAATTCGGCAAGCTCCTGACGCTCGATCAGAGGCAGGGTAGCGGTTTGTTGATGGAGGGCCCTCGTCATCATGCCGGCGCCAGGCAAAATTGCTCCGCCCTGAAAGACGCCCGCTTCATCCACGTAATCCACCGTGATGGCCGTGCCGGCGTCGATCACCACCGCCGCCGTCCCCGCGGGCTTGCGCTGGTTGACCGCCAGCGCGTTGAGCAGACGATCCAGGCCGACCTTGTCCGCTTGTTTCACATTGGTCGCGACGGGCAGCTCGCTGGGCGAGGTGATAAGTCGCACGCTCTGTTTTTGTTCGCGCAGCCAGCCCGCCAGGTTCTCGCGACGGCCTGGGATCGGACCCCGTGACGGCCCAATGCGCCGCGTTGCTGCCGTACCAGCGGCGCAACTGCGCTTCCCAGGCACCCCGGTCCGCGCCATCGAGCCTCACCATCTCGCTTACGCCCTGGCCGGTGCAACGCCCCCACTTGATGTAGGAATGGCCGGCGTCCACCACGCCATCGACTTTCACGGCACTACCTCCGGCACCCGCGCTGGTCGAAGCCGGGCCACCTCGCCGACCAGGTGCGCCAGGCCCTGCCCCGTCACGGCGGAAATAGCCAGCACCGGCCGCCCCAGCTCCTGCTCCAGATGGGAGCGAACCTCCTCGCTGCCGGTCAGTTCGCATTTGCTCAGCACCACGATTTCCGGCTTGGCGGCCAGCGTGGCATTATAAAGTTCAAGTTCACGGCGAATATTGCGGTAGTTTTGCAGCGGTTCGCCGCCGGCGGCGGGCAGCGGTTCGACCAGGTGTACGAGCACGTGAGTACGCTCGACGTGGCGGAGGAATTCGTGTCCGAGCCCGATGCCGCTGCTGGCCCCCTCGATAAGTCCGGGCAAGTCGGCCAACACAAAGGCATTTTCGTCGCCGATGCGGACCATGCCCAGGTTGGGAAACTTGGTGGTGAAGGGATAATCGGCGATCTCGGGTTGGGCTTGCGACAGCCGGCTCAGCAGCGTTGACTTGCCCGCGTTGGGCAAGCCAATGAGACCGGCGTCGGCGATGACCTTGAGTTCCAGAATCAGCCAGCGCTCTTCGCCAAGTACGCCTGGCTGGTATTCACGCGGCGTGCGGTTGGTGGAGGTGGCAAAGGATTTGTTGCCGCGACCGCCGCGACCCCCCTTGGCGACGACGACTTCATCGCCCGCTTCCTTGAGGTCGCGCAGAATGTTTCCCCGGTCGCGATCAAGAAGGACCGTCCCGGGCGGCACAATGATGACGGTGTCCTCGGCACTGCGGCCGGTACAATTGGCGCCGCCGCCAGGAGCGCCGCTGACCGCGTACCAGTGCTTGCGGCCCGTCAACTGAGCCAGGCTGTCGGTGCCGGCGATTGCGCACACGATGATACTGCCGCCGCGGCCCCCGTCCCCCCCGTCCGGACCACCGCGCGGCTCATATTTTTCCCGGCGAAAAGAGACGGCGCCGCGTCCCCCGTCCCCCGCCTTGACAAAAATAGTCACTCGATCCACGAACATGATTTCATCTCGAAATAGGTTTCTTAGAGCGTTCGAAAAAAAAAAGGGTCAGACCCCCTCAATACCCTGCCAAAGCGTTGGGGTCTGACCCCTTTTTTTCCGAACGCTCTCACAGGTAATTGTATAGTAATGGCCGCCTTGCCGACGCGCTGATGATTTGAGCCCGTTGTCCAACGGACCTGTGCCCGTTGAAAAAGGGGTCAGACCCCTTCGTTACCTTCGGGGTCTGACCCCTTTTTCAACGGGCTGCCAATCCAGCCGGATGACGACGCCGGCGGGATTCATTTAATGACTGGGATCAGTCGGCTTTCTCGTCCCTTGCTTGGTAGCTCATGAGCCTGGCGATTGAAACGCGGCGTCTGACGCGCTATTTCGATGGTTTCTGCGCGGTCGATGGCATCGATCTCAAGGTTGAGCGCGGCACATTCTATGGTTTCCTGGGCCCGAACGGGGCCGGTAAGTCCACAACCATCAAGATTTTGACGGGCCTCCTCGCTCCTTCCGATGGCGAGATGCGTGTCTTGGGCGAGAACATGCTCAACCCACGCGCCGCCCTCGAGGTCAAGCACCGCCTGGGCGTCATTCCCGAGGATTTGGCCCTTTTCGATAACCTGACGGCTCGTGAATATTTGACCTTTATCGGCCGCATGTATTTGTTGCCGCGCGCTACCATTCGCGGTCGGATCGACGAGCTGTTGCCCCTACTCGGCCTGCAGGAGGATGAGAAAAAGCTCGCCCTGGAGTATTCGCACGGCATGAAGAAAAAGCTGGCGCTGGCGGCCGCTCTGTTGCCCAATCCGGACCTGCTTTTTCTCGACGAGCCCTTTGAAGGCGTGGACGCGGTGACCTCGCGAGTCATCCGCGATCTGCTGGCCGGCTATGTCGCGCGCGGGTCCACGGTGTTCTTGACCTCGCACGTCCTGGCTATCGTCGAAAAGCTGTGCACGCACGTCGGTATCATCGTCAAAGGCGCCCTCGTCGAACAGGCTTCGATGGATGCGCTCCGCCAGGGCAGCTCGCTCGAAGATCGCTTCCTCGAGAAGGCCGGCGCCGACGCCGAGGTCGCGCACAAGCTGAGTTGGCTCGAGGAGACGACCTCGTGAACCAACAGCACCTCCGGGCTTTCTTTTGGCTGCGCTGGCGCCTGTTCGTCAACCAAATAAAACGCGGCGGCATCGCCAATGGCATCATCCTCGCACTCCTGGCCGCCGCCAGCGTTGTCTCCGCTCTCGTCATGTTCGTCTCCTTCTTTCTGGTCGGCCTGCTCCTCTTGCCCGACGCCTCGTCCATGGTCATTCTTTACGTGAGCGACGGCCTGGTCGTGGTGTTCCTTTTCTTTTGGGCCATCGGCATCATGACCGAGTTGCAACGCTCCGAGGCACTCGCCCTGGATAAGTTTTTACACCTGCCGGTGTCGCTGACCGGCGCCTTTTTCATCAATTACCTCAGCTCGCTGCTCAGCTTCACCATGCTTTTATTCCTGCCGGCCATGGTGGGCCTTGGTCTGGGCCTGGTAATCAGCCGCGGCCCTCTCATGCTCCTGTTATTTCCCCTTGGCGCCGCCTTTGTTCTCATGCTCACCGCCCTGACCTATCAATTGCAAGGCTGGCTCGCCTCCCTGATGGCCAACAAGTCGCCGCCGACAAACCATCATCTGGATGGCTACCATGAGCCTTCTCCTGTTAACCCAATTGCCCAACCTGATCAACATACTTCACCCCTGGCGCGGGGCTCAAACGTTCAAGGTAGGCGATGTCGAGGCACGCAAGGAACAGCTTCGCCAAACCCAAGAAAACCTCGAAGAAGCCGCGCCGCATCCTCAACCTCGCCTTGCCGCCTGGCTGGCTGCCCTTGGGCGCGAAGAATCTCGCGCAAGGGGACGTTCTGCCCGCGCTGGCGGGGACCCTGGGGCTTGGTTTGATCGGCTTTATCAGCCTTGGCCGCGCTTATCGAACGACCTTGCGCTATTACACAGGCCAGCTAAGCAACGTAAAAAAACAAGCTGCCTCCGCCGTCCCCGGCCCCACGGGCCCCACGGCACCGGCTTATTTCATGGAGCGGAAGCTTTTTCGGCTTTCCGAACAGGCCACCGCCATCGCCCTGGCCAGTTTTCGCGCCTTGCTGCGTGCCCCGGAAGCCAAGATGCTGCTACTTAGCCCGATCATCATGATGCTCGTCATGGGCTCCATGGTTTCGATGCATTCGGTCGAACCGCCCATGAGCATCCGTCATTTGATCCCCGTCGGCGGTATGGCCATGGTGCTCTTCGGCATGGTTGCCTTTTTCAACAACCAATTCGGCTTCGACCGCAATGGTTTCCGGGTTTATGTTCTCTGTCCGGCACGGCGACAGGATATCTTGCTGGGCAAAAATCTGTCCATCGCGCCCTGGCCCTGGGACTGGGCCTCTTGTTGACCGTGGTCATGGAGATTGTCTTCCCGATGCGCTGGGATCATTTACTGGCAATGCCCGCCCAGATGATCTCCATGTTCCTCGTGACCTGTTTCCTGGGCAACTGGGTATCGATCCTGGCACCGGCGGCCATGCCCGCGGGTTCGTTCAAGGCCGCCAAGCCCAAGGGCTTTACCATCCTCCTCTATCTGGCATTCATGCTGGTTTTTCCCGTGGCGATGCTGCCGACGATGCTGCCCCTGGGTATCGACGCACTTCTCCACGAATTCGGCTACTGGGAAAACGTGCCCATCGGCCTCGTGCTGACCCTTTTGGAACTGGTCGGACTATGGTTCCTCTACCGGCTGGCGCTCCAGTGGCAGGGAACCGTACTGCAATCACGGGAACAGGCGATCCTGCAAGTCGTGGCCCTTAAGTCGGAATAGCCAGCCATGGCGGCACGGGTGCCCGGATCATCGAACAATTAGTCTGTTGTGGCAGGGTTATCCGGTACTCCGGATGACCCTGCTTCACCGTGAAGCGACCTTTTCCCTGAAGACCCCTTCAGCTTCTTCTTGAGTTTATCCGTAGAAAATAATTCATGAAGATAAATTGTGGTAAAAGAGTTTTTCGGTACTCCGATATGCCCCATCTTGGCGGTGATGGGATCCATTCACCGCAGTCAGGGTCATGCACGAGTACATGCATAACCCTGCCACAACGCCCTTTTTTTTTAGCAGTTAACGGCGGCGAAGGAAATGAGTCTCCAGGGCAACCCCCGGCAGCAAAGAGCAAGGTTACCGGGCCGCCAACGTGTCGTTGCACGTTTTCATACCCCCTGAGAAAATTCAAGGGGACGCAGCGGACGCAGCTCGAATTCGAGGGCAAATCTTGTTGAACAGCCAGTGCCGATGCTCTACACTTGGCTTATACCACGACGGGCCCGTAATGCTCCAGGCGGCTTGGTGTACCATGCGCTCAATCGCGCGGTGGCCAGATTGCCGCCGTTCCGGAAGGATGGCGACTAGCTGGCGTTTGAACGCATTCTGATAAAGGCTTTGGAGAAGCACCCGATACGCCTATTAGGCTATTGTCTGATGCCCAACCACTGGCATATGGTCCTTTGGCCTGAAAAGGAGGGGCAACTCACCGCATTTCTGCGCTGGCTGACACACACGCACAGGTTGCGTTGGCACGCCCATTACCACACGGGCGGCACCGGCCATACTTACCAGGGGCGCTGTAAGTCATTCCCGGTGGAATCGGACGATCATCGTTCGCCCAGTAATTCCCACCGGCCGTTAAGAGGTATTCAATGCGAGCAACCCAAGGTTCTCGGCTCTCTCGGCTGGCAACGCTTTTCCTGTCTTTCACGGTTGTTGCCACTTCTCATGCTCAGTCCTACGGAGCTGTCAAATGAACAAAGTGTGGGCATTAAAATGTTGATCGCGATCGCAAAAAAGAGACCTTTCATTTTCGTATCGATCATATGGCGCAATGGCACTAATCGCGATCGTCTTCGTTCAATCAATTGATCCCTTTTCTTATGAAAGGTTTTTATTAATTCAGATAGGCATGAAAAGCAATGAGGTAAATGGGACGCTTGGCGACTCCAAGGAATATTTCGACTGATGCTTACTGGTACCAGGCTAGGGACAAAACCGATCCTGCTTGGGAAGGTTCACGTAGTACCCAATGGGTTAGCAACGAATCAATTATCGAGGTGTGGTTCGATGATAACATGAGAGAGTGCCATAAGCGATACTGGGAAGGAACCGAGACTACGGGTGATGGACTTGCCATATCAACCCAGCGTATGGGGTGGTGGAACAGGTTTGTCTCTTGGATTCGAAACATTCTTTAACAGATGCCAAGGCCATCCGAGATTTGGAGGGGCTGCAAAGGCTGAGCTTGGCCGGAACGATTGTAACGGATGCCGGAATAGAAAGACTCAGCGCGATCGCCCCAGCCTTGAGCTTGGTTGGTGAGATTGACTCGCGGTGGCAGAACACGCCATTTGTTGGTTGTGGCTTTATGAAACGTATCGTGTATAATCGACTTTTGTTTCCAAGCCTAGGATTGGCAATTACATTGGGCGGTATAATCTGTGCCGGAATGTATTTGTACTTGACTGGTTTTAGGCAGACTCCCGATGCGCTTAGAGGCGAGTTGTTGCAGATAACTCCGATTGGGAGCACATTCGACGGAGTCGAATCGGCACTTAAAAAGACATTTGGCGACAAAGGCTTGCAAATAGCCGCTAATCATGAAAGCATAACTATGTATTTTCCAGGAACAGATGTGGTCGGGAGCTGGTTATTTGATGATAACGGCAGACTCAAGACCTTACAGGTATTGTTTATTGGCTTTTAGCCTGCTTCGCCATGCATACCCGTAGCGGTGTGCTGGTTCACCGAATCTTGTACGCCCGCTTGTTCACTGGTTTTGGCGTTCCGATTGGCCGGCATGCTCCGTACCCTGCCGAGCCTGCGCCACGTTAGCGGCGGTTACGCCCATTTTTTTTTGGCGGCGGCATTAGCAATCGCCGGGCTTTTGTCATCGCCATCCTTGGCCGGTGGCCATGCCGCTCAATTGGGTGGACCTGGTGAACGCGGTGCAGACCGAGGAGGAATTGGCTGCGGTGCGCCGTTCGGTGACACGTAGTCGGCCCTACGGTTCGGAACGATGGTGCGGGCAGACGGCTCAACAACTCGGCTTGCAAGCGTAATGCGCCCGCAGTGTCGGCCGCGTAAAACCCGGAAAAAGATGCGCCGACACTGTTTTGACAATCGAAAATGACTGGTAGAGAGGTGAAAATGTTTCGCACATTTTGCTTGGTGCTATTTACGTCAGCGCTGGTAGTATTGTCCGGCCGTTCTGTGGGTAGTCAGCATGAGTATACCGAACCACTGGAGCAGGATGTCATTACAGCCTGGAAAAAAGTCGGGGCTGAGTTTGGTTGGATGTCGGTCAACGAATTAGGTGTAGTGTATTTCTACGTCGGCGAGAGAGCGAACGTGGGAGACATTCCTGCGTTCCGATTGGATAAATCGGAATCCGAAAGGGATGGGCTACATGCTGGATTTATGAATAAACTGCCCGCGCCTACAAAACCTTTCGGAGTCTCTCTCCACGGGGCGTTCCATGACGAGGATCTTAAGACGCTCGCTCAGATGCAGCAAATGCAGGCCCTGAGTTTAACTTGGGTACCGGTGACGGACGTAGGCTTGAAGAACTTAAGTGCTTTAAAGCAAATCAAGTGGTTGAAACTTGCTTTTGCAAGAAGGGTGACCGATGCGGGATTTAAGAATTTGGCCGCCTTGACGCAATTACGAGCGATTGATTTCTTCGTCGTCTCTTCGAATTTGCTGGGTGACAGTCTAAAAGGACAGCCCGGACTTTGGCCGGAGCTAGAAACGGTGAACATTGCAAACACATCAGTTTCGGATGGCCTTATCGCAACCATCGCATCGAATAAATTGCGGACGCTTCACGTTTTCGGATCGGCCTACGTTACGGACGCAGGAATGAAAGCGGTCGCCAACCAAAAGCAATTGACGTCGCTGGAATTGGCATACACTGGAGTATCGGACGTCGGTATACGGGAGCTTTCTAACCTGATGGAGTTGCAGGTACTCAATCTCGACAACACCAGCGTGTCGGACATAAGCCTGAAATTGGTAGGATCTCTGCGGAAACTTCAGGATTTGAGTTTGATGAACACGACAGTCACGGACGCAGGACTGAAGGAAATGGCAGAGCTACAGCAGCTTCGGTCGCTCAGTTTGCGATCCACCTTGGTGAGTGATAAGGGCCTTAAGGAATTGGTCACGCTAAAGAATCTCCAATCTCTTACCTTGGGACGTACGTCAATAACAGACGCTGGCATGAAGGATATAATTCGCTTGAAGAAACTTCGGACACTGGATCTGTATGAAACGAAAGTGACAAATGTCGGATTACAGGACTTAGCCAGCTTAAACGACCTGCGTTCCTTAGACCTCGGTGGCAGTTCGCTCTCAAATGCGAGTCTTAAGCAGTTAAGTCGCTTCCCGCAACTAGATTCGTTAAGACTATCGGGATCATCAGTGACGGACTCGAGTCTAAGGGAGTTGGCCGCACTCAAGGGGCTCAAGACGCTAAAGTTAATGATGACGAAAATCACAGACGCTAGCGTTGACGAACTGCAAAAGGCTCTTCCCGAATGCAAAATCGAACGCTGAACGCCGGAACGGGAAATCTCGGCAGGAAATTCAAAGGGAACGCAGCTCGAATTCGAGGGCAAATCTTGTTGAACGGCCAGTGCCGATGCTCTACACTTGGCTTATGCCTTGACGGGCCCGTAATGCTCCAGGCGGCTTGATGTACCCTGCGCTCAATTCGCCGCGGCCAGATTGCCGCTTTTCCGGAAGGATGGCGACTAGCTGGCGTTTGAACGCATTCGGCTAAGGCTTTGGAAAAGCACCCGATCCGGCTATTGGGCTATTGTCTGATGCCCAACCACTGGCATATGGTTCTTTCGCCTGAAAAGGAGGGGCAACTCACCGCGTTTCTGCGCTGGCTGACGCACACGCACAGTATGCGTTGGCACGCGCATTACCACACGGGCGGCACCGGCCATATTTACCAGGGTCGCTATAAGTCATTCCCGGTGGAATCGACGATCATTTGTTTGCGGTGTTGCGCTATACAGAGCGAAATGCCCTGCGTGCCAACTTGGTTGCCAGGGCGGAGGATTGGCGCTGGGGGAGTCTGTGGCAACGGCAACCGGGCTGTGAAGGGGCTTTCGTCAACCACCTGCATCCTTGGCCGGTGGCCATGCCGCTCAATTGGGTGGACCTGGTGAACGCGGTGCAGACCGAGGAAGAACTGGCGGCGGTGCGACGTTCGGTGGCACGTAGTCGGCCCTACGGTTCGGAACGATGGTGCGGGCAGACGGCTCAACAACTGGGCGTGCAAGCGTCGATGCGTCCGCAGGGTCAACCGCGTAAAAACCCGGAAAAAGATGCGCCGGTACTGTTTTGACAATCGAAAATGACTGGATACGAGCTGCGTCCCCTTTCATTTTTCGTTTTTAATTCCCTGCAGGCGTGTATCGTTGAGCATGAAAAAGCACAACATAAAAACACTGGGTCTTGTTGGAATCGTAATATTAGTAGTTGCCGGCCTCTATGCTAATGTGGCCCTACACTCGAAATTGACTAAAACGCACTTTGACGAGATTCCTAATGGTGCGACGAAAGCGGAAGTTGAGAGAATCTTAGGTGATCCATCTGCTGATTCAGGAAGGAAGAGAAAACGAATCTTATTGCCATTTCCTCCTGAGGTCGGAGCAGGAACAACAAGAATCATGTGGAGTGGAAGTGAAGGAGTTGCCATTGTTGATTTTAATGATAATTCGGTTATGATATTCAAGGGTTGGTATCCCGTACCATAGCCTCGACGACCTGAAGGACCCAAGTGGGGCCAAAGTAATTATCATTGGAATAGAAGGCGCCGGGTGCCATGCTTTCGCGGCTCCCTCGCGATCAATTCGTGCGTGCAATATCACCGCGAAAGCATGGAAGCACCACGCGGGTTGCACCGCAGCCGAACCGCCTGGATTCATGTATATTAGCGTGAACGGATTAGCCGGCGACCGTGCTTCAAATGATCGAATACATTCACAACAATCCGGTCCGGCGCGGGAAAAAAAGGGGACGCGGACAGTTAACCTTGACGAAGGCCATTGTATTGGCTAGCTTGGAGCGATGCCACGTCAACCTCGTGCTGCTCCTGGTGGTTATGTGTACCATGCGATCAACCGGGCGGTGGCGCACCTGCCGCTTTTGCAGAAGGACGGTGATTATCAAGCCTTCGAGCGAGTGCTGGTTGAGGCCATGGCGAAACATCCGGTTAGGCTCTTGAGTTATTGTTTAATGCCCAATCATTGGCATTTTGTCCTGTGGCCACGCGCTGATCACGAGATGACAAACTTCCTGCGTTGGCTGACTCATACGCATACCCAACGTTGGCACGCGCATTATCACACTGCGGGCACTGGGCACGTGTATCAGGGACGTTTCCGGGCTTTTCCGATTCAAGAGGACGATCATCTCTATACGGTGCTGCGCTACGTCGAGCGCAATGCGTTGCGTGCCGGCTTGGTGGAGTGCCCGAGCAATGGCGCTGGTCAAAAGAACGCCATCGGTTAATCAAAACTGTCCGCGTCCCCTTTTCCTCCCTGCATCGTAAGTCTACCTGACGCCTAAATCAAGAAGGAAAAGCGGACCGGAAAGAAAAACGGACATCCATGTTTATTATTGACTTTGGCAGATTTTTGGTTGAATTTCGTTAAGGATGGTGGTCAGGGACTTGCCGGCGTGGTTGAGGCTGAAGGCTTGCTCGATGAGTCGGCGTTCGCAGGCGAAGGCGGAGCTTTCGAATGGGATGCGGAAGGCGTCGCAGAGGATTTTGACGGTGGTGGTGTAGGTACTGTGTCCCGGGCCAAATCCTGGTTGCATGGGCGTTCCTCCACGACTTTCGTGAATTTGTTATGCGAAATTCTATGCAACGCAGCCCCGCCGCATGGCAAAATGCCATGCAAGATGCTATGCAAAATGCTATGCGTCGCGAATGGGGGTGCCCGGTGCACGCATACATACCATTTTTACACGCCCTACTCACGCTCTGACCCCCTTGTTTTCGGCGGCAGGCGTTTATAAGCAAGGATCGAAGCCGAAGCTGGCTTGTCGATGCGATCAACAGAGCCCGTCGAAAGCTTACCCTTGACGTTTGGGCTTACGTGACCCTTTGTTTTCCCTTGACAGCCCGTTGAAAAAGGGGTCTGACCCCCTTTTTCAACGGGCTCTTAATTGCCCACGACGAGGGCGGCGGCACGGGCGAGCTGGGCGAGTATCTCCACGTCTTCCGGGCCGAAGGGGCCGCCGCGCTTGTTGAGAACCTGAAAGACGCCCAGGCGTGCGCCGGACGCGGCCATCATCGGCACGGTAAGCAAGTTGCGCGTTGTGTAGCCGGTGCGCCGATCCACGTCGGGATTGAAACGAGGATCGCTGTAGGGGTCGGCAAGATTGATGGTGCGGCCGGTCTGGGCCACGCTGCCGGCGATGCCAGAACCCATGGGTATGCGAATCTCGCCTGGTTCGGTGCCTGTGGCCAGCTTCGACCAGAGCTCACCGCGGGTTTTATCGATGAGAAAGATCGTGGCGCGCTCCGCATCCACCAGCCGTGCACTGGCGTCGCCGAGGATGCGAAGGCGTTCGTCGAGATCGCGCGCGGCCAGCAGGCGATGCACCGTCTCCAAAAGAAGGTGCATGCGTTCAACGCTCCGCAGGGAAAACAGGTTTTGGCGGCGTACGTCAAGCAACGCCCTTTCCAGCCGGGCGCTATACCACCAGGCTCCCAGGCACAGACTCACGACGGCAAGCGCGCCAATGGCCAGTGGGCTTTGGAGCCATAAGCCGACGGCCGCGCCGACCAGCGCCAGCCCGCCGACACCGCTGAAGAGGACCGTGGCGGGATGGGCCTGCATCCAGCGGCGCCAGCGCTGGCGCCGACCCGCCGGGCGCGCCTGAATCGACAAACCGGCAAGATAACGCTCCAGATCAGCAGCCAACTTGTCGGCACCGGCATAGCGCAGTCCTGGTTCTTTTTGCAAACAGGTCAAACAGATCGTTTCCAGGTCGGGCGGCAAGTGTGAACGCAAGCGGCCGGGTGGTAACGGCTCCTCGTTGAGCAGTTGCTCCAGGGTCGCCGCCGTGGTCACGCCATGAAACGGCGGCCTGCCGGTGAGCATTTCATAAAGGATCGCGCCGAGCCCATAGATATCCGTGGCCGGACCAATGGCCGCGATATCGCCGGTGGCCTGTTCGGGGGGCATGTAACTGGGCGTACCGAGCACTTCGCCCGTCAGCGTCGGGCCGCTGTCATCGAGACGTTTGACCAGGCCGAAGTCGGTGATCTTGGGCACGGCGGCCTGCAGGTTGAGGATTTTCGTATGCTCGGCGGCAGTCGAAACGCTGGCGTCCATCTGCAAGAGAACATTGGCCGGTTTCAGGTCGCGATGAATAATGCCCCGTTCATGGGCGAAATGAATCGCCCGGGCCAGGGTCGCGACCAGGAGGGCGGTATCGCGGAAGGAAAACAGGTTTTTGGCCAGTGCCCTCGCCAGGCTGGTGCCCTCCACGAGTTCCATGGCGAAGAACGGCCGGCCCTGGTATTCGCCGATATCGTGGATCTGTACGATATTCGCGTGCTGAAGCTGCGCCACGGCCTCCGCTTCGGCACGAAAACGCGACAGCGTCTCGGGAGATGCCTCGGCACTCAGCAGCATCTTGAGGCCGACCATCCGTTTCAGGCTAAGTTGCCGGGCGCGATAGACGATGCCCATGCCGCCGGAGCCCAGCACCCCTTCGATGACGTAGCCCGGCACCGCCGGCGTGCCCGCTGCGGGCAGCGGCTCGACCTGCGTCGCGACGATGGCTGTATTGGCGTCCTGAAATTGTTGGCCGGTTTCGGCCGCTTGCGCGATATGGGTGCAGGTGGGACAGCGCGGCGCCTGTCCGGCCGCGGCCAGCTCGACCTGCCATTGATGGCCGTGGGGACAAGTGAAGGTGGTTGGCATGGAGTTATCTTGGCAGCTTTTCCGGGCGGGTCAATCGGGCACGCCCAGACAAACCAGCATCTCCTGCCGGCGGCCTTGCGTGCTCATGGCCACGCGCATGTAAATACGATCGCCGCAAATCGCGGGCGTTGCCAGGACATCGGTCCCCAGCTGATTCTCGGCCAGTAACTGGAAGCCCGCCGGCGTGGCCTTGAAAATGAAAGTCCGCCCTTCCTCGTTGGTGCTGTAAACATTCTCCCCCACGAGGACGGGCGAGGCACTGAACGTGCCGCCAAGCGACCCGCCCAAACTTCCTTGCCCGTGGCGCATTTCCAGCAGGTGGCGATGCCGTTGTCTTGAACGCCATAAAGATGGCCGGCATACACCAGGAACGACGGCACATAGATACGCGTCTTGTTTTCCCAGACGACCTTGCCCGAGCCGTCGCCCCGCACCGCGGACATGTGGTTCTTTGGATAGCCGCCGCTGGTGAAGACAAGCTCACCGTCCGTGACGGTGGAAGTCACGCATTCGGTGGTCGAGCCCGCGATCTCCCAAAGTTTCTTGCCTGTCAAGGGCTCCAGGCCCGCCACCACGTCGCAGCCGGTACATACCACCTGGTCCCGGCCGGCGACCTGGAGCACGATCGGCGAAGTATAGTTGGCGGTCTTCGGCCGGTCTTGCTTCCAGACGACTTTGCCGCTGGCGCGCTCGAGAGCGACGATGGCGCCGCCGGCCTTGTGATCGGTCGAGACGATCACCAGCCCATCGTAAAGGGTGGGCGAGGAACCAAAGCCTTGATGAATGACAAAATCGCCGACGCGGGTCTGCCAAAGCTTGTGGCCGTCCAAATCGAGCGCGGTGGTGTAGATGGCGCCATCGTGCAAGAAGTTGATGAAGACGCGCTGGCCGTCACAGGCGGGCGTGGCAGAGGCCAACGAGGCCTTCTTGTTTCCCTTCGTCTCGAACTTCCCCTGATGAACTTCGGTTTGCCAGAGCAGCTTGCCGGTTTGGCGATCCAGACAAAGTAGTTCCTGAACCTGGCGTTCATGGTCGGCCGTGGCCAGGAAAACGCGGTCCCCTACCACGATCGGCGAGCCGTGGCCTCGGCCAGGCAAGGGCGCCTGCCAGCGGCACGTTCTCGGTGGCACTCCATTTCATGGGGGGATGCTGCCCTGGGGGCGCCACGCCGTCACGCGTCGGGCCACGCCACCAGGGCCAATCCGCCGGCGCCACCCTGATAGGCTCCACCGTAATAGGCCCTGGCTCGTCGGCACGTCCGCCGCACGTGTCGGCCAGCGCTGCAGCGGCAAGAATAGCGACGCCAACAAGGTAAATCTTTCGAATTGACATGAAAAAATACTCGCGGGCTGAAATATGGCAGGTCACCGATTAAATCTACGCGTGACCGCCCGCAAATCAATCAACGAAAGTATTGGCAGGATGGGGAAAGGCATTTTGACGGAGTTGGCAAGCTAACTAATCGTGAAGTCTACTTCAGCGCTCCAGGTGCTGGAGTTGCCGTTGGCATTGAGAGCGCGGACCCAGAAGCGGTAATTGCCCCTGGCCAGGGCGCTGGCTGGCGTAAAGGAATTGAGCGCCAGCGCCTGCTGGCGAATGAGCTGGTTTTGGCCGGTGGTCTTGTCGTCCACCCAGAGATCATAAGTCGCCGCGCCCGTGACGGCTGCCCACGAGAAGGTCGGCGTGGTGTTGCTGATGGTGCCGCTCGGGCTCAGTTGCGTCGGCTGCGCGGGAAGGCTTATCGAGAAACTATAAGTAGGGCTCCAGCCGCGCGTCTGATTGGTGTTGTCGAAGGCCTCGACCCACGCGACATAGTTGCCGACCGGCAAATTCGCAGCCGGCGTGTAGGAATTCGTGGCCAGATTGGGCTGGCGGATTACCTGCGCCTGGCCGGTGGTCTGGTTGTTCACCCATAAATCGTAGTGCGTGGCGCCACTGCTGGCGGACCAGGTTATGGTTGGCCTGAGCAGCGCTGTCGGCGTAGTCGGCCCGTTAATGGTCGGGATCGTGGGTGCGGTGGTGTCTATGAGAAAACTTGCACCCGAGCCCCAGCTTCCAAAGGAGCCGGCGTTGCCGGCGCGAACCCAAAAGACATACTGACCGCGTGGCAGGGCAGCGGCGGGCGTGAAGGAGGTCGTCGTCACGGTTTGGCGTACGATCTGCGCCTGCCCTGTCGTGGTATTGTTGGCCCACACGTCATATTGCGTCGCGTCCGTGCTGGCATTCCAGGTGAACGTCGGCGTCGTGGTCGTGATGATGGCTGCCGGTCCCGTTAAGGCCGGCGCCGCTGGCGCGGCTATGCTGAAAGTTAACCCGGTGCTCCAGCCGCCAAGGGCGATGGCGCCGTTGTAAGCCTCGACCCAGGCATCGTAGGACCCTGCCGGAAGCGCCGCCGCGGCCGTGTAGGACGTCGTCGCGACGTTTTGCTGGCGGATGATTTGCCCCTGGCCGGTTGTCAAATTAGCGACCCAAAGATCATAGCGCGTCGCCCCCGTCGTGCTTGTCCAGGTAAAGGTAGGCAAGGCATTGGTCGAAGTGCCGGTGGGCGCAGTCAACGTGGGAGCGGCCGGCCCCGTGATGGTGAAGCCCAGCGTCGAACTCCAGCCCGCCGAGTTGCCGGTACTATCGAAGGCCTGCACCCACGCGACATACGAACCCAGTGGCAAGGCACTTACGGAGGTGTAAGAGGTAGTCGTGATGTTTTGCTGCCGGATGATCTGAATCTGGTTCGTGGTGGTGTTATTGACCCATAAATCGTAATGGGTGGCGTCGGTACTGGCACTCCAGGTGAAGGTCGGCGTCATATTGCTTGACGCTCCGGTGGGCGCCGTCAACGTTGGGACCGCGGGTGGCGTAATGGTGAATTTGTAAGCGGAGCTCCAGCCGCTGGTTCCCGCCGCCGTCGTCACCCGAATAAAGGCCTGGTAGTCGTCGGCGGGCAATCCAGTGGTCGGCGTATAGGTGTTGGTCGACAAGGCCGTTTGCCGGATTACCTGGGCCTGGTGGGTAGTGGTGTTGTCGACCCAGAGATCATATTGGGTGGCGCCCGTGACCGCCGTCCAGGAAATGACCGGCTTGTTGCTGGTCGTGGAGGATGCCGGTCCCGTGAAGCTTGGCGCTGCGGTCAATCCCTGGATCAGGTCCGCTTGCACGTTGACCGCACCGACGGTCACGTTTTGCGTTAGCGGGCCAGACAGGCCTCCACCGCTGGCCACAATTTGATAACTTCCGGCGGGGAGCTGTATTTGGTAGCCGCCAGCAGCGGTCGTTGTGGTTTGGAAGGTGCCTCCCGAGCCCGTAATGTTCAGCGTTACGCTGCCCAATCCCTCGCCCGGTTCGTAATAGCCGTCGTTACTGGTGTCGGTGTAAACATTCCCTAAAAGAAACGGGTTGCCAAGGTTAAAGCGATTGCCAAAATCCTGGGTAACCAGCAACGGCCCCTTCGGAGAACCGCTCGGCGCGTTCACGAGCCCGATACCAACCTCCCGGAGATCGCTATCAAGGAGATTCTGCCGATGGCCAGCCGGGCTTTGAATTCCCGTGGGTGGGTTGGCGCCCCAATCGATCACGAAGGCGGCCTCGGCGTCGAATACGGCCGTGGCAAAAGCGTAAATGTTTTCCGCGAGAAACGAGTAATTTGTATAACCGGCCGCGACCATGCGCGTCCAGGGGTCCGCCTCTCCTGTTACCTGGTGTCCTGGGTTCGGGTCCGACGTCGCCAGCATGGCCTGGCTATGGCCCAGCGCGGAGCTGCCCAGACTATCATTCCAGGCGAGGGGGGGCACGGCGGTCAGCGAGGCGAACTGCGTCGCGAGCGCGTTGCGATCCACATTATAAGACGACAGCCCATTATTGACTGCCGTATTGCCGGAATTGAGGATGAGGGACAGTTCGGCGACCGGGTTGGCGCGAAAGCGATTGATCAGGTCCAGCATGTACTGTTCTTGCACACCCGCGGTGGGCGTCAAGCGTTCTTCGAGGTCCTCCACAACGGGGCGCAAGCTGCGGCGCGATGCGGGCCTTGAAGCTTTGTTCTTCTTTTTCAGTAAGCCGGCAAACAGCTGCCGGAAAAAGTCGCAGGGTCGAAGAGGCATGGCCTTTTCTCTGGTCCTGACGGGATTTAACTTTTCCTTGTCGCCAGTTGTGAGACTGCCGTCCAGGGGAAACCTAGCTCACTAATATCGGCTTGTAAAACATTAATTCGGATAAAAACGGGGCTTTCGAATACCAGAGAAGTCGGCGAAAAGTAAGAAATGAGAGACGCCCGGTAACCTCTGATTTTACCGTCCCTCACGAGGGGGCTACCAGAATCCTAGGTTTTGAGAGACGAATAAGTCAAGGGGTGTTCTTTTGTCGCCGAATCGGCTAATTTGACAAAGGCTGCGTGCAAATCCATGCGCCTCACGTTTGGGACACGCCAGGATGAAAACTCATGCTGCGGCAGGGGTTTAGAGACGGGCGACGGGTCAAGAGGCGTCCGTCGGCGCGCTTAAGGAAAGCTTCGTGAACATGGCTGTTTTATCCGCCGCTCAGCAGGGACGCATACAGCAGTTGCCCACCGCCGTTATCACCAAAATTGCCGCCGGCGAAGTAATTGAACGGCCCGCCAGCGTCGTCAAGGAGCTCCTGGAAAACAGCGTCGATGCGGGCAGCACGCGCATCGACGTCGACGTCGAGCAAGGGGGCGCCGAACTCATTCGCGTCGTCGACAATGGCCACGGCATCCATGCTGACGACTTGCACCTCGCCTTCGCCAACCACGCCACCAGCAAACTCGCCTCCGCCGACGACCTTTTCAGCGTGCGGACGCTTGGCTTTCGTGGCGAGGCGCTGGCCTCCATCGGCGGCATCGCGCAAATAACCCTGCAATCGCGACCGCCCACCGAGGAGACTGGGGCCGAAGTCACCTGCCACGGTGGCGATCTATCGGCAGTGCGCGCCTGGAACGGCAGCGCGGGGACACGCCTTGAAGTGCGCCATTTGTTCTTTAACACCCCCGTGCGCCGCAAATTTCTACGCACCCCGGGCACCGAGATGGGGCATGTTTGCGAGATCTTCACCCGGATCGCGCTGGCCAAGCCCGGCTTGCACCTGACCCTCCGCCACAACGATAAAGAGGTGTACGAAGTCTCGGGCACAACGTCCTTGCTCGACCGTATCGGCCTATTTTTTGGCCCGGAGGTCCGTGATCAGCTCTACCCCGTGGACGCCTTCCAGGGGCCGGCTCACCTCTATGGCTACGTCGCCGATCCCGCCTGCGAACGCGGCAACGCCAAGATGCAGTACCTTTTTCTCAACGGCCGCTGGATACGGGATCGCAGCCTCGGTCATGCGCTTCAGGAAGCTTTTCGCGGCCTACTCATGACGGGCCGCTATGCGACGTCGTTTTTGTTTCTCGATCTGCCCGCCGACCATGTCGATGTCAACGTGCATCCCACCAAGACCGAAGTCCGCTTCCGGGATAGCAGCGCCCTTTATGGCTTCTTTCTCGGCACGGTACGCAATCGATTGAGTGCCGAGAACCTCACGGCACGCCTGAGACCACCCGTTCAGCCGGGGCTGGTCGGCGTGCCCGCGGGCAACCTGACGGTTCCGCCATGGATGCTGCCACGTCCACAGGAGGAAAGTTCCTCGCTGTTTGCCAGGCCTGGCTTTCCGACCTTTACGCGCCGCCCTTGCCCGAACCGAGGCGTGGCGGCGACTCGTCGGCGCCCACCAACGGGGGCGTCTCACCAACCGCGACATCAAGTCCAGCGCCCGAGCCGTCTGACAACGCGCCGGCGCCCGGGCCGACGCTTTTGGCTTGCGAGCCCATCAACGCCATTCAGCTCCACAACGCTTATCTCGTGCTGGAAACGCCTGAGGGCATGCTGGTCATCGACCAGCATGCCCTCCACGAACGCATTCTCTTCGAGCAATTGAAATCGCGCCTCGGCGCCGGTGCTCTGGAATCGCAAAAGCTTCTTATTCCCGAGCCCCTGGATCTGAGCGCCGAGCAAGCCGCCAAAACGCTCGAACACCGTGATGCGCTGGCGGAACTCGGCCTGGGCATCGACGATTTCGGCGGCGGTACTCTTCTGTTGACAAGCTACCCCGCCCTGCTGGGCCGCGTTGCGCCCTGGAAATCTTGCAAGCAGTGATCGATCATCTTGGTGCCAAGGAACGCCTACCCACGCGCGAACAACTCCTCAGCGAGTTGATGAGCCTGATGGCCTGCCACTCGGCCGTCCGTTCCGGCGATCCCCTTAGTGCCGACGAGATCGGCGCCCTGGTAGCGCAGCGACACCTGGCGGGGGACGCTCACCACTGTCCTCATGGCAGGCCGACCGCCCTTCTATTTCACGCGTCACGACCTGGATCGGCAATTCCGGCGGGTTTGAGGCTCGCAACCGATCTCAGTGTCTTTATCGCCATCGTGGATTGCAGGTTCCCGGCCGTCCCTATTGCCCAAAGATACCTGTCGCATACCAGGTGCCGTTGGCGCCCTGGGCAATGTCGTAGCCGAAGTAAGTGTGTCGGCGGGCGACAGCGCCCCAGTGGCCGGACGAATGACGCCAGGCATCGATGCAAGAAAAGGCTGCTTCCAGAACGTTTTCACCGCCGACGAACCGGCCCCACGATTCAGCGACGACTTCCTGGGTGCCGGAGAAACCCATTTCGACTTTACTTCGGAGCGTGCCCGAGGCCGCGAGGATGTCGGCATGGTGCTGGCGCTGGCTGCTCGCCTGACGCGTGCTATGGTTGCGGGCATGTTCAAGGAAAGCAGGGTGGCACACCGAGAACACGCTCTGCGGGACCTCCGGATGGACGCGTACCGCGTAGATCATGCTCCGCTGGGACAGACTGGCGAACGCCGGTAGATCGAGAGTGATGATAACTTGCTGGGGCCCGTAGGCAGGCACCCAGCCGTAACGGCTGCCCGTGATCGGATGCGCGGAAATCACCGTGGCAAAGGTCGACAATTTCTTATCCTGATAGCTAATCACCGCCAGCCCGGGCTTGCCCATCATGTCGCCGAGCACCGCGTAATCGAGCAACTTTTTTTCGCCCACCTTGTAATCGGTGGGAACTTTAAGGCACACGAAATTATCGAGCTTCTTGGCCACCTCGGGGTTGGCGAGAACACTGTCCAGCTCCCCCTTGGCAGCGAAGTAAATCACCAGGTCCTTTTTCTGCTGCATGGCCAGGTCAGTAGCTTCGGTGTAGCTCGTTAACCACGTGGTATTTTCCACGGGCGCGGTCAACGCAAGTGCGAGCAGGCAAGAGAGGTACATGGGTAGTCTCCTAGTTGTTGAGAAAAGAGAGTTAAACCAACGCAGGGAATCCCTCTGGGTGATGCCAGCGGATTGACGACGGAAGAAAATTAAAAGGCGCTAACCAAACGAGGACTTGTCCGCGTTGATTCAGGGCCACCAAAAGATGGGTGTGATGAGACAACACCCGGGCGCAATCGAGTTTTGCGTGAATCCCACCCATGATAGGAAGGTGACGAAGGATGGCAAGAGGGTCGGGCCATGTCAGCCAAATTCGGCGCGGTGTCGTGACACCGTGGCGTCAATGGGAACCGGTGTTTGCAGGCGGCAATGTAAGGGGAAGGTCCGCGCGCGCACTACCCAAGGACGCGCTTCAGGAACCCACGCAGCCGTTCGGTGCGCGGGTTATCCAGCACCTGCGCGGGCGTGCCCTCTTCCAGGATTTTGCCATCGCAGAGAACGACGACACGGTCGGCGGCGCGGCGCAAAGCCGATCTCATGGGTGACGAGCACCAGGGTCAAGCCTTCCCGTTTGAGGTCTTCGAGCACGGTGAGTACCTCGTTTTTTAGCTCGGGATCGAGGGCGCTGGTGATTTCGTCGCACAACAGGCCGCACGGCTGCATGGCCAGCGCGCGGGCGATGGCGACACGTTGCTTTTGCCCGCCGGACAGCTGGCCAGGCCAGGCCTGAAGATGGCTGCCCAGGCCGACGCGCTCCAGCAGTTTTTGCGCCTGGCGCAGGCTTCGGAGCGCCGACAAACCCAGGATGCGCTCCGGCGCGAGCGTGACATTCTCGATCACTTGCAGGTGGGGAAAAAGCTGAAAGTCCTGAAAGATCATGCCAAACAGCCGGCGAACTTGTTGGATGTCCCGCTGGTGATTTACGGCGCCCGGGCGCAGCGCATGCGGCCCCACGCGAATGGCGCCCGCGTCGAAATCGTTCAGACCGTTGAGGCAGCGCAACAGCGTCGATTTGCCCCCGCCTGATGGGCCGATGAGGGCCACCGTCTCGCCGGGATTGATGGTGAGGCTGATATCGTCGAGCACCAACCGCGCGCCAAAACGTTTGGTTACCCCCTGCAAAGAAATGGTCAACGACATGGCGTCCCCTCCGTCAGAAACTCCGCGACCGTGGCCAACTTAGCTGCCGCTCTGCCAGCGTCTTTCGAGATAGCGGGCACAATAACCCAGCGGCACGGACATGATGAGATATAGCCCCGCCGTGGCCAGGCCAATCTGCAAAAAGCCGCCGCTCGACTTCGTCAGAATTTGATATTCCTTGCTGAGTTCCACGACGGCGATAATGCTGACAACGCTCGTGTCCTTGAACAGGGCGACCAGGTCATTGGTCATGGGCGGCAGGATCACGCGCAGCGCCTGCGGCAAGATAATTCGTCCAAAAGTCATGGGCGGCGGCATGCCCAGCGAGGCGGCGGCTTCCCACTGGCCCGTGGGGATCGAACTGATGCCGCCGCGGTAAATCTCTGCTTCATACGCCGCGTAGTTGAGCCCAAAACCAAGAATCGCAGCTTGCAAGGGCCCTAGCTCCAGGTGGGGCGACAAGGAGGGCAAGCCGTAATAAAGGAAATAGAGCAGCAGCAAGACCGGAATACCGCGAAAGAATTCAACGTAGAGAATGGCCAACCAGCGCGCCGGCGTCGGTCCATAGAGACGCATGAGGGCAATCGGCAGCGCCAGCACGATCGCCAGGGTCATCCCCGCCACGGTGATGTAAACCGTGACCAGGGCGCCCTCGACGAGCAGCGGAAAATACAGGGCAAAGGGCATGCTCTCCCCGCTCGCCTCGACGGTGACGTCCTGGTAAAGCCGGTATTGCTCGGAGTTCCACAATTCCCATTTCCGCAAAATGCTTTTGAGCGTGCCGTCCTGGCGTAGCTTGTCGATGGCACCATCAAGTTCCCCCACCAGGGCGCTGTCGTTTTTGCGGACCGCGATGCCGTAATACCCTTCGGCAAACGCCGGCCCGACGAATTTGAGGCCGGCGATGCGGCGGCTGTATTTCAGTCCCGAGTCGGGGGCGGCGTAATAAAGCGCGCCGGGCAGATCAAAGAGCACGGCGTCAATGCGTCGTCCCAGGGCAAGGTCCTTGTAAGGCCCCTCCTGGTCGTCATAAATTTCGGTGGTGATGTTCATGCTTTTAAGAAGCCGCTCGGCCGCCGTCGAGCCCATGGTGCCGACCGCTATCCCTCTGATCCCGGCACTCCGGGAGTCCCTGAAAGCGCTTCTCGTCGGCGCGCGACCAGTTGAAGTTGATAGAGGTAATAAGGCTTGCTGAACGTGAAGCGTTGGAGACGTTCAGGCACAATCTCCAGACCATTCATGGCCAGGTCGATATCGCCGCGGTCGAGATCGGCGAACAGGCTCTCGTAGCTGCGTTTGACGAACTTTATCTCCCGGCCCATTTTGTCCGCCAGGGCGCGGGCCAGGTCCATTTCGAAGCCGATCGTGGTTTTCGGGTCTTCCGGGTCCTGAAAAACGTAGGGAATGCCGCCATCGGGATCGGCGCCCCAAAGAAGCGGTGTTTTATTAACGGGAGTAGGTTGCGCGGCTAAAGGAAGGGCGCTGACGAGAAGAGCAAGAGCGGCGAAGAGAATTAAACGGCACAGGTCTTTTGCCATTCCCATTGGTCCTCATGACACGAGCGTGGCGCTTCGTGGGTTTTGTTCATCTGGATTCTCATTATAGAAGTACCCTCGAGGGGAGTAATGGTTCACGCTTTTTTAAACTTCACTTCGCCCCCTTTTTAAAGGCGGCCTCTCACGTGGATGGAATCCTTTTGGCGAAACGCTGGCAGGTTGCTTATATTTGCTGCATACACGAAACGGCCCGTGGCGATATCTCAAACGCATCACCTGCGAGCTCAGCCATGAAGAATACCTTATTTTGTCTCATTCTCCTGGCGGTCAGCGCCAGTGCACGCCAGGCAGCGGCGGCCCCTGTCACGCCGCCCAAGGCATTTTTCGGGTTCAACATTGGCGACGACTATTGCCTGGCGAATTATCAGCAGCTTATGCGTTACTGGGCCAAGCTCGAAGGAGAATCCGATCGGCTCAAGGTCGTAAAGATCGGTGTCACCGAAGAAGGCCGTCCCCAACTGATGGCCATCGTGACATCACCTGGTAATCATCGTCGCCTGGCCCGTCTTCAGGAGATTGCCCAGAAGCTCGCGCGTGCCGAGGACGTCGGGCCCGCCGCGGCCCGCTTGCTGGCCGCCGAAGGCAAGGCCGTCGTGTGGCTCGACGGCGGGTTGCATGCGACCGAGAGCCTGTGTGCCCAGGTGTTAATCGAGACGCTCTATCAATTCCTCGCCGACGATTCGCCGGAGACGTTACGCATTCTCGACGATGTCATCATCCTTCTCGTGCATGCCAACCCCGATGGCATGGACCTCGTCGCCGACTGGTATATGAAGGACGCCGACCCCAAAAAACGTTCTCTCGCCGGCATTCCCCGGCTCTACCAGAAATACGTGGGCCACGACAACAATCGTGACTTTTTCGCCAATACCCAGGCCGAAACCAAAAACATGAATCGCGTCCTTTATCGCGATTGGTTTCCGCAAATCGTCTACAACCACCACCAGGTTGGCCCACCGGGAACGGTGCTTTTCATTCCTCCGTTCCGCGACCCGTTCAACTACAACATCGATCCCCTGGTAATCAATGGCATCGATGCCGTCGGCGCCGCCATGATGCAGCGTTTCCTCGTGGAAGGCAAACCCGGGGCGACCAGCCGCTCGGGCGCCACCTATTCGTCCTGGTATAACGGGGGGCTGCGCACCACGACTTATTTCCACAATATGATTGGGCTACTCAGTGAAACCGTAGGCCATCCAACGCCCATGGCGATCCCGTTCAAACCGTCTACCCAGTTGCCCCGGGGGGACTACCCGGCGCCCGTGGCGCCGCAAACCTGGCACTTTCGGCAGTCGGTGGACTATTCGGTAACCGCCAACAAGGCGGTGCTCGACTATGCCTCGCGCCACCGCGAGCAGCTTCTTTACAACATCTGGCTGATGGGGCACAACGCCATCGTACGCGGACAGCAAGATAGCTGGACGATCACGCCCAAGATAGTGGCCGCCGCGGAGGCCGGCGGCGCCAAGTTCAAAAAAGGCAGCGCCGCGGGCAGCAAAGATTTCGAACGCTTCTTTCGCTCTCCCACGAAGCGCGACCCGCGCGGCTACGTCATTCCCGCCAACCAGGATGACTTCCTCACCGCCACCAAGTTCGTCAACATCCTTCTCGGCACGGGGGTCAAGGCGCACCGCGCCTGCGCCGATTTCGAGATCGCGGGCAAGAAATATCCCCAGGGCTCTTACGTGGTCCAATGTGCGCAGGCGGCGCGGCGCACGTTCTGGACATGTTCGAGCCGCAGGATCATCCCAATGATTTCGCCTATCCCGGCGCACCACCCACGCCCCCTTACGATATGGCGGGCTGGACCCTCGCCTACCAGATGGGAGTCGCCTTTGACCGTATTCTCGATCATTTCGACGGCCCCTTCGATGTCCTCGACGACACGATCCCACCACCGCCGGCCCGGGTGACGGGAGTGGACACGGCCATCGGCTTTTTCCTGAATTGCCAAACGAATGACTCCTTTCGTGCCGTGAACCAACTCCTCAAGGCGGGGCAGGAGGTAAAGCGACTCAAGGAGCCTTTTATTCTCAAGGGCGAGCAACAGGCAGCCGGCACTTTTTTCATACCACGCCAGTCCGCCACCCTACCGTTCCTTGAAAAAATCGCCCGCTCACTGGGAACATCTTTTAGCGGCAGTCCGGTGGTGCCGGACAAAGGTGCGGTTTCGCTTCAGCCTGCGCGGCTGGGTCTCTGGGACAAGCATGGCGGATCAATTCCGTCCGGGTGGACGCGCTGGCTGCTGGAACAGTTTGAGTTTCCGTACCGCGTTGTGCAGACAGACGAGCTGGAAGAAGGCAACCTGCGCGGGCAATTCGACGTTCTGGTGCTCGTGGAAGGCGCCATGGTAAAGAGTGCTGCGCCGGAGTTACAGGCGTTTTTGCACATGGGGGGAACGGTCATCGCCATCGGCAGTGCCACGAACCTGACCGCTCAGCTTGAGTTGCCAATCAGCAATCACCTCGTCAGCGGCGATGGCAAAGCCTTGCCGCGCGAGAAGTTCTATGTGCCGCCGTCTCTCCTGCGCGTCGACGTCGACCAGGCACAGCCGCTCGCATGGGGCATGCCGAAACAGGTTGACGTTTTGTTCGCCAACAGCCCCACCTTTCGGTTGGCGCCGGATGCCGACGAAAAGGCCGTGAAGCGCGTCGCCTGGTTCGCCAGCCCAACTCCACTACGCAGCGGCTGGGCCTGGGGACAACAATACCTTGAAGGGGGAGTGGCCATCGCGGAGGCACGTATCGGCCAGGGCCGCCTGCTCTTGTTTGGTCCGCAAATCCTCTTTCGCGCTCAGCCCCATGGAACATTCAAGTTTTTCTTCAACGCCATCGCGCAAGCGGGCACGAAGGAATAAGCGAAGATCACGGGCGCACCAGATTATCCACAAAAAACTCCAGCATGCGGGGCACAGCCAGTGAGCTATGTCCCTGGTCGGGCCCGACCTGAACCTCAAAGCTCTTGCCGGCTTTTTGTAGGGCTCGAATGAGCGCCAACGAATTGGAAGGGTGCACGTTATTGTCGGCCGTGCCGTAATAGAGCATGAGCCGGCCCTTGAGTTTGCCGGCATAGGTCAGGGCGCTGCCCGCGTCGTAGGCAGCCTGGTTGGTTTGCGGCAAGCCCATGTAGCGCTCGGTGTAGATGCTGTCATAATGCCGGAAGTCGGTGACCGGTGACGACGCACACGCTGCGCGAAAGACCTCTGGATAGCGCAACAGGCACATGAGCGATGCGTAGCCGCCGTAGGATGTCCCGAAAATGCCGACGCGGTCTTTGTTCACGTAAGTCCTGCCGAGGAGCGACTTGACGCCCGCGGCCTGATCGTCGATCTCCGTCACCCCCAGTTTTTGATAGATCGCGTCCAGAAACCTCTTGCCACGACCGGCGGCACTGCGCGAATCTAGCGAAGCGACCAGAAAACCAAATTCCGTCAATGGACTGGGCAACGTGAAGTTTTCCGTGGCGCGGTTCGTTGCCGGCCCCGCATAAACACTAACGAGCAGTGGATATTTTTTACTCGGATCGAAATGCGCCGGAAAATGAAGCATGCCGTGCAATTCCGTCACACCGTCCATGGCGCGGAAGCTAAAAAGCTCGACGCGCCGAAGGCCGAGTTTGTCGAACTGTGTCGTATCGCTGCCGGCCAGCTCCGCGACGAGCTTGCCAGCCGCATCGAGCAGGCGCATTACCGTCGGCGTGTCATGTGTCTTCATGGAATCGACGAAATGGCAGCCGTCCGGGGCAACGTCCACGGAATGGTGGAAAGCGGGATCGGTTAGCCGGCAATCACCCTGGCCATCGAGGCCCACGCGATGCAGTTGGAGTTTCATCGGGTTGTCGCCACTGCGCGCCAGGTAATAGAGCAGCCCGGCCTCTTCATCCACGCGCACGATCGAGGCCACTTCAAAATCATGGCGGGTGAGCGGCGCCAACAGTCGGCCGTCCAGATCGTAGAGATAGTAATTCTTGAAGCCGGTGCGTTCCGATGACCAGATAAAGCGGCGGTTATCCTTGAGAAACTTGCATAGAGGCGTGTTCTCGACCCAGCTTGCGGGCCATTCCTCCCTGATAACGACACGGCAGCACCGGTCTGCACATCACCAGCCGCCAATTCCATGACGTTTTGCTGGCGGTTCGTGCGGTAAAAGAGGATTTCTTTGCTGTCCACCGACCAGCGGACGTCGTAAACATAATGACCCACCACGGAATTATCGAACGGCTGGCCGTCGCGCACGTCCACCTGCATGGTCTCGTGGGTGGCGAGGTCATGGATAAACAGATCGACGACTGGATTGCCGGCGCCCGCTTTTGGATAGGGTTCGACGTCAAGGGAGGACTGCAAAGCGGCCTGATCACGCGTCAGGTAATAGTCGGCCACCTTGCTTTCGTCGAAGCGGTAAAAAGCTACCTTTTGACTGTCGGGCGACCACCAAATCGCGGCGCGCTGCGCCAGCTCCTCGCCATAGACCCAGCTGGCGGTGCCATAGCGGATGCGTTTCTTCTCGTCACCGTCGGTGGAAATCTGAATTTCCGCGCCGCCCGCGGTGGTGCTCAGCCAAAGATTGCGGTCGCGATGGAACGCCTTGTGTTGCCCATCTGGCGCCGACGCGCTGACCGGTACACGACCGCGGGCAACTTTTGGTTCGGCGGCTTTGCCGCGTGCCTGCTTCTTCTTCGTTTTCACCTCAGGTACCCTGGCTACCGCGCTCGTCTGGCCCGCCGCGATGTCATACTGGTAGGTTTGCCCATCCACCGAGTATACGACGAGCTTGCCCCCCTCCTTCCAGGTCACCGTTGGCGCGGGCATTTGCACGGACTCGGCGATCGTCTTGCTTATTTTCTGATATTCGTCGTAGCCGGGCAGCACCGGCACTGGCGCCTGCCCCAGGAGCGGCAGCGCCAGGACCAGGGCGGCAACGGGGGCCAGGCGCCATGCCCCGAGGGCGGATGATGTACTAATTTTCATGACGAAAGACCTTGTTGAAGTGATCTGGAACAAGTCGCGAAAACCAATTCTCGGTCCACGCCGCGCGCTTCGCGGGAAAACGATTCTTGCCCTGTAAGCGCCCAGCAAATGTCGTAGAAAGCTAACATGGAGTCGCGCGGACACGAAGTCAAAGGATTTCTTTTTCATGCAGACATTAAATCAGGTCGTGATGGAGTTCCACGTTGCCCGCGAGGCACGGGACCGCTACCAGTTCAGCGAAACCCTCTTTTCCCTCAGCGGCAACGTCCTGTTCGCCAACTTCCACGCCGCCCGCGTGTTCGCCCAGAAGATCAACGACCAGCGCGACCTGGTACGCTTTCCGGAACAAACCGTCACGGCCGGCCACATCAATGCCATGGGGCTCATCGACGAAATCCTTCATTTCGTGGTTGGCCTCTACCGCGAGCAGCAAAATCCCGACGTCGTGGCCATGGCCCTCGACCTGTCTGCAAAAAAAGTGCGGCGTGGAGGCCATCGATAAAGCCCTACTTCGTTTCGTCGACCGGTTTCCCTCCGTGGCCGTCTACAAGGGGGAGATCGACGCGGCGGCCTATCTGGACGGCATGACCGCCGGCGTGCCGCACCGCCAGGTCGCCCTGGAAGAGATGCTGATGCTCTGGCTGGCCAACGTGAACCCGGCTTTTGCGCCTTTTCGGGAGCTTTTCGACGACACCGCCCTGGCCCAGGAAACCGCTTACAAGGACATCGTCGCCGGCCTCGGCGAGTTCTTCGCCAAACAGCCCGTGTTCGGGCCCGAGGCCCAGAACCTCGTGGACATGCTGCGCAGCCCCGCCGTCGCCGTGCCCAATTCTCTCAACGGCCAGCTTGCCTACATCCTGGAAAAATGGGGCCATCTGCTGGGCAAGTACTTGTACCGCCTCCTGGTCAGCCAAGACCTGATCAAGGAAGAAGAAATGACCCGTTTTCTCGGGGCGGGCCGGCCGCAGGTCTATCAATTCACCGGCCAGGAACATGAGCCCGAGCGCTTCAGCATGGACCGCGACTGGATGCCCAAGCTGGTGCTGCTGGCCAAGAACATTTACGTCTGGCTGGATCAGCTCAGCAAGAAATATCAGCGCCCGATCCGCACGCCTGGATCAGGTCCCCGACGAGGAGCTGGACATGCTGGCCCACTGGGGCTTCTCGGGCCTGTGGCTGATCGGCCTGTGGGAGCGCAGCCGGGCGTCGCAGAAGATCAAGCAGCTCTGCGGCAACCCCGATGCGGTGGCCTCGGCCTACTCCCTTTACGACTATTACATCGCCGCCGACCTGGGCGGCGAGGAGGCGCTGCGAAACCTGAAGGAGCGCGCCTGGCGGCGCGGCATCCGCCTCGCCAGCGACATGGTGCCCAACCACATGGGCATCGACTCGCGCTGGGTCCTCGAGCACCCCGACTGGTTCATCGCGCTGGATTACCGCCCCTTTCCCTCGTACCAGTTCAACGGGCCCGACCTTTCCAACGACGGCCGGGTCGGCATCTTCCTGGAGGACCATTATTACAGCCGCTCCGACGCGGCGGTCGTCTTCAAACGTCTCGATCGCTGGACCGGCAGCGGTCAAGTACGTCTACCACGGCAACGACGGCACCAGCATGCCCTGGAACGACACGGCCCAGCTCAATTTCCTCAACGCCGAGGTGCGCGAGGCGGTCATCCAGACCATCCTCGCAAGTCGCCCGCAAGTTCTCCGTCATCCGCTTCGACGCGGCCATGACGCTGGCGCAGAAGCACTACCAGCGGCTCTGGTTCCCGGAACCGGGCAGCGGCGGCGCCATTCCCTCGCGCGCCGAGGTGCGGCCTGACACGCGAGCAGTTCGACGCCGCGATGCCGCAGGAGTTCTGGCGCGAGGTGGTCGACCGCGTCGCCAAGGAGGTGCCCGACACGCTGCTCCTGGCCGAGGCCTTCTGGATGATGGAGGGCTACTTCGTCCGCACGCTGGGCATGCACCGCGTCTACAACAGCGCCTTCATGAACATGCTCAAGAACGAGGACAACGCCAACTACCGCAGCGTCATGAAGAACACGCTCGAGTTCAATCCGGAGATCCTCAAGCGTTTCGTGAACTTCATGAACAACCCCGACGAGGACACCGCCGTCGCCCAGTTCGGCAAGGGCGACAAGTATTTCGGCGTCTGCACGCTGATGGCCACGCTGCCGGGCCTGCCCATGTTCGGCCACGGGCAGATCGAGGGGTTCACCGAGAAGTACGGCATGGAATATCGGCGTGCCTACCAGGATGAGCAGCCAGACGGGGACCTGCTGCGCCGCCACGAACGCGAGATCTTCCCCTTGCATGCGCCGGCGCTATCTTTTCGCCGACGTCGAGCACTTCTACCTCTACGATCTTTTCACGCCCGAGGGGACCGTCAACGAGGACGTTTTCGCCTACTCCAATCGCGCCGGCGAGGAACGCGCCCTCGTTGTGGTCCATAATCGCTATGCCAACGCGCGCGGGCGCATTCGCACATCGGTCGGCTACGCCGGCAAGACCGGTAAGGGGGAAACCCGGGCGCCGATGCAGAAAACCCTGGGAGTCGCCCTCGGCTACTATCCGTTGCACGATCATTTCCTCATCTTCCGCGACCAGGTCACCGGGCCTGGAATATATTCGCAGCAGCCACGAAATATGCAACCACGGGCTCTATGTGGAGCTGCACGCCTATGCCTACCACGTCTTCCTGGATTTCCGCCAGGTTCGAGACAATGGCTCGGGCCAGTATGCCCAGCTGGCCGCTCACGCTCAATGGCCGCGGCGTGGCCAACATGGATGAGGCGCTACGCGAGGTCTTTCTGCTGCCGATCCATCGTCCCTTCAAGGAATTGTTTAATGCCGACATCTTCCGCGAGCTCTGGAATGCCCGCGTGGCTGAGCCTTTCGGCTTTTTGCCGGAGGACCTTTTAAACGGCATTGAACAAAAGCTGGTGAACTTGTTGCGTGCCCTCCGGCAGTTTAGCGGCGGCGCCGAGGATGAAGTGAAGATCGCCAGGGAAGTCAGGCAACGGCTCGAAGCCGTCTTGCAGCTGCCCGTGCTGGAGTCCTGGTACGAATGGCCGGCCGATACGGAGCTTCAGGCCGCTCTCGCGTACCTGGATACCGATTGGCGGGAGGATCGCTTTCTCTGGGCCTGTTTGTTCGGCTGGGTTTTCGTGCATGCCCTCGGCCGCATTGTCGGTGAAGCGGACTCGCCCCAGCGCAGCCGTAGCTGGCTGGACGAATGGCTGCTCACCAAAATCGTGGCAGGCGCCCTGCGCGAGTTCGGGCTCGACGATGCCGCCGTCAGCAGAGGGGTGCGCCTGATCGGCCTGCTCACCACCAATCTACGTTGGTTCACGCCGGATGGCCCCGCGGGGCTCAAAGCCTACCACACCCTTGAAGTCATCTTGAAGGATGGGGACGGCCAGCAGTTCCTGGGCATCAATCGGTACGACGATGTCCTCTGGTTCAAAGGCGAGGCCCTCGACGAGTTGCTCTGGTGGCTTTTCCTCATTGCCGTGATCCAGACCAGCGCCGATCCAAAGTTGCCGGCAACCGCGGCAGCGGCCGCCATCGCGGAACCTTACAAAATAACGCGTGAGCTGTTGCGAGCGGGTCGGAAGGCCGAGTACCAGGTGGAAAACCTCCTTGAGCTGGTCAAAGGATGACTTTATTCGGGCCCGGAGCCTGATTCACCCAGCAAATCGATTGCCCCGCCGTGATCCTTGAAGAACTACCCATCGACGCCCTCCTGCCGCGGATCGTGGACAGCCTGCGCTGCCATAATGCCCTGGTGATCACCGCGCCGACCGGTGCGGGCAAGACGACGCGCGTGCCCCCTGCCCTGCTGGCTGACTCATCGGTTCGTAAGGGGCAGATCGTCATGTTGGAGCCGCGCCGCCTGGCCGCGCGCCGCAGCCCGGCGGATGGCAACCGAGCAAGGCGGACGTTTGGGTGATGAGATTGGCTACCAGGTACGCTTCGACCGCCAGTGCGGCCCGCGCACGCGCATTCTCGTGGTCACCGAAGGCTTGCTGCTGCGCCGTCTGCAAGACGACCCTTATCTCGAAAACGTCGCGACGGTAATATTCGATGAATTTCACGAACGTAGTCTCGAGACCGACCTGACCCTGGCCATGGTCCAGCTTATCCAGCGAACCGTCCGGCCCGAGTTGCGTATTGTGGTCATGTCCGCGACACTGGCGGCGACAGCGGTGGCGGCCTATCTGGGCGACTGCCCGATCATCGCCAGTCAAGGACGCCTTCATCCCGTTGATATTGTTTATGAGCCGCGCGCCGCGCAGCACGCCTGGCCGTTGGCTGCCGCGCTGGCGGCCGAGCAACTGTTGAAGCGAACAACAGGGGACCTGCTCGTGTTCCTTCCCGGCTTACGGGAAATACGCCAGACGGCGGGACACCTGGAGTTATTGGCCCGCGAACAGAATTTGCTCGTGCTGCCGCTGCATGGCGAGCTTGCGCCCGCGGACCAGGATCTGGCCCTTTTGCCGCAACAACGTCGCAAGATCGTGCTGGCGACCAACGTGGCCGAGACCAGCATCACCGTCGCGGGCATCACCGGCGTGGTCGATAGCGGCCTCGCTCGCGTCCTGGTATTTGACCCGCGTACGAGCCTGGATCGCCTCGAACTGCTGCCAATCTCCCGCGCCGCGGCCGATCAGCGTGCCGGACGCGCGGGGCGGACCGAGCCGGGTGTGTGCGTGCGCTTGTGGAGCGAAGCCAATCACAAGCAACGGCCCGAGCAAACGGAACCTGAGATTCGCCGCGCCGATCTCGCGGGGCCGGCCTTGCAGCTCATGTCCTGGGGCGAACGCGACATCGCGCAGTTCCCGTGGTTTGAAGCACCGCCTCCCGAACAGGTACGCAAGGCCCTGCAGCTTTTGCAAGCGCTCGCTGCCGTTGATGAACAAGGCATTACACCGCTGGGGAGAGTGCTGGCCGGTCTGCCCGTGCACCCGCGTCTGGGCTGTTTGCTAATAGCCGGGAAACGCTGGCAACACGCCCCGTCGGCGGCGCTTGCTGCCGCCATTCTGAGCGAGCGTGATCCTTTCTCCCGGTCGGCGTCCGGGCCGCCAGCGTCCAGGGAACTTACCGCGTCGGATGTATTCGACCGCGTCGAGGCGGTGCAGGATTTCGAACGCCGGCGCTCGTCGCCCGGCGAGCCGCTGAATCGCGAGGCAGTTCACTTTATTTTGCGTGCCCGCGATCAGCTGGAACGCCTTTTGGACGATGTCAAGACGCCGACCGACGCCTTGACTTCCCCTGTCACTGCCGAGGAGGCGGTCCTGCGGTCACTGCTGGCCGCGTTTCCCGATCGCCTGGCACGGCGGCGTGAGCCGGGCAGCCGCAAGGGCGTTATGGTCGGCGGGCGCGGCATCAAGCTTGCGCCCTCGAGCAGCGTGCTGCAGCCGGAGCTCTTCTTGTGTATCGACGTCGATGATCGCCAGACGGAAACACTGGTCTGGCAAGCGTCCGCGGTCGAGCGCGACTGGCTGCCGCTGGACAAAATCAAGTCGGCCACGGTCGTCCAGTTTGATCCAGACACGGCCAGGGTAACTGCCAGGCAACAGGTGCGATATAGCGACTTGTTGCTCCAGGAAAACCAGGCAGCGCTGCCCGATGACGGCCAGGTCGCGGAGATCTTGCTGGAAGCGGCCCGCGCTCACTGGCAACGCCTGGCCCCGACGCCCGCTTCGCCGACCGGCGAACTGCTGACGCGCTTGCGCTGCCTGCGTCTCTGGATGCCGGAGCTAAACTTGCCGGCTTTTGATGATGTCCAACTCATGGATTTATTGCCCGAACTCTGTCCAGGATGCAAGTCGTTCGCGGACCTCCAAAAGGCCCCCTGGGCAGCATGCCTGGAGAACCGCCTGTCATCTTCGCAACGCCAGGCCCTCGAACGCGAGGCGCCGGAGCGATTGCTGGTGCCAAGCGGCAGTCGGCTGGGCCTTCATTATGAACTTGGCCGTGCGCGGTCCTGGCGGTACGCATTCAGGAGGTATTTGGCTGGCGCGAAACTCCCCGCGTGGCCGGTGGTCGGGTGCCAGTGCTCCTTCATCTGTTGGCACCCAGCAACCGGCCGCAGCAAGTGACGGATGACCTCGCCAGCTTCTGGGCCAACACCTATCCACGCATTCGCAAGGAACTGCGCATCCGCTATCCCAAACACTCCTGGCCCGAAGATCCCACCACCGCGCCGGCGGAAAGCAAGCCGCGTCGCCAGCCAAGAAGCTGACCTGAATCCTGATAATGAACCAAACTGCCCGCTCCCATAGAATAAAGCAAACGTAGCGCCAATTTTTCCCGGGACCGCCGAGCGTATGGACCGACCACGCCCACAAAATGCCTCAAAAAACCTTGGCGAAGGTTTGAAGCTGCTGATTATCGATGATGAAGCCAACCACGCGGATGTCGTGGCCGAGAGCCTGGAGCGGGTGGGCTACCAGTGCCTCGTCGCCACCAGTGGGCATGGCGGCGCAAAGATCATCGAAAGAGACGAACCGGACGTTATTCTGACCGATCTCAAAATGGACGGCATGGATGGCCTGGCCATCGTTCGCAAGGTCCGCGAGGAACTGCCGGATAGCGAAGTGGTTGTTATCACGGGGCATGGCGACGTGCAGACCGCGGTGGCGGCCATGAAGGCCGGCGCCGTCAATTATTTGCAAAAGCCGGTCAACCTGGCCGAACTTGCGCGCCATGGTCGACAAGGCAGCCGAGCGTTTTCACCTCAAACGCGCCAACAAGCAATTGCAGGAGCAGCTCGATGAGAAATTTGGCTTCGAGGGCATGGTCGGCAATAGCTCACGGATGCACGACGTCCTCAAAAAGCTCAAAAGCATCGCGCCGACGGCCGCCACGGTGCTGATCCAGGGAGAAACGGGCACCGGCAAGGAACTCGTCGCCAAGGCCATTCACAACAATAGTCCCCGCAAGAACAAGAATTTCGTGGCCATGAACTGCACCGCCCTCAATGAGAACCTGCTCGAGGATGAATTGTTCGGCCACGAGGCGGGATCGTTTACCGGCGCGGACCGGGTGCGCAAAGGGCGCTTTGAACATGCCAACGGCGGCACCCTGTTTTTGGATGAAGTCGGCGACATGCCCCTGAGCCTCCAGGCCAAATTGCTGCGCGTCCTGGAGGATCAAGAAGTCTTGCGTATCGGCAGCAACGACCCCATCAAAACGAACGTGCGCTTGCTCTCGGCCACCAATCGCGACCTGGAGGCAGCGGTGGCGTCAGGGACCTTTCGCCAGGACTTGTATTTTCGGCTCAAGGTCGTGACCATCAAGCTGCCGCCGCTGCGCGAGCGGCGTGAAGACGTGCCCCTCCTGTATGCTCACTTTTTGAAGGAATTCAACGAGCGGCACGGCAAAAAAGTCACCGGCGTCGCGGAGCCCCTGCGCAAGGTAATGGCTCTCTACGATTGGCCGGGCAACGTCCGCGAATTGCGCAATATGATCGAGAGCATGGTGGTGCAAGACGTGGACGGCATTCTTAATTTGGACGACCTGCAGGAAGGGGACACGCTGAAGAAAATGCCCCTCAACAATGGCCGTGCCGACCGGTCCGGACAACCTGATCGGCCGTCCGCTCAGTGAAATCGAGCGCTATTACACCTTGCGGACCCTGGAGCAAACGGCAGGCAATCGCGAAGAAGCGGCCCGCATCCTCGGCATCGGCGAACGCACTCTTTACCGGGTGATGCAAGATTGGAAGCTTCAGGACAAAATCCGCGCCGCCCTCCACGAGGCCAACAACGATCTCAACGGCGCCGCGAAACTCATGGGCATCAAAGCCGAAATGCTACGCAGAAAGATGAAGAAACTCGGGCTGGAAGGACTCGCGGAAGGCGACCAGGAGAAAACCCCTTGACCCTGCCGCCGGGCATTTTAAGTAGCGCGGACTTTCATCCGCGCTTCCTAAACTCCACGGCCGGCAAGAACCGACAGCCCGCTTATTGGCGAAGAATCACTTCGTGAAATGGTTGCTCCTCGGGCACCCGCTCCGTGACGGCATCACCGAGATCGAGTTGCCAGGTAAAAGAACGCTCAAGATCGAGCGTCATGGCGCGGTTTTTGGCGAGCACACGGGGTTGGCCGTCAATTTTCAGGGTCACGTCACGACCGGTAAGGTTCCAGAAGCCGACCTTGCAACGCTCCTTGGCATTGCCCAATTGAGCGTAAGCACCCCCCAGCGAGCGGGACTCGATAATCGTCGGGCCCTTTTTCATCATGTCCGCTGAAGTCGGCGGCTCCTTGGGCGAGGCAGCGCGCGGCGACTCGCCAAGCTTTTGCACCGGCGCGGCGCCGGACGGGGGTTGCGCCATCGCCACGGGGAGCGGCGCGAGGCACACCGGGTAGGTCGGATAGTAATAATAAACCGGCGTGTAATAGGAGGGCCCATAGCCCCACCAGCGCGGGCCCCAACCCCACCACGCCTGCGAAGACGTGGCTGATCCCAAAATCAATAAACCAGCGAGCAGCATCTTGCTTTCAAGTCGCCCCATGAATTCAAACCTCCTGTAAGCGTCCAGTTCCCGGGCAAGCCCAATTGACAGACTCCCGTCACCACACTGCCCGGCGTCCAACCGGCATTTTTATACAGAATGTCGGGGAAGATTCGAGTTTTTTGAACTCAAGGGATGTTGCTGCGGGTTAGGGCCTATCCCAAAACAGGACGGCTCCTTCAGCCCAATAACACCGGCCGCAATTCCCCCGCCAGAAACACCGATCCGGTCACGCAGATCATGTCATTCGCCAGCGCGTGCGCGGATGCTTTGCCACGCCGAGGCCGCCGACTCGAATAGCTCGCAAGACGTGCCCGGGGGCACCAACTTCGCCAGTTTTTCGGGCGGCACGGTGCGTGGGCTGGGGGCAAAACGCGTTAGCGCGAGGTGATCGAAGCGTGGGGCCAGCACCCGCAACATTCCCGCCAGGTCTTTATCATCGCTGCCCGCGAAGATCAGGTAGCGACGGCCGTTGGCAAGCGATACCGACGTGTCCAGGGTCTGCGCCAGGGCCTCGGCGGACGCGACATTGTGAGCACAATCGAGCAATACCAGGGGCTGTCGTCCCATGACCTCCAGGCGCGCTGGCCACTCTACCGTCGCCAGACCCAGGGCCACCGCTTCATCGCTAATCGCCAGACCAAGAGCCGCCAGTTCCTCCACCGCCACGACCGCCAGGGCCGCGTTGGCCGCCTGATGGGCGCCGACGAGACCGATGTTCATCGTGGGCCATTGCCGGCCCGCGGTCACCGTCAGCCGCGCCGACTTATCCAGGGCGGCGCCAATAGTGCCCGGCTCATGGTTAAAACGAAAGGTGTCGTCGATCTGCCTCAGCGGATCGCGCCGCGCTCGCGGCAAGTTCGTTCAATTACCGCCCGCGCTCGGGGGCACGCACGCCACTCACGCACGGGACGCCGGCTTTAATAATGCCGGCCTTTTCCATGGCAATCTGGGCGAGCGTATCACCCAGATATTGCATATGATCGAAACTGATGCTGGTGATGATGGTCAGCACCGGCTGGCACACGTTCGTCGAATCAAATCTGCCACCAAGCCCGACCTCGACCACGGCCACGTCGATACGCCGCCGGGCGAAATGCAAAAATCCCAGGGCCGTGGCAATCTCGAAGAACGTTAATTTCTGGTCCAGATTGTCCGTGGCCCGGTGCAGGCGCGAATCTCTTCGATCAAACGAACCAGTTCATCCCGCGCCAGGGGCACGCGGTCCACCTGGATTCTTTCCTCGACGGCCACGAGATGTGGCGAGGTGAATAGGCCGGTGCGCAGCCCCGCCCGCCCCAGTATGGACGCCAGCATGGCCGACGTGGAGCCCTTGCCCTTGCTGCCCGCGATATGGATGATTTTGAATTGAGCCTGCGGATTGCCGAGTAAATCGAGTAGCAGCCGCATGCGATCCAGGGAAAGATCGCTGGGCCGGGGAGCTTTTACTTCATAGTTGATGCGGCCGAACCAAAACTCCATGGCCTGTTCGTACGTCATCCGCCCCGTTCCTCCGCGCGCTCGCCGGCATTCAAAATCTCCTTCAACTTCAACTGCCACTGAGCCGGCTCGACGAGCAGTTCCTTGGAAAGGATATGGCTGGCCCCGGCCGCGTACAACCGCGCCGTCGTGTCGGCGTCCTGGTCGCTGCAAAAAAGCACAATTGGCACGGCCGTGCGCCCAGCTTATCTCGAACTTTTTGGCACAACTCGATACCCGACATGCCCGGCAGTTCGATATCGAAGAGCAGCAGGTCCGGCGTGTGCGTCTGCAAATAATCCCAGGCTTCCTCGGCATTGGTGTAGTAGGTGACGTTCAGCCCCGACTTTTTGCACAGGCGCTGAATCAGCAGTCCCATGTCGACCTTGTCCTCCACCAGCAGCACTCGAGTCCTGCCCAGGTCCGGCAAGCCCGCGGGCCGCTCGCCGCGCGGGCGAACTTTGCCTTCCATGTCTTCGACAGGTTTGACGGGCGCGATTTTGTGGCGGAGCGTGCCGTTGGCCGCCTGTCCAGTCCTGCCGGCGACGGCCGGGCGCGGCAAACTGAAGTAAAAGGTCGCGCCCTGCCCGAGCGTACTCGCGACCCAGATACGGCCGCCGTGGGCCTCGACGATCTTTTTGCAGATGGCCAGCCCGGCGCCCGTGCCTTCATACTCCTCGGACTCGTGCAAGCGGCGGAAAATGCCAAAGATCTTGTCATGGAAAGGCGAATCGATGCCGATGCCGTTGTCGCGCACATAAAGCAAAACGTGGCCCGGGTCGAGGTCAGCCGGAGCGCCGGGCGGCAACTCGGCAAGCTGGCCAATGACGACCTGAGGGACCGGGTTTTTGTTGTATTTGAGGCGCGTTGGTTACCAGGTTGGTAAGGAGCTGGGTGATGCGTTTTTGATCGCCGCTCACGGTTGGCAACGACCCTTCCGTCAGCAGCGTGGCTTCCTGGCGCTGGATAAGGCCGACCAGGTCATTCCGCACCGTGGCCACCGCCTCGATCAAATCAAAGACTTGCAAGACACCCTTGACGCGGCCCGCCTGGCTCAGCGCCAAAAGATCATCGATCAAGATGCCCAGCCGGCGGCTGGCCTTGATGAGATGATTGATGTATTGAAAGCCGTCCGGCCCCAGTTGTCCGGAATAATCTTCCGCGAGAATATTGCTGTAGGCCTGCAAGGTCCGCAAGGGCTCCTTCAGGTCGTGCGAGACGACGTGGGTAAACTCCTCCAGTTCCCTATTAACAACCCGCAGCCAGGAATTGCTGCGTTCCAGCTCGTCGCCACGCGTGCGCAGCTCCTTGGCCAAACGATTGCGTTCCGTCAGATCCAGGGCCGCGCTACGATAGCGTTCAAACCGGCCCTCGGCGTTATAAACCGGAACACTGCGAATCCATATGTCCAGCGGCGCCCCCTTCCGGGTTTGCCACAAAGTCTCCGTTTCTTCTTTCAAAGCCAGGGCCTGGTCCCCTGCCCGCCCATTGGCCGGCGCGTGCTTCTCCCAGTCCCCACGGGCCGCCGGTGCCAACAAGTCCTTATAAGAACGCCCCGTCAACTCCTCCCGGGTATAACCGAGGGTGGCGACCAGCGTATCATTCACCGTGACCAGTTTGCCCTCGCCGTCGAGGCTGAAATACATCACGGGTGCCTTGTGATAAAGCTCGAAATAACTCTTTTTGAGCCGGTCCATGTCAACGCTCAGCCTGCCGCAGCCGTTCTTTGGCAAGCGACAGCTCGGCGTTCCGTTGACCGAGGGTTTTCTCCATGCGTGCCAGGTGTGACGTATCACGGTCAATGGCGCCGCTCGGCGGCGCCAGCGGCACGGGCACGCTGGCAGCGGGTTTTGCAACTTCATGGCGCCGGGCCAGGATAAAAGCCGTGGCCGACATGGCGCTGATGCCAAGGACACTGACCGCCAGCAAGGTTTCCAAGCCAACGCTGCCCTGACGGATGAGCGCATAGACGGCGAACAGCGCGGCGGTCGCCGCCCCGCCTGCCAAACCTTGTTTGAGCGCGCTCAACATTACCTGGCCCCACCGCAGCCGAAAGTCCTGGCGTTTCGTCAGGCGCGGACTCGCCGCGCCCATCCCTTGGTAAAGATATTCCTCCAGTATAGCCTTTTTTATGGCCCAAAGTTCGGCACTCCGCAGCCGCGCATCAATATAATAATGCTTGCGCTCGCGGTTACAGGCAACGCGGAAAATCAAACCCTATCTGAAAGAGCTACAAGATGTTATGTCAAATGTGCCGTTGGTATTTGGGCATCGCGCTGCCGCTCGTGATGGTGTTTGCTCCAGCGGGCCCGGGTGCTGCTTTCGCGCCGACCGTCCTGGCGCAAACCAGCGCGGACGACTTGCCAACTCGTCAGGAGGACGTGATTTACGGGCGCAAGTTCGGCACCGCGCTCACCATGGACGTCTTCACACCCAAGAAAGATGCCAACGGCGCCAGCATCGTCTTCGCCGTCAGCGGCGGCTGGGTGTCCGATCACCGCGCCATCAATCTCACCTTTATCAAGCCCCTCGTGCAGCGCGGCTATACCGTCTTCGCGGTCGTTCACGGCAGCCAGCCTCGCTACACCATTCCCGATGCGGTGGACGACATGCAGCGCGCGCTCCGTTACATTCGCTCTCGCGCAAGGATTTTCACATTGACCCCGACCACATCGGCATCGCGGGTGGTTCCGCGGGCGGCCACTTATCGCTCATGCAGGGAACCACCGGCCGGGAGGGGGACGCCAAGGCAACCGATCCGATCGACCGCTTCTCCAGCCGGGTACAAGCTGTCGCCTGCTTTTTCCCGCCAACGGATTTTCTTAACTACGGCGAGCAGGGCAAAGTCTCCCTGGGCCGCGGCACGCTGGAGGCCTTCAAGGCGCCTTTTGACTTTCAGGAACTGGACAAGATCACCCGCTCCTTCAATCTGGTGCTCGACGAAAGCAAACGCCGCGAGATCGGCAAAAAGATATCCCCGGCCTACCACGTCACCAAAGATTCCGCGCCGACCTGCATCATTCATGGCGATGCCGACAAACTGGTGCCGATCCAGCAAGCGGAAATCATGATCGCCCAGCTTAAAAAGGCCGGCGTCCCCGCGGAACTCATCGTCAAAAAGGGCGCCGGCCATGGCTGGGCCCAAATGGACAAGGACATCCCCACCCTGGCGGATTGGTTCGACAAATACCTGCTACCTGGCAAAAAGCCGTAATGTAGGGTGGGTCGAGCGTAATCGCGCTGACCCACCGAAACACACGAAGCCATCGCCCCGTCAAACGAAAATTCATCCCCGCGTTCGCGTCTATCTGCCCCGCCTCCGTATATTTCGGTGGGTCAGCGCGATTACGCTCGACCCACCTTACAGACGCTCGAGGGTACCCGCGCTGACCCACTCCGTATATTTCGGTGGGTCAGCGCGATTACGCTCGAGGGTACCCGCGCTGATCCTCAAGGACGGTTGAACGAGCGTTCCACGGTATCGCGGACATCCACCGAGACGGGATGATCGCGCCATAGCCAGCGCATCATCTCGGGGAGAATGCGCACCCCTTGCTTCTGGCCGTGCAAGCCGATGCCCCAGGTGTAATTGACGTCGTAGCCTTTTTTGGTCATGGCCTCGACGAGACGAACATTTTGATAGAACCAGTCACGCTTGGGGTCGTAGTTGCCGCCGCCCTTGCCGGCGCCGCGGTTGTCGTTGCGGCCATCCTGAAAGTAGACGCGGATGGGCTTCTTCTCGGCCGCCAGCACGCGCTCCGGATAAACATACCCGCCACGCAGGTTGACGAAACTGCCGACAATGCTGATAACTTTGCGGAATTGCTCGGGACGTTCCCAGGCCACGGAGAAAGCCGCGATGGCGCCGGAGCTGGCGCCGCCGATGCCATGCTGCTCGGGGTCCTTGGAAATGTTGTAGTCCTTGGTGAGTACGGGCAGCAGCTCCTCGCAAATGATCCGTGCATATTTGTCGTCCGGCGTGTTGTACTCCGGGCCGCGATTGGTGGTGCGGTCGCCCCAATCCTTGGGAGTCGGCTCCGGTTGTTCGGGCGTTCTGCCGGGATTGATGAACACGCCGAGCATGACGGGAATCTCGCGGCGATGAATAAGGTTGTCGATAACGTTCTGCGCCCGGGCATCCCCCTTGTCGTTTTTAAACGCCTGACCATCGTTGAAGATCATCAGGCTCGCCGGCTTGGTCGCATCGTATTGCGCGGGCACATAGACCCAGTAGGTATGAGAGGTTCCGGGATAAACCCGGCAGGCAACGCTTAGCGGCCCAACCATCTTGCCATGCGGCACCCCATCCTGCTCCATGGAATCAGGCCCAAGTTTGTAAAAACTATCGAGCCCTTGACCAAATACCCCGCTTCCCAGAAACAAAACCACCAGCGCCGCCACGGCCGATCTCATAGCAAGTTACCCCCAAGTAGAGAGAAAATACCCACCGCGCAAGTCGGGCGCGATTCTAACAGGCGGCAACGCGATTGCAAGAAACCTATAGAGATCAAAGCCCGCACGCCAACAAAAAATCCAAAAGCAGGCGAAACTTGATTTTCGCGCGACCCATTTTCAGTCCGGCGCACAAATACCTGTAGGTTAGTTATTTGGACGGCACTGTCGCCACGAGGCCTATTTTAGATTGCTCAATGGCCAACGTGATGCTGGGTGAGCATGAGGAACGGCTCATCGCGCAGGGATTGCGTGAAGGCAAGGTCGTGGCCTGGCAAGCGCTTTATGACGCCTATGCCGAGGGGGTCTGGGGCTGCGTGGCGCGGTTGCTGGGACCGCGCGGGGCGGATGTGGCCGACGTCGTGCAGGAGACGCTGCTGGCGGCGGCCCGTTCCGCCGCCACCTTCGATGCCGCGCGCGGCTCGCTCTGGCTATGGCTATGCGGCATCGCCCGCAATCAAGCGGCCCTTTACTTTCGCAAACAGCAGCGCGGCCAACACCTCCTCCAGGCCGATGCCTGGCTGGCCACCAGCAATGACCAACTACTTGCCTGGCTGGAGGATAAGCAGCCGGCGCCCCCGCAGGCGTTGCTGACCGCCGAGTTGGCCAGCCGGGTGCGGGCTACCCTGGCGCTCTTGCCGGCCGATTATGCGCTGCTGCTCACGGCACGCTATCTCGACGGCGTGACGGTCGCGGCGCTCGCGAACAGCGAGCGTTCCAGCGAGGTGGCTGTGCGGTCGAAGCTGGCCCGCGCCGGCAAGCCTTTCGCCAGGCCTTTGGCCAATACCTCCTGAGTTCCACGAACCGTACGGCAGAGGCCCACCATGAGCCCAAATGATGAAATCCGGGAGGAGGAGCAAATCGTCTTCCTCCTGTCGGCGCTGGCGAAGGGCGCGCCTCCTCCAGACCAGGATGTGCTGGCCAAACTGCGCGCCCAGGCAACCGCCGCGTTCCAGGAAGCCTCTTCTCAGGCCCCATCCAGGGTTGAAAGGAAACGACGCATGAATTTTAGCTTGGTACGCTGGCTTGGAGCCGCGGCGGCGGTGCTGCTGGGTGTTACTCTTTATTTCTGGCAGCCCGCGGGGCCGGCCGGCGTTGCCCTGGGGCAGGTTCTGGAAAATAGCGAACAGGCCGATTCGCTGCATGTGCATTTCCAGCGTGCCGACGACGGCAAGCTCGAGCTTTGGCATACCCGCATGCCGGAGCGGTCGCGCTGGGATGACCTCGGCGGCAATTACCGCATCGTCGACGGCGGCAGGCAGTGGCTTGTTCGTGAGAAATCCAATGAAGCGCGGCGCGTCAAACCTGCCGACGGGACGGAGCAGCCCCTTTACCATCTGTTGAATATGGCTGGCCTTTCCTTGAAAGATGCCAGGCTTCTCGAAACCCTGCCGGCCCGCGCCAACGTGAAGGGGATGTCGATTTCCTGGTATACCGCGCCGACATCGCTCGTCCCGAGGGTAAAATTTCGTTCGAGGCACTGGTTTTCCCCACGACGCGCCGCCTGCACTCCATGCGCTTCTTCCACGAGAGGCGCGGCGAGCTGGTGCCGGACGGCAAGCTCACGGTCGTCGCTTACGACGAACCGGTGAGCGCCGACAAGTTCGCTGTCGCCGATACGCTCACCGAGGATGGACGCATCGGCAAGGTGGCCGACGTTCAAGGGATCGTGACCATCAAGCCGGTGCTGCACCAGCGCTGGACTCCCGTGCGCGCACATCTCGTGCTCAGGCCGGGGGACTGGCTGCGCACCGACGCTCGCGGCGCCAATGCCACCGCCATCAAGCTTGTCAAGCAAGTCGGCATCATTCTCGGCCCCAAAACGCTCGTCGAGCTGACCGGCCCGACGCAGGTTCGTTTGCTTGAAGGCGAGATTGAAGTTAGCGTTCCGGCCGGTGCCCTGCTCGACCTCGTAGGCCCGGACGGCAAGAAAGTTGCCCTTGGCGACGGCAAGCTCTTCCGCGTTGACCAGCAGCGGGTGGTGCAGGTAAAGCAAGACCCGCCCGTGGCTGCTTGGCTTCAAGAGTGCCAGCGCGAACGAGGCGCTCGGCTCGCTGGTCGCGCTGGTCGATGGCCGCAATGTGCCCCTTACGGTGGGCTATCACAAGGTATCGGTCGATATACGCGACCAGATCGCGCGCACCGTGATCGAAGAATCGTTTGTCAACCATACGAACGCGCAGCTTGAGGGGGTGTTTCATTTCCCGTTGCCGGCCGATGCGTCGATCTCCGGCTTCGGCATGTGGATTGGCGATAACCTGGTGGAGGCCGACGTTGTCGAGAAACAACGAGCCCGCGAAATCTACGAGACGATCTTGCGCGAAAAGCGCGACCCCGGCCTGCTGGAGTGGTCGGGCGGCAACATCTTCAAGGCACGCATCTTCCCGATCCTGCCCAACTCGGAAAAGCGCGTCAGAATTACCTACACTCAGGTGCTGCCGCTCAAGGGCAGCCGCTATCGCTACAGCTACGCCCTGCAGAGCGAACTGCTCCGGCAGCACCCCCTTCGCGACCTGGCCATCGATGTGAAGGTAAATTCCGTCGTTCCTCTCAAGAGCGTGACGTCGCCGAGCCATGCGACCCGCAACGACCTGACGGCTCACTCGGCCCACGTCGAGTTCACCGCCCAGGAATATACGCCGAGCCGTGACTTCGAGGTCGTGGTCGAGGTCGGCAGCCGGCAGTCGGACGTGGTGATGATCCCGCATCGCCGCGGCGACGACGGCTACTTCATGCTTCAGCTCACCCCGCCCGGAGTGCCAGGCGAGTGGGAGCGCCCGCTCGTGCAAGATGGCGAACCCCTACAGCTCGTGATTCTGGCCGACACTTCCGCCTCGATCGACGCCGGTCAGCGCACCACCCAGGCCACCTTTATTGGCACGCTGCTATCGTCGTTGGGGCCGAAGGATACTTTCAACATCGGCGCTTGCGATGTTAGCTGCACCTGGGCGTTTGCCCAGCCCGCTGCCGCCGAGGCCAGCAATATCGCCACCGCCCGCGCCTTCCTGGAGCAGCGCACGTCGCTGGGGTGGACCGATCTCGATACTGCTTTTGCGTCGGCCCTCAAGCAGGGCGGACCGAAGGCGCACGTCGTTTACGTCGGCGATGGCATTGTCACCTCGGGCGATGCCGATCCGATAGCTTTCACCAGGCGCTGCGGCGCATCTACCAGGGACATGGCGCCACGCTGCATGCCGTCACGCTGGGGAGCAGCTACGAAGCTGGCGTGCTCAAGGCGATTGCCGCGCTGGGCAGCGGCTCGCTGCGCAAGATCACAAGTGAGCAAGGGCCGCAAGCGGTCGCCCTGGAATTACTCGGCGAAATTACGCAGCCGTCCCTGCGCGACGTGAAGGTCGAGTTCAAGGGCTTCAAGGTGGCGCATGTCTACCCGGAAAGCCTGGCCAACGTGCCTTCCGGATCGCAGCAGATTCTGCTGGGTCGCTACTTGCCTGAGGGCCAGGACCAAAGCGGCGAGGTCATCGTCACGGGCATGCTAGGCGGCAAGCCGGTGCGCTTCAGCACGCACGCCCTGCTCAAGAACGCCGAACAAGGGAACTCGTTTATTCCAAGGCTTTGGGCACGCATGCACCTTGATAGTCTGCTCGATCAGGGGTCCTCCGACGCGATCAAGGATGAAATCATTGCGCTATCGGAAGATTTTCAGATTATCACGCCTTACACCTCGCTGCTGGTGCTCGAGACCGATGCCGACCGGGAGAGGTTCAAGGTGAAACGCCGCTTCCAGATGCGCGACGGCGAACGCTTCTTCGCCGACGGCCGCGACAACGCGGTCTTCGATCTCACGCGGAAGCAGATGAAGGCAGCGGGCAACTGGCGTACCGCCCTGCGTCGTGCGGTGCTGAGCGAACTGGCCAGTCTGGGGCGTCAGCCGCGCCTGTTTCAGCCACAGCGGGGACGTCGAGGACTGGAGTTTCCCTCCAGTCGGTCTGAAACTAGCGGATTTCTAACTGATCTTAGTTCGACTGCCGGCGTCGATCTAGCTAGCGTGGCTGGCGACGGCGGCGATCTCTTTAACGGTGAAGGCCGCCTTGGGGCAGTTGACGAATACGATCTTTTGGATCGTGACAATGACCGCCGCGACGGTCTTTCGTCGGTCCGGGTCCTTGCGGACGAAGCCAGGCCGGAGGAGGCTAAAGCTAGCGAAGACCTTCTTGGCGAAGGTTTGAGTCTGGATGCCTCGTCGGAGTTTGCCAGGAGAGGCACCGACCAGCAAGAGTGGTTCGGCCAGCGCGGCGGACGGGAAGCTGAGCTAGTTGAGTTAGACATGGATTGGGAGAGGTTCGCGCCTCTCGGCACCGCGGCTCCCCTCCCCCTCTCGGATGGCTTCGCGATCGGGGGAAGGCTCACACCCATGTTCGGACTGTTGGCGCCGGGTAGATTCGCCAGCGCCGGCAGGAACTATGGCCAGTGGCTGAACACTCTTTATCCCCCCTTGGCGGCAGCGCCGGGCGAGGCGACCGAACCGAAATCAACCTGGCCGGCCGAAGCACGCGAGCTGGCGCGAAGCCTGCTGCGTACTGGGTCTCTCGCCAAGTTGACCGGCGCCCTGGCCATCAAGCGCGTGACGGAAACTTTCGAGCCACGCTGGAACGAGATCAGCGCGCGTTCGAGCCGATTAGAGTTGATAGCCGCCAAATCCTGGCTGACACGCGCCGCCAGCGATGGCGGGCAGACGCTGATATCGTGGAGCGACAGCAAGGAGATCGCCACCTTTAGCCAGGCATTTCAACTCGGCCGCCGCCGCGTCGCCACGCCGGGGGATGTGCAGCCGCCGCCTCTCGAACTGGCCGATTACTCCATGGCCTCCGTCGAACGATCGTTCTCTGGCTATACACCGAGCCTCGAGCCGCAAAGCAAGGGACGCGTGTGGCTCGTTCTGAAATATCTCGGTGGTCCATATTATGAGACGCGCATGCTCATCGACACCACGCGTCACGTTGTCCTGGCCATCGAGAATCGCGATAAGGCCAGGGTCACCGGCGCCACCCGTTTCGACGACTTTGTGGAGGCAGGCGGTTCGTGGTGGGCGCGCCGGATAGAAACGACCGACGCCGAGAGCAAACGCGTGTCGCTCACGACGCAGACAATCGACAATATCTCGCCGCAGGTATTCGACCAGCGCGTGCAAACCGAGCTCGCTGGCCGTGACCAGGTGCAATTTCTGCACCTGCCGCTCCCCAGTGTTGCAGAAGCCAAGAAAGCCAGCGCGGCGGGCAAGGCGACATTCGAAGACCAGTTCGTAATGGTCCTTTATTTTGAGCTCAGCCAGCAATGGACCAGGGTGTTCAATCACCTGGAAAAAGCCGAGGCGCTGGCCGCTGGCAAACCGGGCATGCGCTGGCTGCGGTCCGCGCTGCTGCACGATGGCCGTCGCCATGAGGAATTGCGCAAGCGCTATCAGGAAGACGCGGCACGGCTGACCAAGGTCCCGCCGCCCGCTAATGCCTATTTCCTGGCGGAATATATCGTCGGCCAATCCAGCGGGATATTGCAGGCGAACGAGATGCTCGGCCTTCTGGAAGTTTTAGGGCCGCTTTACGATGCCCAACCCGCCCACGTCCACGCCCGTCGACACTGGCAACGACTTCGCGTGAACAATCTGAACCAGACGGGCAGGTCCGATGAAGGGCTGCGGTTGCTGCAGCAACTGGCGACTGACTATCCGCGCAATTTGTCCTTGCAACATGAGTACGCCCGCGCCTCGCGAATACGGGCGATTATCCAGCCGCCTATGCCTGGCTCACCAGGGCCCTGGCCATGGAAGCGACATGGGCGGATAACGAAAAAGAGTCCTTGCGCAGCACGTACGCCGAGCTGTTGCAGCAACAGGGCCGCTACGCCGAGCTGGCCGAGTATTTGACGGCCTGGATGAAGACCAATCCAGCCGGCCACTCCGCGAATGAGCAATACCTCAGCGCGCTGGTCAAATCGGACCAGATCGAAAAAGCGGAGGCGCTGGTTCTGCAGTGGCTCAAGGAGGCCCAGGTGGCGGACGAATTGACGCCCGTCGTCGCGGCGCGCCTGCAGGCCGCCATTGCCTTTATGCTTGGCCAGGGCTATCAGCTTTACACCAATCGGGTGGAGGAGCGCTGGCTGGCTCCGCTGGCGCAGGCTGCCCTCTATTTCGCGCAAAACAACAAACAGACTTACAGCGCAGGCCAAATAATTGCCATCCACGAGTTTCAGCGCACCGAAGAAGCGGCAAGGTTGCGCAAGAAGCTGGCCGCCTATCTCAGCGCCAACGTCGACAAGATGCCCGCCGACCAGGTTCAGCACTTTATCGGCTGGATTCACACCGACGACGCCGAGCCTGCCGCGTGGACCAAGATTGCCGAGGTGCTTCGCCAGCGCTGGCAAGTTGAAGCCAAGGTGGAGGTGAAACACGCGCTGGGGCAGACACTGGTCAGCGTCCTGTCCGCCCACGGTGGACCAGGCGAGGCGCGGGCATTTTTGCGACTGCAGTGGCAACAAGGTCCCGAAAAACATCGCGCGGCATACGCCAATCAGCTTTTCGATAGCTTGCTGCAAGCACCCTGGTCGGCGGCGGCCGAGAAAGAAGCGCTGGAGCTGCTCGACAAACTTTCCCCTGTGGAAGAACCCGGGCAAAGACTGTTCACCTCGGTGGCGGCGCTGCATCGGCTTACGGATAAGCTTCTCGAAGCGCGCATCGCCGCAGGCACAAAGATGCTTGAACACCCGGAAAAGCTCACCCGTGGCGAATTGCAAAAGAAAAAAGCCGAGAACATCCGGCTAGCCCGCGAAGGGCTCGCCGACAACCTTCGCGAAGAAGCAACCAGACATCCCAAAACGCTGGCGCAATGGCTCATCGTGGAAAGCGATTATTTGGATATGCTCCTGGACCGGGACCTCAAACGCATTGCTACCGAAGCCTGGAACTACCTCGGCGCCCTGCCTCCTCTCGCCAAAGAAGGTGCGCAGCGGACGGCCGTTGAGCAAAATCTCGAAATTGTCCTGCGGCAGCGTTACCTGGTCACGCTCATGAACTTGGCAGCGCGCAAGGAGCGGAACCCGCTCTGGTTGATCGAATGCTGAAGTATCTCGACCAGGGCATTGGCGCTCAGAAGGCGCTGGCGGGTGGAAACTCGCCAAGTATCGCTTCCTGGTCGTGCTGGATCGACCCAAGGAACTTGAACAGGCGCTGCGGCAATGGGCTCGGCAAGATAACGACGACAGTCGCTGGCCTACCGCGCTCGCCTACTTGCTGGCCGAACAAGGGCGCGTGGCCGACGCGATCGGCCAGTTTGAAGCCGTCGAGGCAGCCGACGAGCTTGCGCCTGGCGCCTATCGCACCCTGGCCGACTTGTACCTCGTGCAAAACCAGCGGGACGCCTCCGAGCGGTCAAGCCTCGCCGTCTACAAGACCACCCCGGAATATACGCTGAATCGGGCGCTGGCGCTGAAGCTGCAGCCCTGGCAGCGCGGCGACGGCCACCTGCCCACCGAACTGGATAAGGAAGTTCTTGCCATGTTCGCCGTGCTGTTCGATAAATCGGTCTCCCCTCAGGCTTACCTTTATCAATTGCAGCTGTTTTACCAGGCCAGCCATGATTTTCGGCTGCTTGCCGTGCTACCCCAGGCGGTGATCGGCCACACCGCCGCCGGCGTTTATCCCTTCGTCCAGGGGATGCAGCCCGTTCTGACGGAAGTACGCGACGAGGCCACCGCTGACGAGATTGTTCAACGCATCGGCATGGTGCGGCCGCAGGCCAGGGCGGTCGTCGATCAGCGTGCGCATCGATTTGCTTGAAGTCCTTGTGCAGCGACGGGCCGCCGAAGTCCAAAACCAGCCTGGCCCCCATGTCCAAAAGGCCCTGCAGGCCCTGCAACGCGCTTTCAAAGGCGATTGGTCTCCCGGCGAGCCTCGCCTGATGGCCGACTTCCTCGCCAGTCTTGGCCGCATCACGCAAACCGCGCTGGCTGACGAGCAACTGACCCAGTTGAAGGCCCTGGAGGTCATGGCGGCACCCGGCACTTTGGATAGGTTGCACATGGCGCATCGCCATGCCGTCGTGCTGCAGAGCTATGGCCGTGGCGCGGATGCCATCGACCTTTTGCAGGTAACGCTGGCGGAACTCCAGGCAGCCTACAAGGGCGTGTTACCCGTCGCCGCCAATGAGGCGCTGGCGTCGTTTATCGCCTACCTGGAGAGTGCGGGACACTTTGCCCGGGGCGAGCAATATCTCAGGGAACAACTGGCGCATCCGGTCCATGTCCAGCAGCGCCGGTGGCTGGTTGAGCGGTTGGATGGCCTCTACCATCATGCCTTGCAAAATGATGGCGACGTCTCGCCAGGAAAAGGGCTCACCCTTTATCAGGCCCTTGACCGGAAGATTCAAAAAGACCTCGCCGACACAGATGACAACCACCGCTACCAGTTGCTGACGCTCGCCTGCGAAGTCTATCGCACCGCGCACGCCAAGAAACTGCCTGGCGTTGTCGCTGACCTCAAGGCACTGGCGTTCCAGGTCGCGCCGCCATTACTGAAGCGGCAAATGAATAACCATGAAGCGTTGATCGCCACGATGGCCCATACGGTGCACGACCTGGCCGGGCCGCGCGACGGCATTGCCTTTTTGGTGAATCAGATCGAAAGCCAGCCGCGCTGGCTGGGGTACAACAACCAGGACGGCTGGACGCGCCATGCCAGTACTCTGGCGGACTGGCGCCGGGAGGCGAAGGAACTCGGCGCAGTTGAGGACCAGCTTTTGCAGCTGGTACTGAAGGAGCTACGCCGCGATCTCGACACGCGAGTGCAGCATAGCGGCGCCATGTACAATGTGCACTTCGATCGCGACCGCTTTTGGAAGGAGAAGGAAGCGGACTTCGCGAAAACAGCGGAAGAGGTGCTCGCCCAGCGGAGTCAGTCTGGCGCTGCGGTGCGGCACATCGCGGATTACTTTTACTGGGGCCTGGGCCGACACGCACGTGCCATCGAGATCCTCTTCGTCGCCCACAATCAAAAACTCCTCGACGAGGCAGATCAGGTCCAGCTTGTAAATCTGCTGCACCTTCAAAATCGCCATGGCGAATCGATCGCCGTGCTGGTGCCCCTGGTCGAGCTGCGGCCGGAGAACCTCGATTATCGTGTGCGACTCATGTATGCCTACTTTCGCACCGCCCGTACCACGGAACTGCTGGCGCTACTGAAACAGACCGACGCCTTCTTCCACGAAAAGGATCGCTGGGGCGAAAACGCGCTCAACCGACTCGCTCATAGCACATTGCAAAACGAGCTCTACGAGCAGACAGTCGCTTATTTCAAAGAACTCATCCCCCTCCACGAACGCAGTCATCCAGGCGGAGGTATTGGCAACGGCACCCTGGCCGGTTACTACATGGGACTGGCCAATGCGTATGCCGGTCTCAAGAAAACTCCCGAGGCGGTCGAGGCGGCCGGCGGCGCCATCATCGCCTGGGGGCCGCGTCACGCGAACCGCGCCCAGGCTCTGGAGACTTTGAAGCAGGTGCTGCTGCGCTCCGCCGACCTGGACGCTTTTGTCGCCCACTTTGATGAGCAGCGGCAAGACAGCGCCATCGTTCGCAAGGCGCTTGGCCAGGCGTATGCCGAAAAAGGACAGCACGACAAGACGATCAAACAATTGGAAGCAGCCGCCAGGTTGCAGCCGAACGACGCAGAGATTTATCAATTGCTGATAGCGGCCCACGATAAGGTGGGCGACCAGGCAGGCGCCCTCAGAGACCTGCTAGCCGCGGTGCAATTCGCACGGCGCGATCTCAAACTCTATCGGCAGTTGGGCGACCGCTATGTGGCCCAGCGCGATCCGGCTGAAGCCGAGCGTGCCTATACGTCGATCGTCGAGATGTTGCCATCCGAGTCTGAAAGCCATGCCCTGTTGGCCGAGATTCGCGAGCACCAAGGCCGCTGGACCGATGCGCTAACACACTGGCGGCAGGTAGCTCAACTGCGGGCCCTGGAGCCGACCGGCCTCTTGCGCCCGACTGCCGCACAGCTCCATGAAAAGCAATGGGACCAGGCCCGCGAATCGCTCCATCAGCTCGAGATACGCAACTGGCCGCCGCGCTTTGGCGACGTCAGCCACCAGGTCCGCACTCTGAGGGAGCAGTTGCCTCGTTGATATGTCCTGAAGGGGTAAAGTGTAGTCAGCGGGGTCGATTCCTTTTACCACCGTCGCGACTGTGGATACGCAAGTTTGGATAGACCCATTCCTACTTATCCTGGTTTAACGTGTTCTCTTGGAGCCAAAAACAAAGCAGCAGCGTCCATCCAGTAGGATAAACGCTGCTGCCGGAATGCTCTGGGCGGTCTATTCTTCGTCCCCTTCAACCGGCGCTGCTTTCAGAACCGTACCTTCGGACAGCTTGGTAAGAATCTTGTCCGTGGCCACTTCTTCGTCCAAAGTGGCTTGCAATAACCCCGCGGTTTCCTTGCAGCCAAGGCGCTTGGCCAGCGCTTTGGCAGAGCCGTAGGCGGAGATTTCATAGTGCTCGACGCGCTGGGCGGCGGCGATCAGGGCGGCGTCGATGACACTCTTGTTGCCGGCTTCTTCAAGAACCTCTTTCCCTTCCTCGATCAGTCCTTCCATGGCTTTGCACTTTTTGCCGGCTGGCTTGAATTGCCACATTTCGGCTATCTTCTCGAGCCGCGCCACCTGACCTTCCGTTTGCATAAGATGCGTTTCAAAGCCTTTTTTGAGGTCCGGGGTCGTAGCCTTCCTGGCCATTTTAGGCAATGCCTTCAAAAGCTGTTTTTCCGCGCGATAGAGGTCTTTTACCTGATCTTCAAACAATTCGTTAAGGGTGTCCATGGAGTCTCCCGAGAGTAGTTATTTCCGAGCAAAACACAACCGCTTGCCTTCTTAACCCGGTGAACGCAGCGTCAATTCGCGTTCCCAGATGCGGCCCTCTTTGGCCTTATCCACAAATTTCGTGAGATCCTTGGATGTGGCCAGATCGATGACGCCCTCATCTTTCGCAATGGCCGCCTTCTCGAATAGGGGCGCAACTCCTGCCGTGCCGCCAATGACCTTTAGATGTCCAAAAGCATCCCGAACCCAGTCTACGGCGGCAGCCTCTTTGCTCAGCGCGGCGCCTGCCCCGTCGCCGAAAAGCAGCACCAGGGCGTCAAAAAAGATAGAGGGGGCGGCACTGAGAGCGTGGTCCGCAGCAATTTTCTCACCGCCCTTGGAAGTCACACCCCCGACCTTGGGGGCAATGATGCAACTGTCGGCCTTCTCCTTTTCGAGCAGCGCTGCAGGTTTTTTAGTAAGGCATCATCCACCCCGTCGGTGACAAAGATGCCAACTTTTCTGCCGGCGAGCGTCTTGGGCATCTTCTTGATGATGCTAAGGGAGGGGGATTCGGGCAGATCAATGGGTTTTATCTTGGGCGTGACCGTGTCCGCTTGCCCTTCCATGCCGAGCGCCATCTCGACCCTCTCGCCCAATGCCTTCTCGATGACATGCAGATGACCAAGCATTCTTTGGCGAATAGCGAGCGTTTCAACTTTGCCCAATTCGAAGGCGAACGCCGACGCGATATGCCGTTGTTCAGGCTCGGTCATCGACTGCCAAAATAATTTCGCCTGCGAATAGTGGTCGGCAAAACTCTCCGGGCGAATGCGGCCTTTTTCTCCTGGTTCGCTGGCCGGGAAGGTCACAAAGCCCCTGTCCGGGTTTTCACGGGGCGAGCCCTGGTCAAGGCTATTCGGTTCGTAGTTGATGCGAGTTTGCGGCACGTCCATGCGCATGATGCCGTCTCTCTGGAAGTTCTGCATGGGACACTTGGGCCTGTTAATTGGCAATTCGTGGAAGTTGGGGCCCCCTAGACGGCTCAGTTGCGTGTCCAAATAGGAATGCAATCGGCCTTGCAATAGTGGGTCATTGGAAAAATCGATGCCCGGAACGAGATGGCCGGGATGAAACGCCGCCTGCTCCGTTTCGGCGAAGAAATTGTCGGGATTCCGATTCAGCGTCATCTTGCCGAGCTTCAGCAGGGGGATTTCCTCTTCCGGTATAAGCTTGGTGGGATCTAGGACATCGAATTTCAGGCGGTCGGCCGTTTTTTGATCAAAGGCCTGGACAGCGAACTCCCATTCCGGAAAGTTCCCCTCAGCGATCGCGGTCCACAAATCGCGGCGATGAAAATCAGGGTCGGCGCCATTGATTTTCACTGCCTCATCCCAAATTACTGAGGCGGTGCCAAGAACGGGCCGCCAATGAAACTTCACGAAGGTAGATTTTCCCTGCGCAGTGACCAGCCGAAAAGTGTGAATGCCAAAGCCTTCGATCATGCGTAAGGAGCGTGGAATGGCGCGATCCGACATCGCCCACATGAGCATGTGCATGCTTTCCGGCATGAGGGAGACGAAATCCCAAAAGGTATCATGGGCGGACGCCGCTTGCGGAAAGCCACGATCGGCCTCCATCTTGACGGCATGGATCAGGTCCGGAAACTTGATGGCATCTTGAATAAAGAAAACCGGAATATTATTGCCAACGAGATCGAAATTGCCTTCGTCGGTATAAAACTTGACCGCGAAGCCGCGAACGTCGCGAGGCATATCTCCCGAACCGGCGCCCCCGGCAACGGTCGAAAACCTGGCAAAGACCGGCGTCTTCTTTTTCGGATCGTGTAGAAACGACGCTCTCGTGAGCTCCGCGAACGACTGGTAACATTGGAAAAATCCATGCGCCCCGGACCCTCGAGCGTGGACAATTCTTTCAGGAATCCGTTCATGGTCAAAATGCGTGATCTTTTCACGAAGCACGAAATCTTCAAGGAGCGTCGGCCCGCGTGCCGCGCTTTTCAGGGAGTTTTGATTGTCCGCTATCGGCACGCCTTGATTCGTGGTTAGCGTGCTCGCGGCATCTCGGGCTGTTTGATGGGTTTCGTCGCCGGTGCCCGTTTTGGTTGGACGATCAGACGGCGTGGGTTTCTTTTTCATTGAAATCTCGAAGGTTACAGGATTGTCCAGACGGCAACTTCTATTGTTATACGCCCGCTGTCGATAGATCGTTAGTTTTTCCCGATGCCCTATGGCGCCGGGCGGCGTGGTCAGCGCGCTTTAGATCGGCGCTACTTGAACGATTTGCTCGTATAGCGCCTGGCTAACCCGATAGCATTCACAACAAGCAGCTTCGAGCCCCGGCCGATTGACGATACGCACCATGCCGCGACGGGAGCTGATGAAACCGGCAGCCTGCAGAACTCCAACGATGACGGTCACGGTTTGTCGGCGCACTCCTATAAGCTGGGCCAGAAACTCATGAGTCATCGCGAGCAGGCCATTACCCACCCGATCATCGTTCGTAAGCAACCACCGACAGGTACGCTCCTGGGCCGAGTGCACCGAGTTGCAGGCTGCGGCCTGGTAAGCATTTCGCAGGGCAAAGGCCGCGTAGCGGCGCAACAATGCACCCAGGGCGTTTCCTGTTTGCAAGAGTGGCCGTAGCGATGGCACCGCGAGGCGCAGGCAATCGCCGGGCACAGGCGTCGTGGCCGTCTTGTGACTGAAAGTCAAGCCGAGGACGGCGCTAAGGCCGATCATCCCCTCCTTGCCTACGGTAGAGGCTTCGACCACGCGCCCGTCCGCCATACGAATCACCGTGGAGTAGATACCCGAAACGGGAAAATGGACGTGGGAAAGAGGCCGATCTTGCCGACAGATTTCCTCGGTCAACTTCAAGGAAATAACCTGCCATTGCGATTCCAGTTGCTCGATCTCTCTGCTCGGCAGCGAATCGATGAGTCTATTTCCTGTGCGTTTACGTGGTGCTCGTGGGGCCATGACGGCCACCTCCTTCGTGCGCCGGCTTTGCCAGCCCACGAGTTTACCAGTTAAAGCAAATCAAGTGCCGGGGCGCACTTTTGTCATGCAGCGGACAGACCGATCAACCTCCCCCTGTTAAATTGATTGGGTCACACTCGCGACTCGCACATGGGGGACTGCGTTTCTAAAGAAAGAAAAGGCCTGGAGGCACCTGCGCTTGCCATGCCGAGCTTACTTGATGAGGCGATCGTAGAACATCTTCGTGACGCGGTAACAGGCGCAGGCAGATTGCTCCAACCCCGCCAGGTTGATGATCTGCACGGAACCCCGGTGGTAGCTGATGAGGCCCGCTTTTTGCAGCGAATTCGCCACGAGGGATACCGTCGGACGTTTGACTCCGAGCATGGCGGCCAGCAGGTCTTGCGTCGCTGTTACGTCTCCGGCCGACTTGTCGTGAGTGGCCAAAAGCCAGCGACAGACGCGTTGCTCGACGGCGTGCAACGAGTTACACAACACGGCTTGCACCGCAGTGCGATAAGCGATTGCCACGTAGCGCTTGACCAGGTCGTCGACGGCGTGGTGAGACATGGATCTGAGCATCAAGGGGGTCGCCAGGCGCCAACAACTGCCCGTATTTTGGCAGGTGACGTGATGAAGGCTGACAGGAATACCGAGAAGCGCGGTGAAGCCGACCATGCCCTCATGGCCCACGGAAGCGAATTCCATGCTACGCCCGCCATCGGGGGATTCGCTCACTGTCAACGACAGGACAGCGGTGGTCGGGAAATAGACATGCTCCACCAGATCGTTCGAACGGAAGACGGCCTGACCTGCTCGGATTTGGACAGGTTCCAAACTCGCCGCCAAGGCCTTGAAGTCCGCCGGTGAAAGCCGGTCGAGGAGCCAATTGCCGGAGTGTCCGGCCTTGGGCCGGCTGGAGATACCCATTGGTGAAAATCCTCGGGAAATTGGAGCGCGCATCGCTAGACAGCTCAAAGGCCAGCAAAATATGTACCGGCGTGGAATGGCTACCTGGCGAAGTGTCACCTATCGAACAGATTGGATCAGTCTGTAGAATATTTGGCATGGCAAATCTCGCATGGCGATCCAGACTACGGAGTATTTTGAACAAATGATCAGGCGGGGCGCTTAGTGAAAAGTCCGTTCGCTACTTATGGCCTGACATTGGCAGCCGTACTGCTCGCCCTGGGTTGCCGTTGGCTCCTTGACCCACTCCTGGGAAACAGTTTTCCCTTCCCCACCTTCTTCGGTGCCGTTTTTATAGCTTCATGGCTCGGTGGGCTCCGTCCGGCATTGTTGGCCACGGTTTTGGGCCTCGTTTTGTCTATCTATTTTTTTGTGCCGCCGCGGTTTTCGTTCGGGCTACCGGGCGAAGCGGACCTGATTGGCCTGATCATGTACGTCATGGTTAGTCTGGCCATTGCGGTCTTTGGAGTTTCGCAGCGACGATTGCGCCAGGCCGAACGAACGTCGCGCCAGTTCGAACGAGAATTGCCGACGTTGGCGCATCCTATTGAAGGAGATCCCCTGCCGGAGCCAAAACTACGTGATATTACGGCCCTCGCTTTTGGGCTGACGCTGACAGTCCTGATGGTTGGCGGCGGCCTTGGTTACGACAGCGCGTTGCGCCTGGCTGCGAACGAACGCCTGGTCGCCCACTCCCATGAGGTCATCGGTGAGCTGGAAGCTCTCCTGTCAACTCTGAAGGATGCCGAAACAGGGCAACGGGGCTATTTGCTAACGGAGGACGAGAAATACCTGCAACCTTACAATGAGGCACTACAGCGGCTCCAGGCTACCTTCGCTCATCTGAAGGACCTGACGGCCGACAACGCTTTGCAACAGGCCCGGCTCGCGGCACTAAAGCCAAAAATTGATGGACGCCTCGACGAGTTAAAGCAAACCATTGCCCTCCTTAAACGAGGAGATCGTAGCGCCGCGACGGAGGTCGTGCGGGGAAACACCGGCAAGCTGATGATGGACGATTTACGACGCGCGCTCGCCGATATGTTGGCGCATGAAAAGAATCTGCTATTACGGGCGCGGAAGAGTCAGCAGCCAGCTCGCGCACAACGATGATGTCGATCCTGCTGCCGGCTCTTGTTGGCGTCATGCTTCTTATGGCTGTCTTTTATCTGGGTCGCCGCAATCTGGTGCTGCGTCATCGGGCGACAAAGGTCATCACCTCGCAACGGGAACAACTGCGGGTGACCCTGACCAGTATTGGCGATGCCGTCATGGCGACGGATGCCCAGGGCAACGTCACCTACTTAAATGCAGTGGCCCAGCAATTGACCGGTTGGTCGTTTGAGGAAGCGCGCGGACGTCCTCTTGTGTCGGTTTTCAAAATCATTAACGAAAACAGCCGCCAGCCGGCCGAGAACCCGGTGGCGAAAGTCCTTACCCAGGGTCAAATCGTCGGCCTGGCCAACCATACAATCTTGATCGCGAAAGATGGTACGGAACGACCGATCGACGATAGTGCCGCCCCCATTCGGGGACAGGATGGACAGATTATCGGCGTCGTGCTGGTGTTTCACGACATCAGTGAACGCAGACAGGTCGAGAAGGAACGCGACAAGAGCGAGCGCCGGCTCCGCCTGGCCCTCACCGCCGCGCATATGGTGGCCTGGGAATGGGATATCGCCACCGGCAAGGTTGTCCTCTCGGACAACGCCGCCGAGGTTCTCGGCTTGCCGCCCGGTTCATCGCTCGACGCCAGCGAGCAGGGGTTCGCTCTTATCCACCCCGAAGATGTCGAGCGCCATCGAGCCACCGTCATGAAGGCGGTCAAGGACCAGGGCAGCTACCTGACCCAGTACCGCCTGATCCGGCCCAGCGACGGCTCCGCCATCTGGGTGGAGGAGCGGGCCCAGGCCGTGCCGGGGCCGGACGCCGGCGTGCGGCTTGTTGGCGCCACGATGGACATTACCGCGAAACACGAGGCCGGTGAGTTATTGCGGCAGCGCGAACAGCAGCTCCAGTTGATGGCGGATAATGCGCCGGTGTTTCTGGCCCATTGCGATATGAATGGGCGTTACAAGTTCGTGAACAAACCGTACGCGGTGCGCTTCGGCCTCACTCCGGAACAGGTCATCGGCAAGCACATCGTCGAGATCGTCGGTATCGAAGCCTTTAGTGCATTCAAAGGCCACGTGGCGCAGGCTCTGGCGGGCCAGTCCGTGGAGTTCGAAATCGAGGTTCCCTATGAAAAGACAGGCCGGCAGTTCATGCGCTGCGCCTATGTTCCCGAATGGGAGGGGACCAAAGTAGTGGGTCTGGTGGCCGCGATCATCAATATCACCGAGCGCATCCACGCCGAGCGCGCCCTGCGGGACAGCGAACAACGCCTTCAATTCGTCATGGCTGCCATGCCGCAAAAGATTTTTACCGCCCGGCCCGACGGCGCCATGGATTATTTCAACCCCCCCTGGATGAAGTTTACCGGACTGCCGTTTGAAGAGATAAAAGACTGGGGCTGGACACAGTTTATCCACGTCGATGACGTGGCTGAAAATGTGCACGCCTGGAAACACTCCGTCGAGACCGGCGAGCCCTTTGAGTTCGAACATCGGCTTCGTGGGGCCGACGGCGAGTATTGCTGGCACATCAGCCGGTGCTTTCGCTGAAAGATAACGAGGGTAAAGTAATCATGTGGGTCGGTTCTACCACCGACATCCATGAACAGCGGCAGACGGCCAACGAGCTGCGCCGGCTCGCCGCCCAGCTGTCCGAGGCCGATCACCGCAAAGACGAATTCCTGGCAACCCTGGCGCACGAACTCCGCAACCCGCTGGCCCCCATTCGCACCGGACTGCAATTGATGCGCCTGGCCGGCGGGCGCGCCGTGTCGCTCGAGCAAGCCCGCACCATGATGGAGCGGCAGTTGAGCCAGCTGGTCCGACTCGTGGATGACCTCATGGACATGAGTCGCATCAGCACCGGCAAACTGGAGCTTCGCAAGGAGCGTGTCTCGTTGGCGGCCGTCATCAACAGCGCCCTCGAAACCAGTCGTCCCCTGATCGAGGAGATGGGACACGAACTCACCGTGACGATGCCCAAAGAGGAAATTGTCCTCGACGCCGACTTGACCCGGCTGGCCCAGGTATTCATGAACCTTCTCAACAACGCCGCCAAGTACAGCGACCGGGCCGGCCATATTTGGTTGGTGGTGGAACGGCAAGGCAGCGATGTGACTGTGTCGATCCGGGACAGCGGCATCGGCATTGCTTTTGATCAACTCCCGCGGATTTTTGAAATGTTCTCTCAGGTGGACCGCTCGCTCCAGAAATCCCAGGGCGGCCTGGGCATCGGACTGACCCTGGTGAAGCGCTTGGTGGAGATGCACGGGGGTGCGGTCGATGTCCGTAGCGAGGGCCTGGGTGAAGGGTCTGAGTTTATCGTCCGTCTGCCGGTGCTCGTGGCAACAACGAAGCCCCCGGTTGCCAAGGAAGAGGCACACGTCGTTCTTAAATCCTCCCTCCGCATCCTGATTGTTGACGACAATCGGGACGGAGCCGACAGCCTGGCGCTAATGTTGCGGATCATGGGCAACGACACCCGCACCGCCTACGACGGTCAGCAAGGAGTGGAGGTCGCGGAAGAGTTTCGGCCTGAAATCTTGTTGTTCGACATTGGCTTGCCAAAGCTAAACGGCTACGAAGCGTGCCGCCGTATTCGAGAACAACCATGGGGTAAAGATATGGTGCTCATTGCCGTGACCGGTTGGGGCCAGGATGAAGACCGCCGTCGCTCTCGGGACGCTGGCTTCGACGACCACCTGGTGAAGCCCGTCGATCCGCAGGCCCTCATGACCCTGCTTGCGGAAGTCGCGGACACGCGAGCGAAGTAAACATCCTCCAACGTGCCATCATGAAACTCAGTCTATGCGAAGGATGCTGCTGGCTGCGCGTGGTCACCACGCCCAAGGGCTCGCGTTTTCTGCTCTGTCAGTGGTCACAGACAAACCCAGCCTATCCCAAGTACCCGCCGCAGCCGGTCGTGCAGTGCGATGCTTATGCGCCCACCATTACCCGTGCCAATCATCCGGGGCCATAATCGACTCGCCGCGGCGATGAGGGAATCACGCTTGCCATCATTAACTCCTCACGGCATTCAGTGCAGTTGCCAACAATTGAAAGTGGTGTGTTATGTCTGAGTCTCGTTCGGACGCATTCGTTTTCTTCGGAGCAACCGGCGATCTGGCATACAAACAGATTTTTCCAGCGCTGCAGTCGCTGCTTCGCCACGGACATCTGGATATGCCTGTCATTGGCGTCGCGTGGTCCCACTGGAACCTCGACCAGTTCATGGCGCGGGCCAAGGACAGCCTGGAAAAACATGGCCCCTTGGATCCGGCGGCATTTGCCAAACTTTGCTCGCAATTGAAGTACATCGATGGCGATTATGGCAACCCGGCTACCTTTACTCAACTTCGCGCCGCGCTTGGCGGTGCCAGGCAGCCGCTGTTCTACCTGGCCATCCCGCCAAGCCTGTTCGCCACGGTTGTCGAAGGGCTGGCGAAGGCGGACTGCGCCAAAAATGCCCGCGTCGTCGTGGAGAAACCGTTCGGCCGCGATCTCGCCTCGGCGCAGGAGCTCAACAAGGTCCTGGCCTCGGTATTCCCTGAAGACTCGATCTTTCGCATCGATCACTTCCTCGGCAAGGAAGCGATCATGAATGTCCTCTATTTCCGTTTCGCCAATTCATTTCTGGAGCCCATCTGGAACAACAACTACATCGCCAGCGTCCAGATCACGCTCGCGGAATCCTTCGGCGTCGAGGGCCGGGGGGCCTTCTACGAGACCGCGGGGTGCCTGCGCGACGTGATCCAGAACCATCTGTTTCAGATCGTCGCGTTGCTCGCCATGGAGCCTCCCGCCTACCGAGGGTTCGACGCCTTGCACAGCGCCAAGTTCAACGTTTTCAGGGGGGTGCGACCCTTGACGCCCGCGGACCTGGTAAGGGGTCAGTTCATCGGCTACCGAAACGAGCCGGGGGTGGCCAAGGATTCGAAGGTTGAAACCTTCTGCGCGTTGCGACTATACATTGATTCGTGGCGCTGGGCCGGGGTACCCTGGTATCTTCGCTCCGGCAAATGCCTGCCCCAGACCGCCACGGAAGTGATCGTTGAACTCAAACCGCCGCCGCAGCGGCTTTTCGAAGACTCCCTGCCGGAGACTGGCCCCGCCAATTACGTGCGTTTCCGAATCTCACCAGGACCTGCCGTTGCCATCGCCGCCCGCATCAAGACTGTGGGGGAGCAATTTGTCGGCGAACAGCGGGAACTCTACCTGTATGATCAGCAACCCGACGAGAGGATGCCCTACGAACGACTCCTCGGCGACGCGATCGCCGGCAATGGCGCCCTGTTTACCCGCGAGGACTCGGTCGAAGCTGCGTGGAGCATTGTGGACCCCGTCCTGGGCACGGATACACCTCTCTTTGAATACCAACCCAACACCTGGGGACCGCCCGAGGCCGATCACAACCTGGCGCCCGCGAGCGGCTGGCACAACCCAGACCCAAAGGAGGTGCGCAGCTGACGTCCTGGGCTCCTGGTACTTCGCTCGCTGGATTGACACAATATTTTTTGTCGGTACAATAATGCTATGCAACATAAACAAATGAAGCGTGGGCGTCCTCCCAAGTCGCCTGATGCTATCAAGGATGAATACTTGGACATCCGTATCGGTGCATCATAAAAACAAGCATTTCGTGATGCATCAGAGCTTGCCGGATTAGACATGTCTGCATGGGTCCGCGAACGATTGCGAACGGCTGCGATAAAAGAACTTGAGGCCGCACGGCTTCCAGTTCCTTTCGTCAAATCCACGCCGGAGACAACAAATGGCTAAGGGAAGAAAACCAAAATTAAGAGATAGGCCAGGTGTGGCAATTGGCCAGGTAAATGACGAGAACGCTATGGGAGGCGGTTTCGATAAAGTGACGAAGGCCAAATTTGTCGCTCCATCAAGTATCCGGCTATCCTTTGCAGACGGACTTGAAGGAATTTGGACATTTGCTCAATTGTGCCTCGATATGGAAACCATGAGGCCAGAAAGCATCAGAGCGACCAAAGCGGGGACATCTGTCAAACTTAGGAGCCGGTCGAACGAGATAGTTGAAATTGACTCATCCTCACTTCGTGCCGCCATTGACAGCCAATACTCAGAAAAGCTCGAAGTCTGCATTTGTCAGCTTGCGCGGGCCCATCGAAGATATATCTACGAACGCGACAAGCCTGCCAAGAAGGTAAGATGGTATGGCCGATGACATACGTATCGGGCAAATTGTCTGGATGGACGTAACCGACCCTCAAGGCAATCCGGCTGGAGAACACGCGGTCGTCATCCTCACATCTAACGAAGAATGCGCGGCCGGAAAGCCAATCAAAGGAGTCGTGGTTTCAAGCAAACTTGGCAAAACAGCCCAAGACCGCGAAGCGGAAGTTTTCCTTCCATACTCCAAAACCGGGCGGCACCCAATTACCGGATTTGACAAGAAATGCGCCGCAAAGTGTAAATGGCGAGTTGTCATCCAAAGAGAGCACATCAACCGATACGGCGGATTTGTCGGTAAGAAATACACCGAGGAAATTATTACAAAATCAACACTCTCTTAAGACACTATCCAACCTTGGTTTTCCATGGGAGAATTCAGTCTCCGCCATCTTCTGAGTTATGTCAAATAGGGGGATTCTTATGTCCATACGACCGATCAAGCGAGTGCTCAAGGCGAAGCCGGCCATTGAGGGCGCTGGCGTCCACCTCGCCGCGCCTTTGGCTTCGGTAATACTGCCGACTTCGATCCATTTCTCCTCCTTGATGATTTCCGCAATGACATTCCGCAAGACTACCTGGCGGGCTTTCCCTGGCATCCGCATCGCGGCATCGAAACGATTACTTACGTTCTGGCGGGCACCGTTGAACACGGCGACAGCATGGGGAACCGCGGCGTCATCGGACCGGGCGACATCCAGTGGATGACGGCGGGACGTGGCATCATTCATCAAGAGATGCCCAAAGGAGACCCCCTGGGGCAGATGCACGGCTTTCAATTGTGGGCAAACCTTCCGGCCTCGCTGAAAATGACAAAGCCGCGCTACCAGGAGGTGAAGTCCCCTGAAATTCCGCTAATTACGGACGATGACGGCACGCAGGTTCGCGTTGTCTGCGGCAGTTTTTGGGGGAAGAAGGGGCCCGTGGACGGCATTGCCGCCGATCCGACTTACCTGGATGTCTCGGTGCCGCCCGGCAAAACGAAAACGCTTCCCGTCGAGACCACGCGGCAAGGGTTCGCCTACGTCTTTGCCGGATCGGGGAAGTTCTGCAATGCTTCCGCTCCCCTGGCAGTGCCAACCGAAGGCCTGGGCTGGGCGGACACTGCCCCTCCAACCAGCGCGGAGAATCGCTGTCTCATACTCTTCGACCGCGGCGACGAGGTAAAGGTGCAGGCCGGTGACGACGGGATTCGTTTCCTGCTCGTTTCCGGCAAGCCCCTGCAAGAGCCAGTTGCCTGGTACGGCCCGATCGTGATGAATACCCAGCAGGAACTCCAGCTAGCATTCGAGCAAATCAAGGAAGGAACGTTTCTGGGCTAGCATTCACAGGCTCACCGCAAAATGAAGGGACGGCGACTCATGTTGAAGCTTAGCCGCAAGTGCAAGTGGGGTCTCGTTCTGGTGTTCCGAACCGGCGACCGTCCTCCACGAAATCGACTACATGCACAATAATCCGGTCCGGCATGTCCTGTGCGAAAAGCCGCAAGATTGGCCTTGGTCCGGTGCGGCCGAGAGTGCAGGTCTCGAGCACGGGACCGTTGGGGCTTGATCCCGATGCGTTACCGCTCCTTGGTACGTGAGCCTGCTTCCTTGCCCAAAGGATCAACCGAAACGGAACAGCAAAGCCACAACGGGTTGGCGGCAAAGTGATTGCGGGAAAGTTCGCATTGCCACCCGGAGTACCGTGTGGCATTGGTCCGGCGCTCATCTTTAGCAAACAACGCCGCATCCTGGCCCGCTACCAGGATTTCAGTAGCGAGCGCGAGAATACAGAGGGCTGACCGAAGGTTGCCCCGAGGGATTTCATATGCGGCCTGGTACGCATTCGACCACGCGGCCACTTGCAATCGCCACGTCGACGGCGAGAATGGTTCTGGAACAGCGGGATGAACTATGGTACGATCTCCACTAGCAAATATCGCCCGGCCGGGGATGTCGAAGATCGCGATGGCGATAGTACTCGCCGTCGCGATGCTTCTTTTCACTTTGCTGGTACCGGCGGTGCAGAAGGTGCGCGACGCCGCGGCACAGACGCAATGCATCAACAACTTGAAGCAGCTTGGGCTTGGCCTTCACAATTTCGAAGGCACGTTCAAGCGGATTCCTCCCCTTTATGGCGGAAACGTAACCGGCACGCAATTCCAGGCCTCACTGAAATTCCCGCACATCTGGGGCTCCACGCATGTTTTTATTCTTCCTTACTTAGAAGCGAGCCCAGTCTACGCAAGCATGGGCACGGGTGATCCGAAAAACATTCTGCCGAGCCTTGCCATATGGAAAAATTGCCCCTCGTATAATTGTCCGGCCGACCCAAGTACGTCAGTCTCGGCGGACCTGGGCGGAGCCAGCTATGCCGTTAACGCCCAGGTCTTCGCTCGCCTTCGCGATGAAACCATCAACGGTGCTGGAGACATGTATCCCATGACCGAAGCGGGTTTCTGCGACCGCGGCAGTCCCATCGCCGACATCAAGGATGGATCGTCAAGCACGATCGGCTTCATGCACTCCTACAGCCTTTGTGGGCCTGAAAACAAAGGCACTTTCTGGCTTTACACCGCGGGCATGCAACAGCCGCCCGAAAACACGCTAACCTTGCAACCGTGGGCCAGAGCTACCTACATTGGCCAAAAGGGAATGACCGGCCCACGCGAAAATCCCTTCCAGAATCAGCCGAGTCCTTATAACCAATCTTTTGATCCAGCTCGCAGTTCGGGCTGCGATCCCATGTTGCCGGCCACGCCTCACCGAAACACGATGCTCGTCGCCCTCATGGACGCCAGTGTTCGCGCCATTGCGCCGAGCATAAACGCCGATACCTGGAACAAAGCTTGCCTTCCTAACGACGGTTCGCAAAACCCTGGACCGGATTGGGATAATTGAAGCCTTCAGTGTTTCCAAGCGCGCTGTCGAGCGGAGCCGTCGCGTTGTCCTCTTGCTGGCTCCTCCGGTTTGTGCTGTGGAAACAGAACGCCTTTACCGGCTTTCGTCGGGACCATTCTTCGCTAGGATAAACGGAAATATTCGGCACTTCGGCATGCCCTTTTCAGCCCCGTCAATCCTGCGTCCGTGACTGAAGTGGCGTTAAGAAACAGGGTTTGGAGTTGTGTCATCGAGGCCAAGTCCTTTAGCCCCGCATCGGTCACCTGGGTAGAGGTCAAATCCAGTGTCTTGAGTTGCTTGAGTAGCACGAGGTCCTTGAGTCCCGCGTCCGTCACGTGCGTGAACCCAAGGTATAAGTCTTCAAGTTTCTTGAAAGCAGCCAGACCCTTGAGGCCGGCGTCCGTCACCTTGGAGTTGTACAAGTTGAGCCGGTTGAGTTCGCCCAGGTGCACCAGAACTATCAGACCGGCGTCCGTGACCTGGCTATCATTCAGCCAGGCCTCGCGCAGGCGTTTGGGAAGGGCCAGTTTCTTGAGATCCGCGTCGTCCTTAACCCGCCAAACACAGGTGCCGTCCGCCATTATTTGCTCGCTTGTGCCCGCTGCCACGAACTCGACAAACAGAACTATGGCCAAGGTGCCAAGGGCAATCGCTAGACGTTTCATGCTTTCCCCGGGAGCGGACTCAAGGTTGTTTTGGTGCGAACGAATTCTTCCTGACGTTCTCGGCGAAGGTTAGTTCGCACGGGCGCCTGGCCCGTGATTTCAAAAAATCTTGGCCATGGCGGATCGTCACTTTAAGGCAAAAGGCAACTGGCCTACCATGAAAGGCGGACCGGTCACAGGCCGTCGGCCTGGGCATCCATGGCAAGGGGCCGTCGACCGTTGCGATCTCATTATAAATTGGAACAAGAATTGTCAATAACGGCCCGTTGATAAATAATCGACAGGCCGATTGTCCTGTATGCCATGAACGCTGTAGGATAATGCCATCGAGATTCCTCCCCCTCCACCGGAGAAGACCAAATTTATACTTGCTACTTGGCTAACACTAGCTCGCGTATTTGCGTTAGCAGTTTGCGCTGCACGGCGTCATCATAAAGAGTGGCGCCTGGCCACGTGTAAAACTCAAAGTTAATCATACCTTTGGATTCGTCTATAGGTATCCCTTCCATGCGATGCGGAATATCGAAATAGGTTGTATGTGCATTCCAGTTCGCGACCGGAATCTCGATCTTTGGCAATTCTGCGCATAATTCGCTCAAACGTGTTTGCCGGGATTTATCCTTTGTAGGATGTATACTTAGGATGTTTAGCAACGCTATGTTATCCGGAACATAATAATGACGCATCATCGAAACCGCACTACCAAAGATATTGTCATCACTTCCAGCGACAATAATGGCAGACGCCAAATACGCTCCGCTCACAGGCACAAAGCCGGCAACACCGACTGCTTTAGATCCTGAAACAGGAAGTCCAATTTTCTTTCCGAGAGAAAACCAAGACTCAACTTCATCACGAAGCTCGTCTAGTTTGTCAAACTCCCACCTCAAAAGACTCGTATTCGAGAATTTGCTTGAAACCATCATCGCAAGGCACACGGCCAATTGAGTCGCATGCAATGATTGTTTGTTTCTCGGCAATGACGTATCCAGTCTATGTTGCAATATTTTGTGAATGGCTTTACGGTGTTCCATTAAGCTTGCATTAAATACATACCTGCATTTATCTTCGACCTCACCGGGTGCCGTGTTTTTGATTTCTTCAAGGATTTTGATACATCTCCGATTACAAAGCATCTGCTCCAGACAAACCTGGTCTGAGATTCGCGAATGCGAATACGGTGGAATGAAGTACGACTGATCGTCCACGAGAGAATGAACTGATTCATCAAATGGTTCCGATCGAAGCTTTTCAATATACTCGTCGATCCTCTGCGCTGTCCTGGGATACCAAGATATGGGGCTGGAAGCGACCTTGTGTTTCGAAACTGCAAAACCAGAATTGTAGTCAGCAAAAGTGACAGCATTATAAATGACACGCGGTGCCGATGTAGCCAAGTCATGGCCCTATGGTAATTGCTTTTATTCATAATTGCATGGACCAAATAGGTGTAGGAAATGTTACCCTTTTTTGGGTAACAAAAAAAGCGAAGTCATTTACTCAAACTGCTAGCCTCATTCACGTGGAACCAATTCAATAGACAAAAAAGGGGATTGTAACTGCATTTGTCCTAAGCTTCTCCCGGTCCCTTGGGTGGCGAGGGAGATTGGTGGCCATCATCATGTTGGCCACCAGTACAAAAAAAACTCCCGCGAGGGAAGGTACGTGATAAGGCTGTGATTTCGGGCACCGCCGCGTCGTTTTCGGATAGATCGCCTGAATGCCCATCGCTCCCATCAGGGATTTCAGACCGCGTTATGCCGCTTTTAGGGCTTTCAAATGACGCATTCCGCAAAGGTTCCTTCCAATCAATCTTACCGGGAAAATCTAAAGGGACGCAGCTCGTTTCACAAATTCCATGAGGACGCGGCTTGTTACTGAACATCAATAAAACGGCGTAGGTAGAAGGGAACATCCTGGTTTTTGCATCTCAAAGCAAATTTGTGCTCCACTGAACTCAACTTTCTTTCGCGTCCGCCAACAAATACCGATAAGGCGTATTCGTTCGATTGATCGCACACGACACCCCAACTGACATTTCACCACAGCAACGCGCGAGCAGCTTGGCGCGGCTGGGGGGGCGGGGGGGAGTCCACGCCCGGAAGATTTCCAAGGCAGCCGTGTTCGCAATCCAGGGCGGGGGCGTCGGCAAGGGCGCGGTAATCGGTGCCGTCGGGCCTTTCCGTGTCTCACCAATCTGTCAGACACGGAAAAAATACAGTGTTAAAGTGCTTTGTCGTCACGGGTTGCGAATGAAACCGTGCCTGTATACGCGCTTGGGACACGAGCGGGCCATCCAGGGACAGCGCCGCGGAAAAGATGCGAGGCTGGTAGGTTTACCACGCACTCAAAGGACTCCATGCAACGCAGTCCCGCCGCATGGCAAAATGCCATGCCAAATGCTATGCAAAATGGTATGCGTTGCCGAGGGGGTTGACCGGAGGGTGCATACATACCATTTTTGCAGGCCATGCTCACGCTCTGACCTTCGCTTGTTTTCGGCGCCAAGCGTTTTAAGAGCGTTCGAAAAAAAAGGGGTCAGACCCCTTGAAGCGAACAGATTGTCAACGCTTTTGCAAGGTATTGAGGGGGTCTGACCCCTTTTTTTCCGAACGCTCTAAGGAAGGATCGAAGCCGAAGCTGGCTTGTCGATGCGATTAACTCGTTCCTACGCACGCGCCGGCGGCAGTGGCTGTTCCGTTCTGACCGCAAAACCAGTGGTTTGGCGCCAGGTGATGGTCCGTCAGGAGCCATGGCTTGCCATTGTCCTCGGCAGCACCTGCCAAGCTGAACGCTGCGCACGTTACCGCGGCGATAACTGCTTCGGTGCTGCCCAGCCAGCGGCGGCATGTGTGCAGTGCCGCCGTTTGAAAAATGGCCTCCCGGGTGCGCACCGGCGCCGGGTCATGTTCTCTCTCCAGGGGGCTGGCGTCTGTGGACTGGCCGATGGTCGAGAACAAGCTGCCGTAAGCCTCGGTGGGGCCAAAATGCCAGTGGGCGGTCTCTTCATCCCATGGCCCTTGCCAGCAGAAACGGTCGCGGAAGACGAGTTGGCCGGCACGGCGGACGGTCAGGTCCTGGATGAGACTCCGAAACTGAAAACGCTCCGACAAGGCAGCACGCGCGTAGCGGCCCGCCAGCCAGATATCCCCCCAGATGAATTGAGCGCCCTCTTCCAGGTCCACGCTGACACGCTGAAAATAACGGCAGCCTTGAAACGGTATGGCTGGCCCCGGAAGTACCAGAAGCACAGCGCCCGCTGCCACGCGGATGTGCCACTGCTGCGTGCTAAAGCCGTCGAGACATGGATGGATGCGCGTCGCCGATTGACCGGTGACCACGGCACGGCTGCCTGGCCCCGCCTGGACCTCGACAAGTTGGGCGTCACCGTCGAAGAGCCCGGCCGTGGGATTGAGAAGATAAATCAGAGCCGGTTCGGCGGGACCGAAGCTCAGGGGCAAGACGCGCAGCGGTACCTGTTGGTAACAATCGGCGAGATGGGTCCGTACACCGCCGGCTTCCAGGGAAAGGCGCGCGCCGCCGATGCGACCTGCGCCGTTGGCTGCCAGCCGGAAACCGGCCAGCTCCGGCGGTGTCACGAAATCTTCGGCCGTGATGCGAGTTGTTGCTTTACCCATTGAATTAGCTCTGCCACCCCGTCATCGTGCCGTAGGCTGATCATGAGAAACGGCCGCTCGCCGCGCATACGGTGACTGTCACGCCGCATGACTTCAAGGTCCGCACCCACGTGGGGCGCCAGGTCGATCTTGTTGATGACGAGCAGATCACTCCGGCAAATGCCGGGCCCGCCCTTGCGCGGAATCTTGTCCCCTTCGGCCACGTCGATCACGTAAATCGTGCGGTCGGCCAGTTCCGGCGAGAACGTGGCCGCCAGATTGTCGCCGCCGGATTCGACGATCACGACACTCAAACCGGGAAGTTTTGCTTCCAGCTCGGCGATGGCCGCCAGGTTGACACTGGCATCCTCGCGAATCGCGCTATGGGGGCAGCCGCCGGTCTCCACACCAACAATCCGCTCGAGAGGTATCACTTGCCGGCGTGCCAGAAATTCCGCATCCTCGCGGGTATATATGTCATTGGTGATCACGGCCATGTTTTCCGCTGGCCAGAACTCGCGACAAAGGCGTTCGACCAGGGCAGTCTTACCCGAGCCGACTGGCCCGCCGACGCCGAGTGTGAACACGCGCCGCTTTGGCCCCGCGTAAACCGCGTGGCTCATCGACGGATCGCGATGAAAATAAACGCGGCACCGGGCCGGATGGGGGGATGCGCTCGTTGACCCCTCGCTGTCACGATCGAAACAGCCTGGTATAGAGTCGACTCTGATCATGACATGTCACCTCGTAAGCGGGACAACTGCTGCCGGCGGTTTCCAGGGGGCGAGCCGCCAGGTCCGCGGCCAGCGCGGGGAAAAAGTCTTGCAGACGGGCAAGTATCTGTTGGCCGTGCGTATGACCAATCGGAATGGCCCGCACGCCCGCACCGATCATGCCGAGCGCGGCCTGGTGCAGCCAGACCGCGACGGCCTGCGCGGGGTTGACTTCACAGCGTATCGCCAGGGCGCCGAAAACGGTCGCATGATGCCATGGTCCCCGCGGCAGAGCGTGGCGTAGGTCCTGGACCAGGTCGGCGCACCAGGGCCAGCTTTCCGCCAGGGACAACAGTTGGTCACCCATGTCGCGGCTGGCGTTCCGCAGCGTCGGCGGCGCCAGGCTGACGCCGAGGAGTTCGTTGGCGTGCAGGACAGTCGGCCAATCCTTGCACGCCGCGGCCCTGAAGGCGGCGGCCAATACGACTCCCTCGAGTGGCCCGGCCGCCAGCATCAGCCAGTCGCCGATCCAGCGCTCCAGGTCAGCCGCCGCGCGGACAGCTCCATGAAAAATGGCGGCTTCGAGCCCCCATGAATGACTAAACCCGCCGATGGGCAAGGCAGAGTCGCCCAGTTGCAGAATGCGCAGGTTCATCTCAAAACAGGAAATAGCGCTGCGCCATGGGCAGGATCTTGGCTGGTTCGCAAGTTAACAATTCACCGTCGGCCCATACCCGGTACGTATCCGGATCGACGCGAATGTCCGGAAGCGCATCGTTGAGCGGCAGGTCTTTCTTGCCGAGGTGACGGCAACCCTCGACCGCCACGAGAGGGCGCTGCAAACCATACTTCTTGGCGATGTTTTTGTCGATGGCCGCGGCGGAAACAAAGGTCAACGACGTTTCCAAGGCCGCCCGCCCGAAGGCGGCGAACATGGGCCGGGAGAAGACCGGCTGCGGCGTGGGGATACTGGCATTGGCGTCGCCCATCTGCGCATAAGCGATCATGCCCCCCTTGAGGACCAGTTCTGGCTTGACGCCGAAGAAGGCTGGCTTCCATAACACCAGGTCAGCCCACTTCCCTTTCTCGATGCTGCCGACGTGTCCGGCGATGCCATGGGTGATGGCCGGACCAATCGTGTACTTGGACACATCGCGCCTGGCGCGGAAATTGTCGTGGCGCGGATTGTCCTGGGGCAGATGGCCAAATTGCACCTTCATCTTGTGGGCAGTCTGCCAGGTGCGCAGGATCACCTCGCCGATCCGCCCCATCGCCTGCGAGTCCGAGCTAAGCATGCTGATCGCGCCGCGGTCGTGGAGAATGTCTTCGGCGGCGATCGTCTCGGCGCGGATCCGGCTTTCGGCGAAGGCCACGTCCTCCGGCACGGATCGGGAAAGGTGGTGGCAGACCATCAGCATGTCGAGGTGTTCGTCGATGGTGTTAACGGTAAACGGGCGGGTTGGATTGGTGCTGGAGGGCAGCACATGCGGCAAACCCGCCATGCGAATAATGTCGGGCGACGTGGCCGCCGCCGGCACCCTCGGTGTGGTAGGTATGGATGGTCCGACCGGCGATCGCGGCGATGGTGTCCTCGACGAAGCCGGATTCGTTGAGCGTATCGGTATGAATGGCCACCTGGACATCGAAATCGTCGGCGACGTTCAAACAGCAATCGATGGCCGCGGGCGTGGTTCCCCAATCTTCGTGCAATTTCAAACCGCAGGCCCCGGCCCTGATCTGTTCCTCCAGGGCACCCGGCAAACAACTGTTGCCTTTGCCCAGGAAACCCAGGTTGATGGGCAAACCTTCGGCAGCCTGCAGCATGCGCTGCATGTTCCAGGCTCCCGGCGTGCAGGTGGTGGCATTGGTGCCCGTGGCCGGCCCGGTACCGCCGCCAATCAGCGTCGTCAAGCCGGCGGCCAGCGCGGTTTCGATAAGTTGGGGACAGATGAAATGAACGTGGCTATCGATGCCGCCAGCCGTGACAATCAGGTTCTCGCCGGCGATGACCTCGGTCCCGGGCCCGATGACGAGTTTAGGATCGACGCCGGGCTGAATGAGCGGATTGCCGGCCTTGCCGACGCCAACGATGCGGCCCGCGCGGACGCCGATGTCTCCTTTGACAATGCCCCAGTAGTCGAGAATTACCGCATTGGTGATGACCAGATCAAGCGGTGGTTCACTGCTCTTGCCTGGCAGAGGCGATTGACCCTGGCTGTCGCGGATGACCTTGCCGCCGCCAAATTGAACCTCCTCGCCGTAGACCGCGAAATCCTTTTCGATTTCAATAATCAACTCGGTATCAGCCAGGCGAATGCGGTCGCCGGTGGTCGGCCCATAATGGCCGGCATAAGCGGGACGGGACAATGGCAAGCTCATCGAGCCCTCCGGGTTATTTTCTCTTTTTCTTCTTGACGCTCACCGGCTCGCCGTTGATCCATGCGGGCAGCCGTTCCAGGGCGCGTGCCCGCACTTTAGGGTCATCCACGTCCCCCATCACCAGACCGCTGCCGCCATAGACCTTGCGTTCGCCGGCAAACGGCACAAGGCGCACCGACTTGATTTCACCCGGTTCCAAACGCACCGCGGTACCGGCGGGCAGATCCAGGCGCATTCCCAGGGCCTGCTGACGATCAAAGTGCAGCGCCCGGTTGACTTCAAAGAAATGAAAGTGCGAACCGATCTGGACCGGCCGGTCGCCCGTGTTGTTGACCTCCAGGGTTACCGTGGGGCGGCCCGCATTGATTTCCAGGGCGGCACCGTCAAAGAGGTATTCGCCGGGGATCATGGCAATAGCTCGCTAGGGAATCGGGTGGTGAACCGTTATTAACTTGGTGCCATCGGGAAAGGTAGCCTCGACCTGAACTTCGGCGATCATTTCGGGCACGCCGTCCATGACGTCGGCGCGTTGCAAAACATTGCGGCCCTCGCTCATGAGCTCGGCGACGCTTTTGCCGTCGCGGGCGCTTTCCAGCAAATGGCTCGTGATCAGCGCGACCGCCTCGGGATAGTTGAGTTTCAGACCGCGCCCCGGCGTGCCCGTGCCAGCTCCGCGGCCACGAAGATCAAGAGCTTGTCCCGTTCCTGGGGTGTCAGGTGCATGGTTGATAAGATCCGACGTTTTTAACGAAGAGGTTGGTACTTATATAGGCGCGTCTGGACCAACCGACAAGGCGTTAAAAAGGTCGCCAACTCGTTGGCCGACAGCGCGTCGTACGCATACAAAACAATTAGTTTTTCTTAAGCAGCGTGCCTGCTTTATTAGCCTTGCTTCTGGGCAGCGGCCGCTTAAAGGTTAGGCTTTCAAGCTTTTCGACTCAGATTTTTTTTATGGCCTCTCGTAATTTTCGCGAAAGATGACATTCCGTAAAGCGATCTCCAGTTGAGGCTTGTGAATGCGGTCGAGGTTTTATCGGTTAACGCGCTGGTGACTGCGGAGGTGGCGGCATCTTTTTTGCAAAAATTGCAACGAAACGGTGTTTCCTTTTCTCTCCCCGGCGTGGTAGTACGCGCCCAACCCCAGGAGTATTTTTTCATGACAAGGGCAAGTGGTCAGGAAGAAGCGAGGATCTCCCCGCTCTTCGCTCGCAGGCTTTTGCTTTGCGGGATCCTACTCGCAATCCCGCTACTCGGTGCATTGCCCGGAGCAGTTGAAGGTCAGGGTGCCAAGGACCCAATCAAGGTTGGTATCCTCCACTCGCTAACCGGTACGATGGCGATCAGCGAAAAATCGCTGATGGAAGTGGAAATGATGGCCATCAAGGAAATCAACGCCGCCGGCGGCGTTCTCGGCCGGCAGATTGTGCCGATCGTCGAAGATCCCGAATCCAAGTTCACCACGGTGTTCCCCGACAAGGCCAAGAAACTCTTGCTGTCGGACAAGGTAGCCGCGGTTTTCGGCTGTTGGACGTCCGTCAGCCGTAAAAACGTGCTGCCGGTCTTCGAAGAAAACAACGGGTTGCTGTTCTATCCGGTCCAGTACGAAGGCAACGAGTCGTCCAAGAACGTGATCTACTCCGGGGCCGCCCCAAATCAACAAATCCTTCCCGCCGTCGAATGGCTCATGAGCGCCAAGGGCGGCTCGAAGAAGAAGTTCTACCTGCTCGGTACCGACTATGTGTTCCCGCGCACCGCGAACCTCATTATCGTCAAATATCTTAACTCCAAGGGCCTCAAGGAAGTCGCCGAGAAATACACGCCGTTCGGCTACAACGATTACGCGAGTATCGTTCAGGACATCAAGGAAAAGGCGCCCGACGTTATCTTCAGCACCATCAATGGTGACAGCAACGTGAACTTCTACAAGGAGCTGGCCGCCCAGGGAATCACGGCGGACAAGATCCCCGTCGTCGCGGTGAGCGTTGGCGAAGACGAGTTGACGGGCTTGACCCCGGCAACGGTGAAGGGCCACCTGGCCGCCTGGAATTATTTCCAAAGCATCGACACGCCCGTCAACAAGGCGTTCGTGGCGCGCTTCCAGAAAATGTACGGCAAGGACCGGGTGACGGATGACCCGATCGCGGCAGCTTATGCCCAGGTTTACCTGTGGAAGAACGCTGTTGAAGTTGCCAAGAGCACGGACGTGGACAAGGTTCGCGCAGCCTTCGTCAAGGGCGGCCCGATTGGTTTTGACGCCCCCGAAGGCAAGATCAAGGTCGATCCGAAAAACCTGCACGTCTACAAGGCATTCTACATGGGTAAGATTCGCGACGATAAGCAGTTTGATATCGTCTACAAGACCGACCCGATCGAGCCAGATCCTTATCCCCAGGTGGCGTTCCCCGGTTGGAGCGTTGACTGGACCGGCAAGGGCCTGATCCGCGGCAAGAACGTCAAGGTTCTGCCCAAGTAACGTGATTTTGACAACCGCTTCTTAGGCCGCGGGGTTCAACGGAACCCCGCGGTTCTATAAAGTGCTAACGCTCTCAGCGAGTTTGAAATGACCCCGACTGCGCTTGGCGAAGCATTATCCAACAGCTTGAGTCTTGGTTCGATTCTCGTTTTGACCGCCATCGGGCTGGCCATCACGTTTGGTGTCATGCGTGTCATCAACATGGCCCATGGCGAAATGCTCATGCTCGGCGCCTATACCGCCTTTGTCGTCACGGACCCACAATTGCTGCCTTCCTGGCTTAACGAAGTTGGAGCTGCCTGCGGCTTTGAGTGGCATATCGAACTTAATTTGTTTTATGCGATTCCCATCGCCTTCCTGGTGGTTGGTTTCGTTGGTTATTTGACCGAAGTTTTTTTAATCCGCTATCTTTACGGCCGCCCCCTCGACACCTTGCTGGCCACCTGGGGCCTGGGGCTTGTTTTCCAGCAACTCGTGCTGTTGACTTTTGGTGCCAACCTCAAGGCCGTCGAACTGCCGAAGGTGCTCGTGGGAAACTTCCAAATCGGTGAGCTGGCGCTCCCGCATTATCGCATTTTCATTGTCGGTTTCACGCTGCTGTGCCTTTTGCTTGTCTACCTTTGGTTTTATGGAACGTCCTCCGGGCTCAAGATTCGCGCGGTGGTGCAAAACAGGGCCATGGCTTCCGCCCTGGGCATTTCAACGCGGCGCGTGGACTCGCTCACTTTCGCCATCGCCACGGGCCTGGCCGGAGTGGCAGGGTGCATCCTTGGCCCCCTCTACAACGTTAATTACACGATGGGCAATCAGTATGTCGTTGACGCCTTCATGGTCGTGATCCTGGGCGGCATGGGACAGCTTATGGGCAGCATCGCCGCCGCGGTTGTTATCGGCACGGGCACCGGGTTCGTGGAAAAAATGGTCGAACAGCCTCCCATGGCCAAGGTGATCGTTCTGGCAACCGTGGTTTGCTTTCTCTTGATCCGTCCGTCCGGCCTCTTCACAACAAAGGAGAGGTCCTATGACTAGTCAGACTGCCCCGGCCCCTTCCCACGTTGTCTCCGAAACGCCCGTCGATTTATTGGTGCCACGGGCGGCCACCCGCGGCGCTTATTGGCGTCTGGCGCTATTCGTGCTCTTTCTGGCGGCGCTGTTTCTTCCCGGTTTCTACATGGATCCGGGCTTTCGCCTCCCCAAGTTCAATCGCTTCATGGCGCTGGCGCTCTATGCACTCAGCGTGGACCTCATTTGGGGTTACACGGGCTTGCTTAGCCTCGGGCAGGGTTTGTATTTCGGCATTGGCGGCTATCTGGTCGGCTATTCGTTGATCTTGCAAAAGGCCGCGCTCGAGGAAGGCAACCCGCGCTACGCGTTTGGGCCGGACATGGCGCTGCCTCCTTTCATGTTCCAAAACAGGCTTACCGAGGTGCCGACCTGGATCGCCCCCTTGATCGATATCTGGACGGCGGTAGGGCCTCGCGGTGCTGCTCCCCATGATGATTGCCGCCGCCTTTGGCTGGGTCGTATTCCAGCGGCGCATCAAGGGGGTTTATTTCTCCTTGATCACCCAGGCCGTGGTGCTCGCGGTGTTCCACCTCGTTACCAATCAAATGCCTTATACGGGTGGTGAAGGCGGCCTGTATAACCTGGCGATCATGGAGCTTTTTGGCCAGGAATTCAAGCCATTCCCCATGTACTTGCTCATCACCGGCGTGGTCGTCTTCTTTGCCCTGATTTGTTACGCCCTGATGAATTCCAAGATGGGCAAAATTCTCACGGCCATCCGCGATAACGAGTTCCGCGTGATGGCGCTGGGCTACAACACCGCCATGTACAAGACCTTTATCTTCGCTCTCGCCGGGCTAATGGCGGGCCTTGCCGGCGCGTTGTTCGTGGCAGCCAACCGCACCGCCGGCCCAACCTTTTTCAGCATCGGCGAATCGATCGAGGTCGTCATTTTCGTGGCCGTGGGTGGCCGTGGCACGCTGGCCGGCGCCATTCTGGGCGCATTGCTCGTCAGCGAAGGGAAGGACCTTATCAACGAGAAGTTCCGCGATATCTGGCCCATCATCCTGGGCAGCCTTTTCGTGAGCGTGGTATTGTTCCTGCCTGAAGGGATCCTGGGCGGCATTCCCCGCCTGTTCAAATTCCTGCGTCTCTGGTTTTACCGGCGCGCGGGCTTGCCCACGAATTGGAACTTGGTCCGTGTCGGCATCGGTCTTATGTACTGGGGCATGGTACTCGTCACGACGGGAATACTGCTGCGCGTCATCATTAGCTACACGACGACCAGCAGCGGCGAGGTAGCCGTCGCCGGGGAACCGCCGGTGTTCGAAACGACGCTCCAGTGGGCCCATTACTGGTTCGGCTGGCTCTTTGGCCAATTCGTCAGCATCGTTTCCTGGTTCTTCCTTACCGGCGGCGTTGTTCTGGGTGGTGCGATGGCGCTGGTCGGCCAATGCATTTGCTGGGGCGCACCTTCGCAGGTGCCAGGCAAGAAATTCGCACTTGGCTCCGTCGTTTTGCTCGCGATTGTGCTGGTTGGCGGCTTCCTGGCGGTTGCCACTCCCCTGGAGGAGCTGAGACGCGTCTTTCGCCTGGGCGGGTTTGGCGACCTCGACAGCGTCCGTCTGGTGGTTCTCGGCTGCGCCGCTATTCTTAGTTATCTCTTCTTCGCGTTGTTCCTGCGCGGAGTGGCCCTTTTCTATCACCATGAAACGTTGGCGAAGAGTGTACGTGGTTTCATCATCCTTTACCTCGCTTTCTTCGTCGGCACCATAGTCCTGAACTGCGTCAGCGAAGCTGCCTGGACGCAACCCGGTTTGGGCCGTCTCCTGTTTTATTGCAGCCTCATTTACGTGGCAGCGATGCTGCTGCTCACCGTCTGGTTTCTGCGCCTGCTGTACCAGACCCACGAATGCATCAATCGGCCATTGTCCACGAGTTGACCAGGATTTATTGGTTCGCGTTTGGCCAGCAACGGCCGGCCGCGACTATGAATCCAAAACGGAGGTTCTCATGGGTTTTCAATCAAAGAACATACCTGAAACGATCGTGGACGTGCGCGACGTAACCGTTAACTTCAGTGGCTTCAAGGCGCTCAACGCGCTTAATTTCTCGATTGAACGCGGCGAATTACGCGTTGTCATTGGGCCCAACGGGGCCGGCAAGACCACCCTCCTCGATTGCATCACCGGCAAAATCCGGCCCACGTCCGGCAAGGTCGTCTTTCAGCCGGCTGATTGTCCTGCCCGTAACATCTCCGGGATGGGCGTCGAAGATATCGCCCGCCTGGGCATCGGCCGCAAGTTTCAAACTCCCAATGTCTTCAAAAGCCTGACCGTCCACGAAAACTTGAAACTATCCATCAAAAGTCGGCGTGACGTGCGCTTCACCCTGATGGCGCCGTTCTCCCAGAACGGTAAATCGCATATTCAAGAGATATTGGAAACGATCGGTCTCGCGGACAAGGCCAACGTGCCGGCCGGCATCCTGGCCCATGGCGAAAAACAATGGCTCGAACTTGGCATGCTCATGGCACAGGACCCGGAACTCTTGCTGGTAGATGAACCGGTCGCCGGCATGAGCCCTCGTGAGACGGAACGCACCGGCAGCCTCCTCATGGCCATGGCCCGCAAGCACACCCTGCTGGTCATCGACCACGATATGACGTTCGTTCGCCAGATCGCCAGCAAGGTTACCGTGCTTCATGAAGGTCGCATGCTTTGCCAGGGCTCAATGAAGGAAGTGCAAAATAACCCCAAGGTGATCGAAGTTTACCTGGGCCAGCACAAAGAAGAAACCTCCCATACCAACGGCGTGGCCGGCGGTCATGTGGCGCTCGCCAAATAATTCACGGCAAACCCTACCGAGCAAACCGATGCTTTCCATTGACCACCTGTCCGTCGCCTATGGCGAGACGCTGATTTTGCGAGACGTCAACCTGGTGGTCAAGCCGGGAGAGGTCACCTGTCTCATGGGCCGCAACGGCGTGGGCAAGACTACCCTCTTAAAAAGCCTCATGGGGCTGCTGCGGCCACGCCAGGGGCGCATCACCTTCAACGGCAAGGACCTCACCAATGCCACGCCGGACAGGCGGGCACGCAGCGGTATTGGTTACGTGCCGCAGGGGCGTGAAATCTTTCCGCAGCTCACGGTTCTGGAAAACTTACAGGTAGGCCTGTTGGCGAACCCCCGGGGCGTGCGCCAGGTTCCCGACCTCATCTTTCAATATTTCCCCGCGCTCAAAGACCTGCTGACGCGCAAAGGCGGTTTTCTCAGCGGCGGCCAACAGCAGCAGCTTGCCATTGCCCGGGTCCTCGTCGCCGAGCCGAAGGTGGTTATCCTCGATGAGCCCACCGAAGGCATCCAGCCCAACGTCATCACTCTTATTGGCCAGGTGCTCAAGACCTTGAAGCAATCCGGCCAGTTCGCCGTCCTGCTGGTCGAGCAATACCTGGAGTTCGCGTTGACTCTGGCGGACACCTATTATGTGATGGAAAAGGGTGCCATTGTACTGGAAGGGCGCGCCGACGAATTGGACAAAGAGGCCGTCAAACCCTACCTGGCGTTCTGACAGGTGCCGGGACGCACCTTTTTCCTATCCCGCTATTTTTGCCCATCAGGATGGCGAGCAGCTCCAAAATCCATATCTTCACACCTTGAGAATGCCCAGCTTCGCCAGCTTTTCCCAGGCTCCTGGTCTATCCATGAACGACTTCCCCGCTGTGTTAGGCTCCTATTTCGAGGGGCTGAAAGCTCATGATGTGAACAAGATCAGCCTGGCTGTCGCCGACGATTTGGCGTTCGTCACGCCGGCGCGGACATTGACAAAACAACAATTCCTTGGCTTGTTGCGGGCCCTTTATACCGGCTTTCCAGATTGGCATTACGAACATGGCGGGCCGGAAATTCAGCAAGATGAGATCGCGGTCTTATTTCGTCAGGGCGGCTACCATACGGGGCCATTCGGTCCGCCCGGCTCACTTCCCGTGAAACCAACCGGCCGCTATGTGGCGATCCCCGAACACTATTTTTTCTACAAGCTGCGCGATAACCAAATCACCCAGATTCGCCCGGAACCCGTGGCTGGTGGAGCACCAGTGGGGATTTACGAGCAACTTGGCATGAAATGGACAGCGAGCTGACAGCCGCTCAAAAAGCATTAAAGTCTTGCTGGATGCAAGGGGGCTGACCCTTATTTTGGATAGGGCCCAAGTTAAAATGTGCCGGTTGGCGGCGTCTTGCCAATTCTGCGCTGGCCAAAGCGCCCAGTCTTTACAAATCCTGCCACGTCGCCGCTAGACCCAGACCGTCAAAGTCGAAGTAAAAGGCATGGACAATGACCTCGTTCCTGCTTGGTGGCAGGCTCTCCCAAAGAGGTTCGTGAATCAACATTCTATCCATTAAACGATGGAAGGATCCTTCACATGCGCTGGAAAGGTAAATTCGCCTTGGGATTGGCCGCTGCTCTTTCGAGCGCCGCGGTTACCAAGGCACAAGAATCGGTAACGGTCATCCAAGCACCTATGGTGCAGCAGGACGCCCGCCCCTCGTTTTCCTCCAAGATACAAGGTGTCTTGGGACTCACGAGCGCCACGGAAGTGATGGCGCAAGCCGAAACCCCCAAAGATACCCAGGGCACGCCAGCCCCGGCGCCCGAAGTAGCCGCGGAACCGGCCGCCGCACCAGGAGGAGGCATGGGCCCGACACCCTTGCTTTCAGTCGGCATTCTGAACGGCCTGATCTACGGCGATAATCCGGACAGGATGCCAATCAAAGCGGCCGCCTGGGCGGACTTTGATTACACCTACCGGTCCACTGGTCGGGGCGTCAATAACGTCGCTCCGGTCATGAATCGCTTCGGTGACGAAGCCCTGGTTCGTCAGCTTGGCATTTACCTGTACCGCCCGCTCAAAACCGACGAACTCTCGTTCGGTTTCAACATGATCTTCATTGGCGGTGCTGATGCGGCATTCCTGGCCCCCACCGCTGGTGGCTGGACGAACAGCAATCCGCGGTTCGGCTCCTCCTTCACGGATTTGAACGTGACGGCCCACTTGCCGATCCTCACTGACGGCGGCGTGGACATCAAGGCCGGCCGCCAGACGACGTGCCTTGGACCGATGGGTGCGTTGCCCTGGCAACGTTACTTCACCTCCAGCGACTACGCCTGGTATAACCTTGAAGAAGGTCGTTACACGGGTGTGTCCGCGGTGTGGAACATCAGCAAGCAGTTGTCATGGTACAACGGCATCGAAATCGGTGGTTGGGGCACGTTCTTCGACAATGCCTCGCACGGCGTCGACTATCTAGGCCAGGTCAATTACTGGCTCGACGAAGATGCCAAAACTACCAAAGTGTGGGGCACCTTGTTGGTCGGCCCGACCTCCTTCGTGCCAGGCAAACACGGCCTGAACACGACGGTATTGGAACTCGGCCTGTCGCACAATTACAACGAGTACTGGTACCAGATCATCGACACCCAGATGGTTTGGTCGCGGGCCTCGATCTTTGGGCCAGTTCCTCCTGGCTACAATGAACGCGCCTACGACGTCTACACCTACATCGGTCGCCACCTCGATTGCAAATGGGACATCAATGCCCGCATCGAGTGGTATCGTGACCAGGACGGTGGTGGCTATCCGGGTGGCTTCGGTGTGGCGAACACCGACTACTTTGAAGTGACCGTTGGACCGGATTATCATCCCACCAAGTGGCTGCAGGTTCGTCCGGAAATCCGCTACGATCACGCCACCAACCCGAACTTCGGTGCGACTGGCACGCAACGCAACCAGCTGACTCTGGCTATCGAAGCTCTGTTCAAGTTCTAACATGAACATCAGCTAGACGCCTAAAGGGGAAGTGTCACCTGACACTTCCCTTTTTTTTTGCGCTGCTTGGGAAACTAGCGTTCGTGACTGTTTGTTGGGCAGGGATAAAGCCCGGGCCTCCGCAGCCGCGCAAACCCTATCTACGATTGCTCCCGCAAGTCTTTGTGTCAGTATAGCTTATGCATTTCAGCGAAACGCCGCGCAGCTCTTGGCATACAGTTTGCTTTTGGTGAAACCCTCGAACGCATTACCGCAGGAAGCAACTTTATCCCGACCATGGATCAGGCTGGGACCCGTGACGTGACTTTCGCCTTGGCATTCATTTAGGGCGTTAAATTCTTGAGTTCGCTGGCCGGCGCAAGCCTAGACCTGTACTCGCTCGCTTGCCTTTATCACGCGGGGGTTGTCCGCCCCACGGAAGTCTTGAACGAGATCCAAAAAAGAATGGATCAGTTCAACGATTCGGTGATTTGGCTTTATCGAGTTTCCCCGCAAGCGCTCCACCTCTGTGTGGAAGATATGGTGCGCCGCGCGCCGCTGGCGCGGACCTGCCGCTGTTCGGAATACCGTTCGCGGTGAAAGATAATATCGATGTCGCGGGCATGCCGACGACGGCGGGCTGCGCGGCCTTCACTTACATCCCTGATAAGACCGCGTCCGTCGTTAGCCGTTTGCAAAACGCCGGAGCCATCTTGATCGGCAAAACTAATTTGGACCAGTTTGCCACGGGTTTGGCGGGAGACCGCAGTCCCTATGGAGTTGGCCGAAACATCTTCGACACCAATTATATTTCCGGTGGTTCCAGTTCAGGTTCTGCCCTGGCCGTGGCGGCCGGGATGGTGAGCTTCGCTTTGGGAACAGACACCGCCGGGTCTGGCCGGGTGCCGGCCGGATGCAACAACATCGTCGGCCTCAAACCTACGCCCGGTCTCTTACCGACCGATGGACTGGTGCCCGCCTCGCGTTCCCTGGACTGCGTTTCCGTATTCGCACTGAGTGTTGCGGACGCCCAACGTGTTGTTAATGTGGCCGCCGGAGAAGCTTTGCCGGACGATCATGCGGCTTCGCTCTGGCCCGACGAAAGGACGGCTTTTGCCTTCGCGGTGCCGCGTGCTGAAGACCTGGAATTTTACGGCGACGAAGAACAAGCCAAACTTTTCACCCAGGCGCTTGGAAAAGCTGGAGCACATGGGTGGCCAACGGCGCGTGATCGATTTTCGTTCTTGCCAGGAAGTAGCATCCCTGCTTTATGACGGACCCTGGCTGGCCGAGCGCCTCGCGGGCCTCGACGGGTTTCTCAGGGCCCACGCCGACGAATGTCATCCGGTCACGCGCGGAATTTTGCAGCGTGGCACGCGCTTCACGGGCGTGGACGTCTTCAAGGCACAAGCCCGGCTGGATGCCCTGCGCGATGGCTTGTAAAGAAGTTTTCCAAGGCGCGGATGTTCTGGTCGTGCCAACCATGCCCACACTACCAAAGGTAGCCGACGTTGAGGCCGACTCGGTCGGCTGGAGCAGGCGCCTGGGGTACTACACGAACTACGTCAACTTGCTTGGTTGGGCCGCCCTGGCCGTGCCAGCCGGGTTCACCAGCCGCGGCTTGCCCGGCGGCATAACGTTGATCGGCCCTGGGGGTAGCGAACGACGCTTGTGCACGCTTGGGGCTGCCTGGCAAGGGCAGGTCAACTTGCCTTTGGGAGGCACCAAGAATTATCTGTCGTCGCCTGAGCCAGAGCGTGTTGCTGGCTCGTCCCGTTCGCAGGAGGCTAGCGCGGCGGTACCGGCAGGCTTCGTAAGAGTGGCGGTAGCCGGTGCGCACTTACGCGGGCAACCCTGGAATGGCAGCCTGCGCGACCTGGGGGCTCGCTTTGTGCGTGCGTGCGCCACGGCGGCGAAGTACCGTTTCGTCGGTTTGCTAGACCTTACGCCGCCACGGCCAGGGCTCATTCGTGACGAAGCTCGGGCCGGCTCCATCGCTGTGGAAATCTACGATTTGCCCTTTGTTGGGTTCGGGAAACTCGTGGCCTCGGTAGCACCGCCGCTAGCGATAGGCACTGTGGAATTGGCGGACGGCGAGCGCGTTAAAGGCTTCTTGTGTGAGTCATGGGCGATCGCCCAGGCCCATGACATCACCGATTTTGGCGGCTGGATCGCCTTCTTGAAGCAACGCGTTTCGCCGGCCGCCATCTCGAAAGGCCTGGGCCAGCGATGACCAAATGGCGCTCGGACCTGGGTCGGCTGGTCATCGTCGCCTGCTTGCCCCTCGTCGCCCTCGGCGGCTGCGCCGAGAAAAGCGACAACGGTCTTTTCACGGTTGGTTTCCTTTATATCGGCTCCAAGGCCGACTACGGCTACAACCAGGCCCATGCGCTTGGCGCCGCCGCCGTCAAGAAAATACCCGGCGTCAAGGTCATCGAGGAGGAGATGGTTCCGGATACGGTGGATTCACAGAAGACCATGAAAAGCATGATCGTCCTGGAAAAAGCGAGCGTGATTTTTCCGACGTCGTTTGGCTATTTCGAGCCGCATGTTCTGCGTATGGCGCAGCAATTTCCGCAGGTGAAATTCCTTCATTGCGGCGGCTTGTGGGACGCGCAGGTCCACCCGTCCAATATCGGCACCTACTTCGGTTTCATCGACGAGTGTCAGTATATCTCGGGGATTGTGGCGGCGCACGCGACGCGTACGAAAAAGCTTGGCTTCGTCGCTGGCAAGGCGATTCCGCAAGTGCGCCGCAACATCAACGCCTTCACCATGGGCGCACGCAGCGTCGATCCGTCGATCACGTGCACCGTCGTCTTCACGGGCGATTGGTCATTGCCCGTTAAAGAAGCCGATAGCACGATCAGCCTGATCGACAAGGGCGTGGACGTGCTCACCTGTCATGTGAATAGTCCCAAGGTAATTGTGGAAAACGCGGAAAGGCGTGGAGCCTACATCTGCGGCTACCACTTCAATCAGGCGGAACTGGCCCCCAAGGGATATTTGACGGGGGCCGAATGGGCCTGGGAGAAAATCTACACGGATTACGTCACCAGCATTCGAGCGGGACAATGGTCCCCCGGGCTGGTGCGTGGCGGACTGAAAGAAGGCTTCGTGCGCATGTCCCCTTATGGTCCTGCCGTGAGTACCGCGGCACGACAAGCCGGCGATGCCGCCCTGGCCAAGTTCATGAGTGGCGATTCGGTGATCTTCAAGGGTGTTTTACGTGACAACACGGGCAAGGTGGTGCTGGCGGAAGGGACCAGCTTGCCGCAAACCGCGACGGATTTAGAGAAGATGGATTACCTCGTGGAAGGGGTAATCGGCCAATAGCATGTAGGCCGCACGACCCATGCCTGCAGGCGGTCGCCGACAAACGGCGGTGCCGTGCCGACGGGGAGGGCGGGAGACATACGTTGGTGGGGCGGATTGTCGCGCTCTACGTTGAGACGGCATCGGGTTTTTGGTGAACGTTCGGCGCCTCTCCAAAAGGGCCGCCGAGAAAGGAATTGCAATGAAAAGGTTTCGCAATGTTCTGGTCTTGATGGTCTGTGCGGCGGGCTTGTTTGCCGCCATGGTCATGCCTGTAAAAGGCGGCGGTAAGGATGTATCCATCGGCTTTATCTACGTCGGGCCGAAGGACGATTACGGTTACAACCAGGCGCATGCGGCGGGAGCGGCCGCGGTGAAGAAGTTGCCTGGCGTGAAGATTTCGGAAGAAGAGAAGGTGCCGGAAACGGTCGACGTGCAGAAAACCATGGAAAGCATGATCAAGATCGACGGCGCGCAGATCATCTTTCCGACATCCTTCGGCTATTTCGAGCCTCATGTCCTGGTGATGGCGAAGAAATATCCCAAGGTCATGTTCTTGCATTGCGGCGGCCTGTGGGACGAGAAGAAGCACCCCAAGAACGTGGGGAGCTACTTCGGCTATATCGACGAATGTGAATACCTATCCGGTATCGTGGCCGCCTATGCGACCAAGTCCAATAAGATCGGCTTTGTCGCGGCCAAAAAGATCCCGCAAGTGCTGCGCAACATCAACGCATTTGCCATGGGCGCTCGCAGCGTCAATCCGAAGATCACCTGCTCCGTCATCTTTACCGGCGAATGGTCCAACCCCGTCAAGGAAGCCGAGGCCACGACGACTCTGATCGACAAGGGCGTGGACGTGGTTACCTGTCACGTGGACAGTCCGAAGGTGGTTGTGGAGACTGCGGAGAAGCGCGGCGCCAAGGTTTGCGGCTACCACGCCAGCCAGGCAGTTCTGGCGCCCAAGGGTTATCTCACCGGCGCCGAATGGAACTGGGAAAAAGTCTACACCGACTATGTCACTCAGCTCAAGGCTGGCAAACGGCCGGCGAACTTTGTCCGCGGCGGCATCAAGGAAAACATCGTCAAGATGTCGCCCTACACCGAGCAGGTAGGCCCGGAGGCACGCAAGGCCGCCGACGCCGTCAAGGCGAAATTCATGGATGGCAGCTTTGTGATTTTCAAGGGGCCGCTCAATGACAATACCGGCAAGACCATCATTCCGGCCGGCGGCAGCTTTGTCCAGACTGCTCCCGAGCTCGAAAGCATGAGTTATCTCGTGGAAGGCGTAGTGGGTAATTAACGCCGGTTAGCGCTTCGTTAATCAATCGCCCGGCGTTGGCGGTGCCCGCAAGGGGCTTGCCGCCGACGCCGGGCCTTCAGAGAAGAGGCTGTTCATGCGGGAAATCGCGCAAACGCTGGTTATCACCTTCATCGCCCTCATCGCGTCCGTCATCCTGTTCAGCGCTTTCATGTACCTCTATTCGCATGTCTCGCCTGCCGAATTTTTCAAACAGATGTATATCGGTTCCTGTGGCAGTACTTTTTCGATTGCCAATACCCTGGAAAAAGCGGCGCCGTTGATCTTGACGGCGTTATGCACCGCCTTGCCTGCCCGGGTCGGCCTCATCAATATCGGCGCCGAAGGCGCTCTGTTGATGGGTGGGTTGGCGGGAGTGGCGATGGGCCTCTTGTTGCAAAAGGTCTATCCAGAAGGCTCGCCGCTGTTGGCACAGGTCCTCATGGCGGCGGCAGCCATGACAGCCGGCGGCTTGCTGATCGCATTTGTGGGTATGCTGCGGCACTGGCGCGGGGTCAATGAAACGATCTCCAGCTTGCTGATTTTCTACATCTCTTTGAACGTGTTTACCTACATCGTTGAAGGCCCCATGAAGGACCCCGAACAGTCCAATAAACCTTCCACTTATGAATTGCCGGAAGCGTACTGGGTCGGCAACTTGATTGGCCAGGACGCGGATCCAGACCCCAATGCGACGCCCCCGCTGGTGGAGGAGCCGGAAAAAACCGGCTTCATGGCGAATATCATTGATATTTCCAAGCAAGTGCACTGGGGGCTTGGCCTGGGTGTGATCTTTTGCGTGCTTTCCTACCTGTTGATGTATCACACAACGTTTGGTTTCGCGGCCCGGATGGTTGGGGGCAACGTGCGGGCCGCACAGGCTTCCGGTTTACCGGTGGGGTGGGTCATTTTCGTTACCTGCTCGCTTGCGGGCGCTGCCGCCGGTCTTGCCGGCATGGTCGAAGTCGCCCACGGTGAACATCGCGCGAACGCTTCGCTGGCCGCCGACTATGGTTTCACCGGCATCCTGGTGGCATTCATGGCGCGGCACCACCCAATCGCCATTATCCCCGTGGCCATTCTCTTTGGCGGCCTTGGTGCCTCCAGCGGACTGATTCAGCGAAACCTCTCGGTGCCGGAAGCCTCGATTCAAGTTCTCATGGGCATCATGTTCATGATGATTCTCGCGCTCGAAACGCTTTATGGACGATTTCAGATTTTCCAGCCTCGCCATCCGAAGGAGGCACCAGCGCCATGAACCTTGACAACTTCGATCTTGGCCTGCTGATGGTGTTCCTGTTCGGCGGCATTATTCGCAATGGCACGCCCTACTTGTTCGTGAGCCTCGGCGAGTGCGTCACCGAGCGCACGGCCGTGTCAACCTCGGCCTCGAGGGGACGCTATTCATGGGGGCCATGACCGGCTATGCCGTCAGCCACTATGCGGACAAGGCGGGCGTCAGTCCGGGGCTGGCCCCCTGGGTCGGCGTGCTGGCGGCGGGCTGCGTCGGCGTCGTTTTAGGCGCCTTGCATGCCGTGCTCTGCAATCTGCCGCGTGTCAACTTCGTGGCCATGGGCATCGCGATGATGTATTTCGGTAAGGGCCTGGCGAAGTTTCTCGGCAAGCCCTTCATTAGCCTGCAGGCACCGAAGCTTCAGGACATCGACTTTGGCACCATGTGGTGCAACCTCATCGGCGAGGACCCACAAGTCTACATGTCGGAGCAAGTTCGCAATGCCCTGAAAATTAACGAGTTGTTTCTGGTGGGGCTCGTATTGACTCCCCTGTTCGCCTGGATGCTCAAGAGCACGCGCTGGGGCATGATCCTACGTCTTGCGGGCGAAAGTGAAGAAGCTGCCGCTGCTATGGGGTACTCCGTCAACTTGATCAGAATCCTGGCGACGGGCCTTGGCGGCTTCCTGGCCGGCGCCGCCGGGATTTACCTGTCGCTTTACTACCCGGGTGCCTGGAGCGAAACCATCTCTACCGGCCAGGGCCTCATGGCCGTGGCGCTGGTGATATTCGCGCGCTGGGACCCGGTGCGGTGCCTGTGGGCGTCGCTGCTATTTGGCGGTGCCGGTTCACTAAGCCTCGCCCTGCAAACCCAGGGGCTAGCGTCGGGGACGACAGGGTATTTATGGAACGCAGCACCTTATGTACTGACGCTCGTGATCATGATGATTACGTCCTCCCGCAGTCGTGCCATGGCTGGCGCTCCCGGTGTTTTGACGGGTGCACGCTAACGTTCGGGCTGCCCTGATGGGCGCCATTCGTGAAGGGGACCTCTCGTGAGCACGTTTGTTCGCGCCAATCCCTATCCCTGGCCCTTTAACGGGGAATTGGGGCCGCGCAACACCGCCCTTATCGTTATCGACATGCAGACCGATTTCTGCGGTCCAGGGGGCTACGTCGATTCCATGGGCTATGACATTGCCCTGACACGCGCGCCGATCAAACCGATCGCGTCCTTGCTCAAGGCCATGCGCTCCAAGGGTTACACCATCCTGCACACGCGCGAAGGTCATCGCCCCGACATGGCGGACCTGCCGGCGAACAAGCGCTGGCGCTCGCAGCGCATCGGCGCCGGTATCGGCGACCCAGGACCTTGCGGCCGCATCCTCGTCCGCGGTGAAAAAGGCTGGGAGATCATTCCCGAGCTGGCGCCCTTGCCGAGCGAACCGATCATCGACAAGCCGGGCAAAGGCTCCTTTTGCGCCACCGACCTCGAACTCATGCTCCACCGGCTGGGAATTCAAAACTTGATACTTACCGGCATCACGACCGACGTCTGCGTGCACACGACCATGCGCGAGGCGAACGATCGCGGCTTCGAATGCTTGTTGCTCGAAGATTGTTGTGCCGCCACCGACCTGGGAAATCATCAGGCCGCCTTGAAAATGGTCACCATGCAGGGCGGCGTCTTCGGGGCCGTGGCCAAATCCACGGACCTTATGGAGGTTTTGCCATGACCTTTGTCCAAGAACAATCCGTGCCCCTCCCGCAAAAGAAAATGCTCAAATCTTTTAACGGCTATCTCACGCACGAGCCGCCGCCCAAGCTCGAAGCAGTGGGCCTGTCCAAGATATTCGGGCCCATCAAGGTCTTGTCCGACGTTTCCTTGACTCTCAAGCCCGGTTCGTTCCGGGCCCTTCTGGGCGAGAATGGCGCGGGTAAAAGCACCCTCGTCAAATGTATCATGGGGACGTATCGGCCGGACGGCGGCCTGGTCCGCGTCGGCCAGCACTCTGTTGAGCTCAAAAATCCGCGTCAGGCCCACGCCCTCGGCGTTGGCATGGTTTATCAGCATTTCACGCTGGTCGAAAACATGAGCGTCGTCGAGAACATGCTCATGGCGCGCGAGCACGTGCCGGCCATCATCAACTGGAAGAAGGAGCTGGATGCGCTCGAAGAGTTCATGGCCAAGATGCCCTTCCGGGTGAACCCCAAGGCCATCGTCCGCAACCTGGCCGCCGGCGAAAAACAAAAAATCGAGTTGCTGAAACAGCTCTATCTAAAGCGCAAGGTCATCATTCTTGACGAACCAACGTCGGTGCTGACGCCCCAGGAAGCCGATGAGGTCCTCACGATGGTGCGGCAAATGTGCACCGACGGCCACCTGAGCGTACTCATGATCACCCACAAGTTTCGCGAGGTGATGGGTTTTTGCGATGAAGTATCGGTGCTCCGCCAGGGCCGGCTTACCGGCGAAGGGCTCGTCAAGGACCTGACACCCGCGGCCATGGCTGAAATGATGATGGGCAAGGCGTCGATCCCGGCACCTGCCTCACGCCAGACTAAGCCGGCAGGGGACCATGGCAAGGCACGCTTGGTTTTGGAGAACGTCTGCGCCCACAATGAAATGGGCGTCCAGGTATTGCGCGGCCTTTCCCTCGAAGTTCGCCCGCACGAGATCGTGGGCATCGCCGGTGTTTCCGGCAACGGCCAGCGCGAACTGGTGCAGGTCCTATCCGGCCAACGGCCGCCTTCGAGTGGACGCGTGATTGTGCAAGGCGTGAAGTATCGAGGCACGCGCAAGGAAATTCGCCGTCACCATTTTCATATTCTGCCGGAAATGCCGCTGCAAAACGCGTGCGTCGGCAACATGACCACGGCGGAGAACCTGGCCTTTCGCGCCTTCGACACGCCCCCCTTCACGCGCATCAAGTGGTTTTTGAGCCGGATGGCGCTGAATACGAGTGCCACTGGCCTGATTGGTCGCTTCAACGTCAAGCCAGCCATTCCCTCCGCGGCCATTCGTACTCTATCCGGCGGCAATATCCAGCGCGCCGTGTTAGCTCGGGAGCTGGGCGAGGACGTGGAGGTCCTGGTTGTCGCCAATCCCTGCTTCGGCCTCGATTTCAAGGCGGTCTCCGAAATCCGTTCGCGCATCATGCAGGCTCGCAACCGTGGCGCTGCCGTTCTGCTCCTTTCCGAAGACCTTGACGAAGTCCTGGAGCTGGCGGATCGCATCCTGGTCATTTCGCAGGGACACATTGTCCACGAAACTTCCAACGACCAGGCCGACCGCAACGTCATCGGCCACTTCATGGCCGGCCACTAAGTTTCGTTCCCTGTCTTCATAATTCGCGCCGAGCCGAAAGTGCAAAACCTGTTTGCACCTTCGGCTCGGATGCGAACTCACCAGTCCTCTGGAGCCAGCCGATGCCCACGATCCACGGCCAACCTTACGACTATGTCTTCGAGAAAAAGGCTCTGGCCCTTGTCCTCATTGATATGCAGCGCGACTTCGTGGAGCCGGGGGGCTTTGGCGCCGCGCTCGGCAACAACGTGAAATTGTTGGCCCCCATTATTCCAACGCTGGCCAGGCTTCTGGAGGAATTTCGCAAAAGCCGTCTCACCGTGATTCATACCAAGGAATGTCATGATCCCGACCTGGCCGATTGTCCCAAGTCGAAGCTCACCCGCGGCGGCGGCAAACTGAAGATTGGCGACGTCGGCCCCATGGGGCGAATTCTCATCAACGGCGAGCCAGGCAACGATTTCGTCGCCGCTCTCAAGCCACTTTCCAGCGAGCTCGTTATTGCCAAACCAGGCAAAGGCGCTTTTTACGCCACCAACCTGGATGCCGATCTGAAAAAACGCGGCATTACCCATCTCCTCTTCACCGGGGTGACCACCGAAGTCTGCGTGCAGACGTCGATGCGGGAAGCCAACGACCGCGGCTACGAGGGCCTTCTCGTCGAAGACTGCACGGAAAGTTATTTTCCACAATTCAAAAAAGCCACGCTCGACATGGTCCGCGCTCAGGGCGGCATCGTCGGCTGGACCGCGACGACGGAGCAAGTCCTCGCCGGCCTCAACGGCTGACCGGCGCAGGCATTGACAATGGGCCTGCCCGGGCCAATGATAGGTCCATGTTCAGAAAGCCCCGCCTCCTGCTGCTTACCTTTCTCTGGTTTGGTTTGTCGAGCCGCGCACGGCCGGCGACAGCAAAGTGACGATCAGCGCGACTCCATACCATGGACTTCAGCCACAAGCCGTGACAGATGACAACGGCAACCTGCACCTGCTTTTTTTTCAGGGCGAAGCCGGCGGCGGCAACCTGCTCTACACGCGGCGCGAGGCGGGCCAGGCAGCATTCTCACCGCCACTGCGCGTCAACAGTCAGGACAAGAGTGCCATCGCCCTCGGCACCATCCGGGGCGGACACATCGCGGTTGGGAAAAATGGGCGTGTTCACGTGGCCTGGAACGGCTCCGGACAGGCCTTTCCGAAAAACCCGCTCGCTGGCGTGCCCATGCTCTATGCGCGTTTGAATGACGCTGGCACCGCCTTTGAACCGCAGCACAATCTGATGGAGCAGTCCGCGTTACTCGATGGTGGCGGTTCGCTGGCGGCGGATCGGACGGGCAATGTTTACGTCGCCTGGCATGCCCTGGGCGCAGACCTCGTCAAAGGCGAAGACAACCGGCAAGTGTGGGTGCGCATCTCGCGGGACAATGGCCAGACATTTAGTCAGGAAAAACCGGCCTGGGCGGAGCACACCGGGGCCTGTGGATGTTGCGGCATGGGCGGTTTTGCCGACCGGCAAGGCAATGTCTATCTTGTCTACCGGGCGGCGTCGGCGAAAATCAATCGCGGCATGTACCTGCTCCGTACGACGGACCAGGGCCAATCATTCGCTGGCTTACGTATGGACGAGTGGGAAATAGCCACCTGCCCGATGAGCTCGGAAGCGTTCGCTGAAGGGCCCGGCGGCACATACACCGCCTGGGACAATGATGGCCAGGTCTATTTCGCACGCCTCCCGTCCGCCAAACTTGCACTTGAAAAGCCGATTGCGGTCCCTGGTCCAGGCCGTAATCAAAAACATCCGGCGCTGGCCGTCAATACAAATGGGCATGTGCTCGTCGCCTGGACGGAAGGCACGGGTTGGAACCGAGGCGGCACGCTCGCCTGGCAGGTCTACGATAAGAGTGGTAAGGCCACCACCGAAGGCGGCCGCCAAGCCGGCGCCATTCCCGTCTGGGGTCTGCCGGCAGTGGTAGCGGAAACAGATGACTCTTTTACCATTTTCCACTAACGTCACTGGTCACAATGCCTTCACAACCGGAGAACTCGATATGCACTTTGCCATCCGCCGCCCCCACAACCGCGTTGTCGCCGCGTTCTGCCTGATGGCGGGCAGTTTCGTCACGTTGGCGGGAGCCGCCGACGACCCGCCGCGCCCGGTCGTGCCGTTGACGCGGGCGCACGCCCACAACGACTACGAGCACAAGCGGCCGCTGTTCGACGCGCTCGATCAGGGCTTCTGCAGCGTGGAAGCCGACGTGTTCCTGGTCAAGGATGCGCTGCTCGTCGCTCACTCCGCCCTCGATCTTCGCCCTGAGCGAACGCTGGAGAAGCTATACCTCGATCCCTTACGCGAACGAATCAAGGCAAACGGCGGCCGCGTCTACAAGGGCGGACCGACTATCTGGCTGCTCGTGGACGTCAAATCCGAGGCCAAGGCAACCTATCAGGCCCTGGATAAGGTTTTCGCCCGTTACGACGATATTCTCTCCGTAATCAAGGACGGCCATCTCGACAAGAAAGCGATCACTGTCGTCATCAGCGGCAACCGCGCCAGCGCCGACATCGCCGCCCAAAAAATTCGCTACGCCGGCATCGACGGCCGTCCCTCTGACGTCGACTCCAAGAAGCCAGCGGACCTAATACCCTGGATTAGCGATAACTGGTCGAATACTTTCCGGTGGCGCGGTAAAGGCGCCTTCGCCGAGGAGGAGCGTGCGAAACTTAAAGAGCTGGTCCGCAAATCCCATGAAGCCGGCCGCCTCGTCCGCTTCTGGGGCACACCGGAAGACGTGAACTTTTGGGCGGAACTGCGTGCCGCCGACGTGGATTTGATCAACACCGACAAACTCGAGCAACTCAAAACATTTTTGCTCGCGGACACCAAGCAGAAATAAGTGGAGTTAAACGCTGTCTGTGCCCATGCGTGGCATCCCCGTCCCCTGCCGCCTCGTGCGGCAGGAAACGCAGGTCTATAGCTAGAGGAACCCGGCACCCGGCACTCTCCCCGTCCCCTGCCGCCTCGTGCGGCAGGAAACGCAGGTCTGTAGCTAGAGCAACCCGGCACCCGGCACTCTCCCCGTCCCCTGCCGCCTCGTGCGGCAGGAAACGCAGGTCTGTAGCTAGATCGGCCCGGCGCCCCACCGTCCCCTGCCGATTCTTCACCTGCCGGTAAGCGGTCGGCGTCTAACTTCCCCGATACGTTGAATAGCCGTACGGGCTGAGTAACAGGGGGACGTGGAAATGTTCCTTTGGGTTGTCAATTTGGAAAATCACTTGCACTTCCGGGTAGAACCCGCGGACGCCATGTTGGTTGAAGTACGGGCCCGTGGCGAAGCGGAGTTGATAGCTGCCCATTGCCAGGGTGGCGTCATCTTTCAGTAGGGACAGGACACGCCCGTCCGCGTTGGTCGTGCCCTGGGCTAGCTGTGCCCAGGAGTTGTCATCTTGCTGCTTGAGCAAGATCACGGCGATCCCTTCGGCCGGCTTGCCGCGGGAAATGTCCAGCACGTGAGTGGTGATGGGGCTCATGAGGTTATCTTTTGCAAGCGCAATAGGGTGATTTTTTCCTGTTCCTGGGCGGCGACGCGAAGTTCATCGTCTGGGTTGTTGGCCAGGCGCTGGCGCAGGGCAGCCAGCATTTCGCTGGCTGTCTTACCGGTGGCGCAGACGATAAAAATGTGGCCAAACCTGGCTTCGTAGTCGCGATTGCCGGTGGCCAGCGCCTTGAGTGTCGCCTCGGCGGCAGCAGTGGCACCGGCTTGCTCGGCGGCTGCCCAGGCCGCGGTCTGGGCGAACTTCTTTTGCAGGTCGAGTTCACCTATTTTGGGATGAGCCGCAAACGCTTCCAGCCAGTCCGCGCGCTCCAGACCGCGCCAGACTTGCCCGGCGCTCGCCAACAACGCTTGTTCATCCTGGTATGGACGCCGCGCGGTCATTTGCTCGGCCCAGCGTGTCGCGCCGCAGCATTTGAGAAAGGCAGCCCGGGCTTCCGGCACCGCCAGCGAATTGAGGCGCTCTAGATCGATCATGCCAACTCCTGGCCACGGCGCAGAGTGTGGCCGGCGCGGTCCCCCTGGTGGCTATTGTCAGCAAAGATGGTCCGCCCGCGCAGGACCGTTTGCACGACGCGGCCGCGCAGGCGCTGCCCCTCGTATGGTGTGACCCGGTGGCGGTGGTGCAGCATGGCGCCGGCCACCGTAAACTCGGTGTCCGAGTCAAAAACCACGAAATCAGCATCATAACCGGCCGCCAACAGGCCCTTGCAACTGCCCAGGCCCACGAGTTGGGCCGGTGCGTGGCTTAGCCAGATGGCCAGGTTGAGCAAAGTAGTCCCGGGCCAATGCGCCGCCATGGTCCAGATGATGGGCAAGGTGAGCTGCAGCGAAGCGATGCCTCCCCAGGCTTGCCGCAAATCACCGCTATCCAGGTGCTTCATTTCCGGAGGGCTGGGCGAATGGTCGGAGCCGATGGTGTCGATGAGGCCATCGCGCAGGGCCGCCCGAAGTCTTTCACGGTTCTCACGCTCGCGCAACGGCGGAGCGCATTTATAACGCGGATCGCCATCGGGAATCTCCTCGGCCGCGAAGTGGAGATAGTGCGGACAGGTTTCCACGGTAAGCGGCAGCCCGGCGGCACGCGCCCTGGCGATCATCGGCAAGGCGTCGGCCGACGCCAGGTGCACAATATGCACGGCACAGCGATATTCCTGGCACAGTGCTATGACGAGTTCGATCGCGTCATGCTCCCATTGCCGCGGGCGTGACGCCAGGTAGCCCGCATAGCTGCGCGGGTCAGCCGGGGTGGCGTTGCCGATGTCGCCAACGAGCTCGGCATGTACCAAAAGGGGCAAGCCGGCGGCTGCGATTGTGGGCATGGCCGCGCGCAGGTCGCTTGCCGTGGCGTTGGGAAATTCGTCAATACCGGAGTGGCACAGAAATGCCTTGAAACCAAGCACCCCGGCCTCGATCAAGGGTCCGACGTAGCTGGTGTTGCCTGGTATGATGCCGCCATAAAAACCACAATCGACCCAGAGCTTTTCCTGCGCCGCCGCGCGCTTCCGCGCCAGTGCGGCCGTGGTTGTGGTTACGGGCGAGCTGTTCAGCGGCATGTCCACCAGCGTCGTGATCCCGCCGGCCGCCGCCGCCATCGTCGCGGTGGTAAAGCCTTCCCAGTCCGTGCGGCCGGGCTCATTGATGTGCACATGCGTGTCAACCAAACCTGGCATGATCGCGTACTCGCCGACATCCTCGACGGGAAAACCAGGCGGCACTTCGCCGGGCCCCACGATTGCCAGAATCTTGTCGCCCCGAATGACCACGGCAGCGGGACGTACTCCCTCGGGCGTGACGACACGCTGGCCGCGGATGGCCCAGTCCGCGGGTCGGGTGCTCGCGTTTTCCTGTTTTTTTGCTATCATCCAGGCAATCTCCGCAGCTACACCATCCTGGAGGTCTCAAGCGATGTCCGCCGTGCTGATTGACAACGCCTATGGCAAGTCCCGTGTCCGCCTGACCAAGATAAGCCGCCATCCCGACCGGCACGACATCACGGAGCTATGTGTCGCTATCCAGTTCAAGGGGGACTTTGTCGCCTCCTACGCCAGGGGCGACAACAGCCGCGTGGTGACGACCGACACCATGAAGAATACTGTATACGCGCTCGCGCAAAAACACACTTTTTCGGCCATTGAGAGCTTCGGCGAGCTCCTGGCCCGCCATTTCCTCGAGAGCTATGGCCACGTTTCCGCGGTCGCGGTAGAGGTGGTTGAACAGCCATGGCGACGCCTGGGGACAGGCGGCGGCGAACATCCCTCTACCTTTATCGGCTCCGGTGGCGAAAAACGGCGAACCACGGTGACCCTGACGCGCACGGGAATACGTGTCGAGTCCGGGCTCGATGATTTGTTGATCCTCAAGACGACGGACTCGGCGTTTACCGGCTTTCTCAAGGATGCCTACACGACGCTCCGGGAGGCGGACGACCGCATTTTCGCGACGGCGCTGTCCGCCCACTGGCTCTATAGCGACGCCCCGCCGGATTGGAACCAGGCGCACGCTCAGATACGCCAGGCCATGCTCGACGTTTTCGCAGCGCATAAAAGCCTGGCCGTCCAGCATACGCTGCATGCCATGGGAGAGGCGGCGCTCGAAAATTGTGGCAGCATCGAGGAGATCACCCTGACGATGCCGAACAAACATCATCTGGCGTTTAATCTGCAACCCTTCGGGCTGGAAAACAACAATGAGATATTCGTGCCGACGGACGAACCCTTCGGGCTGATCACGGGGACACTGCGGCGCGGGTGAGGTCCATGCCAGCCAATTCCGCCAGCGTCAGGGCCAGGACTTGCACGCCGCAGGCGATCGCTTCGGGCGAGCTATATTCATCGGGCCGGTGGCTGACGCCGTTCCTACAGGGAATGAAGACCATCCCGGTCGGACAGATGCGTGCCATGAATAGCGAATCGTGATAGGCCCGGCTAACCATACGTTTACAATTGAGGTCCAGCCCGTGGCAAGCGGCCTCGATGGCCGACAGGATTTCCGCCGCCGCCTCGGCCGGCGGGTCGGCATTGAGCACTTCGACCTCCGCGGCAGCGCCGTGGCGACTGGCCGCTTCGGCGATAGCCCGACGTACTTGATCGACGACCCGGTCGCGGGCGTCAAGCTGGATGTCGCGAATGTCGATTTCAAGGAGGACCTTGCCGGGAATGGCGTTGACGGCACCAGGATGGACCTGGCAAACGCCGGTGGTCGCTACCGTATCCGCGCGTCCGCTGGACCGCGCTGCCTGCTCGACGGCGAGAATGATCTCGGCCGCGGCGCAAAGGGCATCTTTCCGGTCGGGCATGAGCACCGCTCCGGCATGGCCGCTTTCACCTTGCAGCCGGACGCGCAGGGCGGCCGGCGCGGCGATGGCCGTGACGGCCCCGATCGGCACGCCTTCACGCTCCAAAAGTGGGCCCTGTTCGATGTGCAGCTCGACGAAGGCGGCGTAATGCCCGGCCGCCAGCGCCACACCGGCCAGGTCGCCGGCGCAACCGGCCGCGCGTCGAACTTCGTCGAAGGTTGCACCGGCCGAATCTTTAAGGGTCGCGGCTGCCGTCGGAGTCAGCGACCCACTCAAGAGCCTGCTACCTACACAGCCGATGCCGAAACGGGTCGGCTCCTCGCTGGTAAACATGATGAGCTCAATGGAGCGGCGCGGACGCAGGCCTGTCGCCTGCAGTGCGCGAATCGCTTCCAGCCCTCCAAGCACGCCGACCGTGCCGTCGTAGCGCCCGGAATAGGGGATGGCGTCTGTATGAGAACCCGTGGCGACCGCGGGCAGCGTGGGGTCCGTGCCCGGCCAGCGCGCAAAGATATTGCCGGCCGGGTCAGCGCGAACGTCAAGGCCAGCCGCCGTGAACAGCCTCTTCAGAAAGTCGCGTGCTTCCTGGTCCGGCCGGCTGAACAAGATCCGCGTGACGCCGGGCGGCTCGGCTTCGGAGAAGCCAGCCAGTTCGACGAGTTCGCCGCTCAACCGGGCGCTGTTTACATCGATGTGCATGAAATATTCTTTTCGTGAGTTATGACTCCAATCCTTCATCCGGAAGGCGATTGACATCCTTGTAGTACAAATATCTTGCCGGCTCCTTGCCCATCGCGACAAACCACTGCGGGCAGTACGAACCCATCCAGATGACGTCCCCTTGCTGGACTGGGTACCAGCTATCTTCCAGGCGATAGATCCCCTGCCCCGCCAGCATCAAGAGCCCATGCTCCATGATGTGAACTTCGACCATGGGCAGCGTTGCCCCGGGAGCGTAGGTAAACAGATTGACGGCCAGGTCGAACGCCACCTCCAGAGGGAGCAGCGTTTTCAGGCGTGCATCCGGGTCGCCGAGAAACGGCACGCCCTCGACATCCTGCTCCTGCCCATAGACGAAGCGCGGGGCCGATGAACCGGGCCGGGCCACAAAGCGTTTTTCGAAAACATTAAGGCGGCTTGCCGTTTTGGCCTGGATGCTGCCGCCGCCATCGGGCGGCAGAAAGGCATAGCCGCCGGCGGTCAAGGTGCGTTCCGGCTCGCGCGGAATCTTCAGGGCCACCTCGCCTTCAATGACGTAAATCACGCGTTCCCTATTGGGAGGGGCCGGCGCCGCGACTGCCCCCGGCGCCATCAGCGCCAGGTATTGGGTGAAGCGCGCGCCCATGTGGCCTGAGATAAGAACGACGATTTCCGTGTTCTCCCAGCCGGGCAAGGTGGAGCGCACGAAGCTGTCCGGCGCGATCAGCGCATGGTTCGTGCCGACCCTGCTACGCGTGGAGCCCGGAATATTCATGCGTGGTCCTTTTTTTAGTACCTGGACATTCTGTTCCGTTTTATACGGACTCCAGGGCAGCCAGGCGCCGCAAAAAGCCGACCATGACCTCAAGGGCCGCGCCGACGTCGGTCTCCCTGACAGCTTCATCGGGATGATGGCTCACACCTCCGGGACTGCGCAGGAAGAGCATTGTCATGGGAGCGACACTGGCCATCACGGCGGCATCATGCCCGGCGCCGCTGACCATTCGCCAGGGCGCGTGGCCGGCCGCGATGGCGCAGTCCTCCAGCACCTTCGTAAGCCGCACGTCCGTCGGCACGGCGGGATGATGGCTCGCCTGGTCGACATGAAAAGCAACTCCGCGCCGCCCGGCGCTCGCCGCCGCTTGCTCGATCAAGGTCGTCACCGCCTGTTCGCGGGCCGTGTCGAGGGGATGGCGCACGTCCAGGCTCAACCTGGCCGAACCGGGAACGACGTTGGTGGCGCCCGGGGCAACGCCAAGGGTGCCGACCGTCGCGCGCAGGTCAGCGGTGGCGCGGGCCAGGCGTTCCACGTCGAGGATGAACTCGGCGGCGGCAGCGAGCGCGTCCTGGCGTAGTTCCATGGGCAAAGTACCGGCATGCCCCGCCTTGCCTTCGAAGCGAAGCTGCAAGCGACTTTGGCCAACGATGGCGATTACGATGCCAAGCGGCAGATCGCGGCTGTCGAGGATCGGCCCTTGCTCAATGTGCGCCTCCAGGTAACCCAGAATCTTGCCGGCCGGATAGACAGCCTCACCCAGGCGGCTTGCATCCAGGCCGAAATCGTGGAATGCCTGGCGGAGCGAGATGCCTGCCACGTCCGCGTGCTCCAGGAGCGCGACATCGAAAGTACCGCAAACCGCTCGACTTCCCAGGTAAGGCGACCGATAGCGAATCCCCTCCTCTTCACTGAAGCCGATGACCTCGACAGCAAAAGGTAAGCGCTTGCCGCCCAGGCCCGCCACCGCGGCAACGCCAAGCAATACGCCCAGCAGCCCATCGTACCGGCCGGCGTTCGGCACGGTATCGACGTGGGAGCCGATCAGCAATACTTGAGCAGGGCGGTGCTGGGGACCCGCGGCGGGAGAGGTGGCTGATTCATGGCGCAGTGCGGCGGGATAGTGGCCGATCAAGTTCCCGGCAGCGTCTCTGCGCACTGTCATGCCGGCCCCGGCCATCCAGTCTTTCAAGCATTCATGGACCTGGTGCGTGGCCGGGCACAGAAAAGGGCGCGTGATCGTGCCAGGTACTTCGCTGATGGCGGCGAGAATATCGCAGCGGGCAAGGACCTCCCCGGCCAGGCTGGAAAATATACCGACAGCTGCCATCGCCACCTCGCCACGCGCCTGTATAATAGAGACAGGTCTAGACGAACGCGTCCCTCTCTCACGCGGCTAGCATGACCTTGTGTGCTGCCTGGCTCCAGTAGTATCATCCTCTCCTCCAGCTTGCAAGGCATTCAGCACCTAATCTCAAGGGCGCGTGATGCATGCGTGATTTTCTCTGTCTTTACGTTAATGGCCAGCGTCATGAAATTCGCGGGGCCACCGCGTTCATGTCCTTGACCGACTTTCTCCGTCAAGAATTGCTGTTAACAGGCACCAAGGTGGTTTGTGCCGAAGGGGATTGCGGCGCGTGCACGGTCCTCGTGGGCCGTCCGGAAGGACAGGGCCTGCGTTATGAAACCTGCGACGCCTGTATCTATCTCCTCTATCAACTTGACGGCAAGCATGTCGTGACCGTCGAGGGATTGGGGCCAAGCGGTGGCGACCTCCATCCCGTGCAAGCGGCCATGGTCGACCATCATGCGTCGCAGTGCGGCTATTGCACACCCGGCTTTGTCATGGCGTTGGCGGGGCATTTCGAAAGCGGTGAGGCGAACGGCCCTGCCAGCTTGCGAACCGCGCTGACCGGCAACCTGTGCCGCTGCACGGGGTATCTCTCGATCTTGGAGGCAGGCGCGTCGATCACGCCGAAGCAGTTCCCGCCGCTGGCGGAGCGCTACACCGCATCAGCGCTGCTGGCCGACCTTCAGGAAGCGCAAGTGCAGCCGGTTCTCGTGGAGGCCCCAGGCGGCTCGCCAGGCATGGGACCAGTCGGACGCACGTTCTTCGCCCCGCGGACACTGGAAAATGCCATCCAATTCAAGGCGCGCCACCCGGAAGCGGTGATCGTCGCCGGCGGCACCGAGCTGGGTGTGTTACGGAACAAAAGGGGCTATGAGCCCAGTGTCGTCATGAGTCTGACCCGGGTGCCGGGCCTGAGCGAGCTTGTGATTGAGCATAATAGTGTCTCCATGGGCGCCAACACCACCTGGGCCCAGATCGAAAAATTCGCCAGGGACGCCTGGCCGGAGCTTTACAAGCTGGTCGTGCGTTTCGGCTCGCCACAAATTCGCAACGTCGCGACGCTGGTAGGCAACGTCGCCCATGGATCACCGATTGCCGATGCCCTGCCCTTCTTGTTGGTCATGGACGCCGAACTGGAAGTGGTCAGCGCGCGTGGCGCCGCGGCCTCAAAATCAATCGTTTCTACAAGGGGTACAAGGTCACCGAACTCGCAGCCGACGAGATCATCACGCGCGTCCATGTCCCGCTGCCGCCGGCAGACGAGTTGTTGCGCCTCTACAAGGTATCGCGCCGGAACGACCTGGATATCGCGACCTTTGGCGCTGCCATCCGGGTGCGCAAAGTCGGCGAAGTGATAAGCAGGGCCTTTATTGCTTATTCGGGCGTGGCGGCCACGGTTTTACGCTTGCCCGCCACGGAAACCTTTCTGCAAGGGAAGCAGTTTGCCGAGGAGACCTTTCGAGAAGCGGGCCGCCTGGCACGCTCCGAAATTCAACCGATCTCCGATGTACGCGGCACGCGTGATTTCCGACTGCTTTTGGCCGAGAACATCATGCTGAAGTTTTATAGCGAGTCGCTGGAAGCGGGCTTGCAGGCCGGCACGCCAGGCGCCGGGCCCGTGAGTTCCGCTGGCCACAATTAAAGGTTGACGCCATGACCCTTGTCGGAAAATCAATTCCTCACGATTCCGCCCGCCACCATGTCACGGGCGAAGCGGTCTTCATCGACGATACCGTTCCGCAAAAAAACGAGCTGGTTCTGGACTTTGTCGGCAGCCCGCTGGCGCATGGGCGCCTCAAGAAGCTTGACGTCAGCTCCAGCCGGCGCGTGGACGGAATCGTTGGCGTTTATACGCACACGGACGTTCCGGTGGAGAACACGTTTGGGCCCATTTTTCACGACGAAGAACTCCTGGCCGCCGAGCTGTGCCAGTACATCGGCCAGCCAATCGTTTTGTTGGCGGGCACGAGCCGACGGGCGCTCGCGACCGCCAAGGCCAAGGTAGTCGTCGAGCTGGAGCCGCTCCCGGCGGCCCTCACCATCGAGGAAGCGCTGGCGCAAGGGCAGCTCATCGGCAGCACACGGCGCCTGCGGCGCGGAGATGTCGCCGCCGCGTTCGCCAGCGCTCGAACACATCCTGCAAGGTACGTTTACGAGCGGCGGCCAGGAGCATTTTTATCTTGAGCCGCAAACCGCGCTCGCGGTCCCGGGCGAAGGCGGCCAGATCACCATCCACTCCTCCACGCAGAACCCCACGGAAATCCAGGCCGTCGTGGCGCGCTGCCTGGGACTTCAGCAAAATCAGGTGGTTTGCATATGCCGGCGGATGGGAGGGGGCTTCGGCGGCAAGGAGACGCAGGCCGCTCATCCCGCTCTGCTGGCGGCGCTCGTGGCCTTCAAGACCCGGCGGCCGGCGCGAATTGTTCTCTCCTGCGATCAGGACATGCAAGTCACCGGCAAACGCCATCCGTACCGGTCGAACTACCGCGTCAGCTTCACGGCCGACGGCCGCATCACCGGATTGAAAATCGATTATTATGCCAATGGCGGCTTTTCCGCCGACCTGTCGCTCCCTGTCATGGAGCGAACCCTGCTCCACGCCGAAAACGCTTACTACCTTCCCCATGCCGAATTCTCCGGGACCGTGTGCCGAACGAACCTGCCGTCAAACACCGCCTTCCGCGGCTTCGGCGGGCCGCAGGCGATTGCCGCGGTGGAAAACATCATCGAGGAGATCGCCGCCTACCTGAAATTAGACGCCTATGAAGTCCGGCGGCGCAACTGCTACGGCCTGCACGACCGCAATGTCACACCCTACGGCCAACTGGTATTGAACAACACACTCCCTGCCGTCATGGAGCGTCTGGCCGAAAGCGCCGAATACCAGGAGCGCCTGTCCGCCATTCAGGCGTTTAACTCACCAGCCACGCCCGAGATGATGGCGGCGTCAGCAGAGAATGGCTGGGGGGAACGCGGCAGCGGGCAAGCCGATGGTCGGGTCACGCGCCAGGCGTCGTTGACGCCCTGGCTTAAAGGCATTTCGCTGGTACCGGTCAAGTTCGGCATCTCTTTCACCCGGCGGACGCTTAACCAGGCCAATGCGCTGGTGAATATCTACCTGGACGGGACGATTCAGGTTTCGACGGGCGGCACCGAGATGGGCCAGGGGCTCAACACGAAGATAAGGCAACTCGTGGCCGACCAGTTCGCCCTGCCGGCGGACGCCGTCACGGTGATGCCAACATCGACCGAGAAGAACAACAACACGTCGCCGACGGCGGCGTCCGCCAGCACTGATCTCAATGGCAGTGCGGCGGTCAAGGCCTGTGCAGCGCTGCGGCAGCGGCTGGCCGAAGTAGCTGCGCGGCACCTTTCGTCCGCGAGTCGATAGCATCGAGGCCGCCGCCGTGGACGTGATCTTCGAAAAAGGCTGCGTCTTCGATCGCCGCCGGCCAGAGGGGCGCCTTGGCTTCGGCGACCTGGTTCGTTTGGCTTACGAGGAGCGTGTGGACCTGGGCGAACGCGGCTTTTATGCCACGCCCGGAATCGACTTCAACTGGAACACCGGGCAAGGAAACCCTTTCCTTTATTACACGTGCGGCTGCGCCGTCTCCGAGGTCCTCATCGATCGTTTCACCGGCGACGTGAAGGTGACGCGCGTGGACATTCTCATGGACCTTGGCCGTCCGATCAATCCGGCCATTGATCGCGGTCAAGTAATCGGCGGCTTCATGCAGGGGCTCGGCTGGGCGACGACGGAAGAACTGCGTTATTCCGACGCGGGCGTCTGTGGACGCATTCGCCGACAACGTACAAGGTCCCGAACGTCACCGATCTGCCGCCGCTATTGTCGGTGAACTTCCTCGAGAACCAGCAAAACACCATCAACCTTTATGGCAGCAAGGCCGTCGGCGAGCCTCCGTTATTATTGGGCGTCTCGGTGTGGACAGCGGTCAAACATGCACTTTCCTTCGTGTCGCAGCCGCCGATATGTCTGGGTGAGGACAAAGGAACGGGGGAGCAGCGCACGCGGCTAAACCTGCCCGCCACGAATGAGGAAGTCATGCGCTGTCTGGCGGCGCCCGCGAAGCAAGATGCGGTCGTTGGGGATCGACAATCATCCGTTGTGGGAGCTATTTCATGAGTGCCCAGGATTTCATGCGTTTGGCTATTCGCAAAGCACAGGAAGGCATCGCGGCGGGCCAATCGCCTTTTGGCTCGGCAATAGTGCGCGGGGGCGAGGTGATCGCCGTCACGCATAACTCCGTCTGGCGCAGTTGCGATCCGACGGCTCACGCCGAGGTTAACTGCATTCGAGAGGCGGCGACGGCCCTCAAGTCTATTTTTTTCCCAGGATGCACGCTCTATTCAACGACCGAACCGTGTCCGATGTGCCTGTCCGCCATTCACTGGGCCAGGATCGAGCGGGTTATCTTTGGCGCGACGATCGCGGATGCGGCCGCGGCGGGCTTTTCAGAATTAGGCGTCGATGCCAAGGTGCTCGCCAAGATGGGCGGCAGTCCCCTGCAGGTTGACAGCGGCCTCCTGCGCGAGGAGTGCGCCGACCTGTTCGTCCAGTGGCAACAATCCGGCAAAGCCAGACCGTATTAAAGGATTCGTGCGTGATGCTCATGTCCTCGCCCCCCGTACCACCAAACGACCAGGAACTGCTCGCGCGACGAATCCGCGTGGCCCGCGGCCAGGAGCCGGGGGACCTTCTGCTCACCGGCGGGCAAGTTGTCAATGTGTTCACCGAGCGGGTTCAGACCGTGAACGTCGTCATCGCTGATGGCTGGATCGCCGGCGTCGGCGCGCACACCTGGCAAGCACACAAAACGATTGACGTCGCGGGCGCCTTCGTGCTGCCGGGGCTCATCGACAGTCACATGCATCTGGAGAGCACCTTACTCAACCCGGCAGAGCTGGCGCGCCTCCTGGTGCCGCTGGGCACGACGACCGTCATCTCTGACTCGCACGAGATCGGCAACGTTCTGGGTATCGCGGGCATCGACATGCTGCTGGAAGCCAGTGCCGGGCTAGCACTCGATTTGTTTTTCATGGCATCTTCCTGTGTGCCGGCAACGCCCTGGGAGCATGCGGGCGCGGTACTTGGCCCGCCCGAAGTAGGGCAGCTACTCACCCGGGCACGCGTGCTGGGCCTGGCCGAGGTCATGGACATACCGGGCTTGCTGGGGGGCGATCCGGCGGTGCTGCGGAAAATCCTGGCGGCGCTGCCGGGTAGGCACGTCCTGGATGGTCATGCTCCGGGACTGGCGGGACTAGATTTGCAGGCCTATGTCGCCAGCGGCATCCGTAGCGATCATGAGTCCTCGACCGCCCAGGAAGCTCTCGCCAAGGCCAGCCTGGGTATGCTGGTACAAGTTCGTGAAGGCTCCGTGGCGCACAACCTGGACGCGATTCTGCCCTTGCTTGTCGCAGGGGAGCTCGGCGATTCCTGGTGCCTGGTCACCGACGACATCTTTCCCGATGAGCTCCGCGCGCATGGGCATATCGATGGACTCCTGAAGCGGCTCGTCGCGGCAGGCGTGCCGCCGGCTGTCGCCGTCCGGCATGCAACGCTGGTGCCGGCACGCCATTACGGCCTGGGCGACCGTGGGGCCGTGGCCCCCGGCTATCGCGCCGACCTCGTGGTCGTTGACGACCTGCGCGATTTTCGCGCGCGGCTCGTACTCAAGACAGGCCGGGTCGTCGCCGGTCAGGGCGAATATCGGGCCGACGTTCAGCCGGCCAAATTGAGTCATGGTAACAGTGTGCGCGTGGCGACCCATGGATGCATCGGGGTTCAAGCTGCGACTGACCCGGGCCACCTCCCCCGTGATCGGCATCGTGCCCGACCAGATCCTCACACGGTGCGAAGCGCACACCGTCAAGCAACTGGATGGCAACTGGGTTTTTGAGCCGGAACAGGACGTCGCCCTGATCGCGAGCATCGAACGGCACCGAGCCTCGGGCCTGGTCGGGCTCGGCCTGGTCAGCGGGCTGGGCCTACGACGGCCCGGCGCCCTGGCTTCGTCCGTGGCCCATGATTCCCATAATCTGATCGTCGCCGGCACCAACCCGGACGATATGATGGCTTGTGTCCGATCCCTGGAGGAAAGTGGCGGCGGCTTCGCGGTGGCCGTGGGCGGGCAGGTTCGGGCGCTCCTGCCCTTGCCGATTGCGGGACTGCTGTCACTGGAAGACGCGGACACCGTCTGCGGCCAGCTTCGAGAAGTGCGCACGGCAGCGCAAGGCCTCGGCTGCAAGCTGGCCGAGCCTTTCGGCACGCTATCCTTCCTGGCGCTGCCCGTGATCCCCGAGTTACGTATCACCAATCAAGGCCTGTTCGACGTGTGCAAGCAGAAGTTCGTGACGCTGTAATGCGCCTGTTTTCGTCAGGTTCCTGCCGCTATGAGGTAGCGGCACCCGCGCCGTCCCTTAAAACTGATTCGTGGCGCAAACTTTGGTCCGCGTTCGGCCATTGCCGGGACGCGGACCAAAGTTCACGTTACGAGCAGGAAGAAAAGCAATTCCACATTGGTTTTAGAAGGCCAGGTCATCCATTTCGCCGACCGAATCGGCGAATACGCTGTCCCTGGCGGCAGTTTCGCTGGTGCCATTGGCCGGGATCGCGTCGCCCGGCAAGTCGCGACCATCCCTGGGTAGATCATTCCATATTAAATCGCTGATTTCCGTCACGCTACGGCCATCGAACGGGGCCCACATGTCGGTGGGCCAGCTCAACGGCAGTAGCACCTGGGCAGCCAGTGCCCGCGGGTTGATGGAATTCAACGTCGCATAGGAATTCGCCACGAAATCCAGGAGATTGACCGGACGCGCCTGCTGGCCGGGTTGATTTGCATTTGGCTGGAAGGCCAAGATGCCGGTCACAATCATGCTGGTGGGTAGCTTGGTGAGCGACTCCCCGGGCGTCGTCCCATTGCCGAACAGAGCGTGAGGAACCTCGTCGCTCGTTTCGACGATGGCATGAACCAGGGAGACATACGTCTCGGTGTCCAGGCTGGGCACGGTAATGTCGGTTAGCGCTGCCATTACCGTGGTTTGATGACCTGTGAACGACGAGGGCGGCGCCAGCGGAGCCAGCAAATAATCCACGCCGGGACTGAGGATCATGGCGGACTGAGAATCGGCCAAAATCGTGGCGAAGGGCTGACCATTAACGCTCGCCGTCTCCACCAGGCGGATCGCGGCGAACGGTGTGCTCGCGCCCGGCAAGACATGAAACACGATATTTACCAGGCTTCCGGCCTGGCTGGCGCTAATGGGCGTGGCACTGTAAAGCTGAATGCCGATCTTGCCGGACGTGGCATCAACGACCGTCGTGATTTGCCAGCCGTTGCCCTGGCTGGGAATAGTGCCGAGGCTAATATCCGCGGGTATCAGCGTGACAGCCAGGGGATCGTAAGTCAGCGCCAGGGACGCCTGCGTCAGACCAGTGCTTCCATCCGGGTGCGGATGATCGAGCTGAACGGAGACGACGAGGGACGAGAGGTCGCCAGCGAGCGGGGAGGCATTGCCGACGAGGCTCAGGGTCGGATCGGCGGCATTCGGCGAGTGGATGGAGCCGGGGCTGACGAAGTTCGCATTGCCCGATGGCAGTTGCGTCGGCGGCACCGGAATTTGCGACGGCGACAGCTGAGCGACATAGGCATCAAGCGTGCTGACATCGCCGGCATCGACCGAAATGTCACCGGCGACGTCGCCCACGATGGTCGGGTCAAGCTGAACGTAAGCACTAAACCCACTACCACGGCCCTGGGCCACAGTGTCGGCCGCTAGCTTGTCGAGGCCATCGATGACTTTGTCGCCATTGACATCGCCGAAGTAGGCATTGACGTGAACGGCATTGGCGGGGACCGCGCCGGTAACGCTGCCGCCGTTAATCACGATGCTGCCAAGCTGGAGCTGTTCCTTGACCTGGTAAAGATTAAGGGCGACGGCACCGACGGTGGAGGGAACGACTGCCCGAATATCTCCCAGGACCAGAGGTGAAGTCGGTGTCGCGGAATTGGGCGTGGTGTCGGTGTAGTGGAAAGTTGCCACGCCGCCGCTATTGGAAACCAATGTCAGCCCCGACAACGGATCGGTCGCGTCGCCGGCGGCACCGGCCAGGACGCCGGTAATGTTCAAAAGGGACGAATTGTAGGTGAGCGAGAAGGTGACATCGGTCACATTGGCAGCATTGTAAAGAGTGATGGGGATGCCAGCGGCACCATTGTTGGGAACCGCGATTGGCGTACTGCTGTCGGGCCCACGTGCGAAATCAGGGAGGCCAAGCACAGGCGTTTTGTTGCCCTGAAAATGCGTGGTAAAGCTGGTCGAAAAGTTGGCGTGGCCACCGTTGTTGGCACCATCCAGCGCGCTGCCGAGCAGGTCGAGGAAGCCGTTGCTGCCGGTGCCGCTCACGAGTGTGATGGTGTACGTGGCGTCGGGAAGGACGACCGAACTGATGCCGCCGTGCAAACTGTCGAGTAAGGACAAGTACTCGGCCGTCGCCTTGTAGGTGACGATTTGGTTGGTCGGATCGATAAACAACGTGCCATGAATGCTGCCGACGCCCACGCCGGTCATCGTTACGTCATTGACCGCGTTCGCCGTCGCCCCGAACATGGTCACATCATTGGCCAGGATCGGCTTGTTGAAAGTGACCGTGAATCCGGTCGGCGTTGGCGTGAACGTGGAAACAACGAGGCCGCGTACCGTTATTGGGGTGGTGGTGCCCGTCACGTTCGGATTGGTCGCCGCGATATCCGTGGCGGTTACGGTTTGGCTGCCGCCCGTGTTCAAGGTGACCGCGAAAGTGTGCGTGCCGTTGTCGCGGCCAGCACCGGTGGTAAAGGTGTAGTTGGGGCCAGGAATGGCGGCGGCGTCGCTGCTCGTGAGCTTGACGGTACCTACATAACCGGTGGCGAGATTGCCATACAAATCAAAGGCCTTGACGGTCACATTGACAGGCGCCCCGGTGATAGCCGTGGAGGGCGCCGTGGCCGTGAGGTAAATGGCGTTGGCAGCGGTTACGGTTAGTGACGAGCTGGTGCCCGTGAAGGTACTGGCCGACGCCGTCAAGGTGTAGGAGCCCACGGTTTTCAGCGTGCCGATGAAGAAGCCGAAGCCGCTGCTGCTGAGCGCACCACTGGTGGGGAAGTTGCTCAGCGGGTCGCCAGGGCTGGCGGCGATATTGACTGTCGCCGGTCCGTTGTAGCTGGAAACGGCGTTGCCCGCCGCGTCGGTTGCTTGCACTGTGAAGAGAAAGGAACTGCCGGCGACAACGCTGGAGCCGCCGAAGATTGTGACTACATATTTGCTAAACGGCCCCGAAGTGACCGTTTGCGGGACGGCGACCGTTTGCGTGGCTTGATGGAAGGTATCGCCTGCGTAGAGCGCGAAAATACTGTCCGAGCCGATGGCGAGCGTCGTCGTTGCAATAGTAACGGTGCCGTTCGTGAGTGTTCCCGTGCCTACTATCGCATTGCCGTGGGCCGCATCTTCCAGCGTGACCGTGCCGCCCGTCGCAACCTGGCCGCCGGTGACGGTGACCGTGAAGCTAACCGAGGCTCCGGCTATCGCTGGATTAGGTCCGTTATTAACGATGGTGGTAGTTTCCGCGGCAGGCGTGCTGGCGACGCCGCGAAAGGTTTCGTTGGTGCCGTTGGCCACCGAGGCAACGGTTGTCAGGTTGTCACTATGAACGCCGCCAGTGCCGAGGGGCGCGTTCCAGCCATTTTGGTCCGTGATGGCGTAGAGGAACCCCGGGCCGGTAACGGCATTGCCGCCATTGCCATAGGTTGTGTAAAGGCTCACGTTGCCGCTGGAATCAGTAGCCCCGCTTAGCCAGTAAAAGCTGATGGCGGTATTACCGCTGCCGGCGGTTAATGTGTCCACGAGGCTCCAGGAACCGGCACCACTCAGGGCCCATTTGGTGATGCGGCCATTGGCGAAGCTTGGCCCGTCGTCGGAAAGGTACATGGTGTTGATGCCGGCGGGGGCACCAGTACCTCCCAGGTGGGTGAAATAGGCGTCGATCGGGAAGCTCTGGAAGTTATCGGTCGACGGCAGACCGGGCAGAGTAAGCACCTCGGTCGATGTGCCATTCGTCGTGGAATTGGCCAGGCCGGCGGTCGTAGCGGTAAAGGTGAATGTCGTTGGGCTGGTCACTGTGACCGTATAGGTGCCGTTGTAGCCAGCGGGCACGACGCTCGCGATGGTAACTTTAGCGCCGGTGATGAAGCCATTGGCGGCCGAGGTGGTTACGGTCACCGTCGTCCCGGCGCCGGCCACGGATTCAGTGAGGCTCGCGTTGGCGACTGCGTTGACGTTGGCAATTGGGAAGCCGGCGAATGCACCATCGAGCGTGGCGCCGGTGTAGGGCACGGCCACGACGGCGAGGTTGCCGCCGAAGGGTTGCAGCCCCTGCGCGGTGGCGCCAATGGTGCTGGCAATCGTTGCCGTGGCGGAAACAAGAGCCGCCGAGGGCGTGAAGGAGGAAAAATAGACGACGCCGTTGGCGCCACTCAGGTAGAACTTGTTGCCATCCGGACTGAATACGCCGTTCAAACCACCGCTCGTTTCCACGCCGCTGGCGCCGGCAGTGAACGCTTCCGTCTGAATCGTGCCATCATACTTGATGCGTGCGATGGCGCGGGGCACGGCATTGTTACCCGCCGCCGAGGGCAACGGCAAGGCGGTGGCGACATTGAGTGGATTGTTGTCGTAGCCGGGCACGAAGAGATACTGGCCATCGCCGGACAGCGAAAGTTGTTCCGTCGCCGATTGTTGGCCAGTGCCAACCACTGCATGGATCGTGTTTTGCGACCCGGTACCGTCGGCCGTTGGGAGAATGATCGACTGCACCAAAACGCCGGCGGGCGTGTATTCGTCGATATAAATTGTGCTGCCGATCGAACCCGCGCCGGCAATTGCATTCGGCGCCTGGGCGATGAGGTTGGTGGTGCCATCGCCAACGCGATAAACAAACTGATCGCTGGCAGCGAACGGTTTCGCCTGCACGGCTTGCTCGAAGACGCCCGTGCTGGTGAAGAAGCTGTTGCGCGCTGAAGCGTCGGGAGTGTAAATCGCGGAGATGGAATGGAGGCCCGGGGTCAACACGCCGCCAGCCTGAGTCAACGCCGTGGTAACCGTACCAGTACCTGAGCCGCTAACCAGAGTGACGGGACTGCCGACCGGTAGCAGATCGTCGTAGAACTGGACCGAACCCGTTGGCGTACCCCCCGTGCTGGTCACCGTCGCCGACAGCGTAATCGTCGCTGACGGCGTGGCGGTCGGATTGGCAAGGTTCGTGGTGACGGTCGTGGTAGTTGGGCTGACGACCAATACCGATTCCGTGTCCAGGCTTGTCGAGAAGTTCGTGTCGCCGTTATAGGTGGCTGTGACGTTCTGGGTTCCCGCGGTGGCGAAAGTGCCTGTCACCGTGGCCGTGAATACGATGGTCGGATGACCGGCTTGATTGACGATGGACTGCGTCAGGGTGGCCGGGCTGCCAATCGTGGTGGCGCCGTTTTTGAATGTGACGGTGCCGGTCGGCGTGATGCCAGGGGCCGCGGTAATGGTTGCGGTGAAGGTTTCCGTGACGCCGGTGGCAATCGGATTGGCCGAAAACTTCAGCACGGTTGAGGTGTTTGCCTGGCTGACGGTGGCGGACTGCGCCGAGGACGTACTCGTGGCGTAGGTCGCATCGCCCGTATAGACGGCCACGACATTATTGGCGTAGGTCCCTGCGGAAAGATTGCCGGCGGTATTGAAAGTGGCGGTACCTCCCACGATGGGCGCGGCACCGATCTCCACCGCGCCCAGGCGGAAACTCACCCAGCCCGTGGCGCCAGCGGTAACTGTCGCCGTCAAGGTGACGCCCGTGCCATAAGTGCCGGGTGAGTTCGTCACCGCGAGGGACGTGGTACTGACAGTGCTGCCTGCTGCCGTCGGCGCCAGCGCCACACCACGAAATGCTTCATTCGCGGGTGCCGTGGCCAACGTGACCGGGGTGAAACCGGAGCCGGAGTCGCCGAAGAGGTCGCCCGTATCCGTCAGCTGGACAACACGATTCCCCGAAGTTGCGGTTGTCGTTCCGTAAAGGACGGGGCTATTCGGATTGCTGAAGTCCGCTACCAGGCCGCGCAAGCCGCCGTCGTTGCTGGTCGCGAAACCACCCGAACTGCTGGCCAGGTTCTGGGCGGCGAGGGTGTAGGTGAAGCTGTTCGGAGTTATTGGAGTGGATGGGGTGTTTGGGTTGATGGTTGCGGTCGCCGTGTTGTACCCGGCGACACTGACGCCCGCGATCGTCACCGATTGACCTGCGACAAAAGTGTGATTGGCGCTGGTGGTGATGGTTACGGTCGTGCCGGTCTCGCTGGCCGACGAAATGGAAAAACTGTCGAGCTGCAAGTTCTCGATCAGCGTCCATTGGTTGGCCCCGATGTTGAAATACTTGAGGATGCCTCCCTTGGAGTCCGTGCGGCCATCGGCCATGTAAATCGTGTTGCCATCGGGGCTAATCGCGAATTGATTCGTCGTAGGAAAATTGTTGAAGGCATCGCGTGCCGTCGGAAAAGAGGGCGATACGGCGACTCCCTGACCGGCATTGGTGGGTAAGCCCGTCCCGACCGTAAATGGACTATCGAGTGCGGGCACGCCGTTGGCCTGGACGCCGGAGCCGGCGGAAGCAAACAGCTGACCGGTCGTGGTGCCGGCGACCGCGATTCCCACAGCTGTCGGACTGGCGACCTCGGCAGTGACTTGCGTGGAGGCGGTGGCGGCTGGATTACCGAAGGGCACATAGCGAACCCCGTTGCTGGATGCCACCCAGAAACCGAGGCCGTCGGCCGATACAGCCACGCGCGTCGAGCCGGTACCAGACGGCATTTGCGTGGTGGTGTTAACGGAGCCGCTTGGGCTCACCACGCCAACCGCGCGCACGGCGGCGGCGGTGCTTGTTCCGGCGGCCACTATATAACCGGCGATGCCGAGACTATGGCCATCGGCGGCATCGGTCAGGTAGCCTTCCGTGGTGGTGGTACCCCCCTCGGTGAAGGCGGTGGCGCCAGTCGACGGCAGAGTCACAGTGTTGGCCGCGATTACGCGCCGGCGCTAGTGTAGTCCTGCAGAAAGGTGGCGGTGCCGTTGGCGGTCAAGGCCGTGCCGGTACCAACCAGGCTGACCACCAGGTCGCCTGGATTGTAGTTGATCGTTTCGCCCGTAGACCCACTACTTGAAGGATCGACACCCACGCTGGCGCCGCCGGGATTATAGACGGCATTGATGGTGTGGCTGCCCAGCGCCAGTGGGCTGAGGGTCGTAAACGAAGCCTGCTGGTGGCCTGCCACCGTGCTGATGGGGACGGTGCCGAGGGTGGCGGCGCCGTCCAGGAAAGTTACGGTGCCGACGGGGCTATCTACTGTCGACGTCACCGTGGCAGTGAAGCTGACGTTGTTGCCGTATGTGGTGATCGGCGCCGACGAGATAACCGTCGTGGCGGTGGATAATAATTCGCGGGATTCAAGCAGCTCGACAAAAAGTTTGCCGTTCCTCAAGCCATGTTTATTTGCCCATTTTTTATTCGATGACTTCTTTTTACGAAACGCGGACCAAACCAAATTCGGCCAAATCATGGAGCCTCTCCCGGGTGAAATAGATAAACGCCGCCACTTAATGGGTATGAGTGCTTATCAGGTAAAAAGGAAAACAGCGGGGTGGGTGGGAGAGGTGTGTTGTCCACGAACCGGCACGTGTTGGGCACGTATACAGATCACTTCCCCAAAGTGACCATAGGCTCGTGTGAGGTAGGAGTTTAAAATCTAAATATGAAAAAATCGTGAAGATAGTGTGTGTATTTGAAGAATGAATTCCTAGCTGGCCAAAAGACTCCCTTAATCTTCACTCCGAGAAACTTTTTTGAATTTCTGGTTGCATTATTGTTTTTATTTGGTTAAATGAGTTCCGCACACCTCTCCACTCTCTCCGCGACTGCGTAGATTCTCCCAAAGCAAGTTTCTCGTCCCACACGTTTGAAAGGATCCATGCCATGAAAAAGCAGGGGTTCACGCTCATTGAGCTATTGGTTGTGATCGCCATAATCGCGATCCTCATCGCCTTGTTGGTGCCCGCCGTGCAGAAGGTACGCGAGGCAGCCGCCCGCAATCAATGCCAGAATAATCTCAAACAGATTGTGCTGGCGTCCCACAATTACCATGATGTTTGGAAACGCTTTCCCGCCGGGCTCAACATTCCCGGCTGGCCGCAGCAACAGGGTTGGGACCCGCCGCCCGACCCGATGAATTACTTCGGGCTTCACGTGGCGCTGTTTCCCTTTTATGAACAGGAAAACCTGCTCAATCAGCTGGTGTTGAACGTTGCCGACCCCCAGGGACATAACTGCACCGGACCAAACTCCCCCGGCGCACAGGTCGTGCCCATGCTTGTCTGTCCCTCTGACGGCTTTTTCCCCAGCGGTTATGTCGGCCAGTATGGCAACCTCTATTTCGGCCTCGCGAGCTATGGAGGTTGCTCGGGCACGTCGGCGACCCCTTCGGACGGCAAGCCGATGGCCAACGAAATGGCTCGCAATGGGCTCTTTTATCTCAATAGCCGCAATTCCATCGCCACGGTCCTGGCGGGGACCAGCCAAACCATCGCGTTCGGCGAACGTTCGCGGCAAAATCTTCCTGCAACCGGCAGTTCCGAGGCCCTGGGTGGCTGGGCGTGGGCCAATGGCTACGCGATGGAAGACAACACCTTGAACACCAATGAGCGCATGGAGGGCGTGCTGCAGCACGACCTGAATCAGTTCGGCAGCCAGCACTCCGCCGGCGAGATTGCCAACTTCGCGTTCGCGGATGGTTCGGTGCGGACCATCTCGCACGAGATCAACTTGATCACTTTCCAGAGACTCTCGATGCGTGCCAACGACAAGGTGGTTGATGAAAATGAAGTGTTTTAAAGTAGGAGCGCCCAGCTTTATCCCCTTCCTGGTCCTGTTGGCGGGATGTTCTGGTAAAAACTTCGAATTTGCCGAAGTCGAGGGCAAGGTCACGCTGAATAACCATCCTCTTGTCGGAGCGCTGGTCAAATATTACCCGATCCACGAGGGCCGCGAGCAGCTGCCCGTGGCGATGGGCATGACCGATGACGCCGGCATGTATAATCTGGCACGCCAGGGAGACAAGGCCGGGGCCCTGGTCGGGCCCAACCGCGTCGTGGTGGCGTGGCCCTCGCGCGACATGCGGGCCGTGCTCGGAAAGGATGGCAAACCAGCGCCTGCGCCCAGCGCGGTGATACCCCTTGAGTACACTACCGCCCTCGAAACTCCCCTCAAAGTTGAAGTAAAAGCCGGTGGCCGTCAAAATATCGACCTGCCGCTGACGGACTGATGCGAGCCAAGTTTCCAATTGGAAATGGAGGTCAGTATGAGGCGCCAAGCATTTACTCTCATCGAACTTTTGGTGGTGATTGCCATTATCGCAATCCTCATTGCTTTACTCGTTCCCGCGGTACAAAAAGTGCGCGAGGCGGCCGCACGCCTGCAATGCCAAAACAACTTGAAACAGATTGGCCTGGCGCTTCACAACTATCATGACAATTACCGGCGTTTTCCCGCGGGAATTAGCGTGGGGTTCGGCAATGCCTCAGGTAGCGGCTCCATCGATCCAGCCGTTTGTCCGCGCTGCCAGGCCCCTCCCCTGCCGGGCGTCTGGGGATCCTGGCTCACGATGATCCTTCCTTATGTGGAACAGGACAACCTCTATAAGGAGCTCGACCTTTCGAAGCGCGAATACGCCTACTGCGATGGCCCGACCACCCCTGGCGCCACGGTAGTGCCCATGTATCTATGTCCCGTGGACTGGGTCCCTGAGCAAACCATTCAGTACGGCGCCTATTATTTCGGCGTCAACAGCTACTTCGCCAACGCCGGCACCTCGGCCTGGCCCGTCGCCACCGCCAGTCTCAACGGAGTCATGTATTACAACAGTTCGGTGCGAATCGATCACATTATCGATGGCACCTCGAACACACTGTTGGCCGGCGAACGCTATAGTCGCGATCCCGGCCTCCAGGACAAAGACCTGGCCGAGGTCCGCGGCTGGGCGTGGACTAACTACAACAGCGGCGAGGACAACCTCGGCGATACGGGCCACCCGCTCAACTCCATCGCGGCCAACATCGGCAACGATGCCAGAAAAAATAACTTTGGCAGCGGCCATGGCGGCGGCGCCAACTTCGTCATGTGCGACGGCTCAATCCATTTCTTCGCGGATGAAGTGAGTTTTCAGGCCATCAACTGGCAGAGGCTGGCGATCCCGAACGACGGTTTCACGGTAACCGTGCCGGAATGAAAGGAACAAAATCGATGGGTCGGCTGGCACGGCTGCCCTGGGCAGCGTTGTTTTTGTTTGGGTTCGCAGGCTGTGGCAAAACGCCACCGCCGCCGATCGTCGAGGTGGAAGGCACGGTCCGGCTCGAAGGCAGGCCTCTCTACAACGTCGAAGTGCGCTTTATTCCCAATATCCAGTATGGCGCCGAATATCTCGCCAAGGGCATCACCGATAAAGAAGGACGCTTCAAGCTCACCTGCAAAGGGAAACCCGGGGCCTGTGCCGGCGAGAACCACGTTTTGGTGAAAGAAACGGAGATCCCGGCCCGCCTGAAGGGGGAGAACGCTCAGCGCGAACTGGCTATCTATTTGCAGTCGCTCGGCGACCGACCGCTGCCGCCGCAATACGCCGACCTCATCGACAATCCCCTGGTCGCGAACGTAAGCGCCGATCAAAAAGAATATAACTTCGAGCTTACACGCTAGTGCCTGCCCAAAACGGGGACGGGACCTCCAATTCGAGGGTCCTGTCCCCGTTTTCGACGAAGCTCCTTGTAGCTTTTCTTTAGTTGTTCGGCTGACGCGCAAGCACCTGCTTCAATTTGTCCGCGAGACGATAGCCCGCCAGCGCGGCGCGCCGCCTGGCTACTTCCTGCGCGCGTGCATCATAACCCTCGCCGACATCCGGTGCGTCGTCAGGCAGCGCACGGCCGGATACCATTACCGCCTTAAGCTGGGTTGGCCCATTGCAATAGGCGACCGTCTTCGCCAGTTCGTGGCTCTCCGCGATCCACGAGGCGAAAAAGGTGTTTTTCGACAAGGCTTCCTGTAAAGCCTCCCGACTGTATTTTGGATCGCGCAGGCTTTCCCGCACCTTCACCACCAGCGCATAGACATCAGCCTGGTGCTCCGCCGTATCATTCTCCCAGCCGGGCACCTCACCCAAAACATTGTCCCAGTAGGTATGCAGCCGAGTGGGCTTGCCTTCGATCTTCACGCCGAAACGGTTGCCGCCCAGGTCTCCTTCCGGGAACTGGCGGGAGAACATGGTGCCCGCGTGCAACGGCTGGTGAATATCGCCGATCAGATGCGCGAGCCAGGCCAGCGCCACTGCCTTGTCCTCGCCGGCCGCCATGGGTTCGTTCAATTCGCCCAGGCGCTGCCGGTAAGCGCTGTGGATGTCTGGCCGATCGGGATCAACGGGCGGCACCTGGCCGGTGAAAGCGTCGGGCCCAGTGGTGATAAAAATGGGCATGTTGACGAAATGATCGAAGGCTCGATGATAACGGACAATGCTCGGGTCCGCCTTTACGCCGACGTTATAGGGTGGCCGAACCCAATCAGGCCAGTTCGCGGCCCGCAATGTGACCCATACCGCCAGGCTGGCGCTTGCCGGCCGATTCTTGGCCAGGAACTGCTCGTAATGTGGGTGCTTTTTCAACATCTCCACTAACCGGAGCTGGAGTTGAGGATCGCCCAGCTCGTCATAGGCGATCAGCGCAATGACGGCATGACCAACTTCATTCCAGGCCCGCGCCGGGCGGCGCGCCAAGAAAAGCAGCTCCAAAGAGCACGATAACAATCACCAGGCGCATGCGTCTTCCTTCTTGTTTGGGAAACGGGGGCGTTGTTGGTTGCCGACAGCGAAAGCCCGAACCCGCATGGCTTACGGCGCAGGTCCTTACCATGGCAACCATGGAGGGAGAGGTACTGAATTATCACGGAAGCGAATCATCATGGCAACCAATCCTTTTTTTTCTGGGACGATGGGCCGCGCTGCCGCTTCGTAGGGTTGATTCTAAACGGTCATCCGTTCTCATTTGCAGCGGCGGGAATTGACATGCCGACAGTTCGGGATACTGTACCGCTATGGCCGTCGCACGCTGACCGCTCCGTCAGCGTTATCACCGAACCGGGAGACCGGGAGAATCATCGTGATTCGATTCCAGTCGCGTCTCGCATGCGTGTTGCTTCTGGGACTCGTTCCTGCGTCCGTGGAACTGGTCCGGCAGGCCGGCGGTCAAGCGGCCACAAAGCCCGACCCTCCCGCAGTCGGCGCGCTGTCCGCTCCCGCAACCCTGGCCGAGGTACTCAAGGCCCGGGGATACGTTGCGTGTGCTCTGATTCCTGACAAGGACGGCAACCTGGATGTTGAAGTCAAAGTCAACGGCCAACCGCTTCTCTTCATCCTGGACACGGGTGCCAGCAGCACCACGCTTGATCGCGCGGCCGCCGAGCGACTCAAGCTTGCCATCCGCAAGACCGGTAAAACGGTCTCCGGCCTGACCGGCAGCGAGCCCGAGTCGAGAACGGAGATTGTGAAACTCACCCTTGGTCCCAATGTCTGCAACGAGGCCCCGATCGTCAGTGATCTCTCCGCCGTGAACGCCGAGCGAAAGAAAGCCGGTACGCGGCCCTGTGACGGCATCCTGGGCAACAACATATTGCAATTAACCGGCGCCGTGATCGATCTTTCCTCGCCGAAGCTGTTCTTGCTGGAATTGACGGCCCTCCTGAGGTTACCACCCGAGGTCGCTGCGAAATCCGCTCAGTCGTCGAACCTGAATAATGGGCGTGCCGACGCGTTCCATCCTGGTCGTGCTCAATCAAGCTCAGGGTATTACCGGAGCAGCCTATGATCGACTCACGCTCGGAATGACCTTCCCGCAAATCAGCGCGGTTCTCGGCGGTGACCTGAAAAAAGGCCGCCTGATCTCCAGCTACACGGGCACGCTGGCCATCACCCAGGGCAATGGCCGTATCGACCTTGTCTTCCAGGACGGCAGGTTATCGGCAAAATCTGCCCAAAAGTTGGCTGGTTCGCCAGTGCCAGGCAGCGATCCACTGGCCGTTATCCCGACCTCCCGCTCTCTGGATGTGCGCGAGTTTCTTACAACCAGGGGATTTATTGAGGTCCCGCTGGACGTTGGCAAAGACGGCCTTTTTGATGTTCACGTCAAGATTAACGGTGAACCATTGCGCTTTCTCCTGGACACGGGCGTCCCCACCGGCTGTCTCGACACGGCGGTGGCCAATCGTCTCAAGCTGCCGATCAACAAGACCGACCAAACTCTCGCCGGCGTAACCGGCCCCCAACCCCTCCTTAATACGGTCGTAGAACAGCTTTCCATTGGCTCCATGAATTGCCGCGAAGTACCGACCGTGACGGATTTCACGGCGCTTCAAGTCACGCGAAAAATGAACGGCCTTCCCCCGTTGGATGGGTGCTCGGCCTTGGCGTCTTGCAATTAAGCGACGCGGTGATCGATTATGAGACCGCGAAACTCTATCTATGGGGTCCGGCGGATATCCTTTCACTTCCCGAGGGCCGTGGAGTCAAATTTCAATTCAATTCTTCCATGAAAGGGGGGCGTGCGCTCCGCACCATCATCATCGAGCTTCCCGAAAAAGAACCCGTGCTGGTGTCGAAAACGGCATATGAAGAAATGAAAGACGGGATGACCTTCGCGCAAATCAGCGCGGTGATCGGCGGCCCATTGAAGAACGCCCGCCTGACCCCAGGCTATACGGGTATGCTGACGGTCGTACAGGGTAGCCGCCACATAGAGTTCACCTTCCAGGACAGCAAAATAACGGCGAAATCCGCCCATGGGCTCGAGTGAACGTGCCCCGGTGCGGTCATCTTTCCATTGGCGATAATCACGCAGATTTCGTAAAAGAACCTCCCGCACCGTGCAATTTGCGACTTGATGGAATCAAGTAAATGGGCATTGCTCCGAACCGCAGTCGCTGTCGGTGGCCCACCAAGCGGTCATAGGGTTTGTTACCTGGGTCAGGTCTTATAAGGGAGACGAACATGTTGCAAGGTTTGGATGAGGTTCCCTGGGCCGATCTCGAACACGCGTATGGGTCGGCAGCCGACGTGCCTGCCCTCCTCCGGAAGCTGCTCGACCACGATCCGAAGATCCGTAGCAAAGTGCTGAACACTCTCTATGGCAATGTGTTCCATCAGGGTACTCGCTACCTGGCCACATGTTACGTCATCCCCTTCTTGATCGAGATATGCGCTAGTCCGAACGTGCCTAAACGGGGCGATCTGCTCCGCTTTTGGGGCAGCCTGATCACCGGTTACTTCAGTGTCCAGGAACGCCCGTGCTGGGGGGACGGGGAGCGAGTCTATTCCTACGGTAAGGCTCACAAGCCCGAACCGGATGATTCCCGCTGGGGCGATTACCCGGCCACGCTCCACCAAATCTATCAGGAATCTCTCAAAGGTTACGAAGTGGCCTGCAGGTTGCTTGCCGATGAGGACCCTGGTGTGCGGGCGGGGGCAGCCTGGGTACTTGCTTGTATGCCGACGATGGACGGGACATCGGTGCCGAAACTCGAGCGCAAGGCCGCGCCGAGCCGTCAGGATGGGTCCGTGCTGCGATCACGTTCGCCTTGGGCGAGCTTGGTTCGTCTGCCACACTGCAGCGCACGCTTGTCGAGGATCCATTCCCGGCGGCACGCTGCATGGCGGCCTGTCAGCTTCGCGGATCGAGCCGACGGCACGGTTGCTTGAGGCGTTGTTGCCATTCGTAGCCGAGCCGATCGAAGGGTATGAAAACATTCCGGGAGCTGGCGGCAAATCCCCGGGCGATGCGGCCTTCTCAATCGCCCAGCTGCCCGTTGAGGTCCAGCGCACAGCGATTCCGGCGATCTGTGACCGACTTGAACGGGCACGCCAGTTTGATACGATGCCGCTGGTGATTCCACTTCTCTCCGCGGCATTCCAACAGCGCGACGATCCTCTCACCGAGCTCAACGATTTGCAACGGCACGTCCTGTCTCGCATGGTGAATACGACAGAAATGTGGTCCATCGGAGACGTCCATCGTTGGCTCAAGGCGTACGGCCTACCGCGTGATCGCAAGGCTTGTGCCCAACTTGTCGGCGTGACGGTTATGCCCGACGAGGCCATGGACTCCCTCCACTCGGGACTCAGCCTTGCGGATATCAACCATCTGGCAAAAAGCCGTGAACGTATCCTAAAAGCTCTCGAATTGGACCCTACCGTCTTTGAACGTGCAGTATGCCGGATGAGTGCTGGCTGCTTTGCGCCAAAGCTTTCGCCGAAACCGATCCAGAGGCGCGCGATCATCGCTTATCGGCGAGCCACCTCCATCAACCCAGCAGTGGCTAATCGAATCACACCGACTTGGCGTCTAGCGGACCTGCTCAAAGAAAAAATGTGAAAAAAGGAGCCCACCGGCGGACATGTATGGGGGGGACGAAATGGATGAACTCGACTAACTTATTTTTTGTAGAGCGAATGGTTCCCCCTTTGCGTTGCGCAAAACCTCCCGACGCCCTCTTCGTTGAGAAGTTTCCTCGCATTGCCCGAAATACACCCTTTTGCTATGCCCGCTTTCCAGGTCACCCGCGCTTTGTTCTGGCACACTTAACGGGAAATGGGCCGGCACCAGCCGGGCCGGAAACGGGCAACAATGCCGCGCTTGCTTTGCCTGCTGTCCCTGGCTTACCTTGTTTGCGGAGTCGGGGCAGTTCGCGCAGGAAAGTCGCCTGCAGCAAGCACGCGACGAAATACGCGCCAATGAGCCAGCACACGAAACCGGCAACACAAGGACATCAGACGATGGGCCTTGCGGGACCTTGTCGGGAACCTCGTCGGTGTTGGTTTTCTTTACGCGGTCGCGGCCCCTTTCGCTTTGCCCCATGCCGCTCTGGACGACGACTTCGGCAAGGTGCTTCTATTCCCCACCTATCCCTATGCCGTTGCCTGCCCCGGCTACCTGACCCTGGACCCCGCCGGATCGCCGGAGCTCGCCGAAAAGATGGGCAAGGATCAGGCGCCGAAGATATGGGGTGTGCAGCTTTCCCTGGAAAACGGCAACGACTTCGCCGGCCTCAACCGTGCCGGTGGGCACCTCCTGTTTGATACTTCCTCGCGCCTGGGCATTTTGACAAACTGGAACTACTATCATGAAAACCTGGGCAACGGCCGAACCGACTACATGGTCGTCGGCGATGTAAATGCCACTTTTCGTTTCGCCCAAAGCGAGTGGGCGGTACTACGCGCCGGTCTGGGTTTGCGCTTGCGCCGCGATCATGGCGCTGGCGACGTCGGTTTCAATTTCCATTATGGCGGCGACTTCTTTCCGGTTAACCCCGTCGTCGTTTCCACCTCTCTCGACCTCGGCAATCTCGGCAGCGCGGGAGTCGTCCACCTGCGCGGCACCGTCGGCGTCACGCACCACGGCTGGGAGCTATTCGGCGGCTATGACTGGCTGCGCATCGGCGACGTGAACTTGCAAGGGCCGCTACTTGGGCTGCGTGTCTGGTTTTAGCACCAAGATCGTCATGGCGCCGACTGCGACGGCCTGGGGATTGCAGTCGGTCGTTAATGACCCAAATGTACAGGCTGTGGAGTTGAACCATATTTCATGAACACCTTCGACAAAATCATACAACGGCTTCAAAGTTGTCGGTTGCTTTCCTACCGTCAGGATGGGAACACTATTACCGTCGATCCGAGGTCAACAGAAGGGTTTTCTGTTTCGTTTACCGTTACAGCAAATGAATTCATGGTCTCCTTTGATGGTTGGCATGTACATTTCACGTCCGAAGCCGAGGCTCTTAAATGTTTTACTCTAGGGTTGGGCGTCGGTGCCGTCTCAAGGTTTTCCGCAGAGGGAGGATCGACTACCGTTGGACGCTTGAATATCACAACAAGGCAGGCTGGAAAGAGGACAGCACCACTGGACTTCTGTTGTTCCCCTTCTGGCGAAAGCGCGAGGTCATTTATCGACAAAACGCAGCAATTGAGGAAGAAAACTGCCCACCGGATTGAAGTTTACTCATGATTTACATTGTCGAAGTCATCTCCGACGTGATTCGCCCGGTCTTCTGCGGAAAAAAACGGCTGAAAGGCACAGACTTCCCCAGCGCCAGTCTTCCGCTCGACCAATCCGGACCGCCAGGCGTTGCGTTCCACGCTGCGGCTCACGGTCAAGAAATGATCGTCTTGCACTGGAACCCCACGCGACTGACGAGAATTCATCTCCCGCCTCTGCCTACCCCGACGTCAACCCGCCCGAATCCAGCGCTTCCTCCTGGCTGGCCGGGATGTGGCGTAGGGCGACTAGCGCGGTTTTTTTCATGGCATAGGAGAGCAGCTCGACCAAACTCGACGGCGTTGGTGCGGTAAGGTGAAGCGTGCCGAAGCCCGCGATGCCTTGGAGGATGCCGGCGGCGTTAACGAGCTTGCTATCGCCTGGCCCACTGGCGCCGGGGAGTTCACCGTCGGGGCCGTCCAGCGCGATTTCCAGGTTGGTGGCGTTGCTTTCCTTGTCGAGCGTGAGCTTGAGTACTTCAAGCGCTTGCTGGGCGAGGTCGAGCGACAGCTTGCTCGCGGCCATGCCCTGGCCCAGGAGGCTGGCCACTACTTGATCGACGCCCAGGGGGACCACTACCAGGCGGGCACGTTCGAGCCGAAAGGCGCGGGCCAAGGCGGGGCGATCGAGGCTGCGTGCGCAAGGAAATTGCGCTTTTGCACCCCCGCGCGGACCGCCATTCTGGCCAGGCTTGGAAGTTTGTCGAGAAAGAGGCGGGCGTCATTGTCAACCGCGGCCAGCCGCAAGAAATGCGGCAAATCGAGATAAACATCCATGAGTGCGGCCGCGTGACGCCGATCTACCCCGGGGGCCAAGACCGTTCGTCCTTTGGCGCGATCCAGCGTCAAGGTAAGTCCCCTGCCCTCCCAGGCCAGGCGGGCCAGCTCACCCAGACCGGCAAGTTGGTCGGGCGCGAAGTCAGCGTCACTTAAATGCCAGTTGACGCTCACCAATGGCATGGCCACGCTGGCGTTTAGAAGCAACCAGGCGCGACGGGTCGAGTCGTCGGCTGACGCCGGGGCATATTCGAACAGGGGCCCTTCGGGATTGCCGGCCGCCCACGCCGGCGGCTGGACGACGTGGAGGTTAAGAATCGCGTTGCGCTTGGTGGCTGCGCAAAATTGTTCCAGCCCCTGCAGCCAGGGCACGACGTTTTCATCCGTAAGCGCGTGTTCGGGCCCGTCGAAAACCAGGGTTCGGGCCGGGCTATCCAGAAGTGTGAGCCAGCCATCGGCACCGGCCGTCGGCTCCACGACCAGCCGCGCCAACTCCTCGGGCCGATCGAGGCCGGCCAGGGCAACCAGGCCTTCCTCGTGAGCGGCTGCCAGATCCCGGGCGAACACAGCCTGCATGCTGTAAGAACATATGCCCGCGAAACCACCGCCTCGGGCGTGTCCTTGTTGGAAAAAAAGACGCTCGTTCCCGATCGGTCGGCTTTCGGCGTCGCCGGCGGGCCCGTTACTTCTGGCCGGCGACGGCGCTGCCCCACCGCGTAGACCTGTGCCAGCGCAGGCTGGCCAAGCTCACGCACGACTTTCTCGACGAGGTCGCCGATCTGTGCCGTGGTCGGCTGCTCCGGGCCGATTTCTTCGGCAAGAAAATGTAAGACGCCGTCGGTAAGTTCGCGGGCCAGAAAGGCACTGGGTTGGCCCAGCGCCTCCGAGGCCGCATACAGCGCCTGGCTGATGTTGTCGGCCTCAAAAGGCACGATGCGCCCGTCGCGTTTATGAACCAGCGTGGGCAAACCGAATGCGGGCATGTTGTTTTTACTTTCACGAAACCGAATGTCCCCGTTTTTTTAGGACCTCTTACAATAAGAGCCTATCCCAAATCGGGGACGGGGCGTCCAGAATTCGACAGCCCAGTCCCCATTTTAGGATAGGCCCAGGGAACACCGGCTGCTTGATCGGCTTGACGGAAAACGACGTACGCATGATGAATGACGCCATCGCCCCACTCCTGACCAAGTTGCAACTGAACCTGGAGAGCGTTCTCCTGGGCAAAAACGAAGTGATTCAGTTGGCCATGATCGCGGTCCTCGCCGAGGGACACGTCCTTATCGAAGACGTTCCGGGCGTCGGCAAAACGCTGCTGGCCAAGGCGATCGCCCGTAGCCTGTCTTGTTCCTTTCACCGCATCCAGTTCACGCCTGACCTGTTGCCGAGCGACCTTATCGGCACGAGTATCTTTCATCAGCCGAGCGGCAGCTTTGAATTCAGTCCCGGTCCCTTGTTCGCCCAGGTCATTCTTGCCGACGAAATCAATCGCGCCACGCCGCGCACGCAAAGCGCCCTGCTCGAAGCCATGAGCGATCGGCAGATCACCGTCGATGGGCAGACGCGAGCGCTCGGCCCGCCGTTTTTGGTGCTGGCCACGCAGAACCCCTATGAGTTCGAAGGAACCTATCCGCTGCCGGAAAGCCAGCTGGACAGGTTTTTGCTGCGGCTGCGCGTCGGCTATCCCGCGCGGGCCGCCGAGCGCGAGGTCTTGACCCGCCATCGCGAGGGTGAGCCCGTCGATCGTTTAAGCCCGGTGCTGTCCACCGCCGATGTCTTGAGCTTGCAAGAACACGTTCGCCAGGTTCGCTTCGAGGAGCGCCTGCAAAATTACTTGCTCGACATCCTCGATGCGACCCGCACGGCTGCGCAGGTGCAGCTTGGTGCCAGCATTCGCGCGGGACTCAATTTCTATCGTGCCGCCCAGGCGCTCGCCCTCACCAGCGGCCGCGATTTCGTCGTGCCCGACGATATCAAGCGCCTGGCCGGCCCCGTGCTCGCGCACCGCCTGCTGATGAAAGGCCCACGCCACTCGGGTGGCAAAGATGGGGCGGAGGCATTCCTGGCCGATTGCCTGGCGCGCATCACGGTGCCTTTATGAAATGGCCGCGGCGTGAAGCCTTGCCCCTCTCCCGCGAAGGCGTTGTCTGGTTCATCATCTCGTTTGCCATGTTCGTCACCGGCCTTCTCAAGGGCATCAACCTCATTACCTTACTGGCCTGCTGGATGGTCATTTTGGTGTTCGTGAATTTCCGCTGGGCCTATCCGCAACTGCGTGCCGTGACGGCCGAGCGTTTTTTTCCTGAAGCAGCCTTCGCCGGCACCCCCTTCCCTTATGTTCTGCAGGTAGAAAACAAGGGACGCCAGGCATCGCTGGGTATCTCCGTCCACGATGCCGGCCCAGAGCACCAGCTGAGCCGCTTTCTTCCCCGGCTCGAGGCCGGCGCCCGCGCCACGTTCGATCTACAAATCTTGTTCAACCAACGCGGCCGCCAGCAACTTTCTCCCTTGAGAATAACGACGGGCTACCCGCTGGCGCTCGTCCACCTCGCCAAATCCATGCCGCAGGCAGCCGCCCTGGTCGTCTTTCCCAGGCTGGGGATCTTGCAGCGCGGCACCCTGGGCCGATTTTTGGCGCAGCACAGTCCAACCCTTGGACAGGCACGCGCTTTTCCTCGGCGTCACCCGGGAGCGCAGACGGAATTTCACGGGCTGCGGCCATTTCGGCCCGGTGATAGCACACGCTGGATTCACTGGCGCACGACGGCCCGGCGCGGCGAACTCATGGTGCGTGACTTTGAGGACATGCCCACGGATCACCTGGTCCTTATCGTCGATCCCGGGCTCACCGACAGTCCGGTACTCGAACGGCTCCTGTCATTCGCCGCGACTATTTGCTGGGAATGGTGTCGGCAGAAGGGCAATCGCCTCGCCGTCGCCCTGGCCGGGCTCAACCCGACGACGCTGGCAGGCAACTCCAGCCGAGAGTTTGCTTATGCTGCCCTGGAGCGGCTAGCTTTGGCCCAACCAGGCTTGACAGCCAACGCCGAGTTTCTCGAGGCGCTGGCAAACGAGGAGTTGCCGCCCGGCCCCATCCTGGTGCTCTCTGTGACAGCGAGTTCGCTGGCCGACGAGGTCGCGACATTCCTGCACCGTTCCGTCGCGCAATTAAACCTGGGCAACGGCGATGATAGGTACTACTTCGAGGAGATGCCGATTCGCCTGGAGGAGCCAAAATAAGGGGGATGGGACCTATTATCTGCTTTGCAGACCCGCCGCCTTCGGTTACTTTTGTAGGTACCTATCAATAGGCGGGCGAAGGCCCGAATTCTCGGTAGAGCGTCGGACCACCATGATGAGGAATGAGTGATCTCGTGGATACCAATACAGCGGATTTCCCCGATGGGGACCGGCAGCACCCGCCAGCCGAGCCTCGGCCAATCGATCCGGGCCAGGCCGCGCGACTTTTGGCGGGAATGCACCAGGCACTTAGCCACGATTTGCCCAATCAACTCGTCGTGGTGCTTGGACTTGCCAGGCTGCTCGAGGTCGAAGAGAAGGAGACGCTCAGTCCTCAAGCCATGGAATGTTTGAGCCGGCTGGGCGGGGCCGCCCGGCGGGCTTCGGCCATGGTGCAGGTGCTCAAGGATATGGCCCGCCTCGGCACCCATCATGAGCCGATGGAAATCATTCAACTCGCCAACCTTGGTCGCGAGATTCACGCCGAGATCAAGCAGTTTTACCCCGAGCGCACTTTCACCTTCGATAATCAGTGGCGGCAAAAAGCAGTGCGGGCGAGCCGACGTTCGCTTCATCGCGCGATTCTGGAAGTGCTGCGTTGCGGCATCGACTGTTATCAAGGCATGGACTTGTCCCTGCGGCTGTCGGCACAAACCGGTGACCATGGCGATGAACTGGAAATGACGGTTGGCCCCGTCCACAGGCCAGACGCACCGGCGCCGGCAGCGACGCCGGCCGGAGCGAACCGGCCGCAGTTAAAAAGTCGCCTGGAGTTGTGCCTGGCCGCCGAGTTGGCGGCTACCTGGGGCGGCAAGCTGGATGTCGTCGCCACGAATGTGGATTATTGCGTACGCATCTTGGTCCCCTTCGCCGATGGTTAACCCGAACATGTCCGAAGCGCTGAAGTATATTCCTGGTAGAAAACGACGTAGACATGGCCTTCCTGGTGCGCAAGACCATGGAACGTGCCGGCCATCAGATCACGCTCTGCCGCACGGGTGCCGACGCCCTCATCGTGTTGGGGCATAGCCAGTACAGCCTGGTGGTACTTGACCTCGAACTGGAGGACATGAACGGCCTGGACCTGCTCCACGCGCTCAAGCGTGAGGGCATTACCACGCCCGTCTTGATCTTCACCGGGGTCGGGGATGAAATGCTTGCCATCCGGGTCCTGAAGGCTGGTGCGCTCGATTATATCGTCAAAGACCATGCGCTGACCTTCCTCACCGAGTTGCCCAAGCGCGCGGAGGAATCGGTCTCCCGCTACCGCCTCCAGCAGACGAATCGTCTGCTCATCGAGGCCCTGGAATCGGCCCGCGATGGCATCATGATCACCGACCTGCAGGGCACGCTCGAACATGTCAATGGTGCCCTGGAGCGCATGTTCGGCTATGCCCGCGAGGAGCTTCTGGGGCAGACGCCGCGCCTTTTGAAGAGCGGCCTGCACCCACGCGAGTTTTATGCCGACATCTGGCGGACCATCATGTCGCGCACGAGCTGGCAAGGCGAGTTGATCAATGAGCGCAAGGACGGCACCTTATTGGATACCTCGGTCACGGTCTCGCCGATTCTCGATGGCCGTGGCCAGCTAACCCATTTCGTGGGTATTTATCGCGACATCAGCGAACGCAAACTAATGGAACGCCAGCTTTTTCAGGCCCAGAAGATGCAAAGCGTCGGCACGCTCGCCGGCGGCATCGCTCATGAGTTCAACAACCTTCTCGCCGGCATACAGGGCTATGCGACGCTCGGCTTGCGCGAACGAGGTTTGCCCGACTGCGTCAAGGAGTTTTTTGATTACATCGTCGAGCTTTCCGACCGGGCGGCCAATCTGACGCGACAACTGCTCGCTTTCGCGCAAACCAGCGCTGCGACGTCAGCCGACCTCCATCGAGAAGCTGCTGCTGTCGACCGCCGAGCTGGTCAAAACCAGCCTCAAGATCGATCTCGCGGTCAAGGTGCAACCGGACGACGAGAAGGAGAGCCTGCTGGTAGCGCTCGCGGACGCCAACCAACTTCAGCAAGTGCTCGTCAATCTCGCCCTCAATGCCCGTGACGCCATGGACCCGTCGCTGCCCCACCCCGTCGAGTTTCGCTTGACGCGGTGCCTGCTCGGGGGCGAGCTGCATGCCTTCCCCGAAAATGTTCCGCCCGGAGAGTATGTCCTCCTGGAAGTCGAAGACCACGGCTCGGGCATGCCGGCCGAAGTTCTCAATCAGGCCCTTGACCCTTTCTTCACCACCAAAGAGGTCGGCCAGGGCACGGGCCTGGGTCTGCCGGTGGCCTTCGGCATCATTCATGGACACCAGGGTTTTTTGACAATCGATACCAAGGTTGGTCGCGGAACCTGCGTGCGCCTGTATCTGCCCCGGTTGCGGGAGAAACATATGGAGGCGCCGGCAAAGCATGAGGCGCCGCAAGTCCTGGAACCCGACAACCCGCCCGGCCGGCAAATCCTGGTCGTTGACGATGAACGCGCCGTGCTCGACGTCGTGCGCCGCTTTCTGGAAATCGCCGGCCATCGCGTGACAGGGGCGACGACGGGGCGCGAGGCCCTGGCGATTCTCGACAGAGGCCAGGCTGTCGACCTGGTCATACTCGACTTGATGATCCCGCGTGAAGAAGGGGCCGCCAATTTCAAGCACATCCGCGAGCGCCTTCCCAAGGTGCCCATTCTTTTGTGTACCGGCCTGGTACAAGCGGACCAGGCCACCCACCTCCTGGAAAGCGGCGCCGCCGATTTACTGCGCAAGCCATTCCGCATGAACGAACTATGGTATGCCGTCAACAAGGCCCTGAAATGATTTTAGAACCCTGGCCTTATGTAGGGTGGTGTCAAGCGTACTCGCGCTGACCCACCGAATTGACCCAATGACAATGACCAGGATCTCAGAAGTGCATTTCGGTGGGTCAGCGCGAGTACGCTCGACCCACCCTACAGACTAGGGCCAGGACTTTGTAGGGTGGCGTCGAGCGTACTCGCGCTGACCCACCGAATAACTGCTCATGACGGTTTGTGCAACAGATTCGCACTGGATTCGAAGTAACGCCGCCGGCGCTTGGTTGCCTCGGGTGCGGCGCGATTTTGCTGCGCCTCCAGGTCCGTGAGATTGGCACGGCAAAACGGGCAGCCGATCGTTTGTAAATGAAATTGCACGTAATCGTGGAGGCCAGGCTCGAGAACCTTGAGAAGATAGCTGCCTAGCTGCGCCCGCGTCAGACAGGTGAGTCGCTGGCGTCGCCAGATTGCTCCCAGGGTATGCTCGCCCCGGTCCCGGTCTTGCAAGAGTTGCCGCAATTCCTGACGCGAAGGCTCCGATTCGCGCAGTAGCTGCTCAACCTTGGCGGTGTCGGACTCGCCCAAGGCGTCGTCCAGGTAGGCAATCAGTTGTTCGCGCGTAATCGTCACGATTTGGCCCCGTGGTCGCCGTGAAGCTCGGGAAATACGTCCGCCGGCAAGCCCGCCTCACGAGCACCTTCAGTGATCTTTTTGATGGCAGCGAACCGGATATTGGCCACCTGTTGTTCACTAATTTCAAGAAAAGCCGCGATATCGCGATTTGCCTCCCCCTTTACGAAGAGAAGCTCAAGGACCTTGATGCGCAGAAACTCACCCTGGCTGCGCCAGTGATCCAACAGGGCGCCCAGGCAACGAGCGACCGCTTCGCTTTCCAGGGCACGGCGTTCCTGCCCCCGCGCGACACTCGAAGCGGCTGGTTCCCCATTGGGCCTGGCCTGCAAAAGCGCCTCCGGCGCCTGTTGCAGCGGGTGCCGGCCGACCTTGCGCAGATGATCAGTCAGCTTGTGCGAAGCGATCGTGAAAAGATAGGTCTGCAGTGAGCGCCCTTCGTCGAAGCTGGGTAAACTGGTCAAAAAGCCGATGAAAGTTTCCTGAACAATGTCCTCACAAGCCGCCCGATCAGACACACGACGGTGCACGAACGCGAATAACCGACCTTCGTAAGAAGCGATCAAATGGTCCCACGCCCGCGCATTGCCGGCGCGAATTTGCTGAACAAGCACGCGATCAGAATCGGCAAACATGCCCCTAGTTTAATGACCTGGTCAAAAAAAGGAAACGGTGCTGTTGGCGTGGACCGATGGGGGACTCATTCAAGGCGGCTCGGCGAAGCCCTTCTAAGTCCCGGCAGGGACGGCAGATAATAGCCCAGCGATTTTATCGCTGGGTTAGGAGATCGCGACAGAGGATTGAGTCCCGTCAGGGACGGCAGAAACTGGTCAGAACACGCCACTTGTTGGGAACGCCGTTTCTTCCGCCCCTACCGGGGCTAACGGGGGTTGGCACTGCCACTCCCAGCGATAATATATCGCTGGGCTACTTTCGGCCGTCCCTACCGGGACTAAAAGACGAAAAACCGGCTGGTAGTGCCGGGGCCTCACGGCGGGTGCGAGATTTGCTTGGCAGCCAGACCATATCGTTCATCATAACTCCTCCTCCAGGGACATGATCGCCGGGCTGAAAGAAGGCCGAGCCGCGCACGCAGGGTACTCCCGGAGTAAGCGGTGGGATCGTGGGCCAGCGCGCCACACCGCTTACTCCGGGAGTACCCTGCGTGCAGCCGGCTCGCCTGAGCGCTGGCAACGGGCTGCTACGCATTGAGTAGCCGTAACCTTTTGCCACGCGGCTGACTTCGCGGGGCCCAGGGCGAGACGATTTGCACGATGAACGACGTCAGTACCAGCGAAAAGAAACCTTCCAGGCGCTGGGGCGCTGCCGGCAAGAGAAACAATAAAAGATACGCCCAGAAAGCGGTAGCCACGATTGGCTGAACATTCAGTCGCCGCGGCCGACTTTCCTCGGCAATCTTCCACCAGCGTAGCGTGATAAACATGAGCCCGAAATAGCTCAAATAACAAGCCGCCAGCGGCAATGAATGGTTGTCGGCATAGAGAAGCCCAAAAATCCGCTGCGTCAAATCCGTGCCCGTGGCGGGACGCGGTGCCTGCGCATCGTCGCAACACAAAGCCGCCATACCGATCAGCAGGCCCAGGCCCAGGAAGACAAGCCGGCGTGGCCAGGATTCATCCGCCGGGCCGCTCCAAAGCCTGGCCGGCAGTAACACGGCGGCGCAGGCCAACGTCGTCAAGAAAAACAGCGGTTCCAGCTCGCGCCAGTTGTCGGGCTTCAAAAACATCCCCACGACAAAGGCGCTCACGGCCGCCAGCACGGTCGCCGCCAGCAACGGGCCGCTCGCACCCGGCAGGCGCTGCATCGGCCTCAGGAAATGCCTGCGTAGGTGCTTGCAAGCGCGGTCGTACCGTTGTCTCGAAAGCCGCCAGCGGTTTCGACTGGCTGGCAATGCCTGCGTCCTGATTGACGGCCAGGGCCACTTGTTTGCTCATATCGCTGATCGACGCGAACCTCCGGTCTGGATTTTTGCTCAGCGCAATCCAGAATGGGCGCGAACGCGGCCGGCACCCTGGCCAGGTTCGGCCGCTCCGTCTGGTGCTTGAAGAGGATCTCGACCACCGATTCGCCATCGAAGGGCACCTGGCCTGTGAGCATTTCAAAGAGGATGATGCCGGCGGCATAAATGTCGACCTGATGCTTGTAATTGCCCGTGGTAATCTCCGGCGCCATGTAATGTACGGTGCCGACGCTCTGAGTTTGCTTCAGGTTTTGGCTTTGGCCCATGGTCTTGCAGAGGCCGTAATCGCCGACCTTGATGCAGCCATTTTCCAGAAAGATATTGCCAGGCTTGAGGTCGCGGTGGACGATGCCGTGGTCGTGAAGGTGGTGAACCGCCGCTGCCAGCCCCTGAAACCATTGCCCGGCCAGGTCCTGCGCGACCCCCTCGGGGTTGTGCGCCAGGATGGCGCCCAGCGGCTCACCGGCCAGGTACTCCATGATGAGCCAGTGATCGCCATGGGAATCGACCCGGAGGTCGTAAAGATGAACAAGGTTCGCGTGTTTAAGGTTGAGGCACTGGCCGATCCCGCGCAGTTCGATCTCGAGGTTGGCCTGAATTAGCTTGAGGGCCACTTCCTTGCCGCGCTCGCTCAGAGCGAAATAGACTTCCCCAAAGCCGCCGCGCCCAATGCCGCGCTTGATGACGTAGCCATCCAGGGGTTTATCGCCGTTGGCGTAGATGAATTTCATAATGGTGCCCGCGCTCGGCGCCGGACCTCGTAATCTCGCCAAACCCTTAAACGGCTTCCACGGTGAACGAAAGAACCTCCAGGTTGACGCGCACACCTGGGGCAAGGGAACCACGTTCCACGTGTGACTTATTGCCTATGGTCATGGTGCCACCATAACGCACTGCCAGGCCGCCGCCCGCGAAAGAGGACCAGGGGCTGCGCAAGTTCCGCCGCCACAACGTGTGCCTGGGGACCGGGGCCCACGACCAACGTTTCCGCCATCAGCAAAACAGCCTCCACCGGGTACTGCCAGCGCTGTCCGCTGACGAGGTCCAGCCGGGCGCTGCCGCTCACCGGCACCGGCTGGGTAAACAACAACTGGCAGGCGCCGCCCAGAGTCAAGCGGTCGCCGGAGTGCAAAAACGCCCGCTCGACCGGTTGTCCATTAATTGCCGTTTTCCTGAGCGCCTCCAGGAAAAAGACTTCGTTGTCGCGATGCAGCGTGGCGTGATGCCGGGCCACGTCCGCCAGGATTGCCAAATCGGGCACCGGCACAGCCCCCGCCTGACCGAGTGTCAAACGGGGCTGCAAACAGACCAGGTAACCACCCACACCGTCGATCCAGAGCAGAAACGGGCCCGGCGTGTTGGAGGTAGGCACGGTAGCATCCGTCATAAGGAGTATTCTAAGGCGCGACGTTCCGCGCGGCGAAATCCCGTAGCGCCCAGGGCCCGCTGCACCGTTTCACTGCTTGCCTTCAAGATAGGCGCGAATCGCGGACGCGTCCGTTTTGACCGGCCCACGGTCCTGAACCGCGATGGGATCGTTCGCCGGGTTGCCGGTCTTGAGCTCCACTTCCGCCCGCTGGACATTGTGGCGGTGCTCGATGTCGGCGAGCGCCGCTTCGATCTGGGTCGCCCGACTGTTGTCGATTTGAAGCTGGCTGCCCAGGCGCGCGACCTGGATGGTCTCCTCGTCGGCTTCGAGTTGAGCCAGGCGCACTTCGTATTCTCGCTTCTTGGCGATGACCTTGGCGAGTTGCTCCCGAGTGGCCTTGAGGGAGGTCTCCTTGGCCTCCAAAAGCTGGCGCCGGCTTTTCATGTTGGTTTCCTGACGTTTATAACTCTCGAAGTCGCGTTGCAGCTTGGTGCGGACGCGACTCGCCGCATATTCCTCGCCTGCATAAACAAGCGTGGTTGGATTGTCCTCCAGGTCCCGCGACATGCTCAGCAGCGTCGCCTTCTGTTCGGCTAGCGCTTTCTCGGACTGGGAGATATCCTTCTTCAGTTGCGCGATGCTCGCCTTGTATTCGGCAATCGGATGAATCATTTCTCCGATATCGTCATCCAGATTGGCGATTTCATGACGTGCCCGCTCGATTTCAAACCTTGTGGGTACCGCATTTTGGGTTTCAGTCTTGACGCCCGACCAGACTGTGCTGGCGTAGCTAAAAAGACTGGTTTTCTTGACGCAGTACCAACCGACGCCGATTACCAGCACGGTTACGAGAAGTTTTTTCATCAGCGACGCCCCTTTCGAGAATTGAAACGAAAACCCCCACGAGGCGCGAAAGCGGGGACAGCACCTTTAAAGTGTTGTCGCCGTTTGCGCACCTCTTGGAGCGTTCGTAAAAAAAGGGGTCAGACCCCCTCGATAGCCTGCAAAGCATTGAAAACCCTGTTCGCTTCAAGGGGTCTGACCCCTTTTTTTTCGAACGCTCTTAAGGTTGTTCGTTCCCGGTTGGGGTGCATTTACAGATGGGACATTCCCGCCGGCGTTTTTGGAACCGGTTCGGGCAAGCGCCGTCGCTTGATCTGCTTCGGCAAGAAATAAAACCAGACGCCCAGGAGCAAAACACCAAGCCCGATCAACGATTCCCCAGGTCGAAAGTCGATGGCTCCGTAGACCATGTAAGCGCTCGAAAGGCAAAAGACGACAGGCACGACAGGATAGCCGGGTACGCGAAAAGGCCGCACCAGGTCGGGGTCCTTGGCCCGCAGAACAAACAGGGCCAGGCCCGTGAGAAAGAAAAACAACCAAAAGACCGCGGCTGTCATGTAGATCATTTCATCGAAGCCATCCACAATAAGTCGCTGCGTATTGCCTTGCGAATCAGGGCTAGCGCTGATCCAGGCGCTGACGCCCGTGATGAAGCCGATGGTCAGCACGCCTTGCGTCACGAGGGTGCGCACGGGCGTTCCGCAGCGACGACTCCAGTGGCTTAGGGGCTGGAACAAGCGATGGTCGGCCCCAAACTCGGTGTAGATACGCGCGGTGGTGAATATCATGCCATTGATGGCACCAAGCGCCGAAATCATGATTAGGATGCTGATGGCGTTAGCGCCATAGCCGCCCCAGGCCATCTCCAGAACACGGGCCGGGACCGTCTTGCCGCCGGCGCCCTCGAACCCCAGCGCGGCCAGAAAAGCGACATTGATGGCCAGGTAAATGACCAGAACCGCCGTTGTACCCAGGATTAAAGCGAGCGGAATGTTGCGCCGACTATTCTTCACCTCCGCGACGATATAGGCTGCTTCGTTCCAGCCCGAGAAAGTCCAAAGGACAAGAATCATCGTCGAGGCGAACCAGCCGGGCGTTCCGGCCACGGGCGTGAAATTGACGACGTTGGCGGGTTGTCCCCAACCGAAGCCAACCACGACAATGGCGCCCAGGCCAAGCAATTTGCTGACCGTTAAAAGATTTTGGGTATTCTTGCCGAGCGTGACGCCCAGGATATTGATGATGGTCAATACGACCACCGAACTGACCGCCAAAAAGAAAGTCTCCCACGGGCTCAAGTCCCACAGTTTGGCCCCATAATCGCCAACAAGATAGGCGATGGCGCCAATGCTGCCCGGCCTGATCACGACGAGTTGCGCCCAGGCAAACAAAAACCCCACGAGTGGACCGAAGGCCCGCGTCAGATAAACATATTCGCCGCCCGACCGGGGATAGGTGCTGGCGAGTTCCGCGAAGCAAAAAGCCCCAATCAGCGCGAGCAGGCCCCCCAGCGCCCAAATCCCCAGACCGATCCAGGGATCGGGAACTTCCTGGAAGATGTGCGCGGGATTTTCGAAGATGCCAACACCAATGATGATGCCGACGATGATGCTTACGGCATCCCACAAGCCCAGCCGTGGTTCCGCAGGCTCCCGGTGCGTCTGATCCACAACGCCTCCGCCCAAAGCTGGGGTTGGGAACGATTTGCTTCTCCGTTCATCCTAGCCATTGGTATGGTTCCTACCAGCCCGCTTTGTCCAGGTGAAACCGATTACGCTTGAACCCTGGCCAGAGCGCGCGTACACTCATTTCCATGTCAATTTTCCCATTCACTACTTTGGCGGCTCCCAGTTCTCCCCCAGCGCGCCAGGACCTTTTTCAGTCCCGTCCCCGTTTCGGGTCAGGCGTCAAGGAGAATGTCGATGGACGGCGCTGAGTTTGCCGATGGGGCGGCAAAGGACGAGTTGCCGCTCATAAGCTCCATGGTAAGGCAATTCGCACAGGCGTGGCAGCTACAGCCTCGCCCCTGCCTCGACGATTTTCTTCCTCGCGAAGGTTCCTTCCGTCTGGCCCTCCTCAAGCTTTTGATCGAAGTCGACCTGGACCAGCGGCGGCGGATCGGTGACATAGTCACTATTGACGACTACTTGAATCGTTACCCCGAGTTGACGACAGCCCAGTCCGATGTCACGATGGACCCTCATACAGCCGCGGCAAAAACCGCGGCCGCGCCTTTAGCGGCGATGCCCGCGCAAATTGGGCGTTACCGCGTGGAAAAAATTCTGGGGCAAGGGGGATTTGGCGTCGTCTATCTGGCCCATGACGACCAGTTGCAGCGCCTCGTTGCCATCAAAGTGCCCCATGCGCGTTTGGTGCATAAAACCTGGGGCGCCCAGGCGCATCTTGCCGAAGCCCGGACCGTCGCCAACCTCGACCATCCGAACATCATTCCTGTTCATGACATTGGCAGCACGGCGCAATTTCCTTGCTACTTCGTCTCCAAGTATATCGACGGCACCGACCTTTCCAAAAGAATCAAGCAATCCCGCTTGTCGCTTCAAGAGGCCGTGGAACTCGTCGCGACCGTGGCCGAAGCTTTGCACCATGCTCACAAACAGGGCCTGGTGCATCGGGACATAAAGCCGGGCAATATTTTGCTCGACAAGGAGGGCAAAGCCTTCGTTAACGATTTCGGCCTGGCTCTGCGGGAACAAGATATCGGCACCGGACCACGTTACGCCGGCTCCCCCGCCTATATGAGTCCCGAACAGGCAAGGGGTGAAGGACATCGCGTCGACGGCCGGAGTGACATTTTCAGCTTGGGCATTGTCTTTTACGAACTTCTGGTTGGACGGCGCCCTTTCAAGGCCGATTCGACGGAAGGCCAGCTTGACCGCATCGCCACGTCGGAAGTTTGTCCACCGCGGCACATTGACGAAAATCTTCCGAAAGAAGTGGACCGCATCTGCCTGAAGGCCCTCGCGAAGCGAGCGTCCGAGCGCTATGCCTCGGCCCAACTTATGGCCGATGATTTGCGCTTCTTCCTGGCGCATTGTTCGGCTCTGGAAAAATCGACGGCGCTGGCCCGGAAGGAATCGGACCTCACCGCTCCCGCCGCCACGCCGGTGCCCGCGACCATTCTGGATAGCCGTCCCGTGCGCATCGTACCGAAAGGCTTACGGTCCTTCGACGCGGCCGACGCCGACTTCTTCCTCGAACTCCTTCCGGGCCCTCGTGACCGGGACGGCTTGCCGGACAGTGTACGGTTCTGGAAAACGCGCATCGAAGCGACGGACGCCGGGAGTTCATTTCAAGTCGGTCTGATCTACGGGCCATCGGGATGTGGCAAATCTTCCTTGATGAAGGCCGGCTTGTTGCCGCGCCTGGCTGATTTCGTCACCACGCTTTATCTTGAGGCGACTGCCGAGGACACCGAAGCACGACTATTGAAGGGGTTGCGGCGGCAAGTTCCGGACCTGCCTCCCAATTTTAACCTTATTGAAAGTCTGGCGGCCTTGCGACGCGGCCAATACCTCAAGCCCGGCGGAAAAATCCTGCTCGTGTTGGATCAGTTTGAACAATGGCTGCATGGCCAGCCCAACCAGGAGAGCAGCGAACTGGTGCAAGCCCTACGGCACTGCGAGGGTGCACGGCTCCAATGTATCCTCATGGTGCGCGACGACTTCTGGATGGCGGCCACGCGCTTCATGGGCGCTTTGGAAATCAGGCTGGCGGAAAGGGAAAACTCGGCGGCTGTCGACCTTTTTCCTGTACGCCATGCCGAAAACGTGTTGGCGGCTTTTGGTCGCGCCTTCGGTGAACTGCCGCGCAATTCAAGTATGGACAGCAAGGAACAGCGGGAGTTCATCGAGCAGAGCGTGGCGGGCCTGGCTGAGGAGGGAAAGGTCGTCTCCGTAAGGCTGGCGTTGTTCGCGGAAATGGTCAAGGCCAAGACCTGGCTCCCCGCCACACTGAAGCAAATCGGCGGCACCAAAGGGGTCGGTGTCACCTTTCTTGAAGAGACCTTCACCATCGCGACCGCGCCGCCCGAACACCGGCTTCATCAAAAAGCTGCTCAAGCCGTATTAAGAGCTCTCCTTCCTGAACCAGGCACGGATATCAGGGGCCATATGCGCTCTTATCAGGAGTTACTGGAAGCGTCGGGATATGCGCATTCTCCCAAGGATTTCGAGGATTTGATCCACATTCTCGACAGTGAACTTCGCCTGATTACCCCCACGGACCCGGACGGCGTGCAGGAAAGGGTGGAGCGTAGATCGATTGGCAACCCGACCGGTCAGCAGTTATCCGCAGTGGCGGATCCCTCTAGCCCCCCATCGTCCACGCTCAAGCCCGACCCCGTGGCCCGTTACTTTCAGCTCACGCACGATTACCTCGTACCTTCCTTGCGGGACTGGCTCACGCGCAAACAAAGGGAGACGCGGCAGGGCCAGGCCGAGTTGAGACTCTCCGAGAGTGGCCAACTGTGGAAGGCCAGGCCGGAGGCCAAGCTGCTGCCCTCGTTATCGGAGTGGCTATTCATTTGCCTTTACACCAATCCAAAGAACTGGTCCGACGGCGAGCGCCGTATGATGCTTTCCTGCAAACGGAAACATCTCCGTAATGTGACGACATTTGTAGCTGTCGCGAGCTTGCTCATCGCCGCCGGCGTATTTCTTTACAAAAATGTGCACGACGACCTCGCCGCGGTGCGCGCGGATGGCATAGTCCGTCGTTTGCTCAGCGCGAAGCTGTCGGACACACCGGCAATATTAACTGAGCTGGATAAGCATGATGGGCAACTGACTACTCCCCTTTTGCAGGAAACACTGGCGGCCCCATTCGCGGATACCGACCGGCAATTGCATGCCCGTCTGGGCCTTTTGTCCGCGGACCCTTCGCAGGTTGCGCCCTTGAGTGATTACTTGCTGCGCCGCCGAGGCCCAGGAATTTCCTGTGCTGGCCAAGGTGCTCGAGCCTTTCCGTGCCAGGTTGATTGAAGATTACTGGAAGATCTCTGAATGCGGACGAAAACAGCCCGGCAAGGCGTTTTCGCGCCGCCGTGGCGCTTGCGAGCTTCGATCCTGCCTCGCCACGCTGGCAGGGCCGAGGACGCTGGGTGGCGGATCAGCTCGTTGCGCAACCTCTACTTGGCCTGACCACCTGGGTTGACGGATTGAGGCCGGTCAAGAACCACCTGTTAGCTCCTTTGGTAGCAATCTTTCAAGAACGCTCACCGTATCATTCCACCACTGCGCCCCTTGTCAACACGCCGCATGAAAAAGAGGTGGTACTGGCGGAAATCATTGGCGATTATGCCGCCAGGCAACCGGACATCTTGGCCGTCACGCTGGCACACGCGCGTCCCGGCGCGTTCGCAGTCCTCTTGTCGAGATTAAAGGCCGACCCCGACCAAGCCGCGTCCACGCTGCGCATGGCGCTAGCGAAAGTGGGCGGGGCCATGACTGCCAACGAGGCGGCCAGTCATCGTACCAACCTGGCGCTGGCCCTCCTTCAACTTGGCTATGAAGAATACTTTTGGCCATTGCTCACTGCCTCGAAGAATCCGCGCGCCCGCAGCTTTGCCATCGACCGTTTCGCGACGGCGGGCTGCCCACCGCATATCTTGCTCAGCCGGCTAGAAGCGGAACCAGATTCCACCGTTCGCGCCGCCATCTTGCTGGCATTAGGAGGCTTCGATGAAAAGGCGCTGCCGGCCCAACGGCGTGCCGGCCTGGCCCCTAAATTGAATAGCATCTATTACGAGGACAGTAGCGGGGCGGTTCATGGCGCCGTGCACTGGCTGCTGGGCCAGTGGGGGATTGGGCCGGGCCCCGCGCCCACGGTGACGGCGGTCTCCGCGGGGGAAAAAGGTTGGTACGTGAATTCTGTTGGTCAAACGATGGTCCGCATCGCCGGACCGATCGATTACTTGGCGGGCACATCAGCGTCAATAGATTCTGTCTTCCAGATCCACGTCGCGCACTCCTTTGACATTGGCATGACGGAAGTCACCGTGGGGCAGTTTCGTCGCTTTCTTTCCCAGCGCACCTCCGCCGAAAAGAAAGCCGACCTCGCGCGCTTCGCCGAGCTACCTGACGATATGCCTGCCACCAGAGTTTCCTGGTATCTGGCCGTCGAGTTTTGCAACTGGCTAAATAAACAGGAGGGAATCCCCGAGGATCAGTGGTGCTACCAACCCAACGAGGACGGAGCCTATGAGGACGGCATGATAATAGTAGACTGCTATCCGAGTAAAACAGGCTATCGTCTACCCGTTGACATTGAGTGGGAATATGCCTGCCGCGGTGGTGCCGATACCTGGCTCTGTTACGGCGATGCCAACGACCTCTTGCCACGTTATGCCTGGTTCGCGGACAACGCGCCCGACCGCGCCATGCCCGCCGCCAGGCTTCTACCCAACGTTTTCGGCCTCTTCGACATGCACGGCAATGTCATGGAATGGTGCCAAAACACCGCTCGGCCTATTCTTAGTGAATATCCCCCTGATGGTGAAATCGTCACGAACACGGTGCTGCGGGCGGAACGTGGCGGCAGCTTCGCTACTTCCGGGCGGCAGATAAACGCCTCGCGTCGCGCCGCAGACCGACCAACCTACATCGAGGGCACGGGCTTTCGCGTTGTGCGTGGCAGGCCATGACGTGGCAGGCCATGACGTGGCAGGCCATGACGTGGCAGGCCATGACGTGGCAGGCCATGACGTGGCAGGCCATGATGGGCAGGCCATGATCGCCAACTAGGCTTTCGTGCCGAGGTTGCCCGCTGAGGACTGACTGCGGGTGCTGGCACTCGATACCCCGGCTCCTGCCGACGAATTACTCTGCGTGGCCCGCTGCTTGCTTTGATTTCTGCCGTCGGAGCTGTTCGAGGGATCCGACGACCCGTCAGTAGATGAAGAACTGGAGCTCAAGCTTGACGATGATGAGTCAGAATCCATCGGGTATTTTTGTTGAGCGGACATGGGCATGAGCGTTCTCCTTTGAGGGATTGGGGCGGACCAGGCGTTAGTTGTCGGCGCCTGTTCCCGCACCTTGGTTCGGATCAAGAAAGTCATCGAGCTGGTAACTTAGGCCCCACTCACGGGCCAATGCCAGATAGTCTTGCGGCGCACTGCCATCGTGCCACAGATAAAAAGGCGAGCGCTCGCCGCGATCCGTCCCCATCAGCGTCCAGAGCGCGTAGCCGTTGCGTTGGTCGCTCATGGGATGGGCCGCCCGCCAATGCTCGGCGACAGCGCAATTCTTTCTCTCGAAAGTGCGTGCATATTCGTGAACATAACCCTCCACAAATACGCCTTCCCCCCGGGCAAGCTGATGGAGCGCATCGCTCAGGAAGGCACTGTTGTTCCAAACCTCGACAGCCATGCCCACGCATTCCGTGCGGAAACCAAAGTCAAACGTCGTCGTGTAACTGCAAAACGTCGCGTATTGCGATTGTCTCGCCAGCGCCGCCAGGCTCGCTGCCCAGTCCGTTTTAAAAATCCAGCGGCGCGAAACCTTTACCAGAATGTGAAGCTCGTGCGCCGCCGCCCAGGCCAGACCACCAACAAACACACTCAGGTCGCCAAGGCTAGCCGCCTGGCGCCGTGTGGTGTATTCGAAATCACAGCCATACTGCCTGCACAACGCCGCGAGGGCCTCTTTTTGGTGACTGCCATCGTCATGAACCAGCAGGGGAACATCCGGATAAAAGCGCCGGCGTGCTTCCAGCTGCAGATGAATGTAGGGCACGGCCGCGAACGTGCCGACCACCATACCCAACCGGGGCGCATCGCGATAAAGGGGCGCACTTCTGGCGCCAGCTCGAGCGTGTTATTCGCATTCCAGGCTTGAATGACCGCCGACTTCACAGGCGCTGCGGCTGACATCGTTTGGGCGAACTCCTTGATGGCCGCGGGCGCCTGGCGGCCACTTTAACCGAGGCAGCGGGAGGAAGGTACTTCAGGGCACCCCCGTCATGGTAGAGCTCAACCGCGCGAATGACATCCGCCGTGGTGATCATGTCGAGGCAACGGGGAATGACCAGCTCCGGAGAAATCCGGACGGGCTGAACGCATAGCTTATCGGGCTGGTCCTTCGGGTCTCCATCACCCACGGTTTGACAGCGTGATTTCCAGCAGCCGCCATTATCGCAGCACCAGAGTGCGCCGTTGGTCTCCAAAAAACGGTGGTGTGGATATTTCTCCCACTGAGATGGTTCACGGCCACCCGCGATGACCACGCAGGCCCTGTTGAGGGGCCGATCTGGCGGCGTTTCCACCGCGGCTGCCAGGTGCATGGCAAAGGTTACCGGACAAATAACGCCGGCGGCGTGGTACATGAGCCGCACAAATTGCCTTATGTCCGTTTTGCCCACCAAATCAATGACGCCTTCCAGGCGCGGATGAAAGTGATGGGCTTCGCCGCACTGGACGAATTGGATACGCCCGGCGAAATGATCCACGACGCGCTGATAGCGGGCCGGGTCCCACCACTTGGCCGTATGGTCATACTTGCCGCCCGCCATGATTATCCAAAAGTCCCCCCGCCAGCCGATTTCTTTCTCCGCCACCTGATTGAGCCACGACTTTTCCTCGTCCGACAAATGAATGTCGCCGCGAAACTTCGTGACCGGAATGCGCAGCCCGAGCACCTTCTCAAGATGGCGGACGTAGCCATGAATAAAATGGTGTGCCCCTTCATTGCTTTCATGAATGAGTGGATAAACCATCGGAATGGTCTCGACCTCCGGGTCCTCCTCACTCAACTCCGTCAGATAAGGATTGTTTTCCCACAGCGCCATGGCCGTGGTGCGGACAGCGGTCTGAAACATGCCGGGATGTGCAATGTGTAGATCGCGCACGGCAGCCGTCAACATGACGACATCGCCCGGACAAAGACCGCAAGTCAGCAGTAATTTACGCATGAGCGCTCAAAAACAGGCGGGAGAGCACCTGACAAGGGAAGACCTTCTTATAGCTAATCCCTGTATTCCGATGTTATCGAAAATTAGTTTAGGCAACGATCAGGGCGCGGAACAGGCCTCGAAACGGAATTCGCACGAGAAAGTGCGCTGGGGAACTTGTTGCCGATTTGACCGTCGCGACATAGTTAACACCAGACGTGATGAAGTTTAACATGACCACCCCGACCCAGTCGCCCCGTCCAGCTCTGGTGGCGCAAGACGCCGACCCCTCCAGGCACTGCGCCGCCGGCGGGGTTTATTCTTTAAGAGGGAGAACATTATGCACGTTCTCGTGCAAATTGGCCTGGTGTCGGTAGGTTCGGCCCTCGGTGGACTATTGCGCTGGGCAGTTGCGGTGGTATTCGGCCAGCTCTTCGGCACGACCTTCCCATGGGGCACATTTTTTATCAATATTTCAGGCAGCCTTTTTCTGGGCTGGTTTTCGACCATTCTGACGGACCGGCTGCTCACCGATGGCTGGGGCTATTTACTGCGCCGACGATCTGCGTCTCCTCGTCGCGGTCGGTTTTACCGGCGCCTACACCACCTTTTCCACTTTTGAGCACGAGTCCTCCACATTGTTGCGCAATGGCGACGGTTTACTCGGCATGACTTACATGTTTGGCAGCGTTTTTCTCGGCCTGGTAGCGGTGCGCCTGGGGATGATGCTGGCGTCTGCCCAGGGAGTCGGCCGCTAACAGACGACAGCAGCTTCTTGACGGGCGTGCAATCTCCGGATACCGTGGGCCAGGTCCTCTTCCCAATCTATCCGGAGATTCCTTGCATGTTCCTCCTTCCACGTATCCCGCTGGCCTTGGTGCTGACAGCTCTCGGGCAAAGCGGTCCGCCTGAAACGTTACGGGTAGAACACCTCACCACGCTGGTGACGCAAAATGAGAAAGGCGCTCTTGCGGCGACGCCTTCGATCAAAGCGATATCCGATTCCTTGAATCCAGCCATCGACGGCCAGGAAATTTCCGGTGCGGTAACACTCGTCGCCACTCCCAAGGAGATTATCCACCTGGGGGTTGTCGGCAGATCGGACATTGCTGCCGGCACATTGATGCACGAGGACGCGATTTTTTGGATTGCTTCGATGACCAAGCCCATCCTGGCCACGATCATCATGATGCTCCAGGACGAAGGCAAACTGGCCGTCGACGACCCGGTGGAGAAATACCTACCCGAGTTCAAAAATCTCAAAACAACAGACGGCAAGCCGGCCCACGTCACCATCCGCCATCTGCTTACCCATACTTCCGGCATGGGCGAAATCACGTCCGCCGAGGCACGCACGGCAACCAAGCTGGCCGACGTCATTCCGCTTTATGTCGCCAAACCCGTGCAATTCGTACCGGGCTCGAAGTGGGTTTATTGCCAGTCGGGCATCAACACGGCCGGACGCATCGCCGAGGTGGTCGCTGGCACGACGTTCGACAAGCTTGCTGACCAACGGCTTTTTGGACCGCTGGGCATGAAGGACACGACCTTCTATCTCACCGACAAGCAACTGCCTCGACTCGCGAAGTCCTATCGGCGTCCCGCCAAGGGCCCGCTCGAGGAAGTGCCCATTGGTTTTCTCAATGGCAAGGCGGCGACCAGCCACGACCGCTTCCCTGCCGCCAATGGCGGGCTGTTCTCCACCGCCACCGATTACGCCCACTTTTGCCAGATGATCCTGGGCGGCGGCGAATACAAAGGGAAGCGTTTCCTGAAGGCGGAGACCGTCAAAACAATGACAAGCGTTCAAACCGGGCCGCTAAAAACCGGCTTCACACCCGGAAACGGCTGGGGCCTGGGCTGGTGTGTCGTGCGCCAACCGGAAGGTGTTACCGCCATGCTCGCACCGGACACGTTTGGCCATGGCGGTGCCTATGGCACTCAGGCCTGGATTGACCCGACGGCCCAGCGAATTTACATTCTGATGGTGCAGCGTGCCAATTTCCCGAACTCGGATGCCTCGGAGGTTCGGCGGCGCGTTTCAGCAAGCAGCCGTCACCGCGTTGAAAAACAGGAAATGAGCCCCGATGAACCAAGATGACGCGGTTGGCGCGGAGGCGCGGACTGCCTGTTCCGCTCGCAATCCCGCCGGGTTACACCTATGGAAGCGCCGCCCTCTGGTTCGTGGGCGGCGCCGTCGTTACCGCGCTATTCTCCGGGTCGCTGGCCAGATTGGCGACAAATGCAGGGCCGATCGAAGTGTTGGCCATGGGCATGCTGGTCCCCAGCTTTACCTGGCTCGTGCAAATGACGGCGGCCTGTCTTTGCCTGAGCCGGGCCCAGCGGCGCACCTACATAAACGACCTGGCGCGCATCTGCATGCTCGGTTCGGTGGCCCTTTTGCCCGCGGCGCTGGTTAACTTCGCGCTGGCTACCCCGCCCCTCTGGGTTTCCGCCGTCAACGTGCTGCTGAGTGTCGGCCTCATGGCCGCCGATCTTTTCCGCAGGTCCAGGGCACATGCCATCGCGGTGGGATGGCCGCTAAGCTGGTGCCTGACCATAGCCATCAATATGAGTCTCTTCGCCTGGTCCAGCCGGGGCTGGTGGACCCATGATGTTTGATGGCTAACGTGCCGTCGCGGCTTTTTTAAAGATCAAGTCCCCAATCTCTTCAAACCGATAAAACCGTTACCAAGCGTAAATGTTTCCACAGGCCCAGGCGTCCCGGCCGGCAGCGGCGCTCGCCTCCCAATGGGTCCCTCGTTTATGGGGAGCCGGTTTGTTTCAGCGCCAACGCGGCACGTGTTGGTTCAGCATGGCGAGCCTGGCGGTCCTGGGTGTCTGCTGGCGCCCGGCATTGCCCTCCTGCTCGTTCGCCGTGGCGCCTTCAGCTTGCCAAAGCTCACAACCTTCGCCATCTTTTCAGGTTTCTTTTTTGCCGCGGCCCGAAGGTGTCAAGGAAGTTCATAGCGCGGCCCTGGCGATCTTGCCCGGCGGCGAGCGCCTCAGCGTCTGGTTTGGCGGTTCCGCCGAAGGAGCGCGCGACGCTGTCCTCTATCAAGTGCATTTTCGTGAGGGCACCTGGCAAGAGCCGGAGGTCTTGATGACGCCCGAGGCCGCGGGCCTGGCGGAGGGACGCTACATACGACGCGTCGGCAATACCTCGCTCTATCGCACTGAGCAGGGCACACTTCATCTTTTCTTCGTCAGCGCCAGCGTTGGCGGTTGGGCGGCGAGCAGTATCAACCACATGATATCCATGGACGGGGGCACAAGCTGGTCTGCCCCTCGCCAAATCATTACCAGCCCCTTCTTCAATCTCAGCACGCTTGTTCGGCACCCCGCCATTTCCCTGGCGGATGGTGGCTTTTTGTTGCCCATCTATTTCGAGCTCACCAACAAGTTTCCGGAACTCCTGCGCTTCGATGCCGACGGTAATTTGCTGAGTAAAGTTCGCATGGACGGTACGCATGGCAGCCTGCAACCTTGCCTGGTGGCGCTTGACCAACATCGCGCCCTGGCTTTCCTGCGCAATCGCTGCTTGCATGAAGGCTGGCTGCTGACGCAACAAACCAACGATGGCGGCGCCACCTGGTCGGCCCCCGCCCCGCTCACGCTCCCCAACATGGACTCCCCAGCGGCCATCGTTCGCCTGCCCAACGAACATTTCTTGATTGCCTACAACCCCGGCCAGGAACGGGACAGCCTGCGTCTGGCCATCTCACCTGACGGCGCCGCCTGGACGGACCTGTGTACGCTCGACGAAAAAGGCTTGCAAATCGAGGAAGGACCCAGCGAATACTCCTACCCGACCATGGTGAGCGACGGCAATAATATCGATCTGATCTATTCGTATCGGCGGATCGGTTTTCGGCATTTCCGCTTCAACGTCGCCTGGATAAATAACCTCCAGGAGCGGCCTGAGCATCCCACGCTTCTAACCGGCATCGCGCTCCAGAAGGCCGGCCATGATTGATATTCATGACCTCCTTGATGCCATCGGACTTACCCTGCTGACCGCTTACGTGGCCGTCAGCAGTCCGGGCCTTGGTAAGGTCCGCCTGCCTCGACTTGGCGTGATCGCGGCGGTGGCGGGAACAATGATTTGGTTACCGGTCTTCCATGGCAACCCGCTGGCTTACTACCTGCGCGGGCTCGTCATTGGGTTTAGCTTGCCCACCATCGTGATCATTGTCCTGGGCCTGGCAAGAACGTTTGGTTGGCACAACGGCTACACCACGCCCCTGTCACGCGAGTTGGCCCTGGTCATCGTCCTTCTTCTTGGCAGTTTGTACGCTAGCACCCTGGGCTACATTCGCCAGGATCTTTATGGCGCCGGCTATCAACCCCAGGCCCTGCTGGCGGGCACTGCCCTGCTCCTGGCATTGGCATGGTGGCGCAGCCCGGGCCTGGCCCTGGCATGGCTTGCCGGCTTGACCGCCTTCGCCTGCCTTGGTTCTGGCTGCAACTTGTGGACGCGCTTGGCGACCCGCTGCTTTTTTGTGCTGCTGGCTATCGACTTGCCTTCCAGGGAAAATCTGCCGGCACTACCGTGCGCAGTTTGTCAATCCACGCGAGCGGCCTCAAGCGGGCGGCGTGACAAGATAGCCTTCTAATGCATAGGATCCGGGATCACTTCAGAAATGGTATCGGGGCCTCTTTCGCCTCACCCACGTCCACTGCATCTGTTTGCTGGTTTTCAAAAACGCGCGGCGTCGGCGGTTCTTTTAGTTTGCCGCGCAAATAGTCGTTGTAGATGTAATAGTAATCGAAGCCTGTCGCGAGAGATCGATCGTTGCGGCCGACGCGGCGGACCGCGGCGGCAATTAGCCGGCTGTTCAGATACCAGAAAGCGAGCGGCAAGCCCAGGCAAGCCGCCCATGCCTTCACGTCGATGGAGGCCATAAAAATAAGTGCCCCCGTATTATCCTTCACCAGGCCCTCGAGTTTCAGGAAAATTAGTATCAACGACTTGGCGATAACTAGCACGATTGCTGCCGGCACGATAGCCAAAAACCAGAACACATAAAAGCTCGCCAGGGTGGCCAACAGAGACTTCCAGGAGTTGCCGGCCCTCGCCGACCAATACAAACCGATCGCCCCGCCCAGGATGACCGCCAGCAACATGGCTCCGATCCACAGAACCGCCCAGGCCGTCGCTTCCACGCCCAGGATGATGGCCAGCGGCAAGGCGACGGCCGTGTGAGCGGCCAGATAGGGCATGCTGGCCCAAAAAATGCCCCACTGCTTGCCGGTCACGATCTTCTGCGTCGTCAGCGGCGTCAACAAGAGCGCCTGCCAGGTCCCTCTTTCTTTTTCGCCGACAATCGAACCGGACGACCGGATGGCTACAATCGTGGATAAAACCAAAATCGCCCCGAAACCGTGGAAATAAAAAGCCGTGCCCGCGATCGGCATCATATCGCCAAGCAAGGAGGCAACTCTCCCCGTTTCCATCACCGTCCACAGATCGAGCACCGGTGCCGGCAAGCCGGGCCCGGGCGCCGGCGCGGGCGGCAAGTGTTCCAGCAGTAGATAGATCAAGCTGGCCGCGGAAGCGATCATGACAGCCGCCATGCCCAGCCAGCGCGGCCAGCGCCGCAGAAAGACGAGCGGCGCGATGCCTTCGACCTTTTGTTCCCGCCACAGGACGGGATTGCCACGCACCCGCCCAGGCGTAGCACGCCACCAGCGTTTGTGCGGCCGCCCCGCATGTTGCAGTTGCCGCCGGTAAAGCGCCGTGCAAACGCAGGGACGCCAGCAGTATGCCTACAGATCCCACCGCCACCCAGCCCAGCAGGAAATGACCCAGCGGGCGACCGCGTGAGTAAATATCCAGCGCCAGGATGGGCAGGGGATCCAACTGCCTTATCTCCGCGCCCAGCGGTGTGAAGGTTAGCATCACGACTGCCGCCATGAGCAGATAAATACACAAAATGGCATCGCGGCTACCGCGGCACCAGACGGAGCACAGGATGCTGACGCCGGCAATCCCAAAAACGACCGCGCTTGACGTGAGCATCACGAGCGGTGCAAAAATGATGTCACCCGCCAGGCCGGCAAAAAAGCCAAAGAGCGGCAGCCCCACGAGCGCCAACAAAAACATCTGATAAACCTGGGCGGCCAACTTGCCCAGGATGATTTCCGACGGCCGCAAGTTCGCCGTCAATAAATATTGCAGCGTCCCGCTCGACTTCTCCTCTGTAATGACACGGCCAACGAGTGCCGGAGTAACCAGCGCCAGCACGATAAAATGGCGTCCAAGAAAATCTTCAAAAAAGCCGAAAACATCAAGGCCCGTCACCAGGCGTGCGCCCAGGCCTGGGGCGTAAAAAAGAAGATCGGCGCGATTTGCGTGAGCAAGAATACGGCATAGAGCCAGCGCAACCAATAACCACGCCCGCGCCGGGCAGTTTGCAGCATTTCCCAATGAAACACGGCCTTGATCATCAATCCATCGTCGCATAACCGGGCATGCTTTACCACGTTTTTCACCGCGGCGACGACCCGCCCGCGCATGAGGAAAGGCCTGAGGGTTGCTCGCCACCGCCGCCGCCACTAAAATACGGCGTTAGCCACGGAGAGGTGCCGGAGTGGCCGATCGGGCCGGTCTCGAAAACCGGTGTGGCGGCAAGCTTACCGAGGGTTCGAATCCCTCCCTCTCCGCTGATGTTACCCTGACATTGCGTTCATGTTGCAGTCGCGTTGTTTTGGCGGCTATCTCTTGCCATTGCCTGATTGCAGTTGATTGAACGCATCGCAATCGCCCTGGACGGATCAATTTGCATCCGCCGTCTAGTATTCTCGATTCGTTCGATTCCAGGGAATGACAAGCTTCCCGAAGTAAGAGCAATGCCGACAATCAAGCCAGACAGCATCGCTGATCAGGTCTATGCCGCCTCGAAGGCCGCATTCTCTGAGCTCATCCGAGCAAATGCGAATCAGTGTTTTTATGCATTCGCGTTATTCACTGACGATTCGCTTCAGTTTTTGCATGCAGTCGCCAATACCGAAGAGGCTCTGACATCGACAGTCAAACGCTACCGCGAGACGGTAGACCCCAAGTACGGATGCACATCTACCCGCGCCGGAATGCGGTGGTCGTATGGGGATTGGGGTTTTTTCCCGCAAGTCGGTGCAGTGCATTTTGAGGAGATTAACGAAGTTCTTCGCGCAAACTTCGATAGCGACGAGAAAGAGTTCAGGGCCGGAATCGAATTGCTTTGGACCGCAATCTCAAGTGGCTTTCAGCGGCTTGAGAGGGAGCGCTTTTTCGGTTCCGGGCCTGAGGAGCGTTCCAAAATTACATTGCTATTGGTTGGAGACCTGGACGGGGAACTAGTCAACAGCTGGGTGTCGGAGTTAAATCCGCCGAACGTTGTCGACCGCTTCATCAACTGGAACCCTGATGCGCCCGATGACTAGGGCGACAACGGCAGACCAATGGATTATGCTGACTCGCGACCCGACTCGATGGATCTCGCTAGCCGTGTGGGAATTGACTGGAGATTGCCGCCGGGTATCCTCAATGCAGTTCGTTTTGAGAAACAGAGTTAGCCGCCTTGGCAACCGCGAGGATTTTTGTGGCATCCGTGACCGCCCATGCGTCGCTCGACGGGTTAATGCTAAACGGTCGGCTTTTCCAAATGCCCGTGCTACCGACCGAGTACGCGGCGGTACTTGCATCGCCCGTCCGTTTCGCTGAGCCATCGCAACCTGCTCCTTATGGACACCGCAATAACCAGATACACTTGTTCGATGAACTTGGCCTGTATCTCATCGAACACCATGCGACCCGGCTTGTCGATGCAGTAGTATTCGTCCTCTGGTTAGACGAGTCGGCATTCAAGCCTGCTTGCGAGTATTCGGGGGAACTCGAAATTGGCGAGGTTCGATTCTTTCCGGGCATGACGGCACAAGATTATTCGCAGGGCACAATCGCCTTTGAAGGACCCGTTCTCGGTCTCTGGAAGGCTCATCGGGACGCCATCTGGATTGGTCTAAACGCCAAAAAGTTGCGCAACCGAATGGCCGTCGTGGCAAACGTCTGCGGTTTGTGGATGTGAGTATCTGTTTTTCGTCCCTAAGATGAAGCGGCGGCTAACAAGTCGCTGCAGCTACCCGGGGCCGAATTCTGGGATTTCTTGGTCCACCTTACGGTAATTCATCCTTGCTCGCAGCAACCGGCGCGGTAATCTCAAGTGGTTAACTGGCCCCCTGGACCCCACCGAGGTGAACAATGAATACCGACGACCCGCTTGATTTGGATCGCGTCGATCAAGAGATTCGAATCAACGAGTTCAAAGAAGAAGCCCGCGAGCTGGCTGGGGACGACATGCATGTCTGGGAAAGCCCAGACTGCCCGCCGGGAATTGCGGAGGCTTTCTGGAGCAATGTAGTCGCATTCGAGAAAGCGCCTCGCTCGTGCGATTTCCTACGGCTTGAAGAAATGGGCGTCGCGCTTCCGCCGCCGGAGAACGTGGCCGATGCGGAACTGCCGGGGAAGCTCCGCGAGATATTCCAGTCCCTGGCCGGCGTCAACACCTTCTTCATCCATACCGATCACTTCAGCGATCGCGAGTTGTACACGCATCTCTGGAAAGACACCCTGCGCGAAATCACCATGCTCATGCCGAGCGAAGCAGGCTACAACTGCACCTACGACCTGGTCAGCAGCGGCAGCGACGAGGACACCCACGCCTGGCTCAAATTCTACGCAGACGAAGGAGCCCGCCAGCAATGGGCCAAGAATTTCCCAAAGGATGTCCTCCCCCCGCACGAAGCGCCGCCGTACGACCGGGACCGGCATTTGCCCAAGCATCCGCACGATTCAGGCATTTAGCCATCGTAAACTCGTGATTATATCAACCGGTGAGACGACCTAGGCCGCGTCACCCAGACCATCGACGAGTACGGCGGCGACAGCTGACTGTTTGAGACGATAATGAACAGGCAATTGACTATTTTTGACATCTTATGGCTCCTAGCATCAATAGGCATAGGCGTTATTTCCTATAATATCGGACGCCATTTTTTTGGGGGCGCCCTTGCCCTTTTGTGCGCCGCGGGTGGCTTTTTCCTGCCCTATGCAATCGGTGAATTATCGGACCACTTCTTGAATCTACAGATGAGGCGTCAGTGGGCTGAACTGAAAAAGCATTACAAAGCCGGGGATTTAGTTACCGGCAAAGTCATCGCCCATGCTGCTTGCGGATATTTGGTGGACATTGGCGAACGGTTCCATGCTGTCGTCGATGCCATAGAGATACCAAGAGACCAAAAAAACAAATCTCCAGCCATTGGCTCAGCCGTGACGGGAAAGATCCTTAGTTTCACCGATCACAATAAGGAGATTCGGATAGACCCGACAGCCCTCGACACGCAGAGCTAAAGGCTTGGGATTTGTCGCAAGCTCTTTTTATTGGCCGGCATTTTCAAGCACCGCCTCCAGGTATGGACGCATGACGTTGGCGACGCGGCAGGTCTGGGCATGCCGTTTGTCGACCTCAGCGTTATACGGCCCTGCTGCTTGTAGCGTTTGAGCGCCTCCAGGGCTGTGTCGAGCCCGATCTTGTTCCGATACTTGAAGCAGTCGGCTAGCGTTTTCTCGCGGCTGTAGACCCGCACCCTGGCTTCCACTTCCGCCTCGCCCATCTCTTGCGGATGAACCCATCGGCCCCTGCGATTGTGATGAAACCGGAGGAATTCCTCAACGCCGGTAGTCTGGCGGAGGAACGACAGTTGCCGTACATTGCAGGCGGCTTCGTATTGGTCAAGCAGCTTCATTCCTCCATTCTGCTGTGCAAGATTTGCCAGCTCAATTCGAGCAGCCGAATTCTCCGTAACTCCTTGCAGAATAGCAAGTGTGGTGATTGACAGTCCTGCCACTCCCAGTATTATTACCCTTGTTTTGTTAGAGAATCAGAAAGTTATACGGCAGAGGAAACTGAATGTTCGATGGTTTCTGGCTCGTTCATCCCGACGACGGGATGTGCCGGCATTCCGAGATCGCTTTGCCGGACTGCCGAATGTCCGGATCATCCAAGGACGCTTCGAGGATCTGGAGCCGCACGATTGTTTCGTCACGGCTGGGAACGCCTTCGGATTGATGACCGCTGGTATTGACGCCGCTGTAGTCCGTCGTTTCGGTGAGCCCTTCATGAAACGCGTGCAGCATAGGATCATGGACCAGTACTTTGGAGAGCAACCAGTCGGCACGGCATTCATCTTGGAAACCGACGACCCATCTTTGCCGTTCCTAGCTCATGCTCCGACAATGCGTGTGCCCGGCAGCATCGAGGGAACCGACAAAGTATACGCCGCGACCTGGGCAGCCTTGCTGGCAATCCAGGGCCTAAAAACGGCCGCCGTCGAATTGAGTTGATGCAGTTCCGCGATGGGCACCGGTTTTGGCGGCGTCCCCTTCTCCAGAGGCTGCCCGGCAGATGGCTGTTGCCTACCGCCATTTCCTGGAGCCGCCCCATCGGATCGATTGGGATTTCGTAACAGAACGGCAACTCGCCATTTGTTACGACGGAAAGCGCCAAGTCGTGCGGTGAGGCAACTGCCGCCTAACAAGTTGCTGCAGACCGGGGCCGCGAAGCGGCTGATGGCGGAATGTGTGCCGGCACCCTACGGTAAGGGGACGGCGACGCTCGTCAACACAAGAGTGCCCAACGCGTTTGAGTTGCGCTCCAAGGCCTTTACGCTGACGAATCCGCATTGGGATAAAGCCCTGCAGCAACTGCTGCCAGCGATCGCGAAAGCATTTGGCCTGCCAGGCGATCGCCTGCAGGCACGGCTTTACAAACTTCTGCTCTACGGCGCCAAGGCGCCGCTCACGCAGAAGTGCTGGGACCGAATCGCAGACGCAATACCTTTAGATAAGCGCTGAGCCAGGTCACCTGTTTTAATGTGTAATTCCTCCCAGACACACACCCATGGCCAGGAGTCTCGCCTCGTTCAGGGCACGCCGGTCCATCCCTTCAGAGAGCGATAGAGTGGCAGGGACGACCGCATTAATGCATCCGAGCGCCTGCGCCCACTTTTGTGCGCCGTCCAGGCTATTTCGGGGCGAGCAAATCATCCATTCTGTTAATGATCGCCGAATTCGCCTGCGTCGTTTGCCCAGTCCGCAAAAGCCATGTTCAGCGCGTCGATATGCGAAATATGCTTTTGGTCGCTTGCTTTCTGATCCGGCGGTACGGTGGTGGGATAGGTATCTGTGCCAACTGTCGAGGACGGACCAGTGGACCAATCTGACTCGTGAATCGTGTTCCACATCATGTTGTCGAAATACAAACCGTGGTCTTCGAGTTCATTCGTGCCACGAGCAAGGACCAGCGACCCGCTGGGCACCACGCTTGCTGAGACAATGGAGCTGGTTTGCCCGCCCAACATGCCGTTCCTGAGAAAGATGTCGGGCTTCCCGTCCTCGGAGCTGGCCATGAGAGAGATTCCGCTCGTTTCCTGCGGATCATCTTGGGCCAGAGCACCAACCAATACCAGCTGGCTGGCCGGGCGAGTCGCGTCCGTGCTTTCTGAGTTAGCGGAAGTTACCGCGGAAGCATTTCCAGAACCGGCGGGCACCAGCACCTGATCCACGCCTGGGCTAAGAATCAATCCGCCCTGGGAATCCGCCAACACCGTCCCGAACCACTGGCCATAGGGCGTTGCCGCATTAACAAGCTGCACCGCCGTCGTTGATGCCGTCGCACCAGGAAGCATATGGAAGGTAATATTCACCAGGCTGCCACCTTGCGTGGCTATGATCGGCGTCGCACTGTAGAGTTGAATACCGATTTGCCCGGTTGTTTTGTCGACCATCGAGATAATCTGCCAGCCCGTGCCCCGGCCCGGCACGGTTCCCAGCGTTATGTCCGCCGCCGCTACGTTCAACATGGACGGATCGTAGGTTAGTGCCAGGGTCGCTTCGGTCAAACCCGTGCTGCCGTCGGGATGCGGATGGTCAATGATCACGGCTATGTCAACACCAGACGGTGAATCGGCAGGCGTTGGTCTACTGGTTACCACGCTCAATGTCGGATCGGCCGCATTCGGCGAATGAATGCTGTTGGGATTCACATAGCTCGGATTACTCGCAGCTACCTGCGTGGGCGGTTCGGGGATCTGAGTCGGCTGCAGCTGAGCCACAAACGCGTCTATCGTACTGACATCGCCGGCATCAACCGAAAAATCCCCCGCGACGTCGCCGATAATTGCCGGATCGAGTTGCGCATAGCCACTGAAGCCGGTCGACGCCCCGGTGGCCACCGTGTTGGCGGTCAATTTATCCAGCCCGTCAATCACCTTGTCGCCATTAACGTCGCCAAAATAGGCATTGACGTGAATCCCGTTGGCGGCCACCGCGCCCGTAATTCCTCCCTGGTCGATGACCATGCCCCCCAACTGAACCTGTTCCTTGGCCTGGTACAACCCCAAGGCCGCGGCTTCCACGCCGGATGGGACGACGGCTTCAACATCGCCCAGGACAAGCGGGCTCGAAGAGGTCGCCGAAAGCGAGTTGACGTCGGTGTAGTGGAAGGTGGCGACGCCACCGCTGTTGGAGACCAGCGTCAAAACCGCCGCCGGGTCACCGGCATCGCTCGCGGCACCAGACAGCGCACCGGTGACAGTGAGCAGCGACGGATTATAGGTGAGGGTGAAGGTCACGTCGGTGACATGGGCGGCGTTATAGAGCGTAATCGGGATGCCGGCGGCGCCGTTGTTCGGTACCACAATGGGCATATTGCTGGCGGGGCCACGCGCGAAGTCGGGAATGCCCAACACTGGCGTGGCGTTAGCCTGGTAATGCGTGGTGAACGTGGTGATGAAGTTCGCATGACCGCCGTTATTGGCACCGTCGAGACCGCCGTCAAGCAAGTCGAGAAAGCCATGCGTACCTGAGCCGCTGATCAGAGTGACCGTATAGGTTGCATCGGGCATGGCCACCGAATCATTCCCCGAGTGCAGGCTATTGAGTAATCCAAGGTAACTCGCGGTCGCCTTGAATGTCATGGTTCCGTCGGTGGCATCGATTAGCAGCGTGCCGTGGATTGCTCCTATGCCAGCCCCCGTCATCAGGACGTCCGCCACGCTGGTACCAGTCGAGCCATAGAGTGCAACGTCGGCTGTAACGAAGGGTTTGTTAAAAGTCGCCCTGAAACCGTCGGCCAGTGGCGTGCAAGACGTGACCACGAGCCCGCGCGTGGTGATCGTGTTGCTCCTGCCCGTGATGAGCGGGTTGAGGGATACGGTGTCGGTTGTCGTGATGGTTTGGTTTCCGGCCGCCATCAGCGTGACATTAAAAGTATGGACTCCATTGTCTTGACCCGGTCCCGTCTTGAAAGTGTACGCGTCTCCCAAAGCGGCGCTGGCATCGCTGCTGGTAAGGCGGACCGTACCGGAGTAACCCGTGGCAACGTTCCCGTAAGGGTCATAGGCCGTGGCCGTCACGCTAAATGACGAACCGGTCAGGGCGGCCGAGGGCGCGGTGACTACAAAGGACGTTGCAGCGGCCGGAACTACGGTAATCGTTGGGCTGGTGCCGGCGACCGTGCCGGCGGTGGTAGTGAGCGTATAGGTGCCTGCCGTTTTGAAATCGCCCAGGAAAAAACCCGTTGCCGTGCCTGGGCTTAACAGCGCACCCGATATCGGGAAGTTGCCTTGCGGGTCTTGTCCATTGCTCACGGTACGAACGGTAAGCGGGCCAGTGTAGTTACTGACCGGATTGCCTGCCTGATCGGCTGCCTGCACCATAAAGAAAAATGGGCTCCCGGCCACGACCGTATTGCCGCCGATGATCGTATCGACGAATTGAACAAACGGTCCTGGCGTTATCACACCTGTCGAACTGCTCACCTCCGTCACGGCATAGTCATTGCCTCCGTTGCCGTCATTGACGGTATAAGTATTGACACTGAGAGTTTTGCTCGTGCCCGCGTTCGCGCTTGTATAGGCTTCGGTGAGATTGGTTACGGTGTCGCTGCCCAGCAACCCCGATACGGTCGGCGTCGCGGCTGCGCTGGTCGTGCCGTCATACGCTTTGGTGTTGGTCATGGCGATTAGGGTAAGAGTAGCCGGCAGAGTGGTTTCCCCTCCAGGCAAGGTCCCCGAGCTGCCAAAGAAGAGAGCGGTTGGCGTGTACACGGCACGGGTAACAGCGGCGCCACCGGTAACTTGTGACTGCCCTGGCGAAGTCACGTAGGTCCAGACCGATGTGCCGCCATTACTGCTCTGCAATACACCCGCGCCCAGGTTAACGCCGCGTGAGGCATCAACAAATTGGACGCTGCCGGTCGGCGCGGCCCCATTGGCTGTGACCGTGGCGGTAAAGGTAATGGACTGCCCATAAGTGGCGGTGCTCGCTGATGCCGTCACGGTTGTTTGTGTGGCCACTGGGTTGCCTACGGTCAAAGTAACGTCATTGCCATTGCCGCCCACGTAGCTGATGGCAGCGTTCAACGAGGAGCCAAGGATGTTGGGTAGGACGGCGCCCTGAGGCAAGCCATTGAACGTTCCCATGATGGGATCCGTTCCAGTATTGTTGACGATCATGAAAACCTGCCCTGGAACCGGCTGCCAGGTGCCACGGAGGAGGAGATTGGCTCCGGTAAGATCCACGTCGCCGCCGACGCTCAGCTGGTTGTACTGGCTGCCGGCGGTGGTGCCGTTAATGGCAATTGCCAGACTGGCATTAGGAGCAAAGCTGACGCTTGCCGGCGTGACCGTCACATCGTTGCCGGCAGAGATCGGTTCGACGGTTCCGGTAGTCCCAGGGGAGAGCAACAGCGCCACCGCCGGTGTTGACCGAACCCGGATTGAAAACAATGTCACTCCCGGACATGAGGCTCACCGAGACAGGCCCGGGTAAGCTAATGGCCGAGCTAACCGTGAGCGCGCCGCTGGTCGAATTGCCGATTTGAATCGAGCTTGCGAATACTTCGCCAAGCTCGCTATTGGTGAGGCCAAGAGTGTTCAGCGAATCCGTCCCGCCCATGTTGATCAAAGTACCGGCTGTCTTCGGCACAAAGTTGACTTGCCGTGGCGTAGCCTGGACGCTGCCATTGGCGAACTCCATGCTATTGCCGACGAATGTAATCGTACCGCCCGGTGTGGGTGCCAGAACTTGATAGCCATACATGGTGATGGCGTACGCATCCGAGCCGGTTGAGCTGCCGGTGATGTTAACGGTGCCTCCCCCGGAGGAAATTGTGGCAATTCCGTTAAAACTTGACAGATTTACGCCGTTGCTATTGGAGCCGGTGTTGGTGCTTCCCGTCCCTACGATGGTGAGGTTCGCATTGCGCGGCGCGACGATTTGGCCTATCAAATTGATAAAAACCCCATCGTTATTTGTTCCGGTGAGCAATCCGCCCCCCTGGCCCGTGACTTGAATATTGCCGCCACCGGAGGTAATTGTCGTTTGGCTATTCTCGCCGTAAATGTAGACGCCGTAATTATTTCCCCCGGTCGTGGCACCTCCCGTTCCTTGAACGGTGACCGTCGCATTGCCGCCCGCGGTCACGAGACCACCGGATAGCAGGTAGACTCCGTAGTTGTTGCCGTTGTGCCCGCGCCGCCGCCAATTCCAGTCACCAGAACACTGCCGCCGTTCGATGTTATCATTCCGCTGGAGCTGGAATATCCCGATACCTCGACGCCGTAGTCGCTACCGCCGGTAGTGAAGCCGCCCGTTCCAGTTACCGTGACCGTACCATTACCCCCGGCGGTGATTTGCCCGTTGGCTTCAATAGAGACGCCGGTATTGGTCGCACTTGAGATGCCCGCCCCTCCGCCCTGGCCTACCACCTGGACGTTGCCCCCGCTGGAGGAGATCACAGCAGGGTTAGAACCATGCCATGGATTAAGCAGTACGCCGATATCGTAACTTTCGCCCGTTGTGCCACTCGTGCCCAATACGGTAACGTTACCCATACCCGTCGCGGTAATGGTTCCTCCAGAATCCAAATAGACCCCATTGCCCCCACCCGAACCCGGGTCGCCGCCGCCCTGGCCGGTAACCTGAACATTACCGCCTCCCGACGTGATCACGCCGTCCAGTTCAATGCCGTTAACGTTGTCAGAAGTGGAACCGCCCGTTCCCGTCACCGTGACCGTGCCGCCGCCCCCAGCACTCACCTTGCCGTTGCTTGACAGGAACACTCCGTCGGCATTATTTCCCAAACCGCCATGGCCTATGATTATTACATTGCCACCGCCCGACGTCACCAAGGATCCCACCCTGACTCCGTAGGCAGATTGGCTGCTGCTAGTTGATCCACCGGTACCATTAAGCGTGACACTGCCAACACCACCAGCGGTAATAAGGGCATCGGTGGCGACGTTTATACCAACCTGGCCGACCCCATAGGCGGTGACGAGTACGTTGCCGCCGCCGGAGGTGATCTTGGCGCCTCCGGAGGATTGTGCCGAGAGGACTACTCCGTTAACACCGCCAACTCCGGTCACCGTGACGCCGCCCGAATGACCCGCTGAGATCACTCCACCGTTGTCGACATCCACACCCGCTGAGTTGTTCCCGTCGGTAGCTTGGCCGGCCACCTGAACATTGCCACCGCTCGAAGTGATTATGCCATTTGCTGTCAAGTTGCCTGCAAGGTAGACCCCGACACTCCCCGGTCCAGCGGTTCCGTTGACGGTAACCTGGCCGTTGCCTCCAGCGGTAATTACCGCTCCTGTGCTCACGCTGACTCCGTGATTGAGGTAAGAGCCGACGCTCGTACCTCCGCCTGTTCCGTTGACCTGGACATTGCCACCGCTTGACGTGATTACAGCAGAGCCAGCGAGGTCGCCGGCGAGCTCAACGCCGTAGTCATTGCCGCCGTAGGTTAATCCACCGCTGCCCGTGACGGTCACGCTACCAGCGCCTCCCGACTGAATTTGACTGCCAATTCCAAGATATACCCCATTGGCTTGGGAATCGAACTGACCAGAGCTGTTGCCCCCTTGACCCGTAATTTGGATATTGCCGCCTTGCGTCGTAATAGTGGATGGCAAGGCATCCGTGCCGGAAAGGTATACACCCGAGCCGGCTTTCACGCCGCCAGTACCTGAGATGTTAATGGGTCCCGTTCCACTGGCAATGCTGCCACCAGTCGTCAAGTACACTCCATGATTCGGCACGCCACCGGAGACGTCTCCTCCTGTCGCCTGAATATTTAGCTGCCCGCTTCCTGTTCGAACTGTGGCGTTTTTGATGGTCACGCCCGTGAAATTGCCGTTCGTCGGGATCGTTTGTTGATCGGCTTGCAACGTCATGTTTCCGGAACTACTGGTCACACTGGCGCCGCTGTTCACAAGGATAGCCAGCGTCGTCGACACCTGGAGATTGTTGACACCGAAGCCGGAATTGCCATTGAACGTTACGACGCCGGCGGCAGGATTGCTGAGCGCGATATTGAAATTGTTGGCATAGCCGTTGGCGCCACTGTTGTTGAAAGTGACCGTGGCACTCGTTCCGGCGTCGCTGATATTTATTCCAGTCGTATATCGGGCCAGCCCAGCGCCTGTAAGCGTCAAAGATTTAGTGCCAAAGCCGCTAAAAGCCGCACCTGGATTGGTCGGGTCGGAACCGCTGGCAGCGACAAAGTTTTGGTTGGACGAAAATGTATAACTGGTGCCGTTGGCAACGATGGCGACGTTTTCACTTGCTCCCAGGACGATGCTCAAGGCAGCGGTACCGCCGTCGCTGATCGTCGCCGGGACCAGGCGGTCCTCCAACCACTCCAGTCGCAATCTCGTGGACGAATCTTGCCGCTTGCAACCCTGTCGGCGGCGGTCTGGCCCGAGTAGTTTTCCGCCAACAAAAGCTTGCAGGCCCGAAAGCCACGAGTTAAACGGCATTATTCGTGATCCCTTACATGACAATTTGGGGCTATTTAGCGGGATAATATATTGACCCCGCAAAGGAGGTGAGCAACGACGTGCGTGTACCCATTAGAAACTGTATTTTATACAGCAGCTTGCCCGAAAACATTAATAATCTCTCCAGGATTTCAAGATAGTGGACATATTTACATACGCGAGAGCAGGACAGCCAAGTTCGGGCGGAAAAATAAACGGGTGTCCGCTTCTTGGAGCACTTCGTCAATGCTCGCAAAGTAATCAATCGTGATTTGCATCGAAGAATGGCGACTTAGCTCGTGGAATATCGGCGCCCAGGCCCTTTCCGAAACCTTGCATGCCGACGCACTCACGCATAGTCCTTTTATCTATCTTTTATAAATCCTTGCTTGCGCGGTGGGCTATGCTTGCGCGGCGCTATGTTTGAGCGGGATGCCGTAGTAATTCCCGATGTATGAACATCTGACGCGTACATGTCTCAGGGGGGGTCCGGTACAATGAGGGAAGGATCGCCGCCTGGGTCGTGACATGAAGCCGCAACTCTTCTCTATCGGCCACTCGAACGAACCGCTTGATCGGTTTCTGGGCGTGCTCGCTCAGCATCGGATTGAAGCGCTGGTGGACATCCGGCGTTTCCCGGGCTCCAGGAAATACCCGCACTGGAACCAGCAAAATCTCGCGGCATCCTTACAGGAGGCCGGGATCGAGTACCATTGGATCGAAGCACTCGGTGGTCGTCGCCACTCCAAGAAGGGTGCGTCAGCTTCCCCAAACCTTGGCCTGCGAAATGAGAGTTTTCGTAGTTACGCCGACTACATGCTCACGGAAGAGTTTCACCAGGCCGCGGGGAAGTTGCTGGAGATAGCGGCTCACAAGCGAACGAGCATGATGTGTGCGGAGGCGGTCTACTGGCGCTGTCATCGACGGCTGGTTAGCGACTTTTTACTGGCAAGCAACATCATTGTCCGACACATCTTCCCTGACGGGGCAGTCCGACCGCACGCGTTGACAGAGGGCGGGAAGGTCGAGCAAGGACAGGTGACGTACCCCCTGGCGGTGACAGGCGGCACGGATTAGCGGGTAATTACGGTTCGTGGCTGAGGGGTATCACGACTTCACTGCTTTTGTCCCTCATCAACCGGGCGGCGATTGGCCCGATTACCGCCAGGAACAAGACGTAAGCCGCCGCCAGCGGTCCCAACTGCGCCTCCAGTCCCGCGGTTGTCCCCAGGCCCGCGATCACGATGGAGAATTCGCCACGGGCCACCAATGCACCCCCGGCTCTCAAGCCGCCAGGCGTGTCCACTCCCGGCACGCCGGGCAGCCCACCAACCTGTAAGTAATTTTGTCAGCCCCGTCACGACGCCCAAGGCTACCGCCTGCAAAAGAACGGGAGGCAGCGAAGCCGGGTCGATTTGCAAGCCGAAGAACAGAAAGAACAAAGCGGCGAACAGATCACGCAAGGGTCCGAGCAAATGATGCGCTCGTTTGACAATCGGCCCCGACAACGCGACGCCGACCAGGAAGGCCCCTACCGCCGCTGAAACTTGAAGCTGCTGTGCAATCCCGGCAACCACCAACACGATGCCGAATGTGGACAACAAGACGACTTCATCAGACTTGTGAGAAACCACGCGACTGATTGTCTCCCCATGCCGCAGGGCCACGAACAAAACAATGCCAACAGTGACCAGAGCAATTGAGACGGACACAACCCCGGCGACGAGTCCTTGACCGATCAGCAACACCGCCACGACCGGCAGGAATACCGCCATCGCCAGGTCTTCAAGAACGAGGATTGACAAGATCGTGGGCGTTTCCGGGTTGTTCAAGTCGCCCGAGTTCTTCGAGAACCCTGGCGATGATCCCGGACGAGGAAATGTAGGTAACGCCGCCCAACAGCAATGAGGCGAGCGGACCCCAACCCAGCAGCAATCCAGCGATGAATCCCGGTGGAAAATTGAGCAGGAGATCGATGACACCCGCGGCAAACCCGGTACGCAGGTTGGCCCGTAGTTCCGCACCCGAATACTCCAGGCCGAGCATGAAGAGAAGAAGGATGACGCCAATCTCGGCGCCAACGTGAACGAAATCCTCGGTAAAGTTGAGAGGAATTAAACCGCCGTTGCCAAAGGCGAGTCCACCGAGCAGATAAAGAGGGATCGCCGAGAAGCCGCAGCGATGGGCGAGCCGAGCCAGTGTTGCCAGGCCAAGAATCGCGACCCCCAACTCGATGAAAACCCATGCGACGTCAACGGGGCCGGCGGCAGCGAACAAAGGCACAGACAAGGCGCTGTTCATGATGATGTCTCCGTCGCCCCATCTAAATGCGCATCGTCGGTACCGCCGCCGTCGCATAGCCCGCCACGCAAGCAAGGGTCTTTCTATCCACCCTTGCTTGCTTGCCTGGTTTTTTATCCTTGCTTGGTTTTTTATCTACCCTTGCTTGCGCGGCGGGGTATGTTGGCGGGCTATGATGGCATTGGCGGCAATCCAGGAAGTGGTGCATGGGCGCAGCGTGTCGTTTCATCGTTTCATGCGTTTCGCTGCCATGGAGGGGGAGTGAAATCATGCAACGATCGATGACAGGTCCCTTAGCGGGCCGTCATGGCGCCGAGGGCACTGGAGCCCAGGCCGCGTCCGGCCGTTGGGAGGAGGTTGGGGACGATTTCGAACTGGAGGCCGAAGGTGTTTACGATCGAGTTGTAGCTAAAGCCAAGGCTGACGGTGACGTCGGTGCCGATGCGCGAGACCATGAGGCTGTTGGTTTGCACATGGTTGCCGATGTCGTAGTTGGTGCCGAAGGTGACGGCATATTTGGCGCTAAAGGCATAGGTGAGGGCGGTGATGATGGCCCGGCTATTGAGCGGGTCGATCTGGCGATAGCCGAGGTAGAAGGAAGTCTTGTCGGGCCGGCCGATATAGCCGCCGAGATTGAAGACGCGTGGTCCATTTTCGACGGGTTCAAACCAGCCGTTGCTCACGAGGGCGGTACGGTCGCCGATGTTCCAGACCCAATCGTACTCGACGTCGCCGATGTGGGAGCCGAAACTGTCGCGCTGTGCATGCGGGAAGATGGAGGCACGCACGTCGAGGGTCATCCAGTCGATGACATGCTCCTGGCCGGGAAAGCCGCGTTTGGTTTGCCAGCGCTGGCGCCAGTCCAGTTGCAAGACCTCGATGGAGTCGAGCGTATCGACGGCCGAATCCACCAGGCGGCGCAGGGCATAAATCTGGGGATTGAAGATGGGGTTGGTGGTCAAATTCATGGCGTTGGCCGGGTTAAAAAGCGGCTGCCAGGGCCGGATGTCGCGGAGCGCCTGATCGCTGGCGTTGTCGTTGAGCTGATCGAGCTGCGGCAACCGGCTCAGCGGCGTGTCGCTATGAGCGGCATAGAAATTCGAGGAGAACACCATCTTGTGATAAATGCCGTCCAGGTTGAAAATATCGCTCTGCACGTCGGGATAAAGGCGTGAGAAGGGTACCGAGGCACGTACGCCCGCGCCCCCATAAAAGCGGCCGCGTTCCTCGCCGGTCAGATCTTGCGTGTATTGCGTGAGGTCAAGCGTCAGGTAGGGCACGATGCGCACGTCGCCGAGCGAGAAGGGCAGGCTGAGCTCCTGCATAAGATCGAAGCGCGCCGTGTTATCGCGCACTTCGGTCGGCTGATAAGCGAAGGGCACGACCGTATTGGGCCGCAGCTCCGCGAAACCGGCGCTGGCGTGGACGTTGTAAGTGAGCACGTCGAATATTTTGAGGCCCAGCACATAGCCGTCGGCCTTGGGTAGCCAGTCGGTGGCGGTCATCCAGGGCTGGAAGTTGGCTTCCGCGAGCCCGGTCCAGGCCATGATGCCGTTTTGCTGCTTGACGTAGAGAAAAGTCTCTTGATTCGGGCCGTTCATGAACTCGTTGGGGAAATATTGCTCGAGGAAGTTGCGATCGCTGATCGCCGCGAGCTGGCCCTGAACGCTAAAACCCGAGGGGAGCTCCTGGACATTGAGATTGCCGAAAATGCGGCCGCGCACATCGGGGTGCGTGATCGGCACATAGGTCGGTGGCGTGTAGGTTGTCAGGATTTGCTCGCCGCGATTGCCGCCGAGAATGTCCAGGCCGCGATCGTAGATGCCATAAACCTTGATCAGTCCCTCATATTTGTTGCTGATGCCCAGCAAATCTTTGCCCGCGGACTCGAACTGCGTGCCGACGGCAGGCCCGCGCCGGTCATTTCGTCGAGGAAGAGTTTCCAGCGATTGTTGTCAGGGCGCTGGAGCCCCAGCAGCTCGTAAAGGTCAAACGTGGTCTGCAGTTGGAAGCCGAAGATCTTGTTGTAGTTGAAACTGATGGTATCGAGCGGGCCGAGCGGGCGCTCGACGCTGGTTTTCAGGTAAGGCGTGTAAAAAATCGGCACGCCTTCCAGGCGGATGACGTCGCTGGTCCCCGTGAAAATGTGTTGCTTGTATTCGACGGGCTGGCCGGTTTTGCTATCGATCATGGTCGTGCCAAAAATCGATTTCTTGATGGTGCTGAATTCCTCAATCTGCGCCTCACGCACCTGAATCACCAGGCCGGGATCGGAAGGCAGGATCGTCGAATAAACGATTACCTGCTTGGCCAGAAACAGCTTGGCATTGAGCTGCTGCAACTCTTCCGAGCGGAAGTGAATGGGATTGGGAACGTCCGCCTTACGAATTTCCAGGTCGGCGCGAAGCGCAATCGCCACATTACGGCTAACGTCGTAATAAACTTCGTCCGCCCGAATCGTCTCCTCGTCGGTCTTGCTTTGATTGCGGATTTCGACATTGCCGGAAAGGTAAAATTCCGGCGACTTGGTGGTTTCGCCTTGAGTGGACCGCATATTATTGAGCAGGTCCTTGGAGTCCCCCTTGGTCCAAACGCACATGCGGTCGGCCTCGATGTCGAGCAGGACTTTTTTCGTGATCGGATCGGAGACGGTGATAATGAAGCCGGTATTGCCCACGCCCACAGACTCGTTGTTCGGCAGCGGCTTGTAGTCGATATCGATGGCCGTGCCGGAACGGGGGCGAATGTTGATGCGCTTGGGACCGCCGTCGCCGGGAGGCTGTTTGAGCGGCATCAGCGGCGAGGGCATTATGGTTGGGGGTGGCACCGGCGGCGGTGCCGGGCTGCCATCCATGGGTACCGGCGTCACGATCGGGCCCGGCGGCGCCTGGTCCTGCACCAGGCGAATGTTAGGATCGTTCGTGGGTCGAGGTGTCAGTGGGGGTGCGTTGTTCAGGGGAAACACGGCCGGCACGCCAAGACTGGTGGCCGCCGGATTGTTCGGCGCGGCGACGGATGCGGACGTTTGCTGAATGTAGCCGGGAACATAAGTGCCGGACAGGGGCGATGGGGGCACAGGTGCGGCTTCCTGCAAGGCGCTTGCCGCCCTGCCAAACAGCGGATCGCCCGGATTGGCCTGGGTTACCAATTTTTTGGCATAGGACTTGACGCGTATCTCCCCGCGCGTGGCCAGTTGCACGAGGGCAGACTTCCCTGATTGACTATTTTTGCCGTCCTCAAGCGTGAGGGTTTCGCCATACATCTGTATGTTATAAATCCCCGATTCCTTCTTGCCTGCTTGATCGACCCACACCACGCCCTGGGGAGCGCGCAAATTGGTGGCCCCCTGAGCGACCCAAACATGCCCCTTCAAGAGCAGAATCTGCTTGTCCCCGTCGGCCCAGGCAGTGATGTCATCGGCCAATATCTCAATGGGACGTGACTCGCCGGGTGATGCCAGGTTTTTCCGCAACATATCCTGACCGTACGCAACCGTAGCGCCCAGCAACGCGACCGCGATCGCGACGGCCTGAAACAGCGTCGGCAAACCTCGTCGGCGACGTGTCGGGTTCTGCTGAGACAAGGCGCCTCCCGCGCTGGTTTATGGACATCGGCGCGGCACGCTCCGCGTGCCCTGAGCGTCAAGCCAGCCTGCTTGGCCGGCAGGTTCAAAAATGGCTACGTCCGCGCCAATTTGCGAGCGGCGGATCATACTGTTGAGGTGCGGGGTGTCAAGATCGAGTGACTGTTTATCTTTCGACCAGTCTCTAAAAGCTTGGCAAATCAGACACTCGGGAGAAAGATGGGGAACCTGGGAAGCCGGATTGAATTCAGTCCTTACGGTTGGCATGGCGCAATCGCAGTAAACCACCTGCCAACAAAAGGAGTAAAAGCAGGAAACCCGCCACGAGCCAGATGGGTCGAAAAAACCGGCGTTCAATGACGGGTTCAACTGGCGCCGACTCGGTGTCAGATGGTCCAGAGACTCCCTTTTGATCGCTCTGGCGCACGCGAAAGTCGAGCAGGCGAATGTCCAGGTTACATGGCTTTTGATTGGTCATGGCAACCAGGCGGACATGGCGAATGTCGCCGGTGCCGATCGCGATTTGGTTGATTACCTCAAAAGCCTCGCCACTGAGGCCGGACGCCCACAGGTAGCGGAGAAGTTTGCCGCTGCGCGTCAGGCGGAGTCGGCCGATCTTGTCCGAGACCAAGATCCGCCCATTCTGCTGGCCGCGCTGCCACAGAATGATTTCTCTATCCATGGGCCTAATAAATCTGGCGATCATGATCTCGCCGGGATCGCCCGCCGGGGCTGGGAGGCGGATTCCCACACCTACCCCAAAACCGGACGGTGGCGTGTCCAATTGCAAAATCTCAAAAGCCAGGGTGACTTCAAAGTCGCCGGACAATGGGAAAGTGGTTTGGAAGCCTGTCCCGCCCAGAAGATGCACCATCGTCGCTGGAATGGTGATGCGCATCCCCTCAGGCTCCGCTTTGAAAAATTGTCCATCCTGAGCTTGAAAAGGGATCAACTCCGACGGCAGGGGCTTGCCACGGAAATCATGGTAGAAATCGGACCGATTCGTTGAACTGGGACCGGACGGGGACTGACCATCGGCAGACGAGAGATGTAAAAACAGGCAGACAAGGGTCAGCAGAAGAAAAGAAGCACAGCGGTGTTTAAGGCATTGGCGCCGAGATACCATGACGTGATTGTAGTTGCCCTGGTGGGATGTGCCATGCAGAACGTGCGCACCGCCGCAGAGAAACTCGGAGTCAGAGGTTACACCCGCTCGATCCGCAAAGCGTTCGCCTCGAGAAACACCTCGCATTCAGCGCGACGGAACACTCCGGGAGTGGTGCCGATAGCACGGACACAGCTCGCGCCGAGGCACTGGCATAGCGAAGGCAGTCTTCGGGAGGCAGGTCCTGGAGGAGGCCGTAGATATAGCCGGCGTCGAAGGCATCGCCGCCGCCGCTGCCGTCCACGAACGGGACATTGAAGATGCCGGCGCAGGCGTTTGGTTTTGCTGACGAGCACGGCTCCCGCGCCGCCCATCGTGATAACCGTCGTGCCGGCGCCGAGCTTTTGGAAGGCCACGGCTTGCTCCAACGGATCACCCAGCCCGGTGATTACTTCCGCCTCATGACTATTGGGCAAGAAGACATCGACATGGGGAAGAAGTTGGTCGAGACGGGGTAGGTAGGCGCCCGGCCGCGGGATGGCAACGTCCAGGACCGTCTTGATGCCGTGGGCCTGAGCTGCCTGGAAGACGGGGACAAGCTCTTCTTGCCGCAGGTTGGGCATGAGCAGGTAGCCCCCCAGGTAGAAGATTTTGCAAGTGTTCAATTGGGGAATGTCGGCGGCGCTGAATTCCTCGTTGGCGCCGAAGGTGTGGATGAAACGACGATCCTGACCAGTAACGTTGACGATCAATGTTTGGCTGGTGTCAGCCGTGGTGCTGGTGCGAACCCGCGAAACATCCACGTCGGCTTCCCGCAACATTTCCAGGACGATCCTGCCGAAGACGTCCTTGCCAACGCGACCGACGATCGCCGCGCGCACCCCCATCTTGGCAAGGTCCACGGCGGCGTTGGCCGCGCAGCCGCCAATCGTCAGCAGCATGCTGTCCGCCATCACGAGTTCGCCCGCCGCGGGAACGTGCGTGATCGGCGTACAGACGTGGTCGGCAACCATGATGCCGGCACACAACACCTCGGACTGTTGGTTCATCGTGGTGGCTCTTTTCCAGACGAAAGCGGTGGGTCAGCGGACGTACGCGGGGCCCGCCCAGGTTATCGGTTGACGACGATTATAGGCCATAAATCTCCGTGAATTTGCTTCTGAGCATGTCCACGAGCGGGCGATGGTCCGGCGGCGTGCCGGTGATCCTGGCGATCAGGTCGGGGGCGGCATAGCGCGCCCCCTGGCGGTGAACGTTCTGGCGCAACCACTCCAGCAGGCCCATGAAGTCACCGCGCACAAAGGCGGTCTCCAAATCGCCCAGGTCGGCGCGGGCCTTGCCATAAATCTGGGCCGCGAAAAGATTGCCCAGCGTGTAAGTGGGGAAATAGCCAAAGAGGCCCTCGCTCCAGTGGCCGTCCTGGAGGCAGCCGTCGGCGTCATTGGGCACATTGATTCCCAGGTGTTTCTTGTAGGCCTCGGCCCAGGCGCCGGGCACATCGGCAACGGGCAGTTCGCCGGCGATTAGCGCCTGTTCCAGTTCGAAACGAATGGTGATGTGCAGATTGTAGGTGATTTCATCGGCATTGACGCGGTTGCACGTCGGCTCGACATGATTGACTGCCAAATAAAAATCTCCTGGCGAAACCTTGCCCAGTGCCTCGGGAAAGGCCTGGCGTGCACGGGGAAAGAAGTATTTCCAGAAGGGCAGACAGCGCCCCACCAGGTTTTCCCAAAGCCGCGATTGCGATTCATGCAGACCGAGCGACGCGATCGAACCTAACGGCGTGGCTTCGTGTTTTGGGTCGAGGCCTTGCTCGTACAGGCCGTGGCCGACTTCATGGAGCAGGGCGAAAAACGCGTCAGGAAAGTAATTGGCGTTATAGCGGATGGCGATGCGGCAATCGCCCGGCGCGACCTGGGTACTAAAGGGGTGTACTGCTGTGTCGACACGGCCACGCTCGAAGTCAAAACCGAGGGCGGCAGCCGTTTCCACGGCAAAGGCGTGCTGGCGTTCGACGGGATAATTGCGCCGCAGGATAGCCTGTTTCCGCCGGCGCCGTGAAGCTGTGATGGCAATCAGCAGCGGGGTCAGCTCGGCACGCAGCGCCGCGAATAACTGGGCGATGGGGCGCGAACGCGCACCCGGTTCGTGGTTTTCCAGCAGGGCATCATAAGGAACGTCCTCATAGCCAAGGCATTCGGCCTGCTGGCGCTGGAGGGCGACAATTCTTTCGAGCCACGGACAGAAGGAGGCAAAATCTGATTCTTGCCGCGAGGTCGCCCATTGCTGCTGGGCGATGGGTGCCAGTCGCGCCATTTCCTCCACCAGCGAGCGTGGCAAGCGAATAGAGCGGTCGTAGGCGCGACGAATCTCCCGTACATTGACAGCGGCCGGGGAATATGGCTCCGCGAGCAGGGCGGAGTTTTCCACGTCGGCCAGCAATTCGCCAATACGCCTGTCCGTGGCTTTTTCATGTTGCAAGCCGGCCAGGTAGGCCAACTGATTGGCACGTGCCGCCACGCCGCCGGGCGGCATATAGGTCAACTCATCCCAGCCCAGAACCGCCTGGCAGGATTCAAGCAAGGACTCTTCGCGGGCGTGGCGCAACAATTCATCGTAGGCGGCTTGCGGGGTCATATTCCCTTTAACAATAACAAAATGCCGCGCGCCGTGAAGGGCGTCTGGGGCCATTGCCGGTGTTTTTGTAAGACTTTTCTATAATCGAATGGCCGTATGTGTTTCGGTGGCAGCGTTGGTTCCGAAGCCGTCCGGCCACATCTTCAAGGAAAAACCAGGGATGGGCACATGCTAACACCCGCTGAAGAATTGGGGCTCGCCGGTTTGAACCTGGCCAGCCGCGTGCGCAAGGCATTTTTTCGAGTGACCGAAGCGCGGATGGTCAAGCTTTACGAACGCGTTCGCGAGCTGTCTCGGCAGCGGCAGGTGTTCTATCTACGCGACGGCCAGATCGAAGTCATCCATACCATGCTGCTGCCGATAACGGTGCTGCCCGAACAGATGGGATACCTCCATTATGTGTCGCTCACCATTCAAAATGCCCTCAAACGACTGCCTGAACTTTATATGCAGGACTTCGCGGTGCGCGAAATTTTGCGAATCTCGCCGGACGAAGAAGCGTGGCTCTGGGACTGCTGGGGCCCCAGCCAGGTGGAGAACAATCCGATCTTCAGCCGGCTGGATGCCATGGTCGATTTCATCAGCCCGATGTGGAAGGACACGCTCAAATTCGTGGAGCCGAACCTGAGCGGCATCGGTGGGCTACACATGTTGCCGACGGCGGAGCGGATTTTAGCGGAAGTAATTTTGCCGGTGATCAAGGAAAAGGACCCGGAGATTCATCTGGAGATTGGCCGGGACATTCGCGATTTGCTCATGCAGGAAATGCTCGAGCATTCCCAGGCAATTGGCCGGCCGCGCGCAATATTTGCTTTATCGAGCCGAAATATGCCGGCAGCGGGCCCGAGGAACAGGAAGCCCTGGCCCGCTATTTCCATGATCGCTATCAGCTCAAGATCATGCATGCGGATCCGGCTGAATTGTCGCTGGTGGACGGCGAGGTGATCTATGCCGGAGATCCTGTCGATCTGGGTTACCGTGACTATTCGGTGATCGACCTGCTGGAACTGCAGCGCCAGGGCACGAGTGTCGCGCCGATGAAAACGCTGTTCAAGCAAAATCGCATGATCTCCTCGATTGCCGCCGAGCTGGATCAAAAGAGTTGCTGGGAAATCCTCACGGATACCCAGTTCACCAAGAAGTATTTCAGCGCCGACGAGCGGCAGATTTTTCGCCGGCACATTCTTTGGACGCGGCTTGTGTCCGAGCGCAAAACGCTCCTGCCCAGCGGTCAAACGGGTGATCTGCTGGAATTCGTGCGTAAAGGCCAGGAGCGGTTGGTGCTCAAGCCGAATCGTTCGTATGGCGGCGAAGGGGTCGCGATTGGCCATCTCCTCAGCAAGCCGGAATGGGACGTCGCCGTGGACAAGGCGCTTGCCGACCCGGAACGTTGGGTGGTCCAGGAGCTGGCGAACATTCCCGTGAGCGAATTTCCGATTGTCGGGCCCAATGACAAGATCAACTTCGAGCCCTTTTATACCGTGATGGGTTTCGCCGGCACAAAATACGGCCTGTCCATCCTCGGCCGCGCTTCGCAAAAGCAGGTCGTGAACGTGGCCCAGCGCGGCGGTCTATGCGTTGTCATGACAGGCCGAGCGCCAACGCAATTGCACGGTCCGCTGGAAACAAAGTGACCGCTTAATCCTCCCCTTAATCCTCCTGTAGGGTGGTGTCGAGCGTACTCGCGCTGACCCACCGAACGCCGCGTCTTGTCGGACAGACAAATCATTTAGCGGGTTTCGGTGGGTCAGCGCGAGTACGCTCGACGCCACCCTACAGGGACCGCGGGCGTGGGATCTGCCCTTGAGACAGTTTCGTCTGCCGATTGCCAGTATATTCGCCACCGCGGCGACAGAACACGAGGGATGACTCCTGGACAAATCACGAAGCTGCTTGACAGCGGTGTCGGCGCTCCCTCTAATGGCAGGCTGCCTCCGATCGAAGGGGGCCGCATCACACCGGTTGTTTTGTTAGTCGTCATGGGCCACGAGAAAGGAACGCCAATGTTAGCGCCAAGATTACTTTTTGGGATAGTGCTGCCTGTTTAGCGGCAGCACGGCATGGGTCTGTGCCCAGGAACACCCCGTGGTTCCACTCTGGCCCAACGGGGCGCCCGGCTTCGAGGCGAAAAAGGACATCCCTGAAAACGTCAAGAAAAAGGGCACACTCGAAACGGGTGTGACCAACGTCAACAATCCAAGCCTGACCGTTTACCTGCCTGCCAAGGAAAAGGCCAGCGGCGCGGGCATCGTGATATGTCCCGGCGGCGGTCACTCGAATCTGGCCATCGAACACGAGGGCCATAACGTCGCGCGCTGGTTGGCCGACAATGGCATCGCCGGCTTTATTTTGAAATATCGCCTGGCCCGCGAGAAAGGCTCGCCTTACAAGGTCGAGGAACACGCTTTTCAAGATGGGCAAAGGGCCTTGCGTTTGGTACGCGCCAATGCGAAGGAATGGGGCGTCAATCCGAAAAAGATCGGCATCATGGGCTTTTCGGCCGGCGGCGATTTGGTTCTTTATGCTTCCACCAAGCCCGATGCGGGCAAGGCCGACGCTACCGATCTGGTGGAACGGGAATCCTCCCGCCCCGATTTTCAAATTGTGATTTATCCCGCGATCCCGAAATCCCTCATGTTCGACAAAAGCAATCCGCCCGCCTTTCTGGCCTGCGGTAATCAAGACCGCCCCAATATCTCCGAAGGGCTGGCCACTCTCTATCTCAACATGAAAAAGGCGGGCATCAACGCGGAGTTGCATATTTACGCGTCCATCGGTCACGGCTTCGGTTTTCGCGAACAAACGAAGTCCACGCGCCTCGCCGGCTGGCCCGCTCGTCTCAAAGATTGGATGACCGATCTCGACCTGATGAAGTAGCAGGCAAGCTCCGTGTGTGACGACTACGAGGAGAATGCCGTGACTCTTTCAGTGTCGCGCTTCACCGCATGGCTCGGTTCGACAATAGTCGGGCTGCTGGTCCTATTTGCCGTGGCCTCCCAGGTCCGGCCAGTGCGCTGGCCCAAGAAGTTGTCAAGGAACCGGCGGCGAAGGAACCGGCGGACGAGAAAACCATTGAGGCACTCATCCAGCAACTGGGTGACGATTCCTTCGTGAAGCGCGAAGCTTCCAGCAAACGCCTGACAGCAATAGGTGAACCCGCCCTGGGACTTTTGGAAAAAGCCGCGCAAGCAAGCGCCGACGCGGAGATACGCTTCAGCGCCAGCGAAATCATTCGGGCCATTTCGCGAGGCCTCTTTGTCCAGGTGCGGCAGCTAGGCGCCCATACAGGCAAGAGCGTGCCTCTGGCATCCCGTGTCGTCGTCACGCCGGACGGCGGGCGCGCACTTTCAGCCGGAATTGATGCCCTGCGCTCCTGGGACATTGCCGACGGCAAGCAGACGGTCACTTTTGACGCGCGGAAAGGCCAGGTAGCATGCTGGGGATTGGGGATATCGGCCGATGGCAAGCGGTTGATCGCGGGCTGCCATGACAAGATGGTTTACATTTTTGACGCCCAGAGCGGTAAAAAGCTAAAGACCCTGTCGAGTCACAGTGCCGCGGTTTGGGGCGTCGCCCTGTCCGCCGACGGTAAGCAAGCACTTTCGGCCGGCGGTGACAAAACCATCCGCCTTTGGGACGTGGATGCGGGGCAGGAACTTCGGCGTTTCGACGGCGTCGTGGATGAGGTTCGCTGTCTTGCCTGGTCACCCAATGGCAAACTGGTGGCGACTGGCCATTACGCCGGTGACAACGAGGCCGCTGCTGTCCGCCTCTGGGATTTTGACAAGGGCAAAGAAGTTCACACGCTCAGCGGACACAAAATGCCAATAGCTTGCGTCGCCTTCGCGCCCGATGGCAAGACGCTGGCTTCCACGAGTTTCGATACGACCGTGCGTTTATGGGACGTTTCATCGGGCAAGGAACTCAGATGCCTGGAAGGCCATACCAACCGGGTGGAATATGTCGCCTTTACGCCCGACAGCAAAAGGGCCCTATCGTGCGGCAACGCGCAAAGCCCGACCTTGAAACTATGGGACGTGGCCAGCGGCAAGCTCATCCTGGAGTCGGAGCCCGTGGCGGGTGGCTTCCACGGCGTGGCGATCCTGCCCGATGGTCGCCAGTGCGTCTCAGTTGGCCGCAGCGGGATAGTTCGACTTTGGCACTGGAAGAAATAGCATGCGCTGGTCCGTAACGCCGCGCGTGCCACCAAATGGTTTAACCTCACTCTGGTATCCATCATGACAAAAAGTTTGACAGTCTTCATGTTCGGCTGGGCCTGGATTCTTTCTGGTCTGCTCGCCGCGCAAGAGCAGCCGCCGCCTGCCGCGGGCAAGGACAAGGCCGCAAAGGATGTGGCCCCTAAAACCGGCAAGGAGCAGTCCCCTGTCAAGGTGGGGCTTCAGGTCAACACGGCCCGCGCTTTTCAGGGCTATACGCTGTTTTCGCCGCTAAATTCCACACGCGTCTATCTCATCGACATGGAAGGAAAGGTTGCTCATACGTGGGTGGGCGGCGCCCGGCCGGCAGGTTGTGGTTATCTTCTTCCCAATGGCAATTTGCTGCGTCCCTGTCTTTACGAGGAAAAGAAAACGCCGTTTGGCACCGGCGGCGGCGCTGGCGGGCGCGTGCAGGAATTGACCTGGGATGGCGCGGTGGTCTGGGATTTTCAGATGGCCAATGACAAGCAGCTTGCACACCACGATGTGTGCAAATTGCCCAACGGCAATGTTCTCATGTTGGTCGGCGAATTGAAAAACATCGACGAAGTGACTGCGGCGGGGCGCAAAAACATCACCAACATGCGTTCGGATAGCATTTTCGAAGTCAAACCCACCGGGAAGTCCACCGGCGAGATCGTATGGGCATGGCGCATGTGGGACCATCTCGTGCAAGATTTCGATCAGTCGAAGGCGAACTTCGGCGACGTGTCCCTGCATCCGGAGCTTATCGACCTGAACTTCGGGCCTGGCTCCGGCAAGGGCGGCAAAGGCGGCGGGCCGCCAGGCAAAGGCAACCTTGATTGGACGCACACGAACTCCATCGATTACAATCCACACCTCGATCAAATCATGTTCAGTGTGCATAACTTCAGCGAGGCCTGGATCATCGACCACAGCACCACCTCGGCCGAGGCCGCCAGCCACAAGGGCGGCAAGAGCGGCAAAGGCGGCGACATCCTCTTTCGCTGGGGCAACCCGCTTGCTCATCGAGGCGGCACGGCCGGCGACCAGCAGCTTTTTGTCCAACACAATGCCCACTGGATTTCCAAGGGCCTCCCCGGCGCTGGCCATGCACTGGTTTTCAATAACGGCAGCGGCCGGCCCGGCGGCAATTTTTCATCGGCCGACGAGTTTATCCTTCCAGTCGACGGCCAAGGAAAGTACGCCTTCGGCGCCGACAAGAAGGAAGTAACGAAAGCTTTATGGTCTTACTCCGCCCCTGACAGAAAAGACTTTTATTCCAGTTACATTTCCGGCGCTCAGCGTTTGCCCAATGGCAACACGCTGATTTGCTCAGGCGCCGATGGCATCTTCTTCGAGGTGACGGCCGACAAGGAAATGGTCTGGAAATATGTCAACCCCGTGCGTCCGGGAGCACCCGGCTTCGAGGGGAAAGTTGATGGAGCCCCGAAGGGTAAAGGGGGCGGCGCGCGACGCCCGGAGCAGTCTTCCGCGCCTACCGCTATCCTCGCGATTATGCTGGCCTGGCCGGCAGAGACCTGACAGCGACTCGCACGGTCGAGGAGATGCTTTTGAAGGCGGATTAGCAATTCGTGGCCGGACTCGCAAGGAAAGTGGGCGTATTTGCAAATCACGGCTTCCGCTCCCAGGGTGGGCATGGCGCCGGGCGATTGGTAGAAAAACTTTTGGAGTTTCGTTTTTTCTATCGCGAAAAGGAGTTTCATCCATGAAAGGAAATGTCATCTTTCGGGCCGTGGCGCTGGCCGCGTGGGGAATGGCCTGTGTCTGGGCTGGCGAGCCGCTGCAATCAGGACCGCAAGTTGGAGCAAGTCCCAAGCCATTTGATCCTCTCCATATCACTGGGGTATATGCCGGCGAAAAGGCATGCCTTATTTGAAACTTCGGCAGCAGCCCGGTCGCCATGATTTTCGCTCGGGAAATCAGCGACCCCTTGACCAGTTTGGTCAAGAAGATCGACGCGGCCACCTCCAAGAATCGCGCCCGCCAGATGGGTAGCTTTGTCGTCTTTCTCACCGACGAGGAAGCCGCCAAAGACAAGCTCAAGGAACTGGCGCAAAAAGAACTTATCAAGGACACCATTCTGACGATCGACAACGTGGCCGGCCCTCCCGACTACCACATCCCCAAGGAAGCGGACATCACCGTTATCCTTTACAACAAACGCAAAATCGCGGTCAACCACGCTTTCAAAAAGGGGGAGTTGAACGAGGAAGCGATCACGCGAATCCTGGGAGAACTTCCTAAAATTCTGCCGGAAGATCCGGAGGGGCCAACATCCCAATTGCAGGAAGGCCATGATCGGGGCCTCATGGTGAAACGGTCGGCTATCATGAAAACCAAACCCGCGGCCGATCTGGGCGTAGCACGTTTTTGGACAGTCGAAAAGAAAAACGAGATCGCCTGTCTCCTCGTGGAAGTCACCGGCACGGTACCCATGCATTTCCATCCGGACGGCGTCCATCGCATGTATATCCTGGAGGGCAAGCTGCGCTGTACCCTCGGCGAGGAAACCATGGTGATGGAGGCCGGCGATTACATGCTGATCCCGCGAGGCGTTCGGCATAAGCTGGTGCGCGGAAGGGGAAGGAAAAGCCTATTTCGTCACGGTGGACTCTCCGCCCGTCGATCCGCAAAACATTGTCTGGGTCGAACCAGCGCCGCATTAACGCGACCGAAATAACCTGAACGTTGATGCTGCAGGGATTGGGTGTGGGTGGCAAACGCCGAGGTACGCCGGAGTGTGTGCCACCCCACCGACCCAGTCCTGAGCGGCGCGGAAATAGTTTGAAAGGACTCCACGATGCGAGCCATTTCGGCCCTGGCTATAAGTATTTGGTTGCCTGTGCTCGGCGCCGCGCCGACGATTCGCCTGCGCCACTCTCCCCTGCCAGTGCGGAACGCGCTCACATCCTTGCTCAACCTGACGCCTTCCAAACGCTTGTCAACCCAGCCTGCTCCCATTGCGTTGACGAGGCCAAGCGACGGGCAAATGAACTGAAGCCCGCTGATCGATTGCTCGCCTGGACGCGCGGCTATTCAAACGGCGGCGCCATCCCCTTTCGCTTTTTCTTGAACACCTACCGAGTCATCAGTGACAGTTATGGAGTGTTCGTCCACGACCCCGACGCTGGTTTCGCGCGTGGCTTCGCCCCCTCCTATGAATTTAGCTTTTACGGCTGGCGCCATGGCGTCATGGTCATGAAACATAAAGATTGCACACTTTTCTCGTGCCTATCCGGATTAGCGTTTGCTGGACCGCGAAAGGGGACGCGCCTCGACCCCCTGCCGACACTGGTCAGTGACTGGGGATTCTGGTTGGAGAAATATCCGGGCGCGGTCGCTTATCACATGTTCGATAAGTATCAACCGCATGACGTGCCTGTTCAAGAACATGTGGGCGGCGTCCAAACACGCGCCAAAGTCGACCCACGTCTTGACGGCCAAGACCTTGTTTTGGGCGTCTGGCCAGGCAAGACGGCCCGCGCCTACCTCATAAAGGCACTGGAGAAGGCCGCAATTCTTGAGGACTCGGTCGACGGCCAGGCATTGATGGTGTTCTGGGAGCCGAAAACACGGAGTGCTGCCGCGTACAAACCGATCGCTTCGCCGCCGCGCAAATACAGCGCACCGCAACCGGGACCTGATGGCACTTCTCTTGTCGACCCGGGCGTTGCAGTTCCGCAGGTTGCCGGGTCGCTTTCTTCCGGGCCGCGCCGCCTAAGCTTTATTCGTGCCGAGAACTCGGCCAGCGGACCTTTTATGGACCTGGAAACGAAATCTATTTGGGACGTGGCAGGGCGCTGTAGCGACGGCGCGCTGAAAGGATGGACTCTGGAATGGATCGATAGTGTGCAAGTCAAGTGGTTTGCCTGGGCGGCTGAATATCCGCAGACCGAAATATATCAGTTCCTCACGAAGTAGGCCGGCCAAGCACTGAAGGGCCGTGGTTTTCCTGCTTCGGAATAGTATTTTGTCGCGGATTTCCTGGTTGAAATTGCGATTACCAAAGTAATGTGGGTCCCTTTGTGAAATCGACGGTCGATGAGATTCGCCAGCGCTTCGACGCCGACGTGGAGCGGTTTTCTAACCTTGAAACGGGCCAGTCGGCCACCGTTGACGCTCCGTTGGCAATGGCGCTGGTTGCCGAGGCCGCTGCCGCCACGACGCCCCATGCTCGCCATGTACTGGACGTTGGTTGCGGCGCGGGCAATTACACGCTCAAAGTGCTCGAACGCCTACCAAATATAGATGTCACCCTGGTCGACTTGAGCCAGCCGATGCTCGAGCGCGCCGCCGAGCGCGTACGCCGCCTTACGTCCGGCAATGTGGCTACCCTTCAAGGCGATATCCGGGATATCAAGCTTCCAGAAGCTTCGATTGACATCGTGCTGGCCGCCGCGGTCTTGCATCATCTGCGCGCCGACCTGGAATGGCGGAATGTCTTCACGGCGTTCCAGCGCTGGTTGCGGCCCGGTGGCTCGCTGTGGATATTCGACCTGGTCGAGAGTTCCATGGCGCCGGTCCAGTCTCTGCTGTGGCAACATTATGGCAACTATCTGATCCGCCTCAAGGACGAAGCCTATCGTGACCACGTGTTCGCCTACGTTGCCAAGGAAGACTCGCCCCGCCCGCTGATGTATCAGTTGGACCTGCTGCGTGAAGTCGGCTTTGACGAGGTCGACGTCCTGCATAAAAATGGTTGCTTCGCGGCCTTCATGGCGCTCAAAAAATGAACGGTCACTGCAACCGTAAGGCGTCGGTCAGGCCACACGGTTAACAGTCAGCGGAGGTTCAATCGGCCTACCCGCGTAAGCGGTATGGGTAAAGCCCCGCAGTTACTCCGTATTAAGGGTTCGTCCGGTTTTCCTCAAAAATGGCGGTAGACCAGAGCCGACGACCCCTAGTTTACCCAGATTACCAAATGTAGCGCACAATTTGCTCCATTCGTACCCCCAAGGGGGCCAGGGGGCCATGTAAAAACATGGCCCCCTGGCCCCCTGGGGTGCGATGGTACACAAGAAGGATCTATTTGTGACGGTTGGTCGTTAATTGCATAAAAAGACGTGGTTTGAACCCTGACTGAAAAGTTATTGGGAGATCGATTCGCCATGAGTGATGATGTTGCGGTGCTTGTGCAACGCTTGCCCGGTAATGAGGACCTACCGTTACCGACTTATCAGACCGCCGGAGCGGCCGGCATGGATTTGACTGCCGCGGTGGTTGAAACGGTCGTCCTGCAACCGGGCAAGGTCGGGCAAATTCCTTGCGGTATCAAACTGGCAATTCCGCCTGGGTACGAAGGGCAAGTTCGGCCAAGGTCGGGCCTGGCACTGCGGCATGCCGTCACGCTCATCAATGCCCCGGGCACGATTGATGCCGATTACCGGGGTGAGGTGATGGTCCTGCTCATTAACCTTGGGCGCGAAGATTTCCTCGTCACCCGCGGCATGCGCCTCGCCCAGCTTGTGATCGCCCCCGTCGTGCGTGCCACGCTTCGCGAAGTCCAGAGCCTGTCTGCCACGGAACGTGGTGCAGGTGGGTTTGGGCATACAGGAAAGTGATTGAGCGCACGGATTGTTTCGGTTGTGCCCGGCACGCCGCTTTTGCATTTTGCGACGACAAATCGTTGGTGTTAAGTCAGAGAAACTAGAAAAGCACGTCAAGACAGGTCGATTTTCTGGCGCAAACGGATAGATTTGTCTTCAGGTTTCCCTTTTCCCATTGCCGAGACGGTCCTCATGCCCCAAGAAGTTGTTCCTCCTGCCAAAACGATTCCCGCCGTGGGTCGTCCTGGTGGGAAGCGTGCTGATTCTTTGCCATTTCCTGGCGGTGGGAGTCACCGTGCTGGCGTCTTCCAGCGGGCCGTGGTATTCGCCGCTTGGCGAGACGCCGGCGACGGGACCAAAATTCGCCGAGCTTATCAACGACCCCTTTGCGACGCTGTCCACATCCCCGGAGCGCACGCGACCTTTGCCGGATTACCTGTGGCTGATCGGCCTGTCCCATAATTATCATTTCACTGCCAATCGCCTCATGGTCTCCGCGGTAAACTTCGAGGCTCGCCTGCGCGATGCGCAGGGCGTTGTTATCAAGACGATCAAGTTCCCAGATAATTCCGCGAATTTCTGGCTACAATATCGCTACAAGCTGCTGGCGCTGGGCCTGGGTAATGACCAGCCGGTACAGGCGCGAGCGGCCGAAGCTATCCCCGCTCCCGGCAAGGAAACGGTCAAAGTAACTATCTGGGACACCTCGGACCCTAAACTTTGGCAACTCAAACAGATCAGCGAGCATTTGGTCCCCAAGGACCGGCAAGTCATGCGGCCATCGGACTGGTCGCTACTTCTAGCGCGTGCCTACGAACGTTTCCTGTTGCGCGAATACCCCGGAGCGACCTCCGTTGAACTGATTCGCCATAGTAGAGACCAGGTCTCGCCGGAATATCTCTATTCGGACAATCCCCCGCCCGCGATTTTTGAAGAGCTGGTCTGCAGCTTTGGAGTAGCCCGCCGTGATAAATGATCGATTGACGCCAGCCCACGCACCGCAGGCATCGCGGAGCGGTTGGGTCCGCTTTTGGTTTAGCGCCACGCAGCCGGATGGACTGCACTGGTTGCGGGTCTTTAGTTGCCTCCTGTTTATCGGCTGGCTGCTTCCCCTGGCTGGCCGGCAAACGGAGCTATTCAGCCTGCAGGGCTGGTTCGATACGCAAGCTTACCAGGATATGTTGGATCTCCCTGGCGGCGCCCCGTGGGCACGAGTTGGTCGCTCGCTTATCTATGCGGCGATAATGTCGCGCTGTTGAACGCGCTCTGGTTCGCAGCGCTGGGCGTGTTCGTGCTCTTCATGCTGGGTATCGCGACGCGCATCACTTCCGTTCTCACGTGGCTGTTTGTCGTTTCGTTCGTCGCCAACCCCGCCACTCTTTTCGACGCCGATTGGTTACTCGTCATTCTGGCTTTTTATCTCATGGTTGGTTATGTGCTGCTGGGCCAGTGGAACGGCCAGAAAACCGCGCGCAATCGCCTGATCTGTAATCGCGGCACCTGTCTAAGCCCCTGGAGCAATACGCACGTGGCGGCACCGAGCTATGCCGCCAACCTGGCGATCCGGCTTATTCAGGTGCATTTCGCGATTGTTTTTATGACCAGTGGTCTGGCCAAACTTCAATCCGGCTACTGGTGGGGTGGCGCCGCCTTGTGGTTCCCTTTGCATGAACCATTTGGAATGACCGTCGACCGCCTCCGCGCCGAAGCGCCAAACCGCGAACTCATGTTATTTTTTCTAAGCCTCGCGCAGTATCTCATGCTGGCCTGGCTCATCGCCTTTCCCTTCTTCGCCTGGAAGCCACGATGGCGCTCACTGGTGATTGGCGGCGGGGCCATCGCCTGGCTCAGTTCTATCTTCGTCTATGGCGAGCCGCTTTTCGGGCCAGTCTATTTCATCGCTTGCTTGAGCTTTTTGTCACCCGCCCAGTGGCAACGTCTGACAGCTCGCATCTGGTCAAGGGGCACTGTAAAGAACCAGCGTCTGGCGACGAGTCAACCGGCCGCGCTTGCCGAGGGCCGGAGATGAAATCGCTAGCTTACCTGGTGTTGCTGACGCTCATCGCAGGCACCTCCTGTGCTCCGCACGGCACGCCAGCACGCCCGGTGCCCGCGTCAGGCGAGAAGATCGAGGTTGCGCCCGCGACCGAACCGGTCCCCACGGCATTCAAAGACCGCATCGACGCCGCCCTGGAACACGTGCGCCGCCGCGACTTGCGAACGACGAATGGCTTTTGGACCATATTTCACGGCATCCTGGGCCAGGGCCTGGAAACCACCCTGCTCGATGAGAAAACCAACGAGCGCGTCAATGCCATCGATTGGATCTGGCGGGGAATGCCCGTTCGCGGCCTGGTATTTGAACCCATGGGCGACGCTGGCGTGGATGTGCAAACGCAGCCCGGCACCGGCGTGGGTCAAGGCCACCAGGATCAATTTGTCGCCGAGATGGCGCAGTGGGGGATGCCCCTCGACCGCAAGATCCTAATTGGCGGCAAAGAATATACGTTCGCCGATTTCGTGCGCTACTCCAAACTGCGCACCCAGGTGAATGCCAACCAGGAGCTTAGCTGGGCAATCTTGATCATTGGGCAATATTATGGCACGGACGCGACGTGGATCAACAGGGCCGGAGATAAGGTAACTTTCGAGGACGTCGTGCGCTACGAGGTGAACCAGCCGATCGACGACGCGGCCTGCGGTGGTACGCACCGGTTGTTCGGGCTCACCTGGGTCTATCACCTGCACCGGCGCAACGGCGGTAAAGACGTCGGTGTGTGGAAGGACGTCGCCGACAAAATTGAATTCTACAAGACGCAAGCACACAAGTTTCAAAACCCCGACGGCTCGTTTTCAACCTCCTACGTGAGCGGGCCAGGCAACATCGGTGAGCGGGAACTCAAGATCAGCACCACGGGTCATGTGCTCGAATGGCTGGCGCTGGCGCTCACCAAGGAGGAGTTGGCCCAGCCATGGGTGCAAGAAGCGGTCAACGCTCTGGTGATGATGGTCCTGGACAGTCGTAACGATCCCCTCGACGGCGGCGCCCTGTACCATGCCACGCATGGCCTCTATATTTATCGTGCGCGTGTCTTTGGCACGACGCCGCCGGGCTTGCTGATGCCCTGACCAAACCGTTGTTGACCCGCCTCCCTGACCTGTTACGATTAAAATTGCTTCGCCGGGCACCGCTGCTCACGAAGTACGCTCACCACCACAGCGGTTTACCTGACGGCCACGCCAGTTATTGAGGCGCTGCCTTGCGCGGGGCATGCGATCGCGAATCCCCGCCATACCATGGGAGCCTGTGCATGCGTTTGTCGCTCATGTTCGTACTTTTTCTCCTGCCTTCAGGCCTACAGGCTCAAGATAGCGCTGAAAAGGCCGTTTCAGGGGTGGTTAGCTTCGAAAAAGACATTGCCCCGATCTTTAGCAAACACTGTACGGCCTGTCATAGCGGCAGGGAACTCAAGAGCCGTTTTGACATTAGCTCGTATGAAGGAATGGTCAAGGGAGGTAAACGGGGCACCGCGTCGTGCCAGGCAAGGCCGAAAGCAGTCTCCTTTACAAGGTGATGAATGGCTCCTCCAAGCCGAGCATGCCGCCCAAGGGTGAAGAGCCGGCGACCAGGGAGGAGATTGAGTTAGTCAAAAAGTGGATCGATCAGGGAGCGAAGGCCCCCACCGGTTCGCGTAGCCGGCCCAAGGTGGTCATAGGTTTTCCGCCCGCCAACCTCCATCCCGTGCGCGCCCTGGCCGTCAGCCCGGATAAATCCCTGATAGTTGCCAGCCGCGGCAACCAAATCCATGTTTACGACGTCAACTCGGGTTCTTACGTGCGTTCCCTCGTGGACCCGGACATCAAAGGCCCGAGCGGACAGGAAAACAAGTTAGCACATGTGCCGCTTGTCGATTCCCTGGCCTATTCCCCCGATGGCAAATGGCTTGTCTCCGGCAGCTTTCAAGAAATCGCCATCTGGGCAATGCCCGACGGCGAATTGCACGAGCGCATCACCGGTTTTGCGCACGCCGTCGTCAGCGTGGCCTTTTCGTCCGACAGTAAGCTTTGCGCCACGGGGGGCGGTGAACCCACCGCCGAGGGCGAAATCAAGGTTTTCGAAACCGCCACCTGGAAGCAGGTAGCGGAGATCAAGAACGGCCATTCCGACACCGTGTATGGCGTCTGCTTCAGCCCGGATGGCAAGATGCTGGCCAGCGCCTCGGCGGACAAATTCGTCAAGATTTGGGAGGTTCCCTCGGGGAAACTCGTGAAGGCCTTTGAAGGTCACACGCACCACGTCCTCGACGTCGGCTGGATGGCGGACGGCAAACTGCTGGCCAGCGCCGGGGGGGATAATACCGTTAAAATCTGGGACTTTCAACAGGGCGAACAGGTGCGCACGATCAATGCTCACGCCAAGCAAGTGACGCGGCTTTTCTTCATAGGCGCCAAGAACGAGTTTCTTACTTGCGGCGGCGATGGTGCTGTCAAGAAGTTCAACGCTCAAAACGGCGGCAATATCGGCAATTATGGCGGCGCCGCGGATTTCGTCTACTGCGTCGGCGCCAGCCCCGATGGCCTGGTGATCGCCGCCGGCGGTGAAGATGGCGTCGTTCGCGTCTACAACGGTGCCAATACCCAGTTGACGCGCACCTTGCTGCCGCCAGATGCGCAGCCAGCGGCGAAGAAATAAGGGTATTCGCGTTAAGTAACCCGCCGTCCTTTCATTCCTTGCAGGTCGCTTCTTTACCGATGGGCCCACCGTTTATTTCTGGCCCAAAAGCTGGCGCAGCACAAACTGCAGAATGCCGCCGTGGCGGTAGTAGTTCACCTCCTGGGGAGTATCAATGCGCACGCTTGCTTGAAAGGTCCTGACGCTGCCATCGGCTTTCCTCGCCTTGACGGTGATTAGCTTGCCTGGGCCGAATTCTTGGAGAATGGCGGGAAGACCTTCGAAATCGTAGAGTTCTTCACCATCCAGGCCTAGTACCTCGGCATTTTCTCCCCCCTTGAACTGAAGCGGGAGAACGCCCATGCCTACCAGGTTGCTCCGATGAATACGCTCGAAGCTTTCCGCGATAACCACCTGAACGCCCAGCAGGCGCGGACCCTTGGCGGCCCAATCGCGTGAGGAGCCCGAACCGTACTCTTTGCCGGCGAGGATAAGCAGCGGTATTTTGTCCGCCAAATACTTCTCCGATGCTTCAAAGATCGTCATCGGCGCGCCGTCGGGCAAGTGGCGGGTGAATCCACCCTCGGTGCCGGGCGCGAGCTTGTTCTTCAAGCGAACGTTGGCGAACGTGCCGCGGATCATGACTTCGTGGTTGCCGCGGCGGGCACCATACGAATTGAAATCGGCGGGCTGAACGCCGTGGGCCATCAAATATTTTCCAGCCGGGCCATCCTTTTTGATCGATCCGGCCGGCGAAATGTGGTCGGTGGTAATGCTGTCACCCAGCACGGCCAGGGCGCGGGCGCCGTGTATATCGCTCACCGTTCCGGGCGTGATCGGCATATCCTGGAAATAAGGTGGGTGCTTGACGTAGGTGCTGTCCGCTTGCCAGGTGAAGCGGTCGCCGACCGGCACCTGGAGCGAACGCCATTGCGCATCGCCGGTGTAGACGTCCTGATAAACACGAGCAAACATTTCCGGCTTTACACACTGGCGGACGGTGTCGAGAACTTCCTTTTGCGTCGGCCAAATGTCCTTGAGAAACACTGGCTGCCCTTTGCTATCGGTGCCGAGGGGTTCCTTGACAAAATCGAACTCGATGTTGCCGGCAAGAGCATAAGCGACGACCAGTGGCGGCGACGCGAGATAATTGGCGCGAACTTCCGGGTGGACCCGGCCCTCGAAATTGCGGTTGCCGCTGAGGACGCTGCACACCACGAGCTCGTGATCGGCAATGGTCTTCGAAATCTCCAAGGGCAAAGGTCCGCTGTTGCCTATGCAGGTGGTGCAGCCATAGCCCACCAGAAAGAAGCGCATCTGTTCGAGAGAACGCATCAGGCCGGCCTGGATTAAGTATTCGGTGACGGCCTTCGAACCCGGCGCCAGGCTCGTTTTTACCCACGGCTTGGTCGACAGGCCGCGCTCGGCGGCTTTTTTGGCCACCAGCCCGGCAGCTACCAGCACGGAAGGGTTGGAGGTGTTGGTGCAGCTCGTAATGGCGGCAATAACGACCTCACCGTGATGCTCGGGTAAACCCGAAGGAGCTGGACCACGCGTTTCGGTCGCCACCGGAAGTTCCCTTTTGCCATCCTTCTTCTTGACCTGTAAGCCCGGTAGGGCCGCCAAAAAGGATTTTTTGACGTCGCCCAGAGTGACGCGATCTTGCGGCCGGCTCGGTCCCGCCAGGCATGCTTCCACGGTGCGCAGATCCAGTTCCATCACATCGGTGTAGATCGGGTCCGGCGATGAGGAGACGCGGAAAAGGCCCTGTTCCCGGCAATAAGCCTCCACGCGGCGTACATGGGCCTCGGGCCGACCGGTCAGACGAAGATAAGCGAGCGTCTCGGTGTCGACCGGAAAGATGCCGCAGGTCGCGCCATATTCGGGGGCCATGTTGGCGATGGTGGCGCGGTCGGCAAGCGGCAGTTGATCCAGGCCCGGGCCGAAAAACTCCACGAACTTGCCCACCACCCCTTTTTTTCGCAGAATCTGCGTGACGGTGAGGACGAGGTCGGTGGCGGTCGTGCCTTCGGGCAGTTGGCCATGCAGCTTGAAACCAACAACTTGCGGGATCAGCATCGACACGGGTTGGCCGAGCATCGCCGCCTCCGCTTCAATGCCACCCACGCCCCAACCCAAACAGCCGAGGCCGTTGATCATGGTGGTGTGGGAATCCGTGCCGACCAGGGTATCGGGATAAAGCGTTGGCATACCGCTGCCGCCAGGGGCCGCATCGAGCATGAACACCACCCGGGCCAAATATTCGAGGTTCACCTGGTGCACAATACCCGTATCGGGCGGCACCACCTTGAAATTGGTAAAAGCGTTTTGCCCCCAACGTAGAAAAAGATAGCGCTCCTTGTTGCGGCTAAATTCCAGATCCGCGTTGTTCTGGAAGGCAGCCGCCTTACCAAAATCATCCACCTGCACCGAGTGATCGATCACCAGCTCGGCGGGCTGAAGTGGATTGATCTTTTTCGGATCGCCCCCCATTTTTTGCATGGCATCGCGCATCGCCGCCAGGTCCACGACGGCCGGCACGCCGGTGAAATCTTGCAGCAACACCCGGCTAGGGGTGAACGCGATCTCGCGCATCGGTTCGGCCTTGGCATCCCACTGCGCCAGGCCGGCAATGTCGTCGGGCTTGACATTGACGCCATCCTCGGTGCGCAGCAGATTTTCGAGCAGGATCTTCAGAGAGAAGGGCAAGCGCTCGACTTGCGGACATTTCTTGGCAACCGCCGCCAGCCGATAGATGATGTAGTCCTGATTGTCAACGGTGAGGGTGCCTCGGGCTCCGAACGTATCCGCCATTTGTGTGTCCTTCTCTGGATAGAGTCCCTGAACGGGGTCATTCGAGAGGTCCTGTCCCCGTTTTGATTAAGGGCCTCTGAGAGCACTGAAGAGGAATGAGCTTATTGTAAGAACGATTAGCCGGGCGCAACAGTACGCGCGAAAGCCCCGGTGTATTCTTGCGTCCGGCAGCTATACAATGAGCTCTGTTCGCCGGATCAACAGCGGGAGCTTCCATGGATTTGAACGATTTCGGTACGCAAACCGCCACGACTGGCAATAAGGGACAAAATCAGGACGCCGCGGGCTTCGCGCAACGAGACCTCTATGCTGGGGAAGAACCGGTCAATCGACCCATCCAGTGGAAAGTCGTGCAGGCGGGCATCTTTGAAGTTTGTGGCATGACGGCCCGCCAACTTCCACCCGGCGCCTATGGCTGTACTCTCAATCAGTATGGCGAGGTCCAGATTCAACATCGCGACCTGCAAGTCGATGACCTTATCGATTTCGCGGACAGCCTGCCTGGCCGTATATTGGGTGAAATCGAGAGCTTTTGGTCCCTGGGAGACACCTTTGAGCGGCATGGCTATCTGCACCGCCGGGGCTATCTGCTTTATGGCCCCCAAGGTTCGGGTAAGAGCTCTGTTGTTCACCAGGTGGTCCACCGCATCATCAGCAAGGGCCATGTCGCCGTGTTTTGCGAACATCCCGGCTTTCTGACGCGTGGCATGGAAGTTTTCCGCAAGATCGAGCCGACGCGGCCGCTCGTGTGCATCTTCGAGGACATCGATGCAATTATCGAAATGCATGGCGATAGCGAACTGTTGGGCTGGCTGGACGGCTCGCATCAAATCAACAAAGTCATCAATATCGCGACGACAAACTATCCGGAACGTCTGGATCGGCGCATCGTTTCCAGGCCACGCCGTTTCGACCGGATCATCAAGATTGAGACCCCAACGCCTCCCATGCGGGAAACCTATCTGCGCAAAAAGTTACCCGATCTGATAGTCAATGGTCAGCTAGCGCACTGGGTGGACCTGACAGATGGTCTATCGTTCGCGGCCCTGGCCGAGCTTGTCATCAGCGTCGCTTGCCTGGGCAACACGTTGGAGGAGACCGTGAAACTGCTGCGCGTGCTCGAGGAACAGCACCCTTCCAGCAAGGAGTTCGATCGTCCCGGTTCGATGGGTTTCGGTATGCAGGGCGATGGGCGACGTAACAACAATACGTAGCGGCTGAGTTCAAGAGGCCAGAAAACCTCAGCGCAAGCGACTCAGCGGCAGAACCATGGCCGTGCCATCCATCAGCGGCAAGAACAACTGACCGGGCCCGAAGCCTACGGGGGCGGTGGTCGGTGCTTCATTCGCCAGCAGGCGATAGCCTGGGCCGACGGGATTGCCGTTGGCGGGATCCAGGCCCACGATTCTGCCCTGAAGATCGGCAACGACGATGATGTTGTCCACCACTTCAGGCTCGCCGACGATCGGTGCCGGGAAAGAGTACTCCCACAACGGCTGATCCTGCTCCGGGTCGAGCCAAACGAGCCGATTTTTACCGACCACCAATCCAAGATGTTTGTCGCGCACGAAGGGACCGGCGCTGATTTTGCCGCCTGGAAGCCACCGGCGCATCGCCGCCAGGCGTTCGCCCTCAAGTAAAGTGATCGTGTCGGAGGCATCGGCTACCACCAGGCGGTTGCCAAGGGCGACGGGAGCACGGGTGATGCGCTGGGCCACTTCCGCGCTACTTATTTTCTCCCAGGCACTGCGCGTTGGCCCAGCGAATGCGCGTTATGGAGCGGCCGCCGTCGGTAATGGCGAAGTCATTGTTGGCCAGCGCGACGATGTGTCCTGGCTGGGCTTCGTCCGTGCCGACGTTTCGCCAATCTGGCCCGTTGGCTATTTTTCCATCGCCAAGCGCGACCTGGAGCACGACGCCGTTGGCGAGAGGCAGGAGCACGCTATCGTTTCCGAGCGCCGGCGTTCCCTGGGGCAGCGCCGGCAAGGCGACCTGGGTCACTGAGTTCGTGCCCTCTTTGCCAAAAAGTCGCAGGTGCAACGTTGGTCCTGGGCTCCAGGTCATATGCACCAGGTCTGTCCCACGTGCCCACGTCCAGTCGCCTGATATCTTGCCGGTGCCTTCCACGTATTTTGCCGCCGTTTGCCAGCCCGGGGAGTCCGTCCCGGTCTCTGCTGGTGGCCTGGCATCAGAATTGAAAAATAGCAACCCGCCCGCTTCGGGGCAAACCAGGCTTTCGCCGGAAGCTATAGGATGTTCCTGGCAAAGCATGCCCAGTTGCCTTTGCCAGAGGATTTTGCCTTGCTCCGCTGCGATGGCACGCAGCCAGCATCCTGGGACCGTTTTCATCGCGCGTCGCCAGAAACAGGACCGTCATGCCCTCCTCGGTGACCTGAACTTGAGCAGCATGCAATGGGGAACCAATGTCGAGGGGTTGCGGCCAGCGCTGCACCAGGCCTGGCCCCACCGAGGCAGTAAAGGTCGCCTCCAGCCGATGGAGTTGGCCGCCCATCATTACCCAGTAATTGTTGGCGTCCGCATGAAGGACGACGGCACGACCGCGACCTGCCCGCTCGGGGCTCTCCACCCGATAGTCATCCGCCAGCAATCGGAAGAGCAAGGGATCGCGATTGCCGCTTTGCCGCAAGCCATAAAGCGCTAGCAAGCCCGCATCGGTCGCCAGGGCAACTCGGCTGCCGTCATGCCAGGGGGAGCCGCCGTCATCCCCCTTAACCTTGATGATGGGCCCGGCAGGTTGTTGATCTGCTTGGCGGATCGGCAATGCATATGGCACCATCTCCAGGCCGTCGCTGCCGGAAGTCCGTGTCAAGATTAGCCAGCCGGCGCCCGTGGCGGCGCCATCCGCCTGCTTCAAGTTGGCCTCATTCCAGATGAGCGGCAAGCCTCGCAAAGACCCGGCGGCGTGGCCCGAATAAAGCACCCCGGCGCAGACGCGCTTGGCCACGTCGAGGACGTATACCGTAAAGCTATCGGCCGGGAAATAAACCAGGCTTGTACCAGGTTGATGAACGCCGCCCACAAGCAGCGGCTGACCGAGGTGATACGTTCCTTGCCAGTGGCCGCCCGCCGTCTCGATGTCCTCGACCTCGCCGGCAATCGTGGGAACATACAGGTGGCCATCAACCAGCACGGGGTTTCCCAGGCACACACTCTCAAGCGCATGCTCCCAAATGACCACGCCGGTGTCCACGGCCACTGCGGTCACGCTTTTGCTATCGGAGGACACCACGACTACCAGTTCCGGCAAAAATGGGGAGGCAGGGACGCGCGGCGGTAGAACGCTGGTATCCACGCCAACGCGGCGCACCCAGCGTACCGTCCCGTTCGCCGCATCCTGGGCATAGAGCACGCCGCGCGCCAGCGCGAGCACCGTCCTTCCATCCGGCGCGGCCCGGGTCGTATTGCCCCGTGCCGACACGGCATAAAAGCTGCGAAGCCCATCTTGCGCAGGCGGCGGCACAATGGCCGTTGGCCCCGGCGACTCGGTAAAGACGACGCGGGCACGATGCGCCTTGACCGCTGCTTCAAGCAAGGAAACTACCTCGGCATCCTGATCGAGGCCGGCATTCTTGGCCAGCGTTCGCCCCGCACGTACCGCGGCGGCCGAACCACGGGTTGCCAACTCGCTCAACTCCTTCAGCAGTTCCAGGCGGCTGGCCCGCGCGGCCAACAAGCTGTTCACGCGTTGGAACTCAGCATCCAATTCGCTCGCCACATCATTCACCTTGGCCCCCGCCGGCGGCACGAACCTCGCGGTCTCTGCCCAGGACCGCTTGGCCTGCGCCAGGGCTAGCGCATCATGGTTTTCTTCCGCCGACCTGACCAACTCGCGGCTTAGCCTTTGCAGCGTGCGCCAAATGTCACCGTGGTATTCCTTGAGCAGGGGATCGTTTCTATTGATCTCCAGGAATAACAGCATCCGGTTCAAAGCGTTCGCGCGTTCGTCCTGGCGTTCGGGCGGGGCATAAACCGCGGCGCAGATTGCGCTCATCTCCACCAGAAAGCTGTAGAGGCGCGCCTGGGCGCTACCCGGAAAGTCCCGAAGCAGATTTTGAAAGCCAGCGGTTGCCTCGCCAAAATCCTGGTTTTGATAAAGCCCCTGCGCCTTGGCGAAGCGCTCGGCTTCATTGGCCGCGCCATGCCCCTTGAGGAGGTAGACTCCACCGCCCAGCGCCACGCAGAGAATAGCGCCATGCCAAGCATGATGCGCCGCGCCCGGGAACGCACCTGGACCGTCTCCGGTGACGCCGCTTCCTTCTCGGCGGGCCGTGGTGGCACGCCGCCATGTTGCTCCCTGATTTTACGGGGAACGTCACTCCGTACCGGAGGTGCCTCGGCCGCCGGTGCCCAAACGGCTTCAGGAATGGGTGAATTGCCGGCGCCTTCCTCGTTGGGGATAGGCACGCGCGCCGGGTCGGCAGGTGCCAGCGCATCATCGGGGGTAATCGGCAAGTCGTTGACGGGCGCGACGCTCTCGGCGCGCAAAATTGGCACCACTTCGCCCACGGCACCGCTCTGAAGCGGCACGCCTCTGCCCGATGGCGAGCTTGCGGCGGGCGGCGACGTGCCGCTGCCCTGTTCCGTCACTTCGAAAATGGTTCGGCAAAGGGTGTTGGGGCAGCGCATCCGCTTGCCACGCAATGATGGGTCCAGCTGGTAGCGGCTCTGACAATGCGGGCAGACCACCGTGATATGCATAGCGCTATTTTACAATAAAATTGGCGAGCGCCGCTCCTGGCGCGGGGCCTGGCGTGGGTTCGCTCATTTCATGGCATCCGGCAGCGGCGTCACCCGCGCGGCGTTATCTTTCTCGTGGCCGGTCACAAGGGCTTTGTCGTCCGGCGTGAACGCTATGCAATAGGTCACCATCTTGGGGAGTTGGTGCTTGAAGACTTCCTTGCCCGTGGCCAGCTCGTAGACCCGCAAACTGCCGCCGTAGCCCGCGGTCGCCACGTATTTGCCGTCCCGCGACAATGCCAGCCCAAAGAGATCATCAGGCGTCGGCGGTAGCTTTTTTATTTCTTTGCCATCGGCGATGCTTAAATAACGGAGCCTCTTGTCGAAGCCAATCGCGAGGAGGTCCTTGCCGTCGGGCGTGAAGGCAACGCCGGTTACGCCTTCGGGTAGCTCTTTCAGCTCCAGCGGTTCTTTCTTGGCTTCTTCCTTCTTGGGCTCCTCCTTTTTAGCTTCCTCTTTTTTCTCCTCTTTCTTGTCCTTCTTCTTGGCGGCCTTTTCGGGTTCCTTGGGCAAGGTGCCGAACATCTTGAACTCGGCTTGTTTTTTCACGTCCCAAATCTTGATCGTCGTGTCGTTACTGCCCGAGGCCAGCCACTCGCCGTCAGGGCTAAAAGCCACGGTATACACCGATTCTTTATGGCCGGACAGGGTCTTTATTTCCTTGCCGTCGTTGGGGTTCCAGAGCTTGACGTTCTTGTCGGCACTGGCGCTCGCGAGCACCTTGCCATCGGGGCTGAAGGCCAGCGAGTCCACGATGCCGGTGTGGCCCTTGCATTCGCGCAAGAACTTGCCGTCCTTGGGGTCCCAGATGCGGATCGAATTATCCTGGCCCGCAGTGGCCAGGAGGGTGCCGTCCGGGTTGAAGACCACCGCGTAGACCGGCGCGCTATGCCCTTTAAGGGTCATTTTTTCCTTGCCCGTCGCGAAGTCCCAGAGTTTGACGGTATTGTCGAAGCTTGCCGTGGCCAGCGTCTTGCCGTCGGGACTGAAGGCCACGCCAAAGACGAGCCCTTCGTGTCCCTTGAATTCCGCTGGTGTTTGCGCCATGGCCAGCGTGGTGATGGCAAGCAAGGTCAGTGTCAGAAGTACGCCGATCTTTTTCATGGTGAAGACCCTGGGTAACTTGAGCGGCGGCGAAGCTAGCCCGCTCCGGGCGCCGCCCCTCAATCCTCTAGCGACGGCGCGAACCCGCGCCGCATGGTGTTCTCTGTAATAGTCCTTGGCAGGACGAACTGCAACAAATAATCCGCGCCGCCGGCCTGCGTGCCCATGCCCGAGAGTTTAAAGCCACCAAACGGTTGCCGTCCAACCAGCGCGCCCGTGATCTTGCGATTGATATACAAGTTGCCGACGCGGAACTCGCTTTTTACGCGGGCAATATGTTCCGGACTGCGGGAGTATAGCCCACCCGTAAGCGCGTAACGCGTGCCATTAGCGATGCGCAACGCGTCGTCCAGGTCGGTCGCCTTGAGCACTGCCAACACCGGGCCAAAAATCTCTTCTTGAGCCAGTGCGCTCTCCGGCTTCACGTCCGCGAAGACGTGCGGGGCCACGTAATGTCCCTCATTTCCCAAAAACCCCAGGTCGCCCGCGTAGGCCAGGCGTGCTTCCTGTTTGCCCTGCTCGATGGCGGCCAAAATACGCTGGCGCGCCTCGGCATCGATGACCGGCCCAACCTTGCAAGCGGGGTCTTCGGCCGGGCCGATCTTCAAACTCGCCGTCGCGGCCACCAGTCGCTCCAGGAAAACATCATGAAGCGCGCCCACGACGATGACCCGCGAGCATGCCGAGCATTTTTGTCCCTGGTAACCGAAAGCACTGGCCGTGACGCCGCTGACCGCCTCGTCGAGATCCGCATCATCATCGACGATAATGGCATTTTTGCCTCCCAGTTCGGCAATCAGCCTCTTGAGATGGTCCTGTCCTGGCTGAAGCCGTGCGGTCTGCGTATTGAGCAGCATGCCCACGCCGCGCGAACCCGTGAAGGCCACGAGAGCAGTGCGCGGGTCCTCGACCAGCGTTGGGCCGATTTCCTCGCCTACCCCCGGCAAGTAATTGACCACGCCCGCCGGCAAACCACATTCGCCAAAAACCTCCATGAGCTTGGCGCCGATCACCGATGATTGTTCCGCGGGTTTCATCACCACGGTATTGCCGGTCACCAGCGCGGCGGCCGTCATGCCACACAAAATCGCCAGCGGAAAATTCCAGGGGGCAATCACGACCGTTACTCCGCGCGGCTCATAGACAAAAACATTTTCTTCACCGGGCAGCTTGACACCTCGTGGATCGCACAGGCGGCGCAGTTGCCGCGCGTAAAACTCGCAGAAGTCGATCGCTTCGGCCACATCGGCATCCGCCTCACGCCATTGCTTGGCACATTCATAGACTTCCCAGGCCGCCAACTCAAACCGCCGCCGCCGCATAACCCGCGCTGCGTGTATCAGGAAATCCGCACGTTGCGCTGGCGGCGTGGCCCGCCAGTGGGGAAACGCGCCATGGGCCGCGTCCACAGCGGCACGCGCCTGCTCGACGGTCGCCCGCCCACATTCGCCTACAACTTCCCGGACATGCGACGGATTCAGCGAAGTGATTGTCGTTGCTGTCGGCACCGCCTGGCCGGCGATTATGGGCTGGTAGTGCTGGCCCAACTGCTTTTTCACCTCCGCCAGCGCCGACTTCATGCTTTCTCGTGCCCCCGGCTGACTAAAGTCGGTCAAGGCCTCGTTGCGGAAGGCCGCAGGAGGCGCGCCGCCATCGGCAGACGGGCTGCCGTTCCGAAGCACCTGGGCACTGGTCGGTTTCATAAGCAACTTCTCCTCCGCCACGTGTAGCGTGAAGCTGGCGCAAGAATGATTCATTGGCTGTATTTTCCAGGAGTCGGCGCACCAGGTAGGCCATGCCGGGCAAGAGCTGCCCATAAGGGGTATAAACGCGCAGCGCGCCGCTGCCAGCGCACCAGCGCCTCCTTGATCGGATCGGCCATGCCGTAGAGCATCTGAATTTCGTAACTATTATCCGGCAATCCTCGCAACTGGGCCGCCGCCATGGCATACGCCAGGCTGCGGATATTGTGACTGCCGAAAGCAGGCCGCAACACGTCCTGGTTATCGAGCAGCAACAGCGTCAGCCGCTCGTAGTTGGCGTCCGTCTGCCATTTGTTTCGATAAACCGGCAGCGGCCAGCCCTCCTGGGCGGCCACCACCGTTTCATAATCCCAATAGGCGCCCTTGATAAGCCGTATCCCAACGGGGGTGCCGCGCCGCCGTGCCCAGTCGGCCAGTTCCACCAGGTCCCGCTCGGACGATTGCAAATACGTCTGCAGCGCAATGCCGGCATCGGGCCAGTCGCGAAACTCCGGTTCCTCGAGCACTTCCTTGAAGATTCGCAGCGTCAGGTCTTTAAAGGCATACTGCTCCATATCGATGTTCACGAACGCGCCCTGCCGCCGCGCGGCCTGGAGGATGGGACGCAGGCGGCCGCGAACCACGTCGCTCGTGCCCGTGGGGTCGATCGGATCGAACTGGCTGTACAGGGCGGACAACTTGATGGAAACATTGACGCGCGGCAGCAAACCACGCTCATCGCTGTCGATCTGGGCAATGGCCGGCCAGTGGTTGACCGTGCCGCTGAGCCCCTCCACCAGGTGGAGATAGGCATCCTGGCAGCGAACCGCCTCGGCTTCGGTAATCGTCGCTTCACCCAGGAGATCAACCGTAAATGCCATGCGCTGGCGGCGCAGGCCGGCGACCGTTTGCAGGGCCTCGGCAAGGTTCGAGCCCGCGATAAAGCGCCGCGCCAGCCGCTGGGCATTGCTCCGCGCCAGCGCCGCCACCAGGCTGGCACCAACGCCCCGCGCGGGAAGCCAGGCGCAACCCCGCATGGGCCCACGGTGGCAAGCCCGCCCTAGCTTCTTCGAAATACTCACGCAAATGACGGCTAACCGTGGCCGGACCATCCAAAAGCGGTAACGCATCGATGAAGCGAAAGAGCTGGAGCTTCACGGCCTCGTCGCCCATCGTCAGGCTCATCAGCCGTTCATCCCACCATGCCGGCGTCAACAACACCGGCCCCCGCCGATCCACGCGCACAAATAGCTCCCGCCCATAAGCCTGGGTAAGTCGTTCAAGCTCCTCTTCCACGATTCGGTCCACGTAGCGCTCCGCGTGCCCAGCGAACTTGTGGCCAGCCAGCTGCCGTTCATTTATTCTATCCGTCCCGGCGAGCAGCGTGGGGCCGAGAGCGGGAAGCGACGGCCTCCTTTCCCGATTCATGTTTTAACACCCCCCGCCGCTACAGTGAAACGCATGAAACGATGCAACGAGCTTTCATGGCAGTGACCCCGGCCGGCTCGCCCGGCCGGTGAAGAAGGTCCTGAGCTAAACCAGCAAGATCACGAATCCACGACCCCGGCCGGCTTGCCCGGCCGGTGAAGAAGGTCTGTAGCTAAACCAGCAAGATCAAGAGTCCACGACCCCGGCCGGCTCGCCCGGCCGGTGAAGAAGGTCTTTAGCTAAACCAGCAGGATCACGAATCCACGACCCCGGCCGGCTTGTCCGGCCGGTGAAGAAGGTCTGTAGCTAAACCACCAAGATCACGAATCCACGACCCCGGCCGGCTTGTCCGGCCGGTGAAGAAGGTCTGTAGCTAAACCAGCCAGAGAATCCAGCGAGATCCACGACCCCGGCCGGCTTGTCCGGCCGGTGAAGAAGGTCTGTAGCTAAACCACCAAGATCACGAATCCACGACCCCGGCCGGCTTGTCCGGCCGGTGAAGAAGGTCTGTAGCTAAACCACCAAGATCACGAATCCACGACCCCGGCCGGCTTGTCCGGCCGGTGAAGAAGGTCTGTAGCTAAACCACCAAGATCACGAATCCACGACCCCTGCCGGCTCGCCCGGCAGGAGAGAAAGGTCTGTAGCTAAGCCAGCAAGATCACGATCCACGACCCCTGCCGGCTCGTCCGGCAGGAGAGAAAGGTCTGTAGCTAAGCCAGCAAGATCACGAATCCACGACCCCGGCCGGCTTGTCCGGCAGGAGAGAAAGGTATGTAGCTAAAAGTGGGAATTCGTAGTTTTCAAGCGTAGCACAACGCTCGTGCCCTGGAGGATGTTCATTCACCGCGGCCGGCGTAGATGGTCTCTCGGCTATCGTCCGCCAGTTGCTTGCGTACCGGATGGTTCGCTGCCCACTCCCGGACAGCGTTGGCCCATTCCTCCTTCGACGAGAAGGGACGCGGCATTGAGAGGCTGGTGTGGCTATCTCGCAACAGAGCGACCAGCGATTGAACTGCCTCAATCGCCACTTTGGGAAGGCCGGTTACGTCGACTGCCTGCGGTGTCACGGTCATTTGTGCATCGGTTTCCATAAGTGCAATTTTAGCAGATGTCTTCTTCAATGTCACACCGAACGAACATCCCCTTGCATGAACAAATCGCCTTCCGAGTGGCGATGGGTCCATTCGAGTTTCTCGATAAAGAAATGCTCGGACACGGCGCAGAATGTGCAACACATTGTGCTTGACCTCAAACAAAAAGGAGAAAAACAATGAGCACAATGACTAAAAAGATGAGCGAAGCAGCCGGCAAGGTGCAGGTGGACGAGGGGGTCGGCAGCCCCAAGAAGGGGGAACGATTCCGGTGCCAGCAGTGTGGGATGGAGGTCCAGGTGACGGTAGACTGCCGTTGCGACCAGCCTAACATGGTCCACTTTCACTGCTGCGGCCAGGAACTTCAGAAAATGGGATAGGGGCCTTCTTCCGGCCTGGAGGTTTCATGATCGTCGTCACGGGGGCCACTGGTTCGCTCGGCTCGAAAATCGTCGAGGACCTGCTCCGGCTCAAGCCGGGTTCGAAGGTGTGCGCCCGGTGTGCGTAACCCGGAAAAAGCACGACTGTTGGCAGCACGTGGTGTGGACATCAGCCGAGCCGACTATGACGAGCCGCAGTCATTGGTTCGCTCGTTCGAGGGAGCAGACCGCCTGCTGCTCATTTCTGCCAGCGGTATAGAACACGAGCAACGTAGCGCCCGGCACCGGAATGCCATCGCTGCGGCGCTCTTGGTCGGTATAAAGCATATTTATTACACTAGCTTACTTCCCGGCGAAGGTTCCGTCGCCTATGTCATGAGGGCACACCTGGATAGCGAGCGCTACCTGAAGGCATCCGGTCTGCCTTTCACGATCCTCCGCAATTCGGCCTACGCCGAGCGTTGGGACCTCTATCTCGGCAAACACGGTGAGGTGACCGTCCCGGCCGACGGCCCGATCTCCTGGGTATCGAAGGCAGATTTAGCAGAGGGAACCGCTCGTCTGCTCCTCGAAGGCGGTCATAAGGGCGAGATATTGAACCTGACCGGTCCAGCAACGCTCGCGCTGGAGGCAGTGGCCGCAATGCAGAAGCGGCCGTTTCGGATCGTCCCCATTGAGGAATATATCGCCAGGTCGAAGGAGGACGAGGACCATGCCAGAAAGTGGGCAACCACCTATGCGGGGTTGGCACGCGGCGAATGGGCAAAAGTCGATCCGTTTCTCGGTAATTTGCTGGGTAGGAAGCTGCGGACGATGGAAGATGTGCTGGGTCAGATTCAGTAGCCCCGTAGCAACTCGGCAGCCTGATCTCCACCCGGAGTACCCCTTGCTTTCGTTCCGGTGTTTGAATGGTTGTGCTCATGGGTCGGACTGAACTTTAGCTACAGACCTTTCTCACCGGCCGGACGAGCCGGCGGAGGGGTCGTAATACAGATCTGATCGCCTTTCTCCGCCTTTCTCAAGAAGTTTGGCCGGTTTGATTGAGCCACCACCGAGCCGCTACGGACCTCCCTGCCGGTTCGACCAGGCCAAACTTCTTGAGAAGTTGAAGGTCCTCCCGAAGAGTTCGTGGAGCAGGAGGATCGAGCAGTTTTGCCAGAAGGTCCCGAACACGCCACCGCTCCCCACCACTGAGTATCAACAGGATTTGCCCCTGCCGCTCCGTCAAGTCATGGCTTACCTTCAGCGGCGGGGAAGGAGGACCCGGGTCAATGGCCAAGCAGCCGTTCGTAATCTTGGGCGAGGGCGCGGTAACCGGTGCCGTCGGGTCCTTTCCGTGTCTCGCCAGTCTGTGAGACACGGAAAAATATTGTGTTAAAGTGCTTTGTTGTCAAGGGGTTGCGGATAAAACTGTGCTTGTATGCTCGCTTGAGACACGAGTGACCCATCCAGGACCTCGCCACGGAGCGGCGCCGTGTCGGCCCGCAAACCTCGTCCGGATTGGATTGCCCAGGCCGCCATCTCAGCCGGACATCAATTAACGTGCCTGTCCCTGTCCGCGTCCCCTTCGGCATCGCGAACCTCACCAAGGAGGAGACCAGGATACTCGTGCATTATGGCCTCGAGCGCAGCATGCAGTTTGTCCTGATTCGACTCGAAGAACCGGAAGAAAAATAGCTACAATAAGATCATGAGCGTAAACATGAAGAAGCTTGAAGACAAGATCGAGGCGGCCATGGAGGTCGAAGGGGACATCCTGCGCATCACTTCCGTCACTCCCTATACTGGGCCGGCGGTGAATGACGTGCAGACCATTCGCACCCTCGAAAACGACCGGCTCATCACAATCGGACTCAAATGATCCGCCCGTCTGACATGACGTTCGGACCGCGGGTCTCCGTTGGACGGAGACCACCGATCTTTCTGATCTACCGCATGAACCTTCTTGGGCAACATCTCATGAGAATTCGAATCCATGTGCTGACGTCGGCTGCCCTCGCGGTGGCCACGGTGTTCGTCCTTCACCTGTACGCAGGCGACGCGGGCAGCGCGCAACCTCCGCAGGAAGCCGGCCCTACTCCGGAGCAGGCCCTGGAACGGCTCAAGGAAGGCAACGCCCGTTTCGTTGCCGACATGCCCAAGGAGGCCGAGCTCGGTTCGAAGAAGCGGATCGAGCTGTCCCAGGGACAACGGCCGGTCGCCGTGGTCCTGACCTGCGCCGATTCGCGGGCGGCTCCGGAGATCATCTTCGACAAGGGACTGGGCAAGCTCTTCGTCATCCGCGTGGCTGGGAACGTGGGCGGGCCGGAAGTTAATGCCTCGATCGAGTACGCCCTCGCCGAACTAAAGACACCGCTGATCGTCGTGCTGGGCCACACGAGCTGCGGCGCGGTCGGCGCCGCCCTCAAAGGCAAGGAGCAGCCCTCCGACAACCTCAAGCATCTCATCAGTCTGATCCATACCGGCGAGTTGCCTGCGGACAAGGCCGCCGCTCTTGACGCAGCCATCCGCAACAACGTCCAGTATCAAACGCAACTGCTTACCAAGAGAAGCAAGATCATTGAAGACTTCGCCGCCAGCGGCCGGGTCAAGATCGTTCCGGCGGTCTACGATTTGAAGACCGGTGTCGTAAGCTGGCTGGAGCCGCGCAAGAAGTGACCAGCATCCAGACCTCCCTTCGCCGATTCCTCCACTGGGAACCTGATCACCTTGGGGCTGGCAGTGGTTAGCAGTCTATCTGAGTGCTGGGCGTCGCCGTCTGGCCGGGGTACTTTGGAGTTCGGGAGAAACTCTGGTCAGCAAGAGCGTCAGGACGGTGTGGCGTGCCCTTGGACCAGCGGGCCATCGCCTGAGGTAGATCAATGAATCGACCACTCTATTGACTGCGGCCGAAGGAGTTTTTCTTAATCAAATGCTAGCCGTTCGAAATGACGCCCCACCAACGGTTTTTGCGGCTTTCAATGACCGTGTGCACGGTCGCCGCGGCTGAGCTTGGCGTTCGGCGGCAAAAATGACGAGCTGTCCCTTCCCGCTGCCTGATGTAATGATGCAAAGCCTTCCGCCCCCTGCAAAGGACGGCAGGCGCTACTTGGACGTGCGCGTTCGGGGCAAATGGGATGGCGTCATCGTGGTTGACGATAATGGCATCTGCATAGGAGTATACATTCGGCGCCGGATCGAAACCTGCCCGCTCCCGTTTGCTCCAAGTGAGATCGAAGACATTCGCAACGCATCGCTTTGGAATCTTGTTCTCGCCGCGATGCCGTTTGACCTCTATGATGCCGCCGTCTTCACTGTTGTTCTGATTTCGCCAGTCACTTTAGTGCTGGGCTGGATGGTTTTTCCGCTTTTCGCCCTCTTTTCTGTCGTGGCCTGCGGGGTGGCGATTTACGTTATGTACCTTGCTCCCGGATTTATTTTCACACGATTCCCGGTGGCTTTCTTCGGGTTTGGCCAGATCGTTTGGGCTAGCGTTTTCCTTCTTCGCTCGCTGTGGTGAGTCGTGGGAACAGAAATGACGCCGAACCACGGAGCGTTCCGGGCCATGTGGCGAGTTTGGGCCCCGCGATAGTTTTGCGCTAATCCGCGCCGGCAAACCAACATGAAAGGTCTTCATGCTCGGCCTGCTCGACGTGACGGCCCCGGAAAATCTTGGCAAGGAACTAGCCGAGTTGCGGCAGAGAATGCTCAGCGATCCCTACTTCAAGGGTGTGCCGTCGATGTAGGCGGGCGGCATTGGAAAAAAGATCGCCGGAGATATAGGGCCAGCCAGTTTGCGCAGGCCAGTCACACGGCATGGAACCGAGTTTCGTCCACCAGCTTCGGACAAGGTACCCCCCGGGCGAGCACTTCGTCAAGAGCGAGGACACGGCGGAACCAAGCCAGGGGTGTGATAATGTGAAACGACTTTCGCCAGGCTCCAGGACTTGCGGGGCAACGTCTGAACGACGCCCCGACAAGATGCGGGCGCTCTGGCGCATCGCGGAGTTGCCGGGGTGAGCGGTTGACCCGGCACGCTGCCGCCAGGAACGTGCTCCGCGCTAATACTTCCAATTATTTTATGGAACCTGCCGACTGCCTTTGATAAGATTGCCTAGTCTATTTTACCCACCATGGTTCCTATAGGTTTTCCTCTCCATGTTTTCCAATTGGCTCAAACGCATCCAGAGATTTTGCTGGCCCGCCGCGCGACGTACTTCGGGGTTGCGGCCGAGGCAGCGACCGTTTCGGCTGGCGCTCGAAACACTTGAAGACCGCATCAACCCGAACGCAATCCTCAATCCGGTGGGGGCGGGTTTGACGATCGTTTTGAACGGCGCCGATGCCATTACTCTGAGCACGGCGAATGGCAGCCTCGTCATCAAGGACACGACCCCCGGACAAACCATCACCGATACAACAGCCAGGTTCACTTTGACGGGCGGCAATCAGACTGCTACGGAGAATGCCACTCTCACGGGTGATTTCACTTCGCTCACCGTCACGGGGGCCGGCGGCGGGCAATCGGTCACTTTCCTGGGCGGCTCCTTTGTTGCTACCAACATAAATGACGGCGCCATCCCGACCGTTGGGTTCAGCACGGCGCGCTCCTCGTTCAGCGGCGCGCTGAATGTGCGAACCTCGAAAACACTTTCCCAGAATGCGGCGCTCGCGGCGACCGGGGCCGTCAATCTCACCGTTACGGGAAGCAATGCGGCTCTCAACATAACGGCTGGCATCAGCAGTCAAAACGCCGCCATTACCTTGCAAGCCACCGGCGCGGTTTCTGTCGCGGCCGGCGTCAGGATCAATTCCGGCACCGGGACGCTGGTGCTGGCCGCCGACGTAACCCCGGCAGGCATTGGCGACGATGGGCTTGGCACGCTGACCATTGCCGCCGGAGCTCAGGTTTACGGTGCTAACATCACCCTGCGCGGCGCCGATGAGGACATCGCGCCGACGGCGACGGTAGGCCAAGCCCAGGCCAGTACCGGCTCAGCCACGCTGCCCGATCGCAACGTACGGGCCCCCGCGCATGGTCGATCCGGAGAGCGTGATCGTGGACGGCAATAACAACGTCTTCATCAGCGATTGGTTTAGCAACCGCGTCGTCAAACTCGGGCCCGGCGCCGCGACTTTCGGCGGGCTGCTGACAGGCGAAAAGCTCACCGCGATCAATAATCCCGAAAATATGGCTGCCGACAGCTCGGGCACTCTCTATGTCGTCTCCAACGGCGACAACACCGTACGCGAATTTCCGGCCGGTGCCACTGCGCCGACGGTTACCCTGAATGGGCTGAACTCGCCAAGCGCCGTCGCCATTGATAGCCACGGCAATGTCTTTGTCGCCAATAACGTGGTGCCAGGGACCGTTAGCGAATTCTTCCCAGGCGCCACCAACCCAAGCCTCACGCTTACCGGGCTCTCGGCACCTGACGCCCTGGTCTTCGACAGCAGCGGCAATCTTTACGTCGCGAATCACTTCGCCGGCACCGTAAGCAAGTTCGCGCCGGGCGCCACGACGCCGAGCGCCACGATGACGGGTATGTTCGCGCCGCAGGCAATGGTTATTGATAAGAACGACAAGATCTACGTCGGAACCTTCGACGGCAAGGTCTACGAGTTCGCACCCGGAGCTATCAACGCCGGCGTCATGCTTACCGGCTTCAGGGGTGTCGATGCCCTCGCACTGGACAACGCCGGCAATCTTTATGTTGCCGACGGGTTTAACAAGCAAGTAAGTAAGTTCGCGCCCGGCGCGACTTCGCCCAGTCTCACCATTTCGCTCCCAGCCGGTCCCGACGGGCTGGCACTGGATAGCACGGGAACTCTTTATGTGACCACCGAAAACGGCTTGCTGGTATACGCCCCGGGCTCGACCGTCCCCAGCCGCAATATGGTCGGCTTGAGTTCTCCCGAGGCACTGGCCTTCGACAACAGCGGCAATCTATTTGTTGCCAACAATTTCAACAGCACCGTGAGCCGGTTCGCCCCCGGGGCGAGCCCTCAATGACACCCTGAGTGGTACGACTGCCAACGCGCTGTTCCCCGTCGCTCTGGCCATCGACGGCAGCGGCGACCTCTTCGTTGCCGACAACCCCGGCGGCACGGTGACCGAATTCGCGGCCGGCTCGGATACGCCCGGCAACATCTTGAGTGGCTTCACCAGCCCCGCGGCGCTGCTCATTGACGGCAGCGGCAACCTTTACGTTGCTGACACAACGGCCGGCACCGTGAGCGAATTCGCTCCCGGCGCCGCCACGCCCAGCGTCGTCATCACCGGGCTAAGTAATCCCAAGGCCATGGCGCTCGACGGCGCGGGCAATCTGTATGTGGCCAATAACGGCAGCAGCACCGTCAGTAAATTCGCACCCGGCGCGACGACAGCCAGCGCCACCCTCACTGGAATGTTTGCTCCCCAGGCCCTGGCGTTCGACGGCAGCGGCAATCTCTATGTGGTAGACTTCGACGACCAGGTAATGAAATTCGCTCCCGGCGCCACGTCGCCGACAGCTACGCTCACGGGTGTTGATTTTCCCGTGGCCATTGCCGTTGACGTCGCCGGCAACGTTTACGTCGCCAACTTCTTCGCCGATACCGTTAGCAAGTTCGCACCCGGCGCCAACACCCCCACCCTTACTCTCACCGGACTCAATGAACCCCAGGCCCTTGCCTTCGACGCCAATGGCAATCTCTTTGTGGCCAACAGCGGCAACGATTCGGTAAGCGAATTCGCTACGGCTGCCGGCATCCCCGCGACGACCAGCGTCACGATCCGGTCGTCGCTCGGGATCCGGCCTATGGCGTTGGGCGGGACCAATAATGCTGCCGTCCAGGGCATCAATTTGACGTCGGCTGAATTGGCGTGCATCCTCACAACCCCAACCGGCACGATCACCGTTGGCGACAGCAATCAGACAGGTAATATCCTCATCAACTCCGCAACCCTGGCCACGACGCCCGGCGCCGCGACGGTCGTCACGCAAGCCATCGCGGGCGGCGGCGCGATTGCTCTTGCCGACGGCACCAGCACGGACCTAAATGGCAACGGCGGGACGGTCACGCTGGCAGCCGGCACGGGCGGCATCCTGGCAACCCTGTCGGCTACGAACGTCGGCATAACGACGAACGGCTTCACGGCCACCGGTCAAACCTTAAACCTGAATCTGGCGTTCGCGCCGACGCCCTCGACTCAGCTCATGGTTATCAACAACACCGGCAGCAGTCCCATCAGCGGCACTTTCAGCAACCTGCCGCAGGGCGGAACCTACACAACCACCTACCTCGGCACATCCTACACGTTCCAGGCCAACTACCTAGGCGGCAATGGCAATGACCTGGTTTTAACTGCCCAATCGACCGTGCCGGCCTTCTCGTCATTTCTCGTCACTTCCCTGGCGAGCACGTCCGTAAGTGCCGGCAGCGCTTTCCTTGTTACCGTGCAAACCGCCGACGCCAACGGCCACGTCGTCCCTACGACTTACAGCGGCAGCGTGGCGCTTACCAGCAACGATCCGCAAGTCCCCACGTTGCCGGCTGTCACGATGACCAACGGCTTTGGTTTCTTCATCGCGATTTTGAAAAGCGCCGGGCCGCGGACACTGACCGCGATGGCCGGCGGCGCCACCGGCACCAGCGCCAACATCACGATCATTCCGGCGTCCGCCAATTATTTCACGGTCATGGCCCCTGCCAACGCGACCACCGGCAGCGCCTTTAACCTCACCGTGACGGCCCTGGACGCCTACGGAAATGTCGCGACGGGCTATAACGGCACCGTGCGGCTCACCAGTACGGATCCCACCCTCGCCGTGAGCGCAAACAATTATGCGTTCACGACGGGCCCCGGCAAAGACAACGGCGTCCATACCTTCAGCGCCACGCTCAACACCGCGGGCAGTCAGACCATCACGGCCGCCGACACGGTATCGACCAACCCAAACGTCGCCGGCACCAGCCAGGCCATCATCACGCATGGACTGAGCGTCGCGTCGTTCACACCGTTTACCGACGGGTTCACGGTTGCGTTCAATAAACCGTTCCTGCCGCTGGCTGTCACACTTTACGGACCAACCGCCAATACGCCGGCCGCCGTGGTGATGACCGGCGCCGGCATTGGCGCGATTCATGGCACCCTGCTGCTCGACCCGTCCAACCTGTTCCTCACGTTCAAGGCGACGGCAAATTACCTGGTGCTGCTCAACAGCCTGCACTCGGGAAATAACTCCGTCGTCCTCCCGGACGCGACCTATACCGTGAAATTGTTAAGTGGCTCGGGTAACAATGGCTTCCTCGACGGGCTCGGCACCGGTCTGGACGGCGCAACAATGCCGGCCACGTCAACTTTGTCACCACCTTCACGACCCATTACCAGGCGAATGCCACACCGATCCTGGGCCTTCCCGACTTCGCACGCGGCCCGGACAGCAACACGCCGATTGTGGTGCCCAACGAGAGTGCCGCCGGCATTCCGATTACGCTCTACAATTCCGCCCACATAACCGATGTGACCTTTTCACTAACGTACAATCCGTCGCTGCTGAATATCAGCGGTACACTTTTTGGCGCCGCCAGCGATGCCAGCGATCCGGCAGCCAGGTTGCAACTCATCGCCAATACCGGCGGCGTCGCCACGTTCCATTACACCGATACGAACGCGCTGTCAACCTCCGCCACGACGCCCATCGTGCTGGGCGACATCGCCGCCGTGGTGCCCTCCACCAGCGGTGCCGTGGCACTCGGCCTTTACCAGGCCAAAGAGTTACTCCAACTTGGCAACATCGCAATTAACGGCAATGGCAACACCGGCGCGCTTGGTACTTTCAGCGTCCATGTCAATGCTTACTTCGGCGACGTCAACGGCGATAAAGTAGTAGACGGCATCGACAAACTAACAGCCAACGCCGTGGCCACGGGAGCGGCAACAGGCTTTGGGGCCTTTGGTCTACTCGATCCGGCCATCGTCGGTGACGTTGCGGGAGACTTCTCGGTAGATGCGGGCGACGTCAGCACGATTGACGCCTATGTGGCACAACTGACACCGGCACAAATTCCGTTGGCAGCCACGCAACTTTTGCCAGGCAGCCTGAGTTATGTGAACCCCGCCAACATTCATTCGCCCAATGCGGTGGATCCGACCTTGAGTCTGGCCACTGCGCAGCGCCAACCAGGCGGGCTCGGACGCCGCCCAGCCTCAGGCGCCGGCGCTGCCCGTCGTCGTGCTCCTCGATGATTCGCGTCCGGCCGGTAGCACGGGCCTCACCGAAGCCACCCTGGCGCTAAAGTACGATCCCACCGTCCTGAAACTCGCGCCCGCCGATGTAACGCTCGGGTCGATTCCGAACGGCGGTACGGGCTGGCAACTCTCCGCCGTGGTCGATCCAACGACCGGCCAGGTGGCCGTCGAGCTTTTCAGCTTCACACCCATCATGTCCGGTCAGGGCGGCAGTCTGGTCAACATCAATTTCGCCTGGCAGGATAACACCAAAACTCCCAGCGCAGCCGTGGTTCAATTAGTGCCGACAGTGATACTTAACGGCAGATCGTTCAGCACCACCCTGGCAGACTCACTGGGTGGAATGATCGTGAGCACCGGCCTGGTCCAGGTGACGCTGTCCACGGGAGTTGATCCATCCCTTGAATAACAGGTATGCTCCGCGAGTATTTCCTGCAGATCGTAGCCGGCTTGCGGTCGTAGACCTTGCCGTCATCCGCGAAGCGGACTTTAGGCCTTGAGCCACCTCTGGAAACAGCAAAGGGGATGGGCACCTTTGCGGACTCCGCCGTGCTGGTTACTATGGCAAGCGCCGTACTCCTGCCGCCAGCGTTGTGGCCATCAGGCTGTTGCCTCCGTCGACATCATCCAGTCCCAGGATGTGACCGAGTTCGTGTTCGATCACAGTCAAGAGGTCCATGTGGCCAGCGGCAGAAGACCCAAGACGGGCAAAATACGCGTCAGAATTCGGAACGGGTTGGAAAGCACTGCCGCCTGGATTTAAGTACCAGCCGAAGCCATCAGCCGTGACATCGATGGTGATCACTTTGCCGGCGGTGTTGGCCAGAACGCCGTTGCCGATATTGCCGATTTGGAATTGGACATTATTGAAAAGTGCGGGGTTGGCCCCTGCCGCGATCCAATTCGCTTCCGCCGCTTTTAGGATGGGGGTAAGCTGGTTGGCCGAGGTTAGCACAACGCCGCCCGCCACGCCGGTGGGCGTATCTGCCGCAAGTTGGGGATTGTAGATGAAGACCTGGCCGGTGGCTGATCCTGGCACCAACCCCGCATTGCTCGCATTGCCCAAGGTCACGCTAAAATATTGCCCGCTGGCCGCACCGATGGCTGTGATCGGTATAGTGACCATGCCATTCCCGGCTACGAGGGCAGATGCCGGGATCGTCAAAACGCCGGATGTACCTTTGTAGTTGGTGCCGGACTTGGCGGTGCCGTTCGCAGTTGAGTAGCTTACCGATACGGTACCGTCCGCCTGGGCATATGCGAGCGAAGGATAGGTCGAGGTGACGTTGACCGCGACCCCATAGGTACCGCCGGCGACATGCACGATCTGGCTGGCCGGCATACTCACCGTGGGGGCGAATACCTGTCGGATGTCGCCAGTGGCCGACAGCGTCGTGAGGTTTTGGGCGTAATTGATGGAGTTGACGGCCCAACTTAGTTGGACGGTGAAGTATTTATCGGTCAGGCCGCCGGGTAACTGGGGCGCTGCACCCAAGATCGTAATATTGAGGGGAATGTCGGTCACGCCGGCAGGAATGGTCAGCGTGGCATTGCTGGCGCCCTTGAAGTCCGTGCCCGCCTTGGCCGTGCCATTGACAGTGCTGTAATTGGCCGAGACCGCCTGCGGCAAGGCGCTGGCCAGGTGTAACGTGAACACATAGGTTGCCATGCCCCCTTTGGGCGGCGCCAACTCCGACCCCTGCGTATTGAGAATGGATACATTCGTCACCGGCACGTTAATCACGCCGGCAGTACTTGCCGCCAGGGTGACTGCATAATTACTTCCCGCGTTGCCGTCGCTGAGCGTATACCTACTGACCGACAACGTCTTGCCCGTGCCGATATTCGGATCGCGATAAACCTCCGTGAGTCCCGTCACCTGGTCGCCGCCTTGCAAACCAGAGATCGAGGGAACCGCGGCGGCACTGGTGGAACCGTCGAAAAACTTCGTGTTGGGAACGGCGGCGATCGTGAGCGCCGCTTTGTTGATAACGCCCGTGTTGTTGGCCAAGGTCGTCACGGTGTAGTTATTCCCGTTGTTGCTGTCGTTAATCCTGTAAGCTGGCTCCAATTTGTTCGTGTTGACGCTCAGCGTCTTGTCTGAACCCGCGTTTGCCGTGTCGTAAATTTCCGTCAAGCCCGTCACAGTGTCCGTGCCCATTAGGCCCATGACGAACGGTGTCGCCGCCGCGGTCCTCGTGCCGTCATACGTCTTCGTGTCGGTCCTGACGATGATCGTCAAGGGTGCTTTGTTGATTACTCCGGTGGAGTTGCTCTTCGGGGTCACGGCATAGTTGTTGCCATCGTTGCCATCGCTAATCATATAGCCAGTGACGCTCAGAGTCATGTTTGAGCCCGCGTTTCCATTGCTATAGGCCTCGCTCAAACCGGTTACGGTGTCGTTGCCCACCAGGCCAGACACTGCCGGCGTTGCACTGGCAGTGGTCATGGAATCGTACGTCTTCGTGTTGGTTGTTGCGGTAATCGTCAACGCTGCCTTGGTGATGACGCCTGTTGTGCTCGCGACCAATAAAACGGCATAGTTGTTGCCACCGTTGCCGTCGTTGACTGTGTAGCCTCCGTTGACATTCAGCGGTTGCCCCGTGCCCGCGCTAGCGTAAGCGTAAGCTTCACCGAGCCCGGTGACGGAATCACCATCTTGCAGGCCCGATACCGTGGGGGTGGCTCCCGCTGTTGCAGTCGAATCGTAGGTCTTGGTGTTGGTCGTGGCCGTTATTATTAACGGTGCCGTGGCGATCGCGCCGGTGGTGGTAATCCCCGTAGTGACGGAGTAGTTGCCGCCGTTGTTGGCATCATTGATCCTGTAGGCGATCACGCGCAGTGTCTTTCGCGCCCGCATTCTTGTCGTCGTACACTTCGGCCAGGCCGGTGACTTGGTCGTTACCTTGCAAGCCTGAAACCGTTGGCGTCGCCATTGCGCTGGTGGTGCCGTCGAAAAACTTGGTGTTGGTCATGGCCGTGATCGTGAGGGAAGCTTTGGTGATCACGCCCGTTGTGTTGGCAATTGTTGTTGTGCTGTAGTTGCCGCCGCCATTGCGATCGTTAACGGTAAATCCCGTATTGACGGTCAATGTCTCGCCCAGCCCGACGTTGACACCGGCATAGGATTCGGAAAGCCCGGTCATTGTGTCGTTGCCAATTAGCCCTGACACCGTTGGCGTGTCCATGGCGATGGTCGTTGAGTCGTAAGTCTTGGTGTTAGTAGTTGCCGTGATAGTCAAGGGCGCCGGTTTAATCACTCCTGTCGTGTCTGTCACCATGTTCACGGTGTAGTTCTTGCCGCCATTGCCGTCGTTTACCGTGTAAGTGTTAGCCACGTTCAGCATTTTACCGGGCACAGCCGAGGGCCCAAAGATAACCCAATGCGGTCCTGCTAAACCAGTTCCCAAACCGCTCGCAAAGGTGGATCTGCTGCCTGAGGGCGTAAATTCGTATATGTTGCCGGTGCCGTTGTCGACTTCATAGAGATTTCCGCTCGAGTCAAACGCCAGGCCTTCGGGATGATTCAACCCGCTCGCGAATATTGATTGCCTGCCCGATTGGGTTAATTCAGTGATAGTGCCGTTGACAAAGCTGTCAGTAAATAAGTCGCCATCGGCGTTGAAAACCAAGCCGAGGGGAGACGCCTCGCGCTGGATAACGCTTTGTAGCCGCCCTCAGGCAAAATCTCGAAAATATTACCGTCAGCGTGCTCGTCGGCTGCGAAAAGAGTGCCGCTTGAGTTGAACGCGAGGCCACCGGCGGACCAACTGAAGGTCGACAAATAGGTGGATACGCCGCCTGCGGGCGTTACCATCTCGATTCCATAAGGTTCACTTGAAGCGAATAAATTGCCGCTCGCGTCAAAAGCCAGACCGATGCAACTTCCGACGAAACTGCCAAAAATGGATTCACTTCCCGAAGGCGAGAATCTCATTATCCTCCCGGAGCCCGCGTCCGCGACGTACAGGTACCCTTTACTATCAAAGGCCATTCCGAAAGGGTTCGTTAAGCCGGTCGTAAAAAGGGATTCGCCGCCACCTTGAGCGAACTGGTAGACCGCGCCGCCGCCCGAAGCGGTACCCGCCGACACAAAAATGGCCTTCGCCGCAGAGGTGACGTTGGCGTTCGCGTTGGTATAAACCTCGCTAAGCCCCGATACTGTGTCATTGGCATTGAGGCCGGAAACCGTAGGTGCTGCCATCGCAGTAGTCGTCGTATCGTAGATCTTCGTGTTAGTCGTCGCGGTGATCGTCAGCGCTGCCCGGAGTTATTGCCCCCGCCGCGCTATTTACGTGGGCTATGGTGTAGTTGTTTCCACCATTGGCATCGTGCACAATGTAACCCGAGTTGACGTTTAACGTTTTGCTAGTGCCAGCGTTGGCGTCGCTATAGCTCTCCACCAAATTCGTCACGGTATCGCTGCCGAAGAGGCCAGAAACTGTCGGCGCCACGGCGGTAGCGTTAGTCCCATCATAGGTTTTGGTGGCGGTAGCCGCGGAAATCGTTAAGGGCGCCTGGTTGATAACCCCGGTTGCGTTATTCACGACATTCAGGATATAGTTGTTGCCTCCATTTCCGTCGATAATGATGTAACCAGAGGTGAATTTAGTGACAGTACTGGACTGACTGTTGCCGACGTAGAGATTACCGGCACTGTCGATGGCGAGCGATTTTGGTGCGATCAGTCCGGTTAGCGTGGCGACGGCTGTGGTCGCGCCGGAGAGAATTTGCTGACCGTATTGCCAATGTTGTTGGCGACATAAAGATTGCCGACCGCATCACAGGTCAGGGCCGTGGGATCATTCAGACCCGTTAGGGTGGCGCTGGGAGTCGTGGCGCACCGGCACAAACTTCGTCACGGTGTTGCCAAAGAAATTGGCGACGTAGAGATTGCCGCTACCGTCAAAGGTCAGGGCTTGAGGAAAGTTCAAACCCGTAAGCGTGGCCGTGGGTGTAGTAGCGCCGGTGCAAAAACGCTGACCGTCGTGTCTTCGAAATTGGCAACGTAGAGGTTGCCGCTGGCGTCGAAAGCCAGGCCTTTAGGGAAATTAAGCCCTGTTAGGATGGCGACTGGCGTGTTACCTCCGGGTCATTATTTGCTTACCGTGTTCGCAAAATAATTGGCAACGTAAAGGTTCCGCCGGCGTCAAAGGCGAGTGCCAACGGGAAAACCGGCCCAGAAAAGGTTCGCACGGGCGTAGTTCCGCGGGAAGGAATTCGCCTATCGTGCCGTCCTGGCCGGAGACGAAGAGGTTGCCGCCGGGATCGAACGCCATGGCCTCTGGAAAATAGACACCAGTAAGCGTGGCACCCGGGCTGGTGGCACCGGGCGCCAGTTCATTTACGATATCCCAGTTTCCGTCGGCGACAAAAAGATTGCCGGAACGATCAAAAGCCAGGGCATCGGGTGCCGCCAGGCCGGTGAGCGCAACGGCAGTAACCTTGGAGTTGACGGTCAACGTCTTACCGGCCCCGGCGTTCGCATCGCTATAGGAGTCCGTCAGGCCGGTCACCGTGTCCGTGCCGAAAAGGCCCGACACAGCAGGAGAGACCGCGGCGGACGTGGTCGCATCGTAAGTTTTGGTGTTGGTGACTGCGGTGAAAGACAAGGGAGCCGGTGTTATGACACCTGTCGTGCTCGGCACGCTAGTCACGGCATAATTGAGGCCCAAGTTACCGTCTTGAATGGTATAGGTTACTCCAAGTGTTTTGCTAGATCCTGTATTCTGATCGCTGTAGGTTTCAGCCAAACTACTGAAAACGTCACTGCCAAAAAGTCCCGAGGCTTTGGGTTTTGCTGCCGCGGCCGTGGTGCCGTCATAGGTTTTCACATTGGTCGAGCGCGGTAATCGATATGGGCACCGGCGTGACACGCCCGTCGTGTTGGCTACCTTGGTCACGGTGTAATTGCCGCCGTCATTGCCGTCATTGAGTTTATAACCGCTGATGGCAAGTTGCCTGGCCGTGCCCGCGTTTGCCGAGGTATACGCCTCGGCAAGGCCAGACAGATTGTCGGCACCGATGAGGCCAGCCACCGTCGGCGTGGCTGCTGCGGTTGTGGTGGCGTCGTAAGTCTTGGTGTTCGTGCTTGCCGTAATGGTTAGCGCAGCCTTGTTGATGAGGCCTGTTGTGCACGTGATCGTCGATACTGTGTAATTGTTGCCGCTGTTGCCGTCGTTGATGGTAAAGGTAGAAACTGTCAGGAAATTGAGAGAAAGTCTGCTGACTGTGTCATTGCCTATATTGGAAACATATAGATTCGTGCTATGGTCGAAGGCGAGCGCATACGGCCTGTTGAAGCCGGTCAGTTTATATGTTGGCGTCGTATGCCGGCGCAAAGCACAAATGGCACCGGACACAGTAGAATCTGTCACGTAAAGATATCCGGAGCTATCCAGCACCATGTCTTGCGCCGATGATATACCGGTGAGCGTGACGCTGGGCGTCGTGGCTCCAGGGGGAAAGATGCTGACCTTGTTGGCGTAAGCAACGTACAGCTTGCCAGTGGCATCCATTAACATGGAACCGATTGGTCCTAACCCGTTGATCGTCACCCCTGGGGTCGTGGCACCCGGCAAACTCGCTGATCGTGCCCATTGCCCAATTGGACACATACAGGTTGCCGGAAGGATCAAACACAAGGCCATTGGGTTGATCCAGGCCAGTTAATGTCACAGTTGGGGTGGAAATGCCAGGAGCAAATACACTCACGGTGCCGTTGGTAAGGAAATTGGTCACATAGAGGTTACCCACTGCGTCAAAGGCCAGGTTTTGCGGGCTGTTTAACTCGGTAAGTGTCCCTGTAGGTGTGGTAGCGCCAGGGGCAAAAACGCTAACGGTATTGCCGCCGTAATTGGAAACGTAAAGATTGCCGGTCTTATCGAAGACAATCGAGGCAAAGGGACTGTTCAGGCCCGTTAGTGTTGTTGTTGGGGCCGTAGCGCCCGGGGCGAATACACTTATGGTTCCCGCTCCGTAGTTAGCGGCGTAAAGGTTGCCGGCGGCGTCGACAGCCAGTGAGAACGGAGACTTGAGCCCCGTGAGCGTTGTCACAGCAGGAATGGCGTTGACGACCCGATAAGCCTCCGCAATCCCGCTCACTGAGTCGGCGCCCATCAATCCCGACACCACGGGGATTGCCGCAGCGGTCGTCGTCGAGTCGTAGGTTTTTGTGTTGGTGGTCGCCGTGATGGTTAGAGAAGCCCTGTTAATCAATCCCGTCGCGTTGGCCGACGTGGACACCAGGTAGTTCATACCGCCATTGCCGTCGTTCACAGTGTAGCGAGCGACGTTCAACGTCTTGGCGGTGCCGGCATTTATATCGGTATACACTTCCGCAAGTCCCGTCACGGTGTCGGCCCCCAGGAGACCGGACACCGCGGGCAATGCCGCCGCGGTTACCGTAGAATCGTAAGTCTTGGAGTTTCCCAGGGCCGTGATCGTCAATGGTGCCCGGTTCATGGCGCCGCGTCGTGTCCGCCCCCGTCGTTACCAAGTAGTTATTGCCGGCGTTGCCGTCATTGACCGCGTAACTGGCAACCGTTTCCGTGAGGTTCGTGGTGGCGAAGATGCTGGTATAGCTCTCGCGCAGACCGGTAACCGTGTCACCAGATATCAAACCCGTTACCACTGGCGTGGCCATGGCGTTTAATCATTGCCGCCATTGCCATCGATTATTGTGTAAGAAGCAATCGTTTCGATGCTCGCCGGGCTCACATTGTGCACTCACATAGGCTTCGCTAAAATTGGTGATCGTGTCGCCCGGTAACAAATACATTTAACTGCCGGCTGGGCCGCCGCTGTAGTGCTGCCGTCATAGGTTTTTGCGTTGGCCCGCGCATAAAGCGTGACCGGCTTGGCGTCACCATCTCGCCACCGAACAAGGTTGCCGTGCCATTCACATAGGAACCGGAAGCTGAGTAGTTGGCCGTGATGGTATGGGTGAGCGGCGTCGCGACATTGAATGTTTTGGCAAGCGTTGTAAAAGTGTACGTTGCGACTTTGCCATTCAACTGACGAAGGAGGCTGGGCCCAGATCGTGGCTGCTATTGTCGAAGATCTCGACATTGCCAATCGGCGCAGTCGGTGCTGCCCTGGCCGTGACGGTTATTGTTAAAGTTACAGGCGTGCCGTAGACTATTGGAGTTTGTGAAGTAAGAACAGCCACGGAGACAGCAACGGGCACAATCGAACCCGTATTGTTGCCGATTTTGTTCACCGTGTAGTTATCTCCGCTGTTACCGTCATTCAAAGAGTAGGCGCGGACCCTAAAGTGAAATATTCGAGCCCGGCCCCCACGGTGACGTATGCTTCCGCGAGACCTGTCGCCGTGTCAGCGCCTATCAATCCAGATACTGTCGGGATTGCCGTCGCCGCAGTCGCGTTGTCAAAATACTTCGTGTTGGTAAGTGCGGTGATGGTCAAGGGTGCCTTGTTGATGACGCCGGTGGTGTCATTGATCAACAGAATCGAATAATTTTTGCCGCCATTACCGTCGCTCAGGGTGTATGCGGTCACGGAGAGAGTCGAGCCAGTGCCCGCGTTGGCAGAAGCAAATGCTTCACTTTTCCCGCCTGTAAACCCAACCGAATCACCCCTCTGCATGCCGATCTCGGTGGAAACGCCTGCGGAGCTAGTCGTTGCATCGTAGGTCTTTGTGAAAGTGGTTGCTTTAATAGTTAGCGTGGCCTGGGTGATAATTCCCGTTGTAACCGACGAAGTAGTCACAACGTAATTGTTACCGGCGTTGCCATCGTTGATAGTGTAGCTACTAACGCTAAGAGTCTTACCGGAGCCGACATTGCGGTTGTCGAAGACTTCCGCCAGTGCGGTGACGGTATTTCGCGCCGACCAGGCCTGATACCGTCGGTTTGGCTGCCGCGGTTGTGGTTCCATCATAGGTCTTCGTGAAAGTCAAAGGCGTGATGGTAATGCGACTTTGTTGATGAACTCCCGTGGTATTAGCCACCTTGTCACGGCATAATTTTTGCCGCTGTTGCCGTCATGAATCGTATAAGCGGTGATGCTCACAGTTTTGCCGGTTCCCGCATTGCGTCCGCATAAGCCTCCGTCAGCCCCGTGACCGTATCGTTGCCGACAAGGCTGGATGCTGTCGGGATTGCTCCGGCAGTCGCTTGGGAATCATAGGTTTTGGAGTTTGGCGTCGCCGTGATCGTCAGCATTGCTGGTTGATCAGGCCGTTTATGTCGACGAGTGTGATAGAGTAGTTGTTGCCGGAGTTGCCGTCATTGACGATAGTGTGATGCGAGGTAGCGCGACGCCCGCGTTGGAGCTTGTGTAGATTCCCCGTTAATTCAGCCACCGTGTCTGTGCCGCTAAGACCGGTCACGGTCGGCATGGCACCAGCGGTCGTTGTCGAGTCATAGGTCTTGGTGTTGGCTGTCGCTGTGAGCGTCAAGGTTGCCCGGCGGATTTCGCGATGTAGCATTGAGTGTTTTAACGCTGTAGTTGTTGCCGCTGTTGCCGTCGTTGATTGTGTAGGCAGTGACCTGGATGGTCTTATTCGTGCCAGCGGCCGGATCTGTGTACATCTCGGCCAGGCCCGTCACGGTATCAGAACGCAAAAGACCATTTACTATCGGCAGTGCTGCCGCGGTCGTGGTCGAATCATAGGTCTTTCTTAACCGGCTGTGCTGTGATGGTCAGGGTGCTGGACTGATGACGCCTGTGCCTGTCACCAAGATTACACTGTAGTCATTGCCCTGGCTTGGTCGCCAACCGAGTAGCTGCTTACGGAGAGTGTCTTGCGGCCCCGGCATTGTCGTCGGCATACACTTCGTGCAAATTCGTTGCCGTATCCGCGCCTATCAAGCCGGTCACCGTCGGCACGGCCACGGCATCGTTGTTGCGTTGTACGTCCTTGTGTTCGCGGTCGCCGTCACCATAGCGGCGCCGTATCGATCGATCCTGACGTATCAGTCACCGTCGTTATCGCATAATTGCCGCCGCTGTTGCCGTCACTAACGGTGTAGCCGCTGACGCTTAGGTTCTGATCGGCGCCCGGTGGGATAAGCAAAATGCGCTACGGAGTTGCGGAGAAATTGGATACGTAGAGTTTGCCGGTAGCGTCACGATAAAGGTCTTTCGGGATACTTGCACACCGAGCGTGGCACTGGGAGTTGCGGCGCCAGGGGAAAACTTGTCACCGGGTCTGCGCCTTCATCGGCAACGTACACATCGCCGAAATTGTCGACGGCTACGGCCAGGGGTGAACTAAGCCCAAACAGTGTGGAGCTGGCGTGGACTCGCCAGGAGGAATTCACTCACCGATCCTCCATTACGACTGGCGACGTAGAGATCGCCCGAGGCGTCGACGGCCAGGCAATTCGGTCCGTTCAAACCATTCAATCCAGTAAGCGTGGCTGTGGAGGTTGTGGCGCCGGCGGCGAATTTGCTTACGGTGCTGCCCACGCCATTGGCGACATAGAGATTCCCCTGGGTCAACCACCAGGCTTGCGGACTGTTGACACCGGTAAAAGTTGCCTTGAGTGTGGCGACGCTCGGAGTATATTCCCTCACGGTATTATTGCATAGGCGAGGTAGATGTTGTTGCTGCCGTCGACGGCCAACGCAACAGCCGCAAATGTACCACTCATGGTGATTAAGCTGCCGCTGAGGTGTATTCGGTAAAGGTCCCATTCCCATCGACGACGCAGAGGTTGTTGAGGCTGTCGACGACCAGGCACTGGGAGCATTCAGCCCGGTAAAGGTAGGCTGGGGTTGCCGCACCCGGGCAAATTTGCTGATCGTCGTCCCTCCAGAATTGGCGACATAGAGATTGCCCTTCAATTGAAGGCCAACCCCCAGGCGAATTCAGCCCGAAAGCGTGCATCGGGAGAGATCGTCGTCGACGCTCCGGGTTGTCAAAGACTTCCGCCAACCCGGTAACTTTATCGTTACCAATCAGGCCCGAAACCGTCGGCGTCGCACCAGCGGCGGTCGTCGAATCGTACGTCTTCGTGCTCGTTGTCGCGGTGATCGTGAGCCCAGCCTTATTGATAACGCCCGTCGTGTTCGCGACCGTCGTCACCGTGGAGTTGTTGTCGCCGATCGTCGTCGATCACGGTGATTGTTAGCACTAGCATTTTGCTCTAATCGGCGTTGGTCGGGTACATCTCTGCGAGGCCCGTCACCGTGTCCGAGCCCAATAGCCCCGATACCGTTTGTCGCGCCGCCGTGACGGTGAGTTGAAGTTTTCGTGTTGTCGTGGCCGTGATGTGAGAGACGCGGCGTACCAGCAACCGCCGCGAGGTCCCAGCGCCTCCACTAGGCCACTTCCAGCGAATAAGTCGCGTACGGTGTGAAGCCGCCGTTCGCCTGATTACCTGTAACTGGTTGTGTGTGTCAGGTGAAGACAGTGTTGCCGTCCGACACCGTTTGCGTGTGATGTGCCGAGGTCACTTCCCGTCCTGAAAATCAACAGATCCGTGTGGGCAGTGCTGCCGCTGCGGAGCGACCGTGCCGTCAAGGTGAGCGCGTGCCATAGTGACTGTGAAACCGAACCTACGATTGAGGCCACAGTTGTCGTGGCGAAACGACCGCAGACGAAACTGTATCCGCAGGTCGCCGCGTTTGCAAGCTCAGCACAGCGCGGTGGAGTGACGAAGCTGCATAGCCGCTACCTTGGCCAGGTCCTCACTGGCAGCTTGTAAGTGTCTGTCAAGCTCGCTGCCGGAGCCAGGCGATCTTCCAATTTTGCATATTTCACCCCCCTTCCGGGCCCGGTTTCATAAACAACCAGTTCGGCGGCATTCGCGAGGGCGGTACCGATGCAAACGTTTTCACGAGGGATGCCGTCCCGCCCGAGCCTGACCCGCGGCCGCCGCGGCAGGCGAGCTTGGCGAGGCGGCGGCTTGGTCCTCCCAATGTATCGAAGTTCGGAGAATTGCGATGATCGAAAAAGCACAACTCGTCGAGATGTTCGAGGCGATGCGGGCGCAGGCCTCCCTGGGACGTTGACTCTGATCTGTTATGGGGCTATTTCTTCACGGGCGAAGACGAAGACGTCATGCGCCGGATATCGGAAAAGCTCATTTCCTTGATTTTTTGTTTGGGGTGCGCCCCGCGGAGAAGAAAGCGCGCGGTTTTTGGCTTGTTATGGTGCGTGGGGGGAGACTTTGCGCGAGAGGCCGGGCGGAAGGGAATTTGGGGTTTATTTGGTTGGGGGGGGTGGGTCGGTTAAGTTGGGATGGACGGGGGGTGGGGCCGGCCCCAAGGGAGGGGGGGAACGGTGAGGGAGGGAATGCGGATAACCCGGGGGAAGCGCGATCCGCTAGCTTTCGGATCAAACGTTTCTTTTTTTTGGCGTCTCCACCCCCTTTGAACCAGCGGCCTGTCGGCGACGTTTCCTTGTCCTGCGATGAAATCGGTTGCAGTAACGCTGGGTGCGGACGGCCGCCGTCCAACAAGCCCATAGTGCGGCGCCGCCAAATCATCAGAAGGCAAACTTCGGTGTTGCGACCAAGCCAATGGCCAGTAAAGTTTGCCCCACCTTCATTAACCTCAATGAACCGCCTCTTTCTAATGGAACCGCAGAGAACGCGGAGAAACACAAAGAGGACATTTTGCTGCGTTTCTGCTTTTCACGCGCCGGTCTCATTTCAGCTCAATGGTGATCCGGCGGATCGTCCGTTGAAGCGGTTGTCCCCCTGCGGCATAGTCCTCCGTGACCGGCGTCGCCTCGTCGATGCCAACGTCCGCCCCCTCGTCGAGCCGAAAGGCGAAGCGGCACGGTTTGGTCGATCTTGCCCTCGGCGACCTTCTTGTCGTTGACGAAGAGCGTGCCCTTGCCGCCCGAGCCGGGCGCGGCCGCCGTCGTAGGCGAACTCGTAGCGGATCGTCGCCTTGCCGGGCGGCAGTTCTTCCCTGGCGGCGATCGTGTGCGCTGCGACGTCCAACCAGTTGTAACGGTACGTCACCTTGCCGTCCTTCATGTACAGGCTCCAGCCGGCGAAGCGTCCGCCCTGGCAAATGATCACGCCGTTGCCCCCCTCCCTGGGAATCTCTACCTCGGCGGTGATGGTGTGCGACTTGTTCTTGACGTTGATGAAGGTGTTCTCCATCATGCCCGTCATCCCCTCGTACACGCGTCAGCTTCTTGCGCCTGCACATCAGGTCGGGCCGGCCCGCGACCTCCGGATTCAAGCGCTCGACACGCCGGTCGTCCAGCGGCAGGACGTTGTACTTCTTGGCTTCCATGAGGAACAACTCCTGAAGCTCCTTGAGCTTGGCGGGGTTCTTTGCGGCCAGATCGTTGAGCCTGGCTGAAGTCCTCGTCGACGTTGTAAAGCTCCCACCGATCCTTGTCGAAGGGGAGCAGCTTGGCGGTGGCATCCCAGGGGATACTGTGCCTGGCACAGGCGGTCCAGCCTTCGTGATAGATCGCCCGGTTGCCGAACATCTCGAAATACTGCGTGGTGCGGCGGTCCTTGGCCTTGGCGTCGTCAAAGGAGTACAAGATGCTCACCCCCTCGATCGGCCGTTGCTTGATGCCGTTGACGATGTCGGGCTGGGGAACGCCGACCGCCTCCAGCACGGTGGGGCAATGTCGATGACGTGGTGGAACTGCGGGCGCACCTCGCCCTTGGCCTTGATCCCCTTGGGCCAGTGGACGATCATGCCGTCGCGCGTGCCGCCGAAGTGCGACGCCACCTGCTTGCACCACTGGAACGGCGTGTTGCCGGCGATCGCCCAGCCGACGGCGAAATGGTTGTAGGCCTTCGGACCGCCGAGATTCGTCCAGCCGCTTGAGCTGGCTGGCCACCGTGTCTCCGCTCCCTGGCCGTTCAAGCGATGATTTCGTTGAAAGTGCCGTTCAGGCCGCCCTCGGCGCTGGCGCCGTTGTCGCCGATGATGTAGAAGAACAGGGTGTTGTCCAGCTTGCCCATCTCTTCCAGCGAAGTCGACGAGCCGGCCCACTTCGACGTCCGTGTGCTCGGCGAAGCCGGCGAACACTTCCATTTGCCGAGCGAACAGCTTCTTCTCGTCGGCGCTGAGCGTGTTCCAGGCCTTGACGCCTTGGGGCATTGGCGGCAGCTTGGTTCCCGCGGGCACGACTGCCCAGGTCGATCTGGCGCTTCAGCGTCTCCTCGCGCATCTTGTCCCAGCCGCCATCGAATTTGCCCTTGTACTTGGCGATGTACTCCTTGGGGACCTGGTGCGGGGCATGCATGGCCCCGGTGGCGAAGTACATGAAGAACGGCCGATCCGGCGTCAGCGTCCGGTGATTGCGATCCACTGGATGGCCTTGTTGGTCATGTCGGTCGTGAAGTGGTAATTGGGATCGTGCGGCGGCTCCACGCGGGTCACGCCGTCATATATCAGCGGATGCCCACTGGTTCGTCTCGCCGCCGATGAAGCCGTAGAACTTGTCAAAGCCCGAGTGAGTGGGCCAGCGGTCGAACGGGCCGGAGGGACTGACTTCCCAGGCCGCCGTCTCGTGATACTTGCCGAACGCGCCGGTGATGTAGCCCCACAGGCGCAGCATCTCCGCCAGGGTGCCGACGCTGGCAGGACGTACGCCAGTATTTCCGGGGAAAGCGGTAGCCAATTCCGTGATGGAGCCGGCGTTGCAAGAATGATGATTGCGGCCCGTCAACAGCGCCATGCGCGTCGGCGAGCACAGGGCGCAGGTGTGGAAGCGATTGTACTTGAGCCCGTTCTTTGCCAGCTTCTCGGCTGTGGGCATCGGGATCGGCCCGCCGAAGGCGCTGGAGTGGGCGAAGCCGATGTCGTCCAGCAGACACGATGACGATGTTCGGCGCCCCCTTGGGCGGCTTGACTTCGAAGCGCGGCGGCGCCTTGGCATTGCGGGCGTCGATCTCGGTGATCGGCGGATAGGTCGGCTCGGGTATGGGGAGGACCTTGCCCTTGCCGGCGGTTTTGTCCGCCTGCTTCAAGATGGTGGCCGGCCCTTGCGCCACGCCGCAAGTTCCGGCTGAAAGAAGTGTGTGGCCGCCGCCGCCGCCGACCAAAATGGCGACGCAAAGACACAGGCCCCATTGCAAGAATCTTGCCTTCTCACGTGTCGTGCTCCTCCCTGTAATGTTAATTCCCGTTCTGGCCACGCACTCGAGAACAGCTATTTCCGCAGCTACTCGCGCAATCGTTCCATTGTCAGCATTGTTCCTTTGCTATCCTCGATCACGAAGCGGTCTTTTTCGAGCACGCGAATCGTCTGCACGTCGATCACCTTTTGTCCGGTATTGGGATTGACGGAAATGATCCGTAAGGACTCACCTTCGACCTCAGCGGTCGCCTTAATCGTGTATCCCTTGCCATCCATGTTAGCCTGGACGATCAACGTGCCGTCGCGGCGAAAATAGATCCTGCCGTCCTTCAATGCTTCATTGCTCTTGCCCTCGCCGGTGGCCTTTACGTCCATGACAACCCAGGTACCGACCATGGCATTCGGGATGCGCGTCAAGACGTAAAAAATGGAGTATCGCGTAGGCTCCCGCCCCAGCGACCAAGATGAGGGTAAGCCCGATAAGCCATTTCAGCTTCGAGGACTTTGGGCTGGTCTCGATCCGCACGGCCGCTGGACTTGCGTGCCGCGCACGTGTTTCTTCGATCTTATCTTTCAGCTTTTTCAATTTTGCGTGTTTTGGTGGCATAAGTACTTCGACAATTGGACCGAAATCCCGTGACGGTGTTGCGGGTGGAGCAAATTGTAGGTAGTCAGCAGCCAGTAACAAGATAGAACCGTGCCATTCGGGTCCCGACATCTTTGCTCGATGCCAGACGAGCGACTGGAATCTTCATGCGAGCGAATATCCTGGTCATGGCATTGGCTTCGTCAGCATGCCTCTCAGCCCCAGACGAGCATGAAAATTGCCATAATGACGCCGAGTAAGATCACGAGCAAGGAGATGAGCAGTGCCAGTGGCAGCAACGGCGGTTCTGCATGCTTGAGCCGAGCCAGCGTGCGAGTTTGTTGATAATAGACCACGGATGCGGCCCCCAGAAAAAGCGTGGCGGCGACGGTCAGGGCGATGCCGATGACGTGGCTGCTGTTCAACCAATTGGTGCCGGCGAGAACCTGCGCCTTCGTGTAGAACTGCCGCGACCTTATCGATGGCGAGGCCGGCCGTGATCAAGGTAAAGGCGGTTCTTACCCAGGCGAGCTGCGTGCGGTCCAGCGCCAACTCGGTCCGTTGCACAGCGAGATTCACGCCTGGATCTGGAGCTGCGCGGATCGGCTCGGGAGCGGGGCTTTTTGTGGTTTGTTGGTTGTCGCTCATACATTTTTTCCCATAACCCAAACTACTCCCGGGCCACGGGATATAGGACTACGATGACCATGGTGATTATCAGAACCAAGGCGGCAATGCCGAGAACCACGGTGCGCAGTCGCGGCGCCTCGAATTTCGACGCCATCCCGACGACACACAGGACGCTGGCGAACATCACGGTCATCAGCACGTAGTTGTCCGCGATTTGATTGGCTGCCATCGCCTCTTTCATCTTTTGGTTCCCGTCGGCACGCAGGCGCTGATAGTCCTCATCGAATTTGAGAAACACCTTGCTGACATACTCCCCCATGACCAGGGGATGGGCAGGCGCGTTGGCGTTTTCGAGCGGTTTGGTAGCCAGCCAGGCCGTGAACGCTGCCCGAAGCTCAGGCCGCAATCGGGTCACGTAGAACTCGACGACCTTCTCTTTCTTTTCCACCACCGCCTGGACGAGATTCATGATCACAATCGCATCGAGGGTGTGCTGCTGTTCAGCCAGCACTTGTTTGGCGGCTGCCTCCCTGGCACTGGCATTGGCCTCGGCAATCCGAAAGGTTTGAATGCCGCCCCAGCGCGTCCCTTCGTAGGCGCACCAGGCCGTGCCGAGAACAGCGAGTGAAAGCAACACGGCCTCGACGATTTCCAGGCGATGGGTGAGGCGATCCCTGTCCATAATTTGCCTTGCTGAAAATTAAATTCAGGGTTTTGTCGGTGCGTCATTCGAATCGGGTAATTTCGGACCAAGCCACGGGCGCGTGAGCGCATTGAAGAGGCCGCGGAGCAGCAGGTACGGGACAATGGCCACGGCGACAACGACGGCCACGGTTTCGAGCGGATAGAACCACTGCAGGGCGATGATCTGGAAAGCCGTGTCTAACAGGACGGCAAGCACGAGAACTTTTGCAATAGCCTGCCAACTTGCCAGAAGCTGGGCTCGCCGCTCCGCAGGGTCGCGTGGCCCGCCCCAGAGAAGAAAGGACCGCCCTTCGCGCGCAAACCGCAGACCATCGCGAATGCCGATGAACGCCGCGACCGTCGGTTGCAGGATGAAACGCAAATGAAAAGGGCCGTCCTCGCGCAATGAGGTTATCCCAAAATCTCGTCACGTATTCTTCCATGGCGAACGTCCGAATTTGGCTCAAAACGTCGCCGCGGGCATGGCCCGCGGCGACGCTGTTTGCCCATTTGCCGGCAAGCGGCTCGAGAAATCGAGGGCCGTTACAGGTCGCGGCTTTCAAGTCCGGATTTCAATTTCTCCATGACCTGATCCAGGCTGAAGCTGGCAGCCTTTTGCCGAGGCGGATAATCCTTGAAGGTCATCAGAAAGGTCCCGACGATGTTCTGCGCGGAATGAGAACAAAGGCGTGATCGATCATCCAGTCCCAGTAGGTATTGGAGGTGATGTCCGCATGTTCGTAGGGATCGGTGGCAAGTTGAAAACCTTCGGGACGCGCAGGGCCACAAAGGGCTCAGCCCAGATCTGCAATGTGCCAGGGCACCGCTGTTCCATGAACACGATCTTCCAGTTGTCGTAACGCAAGGCCACCAGGTCGGCATCGTCGCTGAAGTAATAAAACTCCTTGCGTGGGCCCGCTGTCACCTTCCCTGTGAACAACGCCAGCATGTTGTAGCCATCCAGGTGAACCTTGAATTTCTTCTTGCCGGCCTTGTGCCCTTTCAGCAGCTTCTCCTTGATGTTCGGCTCTCCGGCAGCGGCCAGGAGGGTCGGCAGCCAGTCCAGGTGACTGACGATCTCATTGCACACTGAGCCGGCGGGAATGTGACCCGGCCAGCGGACAAAGGCCGGAACCCGGTAGGCGCTTCCCAGTTGGTGTTCTTCTCGGCCCGGAAGGGGGTCGTGCCGGCATCCGGCCAGGAGTTGCAATGCGGCCCGTTGTCGGTGCCGTACATGACGATGGTGTTGTCCGCGATGCCCAGGTCGTCGAGCAGCTTGAGCAGGTCGCCGATCGCCCTGTCGTGATTGATCATGGTGTCGTGATAGGGGGACTGCCAAGCCCGGCCTGCCCCTCGGTTCCAGGCTGGACGTACGTGCGGAAATGCATGTGAGTGCTGTTGAACGAGACGAAGAACGGCGTGCCCGCGGCATGCTGCTGCTTGATGAAAGCGGTCGCCGCCGCGACAAATTCATTGTCGCAGGTTTTCATGCGCTCTTGGTGAGCGGGCCGGTATTCTCGATCTTCTGCGTGCCGTCTGGCTTGGCCCAGCAGTGCAGAACGCCGCGCGGGCCGAATTTCTTCAAGAATTCCGGAAACTCCTCCGGCCTGGGGTATCGGGACGCTCCGGCTCTTCCTCCGCATTCAGGTGGTACAGATTGCCGAAGAACTCATCGAATCCATGCATGGTCGGCAGGTGCTCGTCGCGATCGCCGAAGTGATTCTTGCCGAACTGCCCCGTGGCATAGCCCAGCGGCTTGAGAAGTTCCGCGATGGTGGGGTCTTCAGCGCGGGGCCGAGGACGGCTCCCGGCAGCCCGACCTTGCTCAGGCCGGAGCGGAAGGCGCTTTGCCCGAACATGAACGCGGAGCGGCCTGCGGTGCAACTCTGCTCCGCGTAGTAGTCGGTGAATAACATGCCCTCGTTCGCCACGCGGTCGATGTTGGGAGTTCGGTAGCCCATCATGCCTTTCGTGAAGACACTGAGGTTGGACTGGCCGATATCGTCCCCCCAGAGGATGAGGATGTTGGCTGGTGTTTCGGGTTTGCTTGATTTTGCCATTCCTTACTCCCTGAATATGAGTGACTGTTGGAAATGTCGGTGTGGTGCGTCGAATTCACGCTCAAGATCAAGGCGATTCGCCTTTCATCAATATGTGCATGTCCGCGAAGCAGTTGACGGCGATGCCAAGACAAGTATATCGAGTAGCGGGCCAGACAGTACGCGAACTACACGCCTCCTCAAACGCGTCATCGCCAAAGCTCGGCGCTAAAGTTCGTTCACTTGTTGCCGATCACGCCTACGAATAACCGGCCATCGGTGTGCCACGGATCACCGCCACCGTTGCGTCCACTGCGGGTTTTGTGAAAATCATCCACGATATACGTTTCCGGCAGGTTGCCGGTCATTTCCAGGTCGTGGAAAGGCAGTCACGTTCCGTGTCGATGTCGGCGCCGTGACATGAGTGATCTGCCCTGTCGTGCGGCTGAGGCCGACATGGTCGTCAAATATGGCGGCCCCACCCATAACGGTCGCCCGTCCACGTCAAGTTCGTCGGAGCGCCAGTAGCGCACGTGATGCCGTCGCCTTGGGTCGTCCCCGACGGGCTTTTCAAAGGCCAAGTCCTCTTTACGACCCCATAAATAAAGATTGCTGACCGGCGCCGCGTCGTAAGGCCGCTTGAGGACCGACGCATCGGCGATTTCCAGGCAACTCGCCAGTGTCAGCGGATCGGCCGCATACCACTTGGCGGCCACCATGATCTTCATGACGTTGGCCTTCATACCAATAAGGGCCACGTTAAGTGGATCGCCGGGAATGCCTGAAGCCGTGTGGGTGACACCGGGAATGTTTTCCAGTGCCGGATGCCGCCGGTCATAGCGTTTCCAAAGCTGCGGAATCAGGAGATAGGCCGCCGCTAGCCACGTTACGAGCAACAAGGCTGCCAGTTGAAGTAGACGCCTCCGAAGCCGAGGACGCTTCGCCGGCATCGGGGAGCTTGCAGTGTCAGGCACGGGGATCGGGTTTTCCATAATAATCACTGGGCCGAGGTCCAAGAGGGTTCGGATAAGACGCCCCCGGATGCAATCCCGGGAGTAAGCTAGGCAAACCGTAACTCTGGCGCCGTCTGTGCCTGCGCGACCAGGCATGCTTGATGGCCAACTCCCATCTCCATCGCACGTCCACGCGAGTGCCAGGCCGAGTATATGGAAAAAACGGCGCTCAAGCGTGCCCGTGCAGACTCCACCAGAGGATAATTTCGATGAAGTTGCGCTTGCACTATCTCTTGGTCCTCCTCATGGCTTCTCCGGTCCTCGCGCAGGAAGCCGGCAAGACGCCCATGGCGCAGGGACCAGTGACCAGCGCCACCAGCTACGGAGGCTGTTGCCATATCGGGGAAAACACTTGGTCGCCCGCCGCTGACGCGGCAGTGGAGGCGGATTTCTTACGCGGAGACAAAGCGTTCCCCAACTTCATTGGCTACATCAGCAATCCTACCAAGGCTGTTGACCCGCGTTCCTTGACACAAATTTTGCCGATTTATGACTACGCCTCCATCAGCGCCATTCAGCGGACCACGCGGGCTATTGGGCCCCTCGCGCCCGCAATATTACCTTGCTTCCCGCTGGCGAAGTTAACGTAATTGGCCCCGCGCTCTCAATCGCCGTCACCGAACGCCTTAATGTCGGCATCACGAGCGGTGGTCCTGCCGTGACGAGTTTCCCAGGTAGGCACCAGGGGTGGCTGGATATTGGCGGCTACGCACAGTACACACTGATACGCGATGTACCTGGCCAATTCCTCGCCACTGCCGGCTTGACCTGGACGGCTCCGAGCGGATCTTCGTCATTGTTTCAGGGCTCACCCCCGGTTTATCTCGGGACTTACGGAACTGTCGGCAAGGAATTCGGCGATATCCATATTTTGTCCACGGTCGGCTTTCAGTTCCCCGCCGGCATCGCCACGGCCATCAAGGAAACCTTTTACGGCACCGTCCACCTCGATCGCCGCTGTTTCGGCTGGTTATACCCATTGGTCGAGTTCAACTGGGCCGCGCACAATACGCGTGTCGATCTTGACCTCCCGCTTGTGCAACACCTTTTCGGCCTGGATGATTTTACCGCCACCGGGGCCATCATCACGGTCGCACCGGGGTTCAATGCGGTGCTCATTCCCGACAAGCTAGAAGTCGGTGCGGTCTATCAGACCCCGATCGCCAGCGAGCACCATATTCATTTCAATTCGTTTCTGGTCAAGATGGTGCTGCGCTATTAAGAGCGTGCGTGGTCCCCGCCGCGTCCGTAGGATAGGTTTTCCAACCTGTCCGTTTCCATTGAAAACGCCGTCAACTTGGCACTACATATAGCAGCCATTTCTTCATGCGAATGGCTACCTTCGAGACAATATGCACCGGTTGGCCTGTCGACGTGTAAATGGCGACAGCCCCGCCGGCGCCGAGAGGTAGATTAGGTGGCATCTCGTCCAGGCGGATCTTGACCGCCAGTGCGCCCAGGGAGCCTAACTTGGCGGCAGAGGGGAGTTGTCCGGATGGCGTATATTGGCCTTCGCCGGTGGCGGTGATAACGTACTCGACCTTGGCTTTGAAGAGCCGGCCCGGATAGATGTACCGATGAAAGTCAACCCTCGTTTGGCGTGATAACGGCACCTTTAGCACTCGTTTTTGGGACCCGACGCTGTGCCGCGGATACGGGTGCCTCTTCTCTATTCGTGGGTCGTTGGAAGGTAGCCGCCAAATGGAGGGCGGCTTCGTATAGCGGCAAACGGTAGACTGCGGCCCAGAGGTCCAGGACGTTGCCCTGAGCAGCGCAGTCGGCTTGAAAACAGTGAAAGAATTTTTCCCCAGGTGGACCGAGCAGGTATATTTTTTGATGGGCACGGTTTCGGTCGCTTCGGCATGGATCGGACAGGGACCGCGCCGTTGCTGAGCTTTGCCTCGGAACAGGCCCTGGATACCCAGGTGCTGGAGTACCTGTTCCATGGTGACCTGTTGGCGCAGGAAGGCGAAGTCCACCTTGGGTCGTGCCGGCGACGCTGAGGTGGATTGACAGGGGTCAGCACAGGCTTTACGTTGGAAGTAGCCGTGGTGACCACTTGCTTTTCGGGGACTTGATCCCTTTTGTGGCCCACGGCTTTTTCGTTACTTGTCGTCGTCGGGGTTGTGGTGCGTGGCGCTTCGCTGGCGACTGGAGTTGTTATCTCTCGGGCCGTTATTTCGCTGGCCGGGGTGTCGACCTCCTGGAGCCAAGGGTAGCGCTGGGCATCGAAGGGTTTGCCTGTTTTCCAGATGGCGTAGACCAGGTGCAGGAGCTTGCGCATGCAATGGCCCATGGCGACGTCGCCGCGTTTGCCCTTGGCTTTGAGGCGTCGGTACAAGGCACGCATGCCGGGTTGTAGCGTAAGCCGGACAGGGCCGCCATCCACAAATAGCCGCGGACCAGGTCGTTGCCGCGTGGCGACATGACCATCGTGCCGAGTGGAAGGGGCCGCCCCTGCTTATTGACGCCGGAAGAGTGCTCCTCAGGAAAGATACCGAAATAGCCGACGAGGGCTTCGGGGGTGGCGAAGCGATCAATGTCGATGATTTTGGCGACCAAGATAGCGGCGGTTTGGTCGCCGATGCCGGGGATGGACGTGAGGTGCGTATGCTTGCCGGCCGGCAGCGCCGCATAGGTTTTCATCAGCAATTGGCGGATTTTGCTCTCGGCGGCTCGGCTATGCCGTACCTCGGCGACTAGCTCGCCTACCAGCGCTTCGGCGACCGCGCCGCGTAAACTGCCGACGGATTGCTTGGCCGCCTGGTGTACTTCTTGAGCTTTGGCCTTGGACAGATAGGGGATTTTTTCCAAGGAGGCCAGGCGAGCCTGGCCGATTTTGCCGGCGCTGGGATACTTGGTCAGTAGTTCCAGGACCCAGGCGGCGGCAAAGTTATTGGTGACGTTGGCCAGCTCGGGAAAGACGCGGGCCAGAAGAAGGTGCAAGCGATTGACGGCCTGCGTGGCTTGTTTGCTTTGGGCATGCAAGCGTCCAGCCACCGCGGCGAGCACGGCCATTTCCTCAGGCACGGCGGCAGTGGCGGCGGGTTCTTCGACTACAGCGAAGCGGGCCATGGCGATGCTTTCGGTTTCATCGGTTTGGCGTTTGGGGAAATGGGCCTTTTGATAGTCCTTGTTGCGCTCGGGTTCGCCGATGGAGAGGGTCATGGGCAACGCCATTGCGCAGGAAGCGTTCCAGGTTGTTGGCATATTGCCCGGCGGCGTCGATGCGGATGTGGAAATGCACCTGAGATGTGCTGGTGCAGTTGCTCAAGACGCTCCTGCATAGCTTGGTAACTGTCGTGGTTCTCCATCACAAGCAGTTTTTTGGCGGCAGGTTGACGATCGGGCCGCAAAAAGAAACTACATGACCATAGCGGGCGGTGTCAATGCCGACGCCAATCGTGGCCAGCCTTTGGACGCAGGCGCGGGGTAGCAAGCCCGCACACTGATATGGTTGTAGGTGCCATGGCAATCTCCCGATGCAATGAAAAACTGGCTGGGTGAAAAACCATGGAGTCGTGAAATCCTCCGGTCAACTTCGGCCCGGTTGTCCTTGTGATAAGCGGTCGAGCCGCATGATGTACCAAAACCTCATGCCAAAGGTCGGAGGGAGTAATCTATCGGAAGAGGTCAAAGCCTCAGGGGTCGCAAAGTCTCCTCACAACTACACTTGGCTATCATCCTACAAGACCGGAAGGATGCCACAAACTCCATAAAAGAACATACAAGGGTCAAGGACCACTTCCACTTCGTCACCTGGCTGGACATTCATCAGGTCATTCTGAGGGAACGAGGCGACGACCCATGTTTCAGCCGTGCTGATAAAGACACCTGCCGCCGCGATGGGCGCCGGCACCAGCATGGTTCCTTCTTGCACCTGCCAGTTGACCACGTAGCCGTCGGCTGGCGCAACCATTTTACACTGCGCCAGGTTGAAATTGGCATTGCTGAGTTGCGCATAGGTGGCGTTCACATTGCTCTGCGCCGCATCCACGGCGAAACCGGCCTGCTGGACGCCCGCCTCGGCCTGCTGCTCGCCGGCGTGGGCGACCGCCAATCCGGCCTGGGCCTGCGCTTGCACCGCCCTGGCCTGATCGGCGGCTGCTTCGGCTTCCTTGACTGCGGCGTCGGCGGCCTGCCGGTTTTGCACTGCTCTGGCCAAATCGATGTCGCTAATGGCGCCGGCATCTTGTTTGCGCACGTTCTGGGCAATCTGCTCGTTGGTTATGGCCAGAACGTCCAGCGCTTTAACCTTGGCGATGGTGGCCAGCGCGGTAGCCACGCCGGCCTTGGCCTGCTCCATCATGGCGGCCGCCTGCAGCACATCGGCTTTGGCCTTGAGTACATTGGCCTTGGCCGCGCTGAGGCCCCCGCCGGCTTGCTGCACATTGAATTTCCCGGATGCAATCTGCGCCTGAACCTGGTTCACCGTGAATTGGTACGGCTCGGGATTGATCTCCAGGAGCAAGTCCCCTTTCTTCAATGGCTGGTTTGGTTGAGCATGGATTTTGACGACTTGCCCCTTCACATAAGGCACCAGTTGCACGACGTACTGCGTGGTGATAACCCGGCTTGACATCGGCGGCGCAAAGGAACCAGGCGACAAGCACGCCCCCCATGAGCAGAACGCCGATAACCGCGAGACAAGCGATCGGCACCGGCGTGGGTTTGACCAGCTTCTTCTTAAACAGGAACAGAACTACGCCCGTGTAGACAATCGTTAAAAACGCGATCATGCGTGACTCTCTTTCCCGGAATTCGAAAAAGCCCAGATGAGCGCAAGGGGCCAAAGGATGCCCAGCGTGGCGATGCCGAGCCAGCCGGCGACGTTGATGGCGGCGGCCTGCGGATGGCCGCGCCGGCCGGCAATCGCGCCCGGCAAGGAGCCGAGTACCACAACGATGGCAACAAACGTCGTCAGCAAGACGGCGAAAACACCAAACGCGAAGACATCGAACAGGTCCATGATTAAATCTCTTGCTTAGCGAGGTTTTGGGATGGCGGCGTGCGGTCGCGGCATCTTTGATCTGCGCTCTCCGTCTTGCCGCCAGGCAAGCCACGCCGCAGGATAAGCACGTGAATCACATACACGGCTACTGGCGTCGCCAGAATCAGTCCCCAGACGCCAAAGAAGTATTGCGCCACCGGCAAAATCGCAATGATGAGCACCGGGTGCAATTCCATCATCCGGCCCAGAATCCTGGGACTAAAAACGAAAGTTTCCAAAAGCACAACGAACATCACCGCGCCTGAAACCTGCAGCGCCAGGGTGAAGCCACCACCGGGTTGGATCAGCGCCACGCCCGCGATGAGCACCCATGCGATGACGGTGCCGAGAGTCGGCACCAGGCACAACACGAACACCGCACAGCTCAGCAGCACGGGATGCTCGACGCCAATTACGATCAAAGCAAAGAACATCATGACGGCGTTACACAACGCTATGAGGCCCTGGGCGTGCATCGCCCGTCCGACCAAGTGGCCGAGCGCGGTGAGGGCTGGCGCGATCTCGTCATAAACGTCGCAGAGCCACGTTTCCCGCAAGCTCCTGGCGGCGTGTTTGAGTTGGAGGAAATCGATGCAAATGAAAAAGCTCAGCAGCAGTGCGGTGCCCAGGTCAACCGGCAGACGCAAGAGGGCAGCAAGAACTTGATCCGTGTGACCGCCTTCGGCGCCGGCGGAGGTGGATTCGACCTGGTGCCTGATGAATTTGGCGAGGGCATTCGTGGCCCACCATTCACGAAATAGCTCGTGACTTTTGGCGGCCTCGAAATCGACGCTGACATTCTCGGAACCGGCGCCGCCTGGCAAGAGCTTTTCCAGGGTGTCGCCAAATGCACGCGCCCCTTGGGGCCGGACCTTTTTAAGTGCCAAATACTGCTCGTACGTATAGGGCACAGCTGCGGTCGATTCCTTGGCACGTGCCTCGTAGTAGGTCTGAAATGCGGCTGAATAAGAAGGCGACGTTGGGGCGGACGCGCGCTGAATGGCATCGGCAATCCATTCTTCGCGCAGGGCCGGGAGGGCCGCAGAATCGCGCCGGGCTTGCTCCAAAAGCTGCTCTGGAGTCATCGAGATTGCGGCGCGAGCGAGGGGGCCGGCCGCAGCCGGGACTCTACCATGGTCGCCTTGCATTTTTTTCGCTTGAGCCTGCAGCTCGGGCGCCTTCTCTTTGATAAACCATTGCTCAAATTCATTGCTCGATACCCCCGCCCGCAAAAAGCGCGAGCGGATCCGGCCGCGCTCCTCTGCGGCGAACTGCTTGCTGAAGGAGCCTTCCACCCACGATTCCACTTGCGGGAACTCGTGATACTCTTTCACGTGAAGCACTTCCGCCTTCTTGAATTCCTCCAGGTCTTTGCGATAGGCGGGGTCTTCCGGTCCCGTGTAATGGCGCTTGAACTCGGACGGGCCCACAAATTGCTCGAGCAGGCGAGCGATCTCCGCCTCAGGACTCACCTGGCTCAGCCAACCGGCAAGGTGCTGCGCCTGTTGGATCAGCTTGGGCATGATGATTACGCCAAGCCCAACGAGGAGCAGCGGAACAAGCACAAAAACACCGACCGTCACGAGACGCCGTAGCCCGGCGTTTTCCTCGCCGGCTGGATCGTCAAGCTTTTTTTTGGTCAGTCGCCGCATGGTCCAGCCGACGAGGCCCAGGGCCAGGTAGCTGAAAAGGAAGGTCATAAAGCCGGTGAAAAAGAAATCACGCGTCAGGTACAGGAAGGCGAGAAGCAAGGTCCAGATGGCCAGCTTCTTGAGCACCAGAGCCGGCGGGAGCTGCCCTTTGGGCGGCGCGTCGGAATGGCGATCGGCGCCCGTCACGATGTCGGTGCTGTTCATGGACGTATGCCCAATCCGGTCTGCGGCTTTACCTGCATGCCCGTTGCGGAAAGCTTTCGACTTCTCGCGATAATACGGCGAGTCACGAAGAGAGCGACGATGATGGCGGCACCTATCACGAAAATAAGCCAGACATATTGCTCCCCCTCGACCACGATAACCATCGTCAGCATAAGCAGCAGGCCGACGACGGCGAACAGCCATTCCAGATGCACTCCCGCCAGAAAGCAACCGAGCGCGAGCAACAGTAAGGCGTTATCGCTCAGCGCCGTGACAGTTTCCTCGCCCGCGCGGCGGATGAAGAAACCCAGCCACAGCGCAAAGCCAATGCCCAACCAATGAAAAACCTGGCGGACGATGCCCGGCTTGAGAAAGGCTGGATCGCGGCGCGCCCGGTCCCAAGCCGTGGCGACGCACAGAAGACCGTATATGGGCACGAGCGCAATCCAGAAGGGCGACGCCCACTCGTTTTTGGAAGTGGTGAGGGCCACTCCGACAAGAGCAAGGACAACCATGACCACGACAGCGGCGATGGGAAATTTCCAAGGGCGGGCCATGGCGAATTCAGAATGGCCGCCACTGTAGGAAGCCAAGGGCGGGCGAACCGCCCCGGAACTTGCGTTCGGCGTCGAGTCAGTTCTTTGGTCGCTCATTTTACACTCAGCCCTTGGTTAGCAGCCCGTTGAAAAAGGGGTCAGACCCCTTCGGTACCCTGCAAAAACGTTGAAAACTCTGTTCGCTTCAAGGGGGTCTGACCCCTTTTTCAACGGGCTGTTAGAGGCGCGTACCCCAGCGGGAGCCATCAAATTTCCTTTAACTGGCGGCATCATTCGGGAAGATCGCGATGCTTGGGCTCAATGGCTCCTGTAACTTCACCTGCTACCAGCGTCGGTAGTAGCCGTAGTGGGCTTCACTATTTCCCCCGTAATGGTAACCGCCGTAGGCATACGGGCTGACGGCCCGCGAGGCGCCGTAGCCATAGGAGGAGGAGGTATGGTAACCATACCCGCTCACAGAAGCGCCATGGTAACTAGCGTGGTACGCATACCAAGTCTTCGCTTCGGCAACGGTTGCCAGCAGTACGAACATGGTCGCGAATCCAAGAAAACATGTTTTACGAGTCATCGCTGATTCTCCTATCTGTGTGTTACTTGATTCGTTTCAAATTGACTTCCGGCACGTCCGGAAGCCGTTCCTTGCCCACGGTTCGGTCCCTGGCTTGCAGCGAAATGGTGTTAGCGTCAACAGGGGAGATGACAAGCGTAACGGTCGTTTTCTTTCCGTCGGGAAGCGTCGACGCTGTCTTGACAATCCATTTCTTCCCATCCGCGGTCCACGAACCTTCGCCGAAGGCGCCGGTGTCGTCGAAGCTCCAGGAGCGGATTGCCTTGGATGACGGATCCCAGCCGATCCATACATGGGCGCTACCGAGCGAAACATCCCGAGCTGTCGTTGAGAAGGTGCCCACCAAGAAACTCTGCGCCTCGGTCCAGCCAAGCGCGAGCCGTTCCACCTCGCCTTTTTTCCTTTCACCTGCCCAGTCGCCGATGATCCAGGAGAGTCCTTGAAGTTGTCCGCCGCCGGCGTGCGGAAGGTACGCCGCATTGCGCAAGCTGCTTATGTGCCAGGTGCCATTCATTTTGACATGGACTATCGTGTAGCGCGCCATGTCGGCGGGCCGCCGTCGGTTGGGATAACCTCCGTCAGGCCATCCTCGATCGCCACATCGGGATTAACAAAACGAAGGGCCTCACTATCGACGCGGAGCTTCAGGCCTTTATTGGCGGAGAAAAGCTCCTTGAAAGCCGCCTCAATCGCTTCGCGGCCTTTCAGTTGACGGCCATGCTGGTCGAAATGGTCGCCATCTGGCGTCCAAAATGCGGCGAGAGCCTTGGCGTCTCCCTTGTGAAACGCGTCCACGAACGCCTCGGCTCTTTTGGCCAGCGCATCTTTGTCCTTGGGGTTCCCAGTGGACTGCTGAGCCAGGCCAATCTCAGTAGTGCACATGAGAGTTAGCAAGGCTAGCAACCTCATCAATCGCGTCTTCATAGCATCGTCCTTTCTGTGTGAACCTCAATCAAGGTTATTTCGGAAACCGGCTTCCATCCGCCGGCTGTCTGTCGCAAAGTTGTTCCAAGCGTTCGTCGATTCCTGGTTAGCCAGAATGCTGATCCTTCGGTTTACCTTTGTCCGCACTAGGGCTGCACGGCTTGCACACACCGAAACCCGATATGGTTACCGGTGCTGTCCGGCTCACCCTTGCCCCGGCCGCCGGCCATGTAGCGGACGCAGTAATTCTCGCAGCACAAGAATGAGCCGCCGCGCTGCACGCGTTTGGGCACTCCGGGTTCGGCTGGGTCGTGGCTTGTCGTGGGTCCTGGCGGGTTCCGCTCCGCAAACGCGGTCGCGTACCTGGGCTGGTACCAGTCCGAGCACCACTCCCAAACGTTGCCCGCCATGTCGTGGAGGCCAAAACCGTTCGCGGGAAAGGATCCGACCGGGGCCGTGCCGAGATAGCCGTCTTCCAGGGTGTTGCGGTACGGAAATTCCCCCTGCCAGGTGTTGGCCATCGGCTTGCCTTCTGGTTGAAGCTTGCCACCCCAAGTATAGGGCTTGCGGTCGAGGCCGCCGCGCGACGCGAACTCCCACTCGGCCTCGGTCGGCAAGCGCTTGCCCGCCCACCTGGCGTAGGCCTCGGCATCCTCGTAGCAAATATGCACTGCCGGGTGGTTTTCCCGCTCCTTCAGATCGCTGCCAGGCCCTTCCGGGTGAATCCAGGAGGCCCCGGCCACCGCCCGCCACCAAGTTGCGGGGTTGGCGTCCTTCGGATTGATGGGCGTTTCCGGCATGCGAAAGACCAGCGAAAAAGGTTTTAGGGTTCCCTGCGCATGATACAGTCCAGCCCAGGGCAAAGCGCCCGGCACGCCTTGTCCGGGTGCGGCGGCAAATGTGGCGAGATACTCGGGCTGAAAGCCGAACGCCTCGGCATTAAAGCCAGGGAAGTTTTTCGGATCGAGCGGGCGCTCCACCACCGTTACATAACCCGTGGCCTGGACAAACCGCGCGAACTGAGCGTTAGTGACCTCGGTCCGGTCCATCCAGAAGCCGTCCACGTAAACCATATGCACCGGCCTGGCGTCGGGGAAAAACTGCTCTTCGCTTCCCATCCAAAAAGTGCCGCCAGGCACCCAAACCATGTCCTTGGGGGCGTGCTCCGGCGGCGATGATACGTTGATCTTGACGGGGCCGAGTTCTTCAGCGGTCCAATAATTCGGTGAGACTCGCTGCCTGATCGCAAAAAAAGCAAGACCGAGGACTGAGACCGCCAGCAATGCCGTCGCGCCGATAAAGACCCACCGACTTGGTCCCGCGGCGCTCTTGGATTGGCCGCGGGTGCTCGACACCGGCTTTTGCGACATGGTGAATTCTCAAGTAATGGGCTGATTGGCCGAATAGCCATCAATCGCCGACACGCTTCATCGTGTAGACCCTGCGTTCCTCGTCGCGAATAACCAGCTCGTCTTTCGTCAGTTTAAGAATAGTCTGAGACACCGTATCTTCCTTGCCGGTGGCGTCATCCGTGCTGGTGAGCAACATCTTGCTTCCCGCGACCTTCACCGCTTGCCTGGTTTCCTCTTTTTTGCCTTTGACATTTAGCGTGGCGATGGCCGTTCCATACCAACGAAATTCCAGGGTCGCCCCCTTGAGCGGCCCGTCGGCAATCATCCAGGTGCCCACCAGCTCGTTCGGAACGGAGGGCGCGATGTACTTGAAAATGACAAAGCTGGCCAGGCTGGAACCCACCAGGCATACGAGCAAAAAGAGCCACAACTTGGTCCGGCGGGCACCCGGCGCACTGCCTTCGCCATTGCCTGTCGCGGGCGCTGCCTCACCGACTTCAGGTTTGGCAGCGTGGCCATTGGTCATGGCGCGTAGCCGTCTTTCAATCGCTTCGTCTAGCGTTGACTTGCCACGGCCTGATTTCTTTTTCATGGTGAAAACCTCACGAAGAGGGCTCGATCCCATTCCCCAGGAGGAGAAAGGGATCGAGCGCAACTTCAACGGTCACTGCGCAAATCCTTCAAGTTAATTACCCAGGAAGCCAACTTTAAATCTCGGCGGATATTTCTTGAGGACTTCGCAATAGCGCGCCGCTTCGTGCATGACGGGGACCGTCATGGGAATGTGACGCACGCCGATGCTGGCATCCTGTTGCGGATTCGTCCACAAATTGATGCCGATGCCACCGCCGGTCTGAGTCGCGATGGGCCCGCTAAAGCCCCCGATGTCCCCCTTTTTGAAGAAGCCGTCTTGAATCTCGGCCGTGAAGATGTACTGGAACTCATCCACGCGCACCATCGCGAAGAACTGGTTCAACGTGTAGATACGGCTTCGCCTACACGATTCACCCTCCGTGGCTAACAAGAAGGACGTTTGATCGATTCCATCCGTGTAGCGGTCCTTCGGGAAATACTCGTTGAGCTGAGCGCCAGGCTTGCCGGCGATGCCAACGAGCGTCGGAAGGATGTCAACCTGATCGAAGATACCATCCGAGCAGCGCGGCTGAATCATGTTCTTCCAGTACACGAACGTGGGCACGCGCACGCCGCCTTCCCAGCAGGAGCCCTTGCCGCCGCGCCAGGGGCTGCGTCCGTGCGGCGGAATTTCTTGCTCCGGACCGTTGTCCGACGTCAAGATAATGATGGTGTTGTCGAGCTGGCCGGTCTTTTCCAGGGCCGCGACGAGCCTGCCGAAGATGTCGTCTACTTCGACCATGCCGTCGCTGAATACCGTGCGTGCCGGCGACTTGCCGGCATACTTCTTGTTGGGATAGTTGTCGAAGTGGCAGCCGCGCGTGCAGTGATACAGGAACCACGGCTCCTTCTGATTGGCCATTTTATTGATGAACTTTTCTCCATAATTGGCCCAATCCTGATCGAGGTCCATGATCGTTTTCAAGTCGATGGTGTACATACTCTCGACGCTTTTCTTGCCCTTGACGCAATGGACGTTGTCGTGGTTGAAGCCAAGCTTCTCCATCATCTTGAAGCGTGCCGGGCTGAGCGCGACTTCCGGGTTGAAATAGATGTCGCGCCACTCGGTATACATGTCCGAGACGCCCAGGAAGCCGTAATAATCGTCGAAGCCGACATTTTGCGGCAGCGAGCCTTCGTTCTCGCCCATGTGCCACTTGCCGATGCCCTGGGTGGTGTAGCCCAGTTGCTTCAGGATAGCGGCGAGCGTGGTAATCCCGTCCAGCCCGCCCGGCTCGTTGTACATTGGAGGCCGTAAGATGCCGTGGTGCAACGGATTTTGGCCGGTCATGATGGAAGCGCGCGATGGCGAGCAACTTGGCGTCGAGTACGCCGACCGCAAAATCAGGCTATCGCGGGCAACTTTATCCATGTTCGGCGTCGGGTTACCGACCGTTTCGCCGCCGCCGTTGAAGCCGGGGTCCATCCAGCCCACGTCATCCATGAGGAAGACGAGGAAATTGGGTTTGCGGCCGAACTTGGCATGCGCCTTGGTCAGCTTGGCCTTGGCTTCTTCCACTTGCTTGGGATGAACGATCACCGGCTCCATGTTCGGAGCAATCTCCGTGGGCTTCATATGGATATACTGGTTGGGATGGTCATATCCCGGCGCGTCGGTCGGGCCCGTGGTCGAGCCGCGCGGATTACCCGGCTTGGGGGTGTCTTGACCTTCCTGGAAGCTGGTAAACACCGACTTCTTGTCCGGCGGGTCGCAGCAGGCCTCTTTATCCGCGGGAGCGGATTGCGCCTGTCCGCCGGCACCCCATGCTGGCAGAGACAACTTGCCCCAGGCCGCCGCATAACCAAGCAGCGTTCCCAGGACGAGCATGCCCACCGCCAACAAGTTGGTGGGTCTGAACATTACAGCTCCTTTCACTCGAGGATTCGGATTCAAAATGAAATCCCTATCACGATGGATCCGCAAATAACGGCGCCAGAGGTCCATCCCCGGCGCGACTGCTTCATTGCTTCCGTAGCATTTGCAAGACATCGCCTCGCTCCAACACCAGGATCAGCGAGGTGGCGGTGAGTTCCTGGATCGTACTCTTCCGCGTTTCCTCGCGTAACGTGCCGGGATTTTGCGTGGTCGTCAGCAACGTCTTGCCATCCAGTTCGGCGGATGCCTTCATTTCCGGTCCCTGCCCGCTACGGATCACCAGGCCACCGTCACTCAGGAATTGAAACGTGCCTCCTTGCATGGGGCCCGCTTGCACTTCCCAGGTGCCAACTAACTCGCCTGGTAGCCTGTGCCAAACAAAGATGTTTAGCACCGTCCAGCTGAGGCCTACCGCGACAACCAGACCCAAGCTCACCGAGGCGCGCTTCCAGGTGAGGAATCGGGAACTTTTGCCTACCGTCCGCGAGTCGCGAGTTGCCTTTGCCTTTTTTATTTTCAATTTGGCAATCTGCGTCGAGAGCTTCACAGCTGTTTACCTCACCAGGGATGCGTAGTCTTACGCGCTAGCCTGCACTCCTTGCCCAGAGCAAGGCGTCCACGCGCCATATCGACGTCGTCCGGTTCGCATTGGCTGTCGCCACGTAAGGCCCATCCGGCGTAAAAGCAACCGAGCATTTCCCGCCGTGTCCTTGAGCTACTCAGAACAGCTAAAAGAGAGGAATTGTTTACTATCCTACGCAGTCGAACATTGAGAACAAGGGAAGCATTGTTGAACAGGATATTCTTGAATAAAAGCGTGTTGGCGGCCGATATTTCCAGGGAGTCGGCCCCGCGTGATCGTTATTTCCGGTATTTTCGGAGCCCAAAGGGGGTTCGTGCAAGTGCGCCAAACTGGCAAAGGCTTAAACCGTCTGGGGATTGCAACATGCGTCTAGCCTGGACTTCCCTGCTTGCCGGCCTCGTTGCCGTTCAGGCGTTTGCTGAAGAACCAAGCCGCGCGACGCTAGGTTCGCCGACATTGGTCCGCGCGTTCTCGCCGCCGCAAGCCGAAGCCGAGCGGTCCGTTCAAGATGACGACTCTCCGAGCATGGAGTCGACAGCGCCCGTAGTGTTAGATGCCCCCCCGAGCTTCAAACCGACCGTGCGCGTCATTGGTCGTATCAATGCGGATGCCATTTTCGTCAACCAAAGCCCCCGTAATCAACAGATCTTCGGCGTCGTGGATAATGCGGTAGGGTTCCGCCGCGCTCGTCTTGGCGCCGCGGGTGAAGTTGGGCCCAACGTTTACTGGAACGCGGAATTTGATTTCGCCGGCGGGGATATTTCTTTCAAAAACGTATTCATCGGTTTAAGCGATATACCCGTCCTCCGCCGCGTTCAAGTCGGTCACATGGTGGAGCCCTTCAGCCTCGAAGGGCAGATCAGCTCAAACGACTTGCCCTTCGTCGAGCGGTCGTCGCCTTACGAACTGGATCCAGATCGCAATTGGGGCGTTTTGGCTCGCTCGTACACGGAAAGTGAACGAGCGACTTGCCAGTTTGGCTTCTTCCGATCCGGAACAAACAACAGCACAGGGAACGACATTTCGAACCACAACGACCTCGCTTGCGACCTGCGCATCACGGGTCTGCCCTGGTATGAACGTGACGGCGAACACTTGCTCCACGTCGGCGGAGCGTTTTCCCAGCGTTTTCCGGCCAACGGCGACGTGACGGTCGGCACCGGTCCGCAAAACAGCTTGCTTCAGTTCAACGACGCTCCCCCCACTTTCATTGAAAAAATCACGATTCCAGCCAGCCAATATCAAATCTACAATCTCCAGCTGGCGTCTGTCGTCGGTCCTCTCTCGCTTCAGGCGGAATGGAACGCCATGTCGGTCGAACAACATGACGGGATCCCGCCGGTATTTCTCAATGGTTGTTATGCCTTCGCCAGTTACTTTGTAACGGGGGAGCACCGCGAGTACGTGACCAGGGACGGCGCTTTCGGGACCACGAAAGTATTACGGCCGTTCGTTTCCTTGCGCAACAAGAATTGCCTTGCGGCTGGACCTGGGGCCTGGGAGTTAACGGCCCGGTTTGCGTACGCCCACTTCACGAACGCCAATATTCCCCTGCAAAACGGCTTACAGCAAGGCGACAACGAGGCGGAGACAGTCCTCGGCGTCAACTGGTATTTGAACGACAACACCCGCGTCATGTTCAACTATGTGCACCTCGTGCCTGTCTCGCCCAACGCGGGACCAAGCTACGCCAATGCATTTTTCATTCGCACCGCCATCTTTTGGTAACCTTGCCGGGAGCGAATCACAGCAGGGAATCCGCAGGCGATGGGAACGGACCCCAGGGGAACGTCGCGACCGTCCGCACCAGTTCGTCAACGACCCGTGGTCCAACACCCAACGCGCTGGACCGTGTAGCAGACGCCCCCCGCCGTTGCACTGAAACGCAAGAAACGATGAAACGACAGGTGTCAAAGCGACCGGTCCTCGGTCGTTGCACGATTTCACCCCCCCTTCCATGGCAGTGAAACAAGTGAAACGATGCAACGACACGCCAGACAAGCCCATGCGCAACATCCCGATTGAGCAACACCCGGCCCAGGGCCATGTGGTTAACTCGGTTGATAGAACGGCCGGGCCGACCCTTGCCGGCTCGTCCGTCAGGTGAGAACGGGCCGACTGCATGACACGACCCCTGCCTGCTCGCCAGGCCGGTGAAGAAGGTCTTGAGCTAAACCAGGGAAATATCACGAATCCACGACCCCTGTCGGCTCCGCTACGGCTCGCCATCACTGAGAATCAGCTGCCATTGCCATTCCGGCGCAACTTCTCCGGCGTGATCAGCAAAGCGAGAACCGCGTGCGAGATGGCTGGACATGCCGTCGCCAACCATTTTGTTGATGTCAACAAATGGTAGATCTCGGTTCCGGTAGCCGCGATTTGCCAGACCTGGTTACTCATGCACCAGCCTCTTGCCAATCGGCGGGGGGCCATGCAGCATGCGGCACACCACCGGCAGCGACCAATTCACCGAATGCCTTCACTAAGTGCCTGAACGATCGGCATTTTCCGTAGGTTGGCTTCATGTCGAAGGCCGCTGACAACGCTGGTTGGTCAGCTGTTTCGTGATAGCTTCTGCCTTCTTCCATTCGCATTTCAAGGTGTCCCTTGGCGCCAGTGGGAACTTCCGGCTGTGGATGAGATGTCGCGTCGCTGCGAATACCTCGTATCCCGCGAAGCGATTCGATGCTTGCCAGAAACCAGGCTTCGTATTCCCGGTAAGCCATGACCACCGCACAGGTAGTTCCCGCTGCCTCAGCCTGCGCCAGCCAAGGATTTCTGGTGCCTGGTTTCTTGGGCAATCGCCTTCGGCGTCCCCGTCCACGATTAGCATAATCGCCTGGCAGTTCTGTTTGATCGCCAAGCGAATCGCTTTGCGAATCTGTGCTTCGTCGAAAAAATCCGAAACATGCCGGCGAATCGGGGCGTTCACCTCAAGCGGATACGCTTGGGCCAAATCACGCAGCCGACGCAAAAGGATCGGAACGGCCTCGATTTCGCCGTGGCCTTCCACAATGGGTTGAATGTTCATGAGGCCACGTCCTCGAATAGGTTTGTTTCGGGGACGGTACCCGGGACAATGATTGTGGGGCGCAGAGCATTTGAGCGAAGCAATTCTCCCGCACTCATTAAATGTTCCCGCAAGGCTTCCTGCGTCCCGGTCGCGAGAGGCAAAATGCGCATCGCGCCCTCGTCCCAGGAAACGATTCTCAAGTTACCATCCGCAAGCCAATCCGCATCCAAAACCTCCGGACTATGAGTGGTCACAATCACCTGCATGTACCGGCTCGCGTGACGCATGAGATCGAGAATGGCTCCCAGAGCGCCGGGATGAATAGTTGCTTCGGGTTCCTCGATCACGAGCACCGACGGCGCCGGCCGCTGGTAGACTGCCGCCAGCAAGCCGAGTGCGCGAAGGGTGCCGTCGGACATGCTGAAAGATTCGAACTTCAGCCGTTTGTTTTGGCCCCATTCCTGGGTAAATTCCAGAGTCAGCTTTTTGCCGTGTTTGATCGGTTGGACTTTGATGGTATTCGGAACGATGGTCGTGAGTAACTCGCCAATCCGCACCAAATCATCGGGCGCATTACGACCAATCTCTTGCAGCACGCTGGCCGCATTGCTTCCATCTGCTTTAAGGCCAGTGCCGCTGTCCGTGTCTTGCAACTCGCGTAGTTTGCCAGGCTCAATGGAATAGGTGCGCATTGCTGCCAAAGTGCGCAGAACGGGAGCAAAACTCGCTTCGCCGCCGATAACGGGCAATCCAAGCGAAGTTGGTTCCAACGCCGGCTTCAGACCCTCGACGTTGGAGCGGAACGTTTTACGGGATCGGTCGAACCATGAAATTTCGCCACTTTGTGAGTGCACAACACACTGTTCGCGTAACACTTCAAAACCATAGTTCTTCGTGGCCCGAACCTCGAAGGCATACCTTGCCTGTGTAATCTCCCCGTTGATTTTTCCGAGGATAGCGCCAAGCCAAGATTCGTCGGATAACTTTTACCGGGTGTCCGATTTCGCACGACGACTATCCCACCGCGCCGGTCGAACACTGATTGCAAGGATGACGCCATCGCCTCGGCCAGAAAGTCGATCGCATCCCGAAAGTTGCTCTTGCCTGATCCGTTGCGCCCGACGAGGAACGTCGGGTTGGCAAACTGCACCGTTTCCGCCGGAATGCTACGGAACCGCTTCAGAATCAGTGAACGCAAAATCGGTTCCATTGGTTACCTCGGTACCCCCTACGTGCATGTCATTGAGCCGCCGAAAATGCATTCGCTGGATGCGGAATAATATTCCACGCTCGCCGCTGCTCCCCCCCAGGAGCCCCTGATGTCGTCCCCAGCCGCCACAACCGGCGCCATTTTTAGCCTGGGCGGGTCGCCGGATTCCCGGCCCAAGCCTTTACGCCTTTCCTGATTGAACGTTCACTTATGCCAGCGTAGGATATTTGCATTATCGCGGCAATGAGCCTCTTCCCATGATTCAGTAAGCCGACGTGCCGCCGCTGTCAGGCAAGAATCGCCTCAGGCAGCCCCTGAGCGGGCAAGACGTGTGCGCATTTCCGGTACCCAATGACCCCCGAAGAAAAAGCTCGGCAGCAGATCGACCGGCAGCTTGGACAGGCCGGCTGGGCCGTTCAAGACTACCGGCAGATGAATATCTCGGCGGAATTGGGGGTTGCCGTGCGGGCGTTTCCGCTCACCACCGGCGAGGCTGATTACATGTTGTACGCTGATGGCAAGGTCATCGGTGTGGGCGAGGCCAAGCCCAAGGGTCATACTGTCGATGGCGTCAACGTCGGCTACGACGTCTACCGCATTGAAACGAAAATCACCACGGACGGTGTCAGGCTCGCTCGTGAACCGGGCGTTTTCGTGCCGCATCGGGACCGGCGCACCAAATGTTTACGGCGGCGTGGAGAAGCTGAAGGGGTGAGTGATGAAAGAACTACGAGCGGTTGCGGCTGATGGCTTCTATCGCCCATACAGAATTCAGGCTCTTCGTGAAGTCGAGTGGGTAAAAAAGTAGATCATCTTACCTATTTCAAAGCTTTGGGAGCATGCACGTGAGGATTTTCAGACGTAGATATTCCTCATCGCGGAAGCCGTAGGCGCGTCGCTGGATGACGCGTATTTTGTTGTTGAGACCCTCGACGAATCCCAGGGCCACTTTGTTGTTGGCATGACAATAAGCCACGATGCCGTCCCAATGGCTCTGGATCAAGTTCGCGAATTCCTCGTAGGGTTTTAAGCGTTGCCACCTGAGGGACTCCACCCAATTGGAGAAAAAGCGTAGGGCCCAACCGGGAGACTCGTAGCTCCAGAGCTGTTCGAAAGACTCCTTGAGGAGGTAGGCTTTGTATAGTCGCTTGTTGGCGTTGAATAATAGCTTCAACGCTTTTCTACCCTTCAGAGTGAGGTTGCGCCAACGCGACAACAAAGCATACTTTTGCCCCTTGATATAACGTCGGCCAGGCCCCGTCAGCCGGCCGTATTCTTTCTTGCGAACCGTGTCCAAAGCATCTTGCAAATGGCGCAGCACATGGAACTTGTCGTAGATAATCAGGGCTTGTGGGGCATTTCCTTTCTTGCGGGTGGAACTGTGGAACGCCTTCCACATGTCCATGACCGCCAGGCGGATTTTGCTGGATTTTTCGGGGCCCAGCCAAGCAAAGAAGGCGTCCATGCTTTCCTCGGAGCGATCCTTGCCGCCGAACCATATGGGCCGCCCCCGAATCAGGTCGCTGACTACAATGCGGTAGCTGTGGCCTTTGCCGATAGCAATTTCGTCGATGCCAATCGCCCTGGGGGCAGGTTGTTTGGCCCGTCGAAGTTGCTCGGCCATGTACTGCTTGTCCAACTCCTTGACGGTATGCCAATCCAAGGTCAGTTCGTCGGCCACGGCCTTGACCGAACTGTCCCGGCAACGCCGTCCCACGAAGTAGGCAAACCGTTTCGTGTAAAACGGATTGTCGGCAAGCCAGTCCAGACTTTCGGTCTTCACGCCAGCGCACCCACGAACACGCTACTCGACGAATCGAGAAATCGAGGTAAACGCGCTTGTCGCCACAGGAAAGGTCGCGGACACGGCGTGACCTTTGATCGTAAAACGCGGCAGACACCTGACCACAAACCCCACAGGCCGTTTTTTTCGGCGCCGCTGGAGGGTGACGACCACAGCGACCGGATCGCCAAAGATCCCATGGACGCTGGCCAAAGGATCGAACCCAGGGAACCGATAGACGTCGCGTATTTGTCGAGTTGATGGCATAGGTCCATCAATACAGATTTCCCCTCGAAAGAAAAGAACGTTTTTGCAGCAAATAATCAGCTCTCAGGGGGTCTGGACGCCTAAATTCACCCACTCGACTTCACGAAGAGCCAGAATTCATTTGGCAGGACGAGCAGGTCTAATAGCTGGCTTTTCCCCATTTTCATTGGCTTGGAAAACATCCATTGTAGTTCCTCTTGCATCCCAAATTAATGCGTTTGGAATATAGAACCCATCGTTCCGAACAACACGCAAGGCTCCCTTGATGTTCACGCCCTTCGAACTCATCCCAGGCGTTCGCAAACTACCGTAGCCTACTTTCCGGCGACGGCCCGTTCGTAAGCCTGTCTAGCCTCAGCGCAAACGTCCGGCACGGCGCCCGGTGTCGTTTTCGCACGTACCTCGCAATTTTGCTTGCATTCGGGCTTTCGCCGGACGAACATCGTGCTATCGGTCAGGCGTCGTCCCGCTTCCCCTTGGCAAGATAATATTCACGACCTGCCGCGCCGTTGGCCAGCCAAAATCAGCGGCGCGGGATGGAGGCCGCGAAGTTTTCTCGGGAATGTTCTGAACGTGGTTTTACCGATCTGCCTTTTGTCCACCTGAGGCTGATTACCTCCGACACGCGAACGGCACCGCCAACCATGCCACCGGGCCCTCCCGGTGCCACACCTGTTCGAGTATCGGGATGGCGTTGTGTGGAACGCAAGGATTTCCGGCCTTCGACCTGTTACAATCCCAGGTATTCCTCATGGACATCACCGACCGCAACCCGCTGAAAAAAGAGTTGCAGCAGCGGGGGCAGGAACCCGTTGCCGCCGAAGAACGGATGCGTTCTATCGTTGACCACTTGATCGACGGCATCATCACCATCGACGAAAATGGCATCGTGGAGACTTACAACCCGGCGGCAGAGAAGATTTTCGGTTACTCGGCGTCCGAAGTCGTCGGCAACAACGTCAAGACGCTGATGCCCGACCAGTATCAGGATGAGAGTGGTGGGGATCTCGCTACTTACCTGCGATCCGGTGTCGGCACCGGGCGGGAACTCGTGATGCGGCGTAAAGACGGCTCGACCTTCCCCATGGATTTGGCGGTCAGCGTCTTTCAGCTGGGCCAGCGCCGCTACTTTACGGGACTCGTCCGGGATATTTCCGAGCGCAAGCGGGCCGAAGAAGAGTTGCGAAATAGCGAATCCCGCTTTCGCTTGCTCGTCGAGGGCATCAAGGATTACGCCGTCATGATGCTTGACCGCACCGGCAACATTCAGACGTGGAACAGCGGGGCGGAACTGCTCTTCGGCTTCAGCGCCGAGGAAATCATCGGCAAGCCCCTGAGCCGCTTCCTCCCGCCTCAAGACATCGAACGCAACACCCAGGAGGAGGAACTCCGCAAGGCCCTTGTCCTCGGCAAAGTGGGGGCTGAGGATTGGCGCGTTCGCAAGGACGGCACGCAGTTCTGGGCCAACTATGCCACCACGCCCCTGTACGACTCGCATGGTGAATTGCAAGGTTTCGCCTATATTACCAGGGACTTGACCGAGCGCAAGCAGGCCGAAACCGATCTGCGCAAGGCGGTCGAGGAACTGTCGCGCTCGAACCTCGACCTGGAGCAATTCGCCTACGTCGCTTCCCACGACCTGCAAGAGCCCCTTCGAGCCGTGGCCGGTTGTGTCCAGGTGCTCAAGAAGCGTTACCAGGGTAAGTTGGATGGGCGGGCCGACGAATTGATCACCCATACCGTGGATGGCGTCAGCCGAATGCAAACACTCATTGGCGACCTGCTCTCTTACTCCAGGGTTGGCAAGGGGGGCAAAGCATTCGCGCCGACGGACTGTAACGAAATCCTGGCTCAGGCACTTGCAAACCTCGAAACCGCCATCGCGGAAGAAGGCGCGGTCGTCACCCAGGACAAACTCCCGGTCGCGGTAGCGGACGCCGCCCAACTGACGCACCTGTTCCAAAACCTCCTCAGCAACGCACTCAAGTTCCGCAGTCTCCAGCCGCCGACAATACACGTCGGCGTGCGCCAAAATGCGCGCGAATGGGTCATTTCCATAAAGGACAATGGCATCGGCATACAGCCCGAATATTTCGAGCGCATCTTCGTCATCTTCCAGCGGCTCCACACCAGAACCGAGTACCCCGGCACGGGCATTGGCCTGGCGGTCTGCAAGAAAATCGTCGAGCGTCACGGGGGCCGCATCTGGCTAGAGTCCGAACCAGGCCAAGGGTCGACTTTCTCTTTCACTCTGCCCAACATGGGAGCGAACCGATGATAAGTAGAAGAGACCGACAGGTCGAAATCCTGCTCGTGGAGGACAGCCCCACGGATGCCCTGTTGGCGAAAGAAGCCCTGGAAAACTCGGAACTCGCGACGAACCTCCACGTGGTGAAGGATGGCGTGGAAGCACTGGGCTTCCTGCGTGGCGAGGGTCAGTTCAAGGGAGCGCCCCGCCCCGGTCTTATCCTGCTCGACCTCAACCTGCCCAAGAAGGATGGGCGGGAAGTTTTGTCCGAAATCAAGTCGGACGAGAAGCTCATGCGCATTCCGGTTGTCGTCCTGACCACCTCCAGCAGCGAGGCCGACATTCTGAAGGCTTACGGCTTGCACGCCAACTGCTACATCGTGAAGCCGGTGGACTTCGAGAAGTTCACGGAGATCGTGACGAGCATCGAGAACTTCTGGTTCTCCGTGGTAACGCTGACGGGGAAAGACTGACATGAAGCCCGCCATCCACGTTTTGATTGTGGAAGACAATCCCACGGACGTATTGCTCACGGAGGAATTGCTGTCCGATAGCTATTTCCACGCACAGATAAGCGAACGCCTGGAAGATGCCCTGAAAATCCTCACGGCGAAGCACTTCGACGTGATTCTCCTCGACCTGGGTTTGCCCGACAGCCAGGGTTTGACCACCCTGCAAACGCTTCGAGGCAACACGCAAGTCGCTGTCATCGTGCTAACAGGTAAAAACGATGAAGAGTTGGCATTGGGTGCGCTAAAGAAGGAGCGCAGGACTATTTGGTGAAAGGCCAAATCGAGGCGGGTTCGTTGCAGCGGGCGATTCGCTATGCCGTGGAGCGGAGTAGTTCCGAGAGAATGCTCCGCAAGAGCGAAGAGCGTGTCAAGGAGTTGACGGAACACATTCATCAAGTCCTGTGGATGATCGACGCCAGGGAAGCCAGGGTGTTGTATGTCAGCCCCGGCTATGAGCAAATGTGGGGCCGCTCTTGTCAAGACCTTCTTGATGGAAGCCATCCCTATTTAGAAGGCATCCACCCCCTGGACCAAGAAATGATGGGGCGTGCGAATGCCGCCATGATGAAGACGGGCCACATTGATGTGGAGACCCGTGTTTTGCGCCCGACGGGTCCGTGCGCTGGGTTTGGTTCAGGGGCTATCCGGTTGCGGAATATGGTCAGATCGTGCGCACGGTGGGCGTTATCGAGGACATCACCGAGAAGCGCTCTCTCGCGGCCGAACGGGACGCACTGCTGGCACGGCTCCAACTCCACATCGAGCGCATGCCGTTGGCCTACGTCCTGTTCGATGCGGATATGCGCATCATTGACTGGAACCGAGCCGCCGAACGAATCTTCGGCTTCTCCAAGGCGGAAATGCTGGGGGCAATGCCGCCGTATGAGAAAATCGTCCCCCGTTCGAGTTGGGAGACGATGGAGGTGGTTCGCAACCGAATCCGTTCGGGCGAAATGGAAGCACATTCGATCAACGATAACGTGACCAAGGATGGGCGAACCATCACTTGCCATTGGTTCAACACCCCACTCATCGACGACAACGGGCAATTCACCGGCTTCCTTTGCCTGGCCCAGGACGTAACCGAGCAGAAATCCTTGGCAGCGCAATTCCAACAAGCGCAAAAGATGGAGGCCGTTGGGCAACTGGCTGGCGGCGTGGCCCACGACTTCAACAACCTTCTGACCGTCATCTCCGGCTATAGCGAAATGCTGCTCAGCGCCTGCCTGCCACCGACCCCGCCAGCGCTCTGGTGCAAGAGATTCAAAAGGCCGGAGAGCGGGCTGCCGGTCTGACCCGGCAACTACTGGCTTTTAGCCGCAAACAGATCATCCAGCCGAAGGTACTCGACCTCAATGAACTTGCCACGGATGTTGGCAAGATGCTGCGCCACCTGATCGGGGAGGATGTGAGCCTGACCACAGTTCTCGCTCCAAGGCTTGGGACGGGTGAAAGCCGATCCTGGGCAGATCGAGCAAATCTTGATGAACCTTGCGGTGAACGCCAGAGATGCGATGCCCCAAGGGGGCAAACTCACCATCGAGACCGCTAACGCCGTACTGGATCGGAGCAATGCCAAGGAACGACCGGAGGTTCAGCCGGGGAACTATGTTCTGTTGGCGGTCAGCGACACCGGCCATGGCATGACAAAAACGGTCAAGGCCCGCCTCTTCGAGCCATTTTTCACCACCAAGGAGCCGGGGAAGGGGACGGGCCTCGGTCTGGCGACAGTCTACGGCATCGTCAAGCAAAGTGACGGCTTCATCTACGTTTACAGCGAGCCGGGCCGCGGCACCACGTTCAAAATCTACCTGCCGCAGGTCGATAACGGTGTGCCTTCCGACGAGACGACCCATGCTCCTCAATCGATGCCGACGGGCGACGAAATGATCCTGGTGGTGGAGGATGAGGACGCCGTGCGTTCCCTCACTTGTTACACGCTCCGCATGCAAGGATATGCCGTGCTGGAGGCCACGGACGGTGAAGCCGCTTTGCGAGTCACCGAGCAGCACCCTGGCAAAATACACCTGCTCCTGACGGACGTGGTGATGCCGCGGATGGGTGGTCGGCAGTTGGCCGAACGGCTAGCCCAGGCGCGTTCCGACATCAAGGTGCTTTACCTCAGTGGCTATACCGACGATGCGGTCGTGCGGCACGGTGTACTGGATGCGGAGGTCGCATTTCTTCAGAAACCCTTCACGCCAAGCACTCTGGCGCAAAAGGTCCGAGATGTGCTAGACACGCCACGGGGCAGCCATGGCCGAAACGTGTTGGGCGGGAAGCAGTGACAGGGCGTCCCGGGGCCACGTCCAGGGTGAGGCAGGCACTTGACTGGATGGTGCAATCGTCAAATTCTCGCCATGATTGCGGTGGGATGACTCATTTCTTCCGGGCCGGTGGCAATGGCTCCGCAGGCCATGAGGCAACGGTAATTATCAGCGTGCGGTCATCGAGCCTGTTGAGTTGCTCGGCGCCAGTCTTGCAGTTCGGGGGCACGAGCAATACTTGTGTTTCTTTGTCCAGTAGTTTGGGCAGGTCGATGGGATCGACCATCTTGCCACCTTTGTGTGCCACACGTACCGTTTTTCCATCGGCGGTGAGTAGCTTTTGCTCGTCGAAATATCTCGAAATGGTCTCCGGCTTCATTTCTCTGACAGTGTAGGGGACCTGTTTCTTCCCGCTTAAGGATACAACCTCTTTGAAGCGCGTTTCGACAAAAGGGCGCATCACGGTCTCAACCTCTACGCGGCGCACCGTGAGCCGAATCTGAACCACCCCATCGTTCTCCGTGGCCGTGGCGGGGCATAGGGACGGTTGCTTGGATTCCTCCGGCACCGGTACCACCAACGGCTCCGCCTTGGCAAGTTCCACCTGAAAACGTGTCGGCCCGATGTCCAGAAACCCGGCTCCGAAGGTCGAAAACATCAGCCCGAGGAGCAGATGGTCAGGTTCGGTAATGGAATAATGATTCTCCCAGGCGCAGAGCTTGGCCATCGTCGAAGAACAGGCTGACGTTGGGGAAGAGCCATTCGTTGATGCTTTGCACGTTGGGGATTTTGCTGACGTCGAGGACGCTGGTGCCGGCCAACACGTTAAAATACTGGATAAACGCCGGCAGCAGGGCCAGGCCCAGGGTCATGGCGGGGCGCGGGTCCGATACTGTGACCGCCAACAGTTTGCCGCGTGGGTTCTCCTGGCGCGCTTTGGCCAAAACGTCGTGGAGCTCGGGCGGCGTTTGCCAGGCGCGATATTTGCCCCCGCTGCGCATCACGAATCCCTGCACCGGTTGGGGAAAGAGGGCGAACACCAGCCAGTCCTTATGAACCGCGTAAGTAAGGGGCAAGTAAAAGTTGCTCAAGACGTACACTTCCTCGCCGTGGAACATTCGCTTCTCGGCCACCAATTGCGGGCCTAGCTCGCCCAGGGCTTTGGCGACGCCTGCAACAGCCATGCGCACCTTGTCGGCATCCTTGAGTCGAACCGCAAAGCCCTGACCCAGGAAAAAGGGCCCTTCCGAATGGGCACCATAAGACACCAGGGTGGTGTCAAGCTGCTCGAGAAAGTCTTTGCGAAAGTCGCAGCCAATGAGGCGGTCGAGGTCCGGAAAGCGCTCCGGAAGTCGGCCTGTGAAAAGCTGCGACACGGCCGACATGCCATAGGTGTTGCGGATGAAATCGAACACGTTCGACCAATCGACCCGTCGGGCGCTGACGTAGTCGGCGTCGGGGGGAAGTGCTGGGAGCCTGTCCGGCGTGAAGTCGATCGTTCCGCCAACGAGTTTCAAGAGGCCGCCCCGCTGCGCTGGTTCGGGCACGCCCAGGCGCACCGTGCTGCGCTGGTACTTGCCGTCGAAGCCCAGGTGAAACGTCAAGTTCTTGAGGCCATGCAAGCCGAGATGGCGCAAGAGCAACTGGCGCGCGATGTGGTCCTTGACGTTGCCGAAGGCCGGCTCGTCCAGGCCGAGACTGGCCAGGCGCTCCACCAGGGTTTCCAGGTTGACGTAGCCGCGCATGTCGGTCTCATAGCGGTTGAATTGCGCCAGCTCGGGATACCAGGGGGCCGCGGTCAGGTTGGACCGAAGGCCGTCGATGACGCGGACTGCGTGCATTGCGGCTCGCGGCCCAAGAGCGAACACCAGGTGCTTGCCCTCTGTCCACCACGCGGCCTGGTGGATGCCCAGAGCGACAATCGCCAACGTGCGCCCTTTGTACTGGGCGTCCTCCACGGGCGCGTGCCAGCGCCGCCGGCCGCGAGACGGAACACCGCATCCAGCGCAGCGCGGTTGGTTTTTTCCGCGCCGTGGGGAAAAAGAACCGTGAGCTGGAACAGCGTCGGCCCATTGGTCGGCCCTGGCCTTGGCGGCGCTATTTCCAGGCTCAAGGCGAAACCATGCTTCCAGAGACAATCGAGAAATTGGTTCACTTCCAATGCGGGCGCGGATTTCTTCTTGGAGTTATCCACCAAGGGATTGGTCTGTCCTAGCGTCCAAATTTGGGCGAAGACGTGCTCGAAGAATTCGGAGAGACCCTCCTTCATGGCCTTGGCCACCGCAGTCTGGTCGTAGGCTTTGCGGTGCCCTTCATACCCGTCGTAGCGGAAGTAAAATAGCGCATCGGCCGGTAGCATCTGTTCCGGTGTTTTCTCTGTTGGCTGAGCCTGGGTGCCGGACGACAGTGCCAGTAGCGCGAGGACCGTAAGTTTTAGGCGCATGTTGTTCCTCCCTGAATGTTTCGTGCCTGTCCCAAAACCAGTAGCCGGCCGCTTAAGCCTGCGGCAAGCAACGCCACCGGGCGGCTTTACGCGCATCATCTCTTTCGCGTCATTTTCAGCGTCGTATGAATGCCGTCCTCGCGAAAGCGCAAGTCGGCTCGAATGGTCATGAATTGGTCGAGCGTCTTGGCCAGCGCCGCATCGGTCTCGGCACCGAGGTTCAACGTCGGTTGTCGAATTGACCCGTGACGAAGATTGATCACTTCCTGATACTGCTGATCGAAGCGAAAGGGCGCGAGATCCGGGCTGACCGGCACGAAGCCCAGGTATTGCAGCGCTGCCGCCTCGACCGCCGGGATAGCGGCCTGCGTGCCTACCACGTTGCTGCGGAACAAGGCGTAAAGTACGCGATTATTGGCCTGGGCCCGGCGGTGGGTCTCGTATTCGAGGTAGAGCCGCACGAGCCCCTTGGCCTCTTGCGCCGCCCTGGGGCTGAGGTAGAGCGCGCCGTTGACCTCCGCACTGTTGGTCTTTTTGTCCTTCTGGTCTGGCAGCGCACCGCCCCGGTCAATCAGGTCCTTGATCGGCTCCTTCTTGAAGCTGACGTAGAAGGCGCTGCCGATCATGGCGTAGTAGAGACTGGGATTACCGAGCCCCAGAGCTTCCCCCTTGCTTTGGACGCGCATAATGGTGACGCCCTTGTAAGGAGGGACTAGCGGGGCCCATTCGATGGTGCCGGGGAGAGTACTTTCCATAGCCTTGCGCACGTTCGCCAGTACGCCGGCGAAAACGAGCGGTGAACGCACATCGATGCCGATTGTCAAAGGCGTCTTGCATAAGAGGGCCAGATCATCAACATAATCATGGCGTTCCTCCGGGAACATCTGGCTACGGACATACGATTCCATCAGCTCGGCATAGACGGGGCTGTCGTCGAGACGGACCACGCACCAATCGCCGAGCCAGCTACGGATCGTCAGGTCAACCATGAAATCGCTGGCCAGGACACCGAAAATATCGCGCTCGAACAGGCGCGGGGATAGGTGCAGCAAAGACTTGAATAGCGTTTTGTCGCTGAACATGGACGAATCAACCTTGATCGTGCCATCGCCGGCGATGCGGCGCAGCTCGTTGTACTGAGTTGTGCGGACGAGCGGCAGGATGTAAGTTTCGACTTTGATTTCATCCTTGTCGAGCGACATCCGCATGCCGATCGGATCAAAATACTGGCGCCACAGCCCCAGATATTGCAGGCGGAATTGCTCATATTCGCGCTGCTCGGTGAGCGTTATGTTGGTCAACGGCATCTCGATGAGCGGCGTGGCGAAGTGCAGTGTGTTGTAGGCGTCGCTTTTAGCGACCTGTCGCGCGCCGTCCCACGTGGCCTCGCTCCCATCGGGCATGAACAGATCCTGCGGCTGCAGGCCGGTGGCGTGGAGAATTTGCTCGTACCTTTGGGGCACAGTGCCGGTTTGCCAGGCAGTGTACATGGCGCCGTTTGTGACCATATGCAAACTCGTCAGGGCTTCGAGGCGGCGACGTTCCTTGATGCGCACCACGGGGCCAACCAAGTTGCGAATGAACGCGTCGGAAAGGAACGCAAAGCCATTTTCGGCCGGGTCGTCGGCGCGAAACACGGTGCGCATGTACTGGAAATCGAGCGCGTCGGCGAGCCGTTTGATCTTGTTCCGGTGCGTGTCGATGACCCGGCGAACGGCGACGCCCGAATTGCTGTAGATGGCGACGTCATCGACGAAAGCTCGGTACAGGCTGACCTCCCGCAACGGCGTGACGAAACTTTCGATGGTGATGCCCTGATAATCGGCACTGGCCACTTGCAGCGACTTGGCGAATTTTGCCTTGGTTGCCGCCAGCATCGGCTCGGCGCCGGCTACGAAAGAGCGTCTGGTTGGCCACCTGGAAAAGGATGGTGAAATCGCTGCCTTCGCGGAGGTACGGATCGTTGCCGGTGATGGCCAGGCCCTTGATAACGGCCGGGCCGAAGAGGCGGGCAAGGCCGGTGCTCTGCAGACAGATTTGCTGTTCGAGCTTTTGTTTGACGCGATAATCACGGCTCTGGACCTCGTAGGCCCGCACCAGCGCAGTGCCCCATTCGTCGAGAAAATCGCTCGCTTCAAGAAACTTCCCGAACGTCCTGAAATGAATGTAGTAGTTATCGTGCGGGACCCATTGGGCGAGCGGCTCCGTCGCCGGCATCTTGCCGCCCATCATCTTTTTCCACGGGTGTTCAGCGATGTCGATGGCTGGCACGGTGCCGATGGGCACGGTGCGTGCTTCGATTTGATCACTGGGCGGCGAAGCGCGGCGGCGTATGCGCTCGAGGGCCAGCGTTTCGGTGATGGCGGCGGCGCCGGTCATGACCTCATAATGCCGGTTCACCTCGCCCACAGGTGCCCGTGGGGTCGGTTGCTCGCGGATTCAGGCGCCGATCCCGGAATGCCTCCGGCCCCTCCACTTTGTACTGGCGATTGGTGGTCTCGCGCGCGAAGCCGTAAAAGTCGAAACTTGGCGTCTGCGCTTCATGCATGGCGAAATGGGCTGCCTGCGCCAGGGCCCAGTTGCCTTCAAGGTCCTTGGCCGTAACCGGCTTCTTTCCATCCCGGTTGAAACCCTCGGCAGGCACCGGCACTTTCTTCGCTTGGGCCAAGTCGAGTTGCACTTTTTCCTCGATCCAGGCGATCTTCGCTTGCAGCAACTCCTGGAGCTTGAGTTTTTTGCCCAGCGGGCCTCCGGGTGGGCCTTCGGGTAGATCAACAAGAACGTGGCAGCCTTTTTGTCGTTGAGGACGCCGTAGAAGTCGAGGCTTTCGAAACTCGGATTCTGATTTTTGGGCTCGACACCGGGTTCGTCCTTGGCGGCTTCGTCCTTGTCGCCGGAGCGTTCGATCAGGGCTTCGCGCAAATACACCAGGCGAGCCGCGTCGTCTTGCGGCACGAGGCGCGGCCGGCCCCACGGGTCCGCCATCTGCAAATCGTTCCAGGAAGCGAAGAGAGGGGAGAGCGTCGGCGCGTCCATCGCCAGATCAGCGGGCTGTAGCAAGCGAAGGTGAAAGTAAGTTCGTTGATTGACTTCCTGGACCTCGAACAGGAGCACCTTCGGCGGCTCCGCGTGGACCAGCACGGGTGTGCCCAAGAGGCCCAGCAGCGCTGTCGTCTTGATGATGACGTTGATGACAAAACGCTTCATGAAAACCTCCGTGTATTAAAAGGGCCGGACTAGGAGGAAGGGAATCGCGCTGGCAGGCCTACGGTCCTTCTCGGTCGCTAAACGCAAAATAACAAAATCTTGACCTTTCAGATGGTAAGGGGGAGTTGTCACCAAAGCAAGGAAAATGCCGTAAAACCACGGCACCTCACAAACCGAGCCAGCGTCGGATTCTAGTAAAGAATGGTGGATTTGAACGAGGGATTGGTATCCTTGCAGTTTCGTTCACTTTGCCTTCGTCGTCAAATGTGACATGAAAAATAGCGAAATTACCCGGCCACCATATGCCGGTGACGCCCGCCGAATGGATACCCTTATCTTTAATGGAGGAAACGATGGATGTAACTTCGGCACGAGTCATCCCTTTTTTAATTCGGCTGAACGTCGCTTGGTCTATATCTTGTCTGGGAGTCGTTTGGTAAACCAACGATGCGAGCAAAGCTGTGCCCGCGAGGAGTGCCGTCGCTATAACAAAAATGCGCCGTCGCTCGGCCGATACTTCGGTCCACCCCACGAGACACTCTCCTGCTCAGGTCGTCAAATTTTGAGCCATCTCCGCATTGAAGTAATAAAAGGCTCAACAGGCGAGCTGTTCGTGTATAAAATAGATCCACTGACCATGCCCTGGTCATCCATGTAAATCGTGATGACATTTTCATCGCCGACCCACATTAATTTGTTGCCTTCATTCAAGGGTCGCTTAATACTACAGCGCTAGCTCCTCCATCCACACCTGGGCAGTCTGCTCAGGGAAACGCCCAGCGCCGCGAGTTTCTTGCGGGTTGTGCGCGTGTGGCTGGCCCGTGCCTGGGCGTTCCGCTGCTGTGTGTAGGTCAGCTCGGCCGCCGCGGCTTCCAGAATCAGGCGCGCGGCTTTGCGTCCCAGCCCCCAGGAGCGGACCAGAGCGGCTGCGGCTGTGCGAACTTGGCAGACTGTCAGCTCCGGATTTTTCCCCCCGCAACGCTTGCCGCGTTTCGGAGAGGAACAAGTGGCTCACGGCGGTTATTGCTTGATGCCGTTTGAGTCCCACGTGGGAGCGTCCTTCAAAGTGATCAAAACCTAATTCGGTCTTCTGGTCCTCGAAACAGCGTTCGACACGCCAACGCGAGAAGGCCACGTGTAACAGCTCTTTTACCGGCGTCTCACTCGGAGCGTTGCTCACAAAGTATTTGATGGTAAAGATATCGCACACATTGCGGGCCGCGATTAAGTGCAAAGGGGCCGCGGGTAAACCGTTCTCGTCCTTCGGTGTGAGCAGCACATGTTTGGTTTCCCAGACCATCGGGCCTTTTTCGGTCTCCTTGACATGCCACTGCTTCCAGTTTTGATCTTTCAAGTCCGGCGACCAGTTCAGGTGGGACTCGACGGTGTGTGCCGGTGCGGCGCCAGCCCTCAGCCGTGGCGTGGCGCGGCCACGTCCCCGACCAGACCGATGATAAGGACGATCCGTGACATAAGGCACCCGCAACCAGCCCGTGAAGGTGCGTGGCACTTCCGCCACATAGCATTGTTGCGCGCGTCCAACTGCCGCAAAAACTCGGGCTTGCCACCGTAGCCCTCGTCGAAGGTCAGATAAGTGAACGACACGCCGTTGGCCCGCGCCGATCATAGAGTTCCAACCCGATCTGCCACTTTGGCCGGTAAACTATCTCGTCGGGGATGTGCGCCGCCCGACAACGCTCGCGATCTTCCGACCAGCTCTCGGGCAAGAACAACTCGCTGCCGAGCAAGCAGTGGAAATCATCGACCCCATAGCCCAAATGCACCGTCGTCACACAGTTATCTTTTTTGCCTGTGGCGCCGCACCATTGCCGCTGCACGCCCGGCGATTTGTCCCCCTTCTTCGGACACGACGTTTCGTCAATGATACCGATCGCCTGGGGACTCGTGTGAGCCTGCGCCACCCGCCATTGCAGCGTATCGACCATTTGCTCTTGATCCCAATCCAGCGAATTAAGAAACTGTTGCAAGCTTCGTGGCGCCACCCCGGCGGCCAGAGCAATCGGCTCGACGCTCTTGCACTCTAACTTTGACAACTGACCGGAAACATAGGTATCCAAATGCTTGCGTGTAGCGGAACGGCTAAAACAATCAGCGAAGTCGCGGAGATACTTTCGCAACTTCGGCCTCAAACGACGAATTTCAGCAGCATCCATGCCTTGGGTCTCCTCAGCGGGTACGAACCGGCCCCCCCGGTCCAAGGCTATAATGTCCCCATTGTGCCTGATTCGATCAAGAGCAAACTAGCGCTGTAGTATTAATGGCGTGTTCTCTACGGAAAAGCATACTGTCACGATTAATATTTGAATAAATTCCAGGCGCGATACCAATTATTGTCTGCACGTCCGCTAGCGACATCCCCAACTTGATTGAGTTGAAACTGTTCTCATTTATTCTGTCCTTGAATCGACTCGGCCAAAGGAGCCAAAATACAATAAAAAGGGTCGTGCCCAGGATTATTAAGCGCCGTCTCATCAATCACTCCCTTGCTCGTGGGGCCACGGCATTTTTTACCGATTTGGCCTCGGGAGTGTAGGTCTGACGCGCCGTCGTGAAACGGTTTTCGGGGAGGATTCGAGTGTTTGCTAAATTTCTTCTTCTCGCCGACGAACTGAATAGACCGCGTTTTGGCGAAGGCATAAAAGGGCAGGCGTTAATAGATGTCGAGCAGGCTTTGTGCGCGTTAGACAAGCTTGACGGCGACCGATACAGCGTTTTAATCTTGGCGGAGGAGTCACCTGAATCGAATTCGGGTATACCCTATTCAGGGAAAGCTATTGACATAGGGGGTGGTGAAAACCGGCAGTACGTTTGCACGGCATACATCAAAGACGAAACTACACCCACGACGGCTCGTAGCGCACATATCCCAGTTTCATTTGAGCGCCAAGTTTGGCTGAAACATGCGGAGCTCACGCCGTTTTATGCTCATGACGTTATAGAACATGATGCCGTTCGTGAGGTAATCCGTCTATTTGTTCTGCGGGGCAAATTGAGCGATAAGGTTATCTGGGACGAATATAGGGGACGGTGATTGTGTAGAGCAAGAAAAAAAGGCACTTCGGCAGGGGTCGGGAATCAGGAGGCGGGTTTGCTCTTTAAACGGCGCTGGAGATGTTCACGGCGGAGGCGGAGAAGGTGAACGGGTGAGTGCCCCCATCGAGGCCGTATCGTTTTCTTGCGTCCCCTTTAATGCAGTCGTCCAGACATTTCGAAGCAGACAAAACGACCCATGCTTATTCTCCGCCTTTCTCCGCCTTTCTCCGCCTTTCTCAAGAAGTTTGGCCGGTTTGATTGAGCCACCACCGAGCCGCTACGGACCTCCCTGCCGATTCGACCAAGCCAAACTTCTTGAGAAGTTGAAGGTCCTCTAGAAGAGTTCGTGCAAAGGAGAAAAGGGGACATCCATGTTTAATAATGATATTATCTGGGAAGTGAAAAATGGTTTGGCATCAGGAAGAAAGCGAGGACTGCCGGGCTTAGACTAACTTCCGACCGGATTCAATTGCTGAAGGAGGACTGCCGGGTTTACAGGCTTAATGAGATAGCCATTAAAACCCGCCTTCAGCGACCGCTCCCTATACTCTTCGCCTCCATAGCCGGTCAACGCGAGGAGGCGAACATTTGCGGTTCGTGGGTCTTGCCGTAGGGTCTCGGCGACGGCAAAGCCGTCCATGCCCGGCAGTCCAATGTCGCAGATTACGACGTCCGGAGATTTCTCACGCACTGCCTGAAGCCCGGCGGGCCCGGAATCCGCCACGGTAACCGAATGGCCGAGCACCTCCAAAATCATGCGCAGGCTTTCGGCGGAATCGCGGTTGTCTTCCACCAAAACGATGTACAAAGGCTTTCCTATATCTGTGAGGAGGGTGTTTGCGGCGGCTGGCGTTGCGGGGGTTTGCTCATTAAGCGGCAAGCGTACTGTAAACGTCGCTCCGTGACCGATGCCGTCACTCGATGCTTCGACGGTGCCGGCATGTAGTTCGACAAGGCCCTTCACGAGCGCGAGGCCAAGACCAAGGCCGCCTCGGTTGCGGTCAAGGCTCCGGTCCGCCTGGGCAAAGGTATCAAATAGCCGATTGAGCATGGTTGCTTCGATTCCGATTCCGGTGTCCCGAACGACGAGAACAGCATTCTTATCTGCTTCGACGGCAAGTCCGAGCGTAACGCTACCGCCCGGATTCGTAAACTTTATGGCGTTGGTAAGCAGATTCTCCACCACCTGGGTTAGGCGTGTGGCGTCGACCGTTGCCCAGACCGGTTCTTCGGGCAGAGCGAGGATCAAGGCGACGGAGGATTCCTGAAAGTTCGGGTAGTGACTGTCGGAGATTTGCCGAATAAGTTGCACGAGATCGACCTGCTCGGGGCGAAGCGTTACTTTACCTCCGCGGATGCGCGACACGTCGAGGAGATCGTCGATGATATGACTCATGTGAATGATTTGCCGGTCCATCATCTGCCGAACTTGCTCTACCGTTTTCATGTCACCTGCCCGAAGCTGCAAGATATGAAGGGCGTTGCGAACGGGTGCGAGCGGGTTTCGTAATTCGTGTCCCAGCATGGCCAGAAATTCATCCTTGCGCCGGCTTGCTTCGGCGAGAGCGGCTGTTTGTTGTTGCAACTCCTTCGACGAGCTGGAGCCGTTCCACGGAAAGACGTTCTACCTCGCGACGTTGCTCTGCCACTTGCTTACGCAAGACTCCCTTGTCGATGGCGGACTGAACGACCTGTCTGAGCGCTTCATTGTTGATTCCCTTGACAAGATAGTCCTGGACCCCCTTTTTCATCGCCTGCACGGCGACCGCCTCATTGCCATGGCCCGTGAGCATGATGACGGAAATAGTAGGCGCCGTCGGCCAGCGGCCCGCACGCGGTCGAGGAATTCCAGGCCGTCCAGGTCGGGGAGCTGATAATCGAGCAAGATGCAATCGGGCACGATCTCGCGCGCACAGCCGCAAGCCTTCCTCGCCCGAGCCGGTCTCCCAGAACTGATAGTCCTGCTCCCGTCCCTGGGCAATCCGGCGGCGATAGGCAGCCCGGTCCTCGGGGCTGTCCTCGACGATGAGAATCCGGTACGGTCTGTCGCTCATGGCGGCTCACTCCATCTTGGGAAGAATCACCACTTCGAACCAGTAATCCTTCAGCCGCTGGATGGATTGCATGAACCCTTCCAGGTCCACCGGCTTCTTGACGTAACTGTTGGCCCCCATCCGATAACACCCCTGGATGTCGCGGTCGTCCGTGGACGTGGTGAGGACGATGACCGGGATCGATTTCAAGTGGTCCGCCTTCTTGATCTCGGCCAGCACTTCGCGTCCGTCGGTGCCGGGCAGATTGAGATCCAGCAGGATGACGCTCGGGACGGGGCGCCGGTGCAGGATCGGCGTACTTGCCGCGCTGGAACAGGTAATCCAGCGCCTCGTCGCCTGTTCCGCAGCACGTGAATCGGGTTGGCCATGCCCGCTTTCCTGAGGCGCGCGCATCGTCGCCTCGCGGTCCTCCGGGCTGTCCTCGACGAGCAGCATGGAGTGTTGTGGAACCATGGTCAGTCGCGCTCCGGAGAGCGTGAAGTAAAAGCACGTTCCTTCGCCGGCATGGACTCGACCCAGATCCGCCCGCCGTGTCGCTCGATGATTTTCTTGACGATGGTCAGTCCCACGCCCGTGCCGCCGCCGAATTCGTCGCGGGCGTGCAGGCGTTTGAAGATGCGGAAGATCGCCTCGTAGTGCTTCTCGGGAATGCCGATGCCGTTGTCGCGCACGTAAAAGACGGTGGCTTGGCCGAGACGCTGTCGCCCTGGTCTGTCGCCGGCAGCGAAGTCGAGCCCCAGACCGGTGCCGGAGCCGATCTCGATCCACCTCTCCGGCTTGTCGTTGTACTTCATGGCGTTGGTGATCAGGTTGCGGAACACTTCGCCGATGCGAACGCGGATCGCCCCGAATGACCGGCAAGGAAGCGGGGATGCGGATTTCGACGCCGCGTTCCTTGAGGTTGATGCGCAGGGAATCGATCACTTCGGACAGGACCTCGTTCAGGTCGGTCTCCCGGATGGCAAAGTCGAGCCGGCCGACGCGCGAGAATTCCAGCAGCGAATCGAGCAGCGTGTCCATCCGCTGGGTGAGGCGTCGCAGCGTTTCGAGCTTGAGGCCGCCCTCCTCGTCGAGTTTGGCCTTGTAGTCTTCAAGCAGGAAGGTCGCATAGTTGTGGATGCCCCGCAAGCGGCTCCTTCAGATCGTGCGAGGCGATGTAGGCGAACTCGTCCAGTTCCTGGTTGCTGCGGAGCAGTTCGGCGTTGCGGTCCTGGAGTTCCGCGGCGTAGAAGCGGAGTTGCTCCTCGGCCTTCTTGCGTTCGCTGATGTCGCGGACAATCCCCGTGAACAGCCGCCGGATCCCGAGCTTCACTTCGCTGACGGCCAGATCCATCGGGAAGGTCGTGCCGTCCTTGCGCAGGCCGACCACCTCGCGGCCGATGCCGATGATCTTTTTCTGGCCGGTGTGACGTAGTTGTGCAGGTAGCCGTCGTGCTCGTGGCGGTAGGGCTCGGGCATGAGCATCTTGACGTTCTGGCCGATGACCTCGGCGGACAGATAGCCGAACAGCCGTTCCGCCGCCGGGTTCATCGACTCGACCACGCCGTCTTCATCGATCGTGATGATCGCGTCCACGGCCGTTTCCAGGATGGTGCGCGTACGCGCCTCGCTGTCCTCGAGCTGGCGGATGGCATGGCGCAGGTCGGTGATGTCGCGGGCGATGCCGGTGAACATGCGGCGGTGGCCCAGATGCAGTTCGCTGACGGCCAGGTGCATGGGGAAGGTGGAGCCGTCCTTGCGCAGGCCGACCACTTCGCGGCCGATGCCGATGATCTTCTTCTGGCCGGTGGTCAGGTAGTTGTCCAGGTAGCCGTCGTGCTCGTCGGCGGTAAGGCTCGCGGCATGAGCATCTTGACGTTCTGGCCGAGGACCTCGGCGGCGGTGTAGCCGAACAGCCGCTCCGCCGCCGGGTTCATCGATTCGACCTTGCCGCTCGGTCTCGATGGTGAGGATGGCGTCCACGGCGGCGTCGAGGATGGCCCGGGTGCGCGCCTCGCTGTCTTCCAGCTGGTGGATGGCGGTGCGCAGGTCGGTGATGTCGCGGGCGATGCCGGTGAACATCCGCCGGTCGCCCATTTTCAGTTCGCTGACGGCCAGGTGCATGGGGAAGGTCGATGCCGTCCTTGCGACGTCCCGTCACCTCGCGGCCGATGCCGATGATCTTCTTTACGCCGGTGGTCAGATAGTTCTGCAGGTAGCCGTCGTGCTCCTGCTCGATAGGGCTCGGGCATGAGCATCTTGACGTTTTGGCCGATGACCTCGGCGGCGGGGTAGCCGAACAGCCTCTCCGCCGCCGGGTTCATCGACTCGACCTTGCCGTTCGGTTCGATGGTGAGGATCGCATCGACGGCGGCGTCGAGGATGGCCCGGGTGCGGGCCTCGCTGTTTTCCAGTTGCCGGATGGCATGGCGCAGGTCGGTGATGTCGCGGGCGATGCCGGTGAACATGCGGCGGTGGCCGAGATGCAGTTCGCTGACGGCCAGGTGCATGGGAAAGGTGGTGCCGTCCTTGCGCAGGCCGACCACTTCGCGGCCGATGCCGATGATCTTCTTCTGCCCGGTCTCGCGATAGTTTCGCAGGTAGCCGTCGTGCTCGTGCCGGTAGGGCTCGGGCATGAGCATCTTGACGTTTTGGCCGATGACCTCGGCCGACGGATAGCCGAACAGCCGCTCCGCCGCCGGGTTCATCGACTCGACCAGGCCGAGCTCGTCGATGGTGATGATCGCGTCCACGGCGGCGTCGAGGATGGCGCGGGTGCGTGCTTCGCTTTCGAGAAGAGCGAGGTCCGCTGCTGAGCGCTGAACATTCTCTGTGGCCAACGTCCACCTCTCGGACAAAGAATGATACCTTCCGGGGCTCTTGGTTCCCCCTGACCCGAGAGTCGCACGTCAACAATATTTATAACCGCCAACGCTTGAAAAGCCAAACAGGTTTATGGCAATCGCCGTGCCGCCGAATAGTCCGGCTGATGCCGCCAGAAAAATTCGAAGAAAAATTGAAAGGGGACGCCGCTCGTATCCAATCATTTCAGGTTATCAAACCGTGTCGGCCCATCGTTTCCCGGTTTTTTACGCGTCGGATGATCTACCCACGCCTGACGTGCTGGCCCAAGAGATAGCCGACGATCTGCAAACGGCGCTGGAAATGTTCACGGCGGTAGCGGAGAAGGTGAAGGGGGGAGTGCCTGGGGTGGGTTTTTAGCTGCAGACCTTTCTCACCGGCCGGGCAAGCCGGCCGGGGTCGTGGAATGGGGTGGGTTGGCTTTTAGCTACAGACCTTTCTCACCTGCCGGACGAGCCGGCGAGGGGTCGTGGAGTGGATGAGGCAAGCAAGACGGTAGGGTGTTAGCTGGAGCAGTGGCAAGCGGCGGCTGCAAAACCAGCCATTTCGCACACCGGGTCGGATATCGAAATCGTCCCAAAACTAGCCATTGTGCACACCGGCTTGCCCGATCAACGGTGGCCGGAACAGCGGAACGGTTCTGCTCCTTGGTACGTGAACCTGCTTCCTTGCCAAAGATCAACCGAAACGGAGCAGCAAAGCCACGACGGGTTGGCGGTAAAAAGGTCCGCATTGCCACCCGGAGTACCGTGTGGCAATGGCACCCTGCGCTGCAGCCGATGCCTCCAAACTTGGTGGGCGTTCCTGCAGGACGTTCGTGAATTTGTTATGCGAAATGTTATGCGAAATGTTATGCGAAATGCTATGCGTTGCCGAAGGGGTTGCCCGGCGGGTGCATACATACCATTTTTGCATGCGGCGATGCGGACTGTGCCACTGGATTGCGCCGGGTGAAACTATGAAGGAGGCCGACGCCTAGTGGTAACCGGTGCCGTCGTGGCCTTTCCGTGTCTCACCAGTCTGTGAGACACGGCAAAATATTGTGTTAAAGTGCTTTGTTGTCAAGGGGTTGCGGATAATACTGTGCCTGTATTCGCGATTGAGACACGAATGGCATTTACTTGAGGATGAGTTGTTGCTCACATGCCCCAACTTATAACGTGCTGATCTCGGCCGCTACTCAAGGCGTGGCCGGCAGCTCTTGCAAGCCCTGGCGGGCTGGGGCGTAGTTCGGGGCGATGGCCAGGGCTGCTTCAAAACTGGCGCGGGCTTCGCGAACCTGGCCCTGGCGCGCGTGGATAACGCCCATGCCGTGATGTGCCTGGGGGAGCGGTGAGCCACCGGCGAGGGCGGCTCGGTAGGACTTCATGGCTTCATCGGGCCGGCCCTGTTGATCGAGCGTCAGGCCGAGGGCGTACAAAAACTCGGGGTCCGTGGGGGCGATGAAGAGTGCCGACCGGAAGGAGGCTTCGGCTTCGCGCAGGCGGCCCATGCGGCGGAGCAATTCGCCAAGGTTGGCGTGATAATTGGCCGAGCTGGGCTGCAGCGTCACCGCTTGCGTCATGGCGCGTAAGGCGGCCGCATGGTTGCCGAGTGAGTCGTAGCAGATACCCAGGGCGCTATGGGCGCGCACGTTGTTGGGGTCCTTGCTCAAGACATCGCTAAAGATCAATTCGGCCTGCTCAAACTTTTGTTCGCGCAGCCGCTGGATGCCCATCGCCATGTATTCGGGAATCGTCAGGTCCTTGGGGATGGCGCGCTCCCGGTCGTCAACGGCCTTTTGCACCCTGGCCTTGACGCCCGCCAGTCCGTCGCGGGCGAACGCACGGGCCAGCACCTTGTAATGATTGTTGAAAGCAAAACCGGCCGGATTGCGCGAAACATTCTCGGCAATGTCCATGCGCGACGTCTCGATCGCCTCTTCCAGCTCGCGGCGCTGGGCTGCCTCTTCCAGGCTCATGCGTTCGAGCGTGTATTCGAGCGGCGCGGGCACAAAGATTACCTGGGCTATGGGATCGCCCTTGCGGAAGATGTGGCTCGCGCCGGCCGGGCGCGCGAAATACGATGCCGGTGCCTGCCGCCTCCGTGGCGTGCAGATGACCGATCAATGGTAACGGTGCCGTGCCGGATTCGTCATTGAAATAGCGCGGGTGCGGTTCGACTCGCTCGATATATCCTGCTGGCGGCTGTAAGGCCGTGTGGCCTTTGAGGCGATAATACTCCGGGTCCGCCAGCAGCTCGAAGGGGCTGCTCCCGCCCGCGAAATTGGCCTCGAAACGAATACCACCTTCGCTCCGGACCACGCGGCACTCGGTCTCGTAGGGATAAAGCAGCTCGACGCCATAAATGGACGCATCGACAAACGGCTGGCAATGCCAGGGCTGCGGCTCGAAACCATCTTCCATCTTCTGGCTCGCTGCGCCCGCCCAGGTCACGTTGTGCATACGGATGGGTTGATAGGGTAGCTCGTCAGGGCCGGCTGGCGGCGGCGCTTTGCCCGACTGCCGCATGTCTTGCGGCACCATCAAAATCTGCGCGAAGGGTTCGCCTTTCCGAAAAACATGGCGCTTGCCCGGCGGCGGCGCCGGAAAACGATGAACAGCAAACGGGGATACCACTCGTTCTGCAGGTGGCCAATCATCGCCAGCGGCACTGTGCCGGTGTCGTCGGTGAAATAACGTGGATGCGGCTCCGTGCGAATGACATAACCGGGGGGCGGCTCCAGGTCGAGCCGGGTATTGATGAGATAGAACTTGGAAGCCTCGACCGGCGAGAAGGCCCGAAACTCCCCGCCCGTAACACCCGGTTCCCGGCTGTAATCCCAGTCGAATTTGATGGTGCCGCCTGTGCCAACAACGCGACATTCGGCGTCGTAAGGATAAAGGAGTTCCAGACCATAGGAGCTGGCCTGGACAAAAGGGCGCACCCGGGTCGGACGTGAGCCCCGTCAACTTGGAAAGCTCGGGAGGCAGGGCCCGATGATAGGTGCTGAATTTAACGGTTAAGCTATCCATGGATCTTCCACTGGAGGTGAGGGGGCTTGACCTACCCCGCCAATTTCGGGCCAAAAGCCAACATAACCACGAACCCAGGACGGGGATGCTAATTTACCATCTCCACCCTGTTTGTCAATTGAGCCGGCCACGCCCGCCGCACCACGTTTTTTAGGCGCCGACCTGGTTCCCTGTCCATGCTTAAATGACTGCGTGGCGCCCCGTCGCAAACGCCGGCGATTTCGATATGTTTTGTAAGAGATTTTGACTTGCCCGCGGCGACGCCAGGGAGAGCGATGAAGTTTTACTTTTTTCACTTGATGCCGTGGCCCTATTTGCCGGAAAACTTCGCCGCCACCTACGATTCGGCTTGGGTCTGGCTGCCTAACTCGCTCTACGATCCGGTCAAGGGGGCAGAACTCTACACCGAATACATCACCACGCTGGCTTATGCGGAAGAACTTGGCTTCGACGGCATCTGCGTCAACGAGCACCATCAGAATGCTTATGGCCTCATGCCTTCCCCGAACATCATCGCCGGGGCGCTCACGCAGCGCACGTCCCGCGTCAAGATAGCGGTCATCGGCAATGCCCTGCCCCTTTACAATCCGCCGCTGCGCATCGCCGAAGAGTTCGCCATGCTCGACGTCATGTCGCGCGGCCGGCTGGTCGCCGGCATGGTGGTGGGCGGCGGGCCGGAATATTTCACCTACCAGATCGACCCAACCACCGCGCGCGAGAAGTTTCGCGAAGCGCTCGATCTCATCATCAAGGCCTGGACGACGCCCGGCCCCTTCATGTGGGATTCGAAACATTATCACTTTCGCTACGTCAATCCCTGGCCGCGCCCTTATCAGCAGCCCCATCCGCCCATCTGGATCCCGGGCGTGGGCAGCCTGGAGACCATCGATTTCGTCGCCCAGCGCCGCTATGCCTATATGGGGGTGCCTTATTTCCATATCGACGTTTTTCGGCGAGTGTTCGCGCAATTTCGCGAAGCCTGTCAACGGGCCGGCTACACCGCGAGCCCGGAACAAATGGGCTGGGGTGTGCCTATTTATGTCGCGGAGACCGACAAACAGGCGCGTGCGGAATTCGAGCCCCATCTCTGGTATTTCGTGCGCAATCTGCTGAAAAACATCGGTCTGACGCCCCCCGGCTACACGTCCGCCAAGTCCGCGTCGGCATTGCTGAAAAATCAGAAGCACTTTCTGTACGCGCAAAAGACGTGGGAAGACGTCGAGAATGGTGTCTTCGCGATTGTCGGCAGCCCGGAGACAGTGCGGCAAAAGTTGGCCCATTATCAGCAAGAACTTGGCGCGGGCATCATTTTGACGGGCTGTCAAACCGGCACTCTCTCTCACGAGCTGGCCAGGAAGAGCATGGAACTGCTGGCACGCGAGGTGTTGCCGAAAGTGAAAGCGCCAGCGTAAGCATCAGGGGCCTTTGCCACTACCCCCTTTACCCCGGACCCCATTCATGTTCAACCTCCTGAAGAAGCTGAAGTACGGAGCACGGGTCATGCTCGCCAAGAGTGGCGGGCAACCCGAGACCATCGACGTCGCCGGGCGCCCCACCGTCCTGATGCACGCCGGTGAAGGCACGCCATTCGTGTACCTTCATAGCACGCTGGGCGAATCGTTTCTGTGGCTGCCGTTCTTCCAAACGTGGTCCAAGAGTTTTCGCGTGCTGGTGCCGACGCACCCCGGTTTCGGTCAATCAGGGGGCTTCGACCAAATCGACGGCATCGAGGACATGGCTTTTCATTACATTGAAATGTTCGATGCCCTCGGTCTGGAAGAGGTGATCCTGGGAGGTGTCAGCCTGGGCGGCTGGATCGCGGCGGAGATCGCGGTGCGCTGGCCGGAGCGCGTCAAAAAGCTCTGGATTGCGGATGCCCCTGGCCTGTGGGTCGAGGAACAGCCGTTGCCGGACCTCTTCCGGATCATGACCGACACGAAAAAGCTGCGCGAAATGTTGTTTCACGATCCCAAGGGCGCCATGGCCAACTTGATCATCCGTGACGACCCGGACGACGAGAGCCTGGTGAAGGCGTACCAGAGCATGACGGTGCTGGCCCGCCTGGTCTGGGAACGGCCCTATGACCCAAAGCTGGCGGCACGGCTCAAACGCATCCCGTGTCCAACATTGTTGGTCTGGGGAGATAACGACCGCCTGGTGCCTCCCGCCTACGGCGAGGCTTATCGCAAGCTCATCCCGCAGGCGAAACTGACGCTCATCAAAGATTGCGGACACCTGCCCATGTTTGAGAAAGAAGCGGAGTTCGTCGAAGTTCTGCGCACCTTCGGGTTAGAGTAAGTTTTTGTGGCCGCCGACGTACGTCGATCCAGGCATGACGCGGTCGGCTTCTCATCTTTTTTTAATTATTTGATTGCGTGGCAAGCGACTTCCGTTTACTATCGAGGGTAGCCCGCCCTTCATTCACTTTTCACCAGGGGGTCATCGTGTTAACGATATGGGGATCCAAGCAAGGATATTGCGACGGCCTGTCGCGGCGTAACTTTCTCAAAATCGGCGCCCTGGGTGCTGGCCTGACGCTGGCCGACGTCCTGCGCCTGCGCGCGGCAAGCATTCCCTCACCTGGACATACGTCGCCGCAGCCGAAATCCGCCATTATGATCATTCTGCCGGGTGGGCCATCCCACCTTGATATGTACGACATGAAGCCGGAGGCGCCGGCCGAGTTTCGCGGCGAATTCAAGCCAATCGCCACCAATGTGCCGGGCGTACACATTTGCGAGCACATGCCGCTGCAGGCCCGCATGTGGGACAAGCTGGCCTGTATCCGGTCGGTCGTTTCCGTTGACGAACATGACGACTCACTGGTGATGACCGGCAAAAGCGAGCGCGAGAACATGACGGCCCACCATCCGTCTTTCGGCTCGTTCGTTTCGCGCCTGCACCGGCCAACGGCGAATTGCCGCCCTTCGTCAGCTTGCGAGGCATGTCGCACGGCACCGAACCGGGCTTTCTCGGCATCTCGCATCGCCCCTTTTCACCAAGCGGGCCGGGGCTAGAAAATCTTCGGCCCTTGAACGGGATCAGCGCCGACCGCCAGCATGATCGCCGCACCTTGCTGGCAAGTTTTGACTCTGTGCGCCGCGAAGTCGACAGCAACATGGCGGGTCTGGACACGTTTACCACCCGTGCCTTTGACATGATCGCTTCGGGAGGGGTGCGCCGCGCCCTCGATTTGTCGCGCGAGCCGATCACGATTCGTCAAAAGTACCAGGGGGTGGAGCAGTTTCTTACCGCGCGGCGCCTGGTGGAAGCCGGCGTTGGCTGCGTGACGCTGGCCATCGGTGGCTGGGACACGCACGGCCAGAATTTTGACACGTTACGCCGCCAGTTGCCCCAGGTAGATCGAGGGGTATCGGCCCTCATCAGCGACCTGCATCAACGCGGTATGAGCGACGATGTCGTCACCGTGATGTGGGGCGAGTTCGGCCGGACGCCGCGTATCAATGCCACTGCCGGCCGCGATCACTGGGCACCGGTCATGAGCGCGCTGATTGCCGGGGGCGGGCTGCGCATGGGCCAGGCCATCGGTGCCAGCACCTCGCGCGGCGAGCACCCCCAAGACCGGCCGTACAAAGTTGCCCAGGTGTTGTCTACCATATATCAAACGATCGGCATCGATCCGGCCACGACGTTCGTCAATGGGGCCGGCCGTCCGGTTCATATTGTCGACGACCGGGCGCCGGTAACTGAATTGATTTAACACGCGTCAGCACGATTTGCCCTGGTGGGACATTCTCCATGAATTCCGCGTTCTTGCCCGTTTTGGTGTTGGCCCTTGCTGTCACCCCTACCAGTCCGAAGGCGCCACCGGCGCCTGTCAAGGCGTTGCAAGCCTATCCCGCCACCGTCGAAATGGTGGGCGGCGATGACGCTCAACAACTCGTGATATCCGCCGAGAGCGCGGACGGGCTGCGCGATGTGACCGGCGAGGTCCATTACGAAGTGGGCGATGTGGACATCGTACGTGTTTCCGCAACGGGCCGTGTCTTTCCGCTTGCCAATGGCGCGACCACGATCACGGCCATGCATGGCGACAAGGCGGTCACGCTCGCTGTCACCACACGGTCGGTCGGCGAAGACCTGCCCATCAATTTTGGCAACCATATCGTCCCCATTTTTACCAAGCTCGGCTGCAACGGCGGTGGTTGTCACGGCAAATCCGGCGGGCAAAATGGCTTTGCGCTATCGCTGCTGGGCTTCGTGCCAGACTTCGACTACCAGGCTCTTGTCAAAGAGAACCGTGGGCGCCGGCTGCTACCGTCGGCACCGGAATTCAGTCTGCTGCTCCAAAAAGCGACGGGCGCCATTGCGCACGCGGGCGGCAGTCGCCTCGAAATAGGCTCCGATGAATATAAGCTGATTCGTCGCTGGATCGCCAGCGGCGCGGCGCGTGGCGATCCCACGGATCCAACAGTCGCCAAGATTACTGTCTTCCCCACGCAACGCATTATTGCCCGCCAGGGCCACCAGCAATTTGCCGTTCATGCCCACTACACCGACGGCAGCGTCATCGACGTGACCGGCCGCGCCCAATACGAGAGCAATGACCCCGATATCGCCGCGGTCGATGGGATGGCGCCTGGTTCGCGCCCTCGACATGAGCGGCGAGGCTGCCGTGATGGCTCGTTACCAGGGACAGGTGGCGGTGTTCCGGGCCGTGGTGCCGCTGGGCGCGAAAATACCCAGCTATACCTGGGAGCCCAAGACCCTCGTGGATCGTTGGACCCAGAAGAAATGGCAAGAACTTGGCATCGTCCCTTCCGACCTGGCCCCGGACGAGCATTTTCTGCGGCGCGTGTCACTGGACATCACCGGCACCCTGCCCACACCCGACCAGGTCAAGGCCTTCCTCGCGGACACCAGCCCAGACAAGCGCGACAAGCTGATCGACGCCCTCCTCGAAACGCCCGAATACGCCTTCTATTTCGCCAATCATTGGGCCGACATCCTGCGCGTCAAACGCGGCAATCAGAATACTCCCGGACGCGCGTTCTCGACCTTCGCTTTCCACGATTGGATCCGTGCCAGCGTTGCCGAGGATAAGCCGTACGACCAATTTGTGCGCGACATTCTGACGGCCATCGGCGACGAAACCAAGGCGCCCCCGACCATGTGGTTTCGCGACATGCAAAAGCCCGAGCAGTTTGTCGACGACGCCTGCCAGCTCTTTCTGGGTGTGCGCATGGCCTGCGCCCAGTGCCATCACCATCCCTATGAAAAGTGGAGCCAGGACGATTACTGGGGCATGGCGGCCTTCTTCGGCCAGGTCGGCCGTAAGGTCGTGCCGCTGCCCGGCATCATGCAGCAGGGGCAAGCCGGCACGCGGCAAACGATTTTCAACAAGGGCTCCGGTACGGTCCTCAACACCCGCACGCAAAAGCCAGCCGTCATGAAGGCCCTCGATGGCCCGCCCGTCACACTCGACGCTGGCGAAGACCCGCGGCAACGCCTGGTCGACTGGATGGTCGCCGACCAGAATCCCTTCTTCGCCCGCGCCGTGGCCAATCGCTACTGGGCCCATTTCTTCGGCAAGGGAATCGTCGATCCCCTCGATGATATGCGTGTCACCAACCCGCCCTCCAATCCCGAGTTGCTCGCAGCACTTGCCCAGGATTTGGTGGATGGCAAATTCAGCCTGAAGCACCTGATCCGCACCATCACCAGGAGCCGTACCTATCAACTGGCTGCCATGCCCAATGACTCCAACGCCCACGATAAAAAATCTTTTGCGCGCTTCTACCCCCGACGCCTCGGTGCCGAGGTCCTGTACGATGCTGTCTCGCAGGTCACCGCCAGCCCGGCGGCGTTTCCCGGGCTGCCCACGGACAAATTCGCGCCGAACCGCGCCATCATGCTGCCGGACGAAGCGTTTGGCTCCTATTTCCTGGACGTGTTCGGGCGTCCCCAGCGCATCAGCGCCTGCGAATGCGAACGGGTTACCGACGCCAACCTCGCTCAGTCGCTGCACCTGCTTAATTCCCAAGAAATTCAAAACAAGCTAACCCGCCCGAGTGGCCGGGCCGAACAGATGGCCAAGGACCCGCGCCCCGATGCCGACAAGGTAGACGAGCTCTTCCTCTGGGCCTTCGGCCGCCTCCCCACGGAAACCCAGCGCGAGCTGGCCCTTGAGAACATCAGAAGCAACGCCAAAAACAAACGGCTTTCCTACGAGAACATCATCTGGGCGCTCGATCAATACCAAGGAATTCATCTTAAATCAGTAATATGGCGTAGTTGGCGGCGACGCGCGCCATCTGCGGCCGGGACTGTACGAAGACTTGACGGCTTGCTGGCTTTTCCTGGCTATCACGGCCAACCAGCCACGCCTGCGTTCCTCGACCACGACAATGGCGATTTCCAGCTACTCCCGCCTCAAATCGGTCGCCATTTGCACGCCGCCGGCAATTTCGGAAATAATCCCCATGCGGACATAAATGGGCCGAACAAGCGTGCGCAGGTAGGCAAGCCGGGTCCCGAAAAGTATCGCGCCTACCAGGCAGGCGAGGCCCCCGACCAGCACCGTCTTTTCCGGGCCGATCCAGCCGGCGAGTGCGCCTGCGAAGAGGCTGCCAAATGGCGCCATGCCCAAAAAGGCCATCCCATAGTAACTCATCACCCGCCCCCGTTTGTCCTCGTCCACGATCGTCTGCAAAATGGTGTTACTGGCGGCCATCTGCACCATCATGCCGAAACCGGTCACGGTCATCATGATCAGCGAAAGCCAGAGCGAAGTGGAGTAGGCGAAGCCAACCAGCCCAATTCCGAAGAGTAGGGTGCTTATCACGATGATATTGCCGAGCCCAATCACGGTATTCCGCGAGGCCAAATACAAGGCGCCGGCAAGCGCGCCGACGCCCGACGCCGCGGAGAGAAAACCGAGCACAAACGGCCCGCCCCGCAAGATGTCGGCGGCAAAGATCGGCATGAGCACGGAGTACGGCATTCCCATGAAGCTGACGAGCGCCAGCAAGAGCAGCAAATTTCGTATGGGCGCGAACCCGAACGCGTAACGAAATCCCTCTTTCATGCCGCGCCACACGGGCGGCCGCTCACGTGGCGTCGCGGGGGCGGCAAGGCGCATCGCCAGCAGGGCCAGCACGACCGCAACGTAACTGATCGCGTCGATGAGAAAGCACCAGCCTTCACCCGCCACCGCGATGAGCATACCCGCCAGGGAGGGCCCGACCAGGCGGGCGCCATTTACCAGCGAGGAGTTGAGCGCGATGGCGTTGGCGAGGTCCTCCTTGCTGGCAATCATTTCGACGAAAAAAGCCTGCCGGGCGGGCATGTCGAAAGCATTAATTGCTCCCTGACATAAACTCAAAATGAGGATTTGCCAAATGGTTGCGGCCCCCGGTTCACCGGCAAAAGCCACCAGGGCCAAAAGAGCCGACTGGATCAAGGACAGAATTTGGGTAAGTACAAGGAGCCGATGGCGGTTCCAGCGGTCCACGAGCACGCCGGCAATAGGCGTCAGGAAAAACGAGGGCACTTGACCGGCAAACCCGATGACGCCAAGCAACCAGGCCGAATCCGGACCGCTGAGCCGAAATACCAGCCACCCAGTGGCCACGCGGGTCATCCAGGTGCCGATGAGAGAAATGCCCTGGCCAACGAAGAATAGTCGATAATTTCGGTGGGAGAGCGCACGTGCCATCGAGCGCCATCCCGAACCTGGCGCCGCCTGTTCGTCGCTCATCGAAAACCTCTGGAGAATCGTCCTTCCGCGGTTAGCAGTCGGCTAGACGCAACGCCGCGTGCGCGAAGCGGAGCGCGCAGTTAGCGAAGGTTAAACGCCGTTTTCCTTCACCGACATTGTACGCAAACACCTTCCGCGGCGGGTCCGGCACCCGGTTTGCCGAACTTGCCGGGTTTGCCAAAAGATCGTTGCCAACTTTCCGCGTTTTCGATCCCGTATCCTCCGCCACGCCGTTCTCGTAAAACCCGTATTTACACGCGCGGCTGTTTAAGTAAAAATCAGGCCAGATGCTGTTTTCCAGGGAAAGGAAACCGTCATGGCCAGGATTTTGCCGTTTATTTTTATCGTTTGGCTCCTCCTTCCGCCCGCTGTTTGGGCTGATCCGTCCAGCGAGGAAGCCGCCACCTATTACCAGTATTTAAAGAAGGCGCCGGCGGACGTGAACGCCGCGGGCCTGGTCTTCGGTGAAAAGCTACGCGAGGCGCTGGCGACGGCCAGCGCGGAACACGTCGCCCAGATGAAAATTGCCTTCGTGGACATTCTCGTGGCCATGCATCGCATCCAGCTGGACGTGAAGGCGCTCAAGGAAAACCCGTCACCGGTCGGTAAGAAATTGCGTGAAACGGTTGACAATTATTTGAAGCAACAAGAAAAGACGATTTTCGACACGGGCCCGGAAATCATCCGCATCGCCGCGGATGGCGCGCTGAGCCTGGGGGACAAAAGAGCCAAGATACAGGAAATCGTCGAGGGCAATCGAAAAAGCGCGGCGGCGGTCGAGGGGCCTTTCACCACGGCACTGCTTGAATTCGCGCGCGAGCATGAGCTACCCGGGGAAAACACGGTCGAGTTTCGCGACTTCACGCCTCCGGATAAAGCTTGCAAGGTTCAAATACCCGACCTGACGGAAAACAAAGCCAGCGAAACCAACGGGGTCAAAAACAGCTACTTTCTCTGCGAACATAAACAAGGCTTGTTTATGTTGACCTATGCCGACATCACGGCCAGCAGAGAGGACGAAAACGCGGCGCAGAAACGACTGGATGAGGCTCGTTCCGGCGTGGTCAAAAAGCTCAATCTCAAGATATCCAAGGAGACGCCACAAGTTCTGGAGGGCAAATATCCTGGCCGCGAAATTGAAGGGGAGTTGCCCGACGCGACGAAGACCAGAATTCGACTGTACATGGTCAATGGCCGTCTCTATCAAATGTGGATAGTGGGCAAGCCGACCTGGGCCATGTCCGCGGAAGCCACAAGATTCTTAACTTCGCTGGAAATAGCGAAATGAGGGCGCGGGGTGAGTCGCAAGCGGTTTTTCCCGCCACTCATTTCCCGCCACTCGCTAAAGGGGACCAATGGACGGGCTCAATATTCGTAACGAGGGCGCGGCTCTCGATTTTCTGTCGCTGGGCGCACTTGTTCATCGGTTGGACCCAGGCGTGATTCCCTTTCGCAAGGCACGCTCTGTCGAAATTCATGTATCCGGTGGCGAATATAACGTGGCGGCCAATCTAGCGGATTGTTTTCGGCTGCGTACCGGCATCGCGACCGCCATGGTCAATTATGGGATCGGCGAGCTGGTGCAAACGCGGGTCCGCGAGACGGGCGTCACACCCTTCTACAAGTGGTTCGAGCACGATGGCGTCCGGGGCCCCAATATCGCCACGGTGTACAGCGACCGTGGGCAAGGGGTGCGTCCGCCGGTGGTGTTTTACAACCGCGCCAACGAGGCCGCGGCACTTTTGAAGCCGGGCGATTTCGATTGGGCCAAGATTTTGGCCGGCGGGGTGCGCTGGTTCCATTCAGGCGGCATCTTCGCTGCTCTGTCGCCGACGACTTCGGAGTTGATTGTCGAGGGCATGCAGGCGGCACGGGCCGCCGGGGCGATCGTTTCCTTCGACCTGAACTTCCGCGCCAAACTCTGGGCCTCCGTGGGCGGCCTCGAACGCGCGCATCAGGTCTTGCGGCGCATCGTGAACAACGTCGATGCCCTGATCGGCAACGAGGAGGACCTGCAAAAAGGGCTCGGCATAGCAGGGCCAGACGTGGCCGCGAAGTCGGGGCTCGATCCGGAAACGTTCTTCAAGATGATCGACCGCGTGGTCGAGCAGCACCCCAACGTCAAACTGGTCGGCACGACGCTGCGCGAAGTGCACTCCACCAACCGCCATGACTGGGCCGCGGTGCTGTGGCTCAACGGCCAACGTTATGTCAGCCCCACGTGTCAACTCGACGTCACGGACCGCATCGGCGGCGGCGACGGCTTCGGCGCCGGGCTTATCTATGGTCTGCTCGCTGGCCGCGCTCCCGAGGAAGTGTTGCGACTGGCCTGGGCCCATGGCGCGTTTCTGACGACCTTTCCCGGCGATATCACCATGGCCAGGCTCGAGGAAATCGAAGCCTTCGCCAAGGGAGGCTCGGCGCGCGTGCAGCGCTAGGGACGGGAGGGCCCGGGCCCGTTGAAAAAGGTGGAGAATGCACCGTGCGCCTGGGCTATAACACCAACGGTTTCGCGCACCATCGCCTCGAAGACGCGTTGGCAATCATGGCCGAGCTGGGCTACGCGAGCGTGGCGTTGACACTCGATCATCACGTCCTTGACCCCTTCGCCCCGAATTTGCCCGACCGGACTGACGCGCTGCGCCGGCTGCTCGACAAGCTCAAGCTACGCTGTGTGATCGAAACCGGGGCGCGTTTTCTCCTCGATGCGCGCCGCAAACACCAGCCGACGCTCATTGGCGCCACCAGCGAGGAACGGGACGGCCGGCTGAGCTTTTTGTGTCGGGCCATCGACATTGCCAGCAACCTCGGCGCCGACGCGGTGAGCTTCTGGTCGGGCACCGCCACCGACCAGGCGCCCGCCGACGTCCTCATGGAGCGTCTGCGGGAGAGTTGCTGGCGCCTTGGGGATCATGCCCAGACGCGTGGCGTGCGTCTGGCGTTCGAGCCCGAACCAGGCATGTTCATCGATACAATGACCCGCTTCGAGAGTTTGTTCGAAGCCATGCGCTCGCCGCTCTTTGGGCTCACGCTCGATCTGGGCCATCTGCATTGTCAAGGAGAGGAACCGATCGCGAGCCATATTCAGCGCCTGGCGCGATATTTTGTGGAACGTGCATATTGAAGATATGCGGCGCGGGTTTCACGAACACCTCATGTTCGGGGAAGGCGAGATGGATTTTCCACCGCTGCTCGAAGCTTTGGCAAGCATCGATTATCAAGGTGGCATTCACGTCGAGCTGAGCCGTCATAGCCATGACGCCGTCCAGGCAGCTCGTCAGGCGCTGGCTTTTCTCAAGGCCGCGAGCGCCGGCAACGCTGACTGAGCAAGGCCGCACCGGAAGACTTGGCAGGGCGGCAAATAGACCAAAAGGCGTCACAAACCCTATCGTCGGCATATTCCCTAGAAAGTCCCGAACCAGTAAGTGCCAAATTTATTGAGATAGTAGCAACAGGACAGAGTACTGAGTAGAATAAGTAGTTGCCCGGAAATGCGCCCTGGGTGGTCATTTATTTTGCGATGCAACTCCTCCACGGGAGCCCGCCGTCATGGCTGATTTCGTGATTCGCGTCGGCAGCCGCATGCCCAGGGTATCAGGCCCAACAACGAAGATCGTTTTGTCGTCGACCTGGACCAGAACCTATTTCTGGTGGCCGACGGCATGGGCGGCCAGGAGCGCGGCGAGCTCGCCAGCGGCATGGCAGCGGAAATCATTCCGCAATTCGTTCAAGAACATCTCGCCGCCGAAGAACCGGCGGACCAGGTGTTGCGCAAGGCACTCGCCAAAACCAATCAGGCGATTATCGATGCCGGCCGGTCGCAGCCCGAGGGCCGGCGCATGGGTACGACCGCCGTGCTCGCGCTGCATCGCAACGAGAATGTCTATGTCACCGGACTGGGCGATAGCCGGGCCTACCTTATACGCGACTGCAAGGTGCAGCAGCTAACCACCGACCACTCGGTCGCCCAGGCACTCGTTCTAAGCGGCGCCCTGACACCCGAAGAGGCTCGCCACAGCCCTTACCAACATGTGCTCCACAAATTTCTGGGCTGTGCCAATATGCCCGATGCCGCCGACGTGCATCCCTACTGCCTCAAGGCGGGTGACCGGCTTCTCTTGGGCAGCGACGGATTGACGAATCACATCACCGAAGAAGACCTGCTCACGGGCCCCCGCAAATATCCGGACCCCCAGCAATGGGCGGACTTTCTCGTTCAAACAGCCCTCGACCGCGGCTCCCGCGACAACGTCACCTGCGTCGTGGTGGCATTTGAAGCGAAGGATTTGGACGGGAAGGCTTGAACGACCGACTTTACGGAAGTCGGTGACAAGAGCATCATCGAGTCAGGCGCCGCAATCACTTTTCTTCCTTTTCCGTGACCTCGATTTCCAGGATTGTTTCAAACTTTCTTACTGCCTCGCCGGGGCGCTTATAAATGTTCCTGATCACGCCGCCGACCATGCCGCGGACATTATGCCTCTCTATTACTTCCTCAGATATCCGAAGGTCGGCCTGGGCCGTCTCCACTGCCCTTTCTTTGGCAACACCGTCCCAATACAATTTGACGAGGGTCGCCTTGGCCGAACGGAGATCTTCCTCGGCGATAGCCTTTGTTTGAAATAGACGCAACGCGACCGTGTATTTGCTTTCCGCCTCCTGAGCTATGGCTTTGCTGCCATCGGCGTCTGCCATGCTTTGGCTCAATTTTTTCGCTTTCATGTTTAGTTCCGCATTTTCAAGTGGATCGTCCGCTAACCTAGCCAGGAATTGGCCCTCGACAACCGCGTCACCTGATTGCAAACGACGGAATTCCTTTTTTTCCTTGCCAAGTTGGGCAAGGATACTTTTATTCGGCGGCACTTTTTCACCGACTTTTATTTCGGTGCCGATGAATTGCACGAAACCATCCATGGGGCTGGGCACCTTGACCAGATAAGTCGTTACCCCACTGGCCGCTTTTTTCTCGGCGCCAGTTGCCTTCATAGGCAAGGCCGATTGGGCTAGCTTTTGCTCAGGAATATCTTGAACGCCACCCGTATTTGCCGACCCGACCTCCTTTTGTGCCGCTGCCTGTGGTGACAGGGCGACAACACCGACGCCGGCGACTGCCAGGCCCAAACACATGGCTGAGATGAATGTCAGTTTTTTTAGTAACATGCTGTTGAGAACTCCTGCCAAGAGAATGCCAACGTTGGCGGAAACAACACTTGCCGCCGTTTTTCCGGAAGCAACCAGATACACAGCTTTCAGAGTAGACGAGATAACCGCCGGAGGGAGGCACGCCGATGGCGCGTGCTCTGCTATTGCAGCGGCCAAGGCCCCAGGCGACATACCAGGCGCGTGGCGTGCCAACCTTTTCGCGAGCATCGTTCTGGCCCTCGCCAGGCGCCCGGCAACGGTGCCCTCAGGTATGCCGAGATATCGGGCCGCTTCCTTGCGGGATTTGCACTCCAGATCGCACAGAACGATGGTAACTCGATAGATATGTGGCAGACGACCTACCTCCTGGTCCAGAACCGGCAGCAGGTCACGCCAGGGCGAGTCCCCGCGTTGGTCGGAACATGGCACATCACCAAGCGGTCTTTCGCGGTGCAGCCTGCGACTGACATCGCGCCTGGCATTTCGAGCCGTCTGTTGCGCCACACCATAAAGCCAGTTGCCGACCATTCCTGGAGGCTTCACGGAACCGGCCTTGCGAACCAAAACGAGAAAAGTCGTTTGAAAAGCATCCTCGGCATCCTGAGGATTGCCAAGAATCCGATAGCAAACGCCCCAGACCATTTTGCTATATCTGCGCACGAGGGCGGCGATGGCCGCCGCTTCATGACGGGTGATATATTCCTCCATCAGCCGGGCGTCGGATAATCCCGCATCCCCCTTTTCCAGCACCATTTTGCGAAGATGGCCGATCAAATCGCCCATCCTTTGCCTCCATTCCTGAACTGTCGCGTGTCGTCTATACCTGTATTATCCTGTTCCGGGCATTTGATACATCTATTTCAGCAAAAACCATGACGGGCCTGGAGCCCGCTCAAGCGCGGGCCCGCGGACTAAAGCCGCGTTACTTGGGGTGGGTCGGGGCGGGATTTACCGGGATAACGCGTGATAGAGGTGATGAACAAAGGCGGCGTTGTCACACTGGAGATAATGCATGGTGCCGCCCATGCGCGCGAAGCTTTTGCAAAAGCGCAGGTAATAAGCGGGGTTGGTCTTGGGGGGTTCGCCCTGGGACCAATCCCAGTTCCCGCCGTCCTGAAGGTCCACGACGTAGATTGAATGACCGCGCACGATGTCGCGACCGTGCTGGCGGCGGATGTTATTGACGCAGCTCAAGCATTTTTCGAAGACCTGCGGTCCCATGATCGCGGAACCGATCGACAGCACGACCCCGCCATCCAGGGTGTCGACAGAGCCGGCGAATAATTTGAAATCCCACTCGGCGGCGCGGCCCAGCACCGCGCCGTTGAAGATCGGATGATTGGCGATAATGTCGTAGCCGACGCCAGGATGAACGGTCAACGGCACCGCATGTTGGTACGCCTGGCCAACAATCGAGGCCTCTTTCCAGCGGTGTTCAACGGCGAATCTGCCCGGCGCCCAGCCCTGTTCCACGAGCGCACGCAAAAGCTCCACGCGGGCGCCGGCCAGGCCATGCGCGGGGCTTGCGGCAATGGCCGCGGCCAATTCATCGCCACCGGGAAGCGTGGTGCCATCCTCCGCGATGAATTTCCCCAGGGCCCTGCCCCAGCCCAGGCCGTCAAGCGCTCCCGCCATCAATGCCAGGTGGATGTATTTCGACGTCTCGTCCCAGGTTCCAAAGGTGCCGGCGCCGACGTTGGCACGCACGTTCTCGGTCGAGGCGCCAAGCCAGGCATATTCCCAATCGTGAATCGTCCCCGCGCCGTTGGTTGCCAGATGCGTCAACCAACCCAGTTCCATCAGCTTGCCGAGAATTCGCGCCGCGCCGTTGCGGACGAGGTGGGCGCCGTAGATGAGCATCACGCCACGTTGCTGTCGATGTGCCTCCCGGATGGCCTGAACGCAGTCGTGGAGCCGCGCCAGGATAGGATTAGGAACCTCGCCGGGAACGCTCTCGGGCGAAATCAGGAGATCTTCGACGCGAGTCAAACTGTCTCGCTCCGCCAGCGGATACAGGCGCAACTTCCGCAAATCCAGGGGCACCACGTTCACGGCTACATCTCCGCGGAGTTCTTTTGCCTGCGTTCTATAAGGCAGACAGTGACCCCATTGTTTTAGGACCTCTAAACCCGTCAACCTGTGTTCGCACTACCAATTTCACTAAAAATCCAGGGGAAGTGTGCTGCCTGCTCGACATCATGCTAATCTCAAGGAGAGTTTCCCGTGCCTCCAGCGGCATCTCAAGATAGCTTGCAGACGCTGGCCGCGAAGGTGAAGGCCATCCTGCCGCCGCAGTATCGTGAATGCTACGAGGACGTCTCGCCCGTCTCGATGGGTTCGGCCAGCTTGAAATTTGCCGCCGACGGGCGTGTCGCCTGGGATGAAATGTGGTCGGACTTTTGCGATCTGGCCCTGGCGGGTGGGCCGCCGCATCGCGGTACCTATTTGGAGCCATGTTCCCCGGCGGAAGCTCTTGCCGAGGAGGCGAACTATCAAGAAGTGGTCGCGGAGATTGGCCGGGGCCTCTGGCTGGTGACCGGGCTACACGTGGTGCCGCGCGTCGCTCCGGGCTGGATTGGAGTTCGTTGCACCAGCCCGGCCATGGCCGCGTGGCTGCAACGTGCCATCGTAGTTGAAAACGTGATGGCGCGCCGCGACGAAGCCGTGCTTTTCTTGCCGGCGGGACCGCATTTCAGGCTCGAAAAAGAAATCAAGAACGTGATCACGGCAGTGGCCAAAACGTGCCACTACTGGACCGAGCATATGATCTTCACGCAAAAGGTCGCCATCACCGCGTCCTTGGGCAGTGCCATGGATTGTGCCACCCTGGTAGAGGCGCCGGCGACGCATGAGATTCACGCGCTCCTCCCCAAACAGATTGAGGTCTATGAGGAAGTCACCCGGGGTCTTGAGCGTGTGGGGCTGCCGACAATGCGCACCGAACTGGCCGGCTGGCTGGGTATTCCCTGCGGCAGCGAACAAATGGCCATCTGGATGATGCGTGCTCTCGTTGTCGAACACGTGCTGGCGCGTCGAGAAGAAGCGCTCCTGTGCCTGCCGCTGGGTCCAAACTTCGCCGCGGACGGGCAAGCTCAGCGCTTGTTGGCCGCCGTCGCCGAGGTTTTTGGTTTGTGGCAGCTTCACGAAGGCCCTTGATGGGAAAAATATCACTTCGTGGGATATGATGGAAAAACTTCGGCTGAGCGAAAAAGAGCGTCACGGCTAGGTAGAGTGGGCTTAAGCCCACTTTACTTCGGGTGGAGGCCTGTTAAAATCTGTCACTTCGTTGCCAAAGCTTGTTGGGAACGCTACGATTTCGTTGCCAGGATTGCCCTAGAGCTTCTATCCGGATTGATTAAACGAGGAACGACCGATGTTGACGAAAGAAGAGCTGCTCAGCACGCCGATTGAGCATTTTGACATCACTCGCCATGACGTGAGTCCACTTATCGAGTCGATGAGTCGCATGGCCTTTTCGGCCCGCGACCTGGCCCGGGCGGCGGAGATCACCGACCGCATGGTAAAGGACACCGACTGCGCCGTCATTCTTTGCCTGGCCGGCTCGCTCATCAGCGCCGGGCTCAAGAAGGTGTTCGCCGACGCCATTCGCTATCGTATGGTGGACGCCATCGTCAGCACGGGAGCCAATATTGTCGACCAGGATTTCTTCGAGGCACTCGGCTTCCGTCATTACGTGGGCGAGGAACGTCTGCGCTCAGGGATGTTTGATGCCGAGTTGCGTGACCTGCATATTGACCGCATTTACGACACGCTCATCGACGAGGACGAGCTGCGCATTTGCGACGAAACCACGCGCCGAATCGCGGATGAACTCGAGCCCCGGCCTCATAGCTCGCGCGAGTTCATTCAAGCGATGGGAAAACATTTGGAGCAGCATGGCTGCAAGGCGCCCGACAGCATTGTCTTCGAGGCGTACAAGAATGATGTGCCGATTTTCTGCCCCGCCTTTAGCGATTGCTCGGCAGGTTTCGGCCTGGTGGCCCATCAGCACGAGCGCGGCGATCAGCCCAAGGTGACCATCGATAGCGTCAAGGACTTTTACGAGCTTACCCAGCTCAAAATCGCCAATCCGACAACGGGCCTTTTCATGGTGGGCGGCGGCGTGCCCAAGAACTTCGCCCAGGATGTCGTGGTGGCCGCCGATGTGCTCGGCGAGGAAGTGCCCATGCACAAATACGCGGTTCAGGTCACCGTCGCCGACGTGCGTGACGGCGCCCTTTCCGGCAGCACCCTCAAAGAAGCTTCAAGTTGGGGCAAGGTGGATCTGGCCTTCGAGCAAATGGTCTATGCCGAAGCCACACTGGCCGTTCCCTTGCTGGTGGGCTACGCCTACCATCAAGGGCACTGGAAAGCCCGCGAGGGCCGTCACTGGAATCGCATGTTGACACCGGTGGCGAGTAAGTAGTTGCACTAAGTAGTGGGCACCCTACCCCACTTTCGGCAGGTGGACGAGAACCAGGCGACTGGCGAGGCCGCCCACGATCACGAGAAGCGCGGCCGGGAGCAAGGTGATATACCCGCCGCCGACGAAGAGGAGTATCAAGGGCAAGAGCAAGCCAGTGGCGACGACGAGCGATAGGTTCCAGCACCGTTGCCCGGATGTGAAAACTCGCGACGTGGCCGGCCCTAACTCGAGCGTCAATAAAGCGAGCGGTAGCGCATGAACAATTAGCAAGATCGCCAGCGCTGGCCGTAGGACCTCCGCGGCCGGCGCTTGGTCCGCCAGGTAAGCCACGCCAATCATCTCCGCGCATCCCAGCACAATGGCCCCGCTCGTTAAATAGGCGCCCAGCCAGCGTGCGTCCTTCCAGCCTGGCTGCGCGCTCGTGCTCAGCAGGACGCCCTTATAAGCGGCTGACATGAACGCTGGTACCACTCCGATAATGATCGAGACGCGGCGAGCCCACTCGAGGCCAGCATCCACGGGCAAAATGCTGAATAACGCCGCCAGGGTCAGCGGTAGCGAGAAAGCCGTCAAGCTCCACACGCCGAGCGACATGGGAGAGCCGGGCTTGAACACCCGTAGCATATGGTGGAAGCGCCAGACATCGCCAAGATCCAAAACCAGCAAGCCGAGATCGACGAACAGGAACACCAGCGCCACCGGATAGGCAATTCGCGCCACGGCGCAAAGGTTTCCGCCCGCAGCAACTCGCAGAGTGCGGCGACCAGGAATAGGCCGGTGGACAGGCTGTTGAAAAGCATGTCCCAGGCGACCAATGCATGCCAGGGAGGCGCCTTGATTGGCTCTTTGTGGGAGTAGCCGACAACCGGGGTTGGAGAATCGCTTGCCATGTCAGCCTCCTCCGAGGAAGAGGCCCACGGCAAGCGCAGCGACGCGCCACGACGCCGCCCAGCACGGAGCGAACGTAATCGCCCTTCATGCATAGCCATGGATTAAAGGGTTTGTCGGGCAAGCCGTAGGTGGCGGGACGATCCACGAGAAGGTAGAAGGAATTAAGCGCGGAGTAGGTCGGCGTGGCCTTGTCGCCATACAGATAGGCGCCGGTAACGCCGCGCTTGTGCAACTCGTCAACCCGGCGGCGTGCGTGGTCGCGCAGTTCCTCGACCGGGCCAAACTGGATCGACGCAGTCGGGCAGGCCTTGGCACACGCCGGCACCAGACCGTCGCGCTGGCGGTCGTAACACAACGTACACTTGTGGGCATGACCATCGAGGTCGCTGCGCGTGATGACGCCGAAGGGGCAGGCTGCCACGCAGTAGGCGCAGCCGTTGCAGATGTCGGGCTGGATGTAAACATTCGCGAATTCATTGTAGATGATCGCCCCGGTCGGACAGGCTTGCTGGCAGGGCGCCGTGACGCAATGTTTGCAAACATCGCTCATCATCAGCCAGCGGCCGCCAGGAGAACCGCCAGGAACTATGTCCAGCGCGGTCCGGCGGCTTTCATCCTTCGTGGGGAACTGTTCAATGAATTTCACATGGCGCCATGTCGAGGCGGACAGTGCCTGGGTGTTGTCGTAGCTATTGCCGCTCCAGGTCAGGCCATCGGCTGGCAGTTGATTCCACTGCTTGCAGGCCACCTCGCAAGCTTTGCAGCCAATACACACCGAGGTGTCGGTGTAAAAGCCCATGGCAGTCTGCGGCGCCGGGGGCTCGCCGCGCTGGAAGGGAGTAACAACCTGGGAGATGAGGTTCGCAAGGGGACCGCGCGGCGGTCCATCCTGTCCCTGGGGCACAGTAGAGAGTTCCAGCTCCCTACTTGTGGTATTTGTTGTCATGGGCGAAATTTCCTTCAGGCTGGGCCGCCAGCGGTGTGTCAGGAACGGGTTTGTTTGACGGCCAACTGGCGGGCCTCTTGGTCGGTTCAAGGAGTCGCTCGTCATGCCGGCCAGCCTCGACCTGGCAGGCGAAAACTTTGCCTTCGTGCATGCTGACGTTGGGATCGGCAAGGAGCGCGGTCAGATCATTGGCGTTGCCGCCGACCGTTTCGCCGGCGAACCCCCAATGAAAGGGCAAGCCGACCTGGTGGATGGTACGACCATCGACGAACAGAGGGCGCAGGCGCTGCGTGACCATGGCGCGTGCCGAGAGGCTGCCCCGCGCCGAACGTACGGTGAGCCATCTGCCATGGACAATGCCGCGCGCCTCCGCCAGTTCCGGGCTGAGCTCCACGAACATCGCGGGCTGCAGTTCGTTGAGCCAACTGTTAAACCGACTCATCGGTCCGCTCAAATAATGTTCGGTGAGGCGGAACGTGCAGGCGACTACCGGAAACTCCGCGCTGGGCGACTGGGCCAGGGCATTGAGCGGCCCGGGGAACCTGCGGATGGTTGGATTGGTCGCCTGCTCGGGATAGAGCAAGTTGGTGGACGGCGATTCAACGGGCTCATAGTGCGTCGGTAGCGGCCCGTCTTTCACGGCGCCAGGCGCATAGAGCCAGCCAAGCCCATCCGGCTTCATGATGAAGGGTTGCGTGCCGGAGAGAGCGTTCATCCCCGTGGCGCCCGCAGGGGGCTGATAGTCGGGCGGTTTCTTGGGATCGAAGTCCGGCTCGTCGTTACCAATCCAGCGACGCGCATCGGCATCCCACCAAATTAGTTTCTTTCGTTCCGACCAGGGTCGGCCGGCGGGGTCCGCCGAGGTGCGGTTATACATGATGCGGCGGTTGTGCGGCCAGGCGAAACCCCAGTCCGGCTGCACGGGATTGTCGCTACGCTTGCGCTCGCGGGCCCGGTTGCGTCCTGGTTCGGGGAAGACGCCACTATAAATCCAACAACCGGCGGCAGTGGTGCCATCCTCTTTCAACTCCGAGAAGCCACGCACCAGGCGGGGCCGGCCGCTCTTGGGATCCACGTCGTCGAGGTGGCAGCCATTGATTTCCTGAAGAATCTTTTCGAGGTCCGGCTCACCCACAATGCGGCTGCGTGACCCATCCGGAAGCTGTTCGGGCTCGTCGAAATCGTAATCCCAGGTAAGGTTCAATAACGGTTGGTCGCGCGGATCGGTCGAACCGGCATAGAGCTTTTTGAGCCGTTTGCCGAGTTGATAGACAAACCAGGCGTCCGAACGGCAATCCCCCTGCGGGTCGACAGCTTTGGTGTGCCACTGCAGGAGGCGCTGGGTGTTGGTGAGCGTGCCATTTTTCTCGCTACTCGCCGCGGCGGGAATAAAGAATACTTCCGTCTTGACGTCCGCGGCGGATGGGCCGTCCGGGTCGCTTTTCCAGAAGACAGCGCTTTCCGTTTCGAACCAATCGAGGACAACAAGCCAGTCGAGATTGCGCAGGCCGGCGCGATGGAGGCCCGCGTTCGGCCCGCCGCCGCCGGGGTTTTGACCAAAAAGGAAATACCCCTTCATCTCGCCGCGCGACATGCGGTTGAACGTGGGTAGCTGGGAGTAATCGCCGTCGATGCGTGGCACCCACGAATAGGCATACTCGTTGGCGGCGGTGGCGGCGTCGCCATACCAGGCTTTGAGCAAGCTAACGATGAATTTGCGAAAGTTGGCCCAATAACCGGTCGGCAAACCTTCATGTTTAACGTAGTTGTCGAGTGTATCGTGGCCCTTGTCGGCGGATGGCTGGGGCAAATACCCGGGCAGCAAATCGTAAAGCGTCGAGATATCGGTCGAGCCCTGGATGCTGGAATGGCCACGCATGGCCATGATGCCGCCGCCGGGCCGGCCCATGTTGCCCAGCAGAAGCTGCAAAATGCCCGCGGTGCGGATTATCTGCACCCCGGTGGAGTGTTGCGTCCAGCCGACGGCATAGACGATGGCACTGGTCTTTTCGCGGCCGGAATTGGCAGAGAAATCCTTGGCCACCTTAAGAAAATCCTCCTCCCGGCAGCCGCATACCTTGGCGACAAAGTCCGGCGTATAACGGGCGAAATGCCGCCGCAGGATTTGCATGACGCAGCGGGGGTGTTTGAGCGTCGGATCGCGCGGCGGCTGGCCTTCCGGGGCAGCGGTCATGTCCGAACGTGGCGAGCCATGGGTCGTGGCACCACCCATTACCGCCGCTCCATGCACACCGGCACCCCCCTTTTGGGAGCCAGCACCGCTTGCTCCCTCTTTGTTTTCACTGGGGGCCCCTTGATAACCCCAGTTCCCTTCCTTCGCGTCATACATACCGCCTTTTGGGTCGTAGCCGCTAAACAAGCCGCCGAGGTCTTCGGTGTCCTGGTAGCCCTCTTGAATCAGAGTTGATGCGTTGGTGTAGGCCTCGACGTATTCCTTGAACCAAAGCTCGTGGCTCAACACATAGTTGACGAGGCCACCTAGAAAGGCGATGTCGCTGCCCGCCCGAATGCCCACGAAAACATCGCATAACGCCGACGTCCGCGTGAAACGCGGGTCCACGTGGATCAGTGTGGCCCCTTTCGCCTTGGCCATCATCGGCCAGCGGAACGCCACGGGGTGCGCTTCCGCCATGTTCGAACCCATGAACAGCACGCAATCGCTGTTCACCAAATCCTGGGGATAGGTGGTCGCCGCGCCACGACCGAAGGAGGCGCCCAGACCGGGCACCGAGGCACTGTGTCATATCCGTGCCTGGTTCTCGATCGAAACGATGCCCAGCCCGCCGGTGAGCAGCTTTTTCATCAAATAGTTTTCTTCGATATCCAGCGTGGCGCCCCCCAGGGAGCCTACCGAATGGAGCGCGTTCAAGCGCCTCCCTTGCTGATCATTTTTGACGAAGTCGGCATCGCGTGCTGTCTTGATGCGGAGCGCAATTTGGTCGAGAGCCCAGTCGAGCGGCTTCTGCTCCCAGTGATCGGAGTGGGGGGCGCGATACATGACGTGGGCAACGCGGTGCGCGTTGACGGCAAGCTGGTAGGCGTTGGCGCCCTTGGGGCAGAGCGTACCCTCATTGATGGGGCTGCGGATCGCCTTCGATATCGATGACTTGCCCCCCCTTGGTGTAGATAAGCTGGCCGCAACCTACCGCGCAGTACGGGCAAACACCGTCCACGGCAGTGGCCCCACGCAACCGGGAGGCTTTGGCTGCCGTCTGGGGACTAAAAGGCTCGCGCCCAACACGTTTTGGATCGGCGGCATCAACGAGGTCTAAATGGAACATTTGACCCTCACGACAGAAGGGACCTCAAAGAATCACCAGCGGCAAGCGTTCATCCGCTAGCACAGCCGCTGGCAGCACAGGCGCGGCGACACTCCCTGAACTCAGGGGAATACGTCCCGCGTCGGTATAAATGTTGAAGCGATCGTGGCGCACAAAGCCCAGCAGCGTCAAACCATGTTCCCGCGCCAGGTCAATGGCGAGGCTGGAAGGGGCGCCGACAGCGGCCAGTATCGGTATGCCCGCGACGGCGGCTTTTTGCACAAGTTCAAAACTGGCGCGGCCGCTCACGAGGAGGATCGCGTTGTTGAGCGGTGTGCGGCCAGCGAGAAATTGAGCGCCGACAAGTTTATCAAGGGCGTTATGGCGGCCCACGTCCTCACGCATGCAGAGAAGCTGGCCGGCGCTGTCGAACAGCGCCGCCGCATGCAAGCCGCCAGTGCGTTCGAAACCGATCTGCACGGAGCGAAGTGTATCGGGAAGGCTGTATATCACTGCTGGATCAAAAACGGGCTGGCCCGCGCGGTCGCGTGTGAACCGCCACACGGACAGCTTCGAGGGATGCCTTACCACAAACTCCACAGCTGGAGGTGGTGTAGAAATGGCGTTCAAGCCGCGCCCGATCGACGGCGGTGCCTTCTCTGAGGGCAACACAAACGACGTTGGGTTTGCCCCCGTGAACGGCCTGAATCTGCTCCGGCCCCGTAACGATTCCTTCGGATACGAGGTAGCCAACCGCCAGTTCCTGATCATTCCCCGGCGTGCGCATCGTGACGGTGACGACCAGCTGGCGCCCCCGCTTCTCACCTGTTACCGCGAGGCGAACCTCCAGAGGTTCCTCGACGGCCACGAGGTCTGCCTGGTGTGCTATCCCTGTGTCGCCGACCCGGCAGACGTTGACGGCAACCACAAGCGGATCCGCCGCTTTGGCATTATTTTCGGGGCCGGGCACCGGCTTGACCTCCCTACTAATTGTGTTAAGCTAAAATCATTAATGCAAATGTTACGCCGTAGCCTGCGAGGATTGCCGAGATCCCACCTGCGAGGAAGTCTCTTTTGCATTATGACAAAGGTACGACAGTTGCACAAATTCTTTTCGTAGCCCGGCGCTAACCCAACGCCGGGTACCGTGGAGGCCCTGAAACCCACTCACGAGAACATTCAATGTCCGCCGCCCCCGCCCAAGTCGCTCATTCACTCATTAACTTCCTTGACCGTTCGCGCACTGTGGCGCCGCCCGGCTATAACCGCTGGTTGGTGCCGCCCGCGGCGCTGGCGATTCACCTGGCCATCGGTCAGGCGTACGCCTTTAGCGTTTTCAACTTTCCGCTTACGAAGGTCCTCGGCATAACCGAGGCCACCGAAGCGGACTGGTCACTGAAAACGGTGGGCTGGATCTTCAGTATTGCCATTGTTTTCCTCGGGCTGTCGGCAGCGGTGTTTGGCAAATGGCTGGAAGCCGCCGGCCCACGAAAGGCCATGTTCGCCGCGGCAGTCTGCTTTAGTGGCGGCTTTTTTGTGTCCGCCCTCGGGGTGTGGTGGCATCAAATATGGCTTTTATATCTCGGTTACGGCGTTCTCGGCGGCATAGGCCTGGGGCTTGGTTATATTTCGCCCGTTTCCACACTCATCAAATGGTTCCCGGACCGGCCCGGCATGGCGACGGGCATGGCCATCATGGGGTTTGGCGGCGGCGCCATGATTGGCTCGCCCCTGGCGCAGGCGCTGATGACTCATTTTCGCTCGGCGTCATCGGTTGGCGTCGCCGAGGCCTTTATTGCCATGGGGGCCATATACTTTTGTTTCATGATGTTCGGCGCCCTGATGGTACGCCTGCCGGCGCCGGGCTGGCGGCCTGCTGACGCGGGCACGACCAATGCCCGCAAGCCGCTGGCCGCGCCCGACGACGTCAGCGCTGACGACGCCATCAAGACACCGCAGTTTTGGCTCCTGTGGGCCGTACTCTTCCTTAACGTGACGGCAGGCATCGGTGTGCTCAGTCAAGCTTCGCCGATGATCCAGGAAATGTTTGCCGGCCGGGTCACTCCCGAAGCGGCCGCCGGGTTTGTCGGTCTTCTGAGCCTCTTCAACATGGTGGGGCGCTTCGTCTGGTCGTCCCTTTCCGATTACATCGGCCGCAAAAATACCTATATGATTTACTTTGCGCTCGGCGCCGGGCTCTATGCACTCACGCCCACGACGGGGCATCTTGGCCTCCTGGTGGCCTTCGTGCTCGCCTACGCCATCATCATGAGCATGTACGGCGGCGGGTTCGCAACCGTGCCCGCCTATTTGCGCGACCTGTTTGGGACCGCGCAGGTTGGGGCCATTCATGGCCGTCTGTTGACGGCCTGGTCGGCGGCTGGCATCGTCGGGCCATACCTGATCAGTTACATCCGTGAATACCAGATCGAGCAAAAAGTTGCCAAGGCTGATTCTTATACCAGCACAATGTACCTGATGGCGGGGCTTCTCGTCCTTGGCTTCATCGCCAACCTGCTGGTAAGACCGCTTGCCGTGAAAGCTGATGTGTCGGCGCCCGTGGCCTAGAGTTGCGCAATGGACCGGACGTCTTTGGAGAACTATTATGCTTGACCAGCCCAGTCCGCCGATGCAGCCAGCGACACCTACCAACTATTTGTTGCTCGTGGTCAGCTGGCTCTGGGTGGGCGTGCCGCTGGCCTGGGGCGTGCTCGCGACCTTGCGAACCTCCCTGGCACTTTTCCAGTGAGCCGTACTCAATCCGCGCTCTTATTTTGTTCCGCGCACCAGGTGCGCCATATTTTGCGGTAAGCTTCTTCGATGCCACGAGCGAAGCCGACGGCGTCCGCCAGGGGCGAACGTCGCATACGCTCACGCAGACTATTGCGCAATTCATCAAGGCGCGGCAGGTTCCGCGCCAGGTCCGTGGCGATATGGATGAATTGTTCCGGCGTGGTGGCGATTAATTCTTGAAGGCCCAGGTTGGTGAGCTGGCTGAGGCCGCCGCGGCCGACGGGGGTGCTGCCCGCCAGCGTAATCACCGGGACGCCCATCCAAAAAGAGTCCATGCTGGTGGTGTGGCCGTTATAAGGGAACGTGTCCAGGCCGATGTCCACGCTATTGTAAAGTGCCAGGTAGTCCGCATGGGGAACGCGCGGCGAGAAAAAGATGCGCTCCGCGCCCACGCCATGCCGCGCGAAGAAGTCGCGCGTGCGCTGGCGATGGCTGCCCTCGTGGGCCACCATCAGCAACCGCGAGCCAGGCACCCCGCGCAAGACGCCCGCCCATAACTCGAGGACCCCCTCGTTGATCTTGCAGAAGTTATTCAAGCAACCAAAGGTAACATAACCATTTTTGGGCGCGGGCAAGGGACCCACGAGCGGCGCTTGCTCCGGTGAATCGAAACACCAAAAGCAATGCGGCAGGCGAAAGGTCTTTTCGACAAACCAGCGATCGTTTAGTCCCGGCGGGTCGAGATAGGGGTCGGTCAGGCGATAGTCGATCGCGCTGAGCCCGGTGCCGCCCGGATAGCCCGCGAAGGTCACCTGCAGGGGTGCGGGTTTGCGGGCGAAAATCAACAGCCGATTGCCGCCCATGTGCATGGTCAAGTCTATCAGGATATCGATTTCGTCTTGCTCGATCTGCTTGGCTACTTCAGCGTCCGTCCAGCAAGCCACCTCGCGCCAGCGGTCCGCGCTGGCCCGGAATTGTTCCGTGACGGCATCGGAGCTGGGTGGGTGCGCATAAATAGTAATCTCAAATTGCCCGTGATCATGGTGGCGCATCAGCGGCCAAACGTTGCGGCCCAGTACATGATCGCGCAAGTCGGGCGACACATAGCCGATTCGTAGGCGGCGCTCCGGCGCGGGACATTTTTAAACGGCCCGCTTGGAGCGAACACGGCATGTGCGTGCTGCCAGCGCTCGTGTTCGTCGAACCAGTGGCGACAATCGTAGCGGGGATGATAGAGCATCGTGAAGAGCACGTTGCTCGGTCGAGCCGGGTTGGTGGGATCGAGCTTGCAGGCCATGCGGTAACATTCGAGGGCCTCATCCAGACAACCCTGTTCTTTCAGGACGCCGCCAAGATTGTTATGGGTTTCGGCCTCGTTCGGGTTGAGGTCAAGTGAGCGGCGATAGCAAATGACGGCCTCGTCCAGAAGGCCCTGGTCGCGGTAAGCATTGCCCAGGTGATTGTGCGTCTCGGCATCGCCCGGATCGAGGAGCAACGCTTGCCGAAAAGATACCGCCGCCTCAATTGGCAATTTTTGCTCAAGGAGAACCAGGCCAAGGTTATCGTGCCAGGCCGGCAGGTTCGGGCACAGGCGCAATGCCTGGCGAAAGCACTCGGCCGCCTCGGGCCATTGCTTTTGTTCGAAAAGCGCGGCGCCCAATTTTTGATGCGCGTCGGCATGGTCGGGAGCATACTCAAGCGCCTGGCGAAAACTCGCGGCACTTGCGGCCGGCTGCTTTTGCTCCAGGAGAGCGCACCCCAAATTGTAGTGCGCCTGCGCATCGTTGGGCCTAGAGGCGGCCACCTGGCGAAAACATACGACCGCCTCGGCAAGTTGTTCCTGTTCGAGCAGGGCAAGACCAAGATAGCTTTGTGCCGCCGGGTCGTCTGCGTCAATGCGCGTGGCCTGACGATAACAAGCAATGGCTTCGGTCAGTTGCCCGGCTTCCTTGAGTGCATTGCCGAGGTTCAGATGTCCGCGTGCATTGCCGCCTTGAAGCGCCAGGGCCTGCCGAAAGCACTGGATGGCCTCGGCGTGTTTTTTTTGCTTCATGTACACGATGCCGAGATTGTTGACGGCATCCGCATGATCAGGGCTTAGAAGCAGCGCCTGCCGATAGCTCTCGCCCGCCTCGGCAAGTTGTCCCTCGCGGACCTGGGCTATGCCCAGGTTCACATAGGATTCCACGTGCTGAGGACTGATTTGCAGCTCAGTCCGAAAGCAGGCCGCTGATTCCTGGCAACGACCCAAATCCATGAGCACCATGCCCAGGTTGAAGTGGACAAAGGCGCAGGACGGCTTGAGCAGAATGGCCTGCTCAAGAAGTGCACGCGCGCTCTCGAACTGACCAGTTTGCCTGGCCAGGATACCGAGCAGATGAAGGGCTTGAACTTGGAAGGACAGAACGTTATAAGGGTCGGCCTCAAGCACCCGACGATAGAGCGGTTCGGCCTCGGAAAGGTTGCCCGCTTGATGATAACGCACTGCAAGGTCGAATAATTGGGCGATCGAAGTCATCCTTCATTTCCCTTTGTCCCGAAACGGCACCCGACTTGACAATAGTGAATAATAGCCGAAAGTCGCCACTAGTGCGTCCCGGGGGACGCCCTGCGAAAAGGCGTGAAACGGCCGGGTTTTCACTATAAAATAGCAACATAGTCACCCGGCTCCCGTAAAATCTCCGCCATGCTTACCCATGCTACTCAGTACGATGAGGCAGTTCGCTACCAGCAGCAGGGGGACGTAGCACGGGCGGAAGCGCTTTACCGGCAACTCCTCCAGGCGGCACCCTGTCATCCCGGCGCACTCAATAATCTCGGAATTCTTTTTGCCACCAGGGGTCAGTTCGCCGAAGCCATTCCTTATTTTAGACAGGCGGCCGCCAGCGATCCGGATCGTGCCGATGGGCATTACAACCTGGGCTATGCGCTCCTCGGCTTGAAACATACCGCCGAGGCGGCCCAGAGCTTACGCGCGGCGGTTCACCGGGCCCCCAATCATGGGAACGCCCATTTTCAGCTTGGCAATGCCCTGGCGGAACTTGGCGCAGTCGCCGAGGCGCTCGAGTGCTACCGGGAGGCGGCGCGCCTGGGCCCCCAGCACGCGGAGGCACTCAACAATTTAGGCTTCGTCCTCAATGGCCTGGGACGGTACCAGGAAGCAATAGACTGTTATCAGCAGGCGTTACGGCTTAATCCCAACAAGGCAGTCTTTTACAATAATCTCGGTCTGAGCCAAATCTGGCAGGAAAACCTCGATGAGGCGGCGCATTCGTTTCGGGAGGCCCTCGGCCTGCAACCGGACCATGCGCAAGCTCACACGAACCTCGGCAAGGTCCTGAAGGATCAGGGCCGAGTCGAGGAAGCGCTGGCCTGTTATGAAACCGCTTGCGCCATCGAACCTGACAAGCACGACTGGCAAAGCAACCTGCTCTATACCTTGCTTTACCACCCGGGCTACGACGCCGCCGCTATCAGGAGGGCCCTGCACAACTGGAATCATGAGCATGCTCAACCGCTGGGGCCGCCTGGCAACTCGTTCACGAACGACCCCAGCCTCAACCGGCGCCTGCGGGTCGGTTATCTGTCCCCCGATTTCCGCGATCATGTGCTTGGGCGCATGATCTGGCCCCTCCTGCAGAACCACAACCACCAAGAATTCGACGTCACCCTTTACGCGGACCTGCTGAACGGCGATGGGATGACCGAAAAGTTCCGTGTTAGCGCCGATCACTGGCGCGTCACCGCGGGCTGGTCGGACGAACGCGTCGCCAGCCAGGTACGCCAGGACGGTATCGACATTCTTGTCGACTTGACGATGCACATGTCGGGTAGCAGGCTGCTGGTATTCGCGCAAAGCCCGCGCCGGTTCAGGTAACGTCCGCTGCCTATCCCGGCAGTACGGGACTGGGCACCATGGACTATCGGCTCACCGATCCCTATCTCGACCCACCGGACATGGGCGAGCCTCCTTATGCGGAAACCAGCCACCGGTTGCCCCATAGCTTCTGGTGTTTCGACCCGCAAACGGAAGACCCAGCCGTAACGCCACTGCCCGCCACGGAGGCGGGCTTTGTTTCCTTCGGCTGCCTGAATAATTTCTGCAAGGTCAATGATGGGGTGCTGAAGCTGTGGGCCGAGGTGCTGCAGGCGGTGCCCGAAGCGCGTCTGTTGCTCCTGGCCAAGCAAGGGAGCCAGCGGCTCAGGACCCTGGCTTTCTTCGGTGAGCGCGGCATCGTGGCCAGCCGCGTGGAGTTTTATTCGCCACGGCCCCGGCCTGAGTATTTGCGGCTCTATCAGCGCATCGACATTGCCCTGGACACCTTCCCTTATAATGGACATGCGACCAGCCTCGATTCCTTTTGGATGGGCGTGCCGGTTGTTTCCCTCGTGGGCAACACGGTAGTCGGCCGGGCGGGATTAAGTCAACTTGCCAACCTGGGGCTCAAGGAACTGGCGGCGACATCGGCAGGTGAGTTTGTTCAGCGTGCCGCTGAGTTGGCGGGCGACCGGAGCAAGCTCCAGGCCATGCGCAAGGGCCTGCGCGAACGTATGAAACGTTCGCCGCTGATGGACGCGGTGGGCTTTACCCGCGCCACCGAGCTGGCCTATCGAACCATGTGGCGCCGCTGGTGCAGTCAAGGCTCGTAAGCGTTGGTGTGCGCCGCTCGCGCTGGCAAGGAATATTGGGTTTTGCATGGCAACTGTCGCCGAGTTATTCAGCCACGCCGTCGGCATGCAGCAGTCCGGCAATCTGGCCGGGGCGGAAACCATCTATCGGCACATCCTGCAGCTCGACTCACGCCATGCCGGTGCTCTGCACTTGCTCGGCGTTTTGGAGCTTGGACGAGGGCAGGCCGACCTGGCGATGACGTTATTGCGCAAGCGCTGGCGCTAAACCCCGGCAATGCGGATGCTCACAACGGCCTGGGCGTCGCTTATTTTGGGCAAGGGCAACTTGTCCAGGCGCTGGAGTGCTTTCAGGCTGCCAGCCTACACAATCCGGGCGATGCCGATGCACGCAACAATCTTGGCTATGCCCATTTCGGCCTGGGCCAACCGGACCGGGCCATCGCCTGTTACCGAGAGGCCTTGCGAATTAATCCCACCCATCGCGGCGCCCTGATCAACCTGGGCTATGCGCTTTGCGAACAGGGTCAACCTGCCGAGGCAAGCAGCTATTTTCGCCAGGCACTTCGCCTCGACCCGAACGATGCGGATGCCCACAACAACCTGGGCATCGCCCTGGACGGCCTGGGGCAAGCGACCGAGGCCATCGCGTGCTACGAGAATGCGCTGCGTCTCAATCCTGACCATGCGGACGCCCATAACAACCTGGGTTACGCCTACTACGGCCAGAGTAATTTTGCCCAGGCCGCTGCGTGTTTCGGCGCGACGCTGCGCATCAATCCCAACCATGCGGATGCGCATAATAACCTTGGCAACGCTCAAAATGAACTTGGACAGGCGGCGGCAGCCGTTGAAAGTTTTCAGCAAGCTCTGCGTCTGAAGCCCAATCATGCGGGCGCTCATTTCAATCTGGCCAATGCGCTGGCCGCGCAGGGCCAACTTGCCGAAGCGGTCACCTCGTATCGTGAGGCGGTGCGCCTTCAACCGGGTCACGCGGAGGCGCACAATAAATTGGGCGACGCCTTGCAGCAACTCGGCGCAACCAGCGAGGCGTGCGCATCTTTTCGGCGCACCCTGCAGATCAGTCCCAACAATGCCAATGCCCACGTCAACCTGGGTAGCGCCCTTTACTGGCAAGGACAGTTCACGGAAGCAGAGGATTGCTACGAGCAAGCGCTGGCACTGGAGCCTGGCCATCGCCTGGCGCGCTGGCAGAGGTGTCTGTTACGTCTGCTGCAGGGGAAGCTCGAACTCGCCTGGCCGGACTACGAAGAGCGCTGGGCCCTTCCTGGCATGACGAGGCGTGTTTTCGACAAACCGCGCTGGGACGGCGCGCCGCTGGCGGGCAAGACGATTCTCGTCTGGTACGTTGGCTCCGAGCAGGGGCTTGGCGACACCTTGCAATTCGTGCGCTATTTACCCCTGATCAAAGACCTTGGCGGCACGGTCGTGCTGGAAGTCCAGCGCGTGCTCGCCAAGTCGCCCATCCTCGCCGCGGCCCCATGCCCCAGATTATTGCTGCCGGCGACCCCCTGCCCTATTTCGACGTTCAAGTCCCTTTGATGAGTCTTCCCGCGGTTTTGGGCACCACGCTGGCCACGATCCCCGCGGCCATTCCTTATATGAGCGCTGATCCCAACCTGGTCGCGCACTGGCGAACTGAATTAATACGCCAACTGGGCTCTGCCCATCCCGAGTTCAAAGTGGGTATCGCCTGGCAGGGAAACCCGCGACATGCCCGCGATCGCGAACGCTCGGTCCCCTGGCAATACTTTGGCGCGCTGGCGCGTCTGCCCGGGGTCAAGCTGGTAAGCTTGCAAAAAGGGCATGGCACCCAACAAGTGACGGCAGAGTTTGCCACGCTTGATTTGAGCACTCAACTGGACAATAGCTTTGCCTTTGTTGATTCCGCCTCGGTACTGATGAACCTGGACTTGCTCGTGACCGCGGACTCCGCACTCGCGCACCTCGCGGGTGCCCTGGGTGTTCCCGTCTGGCTGGCGCTCGCCTTTGTGCCGGACTGGCGCTGGGGGCTCGAACGTGAAGATAGCCCCTGGTATCCGACGATGCGTTTATTTCGTCAGACCAAAGCCGGGGACTGGCAGGGCGTTTTCGATCGTATCGCTAGCGAATTGCGGCATCTTGCCGCGAAGCCGTGACGTTTCTGGTGATGAGCAAAGGGGACCATGCCTAGCGCAGCAGAGTTATATGAGTTGGCCGTTCGCGCGCATCAGCAGGGTCGGCTCACCGAAGCCGAAGCCCTCCTACGTGAGGTCCTACAAGCTGATGGCAGGCATGCCTGGGCCTATCATCTTCTTGGCGTGTTGGCTCATATGGCCAATCGCCAGGATGCGGTCTCTTTTATCCGCCAGGCGAGCGCCCTTGAGCCGACCATCGCCGTTTTTCATTACAACCTGGGCTGCATTTATAAGCACTGGCACCAACTCGACGAAGCAGCGGCCTGTTTTCGGCAGGCGCTGCGCTCGAGCCGGGCCACCTCGGTGCCCACAACAACCTGGGCCTGACACTGCTGCGCTCAAGGCGACCTGGCTGGCGCACTGGCCTGTTTCCAGACCGTGCTACGGCTCAGTCCCGGCAATACCGATGCCGCCATCAATCTGGGCATCCTTCATAAGGACCAGGGCGACTTGGCCGACGCAGCCGCCTGTTTTCGCCAGGCGTTGGAGATTAATCCCAACCACGCGGGCGCGCATTACAATCTGGGTCTGACGCTTTTCGAGCAGGGAGATAAAGCGGCGGCGCTCACTTGCTTTCGCCAGGCCTTTAAACTCAATCCCAACCATGCGGATGCTTGCAACAATATCGGCGTGACGCTCCAGCAGCAGGGAAACTTCGCCGAGGCCGCCGAGTGGTATCGGCAAGCGCTGCGCATCAATCCTCAGTTCGCCGACGCCCATAATAACCTGGGCGTGACTCTCAAGGAGCAAGGCCAGCTCGACGACGCCACGGTTTACTATCGGCAGGCTCTGCACATCAATCCGCAGCATGTCGATGCGCTGAACAACCTGGGAATTGTCCTTCAGGTCCAGGGTCGAATTGATGACGCGATTGCCTGTTACCAGGAGGCCTTGCGCCTGAATCCGGGCTTTGCGGATTCCCATAACAACCTGGGGGTGGCCCTCCAGGAGCAAGGACGCCTCGAGGAAGCGATCGCGTGTCACCGTCACGCCCTGCGGCTACGGCCCGGCCATGCCGACGCCCATAACAGCCTGGGTTACGCTCTGTACGCGCAAGGGCACCTTGACGAGGCCATCGCCTGTTATGAGGCGGCACTACGGCTCGATCCGCGGCACCTCAATGCTCACAACAACATCGGCATCGCGCTTTTTGGCCTCGGCCGCCTCGACGCGGCTGCCGACAGCTATGAGCAGGTGCTGGCCATTGATCCAGGCCACCGGATCACGCTGTGGAACCGCTCGGTGTTACGTTTGTTGCAAGGAGATTTCGCCGGCGGCTGGCCCGATTATGAACATCGCTGGGCCCGGCCGGGCCTGGTGCCACGCACATTCACGCAACCACGCTGGCATGGTGAAGCGCTCGCCGGCAAAAGCATTCTCGTTTACGCCGAACAGGGCCTGGGGGACACGCTCCAGTTCGCACGCTATCTGCCGATGGTGCGCGGTCGCGGCGGCAAGGTGATTTTGGAGTGCCAACCGGCACTGTTTGACCTCTTTAAGAATGCCGAGGGGCTTGACGGGGTGGTGCCCGTGGGCGGGCCATTGCCGCCATTTGACGTTCAGGTGCCGCTGTTAAGTCTGCCGGGCATTTTCCAGACGACGCTCGCCACGATTCCCGCCGACGTTCCTTATCTGGCTGCCGAGCCCCGGTTAGTCGAGCAATGGCGGGAACATATCAAGCGGCAGGAAGGCGAATTGCTAATCGGTATCGCCTGGCAAGGAAACCCCAAGAACACACGGGACCGGGTGCGTTCGTTGCCGCTTTCATGTTTTGCACCCCTGGCCCAGATTAAAGGGGTGCGGCTATTTAGCCTCCAGGTCGGCCCCGGCACGGAACAACTCGGCGCGGTTCCTTTCCCGGTAACGGACCTTGGCAGGCGCTTCGACAGTAGCTCGCTGAAAGACCTGGCCGCCGTGCTCATGAATCTCGATGCGGTGGTCACCGTCGAGTCCGCGGTGGCTCACCTGGCCGGGGCACTTGGCGTGACTGCCATGACCCTGCTGCCGTTTGCGGCCGACTGGCGCTGGCTGCTCGAACGGACCGACAGCCCGTGGTATCCGACCATGCGCCTTTTCCGCCAGAAGGAGCCCGGGAACTGGCACGAAGTGATGGAGCGCGTCGCCCGTGAAATCGAACAAACAAGTTTAAGGCTACCAGGCACTATGCGGACGGCAGTAGCAGGCGCTCATTCCCAGTCCTCAATATTTCGCGGCCAATCATCTTTTAACAAACGCGATAGAGCTCGGTCGGCCAGAACCTTGCCACCGGTCTGGCAGCGAGGGCAATAGTTCGTCTCATTGTCCGCGTAAACAATGCGCTGGACTTTTGAGCCGCACACCGGGCAGGGCAGCCCGAAACGCCCATGGACCGCCATTTCGGGGCGGAATGCAGTCACTTTTTCCGGGAAAGCTCCGTCGGCCTCGCGGCGCAGTTTGTCCAGCCAGTCGGCGAGCGTTTGCCGCGTGGCGGCGAGCAATCGACCCCAATCTTCGTCGGTCAAACGATTGCTAAGCGTGAGGGGCGACATGCCGGCGCGATGCAGGATTTCGTCGGCGTAGGCATTGCCTATGCCGCTGACAAGGCGGGGATCGGTAAGGGAGCGCTTGAGCGTATGGTTTTCACGCCGGAGCGCTTCGCGAAAGGTAATCTCGTCGGTCGTAAAAACATCCAGGCCGCCAGGATCGTGGCGTGCCAGCTCTGCTTCGCCGCGGACCAGATAAAGAGAAGCACGCCGTTTGCTGCCCGCTTCCGTGAGGATCAAGGTGCCCGCCGAAAAGTCAAAAGCAGCAAGCCCGATCTTGGCGGGCGGCTTGGCTCCCTTGGTTTTCCAGTGCAAGCGCCCGGCAATCATCAGATGCAGCACGAGGAAAAAGTCGTCCGCGAGCGCGATGACGATACGTTTACCCAGGCGGCGTAGACCGACCACCACTTTGCCCTGGGCTTCCTCGATCGGCGGTACGGCGTACGGAGCAGAAATGGATTGGCCAGCCGGATCCGTTCGAGGGACGAGCCCTGAATGCGCGGCTGCAGAGCTTCCAGGTACAGCATGATATCGGGATACTCGGGCATGCTTGTCAGCGCCTGAGGGCGCGCGTCACTTTGCTCGTCGTGCGGTAGGACCAGACCTCGTGGCCGTCGCGGTCGAACTCCACAACCCCCCGCTGGGGCAGGTACGTGGTAACGAGTGTGTTGCCGTTCGGCAGCCGGACGGCGGCCACGGGCTGCTCGACGGTAACTTCCCAGACCGGTTTACCGCGCGCGTCATACTCGATGACTTTATTCTCCCCTTTGTGCGGGATCAGTACGCTGCCATTGGCCAGCATGTAGATTCGACCACCAAAATACCGCTCGGTCAGGGCCACGGGATAACTATGGAGCTCCTTGCCCGTAGTATCCAGGCGCACGATGCGCGGACCGTCCGTGAGGCAAGCGATCTCGCCCCCGGGAAGCTTGATGGCCTTCATGATGCGTTCGCCATCATTTTTGAAAAAGCTGAATAACTCCTTGCCCGCGCGATCTATTTCCAAAAGCTGGCTGTCGGTGGCGATAAAGGTATTGCCGTTCGGAAGACGCTGGCCGACAAGAGGCCCGACGATTCTTTTTTCCCAGACGATATCGCCTTTCAGGTTGCGTTCGGTAACGCGGCTGGCCAGGTATTCGGCGACGAGCACGCGGTCGCCGGGCAACACCTGCACATCGAGGGGAAAGATCACATTATCGAACTGCCAGCGGACCTGATTCTCGGCGCCGAGCTCCATAATACGGGGCACGTCGAGCAAAACCAGCAGGGTGTAGCCAAGCAACGGTGGCCTGGCCTTCAGTTTGGAGAGATCGATGCGTGCCGCATTTTCGCGCCACCATGCCTGCCAGGTATCCCGGGCCTGGTTGCGCGCTCCTTCGTCGGCACCAAGGGAAACATCGGGGGGCGCTCGGCCTTCCGCCAGGCGGCGGAGCACATCGTCCGCTTGCCACGCCTGCGTCAGGGTAAGGCGCGGCAAGGTGTCGATCAGGACGGCAACGGCAGCTTTTTCTCCCACCGCGATCAGCGCCATGGCCACGCGCATGCGCACCAGGGGGTCGGCGTCGGTGAGAAGCTTGCGGATGGCTGGCTGCTGCTCCAGCAGGCCGGCACGGCACAACGCCTCGCCGGCGGCGGCTCGACGTACGGCGACGGTGTCCGCGAGGCCGGCCACAAGGCCCGGATGGGGTTTGCCATCCAGTTTCCCGAGGCTGGCTAGAAGCGTGCGTGTTTCCTCGACAGCGCTATCGTTATTGGCGAAGGGAAGATAGCCGAGCATGACTTCGACAGTGCCCGCGGGCCGGCACGGCGAGCAAGCGGACGGCTGCGGGCACGACGTCGGCGGCCACGTCCCGTTCGTGGATGCGCGTCAGGGCCTTTTCCGCCCGGCGGGCAATCTCCAGGTTGTCATCCCTGGTGGCCGCATGCAGCATCTCGACGACCATGGGCCCACGGGCGATGAGGTCAGCCAGCGCCTGCTCGCGCAGGCGGTAGCTTTCGGAACCTAGCTGGCGGATGAGTTTCCGCACTGCCTCGGTGTCGCTGGCCTGCAGGGTGCGTTTATTGAAAAAAACAAGCAGCGCATTGTTATCGACCTTTAACCCATTGCCTTTGAGGGTCGCCTCGTCCGCGGCGGTTAATTCGTTGACGACGGCTTGTTGTACCGGTGTCAACGACCAGGCGACCGCAACCAAAACGACAAAATCCAGCATCAGCCAATCCTCTTGAGCTTCCGCAATAATAGCGTGCGGTGGAAAATTGGTAAAGAACGAGTGAACGAAAACACCGCGCCGGCGCCACTATTATCAGGAGGCCCTTTATCGCTGGGCAGTAGCGGGACCGTTCCAGGAGATTGCTCGTGAGCCAGAATTTGCGCCTGACCTTGCGGACTTTGTTGGCCTATCTGGACGATACGCTCGATCCCGCGCAGGCCCGTGCCATTGGACAAAAAGTGGCGGAAAGCGAGCCCGCCCGCGATCTTATAGAACGCATCAAGTTGGTAACCCATCGGCGACGCCTCACGACGCCGGCCAGTAGCGGGCCAGGCATCAAAATCGACCCCAACACCGTGGCGGAGTACCTCGATAACGAGGTGACGGCCGAACAGGCCGCTGAAGTCGAGCAAATATGTCTCGCTTCCGACGTCCACCTGGCCGAAGTGGCCGCCTGCCATCAGGTTCTCAGTCTCATTCTCGGTGAACCGCTCAAGCCGCCGCCTTCCGCCAATCAGCGTATGTACGGCCTGGTCAGGGGACCGGAGGCACTTCTTCACCGTAAGCCGCCCGCCGGCAAACCGAAAACTGTCGCGGAGTCCGCGAGCGGCAAACAGATAGATGAAACGCTACGCCTGGGTGTGCCTGCGCTGGGCCGTGCCGATGGCTGGCGGAGCCCGCTGCTGCTTGCCGGCGGCGGTTTTATCGCCGCCCTGATACTGGTGGCCGCCATCTTCCAGATTCTCCACCTGGCGCCGGAGAAAGAAGCTGGCGTCAAACCGGACGCCATGGCTCAGACCGATGGCAAAAAGGACAATACCAAGGAAGAGAAGCCCGAAGTCTCCAAGGAAAAGGAGGACGCCAAAGGTCAGGAGGATGTTAAGCAAGGGCAAACGAAGGACCTGGACAAGGAGAAAAAGAATTTCGACAGGCCGCCTCCCGAGTCGGTCACGGAAAACCTCAGCAAAAAAGACATCCCGTTTGCTGCACCCAACATGCGCTCCGCGACCATCGGCACCTACCTGACCGACGCCAAGGACAGCAGTATTCTTCTGCAACCGGGCCCGGAAGGTAAATCGGAGTGGAAGCGGTTGACAGCCAAACAGCCCGACGTCTCGTCGGCCAGACCGCTCATGAGCCTGCCGGGCAGCCGAAGTTTCGTGGACACGAGCCGAGGCGTGCGCCTGACCCTCTGGGGCAATATGCCCGAGTTCCTTTCCTTCGCGCCCTCTTCGAAAGCATGGTTGAGCTTTATTCCCACGATGACTTCGATCTGGACTTGCTGCTGCAGCGCGGCCGCATCGTGTTGACATCGACGCGAGCCGATAAGCCGGTGGATATCCGGCTGCGCCTGGAAAACCCCCTGGTGCCCAGCGATAAAGAGCTGGTGTTGCGCCAGGAATACTTTGACATCAAATTGCAGACCAAGGGCACGTCGTTGCTGGTGGACCGCTGGAGCTTTTTCCCGGCGTCGGAGCCGTTCTACAAAGACCCCAAGAACCCTAAACGTAATGGCCCATTTGCCACGGTGGGATGCATCGTGCTCGAAGGCACGGTCGCCTTCAAGTCCGGATTCTCGACCTACACCATGAAAGCGCCGCCCGGAGCGGCCAGCGTAACCTGGAACTGCAAGGACGGCTTTAGTGGTCCCTTCGAGCAAGCCAGCTTGCCCGGCGTTGTTCTCGATAATCCGCCACTTCCGAAGGGGATGGACCCCGCGGCACGCAAGGACCTGCTGCGGGCGCTGGGCTTTTTATCTTCCCAGCTGGCGAGCAGCGACAATCGCGTCGACGTCGGCCTCGCGAACGCCTTGCAATCGCGTGATTTCCCCACGCGTCGCCTGGTGGTGCGTAGTCTGGCGGCGGTTTCGGATTTATCGAGCCTGTTGGAAGTACTCGACCAGCCGCAAATGGCGGACCTGCGTCGGGAAGCCATCGATGCGCTGCAGTATTGGATCGCCACGGATCGCGATAACGACTACAGGCTATTGGACCAGCTCAAACAAAAGTACAAGAACAAGGAGGCCGAGATCATCATGGAGATGATGCACGGCTTCGCCGAGTCGGAATGGCGCCGCCCGGGACTTTATGAGCTATTGATCGATTATTTGGTCAATCCCAACACCATGATCCGCGAGCTGGCCCATTTCCATCTTTACCGGCTCGTGCCCGCCGGCCGCAACATCCCTTACTCCGCATCGGCCGATTCCCAGGCGCGGGAGCGGGCCGAGGCCCAGTGGCGAGCGCTCATTCCACCGGGCCAGTTGCCGCCGGCTGTGACGCCGTTGCCGAAGAAAAAGTAGCCTCTGAGCCTGGGCCGGTTATTTGCTCACCGCTGTCGCGTCGTTACGCGCGGACAGCGTAATATTGCGGACTAACGTTAAGTCGTGGGGCGACAGGTTCGGGGCCTGTTTGGGGTCCATGGTGAATGTTACCACCATCTGTTCGCCGCTATCCGCCGTGAGCAGATGAAAATACTGGATCGCCGCCACGCCGCTGAGTTTGCCGGTGGCGCCGACACGATAGGCCTTCAGGCCACTTTCGGGTGGCATGTCTACTTTGGCGTTCTTTTCGATCAGGTCCGCTTCTTGTTCCCAGCCCGGCGCGGTGGCCATCAAGGCGACGAATTGGTCGATGTCCATCATCTTGCCGGGTGTTTCCCTGGTAAACGGCGTCAATGTCGCCTGGGCCACAAAGTCGCCGCGCTCCGAAAGGAGCCGCAAAACAAGGTGCTTGTCCTGCTGGCCCACCATGTGCCAGTTGCGGCTGTGCTGGAAGCTGAAGCGGCCCCGGGCATCACGATAGCTGATGCCGGTCACCTTCTCGGTGGGCACGGAGAGAGCACGCACGAGCGCGATTTCGCTCAATTCATTGGGTTCGATGATCGGCGTGCGTTTGAGGCGGTAAATCACGTCCGCGGTCAGGCCGGGGTTTACCGGTCCTTGCAGGCGTTCGTCGTGCTGGTGCCATTCCAGGGCGATAATTCGTTTCTCCTTGAGCTCAAACGCGAACCGCGCCTTGATTTCCATGGCTACCTGGGCACCGACGCCGATTCCCTTGACAATACCGTCGATGGTTCCCTCGGCGACGTCCCCCTGAATCTTGCTGAGCTTGCCGCTGAGGTTACCACTTACGAGACCATCGAGTTCGCAGATGGCCAGGACCACGTTGGTGGGAATGGACCAGATTTCGCCGACCGCCACGTCCTTGGCGGGCAGTAGGCCGGAGACCGCCAACGTGTCGAAATGGTCGGTCAGTTCCTTCTCCTCGTTGGTAAGAAGGCCCTGGGGGCAATAAGTCTGGAGTTGATTGTTGGTTCGCTGCGAGATCATCAGCGTATGTCCGGGGCGAAAGGCCAGCTTGACCGCCTCGGTATCGATGGTAATCGTGGCGCCGGCCGTCTCATAGATCCGCGCCGCTTTTTCCGCCACGCCCTCCCTGGATTCCAGAACACGCTCGAGGAAATCATGGCGGGCTGTCGCGGCCTGCGTTAGCGTGATGTTCTTGCCCTCCTGCTGAACCGTTATTTTACCCTTGAGCTCCATCGTCAATTCATTGCGAAAGCAGCTTTTGGGCAGCGGCGCCTCCGCGAGAGAAACACTTTGGGCCAGAGCTATTTCAGCGCCAACGACAAGAACGGTAAGGCTTGCCAGGATTCGCCACATAACCAACCTCCGTATCGGATGTGCTTTTACGGTCTTGTTGGTTTTATCGGCAGAAGCGGCAAATCAGGTTAACTCGAAGTGGCGGGCGGATTCATGGGCTGTGGCCACCGATTCTGGGGGATGAGGTTTTGGACCACTAGGCCGACCACTGGCTGGCATTCCGTACACAGACCAGGGCGGACATGCCGGAGATGTTTTACGACACCATCGCGCGCCGGCTGCCATTGAGGATACTTGCCTGTAAAAATGGTATGTATGCGTGCACCGGGCACCCCCCGCCACGACGCCTACCATTTTGCATACCATTTTGCATACCATTTTGCAATATGCGGCGAGACTGCGTTGCATAGCCGCCGCCGCGTCGCCAGGAACGGTAACTTGTTTTGCCGTTCGGTTGGCAGTCCGCCATGGACGCCAGAAACCCCGGAGCCTTACGACGCACAAACTAACGGTGATACGCGGTTAGCCTCCTGCAAGTAAAAAGAACGCCTCAGCTCACCCGAATCGCCTAGCTGCAACCAGACTATTTAGCCACGCCCGATTCATGAGTCGCGCATGGATAGGTCCCCCCGAATGGGGGGGATAAGAGGAAATAGCGAATATGGCCATAAAGCCATGGCAGGCACGGCCATTCTGCAGGCTATGGCCTGCCAAAAATAGCTTCATCTATCGAATCCAGAATGCGAATATCTGTCATTTCCGCATTCACGAATTGATTGCCGTCCCGCTTGATAGCGATCGTGGTGGGGTATTGCATGCCGCCGAAATCCTGGTATTTCGAGAAGAAAATCTCCTGGGTCATGTCCTTGTTGCCGCCTCCCTTGACATCTTTCACCTGCGACTCATTCTTGACGAGAAAGCCGCTGGCCCGGTCAAAGAAGAGGTTCACGTCACGCTGGCCCTGGTGGGAAACGCGCACGCCCTGTGCCGGCTTGCCGCTGATTTTGACCTCACCCAGCGGGGCAAGTTTGAAAGCGGCATCCTTGAGAGGAACGCAGCGAGCACACGTAGCGGACGTAGTTTTCGGCTATTTCCTCACGCAGCTCGTCCGCGGTCATGTCATTGGCTTCGGTGTTGAATTTGGTCCAGCCCTTGGCGCCGTTGACGACCTGAATGAGCTTGAGTGCCTGGTCGCCAATCTTTATTTCCAGCGCCACCTTGCTTTGATTTTGGCCGCGAAAGTACCATTCGCCGGTAAAGGGAATGCCCTCGCCCAGGCCATAAAACATGCCCGTGCCCTTCATCGTCATCCCTTGATTTTTGGCGGGGCGCCTGTCCGCACCCTCAACCTTGATGGCGCGGTCAATGGCAGCCCGCGAGTCCTTATCGTCGCCTGACTGCACGCTGCCCACCAAAACCAAAAGCAGTAATCCGCAACCGACGGTTCGTTCTCGAGTGCCCATCACCTGGCTCCTTTGGAGTGAACGTCTTCGCCATGGATCGCGAGGTTGTTTTAGCTAAATTTCACGATCGCGGGAAGAAGAATACCACGATGCCAGGCGGCGATAGTAAGCCTGCGGACCGATTAATCGGCAATGTCGTCAAGAAATGAAGCTAACCACGAATAGCACGGAGAAAATGGAGAAGAGACTAATTCGACCGCGTCAACAAATCGAAACGGATCGCCTCTTCCGGGTCAATCAGGCCGTCGCCATTGGCGTCGATACGCCGGAAATCCGCGCGGCTGCCGAGGAATTCGCGGGGCGAGATAAAGCCATCGCCATTGGTGTCCATTTTGCGAAACCATTCGGGAACGTTGCCTGGCAGCGGCGCTCGCGCCAGCTGCTGGCCATTTCCCTGCAGCGCAGGTGCGTTCAGCCTGAGCAAGTCTTGCGTGGAACCGGGCAGTACGACGATTTGAAACTGTCGCGGAACCTGCTCATAGGTGATATAGCCTTTTTTGCCGACATCGCGCGGCTCGAGGCGAGACCAGGCGGTCTGGAGTTCGTAGGCGGACAGCCGCCCGTCGCGGTTGGTATCCAATAGCTGAAAAAAGGCCTGCCCATGCTCGATGACGGCCAGCGTCACCTGATAACGCGGCGCCTCGGCCAGCAGCGCGGTGACGTTGGCCAGTTCCTCTTCGGTCACCTTGCCGTCGCGATCGCGGTCGAGGAGCGCAAAGGCGTTTTTGAGGGATTGAAATTGTGGTGCCTCAAGATCGGCCAACTCCACATACCCGTTTTCATTGGGGTCAGCCATCATGAATTGTTGGGCATAGACCGACCCTGGGTCGGCGGGCTCCGCCGGAGCACGGGCTTGCACTGTTATTTCCACGTCTCCCATGCTCACCAGGCTGGACAGGAGCGAAGCTTGCGTGTGTTTCTTGAGAAAACGTGGGCTCGCGGACTTCAAGGCCAGCGTGGTTTCCTCGTCCGGCACCTGTTTGCGAGGCTGCGCCCGTCCGGAGGGGATTTGCAGCACTAATTCGAAGTCCGCTGGGCCGTCGGCCCATTGAGCCAGCTCCTCATCGTCCAGTTCGCCATCTTTGTTTTTATCAAGCGCCGCGAACGTCGCCGCGTCGAAGCCGCATTCCTTGGGAGAAAGCTTGCCATTGTCGTCCTTGTCAAAAAGCGACAGGAGAATGGCCGGTAGGCGTTCGCGTTCGCCCGCCTTGATGAGGGGATAAAACGACATGGCGAAAGAACTGCGGGCAGGGGCGCTCTTTTCGGGGCGCTGCATGGCCAGCGCCATGGCGGCCGGCCGGCGCTTCATGGCGAGGTTGTCCGCCGGCAAGAGTTCTTGCACGGAAACCATCTCGTCATCATCCAGGTCATATTTACTGAGCAATTGGGGCGCGGCGGCTATTTCCGCGCGCGTCAGCTTGCCATCCTTGTCCACGTCGAGCAGCTTGAAAAGTGCCTCGCCGGCGCGGTCTGCATATTGGTCCCCGCGGTAGGTGGGCATGATCTGGAAAGCCTGCACATTGAAACGCTGGTAATAATGGACGAAATCACCAAAGGTCGCCGTCTCGCCCGTCTTTTTTTTCAAATCGGCAAGCGTGAGCGTGGGTTGCTGGCCCGCGCCGAAGTTGCCGAAGCGCACCAGCTGCGCCATGGTTCCCGCTTTCGGCGCGCCGATGAGCTCGTTGGCGTCGAGCTTGCCGTCGTGATTGGTGTCAAGGAAATCGAACCATTTTTTTAAATGTGCCTGAAAGAGCGACTGCACTGATCGTGCGCCGATGCATGGCCGAATGCGCAGCAGCACGGGACCAGAATCCTGAATAAACACAATGTCAAACGTGTCGGGCGCTGGCCTTTCCTGCGCGACCAGTGGGGCGGGCCCGCCCGCCAGGCACAGCAGGCACAAGGTCAACAAGCCGCGCTCCGGCAGCCAGGCGTGCGCGCGCGTCATGCCAGGACCTCCTGAATGGCACGCGCGCCATGGTCCGTCAGGCGGATCGGCCGTCCGACGTTGGACATGTTGGGAGTGGTCGGGTCCAGACCCAGGGCCCGGCACACCGTGGCGAGGAAGTCAGGCACATTAATGGCCCGGCCGCCGGCGTTGTCCACCGACATGCCGTCCGGCGCAGTGCGTCCATAGGTCTGACCGCCGCGGATGCCCCCGCCGGCCAACACCGTCGTCCAGGCATTGGGGAAGTGATCGCGGCCCTGCTGTGGATTGATGCGCGGTGTGCGGCCAAACTCGCCCATCCAAACAATCAGCGTTGAGTCGAGAAGTCCCCGCTGCCGCAGGTCTTCCATGAGCGTCGCCCAGGCCGGATCGAGAACGGCGCTGAGCCGGCGGACCGCGTCAAAGTTCTGGTTATGGGTGTCCCAGCCCGCGTTGCCCTGGAAAGAACCGAGGGTCACTTCGACGAACGGCACGCCACGCTCCACCAGGCGCCGTGCCAAAAGGCAGCCCTGGCCAAATAAGTTACGCCCATAGGCATCGCGCAGCCGCGCCGGCTCCTGGTCCAGGTGGAAGGCGGTACGCGCCGCGGTGCGCATCAACCGTAAGGCCCGGCCATAAGCGGTCTGATGGCTTTGCGGGGAGACGCCCGGATGATTGGCCACGAAGTCGCGCTCCATCTGCTGCAAGATGTCCGTGCGCGCATCGAACTGCGCCGGCGTAACGTCGGCGGGAGGAGCCATGTCCTGTACTGCGCAGCTGCTCCTCATAGGCATTTTGCTGGTTCGGCAGGTTGCCGATATTAGGATTGAGGACGTCCCCCACGAGCAGCGGCGCGTATTGTGGGCCCAGGAATCCCGAGGAATAAGCCGCCGGATTAAATTGACGGAAGGGCGCAATGCTGACAAAGTTTGGCAGCGGCGCATCTTCGGCGCCGAGTTCCTTGGAGAGGAACGAGCCGAGCGTCGGATACTGGATCGGGCCTTGCGGCAAATAGCCCGTGCGCATGAGAAAGGTGCCCCTGCCATGGTCCCCTTCGCGCGTGCTCATGGAACGAATGAGCGCCATGTCCTTCATCTGACGGGCCAGGCGCGGCAGATGTTCGCTGATACGGATGCCGGGCACCGACGATTGCGTTTCCTGAAACGGGCCGCCGTTGGCCGAGCCCGGCTTGAGGTCGAAGGTGTCCATCTGACTGGGGCCGCCATTCATCCACAAGAGGATGCAGGCTCGGTGGGAACGCGGTGCGCTGGCGGCCTGGTCGGCGAGCGCCTTGAGCCAGCCGGATGACGAGAAGCCCACGACGCCGGCGGCGGCCAGCCTCATCATGTCGCGACGGCCAAGCAATGGAGCAGCCATGGTTCATCCTCCCCTGGAAGAATCGACGCGCATTTCGATGCGAATCAATGGTTCACGACAAACTCGGAGCAGTTCAAAAGCGCCCAAAATATATTGCTCAGGGCCTGGCGCTCCTCGGTGCCGCCACCGCTGCCCGCAACATATTCCGTCAGACGCTGACTTTCTTGAGCACTGGGCCGCCGGCTGAGCGTGGCCAGGTAGAGCGTTTCGATTTTTTCCTGAAGGTTCATGAAGGGCACATCGGCGACGGCCGCCAACGTGGTGCTGCGCTGCAAGCTGGTGGCAGTGCCGACAAAGTCTCCGTTCATGAGGGCCAGGGCATGCAGAATAGAGGTTTGCTTTTCGGTGGCCCGCTCCTGACTGGCAAAGCGATTGAGAAAATCCGCTCGGGCCTGAGTGCCGTCGGTCCGCAAGCCCGTGGCCAGCGCGATGCTGTCGAACATTTGTTCGGAAGTCAGACCGCGCAGCGCCATGCGTGCGAAGGCGCGCGGCGGGGCCTGGCTGGGGTGCGTCTGCGCGCTGGTGCGCTGGTAGGCGCGGGTGGCAGTCAGCGCTCGTATCAAGTACTTCACGTCATAACCATGCGCGACAAACTGCCGGCTCAGCTCGGCCAGCAACTCTGGATGACTGACCGGATTGTCGTCGGTCGGTTCATCGTCCACCGGGTCGATCAGGCCGCTGCCGAAGAAGTGGGCCCAGAGCCGATTGACGGCTGCACGCGCGAAGTAGGGATTGTCCGCCGCGGTCAGCCAATCTGCCAGGACGGCGCGGGCATCGCCTTCAAGCGGCCACGTAGGTTCGGCGCCCGTGAGAAACCTGGCCGTCACCACCTTGCCGGACCCCGGAATGCGAATTTGATGTGGCTTGAGCGGAGTTTCGCTGATGGTGCTGAGGGTCTCGTCGACTTCATCGGCGGCGGGCTGTATGGGCGCTGGCGGCGGAAAGAATGCGGCCATCTCCCAGAATTGGTCGCGCGACCAGTGAGCGAAAGGATGATCGTGGCACTGGGCGCATTCCAGCTTGACGCCCAAAAAAAGACGCGTGCTGGCGGCCGCCAGGTTCTCGGGCTTGCCCTCGTTCGCCAGGAAAAAACCGGCTGGCGAGGGGGCCGTCGCATCGGCGTCCAGCGTCACCCTTATTCGGCAACGGCGACCGGCGCCATGAGCATGGCACGTACCATCTTGTCGTAGGAGACGTTGCCACGAACTTGTTCTTGGAGCCAGCTCTTGAAGCCGGGAAATTGCTGGTCAGTGTTGGAGGGAAGGAAGAGGTCGCGCCACGTGGCGCTAAAGTGTCCGACGTATTGGGCTCGCCAAAAGCTGCTCGACGATGCGGGCCCGCCGGTCCGACGAAGGATCCTCAAGAAAGTCGCGAACCTCCCGCACGCGCGGAATGCGGCCGGCGAGGTCGAGATAAACGCGCCGTAAAAACTCGGCATCGCTGGCGCCTGGGGCGGCCTCGATGCCTTGCCATCGTTCTTCCAGCTTTTGATCAATGATTAACGCCAGCGCACGCGGTTCGAGCCTCTCCTGGGCCTGGAGTACCGAGCAGGCGACAAAGGCCAATACTACGCAAGCGGTGATGCGGCCGCCAAAGATCTTGCCCATGGCGATTCTCCCGGTGCCGGCGAGCTAGCATGGTCACAGTCGCGCCACGAAAAGCGCTCGAGGTCAGGCGGGACGGAAACTGTTGAAATAATAAACTGCCTGGCTCTCGAATTCTAACATGCGGGGCTCTCGAAAAAAATCATATTATCTTGCATTTTCACACTTCCTCCCTTCTAATATAGATTGGCGCGGCGCTGTTAGGCACGACGCGTTACGGGCAAAAAGATCAGTCCATGGTCGCGGCTGATGGATCGTCGGTAAAATAGGATCGCCATGCAAATTCTTTCGAAAGGCACGTGTCGGACGGCGCTGGGGTTTTTCTGGATAGGGCTCGGGGCCGCTTTTATGGCAGGTTGCGGGCCGACGCCCGTTGCCATCCCAAAATTCGATCCCGATGCGATTGCTGCCCGCGCGATGGAAATGTACGACAAAAACAAAGATGGCCGGCTCGATGCCGCGGAGCTTGAGCGCTGCCCTGCTCTTAAACATGCTCTCAAGCAGATCGACCCGGAAAAGCTGGATTTGACTGAAGAGGATCTGGTAAAAAGATTAACCATTTTTCAAAAAAGCGGCGTTGGCATCATGGGCGTACGCTGCACTGTCATGGGGGGCGCCGGGCCCGTCAAAGACGTGACCGTCACCTATGTTCCCGAGGCCTTCATGGCTGATGTCATCAAACCGGCATCGGGAGTAAGTGACGAAGAAGGCATTGTGCATTTAAAGGTGGCTGGAGAACCTGTTAATGGCGTGAATTTGGGTTATTACCGTATCGAGGCGTCTCTGAAAGACGCTAGCGGCAACGAGACCCTGCCTGCCGAATTCAACAAGGACTCCAAGATGGGGCAGGAAGTGGCGCCGCTCAGGTCGGTATTCTATCAGATAACGCTAAGCCCTTGATTGAGGGCCTTTCTTGATTTAACATTATTCTAGGTTTCATTCGCGAAGGAGTCCCATGATCTCTCATATGTTTGTCAATCGGCCCCCTTCCCTGCCTTGCCGGCGCTCCAAAGCTTTCACGCTCATTGAATTGCTGGTAGTCATCGCCATCATTGCGATTTTGATTGCACTCCTCGTGCCGGCGGTGCAAAAGGTTCGGGAGGCCTCGAACCGCGCCTCTTGCCAGAATAACTTGAAACAATTTGGCCTCGCCATGCACAACATCCTGGACATTAATAAGGGTGCTTTTCCGTCTAACGGTTGGGGTTGGGATTGGATCGGCGTTCCGGGCAAGGGGTTCGGGCCGGAACAACCGGGAGGTTGGCTGTACAATATTTTGCCTTTTATCGAACAAGAAAACTCCGCCAAGCTCGGCGTCGGCAAACAAGGCGTCGCTTTCGAGGACGACATGCTTTTGTTATGCCGCTCCACGATCTCCTTTTTGAATTGTCCGACGAGGCGAAACGGTGGGCCCTACCCCTACGTAAACGGGCTAACGTCTTATAACACTGCCCATCTCGGTTCGGGTGGCTATCAAACCGTGCAGGTTCACATTCCTCCTGATGAGCTGATGGCGCGGGGCGATTATGCCGCGAACTCCGGCGATGGCACTGCACTGGACGGTACGGGTGGCCAAATTGACGAGGGAGACGATAGAGTGGATGGTAGCTCAGGCGGTGGTCCCGGATCCTATACGAACTCGCCTCCTTACCTCAAGCACCCCCTTACAGGCGTCATGTACGCTTGCAGCACCGTGCGCATCCCGGATATTACCCGCGGCACCAGCCAAACATTCCTGATTGGCGAACGCTATCTTAACCCCAACAATTACTTCACGGGGCTTGATCCGGGCGACAACGAAGCCATGTATGTCGGTTTTGACAACGACACCAGCCGTTCAACGGCGCAATCGCCAGTTCAGGATACTCCCGGAACCGCTTACACCCAGCAATTCGGCAGTGCCCATACCGCTGGCCTGAACATGCTCTACTGCGACGGCTCTGTCCACTTCATTGGTTATAACGTCAATGCAACCCAGTGGATGCGCAATGGGGAACATCGTATCTCGCCATGAGGGGATCATTGATTAGCAGATTGATAAGGGCGGCGGCCACCCTTAAGCTGAGTTCTTTCGTCGACCACGATTTTCCTCCACCTCTTGCCATCGACGTGCATCTGGTGGTTTTGCCTCGTGGCGACCGGATGTGCCAATTATTTTTGTTGCTGGCCGAGCGTTGGAAAGTACACATGCTTTTGCCGTTTGGTTTCGCAGTTTAGCTAGCAGATGCGGGCCACGTCGATAGGCCGGCTTTCGGTATCATTTCGTCGAAAGGAACCCCGTGATCATTTACATTTCTTGTTTCCGGTCGGTGAGAGGGTATCCAAACCGGTCGCGTGGATTCACCCTGATAGAGTTGCTGGTCGTTATTGCGATTATTGCCATCCTCATCGCACTTTTGGTGCCCGCAGTTCAGAAGGTTCGTGAGGCTTCCAGCCGGGCCAGCTGCCAAAATAATCTCAAACAATTTGGCCTGGCCATGCACAATATTATCGACATCAATAAAGGGGCCTTTCCTTCCAATGGTTGGGGATGGGACTGGATAGGCGTGCCAAGCAAAGGGTTTGGTCCGGAGCAGCCAGGAGGCTGGCTTTACAATATTTTGCCATTCATCGAACAAGAAAATGCGCGGCGGTTGGGTCTGGGTAAAACGAGCAATGCTTTTCAGGCTGATATGTTATTGTTGTGCCAAACCACAATTTCATTCTTGAATTGTCCAACGCGCCGCACTGGCGGCCCCTACCCTGTCGGCCGAAATCCAGGTGAACCTTATTACTCTGCCTATCCTGGCGGCGCCGGCCTGGTCACCGACACGATCATGGTCCCCCCCGATGAATTGATGGCCCGTGGCGATTATGCGGCTTGCTCGGGGGATGGTCGTGGTCTCGATGGGAGTACAGGCCTTAGCGACCAGGAAAACGCCGGGCCCACAAGCTATACAAATTCTCCACCGTTCCTGACACATCCGCGCACGGGAGTCATTTATGCATGTAGTACGGTGCGACCATCGGATATCACACGCGGCACGAGCCAAACATTTCTGCTCGGAGAACGCTACATTAATCCTGACAATTACTTCACTGGAATGGATGGCGGCGACAACGAACTGATGTACGTCGGCTTCGACAACGACAACAGCCGCACCACGAGCGGCGCACCCATGCATGATAGGTCCGGCGTGTCTAATGACCAGGATTTCGGCAGTGCACACTCCGCGGGCCTTAACATGCTTTACTGCGATGGCTCCGTCCATTTTCTCGGCTATGACGTCAATCTGCAACAATGGAGCGCTATGGGCAACATCCAATCTAATCGCGAGGGTATTCTTGATTAATCTTGCCAGGGGCGCCAATCCCTGCTGGAGTAGGCCAACCTCTAAGAAAGCGAATTTGCTTCTCTTCCCGTGGCGGCTCGCGCTCGGATGTTGTTTTGTTGTTTGGTGTTCCGGCTGCGGTAGCAAGGGCATGCACCAGGTCAAGGGAACCGTCGTCTATGCCGACGGCTCGGATGCCACGGTGCTGGCACGCGGACTCGTAGTGTTCGATCCTATCGACCTTGAAGTGACCAAACAAAGTGCGCAGGGGGAGATTCAGGCGGACGGCTCCTTTCAGATGAGCTCCGTCAAACAGGGGGACGGGGTCGTTCCAGGCAAATATCGCGTCATGGTGCAGCCACCTTCTTTTTTCGGCGGCCGAGAAAAGCCAAGGCCTCAACTCCTCGACCCGATGTATCAGGACTTCGAAACCTCCGGCATTGAAATAGATGTCGATGCCGCGAAGAGCAACTACGTCATCACCGTTCGCAAACCGCAATGATCTGGAGTGAGGCAGGCCTCTGACCTGCCAACTGCACTCAGCCCGATAAATATCAGCTCAAATCAAAGAGCCAATCCCAAAATGGCGACGAGACCATCGAATTGAAGGTCCCTCCCCGTTTTGCGATTGGCTCTGTCTGCTGCTTCCAGGCCCTGCCGGAGTCGTTCAGAATTCAATCGTGATAGTCTGGCCGTCATTGCGGACCGACAGGCGATTGTAATTTTGCAAATCGATGCTGTTAGCGATGGACTTTACCGAGCCGTCGCACATGACGAACTGGCAAACTCCCTCGTGCCAGTCTGCCAAAATTCTCGTTGTAGGGGGATGTCGGTGAAATCGCCAGCGGGTTGCTTTGCCCGGCAATACGCGCGGCATTTTGGTTTTCAGGGTCGCCATTAAAGATCGACCCATCGCCATGAGGCGCGCCGGAGGTGAAATCGCCACCGATGCCGAACTTGCCGGCCATCACATGCTTCTCGCCGGCCAAGAAGGTGTTGCTGGTCCCATCCAGGATTGACGCTATGCTCGTCAAGGAGCGCCAGTGAATGGCCACACCACTGGCGGCGAGACCATAGCTGCTGATGATGATCGCACCGCTGGCGTCCTCTGAATTGTAGGCATGGCCGTTGGAGTTATCGCCGTCGCAGACGCCATAATCGCCGAGGGCCCCGGGGACGTTGGGATCGCCATCGCCCAAGGTACTCAACATATTGTCCTCGGAGCTGCGCCGCGGGGCAAAAATAGGTGGGCACCTGCACCTCCCGGGCGGCGGCTGTTTGGTCGTAATAGAGTTTCTTGATGTTCCAGAGCTTGAAGGCGTTATCTTGCTCGATGTAGGGAAGAAGGAGGGTACACCAGGTAGCCCCGCCGTTGGAGTCGATGCGGCCGGGGGGAAAGGCGCTGAAAGTATCGTGGTAATTGTGAAAGCCCAATCCCAGTTGCTTGAGATTATTGGCACAAGTGGTACGCGATGCCGCTTCACGCACCTTTTGCACCGCCGGCACCAGGAGGGCGATAAGGATCGCGATGATGGCGATGACCACCAGCAATTCGATCAGCGTAAAGCCGCGCCGTCTGTTGTTCGTTAGTGGCACCACGACAATCTCCCAGCGAAAGAATGATTTGGAAAGTTTCTTGGGCATTATTAAAGCTGCCAGCGGCCGTCGCCCACACCTTGGCCAGGGGAACAAAAGGACGATAACTTTAGGCTCGCTTCCATATTACCTACCCCTAATTACCGGAAGCAACGTATTTCTTAAAATAAATTCATCTTTCGCCGCGCGACAAGCGATTGGGTCTTTGCCGCCTTGTCCTTGGTCGGGCTGACCGTAGACTGAATCAATGAGGTGCAGCGGCGCTCGTAGCTCAGCTGGTAGAGCACGGCACTTTTAATGCTGGGGTCTTGGGTTCGAGTCCCAACGAGCGCACTCTTTTCGCCGCGTGGATCCACGATCATGGATACAGCTTCCTATTCGCTCCCGATCCAGGAGCTTTTGGCCCAGGGTCGCCTCAATGACTTGGGACCCGGGCAGCCCAATAGCGCCGCCTATCCACTTTTGAAGGTGATGACGCGCGACAATGTTTTCGCTCCCTTTCAGGTGCATGATGTCGCCATGGCCAAGGCCTGTATGTCCGGGCTTTGGCTCTACCACGATTATCTGACGGAGTCCCATGGCATGAGCCAGGATCTGGCGACTGTCGAGGGCAGCTACTGGCACGGCCTCATGCACCGCCGTGAGCCCGATTTCGGCAACGCCAAGTACTGGTTCCGACGCGTTGGCCGCCATGCTATTTTCGAACCCTTGCGTACCGCCGCCGCGGCGCTTGCTAAAGAGGCGAACCAGCCGGACGCGTCGTTCCTGATACAACAACAGGAGTGGGACGCTCTGGCTTTTACCGATCTCTGCGAAAAGGCGATGGGGGAGAAATCAGCCAGCGCACTTCTTTGCCGGCAAATTCAAAAATGTGAGTGGGAATTGCTTTTCGACGCTTGCTTTCGCGCGGCGCTCGGACGCGCGACCTAGACTGAGCCGTTTGGTACCAAAAGACCGAACCCCTCCTCGTCCCCTGCCACCTTGCGTGGCAGGAACGAAAGGTCTAACAGCTCCATTTTTCGTGTGCGCCGCCAGGTTCTAGCCACAGACCTTCCGTTCCTGCCACGCAAGGTGGCAGGGGACGTGCACAGTCACGGTTCCACCCTCTAGCTACAGACCTTGCGTTCCTGCCACGCAAGGTGGCAGGGGACGTGCGCCGCGAACAACTCCTAAACCAGCTGGCTGATTGGATTGGCTCCGCGCTCGACAATACGAATCGGCCGGCCAATCGGCGTACTATTCTGCTTGTTGTAATCAATCCCCAGGATGCGGCAGACGGTTGCCATGAAATCGAGCGTACTCACAGGCCGATCGACCACGGTAGCCGCTTCCGCGTCGGTACGCCCAATGACCTGCCCGCCGCGAATGCCGCCGCCGAACATGGCGAGAGACCAGGCACGTGGGTAATGATCCCGTCCTGGCTGGGCCGAGCGGGTGTTGATGCGCGGCGTTCGCCCAAACTCCCCCATCCAGATAACGAGCGTCGTGTCCAAGAGGCCCCGATCTTTCAGGTCGGTAATCAGCTGACTCATGGCTGGATCGACCTGGCCGGAAAGCTGGGTGACGCGCTGGAAGTTGTTCATATGGGTGTCCCAGCCGCCAAGATTTACTTCCACGAAGGAAACGCCGGTTTCCACCAGACGGCGTGCCAGAAGGCAGCCATCCGCGAAGCGGCCGGTGCCATAACCGGCTCGACTGGCAGCCGGCTCCGTGGAAATATCGAAGGCCCGGGCACCCTGGTCATGCATGAGTTGCACGGTGCGCTGATAGGTGGTGCGGTGAGCGACGGTGACCCCGTCGCCATGGGTGCGGTGGAAGCCGCTCTCGAGCTCGTCCAGGAGGCTCACGCGATTATTGAACTGGTTGGCGTTCACGAAAGAGGCGCAGGTTTTCAACGCCGCGGACCGGATCGCCCACGACCAGGGGCTGATGGCGAGCGCCAAAAAGCCCGAGCCGAAGCTGCGGTTGCCGATGGCGACATAGTTGGGCAGCGGGCTTTCCTGGTTGCCAATCTCTTTCGCCACGATCGAACCGAGGCTTGGATAGACCAGGCCGCCGACACCTTCCTTATAACCCGTATGGAGATAGTATTTGGCGCGTCCATGAGCTCCCTCGCCGGTGCTCATGCTGCGCACCAGGGCGCCGTGATTCATGAGGCGCGCCAGCCGAGGAAAGTGTTCGCTGATCTGAATGCCGGGAACGTTGGTCTCGATGGCCTGAAAAGGCCCGCCCTGCGCCGTACCCGGGCGCAGATCGAAGGTGTCCTTGTGACTGGGACCGCCATCCATCCACAACAAGATGCAGGACTTCGTGCGGGCACGTGTTTCGGCCGCCCGGCTGGCCAGCACATTGAGCCAGCCCGATAGGCCCGTGCCGACCACGCCGGCCATGGAAAGCTTGAGCATATCGCGGCGAGACATATCTGTATTGAACATGGCTAAAGAACCTCTGGAAAGTTGCAAGATAAGCGTGAGCTGCCGACCCGTCCGGGTCAATGGTTAAAGGCGAATTCACTGGAATTAATCAGCGCCCAAAGGATGTCGGCGTAGGATTGTCTCGGGGGCTGACCGGCCTTCTGCCGGACGAAGCTCAGAAGGCGCTCGCTTTCGTCGTCCGTGGGCCGGCGGGAGAGGGCATGAACGTAGAGTCGTTCGATGACCTGTTTCGGGTCGGTCTTGCCCTCCTGCACCGACGTTAAAATGGTTCCGTTGGTGTTATTGAACATGCCGCTGTTCATGAGGCGCAGCGCCTGTGGGATGCCCGCTTGATATTCGAGCGGATCGGTCCCCTCGTCGATGCGGAAAAAGGTCAGGAAGTTCTCGCGCGGCCCCCCCGGCCCCTTCTTGGCGCCCATCGGAGGCAGCTTTTTCTCCGGGCCCTTTTTGCCGGCGCCGGGGATGCCCACAATACTGGTCAGCGAATCGTAAAGTTGCTCCGGGCTCAAGACGCGCACCGTCCGATGGCTCAAAAACTTGTCGTCGGTCCGGTTCTCGGAAGTAGGTTCACTGGTGCGCTGGTAAGCCTCGCTATTACAAATAGCGCGAAGCAAGTATTTGACATCAAAGTCGCTCCCCTTGAACTGTTCCGTGAGCGCCGCCAGCAACTCCGGGTGCGTCGGCGGGTTGTCCTGATGCATGTCGTCGACGGGATTGACCAGGCCCCGACCAAACAACTGATACCAGAAGCGATTGACCATTGCCTTGGCGAAAAACGGATTGTTCGGGCCGGTGATCCAGCGGGCCAGGACAGGCCGGTAAGGCTCCGCGGGATTGAGCTTGGGCGACTCGCCCATGAGGAACTTGGCGGGTACGATCTTGGCGGACTCCGGCAAAACCTGCTTTTTGCCGCCCCCTTTGACGGCCGTCTCGGTGATGCCGGGCGCCACACCTTTTTTGGCGGCCATTTGCGGGTTCAGCGTCGGCTTGGTCTTCATGAAGAACGCGGCCATGGCCCAGTATTCCGTCTGTTTCCAATCCGTGAAGGGGTGATTGTGGCACTGGGCACATTGAAGCTGCACGCCCAGAAATACCCGCGTCACGTTGTCGGTCATCTTGTCGACCGTCGGGTTGCCGACGAAATAGGTGGTGGCGCCATTTTCTTCAGTGTCGCCGGTCGCCACCAGCAAATCGAAGACCAGCTTGTTCAGGGGAACGCCGTCGTTAAATTGCTTGGCGAGCCATTGTTGCAGAGGAGTGTGGTCGAGCCGGCGATTGTTCGATTCGCGTGGAATCATGATGCCCGACCAGATTTCGGCCAGCGCCTTGCCGAAACGCGGATCGGCCAGCAGTTCGTCAATGACCTTCGCGCGTTTGTCGGTGTCCTTGTTCTGGAGAAAGGCGTCTACCTTGTCCGCGCTGGGAATGACGCCGACCAGATCCAGGTGTGCACGTCGCAGAAACTCCGCATCCGCGGACCGCGGCGACGGCTTGATGCCTTCGGCGGCCATGCGTTTGGCGACCTCGCTGTCGATGAGCTTCGTCAACGCCTGTTGATCGAGCTTTTTACCAGCGGCCGGAACCGGGCCTTTGATGGAAGATTTGACGAACTCGGGCTGTTTCTTCTTGCCCTTGTTGGCGTCCGCCTTTTGTGTCTCGTAGGCAGGCGCCTTTTTCGGAGGAGCAGCCTCACCGCCGTTAGCCGGGTTCCATTTCGCGTACAGTGCGCCCACTACGAAGGTGGCGATGCCGAGGAGCGATAAGGAGGCACCGAATTGAGACCAGGCTCCGCGCCGCGCGGTAATGGGGTGGGTCATAACAGTAGACTCTGTTGGTGTTTACGCTAGACCGACTTTTTCGGGCGGAAAGTGGGCCACTCAATCATAGCATCTAAATAAACCCCACGGAGCGAAGGAAGTTCTGGCAGATGTTGCTTTAGAAGCGGGATGTGGCGGCATGAATCCTGCCCGAAACATGATAACGCGAATTCGCGGGCGAGCCGGGTGCGGCTCGCCGTCACCGCCGGCGGCGAGGACTCCCTCGCCGCCGAAGGTTCATCGCGAATTTACTTCTTGAAATAGGCCTGATACCACTTCACGCACTCGGCAATCTCCGCTTCCAGGTTGGGCGACGGGCGTTCGTATTCACAAGTAATGGTGCCTTCAAATTTTTGACGCTTGAGTTCGTCGAGCACTTTTGCGAGCTCCGACGCGCCCTGGCCGAAGGGTACAATTTTTCCGCCTTCGCCAATCTTGCTCATCTCCACCATGTGCATCGTGACAAAACGGCCCTCAAGCTTCTTCACGCCTTCGACGGGAACAACTCCGGCGGCAGCCCAGTGTCCAATATCGGCGCCGGAGCCGATAAACGGCCGGCCCTTGAGGTCCGCAGCAACTTTATCGGGAAACCCGGCGGCCTGCGTGTGGTTGTGCACTCCAACCTTGATCGCATATTCCTGGGCGAGTTTGTTCAGCAGGTCCCACGTCTTGGCATCCTTGCCGGCCTCGACCTGAATGATCTCAATGCCCATGTCCTTGGCGAAACCGAAAAGGTCGCGCCAGCCATACTCGTCCTTGGCGCCGGCCACGCCGTAGCTGACGAGCTTGACTTTCTCGTTGGCCAGGAAGTCCTTCACCTTGGCGCGATTTTCCGCCGACATGGTAAAATTGGTCGACCCTTTCAGGTCGCCGCCCAGCTGTTGCCCCGGATAGGCCTCGACATATTCGAAGCCCAGCTTTTTCGCCGTTTTCACTGCTTCGATGAAGGAACGGTCGCGAAACGAATAGAGTTGCAGCGCAAAGCGCGGCTTCCACTCATCCGCCGCAAAAGAAAACGCGGTCATCAGCAGAACGCCCACCATGGTCATCAACAATTTCTTCATCGTTGTCTCCTGAATTGTGATTCGGCCCGAGAGATTACGGCTCAAAGGCGTTCTCCGCGCCCGTGAGGCAGTCCGGTTCCTACCTGGCGCACCTGGCACCAGCCCAGCAAAGTACTCGATTACCGCACGCCGCCAATCGTTCGTCAACACTTAATAATGCAAAAAAAGATGGCCGGTACAATTTCAAGCGGGCAAAATCCATAAAAAGTCACGAAAGCTCAGCAAGAGAAAGCTGTTGTTTACACGAGTCCCAAAGCGAGCGCTTACTCTCCCGGAGATAGTCGAACATGCGCTTCAGTCTCATCCGCGCGAAATGCGTTTTTTCGATATGTTCGAGGATGTCGCCGCCACGATTCACGGGGCCGCTGTCAAGTTCCTCGACATGGTTACGATTTACGACAACTTGAAGACGCGCACCGCCCAAATTAAGGCGGACGAGGAAGCCTGCGACATCCAGGTCGAAAAAATCATCAAGGCCCTCGATCGGACTTTTATCACCCCGTTCGATCGGGAAGACATTCACACGCTCGCCAGCAAGCTCGATGATATTCTCGATCACATGGAAGAAACGGCCCATCGCTTCAAGGTCTTTCAACTGGAAAAGCCGACGGCGGCCGCGGTCAGCCTGGCACGCATCATCATGGATTGTTGCAGTAACTTGCAAGACGCCATCCGCCTGTGTCGCAACCTGCGCAAACCAGATGAAATCCAGGCCCGTTTGCTAAATATTACCCGCCTCGAGAATGAAGCCGACATGCTCTATCGTGAGGAAGATGCCGCCCTGTTCGCCAATTGCACCACCGACGTTCTTGGCCTGATCAAATGGCGTGAACTCTATGGCTGGCTCGAGGAGACGGTGGACGCCTGCAAGGATGTGGCTCAGGTCATTTCCGAGATCGTCATCAAAGGGACTTGAGCATGTTTCACTTTTTTCATGTGGCCGCCGATAACTTCGGCACCAGCCATTTCATGCAGTTGTCGTGGCTCGTTTTGGCCCTGATTTTCCTGGCCCTGGCGTTTGACTTTCTCAATGGCCTGCACGATTCAGCCAACTCCATTGCCACCGTGGTATCCACCCGCGTGCTCAGTCCGCAGGTGGCGGTCCTGTGGGCCGCATTTTTCAACTTCGCGGCGTTCCTCATCTTTCCTCTCAAAGTCGCGGCCACCATTCAAGGCGATATCGTCGATCAACGTCTGATCCAGGACCAGGATTCCGCCAACCAGTTGATTGCCGCCACGCTGGTGGCGGCCTGCAGCTGGAATATCCTCACCTGGTACCTTGGACTGCCGACCAGTTCCTCTCATGCCCTCATTGGCGGCATGGTGGGGGCGGCTGACCCTGACCAAGGGGGACCTGGGCTGCTTGCATATGGGCGGCCTGTTCTGGATAAGCATGTTTCTCGTCCTGGCCCCTTTGATCGGCATGTTCCTGGGGACCTCCATTGCCATTGCCGTCGTATGGCTTTTTCGTCACTGGAGCCCGCTGCGCGTCGACAAAGTCTTTCGCCGCGGACAACTGCTGTCGGCCGCGTTCTTCAGCCTGGCCCACGGCGGCAACGACGCGCAAAAAACCATGGGCATCATTTTCGTGCTGCTCATCGCCGCCAGCGGCAAGGGCCAAAACTTCCCCACGCCGACGGAAGTGCCGACCGAGGTCGTACTGCTTTGCCATCTGGCCATGGGTCTGGGGACCTTGTGCGGGGGTTGGCGCATCGTGAAAACGATGGGCCAGCGCATCATCAAGCTAAGGCCGGTCGATGGCTTTTGCGCCGAAACCGGCGCCGCTATTACGCTGGGACTGACGACGTTCATAAAGGGAATTCCGATAAGCACCACCCACACCATTACCGGCGCCATCATGGGTGTCGGCGCCCTCAAGCGCTTTTCAGCGGTTCGCTGGGGCGTTGCCGGCCGAGTCGTCTGGGCCTGGATGCTTACCATCCCGGGATCGGCCTTGATGGCCGCGGCCAGCGTAGGGATATTCAAGTTATTTGAGTAGCTTTAGGGCCGGCCAGTTGGTCTGCCAAGAAACAATCGATTGCATCTGGCCGGGGCCCAAGGGACCCCGGCCGCTTCCATCAATAAATCACCGATCGGTTCTGACCGGCGGCCGTGAGAAATCGACGTCTATCTCTTGGCCCGGGCGAACGTTAATCGTGCGAGTTTGCTCCGTGGTTTGCTGCGCGTCGCCCCAACGGGCACGGATCTCGTAACTGTAGGTAAAGCCAGGCTCCAGCATCGGCGACGCAAAGGCCCGCCGAGTGCCGCTCTCCGACATGAGCTGGCCCTGGATCCAGACCTTGGCGTTGGCATCTGGAACTGTCACGATCACGTGAGCCTGGCGTTCAGGGGTAAATTCGCCATACCCATCGCTTCGCAGTTCGGCAAACGGGCGAAACCGGTATTCCGGAGCGATGAAGGGCCCGCCGACTCTGGGCGCAACGATATCGCCAACCCCAAATGCCCGCCGCAACGGCTATGACCTGCCCGTGAGCCGGTTGCGGAGTCATGGTAAGCCAACCTACGCCACTTAAAAGAACGATGAGAGACGCTCTCAGCAGTTTACTCTTCATATTGCACCTCCCGCTATGTGCGGTCCTCAGGGAACCAAAATGCGCTGGCTACCTCGGGATTTGGTGCAAAATGTGTACCTACACAAAAGGAGATAATTCACCAGCAGTAAGCTTCCGGTGGCCGGCGAAAATGCGACTGGCCGCGGTGGGATTCGAACCCACACCCCAGTTACCCAGGAGGGGATTTTAAGTCCCCGGAACGATTCCGCAGGTGCAGATTGCACCATATCTTGCAACAACGACCCTTCAAATGCCCGCAGTACAGTCAGCAGTAAGAACAAAAGCGACCGCAATCTGGAACGCCTTATCGACGCTTGGGCGACGTTGCCGGCGGCGATCCTGCGCGGGCATCATCGCAATGATCGACGCAGCCACCAAGGACGCATAGGAAACGCCCAGCGAGGCCCCGTCCGTCCCCTGGGGCCTTGCTGGATTCATGCGGAGAGGCAGGGCAACAGCGTGGCAGGTAGAAGCCCACCGGCTTTGACAAGCTCGGTTCCGGTAGTACAGTTGTCTCGGCCGGCAAAACCCTTACCTTGGAGTTTTGGATGTTTCGAGCAATAGCGGGCTTTCTTGCAGCGATCATTTTCATTGTCGCGAGCGGGGCGCCGGCACATGGCCAGAACGGATACGCACCGCCAAAGCAAACGGTCAGGCCGTACACGTCCCCGCAGGCCGCCGGATGGTCTACGAACGCCGTAGTGCCATCCAAGAGCCAGAAGGGGTATTATGAGCCGCGCGTCACCCCATACCCGACCAATAGTCCGGTACATGTGAACGGGTACACTCGAAATGATGGGACCTACGTTGCCCCGCATTTTCGCTCCCTGCCCACGCCACCAAACAATCGATGATTCGATGGCAGAACCATGGCCCAGCCGTGGTCTTGATCGAACCGATTCCCGAGCACTAGCCCAGTGGCCCAGCCTTGAGCCACAGCCCCCCGGCATGTGCGCTGGTTCCATGGCTGTTTAGGGATCGCCCGTCCCATCAATCGATCCCGAAGAATCTGCGGATGGCACTTGCAGCAACCGCTCAAGGGGCAGATAAATCGAGCCACAGCGGAGGGGCTATCGGCACCAAGTTCCATCGCCGTCTAGGGTAAGGCCCGCCATTCGCACAAGACTACTTCTGCCCAATTAAAGCTTATTTTTCGGGGTCAATGCTTACTTTGTGAGGAAACGCCTAGGTTTTCAAAAAAGGGCTTGGAGCCTAGGCTTCCTCCCCGCGCCCGCGCGGCCGTCTTCGCCAACTCGAAAAGATCGTTTATCATCTCTCAATAGCACGATTACTTGCCATAAGTTCTTTCCTGACTGTATATTGTCATGGTCCAACCCCTTGGGCAATCAGAAATGCATTGAGTTGGGCTCTCAAGGCGGACAGTTAACACGCAAAGGTAGCAAGGATAATAATGGGACTTAAAGACCTCGATGGAAAACGGAGCGGCCGGCCCCGTCGTTCGGAATTGACCCCCGCCGTGGAATAGGGACAGCAGCTCTGGGCCTATCGGAACCTGGGGATACCAGACGCCAAACCGCCATCAGTATTGGCGGGGCTTCTACTCGCCATGGGCGGAACATCCGGACAAACTCCTGACCTGTCTGGCCGCGTTGGAAGCATCAGGGCGAATGGCGGCAGTATCACCGGCAGCTGGGCCTACAGGCAGCCGTTTGGGCAAGAACCCGCCGCAAAGGATTAAGACTTTGTTCGTGCCTGGGAGGCTTCTTCTCGCGCATCTCAAAGGTTACAACGGGGCTAGTTGGATTAAAAACCTTCCCCAGGACGTCCGTATCGGCGGCGGCAACACTGAGCCCTCGCGGGATGGGGTCATTTTCACCATTCATTCGGGGACCTTTCCACCGGTTGACGACGGCGAAGTGATCCCCGAGCTAACGGCGCTGGAATGGTCCTGAGAATTGTCAAGTGTTCCCTGCCTTCGCGAAAAGTCCGATGTCGGGCGTGCGGTTATCACCTCATCTTTTTTGCTTTTCCAAGATTTACAACCTAAGTTGGAGCAGTGCTCTGTTGAAATCCTTAGCTTGAATTTACAGCTGCTAATAGCATGAGGTTGTGGGTTAAGACTCGAAGACGACATTCGTTGGCACGGGATGGATCGGATCGCCCGCGCAGGGCAGGGCCGAGCAGGCGTTTGTGACGCGAGAACGCGCTTTCGGCTTGCCAGCGCTGACCATACTTACGGCGATGGAAGCGGCGTTTCATCTGTCGGCGATACTTGCTCTGGGGCCAACGCCGGCCTTGGTTGCGGCGATTGATGGGAATGACCGTCGAGCGGATGCCCAGATCCTGACGGCAGAGGCTGTGGTTGGCCTCGCTGTCATAAGCGGCATCCCCCAGCACCGTGTCCCAATGGACGCAAAAGCTGGATTGCTGCATTGCCGGCGTAAACTCCGGCGAGTCATTACTGGGGCCGATGCTAACGGTGGCAGAAGTGAAGAAATGGCTACCGGTGTCGCAGACCACCGTCAACTTGGTCCACGAACGAGCAGACTGATCCTTACCGGCGCACGTGAAGTAATAGCGTGAGGCGTGCTGGGTATCCATGCCGGTGGCATCGACGGCGGCCTGGGGTTGCTCGCCGATCAGGCCGCACTCTTCAGCGCACACCGTGGCACAGACGTTAAGGAAAAACGCCTCCCCTTTTTTAACAGCCGCGAAGCGGCCTTGCAGAGTGTGGAGTAGTGCGGGAGTTTGTCTTCCTTCAAATCGAGGTCCTCGCGGAGTTCGCGAAAATCCTTGAGCAGGAAGACGAGACCGCGGTAATCGGTCTTGCAAAACGTTTTGAGAACGAGCAAGGCAAACAATTGATGCTGGGTGAAATCGGTCCTGGAGAACTTCGAGGAATATTCCGGCATGGCTCCCTTGGCCAGGCGGTACGCCGCCCGAGCCACGGCACGGGGCGACTTGGTCATAGGTCGTGTGGTTTGAGTAGTCATAGTACATAGTTAGATACCGCAGCTGCAGATCGATTCAGGATTTCAACAGAGCATTGGAGCAGCCAAACCCGGCAGATTGCCAATGCACCCACGGCGAGAGGAACGGTTCCCCATGATCGACGAACGAATCAAAGCGTTGCCCGTGGCGGCCGTCGACCCAGCAAGAAACGCCGAATGGCACGTCATTAACGCTGGCAAAGAGATCGGCCCATTGACACTGGCCGAGTTGATCGAAAATGCGGCTAATGGAGAGATAGAAGCCGATGACCTCGTAAAACAAACCGGCGGCCTTTGGACCAAGGCCCGTGAATACTGCTTTCTCCGTGATGCTCGCGAGGAGCGCATCGGCAACTTACGAAGCAACTCCCCTTGAGAGATTCAAAAAAGAAGCAAGCCAAAGCACAACTGCACAGACAAGGCAGGACAAGGGAACTGTCAGCCTCGCCGCGCACGTGATGTTCATTGTTGGCGCAATCCTCTTCCTTGTCGGTCCTCACGGCGTTCAGCCTTTAGCGTATTGCGTCTGGGGACTACTTTTTACTATCCCCGCCTACTTCTGCTTCCAGAACAAACAGCGTAACGGTATGACAATGGTAGCCACGCTATTCTTTCTTTCAGCTGGGCTTGATGTCGCGACGATCTACCTCCGCTATGCCCTCCAGCCAGCCCCGAGGCAATCCGCAATCGTGCCCGCCCTTCAGGCCTCCAACGGCGTCGATCGCGACAAAACAGCAGTAGCCAACTTGAAAACAGAAGCCAAGGGGCCTCAAAGCATCCATTTTTTTACATAAACCGTGGCCGCGACCGTGCGGAAATTTGAAGGAATACGACAAGGCTATCAAGGACTACGATGAGGCCATTCGCCTCGACCCTAATAGCACCTTCGCCTTCAACTTGCGGGGTTACGCCTGGTATTGCAATAAAGCCTACGACAAGGCGATCCGGGATTACGGCGAAGCCATCCGCCTCGATCCGAACGACGCCTTCAATTACTGGCGCGGGGCAATGCATGGAGAAACAAAAACAATTACGACATGGCGATCCAGGATTATACCGAGGCCATTCGGCTCAAACCGAACGATGCTTACTATTACTCCAACCGGGGTGACGTCCGCCTGCTCAAGGGCGAGTATAAAGACGCCATCAACGACTTCAACGAGGCTATTCGGCTAGATCCGAACAACTCGGGGTCCTTTAGTAGCCGCGGTTTTGCCTGGTCGGAAAAAAGATCACGATAGGGCATCCAAGATTACAACGAGGCCATTCGGCTCGATCCGAAGAACGACGGCGCGTTCAGCAACCGTAGCAGCGTATGGGCGGAAAAAAAAGACTACAACAACGCCATGAGAGATTATGACGAGGCTATCCATCTCAATCCAAACAACGAAGATGCATACTACAATCGGGGAAACGGATGGTTCGCAACCGCGAATCCCAACAAGGCCATCAAAGATTATGACGAAGCCATCCGGCTCAATCCGAACTTCATGTTCGCCTACAAGAACCGCGGTAATGCCTGGTGCGTCAAGAGAGATTATGACAAGGCCATTCGGGACTACGATGAAGCCATACGGATCGATCCAAACCTTTCCGACGTTTTTTTGCTTCGTGGTATCGCCTGGTTTGAAAAAAAGATACGACAATGCTATCAAGGACTACAGCGAGGCGATCGGTTTTGAGTCCAATAATGCCAATCTTTACGTAAGGCGAGGTTACGCTTGGTCGTTTAAGAGGGATTACCCCAAGGCCATCAGGGACTTCGATGAGGCAATCCGGCTCGATCCGAATAATGCCCTGGCTTATTCCTGCGGGCGCCGCATGGTCCAACATGAATGACTTTGCCAGGGCGAATCTGGACTTTGCCGCGGCCAGCCGGCTCGATCCTGTTACTTTTCCCTCCGTCGTTGATGCCCGTTTTCCGATTTGCAATTGATCGCCCGTCGGCGTTTCTGGCCAATTTGAACTGTCTGCGAGATTCGTGTAAAAATGAATCACACGGGACGGCCGGAGTAGCTACCGGCTGGCTTGCCCGGCAATTGTCCATTGCTGTTTCCGGGACGGTTGACCGGGCGAGCGTGCCCGCCAAGGAAACAGTAACATGTCGGATGAGTCAATCCAGGAGTGGTTCACTGCCATGAATTCCTTGCTTGTGCGGGATCAAGATTCGACCAATTGGCAAAGGATCGGTACTCGCAAGATCAGGATCAGGAAAAGGCTCCGCTAATAAAACATCATCCGTGGCAAATTTCTAGGCTCTCTAGGTTTTTCAATCAATATCAGTGCCAATGGTACCTGACTTGGGTGTTGCCAAGGACAGGACCCATGCCGACCAAGACCGCCACCCGAAGAAGAGTCGGCCGCATTGCACGCCGTCCTTGACTGGTTGAAGCCAACCCCAACGTACCCTCCTTACTCCACGGAATCCGAACAGCGCAAGTACGAAAACTGCGGCACAGTCTGGCCGATGCCGTGCATAATCAACTTCAGGTACTTGAAGGGGCCGATGAGGCAACGCATTCGGCCGATTTCACGTCAGTGACCTGGCACGGAGTAGCCTACCGATTCTCGAAAGGCCAACAGGCCGAATCCATTCGCGTTCTGTACGATGCATGGGAGACGGGGACGCCAACACTTTCCAGAAAACCATCGGAGAAGCAATCGGCTCATCCAATGACCATTTTCGTCTTGTGCATGTTTTCAAGCCGACGAACAAGAAAACCCGCAAGCGAGAAGCCCATCCTGCGTGGGGCACGATGATACAACGCGCGGGAAAGGGACTTTTCAAACTTTCGACTCAGTGATTCAGAAAACACTCAGAATCCCACAGGCACCACACTTGGCGCACACCTGCCCGTTCACAATAAGGGCATGGAAAACAAACTCTTCACACTTCGAGACCTCGCCAGTCGATTCAAGCGGTTCGGCCTGACAATCGCCTGGCTTAAAGCCGAGGCCGAGGCCAGGCGCATTCCCTGTTTCAAGGCCGGACTAAAACTACTCTTCGATCCCGAAGCCGTTGAGAAAGCATTGTTGGATAGGGCACGACATCCGACGCCAGAAGGGGGGAAGCGATGATAACTGAAGTGCTCGAAACCCCCACCTGCTTGCCCGCCCCCTGACACCAGTGCCACGGCTTTTGCTCCGCCCGGTCGAAGCGGCATCGCTCTGGCGATTTCGCCCCCCTACTCTGGAGCATGACCCGACAGGGCAAATTCGCTGCCTGCGCCTGGGCAAGGCTGTCCGATATGACCCAAATGATCTGTCCGAGTGGATTAACCGCGCGAAAGGCGAGAAATGAAAACCGTGGGGCCGTGGCACAGTCACCGAGCAGGATTGTCACCCTTGCTTTCCGGGTTCAACTCCCGGCGGTCCACGGAAAAAGCAAAACGCCCGGCAGTGTTTGCCAGGCACTCGCCGATACAGGATTGTCACCTTTAGGAAGTTTACACCCCGTGGCCACAGTAAACAATACCTCGCGGCCAAAAACGGCCTCTGCCGCCATCGGCAAAATAGTCGCCGTCTACGATTATCGGGATGAATCCGGCGAAGTCTTGTACCAGGTTGTCCGCTACGATACCAAAGGCTTTCGCCAGCACATTCCGAACGGCAGCGGCACCTGGACCTACTCACTCAACGGCACCCGGCGAGTTTTGTATCGGTTGCCGGAATTGCTTTCCTCTGACAGCATCGTTTGGCTGGTGGAAGGAAGAAGGACGCGGGCCGCCTGGCCAATCTGGGCCTGATCGCCACGACCGCTGCTATGGGGGCCGGAAAATGGCGGAGCGAGTATTCCGAATCGTTGAGCGGCGCCACGTCATCATTATCCCGGACAACGACAAACACGGCCATCAACACGCGGAAACGGTTCGCAACGCGCAATCACGGGACCGTCGCGAGCGTTGCCGTACTGGAATTGGCGGGCCTTCCGCCAAAGGGTGACGTTAGCGATTGGCTTGACGCGGGCGGGGACAAGGACAAGTTGCTACAGCTCGCGCAAGCCACAGTTGACGCGAAGAAGCACGAACGGCCGGGCAAATAGCACACTCCAACGATGCTGACGACTACGACAGCATCAATTGCACGGACAAAGGAAACGGAGTTCGCCTTGTCATCCAATTAGGCAAGGACTTGCGTCATTGCTGGCCGTGGAGAAAGTGGTTGTTCTGGGACGGCAAGCGCTGGCGCGTTGACAATTGCGGCACCGTTACGCGGTTCGCGAAGAAAACGCTGGTCAACCTGTTCGCCCAGGCCATGGCCAAAATGCAAGAGATTCAAAAAGCGATGGAGCAAGCCAATGAGTGAAACAAAATCCGCCCTGCAAAAACAACTCGCCAGGTTGCAATCGGTTCAGGCTTGGTGTCTCAAATCCGAAGCAGCACCGCGCATCAACGCCATGGTGGACTTCGCCCAGATCGGAGGAAGGGAGACCCATCTTGCCGGAAGAAATGGACCGCGGCCCAGGGTTATTGAATTGTGCCAACGGCACCCTTGACCTAAAAACTGGACAATTACGCGAGCATCGGCACGGAGACATCCTCACGAAGCTATCTCCGGTGGCGTACAACCCTGATGCCGATTGTGAGGTCTGGGAGCGGTTCATTGACCAAATCTTCCAAAGCAATTCGGAGCTGATTTTGTTTGTACGTCGGCTACTCGGATATTGCTTGACCGGCGACGTGCGCGAGCAAATCTTGCCGATATTCTGGGGTACCGGCGCCAACGGTAAAAGCACCCTGTTGAACGCCATCCTCGAAATGATGGGCGACGATTATGCAATCGCTGCGCGGGACTTGCTCTTGGCCAAGCGCGGCGAACGGCATCCGACCGAATTGGCGGACTTGTTCGGCAAACGCCTTGTTTGTTGCGTGGAGACCGATCAAGGCCGGCACCTGGCGGAAAGCCTGGTCAAGGACCTAACCGGCGGCGACCGCATTCGGGCTAGGCGGATACGCGAAGACTTCTGGGAGTTCTCGCCGACGCACAAAGTAATCCTTTGCACCAATCACAAACCAGTTATCCGCGGCACCGATCATGCGATTTGGCGACGGGTTCGGTTGATTCCGTTCGGCGTCACCATTCCGGCCGCCGAACAAGACAAAAGTTTGCCGAACAAGCTACACGCTGAGCGTCCAGGTATTTTGGCGTGGTGTGTTCGGGGATGTCTTGAGTGGCAACGGGAAGGGCTAGGATTGCCGGCCGTGGTCCAGGCTGCTACGTCAGCCTACCGCGATGAGCAAGACATGGTTGGCACCTTCATTGCTGATTGTTGCGTTACTGGCTTGGCGGATTATCGTGTTAAAGCTGGCGACCTTTTTGGTGCGTTCGTGGCATGGTGCAAGCGCACTGGAGAGAAGGAAATAACCCAGCGCGTTTTCGGCGACGCGATGACTGGCGCGGTTTTGAACGCCAAAAGAGCAACGGCACCTGGTACCTGAAAATCGCCGTAAGGCCGACCGAACAGGCAGCGGATGCCAGTTATGGTTCCGTTTGACCGAAAAAAACGGAAGGATCAAAATACATTTTCCCAATGTTTTTGGCACTATTGGAAGGATGGAACCCACTTTCGGTATGAATGCCATTTCCACGCGCGTATGGGAAGTTAAACCGGAAATTGCGTTCCAAGGTTCCATGGTTCCAACCGGGGAATGCGAATGAATCCAGCGATTATCGTTTGTTCGGCCCGGCAATTCTTTCCGAAAATACTTGCGTTTGATAGAAGTAATGGTAAGATTCTTTTCATGAGTAAAAAACGCATCAAACTGAGTGACCAGATTCGTCGGGCGGTCGATGCCAGCGGAATATCCCGTTACCGCATCAGCAAGGAACTCGGCATTTCCGAATCCACCATGAGCCGATTTATGGCCGGACTTGGGGGCCTGTCCATGGAATACCTTGATGCCCTGGCGGACTTGTTGGAAATGAACCTTGCGGCCGTCAAGCCGAAACGCTTGGCCGAAAAGCCGACGCGGGCGACCCCAGAGCGCAAGCGTGGCGAGCGGCCTTCCCTCGAAAAGGAAAAGCCAAATGTCCAGGAAACGCAATCGCGGCAACGGCGAGCGGGAGCATCTTCAAGCGGCGCGACGATGGCCCGTATTGCATCGCGTGGTATGATTCCGCCGGCAAGCGACGGGAACACAACACGCTGACGACGGATAAGCAAACGGCAGAGCGCGATCTTGGCAGACAAGCTGGCAGACGTGGCCCTGCGGCGTGACGGCATAATCGACGCGCGGCAGGAAACTCTCTCCATCCAGAGCGACTCGGCCCATCGCGGAACATCTTTCCGATTTTGAAGCAATGATGACGGCCCGGCAGCGGAGCGAAGGGCATATCAAGCGAAGCGTGTACTTTCTTCCGCGAAGTTTGCACCGGCGGCCGGGTTCGAGAAGCCGAGCGACATGACGGCTGACGGCATGAACCGAGATCATGGCCGGCGATGAAGGCCGAAGGGAAGGCCGCCGCGAACGATCCAAGGGCGAGTTGTGGCGGTGAAAGCGTTCACGAAATGGCTGGCCGATCATGGCAAGCTGGCCCACGATCCCTTGCGGAGTGTGAAGCGGCCCAGTCTCAAGACCGACCGGCGGCTGCGCGGCGGCATGTTGCTACCGGCAGAATGGCCCTACCTCCGCGCGGCGACACTGGCGAGCGGTCCGAGGGACGGCATGAACCCATTGGAGCGCGTCGCCCTGTACGCCGTCGCCATTCAAACCGGCTTACGATCCGGCGAGCTACGGTCCCTCACGAAAGCCGATCTTTTCCTGGCCGGCGATAAACCTTATGTCCGTTGCCAAGCAGAAAACACGAAGAACCAGCAAGAGGCCCGGCAATACATCCAGGAGGACCTTGCCGACGGAGCTACGCCGGATCGTGGCGACGAAAACGCCGTCCGCGAACGTGTTCACGCTGCCCGATGAATGGAGCATGGCGGACATGCTCCGCGGTGACCTGGCCGAGGCCCGTAAAGCTTGGCTGGATGAAGTGAGGCACGATCCCAGAGGCTCGCGCCATGCGGGAGGAAAGCGATTTTCTGACCGTCCGCAATCACCAAGGAGAAATGCTCGACTTCCATTCGCCTTGCGCCATACCTGCGGCTCATGGCTGGCCCTGCAAGGCATTCAGCCGAACGTTATCAAGACCGTCATGCGGCATCAGCACGATCACTTTGACGATGGATACCTACGGGCATCTTCTCCCGGACCAACACGCGGACGCGGTTGGCGGCATGGCGAAAATGCTAGCGGAACCTTTGCCCGTTGCGGCGACCGGAACGACCGGACAAGTGCCCGCAGTACAATCAGCAGTAGGAATGCGAAAAGATCCCCCCAGCAGTGCGAACGGATGCGACGCGATGCGGGATGAAGACGAAAGCTTGGCACAGGGTGAAGAGCGCAAGCCCTTGCGAATTGCGGACGTATGCGAAGCGGTGCAAGAAAATGCGACTGGCCGCGGTGGGATTCGAACCCACACCCCAGTTACCCAGGAGGGGATTTTAAGTCCCCAGTGTCTACCATTCCACCACGCGGCCCAAGTTCGGATGCACTCATTATGATAATGTAGAGTGTTTTTTCCACCACAGCACGGCATCGTTAACGGGAATATATATTTGTATTCGTAGACGAATCTGGTGATCCTGGTCTTGATATTGCCCACGGTGTTTCCAAGTTTTCGTCGTCACGGCGGTAATTTTTGAAGATGAAGAACAGCTAAAAAAATGCTCCAGCAGGTTCGATCAAATCGGAGAAGAATCCGCGCCAGATCATTTCACCAAGACTCAAAGGGGCAGGATCAAACCGCAAACTGATTAGCTTGCGAGAGCTTTCGGTCTATTCACGCCCGTGAAATGCGCATGAAAAAACCCACTGCGTAGCCTTTTTTTAGCGCACGCCACCCGAAGGCGATTCGGCCAGCGGGTTCTTACCTCTATCTAAGCACAGCGCCGGTGGTTTAGCCAGTCGATGCCCCGTTCCAGAACTGCGGGGGAATGAGCGAGAAACAAATCAACGGGAGCGTCCCGGCCGGCAGCCAGGTTGCGCAGGCTTCGGCGCCGCTGGAGGATTGTCCGCCATAACTCCAGGGCCTGCCGTTTGCCTTCCAAGAAGGGCCCAAGGTTTGGCCCGCGCACTTTGCGCGCGAGCCGGACCGTTAAAAATGCCAAGTGTGGAACCAGCGCGAGCAGCAGCTTGGGCAGTGGCAAATTCATCCAAAAGACCAGCTCCTCGTTGCGGGAGATCAGCCGCGTTACCCTGTCGCTCACCTGGCCATAGCTGGCCGAACCTAAATGGAGAACACGCGACTGGGGCTGATAGAGACACAGGTAGCCGGCCCAGCGAAGGCGAAAAGCCAGATCGGTGTCCTCGAAATAAGCGCCAAACTCCGGCAGCAGCAGGCCGGTTTTTCGTAACGCCTCGCGACGATAGAAGCCGGCGGAACCGGACGGGCCGAACACCTCGCACGGGTTTTGATAGGCAGGGCCGAGCGGTTGGTTAAGGCCGCGGTTATACGCCCAGCCGCATATGTGGTACTCCATGCCCGCGCTATCGATGAGGTCGGGCCGCTCGAGTTGCATGACGAGGGGAGCGACGCTGCCGACCGCCGGATCCTTGAACATGCCAAGGCAGGGTTCCGCCCAGCCCGCGGCAGACTTCCGTGTCATTGTTGAGCAGTTCCACGATGTCGCCGCGGGCCCGACGAAGCCCTTCATTGGCGGCGCCGACAAAACCCTGGTTGGTGGGTAGCACGACCAGTTCGATCTGCGGATACTTGGCCCGCATCCAGGTTGCAGTCGTGTCAGTGGAGGCATCGTCGATGACCAGAATTTGCGTGCCTGCGGGCGCATGGCGGCACACAGTGGGCAAGCAGTGCTTCAGATGGCGCCGTCCATTGTAAGTCGGTATTACGACGGACAGAGTAAGCATGCGCAAGCCTCGGGTTTGCTCCCTCTTAGTAAATCTCCCCGGGCGCGTCAATTGAAAGTGGAGGACGGCCATCGAGAATCTGGGTGCTGGCGGCAAACTGCGGGGGTCTCAGGAACCTGCTTGCAGCCATTTCAAAAGGGCCGCCTCCTCAGGCGTGTGCCGTGAAACGTAGTTCTTCTCGCAAATCTTCGGCAGAATCAAGGTTTTCGACAGGGAGCCATCCAGGTAGGAGTTCACGATGGCGAAGTGGATATAGCATTTTCGACAAACGGCGACGGTGTTGCCAAGCTGGCGGGCAACACCTTCAATGGCCCGCACGACGTTGCGTTTTAATTCCGCCATGCTTGACGCGCCGGGAAGCCCATGAAACTCACGCGCCGCCAGCAGCGTGGCGCCCAGGTGCGAAAGTCTTTGGCCGTGTAGTCGCCGTGCGCCACCTCGCGCAAGTAATCATTGACGTCGCCAGAGCTGATGGGATGGCGTTTGCCATCTTCATCCAAATATTGAAAAAGTAGCTGGCCCGGTATTTCTTGACAGCGACGCACGATGCGTGCCAGACGCCGATCGCTTACGGCCACACGATGATGGACGCCGCTTTTGCCGCGGAATTCGAAGTAAACTTCACGGTTATTGAAGCGGGCATGGCGATCGAGCAGCGTGGTGAGCCCGAAGGAATGATTGGTGCGCATATTCACTGTTGCCCACGCGTATCAGCGTCAATTCGAGCAGACGAACTACTGTCGCCAGCACCTTGGCGCGAGGCAGGCCCGGCAGGCTCAGGTCCTGTTCGATGCGCCGACGTATGCGCGGCAAGGCGGCCGCGAAGCCGAGCAGACGGCAGAATTTTGATTCGTCGCGAAGTAGTGCGCCAGCGGGCGTGGTAGCGGTATTGCTTGCGTCCCCTGGCATCACGGCCGATGGCCTGGATATGTCCGGCGGGGTGAGGACAGATGCGCACTTCCGTCCATGCGGGCGGAATCACCAGGGCACGGATGCGCCGCAAGGTTCGTTCGTCTTTGACCCGCTGTCCCCGCTCCGTCACGTAATCGAAGGCGCCCGGCTCGCCAACTCGTTTAAGGGCGGGGCCATCGGCGGCCCAGTATAGCAGTTTGGCTGCGCGTGCCGCGGCCCGCGCGGTGCTTTCGATCTCTCGAGGTCGAAGTTTCATGAAGGCTCAAATAAATCTCTAATTGTTACTAGCCAAAACGTTGCAAAGCATATGCCGCCGGACGCCAGCTCCCTGGGCGTTTATGCCTAAATGGCATGACAAGTGCTGTGTAGGCCAAATTACTGGCGTAAGCAAGCAAAGGAGTCAAGCCATGCGTGAATCGGTCCCCCGCCTAACGGACGTTTGGTCGCTCTTCAAAGACGCCGGTTCCCAATGGATAGAAAACAAGGCCCCCCGCCTTCGCGCAGCGCTCGCCTATTACACCGTGTTCTCACTGGCGCCGCTGCTCGTGATCGTCATCGCCATCGTGGGTTTCTTTTTTGGCCAGGACGCGGCGACGGGGCAAATTGCCGGACAGATCGAGAGTACGGTTGGCGAGGACACCGCCAAAATCGTCGAAACCATGGTAGCCAGCGCCAATAAACCAGCCTCCGGGATCTTGGCCACGGTCATCGGCTTTGTCATGTTAGTCATGGGCGCCCTTGGCCTGTTCAGCGAGCTACAGGATGCGCTCAACACGGTCTGGAAGGTTCCCTCCAAGCCAAGCGGAGGCTGGCTCGCTTTCTTGCGCGGCCGCTTGCTATCTTTGAGTATGGTACTGGGGACGGCGTTTTTATTGTTGGTGTCGCTGGTCATTAGTGCGGCCCTGGCCGCCATCAGCAGCTTCTTTGGTGACAAGGGGGACACGGTTCTAGGCCAGGTCCTGAATCTTGGAATAGGCTTTCTCGTGATCACCGCTTTATTCGCCATGATCTATAGATTCTTGCCGGACGTCGACGTGGCCTGGCGTGATGTTTGGTTCGGCGCCATCGTCACGGCTCTTTTATTCACCCTCGGCAAATTCCTCATTGGCCTCTACCTGGGCACCACCAGCACCACATCGACTTATGGCGCGGCCGGGTCGCTGGCCGCGCTGCTGATCTGGGTCTATTACTCCGCCCAAATTTTCCTGTTTGGTGCCGAGCTAACTAAAGCCTTTGCCGATCGCTATGGCGTACCCATTGGGGCCGATGACGCGCTTCCTCGATCCCAAGTGAGCACCGCCCACCCAGCCCGCATGGCTTAAATCGCCACACGCCTCAGCAGACGAAGCGCTCGGCAAGCACCATGAACGCAGGTCAAGCAATCAACCCAAGACGCCAAAGCTACGTCTTGGGTTTGTTGCTGTGCCAACTAACTCTTCTTCGCGGGGACCTTGGCGCCTTTTTTACGGGCCTTGGACAGGCCAATGGCGATTGCTTGCTTTTTACTTTTGACGGTCTTGCCCGATTTCCCACTTTTCAACTCGCCCGTTTTGCGTTCATGCATCGCTTTTTTTACTTCCGTGCCAGCTTTTTTGCTGTAGGTGCGTGGCATGTCGTCTCCTTATTTTGAGAAGATTCAATCCCTCCGGCCTACGGAGCTGTCCTGCCCTATACGCAAAAAATATGCCGCTTCCTGAGCCTCCTCTGCCGACATGAGATGCCCGTTGAACGCCATGGTGCAAGTCCTGTGGCCCGCGCCTGGAAGCCACGATGGGCGAGCAAGCATGGCATGAAATATGCCAACATGTTGGCACAACTTTACTCGGTCGAGAGAATCAGCCATGGCCATGAAGTCCTATTGGATCGCCAGCGCGAAAACTCCCCGCTTTCCAAAACTGGCCGCGAACCTGAAGGTAGACGTCGCCATTATCGGCGGCGGCATCACCGGCATTACCGCTGCCTACTTATTGAAGAAAGCGGGCAAATCGGTGGCGTTGTTGGAGCGGGATCGCTGCGCGCGCACGCCGACACGGGACATACCACGGCGCATATCACCTACGTCACGGATGAGCGTTTATCAGGCCTCGTCAAGACATTTGGTCGCGACCATGCTCAAGCCGCGTGGGAATCGGGACGGGCGGCGATGGCCCAGATTCGTACGCTTGTGGACGAGGAAAAGATTGACTGTAATCTGTCGGTGGTGCCTGGTTATTTACATGCGCCCTGGAGCAAGCCGGCCGACGACGAATCTAAAGAACTCAAGGAGGAAGCCGAGTTGGCGGCGGAACTGGGGTTCGACGCTCAGTATCTATCCTCCGTGCCTCTGGCGCAGCGCCCTGGTATTCGTTTCGCGAACCAGGCAAAATTTCACCCGCTTCGCTATCTGACCGGCCTGCTGGCGCACATTCCTGGCGAGGGGAGCCATGTATTTGAAAATACGGAGGCGTCTGAGTTTCAAATGGACCCGCGCGAGGTAAAGGCGAATGGCCACAGTATCCATTGCGATTACATGATTTTTGCCACGCACGTGCCCCTGATGGGCAATACAGGGCTCATCAGCGCCACGTTGTTTCAAACAAAACTTGCCTCCTATTCAAGCTACGCGATTGGCGCCAAGGTCCCGAAAGGCACCCTGCCCGAGGCGAGCTATTGGGACACGGATGATCCGTACTACTACCTGCGCGTAGACCGCCTGCCACGCCATGACTATGTGATTTTTGGCGGTGAAGACCATAAAACCGGACAGGAAAGTGATGCCACCACCTGCGTTCAAAAGCTGGAAAGCGTACTGGAAAGCATCCTGCCTGACGCCAAGGTCGATACGCGGTGGACCGGCCAGGTGGTCGTAACTCCGGACGGGCTGCCGTACATGGGAGAAACCGCCGAAAAACAATTCGTCGCCACCGGTTACGCGGGCAACGGTATGACCTTTGGAACCCTGGGGGCGATGATGGCGACGGATGCGGTGCTGGGAAATAAAAATCCCTGGCAGGCACTCTACGATGTTAATCGCAAAAAGCTCGGCGGCGTCTGGGATTACCTCAAGGAAAACGCGTCGTATCCCTATTACTTCATCAAGGACAAACTCGCCGCCGCCCAGGGCACTTCGCTGGCCGATCTGAAACGAGGCGAAGGCAAGATTCTCAAGCTTGCCGAGGGCACCACCGCAGCCTATCGGGATATGCACGGTGGGGTCGTCAAGCTTTCCCCCGTGTGCACCCATATGGGTTGCCTGGTTCACTGGAACGAGGCGGACACCACCTGGGATTGTCCCTGTCATGGCTCGCGATTCAAAGCGACGGGCGAGGTCCTCGCGGGGCCGGCTGAAACGCCGCTGGAAGAAATGCCCGCCGCGAAACCAAAAAAATAGCGGCGTGCCCTTAGCGGTCGAACGCGAAGATCCTGGCATCTGGATTGACACGTCCCAGGTAGTCATCGACGATCAAATCCGCGGCGATCACGCTCATCGTAATTCCATTGCCGCCGTAGCCCAGGGCAAAGTAAGCGTTGGTCCACTCGGGCGACCGACCGATGTAAGCAAGCCCGTCGGACGTCATGCCAAAAGTGCCGGCCCAGGCATAGGCCGTTTCGGTTTCCGTCTCGGGAAACATTCGTTTCAGGCGTCGTTCAAGCTGTCTGGTTTTGTTTTTAACAAGGCGGTCCTGGCGATGGTCCGTGGCAAATTTAGAGTCTTTGCCACCGATCAGGATGCGCTCGTCCGACGTGGCGCGCAGGTAGCAATACGGCCGGGCCGTCTCCCAAATCAAACATCTGTCCGGCCACTGCGGGAAAGACTGCCAGGGGCTCCGTGATCAAAGCGAACGTACTGTGTAAATCGCCTATTTTTTGTTTCAGGTAACGCTGCGACTCGTAGCCGGTGGCAAATACCAGTGCCGGGAATTCACGTTGAAACCGGCGGCCGTGGTGAGCACGAAGGAATCGCGCCGCTGCTCAATGTGCTCGATGGCGGTACGATCAAAGATCCTAGCTCCCCGCCGCGATGCCGCGCCCAAGAGCGCGTGGGCCAGGCGAAAAGCGTCTACCTGAGCGTCCCCGGACGCCAAAATTGCTGCGTGGGCACGAAAGGGAAAGCTCGAAGCGATATCACTGGCGTCCAGGTACTCGACGTCGAAATCGTGTTGGCGTCGAAGCTCGTATTCCTGCCGCAATTTCTTCACGTGGGAGTTGGCGCTGGCGAGATAGAGCGAGCTTTTGCGTTCGAAGGCGCAGTCAACACCGAGGTCCCGCACCAACCGTTCGATTTTGGCAATCGCTTCTTGCCCCAGCCGGTAGCTACGAACCGCGTTGGCGATGCCAACTTTGAGGGCCAGGTCCACCAGTTCCAGGTCGGCCTCGTATTGCAGCAGCGCTGTGCTCGCGGCCGTGCTGCCCGTAGCCACTTCTCGCTTATCAACCAGGACGACGTCAATACCTTCTTGGGCGAAGCGATATGCTATCAAGGCTCCGGTGATGCCTCCGCCGATGATGGCCACGTCGGACGTTTGATGCTGGCGCAGCGAGGGATAGACTCCGAGCAGGCCATTCTTTATGAGCCAAAAAGAATGGCCGCTACGGAGGTCCATGCATTTTTCCAGATTGCGCCGTATCCGCCGAAATTCAAGGCGTCAAGACAACCTTGATACACCCATCCTTCTTGTCACGGAAGGTTTTGTAGGCGGCCGGTGCATCGGCCAATTTTACTCGGTGCGTGATGACAAACGAAGGATCGATCTCCCCTTTTTCGATTTTTTGCAACAACGGTTTTAGGTACCGTTGCATGTGCGTTTGACCAGATTTCATGGTCAGGCCTTTGTTCATGAAGGCCCCGAAGGGCAATTTGTCGGGGTAGCCAACATAGGCGCCGGGCACGGAGATGGTGCCCGCCTTGCGGCAACACATGATCGCTTCGCGTAAAACATGGGCGCGATCGGTCGCCAGCATCATGGCGGTCTTTACCTTGTCCACCACCGCATCCAGCGTGTGCAGAGCATGTGCTTCACAGCCAACCGCATCGATGCAGCGGTCGGGCCCGCGCCCCTTGGTCATTTCCATGAGCTTCGGATAGACGTCCTCCTTGTCAAAGTTGATGGTTTCGGCTTTACCCTCTTTCTCGGCCATTTTCAAACGCTCTGGCACCCGATCGATGGCGATAACCCTGCCCGCGCCAAACATCCAGGCGCTTTTAATCGCAAACTGCGCCACCGGGCCACAACCCCAGATGGCGATGGTGTCTCCTGGTTCCATCTGGCAATTCTCGGCAGCCATATATCCCGTTGGAAAGATATCGGAAAGAAAAACGACCTTTTCATCCGGCAGGCCCGATTCTATCTTGATCGGTCCGACATCGGCGAAGGGCACGCGGAGGTACTCCGCCTGGCCGCCGGGGTAGCCACCGAGCATGTGAGAAAAGCCAAAGAGGCCCGCGGGTGAATGGCCCATCGCCTTGCGCGGACCTCCGCATTGGGGTTCGAATTATCGCAGCAAGAATAAAGCGTTTTACGGCAAAAGAAACAGGACCCGCAGGAAATGGTGAAGGGAACCACGACGCGGTCCCCTTTTTTTAGGTTGGTAATCGCGCTGCCCGTCTCCACGACTTCGCCCATGGGCTCGTGTCCGAGGATGTCGCCTTTTTCCATCGTTGGCATGAAGCCGTCGAACAAATGAAGGTCAGAGCCGCAGATGCCCGAAGAGGTAATTTTGACGATGATATCTCGGGGGTCTTGAATCTTGGGGTCCGGAACATTATCGATTCGCACGTCACCGGTCCCATGCCAACAAAGTGCTCGCATCGTCTGCTCCTATGCCAGGGGAATTATCGGGGTTCCAAAAGCACCCAAGATGGTTGGCAATTTTTGTGCCTGTGCCGCCCTGGAATATCCTGTCGGCTACAATGATTACCTTGTAAAGGCAGCGAATTTTGACGACAGGCACAACTTGGGCCTGCCTGAAATTGTTAAGCCCAGCGTGGGCGATTTTGACCTTTCGCTGCGCAACGCGACGCGCAAAATAGGTGCACTGACTGGTAAAAACGCCATCTGCATGGCTGGCACGCTAAATGTTTATGGGATTTGGGAACGCGGTGACCGCCAGCCCCCGGATGAGGTGCAGCACAACAAGTTGACTTGCCCTATGCCGAAGCACGTGCCAACACCGATGCCCCACAATATCACGCCGATGTTGGCGACCCTGGTCGCGCAGCCTTTTGACCGGGCGGGTTGGTTCTTTGAAATTAAATGGGATGGGTTCCGGGCGATTGCCGAAATCGAGCAGGGTCACGTCCGTTTATACTCGCGCAATCAGATATCCTTTGAAAACCGTTTCAGGCCGGTCTTCGAAGCGCTCGCCAGGTTGAAGCGCGATGTCGTCCTGGATGGCGAGCTCGTCGTTCTTGACGACGAGGGTAAATCGCGCTTTCAGTTACTGCAAAATTACCAAAGAACGGGTCAGGGCAATCTCGTTTTCTGCATCTTTGACCTGCTCTACATGGCGGGCGAAGATCTGCGCCCGTTGCCGCTGTGGCGACGCAAGGAACGCTTGACGACACTTCTGAAACGCCAGCCAAATATTCTTCGCCTCAGCGAACATATCGAGGATCGTGGTATTGATTTTTTCCAGGCGGCGACCCAGCAATCCCTGGAAGGCATCGTCGCCAAGAACGGGGCTAGCCCTTACCTCGACGGCGTCCGTAGCGACAACTGGCTTAAAATCAAAGCGCGTAAGCAACAGGAGGTCGTCATCGCCGGGTTTACGGAACCGCGGGGACACGCAGCGGCCTGGGGGCGCTCATTTTGGGCGTCTATGAGGCTGACGAGCTCAAATATGCAGGCCACGCAGGCACGGGTTTCGATGCGAAGGGCTTGCTCGAGCTGCGCAAACATCTTGATCAACTCGTGCGCAGATGCTGCCCCTTCAGGGAACCGCCCAAGACCAATGCGCCGGTCCAGTGGGTCAAACCCACACAAGTTTGCGAGGTCGCTTTTCAAGAGTGGACGGCAGACGGCGTCATGCGGCAACCGGTCTTTTTGGGCCTGCGCGAGGACAAGTCTGCCCGATCCGTGGTGCGAGAAATCCCGCAAGTGCTCGGTTAGGTCAGTGACGTCTGGCTGCCCCCGAACTCCACCAACAACTCCGCCAGCAAGGGCGGATCGACGGGCTTGATCAGGTGCCGGTCAAAGCCAGCCTGCTCCGACAGTTGACGATCTTCTTCCCTGCCATACCCGGTGATGCCGATGATAACCAGGTCCCCATTTTCAGGCCGAGCACGCAACTGTCTCGCCAGATCGTAGCCGGTCATGTCCGGTAAGCCGATATCTAAAAAGGCGACCTGCGGTTGAAAATCGCTAGCCAGTCTCAGGGCATCCGTACCGTTGTAAGCCGTTGCCACACTGTGCCCCAGCAGACGCAGGAACATGGCTGTGCTTTTGGCGATGTCGACGTTGTCGTCCACGATGAGCACGCGCCGTGGATGGGCCGCGGCGGCCAGCGGAACCTCTGCGCCGCGTGGAACGGTGCTCTGGTGGACGGGTAAGGCCGGCAAGCGAATCGCGAATTCGGTGCCTTGACCCACCATGCTCATTGCGGTGACCTTCCCGCCATGCATTTCCACAATTCGTTTCACCACCGTAAGGCCGATCCCCAGCCCTCCCTGAGAGCGTGCCAGCGTACGGTTCGACTGGACAAAAATATCAAAAATGTCAGGCAACAAGTGCTCATCGATGCCGATGCCGCTGTCGCGCACGCGAATCAACACACTGCCCGTTTCCGCAAAGTCGTCCGAGGGCGCCTCCCGCTCGGCAGATAGCGAAACACGGCCCCCTTTATTGGTGAACTTGGCGGCGTTCAGTAGCAAATTACTGAGCACCTGGGCCAGACGCACCTGGTCCCCCTCGATTAAAATGGGCGGCGCCGGCAACGACACGCTTAATTCATGCCCCTGGGCGTCCATGGCTTCCTGGGCCGTCTCCACCGCGCGGGCAAATACCGTGGCGATGTCCAGGCGGTCCTTACGCAACTCGATACGATTTCTCATGATTCGGGAAACATCAAGCAGGTCGTCCACCAGGCGCACCATGTGGCTGATCTGGCGCTCCATGATCTGCCGGGCCTGCTCGGCCGCGTCGGCGTCGATACCCGTAATCTTCATGATTTGCAGCGCATTCCGCACAGGAGCGAGCGGATTGCGGAGCTCATGGGCCAGCATGGCGAGGAACTCGTCTTTCCGCCTGGCTTCGTCCTTGAGTTTTTCCTCGGCTTGACGCAAACGGGCATTTTCGTCCGCCAGCTTTTGCGTAAACTCCTGGCGCTCCATCTGACGGAGTTGTTCGGCCTGTTGCTTGACCTGCTCCGTTTTTCGAAAAAGTTCAATAAAGCCGGCGACCTTGGCCTTCAGAATCACGGGCACAAGCGGCTTGAGAAGGTAGTCGACTGCGCCGAGAGCATAGGCTTCTTCGGTCGATAATCTGTTGCTCTCGTAGGCCGTCAAAAAAATTATGGGCGTCTGCCGCGATCTCTCCCGGCCCCGAATAAGCTTCGCTGTCTCGAAGCCGTCCAGGTCCTCCATTTGCACGTCCAGCAGAATCACCGCGAAGTCAGTCGTCAAAACACGCCGCAAGGCTTCTTCGCCCGAACTCGCCTTGATCAAATTTTGTCCAAGGTCAGCCAGGATGGCTTCCAGCGACAGCAAATTGGCGGGATGGTCGTCCACCAGGAGAATGTCCACGGGCGCTGGAATATCGGGCACGCCGGAAGAGCTTGGGCCAGGAAGGAGCATAAGCGCCATTTCCCTTGAGGATCACTCGTCGTACAGCAGCCGGGCCAATCCAGGAACGAGAAGCGAATTCGTCCAGTCGCGAAGGGATATTGTATATCCGGAGCCGTTTCTGGTTGTCGATTTCACGACGATATGAAGATAATATGAACAAGAAGGGCGACCGGACCATTGCGATCCGATCGCCCTGATAATCTCCCTGGCAAAGGTTATTGTTTAGCCTGGTTCCTTGACCCGGAACTTTACGTCGGTGACCACGGGTTGGCCGCTGGCGGGCGTACCCGTGACATGGATCACATGTTCACCCACGGCGGCCTTGGGGTCTACCATGATGCGTAGATTAAGCTGGCTTTTGTCCGACGGTTGCACCTCGGCCGGGGTGACTTCGACCTTCGTATCCTTGGGTGCATCGGCGGTAAATTTAATTGCCTGTTTGAAGTCGTTATCGCGATTCACGGAAAAGTTGATCGTCTGGGTGTCGCCTTGCTTGATGGAGGTTTCCAGCAGTGGGCCTTTCAAAGTAAACGATTCCTGTAACGGGGTCACTTTCACTTTGACGTCCAGCGTCGTGGCTTTGCCCGCTGCCGGTGTGGCGAGGAGGCGAACCATGTTATCACCGGCGGCAGCATCACGGTGGGCGGTGATTTTCATTTGCACGTCACCCTTATCGCTGGCGTTCAGTACCGCGGGCGTCAGGTCGGCTTCAATGCCCTTGGGGCTTTCCGCCTTGAGGTTCACGGCGTCCTTAAAGTCCTTGCCGCGATCCATGCTGATGGTCACGGTTTGCGATTCGCCCGGCTTGATGGACGTTGCTCCCGTCGGGCCCCGTAGGGTAAATTCATTGCGGGTTCCAGGTTCGCCGCCCGGCTGACTCTTCTTGCCGCAACCCCCGGTGACCAATAATCCCAAAGTCAGGGAAAATACTGCACCGATTCGCGCCACTTTGTTCATGGTTAGTCTCCTTTTGCGATAATAATTCAGATTCACCGGCTCGTTTTCTGCAAAGTATATGCCAACTGTGTTTATTAGCTGGCTCTAGCGGAGTTCATCGCGACACTGCCCCCGTTTATTTGTGGGGTTACATTTGGTGGCCAAAACGTGAACGCTTCGCCAAAATTGGCCGGTATACCATTTGCCTAGGCACTGCCAACAAGCATTCTTCCAGAATCATTGGAGCCATCTATGAAGCAATTGTCTTACCTATGCATGGCGGCAGCATTTTTGGCATTCGGCTGCGGTAAATCGAACAATCCCCCAGTCGTACCGCCGCCTTCAGAACCGAAAGTGCGCATCAACGCACCCGGAGTTGACATCAGCGTCGACGGCAAAGGCGGTGGCCCCGGCAACGTCAAGGTGAACGCGCCGGGCGTTAACGTCGACGTCCAGCGCCGTTAGGGTCTCTCAAAAGCCGCAGCGCATGCCCGTCGACCACTATTTTCATGGAAGAACTTTGCTCGCAGGCTAGATGGGAAAAAGATTTCCAGGCCTGGGCAAACATTTGCCCAAAGCCGTGCGCAAAACCAGCCGTCTTGTCTACAGGAATGGGCAAACGGTAGGTCGACAAAAACGTCAGCCTTGATAAGATGAGTTCCTTTTTATCTATTCAATAACCTCATGGAAAATCGGCTTGAAGAGATTTTGGCGGGCGCCCTGGCCAAGTTGGCACAGACCCGGCTTCCGGAAGCTACTTACCGACTTCAGTTTCATGCCGGCTTCACCTTTCGCGACGCCACCGAACTTGTGCCCTACTTTCACGACCTGGGCATCACCGATTGTTACGTTTCTCCTATCCTCAAGGCCCGTTCCGGCAGCAAGCACGGTTACGACATCACCGAACACAATCAGGTCAATCCTGAAATTGGCACGGCGGTGGATTTTGAAAATTGGGTCAGCGCCCTCAAGGGTCGAGGACTTGGGCAAATCCTGGACATGGTGCCCAATCACATGGCCGTGCTCACCAACGAGAACCCCTGGTGGAACGATGTCCTGGAAAATGGGCCCGCATCGCCTTTCGCGAGTTTTTTTGACATTGCGTGGACCGCATCCACGCGCGCCGAACTTCAGGGCCGCGTCCTGGTCCCCATTCTTGGACAGCGTTACGGCCAGGTGCTCGAGGCCCAACAACTAAGCCTGAAATACCTGGCCGGGGCCTTCTCCGTCCACTATTACGAGCATTCCTTTCCCGTTGCTCCACGTACCTATGGCCAAATTCTCGCGCATCGCCTCGAAGTACTGGGAACGCTGCTGGGCGCTGAAGCGCCGCCGCTGCATGAATATCAGAGCATACTTACGGCAGTCAAAAATCTTCCCGGACGGGACGAGCTCGATCCGGCAAAAGTCAAGGAAGGCCTGCGCGAGAAGGAGATCATTAAACGGCGTCTGGCCACGCTGACGGCTGAATGTCCCGCGATATTGCAGTTCCTGGAAGAGAACCTCGCCTCTTTCAACGGCCAAACCGGCGCTGCCGCAGTTTCGACCTTCTCGAAAAATTGCTGGACGACCAGGCCTATCGCCTGGCCTACTGGCGCGTGGCGGCGGACGAGATCAATTACCGCCGCTTTTTTGACGTCAACGACCTGGCCGCCCTGAGCATGGAGCGGCCCGAAGTTTTCGCGGTGACGCATGAGCTGGTGCTGCGCTTCCTGGCGGAAGGCAAAGTAACGGGATTGCGGATCGATCATCCGGATGGTTTGTTCGACCCCAAGCAATACCTCCAGCGCTTGCAAGAAGAATTCTTGCTGTACCAGGTGTCGCCACGTATGAGGCAAGCCGAACGGCCGCCGAGCCTGATTGGAAAGAACTTGTAGAAGTCGCCCGCGAGCAAATCGACCGCCACCTGAAGCTGGCGGAAGGGCCGCGGCGCTGGCCCTTATATGTTGTGGTCGAGAAGATCCTGGGCGTGGATGAGGAGTTGCCGGGCCACTGGCCAACCTATGGCACGAGCGGCTATGAATTCTTGAACTGGGTCAACGGCTTGTTCGTCGCCGGCGACAATGGTGAAGCCTTTACGCGCCTATATCGAGAATGGACGGGAGACGACACGCCATTTGTCGATGTGATCTATCGCCAGAAAGCCTTGATCTTGCAGATCGCCCTGTCCGGCGAGCTCCAGGCTTTATCTCATCAGCTCGACCGGCTGGCTCAAAAAAACCGCTGGTCGCGCGACTTTACGCTGCACAGTCTGCGCCAGGCTCTCCGCGAAATCATCGCTTATTTTCCGGTCTATCGCTCCTACATTCACGGGGAACCAATCGACGATGCCGATCGCAAACAGGTTCTCGCGCCGTGCGCCGCACGTCCACCAGAAACCCGGCCATGAGTACGTCGCTGATCCATTTTGTTCGCGACACCCTCTTGCTACGAACGCCGACATCCGAAAGCCCCAGCCGTGATTTTCAGGAGGAGCAAAGTCGCTGGGTAGGTAAATTCCAACAGGTCACGGCGCCCGTCATGGCCAAGGGAGTCGAAGACACGGCGTTTTATGTCTACAACCGCCTGTTATCTCTGAACGAAGTCGGCGGCAATCCGGAGCATTTCGGCTGGTCAGCCGCCAGTTTGCATCGCGCCTTCGCAGGACCGGCAGCGACATTGGCCGTGGGCGCTGTCCTCGATCATCCACCCACGACACGAAGCGGAGCGAAGACGTGCGGGCGCGTCTGGACGTCCTGTCGGAAATTCCCGACGAGTGGCAGGCGCGCGGTGGCCCGTTGGAGCCGTCTCAATAGTGCCCACCGCGCGCTGGTGGATGAAACGCTGGCTCCGGATAACAATGAGGAGTATTTACTTTATCAAACGTTGCTCGGCGCCTGGCCCGTGGAGACGCCGGGCAACGCCGATTACCCGGCATTCGTCGAACGCATCAAAGCCTACCTGCGGAAAGCCCTTCAGGAAGCCAAGGTGCATACGAGCTGGATCAATCCCAATGCGGAATATGACGAGGCGGTGCAGGGCTTCGTGGCCAAAATCCTCGACCCCGAAATCAGCGCCGTCTTTCTTGAAGACTTGCGACTTTTTCAAAAGCGCATCAGCCATTACGGTATGCTCAATTCGCTTGGCCAAACATTAGTCAAGCTGGCCGCCCCCGGCGTACCGGATTTCTACCAGGGGACCGAGATTTGGGACTTCAGCCTGGTCGATCCGGACAATCGCCGGCCGGTCGACTATGCCCTGCGCCGCCGCATGCTCGACGACCTATTGCGAAAACAAAGTGACAGCGGCACCGATTTTACGGCCCTGACGGATGAGCTGGGGGCAGCGAAAGAAGACGGCCGCATCAAACTCTGGCTCACCTGTTTGGGCTTGCGCTGCCGCCGTGATCATGGCGGACTGTTTACCGAAGGATCCTACCTGCCAGTTCAAGTCACGGGTCAATATGCGGAGAACGTCTTCAGCTTCGCACGTCAAAAAGAGGCGAGCACGGCGCGTCGTCGCCGTGCCTCGGATACTCACCAGGCTAATTGGGCCGGCGCAACTGCCCGGCTCGGCGGCCTGGCAAGATACGCGTCTCAATTTGCCCGCCACCATCCCTGGCCAGAAGTGGCGCAACGTTTTCACGGGACAGCTCCATGCCTGTGCCGCCAGCGACGGCGTCTTCACCTTAAGCCTGGGCGAGCTTCTCGCTCATTTTCCCGTGGCGCTGCTCCTTGTCGAGTCCTGAGTTGTCGGGTGCTGTCGGGGCTTTGGGCTCCGGCGCCGTCTTGGCGAAGCAACGCAGGACTTCGGCGACGCTCCAGGCCTGAGCGACGCAACCGCGCGGGGTAAACGGCTCTTCCGCGTCAAAAATTTCGCTGATCGAGCCGATGCAAGCTTCACCCAGATGACCAATAAAGCCTTCCAAAAACCGCCGCGCGCCCGCGGCATCCGCCGGGTATGTTTTTATCCAGGCATCGATGAAGGGACCGATCAGCCACGCCCACACCGTGCCCTGGTGATAGGCCGCGTCGCGGGAGCGAAGGTCGCCGTCATATTTCGGCTTGTAATCCGGATGTCCCGGCGCCAGGGAACGCAAGCCCACGGGAGTCAGTAAACGCTTTTGAACGGTACTCAGGACGGCCTCCCAGCGCGCAGGCTCAAGGATGGGATGCGGCAGGGAAATGGCAAACACCTGGTTGGGGCGACAAGCGGTATCATTGCCTTTTTCGCCATCGACCACATCGTAAAGATAATTTCCCTCCGCGTACCAAAAACGCTCGTTGAATGAGGCCCGTGCCCGCTCGGCATGTTTCGCGAGAGGCGCGGCGGCGGCTTCGCCCTTTTCCGTGCGGGCCCATCCTTCCAGAAGCCGCAAGGCGTTGTACCATAGCGCGTTTATTTCCACTGCCTTGCCACGCCGCGGCGTGACTACCCAGCCGTCCACCTTGGCGTCCATCCACGTCAACTGGTAGCCTTCCTGCCCCTGCCGCAACAGCCCGTCCCGTGGGTCCACCCCGATGCCGAAACGCGTTCCGCGCAGATGATGCTCGACAATGTCAAAGAGCGTGGGCAACAGCAACTGGAGCGTCAGCCGGTCATTGGTGGCATCGAGGTAACGCGCGATGGCGTGAAAAAACCACAGCGTGGCATCCGCCGTATGATAAAGACCCTCTTTTTCACCTTCCGGAAAAAGATTGGGAATAAGGCCGTCCCGCATGTAATGAGCGAAGGTTCGCAGGATATAGCCCGCTTCCACCTCGCGACCCGTGGTCAACGTCAGCCCCTCGAGGCTGATCATCGTGTCGCGACCCCAGTCGGTAAACCAGTGGTAGCCCGCAATGACGGTACGTACCTCGTCGCCCGCCGCCTTGGCGCGTGCCGCGTCCTCGATGCGCCCCGATGGCGAGATGATGAATTGATCTGCCGCCAGCACGTACCCCTGGGCCGGGCCGGTGCGCACCACGGCACGGGCCGCCGCCAACAAACGGTCGTGGCGCTCGCGCTCCGAAATACGCGCTCATCCGGCTTGAGGGCCAGCAAGGTTTCCCAACTTTCCGTCGATGCCGTCAATGTTACCGGGTGGTCCTGGGCCAGATCGGCGCGAAAATATCCCGGGCTCCACAAGTTACCGCGATAGTCGTAGCCCCGGCTCTCCTCGATACGGTAGAGGACATTGGCACGCGTCGTATTTTCCAGTGTAAAGGCCGGGCGTTCCCCATAAAGATAGAGGCGCAAGGGGGGCAGCGCGGCGTTCGCGGAAGTAATCTCAAACCGCGTGCCGCGCGCCGTGACCGCGTACGGCCCGGCATCCTCGTTCTCGACCGCTGCCTGGTGCGCGCGAAAATGGACCGACGGACGCAACTTCAGGCGCACGGGCCCCTTGCCTTTGAGTAGGTAATACTGGATATGCACAGTGTTTTGAGCGTGTGACATAAAAACGCGTTTTTCCACGACGTTGCCGTGGAGTTCATAGAGCCAAACGGGCAAGCCCCGGTCGAGGCGAAACTCGGTCAAATAGGCGGCACCAGGCAACTCGAGTATGCCGCCGGTACGTTCCTCGCCGCTCAGTAAGGCGGCCGAACCATCCGGCAGACGAATCAGCTCCGAAAGGTGGTTCAGCATCATCTGCCGGCCCAGGGGCGTCGGCAAGGCGGCCACCAACAAGCCATGAAAGCGCCGCGATACGACGCCCGCCACGGTGCCCGACGCGTAGCCGCCCAACCCGTTGGTCACGAGCCATTCGCGCGTAATTAAAGATTCCGGCACGTTGGTTTTCACGCCTGGCCACGGCATCCTCAGCACCCATTCATCCATGTTTTTTCTCCTCTTTGGCAGCTGGTTCAGGAATCGGTGCCGGATGCATCAGGACCGCGGCTTCTGCCGGAATGCACCAGTTATCTTCCCCTTCAAGAGGCGGCGTGCCAACGCCACCATAGCACAGGTCTTCGCTCGACCAGAACACCCGCCAGGAACGGCCTGCCGGCGGCGCCAACAACGGCACGGGCGCTTGATGTAGATGAAGATCGCGTCCAAAATTTACCAGCAGCAGGCGATCCTCCCCGTCGTCCGCGAAGAATCGCAGGACGAAGGCCTCTGGCCCCAACACCGCTCCGTCCATGCCACGCGGGCGCTGACTTCGGAGGACACGGTCATCCCGGCAGCGCAAGAGATCGCCGTGCAAGGCGTAAACCTCGGCGTTACGCATGCGTTCCTCAAAATCCAGCCGGCAGCGTTCGAACGTGCGCGGTTCGGCTGGATCGGGGATGCTTCCCTGCACTTCCGGAAGGGCGCCGGCCGGGAACTGGGACATGAATTTGCGGCGTCCGCTCGCCACGAGGGGTGCCAATTCCTTGTTATGGTCGGCGAAATAGTAGAACGGGGCGGACGATGCGAACTCCTGCCCCTGAAATAACATGGGCGTGCCGGGCCCCAATAACAACAAGGCCGTCATTGCCCGGTATCGGCCAGGGCTGGTCGAAAGATGACAGCGCCAACCTTGCACCGAATTGGCAATCTGGTCGTGATTTTGGATAAATGTCACGAATTGCGAAGGGGCCAGATCCAGGGCAGGCTGCCCGCGCCTTTTCTTCTGCCAGGAATAGCGTTGTCCCTGGTAAAGGAAGCCCCATTTCAGCGCTGAGATAAACTCTTGCGGCTCGCCGAGATAATCGGAGTAATAAGCAGGGTTCTTGCCGGTCAAGGCAACCATGGCGCTGTGGTGAAAATCATCGTTCCACATGGCATCCATGCCGTGGCCCCCCTGGGCGACGGGCCGGGCCAGGCGCGCGTCCTGTGGCTCGTTTTCGGCCACCACATAGGTTTGCTTCCCCCGCGCCGCATCGCGGACCGCGCTGGTAATTGACGTCATAATATTGACCGGCGAGGCATCGAAGATTTGCTGTGTAGCATCCAAACGCAGGCCATCGATATGGAATTCCCGCACCCAGTAGGCGGCATTGGCTATAAAAAACTCGCGCACGGGCCCCGCCTCCGGGCCATCGAAATTGATTGGCTCTCCCCACTCATTTTCGTAACGGTCCGAAAAATAATCGGGAGAGAACTTCTTCAGATAATTGCCATCGGGGCCAAAGTGGTTGTAAACGACATCGAGAATCACCGCCAGCCCGGCGGCATGGGCCATGTCGACAAAGCTGCGAAATTCGTCGGGCTCGCCATACAAACGACACGGCGCAAAGAGATTGACGCCGTCATATCCCCAGCCAAACTTGCCCGGAAAATCAGCCACTGGCATGATTTCGAGCATCGTGATGCCCAGGTCAGCGAGCTCGTCCAACTGCCGAGCTGCCGCCGCCCAGTTGCCTTCAGGTGTGAAGGTCCCAATATGCATCTCATAGATCGCCTGACCCTCGCGTGCCGGGCCGCGCCAGGCCGAATCGGTCCAGGAAAACTTATCCGGGTCGACAACCTGCGAAGGTCCGTGAGGGCCGTCGGGCTGAAAGCGCGACGCGGGATCGGGATAACTCTCACGTTGCCCGTCCAGGCGATAGGAATAAAGCGCACCAGCCGCGGCCGCTCGCACCAGACCGGAGTAATAGCCGCCCCCCTCGGACTCAAGAGGATGCCCCGTGCCACTGAGCACAACTTCCACCTTGTGCACAGCATTCGGTGCCCAGACGCGAAAGTGAACTTCTCCCGAGTTAATGACCTCGGCCCCGATGGGCAACCGTCTCTTGAAGTCCATCAGCTTTCCTTCGCGTTGGAATATTCGCCTGGTGACATTGACCAGCGGGAAAAGCAAACAATATGCCTATTTTACGCAGAAGGATTTCCGGCGCGATAATTGCAAAACGATACCATCTAACATCGAGTTCTTCGACATCTCCAAACAGCTTATGAGCAGAAAGGCCGTTATGCTGCAGAATCAGGCCGACGGCGCCGCCGCGCCGGCAGACTCCGAGGCCGCGGTAGTCGCCCACGCCAAGAAGCTATTGTCTTCATGCTCTTATATCGCCCTGCGCGGTATCACCTGCGAAGTAAAGGAAGGTATACTTGTTTTGACCGGCTGCGTGCCTTCATATTTTTTGAAACAAGTAGCGCAAACGCGCGTGGACAAGAGCACTCTGCCGCGCGTCAACAACCAAATCGAAGTAGTTTTGCCTTGCACAGTACAAAGCGACGCTTGACGGCCCCGGCCGGCGGTGCGTACGGCTACTGCGCATCTATGCGTATGTTTCTTCCTGATGTGCGCGGCCAGTTCAGCGCACGGGTGGCTGCGCGAGAAAGGCACTCGCCAGGCTTTTGGAGATGGCGAGTAACTGGTTGAATACCCTGCGGACCTTGCCCGCGTCGGCTTCTGCTTTCAAGCAACGCAAGAAAGCCACCGCATGGGCCTGGTCCAGCAATCCCATCATGGCCGGCAATAGCCATTCGTCGATGCCGAGGATTTTTCCCGGCGCCGCGCATACCGGAACCACCTGGATCAAGGAAAACGGCAGCTGCTCATGCACCGTGGCGACGGCTTCCGCGATCTGATGTTCCTTGGTGCGCTGTGGCTTCTGCCAGTCGTAGGGTGGTTGCCATTCGAGACTGGGCGAGAGCAGGTCGATGTGGGTCATGACGGCCAGTATCGGCGGCTTACGCAACTCGGGTCGGCGCTCGAAATAGTCGCTCAAGGCCTTCAACATATCGACATCCGCCTGACGCGCCGGGTTGCGCACATGGACGACCAGAAAGATCAAATCGCAACCACAAGCGGCCTCTTCCGTCGTCTTGAGCTGGTCGGCAGTAGGCCCGGCGTGCCCGTAACCAACCGTATCCAAAAGATGCAAACGCGTCGGCACGCCCGTGTGTTGTAGTTCATAACGCGTTATCGAAGAGGTGGTGGGCACGACGTCGGCAACGGCCCTTTGTTCCCCCAGAAGAGCATTGATCAGACTGGACTTGCCCGCTTTTACTTGACCCATCACCACGAAGGAAACCGTGCGCACGGCATCCGCCGGGTCGGCAGGCGTGGTGCTCGTGGCGGGCCCGTTCGCTTTTTGCAACTGCATGTAGCGCGGGGCACCGACGCGCAGGCGGCCGCTGTTGAGTTCTATGAGATAACCGCCCAGGCGATGCACATAAGCCGTAAAGAACCAAATGAGGACATTTTCCTGCAGCATTTGCCAGGGCAGCGACATGCCGGCACGCGAGGCCAGGTAACGCGTGGCGGTATTTAGCGGCGCGAACACCCCCGACAGCAGCCAGGTGATGTTACTAATGGTGGGGTACCAGTCCGCCATCGTTTTGACGCGGCGCAAGTCATTGATGGTCAACAGGTGTCCGCCTGGCAGATATTGGTCCACCATCTGGCCCAAATCATGCGATGCCAGCTCGACGACGGCCAGAATCTCCGGAATTGTTAGCGCGGCCGCGGGATCCTTGGACTTCGGATGATAAAAGCGTGCGAGATCCAGGGCCAGCTCCTGGGCGGTCTGGACAAAATGTGGGGATGTCGGTGAATTGTTCTGGTTTAAACTTCTTCACTTGCTCGGCCTTGGCCTCGACCAGGCGCCAGGCCGCGTGATCACGTTCCGTCCAGTGAAGCAGCTGCCGGCGACTCATTCGTCAATAACCGCTGTTGCTTTTGCCAGCGCCAGCCCAGAATGTAGGCCGCGGCAAAGCAACCGGTGAGCGGCCACCACATCCAAAATGCCAGTCCGGATTGCCACAGGTAGAACATCCCCAGCCCGATCAGGATCAGGATGGGAATGCTGAACAAACTGGCAAGGACAGCATAGCGCCAACGATTCATGGCAGCCCAGCGCACGGTTTAGGATTTGTGCCAAAGCTTTTCAGCAACCGTCAATTGTTCTTGATAATAGCGTTTCAAATCAGCGGCCTGCGGGACGTGGCCCTTTTGCACGGCGCCGTAATAAAAGCAAAAGGCCTTGCCCAGCGCGAACGTCGCGGACGCGGCCAGGGCGGCGCCGGCGATGGAGCCAAAGATCGGGATGAACTTGGTAAGTTCGCGAATCCCCTGCCGGACAAGCATGCCCAGGCCCAACGTGCTGGCGAACTCCAGGAAACGCTGACCGCTCAAGGGTTGCCCATACAATTGAGCCAGGCGGTATATCATCCGGGTCTGTATTCCCGGCAAGATAACCAGGTCCAGCCAGGGCACTGGTATCGCTCCCGCCGTGCCCGCCACACTGCTAAAAGCCACTATATAAGGCAACGCCAGCTTTTCAAAAAAGCTTTGCAGCGATTTCGTTGCTTCCTCGAGCGTCAAAAAAGTCTGCCGATAGGCCGCCGGCAGCGATGTGCACAACGCGTCCTTTAATTGAGGGCCGCCAAAATGCGGGTCGTTAAAACCTTCTTCCGGCGGCGTCAGATCCAGGGGGACGACATGATCGATCAGGCCCTGAAAGCTTTCCAGTTGCACCGCGACACTGCGGGCCAGCTTATCCGCAGCGACGCCCTCCTCGCCGTCTCGTATTTTGCCATCCGCGAGAAAAGGATAACTCGCTGGGTGTTGTTGCTGCGGATAGGCCTCATGCAGGCAACTTAGCACCAGGACCACAGGCCGGCCCGGTTTGCTTTTGCGGATCTTGCGCAGTTGTTCCACCGTGCCCGCCACAGCGTGATCCAGCACTCGGACCGTGACAACCACCACGTGCGCCACGGAGTTAAATTCCTTTAAGTCCTCCTCCGGATCGTAACCGGGTTCTTCAAGTCCGCGCGTATCCAAAAAGGTCAGTAAGGGAGCTTCGGAGGTGGGAAATTGATATTGGCGAGAGAACCGGGTACAGGGCTTGAAGCCGCGGCCGATCTCGGCATCGTCTGCCCCTGTCAAGTATTTGATGATGCTGGTCTTGCCGCTTTGCGTCTTGCCAAAGAGCCAAAACACGGGCAAAGGGGTTTTCTTCGCTAACTCCCGCAGTTGGTCGTCCACATGGTGATGTCCGACAAAGAGGTTTTTTAGCGCTGTCAGCATATCCCCCACCCTGAAATTCATGATCTACCAGCCACCAATCAGCTTGAGTTCCGGTCCAACGGCAGCAAGTCGTGTGCCGCCAGGGGGACCGAAGCACACTGCCCTGCTCTTCATCGTACTCACCTGAGGTGACGCGAAAGTAGACGTTGCAGATGAATATGCGCTATTTATTGCGGGAATGCCTGGGGGCGCCTCTAGTTTTGGCGTCATGAACGAAGATGGACTTAGGTTGGTTCGGGCAAAAGTTTCACGAGGAGGTCATTCAGCAGGGTCAGGTCGACGGGTTTCGTCAAATGATGGTCGAACCCGGCCTGGCGACAATGTGCCAGATCGGTATCGGAGCCATAACCCGAGATGGCGATCAGGACAATCCTCGAAGTAGTGGGTTCAGCGCGAGCGCCTGGGCCACCTCGTAACCGCTCATGCCGGGTAGCCCAAGGTCGGAAAGTACCACATCCGGTTTATTCTGACTGGCGGCCTTGACACCCTCCGCGCCTGAGTACGCCACAGTCACCTTATGCCCGGCCAGTTCCAGAAGTAGCTTGAGACAATGCGCGGAGTCCCGATTGTCTTCGATTAACAGAATTCGGCTCGGTCTGCCGACACCAGCGCCAGTTGGAGACTTCGCGACCGCCACGCCGAGTTCGGTGGCCACGGGAAGCTCGACAAGGAATTCCGCCCCTTTACCGACCCCTTCGCTGGCGGCCGTTACGGACCCGCCGTGCAATTCAACCAGTCCCCGTACCAGCGCCAGTCCCAGACCCAGGCCGCCGCGACTGCGCTCTACCGTGCGATCGGCTTGCATGAAGCTATCGAATACCTTGCCCAGCAGGTCCGGTTCGATGCCGATGCCGGTGTCGCGGACGCTCAGAGTTGCGCCGGGGCCTTTTCTTGATGTTCCAACCGCACGGTCACCCGACCCGACCGGTCCGTAAACTTGGCGGCATTTTGCAGAAGGTTACCGATGATTTGCGTAAGCCGTGTAACGTCGCCGTCGACCCATACCGGACCAGTGGGAAGCTCCACGGTAATGGGGGGCCCGGTAGAGGTCGTGGCGGCTTGCATATCCTCGGTGACAGTCGCCACCAGCCGGACGAGGTCCAAACGCTCCTTTTGCAGGATAATCTTGCCGCGCCCCACGCGTGAAGCATCCAGCAGGTCGTCCACCAACCGTGTCATAATGCGCACCTGTCGCGCCAGCATGCCACGCACCCATTCGACCGTTGACTGGTCATTGCCTCGCAGTGCCAGCACTTCAACGGCGTTGCGGATTGGCCCAAGCGGATTGCGCATTTCGTGGCCCAGGATCGCCAGAAATTCATCCTTCCGGCGATTCGTCGCTTTTAGGAGCTCGGCGTGATGCTGTACCGCCCGGTCCGTACGGTCCGCCCGCTCCTGACTGGCGGCGGTATAGGCGTTTACGCTGGCGGTGATGGCCTCGTCCAGCGCCAATCCGATGGCCATGATTTCGCGGGCCCGCAAATGCCGATCCATCGTCTCTTCGAGATAGTCGACAACCACGAAACGCAAAATCTGGTAATCCTGAATCACCTCGGCAAGCGACCAGCCGTTTTGCCAGCGTTGCTCGCCGTGCTGACGTGCGTTCGACCAGTGTTTGTCGGGTTCCCAGTCCTGGTTTTCCGCCAGGCATTCACCGACGTCGTGAAGAAAGCTGGGCAAGTGATCGAGCAGCGCTTCATGGTGGACGCGTAGCGCTCGGGGCTGTTCTTGCAGAACCCGCCTGCTCCAGCGCTCAATAATAATGGATGCGTCCCGCTGGATTAATTTGCCAACGGTAAGATGCGCTTCAGCGCGAATTTGCTGAGCGTTTATGGTCATGATGATCCGCCACAGGAAAACCCGGTTTTGCCGGACCGTCGAGGTCGATAAGCCGGCCGCCATGTTGTGGAGAGCACGAACTGCGGAAACCCTGTCAAGGCGCGCCAGGCACAAAACAGGTTCCAATACGGAACTTATTATATCTCAGGTCAGACGACATGAAAGGGAGGTTTCGAAGTGACATCGAAAAAGGTTCACAGCGCACAACAAGAACCCGAACCGGTGAACTGGCTGCTATCTTGCAAACTCCACCGCCCCCAGGTAGGGTGGGTCGAGCGTAATCGCGCTGACCCACCACTGTTTTCCTAATTCTTGAGAGCGCTCAGGGTGGTTTGAGCCTGTTGCAAATGCTGACGTAACGCTGGCAAGGTTTGTTCAGCCAGGTTTTTCAGGCCCGCGTTTTGACCGTTCTGCGCTTCTTTCTGGAAAAGCGCGATCGCATCGTTGTGCCCATCAATCATCATTTTGAGATAAGCCCTGTCGAAGCTACCGCCCGTGAGCTTGGTAAGATCAGTTTGTTTGGCCGCCTGGTCCTTATCGAGACCGGTTACGACAGCGACTTTCATCCCCTTCGCTTGCGTTACCAGGTCGCTGTTAAGTTTCGTGTGGTCTTTGATCAACTGGTTGGCGTAGGCCTTCACTTCGGTGTTCGTGGCATTTTGGGCCGCGTATTCGCTCGCCTTGATCTCCCCGGTGCTGCTTGTGAGGGCTTTTATGAGAAACTGTTCGTCAGGACCCGCTGTGGCGGTATTCTGGCCTGCCACCCAGGCCGGCAGGACCATAAACGCCAGAAGTCCCACCATCGATGCAACATAAGCTTTCATGAGATGCTCCCCTGTAAGTTCTTCCCCCTGGTCACACGCCCAAGGCAACTTCGTCCCTGGAAGAAGCAACTGGTGTGCCGGGCCGGAGCACAACACCGGGGGGACCAGAAAATAAAACACCCCGTCCCGCCTTCACAATGCGGCACACAACGTGCTTTTCTTTTTCAAGGCGGGAATGTGAATATCCGAACTTGTTTGCGGGATATTTCAAACTTCTCTATTTCCAAAGGGGTCGCACCATGGCTAGCAGGGAATCAATGATTACGGGTGTTTTTCGCGACCGCACGGCGGCCCAGGCTACGTATCAGTGGCTTCTTGACCAGGGGTACGCCGCTTCCGAGCTGAACGTGCTCATGTCGGACAAAACGCGCTCGTCGTATGCTGCGGAAGAGGACCATGAAGATATGGCGCATGCTGGCAATCAGGCCGTGGAGGGGATGGCGATCGGTGGTGCCGTGGGGACTGCGGTGGGCGCTGGCTTGGCGGCCCTGGCGGCCCTGGGCACCAGTATTGTCTTGCCTGGGTTAGGCTTGATTGTCGCCGGACCGCTGGCTGCGGCGTTTGCCGGAGGCGGCGCGGCGCCGTCGCAGGCGGCATCCTTGGCGGCCTGGTCGGGCTGGGCCTAACCGAGTCAAACGCGAAAGCTTACGAGAAAGCGCTCCGGGATGGCGGCGTCGCGTTTGGGGTGGTGCCACATTCCACGGAAGGGGCGGACAATATTATCAAGTATTTCAAGCAGCATGGCGCGGAAAATGTTTGCAGAACGTAGACGGAAGTGGATTTGACATTTTAACCTTTGAGGAGCGAAAAAATGGCCCTGAAATCTTTACACGATTTGTTTGTGAATGAACTTAAGGATCTTTATAGCGCGGAAAACCAGCTGGTTAAAGCGCTACCCAAGATGGCCAAAGCAGCCAATTCCCCGGAGCTGCGCACTGCCTTCGAGGAACACCTTGAAGTCACCAAAATGCAGGTTGAGCGGCTGGAAACGATTTTCGGCCAGCTCGAAGAAAGTCCCAAGGGCAAGAAATGCAAAGCCATGGAAGGACTAATCGAGGAAGGATCTGAAATGATGGAAGAAGACGCGGCGCCCGCCGTTATGGACGCTGGTCTCATTGCGGCCGCCCAGCGCGTCGAGCATTACGAGATCGCGGGCTACGGCTGCGTCCGTACGTTCGCGAATCTGCTCGGCTTCGATAAAGCCGCTGACCTCCTTCAGGAGACGCTCGACGAAGAGGGGGAAGCGGATAAAAAGCTGACCGATCTGGCCGAATCCGTGATCAACGTGTCCGCGGAAGAAGGCGGCGACGACGACATGGAAGGTTCGTCCAAACAATCCTCCGCACGTAAAAACGGTTCGCGATCGTCCAAGTAGCGCCGTTGGGTTGGGGAAGGCCGCTTCTCGTAAGCGGCCTTCCTTTCTCCCGGCCTCTCCGACCAGAAAAGCTAGTCTAGGACGATGGTCAGCTTCTAAACAGCCTACTGGTCAGTATTTACGGCAGAAATCATCGAGCTCTTTTTCAGCCTGATCTTTGTCGTAGCCGTATTCCTTCTGCAATTTCCCAAGGAGCTGGTCCTTTTTGCCGGCGATCACCTCAAGGTCGTTGTCTGTTAGCTTTCCCCACTTCTCACGTACCTTGCCCTTCATCTGTTTCCACTCGCCCTTGATCTGGTCCCAATTCATTTTCAATCTCCAGTGTCATAATTTCCTTTAAAGCGCGAACTACGCGACGGGTCCTCCTCAGCATGCATACGCTATGCCAGGTTCGCCGCTCCCCACGCCGCATTTTTCTGGATTTATAGGTTAATGGCCTTTCCGGCCGCAGTCAATTGCGCAGACAATTTCCCGAATAAGTGACGATCCTACCCAACGCCCGAATTCGCGGCCAGTGAAACGCTGGTCGCGCACCAGGTGCAGTTAGCGAGCCAGTACATCTTTAATATGGGCCAACAAATCGACCAGGTCCACGGGCTTGGTCAAATACTCGCAACACCCGGCCCCGAGCGCACGCGCGCGATCGTCCGGCATGCCGTGAGCGGAGAAGGCAATTACCGGTGTATAGCGCGTTGCCATGCACGCTTTTATTTGCTGCGTTGCTTCCCAACCATCGAGCACTGGCATATTCATGTCCATTAAAACGAGGTCTGGTTTTTCGGCCTGTGTGGTCGCGACTCCTTCACGACCATCCTTGGCCGTGGCAACTTCAAAGCCCTTGCTCTGCAGCCATCGCGTCAAGGACACACGATTGTCATCGTTGTCTTCAACAATGAGTATTTTGGCCATGGCTTCACCTTTTTTCTGGTTTTTCGAAGGCACCGTCAGAGCCCGCGGGGGCGGTGGGAACCGGAATGCTTGTCGCTTTGCTGTCCGGAGCCAAAACGATTTTTGGCGGCGACATACGCGTATCCAGCAATTCACGGATGCGCTTGCACGCCTGTATCATCGATGTCGTCACATGATTTGCCCCGGCCATGCGCATCCGATTTAACAGCGAGTCGTAGTGCTTGCGCCGCCCCAACAACCAATCACAATCGTCAAGTCCTTGAAGCGTTTACGCAGACGTCGGGACAAGTAAGCGGCCTGCACCAGGCCGCCAGGTGGCAAGACCGCGATGAACACCAGCGCGGGCTTCTGAACGGCGATATTTTCAGCGACTTCGGTCGGTAGGTTGCGGGTTGACATGATATCTACCCGGACGCCATGCGGTTTCAACAGCAGGCTCAGCATCCGCAAAGGCAACTCCTCGGTTTTCTGGTGGGCCGGGCAGCCCAGAATATTTACCTGCAAACCGCTGGCCGCCGCACTGCCCTTGTCAGGTAGCAGCTGGTCCGAGCCTGCAGCGGCCTCGGTGTTCTGTTTTTCAAAAACGCTGATGATTTCGTTGATGTCCTGACAAATAAAATCTTCATCCTCCGAATCCAAAACTTGCGATTGGCGATCAATGCCCGCCAGGACAAGGGCCGGCATAAGGACATCCTCGCACGCCAGCTCCTGGCCCTTGGTTTTGGCGTAATTCAGCGCGATTTGCCGCGACTCTTCCACGTCGCGGGAGAGTAGGCGTTGGTAATAGCTGATGTGGGTCTCGAGTGGCGGCTCGTCTCCCAGAAGCAGCGCGAAAAAGCGAAATTGGGGCACATGCTGACCCAGGACAACCAGGCAAACTGTCATCGGGGTGGACAGCACCAGGCCGATTGGCCCCCATACCCACGTCCAAAAGGCCGCGGCCACCAACAATGCAATCGGCGTGACGCCAGTTCTGTGGCCGAAAAGAAGCGGCTCAATCGCATTGGCCACCACGAGATCCATAACGGCAAAGAAGACGAGCACCGTGATCGGTTGCGTCCAGTCGGGCGCCAGTGCGAAACTGAGAACGAGGGGAAACGCGACGGAAAGCCAGGTTCCCACATAAGGGATGAAGCGCAGAATACCTGTGATGCAGCCCCATAAAAAAGCGTAGGGCACGCCGATGATCAAGAGGCCAATCGCGAAGATAACTCCGAAGGTGACGTTGACCAGCAGCTGCGTGAGCAGATAGCTACTCACCCGCTGGGCAGCATCGACAATTACCCGCGTCGTTCCGGTCAGGTGGCCGTGACCAAGAAGGCTTATGAAGCGATTGCGCAAATCCTCCCGGCTATTCAGCATGAAAAGAACCAGGATGATAACCAGGCCGGCAGTGGCCAGCGGCTCAAAGACGGGCAGCACGACGTACGCTAGCTTTTGTAAGTTGGAAGGCTCGTCGGTTTTGACGACGACAACAGGTTTATCAGTGACATCCGCGTTGGTACGCTCGGCGTTAACACGTTCCGCGGTTTTCTCGGGGTCCTCGGTAATCTCGCGAACCATTTCCAGAAATTTAGCAAGAGCACCGTCCTTCGAGCCACGCAGGTCATCGATCTTTTTTTTGATTTTTTCTTTGTGCTCGGGCAATTGATGGACCAGGGCGTTCACCTGGCTACCCAGTTCGGCCAGTATCAGGCCAAACGCACCCAGTGCCACCACGGCAGTCAGGAGCACCGCCGCGATCCTGGGGACGTGGTGTCGTTGCAAATGCACGACAATTGGCGAAAGCACGAAGGTGATAAGAACAGCGAGCGCCAGGGGCACAACAAACGACTTGGCGAGATAAAGGATGCCAACGGTCAGAACAAGCCCCGTGAGCATGCGGATGTACGATGTCCCGGAGGGGCTTTTGTTGGCCATATTGCGAACGCTCTTAATGCGACTAAAGACTGTAAATAGCTTACAAGCATCAACTTGATGCAAATCTAGTGCCCCGGCGTACTTCACACGTGAAACAAATGGGCAGTCCGGCCTCGCTCTTTGCGCCGGGTTGCTCACAAATGAGCGACTATCTGCCTACTTGCGCATGAGGTTTCGGCCTGAAGCGAACTTTCAGCCATATCGGGGGCGTTAAGCGGATTTTTTGACTGGCATCCCATTTGCTTTTAATTTTCGACGTTAGTTGGATTCACGAAAACGAGCACGAAGTAATTCGGCGACAAGGTGTTTTACGAATAACTTCGGGCACAACCCACGGGAGAATACCATGGCCATGCAACGCGAAAAATTCGAAAGCCACCAGGGCTCCGGACATCAAGGCTCGGGGCACCAGGGCTCGGGATCCAGCGGCACCCAGGGGGGCACAAGCACGGTTGACCAAGTAAAGGACTTTGCCTCACAGACGGCCGACAAGGCCAAAGACTTTGCCTCAGACGCTGGCTCCAAGGCCAAGGATTTCGCTTCCGACGCCGCGAGCAAAGCAAAAGACATGGCGTCCAGCGTCGCCCAGAAGACGGGTGAAGCCGCGACCTTCCTGGGAAAAAAAGCTGAGGATGCCGCTGGCTGCGTCGGCGGAACCATGAAATCCCTGGCAGGCACCATCCGTGAAAACACGCCGGATGGCGGGCCTCTGGGGTCGGCCAAATCCGCTGTCGCGGACACGCTGGAATCCGGTGGCCGCTATTTGCAAGAACACGGTCTCGGCGGCATGGGCGAAGATATGGCCAACCTTATCAAACGAAATCCTATTCCCGCCTTGTTGGTCGGAATCGGTATCGGCTTCCTGGTCGCTCGCGCTACCTCTACACGGAGCTAACTGCCATGACCCCGGATCTACAAACCAATCCTTCGTTAGGACTGACTCCGCTGATCTCAGGCATCATAAGTGATGCCCAGTCGTTGCTGAAGCAACAACTGACACTATTTCAGACCGAAGTCAAAAAAGATCTGGGCCGCACTCGAGATGCCGCCATCCCCCTCGCTGTGGGGGTGGTGGTGTCTCTCTTGGCCGGAATCTTTCTATGCTTGATGGTCGCTCACATGCTGGTATATTTCTGGCCCCAGCTCCCGTTGTTCGCCTCTTTCGGCATTGTCGGCGCTTTTCTGGGCGTGGTCGGAGGGAGCTTGGTCTTTTTTGGTAAGTCCAAATTCGATGCTTTCAGCCCGCTTCCAGAAAAGTCGGTCGAGGGCCTCAAGGAGAACCTGCAATGGACAACGAAGATATGATTCTGAATGAAATGGAAAACACACGCACGTCGCTGACGGAAAAACTTGAATCCCTGGAAAGCAAGGTTGCCCATACCGTCGAAGCGGCCACGAACAACGTGGCCGAAACCGTCGAGGCGGTCAAAGATAGTGTGCAAGAAACGGTGGCGAACATGAAAGAAACGGTACAGGACACCATCAGTGCCGTGAAACATGGCGTGCAGGAAGGCGTTGATAACGTACGCGAAGCTTTTGACGTAAGCGGCCACGTTCAGCGCCATCCCTGGGAAATGTTGGGCGGTTCCGTGGCCGTTGGCTTTCTGCTTGGCAAACTCTTCGCGCCGAAGCAGGAGCCCAAGCAAGAGCCCACCTTTACGCAAAGACCCAAGTCGGCCCAACGGGGTCATTCCGGACGCCATAATGGCAACGGCAAGAATCCGGCGGCGGCCGACACGGCGCCCTCGATGGCGTCTGGCCTCATGGACAAGCTCGCGCCCGAAATCGACAAGCTGAAGGGTCTGGCAGTCGGTGCGCTCATGGGAGCGATCCGCGATATGGTAGTTCCGTCGCTGCCGAAGACTTTTGGCGAATCGGTCTCTGGCATTTTCGACAATGTCACCCAAACATTAGGTGGCAAACCATTCAAGGAAGAAGGGACCGGTCAGTCGCCGCCCGCACATGATGTTGGCGAGCAGCCCGAAGGGCAGAAACCCCGCTGGGCCCAGGTAAACTAATCGGGCTGGCGGATATGTAAACAAGACCCCTAAAAGTGCACCTCGCGGTGCCCTTTTAGGGGTTTTGTTCTTGGGACGCAGACAAATCCCAGCCAGTCGCACTGTTAACCTGGACGGATATCGGGTCGAACAGCACACCATCGCCGTTTGCTCTCCGCAGAGGCCTGGCCTGCTTTATCACCCGACGGGAGGTATTTGCGGTACATCTTCGCCCAGGGCCGTGGCCAGGGAGGTCAAATGGTCCTGCTCTTCGATGAGAATTTCCCTGATCTGTTCGCTGATGGCGTATTCCTCCAGCGCTTCGCACTGGCGGATCCGTTTACGATAATTCGCGATCGTGTCCATTTCATTTTTCAAATCGAAGCGCAATAGCTGGTCCGGATCGTCGCTCATTTTCACGGGCTCAGGCGTCACCGCGGGTTTACCGCCCAGGTAATCGATTTGCTTGGAGATAATCAAGGCGTGCTTCAATTCCTCGCCGGCATGCACCTCAAGTTCCTTGGCAATCGTCATGTATTTGGCCCCCTTCAAGACCTGGGAATACACGACGTAAGCAATGATTGCCTGGTACTCGCGACAAAGATCGCCATTGAGGGCCGCGATGAGTTCCGCGCGTGTAATTTTGGGGGTGGCTTTTTGAGGGTCCTGGCTCATGGGTTCTCCTGTTCATTAGTGGGGGTTGCCTGCTACGCTTGGGATCGATCGTTGTCGTCTTCTTTGAATAACGACTTGTCGAGTTTATATTCCGCGATTTTAGAAGTGATGCTGCGCCGCGACAGACCGCAGATACGGGCGCAGCGGCTAACGTGACCATGCGTCTTCTTGAGCGCCTTGCGAATATAGAGCTGTTCAATTTGGGCCACGGTGTCCTTGACCAGTTCGGTAAGTGGCTTATCCAGGTCGATCCGAAACGGGACCTTGGCCTTGGGTGGCGCGAGTAGATCGGGCGGCAGGTTATTTACCTCGATCTGCACGTCGCGTGAGGTGACGCAGGCACGTTCAATGGCGTTTTCCAGTTCGCGGACGTTGCCCGGCCAGGAGTAATTGAGCAAGACTTCCATGACGGCCGGAGATATTCGCTTCGAGGGATCGCCGGGGCGGGCGAATTTCTCGGCAAAGTGCGTCGCCAGCAGCGGGATGTCCTCCGGCCGGTCCCGTAGCGGCGGCAAATCAATCTTGACGACGTTGAGTCGATAATAAAGATCCTCGCGAAATTTCCCTTCCTTGACCAAACGTTGCAAGGAACGATTGGTGGCGGCGATTACCCGGACGTCCACTTGAATAGGCTCCGAGCCGCCCAATCTCTCGAAGGACCGCTCTTGCAGCACCCTCAGCAACTTCGCCTGCATGGCGGCGGGAACGTCACCAATCTCGTCCAAAAAGATGGCCCCGCCGTGAGCCATTTCAAACCGGCCGCGGCGCTGGCCGACTGCCCCGGTAAAGGCGCCTTTCTCGTGCCCGAACAACTCACTTTCCAGCAAGGTCTCCGGCAAGGCCGCGCAATTGACGGCCACGAATTTACCTTCACTGTGGTGCGAGGAACCCTGGATGGCGCGCGCCACCTGCTCTTTACCTGTTCCCGTTTCACCTTCGATGAGAATCGTGGTGTTGGTGTCCGCGACGTTGTTGATCAGCTCGAAAATGCCGTGCATCCGCGGATTTTTGCTGAGAATGTTATGGAAGGAATAACGCGTCTGCAACTGGCCGCGGAGTTGAGCGACCTCGTCGCGCAAGGCCCGCTCGCGCAGGGCCCGATCAATGACCAGGCGGAGATACTCCACATCGACTGGCTTCGTCAAAAAATCGTAAGCGCCCATACGAATCGCCTGGACGGCTTCATCGATGCTGCCGTGGCCGGTCGTTACGATGACGGTCACCGGCAGTTTGCGCTCCTGGATTTTCTGAAGCAACTCCATCCCGTCCAGCCCGGGCATCCTCAAGTCGGTAATCAGGATGCTGTAATGGTCGCGTGCCAGCTCTTCCAGTGCATTGTGGCTATTGGTTTGAAAGGTAACTTGCAGATTTTGATCAGCGTGCAGCAGCGACTGGAGCTGCTTGCAGGTAGTTTCGTTGTCATCAACGATCAGGACCCGCCGCGGTCCCGGGGCGACCGTCAGAGTTTCCGGGACGTTATTCTTTTTGGATTCAGGAAACGCATTATCTTGCCTCATCCTAATTTCTCCGGCCTTGGCTTATAGGAAGTTATATAGGATTGTATTTTTTTTCTCAAATAGCGGCATTCATTTGCTCATTATTTAAGGCTCCAAATGTTTTTTCGCGATAATTAGGCGTATATCGTTAATCGTCCCGGCTTTTTTCTTGGCGAAGCTCGCCCCTTCTCGCGTCACGAATAGTGGGAACCGTGTTGCCCAACAGAGAGCAACTCGCGGGCCAAAAAGTCGCTCATTTTAAAAAAGGACCGATCATATTGACTAGATGGAAAGAGGCATGGCGGCTGGCTCGTTCGCAGTGTATTTCACGCGCCCATTCTCCAGCACCAGCAACGCGCCAGAGTTCAAAGCGCACCAGCCTGCGCCGCTCAACGGCTGAGTGGCAATCACGACCCCGCGATTGATCGATTGCCCCTCGAGGGATAGCTTCATGTTCGGGTCACCAAAAACATGGGTGTCCGGGCCAAGCATATAGACGTGGCAATAAACAAGATTCTTCCAGTTGTGGATATCTCGATAGCAGAAGAGGCGATTGCCATCGGTCAAAAGGCAATTCAGTTTTCCAAAGCTGTTGCATGCGGCTAACTGTCGGTGTAGCCAGCTCCAACAGGCCTGATCGTCAAGTGCCTCGATGCCCTCGCGAGCCATTTCGCCCAGTAGATAGCAGAAAAGTCGCTCAGAATCGGTGCTTCCGACCGGTTGAAACCGCTTGAGCGGCGCAGCAACGGGGCCCTCCGTGATGGTGCCATTGTGAGCAAAACAGTAGTGACGGCCAAGGTATTCGCGCATGAAGGGGTGGGTATCCGCGTGGGTGGGAGGACCGCCCATCGTGCGATGGCGGACATGCGCGATATAGATCCGCGAGTGGACCTGCTGGTAATGCCTGAGAAAATCACTATGAGGGCTCGCCCCCCAGCGCACCGGTTCCTTGATCAGCGCGGCGGACTGGTCAGGGTACCAGGCAACGCCCCAACCGTCGGCATTCTCCTCACCCATACGATGAAATTCCTGGAAGGAAAAGCCGGCGTGAATCGGTTGCGCGAACGCGAGTCCAAGCAGTGCGCACATAGGAAGCTCCATTCCTTGGTGGATGGACTGCCCTCAGCCGGCCAGCTCCTTGGCCCAGCGAACTTTGCCATCGTCGAGGATGGCTTGCAAGTGACCATCTTCCTTGAAAATTCGTCGTTGCCGCGTGGCGCCATCTTCGAAAGTATCGATGTTTCCAAGAGCTTGCAGAAACGTATGGTCGCCGGTTTCGCGGGCAATGGGCATAAGTCGTTGTATCAGGTCCGCAAGCTCCTGACCGAGCTGGCGCCGCTTGCCGGACGGCGTTCGGATATAGCTCGCGCCAAGACCATAGCGTGTCGCCAACCACTTATTTTCAACTGCAATCCAGTGGCGTCGCATGTCGCCCCGCTGCGTCAGCGGCCTTTCCTCCAGCAAGCGCAGGCTTTTGCTGACCAAACAGCGTATTAACGCAACCAGGGCCCAGACCACCGTCAAGGAAGCAGGCATATCACAGATACGAAATTCGATCGTGCCAAAATCAGGCCGGGGCCGAATGTCCCAATATATGTCCTTGAACGACTGAATCGCGTTGCAATCTTTCATCACCTGGCAAAACTTGCGGAACTCTTTCCATTGTCGAAAATAACGCGGCACTCCCGCGTGCGGCAGCAAACGATAAAGCGCCGCCCGGCTCGACTGCAGACCGGTATCAACGCCTTGCCAGAAGGGCGAGTTCGCCGACAGCGCCAACAAATGCGGCAAATATTGCACTAACTGATTGATGACGCCGATGGCCGCATCGCCGCTGGGCACGCCCACGTGAACGTGGAGACCGAAGACCACGCGTTGGTAAGTCAACCACGCCAGGCGATCCGCGAGGCGCTCATCGCGCTCGGCCGGGTAAATGACGTTCGCCTGGGTGCATTCCAGGGGGTGTGTTCCCCCCATGCCCAGCGCATAACCCATTGAATTGGCCAGCTGATTAACGCTTCTCAGGCGAGGAAGAAGCTGGTCTCGAACCTCGGCGACGTTGCCGCATATGCCTGTTTTCACCTCGATCATCGACTGCATAAGCTCGGCGGCAACGCCCTGAACGCCGGCCTCCGTGCAGCCTTGCAGCAAAGGCACCGCGCCGGGAGCAAGCTTCCCGGATTTCGAGTCGAGAATCTGCAGTTCCAGTTCCACTCCCAGCGAGGTGCTGGTGGACGGCTGAAATACCATGTCGTCTGCGCCGCCCGTCGGCGGCGAAACGCTCGGCAGCGAAGGAGTATCGTTGGCCATTGATAATTCCGGGAGCAAGAGCTTCCAGGTAACTCGCATTACCGCGCTGTCGGCACGGGGGACGCCAGCGGCATGCGCACAATTTCCTGCGTGACGCCCAGGCGTTCAAAAAGGACCCCCAGATCTTCCGTGGTGGGCTCGATCCGGCGCTCGAGGTGTTTAAGCACTTCCTCGCTCGCGGCTTTGCCGTGCGCGAGGCCCGTCTCGATAAAACCGTGGTCCAGATCGACGTCGGCGACTGCGTGGATGCAGTTGCTGGCGCCCTGGCCCCGAAAACGACGATCCAGCACAATGAAAGAAATACTGCCGCTGTTGAGATTGGCCACCTGCTTCAGTGCCCTGTCGTACAATTCCTTTTTTACGGCGAAGGGGCCCCAGCTCCACGTGGGCGTATTGAGGGCCTTGGCATAGGCGATTGTACCCAACAGGTCGAAATTCTTGCCAGGCACCGGTCGCAAGCGTACTGGCTCGATCACTGCTGACGCCGGCAACCAACTAATCGTGTGCACTTCGACCTTATCAGTGTTCAACTGGCCGGAGCCTGATGTCTTGATAAAAGTCGCCGAGGTATGCGACGTCCGCGGCATCGGCGGGTCGCCCTGCGAGGCAAACATTATCATGAAATACCTATCTGCCGCCTGGACCTGGGATGTCAGACAAAGGACTACGGCGACCAGGCTCCCCCAGACTGGTGTTAAACTTTTCATTACCATGCTCCCTTAACGAGAAAATGGCTGGTATCTTTTCCCGATCTTAGGAACGCAATCGCCGTGCCCACTTTTTAAGTCCCTGGGATAACACAAAAAGGGCGAGCCATTGTGGCTCGCCCTTTTCGGAAAGGATGATTTACTCGCACGGTGCTAGGCCGGCGGTCCCGCACTTCGGCCCACGACCATGGACACGACCGCCAGAATAAGGAAGATGACGAACAGGATCCAGGCAATGTGAGCGGCCAGGTATTCGGTGCCTACCAGGCCGAGAGCCCCCGCCACCAGGGCGATGATCAGGAATAGCAGCGCCATACGCAACATGGTTGTCTCCTCGAAAAGAAATTGAATGTTTTTCCTTGAAAAACCGAAGCACCGCCGGGTGTCACCCGCCTTGACTCGCTGTTCACCCTCGGACTCGGTCACCGTGCTCCGTTTGATCCGTTAAACGAAATACAGAGCAAGCACCGTGCCAACGCCCTTTAACTTGCGCAGGCATAGCGAAGGCATTGAGTTTCCGTGAAGAAAACCATGCAGTGGAAATGTTGCTCGCGTTTAGCTTGGAAAAGTAGTATCTGAGATTCCCAGTAGCGGGAATAACAATGCTCAAACTTGGGCGCCGTTGGTGACAAACGATATGGCCAGGCCGTTTGTATCGTCGTTCTCAGCTTGGAGCCGGCCGCCCAGGCGGCGCGCCAGGGCCTTGCAAGCGGCCAGCTGTAATCCGGAACGCACGCTCCGGTGCGGATCGAATACTTCAAGGAGCGCTTTAGGCTCCAGTCGAGGCCCAAAATCAACCACGGTGACGGCTACCTGGGGCGTCTGTTTTCTGTACGAACCACGACGCCAGGCGCTGCATCATCCGTCGCGGCGGCACACAGGCCGGCACGAATGAGCAAGCTACACAGGATTCTTAGGTCAACCAGGGCCGCCTGGACCGGCACAGGTCCAGGTGTTAGTTCCAGAAGAATATTACCCGGAGAAAAAGAGGCGTCGCCCGACTTATGCACGACGTCTGCAACAACCTGATTTAGGTCCCACGGCCCCGGCACGTCGGCGCGTTTCTTTCTCATCCCCAGCCAGCCCTTGATCAAGTGGGCGATCTTTTTGCCTTCCTGGCGAATGGAGGTAATATCGCGCCCCAAACCGGCCGGTGCCGTGGCCTCCATCATGGCAATTTGCAAGAGCAGCGTGTTAAGGAAATTATTGAACTCGTGAACCATGGCTCGCGCGACTTCCGCCTGGATCGCTTCCGCTTCAAGTTGGTAACGAAAATTCTCGTCATCAGGCTGCATATTAAATCCCGTGCGCCGTAAGCGTTCAATTATTATGTCGCGCTCAACGCTTCGTGACAACCGCTGTCGCGCGCCTGGCGTTTTGCCCCCCCGTTACGTGCGTGCAAATCCGCGGCCGAGATAAGAAAAAAAACTACCTGGCACATTGTTTGCCGTTTGTTGGCACATTGTTTGCCCTTTAACGGGAAACTGACATACATCGAAACACTATCCGAAAAGAAAGGAACTGACATGTTAAAAACAAGCTTGAAACGCCTGGGGAGTTTACGTTGGGGACTGGCCGCGATGTTACTGGGCTTACCACTGCCATTCGTGCTTCTCGCTTTTTTGTTTGGCGGCTGTAGATAATGAGCGAAAACTTTCTCAATCATGGGAATAAAAAACAATGAGCGTCGCGACGAAAAACAATAAATATCTAAACCGGAGTGACAAATGAATGACACCTTGCCGCACGTGGAAGACGTTCGATCCGTTGGTTCACGAGTAAGTTGGTCGGCGCTTTTCGCCGGTGCCGTTTTGGCCTTCTCCATCTATTTTCTCCTCATGGTGTTGGGAAGTGCTGTCGGCATGTCCCTCAGAAATCGCGTCAATTCTGGCCCCTTGCATACGGGCACCGTGGTCTGGTCACTGCTGACTTTTTGTGTCGCGGTCTTCTGCGGCGGGCTGGTCACCAGCCTGTTCACCGTCGGCGAGAACAAGGTTGAATCGGTGGTTTATGGTATTCTGATGTGGGGCCTGGTCGTGGCCATGTTAGTGTTGGCCGCCGGCGTTGGCGTGCACGCCGGCCTGGTTGCCATGGCCTATTCGCCCAATCCTGCCACGAACAACTGGGAAGCGACGGCACGCGACGCCGGGGTCCCAGCCGACCAGATCGAAGCCTGGCGGAAAACGAGGACGGATCAACCGGTTAGCGAAGCCGACAGGAAGACCGCCGAGGAAAATGTCACCCGCCTGACCTGGTATGCGTTTTTGGGTACCTGGGTATCCATGATGGCGGCGGCACTTGGTGCCTGGTTGGGAGCCGGCCCGACCTTCCGTTTGGTAGTCGTCAGGGCGCCAACTCGCGTCATGCCTGGTTGAACACTTGGTTGGGGTTGGCAGCCGAATTCGCGGGTGTTCGCTTCGAATGCGGCCCCCGCGAATCGGCGATGAGGGGCCTATCAGCCCGTTGAAAAAGGGGTCAGACCCCTTCAGTCCCCTGCAAAAACGTTGAAAACTCTGTTCGCTTAAAGGGGGTCTGACCCCTTTTTCAACGGGCTGCTATGCGGGCCTGCGTTATCGAGGGCGGTTGTGCAAACATTTCATTGTAATCACTGCCAAAACCTGGTTTTCTTTGAGAATACCACATGCGTGCAGTGCGGCCATTTTCTGGCCTTCCTGCCGGACCGGCATGCGATGTCGTCGCTTCGTTCCAAGGGCGGCAACCTTTGGCTGACCGAGACCAGCGAACAAACCTATCGTCTCTGTAAAAATTACGAGACAGAAAAGGTATGCAACTGGGCGGTCCCCGAGGGTGACCCCAATCCTTACTGCGCTTCCTGCAGGTTGACACGCGTCATACCCGACCTGAAACAAGCAGGCCACCGGGAAGCCTGGCAGAAACTGGAAGCCGCCAAACGTCGACTGATCTATGGTCTGCATCATTTACATCTCATGCCCGTGCCGAAGACGGCTGACACGAAAAACGGGCTAGCCTTTGAGTTTCTGGCTGATCACGCTCAGGATGGGCAAGCGAAAACTGTCGTCCTGACCGGCCATAACGACGGCTGCATTGTCATCAATATCGCGGAAGCGGACGACAGCGAACGCGAAAAACGCCGGCTGCAAATGTACGAGCCTTATCGCACCCTGTTGGGGCACTTTCGCCATGAAGTCGGTCATTATTACTGGGACCGGCTCATCAAAGACTCCCCCCATCTGGACGGTTACCGCAGTCTCTTCGGCGACGAGCGCAACAATTACGACCAGGCGCTGCAAACCTATTACAAAAACGGCGCACCCAAGGATTGGCAGCTCAATTTCATCAGTGCCTATGCCACGGCCCATCCCTGGGAGGACTGGGCGGAGTCCTGGGCACATTATTTTCACATGACCGACGCACTTGAAACCGCGGAAGGTTGTGGCTTGTTCCTGCGGCCGCAACGACCGGATGAACCCGCCTTGAAGCCCACCCCCGTTCGAGCCGACGGCGACGTTCGTACCTTCAAGGCCATGGTCGATGCCTGGTTTCCGTTAACTTACGTTCTGAACAATCTCAATCGTGGCATGGGCCTTGCCGACGGCTATCCCTTTCTGCTTTCGGAACCGGTCCTCGCCAAGCTCAGCTTTATTCATACGGTTATTGGCCAGGGTGAAGGGCAGCATCAGCATGGGCCGCAGGTGAACAAATAGAAGGTTTGCCGGCAATGGACGGTAGAAAAAAACCACTGGAGATCTTTGCCCAAAAAGCCACCGAGTGGGCCGGCAGTTCGTGGGCCTCGTTGACGGCTTTCGCCATCATCTTGCTCTGGCTGTTAGCGGGACCTTTCTTCAATTATTCGGATTCCTGGCAGTTGTTTATCAACACAAGCACCACGATCGTCACGTTTCTGATGGTGTTCCTCATCCAACGCGCCCAAAACAAGGAGTCGTTGACCGTCCAGTTGAAGTTGAACGAACTGATCGCCGCTCTCAAAGGTGCCCGCAATCAGGTCATCAACATCGATGAGATGAGTGAGGAAGAGGCGACGATCATGCGCGAACAGTACCGACGGCTCGCCTCCAAAGTCGACGAAACGTGTGTTCCGTCGAATCCCGACTCGCCCGGCCCAGGATGATCCCATGGCTGCGCAGGTCGTGCTGATTACAGGCGCCGGCCGTGGTATCGGGCGCGAGGTAGCTCTTCAGCTGGCGCGCCGAGGATATCAGGTGGCGGCACTCGACAACGATGCCGCCGGTTTGCAGACTTTGAAGGACGAATTGTCCCGGGCCGGCAGCGTTTGCCAGTGGTGCCAGGCCGACGTGACTGATAGTGGGGCCACCGCGACCGCCATCACCGAGCTCGAGCGCAGCGTGGGGCCGATCAATTTATTAGTAGCCTGCGCCGGAGTGGCCACGGATACGCCGGCCCTCAACATCAGCGCAGCAGCGATCGAGCGCGTCATTCGCATCAATCTTCTGGGGGTCAGTAACACGCTTGCCGCGGTTTTGCCTGGCATGCTGGCGCGTCGGAGTGGTCATGTCGCCGCCGTTTCCAGCCTGGCTTCGTTCATCGGCTTGCCGTCGCAGATGGCTTACTGCGCCAGCAAGGCCGGCCTGAACGCCCTGATGGAAAGCCTGCGCCTGGACGTCAAGGAGCATGGCATAGCAGTCACGACTTTGTGCCCAGGCTGGACGCAAACGGCTCTAACCGAGGGCAGGTACGCCCGGGCCGATTTGATGACGGTGGCGGAAGCAGCCCAACATATTATTGGTGCGCTCGAGCGCCGCGCGCGCTTTTATGCTTTCCCGCGCTGGCGAGCCTGGCAACTGCGGCTCTTGAGGCTTTTACCTGGCGATTTGCGCGACTATCTGGTCGCGCGGCGCATCCGGCGCTTAAGAAAAAAAGACGCCCGTTAGAGCGTTCGGAGATCCGGACACCTTGTTCAACGGGCGCCTGGCATGGGCGGTTATTGTTTGGCGACTTTGATAACTTGAAAACCAGTGAAAACTACCGTGCCCTTGCTCGTGTTATGCTCCACGACGGCCTCGACGGCATCGGTGTTTGCGCCGTCCTTGTAAAGAAAAGTCACCGGCGTCGTCCACGCCATATCGCTGAGTCGTGTGGATTTGCCGAGAGATAACGCCGAGACATTGGCACTTTTCATGATGATGGTGCGCATCGTCATGGTGACGGGTTGGCCCGTAATGTTGGTGTTGACGACGCGATCACCAGGAAGCACGGGTACAGCTTGGTCACCGACCACATGTTCCGGAACCAGCAAGGGCCGGCCTTCCAGATACGTTTGGACGTCGGCGGCGCCGACCTGGCCGTCGCCGGCATGGCAGCCCAGAATAGCGACCGATAAGAAGGCCGCCGTGTACAAGAAGGTGTTTTTCATCGTGTTCTCCCTGGGGTGCCTTTTGGCGTTGCAACTGCAATGCCAAGATTCCGTCTTTTCTAAACTGCTGTCGTAAAGTACGCCCTGACGGCATGTCAGTTGCTGCGTTGTTAGGGTTGGTATATTCACACTTCCAGGAGATTAAGCCATGCGTCGGATCATCACGGTAGCAACCTTGGGAACAACTTTTTTCGTCACCGCGTTAGCTAACGCGGCGCCGCAAGCCGCACGCACAGGCGCACCGCAAACGGCTCCGGCGCAAACGGCCCCTGCGCAAACAGGCACTCCCCAGACCGGTGGTCCCCAGGCAGGAGCACCCCAGACAGGAGCCCCGCAAACCGGCGCACCGCAAACCGGAGCGCCTCAAACTGGCGCACCCCGAACTGGAGCACCCCAAACCGGCGCACCTCAAGCAGGAGCTCCCCAAATAGGATCGCCGAACGCGGGCGCTCCGCAGACAGGTTCGCCGCAGCCAGGTGCATCCCAAACCGGCGTGCCGCAGACTGGCGCACCTCAGCAAACGACGCCCGCTACGGGGACTGTACCGACCACGAATCCCCAAATCGGCGTGCCCCCTGCTGGAGTGCCCCAGGTCATTGGCCAACCGGGTGTCAATAGCAGCGTTGGCACCTCGGGGATCACGACCAATCCCAGTTTTAACATGATGAATACTACCTGGTTCAATAACAACGCGGTTCAGCAACAACTGAACCTTAACAATCAACAAAGCGCCCAGCTCGGAAAAATCTACGGGGACCAGTGGACCAATTATCTGCAGCAGATCAATAACCTTCCTCCTGGCCTGAGTAATGACCAACGCATGCAGCAGACCAATAGTATTCGCCAGAACTTCTTCAAAAACCTCGACGCCGCCACCGCGGGAATTTTCACTACGCCTGACCAGCGCCAACGGTTTAATCAGCTAAACACCCAATATATGGGCCTGAACGCCTTTTCGAACCCCAACGTGGCGCAACAGTTGAACCTCGACGCCACGCAGATTCAACGAATAAATCAGCTTCAGCAGAATTGGAACCAACAGCTAACCCAAATCCAACAACAGTTCGCCACTGACCCCACCACGGCTTCCAAACGGTTCGCGGACCTGCAACAGCAGAACGCTCAAAATATTAACTCCGTTCTGACCCCGGGCCAGCAAACCATGTGGCAGCAGATCACGGGCACTAGCTTTAACTTCCAGCCCACACAATTCTTCCCGGCCGCCCCCTTTACGCCCGTCGTGCCCAACCAATAACCGACCGCGTTCACTCACAAAGATAAGGGCGGGATCAAACGATCCCGCCCTTGTCTTTTACTTCAGAGCGTTCGGAAGGAAAGGGGTCAGACTCCCTCAATGCGCTGCAACATCACGGGGTCTGACCCCTTTTTTTCCGAACGCTCTCACAGAATGCAGGTACAAAAATAAAGGGCGGAGTCATTCCGCCCTTGCAAGTCGACAGTTTTTGCCGCTCTCTCAGTGGACCACAACGGCCGGTCCCCAGCCCCAAGGAATAGCGCCCACGACAAGCAACACCAACAGGATGACGACTACCAATCCCAGAATTCCGCTCGGGCCATAACCCCAGTTTCGTGCATACGGCCATACCGGGAACGCTCCGAACAAAAGCAGCAGCACGACGATAAGAAATAGCAGCCCCATAACCTTCTCCTTTGTTTTAAACAGGAAGTAAATCCCGTCTTTATGGCGAAGCACAAACTGTGCCAAAACAAACGCGCCACGGTCGGGCGGCCTTTTGGACTTCTTTGCGAGAGGTCCTGTAAGGAAATGGTGAAGTTCAGGGCTCGTTGCCCGGAAAACTACTGCGCACGTGGGGCTTCCTTCATCGAAAATGTCTCGTTTGGAGCAATGTACACGGCGCGAAATTGGTAAGGCTCTTGCACAAAAATGTGCAGATTGGATAGCGCTGCCCCCTGGCGGAAGATGCCGGTCCCACGGGTGGCGCTGCCTCTCCGCTAGTGCTCGCAGTGCTCGCCTGTTTCCAGGAGGCTTTACGCTTTCCTTGATAAGCCGTAGCCGTAAAATTTGTCCCGTAAGTTCGACCCTCCGGCGGAAGGCCATGCCCTGGCGAGATTCCTAAAACCTAAACCCTAAAGCTCGCGCCGAGCCAAAGGAGACCACCGTGGAACCCTTGTCGCGTCACCAAGGAAACAGACCCCGCGTTACGCGTTGGTCGCTAATTCTCACCGTTTCAGCGGGTTTGTTTCTAGCAGGTGCGCGTCTGCCGGCGCAACAGCCCTCTAACGGTCAGAGCAAGCCCGACCTGGCCAACTTCCTCGATTTGGGGGAGTATTATGTCAAACCCTTTTTTCCACGGGAAGATCCCCGAACCGGTTTCGTCGTCGGGAACAAGAACAATACTGCGTTGATTAAAGCCCTCGAAGGGCTCAACGGGAGATTGCTCGTTGACCTTGAGAAAGACATGAGGCCCGGCGCAACATCGAAGGTCGGCTCCGAGAAAGGATTTCTCGGCCAAGGCGAGTCGCTGCTGGACGTGTTGGCCGCGGACAACCAGTATGTCGTCGAAGAACTTGGTCTTTCGCACCAGGAGTTGGCGAAGCACCTTCACGCCATGGGCACCATCGGCTTTTGGCAAGTAATGCACAAGCAAGACGGGGCGGAATTTATCTACCATGGCAAGCGGTTCAAGCTGGAACCACGTATTTCAAAAGGATACCAGTATTCCCCCTTCCTGGATGGAACCAAAACCGATACCTATTTGAATGTCGTCAATGTTGATAATGGCAAAAAGATGGGTTACTCGCTCCTCGTTCCCTTCATGATCGAGCGCTACGGCTTTTATGAAGGCAAAGGCACGCCTTATCGCGTCGACCCGGGCGTGATCCTGGAAGTCTTCGATTTCTTGAAAGCGAACAAGACGCCCGCGCCCAGGGCCGCCCTCGTAGCTGAAATCAGCGCGGCGGGACAACGCCTGGCCGCCGCCCTCGACAAGATGGACGTGGAGCATTTGTGGCTGTCCAAGCACTACGTCAATTGGGAAACCGGCGTCGCCCTTGACAAGCCCGTGACCGATAGCAAGCCACACACCCATTGCAGCGCTTTCGCGGCCGCTGCCTGCAAACGGTTGGGGATCTACCTGCTGCGGCCGCCGGAGCACGGGGCGACCAATCTGGCCAACGCCCAGGCTGATTGGCTCCAGGCCAAGGGTCCCGAGCAGGGCTGGAAAGAGGTCAAAAGCCCCGTGGAGGCACAGCGCCTGGCAAACGCCGGCTACATGGTGGTGGCCAGCTTTAAGGAAAAAAGCCCAAATCGGTCCGGGCACATCGGGATCATCCGTCCGAGCACTCGCGATAAGCAGACCATCGAGCGCGAAGGTCCGGCGCTCATCCAGGCCGGCATGCATAACTACCGATCAACGACCGTCGAAGCGGGCTTCAAATCCCACCCGGCGGCCTGGCGCGATCGGCAAATACGTTTCTTCGCTCACGAGGTCAGCGAACGCTAGCCCGAGCGTTAAATCGACGCGTCCAACCCCGATAGAGGGTTTCATGCGGAACTGGTTGGGCAGCGCCATCGCCTCCGGGAACTCGTGAAAGGGAGTGCTCAATGCTTTTCTATTTCGACAAAACATATCACGCCTCGCGTGCGGGAGGTCATGTTGTCGGAGTCGTGTGCGATCAGTGCACATGCACGTATTACTATGAATTGGCGCACATTGGAAGTGGCGCCGGCACCGCTCCGTATTGGATTGGCACATCGAGAGCGTCTCAAAATGCACACCGTCAATCTGAGGCCGATTTGAAAGGACGACTCGCCATGGAATCAGAGTTGGTCCCATGCCCGGAGTGCAACTGGATCGGCGCTGAGCTTGTGAAGGGGTACCGTCTGGGACGATATCGAGGCGTCGGCACGGTAGCCATGGCACTGGGATTTGCAGGGTCGATCCTGTCCCTGGTCGTTGCCTGGTTCATTCACATTGGTTCTCCGCTCGACCGCTGGGCCCTGCCCTATGTGTTGATCGGAGGACCAGGCACGTTTGCTGCGGCAGCGATAACATTGATTTTGCTTCGCGACTGGTTGCGTAGCCGCATACAGCCGAATTCGGGATTTCCGCGGGAACCCAGAGTGCCACCAGGAACACCGCCTGCCCTTGTCCTGGACAAGGTTACGCAAACTCTTAGACCCGCAAAATCAGCCGCATCGCCGACTGATGACTTTCTGGATTTTCAATCAGGCCGACATAAATTGCCGCCTTGTTGCTGTGAATGCTTGCAATGCGGCACGTCAGACGACGGCTATCCGGTTCAAGTGACGAGGCTCCTCCAGCTCAAGATTCCGCAATGTGCCGATTGCGCCAAGAAAACCAAACGGAAACGGCGACGCGTTTTGCTCGTTCTCATCGTGCCAGGCTTGCTGATCGGTGGCACTGCGGCTTTGGCAATGGCACAAGCGTCGGTGAACGCCTCGGCCATTATCATCAGCTGGCTTCTGATGTTCAACGGGGCGGTGGCGCTTGCATACATGGTTGCAACCGCTCGAACGGCGCCAGTAAAGGTGATAAGTAGGGATCGGTCTCGTGGAGTCATTCGCCTCCAATTTCGCAATCCTTCTTACGTGCAGGTTATTCGCGAGCAGTTGGACGCGGCTCCTGATGGGAATTAGGGCATCTGCTTCGGTTTCATCAACGCCGCGTGAAGCCGAGTCTGTTTCCGTACGTCAGTCCATAACGCCGAAGTAGGTTTGACCGGAAGGGTAGCTCCAGCCAATAGTTCCAGTCGCGTTTGTTCTCTGGAGCCGGTAGCCGTTAGCTACCGGATTAGCTGAACCATAAGACGCTGGGCAGCCGATTGGCGGCGTCGCCGTTTCGCCTGGAGGTGCTGCGGACCTGCGCCGCAAACCGCATCGGTGCAGAGTTCCCGTCAAAACGTGGCAGAATGCCCGCCCACGGAGCGTTTCCTCATATCTCCAAAGTTTTTTGTTTCCGAAGCGCTGCGATTGCCCTCCAATGGTGCTTAGAATGGTAGACGCTTCTATGGGAGACGAGCCTTGGACCTGGAACGCTTTCGCAGTTACCTGGTGCTGCTTACGCGGCTCAAGCTGGACTCCAGGTTGCGCGGCAAACTCGATGCCTCCGACGTAGTGCAGCAGACGTTGCTGGAGGCGCACCAGGCGTTGGCATCTTTCCGTGGCGACGACCTGGGGGCCCAGGCGGCGTGGCTTCGGCAGATTCTCGCACGCAATCTGGCGAATGCCGTCCGCGATCTGACACGTGCCAAGCGTGATGTCCGCAAGGAGCGATCCTTGCAGGCAGCCCTGGACAACTCCGCCTCCCAACTGGAAGGCTGGTTGGCTGCAGACCAATCTTCACCAAGTCAGAAGTTGGAACGGCACGAACGCGCCTTGCAGCTGGCTGAAGCGCTGGCGCAACTTCCCGAGTCGCAGCGTGACGCCGTCGTGCTACGCCATTTCCAGGGAAGGCAACTCGCGGAAATCGCCCAGCAACTCCACTGTACGACGGCGGCCGTCACGGGTCTCTTACAACGCGGGCTCAAGAACCTGCGAAAAACTCTCGCGGCTTGGGGGGACTCATGAGCGAAGCAGCGCGCGAACAACAATTGGACGAGATCCTGCACAGATATCTGCAAGCGGTCGATAAGGGAGAGCACCCTGATCACGACGCGCTGCTGTGCCAGTATCCCGACATCGCGGATGAACTCCGCGCGTTCTTCACCGACCAGGCGAAGATCAAACGCGTGGCTCTGGAACTGAATCAGGCCCATGTCGGTGACATCACCATTGGCGCGGAGGAATCCTCGAACGCTGGTAACGGACGTGCCCTCATTCGCTATTTCGGCGATTATGAAATCCTGGAGGAGATCGCTCGCGGCGGCATGGGCGTTGTGTTCAAGGCACGGCAAGTGAGCCTGAACCGCATCGTGGCCGTGAAGTTGATCCTGGCGGGCCAACTGGCGTCGCCGGCCGACGTACAGCGGTTCCGGACAGAAGCGGAAGCGGCGGCCAATCTGGATCACCCGAATATCTTGCCAATATACGAAGTTGGCGAGCACGACGGGCAGCAATATTTCAGCATGAAGCTCATCGAGGGGGACAATCTTGGCGGCAAGATAAAAGACCTGGCGAGCCACCCGCGCGAGGCTATGCAGCTGGCCGCGCAGCTTGCCAGAGCCGTCCACTACGCGCACCAGCGCGGCATTTTGCACCGCGATCTCAAGCCCGCGAATGTGCTTTTGGATAACGACGGCACGCCGTACATCACCGACTTCGGCCTGGCCAAGCGCATTGAGGGGGACAGCGGCCTGACGCGCACCGGCGCGGTTGTCGGGACGCCGAGCTACATGCCGCCCGAGCAAGCCCGCGCCGATAAGCAAGTCAGCACGGCGGCGGATGTCTATTCGCTCGGCGCCATTCTGTATGAGTTCCTCTGCGGCCGGCCGCCGTTTCAGGCCGCCTCGGCGATCGACACGATTTTGCAAGTTGTCGAAAAGGAGCCGGAGCATCCGCGCGTTTTCAACCCGCGCGCCGATCGCGATCTGGCTGCGATTGCGCTCAAGTGCTTGCAAAAAAAGCCGGAAGATCGCTATGAGTCCGCGTCGGCCCTGGCAGACGATCTGGAACGCTGGTTAAGCGGTGAGCCGACCAAGGCCCGGCCGCCGAGCATAACCGGCCAGGCCTGGCGCTGGCTGCGGCGCAACGCGGGAGCGGCGGCGGCGGTCGCAGCACTTGGCGTCCTCATGGGTTTGACCCCCGTACTCGCCATCTTCGCGATCCAAAGTATGTTTGATGCGGCCTTTAATCCGTTATATCCGCGCAACATGGGTATGTTCAATCCGCTTCGGCTGATCCAGTTGCGCAAGGACCCGTGGCTCGCTATGCCGTGATTGGTGCGCTGCCAGTGCTTTTTTTCGGCATCGGCTGGCTCATCAAACTGGCCGTGCGACCGCGCACCATGCGGATTGCTCTGGCGGCGGCTGCCACGACTGGTCTCATTGCCACCTTATCCTCATTTTCAATCTTGGGGCCATGGATGGTGCAAGGCCTGCATCGCGTCGAGAACTTTCGTTTACACCCTCTTAGCATTCCGGAACGATACGGGAAGTACACTCTGACGCCAAATGACGTTGAATACCTCAAGCAGTTTCTTCCGCCAGACCATCCGTCACCTGGTTCATTTGAATACCACAATATGCTCCACCGCCTTCAGGTGAGAGCGGAAGACGCCAACACGCTCTACGTCGTCCTAAGTATGGGAGGTGCGTGTCTCACGATCACGCTTACGGTTTTTTTGGGGCTGTGCATGGAAGCGACTTGGGTTGCTTACTACCTCGGCAATTCGGGACGAGGGCGCCTTGCCCAAATCGGTTGCTATGTCGAGCTCTATCCGCCGGCGGCTGCACTGATTTTGGGGAGCATGGTTGTTCTGGGACATGCGTTTGCTGGATATCCGGGGCACATGTACGGCGGAGGAGGAGCGACCTGGTTCCAACTCCTTGCCGCGGTTGCGTGCGGCGGATTGTGGGTAGCATGGGCACACATTGCCGTGACACGTCGCTGGCATCCTCTCGTGCGCGGCGCGCTACACCTCGCCTTCATCGGTGGCTTGCTGGCCAGCTGGCGGGTAGGCCAGTTCGGCGCCTCTGCGCCACTTTTCCGCTACGGTATGTCTGTCAACTACAAGGGTCTTCCGCCTGACGATGCGGCGCTCAAAAACTGGTTTGCGGCTAGAGGCTCGCCAGGCGGCGCCAGCGTCTATCGCGATCAAGTGGGGCCGGAATCCTTCAGCCTGAGCGTCCAGTTCCATGCGGCGACGGGAGACGTCAAGCTTTTTCATGAGTTTTTGGCCCAGTGCGACCAAACAGGTTACCAAGGCCGGTATTGGTATGACGGCAACCTGTCTGATCCCAAGCAACAGCGGAGCAATCGGGAAACTTATTGGCTCGAATACGCAGTGTTGCCTGCCGACGATCAGGCCATGAAAAGCTGGCTCGAAAAACAGCCGCTTGGCGAGGCGACCATTTCTCGCAACGGCAACATCGTTCGCATCGAGCTTTTGGCAACCCAGGCGACGCCACCGCAGTTTATCACCAAACTTCAAAGGGCGTGCGCGGAGAGAGGTTACGCGCGATTGGCTGGGTGCATAAGGGCTTTCGAGAGGTAGGACAAGCCCTGCAATCAAGAACCGGGTGATTTTCTCCTCGATATTTCGTTTGGACCGGAAAGCGCGGTTTGTCTGGCTGCGCAGCGCGACCCCAGAATGGCACGCTGACCTGTGGGCAGCCATCCTCCATCACGCCAACGGGGACCTGCCAGGTGAGAGGACATCGGCTTCGACGAATGTGCCATCCAACTTCGTGGAGGCCGTAGGCCCCGCGGGTGTCAAAGGCCGCCGTCATCATTGAGCCAGACTTCATCGGCGCTCAGGTGATGGACGCCTCGTAGATCCTCTGAATGGAGGCCTCCAGCGTGGCGTTGAACTGGGCATCGGTTTGATTGACCGACAACCCTTCCGCCAGCGCCCGCGAGAAGCTCGCCACCACCCCGTGATTGTTGCGTAACCGGGCGTCAGCTTCTTCCTGCGTGTACCCGCCCGACAGGGCGACCACCCGCACCACCTTGGGATGGCGGACGAAGTCGGCATAGAAGTCGGCTTGCTCGGGCAGGGTCAGCTTGAGCATCACCTGCTGACCCGCTGGCAGTCCGTTCAGCTTCTCGAAGATGCCCTCCTTGAGCAACGCTTCTGCACTGGCCTTCTGCGGGCAATGAATGTCCACCTCGGGCTCAATGATAGGCACCAGGCCGGTGTCGCTGATCTGCCTGGCAACCTCGAATTGCTGTTGCAGGACATTCTTGATGCCGGCCGGGTTGGCATGTAGGATCACCGAGCGCATCTTGGTGCCGAAAATGTGCTTCGCCTTGCCCTTGTCGAGCAACGCTGCCAGCTGGGGCATCGGCTTCATGAGCTGAACGCCATCTTTCTCCGAGTCGAGCCCCTTATCAATCTTCAGGAAGGGAACGATCCGCCTCACGTTCCAGAGGTAGTCGGCGGTGGGCTGTCCTTCAATCTCTCGGTTCATGGTGTCCTCGAAGAGGATAGCCCCAAGAATGCGCTCGCCAGTGAAACCAGGGCTGGTGATGACGCGCGTGCGCATGCGATGCACGAGTTGAAACATCCCGTCGTCATCCTTCCACGGGTGGTCCTTGATCCCGTAAAGCGCGAGCGCCTGGGGGGTGCTGCCACCACTCTGGTCCAGGGCTGCGATAAACCCGGGCTGGGTTTTCATTTTCTGCATTTGTTCTGACGTTCTCATGGTTGGCCTCCTAGTGGTTAGACGTTGTCTCCTCGGTCGACGTCGCCCGAGCGCCGCCCGGCTGCCCCTGGCTCCCGCGCCAGCCGGCGATTTCCGGCACGTCGTCGTCGTACTTGCAGATGTACTGCTTGTGCTTGATCAGCTTATTCCGCAGCACCTGCTTCAGGTAGACCCCCGTGCGCCCAGCTGCGGCAGACGTTGATCACGTCCAGGACCAGGGGACAGCGGTCCAGGTCGTTGGGCACCCCCATATCAAACGGCGTCGTGGTCCTGCCCTCCGCCTTGTAGCCACGCACATGCGAGTTCTTGTGCCTGGTGCGGCGGTAGGTCAGGCCGTGAATAAGGCACGGGGTAGCCGTGGAAAGCGAAGACGACCGGCTAGTCCTCGGTGAACAGGAGTCCTTTTCAAAAACCGCCAGCGATCTCAAGCAATTCGGTGCGACAGATGCCACTGAATTCCTTCACGGGATCGAAATGATCGTGCTCAAACGACATGCGGATTTGCTCGATGGTCATGTTGGGTCTTGCGTAAAGGTCGGCAATTTCGTGCACGCAGGCCTCCGCGGCAGCAAGCACCGAATCCGGTGCAATGAGCCGAATCTGCCCCAGGACGCCGTAAAGCTTGACAAAGCTATCCGCTTTTTCCAGCGATTGGCTCAACGCTTCCACCGTCAAGCGCGAAGCCTCGCTAATGAACTCCCCGTAAAGTGTCTGCCGGTCGCGGAGCTTCGTCTGAACCTGAGATCGGACGGCCTGCGTATGCTGCGTCATCCAGGTCGTCGCGATGGAGGCAGCCGTGCCCATGAGCGAACCCAATAGCGCCGCAGAGGCAGTGACCATGTTCGATTCCATTTTTGCTCCCAGTTTGTGCCCGACGGATCACTACTCCGCCCCGATATGTTCACCCTTCTCGGCCACGGAGCGCTTCATGACCAATACCAGAAGGACAAGTGCCCCCGTCAGAACGGCGCACAGCCAGAAGACGTCGAAATAGGCGAGAGACGCGGCCTGCTGCTGGCGCAGTTCGTCGAGCGCCTGAATGCCAAGCTGCCGTGACAGGACGGAGTCGCCGGTCCGCTGCATGAAGGCGTCCCGAGTCTTGCCCAGGAACTCCTGGACGTGCGGGTTGAGCGGGCCTAGCCCATCGGTCAGGCGCGCAAGGTGGAACTGGTCGCGCCGATCCTGCATGGTCTGGGCCATCGAAGTACCGACGCTGCCCCCCTCGGTGCGGAGCAGGCTGAGCAGTCCAACGGCCGCTCCACGCAGGTGCACGGGAGTGTACTTGTAAGCGGCCACGCTCATCGGAGCGAACAGCAGCCCAAGCCCGAGAGTGAGCATCATCCGCGGCCCCACCACCTGCCAAGGACTGATCTGGAGGTTCATCTGCGCCATCCAGTAGTTGCCCGCGGCCATGACCACCAAACCCGCCGCGATCAACCAACGGGCATCGAACTGCCGGCCCAGCAGGAAGCCGACGACTAACATTGCCGCCAGCGAGGACACACCCGACGGGGACATCACCAGCCCAGCGCGTAGGGCGTCGTAGCCGAACAGCGTCTGGAGCATTCCCGGCAGCGCGATGCTCACCGCGTACAGGGCGGCGAAGGCAAAGAACATGATGATGCAGCCCACGGCGAGGTTTCGCTCGCCGAGCGCCCGAAAGTTGATGATCGGGCTTGCCGACCGCATCTCCCAGAAGATCAGGAACCCCAGCCCCAGCACGAACAGTGATCAGCAGCGTCTGCACCCGCCCGAACGGGTCGCCCAGCCAGTCCCATTCCTGTCCCTTGCTGAGCATGATTTCCCAGCAGGACATCATCAGCGCCAACAGCCCCAGGCCGATGTAGTCGAAGTTCAGTGGCCGGCGGCCCAGCTCGGCCCGCTCCTCCTTGAGGTAGTCGGGATCCTCGACAACGGCATACGCGGCAACCAGGGAAAAGAGCCCAATCGGGACGTTGACGAGAAAGATCCAGCGCCAGTCGTAGTTGACGCAGAGCCAGCCGCCCAACGTCGGGCCGACGATGGGGGCGATGATGGCGGCGACCCCGAACAGCGTCATGGCCGTGCCCTGCTTCTCGGACGGGAAGGCGTCCAGCAGAACTCCCTGGCTGCACGGCTGGAGCCCGCCGCCGGCCAGCCCCTGGATCACCCGGAAGAGGATCATCTGCCACAGGCTGGTGGCCAGGCCGCACAGTGCCGAGGCGAGGGTAAAGACGGCGATCGACAAAAGAAAGTAGTTGCGGCGGCCGAGGTGCGCCGACAGCCAGCCGGTGATCGGCAGGACGATGGCGTTGGCGGCCAGGTAGCTGGTGATGACCCAGTCGGCGTCGGTCTGCGCGGCGGACAGGCCGCCCGGCGATGTACCGCAGGGCCACGTTCGCGATCGTGGTGTCCAGAATCTCCATGAACGTGGGCACGACGACCACGGCGGCGACGATCCAGTAATTGACCGCCGGTCGGCTAACTGCGGCGGGGCTCAGTGTCATGTGCTCATGATGCGTCCTCCTAGGCCTATTGCTCGTGTCGCAGTGCGGCAACTCTTGTCGGGACATCGTTTGAGACTCGTACTCAGCTCGGTTGCGGCTCGGAAGCTTGGCTGACGGTTGCAGAACTTCCCCTGCATGCGGCCCCGTGGGCGGTTCCTTGTAAGTACACGTAGGGCGTGACCGACAGGCCGACGAAGAGGGGCGCCTTGCCCGGGTCGTAATCCGTCAGCTCGATCCGGACCGGCAGCCGCTGGACGATCTTCACGAAGTTGCCGGTGGCGTTCTGCGGCGGCAAGAGGGCGAGCGTCTGACCGGTCCCCATGGTGAAGCCCGGTGATCCGGCCCTCGAACTCTTTGCGGCTGCCGTACATGTCCACCTCGATCTTGACGCGCTGGCCGATCCGCAGGTCGCCGAGCTGCGTCTCCTTGAAGTTCGCGTCGATCCAGATCTCCGTGAGCGAGCGAACGGCCATCAGGCTTTGGCCCGCCTGCACGTTGTTGCCGGGGTTGACGTTCCGGCTAGTCACCACGCCATCGATCTCGCTGACGACGTCGCAGTAGCGGAGGTTCAGCTCGGCCTGCTCCAGGTCGTGCCGTGCCTGCTCCAGTTGGGCCCTGGCCTGCAACACGGCGGGGACCTTGGGGATCAGGTCGCGAAGGATACGGTCGAGGTCTCCGTCCTTGTCGAGGCGATGGAATTCAGCGATCGCCTTGGTGGGTGTCGCTCTGGTGGACGCCAGCGGCAAGCCGAGTTGAGTCATCGTTTGCACGAGCTCTGAGAAAGCCGATCGAACGTCGGAGAATGTTTCATCGAGGTCGAGCGGCACTTCGGTGAGGTCCTTGCCGTTTTCCGGGTCGGGAAGCAAGCCGAGGGATGCGCGGACCTGGTAGATCTCCTCGCGTCCCTGGTTCACGGCGGCTTCGAGCGACACGGAGCTGCTCCTGGCGCTGGTCGAATTCCTCTCTGCTGATGGCACGCGCCGGCAGCAATTTCCTGCCCCGTTCGAAGTCTGCCCAGTGCCCGCTCGAGGTTGGCTTCCTTGGTTCGGAAGGCTGCCACCCGGGCCCTGAGGAGAGCAACTTGGTTCTTGACCTGCTGGGAGGCGGTCTGAATCTTCCAGCGCTGACTGCCAGCCAGGGCCTGAAGGCTGCGGGCCTTGGACTCCGCCGCGGCCAGGTTCGCCTCTGCCACGCGGACGGCGGCGCGCTTGAGACGAAACCTGAACTTGGAAAGGTTCCTTGTCGAGTTGGACCAGCAAGTCCCCCTTCTTCACGCGCATGTTGTCACTCACCAGGACCTTGGTCACCTCGCCCGATACCCGGGGCGCCACGAAAGTCATGTGGCCGTTGATGTAAGCGTCGTCCGTGCTGACGGTGTTCAGCGCCGTATCCACCAAGGGGACCAGGAAGTAACCGGTCACCGCCAGCGCGGCCACCGTTCCGCCCACGAGCAGCCACTTTCGGTGACGGCTTTTAGCGGTTGGACGGCCGGCGCTTGCGGCTGGGTAGCGTCCGGCACACTGCGCGGTGCCGTCGCTGGTTGCTCCATGGCAGCAACTGCTTCGATTTGGAGACCGGCCGTCGCGGCCGACCCAGTTTCCGGCGCTGGCGTGAGCACCTCAGCGGGAGAGGCTGCCGTGGCGCCGGCCGCGATAGGAGTGTTAAAGGAATTGTTGTTGGCTACCGTACTCATGGTTGAACTCCGATGTCAGGCCGTATAAGTAAGAAACACAGTTTGTGGCCGCCTCGAATCCTGCACTGTCCAGTCAGCGAGCAACGATCTCTTTAGGCCGCTTGCCGCCCCGCCGGCTGTTTTTCGAACTCCGGGTGGGTCTCCTCGTCCACGAAGTAGTAAGTCCTCCCCCGCGCTCCAGGGTAGACCAGGAACCATCTCGGTCGTGGTTGCTCCCGAGAAGCAATTGGTCCTTGAGTTCCCGCTCAACGGCGTGCGTGATGATCAGGTCGTCCCATCGACGACCGGCCCTGGCTGGCCATCAGGAGGGCAACGCCCTCGCCGAGTCAACTCCGGTGATCTCGGCCACCACGGCTTTCATCAGGCAGTCAGCGGCGAAGAGCTCGGCCCCCTGGCGGTGCAGGGCCGCCAGACAGGCCTGCCCCGTGGCATCGATGGAAGTCACCCCGGTCAGGTCGACGCGAAGGATTGGTTCGCGCCGGTTGGCCAGGGCGCCCTGCCAACATTCCTCGAGCTCCCGCACCCAGAGCCCTGCCAACCTACCTTCGAGCCGGAAAGTCAGGTTTGGCGGGGCGTCGTGGATCGTGATTCGCAGCATCGCTCACACCCTTTCGTGCGTTGGCTGCATAGCCCTAAAGCACGGGCCATGCCGGTGCAGTCGCTTCCGCTGCGAATGCTCGCAAGCAAATGATCCATAACGGGTTGCGGATTGAGAAAAAGCAGATGAATTGGCGAATCGACTACTGGTGCCACCGGGTACGCGCCGCTCTGGCGGCGCAGGCGCCGCCCGGGGAGCGCTTCTTAAGGTGCAACTGAACCCAGGCTTCGCTTATTGAGCAGAAGTCGTTGTTGTAACGTGCTAGATTTACGCGTTGGGCGCTGTGGTAGACTTTCGCAATCGGGGCACCATATCTTCTGCCCCCGACCGAAAGGCGTGAATGCCGGGCGCTGCGGGAAGAAGTTGCAGTGCGGCTCCGCCGTGACGAAAATACCAGGTTCGGATCAGGCTTTGGGCGCTGGTCGCGCCGGGAAATTCCGAGTTTCTTCATCTTCTTGTACAGCGTGGACCGCTTCATCCCCAGGCGGGTCGCGGCCCCCTCGGCCCCGCCCAGTACCCAGCCGGTTTCGTGGAGGGCGCCGAGGATGTGCTCCCGTTCGGCGTCGGCCAGGGAGACCACCGCTACGGCCGGTGCCGCGGTCTGCATGGCCGCCTGCTGCAAGTCACCGAGCGGAACCTGGAGCGAAACGGCCCGGGGAGAGGATGACAGCACGCTCGATGATATTCTGCAATTCCCGCACGTTGCCGGGCCAGGGGTAGCGAACCAGGGCGTCCAGGACTGCGGAGGGTATGGTCTCGATGCGCCGGCCCATCCGCCGGGCGAACTGTTGGGTGAAGTGGCGGACCAACTGCGGGATGTCTTCCGGCCGCTCACGCAACGGCGGCAGCACCACCGGGAAGACGTTTAGCCGGTAGTAGAGGTCTTGGCGGAAGAAGCCGTCGGCAACCATCTTCGCCAGGTCGCGGTGCGTGGCTGCCACCAGCCGCACGTCCACCTTGATCGTCTTCGTGCCGCCGAGGCGCTCGAACTCCTGTTCCTGAAGCACGCGGAGCAGCTTTGGTTGCAGCTCCGAGGGAATGTCGCCGACTTCGTCAAGGAACAGCGTCCCCTTATCCGCCAACTCGAAACGACCGACCTTCTGGTTGATGGCGCCGGTGAAGGCGCCCTTCTCGTGGCCGAACAGCTCGCTTTCTAGTAGCCCCGAGGGAATGGCGGCGCAGTTGAGCTTGACGAAGGTACGGGCCTTGCGCGGGCTCAACTCGTGCAGCGCTCGGGCGACGAGTTCCTTGCCCGTCCCCGTTTCGCCACGGATGAGCACCGTGGAGCCGGTAGAGGCAACGGTCTCCACCTGCTTTAGCACGCGACGCAGGACGGCGCTCTCGCCGACGACCTCGCCGAAGTTGTGCTGCGTGCGCGCCTCCTCCTCCAGGTAGGCATTTTCCTTGGCAAGCTTGTCCTTGAGCGCCTCGATCTCCTGAAAGGCCAGGGCGTTCTCCACAGCCACGGCTACCTGGTTGGCGACGAGCTGGAGAAACCCAACGTCCGACTTTTCATAGGCGGACGGCAGCTTGGACGTGAAAACCAGCGTACCCAGCCGCCGGCGGGCTGTGGTGAGCGGCAGCCAGCAGTAACTTTGGCATCCATATGGCTGCACCCGTTCCATTAGCCGCGGCCAGCGCCTCAGCTCGTCCAAGCTCGACGTGATGAGCGGCTGCTGCGTCTGCCACGCCAATCCGGCCGGGTCTTGTTCAGGAGGAAGAACTATGGCGGGCTCGGTGGGTTCGGGGGGTTCCAGAACGTGCATGCGCATGCTGTTCGTCGCTGCCTCATGGAGGACCAGGGTCAGGTAATCGAAGCGTACTACCTGCTGGAGCCGGCCAGCCAGATCATGGAACAACGTGCACAACTCGCGGTGCGAAACGATCGCTTCCGCCACAGCCAGCAAAGCACCATACCGATTCGCCACGGCGATGACGTGTCCGTCGAGGTGAGCGTTCGTCATGGCGAAGACCTCCTTTCCCACGAGTGGCTAGCGCGCCGCCTTTCGAAGTGCTGCGTGGAGAGGATTTTACCGTATTTTAACTATGCACGCATCGCGTAAATGGTGCCTTCGAGGCACGAGCGTGACACCGCACTGCCAGGTCCTCCTGTCACGCCTGCGGAATGGTTGGAGAGCGCCTGCCAGGAAAATGCGTTGATCCCGACTGGAGCATTGATAGTGTATACGCAACAGGAACCCACTCAAGCGCGTTCCGAGACATAGAGGAGTAAACGCATGTTGGCAAACTTCCCTGTCACGAAAGCTGCCATCTGCTCAGTGGCGCTGGGTGTCGCCGCACTCGCGTTCGCGGCCGGCGGCCAGGTCAACCCAGGTGAAAAAATCGACGGCTTCAGGGACACGCCGATGCTGCCGGGGGGCAAGTGGCATTTGCACGACCCCGACCGACCGCAGCCACGGGTCGTTACGCCCGGCGCATCGTTTAGCCAAAACGCCGCGGCGCCGTCCGATGCGGAGGTACTCTTTGATGGAACCAACCTTGCGAAGTGGCAAAACAGTCGTGGCCAGGACGCCGCCTGGAAGGTTGTGGACGGCTACGTGGAAACCCAGCGCGGCGGGGGCATTCGCACCCGAGGAAAGTGGGCCGACTTCCAGTTGCACGTCGAATGGGCTGCGCCGATGCCCCCCAAAGGCACCGGCCAGAGCCGGGGCAACAGCGGCGTACTGATCAACGGTCTGTACGAGATCCAGGTGCTTGATTCCTACCAGGGCAGAACCTATCCGGATGGTCAGGCCGCGGCTATTTACGGCCAGTCGCCGCCTTTGGTGAATGCCAGCAAGCCGCCCGGTGAATGGCAGACGTACGACATCATTTTTGAAACGCCGCGCTGGAACGCCGACGGCGAACTGGTCAAGAAGGCCGTGATTACTGTCCTTCATAATGGCGTCGTCGCGCAGAACAGGTATGAATTGGCTGGCGGCACCGACGGGATCTCGAACCAAGTCCCGTTCAAGACACTGTCGAAGTATCCGCGACCGCATCCGCCGGAAGTCTTTGTCGAATTGCAGGATCACAACAATCCGGTTCGCTTTCGCAACATCTGGATTCGACATTTGGGCGAACGCGATAACCCCTGACCAAAGCAGTCGTCCAACCCACTTGACCCATAAAGGAGGCTTTGCACGTGAAACGCAAATTTGAGGTAGCACTTTACCTCGGCCTGGGCACACTGCTCGGCCTGGGTATCGCGAGCTACCGAACTGGCATTTTGGGCGCTGTTGCCCAGGGACAGGCACCCACCGCCCAGGTGGGCGGGCCCAGAAAAAAGCCCCCAAGGAACCCGGTGGTGTTTTCTCGCCGCCGGGAACGTCTGATACCGGGCCCGTGACTCCAGCTCCCGGCGAGCCCCCCTTCAAGGGCAAGATCGGCCGCACCATCGGCGAATCGACCCCCGATTGGCCGCCGCTGGCCCGCGCTCCGCAGGGGCGCCCAACGTCCTATACATCGTCCTCGACGATGTTGGCTACGCGGCCCTTGGCTGCTACGGCTCGCCAGTCTGCAAGACGCCGCACATGGATAAGCTCGCCAAGAACGGCGTGCGCTACAGCAACTTCCACACGACGGCCCTGTGCTCGCCGAGCCGGTCCGCGTTCCTCACGGGCCGCAACCACCATTCCAACGCCATGGCATGCATCACCGAAGGCTCCACCGGCTTCCCCGGCTCCTATGGCCGTGTGCCGCTCGCCAACGGCTTTCTGTCCGAAATGCTGACGCCGTTCGGCTGGACCGCGTTCGCCATCGGCAAGTGGCACTTGACGCCGGACGAGGACATGAACCTCGGCTGCAATCGCAAGTGGTGGCCGCTAGGCCGCGGCTTCGATCGCTTCTATGGGTTCCTGGGCGGCGAAGTCGATCAGTGGTATCCCTGGCTGACCTACGACAATCACTTCGTCAAGCCGCCGAAGACGCCGGAGGAGGGCTACCACAACGTGCCCGACCTGACCGACAAGGCCAAGGAGTTCATCGCCGACTTGAAGCAGGTGGCGCCGGACCGGCCGTTCTTCCTGTATTTTGCCCCGGCGCTTGCCATGCTCCGCACCACGCCCCCAAGGAATGGATCGCCAAGTACAAGGGCGAGTTCGACGCCGGCTGGGATGATTACCGCGAGAAAGCCCTGGAGAACCAGATCAAGATGGGCATCTGCCCCCCGGAAACGAAGCTCTCGCCGCCCGATCCGGACGTGCAGCCGTGGAAGACGCTGAACAAGCAAGAGAAGGACGTTTACGCCCACCAGATGGAAGTTTACGCCGCGTACCTTTCCTATGTGGATCACTACATCGGCGAGTTGGTCGCCTTCCTCGAGGTGATGGACCAGCTCGACAACACGCTGATCATCCTCGTCTCCGACAACGGCGCCTCGGCCGAAGGCGGCCCGCACGGCTCCTTCAACGAGAATCTGTTCTTCAACAACGTTCCCGACACCTTGGCCCAGAACCTGAAGCACATCGCCGAGTGGGGCGATCCGACGACCTATCCGCATTACTCCTGGGGCTGGACGCACGCCACCAACTCGCCCTTCCGTCGCTGGAAACGCGAAACGGCGCGTGGCGGCACATCCGACCTGTGCATCGTCCACTGGCCCAAGGGCATCAAGGCCAAGGACGCCATTCGACCGCAGTTCACGCACGCCATCGACTTGGTGCCGACCGTGCTCGACGTCCTCAAGATGAAGCCGCCCACTTCCATCAACGGCGTCGCCCAGAGCCAGATCGAGGGGGTGAGCTTCGCGGCGACCTTTGACAACCCCAACGTCAAAATACCGCGTGAGGCGCAGTACTTCGAGATGCTCGGCCAGCGCGCCATCTATCTCGACGGCTGGCGTGCCTATGCCCCCTGGAAGTTCGGCGACATCCTGACCGCCAAGGACCTGGACAACGAGAAATGGATGCTCTTCCACATCGATGCCGACTTCTCGGAGTCGGAGGACCTGGCCGCCAAGAACCCGGGCAAGCTCGAAGAGCTCAAGCAGCTCTGGTGGGCCATGGCCAGCAAGTACAAAGTTCTGCCGCTAGACGGCAGCGGCGTCGAACGCCTGGCGGCGCCCCGGCCGCAGATGTCCGGGCCGCGCGACCAAGTACGTCTACTTCCCCGGCACCGGCGAGGTGGAAGCGGCCAACGCCGCGGACATGCGCAATCGCTCCTACAGCATCACCGCCGAAGTCGAGATTCCCAAGGGGGGCGCCCAGGGGGTATTGCTCGCCCAGGGAGGGATGATCGGCGGGCACACGTTCTTCGTCAACAAAGACCAGAAGTTGCAGTTCTCCCACAACTACGTCGGCCTGGAGGAGTACAAGGTCATCTCCGGCGACAAGGTGCCTGCAGGCAAGGCCACCTTGCGCTGCGAGTTCCAGGTCACCGGGCCGCCCGACTTCAAGCTCGGCAAGGGCACGCCGGGGACCGTGAGCCTGTTCATCAACGGCAAGCAAGTCGGCGTCGGCAAAATTGCCGTCACCTGCCCGCTCGCCTATAGCCTTTCCGGCGACGGCCTCTCCTGTGGCAGGGATACGCTGACGGCGGTCAGCGCCGACTACCACGGCCGCGGTGAGTATGCCTTCACCGGCACGATCCGCCGCGTGATCGTGGACATCGGTGAGCCGCCGCCGATGCCCAAGAACCCCGAACGCGATTGAGCGATTGAGTTTTTGCGATGCCCCGCGGCGGCAACGGTCGCCGCGGGGATACTTACTTCCTCAATGAATTGGGGCGCTACGATGAAGTCCAAAGAAAAACAGCGCAAGCAAACCCATGCGCAAGCCTCAAGAGAACCTTACCTCACTCTTGAGGGTACCATTCATGAAGGAGCCGTCGTCTTGGAGAATGGGACTTCCATTCCGGACGGCACCCGCGTGCGCGTCATCGTGTCCGAGAGCGCCGTTCCACCCACAACATTTCAAAGCCTTCTCCAGGTTGCCAAGACGCAGCCCCCGACGCGCAACTTTGTTGACACGGGCATGTGGAAGCGCCGGCTACTCCTTGGGCTGGCGGCGCTTCTGGCCGCTACCAGCGTTTGGGCGTTTTTTGAGTTCGTCGTCTGGAGCCAGATCCCCTCGGAGCTGGTCGGCAAGTGGGTGGTCCTGGAAGGTCCGCAAGAAGGTGCCACCTTCGACTTTTTCCGCGGCGGAACCATGAAAGGCAAAGTCAACATTGAAGGCAGGGAAGGAATTGTCAACGGCCACGTTCGCTTGGATGGCAAAAATCTTCTGTGGACTACCAAACACTCCCAGACAGGTGCGGAAGACACCCGCTCCAAGTTCATCCGCACCTTGACCGCGAAGAACTTGGTCTTGGAGGACCAACAAGGCGGGCTTTTGAAAATGGAACGAGCTGATTAGCCTTCTCTACTCTCTGGAGTTGAGGCGATGACTGAGAAAAGCGTTCCCGAAATCGGCGAAAACCCCGTGCCAACGCGCGACACGATGAGTCTCACTTCCCTTCCGAAGCGCCACCGCCTTGGTAAGCAGATGCTGAGGGTGACGGTTATTTTTCTCCTGGCGTGGCTGGTGGTAGCGTATTTGCTATTGCCGGCACTCTGGAAGCGCTACGCCAGTCGGCATCCGTCGTTGGAGGACATTCCCGGCATTACCCATACTGGTGTCGGCATTCCCGGCGATCCTCTCTGTCCGCCTCTGGCTCTCGGATAAGCTCGACCCGGGCGAGCGGCCGATTTGGGTCGGGGCTGCCATTTACGACGAGAAGGTTGGTTTTAGCCGCACGACCGGGCAAATAACCCACGTCACCGCCCCCGCCATTGACGCCGAGCGCGACTACCTGTTTCACGGCTTCGAAAAAACGGGCGACTTGTCGGAATTATACGTCGTGGAGGATTTTCACAAGGTGCGCACAGGGCGAAACGGTGGCGGCGACCCGTGGGACACCGACGGGAAACTTTTGGTCGGCGTGATTGCAATCAAGTGAACGGCCCGGACCTGGCGATAAGGCGTATCGAGGCCTGAGCAGACCAAGAAGCGCTGTCAGCAAATGAGTTTGACCACGCAGTTTGACACGCCCGAAGGCGCCGGCAAGGGGCCTGGAGTTGGCCCAGCGATGCATGGATATCGCTGACGGACAGCATGGCTATCGCGGCGACAACGCCCGGATGTACGGACGCCGGGGATGCTCGGCGGCGCGAAAGCGCACCTTGGAGGTCGTGTCTCATGACACCGTGAGACGCGGCCACCAAAGTGGGGAGAAACGTGATTATTTCCAGGCCAGCCACGGGGCCCCGTGCGTGCCCGTCGAGGTGAGACACGACGCGACTCCAGCTTAAGAGTGAGCGGGGCCGGGGTGTATGGTGATGTCGGTTGCGAGCCCTTGACCTGGGCCCCCGTACGTGTTCAATTGGGCGCTAAAGGATTCGAAACCCTGGCTCCCTCTAAATCAGGTGCTCCCCTCAAGGCGAACAATATGAACATGAAACTGAAGTTGGTATTGTTCTCCCTGTTACTCACTCCGGCCACGACGGCTTTTGCCCAGCCCGATGCGAATTTCCACATTTACTTGTGTTTCGGGCAATCCAACATGGAGGGGGGAGGGAAAATCGAAGAAAAGGATCGCACCGTCGATAAGCGCTTCCAGGTCCTGGCGGATTTTGACAATCCCAAGCGGGATTGGAAGAAGGGCCAGTGGTATGCCGCGGTTCCTCCGTTGACTCGCCGAGCCAGGGGCTTCTCCCTCGTCGACTCCTTTGGCAGAACAATGGTCGCTAACCTTCCGGCAAAAGTCCGCGTTGGCGTGGTCAAGGTCGGCATTGCCGGCACCAAGATCGAGGTGTGGGACAAGGACCGTTACCAGGAGTACCTCGCCAACTCGCCCGCGTGGAAGGTTGCCATTGCCAAGGAATACGGCGGCAATCCCTACGGTTACCTGGTTGAATTGGCGAAGATCGCCCAGAAGGATGGCGTGATCAAGGGCTTCCTGTTGCATCAGGGAGAGTCAAACGCCGAAGACCAGGACTGGCCCAAAAAGGTCAAGAAAGTGTATGACAATCTGCTCATGGACTTGAATCTCAAGCCGGAATCCGTGAGTCTGCTGGCGGGTGAAGTAGTCCATGCCGATCAGCAAGGCGAAAAAGCAAGTGCCAATGAAATCATGAAGAAACTGCCTGCGACGCTTCCCAATTCTTATGTCATTTCGTCGGCGGGTTTACCCTGCAACCCCGACCATCTCCATTTCACCGGGGAAGGTTATAGGCAATTCGGGAGGCGTTATGCCGAGAAGATGCTCGCGATCCAGGGATACAAAATCGACTCCACCAAATAACTGTTCATCTCCAGCCGATGAGGTTTTCATGAGACGCATCACACGGATCCTCGCGATGGCCCTCTTGACCGTCGCTCCTTGGCCGTTTGCCGGTCCAGCCCTGGCCCAACCCGGCGGGGGCTCGAAGCTCACGTCGCCCGAAGTCGCCAAGGATGGCCGCGTCACGTTCCGACTGCTCGCCGCCAGCGCCAGTGACGTGAAGGTCGCGGGAGACTTCACCGCCAAGCCGCTGCCAATGAGCAAGGATAAAAGCGGGGTCTGGTCCTACACAACCACTCCCTTGAAGCCGGAGATCTACGGCTACTATTTTTTGCTGGAGGGCCGGCGCGTGCCTGACCCCGCCAACCTCTTCGCCTCGAATAGCAACCAATATATGAAGACGTATTTCGAAGTCCCGGGAGAGACTCCCGGCTACTGGGCCACCCGCCCGGACGTGCCGCACGGCACAGTGCATGAGCATTATTACAACAACCAGCAATTGAAGACGACGCGCCGCTTCCTCCTGTACACGCCCCCTGGCTATGCGTCGTCGCCGGATCGGTCATACCCCGTGCTCTACCTCTACCATGGCGCGGGTGACGACGAACGGATGTGGACGCGCGTCGGCCAGGCCAATTTCGTCATGGACAACCTGCTAGCGGAGGGAAAAGCAGTGCCGGCGCTGATCGCCATGCCCTTTGGTCACGCCGTACGCAACTTCCGGGAAGGATCCAACGGCGGCCAGGGGCCGACTGCGACCATCGAGAAAGACTTGTTTGAGTACGTGATGCCCATGGTTGAAAAGGAATATCGGGTGAAGAAAGACGCCGATCATCGCGCGATTGCCGGCCTGTCGATGGGGGGCGGTCAGGCTCTGTCCATCGGTCTCAATCACCCCGATAAATTCGCCTATGTTGCCGCCTTTACGCCCCCATAGGGAAAGCGAGCGCGTACAAGGCCCTTGCCGACGCCACGCAAGCCAACAAGAGCCTCAAGCTTCTTTGGATTGGCGTTGGCTCCGACGATGGTATGGCGGGCGGGAGCATCCGCTTTCACCAGGACCTCGATAACAAAATGATCCGCCACCACTGGGAACTCACCCAGGGAGGTCTTCACAACTGGCTCGTCTGGCGGCCCTACCTGCGTGACGTGTTGACAGATTTATTCAAGGAATAACGTGACGGGCCTTCTGTGCCCACCCTGAAATAGGCCCTCCCGGTTTTCGGGGCGTGGTACGACGTTGTCACGGTCGAGTTTGGCGGGGCCAAGGCAGACCTGGCCCCAGCCCGTTAATCGGCACACCTTCTCCGCAAAACAAAAAAGCAGGTTGGTCCCGTATACCACCAGCCGGGAAAGAACGCACTTGAAAAATAATCTTCCAGGACAAGACCGCTATCTTGGCACGCCTCTTTGACGTCTCTCGGGTCAATCGGCACACGACGATGGATCTCCGTTCCCTCGGGCACCTGGATAACGACCGTTTGCTTTCGCTGAGCTCTGTCGTACTCAAAGCGCATGACGAAGCGTTTCCGTGACGTCTGTACGTGAAGATACAAACCCGAAGAAAGCAACATCCCGTACTCGGTCATTGAATCGAAGACGAAACAGCCGCCGGGCAGAAGATGTTTGGCGACGTGGTGAAACATGGCCTTGAGTTCAGCCATGCTACCCAGGTAGTTAATCGAATTAAACCCGCAGACAACCGCGCCGAACTGGCGATCAACTGCAAAACTTCGAAAATCGCCGCAAACATACCGAATGTGCGGACTATCCGCAAAGCGTGCCCGCGCCTGCGAAAGCATGGTTTCACTGGCATCTACACCAACAACTTCGCCTGTGACGCGAGCCAGGGACTTCGTCAGCTGCCGGTACCACAAGCAAGATCGAGAACGGCTGGTATTTTCCCTTCATGCGTTTTGGAGAGGGCCCTCAGGAATTTCGAGTAATCCCACTGACGAGGGCTGGTATATTCATGCCAAATTTCAGCCAACCCATCATAGGGCTGAAGAAGAGGACAAACGTCACGCTCGGCATCAACATACTCGGGGTAAAGATGGCTTGTGGCGTAGAAGCTATCGGGATAACTGCGTGCTTGTAAACCGACCAGAGATGCTTTAGCCCACCACTTCCTGAACATAGCAGCCTCCAGGCTTCCAAGTTGAATAATGACGGTGATCTCAGTGTCTGGATGCACTGGCTGCAAAACACGCACGTGCGTCGCTATCACAAACATTACCAAAGTAGCGGCCACCTTTGGCAAGGCCGGGTCATGGCCCTTCCCGTTCAAGAAGACGAGCACCTCCTGAGCGTCTTGCGCTACATCGAACGCAATTCCCTACGTGCCAACCTTGTTGAGTGCGCAGAACAATGGTCCAGTGCTCATTATTGACAAGAAGGCGAGGTGCGTCCAACCTAATCTCGTAGCCGGCCCAGGCGCCTCTATTTGTAAAAACTGGGCTGGCGCGGCACGATCCCGAGTCGAGTATATGGCCCCATTCTCCCCCGAATAGGTGATCCAGAGGGGACTTTCGGGGACCGGATGTTTAGCTTCACCCACGGGCTGCGCCGCGGGAACTTCATTGACCGTGTAGTACGCTTGCCGATGCAACAACGCTTCCATGTCCTGCGCACGCAGTTTGCCGAGATCGAAATCGTAGACGTGACCCCGAATCAATTTGTCCAGGACCAGGGTCGCGAACATCCCGTCGTTGGAGATTTTGACGGTCTTGACGACGGGGGTCGTTTGCTCGATTTCTGGGCCGCCGTAGGCGCCGTGATAGGGATGCGTGAAGGTCGAAATCTGATACGATTTGGGATCGTTTCCCGTCGCGGCATCGACTGGCTTCGTGAAGGCGATTTTGAAACCGTCGGGTTCGATGTTAATGCGTCTTGATTTCGAACGGCATTTTGCCGTTCCATTCGAGGCGTTCCAAGGCAAACGGCTTAATGCCTCGAACGGGCCAGCCGCGATTCGTGCCGCCGGACAACAGGTTGCCTTCCGGCGTGAAAGTCAAATTCAGAATGCCGGTCGAAAGTCCCTCGCGGAAGGGGTAGCACGCGCCCTGCCAAACTCCGTTTACTTTCTCGGTGGTGGCCCGCATGACGATGGAGAGGGTGTAGTCGCCGACGAAAATCTGATCCTCGAAGGGGCCGAATTTTCCTTTCGTGCGGTCCACCACGAACCCGGTGATCGAACGGCCCATGCGAATGTAGGGAAAGATGACCGCGTAGGGGACGAGTTCCTTGACGCGTTCCTTCTCGATAACGATCCGCGAACCGGACTTGGGCAATTGGGGAACGGGGCCCATCTCCGGCGCGTATTTGTACCAGTTGAAGCTGGCGGGATGACCTTGAAAGCTGTGGGGGGGGACGGCCCGCAAACTGCAGGAACAATTCCACGGTCCTTGGCTTTCAACATAAAACAACGCACCATGCTCGTTGTAGCCGATGCCGCCAGGGCTACGCAGTCCGCTGGCGAGCGTGTGTGTTTTTCCGTCCGGCATAACCTTCAGGATGAAACCGCGAAAAAGTGCAAAAGAATCGTAGGAGTTCGACAAGCCGAGCGCCACGTGCAAATTGCCCTGCTCGTCAAACTTCGATCCAAAGGCGTATTCGTGGTAGTTGGCGTAGCCCCAGGCATCGGATATGGTCTCGAAGCGATCGGCCTTGCCGTTCTTTTTCGTGTCGGTCACCCGGGTGAGTTCACAACTCTGGGTCACGTAGAAGGCGCCGTCCTTGTATGCCAGGCCGAAAATCTCATCAAGCCCGGTGGCGTAGAGGTGATACGTTGGCGTCGGTCTCTTCTTGTCGATGCCGCTCACGATGTAGATTTCACCGTAGCGCGTGCCGACCGCGATGCGCCCATCGGGCAGAACGCAAAAGGCACCCGCCTCAATCACCAGGTTCTGCGGGATCGGGATGTTGACAAGCGGATAGTATTCCCGCTCGCGCTCTTCCGTGCCCCAGCGACCGCCGACCTCTTCCGCCCGTGCGGAGGCCAGGCTGAGCGTGCCTGCCGCCAACAGCATGAAAAATCGGCGGAAAAAGTTATTTGAGTAATTCATAGGTGACCGTCAGATTGAATTTGCCTTGGGGAATGTCCAGTTTGAGCAAAAGCTCCGAGGCGTTCTTGTCGGCAGCGATTGGGCGCAACAACGTAGGAACGGGCGGAATACTCAGCAGGAGTTCGGAGCTCTTGAATCGCTGCTTCGATTCGGCTTCGATTTTGCCCGTGAGCGCGCGAAACCAGATCGTTTGAGCCTTGGGCGCGTTAAGGGTCATGTTGCGTATCAGTCGCCCTTGTTCGCTTCCAGAACCGGAAGTCGAACGATCTTCGATGTCGATGTCGCCGCTGCGGTACATGAAGGTTGGAATCGAGGCATCGTCCAGGTAATATCCCTTGAATTGATAGCCGCGATCCCTGGGATAAAGCGGATCAGGATTGACCGGCGCCTGTTTTGTCATCACTGGGCGAAGCGGCCAGGGCGTTTGCTCGTCCGGGAGAGCAAAGAAGGAAACATCCTGCGCGAGGACAACGTGTTTACCTATCGGCTGGAATGCGCCCGAGCCTTGTCCGCCCCGATCGACTCTCACGAAGTCGCCGCGCCAGATCGCCGACAAAGTGCCGGTCTCGGCGTTGAAGGCATAGCTCAGCCTTTCCGGAAAACCGACTGCGATGCCGCGATACCCGGCAACGCCGCTGCGACCGCGATAGGTGCGCGTCGCATCGGTCACCAACAGTTTCGTTTCGACGTTCTCGACGCCGGAGGGATTCGGCGCCGACGTGCCCAGCGACAGGAAGTACCAGATGGCTTCGATTTGGCGATGGCTGTCCCCATTGAAAACGGCTTTATCCACCCCTTGACCGTCGGGCCAGGCGGCCGGCATGACCGTACGTGGACGAAAGGCATTCGGGTTGCACAGGAAATGATAAAACCAGCTCGGCTGGAGCCGCTGGGTGGTTGTCAACATTTCAATGCCATTATTCTGCGGCGTCTTGCCATTGAAATTGTGGCAGGCGACGCAGTTCAAGCTCTTGTTCCCGAGTAGTTTGCGGCCGGCCTCGCGCATTTCCTGCGCCCGCTCCCGCTCCTTCTTGTTGGGGCTTTCGCTATTGGGCATCGAAAACTTGATGTTCGCAACGCTATCGAGACGAGTAAACAGCTCGGGTAAGTGCCGCAGGTTCGGTTCGCCGAATTGCGGCATGCGCGTGAACATGTACGGCCTCACGCTCTCCCCCTCAAACAGAACTTTTTTCATCGAACCCGTTTGCAGTTTCGCGCCGACCAGCGTCAGGGGCGGCGGAATCCTGGCGTCATCCCCAAGATTCTTCGCGTTGGACTGAAAGAGGAGATTCCGTTCTTCGGCAACGCCGCCGAAGTTGTCGCGGATGTGACAGGCGATACAGTTGAACGCCGTCAGCGTCGTGGCCAGCAGCGTCTTGTCGGCGATCGGTTCTGCCCGCTTCGCCAGCGCGCTCCGAATCGCTTTGATCTGGTCGTCACCGAGATTGAAGCGCGGGCTCTTGTCGTGGGCCTTGGCCAGGCAGCCGCGCTCAAGGTTCGCGTCCTGCAGGTCTCCGACAGCAGCCGCCGCGGAAATATTGCCGAGCTTGTGACATGCCGCACAGTTGAATTGTTGATAATACGTCTTGCCAAGGGCAACAAGTTCGTCCCGCGGCTCAAGCGCAGTGTACTTCGTATCGGCTTTGCCAAGCAAATAGCCGGCAACGGCATTCGCCTCAGCCACCGTCAACTTCAGATCCGGCATTCGCCCCGACGGCCTTACGCGCGTGGGCTGAAACAGAAATTCTTGCAAAGACGGTAGGCTGTATTTCGCGGGAATGTGTCCCAGTTGGACCACCCCTTCACGCATTGTTTCCTTACCGTTGTCATCGCGAGGCGAATGACAAGCAACGCAGCCAATCGTGTGGAAAAGGTCCTTACCCAGGGCCGTCTCTTTGCCGCCACCGGCTTCGTGTCGAAATGTTCGGGGGGATTGAGCGACGAGAAAATGGGTGATGGCCTCGGCAATCTTATGGCGTTGAACCTCGGACTCGGCACCCAGTAAATCCGGCATGGTCGTGCCGGAATGAGACGACGATGGTGAAGCGATGAATCGGCGCAGAAACTCCGGCGCCACGCGGGCGCCCACGTCGGAGATATCGGGAGCCGTTCTATCGAGTGGCAGAGCGGCACGCTTTCGGGTATGACAGGCGAGGCAACGCAATTCGCCCAGCAACAACTCACCAATCTGTGACTCTGAAAGTGGTGTTTCGCCGTGAAGTCCAGGTATAACGGGCGCAGCCGAACACTCGCAAGGAAATAGCGACACCAGCAGCGTTGCCAGGAGGGCGATACCAGGGGTTTTCACGAGCAGTCTCCGCGATTGCCCTTTGTGCCGTGTGCCGATGGATCCCAGCCATCCATAGCCATTTGCCGCAACAGACCTGGGCCATAGACATACGTTCGAAGGGCCATGAAACGGCGAGGAACAAGGCATAGGATCGCTCCAGCGGGCGAAAGCGTCAAAGAACCTCTAGCACCGGTTTGCCAAGCACATCCATCTTGGGAATGATTCCGAGGCCTGGGTGGGTGCTTGCCGCCATTCGGCCTTTGACGCGTTGTGGGGCCCCGTCGGCTATACTGACGGTTACGTAGCTGTTGAAATCAGTCGCGGTGAACTGGAATTCAGGAGGCGTGCTATGCGCCAAATGCGCAATGGCGGCCGTGATGATGTCGCCGCCCCAGCTATCTTCGAGCGTCATGGCCACGCCCAGGGAGATGCATAGATCACGGGCCTGCCTGGTCTTGGTCAAGCCGCCGAGTTTGCTGATCTTGAGATTGACGACATCCATGGCGCGGTCGGCATGGCCGTGCAGGAGCGTGTCGATCGAATCGATCACCTCATCGAGGATAAACGGATGATCGCAGTGGCGGCGGATGGTGAGGCATTCCTCGTAACTCAGGCAAGGTTGCTCGATGTAGACGTCCAGATCACGTACGGCACGAACGACACGCAGCCCATCATGCATCAGCCAACCGGTGTTGGCGTCGGCAATGAGGCGGTCGCCCTTTTGCAGAAGCGAGCTCACGGCCCGAATACGTTCGATGTCGGTATCGGCATCGCCGCCCACTTTGAGTTGAAAACGTGTGTATCCTTCGGAACGATACTGGGCGACGCGCCTGGCCATCGCTTCAGGGGATTCCTGCGATATGGCGCGATACAGGCCAATGTCAGCGCCGTACCGGCCGCCCATAAGGAGGCAAATGGGCTGTCCCGTAACCTTGCCGAGAATATCCCAGCAGGCCATGTCGATGCCGGATTTGACGTAGGCGTGCCCTTTGAGGGCGGCATCCATGCGACGATTCAATTTCCCAAGCTGAAGCGGATCCTCACCGAGGAGATGGGGACCGAGTTCGGCGATACCAGAGCGCACGCCGTTGGCGTAAGCAGGCAGGTAAAATGGACCGAGGGGGCAAACCTCGCCCCAACCGGTGATGCCAGCATCGGTTTCAATTTCGACCACGGTACTGTCGAAAACCGAAACCGATTTGCCTCCGGACCACTTGTAAGAGCCTTCGTGGAGCGGCAGGTCGACTTGATAAGCACGGATTCGTTTGATCTTCATAAGGCTGCCCCTTGGCAATTAGCACGCGAAATAGTCGACCCCCAATTGAATGCCGCGTGATCATTGTTGACATCGGGCGCTGTGTCAAGATAATGCTTTTGAACGCGCTGTCAACAATTCCGGGCACGCAACCCAAGAGATGCGTCATGACGCGTTGGTTTATCCTATTGATGGCGAGTTTCCTTCTCAATTCGCCGGTGCAGGCCGACACGAAAAAGCCGAATGTCCTGTTCATTCTCACCGACGACCAGCGTTTCGACCTTCTGGGCTGTGCCGGCCATCCGATCCTGAAAACACCGAACATCGACCAGTTGGCACAACAGGGGGTCCGCTTTCGTAATATGTTCGTGACCACCCCGATCTGTGCGGCGAGCCGTGCCTCGATTCTCACCGGCAAATATGAACGGACGCATAAATTCACCTTCGGAACGCCTCCAATCGCGGCTGAACATTGCGCATTGAGCTTCGCGAACCTGCTTAAACGCGCGGGCTACCGCCTGGGATTGATCGGTAAGTTCGGCGTTTCGGTCGCAGATGGGCAACGTGCCAAAATGTTCGATGTCTTCCAACCCATCGGCTATCCGTTCCTGAAAAAACAGGCTTCCGGCGGAGTTCGCCACATCGATCAGATTGCGACTGACCAGGCCATCGATTTCTTGCAGAAACAAGATCAGACGCAACCGTTTTGTCTGTCGATTTGTTTCAACAGTCCGCATGCGGAGGACGGAAAACTCGACAATCTCTATCCCTGGCCGAAAACGGTCGAGGGATTCTATGACGACGTCAAAATTCCCCTGCCGCCGTTGGTTGAGGAGAAATACTTCCAGGCACACCCTGAGTTCTTGCGGAAATCGCTAAATCGCGTCCGCTGGCACTGGCAGTTCGACACGCCGGAAAAGTATGTAAAGAATATTCGGGCTTACTATCGCATGATCAGTGGCATCGACAACGAAATCGGCCGCATCATGGCGGAAATGCAGAGGCTCGGATTGGCGGACAACACCATCATTGTTTTCACTTCCGACAATGGCTATTTCCTGGGCGAGCGTGGCTTTTCGGGAAAATGGGTCCACTACGAGGAGTCTCTGCGCGTGCCGCTCATCATTGTGGATCCACGTTTGCCGAAGGAACGAAAGGGCAGCCTGGTTGACGCCATGGCGCTCAACGTGGACTTCGCGCCGACGATTCTGGAATGGGCTGAGCTTCCTCGCGAAGAAATACATCAAGGGCGAAGTCTGGCCGCCCTGGTTCGTGGCGAGAAGGTCCGATCGTGGCGGACCGATTTTTTCTGCGAGCATCTGTTCGTTCATCCGGAGATTCCCAAGTGGGAAGGCGTGCGTGACCAGCGCTATGTCTATGCTCGCTACTTCGATCAAACGCCGGCGTACGAGTTTTTGCATGATTTGCAGGAAGATCCCCAGGAATTGCGGAATCTGGCGCACGAAGACGGTTCCCGGGAAAAATTAGAGCGCCTGTGCCGGCGCTGCGACGAGCTTCGCGATGATTACGGCGGGCCCTATTCTGCGGAGCGGTTTCCGACACTTCCGGCAAAGAAAAAGTAAGACAATTGTCAGGCACGAGGTTAGCGTTCAGCCTTCAGAATCGGTCCCCAAATCTTCGTCAACAACTCAAAAAGCTCCGGTTCTTCACGCTGGAGTTCCGCGCGGTTGAATGGGAAGAAATCGTTGTGGCCGAAGTACGATTCGGTCATCTCGGCGAAGAATTCCTTCGGATTCGTCAGGCCCTAGTGCGAAATTTTCTTGCCGTTGATATGCAGAACGCTCTGGTACTTGCCGCTGTCCCGAAAGCGTGTCCAGGCTGCTTCGATTTCGGCATTGTCAAAGCCGAGCACTTGATCGTGATAGGCGTGTGCCAGTTCATGGAGAACGGACCACGGCTGGACGGACTGATGATATAGACTGGCGAAATCGGCTGCGCTGGGGATATGGACGCACTTCGCAAGTTCCGTGGAGTAGCCATTATTCTTCAGCCAGCCGGCACTCGGATGATACTGGGCCGGACGAAGTTTGCCGTGGGTCTTGTCGATCCAAATGGGGACTTTTTGTAGTGCGCGACCTTGTCTTTTGGGACGACGTGCTTGATGTCGTATAGCCGATTGGCGAGAATGCGCAGAGCATGATCGCCCAGTTCCTTATCGTGTCCGGAGAGCAGGCGGTCGTCGACGTGAACAATCCAGCCTTCGATGTCACGCCTGGTGTGCGACGCAGGCAAGGGCGGCAACTCCTTGGCTCGTGGTCGGGCCGAAGCGGAGAGGAGCTTGATCATCCCCTTGCCCAGGGCATCGCCGACCAAGAAATATGTTTCCGCGTTGCCGAATTCGTGGTGACCGTGACCGGGGTTGGGTGAATCCTTGGGCAGGCGAACGAAGTCATGCGTTTCGACAAAAATCACATTTCCTGTGAACTCCGGCCGGCTCGCCGCGTTGGCCTGGGCCTTTCGAAGTCAGCGCCCAGGCGCCGGGGCTTGCACCCATGGCCCCGTCAACTCGCCGACTACCACCGGCAGTTTGGGAACCTGCAAATCCTTGCGCACGTCCTTGATGAGGTTCACCAAGTTCTGTTCGTACTCCGGCACGGCATTCTTGGGATCGACGCCGTCATTCCAGCCGTGATACCAGACGAAGCCGGCCAACTCGTATGCCTGGCCCTTGTAGGCGGGGAAGTCCGTCTTGAGATTCGCAAGGCCTTGGCGAACTTCGGCCAGCATCTTCTGGTAATAAGCTCCGACTTCACCACCGGAACTGGGAGGACGGAAATCTTTATAGAGGCTCTTGCCGCCCCACGCCGTCTTGATGAGCAGGATTTGGCTGCGAACATGATCGCCAACGACATGGCCGAATTGCAATTCGGGTCCGAAGTGGTGCTTGCCTGCATAAGGCGTGAAACCCAGGGTGAGCGGCCCCGCTTTCAAAGGCCCCCTTTCCGGCTGATAACGCACCCATACATCCTCACGAACCGTCCATTGCCCTTTATCGTTCTGAAGATGCTTGAAGAGTTGACTTTTGGCCGGGTCATTCAGCAGGGCCTTCAACGTGCCTTTACCATCGTTGTAGTCCTTGCCATCGAGGTCCGCGACCGCTTGACCTTCCATATTCGATTGGCCGGCCAGGATGAAGACTTTCACGGGCTTGGGCGGATCGCCGGCTTCGGAAATGGACAACCCACAGGCCAGCAAACCAAAAGCCAACGCTAAATCTCGGGACTTCATTTCTTGGGCTCCTTGGCCGATCTTATTGCTTTGTTGAGATAAATCGTCCCCGGACTGCAAAACCTAAAAAATAACAGACCAACTAGGTTGCGTCCAATGCTGTCAGCAGGCGCCCAAAACCAGCCACCAAGTTCGCTCTAAAAACCGGACACTTTGGGGGAGATTGATTCGGATCGTATAATGATACGTTTCGAGCACCCAATGAGGTGCTGCCGAGTTGACGGACAGGCGGACTCCTTAAAATCCGCTGTTCGTAAGAGCGTTCGAAAAAAAGGGGTCAGACCCAGGGTCTGACCCCTTTTTTTTCGAACGCTCTTTGGATCAATTGATGTTGATGGCGACGTCGATGTTGCCGCGGGTGGCCTTGGAGTATGGGCACATCTGGTGCGCAGCATCTACCACCTTTTGAGCGCTTTCTCGGTCCAGGCCCGGCAGCTTGACGTTGAGGCGGGCGCGTAGGAGGAAGCCCCCCTCGTTCGTGCCCAGGTCCACTTCGGCGTCGATGGCCCCGTCGCTGGGAAGGACGACCTTCAACTTGCTGGCTGCCAGCCCCATCGCACTCATGAAACAGGCCGACCAGCCGGCGGCAAAAAGCTGCTCCGGATTGGTGCCGTTACCTGGAGCGCCGGGGGTTGACAGTTTGACGTCGAGGCGTCCATCCGAGGTCCGCGAGGCGCCGTCGCGCCCGCCTGTGGTGTGTGTCTTTGCGGTGTACAGTAGTTTTGTGATTTGCTCCACGGCATGCCTCCTTTGTTCAGGTGGTGGGCGATGTTAGTGACATTCGCATCTGCAACGGAATACCGGAAGCGCGGCCAAGTCTTACATTGGCGTTTTCCAGTTTCCGCGTTTTTCGATTCTCACTAAAACTAAGCGGAGCAGTTGGACTTCCACCGAAGTAAGGGAACGCGAGGCCATGCCGATGAGCGCTGCGAACAAAACGGTTTCGGCGTGGGCCCCGCTCGGCCAGTCCGTGTTCCGCTCGCTTTGGATCGCCTCGGTTGTCTCGAACATCGGGGCCTGGATGGACGACGTGGGCGAAGCCTGGCTCATGACCTCGCAGACGCCGTCTCCTTTGTTGGTGGCTCTGCTGCAAACTGCCGAAAGTTTACCCATCTTCTTGCTGGCGCTGCCGGCCGGCGCACTTGCCGATATTGTCGATCGGCGCAGGTTGCTCCTGTTCACGCAGATCTGGTTATGTCTAGCGGCTACGGGCCTGGGTCTCCTCACTCTTCTTGGCTTGACGACACCGACGGTGCTCCTGGTTTTTGCTTTTATTGTGGGCATTGCCGGAGCCGTCAATGCGCCGGCCTGGCAAGCAATCACCCAGGAACTGGTTCCACGCGAGCAATTGTCCGCGGCCGCCGCTCTCGGCGCCGTCGGCTTCAATATGCGCGCGCGGTCGGACCCGCTCTCGGCGGCTTGCTCGTCGCGGCAACCGGCCCCGGGTTTGTTTTTCTTCTCAATGCCGCTTCGTTTCTCGGCGTCATCGCTGTGCTGTACGGATGGAAACGGCGCGCCCCCGTAACCGTGGCGCCGGCAGAGCGGCTGGTCACCGCCATGCGCGCGGGCATGCGTTATGCCCGTCACGCGCCCGTATTTAGAGCGGTGGTGATTCGCACGCTTTCATTCGTCTTTTTCGGCAGCGCACTCTGGGCACTACTGCCAAGTCTGGCGCGACGGGAGCTCGAGCTCAGCTCTGTCGGCTACGGCCTGATGCTCGGCTGTCTTGGCAGCGGGGCCATCGCGGGGCGCTTGTGTTACCGCGACTTCGCAAGACACTTCCTGTCGGACGGATTGCCATTGCGGCAACGCTGGTCTGGGCGGGAATGATGGGCCTGGTTGCGGTGGTGCGCAACGTGCCGGCAGTTTACGGGCTCATGCTCGTTGGCGGCGTCGCCTGGATCAGCCTGGTCGCAACGTTCAACGCTGCTGCGCAAACCGCGGTGCCCTCCTGGGTGCGCGGCCGGTCCCTCGCGGTTTACATGCTGGCCTTCCAGGGAGGCATGGCGGCCGGCAGCGCAACCTGGGGCCTCGTCGCCGACTATTCATCAATTGGGTGGGCGCTTGCTGCCGCCTCTTTCGCCATGATTATAGCGCTTTCCATGGCGTTCCGGTTTCGCCTTCCCGAAGGCGAGGGACCCGACCTGACACCGTCTACGCACTGGCCCGGTCCGGTTGTCACCGCACGGCCGGATCCTGAACATGGGCCCGTTCTCGTCACCGTCGAGTATTGCGTTGAACCAAGTCGGGCGACTGAGTTTGCGGGCGCCGTTGAGAAACTTGAAACGATTCGTCGCCGCGATGGCGCCTTTCGGTGGGGACTATACCATGACCTGGCCAATCCGGAGCGCTGGGTGGAGACATTTCTTGTTGAGTCATGGGCCGAGCACCTGCGCCAACACGAGCGCGTGACGGTAGAAGATCGAGCCTTCGAAGACCGCGTTCGTGATTTGGTGAAGGCCGACACGGCGCCAGTCGTTGCGCATTTAATCTGGGGATTAGGGGCCGCGGACGCGATAACTTCGACACAAACAGCAGCGACCGTCAGCGATGGGAACACCAGGGTGTCCCCTCATTCCGCTTAGTGAAGTGGGTAAGGAACAGAAATACCAGCTTGCAAGCGACCTCTCGAATCATCATTCTTGGAAGCCTCGTCAGAGATTTCGTGCTCCTACTTACCTTGAGTTAGGTCGGTGAGGTTCCACAAACGTGCCGTGCCGTCTTTCGCTCCCGCAATGATCTGGCCGGGTATGGAGGAGAAACGAACATTCAGGATGGTCCCCGTGGCTCCCCGAAAAGATAACGATTCCTTTCTTGTAGCGGTATCCCAGATTCGGATCATCTGATCCTCCCCCGTGGACGCAAAGGAGTTGCCATCGGGACTGAAAGCCACGGACCATACGTCTTGCGTGTGGCCTTCCAGCTTGGCTAGCTCGTCGCCGGAATCGAGATCCCAAAGGCGCACCGTACGATCCCAGCCGCCGGAAACCAGGTAGCGATCCTTGGGCGAAAAGGCGATCGCGTAAATGCCGCTTTCATGGCGTGCCAGCGTGACCTTGAGCTGTCGAGTTGCAGCGTCCCATACCTTGATGGTCTTGTCGGCGCTGGCGGAGGCGATGGTCTTGCCATCGGGGGAGAAGGCGACAGCGGCCACCAAACTGGAGTGGCCCGCTGTTTTGCCGATTTCTTCGCCGGTGGCGACATCCCAGACTTTCACCGAGCCGTCTCTTCCTCCCGTGAGGAGGCGTTTACCGTCCGGATCAAAGGCGAGAGCGCGAACACCGCCAATTTTGGGAAGAACACGCACCTCTTTTTGCGTTGAGAGATCCCAGATTTTCGTGAGACCGTCATCACTGCCGGTTGCCAGGTAATCGCCGATAGGTGAGATTGCCATGGCCCAGATTGGTGTCAGGTGGGCGTTCAATGTCCAAAGCACCTTTTCGGCGGCGAGGTCCCAGTACTTGACCGTGCCGTCATCCGCTCCAGCGGCCAGGAATTTGCCGTCATTGCTGACCGCCATTGACCAAAGCGGACCGCCGGTGCCCTTGAAGACGTGGATAGGGACAGGGATTTTGCCTTCGGACCGTTCCCTCAGCGGAGCGAAAAAGAAGAAAGCTCCGGCGCCAATCAGCAAAGTCAACAGCCCAGCGCCCGCTCCCAGGATGATTGATTTGCTTGCACTCGCCGCCTTTTTCTTGGGACAGACGGGCGTTTCCGAGGATTTTAGCAACGCCCAAAAATGCTCCAGCGTGTTGGCCACTTCACGTGCCGACTGAATGCGGTCCTTGGGATCCTTGGCGAGCAACTTATCCACGATGTGGACAAACCATTCGGGCAAATCGGGATTCCGTTCCCGCAAGGGGCGTGGTGTTTCTTCGGTCAAGCGCTTGAGCACAACCAGCGGAGTTTTACCGTTAAATGGGGGCTCACCGGCTGCGAGTTCGTAGAGAACGACACCGAGACTGAACAAGTCCGATCGAGCATCCAGTTCTTCGCCAGTTGCTTGCTCCGGGGACATGTACAGCGGAGTGCCGGCGACGAGGCCGCTGCGCGTCAAACGCACGTCCTCCGCGGCGCGGGCCAGGCCGAAGTCGGTCAATTTGACACGTTGGCCCGACTTTTCCAGCAGGATGTTGCCCGGTTTGATGTCGCGGTGGATGAGGTTTTTCTCGTGCGCCGCCGCCAGGCCCGCCGCGGTCTGCATGCCGATACTGATAATGTCTTTTAGCGAAAGCCGGCCTTCGCGCTCGATTCTCTTTTCCAGCGATTCGCCTGTGATGAGTTCCATCACCAGGAAGGCCAAATCCTTGCTTTCCTCGTGTTCGACCTGGTGCACGGCAACAACGTTTTCATGGCTAATCGACGCGGCAGCGCGTGCCTCCCGGCAAAACCGCTGACTTGCCATTTCGTCGTCGGCCAACTCGGGATCAAGCACCTTGATGGCCACATCGCGCTCGAGGCACGTATCCCGCGCCTGCAGCACGATACCCATGCCGCCTCGGCCGACCACGCGCATGATGTTAAAATTGTTGAGGCTTCCCAGATGGCTGCCATCGGCGGGAGGATTCAGAAAGTTCAGGGCCACTTCGCTTCGGGGGCGGCTCTTTTCTGAGGGCCCCGTCGTCACTGCCATTTCCGCCTTTTGCAAAGCAGGCCAGTAAGCGGAATTCGATTCGGGCATGATCAGGTCGGGCTGCTCCATTAATGTCCTGGTCAACGAACTATCGCCGCTGGCAATCGCCTCGAGTGATTGCTGGCAGGAAGTACATTTGTCCAAATGCGCCACGATGCTGTTTTCAGCGTCCGAGGAACCGCCCTCAACAAGCCCGCGCAGGTCGGCAGCGCTAGGACACCTGGTTGCTCCGTTCATGGCTCGTCCCCTTGCATGGTCTCGATCTCTTGCCGCAGTCGGGCAATTACGCGGCTCTTGGCGACATAAACCGCCCCGACCGAAAGCCCGACCTTCTTGGCGACATGGGCTGGCGTTTGGCCTTCGACAGCCGTCAGCAGAAAAGCTTGCCATGTGGCAACTTGAAACTCTTCTTTGACTCGCACCATGGCCTGAGCTGCCAAAGTCCGCTGGTAATCGGCTTCCCAATCTCCTGAAAGCGTTCCGTCGCTGTCTGCGTGTTGTTCGAGTTTCGCTTGCACGCGTGAGTCCCCGGACCCAACCACGCGACGGCTGCGACTCTCCAAAAAGTTAAAAACCTTGTTGCGCGTGACGGTGAAGAGCCAGCCGCGGAAGGTGCCACGAGTCGGATCGTATTCCAGCCTATCGACCGCCCTGGAGACCGAGCGAAGCACTTCTTGCATCAGGTCGGCGGCGTCGGCGTCTTGGAGGCCGCGTTTGCGGGCGAATCCATAGATCAACGGGGCATAAAGGCGCAGAAACTCGTGCCAGGCCGCCGCGTCGTTGCCATCACGCAAGCGGACCAGCAAGCTTGCACGCGTTGCCGGAGATTCTTGCATCGCACCCCAGTGCACGGGTCATGGAATACTCGTCCTGGCATTGTAGGCGCGAGTCAAATCATCGGCGTTAGCCGCCGACGGCAGCCCGCTCAAACCGCGGAGCAAAATCCGTTTGCCGGGGCGCCTTGTACGCTGTGGCCTGCTCCCTCGCCAACACGCCGAAAAGCTCTCGCTCCGCCGCCGTTGATTGCGAATTCAGGATCAGCACCCGGCTGCGCTCATAAATCTCCGGCCATGACAACGACAAGTTATTTTCGCGCACGAGCGCCTCGATAGCTTGCCCGAACACCTTCTCCCTGATCCCCCTGAGGGAAACCGCTGGGGACGAACTGAAACGCCGCCGTTCCTCCACAGCGCTTTGCAAGGCAGCGCTGAGGCTACGCCACGTTTCGATCTCGCTTTGCACGGTCACTCGTGAGTGGCCCACCGACTTTAGTATCTCGAGTGCCGGCTCGGTCCAATGGGCAGCGAGCTCGTCTACTAATTGGGGGATGCGCCTTGAAGTCTTCATCTTTGTTCTCCAATGCCAGTTCGTTGGTCCCTATACATGGATTACTGCTGGCGGACCTGATCCTTACACCAATGCCTCGCAAAAATAGTCATTTTTGAGCCAATTGCTTGTTTGTGTCTTTCACATCCCCAATCTGCACGTTTTGTCCATTGCGAAGGTCGTCCGACGGGTTGAGCACTAATTGCTCACTCCCTTGCAGGCCGGTCACGACCTCGATGTTTTGGCCGAAATCTCTTCCCAATTCAACCTTGTGGGCCAGCAGCGTGCCGTCGGGCAAAACCTCAATCACGTGGGGGCCCGCCGTACGCATCTGCAGGGTTTGGATTGGAACGACGTACTCAGTTTGAGCATTGGGCGACTGAAAACGAACCTGGACATAGAGGCCGGGCAAGAGTTCGAACTTGGAATTTGGCAGCTCCACCTCGACCAGCAAGGAGCGAGCACCCGGCTCGACTGCGCCCGCGGTTCGCGCCACCTTGGCGATATAGACCTGGCCAGGTTTTTCCGGAACAGTGATCCATGCTTGATTGCCCGCCTTGATGCCCAGTGCGCTACTTTGCGGTACAGCGGCGTGTACTCGCAAGACATCCACCTGCGACACTCTGAAGAGGGGCGAAGTGCCGGCGTTGCTGCCCGCGGCCACGAGCATGCCGACCGCGGCGTTGCGGCGCGTGACGATGCCGTCAAATGGCGCGACCACTTTTTGAAATCCCGTCAACTCCCGGAGGCGTTGCACATTTGCCTGGCGATTGTGTACGATCGCCTCCTTGCTGTCGATAATGGCCTTACGCGTGTCCAGGTTGGTCCCGCGGCGCTGCACATCTGCTTTCGCCGACGCTAATTCCGCGGTTCGCGCATCGCGATCTCGTACTGCACCCTCGTACTCCTCGACCGATATCGCATGCGAATCGACCAGCTTTCGGTAGCGATTCGCCTGGCTCGTAGAAAAATCCAACGAGGCCTTCACTTTGATGACAGTCGCTTCCGCAAACACGAGATCCGCCCGGGCTTCCTCCAGTTCCGCTTTGGACTGTTGCCATTCGGCTTCGCCCTGCTCGAGAGCGGCAACGACTTGAACCAACTCTTGATCCAGCTCCGGAGTTTCAATCTCGGCCAAAAGTTGGCCCGCCTGGACGGACGCTCCGATGTCAACATGCCACGCCTTGAGATAGCCATTGGCGCGAGCGAAGAGATCGGTCTCTTGAAATGCCTGAATCGTGCCGGGAAGTACGAGATCCTTGGTCGCGGCCCGCTGGGGCACAACGACCGTTACCTGGCGGATTTGCGGTTGCGTTTCACGTTCTGGCGCTGTGCTGGAACTTTGCTGTCGAAGGTAGGCTCCGGCGCCAACGATCGCCATGGCCACGCCAACCCAAGCAACCTTCCGGAGCCGACTGGTGGGCAAAGGCGCGGCAACGTCGCTTCGGTAACCACCCATCTGGCCAGTTATGCGGGTGACCCTTGGCAGAGTTTGAGTGTACATTTTTATATTCCTGTTGATGGAAGTACCTTGTCTTCACACAGGAATACCGCCAAGCGATGGCAGTCTTACACAAAAAAACGGTTCATCCGACTTTCCTGTGGGTGAGAATCATGGGGACCTTTACCTAAATCCGCTGAAACCCGCGGAAAAGAAAACCGTCCACGGCCTGCCCCTGGACCGTGGCGAAATTGAAGGGCAAGCGCGTTGGTTTGTTCCATGGAATTCAGGGCTTTCCGTGTCTCACCGTTCCGTGAGACACGGAAAAAAACAGTGTTTAAGGTATTACCTGTCAACAGCTTGCGGACGAAGCCGTCCCTGTGTGCTCGCTTGGGACACGAACGCTTCGTCCAGAGCGGCCTCTGGCTCTCAGTGGCGAGTCGGCAATTAACGCCCTTAGAGGAAAAGCCTTCGGGGATGACGTTGGTTTGCATAAAAGACAGGGTTTTTGAAGGCATGACGCACGCCCCACCCCCGCTGATTTCCTTCGGACTGGCGATCAAGCGACCCCTAGAATCCCTGGGAATCCTCCGTTACCCATTAAGAAGCCGGAAGAACGAAAAAAACAAGCCAGAGGCACAAGCATCGTGCGCTTGTGCCTCTGGCTCGCAGCTATTTTGTTACTCAGCATCCGTCTGAGGTGCGTTTTTGGCCCTCAAGAAGCTGTAAACGACCGGAACAAACAACAGCGTGGTGGCCGTCGCGAGGATCAACCCTCCGATTACCGCCCGACCGAGCGGCGCGTTTTGTTCGCCGCCTTCGCCCAGGCCCAGCGACATGGGCAGCATGCCGATGACCATTGCCATGGCTGTCATTAATACCGGGCGGACGCGTGTCCGGCCGGCTTCCAGAGCGGCAGAAAAAGCGTCGAGGCCCTCCTGCCGCTTTTCATTCGCGAAGGTGACCAGGAGAATGCTGTTCGCCGTCGCCACGCCGATCGCCATGATCGCGCCCATCAGGCTCGGTACGCTGAAAGTAGTCCGCCACAGAAACAGCATCCAGACGATCCCGACCAGCGCCACCGGCAAGGCGGTGATGATGATGAAGGGGTCGAGCCAGCTCTGGAAATTCACCACCATTAGCAGATAAACCAGCACTGCCGCGAACAAGATGCCGAGGCCCAGGCGAATGAACGCCGATTCGCATGCTTTCGACCTGTCCCCGCATGGTGATGGCGTTGCCCGGTTGCAATTGGCCGCGGTAAGACTCAAGCACCTGATCGATATCGCGGGCCACGTTGCCAAGATCGCGGCCTTGGACGTTGGCGAGGACATCGTAGACCGGTTGAACGTTGTAGTGGTTCACGACTTCGGCCGCGACGCCGCGCTCGATCCTGGAGACGTTCTCCAGAAGTTGGGCTTCCTTCGCGGAGGGATTCTTGAGCGGCATTGCATTGATGGCATCGACGCTATCGATCCTATGTTGTGGAGTGCGAGTTTCCACGAGGTAGGAGATGCCATTCGTCGGGCTCGACCCAGTAGTTGGGCAGCACCTGCCCGCTCCCGGACAACGACACCAGCACGCTCTCGGCCACGTTTTGCTGCGTCAGGCCGAATTGCAAGGCGCGGGCCTTGTCCACCTCGATGTGCAGCTTCGGCACGTTGACGACCTGATGCAGATGCACGTCCACGACGCCGGGGATCTTCTTGATGTCATCTACGATCTTGGTGGCGATGACCAAGTTATTCTTGCGGTCAGCGCCGCTGACCTGGATATCGATCGGGGCGGGCACACCGAAGTTGAGGATCTGGCTGACGATGTCCGCCGATTGGAAGTAGAACGTCATCTGGGGAAACCGCCGCGGCAATTCGCGGCGAAGCTGGGCGATGTAATCGGGCGTCGATTTCGAGCGCTGATGCTTGAGAGCCACCAGGATTTCACCATCCGCCATGCCTGTTGTTGAGCTATCGCCAAAGGCCAGGCTGTAGCTGCGATTGGGCAAGCCGATATTGTCGATGACCAAATCGATCTCATTTTCCGGAACGATGCGACGAATTTCCGTTTCCACCTGGGAAAAGTAGCGTTCCGTTTCCTCAAGCCGGGTGCCTGCCGGCGTGCGAACGTGCAATCGAAATTGCCCCGCGTCCACGCCGGGAAAGAAATCCTGGCCGACGAACGGCAGCAGAGCAAGTCCACTCAGCACGACTGCGGCGAACATCCCCAGCACAGCTCGGCGATGCCTGAGATTCCAGGCGAGCAGGCCCACATAGCTGGTGCGAAAGTGCTCAAATCCTTGCTCAAATGCCTGGCCGATACGTCCGAAGACTCCAACTTTTTTGGAGGGGCCATGTTCATGCACGGAAACCTCTGCTGGCAGGAGGTAATTCACCATCACCGGCACCAGCGTCCGCGATAAAAGGTACGATGCCGCCATGGCGAACACGACCGCCAGCGCCAGGGGCGTAAACAGATATTGGGCCGGCCCGTCGAGAAATAGCACCGACACAAATACGATGCAGATGGTTAGTGTCGACACGAAGGTCGGTCCCGCGATCTGCTGGGCACCGTCGAGGATCGCCTGCCGCAGTGCTTTGCCCAGACCAAGGTTACGATGGATATTCTCGATCTCGACCGTCGCATCATCGACGAGGATGCCAACCGCCAACGCCAAACCGCCCAGCGTCATGACATTCAACGAATGACCCAGCACGAACAGGCTGATGAGGGACGTCATGATCGCCAGAGGAATAGACACCGCGACAATGAGCGTACTCCGCCAGCTTCCCAGGAACAGCAAGATCATGGCGGCAGTCAGCAGGCCGGCGATCACGCTTTCCGTGACGACACCAGCCGACCGCCGCCTTCACGAACAAGCGACTGGTCGAACAGCATCTCAATTTCCATTCCTCTTGGCGCGGACGCTTTGATTTCGGGCAATAAGGCCTTGCAACTTGTTGACGATGTCGAGCGTCGAAGCGTTGCCGTTCTTGAGAATTGCCAGCAGCGCGCCGCGCTTGCCGTCGCGGCGAACAAGCGTGCGTCTGCGTGGTGAAGCCGTCATGAACCTGGGCGACGTCTTTCATGTAGATGGTGGCGCCGCTCACGACCTTGATCGGGATGTTATTGAAAGCATCGGCAGTTTCCGGCGTGTTGTTCAAGCTGACCGGATATTCCTGAGCCCCGATGCGCGCCACGCCCGTCGGAAAGGCCAGATTGTTGGCGTTGACGACGTCCGCCACTTCCTTGGCCGTGATCCCCTTGGATTGCAGCGCCTGCGTATCGAGATCAACCATGATTTGCCGCTCTTTGCCGCCGTAGGGCGCAGGCAAGGTCAAGCCTTGGATCGTCGAAAGCTGCGTCCGCAGTTGCCAGAGGCCGTAATCGTAAACATCCGATTCCGACAGCGTCTCGCTGGAAAGGCTGAGCTGCACGATCGGCACGCTGGAGGCGTTGAAACGCAGGATGATCGGGGGCTGCACGCTTGGGGGCATGATCTGCCGAATCGCCTGGGCAACGCTGGTCACTTGCGATACTGCTACGCCGACGTTGGCGCCCTGGTGAAAGTAGATCTTGATCACGCTGACACCGCTTAGCGTTTGCGACTCGATCTTCTTGATGTCGCTGACGTTGCCGCTGAGGGCGTATTCGGCAAACGTAGTGATCCGTTTCTCGAATTCCTCCGTATCCATTCCCTTGTATGTCCAGATCATGGTGACGACAGGGATATCGATTTCCGGAAAGATATCGGTGCGCATCTGCGTGACGGAGGTGATTCCCAGAACCAGGATCAAGATAGCCATGACCACGAACGTATACGGCCGCCGCAAGGCCAATCTGACGATCCACATGTTTCACCGGCCCCTTTCGTGCGAGAACAAATCCGACAAGCGCTTCACGAGAGGGAATACCGGCCCATGTTGGCGATCTTACACTGGCACATGAAGTTCGATCATCTTCGTCAAAAGTATTTCACCAAATGGAATTCGTGTAAGACTTCGTCGGCCGCGCGGTAGTTCTTCTGTCCAGTGAAACCGTCTGAAGTGGATTTCATTCTTTGCCTAAACCAAGGAGACTGTCATGAACCGCCTCAAAGGGAAAGTCGCCATCGTCACCGGAGCGTCCAAGGGAATCGGGGCCGCCATCGCCCAGCACTTTGCGGCGGAGGGCGCTGCCGTTGTCGTCAATTATGCAAACAGCAAAAGCAGCGCGGACGCGATTGTAGCCCGCATCAAGCAAAGTGAGGGCAAGGCGGTTGCAATTCAGGCCGATGTGTCCAACCCGGATTCGGTCCGTCGCCTGTTCACCGAGGCAAAAAGGCTCTTCGGCAAGGTCGATATCCTCGTCAACAACGCGGGTGTGTACGATTTTCAGCCGTTAGAGTCGATTACTGAGGAGCACTTCCATCGCCAGTTCAATCTGAACGTACTCGGCCTTCTCATCGCGACCCAAGAAGCCGCGAAGCAATTCGGGCCCGAAGGCGGCAACATCATCAATATCAGCTCCGTCGTGGCGACTCTGGCAGTTGCCAACGCCTCCATTTACAGCGCGACCAAGGCGGCCGTCGACGCCATCACCCGCGCGCTCGCCAAGGAACTCGGCCCACGCAAGATTCGCGTCAACTCCATCAACCCGGGCATGGTCGAAACCGAAGGCTTCCGCGCAGCAGGATTTGCCGAGAGCGATTTCCGCAAACAAATTGAAAAAGAGACACCGCTGGGCCGCATTGGCCAGCCGGATGATATCGCCCCCGCCGCGGTCTATCTGGCATCCGCCGAATCGTCATGGGTTACCGGGGAAAGCCATTACATTTCTGGCGGACATCGTTGAAGGGTAAAACATCATCCGCAGGCCGGAACAGAGAAGCCGGTAGCTCATGCTACCGGCTTTTCGAGAACAGACGCAGAGGTAGGTGCATGGTCGTTGCCATTGCATCGTTTCATGCAATGCAAGTCGGAGCGCGAGGGGTATTGTGAAGATGAAACGTGAAACCAGGAGCGCTGCTTGGCAATGGAAACGTCGCAAACCAGACGTGATTCTCAAGTGTGTCCACACTGAATTTGAGTGGCTCGTCAGGCGTTAGCCGAGCGACTGCGGTGAGTGCCCGGTTTCAAAGAATGCCGTCGCCAAAATTAGTCTGCACCCATTCGTTGTTGTAGATTGTGTCGACATAGCGTTCGCCCAGGTCCGGAGAGATGGCCACCGCAGTGAGATTATTCGCATTGTGCCGCGTCAACCAGCTGATGGCGCCGGAGACTACCGTGCCCGTGGAGCCGCCAAACAGAAATCCGTGTTTACCCATACGACGGCAGGTACGGATGGTATCGGCCTCTTCGACAAGGATGAATTCGTCAACGAGTGACTTGTCGAATTGCGGCGGCGGGACGGCGGCACCAAGACCGGGTATCAGCCGGCGGCCCGGCGGACCGCCAAAGGTTATCGAACCGACGCTATCAACGGCGACGATACGGACGCTTCGGGACCACTCCCGCAGATAGCGGGCGCAGCCCATCAAAGTCCCGGTGGTGCCTGCGCCAATGAATACCACATCGAGTTTCGGGAAATCATGGGTGATGGCCGGCGCCGTCGTGCGGAAATGCGCATTCGGGTTGCCCGGATTCGTGTACTGATTCAGCCAGACAAACCGTTTGTCGGAGGCGCATAAGGCCTTAACGTAGCTAATCCGCGCACCCAGGAGGCCCCCCTCGCCCGTCGCCGCCGCTTGCGTGATCATATGGACGCGCGCGCCCAGCGCCTGCATAAAACGCATGATTGTCGTGTTGCAACGAGCGTCCGTCACGCACACAAACTCGTAGCCCCTGTTTGCCGCGATCATGCTGAGGCCAACCCCAGGTTTCCGGAGGAAGACTCGACCATGGCTGATCCCGGCATCAGGATGCCATCCTTTTCGGCGCCCTCCACCATCGCTCTCGCAGCCTTCAGCTTAACCGACCCCGGGAAATTCAAGCCCTCGCACTTCAAAAACAACGACTGCCCGAAGATAGGTTCAAGGTCGACGTAGAGATTGTCCTCCAAGAACGCCTGGGGGGCGGAAATAATTGTCATTGCCATATGCTCCTTATCGATTGCCGAGCGCTTGCCGCTTAGCAGCCCGTTGAAAAAGGGGACAGGACCCTTCTGTAAGGCTGGATGGCCAAGGGGTCCTGTCCCCTTTTTCAACGGGCTGTTAGCCGTAACGCTTTAACTCGTGGAAAAAATCATCGATGACGTGCAAGTCGCCTGCGCGTGTAACCTCGTCGTAAACATATTTGCCCACCGCGAGGTCGAGCACACCCAGACCAAAGGGGGAGAAAATCAACGGTCGATCCACCGGCGCCGGCGCCCGCCCCGTCATAAAATCGCCTAACGTCCCCTGCAGAAAACTCCGGTTGCCGGTGAGTTGCTCCACCAGGTGCGGCGAGGTGTTGGCCTTGAGGCAATGCTCCACGTCGTCGACGAAGTTTGTTGAGGCGAGTAGGATCTCCGGCGCCAGGTCGCGCAGCGACACGTGCAGCACCAGCGGATTGTGCTTGAACCACGACAGATCCTTGACATGCGGTTCCCCGGCGACGGTGGCAAACACCACCAGGTCGCTGGAGCGGATCACCGCCTCGGCGGTGTCCTGCACGGAGATCCGTTTGGCGGCGCCCGATCGTTCCAGGTAACCACGGTAGCCGGCCGCGCTGTCAGCGGAAAGATCGTGCACACTAATCTCATCAAACGACCAGCCGGTCCCGGCCAGGAATTTATGGATGTAGCGGGCGATCAGGCCCACTCCGATGAAGCCGACGCGCTTCGGCGCTGGCGGCCGCGGGTGAACCAGTCAGCGGCCATGGCGGCCATCGCAGCCGTCCTGGTGGCGCTGATGATGGAAGCTTCGATGCAGGCGAACGGGTAGCCGGTATCGTGGTCGTTGAGAATCAGCACGGCCGAGGCCCTCGGAATACCAGCCGCGACGTTTTCCGGAAAGCTGGAAATCCATTTAATGCCATCCACCCTTATCTGGCCGCCGATCGAAGCCGGCAGCGCGATAATCCGGGAAGTGGGGCGGTCGGGAAACTTCAAGAAATAGGACGGCGGGTTCACAGAATCACCGGCGCAGTGCAGCCGGTAAGTTGCTTCGACCATCTCCAAGATCTGCTTTTCGCGTCCCTCCAGCGCGTGTTGAACCTGGGCGCCGGAAATCACCGCGAACGAAGGCACGGAAATACGCTTAGTCATCGGACGTTTCCTCCATTGACCATGGCGACCGGCTTAGTTAACGAAGGCGGCGTCACGGCCGTCCTTGCCACCTCGGCACGGTGGTCGCTTTGAACTTGGCTGGCCGGATTAGCCTCCCACCGCGTGTAGGGCGGGACCTCTTCGCCCTTCATGAGAAAGGCATCGGCGGCGAGTTGGGAGCCGTCACCCATTTTCGCGCCATAGTAGACACAGGAATTGACTCCGAGCGTGCAGCCTGCGCCGATCGTGATGCAGTCGGATTTGAAAGCGCCATCTTCCTGGGAGTGCGACTGAATAATGCACCCCGCATTGAGCGTACAGCCATCCCCGATGGATACCATGGTCTTCTCCGAGATGTAACAGCCGTCGTCGAACACGCGCTTGCCGATGCGCACGCCCAGGAGCCACCAAAGGAGACTTTTGAACGGGGTGCCGTCGAACACCGCCATTTGGCTGCGCGGCATCATCAATTTCCAGTAGCGTTCATGAAACCAGAAGTAGGGATCGTAGATCGAACACTGCTTGGGCTGGAGAGCCTGGAAAAACGTCGAGGCGCGTTCCACCAGCACGTGGCAGACTGTCCAGATGAATTGCGCAAGCACGAGAGCCAGCACAAAGATCGGCACACCCACGGTTTCGTAAAGCATCCCGGCACAAAAACAATTAAGACCACCAAGAAGGACGAAAGCCACTGCGCCAGCAGAAATAACCCCATCGTGGCGAGATTGTGCCGGTTCTTGGCCGCGAGTTTGAGGTCACGCTCTTTCCCTTCGTCGGATCGGCTTAACTCGATGTCGCGGCGAACCGTTCGCGGGATTTCGAAGCTGGGCGAGCCCAGAAGGCCGACGCCTTCTCGAACGTCCCCCTCAACGGGAACCATGACCTTGGTCGCGAGCAGGCAGTTGGCGCCCGTACGTCCCTGCGAAGGATAAACGATGTAATTGCCAAGAAAATTGTCGGGACCGATCGTCGTCCGCGCTACCCGGAACGACGTGCTCGAGTACTCAGCGTTGGCGACCGACAGCCCGTCCGCAATCATGGTTCCGCGCCCAATGGACACCAAAAACGGATTATCGTGTTTGACACCCATGCCAAAGTTCGACCCCGTCTGCACGACATTGTGGGAAAGGTCGTAGCCAATAGCCCGCAAGTAATACACGATGTAGGAACTGTCTCCAAACAAATGGATGAAGAAGTTGACATTGCTCATGTGCACCGATCGCCCGGTGAGCCCAGTAATGAAAGCCGTAAAGTGGATAAACCGTTCCCGGCTCGATAGCGAGGTTGAGTAAACGCGGCACCGTGACCACGACAAACAATCCGAAGAGTAGGGAACCAAGGAGAAGCAGCAAGGAAACGATGAGGGCGTCGGCGTACAAGGTTTTACGCGAAAACTACCTCTATTCCAGGCCCCGCGAAGTGCGGACGCCCGCCGATCAGGGAGGTCAACATGGTCCCGGTGCTCAAGACAAAGGCCGAAATTACGAGCGCAAAAAGCAGCGCGAAGGCGGAGTAGGCAATCTTTCTCAAGTCGCTACATTTTGCCGAGTCGACTAATCGGTAGTCTAGTTCGGCACGCTGCCGGGCGGGAGAGCCGCAACGGCGCTCGCCTGCCGGCACAGCTTGTCCGAAGTGCAGCGAGGAGGAATGGCCAAGTTGCGCACCGTCACTCAGGGAAGAGCCAATTTCGAGCACGGTAATCTCACCGACAAACGCATTTTTCCCGATGTTAACCGGTCCGATATGAATCACACCGTCATGAGCACTGTAGCAGGAAAAGAATGAATCTTTGCTAACGACAGCGTTATCGCCGATCGTGAGCAAGTCGGTGCACACGGGAACGTGCGGGGACAAGATCAGCACGTCGCGGCCGATCTTCGCGCCCAAGGCCCGCAGGTAGAAATTGAATATCGGCGAACCGACGAATAGAACCACCGGGTTCAAGCGCACCAGCGTTTTGACGAGCCAAAAACGGAAATACTCCAGGCTCCAAATAGGGATCTGCTGCGGCTTCCAACGCCCAATGAGCGTCCACTTCGCCAAGATCGGCAGGACGCACAGGCCAAGGAATCCCGCGCCGCTCGCCAAAACCGCCCGGCAGTAGATGTCGACGAAACCCGAACCCGCGAAGAGCCACTTGTAGATTCCAATCAAGACGAACGTCAGGATAAAGGAGTATGCAAACACACTTAGGAACTGCAGCGTTCCGCACAGGATATACTGCGCAGCACCAACAGGCGCCACATTGACGGGCAACGGGGCTGATCCGGCGTCACGAGAAAGCGCCGGGCCGGCATCGCTGAGCGCCGCCGCCAGGCTTCTGATCGTCGGGCGCTGGTACACCTCTTTTGTCGATAGCGGCGGCAGCTCGGGCCGCGCCCGCAGTCGGGCGCAGAAGGCGGTGACTACCAGCGAGTCAGCGCCGAGATCATAGAATAAGTGGCTATCCACCGACACCTTTTCGATACCCATGATGCTGGCCAGCACTTCGCAGAAGAATCGTTCGGTAGCAGTGGTTGGGGCAGAGTAGTGCGCCTGCTCTTCGCCGGCGCCAAGCTCAGCGGCGAGTGCCGTCAGGCTTTTGCGGTCGATTTTGCCGTTGGCCGTCAGCGGCAAACTTTCCTTCCAGTGGAAGGCCGAGGGAACCATGTACGCCGGCAGCGACTGACTCAATTGATCCTGCAGGAACTTGATCTCAAGTGGCCGCTGGCTCGCGTAGAACGCCACCAGGCGCTTGCTCTTGTCGGTTCGCTCGGCGATCACCACGGCGCCCTGACTCACATCGGTTGCACGCAATAATGCGTTTTCGATATCGCCAATCTCGATGCGGAAGCCATTAATCTTGACCTGCGCATCCCGTCGGCCGAGAAACTCCAGCTTGCCGTCCGGCCGCCAACGGCCAAAATCTCCGCTCCGATAAAACCGCTCGCCTTCCCGGTGTGGATTGGCCATGAAGGCCAGTCGCGTTCGCTCGGGGTCGTTGACATACCCGCGGCCGACACAGACTCCGGAGAAAGCGATCTCTCCAGGGGCACCAAGCGGCACCGGCGACAAATGGGGATCGACGACATAGACACGCACATTGTTGACGGCAGGCCCCAGCGGCACGCGATCTCCCTCCGGCGCCCGCTCCATGACTTCGTGGTTGGTATCGTCCGAAGTCTCGGTTAGCCCATAGGCATTGACGAGTTTGACCGAGGGCATGGCGGCGAACCAACGTCGGGCAAGCTCCGCCTTCAGCGCCTCACCGGTAACCGACACGCATTTCAGGTTTGGAAGCTGGCGGGGATTCTTCTCAAGATAAGACAGGACAGCCTCAAGGTAGGACGGGACAATCTGCATGACCGAGACTTTGCCGTCCGCAATCGTGTCAACAAAACGCTGAAGATCCAGGATCACCGCTTGCTCGATGATCAGAGTCCGGCCGCCGACCAACAGGCCGACAACAAGCTGCCACAGTGAGATGTCGAAGCACTGGCGTGCGATTTCAGTGATCACGTCCCCTTCACCGATCCCCAGGTCATTGACTTTCGCGTAGAGATGGTTGAGCATGCCCGCCTGCTCGCACATCGCGCCCTTGGGCTCACCGGTGGATCCGGACGTGAAGTAGATGTACGCAAGTTGATCCGGTCCGACATCGACGCCGAGATCATCCGCATTCTGCACTTCCTGGTAGGCCGCATCGACAAAAAGCGTCTGAACGCCCGTCAGCGATTCGAGCGCCTCCGTTAAGCGTGGTGGTGCTGCCGGCCTCCGTGAGCACCAGCTTGCATTCGGCTCGTGAGAACATTTTTGCGATGCGATTTGCCGGGAAATCCGGCTCGACGGGCAGGTACACGCCACCGGCCTTGAATATCGCGAGGACAGCGGCCATCCACTCCAGGTTGCGCTCCAGCACGACCGCAACCACATCTTCCCGGCGCAGCCCGCGCGCCAGCAGGGCTCGTCCCAACCGATTGGCGCGGGCATTAAGTTCCCCGTAGGTCCACTGTCGCTCGCGATCCACGCCGGCAACCGCGTCCGGGTTGGCACGCGCTCGTTTTTCGAACAACTCGTGGAATCGGCAATTCGGCATTTCGCGCCGAGGCCCGGCGAGGCCGTCAATCTGAAAACCGAGTTCGGATGGGGAGAGCAAGCTTTGCCGCCCATGTTCGGCATCCGGATCGGCGACGATTAGTTTCAGCGCGGCGTGGTGATAGCCGGCAATTCGGGCGGCGCAGTCTTTGTCAATTACTTCCGTCCGGTAGCGCAGCCGTAGCGCCAATTGATTTTCACAGCGCGCGATGCTTACCGATAACAGGGTCTCCTTCGCAAGAGCGCGACCGCTAGCGGTTGCATCGAATACAGCCTCGAATGCCGGCTCGGTCTGACCCAGTTCACGCCTAAGTTCTTCGACTGGGAATTCTTTGTGCGCTAACAATTCTTTCTCGACTCGATGGGCATCCAGCAGCAGCGACCGCCACGACTCCGGTTTCGTGGTCAGCGGGCATGGCAAGGGTTGCTCGCCCGCGACTGGAACATAACCGGCCAGCACTTCCGTCTGGCCCGACAGTGCAGCTAGCACCTTGGCATGCCCGGCCAGCAGCACCGCCTCGAGCGATAAAGACATTCCGTCCGCCAGTGGCGCAGCTTCGCCGCGAGATCAGCGGAAATTATCTCCTCGTGCTCGGCGACACCTATCGTCGGATTGACGGCCCACCGCGGGATCGCGGTGAATCCTCCCGCATCGAGAACCCCGCCAGTATTCACGGCTCGTCTTATTGAGCGCATCCATCGAATAACTCACGCCACGTCCGGGTTGATGAACTTTTCATTCTTTACGACGTTCTCGATTGTCTTCCAATGAGCTTCGCTGGTTTTCCTGACTCGTTGCGTGAGAGTCAAAAGAAGATTGTTGTAGAGTTTTGCTCCTATTGCCGGCTGCTGTTCAATCAGGGAATCGAAGTCTTTACGATCCAAACTAAGAAGGACCGTCTCGCCAACAACCATGGCAGAGGCCGATCGCGTGCTGCCGTCGATGAAACTGAATTCGCCAAAAATCGACCCTTCCGGCGCGAGGAGAATCGTTTTGTTCAAATCGCCGCCAATGGATTTAATAAGGGAGACCGTTCCCTTTTCCACGACGTAAAGCCTCTCGCCCGTGTCATTTTCCTTGAATATGTACTGTCCCATCGAAAAGGTTTCTTTATGCATCCTTTCCATCACCAGCTTCTTTTCGTCTGCGTTTAAATTGCAAAAGAAGCTTTCTGTATCGAACTGTTTCATTTCATTCACAACATCTCTCCTTTACATTCAAATGTCGCTAGCTCGTTCATCGTAAGATTGCGAAGATGTCGTCGTCGAACGCGGGCCGAACGGCTAGAGGCATTATTTTCGATTTAAACTCAAGCCGAATCGTGTTTACGGCCGCGGGTTACACTAATGTAACCATTCTAGGGCGTACGGCAACTTTCACCACCCACCGACCAAGGCACCGGCATGGCTGGCCACCGCACTGAGACCACGCAGGCCAAACCGCCAATCCGGGCGTGCGCTTCATAGCGCAAAGCGTCAACCAATTAGCAGAAAGAGTCGATATCAATGGAGGCGGTGGCGACTTCGGTGATACGGCCGATGGGATCAATACGGACGATGCCGACACAAGGACGCGACGCCAAACACCGTGCCAAGAAATCACGCTGTTGTAGGTGCCGAGCATGCCGCCAATAGGCAAACCATAACCCAGGTGGTTATCCGGCATGGGCGATCCAAAGTCTTGCAACCCTTTCGAGAACGAATTAGCTGACTGGCGTTCGTCGCGGCGGGTGGTGGCATGCTCCGAGCGTAATCACGAAGGGCGCGCCACCCGCCGTTTGCCCAGGCCTTCAGCCACCCTTAGGTTTCGGCCCGCCGGATTCACCGCCTTCGCGTGTCAATTCATCGAACTCCTCGTCTGAAAGCGGCGCCTCGTACATGTCCGGATCGAATTCGATTGGCTCACCACATCCCATGGGGCTGGTCAGCCGCGCTTCAGTGACCTTCGTGTCGTGATCGCTCTTATCCTGCTCCTGGCTCGGTCCGCCAGGGGTTTGCGGGTTCTCTTTAGGTGATGCCATGCCGCTCCCTCCTTTTTGTTAAAGGGTTTGCAAATCTGCCCGGGCTATTGACCGATCACCGACGCGCGACGTTGGCTTGGGTCACTTCAGACGGCTGAGACCGTAACTCCCAAATTGCGCTGGATCCAGCTATCCTGCACCTTACGAAGCGCATTTTGGTCAATTTTCTGAGCATGCTTTTGCTTCACATTCGCCAGCTCCTGGTCCTGATCTCCTAACCTGGCCTCCATCAATTCTTCAATCTCTTTCCCATTCACGTAATATGCGGCGAGTTCCTCGTCAGTCCAGTCCCGGTCGCGTTCCTTGCTCAGCGCGGCGGTCGTCGCTTTCGCGGCGCTCGCCGGAAGTTTGCCTTTTTTTGCGATCACATTGCCAAGCTCGTCCCCGTTTCGGTTGGAAACGCGTATGCGCGAAACCAAATTCTGTCTGCACAGGGCGTCCAACGTTAATGGAATAAAGTCGTAAGCATCTTTTTGAATGTTTTCCGGCACATTCCGCGGTGGCGCGCTTTCTTCCGGATTATCGTTGTAGGCTTTCAATGCCTTCTCGTAGCGCCCACGGACGCCTTGTTGACTCATCTCCAGGGGAGTGGCGATGACATGCACTTCAATCTTGTGACCGCTCTCATGCGCGGCCTTGGCCATTGCCGTCACCGGTCCCGAGTTGCTAAGTGTTCCATCGTAGATAATGTTAACCTTCTTTTCCAGGGCTGCGGTGTTGAGCTCGCTGGCCCAGGCACCCGCGTCTTTTTGCACTCTCCCAGCGGCTGTGTTGGGGTCTTCCTCCACGAACTCCAGGTACTTCGGATGGTAAGTGCGCAGCTCATCGATATCGATGATCAGGGAGCCCTTACCCTGCTCGCTGCCCTTGATCGCGTCGCGCACTTTCGTTTTGCCCGCCCCGGGCTGACCGCCCAGCATGAACAAGGTGGCCTTTTTGACGGGTTGGATATGATCGAGCTGCTGAGGAACGATCTTTTCCTTAAAGATCTTGTCGTGCTCTGCCTTGGGGAGTTCGTCGGGCATTTGCTCACAGCTCCTTTCGCTCGTTGACCAGGGCGGCGATTTTCTGCTTCAACTCGGCGGCCTTCGCCGCATCTCCCTGTTTTTCAGCAGCGTCCAGGAGGTTTTGTGCTTTCGCGAGCTTCCCCAGCAGGATCTCGCGGCGCACTTCACGATCCTCTGCCTCATCCCGAATCCGGCGCCGCTCCACATCGTCGGCCGGCGCCGGGGTGCTCAGGTCGGCAGGTTCATAATCGTCATTCTCGTCTTTTGGTTCGTTCGACATGCTTATCCTCCTTCATGGCGTTGCCGTACGGATGGCGGCGTGTCTCACCTTGGGGCGCTCATAGCTGTCCGTTGCGTTCCCTTGTCCATCCAACCCATCGGGGCGCCCCTGCGTGGGCACGGATCAGAACTTGAGCAAATTCAGTTGCTCGGCCGCCCTATTGATCGTCCCACGAATGCTAACCTTGACGAACGGGTTGGCGTCAAGTTCCGTGATAAACTTATCCTGGCTTTTCAGCCGGTCGATCATTTCCTGCCAACTCTTCACTGAAGCGTCCACAAGGGTCTTGCGTGCTTTGTCGTCAGCCTCGTTGTCAATCTTGTCTAGCAGCTTCGCAAAATCATCACTCTTGACCTCATTAAAATGCTCCATTTTTTTGTCGTGAGCCGCTCGGATATCATCTTTCTGCTTGCCCGTATACGGGTAGGCATCCCTGAGCTTAGCGAGGCCCTCTGTCACCTCCTGCTGAGCGTCCCTCCATACCTTCGCCCTGCTCCATTGCATCATTTTCTCGAATTCCGGCTGGTCCATCCGCTCGTGCTTCTTCTTACTGAATTTTTCCCCTTCCTCGAGCTTGGCCCACTTCGTTTTAGCGCCCTCCTTCACCAAGATCTGCTCCACATAGATTTTGTACTTGGTGTTCGGATTGTCCGATGGTTGTGGTGGATCGATTCTTCGAACGAGCAAAAGGGTGCCGTGCTGAAGCAGCAATTCACATTCATTGGGCGTCTTGGAGTACGGGGTCAGGTCAAGACCTTGCTTGACGGCCATGATCAATTCGCCCGTACCCGCGAAATCCTCTGGAGTACCCGTGGTTGCACAGGAATTGAAGCCATTCTGGGGAACAAGCTTTTTCTTGTGCCAGGCGTCATACCATACGGCAACGGTAAACGTCTTGCTGAACCAGAGACCGCGCAGTTATTTTCATGGGTTGGTCGAATTTCTTGGTTTTGTTGATGGCACTCTCAACCTCTTTGAACACTTCTGCGAATCCTTTTGGCCAGGTATCAGGATCGCCCGGCTTGGTTTTGCGTAGCTCGGCGTCTTGCGGTATCTTCACTGGCAAATTTGAAAACCCTAATATGACTCCCGGTGGTTGGATATAATCGCCGGCCCCAGACAAAAGCTTCATGGGGTACTTTGGTGGCCCGATTTTTGCCGCCTCCTCCGCAGTGAGAGTGATCTTCCGCCCCACGGTAGCCCTACCCGACCTACTATCAACGAAATACGCTTGCGGAGCGCGATTCAGATCATTAAGGACTGCATAGCAATCGTCGGAATAAATAGAAGCAGCCGATGCCTCATTTTTTGTCAGCAGGGGCCGCGCCTCCAGGGGTAAGAACGGGTTAATCGTCCCGGTGAGCTTGGGAAACCCCACGGCGGTAGATAATGTTTTGTCGAACGGGCAGTCATAGTCCTGATCGCCCACGTTCTTCCCCAGTGCAGACGCTTCGCGTTGCCATGCGGCCGTGGACTTCAGAACCTCTTCCTGGATTTGCTGATCCGTAAAAGGTGGGAGCTCGGGAATCTTCCGGATCATCGCGAAGAGGTCTTGCCGCGCCTTGTCATGCTGGCCATCGAAGAAATCGGCTGGACTCTTGATGTTATCGGGCGCCTTGGCTCCGGCCCATTTCTTCCGAGCCCGCGCGACCTCCACGTTAAATGGCTTTGCCCACGAAAATACACTCTTGCAGCGCGCCTTCTCGAGGTCTGGGTCCGTGTCAGGAAGCAATTGAGTGGGACTCACCGGACCATCTGGAAGCGTATTCGGCACTGACTTTGTAGGCCGTACCGGGGGCAACCGTTGCTGGGGCTGGGGCTGTTGCACCGGCGTTACGACATTCGGCATGGCTACATTCGGCATGGCCGCGCCAACAAGGTCGTTATCTGCCGCGTTGAATCCAAAGAGGTCTGTCACTTTGCCTCTTTTTTTCGGTCGCGCGAGTTTTACTTTGGGGAGTGTCTCCTTGGCGCGTTCCTCTTCGGCGAGTACCTCTTTGCCCAGGCGTGCACATTTTGAACAGTACACGCCAAAGCCACTGTCTTCACCGCATCTTAAACATGGCATGGCATCAAGCCTTTCCGCTTAGGGGGAATAATGGCGGCCCGGTCCTTTTTCACCGGGCTGTTATGCTAATGCGGCCGCGATATCTTGTAGTTTGCGCCGGAGCGGCCCGGCGATTTGCATGTCGGGAGCGTATTCATTCCCATCGATGACCGACATCAGTTCATCGGACTCGAGGAAGTTCACGAATCGCGCCAGGACGCTCTTGGCTGTGTTCAGCTGCTGCGGACGTTGAGCCGTGTCGGCATTCAGCACCCGATCTAATTGGTCGGCCAATTCCTGGTTGAGAGCTGCGCCCGTCTTCGTCAATCGTTGGATTGCGTTCGCCAGGGCGGATTGCTGCTTGGGGTCATCCTGGTACTCGTCTTGCAAGATTTGCTTGAAGCGCTCAAGCTCCTTCATGGCCTTCAAGCGGACGTCGATCCATTCCAGGCGCGCCTTGCCGAGCTTGACGACAGAGAGTTCAGCCGACGCGCCGGCAGCACCGGCAGCAGGCGTCGCCTTCAGCAACCCTTCGAGCTTGTCCAGGATGGTCATCGACTTCGCATATTGACCATCGCTGCCCAGGTCCTGCGCGCTCATGAACAGATTCAGCCACTTGGCCTCGCCCGCCCGGGTCTTATGGGCTTCGAGAATCCGCGGCTCGAGTGCGATCACACGGCGTTCCCATTCCGCTGCCAGCGCCACGTCATTGGTAGGCGACGGGGATGGTGCGGCCACTGGCGGCGCCGCCGGAGCGGGTGCGGGGGCCGCGGCAGCAGCGCCCGTTTTGGCGACGAGCGGTTCAAGGACGTCAAGAGTGGCGTTGGCCGCGGCGAATTCCTTGGCCTTGATCTGCCCGTTCACCTTGACGAAAAGTTTTTGCACCTCCACCTTGTTCGTGCCCACGAGAGCTGCCTTGATGTCGGCCCCCATGGCGTTGAGCCGTTTCATCACCTCGGCGCCCGGCGCCGCGCCGCTTGAGCAACGGCCGGCGCCGCTGCCCCAGGTTGCGCCGCAGGCGCTGCCGCCGATTCAGCCGCCGCGGCCGCCGGTGGCACAGGGGGTGCGCCGGGGACTGGTGCTGCGCCGCCACCCTCTTCGGCCGCGAGGTCCGCGGCGAACCGATACTCCACGTCGTACGTCATCGCCGCATCTTGCTTGATAATCTTCTTGGTCAGCGCGGGCAGCGAGGGTGAAACCTCCATACCAACTTCGAAAACCAACAGACCGTTTTCGAATTTGCAGCGCCCCCGCACGATATTGCCGCCGCCGCAGTTTTTCTTGGCGTCATCGGCGACCTTGTTGCTGATCTTTTTTTTGTCCAGGATCAGTTTGCCTTCGTTCCCTTTGGCAACGAAGACGAACGACATGGGCGTCGTCTTGATTTGCTTGATGTTGGCGACGAGCGCGGCATCGACTGCCATGGTGGATCCCTCGAGTTGATCGCAAACGGGCGAACGAGGAAGCGGCAGTTGTCAAAATATGAGCCGATGGACAACTCAACAAGGGCGAGGGGCACGAACCGACCATAGACGTAAGTCATTATCCCCGACTGGAGTCGAACCAGTAACCTTTGGCTTCAGAGGCCATAGTTTTCTTTTGATCATGATCGGGATACGAGATTAGTTTTACAAGGATTTACGGCGGAAAATATTGCCTCGGCCAGCGATGGCCTTTCCATGATTTTAGCGCTTTTCAATGGTTTCTCGTACATAAGTCGTACGGATTTTCATTTCTGCGGTTGAAACTCCCTGCCTGGGGCAATTTTTGGTAATGGGACGAGGAATTGAGCGGCCCGGCGAGACGCGGCTGGGCTCAGCGAACTGCTGTGGGAGGGTGCTTTTGTTTACCGTGGAGATGCAGGCACAAGTATACCGCGCTGGGAGTAGAAATAGGGTTTGGGAAACGTCGCCATGAGAGAACCTCCAGTGACGTCACCGCCAGGGAAGACTCTGGGCCCGCAAGGAATTACCGCTCCTCGGGGAGTCATCGCTGACCACGATGGTCAAAGGGTCAGGCGAATTTGACGCAACTCATTAATTGCCAAGTGCCTCCTATAGGACTCGAACCTATAACCCGCTGATTAAGAGTCAGCTGCTCTGCCAGTTGAGCTAAGGAGGCGGATTCTTCAATTATCGGGAAAGATTGGCCGAGGAACAAGGGGAGGCGCGGAAAAGACTGCCGAACAGTTGCTTTTTTCTGGCCTACGCCCTCCCGTTCACCAGTCAACCGTCTTGCCGGCGCCTAATTCGATGGCTTTGAGGTAGACCTTGGCGGCGACAGCGATGTCTTCGAGGGCGATACCAAGGGATTTGAACATGGTCACGTGCTCGGGGTGGGCCCGGCCGGTGAAGCGGCCGACGATGACCTGACCCAGTTCGTGGACGTCGGCCCAGTGGATGGAGCCTTCCTCAAGCGCCTGCACGAAATCGCCCGCTTCGATGCGCGCCTGGTCTTTGCTATCCACGACGATCGATTCACAGCGCCGCACGGCCACGGCGTCCACCTCCGCCTTGCCCAGGAAGTTGGAGCCGATGACGTTCATGTGGGTCCCCTCGGCGAGCCAGTTGCCGGAGAGAACCGGCTCACGGCTGCTCGTCGCGGTGATGACGATGTCCTTGTCCTGGGCGGCGAGCTCCGGGCGGGGCACGGGGTCGATGTCGCACTGGCACTGTTCGCGCATGTCGTGGGCGAATTGGCGGCGCCGCTCTTCGTTGGGGCTATAAACATGGACATGGCTGATCTTGCGGACCTTGCAAACAGCGAGCAACTGGGTGCGGGCCTGTTTGCCGGTGCCGAAGAGGCCGACCTCTTGCGCGTCGTGCCGGGCCATGTACTGAGTGGCGACGCCGCTGGCGGCGCCGGTGCGCACCTGGCCGAGATAATCAGCCTGAATAAGCGCCAGCAAGGCGCCGCTCTTGCCGTCGTAGAGGCCGACGTGAAATTCGGCGCCCTTGCGCGTGGTGCTGTAGGCTTTGTAGCCCATGATGCTCAGGGTCTTGGCCGCCCCGGACATCACGTGGAGCATGGCATGATCCGTCTGGGAACGGGCGCGGGGAATATTGTGGGCTTCCTCAAGGGCCTGTTTTCGAAGTACCTGTTCGACCGCCTCGAGGGCCATGTCCATCGTCAACAGGCGGCGCACGTCGTCCTCACGCAGGATCAGTACAGACATGGCAGCACCTCGGAATGTTGAGTCGCGGATCGTCGATTAAAAAAATCACACTTGCAAAAAGGACGCCAGGCGGTCGACGCCGGCATTGATTTGTTCGCGGCTGGTCGCGAAGGATAACCGCACGTAACCTTCGCAACCGAAAGCCGAGCCTTGCACCAGGTTGACAAACGCCGACTCCAGCGCCGCCGCGCAAAAGCTCGTGGAGTCCGTTACCTTCTTGCCGCCTAGCGTGCGGCCAAAATGCGCGGAGACGTTAAAAAATGCGTAAAAGGCGCCATCCGGAACTGGACACTTGATGCCGGGGAGTTCGCTGAGCCTTCGGCAGACCAGGTCGCGCCGCGCCTCGAATTCACGGCGCATGTTCTCGACACATTGCTGCTCGCCTTCAAGGGCGGCGATGGTGGCATATTGACTGATGCTGCAGGGATTGCTGGTCTCCTGGCTTTGCACGTTGCCCATCGCCTTGACGACGTTGAGCGGGCCCACGGCCCAGCCCATCCGCCAGCCGGTCATCGCATAACTTTTGCTTACGCCGCTGATGGTCACCGTGCGCTCGGCCAGGCCGGGCCGTAAGGTGGCAAAACAGGTCGCTTTCGCCTCGCCGAACACCAGTTTTTCGTAAATCTCATCACTAATGACGGCCAGCTCCGATTGCATGACGACGTCCGCAAGGGCTTCAAGCTCGCGGCGCGTGTAAACGCAGCCAGTCGGATTGCTCGGCGAATTCAGCATGACCAGGCGTGACCGCGGCGTGATCGCCGACTTGAGCTGCGCCGGCGACATTTTGAAGCCATTCGCTTCGGTGGTGGGCACCAGGACATAGCTGGCGCCAGTCATTTGCACCAGGTCGCTATAGCTGACCCAGTAGGGGGTTGGAATGATGACTTCATCGCCGGGGCCGACCATGGACGCCAGCGTATTATGCAGCGAATGTTTGGCGCCATTGGAGACGATGACCTGCTCGGGGCTGACTTCCAGGGCGTAGGTTTTCTTGTAGTAAGTGGCGATGGCCTTGCGCAGCTCGGGAATTCCCGTGGCCGGCGTGTAATGCGTGTGGCCGTCTTGCATGGCCTGGTACGCGGCCTGGCAAATATGCGGCGGCGTTTTAAAATCCGGCTCGCCCAGGCTAAAGTCGAAAATCGTCTTGCCTTCCGCCCTGAGTTGACGGGCCTTGGCACCGGCGGCCAGGGTCGCCGAGGGTTGAACCGCCGCGGCCATTTTGGAAATTGGGAGCATAACAAACCCTAAAAACGGGGACTGGACCTCGATCTCTCTACGTTCCGGGTATTGTATGGCGACCTTTTCGTGCAGGCAGCCAAAAAATGGTGTCAGGATGGTCGGACTGACTCGAGAGAAGTTAGGGAACTAGCCAATCAGGGCTGAGCAGCTTCCTGCACCTTCAATTCATGCATAAGGGACCTGAGGAATGGCTCGGCGTCGGTCACAATGCTGATGGTTTGATGGCTGCCGCGGTCCGCGAGCTTGGTCACGGTAGCCGGATTGATGTCGACACAGGCGACCTTGACCCAGGCGGGGAGAAGGTTGCCGACTGCGATGCTATGGAGCATGGTGGCGATCATGAGGCAAAAACCGACGCCGCGAATGCCTTCGCGCATGGCGTCCTGCGCAACCAGGACGTCGGTGATAACCTCCGGCAAAGGGCCGTCGTCGCGGATGCTGCCCGCCAACACAAAGGGGATGTCCTTGCGGATGCATTCGAACATTATGCCGCTCTTGAGAATGCCCTTCTGAACGGCGCTTTTGATGCCGCCCACGCGGCGCATGGTGTTGATGCCTCGTAAATGGTGTTCATGGCCTTCATCGGCGGGCAATCCTCTTTCAAGGGAGACGCCCAGGCTGGTGCCATAAAGTGCCTGCTCGATGTCATGCGTCGCCAGGGCATTGCCGGCGAAGAGGACATGGAGGTAACCGCCGCGAATGAGCTCGCAGATATGTTCGACGCTGCCGGTGTGTACGACAGCCGGGCCGAGCACCGCGAGAATCTTTTCGCCCGCGGCGCGCGTGCGCCGCATGGCGGCGGCGATCTCGCGAACAGTCACTCCCTTGGGCTTCTCGCTGGAGACGGAACTGCCCATGAATTCAAACAAATGCTGGCGCGCGGCGGTGTCGGCGGGCAAGACGCGCAGGCCCTGTCTCCCGACCACGATCGGGTCGCCCAGGCGGACATGCGTCATTGGGATGCAGCGAGCGCTTTTGCTCTCCAGGTCGAGCAAGATACCGCAATCCATCTCCTGGTCTTCCACCTCGATCCACTCACCGGCCAGGCGCACCTGCGTGCGATAGTTCGTGGTGCTGTAAAAACCTTCCGGAAAAGCTCCTTCCATGTCGGCCTTTTCAAAAGCCGAGTTTCGCGAAGCCACCGGCACCGCGCCATGATCGTGGATGGCGGCGAGAATGTCATCGAGGAGTTGGCTGTCGGGAGCGCGAACCTCCAGGCGGGCGTAGCTGGCGTCGGCCTGCCGTTGGCCGACGCGAATGTCCTTGACGACATAGGAGCCGCCGCGCGTCAGGATCTCATCCAGCACTTTCGGCAACAGCAAAGAATCGATGATGTGGCCCTGCAACTCGATATCTTCGGAAAAGCCGGGGGTTTTGGCGGCAAGTGGCGCAGTCATGGCAGGTCCACCAAAGAAAAACAGGGACAGCAGCAAGGCTGCTCGAGGCCCGGTCCCCATAGTCAGGGCCTCAGGAGTGCTCTTTATTCCGCTGGCGGCGCTATGGTACTGGAAGGCGGGCCGCCGTCGAGCTTTTGTTTACTGTCCGGCTTTGCCATGCCCCCGGTGCGGAAGACCTCGACGAGCAAGGCCTTGGCCGGTTCGGGAAGGTTGCTTTCCTGGACGCTGCGCACCGTCTCCTCGATGGGATATTCGATCCTCTTCAAATCCACGCGCTGATTTTCAATGATGGCATATGAGTGCGCGGATCGCCGTCGCGCGGTTGACCAACACTGCCCGGGTTGATGACGAGTTTGTCACCCACCTCGACAACGTAGGGATGGTGGGTATGTCCCACACAGATGACGTTGGCGTCCACATCGACAAGCCGCCGCGACCAGAAATCGGCATCCGCGATGGCGTATTCATCAAGCGGATCGCGGGGCGTCGCGTGAACCATCAGGAAGCGTGAATTCTCCATCAAGAAGCGGCGGGAAATTGGCATTGAGCCCAGAAAGCGGCGTTCGTCCGCGGAAAGCCGCTCTTGCGTCAAAGGACGCGTGATGGCGGTGAGATACTTGAAGCCGTTTCTACCTTGAACCTTGACGTTCTGCGCCACGCCATGATCATGGTTGCCGCGCACGGTGTGGGTGGCGTGATCCTTGATCCATTGAATGCAGGGACTTGGTTCCAGCCCGTAGTCGACCAGATCACCTAGAAAGAGGCAGGCGTCGAAGGGCTCGTTGATTGCCTGGAGAGCGGGCCAGTTCGCATGGATGTCGGCCACGAGAAGGATACGCATGAAAAAATGCCGCCCGTCAAGGTTGGCCTTGACCGCCGCCTCACCAGGGGGGAGGATATTAGGGGACCCTAACTATATTCTAGCTTTCTTTTGGGGAAGTGTCATGGGCGGAGACAAACCTGTTCGCCGGATGACCTTGCGGCAACTCTTGAGCCATTCGGAAAAGTGTTCCCGCGATCTGCTGGACGTGGTGCGCACCGGGTTTTTGGGTCAAATTTGCGATTTCAGAGAGTTATGCCGGCCGGTTCGGCGCCGGAGCCATTATCCCAGTCTCATGGCGATGCAAAACTCCTTGCGAAAGCTGCAAGAAGCGGCCAAGCACACGCGCGAGCTTGCTGATGCTCTGAAAGAGCACCTGGAGACCGTGCGTGACCATGCCAATCGCGAGCGTGTCAACCGTTTATAGCTTTGCCTGGCTCCCAGAGCACGTCGTCTTGCCCCTGGTTGTTGCAGGCCCTGGCCAGCACAAACAGCAGATCCGATAGCCTATTCAAATAAATAATGACGTGCGGATTTACAGTCTCCTCCCGCGCGAGCGTAACGACATCGCGTTCGGCCCGGCGGCAGACGGTGCGGCCCAGATGGCACCAAGCCGCTGCCAGGCTTCCGCCCGGCAGAATGAAACTCTTCAGCGGCTGCAAGGGAGCGTTGTAGCGATCGATCGCTTCCTCCAGGCGTTGGGCGTGGAGGGGCTGGAGGCGCAGGGAACTGCCGGGTTTCTCAGCACTGGTTTGCGGCTTGCAAAGGTCGGCGCCGACGTCAAACAGATCGTTTTGGGTGTCTTTTAGAAGCGCAACAGTGTTCGCGTCCAAACCCGCGCCGCAAGCAAGCAAAAGGCCGATGACGGCGTTGAGTTCATCGACGCTTCCATAAGCCGCCACGCGCGGATGATCCTTGGCCACCCGGCTGCCATCGCCCAGGCCCGTCTCGCCGGCGTCACCGGTCTTCGTGTAGATCTTGGACAGATAGACCATGATGTTTCCGTCGCGAGGGCGCCGCGCCCTAATGATTTAATTCCGCGCCAGCCCTGATTGCGGCTTGCGGGCGGGCTACTGCGGTTCATCCATGTCCCATTGCGAATGGAAAGTTCCCTTTTCATCGATGCGTTCGTAAGTGTGGGCGCCGAAGAAGTCGCGTTGCGCCTGGGTCAAATTCGTGGGCAGCCGGGCGGTACGGTACGAATCGAAGTAAGCAAGAGAATTCATCAGGCCGGCCACGGGAATGCCCAGATCGATGGCGCCGCGAATTATGGCACGCAAGTCGCGCTGTCTTTTCATGATTTCCTGGGAAAGCGTCGGATCAAGAAGCAAGTTTGGCAAATCCGTCCGCTTTTGAAAAGCGGCGAAGATATTGTCCAGTAGAGCAGCCCGGATGATACAACCGCCCCGCCAGATGCGCACCACACCGGCAAGGTCCAGTTTGTACCCGTATGCCTGAGATGCCGCGCGTAGCATGGCAAAGCCCTGGGCGTAAGTGACGACAACGGCGGCATAATAGGCGTTGGCCAGGTGCTGGACCAGGGACTTGGGATCGCCGGCAACGGAACCATGGGCGCCATGCAAAAGCCGGCTGGCGACGGCGCGTTCCTTATCGTACGCGGACATGTCGCGGAGCCCGACAGCGGCGTCCACCGTGAGCAGCGGAACCTGCAGGTCCATGGCTTCTTGCGAGGTCCATTTGCCGGTGCCTTTTTGCCGGGCTACGTCCAGAACCGAGTCGAGCAAGTGTTTACCCGTTTTCGGATCGATTTTGCGAAAGACCTTGGCGGTGATTTCAACCAGAAACGATGCCAGTTCTCCCTGGTTCCACTGAGTGAAAATCTTGGCCATCTCGGCGTTATCCATTTCCAGACCGCGATGGAGCAAGTCATAGGTCTCGGCCAAAATTTGCATCACGCCATATTCGATGCCGTTATGGACCATCTTCACATAATGGCCGCAGGCGCCCGGGCCAAGATAAGTGACGCAGGGCTGTCCATCTACCTTGGCGGCCACTGCTTCCAAAATAGGCCGGACATGTTCATATGCGTCACGCGGACCGCCGGGCATGAGACTTGGCCCATGCCGGGCGCCGGCTTCCCCGCCCGACACACCCATGCCGAAAAAGTGCATCTGTTTGGTGTCAAGTTCCTTCGCGCGGCGTTCGGTATCCTTGAAATGCGAGTTGCCGGCGTCGATGATGAGATCGCCCTTGTTAAGAAGCGGTATCATCTCGGCAATCACCGCGTCTACCGCCTTGCCCGCCGGCACCAACAAAATTATGGCGCGCGGCGACTTGAGCAAACCTACAAATGCGGCCGCGTCCGTCGTGGCCTCGACGGGCTTGCCGGCGCCTTCCGTTTTCAGGGCCTGGACCTTGGCTTGATCGGTATCGAGCCCCGCCACGCTAAAACCGTGGTCTGCCATGTTCATGAGCAGATTGCGGCCCATCACCCCCAGGCCGACCATGCCGATATCGTACGCGGTGGCTGCCATGACGAATTACTCCCTGAAGGTTGCCGGCGCGCGGCAATCCATTAATCTCCCAGTCGTTGCGGTCAGTGGAATATTATAGAAAGCGCTTGCGAATTGCGTTGGGCCGCGAATCGATCAGATCAATTCGCGGATCGCCGGTTGATCGACGAGGTGCTGGGGCCGGCCGGTTGGGTCGTTGAGCATGGTGGAGTGAACGTCGATGCCCATGTTGTGATAAATGGTGGCGACGACTTCGCTTGGACTGACGGGACGACTGACGGCGATCTCGCCCAGGCGACTGGTAGCGCCGATAACCTGGCCGGTGCGCATGCCACCGCCGGCCATCAGGCAGCAACTTACCGGTGCCCAGTGGTCACGACCGGCGTTGTTATTGATCCGAGGAGTACGGCCAAACTCGCCCCAAACAACGACCGTCACGTCATTGAGCATGCTGCGGACGTCCAGGTCTTCGATTAGCGCGGACAGACATTGATCGAGCTTGCCGCCATGGTCGCGGACCAGGTCGAAATTCTGCCCGTGACTGTCCCAGCGACCAAAGGTCAAGGTCACGCAGCGCACACCGGCTTCCACGAGGCGCCGGGCCAAGAGAAGCTGATCGTTGACGGTCGGCGCACCGTCGAACTGGAATTTATACGGCTTGCCATCGCCATAGCGCTCACGCACGCGGACAGGTTCGCGCGAGATATCGAGGGCTTCGAGAAGTCTGCTGGACGTCAGTACGTCGAGGGCACGGCGCTGCGATGAATCGACGCTTTCAATGATGCCGGCCGAGTCAATATCGCGCCGCAGTTGATCGAAACTGGCGAGCAAATGGCGGCGATCGTCAAAACGGTCGGTGGTGATGCCATTGAGCCGCATGTTGGCGAGGCCTTCGCCATCGGGCTTGAACGGGGCGAAGGATGGGCCAAGAAAGCCAACCTGGCCGGGATCGGCCCACGGACGATGTTGCGTCGGCGCGGCCAGGCCCACGAAGGCCGGCACTGATGGGTCCACTTGCCCTCTCACCTTGGCAATCGTGGCACCGAAGCTGGGTCGCCCGCCCATTCCCTGCAGAGAATTGGGTGGCCAGCCGGTCATGGTTTGAATAGCATCGTGTCGGTCCACGCAGCCGGTAATGGAGCGAATAATCGCGCATTTATCCATGAGGCGTGCGATACGCGGAAACACCTCGCATATTTGAATGCCAGGCACAGCCGTGGCCATCGGCTGAAATTCACCGCGAATTTCGCGCAGCACTCGGTCTTGATGTCCCACATATCCTGGTGGGGCGGTCCGCCGCCGAGGAAGATGTTGATGACGGCCTTTTGCGAGCTGCCTGTACGGCCCTGCGCGGCCTCCGCGCGAAATATGTCGGTCATGCTGAAAGCAGTCGCGCCGAAGGCAAAAGTGCCTACTTTGAGGAAGTTACGGCGCGTCACGCCATCACAATAGCGTGACGATGGTCCTTTAATATTGAGCATCGGGGACCTTTTGGGTGGGTGGTGAGTTCAACAACAACCTAAAGGTAGGGCATAAGAATGTCAAGCAGTTTTCGGTCTTGTTTTTCAGCGCAACCGAGGGATGAGGCGCGGAACGGCTTTTTAGTAACCGCCAGGATCAGGAACTATACGGCTGCGGCCACGAAATCGCCCTTTGGGGAACGAGCTCGAACTTCAGCGCGCCAACCGTGTCGTTAGCCGCCGTTCTTCATCTTTGGACGACAGCGCCATCCCCCCTGCCAATATCACGGCCAACTGCAGGGCCAGGTCATGGTTGCCTGTGCCACCGGCGAACTGAAATTCAGCGCGTGACTGCTTCCATTCCGTCGCGAACACCTCGTCCACGACTTGATGCCCATTCCGGGCAGTGTGGGTCAGATCGTCGGAAGGCGGAAGTCGCTCGGCCAAAACATTCTCGCCTACTAACGGAGAAACGTCGAGATTTGAGCGTTCAATTGGATTTGCCGACGAGCCGCTTCCAACAATGTCCTGGGCGCCCGGCTTGCCACCACTCTCGCTTGGGTGAACACCAGGCCAGCAAGCGAACTATCTACCGGAATGGAGTTAGGATTGTGGGCAAATCGACCCAACGTAGTAACGGCACCAGCAGGCACGGCCAGCGTGCTCTGGGCACGCGACAATGCCGCGGCATAAACTTGAACGATGGCATTGGTGGGAGATTGAGAACTTTGGCTCGTGAAGCCCTGAGCTGGCAAGCGTACGCCCCTACCATGTGCGGCCCCCGGTGTCATGACGAGCGCATCGAATATGTTCGCCTGGCCGAAATCAACGGAGCCGCCAATGCCATTGGGGTTGATGCTGATCGTCGATGTCTGGACGGGAGGAGCAGCGCCGGTCCACTGCGCCGCAACGAGCCCTGAAACCAGCGTATCGGCCACCGGCGTGCCCAAGCCGGCAACAAGGTTGTAGCCAGCGCCGGCGTTGTAGCCGCCATTGGTGCCCGTGCTGACGGTGTGGAAAGCGGTCGAGGGTAAGCTGTAGAGGTCGAGTTGGGCTTCCGTGGGGCTGGCGCTGTTGAGCGACTCGGAACCGGCGGCCGCCCTGCCCTGATTAACCAGGGCAAACAAGCCAGCCCAGGACGGGGCCGATAGACTGGTGCCCCCAGCGACCTGCCAGGCGTTGTCGGCAGCGAGGTTGTACGTATCGGCAAACCAAACGCCCGTGTTGGGGTCCGCAACCATGGAAACGTCGGGCGTGGTCCGGAAGCCTGTCGACTGGACGCCAGATTGGAAAGTGGGTTCAGCCTCGAACGTGCTAATACCGCCACCACCCGCGATGAAAGCCCCGGCGCCGTCCGAGAAATATCCCCAGCCCGTTTCGTTTTGGTAAGTTCCCGCGGCGCTCGTGTGGAGGCTGGTGCCGCCAACGGCGACTACATTCGGCGAGAAGGCAGGATATTCAGGATTGGCGCTGCCATAGTCACCGGTGCTGGCCACAAATGTCACGCCTTGGTGGCCGGCTGGGGTCGTTAGATAACTGTCGTAAAGGGCCTCGTCCTGCGCCAGGGCGGCGACGCCCTCCCTGAAACCCCAACTCATGGACACCACGGAAACGCCAGGCTGACGCGCGGCGATGGCCACGCTGGACATCAGGTCGCCAAGTTCCTGGCTATTGGCTTCGACAAGCACGATGGTAGCTCCCGGCGCCATGGCATGGGCCCATTCGACATCCAATGCTATTTCCATTTCCCAGCCACCCGTCGGATCAACGGCAGGCAAGGGCGCAGTCTCACCTCGCTGGTTGACCACCGTCAGGAATGATGATGCCGCCCCATACTGTTGGAATAGGGTGGAACCGGTGGACGTGCTTCCGAACTGATTGTCGAAGGCGTCCACGCTCGCGAAAATATTTGGATTGTCGAAGGCATCGACGATGGCGATGGTCTGACCGGTGCCGTCTAACGAAATATTGTTGATGGCATACGCGTTTCGAATGTCCGCAGGCCCAAACCCGTCCCCCAAAAGGCTCAAGTTCGCGTTGGCGACGTTGCCAATGGAATTGATCCCACTAAAAACCGCGTTGCCCCCGGAACTGACCGTGGCGCCGGCCGCGGTGTTGGCGTTTAGATCAACCAGAAGTTGCATGACAGACAAGGTCGCGGTGCTCGTCAGGCCAAATGCCCCATAATTGACCCCAGTGCCAAAGGTATCCATGCCAGAGCCAGCGAGCGAAGTGACGAGGCTGCTATCCGTGCTGTGTACCGTGCTAATGCCGGCGAGGTTGATGCTGGTTGCATACACCGACAGCGCGGTCGCCAAGACTTGCTGATCGCCACCCGTGAATTTACTGGCATAACTGGTCAGTACCTGGCTGTTGGAGAAAAATGTCCCATTCGAGTTGACCAGGGCATGGCTGCCGGCGGAAATCCCGTAGAGATTCGGGAAGGTGGTCGCCAACCACTGCGCCAGACTAGTCGCGGTGGAGCCGCCATTGAGGCTCTTGATAACATTCATTCCTCTGGTGCTGGTCCAAAGTGCGGTGGTCCCAAAGTCGCCGCTAGCAATCGACTTGTTGGCAAACGCCTGGGTGCCGCCGTTGTCGGCGCTGAGGAGACGACCCTGGGCGGAATAAAAGATATTGCTGCCATCTGGGCCGTAGTTGCATGGCCCGAGCACGTTGATCGCCTGGCCGCAAACGAGATCGATTTGGTAATAGCAGTTTGGTATTAGCACCGTCATGGAATAAGTCTTGCCCGGCGCGAAAATACCGGTTGCGACATCGAAGATCTGCTGCTGATACGCTGTCGTGGCATCGAAGGCGGCGCCCGGGGCGATATAGCTAACGAGGCTGAGTTGGTCGCTCATCGGCCCGGCCGGAACAGTAAAAGTCACTGTGACTGAGTTACCCTGACTGGTCTTGCCACGCAGGTCCGTTACGACAGTGAGACAGTTGTTATTGTTAACGGTGAAACTGACACCGGTCGGCGTACAGGTGGGCACCAGGAAGTCGTCGAAGTTCTTGCCAGAAATTGCCTGGCCGCTTTGTGCGCAGATGGTGTAATAGGTGCACCCGGCCGCCCCGTTCGGACCGCCGCCGGTCTGCACATAGCCGGCAGGGACGACCTCCATCACGTAATAGACGGCGCCAGGAGTGAGGCCGGTGAAGCTATAACTGCCGTTGGCACCCGTTACGGCCGAGGAAACGAATCTATCGCCGCCAACGCCGGTTTGCAAGCCAGAGCAGCTATTTGACTCCATGTAGAGATTGATCGTAACACCACTTTGCGCACTATCGTCACCGCTGAAACCATTGCCGGTGATATCGTTGAATTTGGTCCCCGTGACCGTGATGGGAGCCGGACTGACCACCACTTGTTCGTTGCGGTTATTGATATCGCTGATCGGTTTATTGTTGGTGTCGCCAGTATACGTGGCGTTCCATTGGTAAGTGCCAGTGACTGTTCCACTATTCGGAAGTGTGTAGCCGAGCGGTGTAACATAGGTGCCGTTGCCGGTGACGCTGGCTGTCTCGGTGTCGACCAGTGTGGCGCCCAGGTAGAGTGTGAACGTGATGGTGCCGGTTGGGGCGAAGCCGCCGGCAAGGACGGCTGAGTCTTTCAACGTTTGGGTCGAAACGCCCACCGTCACCGCCGCCGGGGTGGGGGTCGTCGATATTGCCGGCGCAGCCTTGACCGTTGTCACCGATTCGTTGGCGCCATTGTCGCTGGCGCTATTGTTGGCGATGTCCCCGGAATAGGCCGCATGCCAGGTATAGGTGCCGATTTCCGTCGCCGCCACGCTGGGGCCTGAATAAGTGCCATCTCCATTTACTGCGATCGAACCCACGTAGCTCGTGATGCCATCGGGACTCGTCAAACTAAAGGTAACCATACCCGTTGGATGGCTGCCCGCACCAACCGTCACGGTGTCACTGGTCTGAGCGGTGCCGCATACGCCGCCAGCCGTGATCGTAGCGCAGGTGGTAATTGTTGGAGTCGCCTTGGTGCCGGGCGTATCCGTGTCGGTGGAACTATTGTTGGTTGTATCGGTATCGGTTACGCCTGCCGGCACTGAAACGGTCGCGGTGTTAACCAGGTTTCCAGGCGTTGAAGTCGTCGCCTTCCAGAAAAGGTAGTCGTTGTTATTGCCGCAGGCGTTGGGCCCGGCGCGGAAAAACAGGTAGTTCATGGTTGGAACAAAGTTGGTCGGATTCAAGGTCAGCAGATCGCCTTCGACACTACTGCCGAAATCACCGAACCGGAAGGTAAAGCTACTGCCGGCCAAGGTAGTCAAATCGGGATTCGGGGAGTTGGACCAGTACAAGGTCCCCATTTCCGCGCCACCCGAACCGCCGCTGTCGAGCGACGAGACCCATAGCGATGTCCAGGTGTCCGTGGTGGGCTTTGTCAAGCGCAGCACATCCAGATTGAGCTGATTGCTGATCTCGTTGACGTCGCCTCCCAGCGCCGCATTTTCGCCATTAGAAACGATTCCCAGGCCGTGATCATTTGTCTGATTGCGCAGATAAAGGGTAGTGTTGGTTGTCTGAAAGGGCCCGCTAGGAGAACTAGGCGACAAGTACAGCGCCTCCGCCTTGATGCCGCTGACCGTCGCGGATTGGGCCAGGGCCGTGTTGTTCGCGCCCAAAGTGGTAAAATCGGCCACGTTGGTCGTCGAACCAGCGGCAGCAGAGATTTGGGCCACTACCGTGAAGGTGACGGAGGTATTAGGATTGAGGCTGACCGTGGTATTGATGCTTCCCGTGCCGCTGGCCGCGGCCACGCTGGCGCCGGCAGAAGCCACCGCCGTCCAGGTGGCGCTTGTGATTCCGGCGGGAAGGTTGTCCACCACGGGAGCATTGCTGACGGGAGCTAGGCCTTTGTTGGAGACGACGATCGTGTAAGTTGTAGTACTGCCAGGCGTGTAAGTACTAACGCCGTCTGTTTTGGTAATTGTCAGATCGGTGGAGGGCGCAACTATCGTCACCTGCTCCGCCGCGCCGCCTGGGTCCACTGCTCCATTGTTGAGCCCATCCCCGCTATAGCTGGCCGACCACTTGTATGTGCCCACCTGCGTCGCCAAAATCGGTGTCGGCGTCGTGTACGTGCCCGTAGATGAGTTTACCGTCACTGTCTCCACTATCGGCGAACCGGTCGGCGGCGTTAATGTGAACGTAATCGTGCCACCAGTAATGTGATAACCGCCCGTCAACACCGCCGTGTCGCTCACGTACGAACTGCCCGCCATGCCGGGCGAGGAAGCGCTCGCTTGCGTGTTTATCGCCGGCTGGGCCTTTACGGTCGTCACCTGCTCCTTGGCGTCCGCTTGATCGTTGGCGCCGACATTCAGCCCGTCTCCGGTGTAATTTGCGGACCAGGTGTAGGTTCCGAGTTGACTCGCGATGACGGTGTTGGCCGTGTTATAAGTGGTCACGCCAACATGGACCGGAACCAACTCCGTATCCACGATCGTATTATCCGGCGCTTTGAGTTTGAAGGTAATCGAACCGCCGCTGATATTGAAGCCGCCCGACAGCTTCGCCTGATCTTGTGGTATCGCGCTGCCCACTACATTGCCCGCCGAAAAACTGGCCACTGTCACCAGCGTCGGCGTTGCTTTTACCGTCGTCACCTGCTCCTTGACGTCCGCTTGATCGTTGGCGCCGACATTCAGTCCGTCGCCGGTGTAGATTGCTGACCAGGTGTACGTTCCGAGTTGGGTCGCGATAACCGTGTTGGCAGTGTTATAAGTGCCGCTTGCGGTTACAGGCACCGTCTCCGTATCCACGATCGACGTGTCTGGCGCGTGCAGCTTGAACGTGATCGAACCAGCGCTGATGTTGTAACCACCCGACAGCTTCGCCTGATCTTGCGGGATCGCGCTGCCCACCACGTTACCGGCCGAGAAACTGGCCACCGTCACCAGCGTCGGTGTCGCCTTTACGGTCGTAACCTGCTCCTTGACGTCCGCTTGATCGTTGGCGCCGACATTCAGTCCGTCGCCAGTGTAGATTGCCGACCAGGTGTACGTTCCGAGTTGGGTCGCGATAACCGTGTTGGCAGTGTTATAAGTGCCGCTTGCGGTTACAGGCACCGTCTCCGTATCCACGATCGACGTGTCTGGCGCGTGCAGCTTGAACGTGATCGAACCAGCGCTGATGTTGTAACCACCCGACAGCTTCGCCTGATCTTGCGGGATCGCGCTGCCCACCACGTTACCGGCCGAGAAACTGGCCACCGTCACCAGCGTCGGTGTCGCCTTTACGGTCGTAACCTGCTCCTTGACGTCCGCTTGATCGTTGGCGCCGACATTCAGTCCGTCGCCGGTGTAACTCGCCGACCAAGTATACGTTCCGAGTTGACTCGCGATAATCGTGTTGGCAGTGTTGTAAATGCCGCTCCCGGTTACAGTCACGGTCTCCGTATCCACGATCGACGTGTCTGGCGCATGCAGCTTGAACGTGATCGACCCACCGCTGATATTGAAGCCGCCCGACAACGTCGCCTTATCTTGTGGGATCGCGCTGCCCACCACGTTACCCGCGGAGAAGCTGGCCACTGTCAGCAGCGTTGGTGTCGCCTTTACGGTCGTCACCTGCTCGTGTATGTCCGCTTGATCGCTCACGCCGACATTCAGCCCGTCGCCGGTGTAACTCGCCGACCAAGTATACGTTCCGAGTTGACTCGCGATAATCGTGTTGGCAGTGTTGTAAGTGCCGCTTGCGGTTACAGGCACCGTCTCCGTATCCACGATCGACGTGTCTGGCGCATGTAGCTTGAACGTGATCGAACCACCGCTGATATTGAAGCCGCCCGACAGCTTCGCCTGATCTTGCGGAATCGCGCTGCCCACCACGTTTCCGGCCGAGAAGCTGGCCACTGTCACCAGCGTCGGTGTCGCCTTTACCGTCGTCACCTGCTCCTGAATGTCCGCTTGGTCGCTCACGCCGACATTAAGTCCGTCGCCGGTGTAACTCGCCGACCAGGTGTACGTTCCGAGTTGACTCGCGATAATCGTGTTGGCGGTGTTGTAGGTACCGCTAGCCGTTACAGGTACCGTCTCTGTATCGACAATCGTATTGTCCGGCGCTTTGAGTTTGAAGGTGATCGAACCACCGCTAATATTGAAGCCGCCCGACAGCTTCGCCTGATCTTGCGGAATCGCGTGCCCACCACGTTACCCGCCGAGAAGCTGGCCACTGTCACCAGCGTCGGTGTCGCCTTTACGGTCGTCACCTGCTCCTGGATGTCCGCTTGGTCGCTCACGCCGACATTCAGTCCGTCGCCAGTGTAACTCGCCGACCAGGTGTACGTTCCGAGTTGACTCGCGATAATCGTGTTGGCGGTGTTGTAGGTACCGCTAGCGGTTACAGGTACCGTCTCCGTATCGACAATCGTATTGTCCGGCGCCTTGAGTTTGAACGTGATCGACCCACCGCTAACATTGAAGCCGCCCGACAGCTTCGCCTGATCTTGCGGAATCGCGCTGCCCACCACGTTACCCGCCGAGAAGCTGGCCACTGTCACCAGCGTCGGTGTCGCCCTTACGGTCGTCACCTGCTCCTGGATGTCCGCTTGGTCGCTCACGCCGACATTCAGTCCGTCGCCAGTGTAACTCGCCGACCAGGTATATGTCCCCAGTTGGCTTGCGATAACCGTGTTGGCAGTGTTGTAAGTGCCGCTGGCGGTTACAGGCACCGTCTCCGTATCCACGATCGACGTGTCTGGCGCATGCAGCTTGAACGTGATCGAACCACCGCTGATATTGAAGCCGCCCGACAGCTTCGCCTGATCTTGCGGAATCGCGCTGCCCACCACGTTTCCGGCCGAGAAGCTGGCCACTGTCACCAGCGTCGGTGTCGCCTTTACCGTCGTCACCTGCTCCTGAATGTCCGCTTGGTCGCTCACGCCGACATTAAGTCCGTCGCCGGTGTAACTCGCCGACCAGGTGTACGTTCCGAGTTGACTCGCGATAATCGTGTTGGCGGTGTTGTAGGTACCGCTAGCCGTTACAGGTACCGTCTCTGTATCGACAATCGTATTGTCCGGCGCTTTGAGTTTGAAGGTGATCGAACCACCGCTAATATTGAAGCCGCCCGACAGCTTCGCCTGATCTTGCGGAATCGCGCTGCCCACCACGTTACCCGCCGAGAAGCTGGCCACTGTCACCAGCGTCGGTGTCGCCTTTACGGTCGTCACCTGCTCCTGGATGTCCGCTTGGTCGCTGACGCCGACATTCAGCCCATCACCGGTGTAACTTGCTGACCAGGTGTAGGTCCCGACCTGGTTCGCGATAACCGTGTTGAGGGTAGTGTAAGTGCCGCTCGCGGTTACAGTCACGGTCTCCGTATCCACGATCGACGTGTCCGGCGCATGCAGCTTGAACGTGATCGTCCCGCCACTAATGCTGTACCCACCCGATAACGTCGCCTTATCTTGCGGGATCGCGCTGCCCACCACGTTTCCGGCCGAGAAGCTGGCCACTGTCACCAGCGTCGGTGTCGCCTTTACGGTCGTCACCTGCTCCTGAATGTCCGCCTGATCGTTGACGCCGACATTCAGTCCGTCGCCGGTGTAACTCGCCGACCAGGTGTACGTTCCGAGTTGACTCGCGATAATCGTGTTGGCGGTGTTGTAGGTACCGCTAGCCGTTACAGGTACCGTCTCTGTATCGACAATCGTATTGTCCGGCGCTTTGAGTTTGAAGGTGATCGAACCACCGCTAATATTGAAGCCGCCCGACAGCTTCGCCTGATCTTGCGGAATCGCGCTGCCCACCACGTTTCCGGCCGAGAAGCTGGCCACTGTCACCAGCGTCGGTGTCGCCTTTACCGTCGTCACCTGCTCCTGAATGTCCGCTTGGTCGCTCACGCCGACATTCAGCCCATCACCGGTGTAACTTGCTGTCCAGGTGTAGGTCCCGACCTGGCTCGCGATAACCGTGTTGGCGGTGTTGTAAGTGCCGCTCGCGGTTACAGTCACGGTCTCAGTATCCACGATCGAAGTGTCCGGCGCGTGCAGCTTGAAGGTGATCGACCCGCCGCTGATGTTGTACCCACCCGACAGCGTCGCCTGATCTTGCGGAATCGCGCTGCCCACTACGTTACCGGCCGAGAAGCTGGCCACTGTCACCAGCGTCGGTGTCGCCTTTACCGTTGTCAGCTGCTCCTGAATGTCCGCTTGGTCGCTCACGCCGACATTCAGCCCATCACCGGTGTAACTTGCTGTCCAGGTGTAGGTCCCGACCTGGCTCGCGATAACCGTGTTGAGCGTATTGTAAGTGCCGCTCGCGGTTACAGGCACGGTCTCCGTATCCACGATCGACGTGTCTGGCGCATGCAGCTTGAACGTGATCGAACCACCGCTGATATTGAAGCCGCCCGACAACTTCGCCTGATCTTGCGGAATCGCGCATGCCCACCACGTTACCGGCCGAGAAGCTGGCCACTGTCACCAGCGTCGGTGTCGCCTTTACCGTCGTCACCTGCTCCTGAATGTCCGCTTGGTCGCTCGCGCCGACATTCAGTCCGTCGCCGGTGTAACTTGCTGTCCAGGTGTAGGTCCCGACCTGGCTCGCGATAACCGTGTTGGCGGTGTTGTAAGTGCCGCTCGCGGTTACAGTCACGGTCTCCATATCCACGATCGAAGTGTCCGGCGCGTGCAGCTTGAAGGTGATCGACCCGCCGCTGATGTTGTACCCACCCGACAACATCGCCTGATCCTGTGGGATCGCGCTGCCCACCACGTTACCGGCCGAGAAACTGGCTACCGTCACGAGTTTCGGCTGGGCCTTGTTGACCACCACCTGCTCGCCCACATTGTTGTTCTCGCGTACCAAATTGTTGTTATCATCCCCGCTGTAAACCGCGTCCCACTGGTAGGTTCCAACTACGGCACCCACGGCAGGCAGCAGATACCCGTTCGGCGTCGCATAGGTACCATCATCCGTCACAGGAACAATCTCCGTGTCGACCGCGACTGGATTGCCTGGTGCGAATAAGGTAAAAGTGACTGTGCCGGTAGGATGATTTCCGCCCGAAATGGAGACGGCGTCTGTAAGAGTTGTAGGCGAGTTGCCCAGCGTCACAGAAGTCGGGTTCGGACTCGTCACAATTAATGGAGTCTGCTTTATTAGGTGGGCGACAGTATTTCCGAAGTTCATGCTTTCCGCCGCAATCATTCCTTGCGCACCGACGATTGGAGTTGGCGGTACATTTAGATTCAGAAAAGTGACACCTTCACTTTTTCCAAGAGAATCGCTCAAATAGAAATTCTCTCTCGCGACTGCATCTGTTTGCTGCTGGGCAGTCGTGTATGGATCAACATTCTGAATATTGGTAAAGTTATTTCCATACAACAATTGCCAAATTGCGAATTGAAGACCTGCCGCATCGGTTTCACTCATGTCGTTGGGCGTGTAGGCTGAACCAGCCAAGACGTTGTAGGCATAATGATTATAGAGATAACCTATTCGGCCAAGGGCTTGACTTGTAAAGGTGGCTTGCCCGTTATTGGAATTTGGGGACAGGCTGGGTACCACGTTATAAACATTAGTGCCATCGCCCAAACTATTAAACAGGTCGCTGCAAAAGGACAGAAACTGGCTCTGCGGGTTACCGCCCGATTGTATCGACACAGGAAACTGGCCCACAGTACCAAAATCATGTTGGCCATAAAGGTCATGGCCGTAGTATTCCCACTTATTTCGGTCAAAAAATGCAGTGGAATCGAAAGAAATCTGCATTGCAGACGGATCTAAGAGCGTTACCTGAATCGTACTAATATTCACCGGAGTAGCCGGGTAGATCTGCGAGAGAACCTGCGTTGCGTCATTGGCGTAACCCGTCGGTGGCGTCTCAACAAGCGTGTAAGTTCCCGGGTTCAACCCCGCGTTACCATAGGACATCGAAACATTTACGTTATTGAAAAGATAAGCGCCATTTCCATCGGTGACCGTAGTGGCCAGCGGAGTGCCTACTGCTGATGTGCCCTGATAGAGAGATATATTGGCCCCGGGTAGGTAGGGATTGCCGTCCAAAACGCCATTGTGATTTACGTCAACGAATGCTGTCCCTTGAAGAAAACTACCAGACGAGGGAAGGGAACGATCCTCCAACAACTCGAGGTTTAGTTTAACGTTGGTTGACGCCTTACGAAGGGGACGAATAATGGCGGGAATGAGCGTTGACACTAGTAACCTGAGCGAACGTTTCATGGCACAACTACCTCAATAATCAAAACAACGAGGGCGCAAAATATCGGCGTCCATGATTTCTCTCGGATGGAAACTCAAGACGCCGAATGGCTATAACCAAGTCACCGAAGGGATTATTGCAAAATTGCCTGCAAACGGAGAGTATTCCCGGCACGTCGGCGATGTAGCCCGTTATTACACCAATCACCCGAATATCATCCGGTATTTGGACGTGGCTACGCGCACTTATTGTTGGCTAGTGGATCCCTTCGTTCGCCGAATTGACCCTTTGACTAGAAAGAATCCACAGGCCAATAGTGCTATCGAGCTACTTAGGGAACCAAGATCAATTTCAGGTACCCGCGGCGGCGGGCCGTTCGCTTGCACCTCCATGCAAATCGCCGCGAGCGCCAAGAACAGCCCACAAGACATCCGGGCAATTCGGATAGTGTTGAACATAATCCTGCGAGTTGCTGTCGTCCGCATTTCGACTCTCCTCATGTGTGTGCAATTCCAGTGGTCATCAATTGACAACAGATGGCTGGAAGCACCGATCACTTGCCAAGTTTGCCTCTTTTAACAACATTTAGCGCCGGCGTCAAGTTTTATGTATATAGAAAAGTCAAATTATTTTTTTTATTTTGCAAATTTAGGACCGGAATGCCCACGGTGGGCTGCTCTACCAAGTGCATGCCGCCCCGCGCAGTTGGGAGTTCAGGCCCAGAGGCTCCAGACGCCCCAGATCAGCACATACCACGCAATCAATGCATTGGTAACGGCGTGCGACAACACCGCTTCGGAAAGGCGCTGGCGACGATAAAGTATTGCAGCATAAGCCATTCCGGCCAACGTCGCTGCCAGCCATCGATCATGCAACAGCCCAAAAAGCACCGACGACACGATGAATGATACCCAGGTGAATCTTCCTTCCGGCACGGCCTGGAAGTCGGTATTCTGCAATCGGCGGATCAAAAAGCCGCGAAACGCCAATTCCTCTGCCAACGGCACCATCACTACCGACCCTAGAACGCGGAAAAAAAGCCATGTAATCCTGGAACCGACGGGCATTTCGTCTATGGCGGTGGCGAATGCGACATCGTCGAAAAAGCCTTTTAAGGCCCATTCCAGGCCCAGCCACATAAGGAAAACAGCGAAACCAACGCCGACTGCTGGCCACGACCATGACCACTTCCAGCTGGCATAATCTCGCCAAAACCATAATAGGGCGGCGGCCACGGCCAAAGCTCGGAGCGGGTAGAGGTAGTCAAAGCCGGCGGAGAAGGCGGCGCACAGCATCAGACCGGCCATCAGTACCACGAAAGGCACCAGGTAGGGTGTCGCTGGATTAAAGCATTCTGCCGCAGCCTCGTCGCCAGTCCTATCAACTTCGCGAATGAACTTCGAGCGCGGTGCTCAGCGCCACCAATCCCAGGCACACCACATTGAAGGCTAGCCAGCCTGCCTGTGAATGAAAACCCCGTTCGGCAATGTCCGTGGACCAGTGCGCCCCGATTAGAATGAGGATCGTGATTCGCAGGGCGTTCGTTAGCCAGATCAGTACCGTTCCAATGGGAATCAGCACCAGTGCCTGCGGAAAACGCAAGGAGTGCCGGCATAAGGCCAGGTAGTGCTCAGAAAAATCCAAACGAGGCCTATCCCTTCGTAACCCGAGCACGGTGCACCAACGGTTACCGCGTAATTTGCGGTGCCGATGAGGAACTCGTCTGGCTGGTAGATCACGTCGGCCGTTACCACCGACAGCAGCACCCGGACCAGCCACAACGTTGCATCGCTAAGCGGCCGCCACCAGGAAAGCGTGAGTTCGCCGCAGTAGAAAGCCACCAGGCCCACGACGATGCTCGCCAGGCAGATCAGCCACCCACGACGCGCCAATTTCAACCAGACGGCCGCGGGAAGAGAACTGAGTCCCAGGAACGCGAGAGCGGCAAGCCCCAGGAATGCCCATGCAAAGCCCAAGGAGGAATTGGTGGCCTCGCCACTCAAAAGCCAGGCCGTCAGGGTCAAATAGCCGCCAAGGAAAGTCAGGTGGGTAAAAAAAAACGGCCACGGAAAGCTCCATGGCCGGATCGATGCGGAATGTTTATGCCATTCAGCCCGGAGGCGTCGCCAGCCCAGGACCAGACTTGTCGCGGTGGCAACCAAGAGCACCTGGATAAGTGCGGGCACGTGCTCGGCTATGCTCAGCCAAAGGCTGTCCGGCTGGGAGACTAGCCGACCCCAGCGGAGCTGATAAGTAATTACGAAAGCTTCGACGAGAAACAAACCCACCAAACCGAGAATTCGAGCCAAAGGAAATGAAATTAATACCCGCCCGATGGTAGGTGTTGGCTCAATAATGTGCGACGTTTTCACGACTTACCGCGCAAGACAAACTCATCCAAGAGAGGAACTATTTTCAAGCAAGGTCAAGAAAGTTGCGGACATTGCTTGCGGCGTTTATAGCCGACAGCGGTTACCGCGAGGCCGCCCATAAAGGCAAGCATGAGCGAGGAAGGCTCGGGCGTGCACACGGTGACCTGGTCCTGGAGTCCGTTTGCACCGTCACTTGTCAGGGCAATAAGATGGAGGCCACTATGTACGAGAGCATCCTCAGAATAGTTGCCAGAGCCGGTGGAAGTTTTGTCCAACGCATTCGTTTGTGAAGTGTCAACGTCATAAAGCAGGGGCTCTGCCAACGCTATTAAATCCCCGTTTGCTGAAGAGGCCCGGAATGCAGTCGAAGTTAGGAAAGCATCACTTGATACCCGACCTGTTGAGTCCATGTCATATTCAATTGTCCATATCGCCAGTTGAAAAGCCGCCCCGTTCACTAAACTAGTAGTGCTGGCGATCTGGGCTTGTGAGGTACCGTAGAAACCATTCCACAATCGCGAGATGGCGTCTGCCTTGGTCGTTCCCATCTGGTTCACCGGATTTCCCGGCGACACGTCATGGCCGCTTTGAGCCGTTCCTGGCTTTGGTGCATCCGCAAGGTTTGCAATTATGTAATGGTCATTAGTGCTGCCAATGTTTACGTCTTGGGTAAGCTCGATGCAAAAAGTATAAAAGGTTGGCCCAAGAGCGGGATTGGTGGGGTGGGATAGCGATTGCGTCCACGGGATGGCTCCCGAATAATTGTACTGGGCGGTCGCACCACCATCTCCGTTATTAATCGAGACGGTGTAAGCCGAATTTGCATTATTAAGTGGCGTGCCCAAGTTGGCGTAAACGTCCGTGTTAATCGGCCCGGCGTGGCACAAATTTGCCATGAAAAACGCCCCGAGAAGCAAATGGGCTCGTACCAAGGATAGGTTCACGGCGCACCTCAACTGTTTTACGCTCGAAGAATGGAAGAGGGGGCTAAAAAAACGTACTCCTGCTGCCGGGGACTGTTAGTGTACCCTAAGACAGCATAATGTCAATTAAAAAAAAATGCGAACGCGCTTTTTCGCGCCGCGGGTGACATCTGATGCGCATTCTCCTTCTGAACCAATCCTTCCCACCCGACAGCACCGCCACCTCGCAACATCTTGGAGCCTGTCCTTTACTTGCGCGATCTGGGTCATCAGGTCAGCGTCTTGACCAATCGGCGCGGGTACGAAGTCCGCCATATTATCTATCCTCCTCGTCTCGGCAGCCATGGCCTTATTTCAAGCGGCCGCGGCGGTCAGAACCGAGTGACAAATATGGCGGATTTCATCTGGCGTAAGCGACAACGATGACGGCAAATAAAGCAGCTCCCGATAGGCCGCCTCTGCTTCGGGATAGGAACGACCATCTCGGAACGGAGGGTTGTGGTGAATTGGCCGGTAATATTGCACCGCCTGGATGCCTTGTAAACGCAGGGCCTCGGCGAGACTTGCCGCATCCGCCGACCGGTAGATCACCATCCAGGCGGATTCCATGCCGTGATCGATGACGCTCAAGTAGCTTCGGTAGCCATCGAATAAGGCCTTGCGTAGCGCGAGGAGGTGATCCAGGCGTTCAATTTGCGACAAGCCGAAGGCAGCAAGAATGTCGTTGAATTTGAAGTTCCCGCCAATCTTTTCATGGATGCGACGTTCGCGCCAATCCCCGCCATGATCGCACAGGTCCGCGACAGCCTGGGCAGTTGCCGCATCATCGGTGATAACGCAACCGCCCTGCCCCGTGGTGACCAGCTTTGGAACACTGAAGCTAAAGACACCCACGTGTCCGGCGAGGCCGCGCAAGACGCCAAAGCATTGCGCCGTCCTCAACGAGCGGTACGCTAAACCGATCGCAGATGGCCCTCACCTCATGCCGCTGAGCGCCGACATAGGCATTGTGATCGACGTACATGACAGCGGCGACAGGACCTGCGCGAGCGAGTGACTCCAAGAGCAGGCGCGGCGACATGCAGAGCGAATCCCGCTCGATGTCCACAAGCTCTACTTCGAAACCAAGGAGCCGGGCCGCATTGGCGCCAGCGAGAAACGTGTAGGCGGGGAAGAGAACTTTACGAGGGCCTTCCGGCCGGGCAACGGCAAGCAGCGCTAGCATCAGAGCGGTTGTGCCGCTCGTGGTGGCGCAACAATGCCTGGTGCCGGAGTGGTCGGCGACGGCACGTTCGAAGGCGGCGACGGTCTTACCACAGCCGACAAATGTCGACTCAACCTGGCGGCGCACTGCGCTCGCCGTACGCTGCCTCAATTAGCGGGACAAACTGGGGGATCATTCCCCTTCACTCCCGATGAAGACTTTATCCTTTTCGATCCCAAGGTAAGGTCCCGTCTTGAACTCATAGACAAGAGCGTCATCCACGCATTGGTAAGTATGGCCGCCATAAAAGGTGATCGACAAGTCTCCGCCAAGCAATGGCACCTCGGCCAACAGCGTATCGTCTAGGTCATATAGGAACGCGATAACCGTCCCGTGAATGACCACCCACGACTCCTGGGTTATGGTGGTGATCTTTTGAATCGGTATATGTTTGTGGGCCCGGAAAGCATCTCCGGCAGCCAGCTTCAGGCCTGAAACCTGCAGGAACTCGGCGGGATCGGCAATATTAACACGCTTGGCGGCGATATCCTTGCCGCGACAGACGAGATGAAGAAGCCTGCCAGGTTCGAGCCGGGAATAAAAATGTTCCATGGGTCACTCGATCAATCTTTGCTGTTGGCCTCATACCACGATACGGTCGTTTTCAACCCTTCGATAAGGGGGGTCGCAGCGCGGAAGCCAAATTTTTCGTACGCCCGCGTCGTGTCCAGCCGTGCCCGAGGTTGCCCGTCGGGCTTATCCGCTAGCCACCGAACATCTCCGCTGAAACCGGTTAGCCGTGTGATGGTGTCCACGAGATCGCGAATTGTAATTTCCTGCCCTGTGCCCAGGTTAATCGGCGCCGGTTCGTTGTATTGAGCGGCGGCCCGCAGGATGCCCTCGGCGCAGTCATCGACGTACAAGAACTCCCGGGAAACCTTGCCGCTTCCCCAAACCTCCATGAAGGGGCTCCCTTGCCGCCGAGCTGTCACGCATTTTCGAATGAGGGCCGGTATGACATGCGAGCTGTGGAGATCGAAATTGTCTTCCGGTCCGTAGAGGTTGGCGGGAAGGAGGTAGATGCCATTGAAGCCGTATTGCGTCCGATAAGCCTGGAGTTGCACCAGCATCATTTTTTTCGCCAGGCCGTATGGTGCGTTGGTCTCCTCGGGGTAGCCATTCCAGAGATCATCTTCTTTGAAGGGTGTTTGGGTAAACTTCGGATAGGCACACACGGTCCCTACGGCCACGAACTTTTGTACACCAAACAGGCGTGCTTGCTCGATGAGCTGGGTGCCCATCATCAAGTTTTCATAAAAGAAGCGACCCGGATTTTCTTGGTTGTGGCCAATGCCCCCCACGACAGCAGCTAGATGAATCACCATCTCCGGCTTTTTTTCCTCGAACAGCCGGCAAACCTGCCTCCCATCGACAAGGTTGTAGTCCTTGCTTCGAGGCACCGTGATTTCCAGGCCGGGGTGTGCTCGTAACTTGGCGACCAAATGTCGACCTAAGAAACCGCCGCCACCGGTGACCACGAGACGCTTATAAGGGAAAGGGTGCATTCTTGCCTCTTGAATCGCCACTTTATTGTATTTGCACTTCAAAAAATCAAGTATTTATGGTTTTTACTGGCCGAGTTGACGCCTGAGGCGTTTTTGCGTGCTATGCTTGGTTATAGGAAGTGCTTCGTCCATCGCGAAGGAACCACCATGGCGTCATCATTTTTGGCAACACCGCACGCAACATTAAAGGCACGAGTAAGACCTTATCCACTGCTAGAACAACAAGTCGTTGCCTGCGCGAACGGACTCACGGAGACGGAAGCCGCTGCTATCGCAACATGGCTGATGAAAAAGGGTTACGACTCGCCAACCGTCGTTAGCCAGGAAGGCGGCTTTTCCGTGAGGTGGAACAGGACTTGAAGGTTTTGTTCAGACAATTCACCTCACTCATCTTGCCCGTCTATAACACTTTAACACAGCTCGTATTTGCATATCTAAAAGTCGGTTCATCCGACTTTCCTGTGGGTGAGAATCATGGGAACCTTTACCTAAATCCGCTGAAACCCGCGGAAAAGAAAACCGTCCACGCCTGCCCCTGGACCGCGGCGAAATTGAAGGGCAAGCGCGTTGGTTTGTTCCATGGAAGGCAGGGCTTTCCGTGTCTCACCGTTCCGTGAGACACGGAAAAAAACAGTGGTTAAGGTATTACCTGTCAACAGCTTGCGGACGAAGCCGTCCCTGTGTGCTCGCTTGGGACACGAGCGCTTCGTCCAGGGCGGCCTCTGGCTCTCAATGGCGAGTCGGCAAATAACGCCCTTGGAGGAAAAAGGCTTCGGGGATGTCGTTGGGTTGCATAAAAGACAGGGTTTTTGAAGGCATGACGCACGCCCCACCCCTGCCGATTTCCTTCGGACTGGCGATCAAGCGACCCCTCAGAATCCCTGGGAATCCTCCGTTACCCATTAAGAAGCCGGAAGAACGTAAAAGTCTTCCTAATTTCATCCCTCGCCTGACTTGGCCTCTTACCTAAAATAACCCACCGACGCCCGAGCACGCCGGCTTACCTGGCGATGGGTTTTTCGAGGTTCAAACGCGAAGGGATCTTTTTCCAATGGCCAAGCGTGCTTTGATAACCGGAATAACCGGGCAAGATGGCTCCTTTCTCGCGGATTTACTTCTAAAAAAGGGGTATGACGTTTTCGGAGTCATCCGAAGGTCCTCCTCGTTCAATACCGACCGAATTGACCACCTGTACCAGGACCCCCACGAACACTCCGCCAAGCTCAAGCTCTTTTTTGGCGACCTAAACGACAGCAGTTCGCTTAACAAGATCCTGCGCACCGTTGAGCCGGATGAGATTTATAACCTGGGTGCTCAGTCGCACGTTCGTGTAAGCTTCGACATTCCCGAATACACCGCCGAAATCACGGCGCTCGGGGCCATTCGCATTTTGGAGGCGATTCGCGAGGTAGGTATCAAACCGAAGTTTTATCAAGCCTCCTCGTCGGAACTATATGGCAAAGTGATAGAAACGCCGCAAACGGAAAAAACTCCGTTTTACCCCCGGTCGCCTTACGCGTGTGCGAAGGCCTATGCTTATTACATAACCGTTAATTACCGCGAATCCTACGGCCTATTCGCCTGCAACGGCATCCTGTTCAACCATGAATCCGAGAGGCGCGGCGAGACCTTTGTCACCCGCAAAATCACCCGGGCCGCCACGCGCATCAAGCTTGGCCTTCAGTCCAAACTTTATTTAGGCAACCTGGAAGCGCGCCGCGACTGGGGATACGCTGGCGATTATGTGGAGGCGATGTGGCTTATGATGCAAGCAGAAGTCGCCGACGATTTTGTAATCGCGACGGGTGAGGCTCATTCAGTTCAGGAATTCGTGGAGGAAACCTTCAGCTTACTTGACCTGGACTGGCGCGAACATGTGGCCATCGACCCGCGCTATTTTCGTCCCGCCGAAGTGGACTTGTTGCACGGCGATGCTTCAAAGGCCCGCTCGGTTTTGGGTTGGCAGCCGAAGGTAGACTTCAAATCCTTGGTCCGTCTCATGGTCGATCACGACCATAAAATTGCCGAGCGCGAAAAGGTATTGGCGGAACGAAACCTGGCGGGCGGGAATTCGGCGTCCGTCACCGGGAAATAACGATGCTGGAGCGTCGCGGTTTCTAACGACCGGCAGGGGAAGTTGAGGGAGCCCGTTGCTGCGATCCTTGCTGCGCCCCCTGCTGCGTCGCCTGCCCCCCGGGACGCGCACCGGTTTGGCCACCGGCTGCCTTGCCAGACCCATTATTCATGAAGTACTGGTTGTGGGTCATGAACGACGAGCGATGTCCTGTCTGGGGAGCCTGATTTGCCGCCTCCAGAGAGTTGACGTTAGCACCCAAAGAGTTCACATTGGCGCCCAGAGTTTGAAAGGCTCGATCATAGGCAAATTGAGGGCGGACCAGGCCGTAATAATTGAGTGCGGGATTACCGCCATTGAGTAGGTTCAGATAAGGGCTCACCGTGGGCCTGGAGAATTGCCCTCCGCCGAATTGACCGCCACCGGGGCCAGGGAACTGGGCGTAGCTTACCGCGGCAATAAATAGCCACGCGAAAAATCCTGCTGTCAGGCGGGCAAAAATCTTCATGGCTGACCCCACTTAACTCCAGATGCAGTCTTCTCTACCTGCCGCAATGCGGGTTTGGCTCATTGTTCCAAGAGTCCGTATCACGTCCTTCGGGGGCTGTTAAGGAACAATCGCCCCTGTTCCGGTGTTTTGGCCGACGTTGTGGATGCTCGTAACGGTTTCGCTCCCCAATAGTACCACACCGAAGATCCGTTCGACAGGCGTGAAATACCTGGCGAGTACGGTATCGACCCGGATAATCGGCTGCGCCGCGACATAAATCCGGTCTCCGGGAAAGAGCTGGTAATTTGTGGCGGACCGGCCGCGTTGCGTTATCGCCTTCCAGTCGATCGGTAAAATCTCGTCTTTCGGGCATCCTTCGGCCGGCCGAGCTACCCACACACGGCTCTTCGACGCCACCGCAGGTAAGCCGTATACCAGGCCGATCGCGTCCAAGACCGTCTCACTGCCGGTGTAAGGCATGCGGATTACCTGCTCCCCGATACCACCTCCATCGAAGATGATGTAGTAGACGCTGCTGTTGAAGCCACCGATATCGATCGATATGGACGGCTTCAAGAAAAACTGCGCCAAGTGCTCTTCAATGGCGGCCTTGGCCAATTCCTGAGTCATCCCCGCGACCGGCACCCTGCCGTAAAAACCGAGGTTGACCGTCCCATCTGGCCGGACGAGATGTTCTCCACGAATCAACTGAATGCCACGGGTTTCCTCCAAGGAGACCGATACCCGGGGATCCTTAAGCGTGGTCTTTAGGTAAACTTCGATGCTCTTGATGGCCTGGTCAATCGTCTGGTCGGCGACAGGAACGGAGCCATAAGCCGGACCCAGGCGAACAAATCCCTCCGGTTCTACACGAAACACCCCTTTAATAGGATCCTCGGGAGGAGTGCCATTGACCTGGATGAAGAGCAAATCTTGAGGTTTGACTTTATAGGGCGGAAGCGGCACAGCCCGGATCAGATCGATCACGAGCACGTCCGGCGGATTGATTATGTAATCCCCCATGGAAATCTTGTTGTTCTCGCGAGGCACGTCAGGCGGTAGTTCGGGTGCGGAGAAATGATGGCAACCCGCGGCGGCAAAAAAAGTGCCCACGACGACTACCAAGTAAAGCCGGCATTTCAACGCGCGTCGCATAGCAATTCCCCGAGGAAAAGCATTGTGTGCTTGGGAGGCGACATGCCTACTCGGGCTTATTATCGGCTTTTTCCGTTTCTTCGATTGAACCGTTATACTCCGAATTTGTGGAAAATCGCTAAAAGTCAACGTCTTTCACCTAAGCTGCCTAACTTTTCACCGGTTCTGCCACGATGGCTCACTTCTTCATGCTCATTACCAAGTCGTGGTACTTTTCCCGTTCCAGCGGGTGCAGAATATCATCACTCAGCCCCAAACGGACAACTTCACGCAGATTCTGCAGCGATTCCTTGGTTTTTCCAGCAGACTTTTGCACCTGGACCAGGTGAAATAGGCGGTACGCGGATTTCTCTTGCACGAGGCTCTCGCGAAGGTCCCGTTCGGCTTCGAGGAGCTTTCCCTGGGCACCCAGGATCACAGCTCGGGAATCCAGGAGTTCTCCGACCGGTCCCACCCTATCGATGGCTTTTTGAATCAGGGCGTACGCCTCTGGCCCTTGCCCTTCGAGGCCCAGAAGGAACGCCAAATTGTTGAGGGCAACTAGATTATTGGGGTCGCGTCCCAGCACCTTTCGATACAAAACCTCCGCTTCTCGATAGTTTGCTTGACGTTCCTTGAGGACCGCCAAGAAAGCGTCCCATTCCACGGGATCGGCCTTCGTCTGCTGCCGCGCGGCGCTGACCCAGGATTCAACACGCTGGACTTGCTTTAGGCTTGCCGCGTTGCCAGCCACGGCGCTTACCGCGACAGCAATAACTTGTTGTGGGGGTAGGTCCTTGAGGGCATTCTCGCAATAGTCCAGCGCTTTATTCAGTTCTTGACAATTAGCCAAAAAGCTCGCCAGGTCCAATAGACTTTCTTTTTTCCCGGTTTGGTCGACGCAGGACAAAAGGACTTTTTCACCTTCGAGCAAGATTACATCCTTGAGGAGGGGATTTGTCTTCACCACATCGGAGAGTAAGCGAGAAGCAAGTGAAAAGCGAACGGCCGCATTGGCCGGTCTCGATTCCTTGTCTTCGAGATAGGCTTTGACCGCAGCGACAATCTCGCCACTTTTGTTCTTTTTGGCTTGCAGCCGGGCAAAGCGATCCACCGTGGCGAACGAATGCGTTTTCAGCTCAACCAACCGATTGAGCCAGAGCTCCGCCTCGTTCATTTCATCGTGATTTAAAAGATTGCCAATAAAAGCGGCCAAATAATCATGATATTTTTCGTGCTTGGCGTTCGCGCTCAGGAGTTTTATCATGGCGTCCCGGGCTTTGGGCCAGTCGCCTTCGGCGTTGTAAAGGTTGGCCAAAATAAACAACTGGTCGGGCGTGGGCTGTCTCGTCTTGAAAGCCTGCTCGAGCGTTTTGATGGCCTGTCCCCGTCCCTCCGCTTTGGCGGCCAAGAGAATTCCCTTAACCATCTGATCGTCTACGCGTGACGGATTCGTTTTGAGGCTGATGTTTTCTTCGATTAGCTCCATCGCCTGGCCATGTTTATCTGCCCGGGCTTGAAAACCAATGCGCCAGCGCGAGACTACGACGCGCCCAGATCTTTTGTTCGGGGGAGGCCTTCATTTTGGCATCGAGAACCTGGCGTAAGTAAGGTTCAGCGTCCTTTGGTTTGCCATTATTGAGATAGAATTTCACGAAACTTTGCAAGGTAACCAGGTCGTCCGGCTTCAAGCTCAAAGCTTCCTGGAATGCTTTTTCAGCTTTGTCCCTGTCTCCCACCGCCTGGTAGCACTGGCCCAAGGCAAACGATAATTTCGAAGGCGAAACTTTTGCCTTCATCTCTTCGATAACTGCCGCTGCCTTCTTGGAGTCACCGCTTGAAGATTGGAGCTGCACCAGTACTATCCAGGGACCAATATCCTCTCCCGCTTGCTTGATCGCTTCGCGCAATGATTCTTCCGCTTCCTTGTACTTCCCCATCACGCCGAGAATCTGGCCATGCCACAGGTAATCCTGGTAGTCTTTGGCGTGCCCCGAAACGGCGAGTTCCGCCAAATAGGTGGCCCTGTCCATGTTTTGATTGAAAACGGACACCTCGGCGGCAAGCTTTTGCAAATAATTGGAAATTGGGCCGGCTTCTTGCAGCTTGCGCAAGGCATTGTCGGCTTCGCCGTATTGCCGCCTTTCCATCAGCTTCATAACCAACGCACGAACGACATGTAGCTGCCGGCTTCCCAAGGCCACAGCTTCGCGCAGGTGCTCGACGGCTAACTCCCCATTGCCATCCATCTCGGCGAGGGTCGCCAGGCTTTCGGGAATACGCGCCCACCTTGGTCGCTTCGTCCGGGCAACGTTCAAATGGTCGCGTGCACTCTCGGTCAAACCTTTCTCTCCACGGCTGGCGCGGAAAATAAGTACCTGAGCGTGCCCATAATGTCCCAGGGGCCCACTTTTGCTTTCTAAGGCTTCAATTGCCTCCAATGTCTTGGCCATGCCATCCAGGTTTTCCTGCCGCAGATAAAAATCAAAAATCGCCAGATGCACCTTGAGGCGATTTTTTTCGAGGCTCCCCAGTCTTTGCCAGCATTCCTCCGCTTTTTTCATGTCGCCCGCACGCTCGAAGGCGTCGGCGAGACCTGGTAGCAATCTCGTTTGACCTGGTCGACTAAAACGGTCAAGGCCGTCGGCAAGCGGCCGGAGAAACACCAGAGCTTCCTCCTTTTTGACAGGGAGAAAACGAAGCCTGGCCTGGCGCAGTTCCGCCAGATCTCCAAATTTACTCCCGGCCGAGTCCAAAATCTTTAACGCACCCGCAACCTTTCCTTCGCGACCGGCGACGGCCGCCAAAGCGATCCAGGGCTCAACGTCCTGAGGCGCTTTTTCCTTGGCTTTTTCCAGGATTTCCTGGGCTTCTTCAAATTTCCCTTGCCCCACGCGCACCTCCGCGAGAAGGACGTCGACTTCCAACACGTTCGGATTTGCTTTGCGAAGGGGTTCAAGGATTTTGATCACGTCGTTCCATTGCCGACTTTCCATGGACGGCAAACTCAGGTTCTTCAAGATCAGAAGGCGGGCATAGAGTATCTCGCCACTGAGTGGCGCCAGCGGTAACTGTCTCAACCCCTGGCATTCTTCAATGGCCTCATCCAACCGGCCCAAGTTCAACAATGCGTTTATCAAGCCAAAGCGCGGCTCCGGATTGAACGGCGAGCTTTCGCGCCCGCTGATAAATCGTCAATTGCTGGTCCGAATTTCCCAATTGTTCAAAGCACAGGCCCAGCAGAAGATCCGCCTGCAGCACGAGTTCAGGGTTATCGACCAGTAAGGGACGGGCCTTTTCCAGTAATTCAGCCGCTTCATACCATTTTCCTTCCCGCGTCTTGATTTTGTGCTTAAAAAATCCAGCTTGGACTCCGGCACCCGACCTTTCTTCATCTGGTCGAGGATTTCTTTCGCCTCGTCCAGATTGTTGTCGTCGATCAACAGGTTGGTTATGTTCTCAAGCAAGTAGGCCCGCTCGGCCCCAAGGGCTTTCTTCTGCGCGGCACGCAAGTAATCGAGTGCCTCTTTTCGCCTCCCGCCAGCCAGTTCCAACGCGGCGAGTTGGGGCAATAGCCTTTTCTCGTCCGGATAAAGCGCCTGCGCTCGCAACAACGTGGCGCGGGCCTTTTCGAAATGAGCCTTAGGGTCGGCCTGGCCTCTTTCGCGTGCCACCAGGATTTCTTGATACGAGGACGCCAGCATCACATTGATGTCATCCGGTGCCAGTGCTCCCGCCGCCACCAAATCTTGGTTGGCCCCAAAAAGATCTCGCTCGCTTTTCGGAAAGAGCAACTCGGTCATCGGAAATAAAGTCCGGCTATTGGCCGGCGAGCCAAAAATGCCGAACACCCGCGCGGCCAGGGCCGGCCAGTTATTAATGACTTGATCGAATCCGCTCTGGCGAAATGCCGCCCGGATTAAAAACGCCCGCGGATCTTTGTCGTTGGCCTGAATCATTTCTTCCAAGACTTGGTTCGCCGCTCCCGGTTTCTTTTGGTCATTCCTCAGGAGCTGAGCCAGGCGATCGTAGGCTTCAAGTTTGTGCGGCGCCAGCTTAATACCTTCGCGATAGTTTTTTGCAGCTTCTTCCCATTGTTTTTGTTGTTTAGCTTTGTCCAATTCCTTCTTCACCCTCAAGCAATCCCCCATCAGAATGAACACGTCCGCATCGTTCGACCCCGCTTTCTGAAGGACACCCAGGTGTTTGATTGCCTCGTCAGTTCGACGAAAAAGGCTGTTGAGCTTCGCCGCGCCAGGCGAATATCCTGTCGTGATTCGTCTTCCCGCAAGACACGCTCATAGATTCCCGAGAGCGTCAAATAATGTTTTCTGGCTCGGCACATCTTCTCGACCAAGACGGCGAACCGCGCCCGCGCATCCGTGTCATCGCCCTTCACCAGGAGATATTGCCGCAAAAACCGGACAGCGCGATCGGGATTGCCTGTTTCCTCCGCCCGCGCCGCCTGTTCACGGTAGCGAACATGGAGTGATTGCATCTGGAATCGATGAAGCAGATACCAGCCGCTACCAAAAACCGCAAAACCCACCGCCAGGAGAAGGATGGGTTTCCAGCGAAATCTACCCTGATTCATGATGATTCTCGAGAAGCTGATCGTTCGTTACTTGACAGCTACCGCGACTTCCTTGGCCTCACCCGCCATGACCCGCGCCTTGATCGGCCTGGCCGGCGTGCCCACGCAAATCTGCCACGCGGGTAAATCTTGGAACACGCTCGACCGGGCGCCGACCACCGCCCCTGCGCCAATCGTGACGCCCGCGCCACAAAGACGTCGGCTGCCAGCCAAACGTCGTCGCCAATATTGATGGGCGGCCGCAGCAAAGGAAAATCATGCCGCGTGTAGTCATGCGTGCCCGCGCACAGGTGACCGAGCTGGCTTATGGTTACCCGCCGCCCAATCGTCACCTGGCCCAGGCAATAGAGGATGACGTCATCCCCCACGATCGTCTGCGAGCCCATCTCAAGGTGCCAGGGAACCTCGGTCTTGACCGTCGACCGGATGCGACAGCTCCAGTCCACTCGAGCACCAAAGAGACGAAGCAATAAGTTGCGCGAGCGGTAAAACGGCCTCGGGCTAAAGCGAAATAACGTGCCTTCCACCCAGTACCAGGCCAGCCGCATCAGCCGCTCGCGAATTGTCCACGGACTGGTGACGCGAGCTACCAGCGGATCGACGGGATGGCGAGGCGTTGTCATGGCTTCCCTGGCGGACGACCCGGTCACTTCTTGAGTTTGACGGCCTTCGCGGCCACCACTTCCTCGTAGACCTTCTCCATCGCGTCGGCACTGCGGTCCCAGTTAAATTGCTCGGCAACAAGCCTTTTGCCTTGTGCCGCGGCGGCATCCCGTAGGTGCGCATCGCCGAGATAGCGCCACCAGAGTACTCGCTACACTCGACGCCGACAGCTCACACGGCAGGCCCGCTCCCGCCCGCACTACGTCCTCCCAGATATTCACGCGCTGGCTCAGCACCACCGGCAAGCCCAGCGCAAGGCCTCGACCACGGTCAGGGCGAAGTTTTCTTGGTAGGACGGCAGCACGAAGACGGTGCCGGCCGCCAGCGCTTGCCATTTGTTGTCATGCGCCAGCGGGCCAGTGAAAGTTACTTTGTCAATTATATCGTGCTGGCTAATCATTTGCCGCAAAAATTGCACGTACGCCGCGTCGCCAGGGCCGGCCAGCACCAACCGTGACTCGGGTTCAGCTCGCAGCACTTCCGCGAATGCCGGGATCAGCAGGTCCAGACCCTTTTTTGGGTGCAATCGCCCCAGAAATATGACGAGCTTGCGTCCGCGCAATTCCGCATGCGCTTGCAAAAACCCCTCCGCCAGCACCGACCGCTCCAGCGCCGGCGGCTCATCCGCGCCGAACGGTACGATTCGCCCCGCCGGCAGTCCCGCCACCGCTTCTTCAGCCAGCCGCCGCTCTTCCGCGTGCGTGTAAACCATCGCCTGTGCCGCGCGCACGTCAGCGCCATTCCAGCAGCTTGCCGTATAGCCATTTCTTCAGCTTCTTCCGCCCCAGCGAATGCGGGTCCAGCATCCCGTGCGGCATCACCACGTACGGCACGTCGGCCTTGCGGCACGCTCGCGCTGCCGCCAGCGTGGGATACGTCCACAGCGTATGCAGGTGCAGCAAATCGCTCCGTGCCGCCGCTGCTTTCAGTGCCTCGGCCAGCGTCGGGCTGTACGCATACCCCCGCAATTTGCTGACTTTATGCACCTCCAGGGGATAATGTTCCGCGTATTGCTTCTGCCAACCTTCGACCCCGTCCGCCATGCTGTCCGTGGTGATGACCCGGACCTCCCAGCCGCGCTGGGCCATCTTTTGACAGAGCCTGTTCACCACCACCGGCGGACCGCCCGAGTTTGGGTGCATGTAGGGCGTGACGTGCGTGACAATCATCGCGGGGCTTTCCCCGCTCGGCCCAGCACCTCGTCATAGACCCTGGCCGTGCCTGCCGCCATCGCCTCCAGACTAAAATGGCTGCGCATGCGTTCGAGGCCCCGCGTTCCCAGGGTCTCACGAAGTTCGCCATCGCTCGCGAGTTTATTGAGCCGGCCTAGCCATTGCTCGCTATCACGCGCCTTGCACAAAAACCCTGTCTCGCTCTCCACTACCGCCTCACGCGTGCCATCGACGTCGGAGACCACGCACGGCAGGCCCGCCGCCATGGCTTCGAGCACCGCGAAGGGGAAGCCTTCGTAATCCGATGGCAGCACGAAAATGTCGAAACCCGCCAGCCGCTCGCGGGCGTCGGCTCGCCAGCCTTCCAGATGCACACGTTTCTCCAGCCCCTTTTGCCGCACCGCACGCTCAAAGTCCTCGCGCAGCCGGCCATCTCCTACCCACGCCAGCTTCACGTGTCCCGGCAATTGCGCCAGCAACTCGAGGGCGAACAGCGGGTTCTTCTGCTGTTCCAGCCTGGCTACGCACCCCAGCACCACATCGCCCGGCTCGCAGCCCCATGACGCTCGAATACTCGCCCGGTCCGCTGTCGGTGCCGGGCTCACGCCGTTCAAGACCACGTGCACTCGGCTCGCCGGCAGCCCCTTGCACCCTGCCAGCAGTTGCGTCGAGCAATGATGCGCCACCGTGATGTAGTCCGCTCCGCTGCTTCGCAACACCCGCGCGGCCAGCCAGTCCCGCACCACGCCGCCGCTCGCGCAGATCCGCCATGCCGCGGGCCACGTGGATCGTCGCCACCGTGGGTATGCCCGTTTTTCTGGCCGCCAGCAGTAGATCGAGGCCGTCTTCGACGTTTTGTTTGTTGATGTGGATGATGTCTGGCTGCTCTGCCTGGAAAAAACGCTTGAGCCTGCCAATCGTTGGCAGCGCCAGCAGCGCTCCACCGCCACGCAGGAGCCTGTCGTAGGTGTTGCGGTACGCCAGACGGCTCACTTGGCCGAAGGGCGCACACGCTTTGGCCAGGCCGTCCATGCGCGGATGGTCCGACATGGCCGTGATCACTTGCAGACCGCGCCGGGCCAGGCCGGCGCCCAGCCAGATCAGGTATAGTTCGCCTCCCCCCAGCGAGCCCGAGGAGGAGGACACGAGCAGCACGCGCATTTACTTCCTGGCACCCTGGAGAATTCGGTGACAAAAGCGATACCAGGCGTCGGCGCCCTGTGCCGGGCTCAGCGTCTGGGCCCGCTGGCGTGATGCCTCGCCAAACTTGCGAATCGCATCTGGGTTGGCCGCGAAGAATTGGAGTGCCGCGGTCAAGGCTTGCTGGTTTTGGCTGGGAAAGATCAGGCCGTTGACATGATCGGCCACCAGGTCCGCCGCCGCGCCTACCGCGTCCGAGGCGATCACCCCCATGCCCGCGCTGACCGCCTGGTTGATGACCACGCCCCAGCCGTCGTGCAGCGACGGCAGCACGAAAACGTTGGCGGCCGCGAAATAACCGGGCAGCTCGCTCGCTTCCTTGAAGCCCGCCCACGTCACCCGCGGCCTGATTTCCTCCGGCACCGATGCCGCCAGCGCTGGCCGTAACGGCCCTTCCCCCACCAGGGTTAGCCGCACGTTGTTATCGACCCGGGCCAGCTCGGAAAATGACTTGACCAGCAGCTCCACCCCCTTGCGGGCCACGATTTGCCCGCAATAGAGGTAGTGAGCCGCACCCGCAACCGGCCGCTCGATCCGCAAAAAGGCGTCGTTACGGCAATAATAGGGGATGTTCCACACCGGCCGGCCCGCACGCGTCAGCCGGGCATACTCCGCCACCGCCCGCGTGCCGATCCCCGCGATGCCAGCCGCCAGCCACGCCACCGGCCGCAGCGCCAGCCACCGCAGCACCTCCCCCACCACCCCGCGACGCTCGAACCCCGGCACCTCGCCCCAAAAAATCCACGGCAGCCGCTTCACCCACAGCCCATACATGGCCAACTGGCAAGTGATGCTCGAATACCCCAGCACCACCACCACGTCCGGCCGCCCCCGCTCCAGCGCCGCGAACAGCCCCCCATTAAGATGCACCCGCGCCCGCCAAAACGAAAACCAGCCCCCCGGCAACACGGCAGCATAAGCCGGCAGCGCCTTTTCCTCCCAGTACACCCCGGGAGCCGCCACCGCCGGCTTCTCCAGGTAAAGTACCTTCAAATGAAACCGCGGGTCCCCCTCGATGGCCTCAAACAGGTCCACCATGTACGGCGCGGGCATCACGGCCAAAAAACAGACCCGCAACGGCCGCCCAGGACTATCCATCGAGGAAGAACCTGTTGCAAAATCGTACAGGAATGACGCGGCCGGGTGCCATTGAGGATACTCGCTTGTAAAAATGGTATGTATGCGTGCACCGGGCACCCCCCTCGCATACCATTTTGCATACCATTTCGCATACCATTTTTGCTATGCGGCGGGACTGCGTTGCATGGCCGCCGCCGCGTTGCCAGGAACGGTACTTTTTTTGCAGTTCAGTTGGCGGTCGCCCATAGACGCCAGAAACCCCGGAGCCTTACGACGCACAACCACGCCCGTGCAACGATATGCAACGACCCGGCAAATACGTCAAGGAATTGGTCCGGGAGTGCGCGACTCGCCCACCGCTCGCGGATTCAGCCACCGAATCAACCAGGCCAGAAGCGACAGGCTGATGAGTCCGTAAAACATGTTCATGGTGAAGGAGCGGCCCAAGATGAACAGGACCCCGAGGCCGCCGCTGTAGTACATCATCACTGGCAGGGATCGTCCAAAAAGTCGTGGTATTTCATCCCAGCCCTTTACCAGCCAGCCCCCAAAAGCGCTCAGTCCGACAATACCCACCACCCCAAAATTGAGATACATCTCACCAATGAGCCCGGGCGATATAGTCAGTTTGGCTTCGCCGGTCGCATCTACGTCACCGTAGATTTGGGCCATTAGTATCCCCACGTCCAATGTTGGTTTGTCCGGCCACAAAAACCTCGGGACAGGATTTACCACCTGAACGTAATAACCATAACCATATTGATAGTTGATCACATCAGGAACTTTAGACATGATAAACAGAAGTACTTGGAACATCTCATTGCCGACGTAGTCCGCCTTTTCACGGTCCTCCCACGAAAAACTCCCTGAACCGCGCGACACCACCAGGGCGGCCATCACCCCATATAACAAAGGACAGCAGATGATTATGGCGAAAATTATTTTTTTTTGCCATGCTTGCGTGGCTCTCCAGTAAAGAAATGCGAACAGGCTACCGAACGTGACAATCATCGCGGAGCGCGTTCCGGTTCCGTAAGCTCGCAGCATAGGCCAAAATAGCACGATGCCGCATAGCAGGCGTTGTACAATCGTGCTGCCCTTTTTGAAAAGTATGATGGCCGCGAAGGAGCAACTTCGCCGACGAACATCTCCAGCATTAAAAAGGCAGCCCGGGCGTCGCCGTAACGGCCCCGACCTAACAATCCGCCCCAGGTAGCACGCATGCCCATCATGCCCTCGAACATCTCACCGAATTGGCTTCCGGTGAAATACACAATGGGCGCAAAACCGATTAGGGCTCCAATCAACACCAGCCTCCATAGCCAGTGATCGTCGTCGAAAAAGGTAATTTTTTCGGCCAAGGTCGGAAAAAACCAACATCCCCTTGTGTAATGATATCCTACCAGGAACCCTGTAAGCGCCAGCCCAATATAGAAGACGGCAAGATTATACTGCTCTTGCGTATAATCGCGTAACGCGTCGGGGATCATTAGGGCCTCCAGGAGATACCAAGCCCCAATCCCGCAAAGCACCACGTTACGTCCGCGAACTAACCGGCGTAGGTCCTGGCGTAAGTCAGCAAATAGGGCGGCCAACACTAGACCTGTCATTAGCAGCGCGGACAAACGCGATATATCGTGTATTACAGGCATGATATTCTTCAAAATCGTTTCTTACGAAAAACCATTATCATTCCGCAAATGAAAGGCAAGCGACCAGCACCTTGAAAAGCTACGAATTCGAATTCGCGTTCCTCGAAGAGTTTTCGTAGTGTCGTGTAGCTCCAATGCTTAATATGTCCGCCGGTCCAGAGGGCAGTCAAAGCTCGGTCCATTCGCCCCGTGACCGCCAGGAGAACATTCTTGAGCCAGCCCCAATACGGCGTGGTAATGATTGCCAGTCCACCCGGTCCCAACGCGTCATAAATGCGGCGCGTAAACGTGCGTGGATCGTATAGGTGCTCGATGACTTCTACTGAAATCACTGCATCAAACTTCGTCGCGGGAAAGATCGCTCCGAAGTCATCGTAAACCGACGCAACTTTGAAGGTGCCGCATTTTCTCTCCCGGGATTTGGCGATGCCACCTTCAGAAAGATCGATGCCAAACATTTCATGGCCAGCCTGTGCGAGGCTTTCCGAGAAATTCCCGTCACCACAACCAGCATCGAGAACGGTTTTCCGGGACCAAGGACGCCAGGATTTTATTAAGATAAAGCGGCTGGTGGGGAGGGTCGGGGCAAGCGTAGTCGTGATAAATGTGGTGGGGATGAAGCATAGCTAGATCTCAAGGTATCATGATAAGTTGTGACGATAGTCATGGAGGACGTCAGCTAACGCATAGCCATCAAACGTTGCTAAACTGTCCGAACTGCAGCTTCCCATGCCGCTTCGCTCGGATTTCGCCCCCGATGGCCGACCGTTTTTGATAGTCGACCAAAACATCGGGTGCAACTCAGAGATTCTTGTCGTCCAGTGCTTTCTTCCAAAGGTTGTGGAAAACGCTATATTGCCGGCCAGTAATAGATTCCAGTGCATCGCCCGCGGCTTCTCGGATATAGTTGTTCTTCAATTCGTCCACGGAGCGCACGATCAAATTCACCAAGCGCTACCGTAGATTGGTCCTTGATCTGGCCCAATGCAGCGCATGCCGCAATCACCACCGCGGAATCTTTATCCTCCAGCATGGCCACCAACCGTGCAATGATTGCTGGTTCATTCCTACGGCCGAGGGCACGAGCGGCGAGGTCCCGGACCTTAGGATCTGGGCTTTTTGACAGTGACAGCAGCGTGCCGATCGCGGCCGAATCATCGGATTGCGCTAACCCCTTTAGTGCCATTTTGATCAGCCGTTGATCTTTGCCTGTCGCAAACTCGATCAGCTTAGGCGTTGCCGCCGATCCGATGCAACCCAAGGCGTGCGCGGCGAATTCATCCAAACCAAATTTCGGATCCTTTACGAATTGAGACAAGGTCGAAACGGCAGTCGGATCGCCCGCCGCCGCCCAATGCCCCAATGATCTTTCGCTGTACAACCCAATCTTTCTCCTGGCCCAGCGCCTTAATCAACAACAAAGCCGCGGGCGTGCTTGGTTTTGCCAGACGTGAAACGGTAGCGAATCGCACAAGTGGATCGCCATCCGCCAGCAGCGCTTTGAGAGATCCAGACTTCATGACAGAATCACTTTTTTGCACCAGATCCGCTTCGCGATAAATATTCTTCACCAAAACATTGCGCGGATCACTAAACCAGCCACGGAAAAGTTGGATGGTTCCTTCGTGTACTCCTCCAAGAAGATCATTCCAACGCTCGATATAATCGCCGTCCACAATTGGCCGGACAATAACGGCATCGGGATAAGCCAGACGAAGGCCCTCAGTGGACCCAAATCGAGGATCTCCATAGACACCGCAGACGTTATAATAGCCGAATGGGCCGAATTCAGGAAAGATTAGCACATCAGGATATCGACGGCAGAAGCGTGCGCAGGTCGGAGGCGGGAAGAATCGTCGCGTTGCCCTGCCACATGCCCTTTGACCGGTCTGCGGTATCCTTGTTTATTGGCCATGTCACATTTGTGTCCATGTAAAAGATGGAACACCCCCAGCGTTTCTTGGCATAGGCAATCTTATCTGCCAGGTCGCCGACGTGGTCCTCCGTTTGCTGATGTTGCCATCCACCTTTCAGGTTAGAGATGATTTTGGACGGGCGAATACAGATGCCAGTCCTTAATCCTGCATCCAAGAACTTCTTGAAGAACTCATCAGCCGCCGTGTCCATTTCGGGGCTGCCTGCGGGATAATGCGGGGATCGCCCATATAAGTTATAGCATGCGGCATCTCGCCGCCCTCCACGTCCCAAAAGACCATGCCCTGAGCGCCGTTTTCTTCATCTCCTGTATGCTCGTTTCAGCATATTTCATCAACCGTTCGTTAAATACCTTCTTGCCTCTTTCCGTCGTAATATCCACCTTCGGATCGTTGAACCAACCGCGGGGATTGGTCGGCCACTTTTGACCGGAATTTGCCATCATGATCGCGCCAATCGGACGACGATCCGGCCAGTTCAGCGTTTTCGGATGGGCCTTCGCGAAATTCAAGTAGATGTCTTTCGCAATGTCTATGGTTGGTGTCGTCGACGTGGAAAAGCGGAGCGAGGACCGGAATGTCCATGACTTACCGGGCTCGAGGGCCGGGCTGAAGGTAGTGCGGAACATCAAAGAGTTGTTCGCGTTGTTGCCATAATTGCCCTCGAAACCCATCGTCATAGGACGAGCCATCTCTTCCGGGTCTCGCAGGGTCGGCGCCGTTTCGACACAAAGGACAAGTTTCCCTGTGTCCCAATCCGCGTCGACTATTCCAGTGCATCCTCGATGTCAACCGTGACGGCATAACCCCATTTCCAGCGTCCACCGTTCGGTCGCCTGGGAAAATGCAGTATCATCGGTTGATATTCTACCGAGCTGATGGCCTGCTTGCCGGTATTTTTGAATGTAACCGTCATGTTCAAATTGTTTACCATCTGCTGAATCCTGGTCACTGTCATCAGGCCTTCGTAAACACGCGTCAATACGCTGTTTACCTGCGTCGCACCGCCCTTATTAAGAGCGAGCATGATCGACTTACCGTCCACACCCTTGACGGAAACTAGAGGTGATGATTTTTCTACGAGCAATTCGTTGCCGGCAAAAGCCAGCGACTTCAGGCCCTCATTATCGAAGACAACGGATAATCCTGGCTGAGCAGGATCGCTGGTTGCTGCATGGCCGGAATTCGGCACAAGTGCAAAGAACAACAGTAATGCCAGCGTAGGAAACCCGCGGTTTGTCTGTGGAAGCCACTGCGCCAACGCCAACCCGGCTTTGGGTCGCGAAATCTTGACCCTACCGAGAGCACTTTCACAATTAAGCATCCACGCTAGAATGAACAAGGCCGTCCTCGCTGGATTTATCAAAGGGTTCCGTAAATCATCTCCGCAAGGGGCGGCCGAAGAGATTCTTGGAACCCTTGCCAAGTGTGGCTAGCCACGGAACGTTGCGCGGCCGCGGGATCGCGTATCCCCACCAACGTTCTGGCAAGTTTTCCCAACTTTGCCGAAAGTTCCTCAACGTTGCCAGGTGATACAATGAAAATCCCATCAGCTTCGCCGCCGATGTCGGGCAGGCAGGTATTTCTGGTGCCAAGAACCGGGCAACCGTGAGAAAGAGCCTCCAAATAAACTTGGCCAAATCCTTCCACCAGAGAAGGCATCACAAACAATGAACTGGTGGCATACAGACGGTGCAATTCCTCTAGTGAAACCCCTCGGCGAAGTTCGACTTCGGGCATTTCCGCAAGCATCCGCTTTATGCCATCGTCCAGGACGCGACACACGAGCGTCAAACGGCTACCCGGGGGGAGAACGGTGTTTTGCCAAGCCAGCAGCAGATGATGCAATCCCTTCCGCTGACCGCCCGAGCCGACAAATATAGCATGAAACCCCTCTGTGGTCGCCTGGCCAACATTAAACGCCGGAAGGTCGACGCCATAGGGAACGATGCGGCAACATTGCGCATCGCAGCCAACTTCAAGTAGCGAGCGACGGGTAAACTCACTTGCGCAGAGTATTAAATCGGCATGTCGCCAACAATCACGCTCGCGACGAAGAAGTTCCTCGGGCGGAGCCTTGTCCATGCGCCACCAAAAGACTCCCCACACCCGGATAGCGAGTCTGCGTCTTCCCGAAGGATCCGTCGCTCTACCTCGGGATGCGGGTGGTACTGAAACAATACCCGCCGTGGGGTATGCGGATACTTCGCCGTGAACGCCTCCCAGGCATACGGACTATATAGGAACAGGTCGCATCGCTGTTTCGCCGCGCGTCGGGCCGCAGCACTGGAGAAGCGGCCGTCGAGCTTCATGTAAGTCAGCATCGGCCCAAAACCAAGCTGGTGACGGACGTGTTCCAACAGAGTGGTGATCCACAGACAGCGGATTCGATCCGAGGGAATACCCGGTTCGATGCGGGAACCCATCTTTTCCCGAATTCTCGCGGGCGCAATTTTAATTAAAGGCTTCAACCAAGGCACCGCATACGCATCGGTTATGAACTGGTCGAGCATTCCGGCTTCCGCGAGTGCGAGCGGAGCCTGATACGAATCCCGCCGGCCGCGAAACGCACAAACATAGGTATCGATGTTCGATAACACGCGATCAGCATTCCTTTAGAGCCTCCAACATATAGTCGTAGCCGCAACCCCTTGGCTTTGGATGTTCCGCAACCTGAAGATTACGCCTACGTTTATGCGAGGCGCCTTTTAGCGACAAGATTTCGTGCGAAATTCCTCCGGCGTGAGATCCGGCGGGAACCGGTGGCGAAGTATTTGCCACCAACTCAGCTTGCCCAATTCCCAAACCGCAGAACGATCGGCGATCTTGACGCGATTCAAAGCCAAGGTAATCTTGAGGGCTTTGGTGCTGACGGGCCTGCGATTACGGAGACTTTGTGGCAGGCACGAAGAAACTCGGCCCAGATGCGAGGCTCCCTGAGCAGCCAGCCCCGCGAAGCCGCATAACGAGCCTGCCCGAGAAGACGTATAATTGTCATTGGCAACACAAGGTGCCAGGGGCAACGCATCCAGGCACTGCACGCCTCATTCCGGGTGTGGACTCTGTGGTTCCGTTGTTCATTGCGATTGAGCCACGAGAATTCATGATAAACGACGATATCGTTCCATTGGAGCACACGATAACCTACATTCCATGCACGGATGCAGAGGTCTGGCTCCTCGTAGGTATGGAAAAAAAAATCTGGAAAAAGACCGGTCTTGGCCAACATCGACCGCCGAATTGCGACGCCGCACGCCGCGAACGAACTGCAATGCCATTCGCCGCGAGGCGTCCTGCCTCGGTCATCCGTTCGGGATGTTCCGGCCCAATCGCCTGGAAAGAGATAATTCCCAGGTCGGGCTCCGCTTCCAGCCGTGCCACCACGCGACGGCAGGCATCGAGGTCGACAAACCTGCTGTCGTCGTCGAGCCCGATAATATATTTGCCTTTGGCGCGGCGTACAATGTCATTGCGGGCCGCGATGGAGCCCTGATTGCGCTCGCGCCGCACAATATTCACATGTGGAAACCTTGTGCGTACCCGTTCGAACGTACCATCTGAAGAGGCATCGTCCACGACAAGGATTTCATAAGACGAAAAATCCTGGGCTAAACACGCCGCGAGCGTCTTTTCCAACTCGTCCACGCGGTTCCGCGTGGCGATCATGAAGGTGACAAGAATATCCGGCATCATACCCATGCCGGCCCATCCACCATTTGACGCGTACCAGTTTTCGACCTAGGGTTTCCCAACCGAAACTTGCCCCCTCAACCAGAATCACAATTTACTGGACACCCGTCTATTTAGGATGGCCCCATGAATCGGGTTATTATGCGCTTGCGCCTCTTGCTGTCCCCCAACTCCCGCCAATCCAAGAGAATTCCGCTTCGCAGAAGGCCGCCGCTGACTTTTGAACAACTGGAATCCCGCGATTTGCTGGCAGTCTTGCTTCCAGCCCCCTCCGGCACGGTCAATGCGCAGGCACAAATCGCTCTGACTAACCATCCATCTAGTAACCCGGCACTGCCGTCTGGCATGGATGTTTTCAATCCTCCAGTCGCCAACCTCACCCCCGCCACCGGGGCACCGCAATTGGCGACCTTGACCAGCCAGGCCAATCCGGACGGTAACCTGGCGACCACGGGCTATCAGTTTTCCGCATTGACGGGTGCCGGCGTGGGTAATGATACGGTCTTCCAGGCTTACGGGCAGACGACGGCGAATAATGGCGACCTGACCACCGCGACTATCCAGGAACTCAACGGCAACCGCGCGGTAGCCACCCTTGATGCCGGACTGCCCCAGAACTCGATGTACCTCGTCTGGGCAGAAAACGCTGCTGGCGCCAGTCTCCCCTTCGCGGTCAATAAGACCACAGCGTGGTGGCTTGCGTCAAACGTCACTGGTTCAAGTACCGCTGCCGTGGGCGACACGGTTTCGGTTTATGGCGAGAATCTCTCCAATGGAGCAAGCACCCCACAGAGCTGGATTTTCCTTCAGCCCAGTCAAGGGCAGGGCCAATGGATCACCCCGACCGCCGTCAACCCTTACAAGGTTGATTTTGTACTGCCAACAAATCTGGCCGCAGGCTCCTACCAAATCTGGGTCCACAACGGCCACGGCGGTCAGTTTGGCTGGTCCGCTCCCTTAGGTCTTACCGTTCAAGGAGCATACAACTACGGACACAACGTCGTTAAGCTTTCTAGTTTTGCCAACGGCTTGCCGAATACCGGGGTTGACGCCCTTCCGGCATTTCAAGCCGCCATCGCGGCAATAATAAACACCCAAGGCCCGGCGACAATTCAACTTCAGCCCGGAACCTACTACTTATCCGATACCGCCGTGCTCATTGGCAGCTTTGGCGAGGGATTTGGCTCCAAGGTGCCGGCAAGAATGTTACCTTTATCAAGCCGCTTGCGGGATTTTCAGATCAGTATTTCATAAAAGCGCCCGGAAAAATAAGTGATCTGACCATAGACTTTACCGGTGCCGTGTCGACCAATAACAGTGTCGCGTTAGCCTACGATTTGGTCAATGTTTCAATTATATCAAAACCCTACGAAGACATAGTCGACGGTGGCTCCAATAGTTTTGTCGCCCAGAATTGCGATTTCACGGGCATGGGTATATATGTGGTCAATACTTCAAATGTCCGGGTTGACAGTTGCAATTTCTACGGCACGAACACCACGGATGCCATGTTCGTGATTTGGGGTGGAAATGACATCTCCTTTACCAACAACACCGGCCAGGACTACAACTATCAAAGCACCAACCTTATCGACCGCGCTCACGGGCGTTTGTTTGACAGCTCGAATATCTATGGTCCGCAATCCAATGTTTATGTAGCCAACAATCAAACGTACAATTTAGGCACACCGCCCGGCACCAATTCAAACAGTGGAGAGCAAATTCTGTGGGAGGCCAGTTTGGGTACGCAAAGCTGCCTGGCGACCTCCGCAACGAGTGGCACCGTTACTCTTGCTTCCCTCGCGGGTGACTACGTCGGGCGGACTGTATTTGTGACCGGCGGCACCGGGACAGGGGAGTACAGGACCATCGTCTCCACTAATTTTGCAACAGGAGGCACCACGCTCACCTTGGACAGCCCATGGGACGTTATCCCGGATGCCACATCCATCATCAACTTGGTCGCCTGCCCCACTAGAATTGTTGTCTACGCCAACAAGCTCCAAAGTATTGCAGGCGCTGGCACTGCTTCAACCGGGTTCGAGTTGTTCAGCGGCGGAGCCGACGTCATTGTTGATGGCAACACGATGACCAACATGAATCACGGAATCTGCGAAGCCTCCGGCGGTTATGGTAACGGAACCATTCCGGGATTTTTCAATATCTACCAGAACAATACTTTCATTAATTGTAAGGACGGTATCCGTACCACAGATATTGGCAATACGCAGAATGAAATCGCCACACACTTGGGAAATATTCTGGCACAACAACACCATGATTGGCATTCAGATCGCGGGATGGATAGTTTCAGACGGCTTCGGAACGAATGTAACGACAGACATCGATGTGTTCGAACACAATAACGTCAGCAACGTGCCTATCGGAATCTCAATAACCAATCCTTCCGCGGGCGGTACTACCCATTTGGTCATTTACAACAACGTATTCGACCGCGGCGCGGCCGCACTGGCCGGCTCCCAACCTATTGCAACGCAAACTGGATTTGTCGAACTGCTAAGCAGAAACAGTTTCCTTAATTTTCTAAATCCTCAAGCTCCGGCTGGCACGATTACTTCGCTCTTGCCCACCATTACCTGGAATGCCATTCCTGGCGCCACCTATTATGACGTCTGGCTTACCGACTTAACCACGGGCCAGTCCCCCGTGCAGCGGAATGCCGACGTAACGACGAATGCATGGACAATCACGACCGGGCTTCTAACAGGCCATAACTATTGCTGGTGGGTGGAAGCGTTTAACGCGACTGGACTGGTCAGCAACTGGAGCGGGGGACAGAACTTTTTCGTCGCTCCTTTGGGCGCGCCAAACCTCTCCAGCGCTTCCGGCTTGGTCCCTGTCGCGAATTCTGTCTCCTTGACACCAACGTTTACATGGACGCCTGTTAATGGCGCTAACTCTTACGACATTTGGGTTAATGATCTCACCACCGGCCAGTCCCAGGTCGTCCGAAGTACAACGGCTAATGTGTCCCTGATTGCCCCTGTTTCGCTTGCAGCTGGCCATCAATATGATTGGTGGGTGCGAGCCTTGAACAACAGCGGCAACAGCGGACCCTGGAGCAACGGTTCCGTCTTCACGCTAACCCTCGGTACGCCAACTTCGGCGGGACCAATCGGCACGACCGTGAATGCAAGTCCCACATTTAGCTGGAGCGCCGTTTATGGCGCCAGCTTCTATGACGTCTGGGTAAATAATACCACCACCGGGCAATCCCAGGTCCTGCGTTCCCCGCTGACCGGCGGAACGAGCTGGACCGCTCCGAGTGGACTAACACCCGGCAATACCTATATGTGGTGGGTGCGAGCCCTGCCTGCCAACGGCGCCGGAGGCTCCTGGAGCAACGGTGTTTCCTTTAGCGTCGGCTTTTTGGCTCCTCCCGTGTTGACCTCGCCGATTACAACAATTCACTGGGCTGGGCTCACGTATACCTGGAACTCAGTCGCCGGGGCGAATTATTACGACGTCTGGGTGAATGACGCTACCGCCGGTACGTCCCAAGTTTTTCGCAATTCTCATGATCTTTTTGCATCGTCATCGTCACCCAACTTGATAGTGGGGCACACCTATATCTGGTGGGTGCGGGCATTCAGCAACGCTGGCAATTACAGCGACTGGAGTGTGGCCGGGGTATTCATTGCCGTCTAGAAACGCCTGAAAGGCTGGCACGGGTGTTTATTCCTGTTTTACAAACTCGTAAATAATGCTTTTTGCCATAGCTTCTCGTCGCAAGACCGGCCTTCCTACCGTTGCAAAAATGGCAAAAAGCAGTTTTGCCCTGACGGTATATGTCTTGGTAGCGCGAACGCCGGTGAATTTCTCCAGTCGCAGCCCCGCCCGGTCCGCTAACTCGTACAAAGTCGCGGAATCATACCAGGCAACGTGATCCACACTTTCAACCAAGGGAGCATTGCTGAATAGTCCCCTAAGGAGATAGGTGACGAACCACGGGTTGGGCGTCGTCAGGATCACTCTGCCCTGAGGTGCCAGCATCTTGGCACAATTGCCAAGGAGATCCGCCGGCCGACTCACATGTTCGATTGGCTCGCCAAGGATGATCAAGTCAAACGTCTCGTGAAGGGGCGTGCTCGTTATATCGTGACAAACTACGTTATATCCGAGGTCCTTGAGGTGTTCGAGTTCTGGACCAAGGACATCGCAACCAACGCAGTAGGCCGCGTGCTCATGATTGTGCCGGTGCAACCAAACTCTGCTCTTGTAGGCGTCCGACGTATGGGCGACTACGCCCACATCAAGGACGCGCTTGCCCAATGCTTGGCGGCCAAGATATTCTTCACGGTCGTCAATGAGCCTATCTTCCGCGCCTGGAGCAACGCTTGTTTTCGAATCTTCTGAACCTTCGGATCGTTTGGATCACTCTCTATCGTTTTCCAGCTCATAATGCTCACTGCATAAAAAAGTGCCCAACTGCACTGGGGGAAAATCCGTTCCAACCTTAATGCATTTGAATGTCAGCAACTCTCCCCGAGATCCGACACCAGCCACCAGTTATTCCGGTCGCGCATCTCACGGCCCAGCAAGAACAGCGGTCGTTGGTCGATTTGTACAAGACGGTGGCCCCGTTCTGCAAACATATTCTTCAATTGATCGAGAAATCGCTTCTCATGCACCTCGATTAGAAAAAGATTCGATGGGTCCATCCAAGTGCGTGCCCCTTCGACCACGGCTATCTCCGCTCCCTCCACGTCAATTTTCACCAAAGTGTTTTTTTGGTCGGCAATAGGAAGCGCATCCAGGGTGGTGACGCCATCACCGATTTCACGGCCCACCAGCGATTGAATTATTTTCCAGCTGAATATCCGGCCCTGGCTGCACCGTCCTACTTGCACGTAACATCTGCACGTGTTGGCACTGCGGTTCGAATCCAATGATTTCCGCACTCGATTTACCCAATCGCCGAAATGCGGCTGCACAGCCGAATGTGAAGTAACCGTCATTCGCACCCACGTCGAGCACGCGAGAAACTCGCGGGAGTGCCCGACGCAGCCACAAGTTCAACTCGTGTTCGTAAAGTCCAAGCATTTTACGCACTGAGTCGCGTGGCTTCATGATAATCCGTGCGCCACGGAATGGACCGAACCAGATCCGCTTCAACGCCGGTCGGTTAGAGAAAAGCAATTTTAAAAGACCTATCCCCATATCAATTCTTTCCGCGTTAGTTTCATTAGAAACGGACTTCGTAGCTTAATGTCAAAATGACGGAGCTCCCTCTATGTCAAGTTGAGGTTAGCGTATCACTTTACTGTAATGAAAGCGGCACTAGAAATTAACAAAGCCAGCGTTCCATTCGCGCCTTCCAACGCCCTTTTTCATAAAGTCTCTTGCCTGCCGATAACCTAGGACATTCGCGAAGCGTTTCAGAATAGATTTTTGTCCACTGTATTTGCGCAGATCAATTTCTACAAGCAACTGATTGTAATTTTTCTTGACGACTTGATAACCTTGGATACATGGGGATCCAAACTATCATCAAAGATTACAATTCCGTTCTTCGACAACAGTTCGCTGACAAAATACATGTCGAGAAAAACATCCTCAAAAAGGTGACACCCATCAACGTAAACTAAACCGTACTCACGTTTCTGTTTAATCAGATCGGGAAGGATAAAACAAGAAAAGCCGTCAATGCCGTCACGCTAAATTGGCAGTCTGAAAGGTTGTCAAAATCCATTATTACGTTCCCCACCATCGTTTTCACTATGTTGATTCTTGTACGCTTCCTTCGCCTCTAAGACGTACAACGCGGGCCGGAACACCCACGGCCACGGATTGAGGAGGAATGTCCTTTGTTACCACACTGCCTGCGCCCCCACGGCGCGGTCCCCGATAGTTACTCCCTTGAGAACAACTACATGTGCGCCGAGCCATACCTCATTGCCAAGACGGGTAGGCGACGGCGTTTAGAGGCTGGTTCAAGGGCGGCAGTGACGGATCTAGGCCATGATCGTGGTCGGTAAGATAACATCCTGGACCAATCGCGAAATCCCGACCAATTTCAATGTGAGCGGCTGCATCAAGCATCGTATTACGGTTGATGTATGTTCCACTACCTATGCAAATCTTAATAGATCCAGTGCTTTCGCCGACACAAAGAAGCACGACGCCCCGATCAAGAGAAACGCCGGCAGCTATTTCGATTGCGTTGAAATTTCTGGGGATTTCGATGCACCGCATCCAGACGTAGCCGCGAAGCTTGACACCTAACAACCAATAATACCAGTTCCGCGCACGGCTTTTGAGTCCCTCCTTTACGACGACAATCCGATCAAGTACGTTCATTGATTACGCCACAAGTGGGGCCGCAAACTCGCAGAAATATGCACCTTCGAATATACGCTACTGAAGTTCAAAGCAAATAGTTTGCGCGACGTCCCCAGCCACGATGTAATTGAGCCAGGGCGAGCAAGGGAAAACCTAATATGTACTTCCATCGCCGTGCCTTTATGTGCCAAAAAAACGTTCTGAAATAAAGCTTCCATGCACGCAGTTGTTCACCCGCGTGAATGCATTCAACGCAAACTGGTCGCACATGTAATGTAATCAGACAAGTGCGAGCGTCGGCACGGAAATCACCACCTGGGTATTTGCCTTCTAGCTCGGAGTCGATCAGGTTGACGATCCCCTTATAAATAAGAGCGAGGTTCCTCCGTGCATTCGAGCCATGTTGGCGGTAGGCAAGAGTGACTGGGGCCAATATCTGTACGAAGCCATTGGCCACTCCGAGACGAATGGCCAGATCGCAGTCCTCCGCATAAACACGTTTCTCCGTGAACCCGCCAACATTCTGGAATGCTTGTTTGCGCAAAATCATCATGCAGGCACCGACAAAATAACCTTTCTTGCTTGATTCAAAGTAATCCTTAAACTCCTCAACGCGAAGAGCCTCGGGCCTTGAGGAATCCAGTTCCGAGTCCTGCCAAAACTCAATCATCCGGGCGGCGATAAGATCAGGCATGCCATGTTTCTCAAGCACACTCAAGAAAGTCGATAATGTCCATGGAAACCAGAGGTCATCGCTGTCCAAGAAAGCTATATAGGAACCTGACGCTTCCTTTACACCATAGTTGCGGGCAACTCCTGGCCCTTGATTCATCTGCCGAAGTAGCTTAATGTTTGGATAATCCCTCAATAACTCCAACGTTCCATCCGTGGACCCATCGTCCACGACGATAACTTCATAATCTGTAAAGTCTTGCGTGAACACGGAATTCAGCGTTGCGCAAAATAAAATGCGCACGGTTGTAGCTGGGAATGATGACTGAAAAAAATGGCATGCGTCCGCCGGAATTCGAGATCACGATAGCTGCCAGAAATCGGAGGACTTACCATAAAACCTAAGGAACGCCGAAGTATCGTCCCGCAAGTGTCTAATGACTTCTTGTCGAAGTTCACGGGGCCAATCCGGCCGCTCTGGCAGACGATGTCGAAACTTTCCCATGAACTTTGTGACGAATCTGGGTGCCAGTTTTTTTACGGTGTGTGCTCCCGGCACCCTCCGCAGCAACCGATTTATAACACCGTCCAGTCGCATATTCGCCGTTACATGGCTTGGCTTCGCAGGGTCTGCCACAGCTAAAGCTTTATTGACCCCTAGAAAGTCATAGCATCTATCGATGATTACTTGCGGTTGCTTCAAGAAATCTTCGAAGAACAGCACCAGAATCTGGTTATCGGAATAGGTTCGTCGATATAGGTTTATCTGTTTCCAGTAAAGGCTTGTGTCTAAAATATGGGGCCATTTCTTGAGAGCTTCGCCAGGGGCGGCACTTTCAGCCCACACGCAATCGAATGCAGCCAATGGGACTCTATCCGACTTAGCGGATGCCGAACAATGTAGATTAGTTTAGCATCCGGCAGGTGCTTCGCTACCCGTTCTGCTGACTTCGGATGGAGCAGCGAGCTTTTGTATAGCTCGTACTTCCCTCGCCTACCGCCAACTTGTTAGTCCCTGCCGTGAATAGTGACTCATACCATGGCCAGCCACGGGCAAAAACTTTGTCGTCGCAGAAAAACTCTGGCTCCTTAGGAGTGCAAACAAACATCTGCGGATGTTGCGCGAAGATATCGCAAAGGCTGGTTGTGGCGCATTTCATGGCGCCAATTACCAGGAAATTAGGTTTCACACAACCCATGTCAGACTACATCCGTTTTTGTATTAAGCGACGCGACCAGTCGGCAAGCCGTTCGGCTGCGTCAAACCCGAGAAAACGTAAGGCAACCCGGTAATGCCATGGCGCCGCCGGCCCAGCGTGCGGCATGAAGTCAGGTTGCGACAAATGAACTTGCGCCATGATGGTCGAAGCAAGGGCCCGGTCGTACCGCCAAGCACTTCGCGCAGTTTCCAGGCGCGCCTGGTTGATGGCGCGGAGCCGTTCGCGTGAGCTGGTCCCGAGAGCGAAGAAACTCTTCTAACCGTTGTTCAATTTCCAGTCGTCGGCGATGAACTTCGGGGATATTTCGTTTGCATACCGTGTGGTCACCCCATTGCCGGTAGACAGCTCCGTTATGCGGACAAAAAGCAAAACGTTTGCCGGCCATAAGGTGCCTTAAGTATAATTCGTGCTCCTGGCAACAGGGTTGGTCAGGTTTCCATCCCCCCACGTCCACAAGCGCCGTACGGCGCACAAAGTGCAGCACCGGTCTGAGGCAAATACCAGCGCGCCAGGAGCACTGCGGGATCGTACGGTTTGGGAATCGGCAACAACGTGCGCCGCAGTTCCGTGGGCGACCAATGTTCCATGGTCACGAGTCCAAAGACAACGTCCGCTTCCGGCTGCTCGGCAAGAAACTCGACCTGTTTAGCAATTTTGTCGGGCAGCAGATAATCGTCCGCATCAAGATACTGAACCCAGTCGCCGGTTGCTAACTCAAGGAGGCGATTGCGAGCACAATTTCCGCCGCGATTGGGACCTGTTTCGAAACGGATTTTGTTACCAAATTGTTTGATGACCTGCAGACTACAATCGGTCGAGCCATCGTCGACAACAATTATTTCCTTTTCTAACCATGTTTGGCTAAGTGCACTCTCGATGGCTTGCGCTATCCATCGTTCAGCATTGTAGCATGGAATGAGAATAGAGACTAACAAGCTACCTCCCCGTCCACGGTAGCGGTTCAATCGGGTCAAAAGTGGATTCCAGTTTTCGTTTGCCGCCGAACCGTTCTGGGTACTGAAGTGCTTCCACAAGTTCGGTGATGTGAAGGCCGAGATGTGACGATAGTCGGCACGGACGCCGCTGAAGGATAGCTTCCGCTAATTCGGCCGGGCCTCGGCAGAAATCCACCGGCTTAGTGCCACGCAACACCCGCCCGGTCGGTTTTCGTGCGAACGCGTATTTTTGGCCAAAATGCCATTCCTCTCCCAGAAAGGGTGCATTGAAGCGAGATTCCAGCCAATTACGAAAAGTATTCAGACGCCGCTCGATCGCGGCATGCACGCGACTCGAAGGAATTTGTCTGACGTAAACAGGCCCGGCATCGTCACGCACATTATTTGTCCAAAGCACGCCGTTGTCGCCTACAATCGTCAATGACTTGTTCCTCGGCGCTACTAACCCACAGGTAACACGGGCCACTACTCCCTCCGCATATTCGATACACCCCACCGAAAAGTCCGGAGCCATCACGTCAACCGGAATTCCTTTATCCGGAAGCTGACAAGACGCAAAGGCCGTCACCGTCTTCGCTGGGCCGAAAAAAGCTGCTAGCCACGTCAAGACGTATCCCGCATGCTCATAAGTGCAACCGACCTCAAATTCATCTTTTGCCGGCCAGGCCACTCCGCATTCATTGCGCCAGTTCCAAGGCGATTGCGTCGGCGCAATCAGGCCATCATCGAATTCCGCGTAAACGAGTCGAGGCCGCCCGATAACCTTATCCTTTAATGCCTTCCACATTGTTTGGGCAGTTTCCGAGAGCACACTACACGGGGCAGCTCCTAGATAGAGCCCCTTCTGGTCGGCCAAGACTACCAATTCCTTCGCTTGTTCGGAAGTCATCGCCAACGGTTTTTCAGAGTAGACGTGTTTACCTGCCTCAAGACAGCATTTCGTCACCTCATGATGACTTCGTGGATTGGTTAAGTTGAGAACTAGTTGAGTCGAGGGGTCATTGACTGCATATTCCAGGCTCTCATAGGGTTTGGCCTTCCATCGGCGACAAAAAGACTGAAGATTCGTGGGATTGTTATCGAAAACACCCGCGAGAGTCAGTTTCGGATAATATTTGAGGGTCTTCGCATAAAGTTCAGCCACGTAGCCGCAACCGATAATAGCGATATTCATCGTATCCAATTACTCAGGTTGCCTGTATTTGCAAACGCGGTGCTGAAACATGACCGTTGTAATGCTTCTCAACCTTGCGAAACACTGCCGCTATGTCCGACATATCGGCCTCGGTTCCGAGGAGAACTTCCTGCGGAATGTAGATCAGCTCTTTCACGGCTTCGTCTGCCACTGGTGTGGGCATCAGGCGAATGAAGTCGGGATGCTTGGCAAAAAGATTCTTGATGGCCGGCTGCTCCGCGATCGTAAGAGTATAACCCCTATGAATTCGAGCGCCTCTTACCGCGCAGACCTGCAAAAACTCGTCAACCGGGACACCGCCGCAATGCTCCTTTTTATATCGCATGCTAAACATGTACATGCCGTGCTTTCTCACACCGGAGTGAATGGCCAGCGGTTCCACGCAGGCAATGTCCTCTAACATTTGACGAAGCTTAAGGAAATTTCGCCGCCGGGTATCCTGTTGCCGGTCAAAAATTGCGAAACGCGTCAGCAATAGAGCGGCCTGGTACTCCGTTGGGCGGCAATTCCAGCCAAGCGTCACATGCTCCCACCGTACTTCACCGATGCGGGCGACACCGGCATTCTGCATGGAATGCGCGGTCAAAAACCGCTTCGTCGTTTGTGGTCAATGCCCCACCTTCGCCGCAGTTCAGATTCTTAAACGAATTGAAGCTGAAACCCGCGACATCCCCAAGCGACCCGACAGGGCCCGTCTCCCACACGGCGCACATGCGGCTTTCGAGCGTATCAATCGTTTTTAGCCCATGGCGCACACGGCAATCGCACGTAGCGAAGTCATGTCGGCGGGCTGACCGAACTGGTGGACGGGCATGATAGCCCGTGTCTTGCCCGGAATGATCGCCTCCTCCACACGTTTAGGATCGATCAACAGCGTATCCCGATCGACATCTACGAGCACGATGCCAAAACGGCGGTCCAAAGCGGCCGTCGCACTGGCAATGAAAGACAAATTCGGAACTATGATCTCGCCGCCGTATTCCAAACCGTCGTGCTCCAGGACAGCGGCAAGGCCAATACGCAGCGCGTCCGTACCATGAGGTAGTAACAGTCCGTACCTGCACCCACAATAATCTGCCCAATGTCGGGCAAACTTCTTGGCTAACGGTTGGGGCAATCCCTCGATCCCGCTCAGAAATACCTTTCGAAACGCACCGCCGACGTGGCGAAACCAGGAAACTAGATTGCGATCGTCCGTGCTCGCCCATGGTCGGATACGAACGTCGCGTACCGCAATTCCTCCGTCAGCGCAAGTTTACCGGTCAGTCTGGTTAAAGGCGGTGGCAAACGACCGATCGTCTGCTGGGCTAACAGTTTGGCAATCTTTTTTATAATTATCTTCATGGGCAATTAGTACTACAGCCCGTCGGTTTAGGCTGGTTTCGTCCGTCCAACCATTACGCAAAGTCATCACGTCAGCGCGAGTCACCCGCCTATTTCTTTGTCATGGTAACAAAAAGACCAAATGGAGCCGGCAGCGGCGGCACAAAGGCCAACGTTTTTGTCAATCGGCAAGTCAGAATTGAGAATCTCTCGAATAGGGACCATGTGGACGTCCCCCAGGCCGCCAATTCCTGGCCGAGGTGTTTTGAAATCATCCAAACTTTCGTCTATTGGTTGCGGGACTGGCGCACCCCACTTACGGCGAAGTAACTTTCGTAGTCGAACTGCAAGCGTTGTCTCCGGCGAAAGATTTTCGACATATTCGACAACCTCTGCCGTGTGGCCAAAGAACCGTTGCCAAAAGCCTGGTCGAAATAAGGTAACGAGGTCCGGAGGAGGGGCAGCGTCGATCCATAATTGTGCGGCTAGATTACAACTCTAACATTAGGAGCGTTAAAGAGTAACTGGCCACCGGGCCTAAGCATTTTGAGAAGACGACTTGTGAAGTCAACAGGATCTTCGACACATCCTACGGTTCCAACATGGTAAATAATGTCGTATGGCGCCCAGCTTGAATCCTGGGCGAATTCGCCGTAACAAAAAAATCGCCGAATGCACCCTTGGCATCCGACACAGCCTGCGGCGAAACATCCGAACCGATAACCTTATACCCGGACGCAATGAAGTACGAGGTTAGGTGACCGCGCGAGCAGCCAATTTCCAGCAAATGGGAAGTAGGCAAGTGCTTATCTACAGCATCGATAACAAATTTGTATTTTGAAGTGCGGCTTAAGTGCTTTTTGAGTTCTCCAATATCGTCGTCTTTGATCATCTGCTTACATTTTTCCTGCATTTCCCGGTAAGTCCCATAGGAAGAGCCAGCCTTAGAATGTAGGAATTCATATATTTCCTCATCGTGCTTCGTGAATCGGCAACCACAATCCTTGCATTGAAAAATGTCCCAGGCGAAGGTGGAATAATACTCAGCCTTACCTATTTTTGCCGCAGTTGGCGACATACAAATTCTGCAAATAATGTCGCAGTTATCGGTCACTCGCCACACTCGTTTCGATCATATTGTACTTCGTGATCCGTCACAAAAAAACCTTCGCCGTACTTTGGTAGTTGCCCTGTGCCGAAGTAATCACCGCCTTCTACAAGGAAACGGCCAGCGTTATGAATCCAATCGGCGACGATATCGTTAATCGTTGACCAAATGGTAAACGTGTACCCACCAGGAAGAAGCGGAAGTCTTTTTATTGAAAATGTTATGCAGCCGTCCCCCGGAAAAACTCTCTTAATATCCCTCCCCAACAGTCGGGAGTCCAACAATAACAACCGCTGTCCAAAATCGTTTTCAATTAGCGCCGCCACTCGCAAATTTCGAAGTTCGCTAGTTTCGAGGTTCTTAAAGGACAGGCGCAACTTCGCTTCCTGTCCACATTGAAATCCCGCCGTCATCGCTCCGCCACCGTGAGCGAAAGAGACCGTATCAAACCGAAGCAGTCCTGAACCACGTCGGTCTTTTCTTTGTCCCAGGGGAATGGGAGCAACATTCTTCGAATCATTTAAGTAGTCATCAATTATTGTTTCCGTAACCCCCTTCGCCGCCAACTTTCCCTCCGCCATAAGTATCGCACTTGAGCAAAGGGTTTTTACGGCGGCCATGTTGTGGCTGACGAAAAGGACGGTTCGGCCCTGCGCCGGGCGACCTCGTCCATTTTGCCGAGGCATTTCTTCTGAAACTCCGCTGTCGCCGACGGCCAGCACTTCATCGACGATCAGGATTTCCGGTTCCAGGTGGGCGGCGACGGCGAAGGCGAGTCGCACATACATGCCGCTGGAGTAGCGCTTTGACGGGCGTATCGAGGAACTTCTCGACCTCGGCGAAGGCGACGATCTCGTCGAAATTGCGTGTCGATTTCCTCTGCGCTTCATGCCCAGGATTGCGCCGTTGAGGTAGATGTTCTCGCGGCCGGTCAGCTCGGGGTGGAAGCCGGTGCCGACTTCGAGCAGGCTGCCGACCCGGCCGTGGAGCTCGACCTCGCCGGTCGGTCGGCTCGGTGATGCGGGAAAGGATTTTGAGGAGGGTGCTTTTGCCGGCGCCGTTGCGGCCAATGATGCCGACGACCTCGCCCTCGCTCGATATCGAAGTTAACGTCCCTAAGTGCCCAGAACGGCTCACTCTCCGCGGCGCGGCCGGACAGATCGCGAAACCGATTTAGCGGGGCCATACGGCCCGCGCGATGGCCTCGCGGAAAGTGGTCATAACCAAGCTCGGCGGCGCCGAGTTGATATTTTTTACCCAAGTTGCGGACGGCAATGGCAGGCTTTTTGAATCAACGGCTGCAATTAAGAGCGTTCGGAAAGGTTCACGAAGGTCAGACCCCTCAATATCCAGAGGGGTCTGACCCTTTTCTGAACGCCCAAATGATGTCGGCGAAGCGGCGCTCGACCTGGCGGAAGTAAAATAGACCGGCCACCAGCAAGGCGGCCGCGACCAATGAGGAAACCGCAATGCAGTCCCAGCGGAAGGGTGCACCCAGGAGACAGGAGTGGAAACCGCTGATCATGCCGACTACCGGATTTAGAGCATAGGCCAGTTGCCAGTGAGCCGGTACCGCTTTATCGAGGGGATAGGCGACGGGGCTGGCGAACATCCACAGCTGGATGACGAAGCCGATCACGTAGCGAAAGTCGCGATAGGCGACGACCAGGGCGGCACACCAGGTGCCCACGCCCACGGCAGCCAGCAGCGTGCCGACAACAAACAGGGGAAGAAGCAATATTCGGCGAGGGGAGAATGCCGTAATAGGCCATGAGGCCGACCATGACGACCAGCGAAAGAAGGAAATCCACCAGGGCGGTGCCGGCCGTCGCGAGGGGAATGAGCAGGCGTGGGAAATAGATCTTGCTGATCATATTGCCGCTATTGACCATGCTGACGGAAGCCTGGCTTACGATAGCCGCGAACAAAGTCCAGACGAGCAAACCCGTATAAACGAAAACAGGATAGGGGACGTCCGGCACAAGGGCGACTCATGCCGCCCAGGCGGCCAAAAAAAAGTGTAAAACGAGCATGGTCATGACGGGCTGAATAATCGCCCAGGCAGCGCCGAGAACGGTCTGCTTATAGCGAACTTTGATATCGCGCCAGACAAGGAAATAGAGCAGCTCTCGGTAGGCCCAGAGCTGGCGCACGTTGACAGCTTGCCAGCCGGATCGAGCTTTAATTATGGTGACAGGCTTGGGGAGCGCGGGGGTGGCGACAGCCAGCACTGGCGGGCTAGGCCGGCTGAGGCCCGGCGCTGTAGTTTCGGAGTCGATCAAAACAAAGCCGATCATAAAATGCGAACAGGACCCACAAATGTGGGTCCTGTTCAAGCACTTGTTTACTGCTTACAAAAGTCGGCACTAGGCAGTGGCAACTTTACGGCGTTTGAGGCCGTAACCACACATGCCTGCAATCCCAAGGCCGAACAGGGCCATGGACGCTGGTTCCGGCGTCGCCAGCGGATCGAGCTGGGTCAACGAGTTAAAGCCAATAGTGCTGTTGGGAGTTGATAGTAAGGCCGGGTATTGGCAGCCAAGGTGATATCGAACATCTGAAGCAGAGAATAGGGGCTGTTAAGCAGAGTAATCAAGTATGGCGGAGCACTATTGTTATAGGAACCCACCAACATGAGGGGGGTCTGCGGTCCCGGTGTTAGAAGAGAGCCGCTAGCAGTATGATCGCCGCGATCCGCTTGATCGATGTAGCTCTGAAAGACTAGAACTGGCGTATGATTCGTATCGTAGCTGCCGCCGACAGAGCTAGTAACCTGGATTGTCGGCGGGGCGACCGGGGTAGTGTAGAATTGTGTGGCCACGGCCAGCAAAATATTGTGGCCAGCGGTCGAGTCAAGGTTCGCAAGCCTCGCCGTCGTGGACGAAAGCTCGGAAGGATTATCCGAGGCGAGAATACTCAGTGTTGAAAACTTGAGAACTCCGCCCAAAGTCGTGGGCGTCGTAAGAGAGGCGTTTGTCGAACCATCGCCGCCGGGCAGTGGCAGAGCCGTCCAGGCACCGCCGTCGAGGCTATACTCGACATTGATGATGGTGGCTGCATTCGCACTCTGGGAGCCAACCAGCACGCCGCAAGCCGCGAAGGCCAAGGCCACGCAGAGCCGTCCGAAACTTCTGAATGAGAAACGTAAACTAGCAACCTTCACGGCACATCCTCCAACTGGGGAAATAGATAACCTACACATATTACGAACACTTTCTAAAAACGCAAGTCGAAAACAGCAAAAACTAGGGAATTTTTTGACAAAGAGGGAAAACTAGTTTTTGGCGTTTGGCTCTCGATATTCAGCAAAAACAGCGTTAAACCGCGAAAATCGGGCTTTTTACTGAGTTTTCGTGGAGTTCGTGGGCAGTGGCGCGTTTATGGGCTGCTACCGCGGTGATGACGTTTTCTAGCTGGCGGACGCAGACGGGGCGGCTGAACTGGGTTACAGCTGCGTGGCGGCCGCGGAGGCCCATGGTGGGCAGCTGGGGGCGATTTTGCAGGCACCAGTGGAGCGTGGTGATCAGGTCGGGGAGCGATTCGGGGGCAATCACCAGGCCGGCGCCGGTGGCCTGGGCTACGCGGGCTACTTCGCTGTCGGGGTCGACTGCCGCTATGAACGGGACGCCGGCGGCCAGGATGCCGTAGAGTTTGCTGGGGACGATGGCGCCCGCCAGCCCCTTGCGGAGGGGGATGAAGTGGACGTCGGCGGTCGTGAGCGACTGCTGTAGTTTTTCCTTGGCCGTGTAGGGAGAGAAGCGGACGTTGGTCAGCTTCCAGGCATCGGCCTGGGCCATGAGGCGGGTTTTGGCTGCTCCTTCGCCGATGATCTCGAAGCGAATGGGCTGGTCCTGGAGGTCGCGGGCGGCGGCCAGGAGCTGGTCGAGGTTTTGCGAGAGGCCGAGGTTGCCGGAGTACATGACCACCAGGGGGTGGTCGGGCGCCATGGGGGCAGTCTGGCTGAGTGGCGGCCGGGGGTAGATGAGGTCGGTGTCGGCCCAGTTGGGGACGATGGTGATTTTCTTGGCGGGGATGCCGCGGGCGAGGACCCTGGCGCGCATGTCGGGGCCGAGGACGACGATGCGGTCGGCGGCGCGGAAGCCGGCCTGGGAGGCCCAGTAGAGCAGCCGGGTGAGGGGGCCGGGACGCATTTTTCCCAGGGCGAGGCCGATCTCGGGATGGAGATCTTGAAGATAGTAGATGAAGGGGCAGCGGTGCCAGCGGCCGAGCAGGGCGCCCAGGACGCCGAGCACGGGGGGGTCGGTCTGGACGACGATGACGTCGGGCCGGCGCGAGCGTAAGCCGGCCCAGAGCGCCATTAATATGTAGGTGACCAGGCCGAGCACCCTGCCGAGGAAGCTTTTCTTCGAGAATTTGACATTGCGGACGCGGGTGATCGTCACGCCCTGGTGCTGGTCGGTCTGGAGGAGGCTGCTGGCCTCGACCGGCACGAAATTCGGCATGCCGGCCACGACATGCACCTCGTGGCGGACGGCCAGGTCGCTGCAAAGCTCGGTAAGCAGCTGCCCGGTCGCCTCGACATCCGGATAGTAGGAGCGATTGAAGACCAGAATGTGGAGCGGCGCACTGGCCGGAGTCCCGTTAATAGCAAAATCCTCTAGCGTTCGGAAAAAAAGGGGTCAGACCCCTGCGGTACCCGAAAGGGGTCTGACCCCTTTTTTTCCGAACAATTAGTCGGCGGCGGTGAAGTTGAGCAGGGGCTCGCGGACGAGCGGGCCGAGCGGGACGACATCCTCCGTCGGAGCGCCGACGTCATCGGCGATTTTGTGGAGCGTCAGCTCGAGATCGTCCACCAGGTTCGACAGCGTGGTGATCTTTTGCAACACCGGCTGGTCGTCGCGGCCGCCGACGACTTCGAGCCGGCCGACGGTCTGCCCGCGCCAGAGCAGCGGAATGGCGAGGTTCCAGCCGGCGGCGCCGTCTTCGACATTGTCATCGCTACGATTGACCCACTGGCCATGATAGCTTTCGTGCAGGGCGGGGGCATTGATGTCGAGGCGAATCGACTTGAGGGCCATGTCGGCGGCGGCCTGCGTCAGATTCGCCCAGGGATCGGCCCAGGCGCCCGAACCTTGCAGGCGAATGGCGGACTGCCGCGGCTGGGCGGACTTGCGGAACTGAAGAAAAGAAGCAGCCAACCCCTTGACGCGATGGCCGATGAGCTGCATTTCGCCATGGCCAAACCAGCGCAGGCGCGCGAGCAGCACGGCCACGAAGAGGGCGGCCACGAGGGCCATCCATTCGCTATTGAAGGTGAGGCTCAGGTAAGCTCCGGCGACGGCGATGAGGCAGAACAGCGCCACGCAGATGAGCACCTTCACGGTGGAGAAGCCCTGGCGGAGCAGGCAATGATGCAGATGGCCGCGGTCGGTGGTATAGATGCTGCGGCCGGTCAATTTGCGCCGCAGAATGGCGGCCATGGTATCGAGGATCGGGATGGCGAGGACCGCGACGGGAGCGGCCAGGGCGACGGTAGCCGAGCCCTTGAGCGAGCTTTTGATGGCCAGCGCACCGATAACCAGACCGATAAGCATGCTGCCGGTATCGCCGAGGTAAACGGTGGCGGGCGGAAAGTTATAGCGCAGGAAACCGAGGAGTGCCCCGGCCATGGTGGCGGCGACGCAGGCGGTGGTCCATTTGCCGCTCATGACGGCCATGCCCGTGAAGGCGAGGGTCACAATGACGGCGACGGTGCTGAGCATGCCGTCCATGCCGTCGAGCAGATTGAGCGAGTTGATGGTCCCCAGCAGGAAGAAAGCGGTGAAGGGGATGGCCATCATGCCAAGGTCGAGCTCCATATTGCCTAGGCGGATGGTCTTTACGACAAGTCCGGTGCTAATCAGGATGGCGATGGCGAAGATCTGGCCGAGCAACTTGTGACGGCCGCGCAGACGGCCGAAGTCGTCAACGACGCCGACGCAAGCGATCAGGACAGCCGCGGCGGCGAGGCCGAGCCACTGGCTGGCTTGCTGATAAAACTCCTCGGCCCAGGGACAGAGGCCGGAAAGGAGCATGAAACCCAGCGTGGCCATGCTGGCCAGGAGAACGGCGATGCCGCCGGCGACGGGAATGGTCTGGCTGTGCAGCTTGCGGCGCTGATCGGGCTTATCGGTCAGTCCGCAGCGGCTCGCCAGGGAACGGACGATGGGCGTCAAAACAATGCTAAATCCAAGGCTCAAGGCGAAGAGAGCAAGCAGCGTTAGCATCGGGGCATCCTTTCGCGGACCAGAGACTTTCGGACGAGAGGAGGGATCATGGAGTGTTCGAGGCAAACAGAGAACCACGTAACGAGGTGGTCAGCTCCTTGATCAAATCGTGCACCGGGGCACCTTCAAATTCCTCATCTTCCTTGGCAAGCGTGCGAACCACATACATGCGGTAGAGCGTCGAGTAGGGGGCGAACGTCAAACGTGGCTGGACGGGGGTCTGCCATTGGCCGGTCGCGGACCAAGACCAATAGACACGGACGCTATAGGGAACGACCTCGTTCGTTTTCTTGAAGGTCGCGACCCAGAACTCATCGGGCTCCCTGGCGCCGGGCGCCTGGGAAAGAAAGCGTTTCGGCTGGCCGACAAGTTCGTAGCCATTGCTCGGATAACATTCCGTGGGCAGGTGCTTGATGACCATGGGCCCGGGCCGGCCGCGGGTAAGCAAGACGCTGGCGACGGTGCCGTCCTTGTAGTTGACATAACGGCGTAGAAGGTAGTTAAGGGCGTCCGGCAGAATCTGGCGGTTGGCATCTTCCTGTACGGTCTTGCCCTCCCAATCGCCGACCGTGAGGGGCATCTTTTCCAGCTCAAGGATCTCGGCCGTCGTATTCAAGGCACTCCAGCGATCGGTCCACAGTCCGTGCACGAAGCCGACGCCAAAGAGCGTGGCCAGGAGGACGCAAGCGAGGAGGATAAACTTTCGGGTACCAAGCATAGAGATCAATCAAATTAGGAGCGGGCGTAGTAGCTGCTCGAGGGCTGCGCCGGGTTGGCGTTGACGACCGTGCCCAGGATGCGAATCTTCAAGCTGGTCAACTGCTCGTAGGCGGCGAAAACGTCCGGGGCTTTGCTGACTTTGGGTCGGATCACCAGGATAACACCGTTGACAAGCTTGCCGATCAACAGGCCATCGGCGACGACGAGAGTAGGTGCCGAATCGAAGATGATGCAATCGAATTCTTTGCGAAGCTTCGTCAGCAGAGCCAAAAACTCGCCATTATGCAGCGACTTGGTGACCTGGAGATGGTTTAGCCCGCCGGTCAAGATGCGTGCCTCGCTGTCGGGGATGGTTTGCAAGGCATCCGCCAGCTCTGCCTCGCCCTGCAAAACTTCGCTGAGGCCTGGCCCGAGGGGCAAGCCAAGCTGGTGATGGCAGCGCGGGTTGCGAAAATCGCCATCGATAAGCAAGGTTTTCCGCCCCGAGCGAGCCAACCCGGTAGCTAATTGGGTCGCGAGAACCGTCTTGCCCTCATGCTCATTGGCGCTGGTCACCATGATGGCGGCATTCTTGCTGAGGCGGTCGTCGCAAAGAAGCCGTGCACAGAGGCCGTTCACCGCTTCGGTGAACATCACGCCGGGCAGGGATTCACTGGCGGGCTCGGTTCGCCCATAAGTACGCTGCTGCTTCTGGGCCAGGAGAGGCAGCACGCCAAGCGCGGGGATGCCCAGATCGCGATGAATTTCGTTGGAAACATGGATACGGTGAACGCGTGCCTCGATGTAAGAGACACCGAAAAATCCGAGCAGCAGACCGGCCAGAGAATAAAGGCTACCCGTTTTCACCAGGGATGCCTGGTTTTCCGTGGGTACTTCCGCCTCCAGGCGGGCGGTGACGATTTCCTTGTTATTGAATTTCTCGATCTCAAGTCGTTCTTTTTCCGCCCTTAGTTTTCTGAGAACCGCTTCGGCCTCTTCAATTTGGCTACGCCAGATTTCGATTTCGAAGGAGCCGATACCAATCTTGGCCGCCTCCTTGCCCAGTGCATCGACCTGAATGGCCACGGCGGCTTGTTGCTCCATCACCACCTTCAACTTCGCTTCCGTAACATTCAGCTCGTTAACTCGCTGCCGGTGCATTGAGTTCCATAGTTTTAGTTCGATTTCCGGCTGCAACTCCAGCTTGACCTTTTTCACCAGGTCGCGGGCGGTTTTTAGCTCCGCTTCCATTTGACTCAGGCGCAGACTCGCGCCCGTGACCAGCTTGCTGTATTGCTCGATCTGCGCTTCCAGACGGGCGACTTCATGTTGCTCCTTCTGAACGCGAATGTGATTGTCCAAATACTCTTCGAGCACCTCCGCCGGGATCTTCTCCCCACTCCCCACCTTGGGGTCCTTTTCCATGTTTTTCAGTTCCGTGCGCTGCACCGAGAGCGTGGCGGCCAGGCGGCGCTGATCCGCTTCCAAAGTTGATAATTCGCGTTTCATCGAGCCGTATTCTTCGAGGGCCATGCGCTGCTTGAGGGTCAGGGCCTGGGTGTCGCTGGTCTTGTGGATTTCCGCAAGCTGGCGCAGACTGCCACGGTGCGTCCGGATGGTATCTTCCTTGGACGCCATGACTTTCTCAATGTTCTCAAATCGATCCGCCTGAACCTTTTTCCCGACATTCACAAATTGGTCGAGATAAACATTCATTACCATGTTGACGATATCCGCGACTTCTTGTGGATGGTCGCCACTCAAGGAAATACGAAAGATGTCGGTGCCGGGAATAAATCCTGTCTGCAACTGTCTTTCCAGCCAGAGACTGGCGTTTTCCTGCTTGCGAATGGTTTCCAGCCCACGGATTTGATCCTTTAACAGGACGGTCGATAAGACATTTCGGCTCTTGGCCATGTAGGCCTGAGTCTTTTGAAATTCTTCCTCGCGGCCCGAGCGGGCGCCTTCTTCGGGAAAAGCACCCGGAAGCAGACGTTGTTCGCTCGAGGACATACGCATCTGCGCGGTGGCTGTGTACTTCGGCTTATACGTGATCCAGGCCAGGCCTCCACCCATGCCCGCCATGATGAGGCCGACCAGCAGCGCCAGCCGCCAGCGATAAAACAGCGCCTCCCGCATCTTCGACGAGGTTATGGTGTAGCGAGGCTGTTTGATTACGGACCTGCTACCTTCGTGGACCACGGGTACCACCGCCAATCCGCGGTCTTCGGCTCGGCGCTGAAGGTTTTCAGACATTGTCAAAAGCCTCTCTCAAAAAGTTGATAAAGGGCGCGATAGGGGAGCGCCACCGAATTCTTTAAATGGCCGAAGGGCCTCGGCCAAGCAACGGGGATACCTCGGAAACCTCCGGTTTGGCGGCAAGCGGCTCAATCTGATAGATGAAATCGAGGAATTTAAGTTCCACCAAAAGCAGCAACAGGGCCAACGGCATCATGAGCCAACCCGCGACATCGTGAAAAACAAAATGAGCGAAATCGTGGTCGGCAAGCTCGAAAAGGATACCCGTCGAGCTGATGCGCACCACGTTGCATATTACGGCGATGGGCAAGGAGCTGAGCACGATTAGCATTTTTTGCCAGAACGGACGCTGGAGCACAAAACAGGCGCCAACCGTCAAGGCCACGAACACGGAAAGCATGCGCAAACCGCTGCAAGCCTCGACAATTCCCATCTCGACCTCGCTCAGCACGATGACATTGCCATCCGCCTGCGCGAAGAAGCCAAGCGTTTGCAGCACATTGGTGCTGGCCAACGTCGCCACGCGCTGCAGCGGCCGCATAAGCGTGTTTTCAACAAATCCGGGGAACGGAATCATGAAAACCAGGAAGAGGATCGACGGCCAGGTCCACCGAATCGCCGCCCATCCCCCCACGGCCAGGGCAGCCGCGAACATCATGAACAAAATTGAACCACGGTCGGGCCAGGCGTAATAAAAAAAGGCCGCACCCAGACGCAGGACACTTCCAATGAGCAGAAAGAGCACGGCCCACCAGCTTGGCTGCAAGGGCATTTTGGGGAGCTGATCGCGCCGAATCCACAACAAGGCGATGGCGAAAACCGGCACCAGATAGCCGTGGGAATAGAGCGGGTTTTTCGCCCATTCGTCGGCCAGCTCAACGAAGGTGGGCCAATAGGACCACACCATGATCCCCATCGCCAGCGCTATGGTGCCGTTGACCAGGGAACGGTAGCCCCAGGCAGTCGGCACGGCCGATTTGGGCATCGTTTTAAGCGTTGGTGAAGCTAGCATTTTATTAATAACCGCGCGGACTCCGTCCCCGTGGGATGCAGATGTCTTCTACAAACCGTGAATAAATTAAGAGATTATCGCCCGCACGATCGCGCCAGTCCCAATGGGAGAGAAAAAACGCGGGCTTGCAAGCGACCAGGGACTGGCGTGTCGAGGTCCGACGCTCACGCCATTCCGCTGAATTAGGCGGGCTTTCCTAGCCAAGCAATTCAATCTCGTATGTAGCCTGGGCAAAAATCAACAAAACAACCCAGGCTTAGAGACGGAACCCCTTTAGGCCCTTCGTGGACTCAGAACGGGTTCTACCATCCAGTTTTCCAATTCAACCGAAGCACCCTGATGCAAAAAGGAAACTTTTAATGTCAGGGTCGTCTTGTTCTTTCGGCGAATTACCGTCCCCTGCAATCCAACCAAGGGGCCGTCGACGATGGTTACCGGCATTCCTGGCTGCAATCGCTCCTCAGGAAGCACCGGCAAGCCGCTTTCAATTACTTTATGGATTCTATGCAGGTCCTCGAACAGCACCTTTTGATCCGGGACCCGCAAAACGTTCACAACCAGGTTGGTCTCCAGGGCCATCAAGCGATCGTGTTCCGCCCCGAAAAGAAAGAGATAACCGGGAAAAAGAGGCAGGTAAGACTCGATAACACGACCATGGCCCCGCCGCTTGCGCTGGTATTGGGGCAAAAAGAACCCAGCCTGCCGATCGAAACATCGGCGTGCCAGCGCCTTCTCCGAACGAGGCTTTACATGCAAAACCCACCAGCGCCCCTCGTCTGCCACACCAGACTCCCTGTCGAACAGAGATTCCGGACAAACCATGGGTTCCAGTGATAAGGTTGGCATCGCAAAACGCTCATTCCAACTACGTTGCGCCGTATTAACCTCTACGGCATCTCAATCGACCGGGCCTTCAAAATATCCCAAAGGTCGCAGTCTAACACAGATTCATGATCCGTCAAGAAAAAAGTGCCTTTTTCGTCAAATCCCTCGGAGCCCTACTTGCCATGTAAACAGCATGCACCAATCCTGATCAATCCGACCGCAATCCAAACAGGCCTTGAGTCTAATTACCTAAGCAGGAAATTAGTGTATCTCGGATAATCGCCTTGTCAAGTTTTTATTCGCGAAAGTCACTGTTCCTTTTAACATCCTCGCATCTGCCCGATTCGCCTGTTTGCCTGAAACCAGTTGCTGGTAAAAATTTGGGACGAAATATCGATCCTTGCAGCGCTAGCCAGGTGGGTCCCATAGGTTGGCCGTACGAAGGAGAAAAACTTGCGTCGCCCCTCAAGGCCTTGATCGACCGCATATAAGTAAAAATCGACGGTGTCGACTGGAGCCGAGCTTCCGGCACAAGCAATAACACCCTGGGCTGGAATAAAATCCGGGCTCGGCCGCCACCAGCCAGAAGGTTAAGCGATGAAATATGGCAAAACCGGCATCCTCGAAAAGAAAGCTAGGCCCAGTACGATCAGCAAGATATGCGCCAAGTAATGAGAAATTTGTAATCGAACCACCAAGGTATTCGATAAAATATTTATTCGCAAGGGTTTATGGCTGACAACATCGACGCCAATCAACATGCCAAGGTACCCCGTTACGGTCTGAAAGAGTGCCAGATTTATGTGCAATCCGTGCTTTGAATTACGACAAACCCATAGCGCGGTGAGACCGGTCTTTTTTGTACATATGTACCATGGTGCCGTTTCGTCGAACGGAAATTACTCTAACTGGCGGTATTGAACGTTCATCGCGCCGCGCTCGATTATGAACGCGATGGCTCCGCCGGTGGGACATGAGGTGTGAAATTACGCCGCCACCCCCGTCACGACCGCATAATGGAAGAACATGGCCGAGGCGTCTCGGCCTGGTTAGCTCGCTTGGCTGTCTAATCCTCGGCATAATAGGTTGGTGCCAGCGCCGCGAACCCCAGGAACCAACGGAGATTTTTCAGGGAATTACTTACGGCTGCGAGCGCCTGGAACCGACGACGGAAGGGCACGGCCTGGTGCACTGGCTGCGCATTGCCCTGGCAACTCCAGGCATCGAGCTTTATGTCACGCCTCTGGATCCAACGGCCATCGCGCAGGGCTGGCAATACCGACTGAAGTACCCCAACGACGTTCTTCACGATGAACGCCTGGCCGTGGTCGTCAACGCCTGTCTTTTCACCTCCGAGTCGGATTGGATCCGCCGCTCCGGCGACCTCGCCAGGTCCGTGGAAACCGTTGTCGCCAATCACAAGGTCAGCCATTTTTGGGAGCACACCTACCTCTTATGGTTCGACGACCACCTGGTCCCCCATCTGAAACCTTCCAAGCCGCCAGGCGAAGACGAACTCATGCAGGCTTTATGGGGTATCGGTGGGCAAGGCGTGGGCCTTCAGGACGGCAAGATTTGGCCGGGACTTGGCGCGGTACCGAATTCCCGCTCCGCGGTGGCGATTGATGCCGAGCGACAACTACTGTACTTGGCGGTCGGCGAGTACATTTCGCCACGTCTTATCCTCACAAAACTGGCGGACCTCGGCGCCAAAACCGGCATGCTCCTTGACGGCGGTGGCTCGAGCGCCATGGTGATAAGCAGCGCGGCGCAGGGAGTTCGCCCCGGGATTATGCACGACCGCGGACGTCCGGTGGCGACTTCCTTCGGAGTCCGGGCCCGGGCGATGCCGGCACCTGAATAAGAAGGTCTGTTGCGAATTCAACCATGCCAGGGAACAAGCAAATGCGGAAAAACATTCGGGCCGGCAACTGAAAACATGCACGTCCCGGGACGGCGGTTGACGTTAATGCACCGCAAGGTTCTAATGGCTGAGGTATTGTAAGGGGTAGATCGGCCGGCCGGCACGCCGTATTCGCGCTACCGGGCCGCAATATCCTGACTGGGAAATACGCTGACCGGACGATGTTGTGCTAACAGACCGGTCAGTTCAATAACAATGTTCGGCCGCACATTATGCCTGACCTAAAACAACACGCCAAAGCCAAGGCGGAAGAGCTCACCCACCAAGTGATATCCGATCCACGTTGGCAGCTTGAAGACGAGATGATGTGCCAGGTATTCGGCTTCACGCTGTATGGTTACGTATTTGGGATTGGGAGAGTGCATTGTTTCATGGACGTTGAGGACATTCACGCAATCATCGTAGATCAGCTTGCGGGCCTCGGTATCGGCAGGAAGTACGTCGAGGGGATGGTGCAAGCTGCCCACCAGGAGTTCATAACCGAGAACAATCAATCCTGGCAGAACCGACTGATCGGAGTAGGGCATTCCCACGCCCTGAAGGAGGACATGAAAGTGCTGGTTGATTCCAGCTTCACCAACACCGCAGCGCTCCGGAAGGCGACAGCGCGGCCGACTGTAGCACGGCCTTGGTGGAAATTCTGGAGCTGATGAAACGGCCTAACCATGCGCTGCAGCGAACCCGGCATGAGCATCGCGGTTGCAATCATGACGTCCCGCGTGCCGGGTCGCTGAGCTTCATCGTTAGGGCCTTTCGCATGGTGCGCATCGTGGCGTTCAGTGTCATTGGCGCGGTGGGATGCGTCCCGAAAGATTCGGGGGCAACACCAAACGTCGCCAGCCACCAAGAGGAGATCCCCGTGGATTCCCACCAGTTCATTCACCAGAGTGTTGAAGGGCTGCGCACCCAAACATCAGCACATGCCGCCAGTTGGCACCTTGGTGAAGAAGCGAACTGGGCCGCCGATCAAGATACTGGTCGCATCAAATTCACCTTTGCGGACGGCACAATCGCCGAAGCTGACCTTCAGATCGTCGGCACCTATAACACAGAGGATGGTACTTTCCTCTGGGGCTGGGATCATCCTTCAGTGGCCGAGCCACTACGGAAGCATGCGAGCCTCGCGAAAGAATTTGGCCACAAGCATCGGCTATCCAAGTTCACAGAGCGGATTGTTAAATGCTCTGAAGACGATGCCTGGGAGTTCACCGCCCTCGCCGCGAGGCTGGGAAAGGCGAATGGTGCTTACCGCGGCCCCGCAGGCACCGCCCTGGTGTACATGACCTTTGGAGAAATCAATCTCAGCAGGCCCTAACCAGTCGTTGCACCCGACCACGGCAGCGCTGGTTCGGTGTGGTAAAATTGGTTGGCGTGGCGGGTGAACTTGGTCCTTGCGGGTGAACTTGGTCCTTAGGCGGCGGGTCGTTGTATGGTCCTCTTCAGAATTACCCGTAAGAGGGCTATCGTTTTTTCGGCGGGAATGCTGCTGCTTCTGTTGCTGTTCGCCTTCGCTGGCGGCCCGGCAATCGTCGACGGCAGATTCCCAATGATTCATTCCGCGGAAGACCCTGACGCTGTTCCAATAGCCGACGCGAAGGAACTCTTGACGGAATTCGAAAACGATGCCAAAGCAACGCTCAAAAGATACGGCGGCCGGATTTGGTTAAGAGGGATGGTAACCGAGATTTCTGGCCCCGAAGTGACTCTGGAAGGCCCTCCTGGGGTTCGTTGCGTCTACGTGTCTGTGAACGACCAGACGGCGATGCAAGTTAAGAACCACTCTGGGTCACTCTGTCATGATCGAAGGAACGTTGTCCGACCCTGGAACGGGACGACTTAAACTATTCCGTCCGTGGAAGCGACGAGTGTAACTGTTTCTTGGATGCGTTTGGTGCTTGCAAGTTCAGCCGCAGAACCAGCAGTTCCACTTGACTGGGCCGCCATTACGGCTTGTCGCGACACAAAGGTCCTTGCAGGCGGCTCGGCAAGTGAACGGTGTCGTTAGGCCCCTTGGCGAGCGGAGACCCGAATGCCCCACTTCGATGACAAGACTTGGGCAGCGATTCGTGCCCACGAAGACACTGAACTCGATAAGCCGGCGATTGCCAAGGCGATTGCCGCGTTCGAGGCCAAGCACGACTTCGTGTTACCTGACGCTCATCGGGAATTCCTGCAAAAAGGTAATGGCGGTGTTGTCGGTATTGTTAGGCTGTTCGGAGTCGGCCGAAAAGATCATCTCGATCTTGGCCGCCAGTTGTCGGAGATGCGATCGGATATCGAAGGAATGGCGGATGGGCCAGTACTTCCGTTTGCGAGCGATTGGGGTGGAAGTTACTTCTGCTATGATCTTCGGAAGGCCGCGACGCCAAATGGCTATCCCGTGCTCTTGTGGAAGCACGAGTGTTCCGAGGAGCCGGACGACCGTCCGATGTTATGGTCAAAATTCGCCCCGGATTTTGTCGGCTTCATCAAGAAGGTAATCAAGGACTGAGAAGACGGGCCCTAACAAGTCGCTGCAGCAGACCGGGGCCGCATTACGGTTTTCGGAGTTCACAGGTTTCTCGGCGGCCCCGGCTGCTGAGCTTTGTCGTTCGGCGGCGGAGGGTTGGGCGGTGTCCGAGGTAGTCGCCGATCTGGAGCGTCGGTTTCTTCCGCGCCTGACAGAGGCCGCTGCCGGAATCGAGCGGGACTTCCCGCACGTCCGCGCCCGGCCGTGGTCCGCTCCGTTCGGCACGTTAACCGATGCCCAAGGACACATCATTGGCTTGGAGTGCTGGCTTTCGGACGCACCGCCGGGCCGACCGGATAGCGTCGGGTTGGAGATCGGGGTGTGGCACCTGACTACCAGCCCGGAGCTATATGAAGCGTATGTGGCGTGGTCCGAGGGGCGGAATGAACTAAATGTGTTGGCGTCCCCGGTTCCGTACTCGCCGGAAGCAGTCGCGGCGATTGAGAGGCAAGTCGGCGCGCTGGTGGCGGCTCTCCGGGAGGCCATAGCCCGAGGCGAGCCACCCGAGTAGTAAAGGCACGCCGAATAACAATGTTCTGCGGCGGGTCGTTGTATGGTCCTCTTCAGAATTACCCGTAAGAGGGCTGTCGTTTTTTCGGCGGGAATGCTTCTGTTGCTGTTCGCCTTCGCTGGCGGCCCGGCAATCGTCGACGGCAGATTCCCAATCATTCATTCCGCGGAAGACCCTGACGCCGTTCCAATAGTCGACGTGAAGGAACTCTTGACGGAATTCGAAAACGACGCCAATGCAACGCTCAAAAGATACGGCGGCCGGATTTGGTTAAGGGGGATGGTAACCGAGATTTCTGGCCCCTATGTGACTCTGGAAGGCCCTCCTGGGGTTCGTTGCATCTACGTGTCTGTGAACGACCAGACGGCGATGCAATTGAGAACCATTATGGGTTACTCTGTCATGATCGAAGGAACGTTGTCCGCCCCTGAAACGGGACGACTTAAACTATTCCGTCCGTGGAAGCGACGAGTGTAACTGTTTCTTGGATGCCTGGTGCTTGCAGGTTCAGCCGCAGAACCAGCAGTTCCACTTGAATGGGCCGCCGTTACGGCTTGTCGCGACACAAAGGTCCTTGCAGGCGGCCCGGCAAGTGAACGGTGTCGTTCGGCCTGGCGAGCATTGAGGTTCACATAAGTAACTGGAGGCAAGCGATGACGCCGAAGGTGGAACGAGGGCGGCGGCTGGCGACGTGGCTGGGCGTGGCCTGCCTGGGACTGGTGCCGGTGTCGTCCCTGTCGGCACAAGAACCCAAGCTGCGGGCCACCCTCCAGGGACATACCGATGCGGTCGTGTCCCTGGCATTCAGCCCGGATAGCAAGACCCTGGCATCGGCCAGCTACGACGGGACGCTGAAATTGTGGGACATGACCACAGGCAAGGAGCGGGCAACCCTGGGCGAGTACAAGGGCTGTCTCGGCTGTGTTGCGTTCTCCCCCGACGGGAAGACCCTTGCATCGGGGGCAATCGGATCGCCTATCTATTTTCCCGACCTCAAGAACGTCAAGTTGTGGGACGTGGCCACCGGCAAGGTACGGTCCACCCTCAATGGGAATACTTTCCATGTCCACTCCGTGGCATTCAGCCCAGATGGCAAGACCCTGGCATCGGAGAACGGCGACGTCACGCTCTGGGACCTGGCCACCGCCAAGGAGCGGGCCACCCTCGAGGGGCATACCAAAGAGGACAGGGAGTCGAGCGAAGCTGTATACCCTGTCAGGTCCGTGGCGTTCAGCCCGGATGGCAAGACGCTGGCGGCGGCGAGCCATGACATGACCGTCAAGGTCTGGGACGTGGCCACCGCCAAGCGGGCCACCCTCCAGGGTCATACCCATGCGGTCTATTCCGTGGCCTTTAGCTCGGATAGCAAGACCCTGGCGTCGGCGAGCGGCGACAAGACCGTCAGGCTCTGGGACCTGGCCACCAACAAGGAGCGGGCCACCCTCCAGGGTCATACCGAGTCAGTAATGTCCGTAGCGTTCAGCCCGGATGGCAAGATCCTGGCCTCAGCGAGCCGCGACAAAACCGTCAAGTTATGGGATGTCGCCACCGGCAAGGAGCGAGCCACCCTCCAAGGGACGGAGGCGGTAAGGTTCGTGGCATTCAGCCCGGACGGTAGGATGTTGGCCTCTGCTGGTGGGTCTACCGACAACAAGCCGGGTGAGTTGAAGGTCTGGGACATAGCCACCGGCAAGTAGGCGGACAGGTGGGGCTTATCTTCTGCGGGATAGACCTTGGTTCAATGGCGGGCCGAACCAGACACTTCAGCAGTCGGCGGCCGCGATTCTGGTTTCTTGGAGTTCATTGTCGCTCGGCGCGGCCGCCGCTGCTGAGCGGGGTCGTTAGCGGGCAAGACATGATGGACCGTCAATACGACTATCGGCCGAAGTGGACCATCATCGTTTTCTGTGCGCTGTTTTTTGGTGCGTGTGCGCTTGTCCTCGGATCGAAGGCGGATGGTAATGATCGTGGCCTGATCATCAACGGCATTATCGAGCTTTCCACGGAAAATGCGACCATCTTCTACTGGGTCTTGGCTACTTTGAGTATCGGCTTTGTCGTAGCCGCAGGCTTCCTAGCTGTCGTCCGCTTGACGGTTCATCAACGAATCGGGCTTGTCGAGACGTCCATTACAATTCCTCGTTCAAGATGGTCCAGCGACGAAGTCGTGGTCCCGTTCGGTGAGATTGTCGAGTTGAGTGCATCCGAAGTTTCTGGACAGCGTTTCCTCAAGATTACATACAAGGGCGGCAAGTTCACATTAACCGCTTCGATGTTGCCGAAAAAGGAGGACTTCGACGAGATTTGTGCAGTGGTAGGGCAAGGTGTGAAAGCGTCGCAACCATACGCCCGCTAACCTTATCGTTGGGCGGCTGCTCTCGACTATTTTGGCAAGCGAGACGGAGTGAACACCATCCTCGATCAGATATCCGCAGTGATGCGCGTGAAGCAGTACTTCCCACCGGCGGACCCGAACGCCATCGAAGAGGTCGAGCGGGAGCTGGGTGTGTCGTTCCCAACGTGGCTGCGACAGCTCTACTTGGCAGCGGACGGATTCGTGGGTCCAACCGGCGTCCGCTACCTGTACCGATTGAAGGAGCGCGACGGGATCTTGGGGATAACCCAGGACCTTCGCCGTGGTTGGGACCAAGCTGAGTGGCTCAAGCGAGCTATCGTCTTCGCGGATAATGGACTCGGCGGGACCCTGACAGTGCACTGGGCAGTCCTCGATGAGCAGTTGGTAGAGTGGTGCTATGGCGACGAGGCTGAGTACCAGGTTCTGCCCACGGACATCTACAACGTGTGGGCTCGGGAGCAGCGTGCGTACGATGAAGCGGAAGCCGCGCTGTAGGGCCCTCGCTGGGACGCCGCCCAACCGGCCGTTGCAGGCGGACGGGCGTGTCAGTCGCTGCGCTCCCTCTCGCGCCCGCCGCTGAACGGCAGTATCGTTAGATAACAGAAGGGATTTCGGAGTGGATACGCCGGACCCGTGGGAGACCCTCGCGTCGTGCCCGCTTGCCGCCGAGGAGCTTTGGCTCCAACACGCGGCCCGGTTCGCGGCGGTATTCGTCGCCCCGGCCAAACGGGAGCGATGGTCGCGGTTGCTGGCCCGGCGTCCTCGTCGGATTTTCGGCGATTCGCACAAGCTGCACACCGACCTGGACCGCAGAACCTGCCGGTTGGTTGCCGACCTGCCCGCCGGCATCTGCGGTGACGGCTTGTTCTACGGGTTCTCCGACGCCCCGCGGGTGGTGCCGGCGGCGCTGGCCGCGGTGGCCGCTGGCGGCGGGGATGCGATCTTCTCGCTGGTGCCTGGGGAGTTGGCCGTGTACTTCTTCCACGAGGGCGAAGTGTGGCTGTGCCAGTCGCCAAAGCAGGACTAACCCATCTATGACCCATCTTGTCATCTATGACCCATCTTGTCAGGAGCGCCCCGGAATGTAGAAGAATAATTTCCTTGGTGCCAAAACCGGCATGCTCCTTCACGGCGGTGGCTCGAGCGCCATGGTTATTGCCAGCACAGCGCAGGGAGTTCGCCCCGGAATTATGCACGACCGCGGGCGCCCGGTTGCTACTTGCTTCGGAGTCCGGGCTCGGGCGATGCCCTCACCCGAATAAATAGTTCTGTTGAGGATCTAATCATCCCAGGGCACAAACAAATGCGGAAAAACATGCGGGCCGGCAATTGAAAACATGCATGTCCCAGGGTATGTTGTGTTTTTCTGACCGAGGTCGTTAGCCGGTGGAGGGATCATGACGGACGTGTACTACCGCTTTTCATGCCCGAATCCGACGTGCGGGAAGCGCCTGAAAGTCCACCCAGATCAAGCGGGAAAGCTGCGCACGCTGCTCGTGCGGCCAAAGCCTGGTTGTTCCAGGCGTTCCAGCGCCGGTAGCTGGATCATCCGAAGTTGCCGACCGCGGGCGTAAAACTGTCGACGAACCGCCAGCCGCTCGCCGAGGAGGGGCCGCACTCCCGATGAGCAACGAGGAACCGCCCCGCGCACCGACACCGGTAAAGGATTTTGAAGACACAAGTGCTAGAAATACATTCGCGCTCTTCTATGGAATCCCATGCATCCCCGGTCTCATGTTCGTTGCTTTCGGCATTGCCCAGGGTAAGATTGGTCTTGCGGCGGTTGGCGCGGGTCTCATCATTTTTTCGATCGTTGGTGCTCTCTCCCTTTTTATCAAGTGCAAAAGGGCCGCCGCTCTCGCCAATATCTTCACAATGGTGGGCATTCCTCTAGGTGCAGCGCTCGGTTTCATAGTTGCGCTAGCCAATTCGGGCGAAATGGGGGAATTCTGGTTATTGAAAGGGCTGGCTGTCGGAAGTATGGCAGGCGGGATGGCCCTGCGGCCGTTCGGCTGGCTTGTGGGGCTGTGCGCCGACATGTTCTCGGCTGGCCGAGAAGCCGAACCGGTCATGGCAACTGAGCCGGTTCGCGACATTAGTTCTGGAAGTTCTTAGCCCACTCGCCAGGTCCCAGCACGCGAAGTGGAAAAGGGGACATCCAAGAGAGATCCATGTTTATTATTGCTTTGGTGGATTTGGCCACATTTGATGAACGCCCCGAACAGCACGAGCCCGCTGTAGGCGGCGTTTGCTACCATGTGCTCAACCGTGACAACGGTCGGCGCCGGGACAGGGTTTTTGCCCAGGACGACCAACACCATAATGCTATTTATTTGTCATTAACTCATTTATCAGGTCAAACAATCGATCTCCGAATGTGGTCTGCGCGAACGGCATGTTATCCATAATTATGCGACCGAGGGCGCCTGCATTCCCTGCCAGTGATTCACGGTCAGTATTTACCAGTTGCAGCATCCACTCAAGCTGCTTAATAATAAAGGCTCTTCGTGAAGTCGAGTGGGTGAATTTAGGCGTCCAGACCCCCTGAGAGCTGATTATTTGCTGCAAAAACGTTCTTTTCTTTCGAGGGGAAATCTGTATTGATGGACCTATGCCATCAACTCGACAAATACGCGACGTCTATCGGTTCCCTGGGTTCGATCCTTTGGCCAGCGTCCATGGGATCTTTGGCGATCCGGTCGCTGTGGTCGTCACCCTCCAGCGGCGCCGAAAAAAACGGCCTGTGGGGTTTGTGGTCAGGTGTCTGCCGCGTTTTACGATCAAAGGTCACGCCGTGTCCGCGACCTTTCCTGTGGCGACAAGCGCGTTTACCTCGATTTCTCGATTCGTCGAGTAGCGTGTTCGTGGTGCGCTGGCGTGAAGACCGAAAGTCTGGACTGGCTTGCCGACAATCCGTTTTACACGAAACGGTTTGCCTACTTCGTGGGACGGCGTTGCCGGGACAGTTCGGTCAAGGCCGTGGCCGACGAACTGACCTTGGATTGGCATACCGTCAAGGAGTTGGACAAGCAGTACATGGCCGAGCAACTTCGACGGGCCAAACAACCTGCCCCCAGGGCGATTGGCATCGACGAAATTGCTATCGGCAAAGGCCACAGCTACCGCATTGTAGTCAGCGACCTGATTCGGGGGCGGCCCATATGGTTCGGCGGCAAGGATCGCTCCGAGGAAAGCATGGACGCCTTCTTTGCTTGGCTGGGCCCCGAAAAATCCAGCAAAATCCGCCTGGCGGTCATGGACATGTGGAAGGCGTTCCACAGTTCCACCCGCAAGAAAGGAAATGCCCCACAAGCCCTGATTATCTACGACAAGTTCCATGTGCTGCGCCATTTGCAAGATGCTTTGGACACGGTTCGCAAGAAAGAATACGGCCGGCTGACGGGGCCTGGCCGACGTTATATCAAGGGGCAAAAGTATGCTTTGTTGTCGCGTTGGCGCAACCTCACTCTGAAGGGTAGAAAAGCGTTGAAGCTATTATTCAACGCCAACAAGCGACTATACAAAGCCTACCTCCTCAAGGAGTCTTTCGAACAGCTCTGGAGCTACGAGTCTCCCGGTTGGGCCCTACGCTTTTTCTCCAATTGGGTGGAGTCCCTCAGGTGGCAACGCTTAAAACCCTACGAGGAATTCGCGAACTTGATCCAGAGCCATTGGGACGGCATCGTGGCTTATTGTCATGCCAACAACAAAGTGGCCCTGGGATTCGTCGAGGGTCTCAACAACAAAATACGCGTCATCCAGCGACGCGCCTACGGCTTCCGCGATGAGGAATATCTACGTCTGAAAATCCTCACGTGCATGCTCCCAAAGCTTTGAAATAGGTAAGATGATCTACTTTTTTACCCACTCGACTTCACGAAGAGCCATAATAAATGGCAATTCGGCACATCGGGACTTTCCCCGAGTCCCTTAGCCTCGGTGATCAGTTGTTTTATTTTTTCTTCCATAACAATATGTCCTAATTGTAGTTTCCTAGTCTTTGCACCACACTTTGATTGGGGATATAAATCTGTATACCGCCGCCTGCCGCCGTTGGTCCAAAGGTTGGAGGAGGAAAAGATTGCCATATGAGAGCAAGGAAATCTTGACAGACTAGTTTTTCAAGTGCAATATGTTCCCTAAAAGGGAACAAAATGACCGCAAAACATAACACCCCAAGCAAAACACTGGGACCCATGTCCGCGCTGCTCGTAACGGCGCTGCACGAGCGGCGACGCCCGATTTTCACCCTCGCCGATGCCCAAAACATCACGGGACTGAAGGGAACCTCCGCGCGTACCCTGGTCCACAAACTGGTTGGTCGCGGAGTGGCGACGCGGCTTCGGCCTGGGGTCTTCCAGTTGGTTCCCCCGGAACTGGGCCGCGAAAGCGATTACCTCGGCAACCCATACGTCGTAGCCCGAGAACTCATGGCACGCAAGCCTTATTACCTTTCGCATGCGTCCGCAATGGACATCCACAACATGGTAACGCAGCCACAATTCGTGGTGTGCGTGACTTCGCCCAAGGCGATGCGGGGTCGCACCATCCTCGGAACAGAATTCCGGTTCATCCGCTGCAAGCCGGAACACTTCTTCGGGACAACGGACCACTGGGTGAACAAGCAGGAAAAAGTCACGGTGAGTGACTTGGAGCGCACCGTGCTGGACGGTTTGCGGCAACCGGAATATTGCGGCGGGGTTACAGAGGTGGCGAAGGGCCTTTGGATTCGTCGGGCCGACATAGACCTGGCCCGACTCATCGAATTCGCCCTCCGTCTCAACGTGGGTGCCGTAATGCGGCGGCTCGGCTTCCTGATGGAGGTCTACAACCTTGGCACTGAGGCCGACAGGGAACGGCTGCGTGGACATGCGGGGGGGACTTATGCGCTCCTCGATCCGGTGATGCCGCGACAGGGAAAGCATACCGCAAAGTGGCATTTGCAGCTCAACGTGGACGCGGACGAATTCCGTGCCGTGATAGGAATCTAAAGAATGATCCCGCAACGAAACCTTGCCCTGCTTTCAAACCGCCTGGCCCGCGACGGCGGGCGGCGCATACCTGAGGCCGTCCTGGAACGGGATTACTGCTTGGCGTGGTTTCTGATCGGACTTTCCCGCACGCCTCTCCGCGAGCGGCTGGCCTTCACGCATTGTCCAATTTTCTTGACGGCCTGATGGCCGGGCAGTGGGTGTCTCGCGCAAACTGGATACACAATCTAAGCTGACCCCTTTTTCTACTTCCTCCTGGCACTCCCTTGTTTTCCTTTCCAGAAGGGGCAGAACGGACAGTCCTCGCCCTCAGGAAAGTCCTCGCCTTCCTCGTGCGGGCAACCCATGTTGCGATCGGTAGCGGCCGCGGACTTGACGCCGTGCTTGGTGAAAAAATCTTGTATTTGCTGTTTCACTTTGGCGCTGTCCATAATGTTCGTGCCCACCCAGCGTTCCAGGATCGGGTCGTCTCCTGCTCGTTTGAAAACGCCGGCAACGATTTTGGTCGTGATCTTGTCCGTCGGGCCATAGAGAGCCACGGTGCCAAGTGGGTATTTAGTTTTGCCGGGAATGACGCCTTTCGGGGCAGGCGAATGTTTGACAGCGGTTTCTTCTTCGATCTGGCCCTTTTTCAGGCAGCATTTTTTGAACTTTTTACCGCTGCCACAGGGACAAGGATCATTGCGGCCAACGCGCTCTGTTCGCTTCACGATGGTCAAGGGTGGCGGTTCCGGCTCCTCGAAGTCTTCATCGTCGTCCTCGAACTCATCATGGTCCTCATTTTCGTTGTCCTCTAAATATTCATCGTCCGGGAAATCTTCATCGTCGAGCCCACCGTACTTCTCGTGCCATTGGCGGTGGAATTCCTGATCGTTCTTGGAATCTTCCAGCCAGGCATCAAATTCGGGAAACCTTTCCTCCATCAGTTTGCAGGCCGTAAGAAGCACCGAGCGAACTTCCAAAACCTCAGGATCGAGGGGGACATTCAAAATGAACTGGCGTGCGGGTTCGATGCCTTCGGGGGAAAAGTTGAGAAGAATTGCCTGGAGGAGAAGTCCCCTCAGGTCCTCATGTTCTTCGAGCTTCAGTAAGTCGAAGCTTGCTTGTACGCTCTCATCGGTATGAATGTGCCCAAGGGTGCCGGCGATGGACATGCGCTCGAACCACCCGGCTGTCGCGTAATCGTTGGCAATTGCCTGGATGACCGCCACTGAACCGATCTTGGTGAAGGCATCATGGCATTCCTCGCTTACCCAGTCTTCGGGAGGCTGATGCAACGTGTTCATCACCAGGGGGACTGCTGCTTCCAGCTTCATTTCTCCGGCAAGTCGGATAGCAAAGCATTCCTTCCAGGTACCAATTTCGCCTGTCTCGCCGCTTATGATGGCGAGAACCTTGGCTGCGTACTGGTCGCGATAATGGCCCAGGGCTTCCACGAGGCGACCAGCGAAACCGAGGTCTTCATTTTGAAGGACGTCCTCTTCCTCCAGATGTTCGCAAAACTCCTCAAAAGTGCCCCAGAGTCCTTCGGCGCTACGCGATCGAAAGCGGATTTTTTCGTGGAGAGCATCTTTGGTTTCCATATCCACGTCCAAGGACGTGATCTCGGCTTCATAATTCTTGAGGACAGCGGGATCAGCATGGATAAGGGCGTCAAGGTAGACCAGGCTTGGCTCGGCCGCCGTCTCGTTGGCAGGCTCTTCCATTTTGACAAATCGCTGAAGGAGCCAGTGAACGGTTTCGTCGGTCTGAACGAGTTTTTCGAGGAAGCTGTAAATCTCGAAGGCATTCTCGAAGCCAAATTTTTCGATGGCCTGGATAACCAGTGGCATGATGGTCGGGTCGTCGGAAAACGAATTGGCGAAGTAGTAAACCGCTGCCTCACGCACGTCCTGATCGGCGTGCAGGATGGCGTCCTTAACTTTGTCCGCTGATAGGCGCATGGGAACCTCCTTCTTGAAGGAGATTTTATAGGTCAGCCGGCAGATCGGAAGGAAGAAAATCAGCACCGAAAGGAGGCAAGGGCTCGGGTTAGATTGTTGCCGATTTCATGCACTGGCTCGTTCGGCACGGCCTTGCAAAAGTTTATGCACTCGCGCCTTGCTGGCAACCGGATCTTGCAACATAACACCTGACGCATTATTCGCCACTGGCGAAGATTTGATCGCCAAGGAGCTGATCGAATGTCGTTCAGGTGTCAATTCATTGCCTCTCTTTGCACATTTTCCAGTGTTTTGCGACGCAATTGTCACACTTTGCACATTGTCCGTGACATTGGCACGGCCCGTGCTTTAACCAGTCTTTCCACACATACCTGGCCTTCCATGCCACGTTTATGCTGGCATCGCGGCTTCATTTGTTCATTCCATCAGCCTGGAGATTCCTATTCTTTTTTCATTTTCGCGCAAGAATCGAACGAGACTCAAGTCGCCATGGCAGCGTTCCACACGTTACCTTTCCTTCGAGCAATTGGAGGATCGGACCGTTCCCAGTACCTTCAGCGTTTTGAACCTCAGCGATAGCGGGACCGGGTCTTTACGGCAGGCAATCGTGGACGCCAATGCCCATTCGGGAGCCGACCGCATCGAGTTCAATCAGGCCGGCACGATCCAACTGACCAGCGGCGCCCTGCCCGCCATTACCGACAATGTGAACATCGACGGCACCGTCGCCCCGGGCTTCAAGGGCACGCCTGTTATCGAAATCGATTGCAATCACTTTGGCGGCCTCCGGTTCGAACCTGGCGCGACTGGGTCCGCTTTGCGCTCCCTGGGCGTTGTGGCTGCCTTGGGCAACGGCGTCACGGTCAACGGCGGCGGGAACATGGTCATCACTGGCAACATCATCGGCCTGCGCCTGGACGGAGTGACCCCGGCGCGAACGGCGGCAACGGCCTGGAGCTGGACGGGTCCTCCGGCAACACCATTCAGTCGAACTTGATCAGCGGCAACAGCGCCAACGGCATCGGCCTCCTTGGCGCGACCGACGTGACCTACGCCAATGCCAACAGCGTCGGCACGCAACCGGTGTCCGCCTGGCAGGGCATTCGCGCTTCCTCGACGAGCAATCAGTTCCTCATCGTCGGCACGTCCAACTCCGCTGGCCTGTTGTTCGATGGCACCATTGCCGGCGTCGGCACAAGTTATGCCGTCAACTTTCCGGCCGCCGCGTCCACCAGCGTCTATGGTCCCAATAACTTGGGCGGAGCCAGCTTGCAGCTCGTCGGCAGTTATAAAAACGCCGACGCCGCGACAGCCCCGGTCGCCGTCAATGGTTTTCTCTTCCAGGGTACGACCGGCAATCTCTCCCAGAGCGCCAACTACCGGACGATCGACTATCCAGGTTCGAGATTCAACTATGTGCACAGCACGATGGGGGGCCTGGCGGTCGGCAATTACGACAGTGCAGCGGCGCACGGCGCCTACAGTCTGCCCCTTGGCCCGGGCCACGCTTTCATTTATGACATCGCCAGCGGCACATTCCTCACCGACGTCGTCTTTCCGAATGCCATAAGTAATACAGCCTACGGCATTTGGTACAATGGCGGCACGAGCTACACGATTTGCGGCGGCTACAGCCTCGACGCTGTCAACAATTTCGATGATCAAGGTCGGGCGCTCGGCCATGCCTACCTGGTGGACTACGATTCGGCAACGGGCACCTTCTTCCACTGGGCCTCCTTTGACTATCCCCATGGGAACAATTTCGTCACCCACTTTGAAGGCATCAGCAGCGTCGCCTCTGGTGTCTACACGTTGAATGCCGATTCGTTGCAAAGCAATTCAGCGAACCCCGCGCAAGGCTCCTGGGCGACAGTCTCGCGCAAGGGGGACGGGTCATTCGGTCAGGCGACGTGGGTGGACCTCAACTATCCCGGAGTTGTGCGCACCACCAACATTACCAGTTCCAATGCCGTATACGGCAATCAAGTGGTCGGTGTCGTGATCGGGACAGCGGGCACCACGTCCTTCCAGGCGACCATCGGCGCGAGCTTTGCCTCGAATGGCAACCAGATCGCCAAGAACTCTATCGGCACGGATGTCAGTGGCACGCTTGATCGCGGCAATGGAGGCAATGGCATTCTGGTAACCGACGGCGCCGTGGGGAACCTCATTGGCGGCAGTGCGACGGGCGGCAATGATCCGACGAATGGGGTGTTCGCGGTGCCGCCGCAAGGCAACCTGATCTCGGGCAATGACGCCGACGGCGTGTTCATTACCGGCGCGGCCACGCAAAACAAGTTGAGCGGCAACTTCATCGGCACCGCCGCCTCCGGCAATTCCGCCCTCGGCAATAGCCTGGACGGCGTGGCCATCGATAACGCCGACGCCAATTCACTTATCGGCTGCACGATCCAGGACAACCCGTTCGTGTTCTACAACGTCATCAGCGGCAATGGTGGCAATGGCCTGCGGGTCACCAATGCCGACAACACGACGATTCAGGCCAACTTCTTCGGCGTCGGCGCCAACAATAGCACCGGGGTGGCCAATAGGCTCAACGGGGTCGTCATCGAAGGATCCTCCGCCAACACCCTCATGGGGGGGCCGATTCCGCTCGGCAACGTCGATGCCGCCAATGGACAGAACGGCATTGTTGTCAGCGACACGGCCAGCGGCTTTACTTCCTACAACACCTTTTGCGGCCTCGCCGCGTTCAGCAACAATTTAAACCTGGGCAACGGCCAGGACGGCATGTTAATCACCTCCACAGGCGACAATATCCTTATTCGAACTTGCGTGATTGCCCGCAACGGCCATGACGGCATCGAGATCGGCGGCGCCGCCCAGGGCGTCCGCGTCACCGGGAACATTATCGGCCTGAACACGCAGGGCAAGGTGGCCATGGGGAACATCCTCAATGGCGTGGAGGTCGACGGCAACGCTCATGACATTATCATTGGCGGTCCGCAGCCGACCTTCAACATAATCCCCTACAACGTCATTTCCGCCAACGGCGCCAATGGCGTTGCCGTCACCGGCAATGCCAGCGCTATCCAGGTGAATTCTAGCTACATCGGCACCGACTTGACGGGTGCCAAGGCGCTTGGCAACACGAATGCGGGCATTTTTCTGGGCGTGGGCACTACGTTGACGACGGTTGGCTCGACGGACCCGAGCCTCCTCACTGTAATCAGCGGCAACCTGGGCAACGGTATCGAAATGCTCGGTACCTCGCAGAATACGGTGATAGGATGCCTCATTGGTACCGACGCCTTCGGTTTGCTCCCGTTGCCAAACGCGGCCAACGGCATCTCCCTAACCGCGAGTTCCTTCAACACTGTCGGCCGTATAGCGGCCAGCACCAACGGTACGGCGGGCGGGCCGGCCAACGTGATCGCTTTCAGCGGCGCCAATGGCGTGCGGGTGAACTCCGGCAACCAAAACAGCTTCCTCGAGAACTCGATATTCAGCAATAGCCTGCTCGGCATCGATTTGGAGCCATCGGCCAACATGAATCAAGCGGCCCCCGTGCTGACCTCGGCTATTATGCTACCCCTGGGTATACAGGTGACTGGAAACATGAGCGCCTTGCCAGGTACCGTGTACACGCTCGAGTTCTTCGCCAACGACCTGAGCTCGCCGTCCGGCCGCTACTTCCTCGGTTCCCAGCAAGTAAACACGAATTCGGCCGGCTCCGCGAGTTTCACTTTCTTCGGTCCATTACCGCCCAGTGGGGCCGCCTTTATTACGGCGACGGCCACTGACCCGCTATTTAATACGTCGCAGTTTGGCCCGCCCCTGCAGAGCCAAATAAACAGCTTCGCGCCACTCCCAGCGCCGATTCCTAATTCTCCAGCGCAAGGCGCCGTTGTCACGACCGACCAGCCAACCTTCGGCTGGACTGCTGTCAGCGGCGCCAGCTCCTACACGGTCTGGATCACAGACAATACCACCGGGCACGTGGTCACCGTCTCGGCAGCGGCCGGAACAGCCAGCGCCGTTGTGCCGTCGGCCTCGGCGCTGACGCCCGGCCACAGCTTCACCTGGTGGATCGGTGCCGTTAGCACCAATGGCCTGGTAACTTCCTGGAGTCCCGGCCAGGTTTTCAGCATCGCCGCGCTGTCGGCGCCTACCCCCACCATTCCAAGTGCGGGTGCTATTCTCACGACGGATCAGCCCACATTCGGCTGGACTGCTTTCAGCGGCGCCGGCTCCTACACGGTCTGGATCACAGACAATACCACCGGGCACGTGGTCACCGTCTCGGCAGCGGCCGGAACGAGCAGCGCGGTTGTGCCGTCGGCCTCGGCGCTGACGCCCGGCCACAGCTTCACCTGGTGGATCGGTGCCGTTAGCACCAACAGCCTGGTAACTTCCTGGAGCCTCGGCAAGTCATTCAGCATCGCAGCGCTGCCGGCGCCTACCGCCACCACGCCGAGCGCGGGCGCCATGCTCACGACGGATCAGCCACGCATTCGGCTGGACCGCAGTCATTGGGGCCGGTTCCTACCTGGTTTGGATTACCGATAATAGCACCGGCCACGTGGTGACCGTCCCGGCCGCAGCGGGAACGATCAGCGCGGTTGTGCCGCCGGCCTCGGCGCTGACGCCAGGTCACAGCTTCACCTGGTGGATCGGTGCCGTCAGCACGAATGGACTGGTGACTTCCTGGAACCAAGGTCTGGGCTTCAGCATCGCGCCGCTCACGCCGCCGACAAACCTCAGTAGTAGCGGTCCGATCGATCAACCGACATTTACCTGGTCAGCCGTGACCGACGTGGGTTCCTATAAACTATGGCTCACCGACAACACATCCGGTCAGGTACTTACGTTCGCAAACCTGATCGCCACAACCTTCTCGCTGCCCCTGAACGCGGCACTCAAGCCGGCGCACAGCTACACGTGGTGGGTTGGAGCCGTCAGCACCAATGCTGCCATCATCGTTTGGAGCAACGGCATCGTAATCACAGGATAAAGTTCCGCTAGATGGTCTGGCTGGAGAAGAAGGTCAAGTCCGAGCAGGAGCCGCGCACGCGGATGACAGATTCGCGTGCCGTTCACTGCTACTCGATGACCAAGGTCACAAAGTCTCTGGCTGGCACGGTAACTTGAAAAGTTGGGCCGGCGCCGATTCTTTGCCAGCGGGCCGGGTTGTAGGTAACGCCAGAACTCGGCTCGGCATGGCCTTGCAGAAGTTTTTGGACTCGCTCCTTGTTAGCGACCGGATCTTGCAACATAAGCCGATCCACTTCACGCATGTCGGCGGCGTACTTGCCCAGCATGGGGCCCTGTTCGACGTCATATACCTTCGAGTCCGGCGCCAAGCCGAGAGCCTGCGGATCCAGGACAATGGTGGCCGTGGTTTTGTCGTCTTTATGCAGGTTCAGGACCTCCAGCAATACCTTGCCGCCGGGCCTGGTCCAGGCGCTCACGAGAAATTGCTTGTCGTCCGTTTTAAGGACCTTGTTATTGTTCCAGTAGGGGAGAAAAGTTACGTCCTCCTTGTCGATGCCCCAGCCTTTCCGGACGGCCACCAGCGCGTGCCCACGGTTGCTGGTGTGGTATTCCGGCACGACGTCGTGCAGCCAGGCCCAGCCATAGAGCTGGCGCGAGTAGAACCCTGCCCGAGGACCGGCACTGCCGCCGCGGCCTGCCTGGTTCATCCAGAGCGGAATAAAGCCGAATTTTTGCGAGCGGCCAATGGAGCGCAGCAGAACGGGGGCAATCGTGTCCATGACGTCGGAGCCCGGCGTGGGGGCGCGGTCTTCGCCAAACATGGCGACATCGGCGGCGCTGATGGCGTGCGGCGCCATGTAGTTGGACTCATGCACCCAAATAAATGGAGTTCGGGAATTGTCGACGCTTATTTGCCGAAGCCTGTTCAGGAAATTCCGTTGCTGCATGAGCGGGACGGAGCCGCGCACACTGCCGTCGGCCATGATTTTGCCGTTGCCATTGAAAACATTGAAATCCCGCGCCAGGTAACATTCATCGAAATACATCCCGGGCATGACCCAATGCTTCATCCACAAATTCATGTAGAAGGTGAAGAAATCCTGGTAGGAGTCCGTGGTGGTCAAATGAAACCAGCCCGAAGAAGGCTCGAGCGTCCATTCGCCCGGGAACAGGGTAGCAAAAGCGGGGGAACGGTAGCCTTCGAAATACATGTTGGCGTTAAAAAAATAACAGCGCCGCACCGCGTCCGGCTTACCGGTCAATTCCGCATAAGCCGTGCCGGCCCAGTTGGAAGCCAGCTTGTCGAGGGTTTTTAGATCGGGAATGCGTGCACTCCTGGCAGGCAATTTATCCAGCACCTCGTCGGGATTTTTTCCTTTGACATCGACGCCCAGGACTTGAGCCAGCTTCAGTGTATCGTGCGGGTCGATCGGACAGCCGCCATGACCTGGGCCGAAAAAGAAATTGATTTTGCTGTCCGCGACCGGCGCGAAGTGCAAGGAGGAATGACGCCAGCCAGCAGGCAGAGGCTTGATCGGCGTGGCGATGAAGCCAAACTTCGCGCCGAAGGGCGCCTTGAGCACCCCCTGCCCTCGAACGAGATTGATTCGTAATTCGACCGCGTCCTGCTCGCGATAAAGTTCCGCGCAAGGAGCATCTTTGCCAGGCACCCAATCATGATCGTTGTCGGCAAACCATTGCAAAGCCCGTTCGTCATCCCCCAGGCCGACGTAGGGCACGAAGTCGGCGAGGCTGTCGGAAGTCCAGAACGGCTTCGCGGCGGGCTCGGCTGGAATGAAATCGTAAGCCGCGCTCCAACCGCCCGCTGTCGAATAATACGTTGTCGCATGAGCCGCCTTCACGGGCATCGACAGATAAAGACGGTCCAGCGTCACGCCAGGCCGAGCGCGTGCCTGGAGCGTGTAGAAAAACATGCCGTCGTATTCCACATCTCCCTTCAAATCGAGGGTGATACCAGCGACTTCATATTGGCCGTGAAACTGCGTGCGTACCCCATCCTCCTTGTCCAGTTCAAAGGGTTTGGTGACTCTTGCCTCCACCTTTTTGCCGTTGACGACCGCAACGAAAGTCATGGGACGAGCCAGCAGCGCTGCCTGCTGGCTCAGAACCTGCGTGGGCAAGCGCCTTGCATCTGGTGGTCGCGACCCCACACGCTTACCGTGTTCTTGGCGGTCTTGACCGGGGTGAAGGGCGCATTGACGGTCCGCTTGTTCCCTAATTGATTGCCCCACCAATAAAACTGCTTCCGCAGGTCGGTGTGCTCGAATGGATGGGCACGCTGATCGAGAACCGAGCCGTCCCTGGCCAGAAACTCGGTGCTGACGACATATTTGCCGTAGGGAAGGTCCTTGGGCAACCATAGATACGCTTCGGCCGCGTCATACGAGAAATCTGTTGTGTCCCTGATGAGGATGGGCCTGTCACCTTTTTCGTCCTGGACACGAAAACGCACGCTGGCCAGGTTTTGGCGTTTTGGATAATCGAGAACGTCCGCCCAGACTTTCAAACCCTGGGCCTGCGGCGCGAATAACACGCGGGCAGCGAAGGGAAGCTCTGGCTGCGGCACCTTCGCCGGAGCAAGCGTTTTCTGGTCCATCGGCCGGTAAAACCAGTCCGCGGACAGGAGCTTCCAGCCTTCGCGTCCCGTGATGTCGAGGCTACAGGTCTGCTGCGCACCCGTAAAGTCGGGCAAGACTTTTTGCAGCGCAATGGGTTGGCTGCCATGGGCTGGCACATGAATTTTTTCCTCGTAGCGATCCTTGCCCACCAGGAAAGAGAGCGTGTAATCCGCATCCTGATCGCCGCCGTTGACCAACGTTCCCCTGGGGGCAAGCTTGTTGCCAAACAAGGAGGACATGTCCTCAAGACGAACGCAATCGCCATCGTCGGCAAAGGTGAGCACCGCATGTTGCTGAACGTTTTTGTACCAGCCGCCGGTATAGGGCCAGGACCGCTGGGGCCAGGCCACGGCCACCAGGCCGCCCCACTCTTGCTCCGGGCTGACTTCATCGACGCCAAAATCCGCGAAGGGCACCGACAGCTCCGCGATCCAATACTTGCCCCTGACAAAGGTGCTTTTGAGTGCATAGCGCCCGTTCCAGCCGGCCACGACATTGCCCAGGTCAGGAACCTGGCGGTTGTCGTAAATGGCCCCATAGGCGTTGCCTATCATCTGATACGTTACCAGCTGCCCCTTCACTGGCGGCGTAAGCCATAACTCCAGCTGATTGGAATCCATGTAGACCGGATCGTCGCGCTTACGATAGGTCCGGCTCGGGACCTGGTCCGGGAACAGCTCACAGTAAACGGCCATGTAGAAGTTTTTGCCATCGTGAGCCAAATAGATTTTGGCGTCGGGCGCATCCATCACGCCGGCCCGCGGTCCGTTGGCACCCATGAAGCCGGTCACCACGGCCGCACGCTCCCACTCCCCTGGCTCCATTTTGCCATCGATGGTCGGTGCCCTGGCGACCTTGGGAACAGTCAACCGTGGCTTCTTTTGACTCTGCGCTTGAATTGGCGGCTTGCGGTGGACCTTGGCCGAGGGCTGAGCGTCGGTTAGAGGGTCCTTTGGATCGGCGACCGATGAAAAGTGAAAAAGAAGAAGTGCCAGCAGGCCGACGACGGGAACCACCAGAAGTAGGCGTTGCGGTAATTTCGAAAGGGTAAACATGAGCATTTACCTTTCACCGGGGCACCACAAGGTTTATCGGAACGCCTTGCGATAGACCACCATGCTGTCGCCGTCCGCGTAGTAGTCCTTGAGGAGGGCGTGCGTTTCGTAGCCGTTCTTCACATAGAAGCTACGGGTCTTTTCATAGTGAGGCAAGGAACCGGTTTCGATGAACAGCACGCGGCCATGGTGGTGTTTGCCGATGTCATTTTCCACGTAGCGCAAAAGCTCGGTGCCGATACCGCGTGCCTGGATGTCCTTGCGCACCGCTATCCAGTACAAGTACCAGGTTCCATCGGTCATCGCGGCGGGCGCGTAATAGGCGAAGCCCAATACCATGCCGTCCTGGTCCGCCGTGATGGAACGGTGGCCGAGATCGATATTGCCGGCGAAGTAGTCGGCAAGGACCTCGACGAGCGCCTCGACCTCAAGAGGCTTGAAGAGCCCTGTCGCTTCCGTCAAGTTCACCAGCTCAGGCGTTTCTTCGGGGACCGTCGGACGGATCATGGCATTTCCTTAGTGCGTTCGGAAAAAAAGGGGTCAGACCCCCTCGGTATCCTGCAAAAGCGTTGAAAACTCTGTTCGCTTCAAGGGGTCTGACCCCTTTTTTTCCGAACGCCCTTAATAATTAGGCTAGCGACGCGGCTACGATGATTTTGCTCACGTATTTATATCAGAAAGTATTTCGCGCGGTGCGCCGATGTCCACGACGTGAACCCTGCCCAGAAAATGCCGCGCCGCCGGGTTGGCGAAGCCCTTCTTGCCCGCGACAAAGGTCGCTGTATGGCGAGCGCGGATGGTGGCGCCCATCGGCTCCCCCGTGTCGGCATTGAGTCCTGAGGGAATATCCACGGCGAAGACGGCAGCCGGGCTCGCGTTCAAGAGCCGCAATGACCCGATCATGCGGCGGCCTGACCGGGCCCGCCAGGCCCGTGCCGTAGAGGGCATCGACGATCCATTCCGGTTTCGTCAATTGTTCGGCCAGCCAGGCGTCAGCCTCAGGCCGCCAGACGTGGGTCGAGATAGCCATGCGCGAGACAATCTGCCAATGTACGGCAGCTTCCCGGCTCAATTCCGCGGGATTGGCAAAAAGATAGACCGCGACAGCGCGGCCGCGATTATGAAGGTGGCGTGCCATGACCAGCCCGTCACCGCCGTTGTTGCCCTTGCCGCAGCAAATTGCCAGCGGCCCGTGAATGCCCAGGGCCTCCAGGACGTCTACCGCTCCGCGACCGGCGTTCTCCATCAAACAAAGGGCCGGAATGCCGCACTCCTCGATGGCGCGGCGGTCAAGTTCCCGCACCTGGTCGCGTGTCAGGTTCATGTTTTATCGGCTAATGCGCAGGCCGCCCCCCTTGAGCATGGCTTCCACTTCGCCGCGTGTTATCCAGGCGAAATCGCCCGGGATCGTATGCTTGAGCGCGCTGGCGGCCACGCCGAAATCGAGTGCTTTTTGCGGATCGTTTTCCAAAAGCCCGTGAATGAGGCCGGCGGCAAAGGAATCGCCGGCGCCGAGCCGATCGACGATCTCCACCTCGTAGGTTTTCGTGCGCAGAGTCGTTCCGTTTTGATAAAGAATGGCAGTCCAGGAGTTCTTCCAGACGAGCGGATTTTCTCGGAGCGTGATGGCCACCATCGGCAACGAGAAGCGCCTGGCGGTTTTGTCGGCGACTTCCTCGTAATTCTTGCCGGTAATGCCGAAGACCCGTTCCGTGTCCTCCTCCGTGGTGATGAGCACGTCGCAATATTGCATGAACTCCGCCATCCATTTACCGGCGTCGGCGGTGTTCCACAATTTAATACGGTAATTGAGATCGATGCTGGTGCGCAGGCCGGCGGCGCGGGCGGCAATCAAGGACTCGCGCGTGGCCTCGGCGGCGCCCGGGCTCAAGGCCGGCGTGATGCCGGTGACATGAAACCATTTGGCGCCCGCGAAAACGGTGGTCCAGGGCACCATTTTCGGCTGGATGTTGGCAATGGCCGCGCCTTTGCGGTCATAGACCACGTTGCTGGCGCGTGGGGACGCGCCAAATTCCAAGAAATAGACGCCAACGCGGTCTTCGTCCGTCCAGAGCACATGCTCCGTGCCGACGCCGGCTTCGCGGGCACGGTTCGCGATCAAGCGACCGAGCGGATTATTTGTCAGGCGCGACACCCAGGCGGCCGTATGGCCCAAGCGTGCCACGCCTACCGCGGTATTAAGTTCCGCCCCGCCGACGAGCATATCGAGGCTTGAGGCTTGTTCCAACCTGCGGAAATTCGGCGGGCTCAAACGAACCATGGCCTCGCCAAAAGTAATCACATCGTAGGGCATGACGGATCTCCACGGAATGTCTTGACGATCGCGGCATATTGTTGGGCCAGAGCGCGGATACGCGTGAAATTGCCCTGCACCACGGCTTCCGGTTCCACGAGCTGGCTGCCAATTCCCAGGCAACAGGCGCCGGCCTTGAGAAACGCGGCGGCCGTCGTAAGATCCACGCCACCCGTCGGCATGACGCGTATCTGGGGCAAAGGTCCGCGCAGTGCCTTGAAATAGGCAGGGCCGACAACCTCGGCGGGAAAAACCTTGACGATGTCGGCGCCAGCTTCCCAGGCGGTCAATATTTCCGTGGGCGTGAAGGCGCCGGGCATCACGAGCTTATCGTAACGCTGACAGAGTTTGATCACGTCCAGATTGACGATGGGCGAAACAATGTATTCCGCGCCAGCCAGGAGCACCGCCCGCGCGGTTTCCGTATCGAGCACCGTGCCCGCGCCCAGCAGCACCCGAGTACCCAGCGCCTGGCGAACCTGCCGGAGCACGTCCAGGGCGTTGGGCACCGACATCGTGATTTCCACGACGGTAACCCCACCGTCGGCCAGCGCTTGCACCACCTCGACCAGTTGCCCGCTATCCTGGGAACGAACTACCGCCACGATGCCGCTTTCCAGCACCTGCCGCAGCTGTTTGTCTTTACTCATGAGAGAACCTCAAGATTGCTCCGCTTCCACTCAAGCCGCCCCGCAGAACATTATGCGACGAAATTGCATTTGGGCTAGGAATTCTTTGATTTCCGGGTTATACGCGCCCCTGTCTTGACGAGGCGTCCAAAGAAGCCGGTGACAGACGGTGTGGTAAACTTGACAGCTTATTTTGGGTTCGTTATAAGCCTGCCGCGCCTGATCGAAATCGATGACGGCAGGGACTTAATATTAGTGCTCCGTCGCACATGAATTGATGGGTGGCCGAATTCGCGCGCAGCCGGGAATTCGGCAATGCAGACAGCCATCGTTCACCTGCTGAGCACATGCGTATCGCCAAGCTCCGTTGCGTGCTGGGATTTTGCGGGAAGCCGGCACTACCTGACCTCCTGGGTAGAGGCACGTACACTCGCTGGATCAAGTGGTGCTTTGGGTCGGCCACTCCAGTGGGGCGCTTCGCAGCGGAGTTTTTGTGACCGGGGACCGAGCTTGCTCGGCCCCGGGGGAACACGCCGAGTACGTTCGGCACAGCTCGTGAAGCCGCGATGCGCAGCCTGCCGCGCATCGCGGCTTTCTTCAAAATCTCCATTTCGGTTTACACCAGCGCCGTTTATCATATCCAGCATGGAATCTCTGTTTAGCTATGTCGCGCCTCCGAGCCAGTGCGGTTATCTGCCGGACGAAAGTTGGAGCCTGGAATATGAAATGGCTCGGGACCTCGATGGTCCCGAATACCGGCGGCGACTGTTGGCGGGCTGGCGACGTTTCGGGGCCGTGCTGTTTCGCCCGCGGTGTTTGACGTGCAATCAATGCCAGGCCTTGCGCGTCGACGTCGGCCGCTTTCAACCCAACCGCAGCCAGCGCCGCACTCTCGTCCACAATCAAAATGAAGTGACGTTGCAGATCGGCTGCCCTGGTGTGTCGTGCGCAAGCTAGACCTGTACGACCGCTATCACGATTTTCAGGCCGACAACAAGGGTTGGCCTGAACACCCCGCCAAGGATGCCTCGAGTTATGTCGACTCCTTCGTGCGCAACCCCGCCTTCACGGAAGAATGGTGCTATTTCGTCAAGGGACGGCTGGTAGGCGTAGGCTATGTCGACCGGCTCGCCGACTCGCTTTCGGCCATCTACTTTTTTTATGAACCCCGGCAACGCCACCGCGGCCTGGGTATCTGGAACGTATTGTGCATTTTGGAAGCGGCGCGCCACGCTGGCTTGCCTTATGTCTATTTGGGATATTATGTTGCGGCGTGCCCCTCGCTGGCATACAAGGCGAACTTTCGGCCCAATGAAGTTCGCCGGCCCGATGGTTCCTGGGTAGATTTTGAGACTTAAGGCGAAGTTAGCCGCGTGCGGCACGTTGTAGGTTAGCAGCCACCCAAAGATGACTGGAATAGCCTCAAGCAATAATTCTGGGAAGGATTGTGAGATGTCGCAGCCAAAGCTCACTGAATTGCTCGCGGGCTTTCTCAACAAGCAGGCACAGGCCCATGCGGACGGGCTCGCGGACTTGAGCGTGGCAACCGAGGTTGACCTTTACGATGCCGCTCCCGCCCGGTTAACCGATCCCGCCCAGGCCTGGGCGGAGGCCGTGATGGCGGTGGATTATTTTCAGCATGCCAGCGGCAACGCGCGTAAAAGGCCCGTGCCGCCTCAGTGGCCAGAACTGGTTGCCGATCACCAGCCTGAACTGGCCGTCGCCTTTGCACTTGGCAACTTTCCGCAAATGGTACGTGACTTCCAGTCTATCCTCCACACTTCCAAGCATGTTCCCGCTCCAACACCGTCGGGCCGTAGCCATCCGACCCTGGTGAGTTGGGCGCAGCAGGTGGCAGGTGAAAAGCAATATCCGGAAATGCTGCTGGCGTTGGGTATGTTGAGGCTGACCGGCAAGTACACGGAGGCAGAAGCCCTCGTTCGCGACAGCGACGCTCTGGTCCCGCCTGAATGGCGAGTCGCCTGGAAGAATGAAAAGGCCGCCCTGGCCTGGCACCAGGGTCAAACCGATGCCGCACGAGAAATATGGGACGCGCTGGAGCCCCGGGCGCCCGTATTGTTCAACCGTGGGATGGCGGAATTGTTCGCAGGCCAGGCCGGCAATGCTCAACATTCGCTGGAGGAAGCTCTGGCCAAGATCGCCCCGACGAGCTCGTGGCATCACCTGGCAAGCTTATATCTGACTTTGTGCCGATGAATGTGATTTTGCCCATGAACCCTTGAGAGGGACCACATCATCCCTCGACAGCCTGATAGGCTCGGTGCACCTTCGAAGAGGGCCCGCTGTCCGACTCATTTCATAAAATCGCGAATAGCTGTCCAATCAAAGCTTCATGCAAGAGGTCCTCGTCTCGCCGCGTCCTGCACGCTTCTCCGAACCACGCCAACTCCACTTGTGCGAAAAACCAGAATTAAGTAACCCTGTCCGAATATTAATCATTCGCGGAACTAGTCCTGGATTATCTGGATGGTTTTCAATTCCCTGACGTTTCTGGTCTTCTTTGCCACGTTAGTGCTTCTCTCCCGGTTGCCCATGCGCTGGGGAGCCAGGAAAGGGGTGCTGCTTTGCGCCAATTGTCTCTTTTACGCCAGTTATCATCCTGCCTACATTCTGCTGTTTTTTGCCCTGGCAGTGCTGGATTGGAGCCTGGCACTCTTCATCGACCGCATTGAACGTCCGAGTCGGCGGAAGCTGTTCTTGATCATCAGTGTCGCAGTCAACATCGGGCTGCTTGCTTTCTTTAAATACGTGAACTTTTTTATGGAGAATGTTGACGCCTTACTAGGCGCGCTGAACATCTCCTGGGAAACGCGCCGGATCGATATCCTCCTGCCTGTCGGCATCTCGTTCTACATTTTCCAGTCGCTCTCGTACATCATTGATGTTTATCGCAGGCGAATTGCCGCGGATCGGTCTTTCCTGGACTTTGCTTTTTTTGTCTCCTTCTTTCCCCACTTGGTCGCCGGCCCGATTGTTCGTGCCAGGGATTTCTTGCCGCAGCTCAAGGAAGAGCGGACCGCTACCCCATTACAGTTCTATTGGGGGTTGTGCCTGCTTACGTGGGGCCTTTTTCAGAAAATTGCCCTGGCGGATGCTCTCCTGGCGCCGATTGTCGACAAGGTCTTTGGCGCAGCGGCAGGGACGCGCTTCAGCTTCCCGGATGCGTGGATTGGCACCCTGGCATTTGCCGGCCAAATATTATTCGACTTCGCCGGGTACACCACCTGCGCCATTGGCACGGCTCTCTGCTTCGGCTTTGTCCTCACGGACAATTTTCGCTGTCCCTATGCGGCGCGCGGTTTCTCCGACTTCTGGCAACGCTGGCATATCTCACTATCCCAGTGGCTGCGCGATTATCTGTATATCTCGCTGGGCGGCAATCGCGCCGGCCAATGGCGCACTTATCTCAATATCCTGATTACCATGTTGCTGGGCGGCTTCTGGCATGGAGCGTCGTGGAATTTTATTATCTGGGGTTTGCTCCACGGCATTTACCTCATTGTGGAACGGCTGGCGAGCTGGATTTGGGGGGAGGCCCGGTGGGCCGGTTGGTTGATTGTGCGGCTTGGAGTGCAGTTGCTGACCTTCTATCTCGTTTGCATATCCTGGGTCTTCTTCCGGGCCCAGAATCTCCCCGCCGCCGCGGGCCTGATCAAATCGATGACCGTGGGGGCCTTTCGGGCCGCGCGGCCGGGCCGCCTGCAAGACGGCGAGACCATGGCCGTGCTGGTGCTGATTGGCCTGTTGCTGCTCGGTCACCATTTCTTGCGGAACCGTTCCATCGAATATGTCTTTGCCCGCCTGCCGTGGTGGGCACGTTCGGTGGCGCTTGCAGCGCTCATCATCGGTATTCTGCAGCTACAAGGAGCCGCTCGTGGATTTATCTACTTCCAGTTCTAACGCGCGGTTGCCCGATGGACCGTGGCGCCGAACCTGGCTCCTGACTGGACTTTTGGTGACGAGTTACCTGGTGTTTGTGCTGTACGCTCCGTTGCCGCAGTTCGAAGACCCCTCCTCCATGGAAAACCGCGTCCGCCAGGTGGAGCTACAAAGCCTCGTCCGCAACGCGCACCCGAAGATCCTGGTCCTGGGCACTTCCCGAGCGGCCTTCGGAGTCGTGCCGGCCGTGCTGGACTACGAACTCCGCTTACCGGCACGCGCCACCGTCAACGCCGGTTATCCCAGCCTGGGAATAGGTGCATTTAACTATATACTCGACCGGAACCCGACCCTTGGCAATGTTCCGCTGGTCTTCGTCTTCACCGATGAATACTTCCTGCTACAGCGGACGCCGTCTCCTGCCGCCGTGCCCAAGCACCTCAGCCCGGCCGAGAACTGCGAACTTTACCTGGCTAACCTCATGAGTCCGGCCAAGGACCTTCATGCCCGGATGGGTTGGCTGCGGCACCATTTAGAAGTACACGCCAACATCAAGCCGCGCTCTGGACTGTGGATGTGGAATGTGGATGAACGCGGGTTCTGGGTCAGCGAAAATCTCAAAGGTAACGAGCTCATGCAAGATCCGCAACGGGCCCAAGAGTTGATCTCGAACATCAGCCACGCCTACTACAAATATCAGGAAATGAGTCCCTATTACATTACCCAGCTTGAAGCTCTTTGCGGACGCCTGCGGTCCACGGGATGTCGCGTGGTGTTGCTGCACATGCCGACGTTCCCTTCATACTGCCAGCAAGTCCAGCAAGTGTACGGCGCCCTTTACCACCAACACCGCCGCGAGCTCACGGCGCTGGCCGAACGTGCCGGCGTGCCCTGTTATTTCATGGAGAACGCCGACTGTGGCCTGAAGGCAGAGGATTACGCGGACCCGGTTCACCTCACTCATGCTGGTGCCGAGCGGTTCACGCACTTTCTGGCACACTTCATCCAGCAGGAGGGTTTGCTGAACGGTCGTGAGCAGGGTTCATTCGTCACGCACGGCGAGCCCTTCTAGTTCACTTGGAGCGATCGATCACGTCAACGACGATGAGACAGCCAGCCGCGGTTGTGTCGCCCACGTGGTACGCGAATGCGGGCCAATTATCTAAAGTGCCTGCAATACCGCGTCCGCCATGGCCGTGGTGGTAGCGTTGCCGCCGAGGTCGGGCGTGCGAACTTTGCCCGCCTTGAGGACGGCGGCGACCGCTGTATGCAAACGGGCGGCTGTTTTGGTTTGTCCGAGGTGATCGAGCATTAATTTGGCCGAGAGGATCGCCGCCAGCGGATTGGCGATGCCCTTGCCCGCGATGTCCGGGGCGGAGCCGTGGACGGGTTCGAACATGCTTGGATAGATTCGGTCGGGATTGATGTTGGCGCTGGCCGCCAGGCCCACGCTGCCGGTCACGATGGCGCTCAGATCGGTCAAGATATCGCCGAAGAGGTTGCTGGCTACGACCACGTCGAACGATTCCGGCTTACGAACGAAATCCATCGCGGCCGCATCCACAAGAAGCGGGTGGGACTCGACGTCGGGAAACTCCCTGGCAACTTCCTGGAAGCACTCATCCCAGAGGCCAAGGGTATACTGCTGGGCATTCGACTTGGTGATGGAGGTCACCTTGTTCCGGCGCTGTGCGCGCCCTGGAAGGCGGCGCGCATGATGCGCTGGCAGCCGCGGCGGGTGAATACCGATGTTTGCACGGCGGTTTCATTGGGCGTGCCCGCGTAAAGTCGACCACCGACCGGAGCATATTCCCCTTCGGTATTTTCGCGATAGACGAGCATGTCGATACTGCCGGGCGCCTTGTCGCGCAAGGGTGATTGGACGCCGGCGAAGAGAAACGCGGGGCGCAGGTTGACGTAGAGATCAAATTGCCGGCGCATGGGCAACAGGAGGCCATGGACGGTCACGGTTTCCGGCACGTCCGGCCTGCCCACCGCTCCCAAAAAGATAGCATCATGCCCCGCAGCTGCTCCCAGCCGTCCTTGGGCACGATATTGCCGGTTTCTTTGTAAAAAGCGGAACTCCAGGGCAGACGGTTCCAGGTATAAGTCACGCCTTCCGCTTGCAAGGCGCGATCCGTCACGCGGATCGCTTGCTCGATCACCTCGGGCCCGATGCCATCGCCGCCAATAACCGCGATCCGCGCAGATGCCATTGCAGAAAATCTCCGGTTCGATTAAAGATTGCCGCGCGAGTATGCCGATACCTTTTTATTGGAGAAGCACCAAATTAGAAGGCACGCAACCAGGTTAATATGAGCAATTCATGGACATCCGATAAGCTGCGTGAAACTTTGGGACCGCGGACGCTCTGCGCCTGGGTTTCGCTGGGCCTCTGCGTGTTGCCGGCTCTGACCGGCTGTACCACCACCACGCCGCAGACCCATTCGGGCGACCCACTCTTCGGGGAGTATTATCCCAAGGGTCCCAACGGCCAACCAATGCCGCCCCCGCCCGCGCCAACCAAGACATCCGCCGTGGTGTTGCCTTACCCTAGCACCAACACCGGCTCCACCACGGCCGCACTGGCCAGCAACAGCGGTTTGCCGGGTGGCAGGCCGTTGGCGATCAACGAAAGCAATGGAGCGAGCTGGGCGCTCACCAACAATACCGCCACGAACTCAGGCGTCCCCACCGGCGCCGATCGTGCAACCGGTTCCGCGCGACACCACCGGCGGCCAGACAGCCAGCGTCCCGGCCATGCAGCAAGTGGCCCTGGGCAACAACGGCGTGCCGATCAAGGCGGCCGTCCCCATGACCCCGGTAAGTAATGGCAACGCACCGGGTCCCATTATCGCGGCCGGTTCCTGGTCCACCGATGATCGAGGGCCGGCGGCCCCGATGGGAGCGACAACGATACAGAGCCTAGAAGATACGCTAAAGGGCAGAGGTGCAGCGGGCCTTCAACAAAAACAAGTGGCCGGCGGAGTGAGTGTTTCTTGTTACGTGCCCCAGCGAACCAATCCAGCAAGCTTCCGTTACCTGGAAACCGTGGCGGCCGACTACGGCAGCGCGCTCAGAGCGGTATTACAGCAAATCGATCAATAAGTTCAATTAGCCGGCGTTCTCAGGCTTTCTCTTCCGCGGGCTTGACCTTGGCGGCCTTGTCGCCGTTGAGTCCCTTGTCCACCGCTTCCAGGAGCCGTTCCATCGCGAAAGGCTTGCGGATGTAATCGATGACGCCCAGGTACTCGGCATAGGCCTTGTGCCGGCTGCCTTCGTTGGCGGTAATCATGATGATGGGGGGCGCGTCGGGCTTGCCTTTGAAATGCTCCAGGACAGGATAGCCGCCCATGCGCGGCATCATCATATCGAGAATGACCAGGTCGGGCCGCTGCGCGTAGACAAGGTTCCTACCCTGCTGGCCATCACGGGCCTGCAAGACCTTATGGCCCTGGTTTTCCAGCACCGCCCGAATGCCGTCGGAAAGTTCATAATCGTCATCCACGATGAGGATGAGTTTTTGATCCGCCATGGTCGAGGCCCTCTCCACGTCCGCAAGATGTTTGTTTCGTACAAGGTACCAAGCGACGGAGAGTTGTTCAAGTAGTGGCGAGCCCGTCTTCGAGCTGGGCGATGAAAAAAAGGGAACTTATGCTGATTTTTGAAGGAAGTGGGCGGACCGTGCGGATTCAGGCAGCGGCAACCCTTTGGCGGCGCCTGCGCGGAGAATTGTGCACCAGATATTAATGGACGTAGAATAAGGATTTAGGCAACATCGGGAGCAAGACGGCTCAACATGGTAAGCAGCCAAAGAAGTGTGCCTACCAGCGCCGGCAACAGGACGAAAGCCATCGGAAACGCGTGATCGTCCGGCAACATGCCGGCCACTTCCGGTTCTAGCTCGTTGGCATTCTCCCAGCGAAACTCTGTAGCCCGTGTACCCGGCAAGGCCAGTTGTATTTGCTGTTCCATGATGGTTTTCTCGATCGAATTCGGGGAGAAGTTCCCCTATCTACAACAAACATAGGTCATAAAACCGGCATAAGCGGAAAAAATTCTCAGTTTTCGTGGTGTACGTTGGTACAAATCTTGCCCGTGCTCGACCTGATGAATGGCCAAGTCGTTCACGGCATCGGCGGCCGGGCGGAATACCGCCCGATAACCAGTGTCCTGACAGAGTCCGCTGAGCCGATTGCCGTGGCCAGAGCAATCCGAGCTCATTTTGGCATTACAGAGCTTTACGTCGCGGACCTGGACGCCATTGTGTGTCAAGAGCCGTCGCTGGCCATTTATGAGGCATTGCAAGCAGACGGTTTTTGCCTCTGGGTGGATGCGGGCCTGACTAGTCAGCGCCGGTGGCAAGCTTTTGGCCAGCGCAGGTGTGGCAACGATCGTGGCCGGGCTGGAAACGCTCGAGGGACCTGAAGTGTTGGCCGAGTTGTGCGCTCTCCATGGCAGTGAGCGCGTCGTATTCTCGCTCGATCTCAAGGCGGGCAAATGTCTGGGGCCAATAGATTCCTGGGGAACCGCCGAACCGGCGGAAATTGCAGCGATCGCCGTAAGCGCTGGCATAAAACGGCTGCTAGTATTGGACCTGGCCCATGTTGGGACAGGGGCAGGCTCCGGTACCGCCCCATTGTGCAGACACCTTACGACAGCATTTCCAAAACTGCAACTGGCCGCCGGAGGCGGTATCGGCAGCAAAAAGGACCTGCAATCCCTGGCCGACGCAGGCGTGCAAACCGTGCTGATAGCCTCCGCCTTACACGACGGACGGCTCACGCAGTGGCGCGGAGTGAGAGACGAGGGAACGGGCTAATGAAGGAAAACTGTTCGTTTTTCGTTATCGCCTCTCCCGGCTGGTCCCTAAAATAAAGGTTTAGACCTCCTGAATTGGACTCTCAACCTTAGCCCGGGCCCGCCATGCCGCCACGTTATCAGGTTCGCGTCACCAAGGACAATTTCGTCTTTTCCAGCGGCCATTTCATCAGCTACGAGGGGGATAAATGCGAACGGTTGCATGGCCACAACTATCGGGCAACCGTGGAGATCGAAGGCAGCCTGGACGAGAATCATTATGTCTTCGATTTCATCGCCCTCAAACGCCGCACCAAGCCGATCATCGACGAACTTGATCATTACATGATGCTGCCGACCAAGAACCCGCTAATCAGGGTGGAGGAACAGGGCGGCAGCGTGCGTGTGCGCTACCGCGATCGGGAATGGCTCTTTCCCCGAGGCGATTGCGTCTTGCTGCCCCTGGAGAACACCACCGCGGAGTTATTGGCCCATCACATCGCCACGCGGCTGCGCGCTGATCTACTTAAACATCACAACTTCGTGCCGGAAGCCCTGCGCGTCGAAGTCGAAGAGAACTTCGGCCAATCGGCCACGTGCGAGTTGACGAGTGACTAATGGCGAGGGGGTGAGAGAGAAGCACTTAGCCTCACCCCACCCCCTCCACTCCATCACAGGCTATTTACCTTTCAGCGACTCGTGCTCTGACCTTCGCCGCCCGGGATACGCACCAGACGAAGGGTAGTCCATTCCTTGTCGCCGTCCTCATAGGCAATGTGCGTACGGTCGCCGTCGAGCTCGGTGATCTGGCCGCGGAAATAATTCTGCCCGCCTTTCCACCGGCAATCGACGACGGTGCCCACGCGCAGGTTAAAGGGCTTGAGCAACTCCGGCGTTACCATACGCTCCGGGCCGTCCAGGAAATGGACAATGACCTTGTCCTGGTCAACCGAAAGTATCTCGGCCGGGTAGAAAAAGCCGTCGATGTCCTGCACGAGGGCGCGATCCCCTTCGTCGAAGGCGACCGCGTGGATGCCCACGGGGCAGCGCCAAAACCGCGCCCGGCTTACCTTGAGATTGGTCTCCTGGGTACCATCCTCCAGTTCCACATCGATGACTTCGCCCTGCGCACGCAATACGCGTCCGGGGACGTAAACACGCTGTGATTGATTTCTCGGGCGGATGAACACTTCCTCGCCTTCCTCGCAGTCGAGCGTCATGAGGCCAAGGTCATTGGCAATACGCTGGTCGCCATCGTCAAAGAGGAGGTGATAGCCCTTGGTACCAATGCCCAGTATGGTGGCGGGGTACCAAAAGAAATCATACCAGCGGCCCAGCACCCGGTCGCCGGCCCGCCAGTTCGAATCAGTAACCGGATCGCCCACGTCCGGAATGAATCCGCCCGCTGGCGGTGGCATCATTGGCCCCGCGGCCGTTGTTACCGCCGTCATCGGGCCACCTTGCCCGCCGGGCATCGACGTCATTGGGCTGTTGACCTGGCCCTGGCCTTGATGAACCTGCGCGGGAGGCCCCGGCACATCGGCCAGGCGGCGCTTCACCCGCACCATGCTTAGCGTGGTCCACTCTTTCTCGCCGTTCTCGTATTGAACTTGCAGTTTCTCGCCATTTTGCTCCGCCACGGTGCCCGGCTTGTAAGTAGGCCCGGCGTGAAAGCGGCAAAATACTTCGCTCCCCGAGCGAATGTCGGGCCGGCGCACGTTGGCCTCGTTGACCCAGGCGACATCCCCATCGTCAAAAACGACTTCGCACGAATGGCCGTCGATTTGTTGAACTCGTCCCGGATAGAAAAAAGCGTCCACCCAGGAAGCGAGCACGCGATCGCCCGCTTGCAGGGCCGTTGCCGCGGCGCCATCCTCGGCTTGATTCATCGGCGGTGGAGCGGCTGCTTTCTTACCAAACACCCAGTCAAAAAGTCCCATGGGCTACCTCCTCTGTTGTGAATTCCGTTTGCGGGTCCAAGGGGCCTGATCCTTTTGAGGACCTCCTATTAGGGACACCAACAATCATTGTAAGTTCGCGGATTTGAATAAGGTTAAAAAAATTGACCGGCGGTGAAAGATTCTTTGCGTGCGCGGACCCTACGCTCATCATAAGGCGAAGGTGATGGGAGCTGTGGATTTGACTCGCGCGATTATTTGCTGGGTTATCGAAGTGCAGACCGCTGTAGTGTGGACTTTAGTCCACACGCAATCGCGGCGTGGACTAAAGTCCACGCTACGAAGAGTGTTACGAAGAGTGTTACGAAGAGGGTGACGCTATCGCCACGAGTCCTTGACGTTTAAGCCGTCCTCGGCGAGACCTTGTCGAAAAGCTCGACCATGCGTGTGCCGGATTTGCCGTCCGTCTCGCCCCAGTCGGCGGCAGCGGATTGTTGCAGGGCTAGATAGTTGGTGATCCACGCGGGGTCTCGGTCCATGTCGTCGAGCAGGACCAGCCAATCTTTTTTCATTCGGACGCTGATGACACCGGGAGCGCCGTCGTAATCGTCGTAGCAATAGTGAAAGATGTCGTAATTGATGACTGGTAGGCCGCAGGCAATGGCCCAGCGAATCGTGGCCGACACGCTGGCGACGTAGACGTCGCAGATTGGCACCATCTCGAGAGTATCGCGGTAACAGATGATGGCCCCAAGCGATTCGATATACGCCTTCGTCTCCGGATCGATGCGTGGATGCAGGCTGAAAACAACATGGAAATCCTGCAAGCTTTGCAGGGATTTGACGAGAAACCTCGTCATGTCGCGGTAATCGGTGAATTCCAGGTCAGGGTGCTTGCGCGAGAATTGATTGGGAGGGAAGGCGACCAACACCAGGGGGCGCCCCGGGGCCAATCCAAGTTCGCGATAAACTTCCTTCTTCAAGTGCACGGCGTGGCGCTGGGCCGCATGGAGCGTATCGTCGCTCATCGCTCCCGTGAGCGCCAGGCGCTCGGCCGGCATGCCAAAATCCGTCAAATAGCGCTTCCCGCATGCGCCTGCTTTCGACGGCAAAGGCCGTCCAGTGTCCATCGTTGGGTATCCAGGGATGAGCGGGCGCGATGCCCAGCCACTCCATGGCAAGTGCCTGGTAGGCGGGCAAGTGCAAGAACTCGCGCTCCTGGTCGGAACAGCGCCATTTAGGAAAAAGTCTGGCTACTAGCCAGTTGTGCCAGTGCCGCGTTGAACACTCCGGGTCGTCGCGAAAGCCTTCGACAAATTCTTTCGTGCTCGCCAAGGTATAGGGGATGACGACCGAGGCCGCGCCGACATTGGCGGGCAGCCTTGATGAAGAGGCCGGTCGGGTAGCTAACGTTGTCCTCGGCCAGCACGATCACATCGGGTTTCAGGTGACCGAAAGTGCCGCCGGCAATCCGCAACGTATCCCTCATTTGCACAAGCTGTAGCTGAAAACGTTTTTTTTGTTCCATGAGCCAGTTGTAGCCGCTGGCATAGGCTAACCAGTTTCCCACGAAACCAAGGCTTGTAGCCAGCGAGGACAGGGCTGTGGTTGCCCACGCGCGCACCAGCCGGCGCCGTATTGCGCGGCCGGGTGAATGTCTTTTTGAGTGCCCAGTTCAGGGTGGTTCGCAACAGCCGAAAACCGCCGCGTGTATGAGGCAGGAGCCAGGTGAAAACCGGCTGCCAGCGTCTGCGGACGTGATCTCTTAGTCGTCGTGGGGTCGCACGAACGCAGGCCTTGAGACCTATGCGGCCCAGGGTGCTACACAGCTTTCCAAGCGGCCGGACGAAGCGCGCCAGGGATAGGTGTTGGCGCCCGACATAAATAGCCGCCATGCGGAGGCGGTTTTTGGTAAACACCAGGGGCCAGAGTAAGGCGAGTTGGATCAGGAGACCAAGGCAGTTACAAACCGACAACGCCAGGGTACGCCAACGGCTAACGCGCTGGGGATTCTGCGCCAGGGAGCCAAAGACGTACCAGGGGATGCGGGCGGCGTTCCATTCTTGCTTCGCCTCCGGTGTGGCGGACACGGAATAGCCTAGCAGGACCACCGGTTGCCAATGCGTCTCCTGTTGCAGAAAGCGAACCAGTCGGGCTAATTCTTTTAAATGGGTAAGCGACCAGATAATGACGACGGCGCGGCGACTCTTGATCGGCGTTTTTGGATTGGGCGAATGACGCTCGGCCCTGTCGAGGCGCGTCTTATCGCCGCGCCTGAGTGCCTCGTCGAGCGCAGGGCGGGGCCGCGGCTCGGCAAGATCGGAGCGCGGCGGTAGTTTTGTTGGCACGGTGAGAGGCTGTGTCATTTTCCGGAGTACCTTGAAACCGTCTGGGCCAGCTGCGGAATATATAAGTCACTTCCAGGAAAGAAACAACATGAACTGAGATTGTTTCGCCTTTAGGCTCGTGGTATAGGTCCGTGACACAACTGCGTGATCGACGGGACCTGGCTAATCAGTTTGCGCAGTCCTCCTATTTTGAGAGAACTTTTATGATGCCTCCCGCATTATCTAAAGATTATTGGGGCCGCATTTGGCAGGCCCGGCACCTGCTCATATGCCTGGTTCGGCTCGATTTACGCAACCGCTATCGGCGCTCGGTCCTGGGCCTGGGCTGGTCGCTGCTCAATCCAATATTCACCACGATCATTCTGTGCATTGTCTTTGCCCAGTTTTTCGCCATGGAGATGAAGGATTACGTTCCCTTTGTCGTCGGCGGCCTGGCGATCTGGGGCTTTCTGTCGCAAACCATCCTGGAAGGCGGCCACAGCCTTTACAATGGCGAACAATATATTCGCTCCCATCCGATGCCGATGGCCATATATCCCTTGCGCCTCGCCCTGGTGGTCGGCTTCCATTTTCTGATCATGCTGGGCCTGACCGTCGCCGTGACGCTCTTCTTCCAGGGTTATCCGGAGCCGGCAGCCCTCTTGACGCTGATACCAAGCATGGTTCTTTGTTTTCTTTTCGCCTGGTCCCTGGGCGTCTTATTTGGCTTTGCCAACGTCTACTTTCCCGACACGCAGCAGATGGTGACTGTGGCCCTACAACTCCTTTACTTCTTGTCGGGCGTCTTTTATCCGATCAAGCAAATCAAGATGCCGCTGGCGAAGGAAATCATCCGTTACAACCCGCTCTGCGCCTTTGTGGACATCATTCGCGATCCGCTGGTGGGCTGTCAATTCCCGAGCGCCAGCACGTTCGCCTATGCCACGGTCGTAACGATTGCCTCTCTCTGTGCCGCGGTCTGGATGCTGCATAGCCGTGAGCGCACGCTTATTTTCCACATGTAGTTTTGACTTGGGAAAAAGACTAAACCGCAAACTTGAAACTGGATTTCAAACCATGATCGGAATAAAGCTCGAGGACGTATCGCTGCAATTTCGGGTGCGGAAACGCGGACGTTCCACGCTGAAGCAACTGTTCATCGACCGCTGGTACAGGCCCGAGGTGAACCCCTTTATTGAGGTCAATGCCCTGCAAAACCTCAATCTCGACGTCGGCGAGGGGGAACGGATCGGCCTCATCGGCCACAATGGCGCCGGCAAAAGCACCCTTCTCAAACTGCTGGCCGGAATCTATCCCTCCACCTCCGGAAAAGTAAGCGTGCACGGGAAGATTAACAGCCTCCTCGACATTGGCGTGGGCATAGTGTCCGATGCCAGTGGCTGGGAAAACATCTTCTTTCGAAGCCTGCTTCAAGGAGACCTTCCCAAGCAGATCGAGGAGAAGAAGCCGGAAATTGCCGCTTTTAGCGAACTCGGCGAGGCCCTGGACATGCCCGTGCGCTTTTATAGCAGCGGCATGAACGTGCGCCTGTTGTTTTCGATCGCCACCGCCATCGAGCCGGAGATCTTGTTGCTGGACGAAGTTCTCAGCGCGGGCGACGCCGGCTTCCAAGAAAAAGCCTACCGGCGCATGATGAACGTCATCGACAAGGCACGCCTGCTGGTTTTCGCCAGCCATGACCTCAATACGCTCCGTCGCTTGTGCACGACGGTGCTGTGGATGGACCACGGCACGGTGCGCATGAGCGGCGACGCCAAAACCGTTACCGAAGCTTATGACGCCTACATGAGGGGCGGCAAGTCCACGCTCTTGGCCGCCTAGGCACGGAACATCTGTTCCTTCCAGGCGAAAGCAGCCGTACCGGTTTGCGATGGATGAACAGGGATCCTAAGTCTGTAGCCCAAATCGCATGCCGCGCTGAAATTCTGCCTCCTACCTTCCCCAAAACCCTCTGACCCCCCATTTGACAGAGTGCCGGATTTTCCGCCGGCGCCTATCTTGGCATTTATGCGGCCCCCAGATAGCCCATTTCCTCCCTTCCAGTCCACTCTTCTTGACTTCGCCGAAACGCTAAGTCCGATGACTCATGCGAGCGCACGATCGTGCCACTCGGTTCGCGCGCTTGCCCAATGGACGCCGGGCCCCCGCTCATGGATGTGCGGTGAAGTCAAACCGAATGAAAGGATTATCATGCGGAAGATCATCAAAGGATTGATGGCCCTGGGGCTCGCTGCGCTTCCTTCTCAGGTTCAGGCGCAAACCGCCCAGAACCTCGGACAACTACCGCCTATTCCGGTTCCGATTGGCCGGGCCATGCTCGGTCCCATTCAACCGGTGAGCGGCAACTATGGCCAACAACCGCAAGTTTTGCCGCCGGGATCAACCTACACCGTCCCGCCGCAGCCCGTAGTGGCGCAACCCGTGGTGCCGCAGCCGAGCGCGAGCTACCCGGGCACCTTAAGGCCCTTTGAATATGTGCCTCCCTATTGCGATGCCGACACCTGTTGCACGCCGCGGGCACATTGCCTCCATTTGCAGGTCTTTGGTGAATACCTTTATTGGAACGTCCATAACGCGGACGTGCCGTTCGCCCAGGCCTTCGATGGCATCGACCCGGCCACTTCCGTGCCCCGCGGGCCCGTCGGCACGGCCAGCCCGAAGTATGAAAGCGGCTTCCGTTTTGGCGGCGGCGTGGGACTCTCGGACCACAGCTGGGTGGTCGGCACCTTCACTTACTTCCACGAAAACACCAATGGCGCCATCACGGCGCCCGCCGGCAACGTGCTCCATAACTTTCTCGTCTTTCCCAACACGGTCAACTCCGCCGGCGACAGCTTGAGCGCCACGGCACAATACGTGATCGACCTGCGCACCGCCGACGTCGATTACAAGTGTGCGTTCGTCAATAACGAGCACCTGTCTTTGCTCTGGGTGGCCGGAGCACGTTACGCCCACCTCAACCAGAGCTTGCTGGCGACCTACCAGGTAACGGGCACCAGCACGACGGATGCCACCGTTAATTTCGATGGCGGCGGCGTACGGGCCGGTCTCGAAGGGGAATATCGCATCCTGGGCGGCTTCTACGGCTACGGCAAGGGCATGCTTGATCTGTTGGTCGGCCAATTTCGCGGCAACTTCGTGGAACGCAATGTGTTCACGGGCCTTATTGGACAGAGCTCGATTACCGAGTCACGCATCGTGCCCGTGCTCGAACTGGAACTTGGCCTGGGCTGGCAAAGCAAAAAAGGCCATGTGCGAATTTCCGGGGGTTACTATTTCGGCTCCTGGTTTAACGTCATGAATGTCCCATCCCTTGGCCAGGCAATCGCCAACAATAACTTCACCACCAACAGCAATAACTTCCGCGACAATCTCACCTTCGACGGCTTCGTCGGCCACGTCGAATTCCGCTATTAAGCCGAAAGCTTGCGGAACTCGTAGGGTGGGTCAAGCGTACTCGCGCTGACCCACCGATCCCCATGCGAAACCATGGTATGCGGGCTACGCGCTCGTTTATTTCGGTGGGTCAGCGCGATTACGCTCGACCCACCCTACGGGTTTGAGTTTACTTCGGTGGGCCGAAAAGCTTCCCGAATTCGTAGGGTGGGTCAAGCGTACTCGCGCTGACCCACCACTCCCCATGCGAAACCATGGTATGCAGGCTACGCGTTCGTTTATTTCGGTGGGTCAGCGCGATTACGCTCGACCCACCCTACGGGTTTGAGTTTACTTCGGTGGGCCGAAAAGCTTCCCGAATTCGTAGGGTGGGTCAAGCGTACTCGCGCTGACCCACCACTCCCCATGCGAAACCATGGTATGCGGGCTACGCGTTCGTTTATTTCGGTGGGCCGAAAAGCTTGCGGAATTCGTAGGGTGGGTCAAGCGTACTCGCGCTGACCCACCACTCCCCATGCGAAACCATGGTATGCGGGCTACGCGTTCGTTTATTTCGGTGGGTCAGCGCGATTACGCTTGACCCACCCGATGGGTTTGAGTCATGCCCGATTACACTTCCAATTGCTGGGTCCAGCCGATTTTGGCGTCCTGGATACCGAGACTGGGCCCTAAGCCATAACCAATAGAACGGTTTGCGCCTGGTCCATTCTGTAGCTAAATTCCAAGTTTTTTCAGAAAACATTTGACTTCGGGCAAATCGTCAGTTAATTTCCGATCTGCCTATTTTCACTAATCGGTATTTCCAGCTTATTCCGCCAGCACGGAATGGCGCGGGATGTGGTAACTGCGACGTTTAGGTCGAACCTCTGTGCAGGTTACAGGCAGCATCCAGAAGGGGCTTTTCACCGTAGCGATTGCCTAACAATCATCGCCGCGGCGGCGCCAACCCGCCAAGTGCTTGGCTTCGTTCCGCTACGGCGATCTCTCTCCGAGACCTCACCCCTCCCGGGCCGAACAAGTGCCTGCCGTCGCGCGGATTGGTCCTTCGCGTAATCTGCATCGGCGCGGCCATTGACTTTGGTTTAACTTCTTGAGCATTCATCCGATGGAGTCGTTTCATGGCATTTCATAACAGCTTCCGACATTGGTTAAAACGGTTGCAGCAAAGAATTCTCGGACAGGAAGGCCGGCGTCAGCCAGGCCGGACTCACCATCGCCGACAGCCGTTGCTCCTGGAACATCTTGAGGATCGGATCACACCGACCTTGGCAGCCTTCAATCTGCTCGCCACCGCTCCCCTCGTAATTAATGGCACCGGCGGCGATACGCTGGTCGTTAACGCCACGAGCCCCAACAGCGGCAGCTATACGTTGAACGGCGGCAGTCCTGTTGCCTTTAACGGCATCACGTCGTTTGTTTTCAACGATACCGGCGTCAATTCCCTCACCATCAACAACCCCAATGGAAGCTTGTTCGCGCCGATTAACGGCATTCATTACAACGGCAACGGCCATGGAAATCTTTTCGACCTGGGCGGCAGTTCCACCAGCGGCAGCTTCACGCCCAGCGATGATGTGCCAGCCAATGCCGGCACCCTTGTTCACCAGTCTGGCGCCGCCACGCAAACGATTACCTTCACGGGCCTGGCCCCCGTCACCGACACCGTGCCCGAAACAGATTACGCCGTGAATACCGGCACGCACGCGGGCGAGCAGATCAACGTCGTCAACGGTCCGCTGGCGCCGTTCTTGACTACCCGAACTTCGCCAGCGTCAACACGCTTACGCTCAATGGCAGCGCCGCCTATGCCGGCAATACCTTACAACTCACCGATGGGGGCGGGTTGGAAGCCAGTTCCGCGTTTTTTAACACGCCCGTAAGTACGACGGCATCTTTTCAGTCAGCTTTTCAATTCTCGATGTCCGGCGGCACCAACCCCGAAGCTGATGGCATCACGTTTATGATCCAAAATAGCTCCCTCAGCGCGCTCGGGGGGTTTGGCGGAGACCTTGGTTATACGACCGATGTGAGCAATACCGGCAGTGCCATTGACAATAGCCTGGCGGTGGAGTTTGACACCTTCGCCAACACCGAAGTCGATGGGTCGAGCGCCAATCACGTGGCCGTCCTGGAAAATGGCAACAACGGTGATATCAATCTGACCGATCCTGGCTTCGCTCTCGCGGGCGGGACCACGTACGCCTGGATCAACTACGACGCCGCCAGCCACCTGCTGAGTGTGTTTGCCTCGCGAAGCGCGAGTCAGCCCGCCACGCCGCTGCTTTCGCTAGCGGTCGACCTACCGAGCCTCGTAGGCTCGGCCGGTTTCATCGGTTTCAGTGGCGGCACGGGCTCGGCGACCGCGGTGCAAACCATCAATAACTGGCTGTTCTCGACCCAGGCCACGGAAGTGAATGACGGGACCACCGCCGCCCCCAATGGCTTCGAGAAAGTTGATTTCGCCAATAAAACGAACGCCACGGTCACGGGCGACACTGGCTCCGATACCATCACCATCAACAATCCCTTGCCGGGGGCAGGCCTGACCAATCTGGACGTCGTCGGCGGAGCGGCCGGGGCCGATAATGTCACCGTATTGACCACCCCCGCGAGCGTCGTGACGAGTTATCTCGGCAACGGCCCATCGTCTGGCCCGGACAGCATCGTCAATGTCGGCGTTAACCATAGCGTGCAAGGCATACTGGGCACGCTGAATCTGCAAAACTTTCCGGCACGCAATCAGATCGTTGTCGATGACTCGGCGGATCCGGTTGGACAAAATGTAGTTTTGCAAACGTTTTCGCCGAACAATAGCGCCGGCAGCGAAGCTGGCCGCACCTGGGGCAAGATCCAGGCGCTGGCGCCCGGCGACATCAATTATGTCTACAACGACTTCGATTCCTTGACGATTGACGGCGGTACCGGCGGCAATACTTTCACGGTGGACGACACCGGTGGGGATAGCGTACTTCTGCCCACCCCGACGACCACCACAATCAATGCCGGCACGGGTGACGATACATTCACCATCGCTGGCGACAACCTTTCCGGCAACAACTATTTCAATGGCCAGGGTGGGAATGATCGCTTCTTTCTGAATATCGCCCAGGACCTTGGAGCCAATGGCTTCACGCCGCTCAGCGCACTCGTCCTGGCGGGAAATGCCACGGCCGGCGCGGCGGACGTGAATCGAAATCAAGTCATCGTCAACGACAATTCCGGTAGCGGACGTGCCCTCAATTTCGTCTATCAAGACAGCACGGCCGGCGATCTCAACATCGCGCCCCTGGCCTCCGGTAGTGGTCTGGGTGGCAGCGCAGCCGACATCGCGCTGCAGTTGCAATCCGTGCAGACGCTTATTTTCAACACGGCCAGCGCGCAAACCAACAACGACCAGGTGCAGATTACCGGCACCAGCGGCGACGATCTTCTTACCGTTGCCGAGTTGCCCATGACCGCCGCTCCCTCAGGCCCGGCCAATGCACTTCTCCCCAATGGGACCGTCATTGGCGCCTCGGTCACGGCGTTTCTGGGGGGCCAACCCTATCTTAAATCACCACCGACGGAGCTCACCAACATCAGTGGCGCCCACAATCTTCCGGGCGTGGCCGGCGGCGGCGCCGGGCCTGACCTCCTCATTAACGGTATCAGCGGCGGCGGACTGACCCTGGACGGCGGTGGCAATAGTTCCACCGCAGGCCGCGGCGATCAAGCGATCGTCTACGCCGCCAGCGAGGGCGATCTGGTCGATAACACGACCGGCAGCCTGAATATTTTCGGCCTGGGCGCCGGCGTCTTGCAAAAGGGTTTTGGTGGAGGCAATGCCTATGACGATATCGGCGTGTCGGATTCGCTTGTCTGGGTTGGCAACAACGAACTTGGCAACCTGGTAAGCATCCATCTAAACACAGCCACGTTTGCCCAGGCGGGGCCTGCCTCTGCGACGCAGCAACCGGGCCTGATCGTCAATGGCGGCGACGAATCATCCTTCCAGTCGAATGGCGTCGCGGACAGCTTCGCGGTGGCTCCTTCCCGAAATTTCAATATTCAGGTCAACGGCAATCAACCGGCCCTGACCGCGGACGCGACCACCGGCGAGCCGCAGGGGGATGAACTACTCCTACCCACTTTCGATAGTTCGGTTGATGTTTTTAGCGACGGCGCCACGGTCCCCAATGTGACCGTGACTGGCAACCCCGGTGTGGATGGCCCCTTCGGCGTAGCTTTCAGCTCAATCGAGCGCGTCAACTTGAGTCCCGGCAACGGCGTCGTCAACATGATCGGTGACAACAGCGTGGCCGGCGGCAACCAGGATGATTATTTCAAGGTCCGGGGCGGCATTGACCCGCTGGGAATCCCGACGCAAGTACCGGACGGGGAAGGCGGCTTCTTCACGGAGTTTGTGAGAGCCAGCGATGGCAGGCATCAGTTCAGTCTGAAACTCGGCGGTAGTTGGGACCCGGCGACCGGCGCGGTCGGCATCCCCGACGTGGCCGGCCTGCAGGGCGGCGGCATCAGCTCGCCCCTCTATTTCTACGGCGTTACCCGCATCAATGCGGCTGGCGGCGCGGCGGCCAGCTTTGACACCAACGGCAATGCCTTGCCGGACACCAGCGATCCCGCCGGCGTTAACGCCCTGGACATAACGCCGTACGCCAACAACACGCCGCAGGGCTGGGGCATCGAGACCTATTACAATCAGGGCAATCCCGTACCCGATGGCGGGGTTCCCAACCCGGACCAAGATTCAGTGCCGGTCGGGTCCGACTTGTTGGTTTACAATGCCGTCGCCGGTGTCTCGGACAATATCGTGGTCCAGCCCTCTGGCCCTCAAGCCGGTCAACTCTACGACAATAACGCGGCCAGCAACACCTCCGTGGCCATCGTCAACTACGCCAACAACACCAACATCATTGTCAACGGCAACGATGGCACGCTGGGCGATACCGACAACCTCTTCCTCAAGGGAACTGACCCCGCCAACGCCGGCACCAGCGGCAACGACCTATTTGACGTCGATCTGACCCGCACCGGCACAGCGGCGGATGAACTTGTCCGCGTCACCGATTCAGCCTCGTCGGCGCCGCTTTATAACATTCAAAACTTCACGAATTTCAACACGTTGAATATCAACACGCTTGGCGGGCGCGACACGACCACGGTCGTCGGCCGCCAAGACGGCAGCGTGCCGTTGAATGTTGTCAGCAGCAGCCCTCTGGCTACTGTCAGGCTGCTGGGCACGACCAACGCCGCTGACCTGTTTGAGGTCGGCCAGGGGGGAACGAACGGCACCACGACAGCTTTTGTGCTCCGAGCCGGGAACAGCAGATCGACCACCGTGAACGTGACGGGGGCAGGCCATCTGGGCATCGATGGTGGCGGTGGCACCGGCCGAGACACAGTCGTAGTCTTTGGCACAACAGGAAATGACAGTTTCACGGTTCGCCCGACGGACGCTACCGACGGGTCGGTGACGCTGGCCGGCTATCCCTCAATCGACTATAGCGCGCTGGGGGTCGGCACGGGGGCGCCTTCAGCACCGTGGCGCTTGTCGGCGACGCGAGCGCAGGCGCGGCGAACCAGATCGATACCGTGCAGATCGTCGGCACCTCTTCCACGGATACTTACGCCTACACACCCAGCAGCATCGAGTCCGGAACGTTGAAGCTAACCTCCGGGCTCGACAGCTTGACATTTTTGTTGTCGGGAATCAGCCAACTTTATGACGACGCGCTGGGCCAGCCGGCCGGCGCCGGCGACGAACTGGACATCACCACCAGCAATGCTGTCGTCACACCAGGGAGCACGCCCGGCAGCGGCACGGTGGCCCCCGTGGACGCCAATGGCCAACCGCTTTTGGGGTTGAGCTACCAGAATTTCGAGATCGTGAAAACCGCCGGCCCCGGCAGAACCGTGGTCGTCGATGGTACCGCGGCCGACGATCACGTCAGCGTGGACGCGACTGGTAAAGTCACCGTCACCAACAACCTCGGCTTCACTAACACCGTGGACGTGTCAAGCTTCAGCACCCTGGTCATCGACACTTTGGGCGGCAATGACACCATCGACATAGCCGCCAGCGGCCTTTTTGCCGGCGGCATCAGGGTAATCGGGGGCGAGCCAGGCCAGGGGAGCGACACGCTCAACATCAATGCCACCGCCGCCGGCCTCGCGGCAACCGTCGACTTTAGCACCAATCAGGTCAACGGCGTGGTCGGTGGGCCTATCTCCATCACGGGCATCGAGGACCTGAATCTCAACGGCCTGTCGGGCGTTTTGAATACGTTTAGTGTGCTGGCGTTCGGTGCCCTGACGGATGTCGCCAACCTTTTCCTGAATGGTTCTGGAATTGCGGGATCGACACTTGCAGTCACGGCGACACCAGGGCCCGATAGCCTGGGCTACACGCCGACCGGTGCGGCGCAGGCACACTAACCAATGGTCCGGCCTCCCCAACGATCACATTCGCCGGCCTGAACGGTGCTTTTACACTCGACGCGGCTGGCGGCAATAACACGGTGACGGTGAACGGCACCAGTGCCGCCGACACCATCGCCGTCGCGCGCGGAGTAACGAATGACACCGTGCAGGTAGGTGCACTCCAGGCGCTCACGGTGGTGAATGCGAACGTCCAGGCATTGCTGGTGGCGACCGGCGCGGGTGCCGACACGGTAAACGTCACCGGCACCGCCGGCCCGTCCTTGACCATATCAGGCGGTCAGGTTCCCGCGAGCGACATTCTCAACATCACCAACACGGCCACAGGCGCCACCACGGTGACGCCGGGCACCACGAGCGACGCCGGCATCGTCGCGAGCGTTGACGGTATCGTGAACTTCGCCGGCATGAAAGCCATCAGCGTCACCGCCGCCGGCTCGACCGATAGCCTGACGATATTGGGCACAAACGGCAATGACGCCATCACGTCCCAAACCCTTGGTGGCAAAAATATTGCCTGGGTCAATGCCCAGGCACCTGTCACCTTTGCCGGCTTCAACGTCCTGAACCTCAATGGGCGCTTTGGCAATGACACGTACACGGTCGCGCCCGTGGGGATCGTCATGGCGGGAGTTAGCCCCACGATCAATGTCAACGGGACGGCCGGGGCCAACAATCTGCTGACCGTAAATGGCAGTGGCGCGGCGGACAACATCAATTACAGCCCAACCGCCGCGGACGCGGGCAAGGTTGCGATTTTGGGTTCAGCGGCGCTGGTGTTTACCAAGGTGCCGACTCTGGCGTTCAATGGCCAGGGAGGCGGGGATAATTTGACGGTCACCACTCCTTCCGCGAGTACCGTGACGTTGGCGCCGGCAGCGCGCCGGATGCCGGCACGGTGCAAGTTGGCGCGCCCGCGGGCCTGGTGCCGATGAGTTTTAGCAACCTTGGCGGCCCGGGCACTCTGACCATCGCAACTGCCAGCGGACGAAGCGATACCTTGATCTACAATGGCACGGCCGCCAACGATTCGTTCACGGTGCGTGCCCTCCTTGCCGGCGGTGAAGTCCTTCTCAACAATCAAATCGACGTGGTCACGCCAGGGGTGGCGAACCTGACGCTCAACGGCCTTGCCGGCGACAATCAATACTTGTTGACGGCCAGCGCGGCGGCGTTGCCCTACACAAACATCGTTGTCAACGGCAGCGGCACCCCCGATCCAGACAGTTTGGCACTTGTCGGCAATGGCACCGCTGTCACCGTGAATGTCGGCACGGCGACGCCGTCCGCAAGTGGCGGCGGCCTCGGATCGGTGAGCATCAGCGGCGTTGGTATCGTCAACCTGAACGCTGGCACCGGAACTGTTGCGGTCAATGGTACCAGCGGTGCCGATTCAATTACCGTGACACCCATCGGCGCCGCGAGCGCCACCTTCCAGGCCAACGGGGTCGTCCCCATCTTCAATCTGACAAATGTTTCCTCGGCCGCGGGCGCCTTTACCGTTAACGGCAATGGTGGCAGCGATCAAGTATTCGTGGAGGGGACGCAGGGCGATGATAAAATCACGGCCACGGGCGCCCTGGTGAGCGTCAACACCTTACTTGGTGTGAATATTGCCGCGATCGGTCACCTGGAACTGGATGGCCTGGCGGGCAACGACACGTTCGACCTGACCCCCTCGGCCGGCGTCTCGCTGTTCGCCGATGGCGGCGACCCCATCGGCACCACACCGGGCGATCAGGTGATTTTGCACCCTGTCGGCGTTTTCGCAGTCGAGCCTGGCCCAACCAATGACGCGGGCGGCCTCAAGGATGCCGGCCAACAGCGGGTGAGCTGGAGTCATATGGAGAGCGTAACTGTCATCGGCGGTCCCGGGGCCGGCCCTGCCCTCGTCACGGGTACCAATGGCGATGACGACATCACGGTTATCGCGCGGGACGGCAGCTACAATCCACTGGCCGACGGTGTCCAGGACTTCACGGTAGCCGTCAACGGTGGGCCCGACGTTCTGTATATCAACGCTCCCGCCCTGTTTATTGATGCCCTGGCGGGCGACGATCAGGTCGTGGTCCGCGAGCCGGCAGTCAATCAAGCGGTGTGGAACGTCCAGGTGTTCGTGGCAGGCGGCACGCCAGGCGCCGCGTCGGGCCAACTCGGCGATACGCTGGAACTCGAGACCCCGGGCAGCCAAAGCGTCACTTACAGCCCGGACCCCGCCCTGGCAGACATCCCGAACCCGGCACCCGGAGTGGTGACTTTCCCCACGCCATCGCCGCTGGATACGTTCCTGTTTAACGACACGAACAATACGTCGCACATCGTTGCCACGCAGTTCAGCATCAACGTTGCCAACCTATTTTCCTATACGTCCTCTCCGGGCGGCGTGGAACAGGCCGTCTACCAGGGAGGAGCTTCGGGCGGGCCCGACAACCTGACCTTCAATACCCCGGCGAATGGCCAGCTCGGCAACGGCATAACCTATATCCCGGGTGCCGCTCGCGACGCCGGTTCCATCCAGTCGCGGCTCGTGGGTGGTGTGCCTCTCGTCCCCTTGACCTTTACCGGCCTCGGCGCAGCCGCAACCATCACCTTCACGAACGCGACCACCAATCCCAATGGGCGTACCGATATTCTTAATCTCGATGGCACAAGTTCCGCGGACGCCTTCCAGGTCTTGGGGGCGGCGAACGGCGGCCAGGGCACGGCACAAATTCTGCAACCGGGCCTCAACAACATCTTTGAAACGGTGCTCCTCAATACGAATGCCATCGCCATGCTCGCTCTGCACGGGCTGGGCGGTGTGGACACGTTTAGCCTCGCGGGTACGTTGCCCTATACCAGCACGATTATCGACGCCGACGCGACCGTCAACTTGACCGGCGCCACGGGTCCCGTCACTGTCAATATCGCGGACAGCGCCACGGGCGCGAACACCACGGTGACTGGCTACGGTGGCGTCGTGAACCTGATGGGTGTCGACACGGTCAATCTCGACCTTGGCGGTGGCTTGGCGCTTGCCGCCAATGGCTACTCCGGACCCAATGGTTTTACCTATCAGCCGACCAGCCCAAGCGCTGGCACCTTCACGGACGCCGGGGTCAACACGACATTTAACTTTGCGAATGCAACCAGCACCTTCACGCTCAATGGTCAGGCCAACACAGCCGATCAAGCAACGGTGCTGGGCACCAACAACAGCGATTTTATCCTGGTCGATTCACCGAATCGCCGCGTCACTGTTGAGAATGCGGCGGGGACCGATCTCAAGCCCGTCATTCTTGGGTCTTCGGTTGAAAACTTACAAGTTAACGGCAAGTTGGGTTCCGACACGTTCTACGTTGTGCCGGCGCCTGCGACGGCCACCGGCACGGGCGGCGGCGCCGTCACCGCCAGCGTGCCGACCAACTTGCTGATCGATATCGAGGGGGGGCCTGTTGCCGGCACAGAGGAGCTGGTGGTTGGCAACTTCGCTTATGGAGCGGGCGCCAATCCGGTGTTCGCCGGCACTGCCGCCGCGTTGCCGGCGACCGATTTCGTCGCCAACTTCGTCGGCACCACACCGGCGACGGGCGTGCTCCGCGATTATCGTAGCCTCGTGCAATTGCCCGACATTACCTATCATGGCGTCGGCAATGTGGCGCCCCTGGTGGCCAAAACGACGATCAATGGCGTGGCGAACCAGCCGCAACTCGTCAATCTCGGCCCAGACAACTATGAGCCCAACGACAGCATCGCCAACTCCTATTTCCTCGGCGCCGGCAGCGCCATCAACGTGCAGCGCGCGGCGATCTTTCCGAACGTTCTCGAGCACCGTTTCGCGCCGGCCGATCAGGATTTCTATCGCGTCGTGGCGCAGACCACGGGCACGCTTGATTTTCAGGTTTACTTCAATCTATATCCCGGCCTGCTGCCCGCGGGCGGCAACCTGAACATCGAGGCATTCGACGCCGCCGGCGACGTCATCGCGAGCAGTGTTGGCGGTCCAGCGACATTCGGTGCCGCCGGCGCGGCGGGCAATGACCGTATTCGTATCCCCGCCGTTGCCGGACAAACCTATTACCTGGAAGTTTTTGGCGCGTCCGCCGAGGGCGGCAGCCGGGTCATCAATGGCTACAACATGACCGTCGTCAACACGGCGCCGCCGACCCCCTTCAATCTTGAACTGTCCCGCTCGGTCCTCGCGGTAACCCTTACGAGTGGCGGCAGCGGCTATGCGACGCCGCCCGCGGTTACCGTGACGGGCGGCGGAGGTTCCGGCGCGACGGCCATCGCGGTGCTCGGTACCGGCGCCAGTGCCGGCAAGGTGGTCGCCATCACCATTACCAATCCCGGCAGCGGCTATACCACGCCCCCGAGCATCGGCTTTTCAAGCGGCACGGCCGCCGCGACCGCGAGCATCGGCGATACCGGCGACTTGCCGAAGACCGCCGCCAACGACGATACGGGCCGCTCCCAGTTCGATAACGTGACCAACGACAACAAACCGACGATATACATTCGCCTGAACGATGGTGTTCTCTTGAACGATCTGCCGGGGAACAGCACGCCCAGCAATCCGCCGGTTGGCACGATTCCGATAACCCTGGTCGGGGCAGGCGTCTCCGCCGGTTACCGCGTAGCCATCTTTGACGGCGATAACAGCCAGGCACCCGTCACGCCGACGGCCTTCGCGACCCAGGTTGCCGGCTTCCCTGGCCTTTATCAGTACACCTTCACGACTCCCCTGGCCGACGGCGTTCACCACATCCACGCCGCCGTGCAAATGGTCGATCCCGCCACGCCGACCGTGACGGGCTTTGGCTCGTTCAACGCCGTTTCGCTCGACCTGACCATCGACACGGCGCCGCCGCCGGTCAACTTCGGACCGACCTATGGTGTCAACGGCGATGGTTTGGCCGCCAGCAGTGATTCCGGCGTCAACACGGTCCCCGATGCCGGGACCCTCAGCGAACGTATCACCAACGTTTCCAGTCCGACCTTCTTTGGGACTGCCGAAGCTAACTCAATTATCCAGATCTTCGCGGTGACTTCCGCCCCGGGCGCGGTCACCCCCTACGTGCTCTTGGCCCAGACCACCGCAGTCCCGCTGGATGGCACCAACGCCGACCCGAATGGCTATTGGAGCATGCAGTCCGGCGTCAACATGAACGATCAGAATTACTTCGCACCCAGGGACGGGGAACGCCAGATATTTGTGGTTGCCACCGACCTGGCCGGCAACACCACGCCCCAACCGGGTCAGCCGGGTGCCACGGCCATGAATATCTTTGTCGACACCACGGGCCCGCAAATTGGCAATATCCAAATTACTGGCTCGCCGGCATTTAACCTCTTTGGCGTCAAGCCAAGCAACCAGTTGCAAGGCCCTACCCCGCTCGTGAAGAGCCTGACCATCACCGTGCAAGATGGTCCGGGTCGCAATGCCGACTTCTTGTACAACGCCATCGAAGCCGATTTAGCCTCCACACCAGGAGCGTTCCTGGTTGCCGGCGACCAGGTCGGCAACGTGGCGATTACCAGCGTTAACGTGATCAACAACCCACCCGTCAGTGGGCAACCGGCGACGGCGACGGTGCAACTTACCTTCGGCCGGGCCCTGCCCGATGATCGCTACACGATCACCATCAATGCCGCCAACATCGTCGATCCCGCCGGCAACCTGCTGGATGGCGAGAGCAATGGTGTGCAACCGCTCGGCATTCCCACCTTCCCCAGCGGCGATGGCAACCCCGGCGGCAACTTCACCGCGCGCTTTACCGTCGATAGCAGGCCGCACATCGGTATCGACGGCAATGGCATTCAGGAACTTGATGTCAACGGCAACGGTATCTGGGACCCCACCAATGCGAAAGATGCCACCAACAGCGATAAAGCCTTCGCCTTTGGCCTTTACACCGACAATCTGTTGGCCGGCAATTTCGCGCCAGCGGGCCAAAACGGCAACGGTTTCGACAAGCTGGGAGTTTACGGCGTCGTCAATGGCCAGTTCCGCTTCATGCTGGCAACCAGCGGCATTACCGATGGGGTCTTGACCCCGAGCGCCGCGCAGACGCTGCAGATCAACGGCTTGCCGGTGGCGTACCATTTCAACCCGGCGATCAGCGCCGATGAGGTGGCCGTGTTTGATGGGCACGGCAACTGGTACATCGATTACACCCACACCAATAACATCACCTCGGCGAGCATGGTGATTCATGACGGTCTTTCGGGTTACCCCGTCGTCGGTGATTTCGACGGTTCGGGACATTTCGAACTGGCCACCTATCAACCCGACACGAATACCTGGCAGTTTGACCTGACGCCGCTCACTCATCCGGGCATTACGACAACCTTCAGATGGGGGTTTGCCGGCGTGCAGGAACGGCCCGTCGCGAAGGACATGAACCAGGATGGCGTCACGGACATCGGCCTGTACGTGCCGGTAAGCCTTTCTTCCGCGATCACTCCCGGGAACAACTGGTTTTTCCTGGTTTCGCAAGGCACCCCGGTGGTCGGCACCATCAACACGCTCAATCACGCCTTCAGCCCGCTAGACAATGCACTCGACCCCGGGAAATCTACCTCGGGCAACGATCTGTACTTCACCTTCGGCAATGGTTTCTTCCAGCCGATTGTCGGTATCTGGGATCCGCCCGCGGCCAGCACTGGAGTGGATACCACGCCCCTGTTGCCCGCACCGACCGGAGATTCGGGGCCGCATGGCACGATTGCAACCAACCTGCCGACGTTCACATGGAATAGCGTCACCGGCGCCAGTTCCTATGAGGTGTGGCTCACCGATCAGACCACGGGGCTAACCGTCACGCCGACGGTTGCTGGCACAACCTGGACGCCGACACAAGCCTTGAACATCGGCGACAACTATACCTGGTGGGTCGGGCCTGTTAACACGAATGGCTCGATTTCCTGGAGCGCTGCCGTGACCTTCAACATCGCGCCGACGGCCAACACGGTTAGCGGCACGGTAACGACCTTGCAACCAATATTCACGTGGGGCAGCGTGAGCGGGGCAGCGTCCTATCAAATCTGGCTGGCCGATCGGACCACCGGGCAAACCGTTTCGCCGATCATAACGGATTCCTCCTGGACTCCGGCGCAACCGCTTAATGTTGGCGATAACTACACCTGGTGGGTAGGCGCCGTAAGTGTCAGCGGCACAATTGGCTGGAGTAGCGGTCAATCGTTCTCCGTCGCCGCGGTGGCCGCCAGTCTTAGCGGCACGATTGCGACCACTTCGCCAAGTTTCACCTGGACCGGAGTGGCCGGAGTTAGCTCGTATCAAATCTGGTTAACAGACCAAACGACGGGGCAAACGCTGGCACCCACCGTGACCGGCACCACTTGGACGCCATCCCAGGCTCTCAATTTGGGAGACCGCTACACCTGGTGGATCGGTACGATAGGCACCAGTGGGAAGATCGCCTGGAGCAGCGGTCAAACCTTCTCGATTGGCATTGTCACCAATGGGCCCAGCGGGACAATCGCGACGAACCTGCCAACCTTCGCCTGGACGAGCCTGGCGGGCATATCTTCCTACGAAATATGGTTGACCGACCAGACCACTGGCAAGACGGTGACGCCGATCGTAACGGGCACATCGTGGGCCCCTTCGAGTGGCTTGAGGTTCGGCGATAACTACGTCTGGTGGGTGGGGGCGATCGGTGCCGGCGGCAAGATCTCCTGGAGCGGCGCCCAGTACTTCACCATTGCCCCAACTGTATCGGGCCCGGGCGGCACCAGCGCGAGTGGATCGTTCGCATTCAGCTGGAGTAGCGTTATCGGGGCCAGTTCGTATCAAGTCTGGTTGACGGACCAAACGACCGGCCAAACCGTGACTCCGATTGTAACCGGTACCACCTGGACGCCGACCCAGTCGCTCATCAAGGGCCATAAATACATATGGTGGGTGGGGGTCGTGGATATCTTCGGCAGCATCGGCTGGGACAGTGCGCAGACGATCCTGATAACGTCCTAAGAGCGTTACCGGTTTTCATGCTTGGGCGCATCTGGTCAGGGAGGGAACCCTGACTAACCTTGCTGCACTCCCTAAAATGAATGAGATTCTTTTGAGGGGCAAGGCATGAGCGCGCCGGAACCAATTCGACTGACCCAATTAGCCAAGCGCGCGGGCTGCGCGGCCAAGCAACCACCCGGCTATCTTCTCCCCCTCCTGAGCCAACTGCCCATCATCACCGATCCGAGCGTCCTCGTCGGCAGTGCCACCGCGGATGACGCGGCCATTTATAAATTGAGCGACGAACTCGCTCTGGTCCTCACCACGGACTTTTTCACCCCCATCGTCGACGAGCCCTACGATTTTGGCGCAGTGGCTGCCGCCAACGCCCTCAGCGACGTCTACGCGATGGGGGGCAAGCCGCTCACGGCCCTGAATCTTGTTGGTTTTCCCGATCAAAAGCTGCCCGCGACGGTCCTCGTGGAAATTCTCCGCGGGGCGGCGGACAAGGCCAAGGAGGCGGGCATCGCCATCGTGGGCGGGCATAGCATCAAATCCGACGAACCTATCTTTGGGCTCTGCGTCGTGGGGACAGTGCATCCGCAGCGCGTACTCAGTAATGCAGGAGCCCGGCCGGGCGATGTTCTCGTTCTCACCAAACCTATCGGCCTGGGGATCATCACCACGGCGGCCAAAAACGGCGAAGATCGCCTCGGGGCCATCGCGGAAGCGATCCGCATCATGAGTATGCTCAATCGCTCCGCCGCCGAGGTGCTGGCCAATTTCGAGGTTCATGCCCTCACCGACGTCACCGGGTTCGGGTTACTGGGACATCTGCGCAATATCACCGCCGCGAGTGGCGTTACCGCGCCGTGTGGGCAGAGGCCGTCCCCGTTGTGGCCGCGGCCAAAGAGTATGTCAGCGCGGGCATCGCGCCGGGCGGCACCCACGCGAACTGGAAGTTTTTGGCCGACTGGGTGACCTATGCCGACGATGTCTCCAAGGAATGGCAACTGCTCCTCTGCGACGCGCAAACTTCCGGCGGCTTGATCGCGAGCATTCCCGGCCACCAAAGCGCCGAAGCCGTCAAGGCGTTGAGGAACGTCGGCCTCGAAGCGGCTGTCGTCGGCCAAATCGAAGACGTGGGCACGGGCAAAATTGCCGTTACTTGCGCCGCTAACGGGGGCCCTGCCATGCGCTGCCGCGTTCTTCTCGGTCTTCTTTTGACAGCGCTGGTCTTTGGGCTGCCGACGATGACTCCCTGGTGCGTGCCCAAAAAGACCTGTTGCCGCGAACGCTGACGGTGAAAGGGGACGCCGTGCCATTGACCGAGGCACTGGCCCAGCTTTTCAAGCAAACCGGTAATCTCGTCGCCGACCGCCGTCAAAGCAAAACGGTCCCCACCCTGAAACTGGACCTTGATCAGGTTGCCTTTTGGCCCGCACTGGATGCCATCGCCCAGGCCGCAGGTTGTGGGGTCTCGACCTACCAGTCCGACGGCCAGGTGGCGCTAGTCACTTCAGCACCACGGCCGGCACCCGTGGTCTACCAGGGTATTTTTCGCATCGTCGCCAAAAAGATTCGTGTCGCGCAAGACGCCGAAGCGGGCACGCATACATGCACCGTCACGCTCGATATCGCCTGGGAACCGCGCTTCGAGCCCCTTTATTTCGAACTTGCCGCCGTTCAGGCCCTGTTCAGCGCCGATCGAAATAAAGAGGAATTTCAGGCCAGCGCGGACGGCCAGGGCAAAATTAACGTGGCTGGGCGTAATGCACTCGAGGTGGATGTCCCCTTGCCTGCCGCCCGGCGCTCCGCCGCAAAGATCGCGTCCCTCGCCGGCCATATTAAATTGACCGGTCCGGGCAAAATGTTGACGTTTCGCTTTGCGCCGCTCAAAGTCTTCAAGAAGGGTGAGGACCATCTCGAGCAGACTCAGGAGGATGTCAGCGTGCGCCTGGAAGCAGTAAAGGCCTCGTCCAGTTTGTGGAGCGTATACATTGATATCCGCAATCCGCCGGGAAACCCCCAGTTCGAGAGCTACCAATCCTGGCTGAGCAATAATCGTATTTCCCTGGAAAAAGGTGATGGGCCCCGCCGCACGATTTGGCAGCCGCGTCCGGGGGACGAATTGGTGGAGAAGGAGACGGCGGCGGGGGCAAACATTGTTTATGGTTTCCCCATTTCCGCCAAGGAGAAGAAAGGGCAACCGAGCGACTGGGCACTCATCTACCAGACCCCTGGCCGTATTGTGGAAATTGACGTACCCTTTCGTTTCAAGGACCTACCCCTACCATGAGTGCCGCTATTCTTTGCCGTAACCTACGTAAGCAATATCCGGGCAAGCCCCCCGTGGATGCCGTCAATGGCCTGGACCTGGAAGTCAACCGCGGCGAATGCTTCGGCCTGTTAGGCCCCAATGGCGCCGGCAAGACCACGACCATTGAAATTCTGGAAGGGCTCCTACGCGCGACGTCCGGCGATGTTGAGATTCTCGGTGAACCCTGGGGGCCCAACGACCGGACCTTGCGTGAGCGGCTTGGCGTCTCGCTCCAGGAGACGCGGCTGGCGGAAAAACTCACGGTGCGGGAGACGCTGGTGCTATTTCGTAGTTTTTATCGGCGCGGTCTGGACCCCGATAAGGTGCTCGCGGATGTGGGACTGACGGAGAAGGCTCGGGCCTACGTTGGCAAGCTGTCCGGTGGGCAGAAACAGCGCCTGGCGGTGGCAGCGGCGCTCGTCGGCGATCCCGAGCTGCTCTTTTTGGACGAACCAACCACCGGGCTGGATCCGCAGTCGCGCCGGCAGCTCTGGGACATTTTGCGCGGCTTGCGCGCCCAGGGCCGCACCATCATGTTAACCACCCACTACATGGATGAAGCCGAACGCCTTTGCGACCGCGTTGGCGTCGTCGATCATGGCAAGGTCATCGCCCTGGGCACACCGGCTCAACTCATCGCCAAGCTGGGTGGCGAGCACCTCGTCGAATTCGCCCTCGATGGCGATGCCACCGTGTCGGAGAGTGACCTCCGAGCGTTGCCGGCAACAGAAACGGTGCGGCATAGTGCCGACGGCTATTGTTTGGCCGTCACGGCCCCCCACCATACCATCCCCGCGCTGCTGCAATACCTCGGCCAAAACAATCTCCGCCTCGCGAGCCTCACCACCCGACACGCCAGCCTGGAAGATGTGTTCGTGACCCTGACGGGCAGACACCTACGCGACGCGGGTTGAGCGCCGTTAGCACTTAGCGCTCGCGTGCTCGGATAATTCGGGCATCGGCCCAGTTTACTCGGGCCTGCACGTCACCGAAGTTGCCAAAATCAACGAAGAGCGTCATAACTCTCGCCTGACGCACATCGAGCCGCACGGACAGCCCGGACTCCCCCCCGGTCAATTGCTGGCGATTTATTACAGCACGGCCATCGAGTTCAATACTAACGCGTGCCTCGCCCGCCTTGGCGCCCTCGCTGGCCACGCCGACGCGGGCTTCAAACATTTCATAGGCTCCATCAAGAGCGTAAGCAACTCGGCTGCGCGCGTGCATTCCCAGGCCCTTGTCGTAGTATTGTCCGTCAACCAGAAGCTGGCGGCCGTTGACGTCGGCGTCGCGCACCAGGGGCCAGTTAATATTCGTGAACGGCGTAAATTCGTAGCTTTTGGGAACAAGGTCGGAGAGATATACCGCCTGGCCTTGACGAAGGGACAACGCGGCGAGATTAGCCAGCGGCAACTTCATCGTGGCGCCAAAAACAGTCTTTCCCACGAACATATTATCTTTTAATTCGAGCCGTAAATTGCCGAAATGAAGGCGTGCGCCCGTCGTCGTGACGACATGGGCGAAGGTTTTTTTGGTGCGCGGCTGCGCCTGTAATTCCGTGTTGACCGCCAGCACCGCCAGTTGATCGTGCGGCGTTTCGACCGACCGCTCACCGAGGTTCATCGTGTAGGTGGCGCCGCGCGTGGGCGAAACCAGAGTGCCCTCGATGCGATCGCCGTTCTTGAGATAAAGAACATCGCGCGGCCTCTTGGCCTTTTGCAGGCGCGAGAAATAGGCCCGGCTCGACCGTCCCATCCGGCAGGCTGCTACATAAGCAAGTGAGAAAGGCCAGGGGCACGCTAATTTCCGCGCCAGCTTCCGGAAGGACGAAGAGGCGTTCGTCCTCGACGCGAAATGGGGCGCCCGGTTTTAGCGAAATACGTTCGCCATCGGTCAGGAGAACGTAATTCGCTTCGGGAAAGGGCGGCAAGGCAGCGCCGTCCTGGCGCAGCGCTATCCAATCCCGTGCGGCCAGGACCTGCTGATTTTTGCCGCCAAGCAGGATCGACCAATCCTCGTTGAGTTGGCTGACGGGCGCGGGCAGGTTCGAGCCGTCCCGTGTGTGGAGGATAAATTTGGGCGGTTCTTGCGCGGGTAGCGCGGCCACGGCGAAGGGAACAGCGACGGCGAGAACGAGAAGGAACCGCAAGTTGTCAAGCGCCGCGCGGCCGGGCTTAATTCGTCGCATCGTCACCAAAACTGGCTCCCTAGCGCTGCAAAATGGGCAAATAGTTATTCGGAATCTGCAAGATGATTAGCGCCATGCCGGTGCAATAGTGGCGGCAAAAACGACTATCGAACCAGGAACCATCGTTCTGGCGTTTACTGAGGAGATCGTTGCGTATCGCGGGAAACCATTCGGCCCAGTAACGGCCGCCTTTGATCCACATGGCCTGGGCGGCGTAATAGTGGCCGTAAAAATAATGGATCTCGTGCTCGCCGCCAAGAAAACCACCGCCGCGGCCGCCGCCATTGGTGCCCGGCTTGAAAGTACGCATATAGTCGAGCCCTTTTTTCACCTCGGGTCCATCATAAAGGCCGGCGCTGTACAGCGCGACAACTCCCGCGGCCGTCCGCGCAAAACCCGCCTGCGTGCCCTGCGGCGGCTGATAGCGAAAGCCGCCCGTGTTTGTTAAATCCTGACAACTTTTCACATATTTGATGCACTCGTCGGCGGTTCTTTTCGGCACGGCAAAGCCCGCGTTGCGGGCCGCGCGCAGCGCCATGATCTGGCAAATCGTCACGGAAATGTCGGCCTGGTCCGCTATCGGCATGTAACGCCAGCCACCGGCCTTGTTTTGCGTACGAATGATGAGCTGGACGGACCGCTCAAGCTGATCGTGCAGCTTAGTACCCAGCGCGACGTCGTTGACCATACCGTGGGCCTCGGCCAAAAACAGGGTGGCAAAGCCGTGGCCGTACATGGGTCCATGAAACGAGGCGGCGGGATTGTTCAAAAAGCCCGGCGTTCCAGGGACTTCCTGGCTGAGGACGTACTCCAGAGCACGGGTCACCACCCGCCCATAACGGCCCCGGCCGGGTTGATGGCCTCCCGCCATAAATGCCAGGCCACAGATCGCCGTGATGGCGACGTTGCCTGCTTGCGGAATGGTACCGAATGAGCCGTTGGCGTGCTGGTTGCGGGCCAGGAAGGCCAGGCCGGCCTCGATCGCCTCCTGGGTTGCCGGCGTGATCATGCCCCGCGCCTGATTGTCGGCACCATCCTGAGCGAAACCCTGGAGAAAGAGCCCGCCCCCCGCCAGACCGGCCACGCTGCCCAGAGCACGCGTGAGAAAATAGCGGCGATCATTCATCATGGCTCAATCTCCCTGGCGGCGACCTTGCTCTGAGATCGTCCGATAATATTGCCGTAGGATTGTCTCATATTTTCCCAGGAAACGTTCCTTGGCGTAGGCGTCCATTTCCTGGCGTTTATTTTGAGGCAAGTGGCCCCACACGTCCTTGAATAAATCGTTGATCGTATTTTTGTCTTTCTTGGAGTTCGGGTTGCCGCCCATGCCGTCGCCCCCCTTGCCATCCTTGCCGGGGTCACTCTTGCCCGTCTGGTCCCCCTTATCCTTTTCCGAAGCACCGCCCTTGTCCTTGGCCTGGGAACTCCCCTTCGACTTTTCCTGGTCGTTGTCGGCATCACCCGCGTCAGGCTTCTTGTTGGAGTGCCCGCCACCGCCCCCTTTGCTCGCGCCCGGGCGCCGCTGGAGGATGCGCCACCGCCACCCCCCCCGCCTCCACCACCACCCTTGCCCGCCTGTTTAATAAGCTCGTCGAGGTCCTTGATGATTTCTTCTTGCACCTTGCGGGTGTCTTCGCCAGGGTCTTTCTTGCCCAGGCGTTCTTCGGACGAGTCCATGTTTTTGTTGAGACGTTCGACGATCTTCTGAACGCGTTGCGGATCGTCCTTGCCCTCAGTGGGGGGTGGGGGCTCCCTTTTCTCAAGCTTGCGAAACGGCCGCAATTCGTCCCCGTTCTTCGCCTCATCCTTTTTTGGCGCGGCCTTGTTCGGGGGCGCGTCGTCCTGTGCCGGAAGGAGGGCCACGAGCAGGGTGAAAATCAACATCGTCAGGCCGAGGCGCTGGTTCACGGCTGGTCCCCCTTTTTATCTTCGGACGGCGCGGTCATCTGCTCGAAGAGCTCGTGCAAGCGCTTTTGCTCGGCCTCCATGGCCGCCAGCTCGCGGCGCTGAGCTTCACTTATTTTTTTCAGATCGGGGTTCAATTTGGCGAAGTCTTTGGTCAAGTCGTTGACTTCTTGCTGTTCGCCGCGAAGGGCCTTGAGCTGCGCCAGCGGCGGCACGCTTTCGCCCGGCCGAACTCCGCCGCCGCCTTCCTGGGCACCTTCACCCTTGTCTGCCTGCTCGTCGTTCTGCGCCATATCCGCGGGATCATTCTTGAGGGCATCCAGCAGGCGCTGGAGCCGTTTACTCGCGAGCGACTGGAACCTCTCCACGGTTTGTGCTTTCTTATCTTCGTCGGCAACTTCTTCTTTTTCGAGGTCCATGAAACGGCGTTCCTTGCCCGCTTCCTTACGGGCATTCATCGCCTGCGCCCCCTCGTCCATGGCCTGAGCCGCCTTCTCAAAAATGTGCTCAAAGACTTTCGCCTCCTTGATCTTTTCCTTCAGACTGCGCGTCTCCCCGGCCAGCCCCTGCTGCGTTGTGATGTCCCCTCCCAAAGTTTCCAGAAGGCCCCCGGTCCATTGCCTCTTGGCCATCACTTTTTTGTGCAACTCTTTGGACCTCTCGAACGCAGCATCCTGCCGTTCCTTGAGCCCTTTGATGCGGTCGCCGATCTGGGCCAGTTGTTCGCGGGCCAGCTCTTCTTCGAACTGTTCGAGCTTCGCCTGGGCGTCTTCGACGCGATCCAGTGCCTCAAGTTGGTTCTCCTCGGGGTTCTCACCCCCTTCAAGCTTTTGCGCGGCCTGGTCCATTTCCCGCGCGGCGCGGTCCAGCGCCCGGGCGGCTTGCTCCTCCTGAAGGCGTGCCAGTTCGCGACTGTTTTTCTGTGCTTCCTCCTTGAGCTTTTCCTGGGCATCCGCCAGTTTCTTTAGCTTGTCGGCACGTTCCATCGGGTCGGCAATTTGGTTGGCTTCCTTGGTCTTTTTGCGCAAGGTGTCCTGGTCCTTGGCCAACTTTTCGACGTTATCCTTTACCTCCGCGGCGTTCTTCTGTTTTTTTTGCAAGCGATCGAGGTCGTCCTCCTTACGTTGCTCCAGCGCGGCCAGCATCTTCTCCAAACTCTTGACGCTTTCTTGTTGTTTGCGCAGGGCATTGTTCTGCTGATTTTCGCGAATCTCCCTGGCCACGGCCTTCATCTTGTCGGGCAACGAGGCGTCCTTGCCGATCTCGGCGGCCTTCTTGATCTGGTCGGCACCTTCCTGGTCCTTTTTATCGCGGTGCTTCGCCTGCGCCTTGTCCATCATGTCGAGCAGCTTGCCGTGCGCTCGGCGAGGTCTTTCTGGGTGTCTGCTCTTTGTTCCATCTCCGCCTTGAACTCTTCCTTGACCTTTTGACGTGCTTCGTTATTCTTGGCACTCCCCAACTGATCGTCGTGAGCATCCACGGCCTTCTCGACATTTTTTCGCAATTCCTTCTGCTGGTCCAAAACAGCGCGGGTTTCCCCCTTGATCTGATGCAGGCTCGCCCAGGGATCGAGAAACTTCGCCAATTCATCCAGTGTTTTTTTCGCTTGCTCCTGATATTTTTGAGCTTTGTCCAGAGGCCCCTTGTCTTTGCCCATTGGGCTGGGAGCGCCGGCCATTTCCTTGGCGCCTCCGCCAGGCTCGGTTCGATCTGCGGCAATTCTTCCGCCGCCAGTCGTTCCAGTTCGTTCTGCAACGTTTTGATCTGGTCGCGCACCTCGGATGGCGGCACCTTGTTGTCCCTGATTGTTTGTTGCAGCTTGGCCAACTCGCCGCGCAAACCTTCTTCGGCGCGGCTTCCCAGCCTTTCTTGAATTTGCTTTTGCAACTGCTCGGCCTCGATGAGCTGATCGAGTTCGCGTTGCGTCAGCTTTTTGGCGGCTTTCTTTTGTTGGATGTCCTTGATGAGCTTGATGGCTTCGTCCTCTAGCTGCTGGAGGCGAACCAATTCTTGCTGCGCCTTGCCCAGGCCCTCGTCCAGGACGCGGAGGATTTCCGCCTTGGCGACAATACGCAACTCGATCTCGTGACTGCGGCCTGGCGGGCGGTCCGGAAAGAGATCGCAAAAATCATCCGCCGCAACCTGAAAGACAACGATCTCGCCTTCCTTGAACTGCCCCTTGAGCGCCCACTTCGTGGCGATTTCCAGGTTCTGCAAACGGAGGCGCAGCTCCGGTGCGGGCAGCGGAGCGAGCGCCAGCCCGGACAGCAAATCCGGTATCAGTTTGCCAAAAGTGCGGTGATCATAAAGGGGAAGACGCCGTGGCCCCTCGTCCAGCCAGCGATTGTCCTCGTTCTTGGTGCGATATTCGATGAACACTTCGCGTACGGCGAAACGGTCATCGTTCACGGTCATCTTGAAGGCTATTTCCGCATCGGCTACCACGCTCATGCTGCTGGTCGGCCTTTGCAACTGGATCGTCGGCAGCGGGTCCTGAAGCACGCGCAGGTCGGCCTCGAACTCCTTCACCAAACCATTCACGTCCCGCACGTGGACCAGATAGGTCCCCGAAATCCAGGGCACAAAGCTCATGGTGATGATTTGACTGGTGTCCAGATGGGCGGGAACCTGGCCCCATACCGCCTGACCGAGACCCAGGGCGCCCGGCGCCGGCAACAACTTGTTCTGACCCAGGGGAGCAAGAAATGAGGTGAGCCGCCAGGCCGGATTGTCCGGACGAAATTCGATCCAGGCTTGCTCAAGCGGCTGATCGAAAGCCGCGCGGTAAGTCACGTGGGTTCCGGCGATACCTTCAATGTGTTTGGTTCCAGGCGTCAGTGGGGCCGGCGAGGCCAGATCGGTATAGGCGGGAAAACGGAGCTCGATCTGGGGAGACGGCACGCCGTTGAGCATGGCGAACTTGGGCGGCGGCAGCACTTCGACCTCATGCCACTGGCCTGCGCCAGCCGGATATACCGCGTCATTGGCGAACAAACGAAAACGAAACTTGCCTTTTTGCTGGGTCATGTCAATGGCGGCCGTAAAGGATCCCACCCGGGCATTTTTGCCCTCGGCCTTGACCGCGACAATCTTCTCGGACTTCAATGTTCCTTCAACTTCGAGACGAGCCGCCGCGGGAATGATGCCGGCGAGTTGCCCTCTGAGCATGTAGGGTTGCCCCTGCGCGACCCGATGCGGCGTGTTGTCAAGATTGATGCTCGTCCAGGTATGCCGGCCGAACGGTTCCGCCAAACGCCAGGCCGCCGTCGTGGCGAATTGATTGTCGTAATAGAGAAAATAGCCTGCCGCCAGGCACGATACCAGCGCGGCGAGAGCCAGCCAGCGCGCACCACGCTGAATCAATACCTTGTGAAAGTCATAATTACCCACCACGGCCAGCGTCCGCCTGATCGCCGCCTGCCTCAAGCTGGACGAGTCCGCCAGGGAAACCTGGTCCTCCAGTTGCAGAAATTGCACGGTACTGGCGAGCGCATCGTTAAGTTCGGGGATTTGCTCCTCGATCCGCATGGCCAGCGACAGGTCATCGCAGCGTTGGAAAAGCGGCGCGAGCAGCATATGGAAGGCAGTCAGCCCGCTGCCCACCAACAGGGCAACAAACGCCATGGCCCGAAAAAGGCTGGGCAGGTCAAACAGCCAATCCGTGAGTCCGGCCAGAACAATGCCGCCGACCACCAGGGCCACCAGCGCACGAGCCGCGCCAGGCAATGCGCACACGCAGTTGCCACCGCAACGACGCCAGTCGGCCTTGCAAGGAATTCATGACACGAGTCCCCGGAGAAACATCTCCGTTAATGGTAAAGCATGGTGCGAAAATGTGCCATGGTTATTTGGTCCCCCCGCCTGTCCCGTACACGAGGCGGCCAGGCGCATCATTCATACGCGATCGCGTCCGGAATGCGTTGCCGCACGGCGTAAAGGGCGGGCCCCAGACCTGCCAGCGTTGCCGTTAGCATGGCGGTCGCGGCGATGATCAAGCCGCCGAGCCAGGGGATGTAAACAGGGAACAAATAGCCGGACTCTTCCAGGATGACGACATTGAGGATGTACCACTGAAAAGGCACGCCCACCAAAAGACCGATGACCGTACCGATAACCCCCATAAGGCAGGCCTCGGCCAGCACCGCGCGCACAACCTGCGCCTGGGAAGCGCCGATCGCGCGCAATAGTCCCATCTCGCGGCGACGTTGCAGGGTGGAAATCAGCAGCGACATGACCACACCCAGCGTCGCCACCAACACCACCACGATCTCCAGCGCGTACATGATGCCGTAGAGCCGCTCGATCATGTCGTCGATACGTTCCTGCAGTTGTTGCCGTGTCAAGGCATGCAAGCCATACTGAGCGCCGAACTTGGTCAAGATGCCTTGCTTGGCAGCCATTGCGTCACTGCCGGGGCGAAGGTAAACGTCGAAAACGTCTACCTTGTCATCGTTGAAGTGTTCCAGGTAGTCGCTGCGGTTCATGACGAGCGACCCGTGGTTCCAGCTATAGTCGACTGTCGTGCCGGCTATTTTGAGCTTGAGCTCGCCGGCCGGGCTGCTGAGCGTAATGACATCGCCGGTGTGCACGCCATAAAGGGCCGCGAAGTTATCCGAGGCGATGACCAGGTTACGCCCGGCCGCGATGGCTTTGTAGAGATTGACCTCTTCTTCCTTCGGCAAGCGTGTTTTTTCCGCCTCATAAACTTCAGCGGCCGCGACAGCAGTGATAAAAACCTGGGTGTCGCGATAGGGCACCTTACGGAAACGAAGAGGCAAGGCAGTCTCGACCCCCGGCAGTTTCTTGATGTCTTCAGCCAGGCTCAAGTCCATGGGCAAGCTTTGACCACCAGCCCCTACCGGGCTGCCCGAGGTGACAATCAAGTCGGCAGCGATGGAGTTCTGGACCCAATCACGCAATGCCAGCCGGTTGCTGCGAATCGTGCCGGCGGTCTGCACGACCAGGGAAACGCCGGCAGCCAGGGCGCCGATCACCAGGCCCGTGCGCCGGGCGAGCGCACCAGGTTGTCGGCAGCCAGGCGCCATTCGATCCCCAGGGACCGGCGAATGAATGGCTGCAACAAGCGTGCGGCCAGGGCCGCGAAAAATGGCGAGGCCACGAGCGCGCCGACGAGGACAAACATCAAACCGCCGTAAGTACCCAGGCGATACGGAATCGAAGTACGCACGAAAATTAGCAGCAGGCCCAGCATAACCAACGTGACGCTGACCAAGAGCTGCAGCAGAAGCCTGGACACGGTGGGCGTCTTGGCGACGCGGCGCACCGCTTCGGCGGGGTTTTCACGGGATGCCTGGATGGCGGGGACCAGGGCTGCCAGGCAAGCGGTCAAGGTCCCAATGAGCAGCGCCACGACTATCAAGGTGTAGGAGACATCCACTTGCCGCGCCTCGAGCGAAAAGAAGATGTCCTTTAAAATCTCCTGCATCGGCGCCAGGCCCAGCCACGCCAGTCCAATGCCCAGGGGGATCCCCAGGAGGGAACCGATCAGTCCCAGGAAGATTGCCTCGCCCGCGAACAACCGCCGGACCTGGCCGCGTGTCGCCCCCAGGGAAAGAAGGATGCCGATCTCGTGCCGGCGTTCGGCGACACTTACCGACAGGGAGTTGAAGACCAAAAACAGGCCCACTACCAATGCCGCCATCCCGCACAGGGAGAACCCCGTTTGCATGCCGGCCATGACGCTTTGCAGCGATTGGTTTTGTTCTTCCGGCGTGCGTACGTCGGCGCGGCGGGCCAATACTTTCTCGATGTCCTTGCGCACTTGCTGGCGGTCGCTCTTGGGCGCCAGCACGATGTCCAAACGATTGACCTTCTCCGGCATGTCGAGAACCTCGCCCGCTGCTTGCAGGTCGAGGATCAGCACATAGCCGCCGAGCGCGGCCGCCTCTCCCCTGGCTTCAACGTGGCCGACGCGCGCGATCTGGTGAATTTTGGAGAGAGAGTTTTTTTGCACCTTCAAAACGTGCATGTCGGCGGGCAAGTCCGCATCCAGCTCCTTGCCGACGATCACGGGCGGTTCGTTGGTCCATTTCGACTTGAACACGCCAATGACATAGGCATCCACGGTGCCGGGGCTGAGGATGATATCGCTGTTCGAAGCGCTGCCGTCCTTGAGTTCACTGATGATGTCGATGCCGATCACCAGCACGGCCTTGTTATCCAAATCGGGCAAGCGGACGTTTTGAAACAGGCGTGCGCGCACCGATTTCACGCCGGCCACGTTGACGATTTCATCTTTCAGCGCGTGCGGAATCGGCATTTCGCCGTTGCTGACCACGAGATCGGCCACGCCGGCCATGGGATTGGCGGCGTTGAGCGCGGCCCGCGACATGGTTTCATTCGAGCGCCCGGGTCGCCACCAACGTGCCCACGCCCAGGGCGATCGTGGCCACGATAAGGAGCGCGCGAAACCAGCGCCGGCTCAAATAACGCAGGCTAAGAGTGCGATACAGGGACAACATGATGTGTTCTCGGGCCCAGGGCCGGTTCCTCCGCGTCGACGAGGCCGTCTCGGATATGCACGATACGCTCGCCGAAGGCCGCCGCCTGGGCATCGTGCGTAACCATCACCACGGACCGTTTGCCGGGTTCGGGCAGGCTGCGCAATAGCTTCAGGATTTCGGCACTGTTCTGGGAATCAAGATTGCCCGTGGGCTCGTCGCAAAGCACGGCTTCCGGTTCGATGACAAGGGCGCGGGCGATGGCCACACGTTGCATCTCGCCGCCGGACATCTCGTCGGGAAAGTGTTCGGCCCGATCGAGAAGGCCGACACGTTCCAAACCGGCATAGGCGGGTTTCAGCGCCGCGGCACGCCGCTGACCGGCGAGGAGCAACGGCAGGGCCACATTCTCCACGGCGGTCAGCGTGGGCAACAAGTTGAAAAACTGAAAGATGAAACCGATGCGCGGTGCGCCGCAGGCCGGCAAGTTCCTTGTCGCCCATGAGGTGGAGCGCTTTGCCCTGAAAGAAAACCTCGCCGCTGCTGGGCGAGTCGAGCGCTCCGAGAAGGTGCATCAGCGTCGATTTGCCCGAGCCGCTCGGCCCCATGATCGACACGAACTCGCCCGACGCAATCTGGAGACTCACTCCATTGAGGGCCTTCACGATCCGTCTGCCTTGCGGGTAGTGCTTGGTGACCTGCCGAAGTTCCATCATTGTGCGCGTGTCCGAAGAAATCTTGCCAAATTCACCGGAATCAATGGCTTGCAGCCCGTTGAAAAAGGGGTCAGACCCCTTCGTTAGCCTACAAAAACGTTGAAAACTCCGTTCGCTTCAAGGGGGTCTGACCCCTTTTTCAACGGGCTGCTAGCTCGAAAAAACAGCCAAGGGCAGGTAGTAGTACCCGTCAATTGTGGGTAAGTTTCCGATACTTGAGCCGATGCGGCTGGTCGGCATCCGCGCCGAGCCGTTGTTTGCGCTGCGCCTCGTAAGTTTGATAATTCCCTTCGCACCAGACTGTTTTGCTGTCCCCTTCGAAGGCCAGGATATGGGTGGCGATGCGGTCGAGAAACCAGCGATCGTGGCTGATGACGACGGCACAGCCGCCGAAATTGAGAAGCGCATCTTCCAGGGCACGCAGGGTATCGACGTCAAGATCGTTGGTCGGTTCGTCAAGGAGCAGCAAATTGCCACCTCTGCGCAGCAGCTTGGCGAGGTGGACGCGGTTGCGTTCACCGCCGGAGAGTTCCGACACCTTGCGTTGCTGGTCGGGGCCCTTGAAGTTGAACCAGGAAACGTAAGCGCGGGACGCCACCTTGGTTTTGCCAAGCATCAAGTATTCCGTATTGCCGGTTATTTCCTCGAAGGCCGTCTTGTTGCCATCCAGGGCATCGCGGTTTTGATCGACGTAGGCGGGCAGCACGGTGGTGCCGACGCGCAGGCTGCCACGATCGGGTTTCTCCTCCCCCACGATCATGCGAAACAGCGTCGTTTTGCCCGCTCCGTTGGGCCCGATCACGCCGACGATGCCGCCGCGCGGCAAATCGAAGTTCATGTCCTCCATGAGCAGATTATCGCCGAATGCCTTGCTGACGTTTTCGGCCCGCACGACGAGGTCGCCCAGGTGGGGACCGGGCGGAATCTGCATGGCCAGCGCTTCCTGCTTGTCCTCGACCTCCTGTGCCGCCATCTTTTCATAGGCAGTGAGCCTCGCCTTGCTCTTGGCGACGCGAGCCCGTGGCGCCAGCTTCGCCCATTCCAGCTCGCGTTGCAGTGCCTTGCGGCGAGCGTTTTCCTGCTTCTCCTCCCTGGCGAGCTTTTGCTCCTTTTGCTCCAGCCAGGACGAATAATTGCCTTTCCAGGGAATGCCCATGCCACGATCCAGCTCCAGGATCCAGCCAGCCACGTTATCCAGGAAATAGCGGTCGTGCGTCACCGACACAACCGTGCCTGTATATTCTTGCAAGTGCCGCTCCAGCCACGCCACCGATTCGGCGTCGAGATGGTTCGTTGGCTCGTCCAGCAGCAAAAGATCAGGCTTTTGCAACAGGGCCTTGCAGAGCGCCACCCGCCGCCGCTCGCCGCCCGATAGCGACTTCGCATCCTGATCGCCGGGCGGCAGCCGCATGGCGTCCATGGCAATTTCGATGTGCCGGTCCAGGTCCCAAATATCAGCGGCCGTGATGGCGTCCTGCACGCGATCAAATTCCTTTTGCACCTTGTCCATCTCGGCCTCGCTAAGCGTCTCGCCGAATTTCATGCCTAGCTCTTCGGACCGCTGCAGCAAGGCACGGGAGGTGGCTACCGCCTCCTCCAGGTTGCCGCGGACGTCCTTGGTCTCCGTCAGACGTGGCTCTTGAGGCACATAGCCAATGGTGAACCCGTCGGTAAGGCGCGCCGTCCCCATGAAATCCTTTTCCTCGAGCGCCATGACGCGCAACAGCGTGCTCTTGCCCGAGCCGTTATTGCCGATGACGCCGATCTTGGCCCCAGGATAAAATGCCAGCCAGATGTTCTTCAGGACCTCGCGCTTGCCGTAAGCTTTGCTGAGGCTCTCGATCGTGAATATGTAATGCTCGGCCATTGCTATGTTATTTCATAAAAGAACGGGGACAGGACCATCAGAGGCCCGTTGAAAAAGGGGTCAGACCCCTTCAATACCCTGCAAAAACGTTGAAAACCTGTTCGCTTCAAGGGGGTCTGACCCCTTTTTCAACGGGCTGTCAGAGGCCCTGTCCCCGTGCTCCCAGGACCTCTTCATGCTTCATTTTAGGAAAATGAGGTAGCACGAAACACCCGCCGCGTTGTTTAGCTGATATGCTGGTTGGTTTCGCCACCGGTCGTGATGGGAGCCGCAAAAATTCCCGTGTACCCCAGGTTTTCGGACGGATGAATATAATTACCCGTGGGAGGTAACGCACTTGTCAGACCATGAACACCACCATCACGACCATGAACATACCGAGCCGCCGTCCGATCTGGCGCTCCGCGTGCAGGCGCTGGAGTCCCTGCTCGTCGACAAGGGCCTGGTCGATCCGGCGGCGCTTGATGTGCTCATCGACACCTACGAGACCAAAATTGGCCCGCGCAATGGGGCCAAGGTGGTGGCCCGAGCCTGGTGCGACCCGAGTTTCAAAAAATGGCTGATGGAGGACGCCACCGCCGCCATCGCGTCGCTGGGTTTTTCCGGCAGACAGGGCGAACATCTGAAGGTCGTCGAGAACACCCCCGCACAACACAACTTGGTCGTCTGTACCCTCTGTTCTTGCTATCCGTGGCCAGTTTTGGGTTTGCCGCCCGTTTGGTACAAAGCGGCGCCCTACCGCGCGCGTGCCGTTGCCGACCCGCGCGGCCTGTTGCGCGAATTCGGCACCGAAGTCAGCCCCCAGGTTGAAGTCCGCGTCTGGGATTCCACTTCGGAAGTTCGCTACCTTGTCCTGCCCGAACGCCCGGCCGAAACTGCCGGTTGGAATGAAGAGCAACTGGCTGAACTTGTGACCCGCAATTCCATGATCGGCGTCGAAATCGTTCGCCCACCCCAAAAGGCACCTTGATGAACGGCGCACACGACCTCGGTGGCATGCACGGCTTTGGCGCGGTCAACGCCGAAGCGGAAACAGCGGAACCCGTCTTTCACGCTGACTGGGAAAAACGGGTCTTCGCCATGGTCCTGGCCACCGGAGCGCTCGGTCGCTGGAACATTGACATGGCACGCTTCGCGCGGGAATCGCAACCGCCCGACATCTACCTTCGCAACAGCTATTACGAAAACTGGTTTGCCGGCCTGGTCACCTTGCTGATCGACAAGGGACTTGTGACCAGGGCGGAGTTAGCCTCCGGTCAGGCCCAGGCCGTGGCCAACGATGCCCTTCAAGCGAATGTTCTGAAGGCCGGGAACGTCGCCGCCACGCTGGCGCAGGGCACGCCCACCGTCGTCCCCGCAACGACGGCGCCGCGCTTCCGCAGCGGCGACCGCGTGCGTGCCGTCAACCGTCATCCAACAGGCCACACGCGCGAACCCCGGTATGTGCGGGGAAAACTTGGGTTGATCCATGAGCATTACGGCGAACACGTCTTCCCAGACATGAATGCGCTGGGTACTCGAATGGGCCAGCACCTGTATTGCGTGCGTTTCGAAGCCGCCGAGCTATGGGGCGAAAGTGCTAACGAAGGCAGTTCCGTCTTCGTCGATCTGTGGGAAAGCTATTTGGAATGACCGCGGCTAGCAGCCCGTTGAAAAAGGGGTCAGACCCCTTCGATACCCTGCAAAAACGTTGAAAACTCTGTTCGCTTCAGGGGGTCTGACCCCTTTTTCAACGGGCGGCTAGACACGACATCGCGCCGCGTTTCCTGTGCAGAAACACGGCGCAACATCGCGCCTAAACTTTGATCGGCGTAAAACGGGAGTATGGCAGGAGTTAGTGCGCACGCAAGAGATTGAGACGGGCTTGAGCCGCCAGAATGCATTTTTTCGCGGCGGCAATGACGGTAGCCGCATTGTTATTGTCCGGCCCGGACGCGAACAGCTTGGTCAGCTTGCGCACTGGGTGTTGACGCGTTCGATGCCCGCGGCGCCATCCTGTTGCGTAAAGCCTTGTTTACCGAGGGTAAAGGACCGCAAGAACCCGCAAGCTTCATCCAGATCGCTCTTTCTAGCTGCAAATGATGCCATGGATTTTCCTTTGGGTTAAAGGGTAAAATGGTCCTTATTACCTTATCAAATTGACCCTCCAGGTAAAAGGGGCGCACTCGCAACTTTTTCGTCTTTTGACGAAGATTACGGCCCCAGTCTGAGGACCCCGTGGTGGCGGTTTCCGCCTAATCTGCTGGGTTTAGCGTCAAAATTTCCCCTACCGCCTTGCCGAGCCGGGCCGCCGCTACTTTCGTGTCACGGCCCAGACGGATGAATTCACTCAAGAGGCCGGGCTGACGGCAGAGGCTGATCAGTACGCGCCACCAGGAGATTTGGCCGCCGTTCAAGAGAGACACAAGCCGAGGCGACAATCTCGTGTCAACAGTGTCCGAGATGGCGCGCAGGCACCCGAAGGGTACCCCGTGGCGCGTGCAAAGACGAGCGCAGGCCGCGGACTCCATGTCGACGGCACAGGCATCGCTGCGTTTGGCCCAGGCGCCGCTTGTCGGCGGGCACGCCGACTAGTTCAGCGGAGGAGAGAATCGATCCGCGAAACAGGCTAGCTGGCCCGTCGATGGGCGGCAAGGTGGCAGGCCAACACTGCCCGTTCATATCCTTGACATGAGTCGCGAAAACCACGTCGCCAATGCGCAATGGCTCAATCAGGGCGCCGGCAAACCCCGCGAATAAAATAAACCTGGGCACGCAGGGAACGCCCTCGTGCACTGGCCTGGCCAATAGCCAGGTAAGCACACGCTCAACGGCCAGTGGCCCAATGCCGGTTTCCACGACCAGCAGTCGCCTGGGGCCCGAGCCGCAAAAATGCGCCCAGCAGGCGCGCCCGCCAGCCGCTGCCCGACCGGGTAGTCGCGATGAAGCGCCCGCCGCTCCCTGCTCATGGCAAACAACACGCAGGGTAAAGAACTCATCGAGAATTGCATATTGGAGAGTGTAAGGCGCGGCTAAAACGGGACCAGAAGAAGGGATTTCTTCGGTTTTTTTCTGAAGGGTATGGGTTGCTCCTTCCGAAAGGGTCCAGGTCTCGATTCGTTACCGCTCCTTGGTACGTGAGCCTGCTTCCTTGCCAAAGGATCAGAGCGCAGAACAATGGCCCTGGTCCAGCGCTGATTGTTGGCAACAAGGCCAGGTGCGTCCAGCCTATCTCGTAGCCGGCCCGGTAGTTCGCCCACGAAATTGGCTCAAATGGGTTAACTCGCCCGCGACCGACGTCGAAGTGCAGGCCATCAGGCGCAGCGTAGTTCGAGGATCGCCGTACGGCGACGAAGCCTGGACGAAGACGACCGCCAAGCGACTAGGGCTGGAGTTCACGACACGTCCACGCAGGAGGCCGCGGAAGGATGAGCCGACATTATTCTAATAAACATGGATGTCGTCATTTCCTCCCCCAACGCTGCTGGGCCACGCCGGTGCCACGGAAGAAGGACGTGGCGGAACTGAATGCCTACCTGCGTGATCGCCGTCTGAAGGATCAGTGCGTCTCCGGGAGAGAACACCGAGACTATCAGTGAGCGGTTTCAGCGTGAGCGTGCTTGGCCGTTGCCGGCCACGCGCTTTGATGCCTGCATTTATCAGCCGGCCAAGATCGATAAATACCAAACGGCTCGTTGCGACCGGGTGCGTTACAGCGTGCCGCAATGCTACGCCTTTCAAACGGCGACGGTGAAAGCGTACACCGAGCGCATCGAGATTGTCGTAGCCAACCAGGTGGTGGCCAGGCACGAACGCAGCTACCTGCCCGGCAGTCAGGTGTTGGACCCACTGCATTAGGGCATCGTCGCAGTGTTATTTGCCGGAGTATGCTTTCTTGAGCAGAGCCTCTTGATCCTGGGTCAGGTCGAGCTCAAAAAACTTCAGAACACCGGTATTGGCGCGCGCATCTGAACTGCCCCATGCCAGTTTGCGACCCTTGGAAACAAAGGTCAAAACGGTTGCTGCTCCGTCGCGAGGCGAATCTATCTTTTGACCAGGTGCGAAGGACTTTGCGCTAAAAATGTAACCATGCTTCCCAGTGCACGCGAAGACAAGAGGAAGGTCAGGATGGAAAGTGCAGCCGCTCGGATAGGCGCCGGTTTCCAAATCGCCGACTTGCGACTGCATATCTGCTGTGCTGTAAAGAGGAACACCATAATGACGTTTCCGATCGACATCTGCCCAACCGCCACCCGCAATCACACCCACCAGTTTGCCGTCAGAGCTTATCTGAACACCTTGCACGTTTTGCAGGCTACCACCCGTCTTGCCTTGCAACGTACCGGTAAGCTGCAGTTTCATACCATCCACCAAGTATTTCATGGCATCCGTGCGAGCCCGACCGTCGATCACCGTGCAAACGAAGCGCCTTTGGGATCGGCGGCGATGAACGATCCACCAGCTTCTGTCTTGGCGGACCTTCCTTTGGCGTCAATCGCGTATACCTGGCGACTGTCATTACTTGCGAAACAGATGCCCTTTGCCGCGACAAGGTTTCGAACGGGCCCCCCTGCGTTTCCGGTCGCCAATTCCTTGCCACTCTGGGCATCCAAAATATGTACTTGAGCTGACGATTTCTGGGCCGCATAAAGAGTCTTTTCATGCCAAGCCAATTGCGTCGGCTGGAAGTCCACGGTCACCCGCTTGCTTTCCTTGCCGGCCTGCGTGTCGAAATAAACGAGTTCGGTTTTAGCGGTCAATGATACCACCAATGTCAAGTTGTCAGGTGAGACAGCAAATCCCCCCATTGAAGGAAGATCGAACTTGGCCTCCTGCCCTTGGCCGGCGTTGGTAAACAATACCCCTATGCACAGTCCCAGTCCTATAAACCTCACGCGCATGATCTCCTCGTTTCACATAGTTGGCCATCGGCACGACATCTGTGGCGGGCGATGAATTTTGTCACTGGCTCCGGAACGTCCACTAAACACTATTCCTTTAGAACGAAACCGCAAGCCGGTTTCAAGCAAAACTTAGGAGAATTTTTTTTGGTTCTTCTGGGTTTTCAGTGGGTGGATCTCCCCAAAAAATGCCTTTGGAGGAAAAAAGCCTTCGGGGATGACGTTGGGTTGCATAAAAGACAGGATTTTTGAAGGCATGACGCACGCCCCACCCCCCATTTCCTTCGGACCGGTTCAGCGAATCCTCGCAGATTCCTTCGCAAAACGCTGCCTTTCCGCAAAAGTGTCCCCTGCGTTAAAGGGAGGAAAAGGGGACATCCATGTTTATTATTGACTTTGGTGGATTATCGGTTACATTCGGTGAATGCCCCGCACTGCACGAGCCTCTGTCGGCGGCGTTTGCTACCATGTGCTCAACCGCGGCAACGGTCGGCGCCAGGTTTTTCACGAGGAGGGCGATTATCATGCTTTCCTGAAGGCGATTTACCATGCCTTCGTGGAAATCCCCATGCCCGTGCTTGCTTTCTGCCTGATGCCCAACCATTTTCACCTGGCCGTCCTGCCTGAAAATGACGGTGATCTCAGTGTCTGGATGCACTGGCTGCAAAACACGCACGTGCGTCGCTATCACAAACATTACCAAAGCAGCGGCCATCTGTGGCAAGGCCGGTTTAGAGCCTTTCCCGTTCAACATGACGAGCACCTCTTGAGCGTCTTGCGCTACATAGAACGCAATCCCTTACGTGCCAACCTTGTCGAGAGCGCAGAACAATGGCCGTGGTCCAGCGCTCATTGTTGGCGGCAAGGCCAGGTGCGTCCAGCCTATCTCGTAGCCGGCCCGGTAGCTCGCCCGCGAAATTGGCTCAAATGGGTTAACGCGCCGGCGACCGACGTTGAGGTGCAGGCCATCAGACGCAGTGTAGTTCGAGGTTCGCCGTACGGCGACGAAGCCTGGACGAAGACGACCGCCAAGCGACTAGGGCTTGAGTTCACGACGCGTCCACGCGGCAGGCCGCGGAAGAATGGAGAGCAGACATTGCTGTAATAAACATGCATGTCCCCTTTTTACCCTTTTTCTCCCGAGATAGCAGAGCCCTGCCGGGACGGCTTAAATACCAAGCCAATCCAGGTATTTGTCGGAGTCCCAAAGTTGTCTTGGTTCGTGTTTATCGGCGGTAAGACTATCCGCATCACCAGGCCAGTCGACGAAGGCGTCGGCAATAACGAGGTTGCCGGGCGAATTTTGAAGTAAGCCGTTATTTAGAGTTGGCGACAATCCAATCTGGAAACCTTGGCTCGGTGCGAGCGTCGCGATAGACGGCAGCGCGACAGTGACTTCCCGGGGTGCCGGAGGTGCTGGTTTGTATGGGGACGACGTTGCATCATCGGCAAACTCTTCAGACCGCTCCGCTTCAGAATCGGCCGCCGCGACGTTGCTTGGGGCCGCGGGCGTCACTGTGAGTGGCGGCGTGCTGACAGCGGGACTTTTGTTCGTTGGCGTGGGGACCAATTCATTTGCAAGCGTAACCTGGTTGACGCTGGCGCTAACAATGAGGGCGCCTTGGGCATCGGCCAGGATGGTAGCGAACGGCTGGCCATTCGGCGTTGCTGCATCGACGAGTTGCACGGTCGCAGCGGCGATCCCGCCTGGCTGGAGGTGAAAAGCGATGTTCACGAGACTGCCGGCCTGGGTCGCGGTTATTGGCGTCGCGCTGTAAAGCTGAATGCCGATCTGGCCCGTCGTTTGATCCACGACCGATACGAGCTGCCAACCGCTGCCCGCGCTGGGAAGCGTGCCCAGCGTGATATCCGCCGGAGCCAGGCTTAGCACCGTTGGATCGTAAGTGAGCGCCAACGTCGCTTCGGTCAGACCGGTGCTGCCGACGGGATGTGGCTCATCAAGGTTGATCGATACGAGCCGTGAGCCAGGGTTCTGCTCCTGACCCGCGAGGGACAGCGTCGGATCAGCCGCGTTCGGTGAATGAATACTGTTGGGATTCACGTAATTCAGATTACTCGCGGCCAACTGCGTCGGCGGCACGGGAACCTGGCTTGGCGATAGCTGAGCCACGAAGGCGTCGAGTGTGCTCACATCACCGGCATCGACCGACATATCGCCGGCAACGTCGCCGATGATCACCGGATCAAGTTGCGCGTAGGCACCGAAGCCCGTGCTCGCACCAACCGCCACGGTATTGGCGGCAAGTTTGTCGAGGCCGTTGATGACTTTGTCACCGTTGACGTCACCAAAGTAGGCATTGACATGGATTCCGTTGGCAGCGACCGGGCCCGTGGTGCCCCCATTGTTAATGACGATGCTACCAAGCTGTAGTTGTTCCTTGGCTTGATAAAGACCAAGGGCGGCGCCGGCGCTGGAGGGGACCACGGCCCTAATGTCCCCAAGCACCAGCGGGTTCGTCGGCGTCGTCGACTGCGGATTGGCATCCGTGTAGTGGAAGGTAGCCACGCCGCCGCTGTTGGAAACGAGCGTAAGCGTCGCCGCCGGATCACTGGCGTCACTGCTGGCTCCGGAGGCCGTGCCGGAGATGTTAAGTAAAGAGGAGTTGTAACTTAGCGTAAAAGTCACATCGGTCACGTTGGCGGCGTTATAAAGCGTGATTGGAATACCCGCCGCACCGTTGTTGGGTACTTCGATCGGTGTGTTGCTATCCGGGCCGCGGGCGAAATCGGCGATACCAAGAACAGGTGTCTTATTGGCCTGGTAATGCGTACTGAAGGATGTTGTGAAATTACCATGACTTCCGTTATTGGCGCCATCCAAACCGGCCCCAAGGGCATCGAGGAAACCATTGGTACCGGTACCGCTCTTTAGCGTGACCGTGTACGTGCCGTCAGGCAATACCACGGAATCATTGCCGCTGTGTAGGCTATTGAGGAGTTCCAAATAAGCATTTGTCGTCTTGAACGTGACGATCTGATTGGTCGGATCGATCAAAAGCGTCCCATGAATGGCGCCAATGCCGGCCCCGGTCATGACGATGTTGGTCACCACGTTCGTCGTGGCCCCATAAAGGCCAAGATCGGTGGGCACAATCGGCTTATTGAAAGTGACTGTGAAGCCGGTCGGCGTCGGCGCAAAGGACGTGACCTGCAGTGCATTCACCGCAATGGTGTTGCTGATACCCATTATGGAAGGTGACGTCGCCATGTTGTCGGCGACGGTAATCTTCTGATTACCGCTAGTATTGAGCGTGACGCTGAAAGTGTGCACGCCATTGTCTTGGCCGGCCCCGGCAGTGAAGGCGTATGCATTTCCCAGGGAGGCGCCTGCGTCGGTGCTGGTGAGTATCACCGTGCCGGTGTAGCCGGTGCCGATGTTGCCATATGGATCGTACGCCGTAACGGTGACGCCGAAGGATTTGCCGCTGGTGGCGGTCGAGGGGAGGGCCGCGCTGAAGTAAACGGCGGCTGCGGGAGTTACGGTAATTGGGGGGCTGGCTCCCGAGTAAGAGCCAGCCGTGGTGGTCAACACGTACGTTCCGGCCGTCATCAAAGTCCCAAGACCGAAGCCGAACCCGTTGCCAAATAGTGAGCTCGGGACCGGGAAGTCGCTCAAGGGGTCCGCCAGATTGAGCGTCGTCGTGACGGTAGCCGGACCGCCGTAACTGCTGACTGGGTTGCCGAAAGAATCGGTTGCCTGCACGGTAAAGATGAACGGGGCTCCGGCGACAAACGTGATGCCGCCTAAAACGGTGTCCACATATTTGCTGAAAGGGCCCGGATTGATAATGCCGTTAGTATTGTTGACGGCGATGACGGTGTAATTATTACCACTGTTGCCGTCGTTGATGGTGTAGGCACTGACGCTGAGCGTTTTACTCGAAGCTGCCGTTGCGTTGCCATAGCTCTCCGCCAAGGTCGTCACGGAGTCACCGCCAACCAGTCCCGAAACCGTGGGCGTCGCCGCTGCAGCTACGGTCCCGTCGGCGGTTTTGGTATTCGATGTCGCCGTGATCGTCAATGGGGCCTTGTTGATCACACCCGTGGCGGTCTGCGTGGTCACAGAGTAGTTGTTGCCCCCATTGCCGTCGTTGACGGTGTAAGCACCGACCGAGAGTGTCTTTCCGGAGCCTGCGTTGCGGTCGCTATATATTTCCACCAAACCGGTTACGGTATCCGGGCCCATCAACCCTAATATTGTCGGCGACGCCACGGCGCTAGTTGTCGAGTCATACGTCTTCGTGTTAGAGGTCGCTGCGACGACGAGCGGACGGGGCGTTACAGTTTCCCCGCCCGGCAAAATACCAGCCGTACCCGAGAAGCCGCCGGTGGGGGTATAAACAGCTCGGATGATGTGGGCATTGACTCCAGTCACTTGGATTTGTGTCGGAGCGGTCGTATACGACCAAGACGCAGTGCCGGAGCCACTGATTTGCGGGGTGGCAGTGCCCAGATCAGTTCCTGTTGTTTCGTCATAGAACTCCACGTTCCCCGTCGGTGTGCCACTGCCGGCCGTGATGGTAGCCGTAAATATAACCGGTTGCCCGTAGACCGAATTTCCAGTGGATGCCGTGACCGAAGCGGCGGTAGAGGTTGCTTGTCCAACAATCAACACAACATCGTTACCGGCGCCACCTTTATAGGTGATGGTCGCGTTCAGGGTGGAGCCCAGGAAATTAGGAATGACCGCGCCTTCGGGCAGGTTATTGAATGTTCCAATTACTGGCGAATTGCTGTTGTTATTGACGATGGTAAAGGTCTGGCCATTGGCAGGGATGAGGCTGCCGCTCAGCACCAAATTGGCGCCAGTCAGATTGATTTTGCTTAGCACATTGAGTTGGTTGTATTGCGTATCGGCCGTCGAGCCGTTAATGGCAATGGTCAAATTGGAGCCTGGAGCGAACCCCAAAGTTCCGCCAAGGGTATTGACATCGATGCCGCCGCCCACGGGCCGAACCGCGCCGGACGCCCCTGGGGCAAGCGTCAGATTGCCGCCGTCGGTGTTGAAGGTTCCCGAGTTGAAAACGATGTCCCCCGCGGAGGTCAAAATGACGTTGGCGGGCCTAGGCAACGTGATGCCGGAGGTGACAGTGATTGTGCCGCTATTGGCATCCCCGATCCACAGACCCCCGGCGGTGATCGAGCCAATTCCCGCGTTCGTCAGGCCTAACGTAATGGCCGTATCTGCGCCGCCAAGATTAATGGGCGTGCCGATCGTAAGCGGTGCCAGCGTGACCGCTTGAGTTCCGGCATTGACGCTGCCGGCCGCGAGCTTATCATGGTCGCCGATTAAGGTGATCGAGCCACCCGCCTGGGAGGTGTTAATCTTGCCGACCAAGTTAATTGCCGTCCTAACTGCCGTCGCAAAAGTGAACGGAAAGTTTGCCCACTCTCCTCCTGCCCCAACCACTTTCACATTTCCACCACTGGAAGTGATAGTGCCCGTGACAAACACACCGTAGTTGTCCGTGGTGCTGTGGGCCCCACCGCCTGTCCCGACCACAGTGACGGTACCCAAGCCACCGGCGCTAATCAGACCTCCCGCTGGTATTACGACTCCGTAACTGAAGGCGTTTCCTGGCATGTTGCCGCCTTGGCCGGTGACCAACACATTCCCACCGTTCGATGTGATTGTCCCAAGAACGTTTACACCATTCGGCGCATAATTAGCTGAAGCGTTTCCACCCGTGCCCTGCACGGTAACACTGGCCGTTCCCCCAGCGCTAATGGTTCCAAGCTTTTCGACGTTTACACCATAATTAAAATCTGAATTGCTTCCGGTCCCTCCCATTCCAACGACGAGAACATTCCCTCCGTTGGAAGTTATCGAACCTCTGAATATCTCCACACCTATGGCACTGGAAGTATTTGTAGTCATTCCCCCGATACCTTGTACGGTAACATTTCCCGCTCCGCCAATAATCATTCCGTTAACATACACACCGTAGCCCGCGGAAGAAGACCTGCCTTGAAGGGTGATAAACCCGTCTTCAGTGGATTGAATCGTACCTGATATGGTAACCCCCGCACTAGCCTTGTTGGTGGTCGGTGTGGATTGCATGTTGGCCTGAAGCGTGAGATTCCCTAAACTACTTGTGACGTTGGCTCCGCTAATAACCGTAATGGCATTTGTCGTGGCGGCTTGCAGATTGAAAGCACCAAAACTAGAATTGCCAATGAAGTTAATATGACCAGCGGCCGAATTGCTTAAAGCGACGTTGATATTGTTGCTATAGGCGTTCGCACCACTGCTGTTAAACGTAACCGAGGTACCTGGGCCTTCATCAACAAAAAAAATACCTATGCCGTACTGTTGCAGTCCGGCACTAGTAATCGTTAATGTCTTCGTGCCAAAGCCGGTGAAAGCCGTGCTTTGATTGGCTGGGTCGGTGAGGCTACTTGCGGAGAAGATCTGGTTCGAAGTTAGCCTATAGTTCGTGCCGTTCGAAACCACGGCGCAGGTTTGATTGGCCGCCAAAGCGATGAAAAGTTGCCCTGTCCCAAAATCAGTTACTGATCCCGGCGTTAAAGTGATGTTTGCCGGGATTGCGACCGGCTGAACCAAATAGTAGTCGTGGGCCTGGGCGCCGGCAATCGAAAACCCAGTCAGATTTACCGAAATATTGGAGCCAGGGCCCGGGTTCGCGAACACACCTGACGGCGCGTTTTCAACAAGCGTCACCGTGTCGCCGCTATATACTCCAGTCAGACCGGCGCTACTGAGATTTAGCGTTGCCGTGGTAGTCCCGTCGTAGGGTTTGTTGGCGCTGATTCCGGAAATTGTCAAAGGAGCTTGGGTGATGTCAGCCAATGCGGTTGGCTCTGTCAGAACGTAATCCCCGGCCTGCGCCCCTTCCAAGACAAGTCCTGTTGCCGTTACGGAAATGTTGTTGCCAACGTCCTTGGTAGCGAACGCACCACCCGAGCCTCGAACCAGAAGGTATGTCTGGTCACCGCTCAATACGCCCGTTAAAGTTAAGTTCGAAGCATCCACGGCGGCCGCCGTGGCACCGTCGTACACTTTATTGCTGGCCGTGAAGCCTGAGACGGTCACCACAAGAGGCGCGACGTTTAACCCGCCAGCCAAGATGCCGGCGCTTCCAAAAAAGGTCGCCGAATTAAAAACGGCGCGAATAACGTCCGGAGTACCCCCAGTGGCCTGTATCTGCTTGGGGCTTGTCGTGTAGGCCCAGATTGTCGTGGTGCCGCTACTGCTCAAAAGCGTACCGGGGCCCAGGTCGGCTTGGGTGCTCGTATCGAAAAATTCTACATTGCCGGTAGGTGTACCATTTCCGGAGCTTACCGTGGCGGTGAACGTGACCGCTTGGTCATAAAAGGTATTGGCGGTAGACGACGTAACCACCGTAGCAGTCGAGGTGGCCTGGCCGACCGTCAGCACCACATCGTGACCCGCACCGCCAACATAACTAATCGTGGCACCAAGAGTCGAGCCAAAGAAGTTAGGGATGACCGTCCCTTCCGGCAGGCCGTTGAAGGTGCCAATAATTGGATCAGGGCCGTTGTTATTAATGATCGTAAAGATTTGCCCATTGGCGGGAACAAGCGTTCCGCCAAGGACGAGATTAACGCCGTTCAGATTCACGTCGCCACCCACGTTGACTTGGCTGTATTGAGTGTTGGCTGCCGTGCCGTTGATGGTAATGGCAAGGTTGCTTCCGGTGGCAAATCCAAAGTTGCTGCCTGACAGATTCACGGGGTGCCCGCTGGAAAATCGCGTCACGGTGTCATTGATGCCCGGTGTCAGGAGCAGCTGGCCGCCATGCGCAACCAGCGAGCCGGAATCCAAGAAGATACCGCCCCCAGACATCAACTCGACGTTTGTTGCGCGAGGGGCGCTGTTGCCGCCACTTATGGTCAGGCTGCCGCTGTTGGCATTGCCGATTTGCAAGGTGCCGGCCGCAATCTGGTCGAGAAAAGCACTCGCCAAACCTAGCGAGCCGGCAACGCCGTCATTGCCGACGACGATGGGCCGGCCGTTTGTTAGCGGCAGCAGCGTTACGGTCCCAGTGCCCCCGTTCACGCTTCCCTGACTATAAACAATGCTGTCGGCTGTTAAATTGATTTGTCCTCCTGGTGCCGAAGTGGTTATGGTGCTGGTGCCGCCATAGGCAAAATCAAGGCCTGCCTCAAAAGAATTACTCGCGATTCCCGTGATGGAAACGTTGCCGCCCGTGGCGGAAATGAACCCTTGTTGCAAAACACCATAGGTGTTGGCCCCCGTAGTGGGCCCACCCGACCCGATAATTGTAATGTTGCCATTCCCAAGGGCCCTCACGGAGACAGCGAAAGCGCCCCCCTGAATTTCTACACCATTATTGAGACCGCTCGCCCCCGCACCGCCGCCCTGGCCAATGAGATTTATGTTGCCGCCGTTGGCAAGAATTGTGGTGCTTGATCCTCCCGACAAAATGGCAATGCCCAAGTCCGTACCTCCAGGTCCCGGGCCACCCGTCCCCTGCACAGTAAGATTGCCCATACCCCCTGCCGACAGAAGCGTCTGATCGACGTACACGCCAAAATTACCGTAATCAGCAGAAGAAGTCGCCGAACCTCCGCCCGTACCGATGACTTGTACGTTGCCACCGCTGGACGTGATAGTCCCAGAATCTAACACACCGTAATCGTTGCGAAGTGTCGTCGCACCGCCGGTCCCCTGTACGGTAACGGTTCCGCTGCCGCCAGCGCTGATAACCCCGGTACTTTCGACGTTGATTCCCGTCGCAAAAATCGTGCTGTTCACACTCGACCGCCCGCCCTGTCCGACAACCGTTACATCCCCGCCCAGGGAGGTTATTGTGCCCGTGACGTCAACTCCTTCCGGATCGCCACTTGAATTCGCTCCTCCCGTTCCTTGAACGAGGGCAGTTCCAGTTCCTCCGACAATATTGCCCGCCACTTGCACGCCGAACTTGGCAAATCCCGTGTCGCTTGCTCTGCCATTCAAGACAATTTGGCCGGTGCCCGTGCATTTTAGGGTGCCTCCAATTGCAATGCCGGCGTTCGTCCCACTGGTCGGTACTGTCTGGAGGTTGGCCTCAAGCGTAATATTGCCCGACGTGCTCGACACCGTACCGCCAATGCCGATGGCCAAGGTGGTGGAGGCGAACAGGTTGAAGGCGCCAAAACTGGAGTTTCCAAAGGTGGAGATGGAGCCAGCTCCGGGGTTACTCAGTGTAATGCTGAAATTGTTCGCGTATGCGTTGCTACCGCTATCATTGAAGGTCACGCTGGCACCGGCCCCGGCGTCGGTAATGTTGATTCCGGTCCCGTATTGTGTGATTGCCGACGCCGCCATGGTCAAGGTTGTTGTCCCAAATCCGCTAAAGGACGCGCTTTGGTTGGCCGGATCCGTGCCACTGAGGGCGGTAAAGTGTTGGTTGGAGCCAAACTTATAACTGGCGCCATCGGACTCGATGAACAAATTCTCGCTTGTGCCCAGGACGATGCTCAGGGCCGTGGTTCCTCCATCGCTGATTGTTGCCGGCGCATATCTCTCTTCAAGGATTTCGAGCCAGGGACGTAGGTGCTCTGGTCGGCGGCGAATCCTTCGTGGCGTCCGGAGAAACCAGGAACTGATATAGGTTTTGAGGTGCCGGAGAGCGAGTACCATGGAACGCAACCAAAGAAAAACGGCCCAGGCCGTGGGATGTGCGCAGCCGAGGAATGTTTATTTTACTCGGTGGGTATTTAAACGCAACAAAAACCCGCGTGGCGGGGTGTGGCGGGTGGCGACAGATGAACAAAAGGGCACTGCCGAGCACCAGCCGTTTACTCGCCCCGTCACGCCGACCACCTCGGCATCAAGGGCTCGCCGAAGCATTCTCTGCGAAGGATGAAAAGGGGACATCCATGTTTATTATTGACTTTAGTGGATTATTGGTTAAATTCGGTGAATGCCACGCACTGCACGAGCCTCTGTCGGCGGCGTTTGCTACCATGTGCTCAACCGCGGCAACGGTCGGCGCCAGGTTTTTCACAAGGACGGCGATCATCATGCTTTCCTGAAGGCGATTTACCATGCTTTCGTGGAAATCCCCATGCCAGTCCTCGCTTTCTGCCAGATGCCAAACCATTTTCACTTGGCCGTCCTGCCTGAAAATGACGGTGATCTCAGCGTCTGAATGCACTGGCTGCAGAACACGCATGTGCGTCGCTATCACAAACATTACCAAAGCAGCGGCCACCCTGTGGCAAGGCCGGTTCACGGCCTTTCCCATTCAAGAAGATGAGCACCTCTTGAACGTTTTGCGTACATCGAACGCAATCCCCTACGAGCCAACCTTGTCGAGAGCGCAGACCAATGGCCCTGGTCCAGCGCTCATTATTGGCAGCAAGGCCAGGTGCGTCCAACCTATCTCGTAGCCGGCCCCGTAGCTCGCCCGCGAAATTGGCTCAAATGGGTTAACGAGCCCGCGACCGACGTTGAAGTGCAGGCCATCAGGCGCAGCGTAGTTCGAGGCTCGCCGTACGGCGACGAAGCCTGGACGAAGAAGACCGCCAAGCGACTAGGGCTTGAGTTCACGACGCGTCCACGCGGCAGGCCGCGGAAGGATGGAGAGCAGACATTGCTATAATAAACATGGATGTTCCGAATGGCACTTGAACTTCCATAAGTCATTTATGCTAATCGTCTTTTGTAAGTTGCGCGCGTCTCTCGGAAGTGTTGGTAGGGCTTAGGACGCCGTTTTGTTAAGCGTGGCTCGAAACGGTCTGGGCGGTTGCCAACAACGTGGCTGCCGATGGCGTGCAGCAGCGCGGTACACCAGTCGTCGATCAAGACTTTTGTTTCCAGGAGCGGCAGCATCCTGCTCAGGGTTTGCAGGGCTCCTTTGAAACTTACTGTCCATGGCTCTGCACCTGCTCTGGATGCTGCCATCGCCATCACTTTTCGGATGAGATTATAGGCGAGCAAGTGCATGTATAACTCATTGCGAACTCGATGCGGCGTTTTGCAGCGCAAATGATCCATCTGCATGACGATTTTGAGACTTCTTAGATTGAGTTCCGCTTGCCAGCGACGCCGGTAAAGTTTGGCGATCTCTGCTGCTGAATATTTCTCCGGATCTAGCAAGGTGGTGACCACGATCAATTCCCGCGTACGAAATCCTTGCCGTTCAACAAGGACGCGGACTTCGCGCAGTGTCAAGGCAGCGGGTAACGTTTGGTATTGTTCGCGGGGCATCCAAGCGGGGCGTGTCGGTTTATGCCAGCACACCAGATGATCATTGGGGCCCAGCCGCTGGCCTGTGCGAAAGTCGGTGCGCCGCAGTTGATGTTTGCGCACCACGCTGTGCACGCCGCGTTGCCAGAGCATAGCCAGATCGAACCAGCCACTGAAATAGCGATCCGCCATCACCACGTCCCCCACGCGCAGAAGGTCATACAGCTTGCGGAACAAACTGTTCTCTCCTGTCTGCTTGCCTTGATATTTGGCCATGGCCACGTCCAGTACTGTGCCCCCCGCCAGGGAAAACACTGCGACGATCCGCATTATGGGAAAGCCACAGCCGCGCTTCTGACGGGGCTGTTGCGGATACTCAGCCTGATTGTCCGGAGTGTCGGCCATGGTGATCGTCGAACCGTCGACATTGAGCACCCGGTGCCCCAACCAGCGCCAGAAAGACGGCGTCTCTTCGTCCACCTGATGGCCGATGTCGCACGCCAACTGCCTACAGGCTTGCTCGGGCAGGCGGTCGCGTGCTGAGCAGTAGCCCCCCGTAACGGCCGAGCACGCCCGCTTACCGCTCGCCACCAACCAGGCGATTAATTGTGCCACGGCATCGCGGCAGGAATGGTCAGGACTGAGACACTGCGCGAGAAAAATCCAGATGGTAACGGATGGGGTGTAGAGCCACCCTTGCCAAACCCATCTTGCTCGACCAAATGCCTGATTGATATGATCTTCTGTCAGCAAGCTGGCGAAATATAACTTCCCATGACAACGCGCCTGGGCAACCGCCTGTCGAAATGCACCATCCATATTCGGCCTCCTTGCCGTGTTGTTGTGTCTTTGCAAATACAACAAGCGCAAGGAAGGCCGTGTTTGTCTATAGCATCTTACCCCGTCAATGGTTATGGAAGTTCAAGTGCCATTCCATGGATGTTCCCCTTTTCCTCCCTGTCCCTCTCCCTGTCCCCTTTTCCTCCTGACTAGCTTCGTCGTCCTCGTCTCTCAAGGTTCTAAGGGGGCTCCTCCCTTTTTCTCTTCAAGGTTTTTGCACGCGGACGATGATATATGGTGTCTCTTTTTCAAGGTCGGGATAAATCCTGCCATTGCCCTTATTGTCCATCACCTCGAATAAGTACATGAAGTCAAACAAAGTCGTGAAGGCACTGGCCGGAATGGTTGCTTCAAACTGATCCTGCGCCCTGCCGGCGTCATCTCCAAGGCCTTGTAGTCCTTCTTCTGGTTGACATCGCGGTATAACACCCGCACCCATTTGACGCCGGAAGAATCCTTCACCTGCGCTTTGATCGAAAGCGGCTTGCCGGCCTGGGCCACCGTCACGGGCGTATGCATGAGCTGGGGCGGGGCTGCATCGGACGTGACCATCACCGTTAAAGGTTTTGTCTTTCCTTCGGGCGGAAAGATTTTCGATTGGCCCTTATCGGGCACTTCGAGGTAGTATTGCAAGCCGTCAACAACAGCCGCGCCAGGAAGAATCGCTCGGTAAAGGGCCGGCTGCTTCGAATCCGTCTCAGCGAATTTCCATTCTCCCTCTCCGGTCCGGTAGGCTACGCGCGCAGTCATCTTGGAATCGGCACCGCCAATTGTAGCACGAATCTGGAGGTCCACTCCTGGCATGGTTTTGCGAATGGGAACATGGGCGAGCGCTGCTTTCGGTTGAAAACTTCTGCGCTCCTTTTGAAGCGCCGAAAGTCCCGCGCGCAAGGCCGCTAGCTCGTCCTTCCAATGCCCGGATAATCCTGCTCCGGACTTGCCCATCATCAGGTCCTCGGCATAAACGTCGCCTGCCGCGTCGACCAGCTTGCTCCAGAAACCGACAGCCTCTTGTTCGAAGGCAATGGCGTCATCGAGCGCATGCAAATCTGCGGAACGCTTGAACAGCGAGTAATGAATTCCAGCGTGGATGCGTCGGGCGTGGTATTGGGCGAGGTGGGCCAGAATTCGCAGGTCGGTCATGGTCGAAACAAACTCTTTACTTTGGCGTTTACCGATCCCTTTCTCGGCCTGTGCGATCTTGTCGAGCACGTCGGCTGCGACGCGCGTGAACCAGTCACTGGTCTGCTGGGGAGCTACCTTGGCCGATTCTCCGCCTTCAAGCAGCAATTGCGCCGCCTGGTCCATGGTCAGAAATTGCTGGGTATCACTGACGTCTGCCTTGGCATAGGCGGGCAAATCGCCCTTGCGCTGTTTTTCCGCCCAGCCCATGGTCGTGGGAAAGTGATTGTAAGGAAAGATCGTGGCATTGATGCGCGGCAAGATCTGGCTGGCGCGGTGTAGGCTTGCTTCCACGAACGGGGCAGCCTCTGTGCCGAAACGGCGTTCGAACTCTTTTTTCCAAACCTCAGGGGGCGTTTGGGGATTGTAACCGATGCGGCCGAACGATTGGAAGAAATGCCAGTAGCGTTCGAACTCATAGTCATAGTAACGATACGGCGGCGTCAGTATATCCACCGGTTTTTGATCGTGAGGGTGCGAGGCCATCTTTGTGGTGAGGGGCTCATAGATGGTGAAACCTTCGCCATCGTATAGGTGCGTTGATTCGGTGAAACGTCGGGCATATTCCGGGTCGCCCCACAATAACAGTCGCGTCGTTCCGCCGGTCCATAGCTGCCACAGCATTGGGTAGCGGCGCGGATAGCGGAGCAAGTCCGCATAACTGTGCCGGCGGTCGAACTGGTTCTGGCTGTTGATGTGGGTGGGATGGAATGGAAGCCCCATTTGCTCCGCCCAGTAGCGCGTTGACAAGCGAAAGTCCGTGCCCGAAGCCACGGCCAGGTCGATGATGTCGTCGGGCATTGCCTTGGCGCGAAATTCGAAGCGAAGTTTGCGTGCCGAGCGCTTTAGGTCGTCGAACATGCCGGCCCAAAACGCGTGCATTTCCGCGCCGGGTTTGAGACCCGACTCATCATGCATGCGGAACTGCACGCCGTCCAATTCGGGAAGCGCCTGCATGAATGAGGCAAACCCCGCGCGGGTGTAGGCGACCAGGTTCTTCTCGGTAACGCCGGTGACCGTGCCGGGCCGACCCGCCTTGGCTTCCTTGGCTCCCCCCGTTTGGACCCCGCCGCGATAGATGTGGTCCCAGATGCCAACGCTGAAGCTGATTCCACGGGTATGCGCCTGGCGAATCAAGCGCTGGAGCGCTTCAAGATTGCGTTTTTGTTGCTCTTTGGTCAGGCCGGCGACATGGACGTCGGCAAAGCCTTCGACGTCGCAAAAGTACGGGTAGGGCGGCGCCAGGTAGCCGGCGTTTTCGTAGCCGAAGATCAAGATATAGGAATTGAACCGGTTTCGGGCCAAGAGATCGAAGTAGCGGTTCCAGTAATCTTCGTTAAAGAGCCGGCTTTCGAAGTAAGCTTGCTGCATAGCGTAAGTGGACATTCCCCGCTCGGCCAACGCGGGTTTTTCGCGCACAGCGCGGACCTGGGAAAGCGGTCTGGACGGTTCCGACCAGCCGACCCGATCAGCGACGTCGAGCAGCGCATACATGAGGCCGCGATCGTCGCCCCCAACTACGAGCAGTAACTTGGTGTCTTTCCGTTGGCTGTGCTGGATGAGAATGGACTCGGCGCCGTCGGGGGGCGTAATCTTCAAAGCTTGAAGCAGGTTCGACGCCGCCCCGGTTCCAGTTCCCAATCCGGCCACAATGACCACATTCCCCTTGGCGGTCTCAACGCTTCCCGCATCCTCAACAAAAACCTTTTTCGACTGGAGCGCTTCTTTAAGTTGCTTCAAGCCATGCTGAGAAGCCAGGCCTGGCTTGGCGTCGGCAATCAGCGACACCCGAACTGGGGACGAAGCGTCCTGGCCAAGTGCTGTGCCGAGGTCCAAGATCATGAGGCAGAGAAACCTAATTGCGGTCAGCAGCGTCGAGGATCGAGTGAACACGATAATCACCTCACACGGGATTTTTGAGGTTTTGTGCCCGTTTTGATGAAGCTTGTGTCTTGTTGTAACGGCCTTGCATGTGCGCCGTCGAGGCAATGGTATGGGATCAACACCTTGCTCCATTCTATGGGTCTCAAGGAATCAGTCCTCAGAATTCCGTCATCCTCTAAATAGCGATGCCGTTGAATTTCTTGGCCTTCTGGCCTACCAATACGTCGATTGTGGCTTCGTAGGCTTGCCTTTAGGAGGCAGTGGTGCCAAGGGCACGGTTGCGTCCACTAAAAACCGGGATTACAACCAATATCAGGTGGATCGAATTGGCGTCGAGACGAACGCCCCAAGCAGCCCCAGCAGGGCCTTTCAACGTCTTTGATATTCCGACAGCCCCGGCAATCGTGGAGGATTTCGAACGAGTCTCAGGCTTATCGACTGAGAATCGCTGCCTGGGTTTGCACATTTCGCTTGACGTGATGGCGCCATCCCTCTGTGATAAAACAGGCGAGCCATACAGCATCACAGGCATGGTGATTCTCCTGCAGTGTTGAACACATGGGAAGCCTCACACGGAGCGTGAGGACGACACTTCAGGCACGGCTCGGCTGGCTGCGAGGGTGCGCCACAACCCCACCGCGGTGGCAAATACGACCAGCGCCGCCGCGCTTGTCGTGATCGTGGACAGAGATTGCGCGCCCTGGCCGAGGCCGAAGGTGAAAATGAAATCCCCCGATTCATCCGGTGCCTTGATCCGAGGCCAGGACCCAGACGCGATTCGCCTCACTATTTCCATCGTGAAAAAGCCCAGGACAATCACCAGCAGCGCGAGCCGGCCCAGCGTCTTTCGACGTAATCCGGCCGGCCCTTGCTCAGGCACCACGCCGACTTGGGGATGCGATTTTTTCCAACGGTCCACCGCACGCTGGACGTGAAAGGCGGTGGGACTGAACAGCGTCGTGGCGAAGAAGGCGCTGAGGAGCACCTGGAATAACAGGCCAAACACGCAGAATCCAAGCAAGCCAATTTTGGCGAAACCATCCAGGTAAGCGATACCTTCGAAAACGAACAAGGACGCCAGGAACCAGCCAAATGACTTTTTCCAGATCCCCATAAACCGCGGCATTTCCTCCGGCATGGGCCCTTTGTAGATGGGCAACTTCTCGCCGTAAATCCTCGAGCGGTAGTGGCGCACGGCGTCCCAGGTCAACAGCGCGGCAATAATCATGGCAAAGACGTTGAAAATGCCTTCGAGGAAGAGGTCCCCCACGTTCCAGTCCGGCCGATCGAACAACGCCAGCAGTTGCCGCAGGCTGAACAGTCCGCCTACATCGGCCGCGAGTGCCGCCAACAACCCAACTTTAGGAAGGATTGGCAGCCCTTTTTGAAGCCGGGGGATTGCTACGGCGTAGAAAATGATAAACGCCACAAACGTGAGGCCAAAAGACCAAGGGATAACATTCACGAAGAGGTTTCCCCCCATCCAAGTCCGGTATTCCGGATCGGAAGCCTTCAGGCATGTGGTCAAGCCCGCATGATCCAACTCGGATAGAACCTCGGTTGGTCGTACCAGGTCAATGGCGGGAGTACCGGCCTCTCTCCCGTTTTGGCGGCGGACTATCACAATTTCGCCGCGCGGTCCCGATCCTGCCGCGAAGTCTCGGCTCGGCAGCCATAAGACCAGTTTGCCGGTCGCCGTTTCCCAGATACGCAAGCGTGGCCCCTCGCCAAGTCCGGATCCGTTCTGCGCCAGAAGGAATTTTCCATCCGGCGTATAACTTAGCCGATTGATGATGGCAGGCGCCTGGCACCAGAGTTGGTCAACCATCTCTCCCGTGGCAACGCTCACAATGCGTACTGAATTGGGTTCACTGCTATTCCAACCTGATTCGGACCAGGCCAGGTGCGTGCCCTCGCCGTCGAGGGCCATGGCCCCGATGCCCAGCCTGCTGGAAATCGACAGCCGGGCCACCTCCTTTCCGGTTTCCGTTTCATAGACTTGGATAACCCCGTTTCGGGATCCAATCCAAGCCAGCATCCGGCCGTCGCCGCTTAGAGCCATCGATCTCATGCCGTCGCCCGGCACCTGAATCGCTCTTTGCACTTTTCCCGTGGCCACGTCGCAAATCTCAATTTGGCAGGTGCCCGGACCTTGCGCCTCGGTTTTGTCAGAGGCGACCACCACTGCTAGTCGTTCGCCGGCCGGCACAAAATGCCATTGCTCGACCTTGTTCGGCCGCCGATCGATCACGCTTCGTTTCGCGCCGGTGGCCCGGTCATAAACGGTGACTACTCCCGGTTCTGAGTTCGCCACCAAGACATTGCCGGACCCATCCATGATCGCCGTCTGAGGATTGGGAACGGCCAGCGGCTCCGTTTTCCCGTTTTGGAGATCAATCAGAACGCCTCGCAACAGCAACCATCGGCCATCAAGACTCCATCGAAACGGGCCATGGACAGGGGCCTCCTTGAAATCAACCGGAAAATCTTGCGGTCCAAGCGATTTGCTGGGAACAATTCGTCGCCCGCACTTTCCTTCTGTAAGCCAGACGTCCAGGGCCTCTTCGTATAACCGAGTATCGGGGCGAATACCGGCCGCTTGTCGCAGAAACGCCAACGCCTGCTGGGCTGCCGGCTCGGCTTGGCCTGGCGCGTCTTTCTCGCGGCGTTCCGTCGGCGGTGTGCGGATAGCTTGCCGGGCCACCTGAGCTTGCAAAAGCGCGATCCGCCAGTCGCGGTGACGTATTTCGGCGCAAATCCGTAGGCCAGCCCTAGCACGGCCAACACGCCGAGGACGGCGGCGGCCGTGACTCGCCACGGCCTCCGTTTGAACCAAACGCCTGCTTTACGAAGCAAATTGATTGGCCTGGCGTGAATCGGCTCGTAATTCAAGAATCGCTCCAGGTCCTCGGCCAGCTCTCGCGCCGAGGCGTAGCGACGCTCGGGCCGCTTCTCCAAACATTTGAGGCAGATCGTTTCCAGGTCGCGGGCTGTTTTCGGGTTGAGCTGGGAAGGCGGAACCGGATCCTGGTCGATCACCTGAAGGAGCGTGTCCATAACGGTGCCGGCTTGGAACGGAGGCCGCCCGGTCAACAGGGCATACAGTACTGCACCAAGGGAATAAACGTCTGCCGCCGGCCCGATGGTCTTGCCCGCCCCGGCAGCCTGTTCCGGGGGCATGAACGCCGGTGTGCCCAAGACGTGACTGTTTGCCGTCAGTCCTTGCCCGCGTCCGGTCTGCTTCGCCAGGCCGAAATCCGAAATCACCGGTTCGTAATCCGCCAACGCGGGTTTGCCGCCGGATCCCGCAAGCGGTGCTGCCGGCCCCGCTTCCTTGGTCCGTGCCTGAAGTAGGATGTTGGCCGGTTTCAAATCTCGATGGATGACGCCGCGCTCGTGGGCATGGTAGACTGCCTGGGCGCAGACGTGCAGCAACGTAGCGGCTTCCGGATTGGTCGGCAGCCCATTGGCCAGGTGCTGAGCGAGACTCTGCCCTTCCACAAATTTCATGGAAAAATAATGCTGCCCCTCATGTTCGCCGACTTCGTAGATGGGCACGATGTTCGGATGATCCAAGCCCGCCGCCGCCTCCGCTTCCGTCTTGAACCGCTCCACATCGGCTTCCGACGCAAGTTGCCCGGCAAGAATCATCTTCACCGCAACAATACGGTTAAGGCTCACTTGCTTGGCTCGGTAGACAACACCCATGCCGCCGCGGGCGATTTCTTTGACGAGTTCGTAGTCCCCAAAATAACGCAGGGTGGTACCGACACCGGTGTTGGGCGTCTCGGATGCCCCGATGGTCTCGGCCAGTGCCGGCGATTGCTCCTTAATCGGCTGGGCGATGTGTTCCATGGCATCACGATTGCGGAAGAACGAGCCAAGGTCGGCGGCCAGGTCCGGGTATTGTTTGAGGAGTTCGGCGCGATCGGGAGCCGTGCCGGCTTCAACGGCATGCACATAGGCGGCGAGAATGCGTTCGAGACGCTCGTCGCGCTCGGAGGGAGAGGGAGTATCGGGCATCGTGAATCTCCAGAATATTATGCGTATTCAACCCGATGGCCGTTGATCTAGGCCCGCCGCAACCAGGCTACCAAGCGCGATTCGTCGCCCTGGAACTGGTTGGCCCGCTATTCCCTAAAGCGCCGTTCCCGTATCGATGGAGCGCGCAATTCTACGAATTCTGACAGGGACTCCACCGGGAGGGTATTCCTTAATCTCACCAGACTGGCTCGCAGGATTGTCTAAGGTTAACCCATGACAGGCCCGCACTGCACGAGCCTCTGTCGGCGGCGTTTGCTACCATGTGCTCAACCGCGGCAACGGTCGGCGCCAGGTTTTTCACGAGGAGGGCGATTATCATGCTTTCCTGAAGGCGATTTACCATGCCTTCGTGGAAATCCCCATGCCAGTCCTCGCTTTCTGCCTGATGCCAAACCATTTTCACTTGGCCGTCCTGCCTGAAAATGACGGTGATCTCAGTGTCTGGATGCACTGGCTGACAGCTCGGCAAAAGCCCGATCCACCACGGCGTTATCTGGAACGTCATATTGATCGTTTGCATGCTGGTCCGGCTTTTCGGCGAAGGGACCGGGCTCAGTACCTACCGCCTGGGATTGGCTTGGCGAATCGAGCCAATCTAAACCAGACGCCCCATCCCAAATCAATCCATGGAGAGACTGATCCACCGACCCGGGCTTGTTCGGGGTATCTGCACTACGAGCCAGGACCTGGAACAACCGTTCCGCCATCATCTGTGCTGGGCTATTCCAAAGGAGAAGTGTGTTGAGCAGTGGCATGTTGCCAATGTGGAATGTTTGGCCGCCAGGTAACGTGGCCATGTTGGTTGGGAAACCCAAGGACCCGTTAGCCACCACGCTTGCTGATATTATGTGGCCTGTTTCCCATGCCGCCGAGGTGTTCTTCAGGACAGCCGAGGGTGTTCCGTTCCCGCTTTCAGAACCGCCAACGAGAGAGGTCCCTATTGTTTCCTGTGGATCGTTCTTGGCCAGGGCATCGACCAATACCGGCTGGTTGGTCCGTCCTGTCGCGTCGGTGCTTTTCGGGCTGGTGGAAGTGGCCGCGGAAACAATGTCGAAACCGGTCGGCAAAAGCACCTGATCCACGCCGGGGCTAAGGATCAGACCTCCCTGAGAATCCGCCAATACTGTACCAAACCACTGACCACTCGGGGTGGCCGCGTTCACAAGCTGCACGGCCGGCACCGTCGCGCCCGGCTGGACATGGAACGTGATATTCACCAGGCTGCCCGCTTGCGTGGCGGCGATTGGCGTCGAGCTGTAAAGCTGAATGCCGATCCGGCCCGTTGCTTGATCCACCACTGGCGACAGTTGCCAACCGCTGCCCGCTCTCGGGATCGAGCCCAGCGTAATATCCGAAGGCGAAACGCTCAGCGCTGACGGATCATACGTGAGCACCAGCGTCGCTTCGGTCAGTCCGGTGCTGCCGACGGGATGCGGATGGTCGATAATCACGGATACATCGACCGCGAAGGGAGCGCCAATGGTCGTAGGCTCAGAGGTTGCCAGGCTCAATGTTGGATCGGCAGCATTCGGCGAATGCATGCTATTCGGGTTCACGTAACTCGCGTTGTTCGTGGCCAACTGCGTGGGCGACTCCGGAATTTGTCCCGGTTGAAGTTGTGCCACATAGGCGTCGATCGTGCTTACGTCACCGGCATCTACGGAAAGATCGCCCGCTACGTCGCCGACAAGCGCCGGATCAGTTTGCACATAAGCGCTGAAGCCCGGGGCTGCCCCGATGGCCACGGTATTGGCTGTCAATTCATCTAAGCCGTCGATGACTTTGTCGCCATTAAGGTCGCCCAGATAGGCGTTTATATGAACGCCGTTGGCAGTGACCGCACCGGTGACGCCACCGTTGTTGATGAAGATACTGCCGAGTTGAAGTTGTTCCTTGACCTGGTAGAGACCGAGGGCGGCGGCACCCGCGCTGGAAGGAACCACCGCCATGATATCGCCAAGCACCAGAGGGTTAGCAGGCGTCGCGGATTGCGGGTTGTTGTCTGCGTAATGGAAGGTAGCCACACCGCCGCTGTTGGACACCAGGGTGAGGACGGCCGCAGGGTCGGTGGCATCGCTTGTTGCACCGGCGAGAGTGCCAGAGATGTTGAGAAGCGAAGGGTTGTAAGCAAGCGTGAACGTCACGTCCGTCACGTTGGCGGCGTTGTAGACCGTGATCGGGATTCCGGCGGCAGCATTGTTGGGCACCTTGATCGGCGTATTGCTGTCAGGTCCGCGCGCGAAATCGGGTAGCGCTAAAACCGGCGTGGCGTTGGCCTGGTAATGGGTCGTGAAAGTGGTGGTATAGTTCGCATGGCCCGCATTATTGGCCCCGTCCAGATCGGCACCGAGCGCATCCAGAAGTCCATTGGAACCCGAGCCACTTATTAATTTAACCGTATAGGTTGCGTCCGGCAGCACGACAGAATCATTCCCGCCATGGATGCTGTTAAGCAATTGCAGGTAGCTGGCAGTTGCCTTGAACGTGAATGATTGATTTGCGGGGTCGATTATTAGCGAGCCATGCACGGGACCCACGCCGTTATTTCCTGACAAAACAACATCCGCCACCGTTTTCAGGTTCGACCCATAGAGTGTGAGGTCCGCCGGCACAAACGCTTTGCTAAAAGTTGCCGTGAATCCGGTTGGCGTCGGCGTCAATGCCGTGACTACCAGGCCGCGCGTTGTGACTGGGCTGCTGATGCCCGTGACCGTAGGATTCGTCGCGTGTATGTCGGTGGCCGTGATAGTTTGACCGCCGCTGGTATTCAGCGTGACGCTGAAAGTATGCACGCCGTTATCCTGGCCGGCACCAGTCGTAAAGGTGTAATTGGTACCCAAGGCGGCGGCAAGATCCGTACTGGTAAGTTGGACGAGGCCGTTGTAGCCGGTGGCGAGGTTGCCAAATTGGTCATGGGCTTTGACCGTGACGTTGACGAGGTTACCCGTGGTGGCGGCGGGGGGAGCGGCAACCGTGAAGTATGAGTTTTTCGCCGGGATTACGGTGATGGGGAGGCTGGTGCCTGAAAAGTCGCCGCCGACCGCGGTGAGTGTATAAGTGCCAGCGGTTGCCAGATTCCCCTGGAAAAAACCGAAGCCGACGTTTAGATTTTGCAGGGCGCTGGAGATTTGGAAATTGCTCTGGGGATCGGGCGGGCTGGCGGTGATTGTGACGCCGGGTGGGCCGCTGTAACCGGTTACAGGATTGCCGAAGGAATCGACCGCTTGAACAGTGACGAGGAAGGGGGCGCCAGCGACGACTGTGTTGCCGCCCGGTACACTGACCACGAAATTGGCCGGAGTAATGATCAGTTTGGCCGCGACATAGGTAAGTGCGTAATTGCCGTTCAGGGCCAGCGTTCCTTGCTGAATCGCATAACTGCCGAGGGTTTCCCCAGGCACTCGGGTTAGCGCGCCGGTAAAGACATCTCCTGATACAAGTGCGCCGGCGGTTATTTGGTAGGTAAGTGCCGGGTCAGTGGTTCCATAGGTTTTGGTCTCGGCATTCGCGGTGACGGACATGGCACGCGGATTGACCGTTTGGCTCGCAGTCCCGCTGCTCCCCTGAAATTGACCGGTGCCGTTGTACAAGGCCGTGATAATATGCGCGCTGCCCAAAGCGGGAAGAGTGGCAATTGAAAAGCCGGCGTGACCGTTGGCATCCAAAGGTACATAGCCTGCCAGAATCGTGCTCCCTTCTTCGAAGGTGACGGTGCCTGTGGTCACGGGAGCACCCGCGGCATTAACGGCAGCGGTAAAAGAAACCGACTGACCGTAGCTCGAAGGCTTGGGTGTCGAGCTGATCGCCGTGGCGGTAGGCACCAGTGCCACCGCCGTTAATACCACGTCATTGCCGTCGCCACCTATATAGCTCACGGTAAATGCATAGAGGTTGTTGACGACAATCGTGCCGCCGTCGTTTATAGGACCGAGGAAACTTCCGGCCACGGCGCTGGAACCCTGGTTGTCGATGATTTCAAACCGTTGGCCCACGGTAGGCGTGAACCCGCTCACGAGAGAGATATTGAGCGTTGCCCCGCCAAGGTCCGCCCCATCGCCGTTCAGGTTGACCGTGCCCGTGGGACTGATGACGAATTGATCGTATTGCCCAGGGCTGGCACCACCGAGTGCGATATTCAAGATGCTACCTTTGTCCAGTTGCAGGCTTTCGGTTTGGAGCGTTGCGGTTGTGGCGGGGCCATCGCCGGGAGAGAGGTTGCTGACGGCAGCAACGGCCACCGCCGACTTGATCGTTCCGCCCCCACCGAGTGTGCCGCCTGCGACGCTGACCGCCCCGCCGGTCAACGTGCCATCGACCAGCAGCGTGCCGGCATTGATCGTCAGCCGGCCGACGAAGTTGTTTGTGCCGGACAGACCAACCGTACCGGAACCGGTCTTTGTCAGGCCGGAGGTCGTTGAAATATACCGGAAAAAGCTCCCCGAACCGTCGTCTGACGGGATAACATAATCATTGACATTTTTGCTACTGGCCAGCGAATCTGCAGGGCCGTTATCCACGCGGTAGACGAAGCCATTGTTGTTGCTCCAACCGGTCCAGCCGCTGTTATTGAAATCGAAGGACCCACCCACCCCGACAAGGTTGGCCAAACGAAGGTCGAAGCTATGCCATCCAGTGGACAAGGTGATTGGGCCGGTGGCGGTAGTATCGCCGTAAACGGAACTGCTAGGGTAGGCCACGCCATCGATTCTAAGCAACGCGGTGTCATCAACATTTCTGGCGAAGGAGAGAGTGCCGAAACCTGTATTGTTGTAATTTGGGAAATAGATCTGTCCCGAGTAGATCCAGGTGTCATATTCTGTCCAGAGGTGCTCATAAGTTGGCAAGGCCTGGGATTGGAGTACTGCGTTTTTCAACTCAGCCATTTGAGGATCAAGCACGAAATCCGACCCCAATACTGGATTGCCGGCGGCTGGATCGGCATATGCATCAAATTCACCAATCTGGGTTTCCAAAAGCCCCGGCGTAACCGTCGAAATGTTGCCCGCCAGAGTCAATGTGCCTGCACTTGAACCGATGGAAGTGAAAGCTGTCTCCGTGATTGGCCCCGGGAAGTTGTTGATGCCGCTTAAATTATCGAGCGCGCCGATGCCACCCACGCCGGCGCCGCCCAGGTAGAGCAGTTTGGCCGGCAAGGTAATGCCTCCGGACAGGCCCAGCGTGGCACCGCTCGCAATCGTAATACTTCCGGCCACGGTGCCCAGCGCATTGCTCGAAGCGGCTATCAGCATGCCTTGGTTTACCAGGGTTGGGCCCCCGTAACTGTTGTTCCCTGACAAGGTCGCTGTACCGCCGCCAACCTTGGTTATGCCTGCCCCCTGCATTCCCGTGACACCGTCGGTAATGTTGAAATTGCCTGGCCCCGCCAATGCCAGATTGCTCCCGGCTAGATTGATGGTGGCGGCGCCGAACGTTAACTTGCCCGCATCCGACCCGATGCTGGCAGGGGCAGCAAGCGTTATGGACCCAGCGAAGGAAGTGCCGTCCCCCTGGCTTTCCAAGGCACCATTGCCGCCGACACCTGTTCCAGCGAGGAATACTTGGGAGGCCGTTTGATAGGCGAGGCCTGCCGGCAAAATGAGCGAGGCGCCTTGGCTTACATACGTGCCGCCGGTGCTGGACGTGCCTAATGCACCGTCCACCGCTGCCACGACAGTCCCCTGATTGATCACTGCGGCACCCAGAAAAGAATTGACGGCACCTAGCGTCAAGGTGCCCGCGCCGGTCTTTGTCAGGCTGGGGAGACGAAACAGATTTCCCGTTCCATTGTCCGTTGGAATCGTGTAATCGCTGACATTTTTGCTGTTTGCCAGGAGGTCATTCGGGCCATTGTCGACCCGATAAATAAAGCCAATGCTGGTAGTCCAACCCGTCCACCCGTTGGTGTTTTGACCGGAGGCACCCGCCCCACCGGTCGAATTCATGAACTCTATCTGAATATTGTGCCAGCCCGCGAACATCGTGAGCGGACCAGATAGCACCGGGTTATTAAACTGGCCGTTGGTAATATAACTTATGCCGTCGATGCTCAGCAAGTTGATATCATCGATATTCTTGGCAAAGGTGAGCGTTCCATAACCGGTGTTGTTGTAATTAGGAACAAAAATCTGACCGGAGTAAATAAAAGCGTCGTTATCGGTCCAAATATGTTGACTTGTCGGGAACGCCGGTACGCCCGGTGTATCGTTGCTCTGCTCCCCCATGCGGGGATAAAGGACAACATCGGAACCAAGCGCCCAGTCACCGGAGACAGGAGAGGAGAGACTCGTGGATACGTTGGCCTGAGTTTCCAAGAGACCCGGGACAGGTGCGTTTCCACTGATAACGCCGGCGGCTACCGTGTTGCCGGCACCGGCAATGTTTAGCTCTCCAGAGAGTTCATTAATGGCCCCAAGCAAGGTCAACGTGCCGGCATCCGATCCGATGGTCGCCAGCGCAGACGATTGGGTAATGGGACCGTTGAACGTTGCAGTGCCCAGGCTCTCCAAAGCCCCGTTGCCCGCGGTGCCGCTGCCCGCGATAGTCAGCGGTTCCGCGCTGGTGTAGGCCAGACCTCCGGCCAATGCCAGGGAAGCACCAGAGGCGACTGTGGTCCCCCCTCTGGCTGATCCCAGGGCGTTGATGGATTGTAACACGACCGTGCCTTGCTTAATGGAGGTTGCGCCGCCGTAGCTATTGTTGCCCGACAGGGACAATGTCTGGCCGGGGCCGTTGAACGTTAGTGCCAAAATGCCACTGCCGTCCTGAAGAACGCCTGAAAAAAAGCCGCCGCCGGTGATCGTCAATGTCGAAGTGCCCCCAACGCCGTTGTTCGTGATCGTGCCACCTCCATGCAGAGCCGCGATGGTCTGGGGAAAGCCAAAAAGGTCAAAGGTTCCCGGCACGTTTATTGTCAACGAACTGGCCGTCGTGATGCCGTTGGGTCCGGGGAGTTTAAAAGTGCCGCTACCGGACAGTGTGATCGTGCCGTTGCCGGCGTCCAGGCTCCCGGCGTTGACGGTGCCAAGGGCGTTGAGGAACTGGTTGGCGTTGTTGGCCGTGGTATCGGTTATCAATGTTGTGACGGCCAGTTCCACCGGTCGGCTCGAGCCAATGCCGCCACCGCTGATAAGCGTGCACTGAGTGGCATTGCTGATTTCGGGGGTGTTGTTCGGCGCCACAGGGCCTGAATACCACCGGTACCGGCGGTCAGACTTACAGGGCCACCGTTGCCATTGAGGGCAGTGCCGCTACCGGTGCCGTCGTCGAGAGTGACCTGACCGGCGCCGCTGGTGGATTGGAGGACGACAGTGGCACCGCCGCTAGTTGAGGCAAGGGTTGCGGTGGCGATAACAATATTGCCGGTCTGGTTGGTAGTGCCAAAGGTGACTGTCCCGGTTGGGGAAGTGAATATGCGCGCGCAACTCATTACTAAGTAAATTGATGCCGGCGACCGGCCGGTTGTTGGTGCCACCTAAACTCATCGGCCGCGCCGGCAAGGAAGATTGGATATTGACACCTGCCGTACTCGTATTGCCCACCGTGGCCGTGCTCGCGATATTCTCCTCGGCGCCTTGTAAAGTAATGCTGGTCCCATACACCGCGGCACCCGTGCCAATCGCCAAGGTGCCGACACCATCGTCGCCCACTCCCGACGGCGTCAGGTCGGCGGCCAGGAAGACGGCTCCATTGCTGCTCACCGTGACATTGGCCCCAACCGTTAGGGCACCGGTTGCTTGTAATGTCACGGCGCCGTTGTGACTCGAAATGTCTGCATTTGCGTAGAGAGCCGCATTGGTTCCCCCCACCGAGATATTGATGACGCCAATTCCGGAAATCACAGCGTTTTGTGTTAGTGACGTGGTGGTGAGAATGTTTAAATCACCAAGAAATGATGATGGGGCGGCGCCAAAATTGACTGTAGGAATCGTGCCGTCGTTGACATTCGTGGCCACGAAGGAGCCGCCGGTGAATTTGACCGTTTGGCCGCCGCCGGTGCCTGTGATGGTGAGGGCCGTGAAATCGGCCGTTTGGGTGGCATTCTCTTTGGCGGTTTGGTTGCCGGTCGCGCCCGCGACGGTGAATTTGCCGGTGTTGTCGATAAGGGTTTGGCCGGGCGTGGTGTCGTTGACGATGAGGTTCCCGTTTACCGAACTCAGATTGACCGTATCACCACCGGCGATCAAAATTTGCAACCCGCTGCCCAGCGGATTGAGCGTCGTGTCCGGATTGATGCGCTCCTCCAGGCTTTCGAGCGCCAGCCGCCTGCGCTCTGGCCGGCGACGGATCGTTTCTTGCTTCCGGCGGATAGACCAGGAATTGAGCTTTGTCTTGAAGTAGCGGAGAGGTTCAAACATGGAAAGAAAACCGAGAAAAAAGCAAAATCAGGCGTTAATCGACTTATTGTAGGGGCGTGCGAGGGTCATTCATAGCAAAAAACGCCATTTGATTGCTTTATTGCTTGGCACGGCAAAGAGTTATGGCTGCGAAAACGAGAAGAGATTGTACGTAACAATAGCGATCGATACTACGCACAAATACTCGGGAATAAAAAGGGGACATCCATGTTTATTATTGACATTCGCGGATTATTGGTTACATTCAGTAAATGCCCCGAACGGCACGAGCCTCTGTTGGCGGCGTTTGCCACCATGTGCTCAACCGCGGCAACGGTCGGCGCCAGGTTTTTCACGAGGAGGGCGATTATCATGCTTTCCTGAAGGCGATTTACCATGCCTTCGTGGAAATCCCCATGCCAGTCCCTGATGCCAAACTTTTCACCTGGCCGTCCTGCCTGAAAATGACGGTGATCTCAGCGTCTGGATGCACTGGCTGCAGAACACGCATGTGCGTCGCTATCACAAACATTACAATAGCAGCGGCCACCTGTGGCAAGGCCGGTTTAGAGCCTTTCCCGCTCAAGAAGACGAGCACCTCTTGGGCGTTTTGCGCTACATCGAACGCAATCCCCTACGAGCCAACCTTGTTGAGAGCGCAGAACAATGGCCCTGGTCCAGCGCCGATTGTTGGCAGCAGGGCCAGGTGCGTCCAGCCTATCTCGTAGCCGGCCCGGTAGCTCGCCCGCGAAATTGGCTCAAATGGGTTAAGCAGCCGGCGACCGACGCTGAAGTGCAGGCCATCAGGCGCAGTGTACTTCGAGGCTCGCCGTACGGCGACGAAGCCTGGACGAAGAAGACCGCCAAGCGATTAGGGCTGGAGTTCACGACGCGTCCACGCGGTAGGCCGCGGAAGGATGAGCCGACATTATTATAATAAACATGCATGTCCCCTTTTTCTCCCCCGCCGTTATTGCCAGGGGCCGGCCAAGGGCGCATTGGGGAAGGCGATGGATTGGAAGCGAGCCAGGCGGGCGGTATCTCGATTTTCGATGGACAGGAGGGGCATCAGTCCGGCGTCGAGGATGCCCTCGGCCGCCTGTTCGGTGAGCACGATCTCGGCGGCTGGTTTCTGTAGGCTTTCGTTGCCGTGCCGATAAAAAGCCACGGGCAGGCCAGCAATTTCCAGGAGTTGGCCCGGACGCAGGTTCCAATCTGCTAGTGTGAACGACTGCCCCAGGAGGAGGGCGCCGGCCAAAGCGGGATTGCCCCAGAGGTAATTTTCATGCGGGGAGCCAGGGGGCATCTCTTCGAAAGAGAACTGTTCTACCTCGCGAGAATCATTTCCATAGGGAAGTCGCAAAAGTAAACGCGGTAAAAACAGGCCCACGAAAGTAGCCTCCGGCCGACCGCGCAGCTCGTCCCAGGCTTCCTGAGCCGCGGCATCCGCCTTCCATTCGTTGGGTTGCATGCCGCTGGCCAGCGCCGGGCAACCCAGAAGCAGGCTGTGAGCCGCCGCCAAGAAAGGGGTGCGAACAGTGCCAGCGATTCGAGCAAAATTGGCCAGCATCTCAAGGTCTTGTTGGTTGGGCCCGAAAGTGGTCAGTGCCACAACGACGGCCCACGGCTGGTCCCCAGAGGTGCGCGCTGTTCCTTCCGCCAGATGTCGGTAAGTTGCGGTGGTGCCGAGGTCGTCAACGTTCAAGAAATCCTCGGCTAATTCCGCCTGGGTGACGTCCAGCAGCGACAGTTGCAAATTCGCATCGGTTTCCAGCCGCCTAACCAGGAAGAACAAGCCGCGCCAGGCTGCTTCAAGGGCTTGGAAATTGGGATGGTGCAGGATGGAGCGCATCCGGGCACTGATGGCCTCGTCCACCACGGCTTCGAGGTCCGGCAAGCGCGGATCGGTCCGCGCAATCCCGAACGGCGCGACGATCTCCTTCAGAAAACGGTCCCAGTCCGAACTTCCGGATAGGTCGCTCGTATAGTCGGCAGCGTTTCCAGTCCGGTCATGACCTTCGCTTGTGCCGAGGATTTGATCGAGTAGGTTTTCGGACGAGACTGGGGCCGGCTTCGGTGCCAAGGGGGCCAAGTCTTCCGCCACCGGCAACCAGCTATTAATCTCCGCGGCGGCGTCGGCGAATCGGTCCGGGTCCTGTAAGCGCTGCCGCAAATTGCCCAGGGACTCGAACACGCTCAAGCGCCCAAACAGGCGGTCGGGCTCGAAATCTTCCAACTCGCGAAAAGAGATGGCAATGTTTTGCTGGGGATTGGGCCCGAGGGGCACCTGCACTGTCGGCGCCATTTTGGCCAGCACTTCGTCGAAATTATCCCGATCCACGCGCTGAGCTTTGCGTTGCGCCAACGGAATTCGCCCGGCCGGACGCCCCTGACCGCTAAAGTTTCCGAGCACCAAAATGCGAAAGGGAGTTTCGGGCCGAGGTCCCCCTGGAGCGCCGCCGTTCCCGGCCATGAGACTAACATTGCCGACGCGCAGAGACCACGACTTGGCCATGACGCTTACTCCTCAAAAAATTCATTTCATATGTTGGGTTAGATGCTACGCCATCGGCTCAAAAAATGCCACAGCGGAGCTTGATCGTTCAGTTGTCGCGGTACGAAACCCAATTGCGAGAGGCGTGGAGGAAAAGGGGTCCAAGGGGATGGCTTGAGGGTAGCGGCAATCTTTTGGTAGACGGGCTCACAACGTTTGGCGGTGCGCAAGACGACGTGGATGCTGCCGTCACGCGAGAGGCGGATGCCAAGAGCGTTTGCAAGACACGGCTGATTTTGCCGGATTTTATTAGCGGTGGGTCAGCGCGAGTACGCTTGACACCACCCTACAGGACCGTCAATTCGCGGCGAGTCTTTCCTTGCCGACGAAGGCGGGCCCCTGGAAGAGCGTTCCGTGGTACGTGAACCTGCTTCCTTGCCAAAGATCAACCGAAACGGAGCAGCAAAGCCACGACGGGTTGGCGGTAAAGTGATTGCGGGAAGGTCCGCATTGCCACCCGGAGTACCGTTTGGCAATGGCAGCGTGCGCTGCATCCGATACCTCCAAACTTGGTGGGCGTTGCTGCAGGACGTTCGTGAATTTGTTATGCGAAATGCTATGCAGCGCAGTGTCGAAAACACCCTCGCGCTCAATGCAGCGATCGTGGGTCTCGCGCATGCCGTCCAGGTGGACATTGAAAAAGAAACGGGATGTGGGCCGAAATTCGTGCAACTTTTTCTTGATGAACATGCCGTTGGTGCAGAGGTAAATGTGTGCAACTCGGTCTGAGCAGCACGCTGCGTTCGCGTGGGAGGCCAAAGAAGGAGGGAAAGGAACGGGGAAAAGGGTCCTGACACCTTTTTCCCTTGATCACTTCTTCCCTTTGGAGTGCGAGGCCGGGGTGCCGGCCGTCGAGCAGGCGTCGATCGTCAATAACGCGTAAGCGGCGGCGACGCGAATGTCGCCGTTCGCTTTGCGCAACAGGGTGGCGAGTACGGGAAAGTGGTGCGGCGTGCCGGAACCGGCGAGAAACATCGCAGCGAAATACCGATCTCCCGGCGGGGCCTCCGCATCGCCGAGCAGTGCGAGCCGTTCGTCGCTCATGGCCGCGCGGAGCGTGGGCCGCACCTTCGAGTCTTGCGGCTCCCGAGAGAGCGCGGCTGCCAGGGCCGTTCGGGCGGCTGGGAATTGCGGCGCCAGCTGCGCCAGTACGTAGATTGTGCGCAGGCGGGTCACCGCGTCCTGGGAGTCCAGGAGTCTCGCGAGACGACTGACGGAATCCATATCTCCCGCTTGGGTGAGCCGCCAGAGTGCGAACGGTGAGGCCGGGCCCGCCCCGTCAGCCACCGCGCGGACGTAATTCCGCTCCGCTTCGCCGTCGGCCGCCTCCCCCAGCTTTGCCATCGCCTCCATGGCGTGCGTTCGGTCCGGGCCTTTGGGGTCCAGGAGCGCGGCGCAGATGCGCCGGACGTACTCCCGCCGCGTCGCCGGCTTGGGTTCGGCAGCCGCGAGTACCCGCCAGACCACAACGCGGTATTCCGACTCAGTCGAATCTCGCTCAGGCCGGAAGGCAACCAGCGCCGGCTCCGGCCGACGGAGCGAAACGAGCGCCTCCGCCGCATGCACGCGAACGTACTTCGATTCGTCTTCCAAGGCGCGATTCAGGACTGCGTAGCACTGAACCCGCACGTCTTCCGTGAGTGGCGCGCCAGGATCGGTCGCTGGGGCGAGAGCGATCGAGGCAACGGATCCAGCCTGTCACGATAATAGTCCTTAGATTCATGGCGCCTCCCCCGGCCTCACGCCTGGCCCCTCCGGTGCGGCGCGCGTGGCCCAAACGTTGTCGATTAGCCGTTGCTCCCAGCCGGCCGCTTCTTCCGGCGTATAGTTGTAAAAACCGCGACCGCTGCTGATCCCCTTCGCGCCGCCATCGACCAACGTCCGTAGCGTCGCGGGCACCTCGGTAGCGCAGCTCAGCTTCGGCCAGAGCCGTTCCATCACTGCGGCGTAGGCGGGCAGCCCGGTCAGGTCCATCCAGCGGAACGGGCCGGCAATGTTCGCCCAGACCGAGAGCGCATTGCGGAAGGAGCGGTCGATGGTCTCGACGTCGGCCACGCCATTCTCCAGCAGCCAGAACGCCTCACGGAACATCGCGTACCCCATTCTGTTGACGATGAACCCTTCGACGTCTTTGCGTACCAGCGACGGGTCCTTGCCGATCCGCCGGGCAAACGTCATTACAGTAGCGGCGGTCGCTTCGTCCGTGTGCACGCCGAGGATCACTTCAAGGAAGCGGGTCAGGTAGCACGGCTCAGCCCAGTGCGTGCCAATGAACCGATGCGGATACTTGCGACCCTCCTGGAGCACGGATATGGGTAGGGCCGACGTGTTGCTGGCGATCGGTAGGGTCGGCGCCACGACAGCTTCGATCTGATCGAACAACCGCTGTTTCGCATCCAGGTCTTCGACGATGCTTTCGATCACCAGGTCGCACGAGGCCAGTTCCGCGACGGCCTCGCCCTCGACATAACTGTCGGCCCAGTGAATGCGGAGCTCGTCGGGGAACCCGCCGCGAAGGACCAAGTCGTCGATCGCCTCGGCGATGTAGCGCCGGGCCTGCGCGCGTCTCCGTTTCGCGCGTCAAGGCGATCACTCGAAGCCCGTGAGAGAGCAGACAGGCCGCGATGCCCCGACCAAGCAATCCAAGGCCGGCAACGCCCACCGTTTGTATGCTCACCGTCTACTCCTTGTTGGCGCCGGGCTCGATGCCCAAGATTCGCAGACTGTCGCGGTGGATCATGGCTTCGATCGCCTCCGTCTTGAGGCGCGGGAGCTTCGTGCCGTCAAGCATGTCGTTCAAGCGGCGAATTCCTGCGATGGTGTCGTTCACCGTCGTGAATGGGTAATCGGTGCCGAAGAGTACTTTGTCCCACACGCCGTATTCCTGCACCAGCATCAGAGATTGGTAGAGCTGGAACGGCCGGTAGTACAAGGCCGAGATGTCGGCGAAAACGTTTGGGTGTTTGCGGAAGGTGGCGACGCACTCTCCTTCATAAGGGTGTCCGAGGTGCGCCATGATAATTTTGACCTCGGGGAACCTGATGGCCACGGCATCGAGGTGTCGCGGAAGTGTGCATTCAAGCGGGGCCTGGGCCACGAAGGTAGTGCCTGTGTGCAAGAGGACCGGGAGACGGTACCGGGTGGCGTAGCGCCAGAGCGGATCGAGCCGAGGCTCGTCTGGGCGGAACCCCGCGTACATAGGCAGGAGCTTGATGCCGCGCAGGCCGAGGGAATCGTGGCCCTCGCGCATCTCGCGTTCCCAGCCCTCCTGGGTGGGGTCGACGCAGAGAAAGCCGAGCAGAGTGTCGGGGTGCTTCGCGACGTAGTCCGCGACGAATCGGTCATCGACCCATTGGTCGCTGAGGCGGGCCTTGCCACCGAAGACGACCGTTCGCGTGTCAGGCGGACATGACGCGCGGTAGTCTTCATACGCGCACCGTCAGATCGACTTCGACGCCGGCGCGAGCACGAATGGCCTGCCGGCGAAAGCCGTCGCCAAAATGCCGCGGGTATTCCCAAACATGGCTATGGATGTCGATAATCATGTCACCTCCTCGACTGCCTGCATAACGAGAGCAAATAAACGATCCACTTCCCGGCGCGTTTCCTCGTCGAGCACGTAGCCCACGGGCCCACGCACGATTGTGTTCTGAAAGACGCCCTGCTTCACCAGCAGATACTTTTCGATCGCCAGAAACGCGTCGAGGCTGTTTTGCACGGCGACGAGAGAGGATATCGGCAGGGAGAGCTGGTAGGCACGTCGCTCGTCCGCCGCCTGCGAGCGCCCGCCAGCAGCGCGACGATGCCGTCGATCAAGTCGGCGCCCGGCATTGTTCCGACGATCCCACGACGATGGCTATCGAGGAGCGCGATCCCGCCGGTCCCCTCGAAAACCTTGGCCCTTCCAGCGGTGCCGTCGCGGAGGGCGCTCAGCCGTCGGGCCGATCGGAGTGGCCTCGGGCTTGAAGAGTACGCGGTCGGCGCCGAATTCATTCAACAACCGAGCCTGGATGGCGATCGGCATGGGCCGGCCGACGTAGCCGCTAGCGTCCTGGACGATGAGCGGGATCGTCGTCGTGCGGATGATCCGCTCGTAGTAGCGGAGCAGTTCGTCATCGCCGATACCGATCGAGACCGGCGGAATCGCCATCGTCGCCGTCGCGCCGCTCGCTTCCGCATGGCGGGCGAAGCGCTCGGCCGACTTCGCGCTCTCGGCCCCGACGCTAATGACCACGCCGCGGCCCCGTGCGAAGCGGCAGGCCAGTTCGGCAAGGTTGAGCCGCTCATCGGTGTCCAGACGCAAAACCTCCGAAACCATCGCCAGGGCGATGCCGTTCGGCCCCGCGCTCGAAGAGCCAATCGATCTCGCGCTCGAGCGTGGCCGCGTCGATCGATTCGTCGTCGCGATATGGCGTTTGGAACACCGGTACGACACCGGCCAGGCGTTTTTGAGCGTTCATGACAGCCTCCCGCGCGCGTCAACGCGGATCGGCTCCAGTGAGTCGTCGGCGTGCCGCAGCCAGTACATGTCCTGAAGGTTAACGCACGGGCAGATGTGATTGGGAATCACGGTCACACGTTCGCCGACGCGCGGCGGATGCGTGCAGCGCGTTGTGTCGAGTTCGCCGTGCTCTTCACTGAGCCGCGTGAGTGTTGCGTCCGGGAATTCGACGACGTGCCCGTGCCCGGAATCCGGTGCCATGATGTTTCGGTCGCTCGTGAGCGCTTTGGTGCCAGCGTCGAGGACGGCTTTGCCCGCAACGGACGTGCTGACCACAGTGCAGACAAGCCCGGCAGCGCAGTCGTCCAGGGAACAGAACCCGGCGCGGACGGTGTTCATGTCGTTGTAGATGTACGTTCCCGGCCGGATCTCCGTTTGGTTCGCGACCTGATGCGATTGATAAGCCGAGGGTGTCGAGCCGCCGGAGATGATGCGTGCTTCGAGGCCCGAGCGACTCCAGAGGTCGCGCGTTTCGGCCAGAAGGGCGTCGATAAGCGTTAGTTCGTGCGCCTGGCGATCGGCAGCGGACCAGACATGTCCGGGATAGAAGAAAATCCCGTCGAGCCGCAGAGGCTTGTTTCGCGCTACGTGTTGTGCCAGGACCAGGGAGGCAGGGGGCGACTGAGCCCCAGTCCGATGAAACCCGACGTCCAGGTCGATCAACACACCCACGGTCGTACCCACGGACCGCGCAGCGGCGGCCAAGGCGTCGATCCCTGCCGTCGAATCCGCGGCGACACGCACCGTCGCGCCGCGCGCCAAGGCCGCGACTCGGCGGCAGCGGTAGTCGTCCACGACGGGGTACGCGATCAGCAGGTCCGGGGCCGCCGCCGACAGGGCCTCTGCCTCGCCCACCTTGGCCGTTGTCAGGCCGATCGCGCCGGCGCGATCTGACGCGTGGCCATGGCCACCGACTTATGGGTTTTGGTGTGCGGGCGGATGCCAAGGCGGTGGCCGCTCGCGTAGGCCGCCAACCGGGCGATGTTCCGCTCCACGGTCGGCAAATCGACAACCAATGACGGCGTCGGCCCAAGATCCTGCACTCGTTCGCTGGCGATCACCACGCCGTCCATCCTCCGTCAATGAGTAGATTTTGGCCGGTCATGTAGCTCGACGCGTCGCTGGCCAGGAAAACCAGGGCGCCTTTGAGTTCCTCAGGCCGCCCCATGCGCCGCATCGGCGAGCGCCTGGCTCAACCGCTCGACAAGTTCTGTTGAAGCCGATTCCCCGGGGAACGGGCCGGGGCTGAGGCAGTTCACCCTGACACCATCCGAGGCCCAGTAAACGGCCAGATGACGGGTCATTTGCAGAATCCCCCCTTTGAGGGCATGGTAGGCAACCGGACTTGCTACGGTGAGCCCTTCATACACGTCGGGATATGACCCGACGAGGCCGTACATCGACCCAATCATCACGACGCTGCCGCCGCCCCGGGAGACAGCGTGGTTTCGAAACTGGCGAGCGAGAAGGAAGTAACCCGTGGCGTTGGCGAGTTGGCGGTTGAACTGCTCAGATGTAACCAATCTCCAGTCGGCGGTGAGCGGCTCGTGGCCGTTGTTGACCAGCACGTTGATTTGCCCGGCCCGCTCCTCGGCTTGCTGGAACCCGCGCTGTATCGAATCCTCCTCAAGATGATCCAGCTCGACGGGAAAGTGCATCGCGCCGTCCAGGCATGGGAGGCGTGCGACTGCAGTCTCTGCCTTGGCGAGCGTCCGGCTGCACACGACGACCGAAGCGCCCGCTTCGGCCAGGGCCTCGGCCAGCGCGGAACCCAGGTGACCTGACGCCCCGGTGATTAGCGCAACCTTTCCGCGAAGGCTAAGTAAGTCCTTGACGTTGCGGGATGGCGGTGTGCTCATGTTTAGCTCGGTGCGGGAATTGCTCGGGCCGCATCATAGGCTGCTTTCAGTCTCGGGTTCGGCGTAGTGTGTGCGCCGCGAAAGACCATGAGGAGACCACAGCGCGGATAATCCGTTCGGTTCGGTGCGCTCCAATGGACGGTCTGGCAGTTGTGGATCAGCGCGTCGCCGGGGTCGAGCGTTCCGCAGAGGATATCGCTGTCATCATTTGGAGGCATTTGTACGAGCCCCATCGAGTTCCCGGCGACGCCGGACGGCTGGTGCGGCATCGTCCCCTGGCGATGGCTCCCTTTGAGGTAAAAAACCGGGCCGTTTGCTTCCGTGACAGCGTCAATGGCAATCCAAATCGTCGCCACGTCGGGCGGCGCCTGGCAGAAGTATGCATTGTCCTGATGCGGCGGAACGCCCGACCCGATTCGCGCCGGCTTGTTGAACGTTTCAACCGCCATCAGGACGGGCTCTCCGCGCACCAACTTCGCGGCAAACGGGAGGAGTCGTGGGTCACGCGCCAGTTGATCAAAGTACGGGTCGTGGCGCTCCATCCTCCAAAGATTGCGGACGGTTTTTCCGTCAGCTTCCAATGTCCGGTCGTCCGGCGGGAGGACGGGCACCATTACGGACATATAGCGGCTCAGTTCGCGGCGCACCGCGGCCAGCATCGGGGCATCAAAGAAGCCCCGGATGCGAACGCACCCGTCCGTTTCGTACTGTCGGATCGATTCCGTCCAGCTCATGGGCGAAAACTCCTCGTCATTTGACGGAAACCCAGCCGCCGGTATCCATGCTGACGAGAATCGCGAGGTTGGCGCGCAGTGTCCGGATGCCGTCCTCGAGGGGGCAAAGCGGCGGTACTTTGCCCTCGATTGCGTCAAGGAATGCGTGAGCCTGCCGCAGGAACGGCGCGTCGCGCTCGGACGGGACCATGGGGCCGTGATCGATCCATGGCTCCCCCGCCCGCTCGCAAGACCGCCACTGGCCGGCATGCACTTCGAAGCGCACGGTGCCTGACTCGCATACTACGGTAAGCGTAAATTCGTTGGGGGCCTGATGCTGATTGAGGGCATAGCTAGCTAGCACCGGCCCGTGCCGTGCCATGACGTGCACCGTGTCTTCGACGTCGACTCCCGAGATTTTCAACCGGGCGCCGTCGGCCACGACGCGCTCGATCGGGCCCACCAGCCACTCGCCCGCGTTGAGCACATGGGTCAGGGCGTCTTGCACCGCGCCGCCCCCCAACTCGCGCCGGGCGTAATACGTGTCACGATAGGCGGGCCGATACACGGCAAAGTCCTGTCCCGCGACAGCAATCAATTCGAGGGGCTTGCCGAACCGGCCGGCCCTCAAGGCGTCACGCATCGCCGCCAGCGCCGGGTGCGTCCGCATAACGTACGCAACGGCAATAACGACTTTTCTCCGGCCGGCCAAATCAATCATTGCGTCAACCCCATCGAGATTTACCCCGAGCGGCTTCTCGATCAGCACATGCGCGCCGCGCTTGAGGAGCACGCTCGCCTGTAGCACGTGCAGTGAGGTGGGCGTGGCGACGACGGCGGCGTCCAAGGGGCGTTCGATGGCGTCCTCGAGCCTCGCGTAGCCTGGCCCAATCCCGTACCGCTCTGCGATGGTTGTCCGGAGGTGGGGGTTGACCTCGACGAAAGACATCTCCGCCCGACCGGTCGCCAGGAAGCAGCGCAGATGGCGCTCGCCGATCGATCCGGCGCCGACGATTAGGATGCGGTGCGCGGGCACGGCTAGTTGCCCTCCAGATAGCTCGGCCCACCCGTTGTCGAAGGCCGGCCGAAGCGAAACCCGAGCTCTTTCCCGAACGCCGCTTGCACCTGGTCGAAGCCGTTCTTGACGAACACGAGGTCGCAGCCATGGAACAGGAGACGTGCGCCCAGGTCGATCATCGTGCGAGCCGCGTTGAGCGAACCGCAGGTCGCCGCCCAGTGTTTGCCGGTATTCCGGGCGGCGCGGGCAACCGCCTCGATGGCAGCGGTCACGGTCGGGTGCGCAAACTCTCCAGGGATACCGGTGAGCACGGTGAAATCCGCCGGGCCCAGCATCAGCATGTCCACACCTGGTACGGCGGCAATCTTTTCGGCCTGGTCCACTGCCCGCGGTTCCTCCAATTGGACGATAATGAACGTTTGCTCGTTAGCCTCACGCAGATAACGGTTCATTGGCTGGAGCAGGTAGGGCACGTCCGGCCCTGAGCCGTCGAACCCGCGCTTTCCCAGCGGGGCGAATTTCGCCCAGCGGACCACTTCCCGCGCTTCCTCCGCCGAGTCGCACCGCGGATACATGATCCCGCTGGCCCCAGCTTCGAGCATGCGGGCCATACGCATAAATTCACCCTTGGCCGGACGCGCAACGATATCCGCGCCTCCCACCCGGGCCGCACGCATCAAATTCGCCGCCACTTCCAGGCTGTAAAAGTGGTGCTCCATGTCCATCCAAATGGCGTCGAACCCCATCAGGCCCGCCAGTTCGAAGACCGACGGGTCTGTCAAATGAAGCGCCAGGCCCAGCGCCGCCTGACCCGCGCGGACTTTTTCGAGCACTCGACTGGCTTTCATTCTGACTCCATTTTGACAACATAGACGTTTCAATTATGGCGACATAGATTATGGTATGAATGAGGAATCAAAATGCCACGGCTTTCCACCACGACTTCGATCAACCACCGCCAAAGGGCCTATTTGGCTCTGCGGCGACTGCTCGTTCTTCAACAGATTGAGCCAGGTCAACGGCTGCGTGAGCCGCACTGGGCCAAGCGTTTGCGCGTGCATCGCACCGCACTGCGCGAAGCGTTTGCGCGTCTTGAGTCCGAAGGGTTGATCGAGCGCGGTGCCCAGACTGGGTACTTCGTCCCGGAGTTGACGGCAACGGATTTGGCTGAAATCACCAAGCTACGCTTGGCCTTCGAGTGCTTGGCGATTGAGGAGGTTTGTGCCGCTTTGTCACCGGACTTGTCGTCAATGACGCAAGCCAACAACGAGTTCGGCCGACTCTTCGAAGAAGGCTACTCGCTGGGCGTCATCGAGGCCGACCGCCGCTTCCACGAAGCGCTGATCGATGGCGCACGGATGCGTCGTCTGTCGCACTTGTACCATCGCGCCCCGCTGCCCCTGATTCACGGCGACACGGAAGACACCAACCACTGGCGCGAGGCTTGCGAGCGCACGCTCGTGGAGCATGGGCAGATCCTCGCAGCCCTGACGGCACGCAATGCCGACGAGGCCAAGCGTGTCTTGCGGACTCATCTGGCCCATTGGGCGATCCTTCCAGTTTGCCACTAAACGAAAGGAATTGAAATCGATGCACACGACGCGAACTGCCTCCTGCACCTTATTGGTACTGGCAAGTTTGATACCAGCGGCGAGCGCGGACGCCCCCTCTCCCGCTCCACTGGAGGCAAGCAAGAATGAGCCCAAGGCAATTCTATCGGACGGCAAGCTGCGGTTAACCTACGGCGAGGAGCGAGTCATTTTGCTTCGTGGCCTGCAGCCGTCGCTGCTCTGCACCCGATCTGGCACGCTCATCCTCCAAGCCCAAGTGCCGGAGAAACCGTTTCCGTCCAAACGGATGGCTTATCCCTATGCAATGTGCACCCGCATCTCACGGGACGGCGGTCTGAATTGGTCCACCATTCCGCTCAAGCCGGGTGACAACGGCTTGAACATGGAGGGGGGTATCACTCAGTTTCGCGACGGTACCATCGTCTCGCTAGACACCTACGTCATACCTGCTGAAAAGGACGGGACGGGGGTGGGTCAGCTCTACGTCTCGACCGATGACTGGAAGACAGTACGCGGGCCTCTGGAGGTTTCGTTCGACATGCCGAACGCGAAGTTTACGGGCTCGAGCGACGATGGCGGGCGACCGCATGCGGCCCAGCGGGCCCACCGGCGGATCCTCGAGCTACCCAACGGCGATTTGCTCACGACCCTCTACGGTTGGCTCCAGGGGGACGCCACGCCATCGACGTACGCGAAGACGATGATAAAGACCCGGTGCTTCTTGTTCCGGTCAGCCGATCGCGGCAACACGTGGAAGTTGGTCTCGACCATCGCGGTCGACCCGGCAGTCGGCACGGAGGGGTTCGGCGAGCCGGTACTCTGCCGCGTCAGTCAAGGTATCAAGGCCGGGCGGCTAATCTGTTTCATGCGCACCGGCCGCAACATGTACCAGGCCACGTCCGACGACGGCGGCGCCAGCTGGTCGCCGCCGCGGGAACAGGTCTTCGCCGGACTCGACATCAACAGAACCGATTTGTGGGTCGAACACTTTCGCAATTTCAAGGATTTCCGCGGCAAACTGCTCGATGAAAACAATCCCGATGAACTCCGCGGGGCCGTGGTCGATCCGGACCTAATCGAACTCCGGAGTGGCCTGCTCGTGGCGGCATTCGGCGTACGCGTGCCGCAAAAACTCTGCTGGCGCTATCCCGAGTATCCTTGGAACGGCAACTACCTCGCTTTCAGCCGGGATCACGGCCAGACATGGAGCAACGTCGTTCGCATTACCTCGGGTGTGCTGACGACTCACTACATGGCGATCGAAGAAACGCCGAAGGACGGCACGCTGTACATCACATACGACCTGGGCGGCTGGAGCAAAGGGCTGCGCCGGGACGTGATCGGCCGAACCGTGAAGATCGAACAATGACGTAGTGCCTTGTTACATAAATGAATTCAGGTGGCACAGACAGGTCGGTCTGTGCGGAAACAGGCAGGAAAGTTTGTTTCCACTCGTTTTGCATGGTGGCAAAGCGCTGGATTCTACCGTCGTGAACTTATGAGAATTACTGACGTCCGCACCACATTACTTACGGGCCCTTGCACCAACGATCCGTTCCTGCGCGAAGCCCGCAAGCTGCGCAGCGCGGCCTTCATCGAGATCCTTACCGACGGTCCGACCGGTGTCGGTGAGACCTATGCGGGGTATTTCTGCCCCGAGGTCGTGCCCGCCATAGTCGAGTTTTTCAAGCCGATCCTGATTGGGCAGACCGTCGATGACGTTCCCGAACTCTGGCGGCGCATGTACCACTGCGGCAATTTCTGGTGCCGGGTGGGTGTCGGCGCGGTCGTCATCAATGGCATCGAGGCTGCGCTCTGGGATTTGAAAGGTAAGCTACTTGACCAGCCAGTGCATGCGTTGTTAGGCGGAGCGAAGTACGACCGCCTCCCCTGCTACGCCACCGGTGGTCCGAGCAACTATCCGAAGAACACGTTGGCCCGAAAGGTCGATCATTACTTTTCGCTAGGTTTCCGCGGCATCAAGGTGGGGGCAGGCAGCCTGTCGCCGGACGGGTGGTACATGCCGAAGACACCCGCCGAGGCCGCCGAATTCGAGGGAGACAAGGCTGCCTTTATGCGCGAGCGCCGGCCCGGACGCGTGGTTGATGATGGACGGCCATATGGGCAATAACCACGAGACCACGTGGACACTCGAAATCGCCAAGGCTGTGATGGAAGCCGTCGCGCCGGCCGGCCTCGTCTTTTACGAGGAGCCGATGCACTATACCGACCCCTGGGGGTACGCCGAACTCTGCCGGGCGACCGATGTTTCGATCGCGGGCGGGGAGTGTCTTACCGCGTCGTACGAATGGCGGGTCTTCATCGAACAGGACTGCTTCGACATCGGGCAGCCCGACGCCTCGTTTACAGGAGGGCTCGGCGAATTCCTCAACGTCGCAGCCATGCTGGCGAAGCGAAACCGCAAGATTGCGACACATGCCTGGGGGGCCGGAGCATCCCTTATGCAGAACGTCCACGCGGGTTTTGCCGCCCCGAACACTGCCATCCTGGAAATCCCCCCCGACTACGCTGGACTTCATTCCGACGTAATCGCCGGCGGCCTGATCATTCGAGACGGCTATGTACTCCCGCCCGATCGTCCTGGCCTGGGCGTCGTGCTCACGGACGACATCAAGCGCCGCTACGCCTTCCAACCCGGCAGCGGCGAGTTCAACAGCGTCCCCGGGAAGGTGCTATCGACTTGAACGAAGACCGGCAAAAGCTGCTCATTGATGTACCCGTCGAGCCGGCGGTGTTGGCTGCCGTGCGCGAGAGCGGGTACTTCGAGGTCGATTGCCTCGAACCGCCCGGGGAGCAATCCCGCGTGATCGACGCGGCGAGACTGCGCGAGGTGAACGCGCTCTTTTGCACCTTTCCGCCGACGAATTTCGCGGAAATGCGGGCCCTGCGCTGGGTGCACATTTCCTCGACGGGGTATTCGCAGCTTCTGGGGCTTGACCTGGTCGCGCGCGGCATCCGCGCTTCCAACGCGCGCGGGTGCTTCGATGTCCCCATCGGCGAATGGTGCATTGCCATGATGGTGAACCTGGTACGCGATCTGCGCCAGATGATTCGCAATCAAGAGTGCGCGACGTGGGACCGCTCGGAGGTTTTTCAACGTGAGCTGCGCGGGATGACCGTCGGCCTCTGGGGGTATGGCGGCCTTGGCCGCGAGACCGCACGACTCGCCAAACACATGGGCTTGCAAGTCCACGTACTGACACGCAACGGGAAAATCAAACCACGCCATGGTGTCTACACCGTCGCCGGCACGGGCGACCCCGACGGCGTGCTTCCCCACCGGGCCTTCGGGCCGGGACAGGAACTTGAGTTCCTGGCGTCGCTCGATTTCCTCGTGCTGGCGCTCCCGCTCACCAAGGCAAGCGAGGGAATGATCGGCGAGCGTGAACTGCGGGCGTTGCCGCGCTCGGCGTACCTGCTCAACCCCGCACGCGGGCCGATCGTCCAGCAAGACGCGCTTTGCTGCGCGCTCCGCGAGAACTGGATCGCCGGCGCGGCGCTCGATACGCATTATCAATACCCGACGCCACCAAATCACCCGATCTGGCAATTGCCCAACGTCATCTTCACGCCGCATATCGCCGGATCAAGTCTGAGCCAGCGTTTCCGGGCGCGGCTGTGGGATATTTTCTCCATTAACGCCCATCGCTTTGTTCACGGCGAACCGCTGCTCAATGCGCTCACGCCGGAAGAATTGGCCGGGCACTAAGCATTCCGCAGGGAGTTACAAATGTCACGTCTCGCCCCCACGCTGATTTTATTGCTCGCCTTGCCGCTGTACGGTCGGGCCGGGCCGCCCGCAGCGGTCGAGATCGGCACCCGTCGCGAAGTATTTGTCGATCGCTTTCTGATCGACACGCTGACGCACACTGATTTATGTCTGCACCGCCCGATCGATCGAGGCTTGGTATTTTCGTTCGACAAGCCGTGGGAAGGTCCGTTCAGCGGCTACGTGACGATCCTTCACGTGAGTGGCCGGTATCAGGCTTACTACCGCGGTTCCGTCACCAGTGAGAAGAAGGACACCGGCGACCACCAGGTCGTTTGTTACGCCGAGTCCGACGATGGCGTTCACTGGACCAAACCGCTCTTGAAGCTCTATCCACGAGCCGGCCAGGAGGCGACCAACATCGTGCTCGCGGACGCCGCCCCCGTCACGCACAACTTCTGCCCGTTCGTGGACGCGCGGCCCGGCGTCAAGCCGAACGAGAAGTACAAAGCCGTTGGCGGGTATCACGAACCGGGGCTCTTCGCCTATGTCTCGCCCGACGGCGTCCACTGGAAAAGGCTGGGGGACAAGCCCGTACTCACGAATCAGGAGGTCGGGTTCGCGCGGGCGACCGGTCCATCGTGTTCGACTCGCAGAATGTCGCCTTCTGGTCGGTCGCGGAAGGAAAGTATCTGCTGTACTACCGGGTCTACAAGGAAGGGAAGCGGCGAATCGCGCGCGTCGAAAGCGACGACTTCGTCACCTGGAGAAAGCCGGCACTAATGGAGTATCACCGGGAGGACGGAGCGGTACCCGTCGAACAGCTCTACACCAACCAGACACAGCCTTACTTTCGCGCGCCTCACATTTACCTCGCAACGGCCGCGCGGTTCATGCTGGGCCGGCGCGTGGTGACGCCGCAACAAATAAAAGAGACCGGCGTCAATCCGTCGTATGCGAACGACATTTCCGATGCTGTCTTCATGACGAGCCGCGGCGGGGCCGTGTACGACCGCACATTCATGGAAGCCCTCCTGATGCCGGGCATCGGAGCGGAAAACTGGACGTCGCGGACGAACTATCCCGCGCTGAACGTCGTGCCGACCGGCTCGACGGAGATGTCGCTATATGTCAACCAGAATTACGGCCAGCCGACCGCCCACTTGCGGCGTTACAGCCTCCGCCTCGATGGCTTTGCCTCCGTCCGCGCCGGTTACAACGGCGGCGAGATACGGACGAAGCCGTTGATCTTTCAAGGGTCGAAGCTCCTCCTGAACTTCGCCACGTCGGCGGCGGGTAGTGTCAAGGTCGAACTACAGAGCGCGGACGGGACACCGATCCCCGGCTTCACTCTCGCCGACTGCAGCGAGCTGATCGGGAACGACATCGAGCGCGCCGTGGCCTTCGCGGGCGGCGATCTCGGCGCCTTGGCCGGTCGGGCCATCCGACTGCGGTTTGCCATGAAGGACGCCGACCTGTACGCCTTGCGCTTCGCGGCTGAGTCGAGAAACGGACAATAAATCTTCGCGCCCAGCGCGAATCCGGAGAGCGGTGATGACCAACCGCATGCTGACGCGTCGGAATTCCCGAGGACCGTGGGCCGGCCTTCCAATCGCATGGACCGCGGACGACTTACCTACCGTCGACTTCACGGACTCGTAGAGACCCAACATGCACTGGATCGATTTCGCTATCATGGCCGCGTACACAATCGGCATCGTGGCGATTGGCCTGTTGGCTCGTGGAAAGGACAAAACCGCCGCCGATTATTTCATCGCCGGCGGCACGCTAAATACCTGGTTCGATGCCGTTCTGGTCGGGCTTAGCATCGCCGCGACTTTCTTTTCCGGCATCAGCTTCATCATCTATCCGAGCATCGTGTATTCCGACGGTCTCCTGTTACCGTTTTGGGGCTTGGTGATCAACATGCCGCTCTACTACTGCGTGTTGCGCTTCTGGTTTCTCCCCCGCTATCTTTCAGGCAAGTGGCAATACCCTTATCAGATTCTCGAAGCACGGTTCGGAAAAGGCACGCGAACAGTCGCCGCAGCGCTATACATCTTAATGCGCGTCGGGTGGATGGCTGCCATGATTTACGCCCCGACCCTTGCGATCCTTACGATGGGCAACCTCGATCACAAATGGTTCTGGCCGATCGTTCTCATCACCGGCCTGAGCAACACTTTTTATACTGTGGTTTCCGGCGTTCGCGGTGTGATCGTCACCGAGGCACTGCACATCCCTGTCATCATCCTGGGAATTACCGCGACGATTGTGGCCGCATGGTGGCAACTGCCCGTCCCGTTCGACACCGCGCTTGACGACCTGGTAAGCACCGGCCGGCTCAACGTCTTCGACTTCTCCCTCGACCCCGCCGCTCCGCTCACCTTTTGGACTGTTGTTTTCGGCGTCAGCATTGGCAACCTGACCAATTACCTCGGCGATCAGATGTCGCTGCAGCGCTACCTGGTCACGGGAGACGCTCGCGCCGCCAGCCGGTCTTTTGCCGTCAATATTATCGGTGTCGTCATCGTGGTCTCCCTACTATCGCTCGTAGGGTTGTCCCTGAACGTGTATTATTCGCACTCGAGCGACCCGACATTGCCGGGCCGGGCGGACGAGGTGTTTCCGCACTTTGTGGCAACTCGGCTACCGGTCGGTGTCGCTGGATTGTTGCTCGCCGCCCTCCTTGCCTCGACCGGGCTTCCCAGTGGCATCAATACCCTGGCTTCCGTTCTAACGCTGGATTTTCACGCCCGTTTCCGCACCGGAATGACCCCGGCACAGCAGGTCTGGTGGGGGCGATTCTACTCGATCGTCATCGGCCTCCTGGCCACGGTGGCCGCCGGATTTATTTCGAAACTCGGCACGCTCTTTGAGCTCTCGCAAATCATCCTCGGCCTTTTCGCCGGACCGCTCCTGAGTTGCGTCATCATCGCCGTCGGCGGCTGGCGCTGCTCGGGCCGCGCCATGATTTTCGGCATGCTGCTTGGGTCGTTGGCGGGTTTGGTCGTCACTAGTTCGGGCATTGCCGCGCCATGGGTCGCCCCGTCGGCCGCGCTCACAACCCTGGTGACGGCGCTGGCAGCGGCGCGACTCGATCCTCGCACGCCTCGCGGAACGCGGACTGAGTCCGAATCGTCCGTGCTCCCCAAAAAGACTGATCACTGTGGGTAAGTACAGGGCGTAAAAGAGTGCGTGCCGGCAGAGAAGAGAAAGAAGAGAAAAAGGGGTCCAGGGGGATGGCTTGAGGGTAGCAGCAATCTTTTGGTAGACGGGCTCACAACGTTTGGCGGCGCAAGACGACGTGGGTGCTGCCGCCACGCGAGAGGCGGATGCCAAGGGCGTGTGCAAGACACGGCTGATTTTGCCGGATTTTATTAGCGGTGGGTCAGCGCGAGTACGCTTGACACCACCCTACAGGACTGTCAATTCGCGGCGAGTCTTTCCTTGCCGACGAAGGCGGGCCCCTGGAAGAGCGTTCCGTGGTACGTGAGCCTGCTTCCTTGCCAAAGATCAACCGAAACGGAACAGCAAAGCCACGACGGGGTGGCGGTAATGTGATGGCGGGAAGGTCCGCATTGCCACCCGGAGTACCGTGTGGCAATGGCACCGTGCGCCGCATCCGTTACCTCCAAACTTGGTGAGCGTTCCTGCAGGACGTTCGTGAATTTGTTATGCGAAATGCTATGCAACGCAGTCCCGCCGCATGGCAAAATGCCATGCGAAATGCTATGCAAAATGCTATGCGTCGCCGAGGGGGTTGCCCGGAGGGTGCATACATACCATTTTTGCATGCGGCGATGCGGACCGTGCCACTGGATTGCGCAAACATCTTCCCGCAATCCAGCGGCTGCAATCAAAGATGGTCCGCTATTTCAACTGCCACATCAGCATCTTGAGGCTGTCGCCGAGTTTGCTGTTCACGCCCAGGGCGGCGGAGGGTTCAAAGCCGCAATGGACCATGCAGTGTTCGCAGCGCGGGTCCTTGCCGGCACCGTAGTTTTCCCACTGCGTCTTTTCCATGAGGTCGTTAAAGGTCGCGTGGTGTTCGTCGGTGATGAGGTAGCAGGGGCCTTTCCAGCCCTTGATATTGCGGGTGGGGTTGCCCCAGGCGGTGCAGGTCAATTCGCGTTTACCGCTCAGAAACTCCAGGTAGATCGGCGACGACGCCATACGGTATTTCTTGAGCAGCCCCTCGGCTTCCTTGAACTTGGCGCGAATGTCGTCGCGGCTAAGAAAGATCTCCGCCGCGCCGGTGGGGTTGGTCTCCTTGACGGCCGCATAGCCGTAGGCCGGGGAGAGCATGAAGCCATCGACCCCAAGTTTGGTGAGGTAGGCATAAAGCGCATCGAGTTCGTTGACGTCGGTGTCCTTGAAGACCGTCGTGTTGGTGCAGACCAGAAAGCCGGCTTTTTTGGCGGCGATGATGCCTTCGACGGCCGCGTCGAAAACACCCTCGCGCTCGACGCAGCGATCATGGGTCTCGCGCATGCCGTCCAGGTGGACATTGAAAAAGAAACGGGATGTGGGCCGAAATTCGTGCAACTTTTTCTTGATGAACATGCCGTTGGTGCAGAGGTAAATGTGCTTGCGGCGCTTTAGGATGTCGCCCACCAGCTTGCCGATTTCGGGATAGATCATCGGCTCGCCGCCACAGATACTGACGATGGGCGCGCCGCATTCGTCGACCGCTTCCAGACACTCCGCGACGCTGAGCTTTTGCTTGATCGTCGTTTCATATTCGCGAATGCGGCCGCAACCGGTGCAGGTCAAATTGCAGGCATGGAGCGGTTCAAGCATCAGCACCAGCGGAAACTTTGGCTCGCGCATGATCTTCTTTTTGGCGATATAGCCGATCATCGTCGTGGTCAGACTCAGCGGAAAACGCATGGAAACTCCTTGTGGGATGCAAATTAATGATTTCGGGGATTGTCAGGTCGCGCTCCAGGAATAGTTGGGGGCGCCATGGCTTTTGGCGCCGCGTGCCGGCGCCTCGGGGCGGCATTTTTGATAGCGGGCCAGGGCCATCAGCGGAAAGTAGAGCCGGTAAAGGTGGTACTTGAGGTAAAACACCTTCGGAAAGCCGGTGCCGGTAAACTCATCTTCATGCCAGTTCCCGTCGGGCTGCTGCGTGGCGACGAGATAGTCTATCCCTCGGCGCACGGCTTCGCTGTGTCCCTCGCCGGCTGCCATGAGTCCGATCAGTGCCCAGGCCGTCTGTGAGGCAGTGGCCGGGCCCTGGCCGGCGGTCGACGGATCGTTGTAGCTCCAACAGCTTTCGCCCCAGGCGCCGCTCGGCTGCTGCACCGACTTGAGCCAGGCGACGGCACGCTCGACGACCGGGTGTTTTTTGTCGAAGCTGACCGCGTTCAATCCCGACAGAACTTGCCAGGTGCCGTAAATATAGTTGACGCCCCAGCGACCGAGCCAGCAACCGCGGCGATCTTGTTTTTGCTCGATGAACTTCAAGCCGCGATCGACCTGCGGATTGCCCACGCGGTAGCCATATTGTCCGAGGGCTTCCAGGACCCGAGCGGTGATGTCCGGGCAACTGGGGTCGAGCATGGCATTGTGGTCGGCGAAGGGGACCTTCGTCAAGAGATCGCGGTCGATGTCCCGGTCGAAGGCCGCCCAGCCGCCGTCCTTGTTTTGCATGGCCAGCAGCCAGCGCAGGCCGCGCTGAGCGGCGGGCAGGCGTGCTTGCCCTGGCTCATTTTTATCCTTGGTCTCGCCGTTAAGCCAGTGCTGATGCAATTCTTTGGCGTCCGCATTCGGCCTCTCCCAGGCATGGCCGCTGCGCGCCAGGCCCATGAGTACCATGGCCGTGTCATCGGTATCGGGGTAAAAACCGTTGCGATATTCGAAATACCAGCCGGCGGGCTCCAGGCCGGGGTTCAGCAGGCTCCAGTCACCAGGGCGGCGGACCTCGCGCTCGAGCAGCCAGCGGGAAGCACGCGTCATCGCGGTATCGAGCTGTTCATCGCTGCCGTCACGGGAAACCGCCAGGGCGTTGAGGGACAAGGCCGTGTCCCAGACGGGCGAGAAACAGGGCTGCACGCGCAGGGTATCGTCCTCTTCGATAATCAAATCGTCGAGTTGCTTTAGCGCATAGACCATTTCCGGGGAACCGGTCTTATATCCCAGGCAATGCAGGCCGATGACCGTGTAGATGATGGGCGGAAAGATGGCGCCGACGCCGTCGCTGTCGCTGAAATGTTCGCGCATCCAGGCACTGGCCCTGTCGATGGCGGCCTGGCGACACCTTGGCGGGGCCCCATTGCTCCATCCACTTGAGGCCCTGATCGACCGCCGAGAAAGAAGTTCGTGGCCGTGAACAGGCGGCGCGTGGGCGGGTGCGGCAGGCGTTTCTTGTATTGCGGCTCGAGAAAAAGCTCGGCAATGCCCTGGGCGGCGGGCAGCTCGCGAACTGGTTTAAATGCGGAAAAGATGCTGAGGGGCACCACGATGGTGCGCGTCCAGCTCGACATGGCATAAAGGTTGATGTAGGCCCACTTCGGCAGGAACATCATCTCGGCAGGCACGGTCGCGCAGTTTTCATAAGGAAATTCGCCCAACAGGGCCAGGTAGAATTTCGAAAAACTGTTGCAACAGGCCGCCCCGCCCAGCGCCCGAATGGCCGCGCAGGCACGAAGCATGTAGGGTGCGCTGACGCTATGGCCCGCGATTTTGAGCGCGAAATAGGCTTTTACCGAAACGCTCAGATCGTCGGGACCACCCGGATAATTGCTCCAGGCGCCGTCGGGCGCTGCTGCTCCCGAATATAGCGGCCGGCTTTTTTCACGCGCGTTTCTTGATCGCGGCCCAAAAAAGCCATGAGCATGATGTATTCGGACTCCAGGATGGTATCCCCCTGGAGCTCGCCACACCAATGGCCGTCGGCTTTTTGCAAAGAGAGCAGGCACTGGCGCGCCCGCTCGAGGGAGCTGGGCGACGACCTGGCGCCTGGTTGACTCTACGCCCCTTCCTGAAGCTTAGAGCCGCATCGGCAATGTCGAAAGTCTCGCGTAACATGGACATCCTATCCCCTGTTCCTTGCGAATAGGTTTCGTTATCCAAATGCGAAATTTATACAGGTTCGCCAAGAAACCCGCAAGTGCTACCGTACCCCAGCTAGGCGGCAAGACCCTATGTAAGTGTATGCAATATAGACAGTTTGGGAGGTTCAGGCACCTTGCCGCCGGTCGCCGGGGCTGAAGGCTACTTCTTTTCCTTGTACAAATCCAGGGCTGCGTTGCCGGTGATGAGCGTGAAGACGTCCCGGACCTGCTCGCAGCCTGTATTGATCAGAAAGTTTGAAAAGCGGCCATGACTCTTGGCGCCAAGAACGTAGTAATTGGGCTCCGGGTTGCGTAGGCCGTTGGGCCCGGCGGGTTTTTGGCCGTAGAAAGGAACGGAGGCGGGTGTGGCGCCGAAAGAAAGACAGCATTCGTGGATTTGCAATTCACGGTAAACCAGACGATCGGGCGAATAACCCACGTTGGCGATGATACGGTCCACTTCGAAGGTGCGCTGTTTGGCGGCGGTGCGCGCGGTAATGCGAAAGCCCTTGTCCTGGCCCAGGGCTTCGATGCCCTCGACAACGGAATGCGGATGAAATTCCACATTGGCGTCGTTGGCGCCGCGATGTTGTTGGCGCGGACGACGAGACGGTCACGCTCCTTGAGAGGGTCGTTGGGAATACGTTTGATCGGCCAACTGCTGGCACCGCGGGCCAGCCAGGTCACCCAGGTGGACTGATTATCCACCGCGATCTGAGCAAGGTTCGTCACGGTCGTGGCGGCAGACAACCCGGCGCCGACAACGAGCACGTTCTTGTTGACATAATGGCCCTTGCGTTCGCCCAGAATGTCGTCGAGCGTGTAGGCAACGTGAGGTTCGGCGGCGAATTCACCGACAGCCGGCACGCCCCCCTCGCCCAGCCAGCGATGCTGCCCATAAGTTCCCATGCAATCGAGGACAACGTCGGCCTCCTCGATGCGCTCGCGGTTTTGCTTGTCACGCACCAGGATGCGAAAAGGGTGTTTGGCCCGGCCGGCGCCGCCGGGGTCGTCTTCCTTGTGCAGACCGCGGCGGCCTACCTGGAGCACCAGCGTATCCGTGAGCAGATTTCCTTGCAGCGCTTCGGCCAGCGGACCCAGGTAGGCGCTGATATGCTCACGGCCGGTCAAGCACTTGTCGCTGGTGGGAAGTTCTTGCCCGGGCTTTTGTTTGACGGCCGCGGCACGGCCCAGCGGCGTCGAGTTCATGCCAAAGGGGCTAAACAGGCGGACGTGGCCCCAGCGCCAGACGTAATCAGCCACCCTGCCCCGTTCAAAGATAGTGAAAGGTATCTGCAACGCCCGCGCGTAGAGAGCGGCTTCCAGGCCAATAGGCCCCGCCCCCAGAATCGCCAAGCGCATTTCGGCTTTGGGCATCATGCACCTTAATTTCGCAAGTTGCGGACCTAGCGGCCCTTCCATGCCTGCCTGCTAATTTAGCACCTTGTGCAAATGGATATGGAATGGCCCGAGATTGCCACCATAGTTGCCGGCGGTGATTTTGACCACTCCGGGCACACACGCGGCGTGAATTCCTACCCGGGTTGCCTCCTCCACCGCGGGCAAATCGATGCCGTCGATAACGATCTCGTAAACGGCATTCGCCTCGTCGGGCAGTGCCGACGCTACCAGCCCGCGTAGGGTCGGGCAATAGGCGTCGTTGGTACTGGCCTTCAGCTTCTTGTAGCGACTGCCGACCTTGCTGCCGCTGCGAACGATGCCGCCGGGAAATGGCAGGATCACGTTGGGCAGCCTGCCGAATGGCGGTCACGGCAGCCTCCGCGGCCGCCAGTCCCTGCGCCTGACTTTGTGCGAGGATGAGAAAGTTGCCCCCCGCCACGCCCTTGATGGTACCGAAGACATCCTCACACGTGAACTCGCCATCCATCGTGGGCAAGCGCCAGAATCGCCGCCGCTCCAGCTTCTTGCTGAACTGAAAACCGTCGCCGAAAAACCGCAAATTGCCGCCCACCTTGATCGATTTGTCCTTGATTACGGGCAAGCCGTTGTAACAAGCCGTCGTCGGACAGGTGAGGATGCACTGCCCTACCCGATTGATGACGGCCTTTTGCAAGCCGTCGCGGCTAAAGCTGAATAGCAACAGACTCACGCCGGGCCGGCCGTCGAGCGTTTCCTCGGGAGTTAAGATTTTCTCAATTCCCGCTTCGGCATCACAGCCAATCACCGAGGAGGCGTAGCCGGTAGCAACCTGGCCCGCGGTCCGCGCCCACGCGGCGCTCTCGGCAGTTACAATCAGCCGCGCCGCCGTCATGGGAAACGCTTCGGCGAAGGTATCCTCAATCGGAATGCCATTGATGGTAAACAAAGTTGTCCAGTACCCGTTAATGAACCAGTTCACGGAACATTAAGGATAATGATAACGGCTGCCCGAGAGCCGTCCACCGGTGCTCATTCACTTCCGCCGGGCAAAGGTACGGCCAAGGCACCTATTTGCACTACATGATCCCAGCGCAGAGCTGCTCAATCGCACCGTCTCAGGAAATCGGCCTGTCCTCAAGTTTCGGCCGACACGCGGCCGGCGGACAAAGGCGAAGGGAGCGCGGCGAGCGTCAACGAGTTCGCGGCTCGCTGGATGCCGGCGTCGGGGGGCAGGTTCAGCCGGCGGAGCAGCGGGAGGAGCAGCGGGACGATCCCGAGCATCCGGTTGCGCAGCCACAAACCCGCAGTGGTTCTTGGGATCATCGCGCCGGAGGCCTTCAGGGCCAGTTGCTGGTTCTGCTCGACGAAATGGCGCATCGACCGCTCGTACGCTGGGAACGCCACCCGGTGGTCGCCGCCGGCCGCGGCCAGCGCGGCGGCGAGCTGGTACGCCCCGACCACCGCCAGGCTGCTGCCCTGCCCGGACAGGAACGACGGCGCGTAGCCGGCGTCGCCGACCAGCGCCACCCGGCCCTTCGTCCAGGACGGCATCCGGATCTGGCTGACCGAGTCGAAGAAGAGGTCGTCCGCCGTCCGCATCGCCGCCAGCAGCCGCGGCACCTCCCAGCCGTCGCCGGCGAAGGCCCGCTCGACGAGTTCGAACTGCTCCTGGGCGCTCAACCTCCGGTCGATGCGTTCCTTGACGGCAAACACCAGCAGCGCGTTGGGCCGGCGCCGATTGCGCACCGCGTAGAGAGCTGCCATCCGGCCCGGACGGTTGTGCATCACGATCTCGCTGTCCAGGCCGAAGTCGGCGTCCACCGAGAAGCCGACGAAGTAGTAGCCCAGATAGCGGTGGAACTGTGCCTCGGCACCGAAGGTCAGGCCGCGCACGTTCGAGTTCAGCCCGTCGGCACCGACGACCAGCCCGAAGGTCCGCTGGGCACCGCTGCGGAAGGTCACCCGGACGCCGTCCTCGGTCTGCTCCAGACTGCTGATCGAGTTGTCGAACAGGTATTCCACGGCGTCGCGGGTGGCGTCGTACAGCAGGGAGGCCAGCCTGCCGCGTGGCAGCTCGACGTCGTGGCCGGTCCCACTCAGGTTGGCGAGTTCCATTCGGGCCATCCGCCGGCCACGGGAATCGACACACGTCGCCCGCCTTGTGGCGATGTGAGCGGCCCGGACCTGCGACAGCAGGCCCATCCGATCGATCACCTCGACGGCGACGCCGCGCAGGTCGATCGGGTAGCCACCGGGGCGGACCGTACTGGCCTTCTCGACCACGGTCGGCCGGAAGCCGCAGCGGTTCAACCAGTACGCCAGGCTCGGCCCGGCGATGCTGGCCCCGGAGATCAGCACGGTGTCGTTCATGGGAGTTCCTCGGTCGCAAAATACTTACTTGCCGCAGGCCAAGCGATAACTTACTGGGCGGCAAGGAGATGTCCACGACAGGAGGCAGCTCGACGGCAGGCCGACCGGGTCCGGCGGCTCACCATTTACTAACGTTGGCATAATAATTGCTTTTTTGGAAACATTCACGTTTGGCGTCGCGGTTTGTTGGTCCCAACCGTGTCGTCAAGACTGACACACCTTGGGTAGGAGTAGCTAATGACAATCCTCCTCGATAATCCTATTCGCCATCCTGGCTTTCTTTGTCTTACTACCCGTGTTTTGGGCCTGCCGCTTCGTGTGGCTCTACGAAACGCGTTTACCCGGGCGTTCGGCCAGCTATTGCCCTACAGTTGCAGTCATTTTGACTCTGCGCGGCAATGATCCTTCGCTGAAAGCCTGTTTGCAGGGGATTCTAAATCAGGATTACCGCCGTTACTGCGTCTGGGTGGTGATCGATAATGAAGAGGACCCCGCCTGCGCCGTGGTAAGCGAGTGTCTGACTCAGTTCGCCGAGGCGCACGTGGAAGTCAAAATTCGCTTCCTGGAGCAGCGGCGAGAAACTTGTAGCCTCAAAGTGAGTTCGCAACTCCAGGCCATCGGCGCGCTCGAACCCTCGGTTGAAGTTGTCGCGTTCATTGATGCCGACTCGGTGCCCGCGCCGGACTGGCTAACGTCGATGGTAGCTCCTTTGGCCAATGAACGTGTGGGTGCCACGTCGGGCATCCGGTGGTTCGCGCCGCCGGATACGAAATGGGGGAGTCTGGTCCGGCACCTCTACAACGCGGGCTCCTTCGCGAGATGTACTTTTTCAACATTCCCTGGGGGGGGTCGCTGGCTATTCGCGCGCGCTGCTGCGCGATTCGAATTTGCTCGATCACTGGTCAAATTGCTTTTGCGAGGACACGAGCTGCTATGGCGTTCTTCGTGATCAGGGCCTCAAACTGGCGTTTGTGCCCGAGGCAACGAACATCAACCGCGAGTCGATTGACTTTGACCGCTGCCAAAATTTCGTCATGCGGCAGCTCCTCTGCGTGCGCTTGCACCACGTTCACTGGAACGCGATTTTTCTGACGAATGTGGGCAATAGCCTGGCTCTGGCCTTAACTTTCCTGATGATCATTCACGAAATTAGTGCCGGCAACTGGCTGGCCGCGCGGGCTTATTTTGCTCTCCTCGCCGCCTATATGGTGGCCCTGTCCGTGGCGCTTGCCCGCGTGGAAATTCTTATTCGGCGGGTCCTCGGCGAGCGCGGTAAACATGTGCCCATTCCAAGCTTTTCCACCAAGATGCTGCTCGCGGGGCCGCTTACGCAGGCAATCGCCACCGTCATGTTGATTGGTACATTTCTGATTCGTAGAATTGATTGGCGCGGCATTACTTATTCGATCGATGGACCCGAACGGATTCGCCTGGCGAGTTATCGTCCCATTGCGACAGCGCCCACCCGCCTCGACGCGGAACATTCCGTCGTTTAGTTTCGTGACAATCATCCCATGCAAGGCACCCGCATTCTCCCCCTCAGTATTGGCCAACGTCCGCCGGTTCCACCCCCTCTCGTGGGACCACTCGCGGACAATGATCGCCTGGTCGAACTTATCGCTGCTATCACCCACAGACGGCCGGATGGCGTCCGGCATAGACTGGAAGCGGCAGAAAAACACTTTGGCGGCGACGTCAACGCCGAGTTGCGTCTGCGTGGCATTGCTCCCTACGTTTGGACGGATAAGCTTGCCCGCTTTTATGCCGAGACCGATGCCTTTCTCTATGAACTGGTGGCCCACAATCGCACTCCCGCCAAGCTCGCCATGCGCTCGTGGATCGCTAATTTTTTACGCCAGGCCCCAATTGATTCGCTGGACGTCCTGGCGTTTGGCGACGGGCTAGGCTTCGACAGTCTCCATCTGGCGCAGGCCGGCCACCAGGTGACTTACCTCGAAGTAGCCGGCTTCTCGCGCGAATTTGCCGAACGTATTTTCGCCGAAGCCCGCGCCGCCATTCGCGTGGTTGGCGACGTCGAGGAGATACAACCGCAGTCTTTCGATGCCGTTCTTTGCCTCGACGTACTCGAACATGTACCCGATCCACCCGCGGTGATCGCATCCCTCGCGCGTTGCCTGCGGCCAGGCGGCTTTCTGATTGTCAGTGCCCCATTTTTCATGATCGTGCCCGAGTTTCCCACACATCTGCGTGCCAACCTGCGCTTCAGCGGCCAGATCGACCGCCTCTATGGCCCCGCCGGGCTACAACTGGCAGACGGTCGTTTCGGCCTCGATCCGGTCGTGTTGGTCAAAAGACCGGCGGCGTCAAGGGGCGCCTGGCGAGGGGCATGGCGCCGCGCCCTCGTCCGCCTGGGAGCTTTGCTCATCAGCGCCGTGCGCTGGTGGTCGTGGCCGCACATCGTGATCGGGCGCTGACTTGCAAAACCGCGGCAGGAAGTCGACATTCCTGGGCAGATAAGAAGCAGGACAGGGAAATCATGCCGCGTGGGCGAGCTGAGGCGCCTGTGCCTGCCCAGTTCGGATAGTCCCACGCGCTGAGCTGACGCAAGGCCGCGCCCCAGAGCGCCAGGCTGCCATAAAGTGGGATACCTGCCTCGCGGCGCATGCTCCAGAACGGGACCATGACGATCGCGAAACAGAAGCCGGCAAATATCAAGAGAGCCATCGTTCGCGGCGGTGGGAAAAACCGCGACGGCTGCCGCGCCAGTGCGCCCTGCGCCAGGGCCATGACGAGCGGAATCGGCAAGCAGAAATAATGGGTGTGCGCTTCCGGACTGATCAGGATCATCACCGTCAACAGGGCGCCCATCATCGTCAGCACGGCGATGGCATCGTCAAGGCGGCGCCGTTGAAAGACGATCACCAGCCCGCCCAGCAGCACAATGCTAGCAATGGCGTGTCCCGCCGTCGTGAGCGCGCTGGGCCGGTCGGGTGCGTCTCCCTGTCCCAAAATTGATAGTTGTGAATCGTGGCTCGTATCGACTGGCAGCCTGGCCGCCGCATCGACATCATCTCTTCAAAAAGGGGCGTATCGGACTCACCCAGGTTCAGGCCGGGCATGATGACGGCGGCCATAAACTGTTGGCTCACTTCGAGCGCCCTGGTGGGCCCGAGCACGACGGCCGGAATGATTGCCAGGCCGATGAAACAGCCCGCGACCGCTCCCGCCAGTGCTTTGCCGTCGCGCCGCAACAGTGGATAGAGCAACAGCAGCGCGGGGATGACCTTGAGACATATGGCCGCCGCCAGCCATAGACCGGAGCGGAAATTGCGGCGCTGGAGTTGCGCCAGAAACATGCCGGCCACGCACAGGAGAACAACCGGAGTGATTTGGCCTCGCGAGTAGGTGCAGCCCAGCGGCGCAATGCAGACGAACGGCGGCACAAGTCGATTGTACCACCAGCGCCGACTGAACGGGGGCGGCAGCCGCGACTCCCAGGTGAGCGCATTTTGCTCCAGGCCGCGCGCGAACCAGTCGATGGCCAGTGCCGTGGCCATGATCATTAACAGGATCCATAAACTCACGGACACTTCGTACGGCAACTGCCAGTCCCGCGCCACGCCGGACGGGGCGTCGGCCAGGGGCGCAAGCAAAATCGCCAGCAGGGGCGGGTAGGCGTAATGAAGCTGGTTTTCGTCGGCGACTTCGTAAAGGCTGGCGCCAGTCCTGATGCGCCAGGCAGCGCGGAAGTAAACGGTGGCATCGGTGTGCCGCGTTTCTTGGAAGGCCGAACGATGCACGACCAAAATGGCAAAGAGGATCAAAACGAGTAACGACGTGCAGACGGCGCAAAGTTCCAGCCGCCGTAAGGGTTCATGTCCCGCCGGCGCCGTCGCATCGAAAGAGGGAGCCATCCGTGATTCCCTGAGTTAACCGGTCCTTAGAGCGTTCGGAAAAAAAGGGGTCAGACCCCTTGAAGCGAAGAGAATTTCAACGCTTTTGCAGCGTATTGAGGGGGTCTGACCCCTTTTTTTCCGAACGCTCTTACGCAGTATCGACCGCCCCGTACCGCCCCTTGAACGGCAGCTCTGAAAGCGGTGTGAAGGCGGTGCCGGTCGTAACGACATTGACGGATCGGCGGCCCTGAGGGCGTCCAAGCCCGACAGCGTCGCTGGGCCGGGCGCTTGCTTTTCGCGAAAATACTTTTGTTCTGTTCATTCTCCTCGCATAAGATTTCAAGAATGTCTTAGAGTTCAGTGCCGCTGCACACCCGGAGGCTCAAAGTGTCTACCTCTTCCAAAAACCAGGGCGTTGATCGCCGACATTTTCTACAGGCGACGGCCGTGGCCGCCACGCTGACACAGGTCCCCCTGGTTCATGCCGCCAGCGACGAGACCATTCGTATCGGCCTCATCGGCTGCGGCAGTCGCGGCACGGGGGCGGCGACCAACGCACTCAATGCCGATGCCAACGTTCGATTGGTGGCAGTGGGCGACCTCTTTCGGGACAGGCTCGACTTCAGCCTCAATCAACTGCGTCGTGACGCGGCGGTCGCCGCCAAGGTGGAGGTGCCGGCGGAAAAGCAGTTCACTGGCATTGACGCCTTTCAACAGGTCATCGCTAGCGGTGTCGATGCCGTGCTGCTATGCACCCCGCCGCACTTTCGTCCCGCCCATTTCGAGGCGGCGGTCCGGGCCCGCAAGCACGCTTTCGTGGAAAAGCCGGTTGCGGTCGACGCCCCCGGCGTGCGGCGCGTGCTGGCGGCCAGCGCGGAGGCGAGGCGCAATAACTTGAACGTGGTTTCGGGCCTTTGTTACCGCTATCAGAACGGCATGCGCGAAACATTTCGCCGCATCCTGGACGGCGCCATCGGTGACGTCGTCGCCATCCAGGTCAACTACAATACGGGCACCCTCTGGCACCGCCAGCGCATGGAAGGCTGGAGCGACATGGAATGGCAATTGCGAAACTGGCTCTACTTCACCTGGTTATCGGGCGACTATAACGTCGAACAGCACGTGCACAGCCTCGACAAGATGGCGTGGGGTATGGGGGATCAATATCCGGTTCGTTGCGTCGGCCTGGGCGGCCGGCAGGTTCGCACCGGCCCCGAGTTCGGGCACATATTCGATCACATGGCCTGCTACTTTGAATATGCCAGCGGCGTTCGCGGCTATAGTTTTTGCCGCCAGCAAGCCAATTGCGCCAACGAAACGACCGATCATTTTTTGGGCAAGCTCGGCAAGGCGGAGGCCATGCGCCACCAGATCACGGGGCCCAATGCCTGGCAGTTTCCCGCCGCTCAATCCCGGCGCGACGACATGTATCAAAACGAACACAACGCGTTCTTCGCCGCTATTCGCTCGGGCACGCCCATCAACAATGGCGACTACATGGCCAAGAGCACCCTCATGGGCATCATGCAGCGCATGGCCTGCTACACCGGCAAAGCCATCACCTGGCAAGAAGCACTCAATTCTCGCGAGGACCTGACGCCCCAGAGCTACGAGTTTGGCCCCCTGCCGGTGCCCCCCGTGGCTCGTCCGGGAGTGACGCCATTCTCTTGAAATCGGCTACAATGATTTGCAGGTCTGAATTAAAGGGACTCCTTAACTGCAAGGAGTCTGACGCTTATTTTGGGACCGCCGGGATATCTAGTTTCTTGAGATTTTGCCATGTCGCAACCCATGCCGCGTATTCTGATCGCCGACGACAATCCGGAGGGCCGGGAGCTTCTGGAAGCCTATCTGGCCGGCACGGATTATACGCTGGAGACAGCGGCGGACGGCGACGAGACCCTGCGTAAGGTCCAGGCGTTTCAGCCCGATCTGCTCTTGCTCGATATCATGATGCCGAAGATCAGCGGCTTCGAGGTTTGCAAACGCCTGAAGGCCAATCCTGCCACCCAGGACATCGTGGTTCTCATGATCACGGCGCTCGATCAACCGCACGATATCGACAAGGCGGTCGAAGCCGGTACCAATGATTTCTTGACCAAACCAATCAACAAGACCGAACTGCTGCTGCGCATCCGGGCCGCACTCCAGAGCCGGCAGCACAAGGCCCAACTCGATCAGGCCCTCGCTTACATCGATGGCGTACAAGCCGGCTGATGCACATCGGACGGCACGCGCGAGTAAATTTGCTACTTTGGATCGCGCAGGAAATCGGCGAAAGCCGTCTCGTTGGCGATGCGGCCCTCCTCATAGGTGGCCACGACATGAACCTCGCCGTCCGGCCCCTGTTCGACGATGGCGTATAGAGGCAGCTGCAAGGTCTGGAAAGCATTCTGCTGAAATCCTTGATTGGTGGCGGCATCCTCTCCCTGGCGTGTGCCGTCGGCATCGAATCGGGCCCGCAGGCTGGGATCGTAAAGCTCGTCTGGGACCACGTCGGTATAAATTTGCACCATGAGATATTTCTTGAAAAGGGCCTGAAATTCTGGTTTGGTAAAAACGCTGCGTTCGTTGATTTTGCAGTTCACACATGTCTTGCCCGTGAAGTCGATGAAAACACGTTGCGCCTTGCCTGTCTTTTGCTGAATTTCCTGCGCACGATTGAGCGCATATTCCAGGTTTCCCGTGACGCTGTTTTCCTTGCTCGAACGAACATCGGGCAGCAGAAAAGAATCGACCCAGGCATAGATCGAGCCGCCGGGCCTTTGGGCTTCACCCTCGGAGTTAACTTTGAAGAGCGCAGGGACCAGGTACAGGCCGAGGCCAATGAAACAGGTCGCGAATAACAGGCTGGGCACGCGAATATGTGCCTCGGGCGTGTCATGCGGCAAGCGGTAGACGCCCAGGAGATAGAGCCCGGCCAAAAAACACAAGGCGATCCAGATGCCGAGGACAAAATCGAACGTGAACAGCGACGGTGCCGACGATTGCACCAGTTCGGCGGCGCGGAAGAACTTGAATGCCGCCGCGAGTTCCAAAAACCCCATCACCACTTTCACGGAATTGAGCCAGGACCCGCTCTTGGGCATTTTGCGCAAGAGAGTCGGAAACAGCGCCAGGAGAAAGAAGGGGGACGCGAAGGTGATGGAAAACGCCAGCCCGCCCAGGATATTGTGCCACCATGGCCGTGACGACATCCCGGCGGTACCGCCGAAGCCGCCCAGGAAGGGTGCCACGCATGCAAAGCTTATGATCGTGAAGGTCAGGGCCATGAAGATCGTGCCGACCATGCCCCCCTTGCCCTCCTTCGACGAGGTGAAACGGGCCAGTCCCCGGGGCAATTCGATTTCGTACATGCCAAACAGGCTAAGGGCGAAGAAAACAAATAGCGCCCCCAGGCCATAGTTCATGAGCGGATTGATGCTGAGCCACCGGAAGGCAGACAACAAAAAGGCGGCAGCCAGCGTGAGCACAATCACGATGGTCATGGAATAAACCAGTGCCATGGTTACCGGCTTGTGATGTTCCTTTTCCGATTGCTTGAGGAAAAAGCTGACCGTGATCGGAATCATCGGAAAAACACAGGGCGTGATCAGCGACACGGCCCCCCAGAATATCCCCGCCAACATAAAGCCGATCAAATCGAGCGGCAGCGTCTCGGTCTTGCGGACCAGGCGCGCGATGGCGTCCATGCTCGCCTGGTACTGTTCATGGCTACTGGAAATGAGCCCGCCGGCGGCCACGCTGTGAGCCGGCGACGGTGGCGGTTTCGCGGCATTGGCACTAGCTTCCTTGGGGGCGGCCACGTCTCCCTTGATGGGCAACGGCTCTTCCGGGCTGACATCCACCTCGGCCGTCAAGCTGATATGCACCGGCCGGCAACTGATCTTGTCGCAAATCTGCGTATCGATCTGGATCGGCAGAATATTAATGCCGGGCTTGGCTTCTGGATGAACGAGGACGTCCTGCGTCAAGATAAACGGCTTGAGATGCTCATAGTACAGCCCGACTGTCGGCCCCTCGTCAACGATCTCAGGTTCCGATTCCTTGACCGTTCCCTGGGGAACAAGCTTCGAAGAGCCGAATTGCAGCTTCGTCAAGCCCTTGGGGTCCTGGGCATCCAGGTGCTTGGTGACGGGGTAAGTGTGGTAGCCGTCCTTGGGGGTACCGGTAATTTGCAGGCGGATCACTTCGCCGCGCCGCACCCTGGCTTTGGCCCCAACTTGATTGGCCACATGAAAAGGATCAGGCGCCGACAGCACTGCCTTGAAGCTAAGCAAGTCGGACTTGTTGTCGACGTCCTCGCCCATGTCCAACATGCCCAGGGCCAGGCCAATAGTAGTCAGCGCGAGCAAATAAGCGGCGAAACGGATCATGGTTCTTCATCCTGAAGGACTAGATATAATAGAACTAACCACCGACATTCACCGACCCTGTAGGGTGGCGTCAAGCGTACTCGCGCTGACCCACCGCTAATTACATCCCTCGTTGGGTCAAGGTTCACAAAACCTTACCTTGCCGTTGATTCGGTGGGTCATTGGGTGCCCATGACTACCAGCCACCTTGTATTTCGGTGGGTCAGCGCGAGTACGCTGACGCCACCCTACGGGCACCCTACGATCAATTTTTCGTGGCGATTCGGACCGGGGCTTCCACACCCTGCAATTGAAGGGTGCTGACGGCTTTGGTTGCCAGGTCAACTACCTGAATGCGGTGGTTGTTGGTGTCGGCGACGAAGAGCTTGTCGCCCGCGAAGCTCAGACCGGCCGGTTCGCTGAACATCTTGGCCTTGAGCCAGCCCGGTGGGTCGCCCAGGAAGGTTTCGCAGCTCCGTGTGACCGGATCGATAAGTTTGATTTTGCTATTGTAGGTATCGGCCACGTAAAGCTTGCCGGCATGATAGGCCACGCCCAGGGCGTGTTGTAGGCGGACCTTGGGCCCGACACCATTGACGTCGCCGAACTCAAAGAGCCCTTCGCCGACAATCGTGCGGACCGTGCCCTTGCCATCAAGGGGAAGGGCCCTGATGGCGCTGATTTCACTGTCGGCCACATAAAGCGTGGTGCCGTCGCTGGTCAGACCACTGGGTTGTGCAAAGGAGGCGTCGGCGAGCGGCCCGTCACCGATGTTTTCACGGCCATTGCCCGCGAAGGGATTGAGAGTTTGCTTGGCCGGGTCAAAGGTCCAGATCTGATGGTGACCGGCCATGGCGATGAATAACTTGTTGTCATGATAGAGCAGGTCCCAGGGGCTATTGAGGCCTGTCTTGAGAGCGGGCCCGCCCCCCTCGCGCCCGAGCGATCCTGTCCACCCGTGCCCGCCACAAGTTTGACGGACTGGTCTTTCAAGTTGAGCGCGCGTAGAGCATGGTTTTTGCGGTCCGCGACGTACAAGGTGTCGCCCACCAGGGCCATGCCCTGGGGATCGCTGAAGCGTGCTTCCGTGAAGGCACCGTCTTTAAGTCCCTCGGTGCCGGAGCCGGCTACCGCGATCTTTTTGCCATCCAGAGTCGTAATGACGATACGGTGGTTGGTGCTATCGGCAATGAACAATCGGTTCGACTGGGCGTCGGCGAGCACTTTGCCGGGGAAGTTGAGCGCGCCGGTGTGTTCCTTGACCAGCTCGAAATCGATTGGCCCTTCCTTGAGGAGTTTTTTGGCGCGGTAATCTTGTACCATTTTTCCTATGATTTCATCCAGCAGCTCGAACTTGCCCTCGCCCGACGTTTGACCCACGTAATTGCCGTCCGGGTCGATGAGGACCAGGGTGGGCCAGGAGTTGACCCCGAAACGCCGCCAGATTTTCATGTCGGCGTCGTTGATGATCGGGTGCTTGATTTCATAACGGCCGATGGCTTTGCGTATGCTATCGGTAAGCTTTTCGTTTTCGAATTTGGGCGTATGCACGCCGATGATAACCAGAACACCCGGATATTTGGCTTCGAGCTTGGCCAGGTCCGGCAGAGTATGAATGCAGTTGATGCAGCACAGGGTCCAAAAATCGAGCAGGACCACCCGTCCCTTGAGATCAGGAAGGGCCAACGGCTTGGCGGTATTGAGCCAGGCGATGCCGCCCGTCAAGTCCGGGGCGGGAAGGGGCGTCTTGATCTTGGCGCCGCCTTGCGCGGCGAGCGCGCCGGTGCCGCCGTCCTTGCCGCAGCCGGTAAAGGCCAAAAGTACGAGGAACGCGGTCAAGCCGATCGGACTTACCACCAGGGTGCGGGTTGCTTGCCATACGAAACGCAACATCGACAATCCTCCGCCGGATAGGGTGGTTCGTGAATCACGGCTGCTTTATTGGACGCCGCGGACAGCGCCGGGATTCACTTGAGCCTGGTGCTCTTATGTATTCGTGGCCGAATTTGCCTGGATTCATGGATCGGGGCCGAATTCGCGAGAACTCGGAACCCGTCGAGAGCACAAGCTGATTATCGCTAACCTACCTGTTTTCTTCCAGGGCAGATCGAAACATGACCGACCCAAACGACCCGAGCCCCGGCAACCACTCCGCCGGCCTCCAGCGCCTGGACATTCTCCTTCTGGGATTGCTGCTCGTCTTGACGTTTTTCGTTGGCTCCTTCGCGGCCACCAATAGCGACGTTTGGATGCACCTCGCGGCAGGACGGCAAATTGCCCAGGGAGAATGGACGATCGGCGTTGACCCCTTTTCCTTTGCCACCGAAGCGACAGCCACGCGCCCCGCCATTCCGTGGGTGCAGCATTCCTGGCTCTATTCGCTGGTACTTTACTGGCTCTACAACCTCCTGGGCGGTAGCGGCCTGGTCGTTCTGAAGGCCCTGAGCATCGTCGCGCTGGCCTGGTGCCTGCTGCAAATCCCGGGCGACAGGCGCTTTCGCCTTTTGGCGGTGATCTATGTGGGGCTGGCCATGCTGGCGAGTAGCCGAGAATTCATTCTTCGGCCCCAGACCCTGTCCTTTCTCTTTTTTGGCATCACCCTGTTATGGTGCCAGTGCGCCGGCGTGCTCGGTGGTGAATTCTCCAGACCGCGCATTCTTTGGCGGCTGCCTCTTTTGTTTCTTTTGTGGGCCAATGTCGATGCCTGGTTCATCATGGGACCGCTGACACTGGCGCTGCTATGGCTGGGCATGGGCCTGGGAAGATTGCTTGGCCTGCGCGGCAATTTTCCGGGCAAAACCCTCGGGGCGGTGCTCGCGATCGGCCTGCTGGCGTGCCTGGTAAATCCGCACCATATTCGTGTATTCATGGTGCCGCCCGAGCTGGCGCTGGCAATTACGCAGATTTACGAGCTGCCGGACTTCCTGGGTGCCGGCGGCCGGGCCATGCGCGGCCTGCAACTGGTCGACCCCAATTTCTACTCGCAGGTCTCGCCCTTCGCCACCAGATACTTTATGCACCCGCTGACGCCGAGCGGCCCCAACATCGCCGGGATCTGTTATTACCCCCTGCTCCTCCTGGGTGCCGTATCGTTCGTGGTCAATGCCATGGTCACGACAAAGCCGGGCGCGCCGGGTTTACAGCCGGCACGCTTCGTGCTTTGGTGCTTCCTGGCCCTTTTGAGCATGATCCATATTCGGTTTATTCCCTGGTTCGCGCTCGCGTCGGCGCCCTTGACCGTACTCAACCTGGTCGACTGGCGTGCCTGGCGCATGCGCAAGCCAGCTGCGGCCAGCGAAGGGAGTAGCCCCCCGGCAACCAGCGCACCACCTGAAAACCTTCCGCCCATGAGCCGGCGTCCCGCCTACCTGGGCCGCCTGCTAGCCTTGATCGTAATCCTGGTATTATTGTTTCTCGCCTGGCCGGGCTGGCTGCATACGTCGCTCGATAACTTTGCCGGCGGACGGCGCGTGACCTGGGACGTGCCCGCCGATCCTTCGCTCCGCGCCGCCGCCTTGCGCCTGGCGGAACTAAAACCGGCTGATAAAGACCTCCACGTGTTCAACTTTTCCCCGGACATGGCGCATTATTGTGCCTGGTACGCGCCCGGCGTGAAGGGCTTCGCGGATTTGCGCTGGGCCTTGTTCCCCGAGGACGCGGCCCGCGCCGAACGTGCCCGCCGCGGCCTGGCGACCAATGAGCCGGAAGCCTGGCAGCAGCTCTTCGCCGATCGGCACGTCGATTACCTGGCGCTGACCAGCGCGGCAACCCGGCGCGACACGGAACTGGCACCGCGCCTGTGGCTGAATGAGAAGCACTGGAAGCAGGAGTACGGCGACGGCCAAACCCTGGTGTTTGCCTGGAGTGGCCCGGCGCGGACCTTCCGCGGGGGAGAACTCCTTGCCGAGCTAGATCGCCTGGCGTTTGGCAAGGTGCCCGACAGCCAGCGGCCGCCGCCGCGGGCACCGGCCTGGCCGCAAGAGGAACCCTCCTCCTGGTCCCTTTATGGCGAGGGCACGCCGCCTTTTCCGCTCATGGCGTCGGAGGCAGTTCTCTGGCTCCAATACCATCAAGTCATGGCGTCGACCTGGCGGAGCCCGCATTTTGTGGTCTCCATGGTCGCACGCGGCGCTGAACCCGCCGGCCTGGGCTTCAAGTCCATCACCCTCCCTTATGCCCTGGGCACCATGGAGAATATCCCGGCCGTCATTAATATGCCACGTTCGCCACGTAGCAACAAACCGGCCCTGAAAAGCCGCGATTTTGGCCCGCCCGCGGCCGCGATACTGCTCATGCGCCGCGCGCGTCAAGCCCTCGCGGAAGGCCCCAACAATCCGCGCGTCTATCTGGTCCTTGGCGATGCTTGCAGCTATCTGGCCGCCGAACAGGAAGATTACTGGACCAATTACAACACCGATCCCCGGCTCGCCGTCGGCCTGCGTGTCACGCTACGCAAGATCCAGGTCATGACGGCCATGAGGACGTTCTTGGAGCTGCAACCGGACAATCCGCAGATTCACGAGCAAGTCGCGACCAGGTTGCTGCAGTTCAACTTTTTGGACGCCGCCCTGGAGCATCTACAACAGGCGACGAGATATTTCGATCTCTACGTGCAAGCGGTTCGCGACGCGCGTACGCGCGACGGACTCAAGAAGCAGTTGGAGGAACTGACCAAGAAAACTGAACAAATCGAGGAGGAGGTCAAGAAACGCCGGGAAAGCTATCTGCTGGAAGCCGCCACGAAGCCGGGGTTGTCTAAATATACCCTCGCCATGAATCGCGGCCTGGCGAAGGAGGCTGTCAACGTACTGCTGGAGCTTAAACCCCAGGAGCTAAATCCCCACGAGCGCGAGGCACGCGATTACGCGCTCACCCGGCTGTTGCTTCTCATGGGGCGGGCACCGGCGCTGAGTGAAGGCATCGGCAAGACTGGCCCTGAATTCGCTGAATTTCGCGCCTACCATGCGGCCGCCCTGGGGAATTATGCCGACGTCGACAAGGCCCTGGCCGAAAACGAAGCAGCCACCAGCGCCATGCGCTCACGATGGTTGTCGCTGACTGCCGTGGACATCTTTGGCTTTGGCGTGGGCACGCCTGACCCGATGCCGCTTCTCGGACGCATGAGCCTGGGCGCGGTGGTTTTCCAGCGTACCCTCGAAAACCTCGCCCGGCCGCTCGCCGAAACACGTACCGTGCGCGGCCTCATGCTTCTGGAATACGGCGACACGACCAAAGCGCGTCAACAATTCGAAGCGGCACTGGACGTGGCTGGTCCCCTGGTCTATTTTCAGGATCGCCCCATCGCCGAACGCTACCTAGAACTGCTACGCGCCGCCCAACCTGTCCTGGAGCCGAAATAAAACGGAGGTGTGTCGCACTTTCGTTTACCTGTCACCTGGTAGGGTGGCGTCGAGCGTACTCGCGCTGACCCACCGACATACACGGTGGCAGGTGGTCACGGGTCACCCAATTGACCCACCGAAATACTGAAGCAATGGCAAGGTCAGGTTTGCGAAGGTTGACCCAACGAGGGCTGTAATTAGCGGTGGGTCAGCGCGGGTACGCTCGACGCCACCCTACAAGTTGAGGGGCAACGTTGGGGCGGCAGCGTACTCAATTCCATTCCGCGACGCGGCCTTGCGAGTTTTTCAGCAGCTTCTCGATCTCGTAGCGGTCTTGTGCTTCGGGGGCTTGTTCGAGGTAGAACTGAAGATGATCGATGGCCTTGCCGAATGCTCCCGTCTTTACGAGATTGGTGCCCAGGTCGCGGCGCAGCACGGCGTCGCGAGGGTTGAGCTGATAAAGCCTTTCCATGACCCGTAGGCCGCGCTGCCAGTCTTCCTGGCCCAGATAGATCGCTTTGAGGTTCGCCAGGATGCGCCTGACCATGAGGCCCACCGGCAGCGCTTCCAGGGCCAGCGGCGACACTTCGAAGGCCACGCCGGTGGCCTGGCGTACCACATTCTCGCAGTCGGTCGTCGTCAATTGGCGGCCGCCGTGATACGGATCAATGAGGATCTCCTGGCCGCCTTCCACCGCTTTCACGATGAAGTGGCCCGGCAAACCCACTCCATGGATTTTTAAGCCCGCGCACCGCCCGACGGCCATGGTCAGGCGCGGAGAGCGTGATCGGGATGCCCGTACGGCGCTCAAGGACCTGGTTGAAATAGCTGTTGCGCGGGTCGTAATACTCCTTGACGTTGCCATGAAAGCCCATGTCGTGAAACAAATAACGGCACAGGCCGTCGACCTTGGCGGCCAGGCCGCCCCCCATGTAGCGCCCAGCCTCATGAGCCATGGCGCCGAGCTCGCCGAGATGGGCTTCGACGTCCAGGTCGGGGAACTCGTCCTGGGCAAGGCGCAAGGCGATCTCAGCCACGTCGAGGGGAGCTTCCGGAGTGCGTGCCAGGGTGTCCAGGGCATCGTTTAAATTCATTCCTACTCCATCTCCTGATGATCCAGGTCGGCATCGCGCTGGCCGGCGTCAAACGTCGGCGGCGGCAGGCCTGCCGCCAGGACCGTGGCGTCAGCCGCGTCAAGGTCGGCACGTTTGACGCCCCAGCCGCGGTAAACACGGAGCCCACGGCGCAAGGCGATGATTTCGCGGCGCGTACGGCCCTTCGGCGCGTTGGGCCATGTCTTTTCTTGCACCTGGAAATCGAAAAAAGCCGGCACGGTTTGCCGTACGTACTCCCAATACGGCGCATTGTCCGTTTGTATAAAGAACTTTCCATCCGCTTGCAGGCAGCGATGTGCCAGCGCCAGGAAAGCCGGGGACACCAGGCGCCGACCGGCCTCCCTGACGTCGTGAAAAGGCTGCGGATGGTAACAATGCAGCTCATGCACGCTGGCGGCGGCAAGGTATCTTTGCACAAGCGTAAGGCCGTCACAAGCGGCAAAACGAACGTTCGCCAGTCCCCGCTGGTTGGCGCGGCGCGTCGCGTAACGTAAGACCACGGGTAGAATGTCGATGCCGAGATGATCGCACGTGGGCCTCCAGACCGCGCTACCCAGCAAAAAACGGCCATTCCCGCAACCCAAATCGACGATGACCGGCGCGCTGCGTCCAAAGAGGGACGGCCAGTCGAGCACGCCTTCCGTGGGCAGGTGCTTGAGGGCCGTTTGCGTCCAACGCGCCGGCTCGAGGATTTCTCCGGCTATTGGTACGCCAAATTCCCGTTCTATGTGCCGGCGTTCCTTCATGAACCTTATTTTACCGCCGGTGTCAAATTGGACAGGCTCCGCGTCTGGGCCACGTTTCGAAAGCGCGAGCCCGTTCGTATAATGCCCGCTTGCGGTGAAACCATGCCTTGGCTCAATAGGGTCCCGGTCCATTACGTTCGATTGCGTGCTCGCGCCCCGATTCCCCTTATGAATGACGTTACCGAAACCCGCCAGCCGTCCGCCTGGGCCTTGATGCTTGCGTTCGGGGTGCTGTACGTTTCCTGGGGCACCACCTATTTGCCGACGCGCCTGGCAGTCCACGATGAACACATGCCACCGTTGTTGTTCGGCGGCATTCGCGTTTTTTGCGCGGGGTCGTGCTGCTGACGTATCGTCTGGCGGTGGGTGAACGCGTGCTTTTGAGGCGGGGCGACCTGGGCAAGATCCTGCTCGTGAGCCTCTTCCTTTTCGTCATCGGCGCCGGGCTTATGAACGTCGCGAACCAAACGGTCAACAGCGGGGTCTGTGCCGTTCTGGCGGCCACGACGCCGCTGTGGCTGGGATTATTGGCCATGTTCTGGCCCAACGACGATCGCCTGACGCCGCGGGGCTGGTTCGGCCTATTGGTGGGCCTGGGGGGTGTCTTGCTCTTGCTGGTTCCGAAAGTGACGCATGCCGAGGACCTGGTGCAAAATATCGGCGTTTTTTATCTCCTCGGCTCGGCGGTGTCCTGGGCCATTGGCTCGCTGGTGTTACGGCACGTCCGCATTGGGACACCCCATCTCACCAGCGCCGCCTATCAGTTGATCTTCGGCGGCGCCGGCATCACGCTGGCGGGTGTTCTGCTGGGCGAAATAGCAAGTTGGCCGGACGTGGTGACGCCGCGCGCCATTGAGGCGTTTCTCTATCTGCTCCTTGTCGGTTCGCTTCTGGGTTTCGTTGCTTTCAACTGGCTGCTGCAACACGTCGCCGCCGCCAAGGTGGGAACGTATGCCTATGTCAATCCGATGATTGCGGTCGTCGTTGGCTGGGCGGCGGGTGAGGAGGTCACCTGGTGGCTGCTGGCGGGCATTGCTGTCATCCTGGTCGGCGTTTTTTTGGTGCGCGGCGGCGAACGGCGTGCCCGGACTATCGCCTGCCGGGATCGTCTCGTTATGCCGGCAGTGGAAGCAGGGTGCGGCGCGGAGCCGTGAGCACTTTCACGGCCCGATGGCCTGGCCGCCGCGTTCGCCGGTGCGAATGCGCACGGCGTCATCGATGGGAAGGACGAATATCTTGCCGTCGCCGATCTGGCCGGTGTCCCCCGAACGCGCGGCATGAACGATGGCCTCCATCGCGGCTTCGACGAAAGCGTCGTTGACGGCGATCTCCAGCTTGAGCTTGGGCAAGAGGCGTACGACGAACTCGCTGCCACGGTAGACTTCGGTAAAGCCGCGCTGCCGGCCGCAGCCGCGCACGTCCGTTACCGTCATCAAATAAACATCGTGCTGATTGAGAGCTTGCTGGACCGCTTCAAGCCGCTCGGGGCGGATGACGGCCACGATCATCTTCATGGGTGTTCCCTTGGTTGAGGCCTAACAGCCCGTTGAAAAAGGGGTCAGACCCCTTCGGTACCCTACAAAAACGTTGAAAACTCTGTTCGCTTCCAGGGGTCTGACCCCTTTTTCAACGGGCTGCTCACTAAACGGCCCGGACTCATTTATTCTTCGACCTTGGCTCGAACTTGGGAGTTCAGCCTGTTTTGGAAGAGTTTCTGCAGACTATCTCTCATCAAGGCTTGATCCCCGCCGCGAAACAGAAATCGATTGCCCTGGACCGTGGTCATATTTGGGTACACGGCTTTGAATTCGGCCGGGGCCTTCTGGCTGGGCAGGCATAATTCCGACCAGGCCTTCATGAGGTCGCCTTGGCTGGCGCCATCGATCACCACATGAAAGCGTTTTTGCCCATTGGGCGGCAACAGGGCCGGTCGCGGCTCGACGGGAAACTGCGCCTCGGTGGCCAGGCTCAGGTCGAAGCCAACTTCGCCGTGCTCGGTGCGATCGAGGCCTTCGATTTCCTCACGATCGTCCACAATGAAGCCAAATAAAACGTCGATGACCTTGACGAGGACAAGACTGAAGCCAAAAGCCACGACTGCCGAGACCGAGGCGGCGATTATTTGCACGATCAATTGCTTCATGTCGCCGTGCGTGGCGATCAGCCCGCCGGCCCCCACGTCGACCTTCGGGTCAAGATAGATCCAGGTGTAACAGAAAACGCCGGTAAGGACGGCGCCGATAAAACCGCCGACGCCGTGGACACCGAAGGCATCCAGGGAATCGTCATATTTGAAAAATGGTTTCAAGGTGACAGCGGCGTAACAGATGACACCGGCGATGAGGCCAATGGCCAGGCCGCCCCAGGGATAGACGAACCCTGACGCCGGGGTGACGGCGACCAGGCCGGCCACTATGCCAGAGGCCAAACCGAGCGCCGTGGGCTTGCCGCGATGCAGCCATTCGACCAGCAGCCAACTTAGCCCGGCCGCGGCCGCCGCGGCTTGCGTGGCGGCGAAGGCTGAAACCGCGAGTCCACCGCTCATCAGCCCGCTGCCGCCGTTAAAGCCGAACCAGCCGAACCAGAGCAGGCCGGCGCCGGTGAGAGTGAGCACCATGCTATTGGGATGGATGGGATGGTCGGGATAGCCAATGCGTTTGCGCAACACCAGTATGGCGGCCAGGCCCGTAAAGCCCGCGGATATGTGCACGACGGTGCCGCCGGCGAAATCGAGCGCGCCACAATGTCGGTGCCGGGATAGATAAGCTTGCCGAGTGCGCCCAAAAAGCCAACGGGGTTAGTGCCCGCGCCTTCCTGGCCGGTCCACCAGTCCATGGCCCAAACGCAATGAGCCAGCGGGCAATATACCAGCGTGACCCACAAAATCAGAAAGAGACAATAAGGCTTGAAGCGGATGCGCTCGGCGATAGCGCCGCTGATGAGCGCGGGTGTGATGATCGCAAACATTCCTTGAAAGAGAACGTGCAAGTAGATCGGAATGCTGGTGCCGGGCAATGGATCGGAGGGCTCATACCCCTTGAGAAAAATTAATTTTTCGCTGAAACCAAGGAAGCTGACGTCGTGCCATTTCAGCAAGGGCTCGCCAAATGCCAGGGCATAGCCGATGGCGATCCAATACACTCCCACGATCGCGAGGCAAACCATCGTTTGCATCATGGTGGCCAGAATGTTTTTGCGCCGTACCATGCCGCCATAAAATAGCGCCAGGCCTGGCACCATCAACATCACCAGGGCGGTGGCTATCAACATCCAGGCAGCATCGCCCTTGTCGATATCCTTGCCGTATTTCGTGACCAGGTCCTTGCGCTCCTTCTCACCGGCCTTGAGTTCCACCTCCACCTTGGGAGCCGGGGCCTGCTCCTGCCCTGGTTGAGCGCTGGCAAGGCGAAAACAAACAACAGTGCCAGTGAGGCCAATCGTAGTTTCAAGGGATGCACTCCTTCAAATCACGGCCTATCCGGCAAAAACGGCCCTTGGATTTAGGTAGCCTTTTCGGGACAGGCGCTTAGTTTCCGCATAAGCGCAGCGTTCTTGCTGGAGAGAAGAAGACTCAGGAATGCACCTCGATTAGCAATTGAAATGCCGATTTATGTTTCATGCGCGCTTCAACCGTAACCTTTTTTCCCTCTTGGAATTATGCCGTTGATTTCAATCTCGGCACGACACGGCGGCAAGGTTTCACGCTCAAAAAAAAGGCAGCAACGCCCAAGAAAATAGCCGGCTTACAATTTATTTCGCGCGGCGTTTGCGATTTATGCTTTGAGCATTTCGTCGTGACGCATGCCGCTTGGTGGTAGGTCGCCCCGGCGGACGTTGGCAAGCGCTGCTTTACCGCCCGCATGCTGTTCGGCGTCGTTGTCTTCCCATTCAATGCTGACGGCACCGTCATAGCCGACGCGGTTTAATTCGATCATGATTTCTTCCACGCTATTGGCGTCGCGTGCCGTGCCGGCGGTCACGAAGTTCCAGCCATTGAGGGGATGGCCCATGGGACGATGGCCGCCCAAAAGACCGGCGGCGTATGTTCTCGGCTTACTTGAACCCCCTTGATATGAGCGCAATGAATGCGGTCCCCGAACTCGCGAATAAACTGCACCACGGACACTCCCTGCCATTCCATGTGCGAGCCGTCGAGGTTGAAACCGACCACGCCGCCGTAGCCGGCTTTCTCCATGAAATTGAGGTAATCGCTGGCCGACTCGATGTCGCCCATCGCTCTCTCGCTCGGGTGGCATTCGAGGTCATAGGTCACCCCATATTTCTTACAGGCGTCCCAGATCGGCTGAAAACGCTCGAGGAGCAGCTCCAGGCTGACCTGCCGGACGTCGGGAATGGCATGGCCGGCGATGCTCGAAGGCAACGGCGGAAAGAGAAAGAAATGGCTCCAGCAGTGAGCGGGCGAACCGACAAACCCAGGGAGCGCCACCTTGCGATTTTGTAACTTACCCAGGAAATGGGCCAGGCGGACGCAATTGACGAGGGCGTGGCTGGCCTGGGCATGCAGCATTTTGCCAACTTCGTCGGGCACGTAATACGGGTCGGTGCGCGGCGGCTTGTTGCCCTTGTCACGCCATGATTTGTAAGCCTGGACCGCCTCCCCGCCCGTGAATTGCAGCGTTTTCGCGCTCGGCTCATCGCCCAGCGCCTGGCCCTGGAGGTGGACGGCGACGGTAAAGATTTCCAGACCATGCTTCTTGGCGATGGCCACGCGCTCCTTGGCATAGGCCTCGGCACCCGCGTCGGTGTCGCACTTGCCAAGGTCGAGTTCCCAGCTGGCTTCTTCCCAGCCGTCGAATCCGGTCTCCTGGACAAATTTGAGCCAGCTTTCCATGGGTACGTTGCCGAACTGACCACGTACCAGGCCAATTTGATGGTAAGACCCTTTCCCGTAGCGATGCGTCTCGGTTTGCTTATAACCCATTGGTGCTGCCCCCTGATGAAAATCACATGAATGGCGACGTTGTGACTATATTCGCAAACGCCGCCAGTGCAAGACTCTGCGCAGCTTCTAATCGATCGTGATCGTGTCGGGCAGATCGCGGAAGATGCGTTCGAATTGACCCGCGCAGCGCTTGAGGGCAGCCATCAGCAAGGGATCGTATTTGCCAGGAGAATTGTCGAACATGATTTGCAGGGAGGAGGGATGGGAAAGGCTCGGACGCTGGGCCCGGCGGGAGCGGAGCGAGTCATAGGAGTCGGCAATGGTCAAGATACGCGCCGCCAGCGGAATGTTGTTGCCGGCCAGGCGATCGGGGTAGCCGCTGCCGTCATAGTTTTCATGGTGGTGGCGGGTGATATCGATGGCCATGCTCAGGAAACCGAGCTTGGCGCCGAAGCGATGCGCGACGTGTTGCAGGGTATCGGCCCCCACCGTCGTGTGGGTTTGCATGATCCTGATTTCCTTGTCATCGAGCCTGCCCGCCTTGAGAAGAATATGGTCCGGCAAGCCGACGTTGCCGATGTCGTGCAGCGGCGCGCAACATTCGATATTTTGCAGAAAATCCGGATCGATCTGATCGGCGAAGGCGGTAATGCCGGCAGCCTCCTGAGCGAGTGTGGTGCAATGGCGCTGCATACGCGTGAGATGAGAATGCGCTTCAAGGGAGCGATATTCGACCAGGCGCGCCAGGGCGAGCACCAGGGCGTTGCGCGCCTGAACCGCATCCGTGGTCCGGGCGCCCAGGCTGCGTTCCAATTCGGCGTTCATGTCGAGTAGCTGTCGACTAAGTCGGTCTTGCCGGTCCTGGGCATCCTTGTGACTTAAGGCGGATTTCACGCGCGCCGCCAGCTGTACCGGGGTAATCGGCAAACGCAAATAATCATCAGCCCCCGCCAACAACAACTTCGCCATTTCATCCGCCGCCCCGGATGACGAAGTCAAGAGGACCTGCAAGTTCGGGCAAGGCGGGTTCTCACGCAGCGCCGAGAGGATCGTCTCCCCGTTGGCTCCCGGAAGATCGGCGGCAACAAGCACCGCTTCGGTGGGTTCGGTGCGCAAGATGGCAAACATGCTATCCGCGTCCGTCGCTTCCAGGCTCTGCACGTTGGCGGCAGCCAGCGCACGGGCAAACTGGCGGCGCTGATCGGCGTGGGCATTCACGATGAGCACGCGAGGCGCTTTGAGCGCGCTGAGGGCCGGCCCCATGTCGTGGTTGGCTGCCGGGAGAGCGCTCAGTTCTTGAGAATGACCCAAACCATGGTTATCCAAAAATGGTAAGAGCGCATGCATCACCGCCTGAGGCGTTGGGTAACGATCCTCGGGACGCAGTGCCAGCAGTCGAGCGAGCACTTTTTCCAGGTCTTCAGGGACGTCCGGCGCAACGACCGGGCAGATAGAGGCTGTTGATGGCGGCGTTTCATGACCGCCTCCATCAGGTTGTCCTGGACCGGAAAAGGGCTGGCGCCAGTCAAGGCAAAAAACAACACGGCGCCAAGGCTGAAGATGTCCGAGCGAATATCGACCTGAGTCGGATCGAAGGCTTGCTCGGGCGCCATGTAATTGAGGGTGCCGACGACCACGTCGGGTAAAGTGAGGCCGGCGCCGGCGCGTGCCGGACGAGACCAAAGTCCAGTAATTTAGCCTGGCCATTTTGCATCACGAAAATGTTGGATGGCTTGACGTCGCGATGCACCAGTTGATGTTGATGGGCCTCGTCCAGAGCGCTGGCGACCTGGTAAATCAGGCTGCAGGCCGTCGCGATGGCCGGAGGCGAACCTTGAACATATTGTTCCAGATCTTGTCCCGTCAGACGCTCCATGGCGAAATAATAGAGGTCAGCTTCGCCAGGCTGGTGGGCCACACAGGTGCCGGCGTCGAAGGCGGCGACGATATTGGGATGATCGAGACGCGCGATCGCACGCATCTCCCGTAAAAAACGAATTATGGGGGTGTGGCATTCATCCAGCTTTACGGGAAAGACTTTGAGGGCCACGCGCCGCCGCATAAAGATATGTTCGGCGTCGAATACGACAGCGCCCGCACCGGCACCCAGGCTGCCCAGAACGCGATAGTTGCCCATCACCAGGCTGGAGAGACTGCCGGCCTTGATACGCTCGGCCTGGTACGTATTGAGGAGTCGCGTTTCAATCAACCTGTCCAGCAATGCCTCGCGCGGCGAAACCGCCGCCAGTTGACGTTGGTCCTCTTTCGACAAATCATCCCAGTCGTCGGGATGGATCACCGAAGTATCGACCAGCATTTGCAAAAGCCCCGCTGCCGGGACATGACTGGACGAAGACGGAGGCGCGTGCCCCGCCAGGGGTTCGCCCGCGCCAGCATAGGACAGAATTTGATTCATCGCCAACGTTCCCGGGAGAGTGCCGATCGATCCTTGTTTCGTGCGAGGTCCTGAATACGTGGGTCATGCTTCGTTCGTTAACACCCTCAAACCCCAACCGTCACTTTTTCGGATGCAGGCAGTTGCTGCCAGAAGACGACCCGGTTCTTGCCCTGGGACTTGGCCTGGTACATGGCCTGGTCCGCGGCGGCCAGCAATGCTTCAGGCGATTCCCAGCCAGCTGCCGAACAGCCGTGGACCGCGCCAATCGAGGCGCCCGACTTTGCCCTGATGGGGACCCATGACGAAGACCAGTTCGTTGATCGTTTGCCAGATGCGTTTGCAGAGGGCTTGCACGCCTTGCTCGTCGATTCCCTCGGCGTAAATGCAGAACTCGTCGCCGCCATAACGAGCCACGATATCGCCCTGCCGTATCGCGCGATTGAGAGCATCGGCAACCTTTTGCAGCACCAGATCGCCGAAAGCGTGGCCGAACGAATCGTTAAGGGGCTTGAAACCGTCGAGGTCCAGAAAGAGCATGCCGAACTGCGTTGACACGTCTTTGGGGGCCTCGAAAAGTTCGCGCAGCTTGCTTTCCAGGAACCGGCGATTGAAAACCTTGGTAAGCGGGTCGAAGACCGCTTCTTGTTTCCAGCGCCGTGCCTCGGATTCGGCCTGGCGCGTTTTTTCCGTAGCGCGCTGTTTGTCGAGGTTCGTGGTTACCGACAGGCTGACGAGTTCTTCGCTGGCGCGCGAACACCGATTCGTAGTCCGTCGATTCGCCGATATCGACCTGCAACAGGCCGGCAAAGTCGGCGATCTTTTGGCTCAAGGGCTTTAAGAACTCCGTAAGATCGTCCGCGGTCATTTTGAACTGGCTCTGCGCCAGCTCCTGCAATTGGCGGAGGATTTTCGGCTTGCCCGGGTGCTGCAACAATTGAGAGGCTTGGGTGGCAAACTGGAGCAAGTACGCTCGTGTGCGCGCCTGGGGCGAGGAAAATTGCACCTGATCCGGATTATGATGATGGCGAATGGCCTCGGTAACTTCCGGCGGCAACCGCCAGCGATCAAGGATAAAGGCGCTGACCTCGGCGTGATCCAGGCCGCAATGCGTCTCTTCGATCTCACACTGCTTATTGATCAGCGCGTCGGCGGGTTCCGCGAGAACGCTCTTGTAGCCATCGGGAAATAACTGTTGCAGTATCAATTCTCCCAGGTCGCGCAAGAGACCCGCAGCCATATCATCTTCCGGGTCGCGGGCACGATTTCTACGCGACAATTCACGTGCCACGATCGCGCCGGCGACTGACGCCTTCCAGTAGTTTTTCTGCCATTGCGGGTCGAACTTCACCGCCTTGCGTTGCATTTCCGGAAAGGAAATCGACAAGACGAGAAGTCTCGCGGAATTCAGCCCCACCACCGCGAGGGCGCGCTGGATGGAAGTCACCGGCCGTGACAGACCGAAGGTGGCGGAATTGACGATGCGCAGGATGCGCCCCGCCAACCCCGGATCGACCTGAATTATTTTGCAGAGGTCGGCGATCGTGCAATCCTGTTGGCTCGCCTTGTCCAGCACCTGCAAGACCACGGTGGGGGGCGAGGGAATGCTCGGATTGGCGGCGATCTGTTTCAGCAGCTCGACCTTTTGCATCTTCGATAAAATTTTGGTGGACATAGGTGAAATAATTTCATTCATAACCGACAAAACCGGTCGGTATCGGCTGAACCGCACTTCGGGGTCACCCCTCGACCCGAAAACGCGGTCCCGAAACATCAACCATCCCTGATAACGATGGCACGGTACTCCCGCCCGGGCCAAACGACGCGAAGAGGTTCGCATCGCTCTCTGGACAAGTGCGAAAAATCGTTTCGAGTTCCTTTTCAACTTCCCCGAACGCCTTCATCAATAACGGGTCGAACCGTCCAGGCGACCCCTTCAGCACCAGCTCCACCGCCGCGTTATGCGAAAGCTCCACACCGGAAGCGCCCGGGTTGCGCAAAGTATCGTAGGCATCGGCGACCGCCACGATGCGCGCCGCCAGCGGAATGTCGTTGCCGGCAAGTCGGTCGGGATACCCCTTGCCGTTAAAATGCTCATGATGATGCCTGGCGATGTCGATGGCCATTTGCCAAAAGGGGGCCGCGGCGCGGTCACGTTTGGCAACCCCTTTCAACGTTTCGGCCCCGATCGTGGTATGGCCCTGCAAAATGATGTGGTCTTCGGGATCGAGGCGGCCGCTAGGGCGCAGAATATGGTCCGGCATGGCCACGTTGCCAATGTCATGCAGGAGGGTGCAAGCGTGCAGCGTTTGCAGGAAAGGCTCATCGAGTACCCCGGCTAGCCTGGGAGTGGCAGCCGCCCGCCCAGCCACGGCCACAACATAACGCGTCATGCGCGTCAAGTGACCGGCGGTTTCCTGGGTCCGCGATTCCACGATTTTGGCCAGCGCGAAAACCAGTGCATTGCGGGCCTGGACTAGGTCGCTATTGCGCAGGAGCAGGGTCTGTTCGAGCTCCGCGTTGATCCGTAAGAGTTGCCGGTTGAGTTCCTCGGTGCGGTCCTGCGTCGCCTTGTGCAAGAGCCCGGCCTTGACGCGTGCCAACAGGTCCTGGCGAACGAGTGGTTTCGCGACATAGTCGTCGGCGCCCAGGTTTAGCATGGCGGCCAGCTCGTCCGCTGAAACACCGCCGGACATCATAATGACCTTCAGATTCACGAGCGCAGGTTCGGCGCGGAGCGCTGCAAGGCCTCCATACCATTAAGGACCGGCATGTCGATATCGAGGAGGACCAGGTCGAAGGAGCGCTGCGCCAGCAGCCGCAACCCCTCGGCGCCGTTGCCGGCTTCGGCGCACTCGAAGTTCTCATTGCGGAAAAAGCCCAGGCAAACGCGGCGCACCAGCTCCTCATCATCAACGACAAGGACCCGTGGGACAGCGCGGGCCAGCGCGGGAATGCCATCCACGCTGGGTAATGAGATTACCGGTTCCGAGTTGCGGCGTACGGGCCCGAAATGGCAGGTCGGATTCACGAATGGCAAGAGCGCGCGCATGACGGATTGCGGCGTCGGCAAGCGATCGTCGCGATGATGCGCCATCATGCGGCGGATCACGCCCTCGAGCCCCATGGGCACGTCCGCACGCTGCGCGCAGGTCGGGAACGGGTTGCGTGAGACGGCTGGCCACCTGCTGCGTAATATTGCCGTGGGCCGCAAACGGCGGCTTGCCGGTCAGGGCGAAAAAGAGCGCCGCGCCCAGGCCGAATATATCGGCGCGCACATCGACAGTTGCCGAGTCCACCGCCTGTTCGGGGGCCATATAGCTGAGTGTGCCGAGTAGCGTGCCGGGCGATGTTAGACGGCGGCTGCCGAAATGCAGGGCCAGGCCGAAATCGAGCAACTTGGCGACGTTTTCTTGCGTAACGAGGATATTCGAGGGCTTGATATCTCGATGAATCAAGTTATGGCGGTGAGTTTCCTCGAGAGCGCTGGCGATTTGGTAGATGAGTTCACAGGCGCGGGCCACGCTCATGGGCCCGTCGGCAACCAGTTGTTCGAGATCCGTGCCGATCACGCGTTCCATGACCAGATAATGGAAACTATGCGCCTCATGCTCAAAGGCCCTGCGGCGGCCCGCGTCGAGGGCACGCACGATGTTCGGGTGGCGAATGCGCGCCAGCACCGCGCATCTCGGTGGCAAAGCGTTTGAGCATGACTTCGTCATGGTCGCGTGGCACTTGCAGCACTTTGATGGCGACCGGGCGGCGCATGAGAATGTGTTCGCCCCGATATACGACCCCCATGCCGCCGACGCCGAGGCGGTCCAGGATGCGATAATTGCCGAATACCAGCCGGTGCATGCCACCGGCCATGACCTGGGCCGCTTGATAATCGGTGATCAGCCCGATTTCCACCAGCTGGGGTAAAAGCAGATCGCGGTTAGAGGTATCGAGCAAACGGTGCCGTTGCGATTCTTCCAGTACCTGCCATTCTTCCAGGAGGATGACATTGGCCTCGATAAGGCCTTGAAGTAGCAGGCGCGCCGGGGAGAGGGTGCCAGGCGCCGTGGCGCCGGGGCGATCTGCCCGCCGCTTTCATCACCTGGCGGTGCGGCGAGCGATGTGTCGTAAGGAAGCGTGGCGTTCTGCGCCTGTGCCGTCGTCAGGGTTGGGGGACTATCCATGCTGGTGCGCTCCCCATGGTGCCAATACCTTGTCCCCGTTGAGAGATAGGCCCCGGGGTGGTTTCACCGGCGCCGACGGGGGCGCTGCCGGCAAATAAATATGAAATACTGTCCCCTTACCGACTTCGCTGGCGACGGTAATGTGTCCGCCGCTTTGCCGTACGATGCCATGAACCGTCGCGAGCCCCAGGCCAGTGCCTTTGCCAATTTCCTTGGTCGTGAAGTAGGGCTCGAAGATTTTCTGCAAAAGCGCCTCACTCATGCCGCAGCCGCTATCGCGCACCACGAGCACGACATAGTGCCCGGGCCGGATGTCCGGATTGTGCCGCGTCTCATCCTGGCCCAACTGCAGATTGAAAGTTTCTATGGCCAGGACGCCGCCTTTCGGCATGGCATCGCGCGCGTTGACCGCCAGGTTCATCATGACCTGTTCGATCTGGTTGACATCGATCTTTACTACTTCGAGATCGTCCGCGAGCCGGACGGTGATCTGAATGTCGTCACCCAGAAGACGGCTTAGCATCTTGCTCATGTTGGCCACGGTGACGTTGAGGGAAGTCAGTTCCGGCACCAGCAATTGTTTGCGGCTAAACGCCAAAAGCTGCCGCGTGAGGTCGGCGGCGCGCGTGCCTGTCTGGCGGATAAGGTCCACGAGTTCGGTTCCCTCGGCCCCGAGTGTGGGCATTTCGAGAAGCAATTCGCAGTTACCCAGGATCACGGTCAAGAGATTGTTGAAATCGTGGGCCAGTCCACCGGCGAGACGGCCAATGGCTTCCATTTTCTGCGCCTGCCGCAGCTGTTCTTCGGTTTTTTGCAAGGATTCGCGGGCATCACGCAGGTGTTGTTCGACCTGCACCTTCTCGCTCTGGATGCGTACACTATCAAGGCTGGCCTCGACAGCGAGTTGCGTCAGATTCTCGGTGGCGCGGGCGAAGAGGCTTGAAAACGATTCCGAGGGGCCAAGATCGACCTCCAGCAGGGACGCGAACTCACTTATTTTGCTTTCGAGCGAGTCCAGAAAAGCAAAGAGCTGTTCGTCTTGCAAACCATAGCGTTCGCCCGCTATCGAAACGATTTGTCCGAGCAGGGCGGCCTGGTCACCGCTGTGCAGCGCGGCGATCCGGCTGGCGAAACAAAGCAAAAAGGCGCGGGCCTGGCGGGCTTGGGGGGCTTCGGCGGGACGGTGATGATACTGGATTGCCTGGGTCAAATCCTCGGCCAGCTTCCAGCGCCCGAGAAAGTGGGCACCGGCCTCGGCGTGGTCAACGCCAATCTCTTGGGTTTCGAGCGCACACAGGTCCCGGCCGCCGCCGGCCATGGCCGCCGTCACGTGGCGATACTGCTCGGGAAAGGTTTCTTGAAGCAGCAAAATGCCCATGTCGCATAACAGGCCGGCTACCATTTCACTATCGGGATCGGGCCATTTCCGCAGCGACGCCATTTCGCGGCAAACGATGGCGACCGTGACCGAACTCTTCCAATAAGCCTTCATCTGGCTGCTTGAGGCTTGTTTGAACCGCAACGTCGCCAGGGACAGACTCAACACCAGCGAGCGCACGTGGTTCAGGCCCAATAGATTCAGGGTGCGTTCAATCGAGGTTACCGGGTCGCTGCAGACCAAAGAGCGAGGAATTGACCAGCTTGAGCATCTTACCGCACAAGGCCGGATCGAAGCTGATGATTTTGCCGATTTCGCCGATGGTGCAGTTGGGCCGGCTAGCTTGTTCCAGCACGCGCAGGGTGAGCGTCGGCGGCGACGGCAGCTTCGGATTGTCAGTAATCCGGGCGAGCACGTTCTCTTGAGCCATGGCTCCGACATCTCCCCTCGATCGTTTCCGTTCGGCACGGACATGTACAAGCGCGACAGTTCGATGTGTAGAAACAATGCGCCCCGGTCGCGACCCCGAACGGGGAAAACTACTTCCGTTTATCGAAGATGGGAAATATTTTTGTCTTTTTCTGCCGGGGATTACAATTTCTTTCCCGGCAATAGTACCGCCTATCACGATGGCGACGATTGCACCGGATTGGCTTTAGTCGCCGGGGGTGGCATTGACGGATCGACCCTCCGCTTCGGGCTATCAAGGTGATCTTGACAGGAGGGAAATCCGGGTTATAAGTCCAACCCCAAATTCCTTGCGTTCATTAGGTTCGTTGAGCGTACACGGCGCCGGCCCAGAAGGTGTGCCGGTTGTTGCCAGAGGAAGCCGCCATGCGGAGTCGGAGCAAACTGAGCAGAATGGTGGGGCTAGCCCCCTTCCTCCTCACGGCCGTGGCGGGATGCACGGTTTCGGTGCAACCGTGGACGAAGCCAAGCGGGCCGCCCGCTCCCGATCCGCAAGCAGCCGCCGCCACATCAGCCTTCAAAGGTCCGATGCCGACGCCATTGCCACCCAATCCAAACTTGCCCAATCCCTATCAGGGCTATCCCCAAAATCCTTATGGGCCTGGCCTGTATGGCCCGAATGGGGCCGCCAACAATGAATCGATGTCGCAATTAATCAAACAGTTCAATGAAACAGACGACCAGCGCAAAGCGCTTGCCGATCAGGTACAAACCCTGAAAAAGCAGGCACGCGAACGGGACGAGCACTTACAACATGCCTCCTTCGAGATGGAAGATTCCAGCAAACAACTGAAACGCACGCGCGAGGAAGTCCGCCAGTTCACGTCCGAACTTGATGATCTGCGCGAACGCATGCGTAAGCTGGAGGAAATGCGGGCGGCCCTGAAGCCATTGATTGATGAAATAATGTACCACCTGGAACATGAAAAAGAGGCCGCCAAGTCGGCCCGGGCCGCGCCGGCGCCGGCGCCGACCAAATAAAGAAGGCGTTAAAGGTAGTGAAGCCCCTTTTCAAGTGCCGATAAAGATCGATGGAACGCCCATGAACGAAGACGGGAGGTTTGGGCATGAGAGCCAAACGTCGTGGAGAATAAGGCATGGCCACCGAAGCCGCTGCCCCGCCCAAGGCCGGCAAAAAAGGCTTGATCGTTCTGATCTTGATCGCAGTCGTCGCGATCGGCGCGGGAGCCGCGTTACCGTGGCTTCTGAACAAAAGCTCACACAATCCCCAAGCCGACAAAAAAGGCAAGCACGAGGTCCCGAAAAGCAAACAGACCGCGCTGCCTTTCGACAATGTCGTTGTCAATCTTCCCGACGAACGGCTGGCGCGTTTTCTACGCGTCAAAATCATGCTGGCGATCGAGGAAGTGGAGGCCAAGGAAATCACCGAGCTCTTGGAAAAGCAAAAAGCCTTCCTGAAAAGCTGGGTCATCGGGTATTTGTCGGACCAATCACCGCGTGAAGTTACCCGTAACATCGGCGTCAACCGTATACGCCGCGAAATTCGCGATCAATTCAATGCCATGTTGTTTCCGGACGGCGAGGAAAAGATCCTCGATATTCTGTTCGATGAGTTCGTGGTGCAATGAACGTCTCACCGTATGATTTCACGAAACCGATCCGCCTACCCGCGGACTGGATCAATCGCCTGAGCGGTTGGTTTGCGACGGCTTGCACCCAGGCCAACCGGTCCTGGGCAAAACAACTCCCTGTCCCGATCGAGGTCAGCGCCGGGCCGCTGGATACAGCGTATGCCCAGGCGGGCCTGGCCAAGCTCCCTTCGACAGTCGTCGCGTACCGCGTGCTCATCGCCGGCGGGCAGTTGCCCACCTTGTTGGTGCTGCCCCGTTTATTGCTCCTGCAAATCATCGGCGTCATGTTGGGCGAGAAGTCCGCAGTGACGGAAGATCGCGAACTGAGCGTGGTCGAGGAGAACCTCGCCGATTATTTCCTCGTTCAGCTCTGGCTCCCGTTTTTTCGCGAATCGTGGCCAAGCGCACGCCTGGTAGCCTGGGAGTTAGGCGAAAGAGAAAGCAACCCACAAGGTAGTCGGTTTTTCTCGGCCACCGATGTCTTGGTGATTTTGCCGTGGAAAATACGAGGTCCCTGGGGAGAAACCGAAGGAACGTGGTTTTTCCAAAAGAAGGGCATCCTGGAGGCCCTGGGGGAAGGACAGGTCGGCGCAGCGCCGGTGGCCGACGACCGCACTATAGCGCAGCGAAAGCAGGCGCTCGTCAGCAATTTGCCAGTGCGCCTGGAATTCGTCCTCGGCAAGACCGAACTAAAGCTCTCTCAGTTGTCGCGGTTGCAGGTGGGGGATGTCATGCTGCTCGACCAGCGCAATGACGAAGGCGTTGTGGCCAGCGCTGGGGGTCAGCTTTTATTTCGCGGGCGGGTCGGCAAGATTGGCTCCTGGAAAGCTTTCCGAATAGAATCCTTCGTGCAGAAATAAACCATGAGTGCCGCCAACCAACCTCTGGACGCTGCGCAACCAACGGCGGCACCGCCTGCCGAGGCCGCGCCCAATCAAGCCGTCCTGGCCAGCATCGCGGAGTTTCCCGAGTTCAAGGCTATCGCGGCGGCGGGCGAAGCGGGTTCCTTGAACCATTTGCTTGACGTAGCGGTATCCGTGACCGCCGAGCTTGGGCGTGTCACCATGTCGATCGGCGAAATACTCAAACTGGGCATTGGCTCGGTCGTCGGCCTGGACCGGTCCATCTCCGAGCCCATCGACCTGCTCGTCCAGGGCGTTCCCTTTGCGCGAGGAGAGGTCGTGGTGATCGAAGACCGCTTCGCCATTCGTATTCAAGAGATTCTCGATCCCAAGCAGGGAACGAAGAAATAGTCGCCGTTTAGTTCCGGTGCGGAATGATCTTTGAATAGCCTCGAATACGGTGAGTAGGCCGCACCTCGGCGTCCGGCTCCGCGTGCCACTCGGAAGGCTTCTTGGCCAGATCGGCATCCACTTCATCCGCCGATGGGGAGTTATCGGCTCGTCCTTCCAACAACTCAGAGCGCATAATTTTTACGTCGCCAGGGGCTTCGAAGGCCAGCCGAACGCGGTTGCCTTTGACCTCAACCACCGTAACGATGATGCCGTTACCGATGACCACTTTTTCGCCAGGCTTGCGGGATAGTACCAACATCGTCATCCTCCGTGAACGAGAAATGAAATCCATAGTTAACCGGCAGGATTTGTAGCACACGCTATGCCAGTGCCCGGGTCCGTTAGGCAAGAACCCGTTTTCCCAATGTTTACAAGCGATTTTATTGTGAATTAGCCTGGCGCGAAGATGTGGTGCGGCAAAAACACGCACCGTAGTAGGCGAGATTGCGCAATGGTTTCCCAGCGCCGCGGCGTGAAATGGGCAAATTAAGCCGCCTGGCAAAGATAGGATGTTTGAGGCGACTACTGCCTGATTGCTGGTGCTGGAGCAACCAATTCATTAACGACACCGCGAACGCCAGGTGTCAAACGCACGAGGTTTTCCACGCGAGTGCGCATTTGTTCCGTGGGAACTTGGCCCTTGAGAAATACGGTAGAGCCATCTACCGCGAGCACCACGCCGCGGACGCTTTCCAAAAAGGATGAGTTGCGCAAGCTGGCCAAAAGCTCGCCCTGGAGTTTGACCGGGTTGGGCATGACAAGCGGCACATCGTCCGACAACACGGTGGTGTAGGATGGTGTTTTGGCGATACCCAAAGTACTAAAGCCACCTGCATTAACACCGGTGGTGCTGCCTGCAGTGCGCACAGTAGCGGTCGTCGTGGTGCTGGCGGCGAATGTGGGTACGCCAAAACCGGTTTGACTGCCGATTTGGGTCACCCCGCCCGAGTTGTTGTAGGAAAAGCTTGTGGCCACCCCAGAGTTGCCGATCGCCAGCGGGTTGCCATAGGTTGAGGCATAGGGATCGCTGGCGGCTGGAATGGTCGTGCCCGAGCTGGACGATTTTGCCGTGCTTGAACTAGTCCCAAGGGAAGCAATGCCGCCCGTGGAACTCGTTCCACCGGCAGTGCCACCTCCTCCAGCCGTGGCAGTAAGGCCACCCGAGCTGGACAGGCCACCACCGCCACCACCTCCGCCGCCGCCCCCACCGCCCTGGGCGTGACTCGCCTGGACGCTACCCAAGAACGCCGCACTGGCCAATATCCCATGAAGGAACCATCGTTTACGCATGCGGCACTTCCTTTTGAGAACGGGAACGGGGTACAGTGTTCTATCGGCGGCAAACGCCAGCTTCTTTAATCATTTTTCCATCAAAAAAAATTATGGAGGTGGGCGCCGTGAAATGCAAGGACAATTCAACCTACCTTACCTAACTCTCATTGTTCGTTAATAAGAGGCTGACGTTAAACGGAAGCTAAAACGAAAAGGGCCGGGAACCATGGGGTCCCGGCCCTGTTAATGTCGCCCGGCGCGCCAGCGGCTATTTTTGTGATATCTTCTCGGTCGTCGCGGGCGTGGGTAGTGTCGCAGGATCTCCGCGACCTGGTGCTCGTAGTTTTCGGGAACGGGCTCGAAAGCCGTCATTTTGAAGATGCTCATCATATCGCGGCCGCGCGGCGATTGATTGGCGGTGATCATGCCGTCGCGAAAGCGCTTGAGCGTATCCGCCTCCAACGCGCCCTCGTAAAAAGCCACGACGGCCGGCGGAAACGGCTCGGACTGCTTGATGACTTTGAGACGGGCATAGCAACCGGGCTTGAACTGTTCGTACTCTTCCAGGGAGGCGTTGTCGGTGACAACCGCCTGCAGCTTGCCACGCAATACATCGTCCATGGCGTCGTCCGCGTTCGCCGAGGCGAACACCTGGTTGAAAAACCGCTTCGAGCCACACTGGGCGCAATCGACGCAGCTACGTTCCATGAAGATTCGGCAATGCTCTTTACTCTTTCGCGGAAACCCAACGTCCTTGCCGCTTAGATCACCGAACGTCTTGATATCGCTATCCGAACGCACCACGAGAAACGCATTGACCTGCCGGAATTTACTGACGGCAATCGTTAGCGGCCGCAGGCCCGGGTACTTCTGGCGCGCCCAACCAAACTCGAAACCGTGAAACACGGCCAGGTCCAGTTCCCGGGTGCTCAGCTTCCTGCCCACTTCGTAGGCATCGCCACCGACCTTGAGTTGGCCATCCAGGCCGGTAAATTCTTTCACCATCATTTTGAAGGGCCCGCCCGCGAATTCGACGAGCCCGGGGGGAATATCGTTGAAGAGCGAACTCACCATGCCGATACGCACAGGATCGGTCGATTTGCTCTCCCCGGCAGGCACAGCCACAGTCAGGCCGAGCATACAGAGGGCCAGCCCGGCCCCGAACAGGGTCCTTTGGGACATGAATAGTTCCTCGTTGTGTTGTGCCAAGTTGCCCGTCGAAGTTGAAAGTTAGTATTAAGGCTGCCCCGTCATGCGATAGCCGCCGGCAGTCACGCGTTCCAGTGCCGCCAGGGCCAGAGCGTGTAGATAAAGGGCCTCGTTATAGGAGGCGGCAATCTGCTCTTCCATCGCCTGGGCCCGCAGAATCGCTTCGCCGGGAACTTTGCCCTTGTCGAATTCTTTTCTGATATCCACGGTGATGTCCGTGGCAATCTTGGGTGCGCCTTCCAGGCCCTTGACCTTCTCGGCGGCTTCCAGCCATTTCAAATAAGTGGCATCCACTTCGAGCGCCACCAGGTTTCGGGTCTTATCCACGACGGCAGCCGCTCGGTCACTTAGCGCCTGCGCCCGCTCCACCCGTTGATCCTTGCGTCCCGCCAGCGATCCGGGCATTTCCAGGCCAATCGCGCCGGGGCGATACTCGCCGTTAGCAATGCCCTGTGGAATCGGTTTGGCATGGACGTCCGAGCCACTTGCAAAAGTACGGCCGTTGGGTCCGCGTATCTTCCCCTGAGCCTGGACTTCGAGCGCTGTCACGTCATAGGCGGAAGCCGCCTGTGTGATCTCCCAGCGGCTGCCAAGCGCCATGGCTACCAGGGCATCTCGATTAAAGTCTTTGGCCAGGGGGGGCAAAGAATCGCCCTGGATATCCAGGGGAAAGTCAAGCTCCACACCCAGGGCTTCCCGCAATGCGGCGAATGCCTTGCGAACCCCGTTCCGGGCTTCCGCTTCTTTCGTCACCAGCATCTTGAGATTTAGGTCGAGCAGCTTTTCATCGAGCTTCGTCACCTTGAGGTCGGGGTCGCCGACTTTGATGAGGTCGCGAGCTTTGCTCAGAGCGTCTTCCAGCTTCGATTTCATGCGAATGACGACTTTGGTCTGCTCGCGTGCATAGATCACCGAAAAGTAGTTCCGAACCACGGCATAGCGTGTCTCCCATTCCGCTTGTTCAAGGGAGGCGGCCGCGATGGTCACTCCCAGGCAGGCTTGCTGTTTGCGAAGCGGCATGTCCTTCGCGAACAAGCCCGCAAACTTCAGGCTGTTTAGCCCATTTACGCTGCTATCCGCAGCCGTCAAGCTTGCCCGCGCGGCTGCCAGCGCGGGCTGCCTCTCGAGGCCCAGGTTAACCAACTCTGGTAACGAACGTTTAACGACAACAGTGTCCTGTCCTTGAGTCTGCAGCGGAATGAAACAGAGGCCGATGGCGACGAACGTCTTGCGGATGGCATGTCGGCGGATTATGCGAAGGTTGCCAAAAATGCGAATCATGGTGGGGAGACCTCAATGTCATTAATTGGGACCTTATCTTTAAAGTTGGATCGGGCATTGGCGAGCGGATCTGCAAAAACAATCCTGGAAAAGCTCAAAAGATGTGAAATCTACCCAATACATCCGGCTTAAGTGGACAGGAAAGATTGGGAGGAAATCCCGAACAGGTTATGTTAGGTTAAGCTGCACAAGCACGCGACTCTGGGTCTACTTTCGCGAATGGCCAGCTTCTCCATGAAAATCGAATATTCACCGGCCGTAGTCACGATCCTGGAGAAAGCCGCATGCCTTGTCCATGCCGGCGGCGGCACGCAAATTGGCCCCATCGAATTGCTGCAGGCACTCATGGACGAGGAGGAGGGCCATCCGGTCGTTCGGGTGCTGGCGGCCGGCGTGCCGCTTGACAGGTTACGGGCACGCTTTCCTGTCGTCGCCAGCGGGCCGGTAGGTAGCGACGCCGTTCGTTTGGCGCCGGCAACCGAGGCCATCATGGCACAGGCGCGCGATCTTGCCCGCACGCACGGCGCCGAGGGGAGCATCTCCTCCGAGCACCTTCTTCTTGCAACTCTGGAGGTCGATGCGGCATCCCGATCCAGCCTGGAAAGCATCGGGCTCGATTTTAGCGCTTTAAAGGAAATCATAACACCCACGGCGCCGGCACTGCGCCTGGACAGGCCGTTGGATTTAACCCCCACGACGGAAACCATCGATACCGCGCACATTCTCGATGCCTCGGCCAACCGAGCACGCGAAGCGCTGCGTGTGCTCGAAGATTATGCCCGATTTGTACGCGGCGATACCTTTTTGTGCCGTGAACTCAAAACCCTGCGTCACCGTCTGGCCGACCACCTGGGCTTATTGCCCGGCCCGCTCCTGCTGCAAGCGCGCTCTACCCTTCATGACGTCGGTACCGAGATAAGCACGGCCCAAGAACAGGAACGTGCCTGCCCCCGTGACGTTGCGCAAGCCAACGCCAAACGATTGCAAGAGGCACTGCGCAGTCTGGAAGAATTTGGCAAGGTGCTCAATGCCGAGTTCGGCCAGGCCATCGAACGCTTGCGTTATCAGTCCTACACGCTCGAACGCGCCTTGTTGGCGGCCGGGGATCCGAGAGGCGAGTTGGCGGCTGCCAGGCTTTATGTCCTTGTGACGGAGGCATCGTGCCGGACGTCCCTGGCGGGCACGGTCCGCGAAGCGCTGGCGGGGGGTGCCCAGGTCGTGCAGTTGCGAGAAAAGACGATGACGGACGCCATGTTACTGGCTACGGCCCGCGATTTGCGCAAAATGACGCGGGCGGCTGGTGCCTTGTTTATCGTGAATGATCGACCCGACATCGCACTCCTGGCGGAAGCCGATGGCGTGCACCTGGGCCAGGATGATTTGCCCGTCTGGGAAGCGCGCCGCCTTCTCGGTGAAGGCGCAATTATTGGTGTCAGCACGCACAACATGGAGCAGGTTCAGAACGCCGTACTGGAAGGCGCGGACTATTTGGGGGTGGGTCCAACCTTCCCCTCGCGAACCAAGGATTTTGGCGCGTTTCCGGGCCTGGAATTCGTCAAACAGGTGGCTGACACAACAGCCCTGCCTTTTTTCGTCCTGGGCGGCGTGACGATAGACAATGTCGGCGCGATCTTGGGGGCCGGAGGAACACGCGTCGCCCTTAGCTACGAAATATGCGTCGCAGCGGACCCGCGGGCGGTGGCACTAAAGCTGCGTGACTTACTGGAGCGTGCGTGACAAGGTCTGGCTAAAGTTTAATCTGTTTTGTTTTTCTTCTTCTCTGACGGCAGCGTAGGCGGATCGGGGCGAAACTCGAGCAGGCGGGCACCGGTCAGCCGCGAACTCGATTGCAGGCTGCCAATGAGCGCCGCCAGCTGCGTGCGCAATGCGGGATCGTCGTCAGCATTTCGATAAGCCTCCTTAAGGCCCGAGGCCTGTGCCTTGTCGAGCATGAGTCCAAACTTCTGAATATGACGATTTAGTTCAATCGCCGCGGGAACTCGTAACTTGCCCTGCCCGAGATTCAACACGATGGCGGTAAGTCGGGTTTGGGGCTCCTGCCCCGGCAGTCTTCCCAAAATCTCCATCGCTTCCAGGGACATGTCGGGATTGTTCAGCGCCGCCAGTACGGCACCCAGCGTGGGCCGTAGATCATAGCCGGGATACTCGCCCCTGGCCATGCGCCACAGAATATCGAGAGCCACGCGTGCCATTTCTTTGCGTTCGGCCGGCGCCATGGGCACGCCCGACGATTCCTTGATGTTGGCATCCAGCGTGTTTTTCAGTTCCTCTTTCAAGGCTGGCAAAAGATCTGAATATATCTTCACGTGCCGGTAACGCTGCGCCGCCGTCACCAGAGCGTCCTTCTTGTCTTTCGAGGCAAAAACCAGGATCGGCAGGTTCCCCTGATCGGCATCCGCGCGCACGTTGGCGAGCAGGTACGTAAACTCATGAAGCGGTACGTCGTTGCCCAGAACGATGGCTTCGTAATCGGCGGATTGGCGCAGGCGTTCAAAGAGTTCCTTGCCTGTTGGCACCAGGACTGGCTCGAAGCCGCTTTCCTTGATGGCCTGCCGTAGGTCCGCCGCATTTTGCGAAGGTGCAAAAGCGACGAGTATTTTGGGATTGGCATCGGCGCTGAGAAACCGCCTCAGGATGTCAACGATCCGCGTGGTCGCCACCGGAAATGGGGTGACAGGCTGACGCAACATCGCTTTGACCGCCGCGAATTGCACGCGCCGATCCGGATAATGTAACGCCCGCACGACGCCGCGGGGCATGCCGCCGGCCGCCAACTTACCGGCGCGAGCCTCGCCACGTTCGCCCAGGGCATGCACCGTGGCGATAATGACGGGCACATTGCCGTCCGTGAGCGCACGTTCCAATACCAGGTCAACGACGTCGGTATCGAGCGTGGCCAGGAGTTGTTGGATTTTGGCGGGCAGGGGCTTCAGCAACAATTGATCGAGATCGGGCGCTAACGTTCGATCAAGCAGCAAGCTAAGCAAGACGACCTGCGCCTGTTGGTATTTGGGATCCAGCTCAATCGCCTCGCGCACATAACGCAGACCAAAGTATTCCTCGGCCTGCGCGGGCGTGAGTTGTACGGGCTTGAAGGCGAGATGCTCGCCGTCCCACGGCCAAACCGACACCGTGCGTCCGAGCGTGAAGGGAACCTTGTGTTGATAATATCGCTCCGCCAACTCCGTCAGCGCGTTTCTGGCCGGCGGTAGATGGCTCGGTTCGCTTCCCAGAAGATAGGCCAACACCGCCCTGGCTTTGTCCCGAATTTGCATGGGATATGTCTTCGAGCTCGAGAGATGCCATAAATAGGGCACCGCACGCTTATCCGCCCGCCGCTCGATGATGTCGAGAACGGTCAGACGCAGGTCAAGGTCTTGTGCATCTTTGGGGTTAGCCGCCTTCAGGGTTTCCAGGAGAGGCGGCACAATTTCCGCGTCGAGCTTTAGCAGAGCGTCCACAATCCGGCCGTGTAGAGGAGTGCCCGCACTGGTACGCAGTGCCTCCACGAGATAGGGGGCAGCCCGGTCGCGAGCGCGTTGTATCTGCAAGAAGCCAAAAGCCCGCTCTTCCACGGTGGGAGCGTTGAGCTGTTTGATGAATTTGCTGAGACGCGCCGGATCGCTCAATTGCTTATCAAGCGCGACGGTCACGCGGTCGATGAGCGACTTGACGTTTTTCCGCGCCTCGGCCTGCAGCGCCGGGTTGGTAGACCAGGTGCGCACGGTTTGCAGACGCACAAAAGGGGCGAAACCTTCGACATTTTCGATTTTCAGAAGCTCCCTATCGACAGCCTCCGCCGGTTCCTTTTGCAGCAAGAGCTTGAGGTGCAAGGCAGCCAGCTCAAACTTACCAAGATTGAGCTCGAGCTTGATGGCCGCCCAGAATTGCGGCACCTCTTCCGGCCTGCGAAAGAAAATCCGGTATTCCTCTTCCGCCTTTTGCAGAAGGAGCTGCGTGGCCTTCTTTTCCGCCTCCTTGTCCTTGATTTCTTCAGGTTTGGCATCCTGGGCGCGGCCGCTCGGCGCGGCCAGCAGTAACAGAACGCCGAATAAAACAGGAGTGAGCGCCAGTCGAGATGAAAACACGCGATGCCTCCGGGCCGAAATGCCAGTGATGGGAGACACATACCGTGCCGCGCGGCAGAGCGCTGCACGAATCCATGTCATGGCGTTAGGGGTCTTAGATAGAAGGCGGCCCCCCTCTGAATATAGGAGGGCCAAACCCTTTATTTAAAACCCTGGACTTCGACCTCCGGTCGCACCAGATCTTCGAGAGTTTCACGGCGGCGTATGAGCCGGTGGCGCGCGCCATCGACCAAAACTTCGGCAACGCGGGGCCTGCCGTTGTAGTTGGAGCTCATCGCCATGCCATAGGCGCCAGCGCTGAAACGTCGCCAACAAATCGCCCCGGGCCACGGGCGGCAACGCACGCTGTTTGGCCAAAAAGTCGCCTGATTCACAGATCGGCCCGACGATGTCCGTGAGGCGTGTGCCTGGGATGCTAACTTCATAATCCTCGGGTGGCGCCGGCATGGTCGCGGCGGGCGCGACCGGCCAAATACGGTGGAAGGAATCATACAGCGTCGGTCGAATCAGGTCGTTCATCCCCGCATCTTGTATGACAAAATGCTTGCCGCCCGACTCCTTGGTGTAGATCACCCGACTGACCAGCAACCCAGCGTTGCCGACAATAAACCGGCCCGGCTCCAGGACCAATTTGCATTCGGCTTTCCGGACGCCCGGCAGGATCACGTCCGCGAAAGCGGTCGCCGGCAGCGCTTCCTGTTTACGGTAGTTGATGCCAAAACCCCCGCCCATGTTGAGATAGCTGATCTTGTGTCCCTGGGCGCGAAGCTTGTCGATCAGCGCCAGTCCCTTGTCGATCCCTTGTTGGTAAGGTTCGACTTTCAGGATGGGAGAACCCAGGTGCATATGGAGCCCCACAATTTGCACATGGGGATGATGCACAACTTTTTGGGCGAACTCGAGGACCGTGTCGATATCGAGGCCGAACTTGACCCCCTTGACGCTGGTATCGGTTTTGGCGTGCGTTTTGGGGGGCAGGTCAGGGTTAACGCGCAATGCAACCCTGGCAACTTTACCAAGCGACCTGGCGACCTCTCCCAGGGCCAGCAGTTCCCCTTCGCTCTCCACATTGAAAAAGAGAATACCTGACTCCAAGCCATATTTGAGCTCGGCGTCGGTTTTGCCCACGCCCGCGAAGACGATCCGCGCGGCCGGGCAGTCCGCCTTCAAGGCCCGGTAAAGCTCGCCGGCGCTGGTCACATCGCAACCCGCCCCGCGCTCCACCATTAACCGGGCGAGATGAATGTTGGGATTGGTCTTGATGCTGTAACAAATAAGGGGATCGGCAGAGGCGAACGCGGTCTGCAGCGCTTGCAAATGATGCAGCAGCGTGCCCTGGCTATAGACGTAGAGCGGCGTGCCGTATTGTTCCGCCAGCGCGGCAATCGATACGTCTTCGCAGTACAAATTTCGGTTTTTGTACGAGAAAAGGTCCATCGCTAATATCGCTCCCGCTGCGTCAGGCCAACCGTGCGCGCCACCTTTTGATTTGTTCCTCAACTTCGCCGGGGGCGGTCGAGCCGTAACTTCGAAATGCGGCCAGGGCGTTGGGTACGCCTAATACATTGTATACCTTGCTTCCCAGCCCTTGGCGAATGGAATCGTAGATTTCGGCGGGAAGCTGGGCCAGCCGGCAGCGCTTTTCCTCACACAGGCGGACCAGCTTACCGACTGCCTCGTGGGCCGACCGCAACGGCACGCCCTGCATGACCAGAAACTCCATCAAAGTCGTCGCATCCAGATAGCCATCTTCCAGGCGGCCGGCAATAACTTCTCGGCGAAAGCGGGCCTCGCGCACCAGCGCGGCTGCGACCTCCAAAGAGGCATGGACGGTATCATAAGCATCGAAGAGGGCTTCCTTGTCTTCTTGCAAATCGCGGTTATAGGCCAGCGGCAAGCCCTTGATGAGCATCACCAGACGTTGCAGGTCGCCGGCGACCCGGGCGGTTTTGCCCCGAATCAACTCGAGAACGTCCGGGTTCTTCTTGTGCGGCATGATGCTCGAGCCGGTGCAAAAAGCGTCGGGCAAATCGAGGAAATTGAATTCCGTCGTGGACCACAAAATCCACTCCTCGGCCCAGCCACCCAGGTGCAACGCAATGACCGTCAGCCCGAAGACAAACTCAAGCACGAAATCGCGGTCACTGGAGACGTCCAAACTATTGGCCGCCACGCTGGCAAAACCGAGTTTCGTGGCAACGCTGCCGCGATCAATCGGAACCGACGTGCCGGCCAGCGCTGCGGTACCCAGGGAAAGCACGTTGACCCGCCGTCGGCAATCCGCCAGCCGCTCGCGATCGCGCTGATACTTTTCGATAAAGGCCAGGAAGTAATGGGCGGCCAGAATAGGCTGGGCGCGTTGCATGTGGGTGTAGCCGGGCAAAACCAGGTCGCGGTCGCGCTCCGCCGAAGCGAGCAACGCAACCTGCATCTCCTTGAGGCGGCCGTCCAGGGTATCGATGCTGTCGCGCACCCACAGCCTGACGTCGGTAACGACCTGATCGTTGCGGCTGCGACCCGTGTGCAGCTTGCGGCCCACGTCCCCAAGCCGTTCGATCAAGGCCCGCTCAATGTGGGTATGAATATCTTCGAGCTTGATGGAGAATTCAAAGTCGCCACGCTCGATCGCTTGCGCAATGTCGGTGAGCGTCGGCGGCAATTTGTTCGGCCTCCACCGCCGTTAAAATACCGACTTCCGCCAGCATCCGCGCGTGCGCCTGGCTGGCCACCACGTCGTGCCGATAAAGTCGACGGTCGAAGCTAATCGATTCCGTAAAGGCTTCGACGCGGTTGTCGGTGTCGCCGCTAAAACGGCCCCCCCAGGTCTTTGCCACGAAAACCCCTCTTTGAGTGCCGTTACAGTCCCAGTTCCTTCAATTGTTTGGCATCGACGGGCGCGGGCGCTCCGGTCATGAGATCGCGCGCCTTTTGGTTCTTGGGAAAAGCAATCACGTCGCGAATGTTGGTGGTGCGTGCCAGCATCATGGCAAGGCGATCAAGCCCCAGCGCGACACCGCCGTGGGGCGGAGCGCCCATACGCAGCGCGTCAAGTAAAAAGCCAAAACGCTGCTTGGCTTGTTCCGGCGTCATGCCCAGGACGGCGAACAGGCGCGACTGCACGTCCGGATTGTGGATACGAATGGAGCCGCCGCCGCACTCGTAGCCATTGATAACCAGGTCATACGCCTTGGCCCGGACGCTGCCGGGATCGCTTTCGAGCTTGGCAAGGTCCTCGTCCATGGGGGCCGTGAAAGGATGATGGTTGGCAGCCCAGCGCTTCTCCTCGCTGTCCCAGATGAACGAGGGGAAATCATAAACCCAGGCGACCTGGTAATCGGCGCTGACCGGATCGTAGAGGCGCAACATTGAAGCCAGGTGGCTGCGCAGGTTGCCCAGGGCCTGGCAGACCACATCTTCCTTGTCGGCGATAAAGAGGAGAAGGTCGCCGGCCTTGGCCTTCATTCGCTCGCGGAGTTTCAGTTGGAACTCCGGCTCAAGGAACTTTTCGATGGCGCCCGTGAACTTTTGTTCTTCAACTTTAACCCAGGCGCAACCCTTGGCGCCATAGCGTTTGACAAACTCCGTGAGGTCGTCGAGATTTTTACGAGTAAGCTTGGCGGCGGCCCCTTCCACGTTGAGCGACGCGCACCTTGCCGCCCGCATCGAGAGCGCCGCGGAAAACTTGAAACGCCGTGGTCTGCGCGATATCGCCGATGTCCACAATTTCCAGGCCAAAGCGCAGGTCGGGCTTGTCGCTGCCGTATTTCAGCATGGCGTCCGCATAACGCAAGCGCTGAAAAGGCGTGGGCAGAGTGACGTCGATGCATTGCTTGAATATCGCCACGGTCAGTGTTTCGATGATCCGAAAAATATCGTCCATCTCCACGAAGGACATTTCCATGTCAAGCTGGGTGAACTCGGGCTGGCGGTCGGCACGCAGGTCTTCATCGCGCAGGCAGCGCGCGATCTGAAAATACTTGTCGAAGCCGGCGACCATCAAAATCTGCTTATAAAGCTGCGGCGATTGTGGCAGCGCATACCAGGTCTCGGGCGTAATGCGACTGGGCACGAGGTAATCGCGGGCGCCTTCCGGCGAGCTGCGGCCCAGGATCGGTGTCTCCACCTCGAGAAAACCGTGGCTGTCCAGCGTGGCGCGGATCACCTGGTTGAGCCGATGACGCAACATCAGCACGCGCTGGATCGAGGTACGCCGCAGATCGAGGTAACGATACTGCAGGCGCAAATCTTCGTTCGCCAATTCCTCGCCAGGGAACTCGGTTACCTCGAAAGGGGGTGTCGGGCAACGGTTCAGGATCGTCAACTCCTTGGCTTTGAGTTCGACGTCGCCGGTCGCCAGCTTGGGGTTGTGCTTGCCAGGCAAGCGTTCGCGCACGGTGCCCTGGATCGACAGCACGAACTCGTTGCGGATCTCCTGGGCCAGCGCGAACATCTTGTCATCCGCTTCAAAAACAGCCTGGGTAATGCCATAGCGATCGCGTAAATCGACGAAGATCTGATCGTTGTAGGAGCGATAGCTATTGACCCAGCCGTTAAGGACGACGGTCTCCCCGATATGCGCTTCGCGTAGCTCTCCACATGTGTGCGTTCGCTGCCAGCTCGACATGATTTTTCCCTGTTGGTGTCACGAAATCGTTGTAATCGATTATAGGGTTTGCCGCGGAGAGCGTAGCGACGGCCAGGAAAGGAAAGGCGCCCACCCGGCGGCGTCAAATTGTAAAAACCCGGCCGCCAAACTATAACAATGCCATACCATGATCAGAAGGTCCCAAAATCAAGGCGGCCCCTTTTTAGGACGTTAAGAGCGTTCGGAAAAAAAGGGGTCAGACCCCCTCAATACCCGGCAAAAGCGTTGGAAATCTGTTCGCTTCAAGGGGTCTGACCCCTTTTTTTCCGAACGCTCTAAGGAGACCACCATGGAACGGATTAGCGTAGCCCAGGCACGCACGGAAGCGGCCATTGGGAAAGAGGTGCAATTACAGGGATGGGTTCGCACGCGCCGGGATTCCAAGGGTGGTTTCAGCTTCCTGGAACTCAACGATGGCTCGTCCATGGGCAACGTGCAAATCCTGGCCGAGGCGTCGCTTGCTAACTATGAAACCGACGTGAAAAAGCTGGGGACAGGGGCAAGCGTTACGGTTTTGGGTTCTGTGCGCAAGTCGCCCGCCAAGGGGCAGGCCACGGAGGTGCAAGCGCAACAGATTATCGTCCACGGCCTGGCCGACCCCGAGACCTACCCCGTGCAGAAGAAGGGCGCTTCGTTCGAGTTTCTGCGCACGATTGCCCACCTGCGGCCGCGAACCAATACGTTCGGCGCCATTGCCCGGGTGCGCAACTGTGTTTGCAAGTCCATCCACGACTTTTTTCAGGAACAGGGCTTTCTCTACGTTCACTCCCCTGTCATCACGGCCAGCGATTGTGAAGGCGCCGGCGAAATGTTCAAGGTCACCACGCTCGACTTGAACAAGCTGCCCGCCACCGGGCCGGATTATTCCCATGATTTCTTTCACAAACCCGCGTATCTGACGGTGAGCGGTCAGCTTCAGGCGGAGATTTTCGCGTGCGGCCTGGGCAAAGTTTATACCTTTGGCCCCACCTTCCGCGCCGAGAACTCCAACACGGCGCGTCATCTTGCCGAGTTCTGGATGATCGAGCCGGAAATGGCGTTTTACGATTTGCAGGACAACATGACGCTGGCCGAGGCGTTCATCAAGCGCATCATCAAGGACGCGCTGACCCGCTGTGGCGAGGACATGAAGTTTTTCCAGGAGCGCATCGACAAGGACATTCTGACCCGGCTCGAAGGGATAGAGTCCAGCCAGTTCCTGCGCCTGCCCTACACCGAGGCCGTCGCCATCCTGCAAAAGTCTGGTCAGACTTTCGAGTTTCCCGTCAGCTGGGGCGTCGATTTGCAGTCAGAACACGAGCGCTTTTTAACCGAGAAGGAATTCAAGAAACCCGTTATCCTGTTCGATTATCCCAGGACGCTCAAGCCCTTCTACATGCGCGTCAACGACGACGGCAAAACGGTCCGCGCCATGGATGTGCTGGTGCCCGGCGTGGGAGAGATCATCGGTGGCAGCCAGCGTGAGGAGCGCCTCGACGTTCTTGAACAGCGCATGAAGGAGCAAGGGCTCGATCCCGCGACCTACTGGTGGTATCTCGACTTGCGCCGCTACGGCACCGTTCCCCATGCCGGCTTTGGGCTGGGCCTCGAGCGCACGCTGTTGTTCCTTACCGGCATGGCCAATATTCGCGACGTGATTCCCTTTCCACGCACGCCTGGCAGCGCGGAGTTTTAGTCCATGATTCGACCAGCAGCCGCCGGCGACGTGCCCATGATCGCGCAGCTCATTCGCGACCTGGCGGAGTATGAGCATCTAAGCGACCATGTGACCATGGACGAGCAACGGCTGCAGGCGCATCTCTTTGGAGAACGCCGCTTCGCGGAGGTCATCCTGGCCGAAGAAGCCACGGCCGTCGCTGGCTTTGCCCTGTTTTTTCACAATTATTCGACGTTTCTGGGACAGCCGGGCATTTACCTCGAAGACCTCTTCGTACGACCGGAGTCGCGGGGCCAGGGGCATGGCCGTGCGTTGCTCGCGGAACTCGCGCGTATCGCGGTTGAGCGCGGCTGTGGCCGACTGGAATGGTCCGTATTAATTGGAACGAGCCCGCACTCGGCTTCTATCGGTCGCTTGGGGCCAGGCCGCTCGATGAGTGGACAACGTATCGATTGACGGGCACTGCCCTGGCGCAATTGGCTTCCGCAACCAGTTGATAGGTGCCGAGGAAAATAGGTTTTTATCATGCGTCCAACGATCGTGGAGGGTTTGCTGGCGGACATCGACGGCGTGCGGCACGGCCAGGTGGCCATCGAAAAGGGCATCATCGCCGCCGTGGGCACCGGGCTGGGCAAACCAGATCATACCTATCCGGATCATTGCCTGATTTTCGCCGGCATGGGCGACATTCACATTCATGCCCGCGAAGACGTGACCGGCCAGGACAATTACAAGGAAACCTTCGCCACCGCCGCGGCTGCCGCCCTCGCCGGCGGCGTTATTCATGTTGCCGACATGCCCAACAATCCGGCGGCGCCGGTCGACGAGGCCACCTATCGGGCCAAGGAAGACCTGCTGGCAAGACAAAATCTGCCGGTCGACTTCACGCTTTACGCCGGCATCGGTCCAGGCACGAGGCCGCTCGAGCGCCCTGTGCCTTACAAGGCTTACATGGGCCCCAGTGTCGGCGACTTATTCTTTTCGTCACTTGAGGACCTGGACCATACGCTGGCGCACTATCAAGGTCAGGCCGTCAGTTTTCACTGTGAAGATCCGGCCCTCCTGGACTTCCACAAGCAGGCCCCCACCCATGAAACGCGGCGGCCAGCCGAATGTGAACTGAGCGCCACGCGTTTTGCCCTGGCGATGATTGAGAAACATCGCCTGGCCGGCAAGTTATGCCATTATTCCGTCGCCGAGGGACTACCGCTGATCCGTGCCGCGAAGGCCAAGGGACTGCCCGTCGTGGCCGAAGTCACGCCTCATCATGTTTTTTTCGACACCGCTCAAATCACCGCGGCCAATCGGCAAGCGATGCAGATGAACCCGCCGCTGCGCGGGCCAGCGGACCGGGCAGCCATGCTGGAGGCGCTTCGCGACGGCACGGCGGATTACCTGGCCACCGATCATGCGCCGCACACGCTGGCGGAAAAGGCCAGGGGAATGTCCGGCCAGCCGCACCTGGACACCTATGGGCCTTTTGTTACCTGGCTGCTCGTCGAACAAGGGTTCACGCCCGAGCGCGTGGCCGCCATCTGCTCCGCCAATCCGGGTGCCTTCGTCAACCCTTATCGGCGGCAAAAATATGGACGGCTATTGCCCGGATTCGTTGGGTCATTGAGCGTGCTGGACTTAAAACGTCCGACCACCATCCAGCGCGCGTGCGCTAAAGACGAAGTGTGGTTGGAGCCCGTTTGAGGGAATCACGTTCCCGGGAAGTGTCGCCGCGGTCTTTGTACGGGGAACCCCAATTTAAACGGGCCGTTAGAGCGTTCGGAAAAAAAGGGGTCAGACCCCTTGAAGCGAACAGAAGGGGGTCTGACCCCTTTTTTTCCGAACGCTCTTAAAGTCCGGGCTCCCTCCGCCGCCCTGGGCGTCAACAGCAAACTCGGCGACAGCCTCAAGATGCTGATGTGGCAGTTGAGGTAGGACCATCTTTGATGGCAGCCACTGGATTGTGGGAAGATGTTTGCGCAATCCACTGGCACGGTCCGCATCGCCGCATGCAAAAATGGTATGTATGCACCCTCCGGGCAACCCCCTCGGCGACGCATAGCATTTTGCATAGCATTTCGCATAACATTTCGCATAACAAATTCACGAACGTCCTGCAGGAACGCCCACCGTTTGGAAGTAGCGGCTGCAGCGCACGGTGCCATCGCCACACGGTACTCCCCGTGGCAATGCGGACCTTCCCGCAATCACTTTACCGCCAACCCGTCGTGGCTTGGCTGCTCCGTTTCGGTTGATCTTTGGCAAGGAAGCAGGTTCACGCACCAAGGAGCGGTAACGAATCGAGATCCGAACCGCTCTTCCAGGGGCCCGCCTTCCTCGGCAAGGAAAGACTCGCCCTGAATTGACGGTCCTGTAGGGTGGTGTCAAGCGTACTCGCGCTGACCCACCGCCAATAAAATCCGGCAAAATCAGCCGTGTCTTGCACACGCCCTTGGCATCCGCCTCTCGCGTGGCGGCAGCACCCACGTCGCCTTGCGCGCCGCCAAACGTTGTGAGCGGCCCCGTAGCTCGCCCGCGAAATTGGCTCAAATGGGTTAACGCCCCCGCGACCGACATTGAAGTGCAGCCCATCAGGCGCAGCGTATTCCGAGGCTCGCCGTACGACGACGAAGCCTGGACGAAGACGACCGCCAAGCGACCAGGGCTGGAGTTCACGACGCGTCCACGTGGCAGGCTGCGGAAGGATGGAGAGCCGCGATTATTCTAATGAACAGCATGTCCATGTTTCCTTCCCCAAAAGGAGAACGACCATGTCCGCGAAGAAGACCAGCCAGACCAAGTCCCCCAAGGCGAAGAAGGCGACCGAGGCCGAAGCGGCAGCGACGCCGGCGCCGCCACTTGAGGCCACAGCCACCACAGTGGCGCCGGCCAAGACCAAAACCCCGAAGGCCAAGGCCGAGCCGAAGCCAAAGAAGGTCAGCGCCCTGGACGCCGCCGCCAAGGTGCTCGGGGAGGCCGGCCAGCCGATGACCTGCATGGAGATGATCGAGGCGATGTCCAAGAAAGGCTACTGGACCTCGCCTGGTGGGGCGACCCCGCAGGCAACCCTTTATTCCGCAATGCTTCGGGAGATTAAGATCAAGGGCAAGGATGGCCGGTTCCAGAAGACTGAACGGCGGCAAGTTCGCTGTCAACGGATAGGCACGAACGCCACACATCTTAACCACGAGGCCCCCACGCGGGGCCTTTTTTCGTTGGCGGCGTCTTGGCCCAGCAAAGGTGGGCCCGGTCGCAACGTGAGGCCAAAATGTGGGCGATACCAGTCTAATACATCCCTACTTTGGTAACCTGGTTTCCCCAGGCCGATCTTACGTGCATAAATTCCGCGAACCTATATCACTGCTTCTTGATCCAAGCCGCTGGGCCATGGTTCATTGACTCACTGGCCACCGCTGATTTTCGTAAAATGAATTCTGGCCAGTGTGACTGCTGCGGCGACTCTCACCCCGTAGGTGACGGCGGAAACCGGTCGATCAGACCTGGAGGAAAGACCGTTTCTGATTCGCTTCGCCATTTTCTTCGCTGCCTCTGGATCGATCTTAGCCGCGAATTGCTGAATCGGTTCAAGTAAATGTGCATCCGTGGGACGAAAAATGGGACATGCACGAGACCAAAAGAATCGGGATATAGGCTTTTTTCTTTTGCCGCGAGCCCGCGGAAATCTTAAAATCAACCGGTTGAAAAAACCGGAACTAGAATGAGCACCTCTTCCCCCATGACGTTCCCGCTCCGCTACATTCGTGATTTGATCCGAGCCTGGCTAGGCCCGACAAAACAGCCACCCATTCATTGCCGCCGGCGGCGAAGGCAGCTGTGGCTGGAGTATCTTGAGGATCGGCTTGCGCCGGCGATAGTTTCCGACGGCGGTACTGCTGGTCTGAGCATATTACTTGGGGGGAGTGAAAATCTGGGCATTGTTTCCAACGGCACAAGTTACATTTTCAGCTCCGACAAAAATTTCACCGCGGCCAGTGGCACCGATCCGGCCAACCAAGGGACCGCGTTCAGCGGTGTGGGCAGTTCGACGTTGTCGCTTACCAGCGCAGGCTTGACCCAATACAGCACGGGAATCAGCATCACGGGTGGGAAAACAGTCAGTTTCAACGGCGGTACGTTTACTAGCAGCTTCGATGTGAATTCGGGCGGCACTGTTTCCTTTAATGGTGTTTCCAGTGTCGGTGATTTCAACCTTAAGGTGTCCACCACGTTAAACATCGTAGTGAACCCGCAGGCAACAATATCCAGTCACAATGGCAATATCACCTTGCAAGCGAACCAACAAACGAACCCAACCTCCGGGAGTTTTACAGGTATCGGTATTTATAGCGCCACCATCCAGAGCACGGGAAGCGGCGAGATCACCATCAATGGCAAAGGAGGTGACGCGGGCTATTCCGAGGGAGTGGCAATCGGCGGCGCTACCATAATTGGCGGCATGGGAGCCGTTGACATAAGCGGTAGCGGCGGCGAGATCAATACTATCGTGGCTTTTGGTGTGTCAGTCTACGGTTCCGGTAGCCTTGTCACCTCCGCGGGAGGGGACGTGCGATTAACTGGTCAAGGAAGTGGATCGTCCCCAGGCGTTCTTCTCGATTCCAACATCAAAGTAACTGCTGGCGGCTTGGGTAACGTAATGGTCCAGGGAACTGGCGGACCAGTGGACAACTCGGAGAACGATTACGGAGTTTGGTTCGAAGGTTTTAGCAATGATTGGCCGGTGGTCACATCGGGAGGCGGAAACGTACAAGTAATCGGTCAAGGTGGCCCTGGTACAAACAGCGATGGGGTTGAGCTCGACGGGCAAATATCCGCTGGCGGTATCGGAAACGTAACGGTGCAAGGCACGGGTGGCGGCGGGTTGGCTACTAACGATATCGGTTCCGATTCGGGAGTCGTCATCGGCGGGTCCAATTTCGGGATTAGTTCGGCTGGCGGAAACGTTTTAGTAATCGGTACAGGCGGCGGCACGAGCGGCGGCACATTCGGTTTTGCCAAAGATTACGATGTAGGCGTGTCGGTCGCCAGGTCAGGAGTATCGCCACAAGGCGTAATTGTGCCCAGCCTAGGAATAAGAGCGGGCGGCATGGGTACTGTCACCGTGATCGGGACAGGTGGGCAGGGGGTTGGGCCCCATAATTTTGGAGTTGACGTTGGTGGGGAGATCAGTTCCGGCGGCGGCAACGTGCAGATCACAGCTATCGAGGGCAGCGGCAGTAATGCACTAAACCTAGTTGCCGAGGCGCGCGATTACCGGCGGCCCTAACGGCGGCAGCGTCACCTTGATTGGCAATAGTATGTCCTTGGCTGGAGCGGTGACTGCAAATGGCAGCGGTACGGTCGAGATCCGCCCCTACACGACCGGGGTATCCATCAATTTGGGCGCAACCGCTGACCCAGTCGGCGGTCCACTCGGGCTCTCCGATGCGGAAATGCGTAATATCGATGCGGGGGCCCTCGAGATCGGCGATGGCGACGCTGGTACGATCACCGTCAGTGCACCCGTCACCATGACCGCGTCCAAGGTGCCGAATGTCAACCTGATAACCGCAGGCAGCATCGTATTTGACGAGGGCTCTCTTACGAATGGTGGAGCGAACATCACGCTGACGGCAGGCTCCGGCTCAATTCAGCCAAATACGGTAGGCACTGACGTCAACGTCTATCCCGGCAGCCTCGGCTTCGGAACTCCTTCCGGCTTGGCGATTGCCATTAACGGTACAACGCCGGATTCGGGCTACAGACAATTGAATATCATGGGAAACCTCAATCTGAGCGGGGTCAGTCTTACGCTCAGCGGTTCCTTGGTACCGGCACCAGGTTCGAGTTTCGCCATCATCAATAATGCCGGGCACGACCCTATTATCGGTACATTCAACGGCCTACCCGAGGGCGCCGTTATCGCCAACTTTCTGGGCTCCGGTCTGAACGCTACGATAAGTTATGTCGGTGGCAATGGCAACGACGTGGTAATCACAGTGCCGTCTACCGTTTCTGCTGTTTCGACGACAACCATAGTGAACGCCAGCGCAATCGGTTCGGCAGTCGGCACGGTTCAATATGGCGTGCCACTCACCTTGTGGGCCACTGTCACCCCGAGCAGCGGCAATGTCGCGCCTACGCTGGGTTCGGTGTACTTTCGCGACGCCGGGAACATCGATCTGGGCGTGGTTTATGCCGCCACCGTATCCGGCGCTGACGCGATCTATACGCTCGTGACGGCGGGAGTTCTGGAGGCCTCTGCGGCGGCGCATACGATCACTGCCACCTATTCTCCCGCCGTGGGGTTTGCCAGTAGTGTTGCGACGCTCGCGGGAGGAATGCTGGTGACGCCGGCGCCTCTAACGGTAGTGGCGCCTCCTGGCTGGCTCTCAGTCGCTGCCATGGCCAATTCACGAGCAGACGCCACGGCGACTTTACTGCCCAACGGGAAGGTGTTGGTCGCGGGCGGCTATGAGAACGGGTTTGAATTGGCCGCTGCCGCCTTGTACGACCCGCCCACTAATATCTGGTCTTCGGCAGGTTCAATGGCTTCGGCCCGAGCTTTTCATACCGCCACCTTACTGCCGAACGGGCAAGTATTGGTCACGGGGGGAGTCACCGATGGACAAGGTACACTGGCGAGCGCGGAATTGTACAACCCGGCCACCAACAGTTGGTCATCAGCCGGCTCCATGTCTTATTCTCGGCATTATCAAACGGCGACGCTTTTGCCGAACGGCCAGGTGTTGGTGGCCGGGGGGGAATATAACCAGTACAGCGGCCTGGCCAGTGCGGAGCTGTACAATCCATTGACCAATACCTGGTCCTTAGCAGCTTCCATGACAACGGGTCGGGAAGGCCAAACGGCCACGCTGCTGCCGAACGGACAAGTACTTGTCACGGGTGGCGTCGGTTCTAATTTGTACAATGTTTTACCTAGCACCGAACTTTATAACCCGGCGACGAACATATGGTCAAAAGCGGCATCGATGGCTGACGGTCGGGAAGGCCACACTGCGACATTATTACCAACTGGGGAGGTCCTGGTTGCAGGTGGGGAGACGTTCGACGGCACCGCCGAAGTCTACAATTACGAAAACAACTCATGGATATCCGCGGGCTCTATGTCCGCGAGCCGCAAAAATCATACGGCTACTTTACTTCAGAATGGACAAGTCTTAGTCGTAGGCGGCTACGGTGCAAGCCAATACGGTGATGGGGATCAGCCGGGTACCGAGCTTTATGATCCAGCGACCAACACGTGGACCTCCGCAGGTGTTATGGCTACACGTCGGGAAGGCCAAACCGCGACTTTATTACCTGATGGCCAAGTGTTGATTGCGGGCGGACAAGACGATTATGAACCGCTGTATTCCGTGGAGATTTTTAACGCCAGTTCTTTTGACCTCGCCAACAACAAGGTTTATGACGGAACGACATCGGCAAGTTTGAATCTGGCTGGCCTTTCCTTAGCGGGCGTTTATTCCGGCGACACAATTATCTTGAGCATCGCCAGTGTGCAGGGAATGTTCGCATCAAAAAACGTGGGCAACAACACCCAGGTTACCAGTTCCGGATTCGCGGCTATCGGCCGCCATTCGAGCAGTTACACGGTAATTCAGCCGACGGGAAAAGCGAACATTACCCAAGCGGCGCTGACGATTACCGCGGCTTCCAACACGAAAATGTATGATTCAACAACCAGGGCGCTGGCGACGCCGACGGTGTCTGGTTTGCAAGGAACGGACAAGGTGACCGGGTTGGCGGAAACATACGGACAAATCAACACCGGGACCGGCCTAACGTTGTCCGTCACGGCTTACGTGATCAACGACGGCAACGGAGGTAACAATTACTCGGTGGCGACGGTGGCGTCAGCGACGGGCCTTATCAGCCCGGCGCCCTTAACAATTACGCCAACGACAAACACGAAAACCTATGATTCGACAACGAGCGCCGCGGCCATCCCAACGGTTTCAGGTCTTTACGGCAACGACGCGGTCATATCGTTGGCGGAGGTGTATGCCTCGGCAAATGCGGGATTGAGTAGGGCATTAAGCATTGCCGCCTACGCGATTAACGATGGCAATGGCGGCAACAATTATGTGGTCACGACCGTGACCAACAACCTGGGCCTGACAAACCCCGCAGCATTGACCATCACGGCGTTAACTAACACGAAGGTCTTTGACAATTCCACGATCGCCGCGGCAACTCCCACTGTGTCCGGTCTACTGGGCGTCGATACGGTGACTGGCCTGAGCGAGTCGTACGCTGACGCAAGTGTTGGTACCGGGAAGACATTGTTCGTGAATCCAGGCTATGTCGTCCTCGATGGCAACAACGGGAATAACTACGTCGTAACGACCGTGTCCAATGCTACCGGCGCGACCGTGCCGGTATCCGGGGCCATAAGCACGACAACCACGATTACCACTACTGTCGCTGGTGTACCCGTGAGCATGGTGACTTACGGCACGCTGGTTACTTTGATCGCAACCGTGAGCCCCAGCAGTGGCGGCCTGGCGCCCTCTGGCGCCTTCGTGGATTTCGTGGATGCGTCGGCCAACGTGGATCTCGGTGCCACCACGGCGGAAACAGTATCCGGCACGAGTGCCTTCTTTACGCTCGTTACGACCGCCAATGCGCTCCAGGTGATCCAGGCCAATGGCGGTATTCACAATGTCATGGCGATTTATGCTCCGGCGCCGGCTTCAGCGGCAGCTCCGGGACGCTAGTTGGCGGCATGGCCGTCACGCCCGCCCCCCTTAAAATTACCGCGACGACCAACACGAAAACCTATGATTCGACCACGACGGCCACGGCTGTTCCCACGGTTTCAGGTCTTATAGGTACGGACACTGTGAGCGGCCTTAAGGAAGCGTACACGAACGCTAACGCGGGTACGAGCAAGGCCCTGTCCGTCAGCGCCTACACGGTCAACGATGGTAACGGCGGCTTCGATTACACCGTGACGGCGGTCAGCGATACCACTGGTGTGATCAATAAGGCATCATTGACTATTACAGCGACAACCAACACGAAGACCTATGATGCGACGATCAACGCCACGGCGACGCCCACGGTGGCGGGTCTGATTGGCGATGATACGGCGAGCGGCTTGACGGAAGTTTATGCCATTGCCAACGCAGGTTCAGGCCAGCCGCTGAATGTTTACACGGGTCTTACGCCCAGTTCAACCCTTCTCGGCCTAAGCGATCCCGATGCGCTGGCATTTGACAGCGCCGGCAATCTCTATGTTGCCAATTACGCGACCGGCACGGTGAGTAAGTTCGCTCCAGGCACTACCACGCCCAGCGCCACCCTAACGGGATTGAGCCTCGCCTTCGCGCTCACATTTGACGCCAGTGGCAACCTCTACGTTTCAGGTAGACTGTCGTCGGGAAACGGCGCGGTAATAAAATTTATTCCGGGCGCCACTACTCCGAGCGCCACGCTCACCGGAGTAGACGGCGCCATGGCGTTCGACCACAATGGCAACCTCTTCGTCGCCAGCGGCAACAGCACGGTGAGCGAGTTTGCCCCCGGTGCCACTACGCCGAGCGCCATCTTAACGGGGTTGAACGCTCCTAGCGCGCTGACATTCGACGGCGCCGGCAATCTCTACGTCGCCAATGAAGGCATTAATGGCGACGGCACGACCGTGAGCAAGTTCAGTCCAGGCGCCACAACGCCAAGTGCCACTCTGACTGGATTGCATGTTCCTGATGCACTCACCATCGACGCTAGCGGAAATCTTTACGTCGCCAATCTTTATGGAACGACGGTCAGCAAGTTCGCGCCTGGTGCTCTTGTTCCCACTGCTTCGCTTGGCGGCCTCTCCGAACCGTACACACTGGCCTTGGATAAGAGTGGCAACGTTTATGTCGCCAATTTCGGCAACAACACGGTAAGCCGATTCGCGCCGGGCGACACGATTGCCAGCGTAACTTTTACGGGGCTAAGCGCTCCTAACGCCCTTGCTTTGGACATTGCCGGCAATCTCTATGTGGCTAATCGGACATTCTCTAAAACTGGTGGGACGGTCAGTAAATTTACCACGGGTTATAGCATAAACGACGGCAATGGCGGCAACAACTACTCAGTGACAGCTGTTGCCAACACGACAGGGCTGATCAATAAGGCCGTGGTAACCATCGCGGCAGTGACGAATACGAAAACGTATGATGGCACGATCACAACCGCGGCAACGCCGACAGTGTCTGGACTCATTGGGATCGATTCCATCTCAGGTTTGTCGGAGGTGTATAGTAATGACAATGCCGGGACTGGTAAAGCGATTATCGTTAACTCCGATCTCATTCTTAGTGGAATTCAAACCCCTGAAGCACTTGCGTTTGACAGCAGCGGCAACCTTTACGTGGGCACTTCAAGCGGCCTCAGTATCTACCCGCCTGGTGCCAGCGTACCCAGTGCTATGATACCCTTGCCCGGCACCTGCGAAGCTCTTGCTTTCGACAGCAGCGGCAATCTCTTTGTAGCCATCCAATACGGACCTGTGTATAAGTTCGCTCCCGGCGCCACCACACCTGCCGCTACTTTAACCGGAGTAAGTGGGCCCGCTGCTCTGGCATTCGACGCCAACGGCAATGTTTTTGTTGCCAATGCCACCGCCAACACCGTTAGTAAGTTTGCTCCCGGCGCCACAACTCCCAACGCTACCCTCACCGGGTTATCCTACCCCGTCGCTCTGGCGTTCGACACCGCCGGTAATTTGTATGTTGCCAACGTATCCGCCAACACTATAAGCAAGTTTTCACCAGGCTCCACGAAACCCAACGTTACGCTCGGTCGGCAAAGTGGGCTAGGTGGGCCGGATGCGTTGATCTTTGACAAAGCCGGCAACCTCTTCGTGTCCAATCGCGAAGACGTACACGGCCAGAGCCATGGGACTACGGTAAGCATGTTTGCGCCCGGTGCTCTCGACGCAAGCGCCACTCTTCTTGGCCTTAACTCGCCGCAAGGCATGGCCTTTGATAGTAGCGGCAACCTCTACGTTACCAGCTTTGAATAGCGCTACGGTGAGTAAGTATGCCCCAGGCGCAACGACTCCATACGCCGTCCTGAGCGGCCTGACCGCTGCGCAGGCTTTGGCCATCGACGGCCACGGTGACGTTTTCGTCGCTGATAGCCGTGCTGGAACAATCAGCGAGTTTGCGCCGGGCGTTCTGACGCCTGGTTACACTGTCAACGACGGCAACGGAGGCAACAACTATACCGTGGCCACCGTCAATAATGGCACCGGTTCCATCAATCCGGCATTACTGACGGTCCCGGCCCAACCGCTTACGAAAACCTATGATGCCACGACAAGTGCTAGCACTGTGGCTGCAAACACCGGCGGCTTTGGGATTGGGCTGTTTGCCCAGCCAGGGCCAAAGGCATTGGCTGTGGACCCGTCCGGCAACCTTTTCGTCGCTTACGCTGGAAACTCGGTCCAAAGCGGCTCGGCGTCGCCAAGTTCGCCCCAGGCGCTACCAATCCAAGCGCCAACTTGAGCGGCGTAAGCCAACCTGTCGCCTTGGCGTTTGACAGCAGTGGGGCCCTTTACGCCGCCAACAAACAAGGCAGCACCGTCACGAAATACACCCCCGGCAGCACCAGTCCGACAGCCACGCTCACGGGCCTAAATGGCCCTGATGCCTTGGCTTTCGACGCCGCCGGCAACCTCTACGTCGCGAATTATTTCGCCGGCAACTCCGGCACAATAAGCGTATTTCACCCGGGAGCCGTCCACCCCAGTGCTACCTTGACCGGTGTCGCTTATCCAGTGGCCTTGGCCGTCGACAGAAATGGAAACCTCTTTGTTGCCAACTCAGGCAACGCCAGCACCACAGTAAGCGAGTTTGCTCCTGGCGCCACCAAACCCACCGCCTCACTCACGGGGCTAAGTGCCCCGGATGCGCTAGCATTCGATTCCAGTGGCAATCTTTATGTCGCCAACGCCAATAATGGCACAGTTAGTGTTTTCGCGCCGGGCATGACCATTGCCGCCACCACCCTCACCGGACTAGATGCGCCCGATGCACTGGCGTTCGACAGCAGCGGCAACCTTTACGTTGCCAATAGCAACGAGGTTGCCGGCACGCTGTCTTACGGCTATACCGTGACTGAATTCTACCCAGGCACACGTACTCCGAGCATAACGCTCTTCGGTTTTAATGCACCCGCCGCCTTGGCGTTTGACCAGGGCGGTAATCTTTACGTGGCCAACAATCTAAGTAACACAGTCACCGAGGTTAGGCTTGCCTCTTCAGGTCTCGTAGGCACAGATTCGTATACAGCGCTGGAGGTCTACAATAACGATGACGTCGGCTCGGGTAAAATCTTGGGCATCAGTGGTTACGCGGTCAATGACGGAAACGGCGGCAACAATTACGTCGTCACGACGTTAAACAACACCGCAGGGGTGATCAATAAAGCACCTTTGGTGATCACCTCGACCCCCAACACCAAAACCTACGATTCGACCACGAGTGCCTCGGCCATTCCTACGGTGTCCGGCCTGAAGGGAAATGACACGGTGACGGCTCTGGCCGAAATTTATGGAAATAAAAACGCTGGCTCAAGTAAAACACTCAGTGTCAGTGCCTACTCAATCAATGATGGCAATAACGGCAACAACTACAGCGTAACCACGGCGAATATTACGACGGGAGTGATCAAGCAGGCTACGCTAACGCTTACCGCTCAAGCCAACACCAAGAACTACGACGCAACTGCAACTGCCGGCGCAACACCGACGGTATCCGGCCTTTTCGGGAGCGACACAGTTTTCGGCCTCGCGGAAGTTTATGGTGACCCTAACGTCGGCTCCCGCAAAACGCTCAGCGTCACTGCTTACACGATCAACGACGGCAACGCCGGCAATAACTACTCCGTGACTACGGTGAACAACGCCACCGGCGTTATCAATCCCGGCCCATTCAGCAAATTCGTAGACACTATTTTGGGTGGCAACACGAATCACTGCCGGCACTCACTTCATCTTCACCGTGCAGGCGGTGGATTCATACGGAAACCCGGTTAGCAGCTACAGCGGGCCGACAAGCGTCATGACCACGCCCAGTCAGGCGGACCCTTTGAGTGAGTTCCCGGTCTCCGGGACACTGGCCGGCAACGGATTTGGCTTTGGCCTTGGGACTTTGATGACGGCCGGTACGTACACGCTGACCACCACTGCTGGGCCTTTTTCCGGGTCGAGCGCCCTATTACGGTGAGTCCCGCGAGCGTCGCTTACTTCACGGTAGCCACCGCGCCGACGGCCACCACCGGCGGTTCTATTAGCGTTTCGGTCACGGCCTATGATTCGTACGGCAATGTCGCCACTGGCTACACTGGCACGGTGATGCTCACCAGCACCGACTCGGCCGCGTCTCTGGGGACTGCCTACACCTTCACCACTGGCGCTGGCCAAGACCATGGTGTGCATACCTTTAGCGTCACACTCAATACGAGCGGCAATCAGAAGATCACGGTCGCCGATACAACGGCGACAGCACCGCCCATCCTCGGCGTCAGTGGTGCCATTGCCGTGAACAGCCTCCGGGTTACGTCCTTGACGCCCACGGCGACAGGCTTCGCGGTCACTTTCAACAAGCCGTTCATTCCGGCGGATCTCACGCTTTACGGCGCGAACCAGAACACGGTGGCCGACGTTGTCATGGCCGGCAGTGGCATCGGCGCCATCCATGGCACGCTGGTTATCGACCCGTTGAACCAGGGCGTGACTTTCAAGGCGACGGCTGAATATCTGCAGCTACTCAACAGCCTGCACAGCGGCAACAACTCGGTCGTTCTTCCGGATGGCATTTATACGATCACGCTGGTCAGCGGTTCCGGAGCCAACGGTTTTCAGGAGTGCGCCGGGTGCCCCCCTGGACGGACTGAATAACGGCGGCCACGCCAACTTCGTGACGACCTTCACCACGCATTACCAGGCGAGCGCCACGCCGACTCTGGGACTTCCCGACTTCGCGCGCGGCCCCGACAGCAATACACCGATAGAAGTGCCCAACAACGGTGCTGCCGGCATTCCGATCACGCTCTACAACGCCGCCCAGGTGACCGATGTGACGTTCTCGCTCACTTATAATGCAACGCTCCTCAACGTCAACGGCGTGCTTTCCGGTGCGACGAGCGACGCAACCGACCCAGCGGCAAGCATCACGCTCGTTTCCAACGTTGTCAGCCCAGGCGTCAACATCGGCATCGCCACCTTCCACTACACTGACGCCAATCCGCAGTCTGCGACACCAGGCAACCCGCTTGTGCTTGGCGACATTCAGGCCGTGGTCCCGTCGGGCACCGGCGCCGCCGCCCTCGGCCTCTACCAAGTCAAGGAACAACTTCAACTTGGTAGAATCATCATCAACAACGGTGACCTCAGGGGCGCGGTGGCAGCCAACGGCGTCCACGTCAATGCCTACTTCGGCGATGTCAATGGCGATGGCGTCATCAACGGCTTGGATACCTTGTCGGCCAATCGGGTGGCGACGGGGATTGCGTCCGGTTTCAGCGCCTATGCGCGAACTTGACCCTGCCATCGTGGGTGATGTCGCCGGCGATTTGAATGTGGACGCGGGGAACGTGTCAACCCTCGACGCCTTTGTGGCTCAACTCCATCCAGCACAAATACCGGTGCCGCCTGGCGTCAAGGTGACATCCCCAATCGCCGCCGATCCCACACTAAGCCTGGTGATTGCCGCTCCGCAGGTCGTGTCCATCAACCTGGACGATCCGCACCCCATGGGCAGCACCGGCTTGATCTCCGCGACGCTCGCACTGAAATATGATCCATCGGTACTGAGCGTCGCGCCGACAGACATCACGCTTGGCTCGATCCCCAGCGCGGGCAGCGGTTGGCAGCTAACGTCGGTCGTGGATAAAGCGATGGGCCGGATCGGCATTCAGCTCTACAGTGCGACGCCGGTCACGGCCACGCAAGGGAGCAGCCTGGTGGATATCGCCTTCCATATTCTGCCCGGTGCGAAGGCGTCAACGACGGCAGTGCAGCTTGTGAATGCGGCGGCCCCGAACGGCCAGTGGTTCGGCACGGTATTGGCAGATTCACAGGGCGGCCTGATTCTTAGCCCAGGTGTGGATCAGGTGATGTTGCCGACCGGTTCTGAAAATGTTTCCGCGACGACTTCCGCTAGCCCAGAAAGCACGGACGTGACACGCCCAGCCAGCCGGCAGGTAGCGGTCGATGCATTGGTTCAAGATTATCCGCAGCAATCGGGAGAAACGACATCTCGCAGTGTCGGCACCGAAGATGTGGTGCCCGACGCCTTCGTGAAGAGCATTCCGATCGGCGGAGGAACAACCCCCATTATTTCAGCAAGCGTGCTGGCTGACGGTTCATTGGGTTTCCCAGTGGCGACGACAGCCGGGAGCCAGACATTCCAGATTGGCAACCTGCCGGCGCTCAACACGCTGCTCTATTGGAATAGTCCAGCACAGATGATGGCGGAACAGATGTTTCAGGCCCTAGCTCGACGTGCGGATGCTCTTAACGACCGCCGGCCGGTGGACCAGCCTCTCCGTGACTTGGTTTGGGACGCAGGTCCCCGGTTAGATTGGCTGGATGTCCCAAGCCAATCCCAGGCGGTTGTAACGCAGCCCGGCCTCGCCGCCGAAGAGCCGGACCAGCAAGCAAACGATCAACATGGCGTTCCCGACAACACCGCCGTGGACAAGGCTTTCGCCGACCTGGTGAACGACACAGGCGAATTCGGTGATTCTTAAAGGAACGGGCCGCTTTGTCGGTCCCGAAATAACCTGGACGGCCGCATAAAAGTGGACGCAAGCGCTCCGTTGCGTCCAGAAAATGTTCCATCTTCGCCGCCATCGACCGATGAAAGGTAGCGTCGCGTGGCCTACGTCCAAAAACGCGTCGGTGTGTCGGCCGAATGATTAAATGACATTCGTGTGTCCGCCCGGAGCACGTTATGCACATCCCCGGACACGGATTCTGCCATGTTCTTGAGCCTCCGCGGGCCTGCCGGCCAGACCTCCCAGATTTTATATTCCGGGGCATATCGAAATCGCTCTCCTTCTATTGATATAGTGCAGGCAAAAGGCCGTTCGTACGAACAATTATTGGGAAATCTGAAGAATACCGAACGGAGGCAACGTCCGATTGCCGCCTATGAGCCGATATTCGTGGACGCAACCATCCTCGAATGTTTGTGCCAATTTTGCAGAACAAGCCCCGGCTGAAGATCATCACCAACGCCGGCGGCATGCCGGTATTTACCGACGTCTCCTGTTCCCTGGACCTGGAGACGGTGGCTCGTTGCCCTGCTCCCAAGAGGCTCGCACCTTTTTCGCAAATACCGGGACCGATTATGTCATAAGTGGGTGGGTGGAAACGCATTGGTCACGCTGAAAGTGAAGTCGCTGGCGCAGAAAATCTACGACGACCGAGCCTTTGACCGCCTGCACGCCCTGGCCGATGCCCTGGAAGAAGCTGGCTGCACTCAAAAGGACATTCTGAGCCATTGCCCAGGGCCGGAGGTGCCTGGGAAGGGCTGCTGGATCGTGGATTTGGTTTCAGCAAGGAAATGACCCTCTCGGAAGGAGCAACCATACCCTTCGGAAAAAGACTGAAGAAATCCCTTCTTCTGGTCCCGTTTTATTGTCCTGGCTCACCCCAAGAAGTTGCGGGTCATCGCCAAGAGCACGCGGAAGAGCGACAAGATCGACGCCCGCTTGTTGGCGGAGTTTTTGGCCTTGGACATGATTCCGCAGGCTTATCGGCCCACGCCCCGACAACGCGAGCATCGCGTCCTGGTGCGGCATCGGTGTTACTTGCAACGGCGGATCACCTCGATTCGCAACAAGATTCGGCGGATCTTGAGTGATTACAACGCCGACCGCGTGGATTTGTTTACCGTGGCGGGGTTGGAACATTTGGCCCAGGTCAAGCTGTCGGAGTCCGATCAGCTACAAGTTGTCTCAAGGGCACATCGTATAATACAGCGTTTGACGCAGAACTGGCAAAAATCCGGACTGAAACGCTTTCTATCGGCTCGACATTAAATAGGTTGGCGACCGGAGGATAAGTGCAGAAATGATTACAAAATATTATTTACTTGATGATGATCTTGAAACCAAAGCAAGGTGGTACCTCAATGGACTGAAAGATGGGTTCGGCCGAGAACTAGATTCACGCGATTTTACATATGGCACGCCTGTCGACCTTGGCCCACCCCTTAGAATCACGCTTGATAATGAGAATATCCTTGTAGACGTAAGCCAACCGTTGACGGTAGCCATTCGAAAAAAGGGAAAACCATTTGACTTCACCTATGCGGATTTTGATATACCAGTTGCCACGAAAAGACTTGGGAAGCTGTTACAGACCATCGCCGGTGAGGACATACAAAGAATTCCAGTAAAGATTGAGAATGAAAATGAGGAATATGAAATAATTAATGTCATTTCAAGAAAAGCATGTATTGACACGGAAAACTCAGAGATTATGTGGTGGAATGAGGAAGATGGACGTCCGGACAAAACCGGCCAGCCACGAATGGTCACCAAGTTAGCAATTTCTCCCGAGGACGCTCGCGAATCTCATTTCCTCAGGCCGAAGGGATGGGAGGTAGTCATAGTTGTGTCCGATGTCGTTAAACAAGCCTTTGAGGCGGCGAGAGTTACTGGCGTAATATTTCGCGATGTTACTAATCAGTAGTTTCCAGGATTTCTGATGCAAAAAACGCCCCCTCATGGCATTCTGTTGGGTGTTGTAGCCAGGCAGAATTACCAGGAGGGAAGGCGTCATGGACGATGCTAAAGCACTGTGGAAACGTTGGCAAGGGCTTCTTCGTCGATTTTCGTTGCGATTCACTCAGCCCGGATGGGTGCGGTTTACCCAATGGGTTACCGGCACGGTCTTGTGTTGGGAAGAACACACGATCACGCAGATTCTCACTGCCATGAATCTAGAGTCGCGTTGGCGCGTGCTGGAGCATTTTGCGGAATACGGCGCCTTCGACTGCGAGGCCGTCGAACGCTGCACGATTGGTTTGATCGAGGAGCAACATCCGGCGCATAGCGGGTTATCATCCGGTTGCCTTGGATGACACCAAGGAGCATCGAACCAGTGAAGACGTCTGGGGCACCTGCACGTTTCATGAGCCAGCCAGCCGCAGTCCCAACCGGGCGGAAACGGTGCGTGCTCATAACTGGATTGTCATGGGCGACTTGGTTCCCGGAACACCATGGACTTATTTGCCACACACGGCGCGGCTCTACTTCCGCAAAAGTCAACTGCCTGTCGGCGAGGCGTTTCGCAAGAAGACGCAATGGGCTGTCGCCATGCTGCATCAGGTGGATCGCGAGTCGTCGGTCCCCATTTTGGGTGTTTTTGACGGGGCTTACGCCAATGGAACCGTCATCCGACCGTGCTTGCATCCGGAGTCGGGTCAGCGGCGTATCGATGTCGTCACGCGCCTTCGGTTCGATGCTCGTCTTTATCGAGCGAAGATACCCAATGCGCTGGGCCGTCCACGCAAATGGGGACGACGGTTGCCCGCGCCGCAGCACCACGATAAATGGGACGTGCCCTGGCGGAAAGGCAAGGCATACATCTATGGACGCGAGCGCGGGTTTCAGTACAAGCAGCTGAGCTGTTATTGGGCCGTCAGCGGTCCTGACGAACTCGTGCAGGTGTTTGTCTTTCACGTTGAAGGCTACCAAGAACCGTGGTACACCGTGACCACAGCCCCGACGTTGTCGCCGGAACAGGTGGTGGCAATATTTGCGGCGCGTTTTCGCCAGGAAGATGGCTTTCGCGATCACAAGCAGCGCCTGGGAATGGAAGAGTGTCGGGCCTGGACCAAGCAACCGATTCTGCGGACCTTTCGGGTGCAGATGGTAGCACAAACCCTGTTGCGTTTGCTCCAGTTCCAACTGGACGCAGAATGTGGAGAGAGAACTTGGTGGCATCCACCGGCATGGAATCGGCACAAGAAACATGCCTCGATATTGGACCTGCGCCGCCTGTTGTGGCGTTATCGAGCCGACTTTTCTCATTTCCTGCGAGAGCAAGAAGACATGCAAAAAGTCGGGGCGGATTCTTGCCGTCGGTTGGCACCTGCGGGCTGATCGCGAGGCAACGCAAAGGGCCAAGCGACCAGAAAAAGACCAGTTTTGATGAATGGGAGTGAGCAACAAAGCTCGCCTGTGAAAGTATGTGCGCGTTGATCGAAACGAGTCAGAAATCCTGGAAACTACTGACTAATGGCGATTTAAGAAGCTAACGCATCGCCGGCACGAATCCCTGGCAATACCGCGCCGGTTGCCATAGCAGCAAAGGCACGACGGGTTGGCGGTAAAGTGATTGTGGGAAGGTTCGCATCGCCACCCAGAGTACCGTGTGGCAATGGCACCCGGCGCCATCACGGCAGCTCATTTCTCCCCTGGCACAATTCCAGAGTCAACGTCGGCCGCGATGTCGTTTGGCGTCGTTCGATGCTGCTCTTCAAATGTCGATTGGCCTTCGAATCTCGTTTCTCTGCGACGTGGCTCAACTTGATCAGTAATCACTTCAACTGCATCCAAAGTAATATCATACTTTGCCACAATCTTCTTTTCATTGACCGCAACAATATCCAAATATCCCTTAACGCCTTTGTTTTCAAGACCCCAAATTGAACGCCCACCGTAACGAGCCCAAAAGGCAATTCGTCCCTTCCCCGTGCCAAGATCAACTTTCCCAACCTTTGGCATCTGAGGAAACACCAGTGAGACAGATTCCTTCGTAACTGGCGCTGAGCCAGGTACGGGATGCTCCTTGAATCGATAGAACCTCATTGTGACATGGTCCCTTTTTTCAACGAAACGCCAAGCGGGCCCAATTTCTCTGATTCGCTCAAATCCGGTATTCAGATAGTAGTATGTCTCCAAGAAGTCCTTTAGCGCCCTATTCTTCATACCTTGCTCACCGGCTGGCCCCGCCCCGCTCTCTCCAACCGAAAGGGCAACGAAGCATGCCACGATAAGAAAAACGAATAATACAAGGTGTGGAATTCGGAAGCCGTCGTCCAACGTGTTAATCATTTCTCGACTCCAGCATCTTTGCTGCAGTAAGTGAACCGAAAGCAAAAAAGGCCCATCCCGAAACGGGGATGGGCCTCTTGAGATTTTGGGGAAGGTGGCTCTTATACCGCCATGGACTCTTTGGAAGCTGCCTTCTTATCGTTATAGGCCTTGAGATGAGGCCGCAATTCGCGATACCCCACCATCTTCCCCTGGTTGTCGTCCCATAGCTTGAGGCGGAAGCAAGCCAGGCTTTGCCACAAGGTGATTTCGGTGACGGCCCGGAGTTCGGGGTGGCGATCCATGCATTCTTGAAGGCGGTAATTGGGAATCAGATGATCCAGATGGTGGAGATGGTGAATGCCGATGTTGGCTGTCAACCATTGCAGTACTTTGGGCAAGGCATAATAAGAGCTGCCCTTGAGGCCTGCTTTGAAATAATCCCACTGCTCGTTTTCTTGCCAGTAGGTTTCTTCGAACTGGTGCTGGACGTAAAAGAGCCAGACGCCGATGGACGCAGCCAGGGCCGCCGTGGGGAAAAAGATGACGGCGAAATTCCAGAAGCCGACCAGGAGGGACAAGCCAATCATGGCCCCCAGGAGAAGGGCGTTGGTGAGGTAGGTGCTAAGGCGTTCCTTGCGCCAGGCTTTGGGAATGCCAAAGTTGAAGCGCTGCATAACCACAAACTGAAAAAACGGCCCGACAAAAAATAAGATGATCGGGTTACGATAGAGGCGATAGGCAAAGCGCTTCATGGGAGTGAGCGCGAGATATTCATCAATCGTAAGCGTATTGATGTCTCCATGACCGCGGCGATCAAGATCGCCCGACGTGGCATGATGCATCGCATGCAGCTTGCGCCAGCAGTTGTAGGGCGTCATCGTCAGGACGCTCAGGCTCGTTCCGAGGATATCGTTGACAGTCTTGGAGCGGAACAAAGAGCCATGGCCGCAATCATGCTGCAGCACAAAAGCGCGTGTCAAGAACCCGGCCGCGGGCAACGCCAGGAGCAGCGAGAGGCCGTGAGAAACGTCCATCAAAAAATACATGAGGGCCCACAATCCAAAGAGTGGGACCAGGGTCGTCAGTACCTGGGAAATGCTGCGGGGGTGCGACGGTTCGCGATAACGAGCGAGCACCGCCCGAAAATCCACTTGTTCTTGTTGCATTCGAAAATCGAGCCTGTTGTTTTTGGGGTAGGAAACACCCGGGCGCGGTACGCTGTGAACCTATTTTATAAGGTTGTCTGTTAAAAGAAGGAAGGGAAGTTTATTTTGCGCAAAAAACAATGAATCCATCAATCACTCACCACACTACCTGTTTTGCCCATTTTATCTAAACAGCCAAATGTCTCCAGTCACGGAACTGCTCCGCCAGATCTTTAAAGGGCACCGCAACCTTCGGCACATCAAATAAAGTTGCCGCCAGATGGGCGAGGGCCGTCTTGGAGTTTCTCACTTTTTGAACTTCATCCTCCAGGCGCTGGATCCACTGCGGTACGTCCAGGCCGGCACCCGAAGGCGTGGCGGTGAACGCCTGGAGCGCTTCTTCCAGGGGGGACATTTTTTCATCCGCGTCGCGTGAACCGGGTCCGGCCGCTCGGGCGGGAGCTTCTTCCATGGCCGGCCCGATCAAGGCACACAGGCCGTCGAGCTCCATGGGCTTGACAAAGCGTTCTTCAAGGCGTTCCGCGATGGTGGCCAGACGCATGCCGTGCATCTTTTCGAGGCGTGCCAGCTCGCGCAAATGGTCCTGCGCGGTGCGTTTGCTCATTTCCTGAACCTGGCGGCGCCAGAACTCCGCCACCGGGCAATGGCTTCTGGCCAGAACCTCATGGACCAGGTTGAGCGGCCGCAGCTGCCAGGCGTTGCGTTCGTAGCCCGCCTTGAGCCTGAGAAAATCCAAAAGTTGATAAAGGTTTTCTCCGTAATCGGACTGCGTGGTCGTCGTGTTGTAGTCCCGATAGTGGTCATAGTTCTCGATTAAACTTTGCAGAATGACGCCCAGCCAGCGTTCGGGCCCTGCGCGGGGCAAGCCCTCCTCCAAATCGTTCACCAACTTGATAGGACGCAAGGGATCTGGGTTCTCGCTCAAATAATCGAGATAGACGCCGACACCCCGGTGCAAAATCCCCCGCAAATTGGCCAACGTCATGAAACGGGCGTGGAAAATGTCCCGGCCATACTTCTTGATGAAGTCGCCAAGCTTGCCCCATTCCTCTTCGCCGGCGACGGATTCGAGCACTGACACGCGCAAGGTTTTGCTGTGCTCCATCCAGACACTTAGAAACGGCTCAATCACGGTCTGCAACGACTCGACAATGTTTTCCGGCGACGCACTGTCGCGCTGCCCCGCTTCGACGACGGTTTCAGTGACGGCCTGAACCGCGAGTTGAATGAGGCGGTCAAACTCCGTGACCCGCGGTCCGGTCAAGGTTTGCAGGTGCTCCATGCTGTGCGCCAGGATCACGAGCTGAAAGGTTTCGCGCAACAAGCCTTGCCTGGGCAAGTTGGCCACCAGGCCGCGCAGAATGGTTTGCGCAATCGTGGCTCGCAATATTTGCCGTGGGTGCCCACCGTGAGCCAGCGGCGTGTAGAGAAGCGGCTCCGCCTTGAAAAGTTGGATAAACTCGGGCAACCTCATGCGCGCCTGGGCCGGCTCCTTTTGCAAAAGAGAGCGTTCCAGGCGGAGAACTAATTGTTCCCAGTTGGGCGTATCTTTGCCGCTATTCTCCGGAGAAATAGGGCTGGCTGCTTCGTCCTCCTGTCCCCGGATACCACGGAGCGCGCCCACCGCCAGTGCCTGATCCAAACAGGAAGAGATCACGATGCTTAATAGCCGTTCCTTGATCAAGCGGCGTTTGTCCGCTTCCACGAGAGAATCATAGGACCCGGACGCCTGCGGGATTTCATGATCGTGGATCGCATCGAGGAGGGTCAGGAGCCCCTGATAGTTGCGCCGCGCCTTCGCCAGCCAGCCGGCCACCGCCTCCTGGCATCTCTGCCGGTCGGCAACTCCCCCCTCGCGCAAGGCGGCGTGTGGCAATGTTCCACAAACGGGCCTGCGTCGAGAGAAACTTCAGGCGTTTCTCCAGGCGTTCCGCCTCCTGGGTCAGGTCGAACGCCTTGGTCGGCATAAAGTCCAGTACCTCGGCATCGACGTCATCGTCCGTGCTGTCCTTGTACGTCATGTCGTCGTACGCCGCCCCAAACAAGGACTCCTCGTCATCGGGAGTTTCCTCATCAGCCGCGGGCTCATCGGGCTCGCTCGCTTCCGTCTCGCCGGCCCCCAAAAGATCGAGGCGTGGCACCTGGCCAAAATCCTCGGCATTGGCCTCCAGATAATCGAAGAACTTGACAGCCAGCGCAATAGGGCTGGTTTCCGCGACACTGGCCGCCGGGGTATTGGCCAGGGAGCAGACGCCCAGCATCCAGCGCAGCGCCAGCTGGAAGAAGGAAAAATCCCCCTCTTCCAGCGGCAATTCGCTGGACTGGCCAAGCCAGGTCATCAGCAGCGACATGGATGCCCGATAATCCTGTTTATGCAACAAGGTGTCGATTACGAGAGCAAAGGCCTCTGGCGAGTGAAAACTGTCCAGGTGTTCGCGCCAGAAGGCGAGATCGGCACTCGCCGCGCCGCGCTCGCGCCAGCGTGCGAGGGCCCGCGCCACCTGGCGAGCCGATTCAGCGGCCTGCCCGCCATGAACATGATGAATATCGCTCACCGTGGTCGTGGCATAATGGTCCCACCAGTTCGCCAGGCGCTGCATGGCGGTAGCCACATCGTCCTTGCGCAGGGCGCCGTTGCTCCGGCCGGGTCGCCCGGGGCCGACAAAGCTGGCCCGAGCACCGCGTTCTCGCTCATCAGCCGTGCCAGCAAATTAAAAAGCCTTTCCACCACGCGAATCAAGGCGTCGTTACGTTGATCGCGGATACTATCCTCCAAAGCGACGCTGCGCGGAAACTGCCCCTGGAAGCCCAGGATGTTCCAGGGATCGGCCAGCGCTCCACAGGCAATGCCTTTTTTGAGAAGGTCCTCCAGCAAGGCCACATTCGCGGCCGCCGGCGCCAGGTCGCCCCGGTCAATCGCCAGACTTCCCGCGGTGAGCAGAATGTGCATCTCGGCGAGCAGACGCACCGACGCCGGCGCGATGTCTTGCAATTGGCGCCGGCTGGCTGCCGGATAGCCGACATCCGCGAACAGGAGCGCCAGGTGCCGGCGCTGGAGTTGCCAGGCCCGCTGCTGGGCGAGATAGCGGTTCAGGGCCTGACGGGCGGCGCCAAAAGGTTGGCGCGTGAGTTGTATTTCCGCCCTGAGGCGATTGCCGTGCGCGGTGCCCATACGGTCAAGGAGCGTGGTATAAAAAGCGTCTCGGTACGTGGCGATACGCGGCACCAGAGTACCAAGGTTCACGGACGAATCGTAGGTCGTTGGCCCGGCACCACTCACGCCGGCGGCCATGAGAATGGCACAGGCCAGCACGGCCGCGGCCTCAAATAAATACTCGTCGCGCGTCGGTCCGGCGTGGTCCTGAACGCGGCCCCAGAGGCCATCGAGAACGAGCTGCCGCACCACAAAGCGCCGGTAGTTTCCACGGCCATCGATATGGTGCGGGTCCCATTCGCCGAAGCAATAATTGGAGCGTTTGTCGGCGGGATGGTCGAAATCGTAGCCGCGCGGGTCGAGGCCCAGCTCATCCAGCAAGTTCGGATCGAAGCAGGCATCCGCCAGGATCGCGGGGTCGGTGGCCTGCAAAATCTCCAGTGTTTTGCTGATGATTTCACGATAAGGACCGTGGCCGACGCCGGCCCCCTGGAAATAAAGCGGCACGGGGCGAACGCGTTCGTGATCGTAAGGCTCACCGCGCTGGCGCGTTTCCAACACCGCTACCGGGCGATGACCCACGTAGTCGTTCAGTTGCTTGAGAGAGCCGCGCACAATTCGGTCGGTCTCCTGCCACGGCCCGCGTTGCCCCAGAACGGCCTCAAAAACAACGGCCAAAAAGAAGGGCTGAAAGAGTTCGACGTCGCTACAGTGCGCGAGCAATAAGGCATGATGCGCGCGATAGGCCGGCAGCATGTGGTCAAATACGATCGCCACGACGGCCTCAGCCTGCGCCGTTTCACGAAATGCCGCCGCGCCCGATTGGTGCAGCGCTTTCAGGCCGCTTTCCAGGGCGGCATGCAAATCTCGCCAGGGGGAGACAGTGCTTGTGGCCGCGCACAGGCTATAAGCTTCGTTGAGCTGCTGGCGAAAACGCGGGTCCGGCTTGCCGGTCGAGAAGTTTGCATAGCCAAGCAGGCCCTGCAACTGTTCCAGGGGAATGACGCTGGGTAGGGACATAAACAACCACTTCAATGCCGGAAGTCAAATCGCCAACTTGGGCAGAGTCAAGCGACGCGAACCGTCTCTTCGCGCTGGGGAATAGCGACCTCGCGAATGCCCTCGGCACGCAAGGCTTGAGCCAGCGCCTCGGCCTGCTCCAGTTCGCCATGGACGAGGCGCACCCGTGGCCCGTCGGCGATGAGCGGCCTGAAGAAGTTGACAAGGTCGAGTTGGTCCGCATGGCCGGAGAAGCCATTGAGGTCAACCACGTCGGCCCATTTGTTCCAGCGTCGGCCGCGAAAATGCACGGCCGGGCCACGTTCCAGGAGCTTTCGTCCCAGACTGCGCGGGGCCTGATAACTGACCAAAACCACGGAATTGCGCGGATCGTCCAGGTTGTTTTCCAGGTGGTTGAGGATGCGGCCCGCCTCGCACATGCCGCCCGAGGCCACCAGCACGCACGCCTCGCGGCGCAGACTGAGTTCTCTACTCTCCTTGGTGGCCCGGATGTAGCGAACCGGCATCGCCCTGCCGCCGGGGTCGTCGGCCAGGGTCAGGCTGTCCGGATAAAGGTCATAAACCTCGGCAATGTTGGCCGCCAGGGGGCTGTCCATGTAGACGGGCACTTGCGGCAGCTTACCCTGCCCCATCCACTGTCTCACGTAATGAAGGACGACCTGGCGCGCCCCAGGCTGAAGGCGGGAATCAAGACTTTGCCGCCGCGCTCGATGGTGCGCCGGACGACGTCCTGGAGCTTTTCGGCGAGTTCCTCCAGCGATTGATGCGTCCGCCCCCCATAGGTGCTCTCGCAAATAATCAGATCGGCCGCCGGCATGGGAGCGGGATCACGCAGGAATTTGAGGCCTGGCCTGCCCAGGTCGCCCGTATAGGTGATCCTGGCTTCGCCGGTTGGCATGTCCATGCGTAAGGCAATCATCGCCGAACCGAGCAAGTGACCGGCATCCACAAAGCGCAACTGGAGGCCGGGGTGAATTTGCAGCGGCTGATCGTAGTCGAGCGTCACGCACTGGCCCAGGGTTCGCTCGACCTCCCGGCTGGTATAGAGCAAGCCGGTGGTCGATTCGTCGGGGCGGCCGACAATTTTGCTGACGTGGGCTTCTTCTTCTTGAATACGCGCGGAGTCCGCGAGCATGATGCTCAGCAGCGAACGCGTGGCCGGTGTGCAATAGATCGGGCCGTCAAAACCTTGACGAACCAGATTGGGCAAGTTGCCGCAATGATCGATGTGCGCATGGCTGAGGACGACAGCCGCGAGACTTGCGGGAGGAAAGGGAAAATTGCGATTGCGCTCCTGCACCCAGGAACTCCAACCCAAAACCAAACCGCAATCCAGTAACAGACGTTTGCCGCCAGCTTCGACGAGGTGCATCGACCCGGTCACGGTCTGGGCGGCGCCCCAAAATGTCACCAGGGGGCCAACGGGTTTACCCAAAGAACCGGAATCCATGTCCTTATTCTATCAGGCGGCCGACCAGGTGCGAGGGCAGCTTGCAGGCGCGTACCGAAATGGACCTGCCAGGATCGCTGACTCGGCGTTGCCGGGGAGAAACGCTATCTTTGACCTGTCGGCTTTATTTCCCGCAGTCAGCTCATAGAAAGCGCCATGGTACCGTCTCGCGCTGCTCGTAAATGGGCGTTCTTCACGTGGTGGCCCTGGCTGGGGCGCCGCCATCCCTTCATTGCTTATTTTTTCGTACTGATCTGGCCCAATGCCCTGTGGTCCGTCGCGAACCTCCTCTACAACGAAAAGCTGATCGTGGATGGCGCGGCCGTCAGCCTCCGCCAAAAAGAAGCCTTTTGGAACCTGGCCGTTCCGCTCTACACCGGCATCACGTGGATCGCCGGCATGGGGCTAGGAGCGTGGTTAATACGGCCCGTCTTTTTGTATTTTCGCGCCTTGAGAAGGACGGAGGCCGTCTCGGCGACACTAAAGCAAGCCGCCCAGAAGAGACTGATCAATCTGCCCTGGTATCAACTTTGGAGCAACTTCCTCCTGTGGATTCCCGGCGCTGCTTATTTCCCGCTGATGATTTATTTCTTCGGCGGCCCCGAAAACGCCGCGTGGATCGCGGCGCAGTTCCTGGCATCTTTCACGGTTTCTGCCGTCGTGACGACCTTTCAAACTTTTGTCCTCCTGGAAAGGTTCTTGCTCGTTTACTTTTATCCCAAGGTCTTCACCGACGTGCGCCCAACGGACGTCAAGGGTAGCGTTTTCTTGCCGTTTCAGATGCGCCTGTGGTTCCTCTGGGGCGCGGTTTCCCTGGGACCAATCATCGTGCTCGTGCTCATAACCCTGAATCTGCTGCCAGGCAATCCGGGCCTGATGCCCCTGACCGTCGGAGTCCTGATCTTCAGTATTGTCACGGGGGCCATCATCCTGGGCGCGGTCGGCAGCGACATGGGAAACTGGCTGGAAACGCACGTGGCCGCCACGCGCCAGATCGCGCTCGGAGATTTCGACGCGCGCATCGCCGAGCTTCGCTCGGATGAATGGGGACGGTTGACCGACTCGTTTAACGCCATGGCTCAGTCGCTAAGCCAGGGCCGGCTGGTGCACGAGACGCTTGGTCAATTCGTAGGCCCCGAAGTGCGCGATGAGCTGCTCAAGCGTTTCGGCCAGCTGGGTGGGACCGTCCAGGAGATTACGGTGATGTTCGCGGACATTCGCGGCTTCACTCCGCGCTCGGCCGACAAGGCGCCGGAAGAAGTGGTCGAGTTGCTCAATCGCTTTTTGTCGCTGGCCGTACAAGCTGTTGAAGCCAACGGCGGCTGGGTCAATAAGTTCCTGGGGGATGGCTTCATGGCCTTATTCGGCACGCCCCTGCCGCGCGACGACCACGCCGACGCCGCGGTGGCGGCGGGCGGTGATCTTTTACGTCGGCTGACCGGCCTGAATGAGGACCTGGCCAGGCAGGGCGAGGCGCCACTAAAAATCGGCATTGGCATTCACACGGGACAGGCCCTGGTTGGCTGCATTGGCGCAAGATACCCCTGCCTGATGGGCGTGAACGCTTACGCCTCGAATGGACTGCAATTGGCGAGACCGTCAATTTGACCCAGCGCATCGAGGAACTGACCAAAGTGTGTGGCCAGGCGCTACTCTTCAGCGCAACAACCCTGACGAAACTAAAGCGGCCCGTCCGCAGTGAATGCGTCGGGCCGCAAGTAATCCGCGGGGCCGTTCACCCGATGGTCGTTTATCGGGTATTGGAGCAGTAAAGTCCTGAACCTACCAGTGCGCGACCTCGACTTATAGCTGGATTGCCAGGATTTCAGCCACAAAGATTCAATTGCTCCCAGATGGTCAGTCCTGGAAGATGCCCTCGCCAAAGTTACGGCCGAGGCGGTCCTTGGCGGCTGGAACGCGTGTTTCCTGCGGCGTGCCGGCGTGCGTGGTCCGCGGCGCATGGGCACCATGACTTTTGAACCCCTCGGCGCTGGCCGGGCGGCGCCGGTCATCTCGCCGACGATCTGGGCATAGGTATCGTCAAAGTCGCCGTCATAATCATCGTACCGGCAAACATAGCCAGGTTGCTTGGATCGTTCTTTTTCTTCCTGGTAAGCGCGAATCACCGCCGACTGAATCACTTCGCGGCAACCGGAGTTAATGGGATGCGCGATGTCGGCATGCAACTTGGCCCGGCCATCGGCACCGCGAATGGCGCGGTCCTCGTCGAGCCGGCTGCCGCATTGATTGCAGAAGCGTGCCCGCAGATGATTTTTGGAGCCGCAGCCAGGACACCGATCGGTGAGCTTACGGCTGGGCATGGCCACGAAGGACCCCTTGGTCCCTTCAATGATCTTCAGATCGCGGACAACGAAGGCATCGGCGAAAGTAACGGAGCAAAAAGCTTGCAACCTCTCGTTGTTATCTTCCATGAGCTTGATGCGAACTTCAGTGATAACCACAGGATTCTCCTTTTGGGCTGTGGCACGGGTGAAATAAGTTGCTACGAGCAACTTCGAACCAAGATAACCGTGAACGATTCCCTGTCCGCGGCACCGCGGAGTTCGCGGGCGATGCGTTCGGCATCGGGGCGATCGCGAGCCAACGCGAAAAGGCAACTACCGCTGCCGCTCATCAACTGGCCCGCCGGCCCGGTCTCTGCCAGGCGCCGATAATAACTCTTCAAAGCCGGGGCCACGATCTCCGCCGCCGGTTGCAAGCTGTTATGCAACAATTGGCCGATTTTCTCAATGGCACCCTCGGCAAGCGCCTTCCGCGCCTGCAGGCCGCGCTCCTCGTTGTGCTCATAAGCCGTTGGAGCCAGGTGCCGATATACTTCGGCGGTCGGACAACCGAACGACGGACACAACAGCACCAGATCCAGCGGCCTACCCAGCGGCAGCGGCCTGACGATCTCGCCGCGCCCCGTGCACCAGGCCGCGGGCACGTGGAAGAAAAAGGGAATATCACTTCCCAGTTGTCCGCCCAGCGCCGCCAGTTCTTCGCCTGCCAGGCCCGTTTTCCACAGCTGATTCAGCCCCCATAGCGTGGCGGCCGCATCGGTCGAGCCGCCGGCAAGTCCGGCCGCCATGGGAATTCGCTTGATCAGCGTGATATCCGCGCCGCCTGCGTAACCCGTTCGCTCCTTGAGAAGGCGGGCTGCCCGCATAACCAAGTTATCAGCGCCTGTGGAGAGATCGGCTCGACTGCATCGGAGCCGGAGGCCGGGCGCTTCCTCGAATATTAAAGTGTCCATCAACCGGATTGCCACCATCAGGGTGGCGATCTCGTGATAGCCGTCGTTTCGTTTACCAAGCACTTCCAGGAGGAGATTTACTTTGGCCGGTGCCCGGACCAGCACTTTGTCACTGCGAATCACGGAGCGCATGATGGTCGTCGGGCAGGTGGGGAAAGGGCCCCGTCCCTGGAAAACAAGCGTACCCGAAGAAACTCCTTCTTCCACGGGCGGGGGCCAAAGGGAAGTTTGGCCCGAGACCCTAGGTGTAACCTCTCAGAAGTACCGGGAAGAAGTCTACCCGAACAAAAGTAAGCCCGTCAAGTGATATATTTTTGAGCTGTCGGCGATTGGCGCCGCGGGCGAGTAGTTGAGCAACGTTCGGCGGCCTGTTAGCTCGAAGGGCACGCGAGAATTTGGTGGTTTCCGTTCGCGAGCCGTGCCTTACTCTCTCTCTGGCCCCCTTCCTATATTAACTATTTAAGGAGGCCGCCATGTTCGTGAAACGTCTTGAAAGCGCGCTCGACGGTACGCCGTTCGACGCGGAGCAGGTTTTGACCGTCCATGAGGGCCGGCCCCTGTGGGTGCGTTACGATCTGGCGGCTATCAAGAAAGGCGCTCAAGCCGAGTGACCTGGTGGGGCGCGTCAATTCTTTATGGCGCTATCGCGAGCTCTTACCACTGCCCGCGAGCGAGGAACCGGTGACGCTGGGCGAGGGCATGTCGCCAATCTTGCCCTGCCCGCGCCTGGGTGCGGAATTGGGCCTCACGAGGCTCTTTATCAAGGACGAAGCGCAACTACCCACCGGCAGCTTCAAAAGCCGCGGCATGACCGCGGCGGTCAGCATGGCCCGACACTTTGGCACAAAACGCCTCGCGGTGCCGACAGCCGGCAACGCCGGCGGCGCCCTGGCCGCCTACGGAGCGCGCGCCGGCATGGAGGTTTATGTCTTCATGCCCGAGGATACGCCGGTCATCAACCAGATGGAGGCTTATCTCTGTGGGGCGAAGGTTTATCTCGTCAACGGTCTGATCAATGATTGCGGCCGTATCGTGCGCGAGGGCACGGACAAGATGGGCTGGTTTGACATGTCCACCCTCAAGGAACCTTATCGTCTCGAAGGCAAGAAGACGATGGGGCTGGAGTTGGCCGAGCAGCGTGACTGGGTGTTGCCGGACGTGATTTTTTATCCAACGGGCGGCGGCACGGGCCTCATCGGGATGTGGAAAGCGTTCGCGGAGCTGGGAGAACTGGGCTGGCTACGCTCCACCAAGCTGCCGAAGCTGGTGAGCTGTCAAAGCGATGGTTGCGCGCCGATCGTGCGTGCCTTCGAGAGCGGCGCTCGCTTCGCCGAGCTTTTTCCCAACGCGCACACCAGCGCCAGCGGCCTGCGCGTGCCCATGGCGGTGGGCGACTTCATGATGCTCGACGCCATCCGTGCCAGCAAAGGCTGGGCACTGGCCGGCAAGGAGACGCGCATCGTTTCCTGGATGCGCCGAGTAGCCAGCGCGGAAGGCATCGCCATCTGCCCGGAAACGGCGGTCTGTTTCGATTGCCTGGAACGTCTGCTTCAAGAGGGCAAAATAGGACGGGACGACGAGATTGTCATCTTTAACACGGGAGCAGCCCAAAAATACCCCGAAGCGGTGCCCCTTAACTTGCCGCGTCTGGATAAGAACCAGGCCATACGCTACGAAGATTTATAGGTCTTAACATTATTAGCGAGATACCAGAGCCTGGTCCTCTTTATGTCAGGCGCCCTTACCACCATGACACCTTACAAAGTCGCATTCATCACGGGGGCCGGCGCCGGCATCGGCAAGGCGCTGGCTCTGGAGTTAGCCTCGAAAGGGTGGGCCATCGCGGCCGTCGATGTGCGCGAGGCGGGTCTCGTCACGCTCGCCGCGGCATTGCACGCGCAAAAACAGGCGCTGCGCCTGGCGGGTTGCCGACGTTACCATGGCCGCCGCGCTCAAGAACCAGGCGCTGGAACTGGAAAGGGAGCTCGGCCCCATCGATCTCTTGATCGCGAACGCCGGCATCGGTTCGGAAACATCGGCCTTGAATCTGGACCCCGTGGAATTCGCCCGCATCATCAATGTCAACTTACTTGGCGTGGCCAATAGCGTGGCAGCCGTGCTGCCTGGCATGCTCCAGCGCCGTGCCGGACACCTCGTGGCGATTTCCAGTGTGGCGTCGTACCGGGGCTTGCCGCGGATGCTCGCCTATTGCGCCAGCAAGTCGGGCGTGAACGCTTTGATGGAAGGCATCCGTGCCGAGGTGCTGGGCCACGGCATAAGCACGACAACGATATGCCCGGCGTGGATCCGCACGGCCATGACGACACAAATCGATCTGCCGATGGAAAACCTGCTCGAACCCGAGGAGGCCGCCCGCCGAATCGTGCGGGCCATCGAGAACGCCTACCCTTCTATGCCTTTCCCGCCCGGATGGCGTGGCGCTTGCGCATCTTGCGCTGTCTTCCCATAACGTGGCAGGACAAGATTATTCGCAAAACGATGCGGATGAAAGGGCCGAAGACGGCCGGGAATTGAAGCTTTTGCAACACCGCGCCGTACTTTTTTACAACACTGGTGCGCTCGGCGATCCGGAAAAACGCCGCCTAAAATCGTAAGTCCAGCAGCCATGGCCCCTTGCATTTTCCGGCCAAATCTTGGCATGCGACTTGCTTTATCAATTCCCGTCTAGTCAAGAAAGTATCCAGTACAAAGGTGCGAAAAATAACCGGGCCAGGTTTTCCCCGAACCTTGCCCAAACCGTTCGAAAGTGCCAGGAGGCCTTCCCCGTCCTCCCGACCCAAACGCAAACCTTTAACCGGATCTTTCTCTCGCCAACATACATTTCCCCCTGACAATTCAAATGGCTTCCCCTGGCCACCCGCTCCCCCGGCGGGTGGCTCTTTTCTTTTCATGGTCGTGATTTACCAGGGTAACCTTCGTTTTGGGAAGCCTCCTAGCTTTTCTCCGGGGGCTGGTTTTTGACATTCATTTTGCGGGTAACGGCGAGGGGATCTGACTTGTCCGGAAGCTTGTGCACGCCCTCGGAACGGTCGCCCAGATCAACGAAGAAACGGCACTTTCCCAGGCATATCTCGTCTCCCGACGCCAAGGCCACCTGGCTCAAAACTCGCTTGGAATTCACGAAGGTGCCATTGCTGCTGCCCAGGTCGCTCAAGGTCGCCTCGTTGCCCCGCAGGCGGATCAGGCAATGATGCCGGCTGATATCGTCATCATTGACGCGCAGATCGCAATCCGGGCCACGGCCAATGAGGAATTCTTCTTTCGAAATGCTTATCTCGCGCGTTCCCTCGGTGCCGACCCCCGGTTCCAATAATTTCGCAGTCATGATCCACCTTTTCAGGACATGGAGAAGTCGCTTCCTTCCTCCAAATATACTCCGCACCACATTTTCATCCATAAGAAAAGAGGAACTCGTGGTCCTCCGTTCGAATCCCCGACCATGAGACAATGGTCCGCTGAGGCAACCTCCGATGAAAGCTCTCGTCAAGAAACATGCCGAGCCTGGTCTCTGGCTCGACGATGTACCCGTTCCCGGCATCGGCATCAATGACGTGCTGATCAAGGTTCTGCGTACAGGAATTTGCGGGACCGACCTGCATATTTACAAATGGGATGCCTGGGCTCAAAAGACAATACCGGTCCCCCTCGTGATCGGCCACGAATTCGTGGGCGCGATCGTTGAAGTAGGTTCCAATGTGAAGGACTTCCATACGGGCGACATCGTCAGCGGCGAGGGACACGTTGTCTGCGGCCGCTGCCGCAATTGCTTGGCCGGCCGCCGCCACTTATGCAAGGACACGCAAGGCATCGGCGTCAACCGGCCCGGCGCCTTCGCCGAATTCCTGGCGCTGCCGGTGACCAACGTCTGGGCCCACGATACCCATATTCCACGCGACATCCAGGCAATCTTCGATCCCTTCGGCAATGCGGTTCACACGGCGCTGTCTTTTCCGGTCCTGGGCGAGGATGTGCTCATCACGGGTGCCGGGCCGATCGGCTGCATGGCGGCCGCGGTCGTCCAGCATGCCGGCGCCCGGCACGTCGTTGTCACCGACGTCAATCCTCATCGGCTGGAGCTGGCGAAAAAGCTGGGAGCGACCGCCACGGTGGATGTGCGCAGCCGCACAGTCCGGCAAATGCAAAAGGACCTTGGCCTCAAGGAAGGGTTCGACGTCGGTCTGGAGATGTCCGGCAATGAAACGGCCTTTCGGGACATGCTCGCCAACATGGCCCATGGTGGCAAAATCGCCATGCTGGGCATTCCGGAACGCGAGTTCGCCATCGATTGGAACACCATCATTTTCAACATGCTGACGCTCAAGGGCATTTATGGCCGGGAGATGTATGAAACCTGGTATCAGATGACGGTGATGCTGCAATCGGGGCTCGATATCGGGCCGGTGATTACGCACCGTTATGTTGCCGATGACTTCCAAAAAGGCTTCGACACGATGTTGTCGGGAAACTGCGGCAAGGTGGTGCTGACCTGGAGCGCTGGCTAATTTAGAGCCTGGCGGACAAGGCCCTCATGGACTTGACGTCGGTGCCGGCGGTCCCTTCTCTGGTTTTGGTGGGACCGCCCAGCGCAGCAGTTGCAAAACCAGAAAGATGCCGAACACCGGCGCGATGAACCAGCCCAGCCAGGGAAGCCAGGCGGACAGAATGAGCAGTACAAGGCTCATCCACAGCATCGAACAACCGACAAGAGTCATGGTGCCTTTAAAGCCCGCCTCTTCGGTTGCTTCTTGAAACTCCAGCGTGCTGGCACGACGGCGCCGGACACTGCGCCGGGCCGCGTCATCCAACTCCAGCCCTCGAATGGCGTCTTGCCAGGTAAGCGTGGCCGGCACGAACGTGGCAGTCGCCGCTTCAGGCTCGGGGACGGCGCCTGGCTGGGGTTTGACTCGCTTATAGGCACGCAGGGCATTTTCCCACGCTTCCACGAGGGCGGTCCAGGGATCGAAACGCGCCCCACGTTTCCACCCGCGGCTGGCCCAGGTCATCTGTATAAGTGAGCTCAGCAGGGCCAGGCCAGCCCTGGGCGAACGTCAGTTCCAGGCGTTGATCGCGGCGCACCAGCGCGATCCGCAGCCGCGCCTCGGTTTGCAACGGTAGATAGACAGCCTGGAATAACTCGCCCCGAACCATTCTGCCCGTCACCAATAGCGGCTGGCCCTTTTCGATTTCCTCAGGAGGCGTGAGCACAAAAATCTCGCCGACTTCGCCACCTACCTGGCGCAACAGGTCCCAGCCGGGAAAGCCCGCCCCATGCCCCTCCTCTTCCGCTTCCAGCAAGACTTCCTCGGACGAACTGCGCTCAATTTCGATGAGCCGGGGAGGAGTGGCGCGTGCCAGTTCCCGCAGACGCCCAAAAGCTGGGTGAAGCGCTTCGGGCAGCAATGGAAAGAGCAGCACGCCGGCATCCGCCTGGGCCAGCGCTGCTTCGTAAGCTACGTCGGGCGAGTCATCGACCGGGCAAACGCAAAGGACATGACGCTCGGACTGCAAAGAACGACGCAGTTGACCGGGACGCCGCGACGGCCGGCCGGCGACGATCACCGCTTCAATTTTTGGGTCCGCCAATACTTCTTCCAGGTCGGCCACACGCTGCGGAGTCAGTCCCCAGCGCTGCAAATACTCCATACCGACAGTATCGCCGCTATAAATCAATAATTGATGTCGGCCCGAACTTACTAGCGCCGCGCCATCGCCAAGCCGTCGACATGGTCCCCTAAAAGCGCCAGGCGCATGAATTGACCCAACCTTGTTGATGAAGATCATCCGAGGTGACCAGCCGGCCATCACCAATCGGGCTACCTTCTCATCCTATTTTCTTTTCTTGGTGATGATGCCCAATTTGATCAAATCGGCACCAAAGGGGGGCGGGCCGGTACCGACTTGAAATTGCGGAGGCAGGGCAAGATTTGGCCAGGAAGGCGGGTCGATAGTGAAGGCCTTGGCCGTCTTGGCCGGTTCCAGCTGGGTCGGAGCATGCTCGCCGTTTGGGCCCCACAGGTGAGTCCAATCCTTGAATGATTGTTTGGCGGGGGCGTCGTCGACACCGGCCAGGTAGGCCTGCAAATGCGCTGTATCGAAGGCATTGCCCTTGCCCTGCCACAAAAGCACGCCCTGAGCCACGGCCTCAGCGGCGACGCCCACCAGCCGGGAATTGCGCGGCTCGCCGCTAAACGGACTGAGAAAGTAATTTTCTTGAGCCTGCACCACGATATTATCGACGTCCCCGGCCTGCGTCCGCACGGCCATCATGGCCTGGTGGACGGCCAGTGTATTGTGTTCGAGGTTCACGAATATCTTGGCGGCCGGGACGGGACTGAAGAGCAGACCATGGTCTCCAGAGACGGCAGCGCAGTTTCGTAAGCGCACGCGCGCGCCACCATAAAGGTCAAGAAGACTGCGTGAGGACACCATGACGGTGTCATTGAACAGGACACCAGGCAAGGCGCCATTCCCCGCGGCGCCGTCAAAGCGAACCAGACCCTGGTAGGCTTCAGGGGCCTTATCGAGAGCGCCCTGCAAGTAGCAGCGATTAAGAACCAAATCGCCGCCACGCAAGCGGATTAAATATGCCGGGGCCGCACTGGAGCGTTTGTTTTCCAGCAAGAAACGCCCCTTGATGATTTCCAGGTTGCCATCTTCAACGTCGATGAGCGGCTCGCGTTCTTCCGTGGCCAGCGGATTGGGCGTCAACGTCAATGGTTCTTCGTTGGCCAGCACGGGTTCGAAATAGAGCACGAGGTTCGCAATGCCCTTGACCTTGATCGGACTGGTGAACTGTTTGCCCTTGCCGGAAAGGTAGAGGACGACGCGCGGGCCGGGCTTGGCGGTTTGCAAAACGGTTTGCAAATGTTTGCCCAGATCGATTTGCATAAGATTCAGACGTTCGCCCTGATATAAGTCCGGGTCCTTCGCCGGGAAGGTGGGCGGCGCGTCCGAATCCGGTAGGGAGACGGTCGGCGCAGGATAGCGATCAAAGGTGCGTTGCAGGGCCAACTTCGGTTCGGGGGGAAGATTACTCAATTCGGAGCCCAGCGGGCCAGGGCCGCCGCTGGCCGCGAAGTAGACCGGCGTATCGACTGGCGAAAACACCTGGGCCGCGAGCGCCTCGGGCTCAGATGGCAAGGTTCCCGGCCAGGTCTCGGTCAATTCCTGATCGCCTTCGCGAATCGACCAGACGGTGCGCCAAAAATCCATGGCTCCGGTATTAACGCTCTTGTCGGCGCTGACAAGGAGACGTTTCCAGCCGGCGTAAAGGGCATTGACCGGCCGCCACTTCACATGAACCAGGTCGGCGCCGTCGCCCATGACCAGCAGATCTCCTTGCGGAGCGTTGGTATCAGACCGGCTCAACAGGCTGTCCCATACCCGAACATCGACATGAGGCGACCCCGCCTTGCCCGTCAGGTTGTTCCAGCGGAGCAGGTTCTGGCTGCAAACGAGAGTGGAGCGGACAAGGCGAAGCTTGAGATTATCCTCGTCATTGTTGGCAATCCGAAACATCGGCTGACCGCCGCTCACGAGCAAACAATTTTCCATGAGAGCGTCCAGCGAAACGCCCTTGCCGTCAAGGATGAGCAGGTCGGAGCCCCGCGCGTAGCATTGTTTCAAGTGGACGCGCACTGCTGCCGCCTCGGCGGCGGGCTCATTGCTGACTGCCGCTTTCGAGGTGCGCTCCAGGCGTTCCAGTTGCAGGAGCGCGATACCACGTGCATTTTTACCGCCCACGGTGAAAGTGCATTGGCGGGCTTCGAAATTGGTGTCGCGGAGCGCGAACAGGCAACCTGGCCCCTCGGCATGGCCCAACGGCCATTTGGTTACGACATCAAGGCTTTCCAGCGTCAAATCTCCGCCTGTCATGGTTGCCAGCGGCGCGGAAAATTTCGCGGTGCCCGGGTCCCACGCGAGCAGTGGCCGATAACCAGCTCCGGCACGTATCCAAAGAGTCCGGTCACGCAGCGCCGGCCATGCCGATTCGAAGATCGGTCCCTGGTCGTGAATCTCGATAAGTAGCGGGCCCGTCGTCATGGCCACGGCTTCGCCGACGGTCGCATATTCCCCCGCGCCGGGCAGCCGGCGCACCCTGACCAGCCTGGCGTCGCCGGGAACCGACGGCGCGGTCATGAACGGGCCGATAAACTCATCCTTGAGTGCGTCCGGTTTCCAGGTGGTCGTGGGTCGGTATAACAGTGGCGGCGCGCCGGCTTTCACGGGGCCAGGTCCTGGCTTCACGGGCGTGTTCCGCAGGTCCCCTGGGGGACGGTCCTTGACGATCACGGGCAGCCACGTCGGGTTTGCCTTGATCGTCGTCTGCCGACTGCCGCCGGAGCAACCAGGTCAAAAGACACAGGACCGCCAGCACAAGAAAAGCCGCGCTGCCCCCAATGAAGAGCGGCGACCTTTCTTGTCGCTGCCTTCTTCTTCGTTTATTTCGCGGTCTCTCCGGCTCGTCCTCGTCGCGAAAGCGTTTTTTCTTCTCTGGAATCGATTTCAGGGGGCGCGTGACTTCCACGGTCTTGTCACGGTGCCTCGAATGATCCGTACCCGGGACCTCTTGACGCTGAGGGACAGAACCCAGGCCATAAACCTGCCGTGCCGCCCTCTCTTTGGGGGACGGTTCCAGGGGACGCAGTTCGGGCTCCGGTTCGTCGCCGACCTCCGGAAAGTTACCAGGATTTTCCAGGACTGAGAGCAATTCTTGCGGCGTTTGGTAACGCTCGTCCGGCTGTTTCGCCATCATCTTTTGCATGATGCGCACGACCTGGAGCGGTACCTTGGCATTGAACTTGCGAATATCCTCCGGCTCGGCGTCGCGATGCTTCAAGATCCGCTCCACCAGCGTGCCGGTGGGAAAAGGCGGCTTGCCGGCGAGCATGTGATAGAGCGTGCAGCCAAGTGAATAGATGTCGCTACGTATGTCGGACGCGCTGCTGTCCTGGGCCTGTTCCGGTGGCATGTAATCGATGGTGCCGATGGTTGAGTCGACCTTGGTGAGGCGGTGATCGTCGTCGTCCACCAGGCGCGCCAGGCCCAGGTCGGCCAGCTTGACTTGCAAATGGCCTTTATCGCTTTTGGTGAGGAGAAAGTTGGCGGGCTTGATATCGCGATGAACGATGTCCCTGTGAAACGCATGATCGAGGGCACGCAGCGCCTGAATCATGATCTGCCTGGATTCCGCCACGCTTAGCCGGCCGCGGCGGATGATGTGGTCGTGCAGGTCCCTGCCCTTGATGAACTCGAAAGCCAGGAAATGCTTGCCGTTGGATTCGCCGCAATCGAAGATGTCTACGATGTTTTCATGGCGCAGTCCGGCAGCCCGGCGCCCTTCCCGCTTGAAGCGTTCCACCATATTGGGCTTGGCAGCCAGTTCCGGCGACAGCACCTTGAGCGCCACGACACGGTCCAAAACGGTGTCGCGTGCCTCATACACCTCCCCCATCCCCCCGGTGGCGATGTGTTTGATGACTTCATATTTACCGATGCGAAGAGGGCGTTTTTCCCCCTTGCCGGCGGCTTCCTGGGGCATGGCGGCTTCGTTTCATGGAGCGGTTAGGTCCCGGGCGCGAGTACATACAGATTTATTCTAAACGATGAAGACGATAGGCGTCAACTTTTCCAACCGATGTCGGTTTGCTTGCAACGGCCAACCTGCGCGTCACCACGGGTGCAAAAGCGCAGGCTTCGCGTCCGGTTATATTCAGACGATGAGCAGGAAGGTGCGAACCGATGTGCAAAAGTCGTGGCTGAAGTCGTCAGGCAGCGAGGGCGCCGCGCATGCTGGTTAGCTCGGCGAGGATTTCCGTTTGCAAGATCTCTTCCATGGCGACAAGCACGCGGGCCGCGGCGGCGCCGTCGTAGACGCGGTGATCGAAGCTCAAGCGGAAGGCGAGCGTCCCATCCGCCTCGAACATGCCGTAATGAAGGGTCGACGTCATGAATGTTTGCAGATGAATTAGCCCCGCGCCCTGAGCGGCCGGCGAGGTCAGCGCAAACGTGCCGATCGTCTCGGCGCGAAAGCGACCGGAAAGATTGAAAGCTCCCCACAAAAGCCAGCGCCGGAAGATCCAGGGCAGCCACAGGGTCCGCAGTGCTCGCCTATAGATAGGAAAATGTTGCAGCGGTTGGTCCTGACACTCGCGCACCTTGTCATCGAGGTACCATAGTGGCAAGTGATCCGGCGTTTTTAACTTGGTGAGCACGACAACGGGTTCGCCCCCCTCCACGCGCTCGAGTGTCACGAGGGCGAGCGAACGCGGATGCTCGTAGAGATGGGGCCAGGGAAAGGACCGGTAGGTCTGCCTCAATTCCGGCCGGCGGGCCGCCACCAGGGCGAAGGCCTTGATAAAGATGGCCACCCAACTCGGCCGCGCCGCGCATAATTGACGCGCCCGGCAGACGGCGCCGAGCTCCATACGCCTCTCGGCGACTACCACCGGAACATGGCGGCAGAAAAACATCCAATCCGCAACCATGCGCCGCGCCGGCGTCAACGCAACATAGCGGCCCGCCGAGGTAGACATCCCTGTCCTCCGGCAATAGTGAGGGGCCTGCCAAATCGGGACAGCCCCCTGGAGTGTTAAGTCTGGCAGAATAAGGGGGCGGCCACCAGCATGTCAAGGGAAAGGACGATGTCTTCTGAGGTATGCTGCACTAATTTCGTCCGACGACCCCTAACTTGCGCGCCTCGGCGACGGCTTCCCGGATGCGCGTGAAGGGTTCGGTGAAATCGAAAGTGCCCAGGCGATCCATGAGATCATCCAGCACCTTCATGTCACTGGCGAAGTGAGAGTGTGCCGACAGCGGGTGAGCAGGGTCCGCCAAATTGACGAGGGCCACCGGCACCTCGACGCGCAATCGCAAGTCGAGCGCCGCCGGCTGATCCGTCACGATAACTTGCGCCGGCGTGGCCGTTTTGTCAACAAGCGTCTTGCCCAGGAGATCGGCATAAATGTAGGGTTCCAGGCTTTCGCCATACAGAATCTGCTGAACGCGGTTGGGCTGTACCGCGCTCGAAAGCCGAAACTCCAGCGGCCGGCCCCAGGGGTTTGTAACCAGATACCCTCCCAGAAACCCAGAGCCATCACGGAGAACCGTCAGAAATCCAAGATTGGTGACGGCCACCGGTGCCAAACTTGAAACCATACATTCACTCCGCCAAGACCAATATTACCCTGGTGCCGCTCTTTCACGACCTTATTAAAACTCGACGGGGCAAGGGGGGAACTTGACGTAACGAGTGCTGCTCTTCAGGCCTAAAAGTATTGCTGGCAACGTCAATGCACGGCCAGAGCGCCCGTATTTTTTAAGCTGCCGATGTTTCCTTGCCGATTGTAAGGAATAAAGTGATTATGAGCCCGGCTCTGCACCTGGCTTGCCGAAAATAGATTACATAGATTATAAAGATAGTGATATCGAACAACTTCCCCTCTCTGGTTTCATGCGAGTAGTAGAAATGTCCGTCGAACCCATTCGCCTCGAAAAACTTTCCGCCGTCGAGGGCATCAAGGAAGCCAGCCGCAACCTGCGTGGCACGGTGGCGGAAGAGTTGGCCCAGGACAGCGATCATTTCAGTGACGACAACAAGCAGCTCATCAAGTTTCACGGAAGCTACCAGCAGGACGACCGCGACGCGCGCAAAGATCGCAACAAGGTCGGCGCCGGCAAGTTCTATAACTTTATGGTGCGCTGCAAAATCCCGGGCGGGAAAGTAACAGGGGCGCAATATCTGGCCCTCGACGCCATCGCCCAGGAACATGCGACCGGCACCCTGCGCATCACTTCGCGGCAGGGGATTCAGTTTCACGGCATCATCAAGTCTCATTTACGGGAGACCATCGCCGGCATCAATCGATGTCTGCTGAGCACTCTCGGCGCCTGCGGCGACGTGGAACGTAACGTAATGGCCCCACCGGCACCGTTTCGGACGCCGGCCTATACAGCGCTGCAAGAGTTGGCGGACCGCATCGCGAGCCACCTGGCACCCCGCACCCGGGCCTACCATCAAATATGGCTCAACGGCGAAGCGATTATTCCCAACGAGGACCTCCCCGAAGTCGAGCCGCTCTATGGTAAGGTTTATTTGCCGCGCAAGTTCAAAACCGGCCTGGCCTTGCCGCAGGATAATTCCGTCGATGTCTATGCCCAGGACCTTGGCTTTTTGGCCATCCTCAAGAACAACCGCATAGTCGGTTACAACGTCCTTGTCGGTGGCGGTATGGGCATGACGCACGGCAACGACAAGACCTTTCCTTATATCGCCCAGCCCATTTGCCACGTTAAGCCCGACCTGGTCGTCGCGACCGCCGAAGCGGTCGTCAAGCTCTTTCGGGACCATGGCAACCGCGGCGACCGCAAGTGCGCACGCATCAAGTACGTGGTCCACGCCTGGGGCGTCGACAAATTTCGCCAGGTCCTGGCCACCTACCTGCCCTTTCCCCTCGTGCTCCCCAAGCCCGTGGAAGTCACTGGTTTCCCTTTGCATCTTGGCTGGCATGACCAGACCGACGGCAAATATTTCTACGGTATTTCCGTGGAAAATGGCCGCATCAAGGATGAAGGCAACTTTCGCTTACGCACCGCCCTGCGCGTGCTGGTGCAGACATTGAAGGCGGACGTACGTTTGACGCCGATGCAGGATATTCTTCTCTGCAACCTCGACGTCAGGGCGAAGGCGGTCATCGAAAAAACCCTGCGCGATCATGGCGTCACCGCCCCGGCGCGCATTCCGCTCATCCAGCAGCACAGCATGGCGTGCCCGGCGGTCCCCACCTGCGGCCTGGCCCTGTCCGAGGCCGAGCGCGCTCTGCCGGCGCTCATCGACCAGCTCGAAGTGCAGCTCAAACGCCTCGAACTCAACAATGAAAAGATCGGCATCCGCATGACCGGCTGCCCGAACGGCTGCGCGCGGCCCTATCAGAGCGACATCGGCATCGTTGGCCGCTCCGGAGATAAATACACCGTCTTCGTCGGCGGCAACCTGATTGGTGATCGCCTCAACTTCCCGCTCAAAGATCTGGTGCCTGCCAACGAGATTGTGCCGCTCCTGGTCTTACTGCTGGAGCGGTTCAAAGTAGATCGCCAAAACAGCGAGAGCTTTGGAGATTATTGCCACCGCCTGGGACAGGCGGAATTGCAGAAGATGGTGGCCATGCCGCTCAAAAATATTGGCTGAGAATCACGAACGAAGTGATTGCATCCCACGCCATTCTGGCATAATCGCTAAACATCCGTCTCCGCCTCCCTTTTAGCCCATATTTCCCGATTTAAACCGCGCGCGTAGTCGGCGAACGGGGTAAACTTTCGCGGGCAGCAAACAACTTTCATGGAAAGCACGAAATGGGACAGCGACGCACCTTGGCGGGATCGCGAATGCTCATCACTGGGGCCTCGCAGGGGATAGGCAAAGCGCTGGCTCAACTCGCGGCGGCGCGAGGCGTGAAGGTGCTCGCAGCCGCCCGCAGCGCTGAACTTCTCGCGGAACTGGCGACGGAAGTTCGCACCCAGGGTGGCACTCTCGAAACGGTCCAAGCCGACGTTACCGATCCGGCCGACCGGCAAAAGATGGTCGAGGCGGCCCAAACGCATTTTGGTGGTCTGGATATTCTGGTAAACAACGCGGGCATCGGCGCCACGGGACATTATGTGGACGCCGGCCCTGAGCGCATGCGCAAGATCATGGAGGTTAATTTCTTCGGCCTGACCGAAACGACGCGGGTGTTCTTGCCCATGCTCAAAAAGGGCAACCGACCCGCGCTGGTTAACATTTCCTCCATAGCCGGCAAGCGCGGCATACCCGCCCGCAGCGAGTATTCGGCGAGCAAATTCGCGGTTCAAGGCTTCAGCGATGCACTTCGGGCCGAACTCGCGAAAGATGGCGTCGACGTTTTGGTTATCTGCCCGGGCTTTACCGCCACCAACTTCTCGCAAAATATGATCGAGCAGAAGGCCCTCATCCAGTACGACCATCTGCGGGGCATGACACCCGGTCAGGTCGCGACGGCAACCCTCCGGGCCATCGCCGGCGGTAAAAACGAAATCCATCTCACGAGCCAGGGTAAACTGGTCGCCTTTGTCTCCCGTTTCTTTCCAAGACTGGCTGACCGTATCGCCAAAAAGAAGGTGCGTGCCCTATTCCAGGAGGAAAGGCGTGCCCGCATCGTGGGCCAGTGTTAGTCAGTGGCAAAGCAGCGGCCCTACAAGATCGACGCCATTTCCTTAAACCAACCTTATGTCTAGCCGGCGGCCGGTCGAGCCATCCCTTTTGGTTTTCGCCTGTTTCAGCGCTCATCGTGACGCTCTTGATTGGGCCAACGGACGTCTCCAGGCCAAGTATGGCCCGATCGCCCTCATCAGTCCGGATTTCGAATTTCACCACACAGCGTATTACGAAAAAGAAATGGGCCCCAATCTTCGTAAACGCTTGCTGGCGTTTGACGAGTTGGCCGGCAGCGATTGCTTGCCGGACGTTAAAAACTTTGCCATCGCTCTGGAAAATGAGCTGGCCAGCCAGGGGATTTATCCTCAGGCAAGGCCGCTGAATCTAGACCCGGGCTTGCTTCAGCTCGGCAAGTTTCTCCTCGCCACCACCAAGGACCAAGCACACCGAATCTATTTACGCGATGGCATCTACGCCGAAGTCACTCTCCGTTATCAAGAAGGCGCGTTTCATGCCTGGCCATGGACTTATGCCGATTATCGCGAGCCCGGCTACCATGAGTTCCTTTTGGAGGCGCGTGCACTTTTGAAAAGCCGAATGGCGACCCGCCCTTGAGAGACGCCATCATGCCGTGAGGGATACGCCGTTATCTCGATCGAGCGGGACGATCTTGCCCTGCATTTCCAGGGCGGTAGCTTCCTCACGGACGGCCTCGAAGCCCTCCAGCAGTGGACGCAGCACCCGTTCGGCGGCATCAATGTTACTCGCACCGCCCTGGGCCATTTGATAGGCGACAAATTCATACAGACGCAGACAGTTGATGGCGAACTCATCCTTGTAAGCAGGCAACTCGGCTGACAAGGCCATAACGATGGTTTGGGTGTGCAACAAAAAGGGGCGCGCGGCATCGGGCTTGTTTTCCGCCAGGGCCTGGCGTGCGCGACTGAGGTTCGTCAACGCGCGGCGATAAAGCGTGAGAATGATCTCGATGCGCGTGCGCGTGAGATTTTGGGTTTGCCGGTATGCCGCCAAGCCTTGCATGGTGAAATCCTTTCGAAATTAGGAACCGCTAGAGGTAGACGAGGAGGTCGATCTCGGGGCCGGACTTGAACTACTCGTCGTTGTCGAGGTGTTGGAAGAAAGGCTGTTGAGCGCGTTGCTGACTGCCTGGAGTTGTGCGAGTGTTTTTTCCATATCGGCGAATTCCGTGAGCAGCTGTTGCTGCTTGGCATTCATGGCGTTGGTTTGTTGCGTTTTTTGCGCCTCGAGATCAGTAAGTTCTTGATTGAAGCCGTTATCGATCGTCTTGAATCGGCCCGTGATGGAATCCGTGAAGGAATTCAGGAGCGCGTTGAGCTGGGAAGCAATGCCCCGCGTCACGCTCAGGGTCGTCTGGGTACCGCCTCCCACTTGATCAGGCGTCAAGCTCACACGGACCACCAAACCGGCCGTGTGGGCGTTGGTTGACGTCCCGGTGAGAACCTGGCCGATGCCCTTGGCAGTCTCCGTAACTCCATCGACAACGTAAGAACCAACTACATCGGTGCCCTGGGCGGACTCGGTGCCGGCCAGGCTCAAGACCGTGTTGGCGCTACCGCTGCCGATGGCGATTTGCGAAGCAGACCCATACGTGGCGGAGGTAATCGTTAGCTGGTTGTTTTGCACGCTTACCGATACCTGCCTGCCGCCAAGGTCGGAGGAGCTATTGATCGTCGCTTGCAGCATTTTGGCGAAATCAGTTTGCGAGTAGGTGTTGGACGCCAACGTGACGGTCGTGCTTCTACCATCGACGGCCAGCGAAAATGTGTTGGAGGCATTGCCGATGGTAATTTGGCCCGGCAAGGGTGCGCTCACGTCTGTCGTGATCGCGCCTTGAGTGGCGGCCTGGGTGATATTTACCTGATAAGGGGTGCTGGAAGCTTTGGTCTGTTCATTGCCGGTAATGAATTGCACTCCGGTATTCGGCGACGAGCCGGACATGCCGAAAAGAGTGCGGACATCGGTGAGCGTGGCCGCGGTGTTACCAGCCAAAACATTGGCTAACTTCGAGTCATCAACCTGGAGCTGGCCGTCTTTATTGACCGTGATTCCCAGAGCACCGAGCTGATTCAGATGCGTGCTTACACCCGGCACGACGTTCTGAACCATGTTGCGGATTTGGTTTTGAATCTCGGAAACTTTGCTGTCGCCGAGCAAGGGCGCTGCGGTGTTCGATGCCGCGTCGAAGGACGTCTGCTGATCGATCATCGCCATCAAGGAATTGTAATCGGCCACGAAATTATCGATGGCCTTCTGGGTGCCGGTGGTGTCGCTGGCCACGGTCACGGTCAGGTGGCTACCGGGGTTTGTGCCCAATAATTGCAAGGTCACGCCGGGCAACAGATTATTGATCTGATTGGTGGAACTCGTGACGACCAGCGCGCCGGCGCCGGACCCAAGCGTAACCGAGGCGTCCTTGGCATCCTGGACATGGGTGTTAAACAGCGGCTGCACGGCCCCGCCACTGTCGGCGGCCAGATTGTTCGTGATCGTGACGGCATTCGCGGTGCCGGTTTTGGTCGCGACGATAAGGAGCCGATAGGATTGGCCTCCCGAGCCATCGTTGATGACGCTGGCCGTCACGCCGGCATTGGCGTGATTGATGGTGGCGGCCAGTCCCTGGAGGGTATCATTTGTCGCGTCCACGGTGATGGTAGTCGCGGCGCCGCTGCCGGTTTGCAGCTGAAGCGTTCCCCGCGTGACAGTGCTGCTGGGGCTCGCGAAACCCTGGCTAGCAATCTCCTGGGCCTGGGCAAGGTCGGTAACTTGCAAATTGTAAACCCCGGGCGCGGCCGAACTGGAAGCCGCGGCGGTAACCACCGACGTATTGCTTGAAGTCGCCGTCAGCGCCTGAAAAACGCCGTTGGTCGGCGCACTCAGTTGGCGGACATCGCCCTGCAGCGTCAGCAGTTTGGCCTCCACCTGCTTATAGGCGGTTTGTTCTCCCTGAACCCTGGTTTCCTTGTTTGTCGTGACGTTGATCTGCGCTTGATCGACGGCCAGAAGGCCCTTCACGACGCTGCTGGTGTCGAGGCCGCTAATAAGGCCTGTGAAGGAAATAGGAGGTTGGGATATGGAACTGGCGGCGCTGGAAGCCACACTGGAAAGGCTACTCATGGCGTAATCCTTCGCGAAGGCGAGAAGAAATCCCTCCTCGACGAGAATACCACGTGACGGGTCTCCGGGCGTGCCTCAGCGCACCACTGTGGTGGAGAAAGGCGCCGGGCGCATCGCTACAGTCGGCATAGTTATCCAAAAGACCCGCCGCGTGACCGAGGGGGTGGTGCACGCGGCGGGCTGGATTCTTTCGCGACCGACAGTGCCTCTTACTGGAAGAGGCGGGTGACCAGGTTGGCGGTCTGGTTCGAGTTTTGCAGAACCGAGGTGCCCACCTGCATGAGGACCTGATACTTGCTGTAATTGGCGGTTTCCGCCGCGAAATCGGTATCGCGGATGACCGCTTCGGCCGAGGTCGTATTTTCAAGCGTTGTCTGCAGGTTGCTGGCGTTTTCCGTGAGAGTTTGCGACTGAATAGCGCCTAACGTGCCACGCAACGACGAAACCTGGGAGATGGCCGAGTCAATGATCTTGATGGCATCTTGAGCGCCGCTTTGGGTTTCGATGTTGATTTGACCGAGGTTGCCGAACTGAACGCCGGAAACATTGAGTCCGAGGGCGGCCGTACCAACATTGTCCACACCGATCTTGACGGTCTGGTGGGCATTGGCACCGATCTGGAACACCAGCGAGTTGTCATTGATGGTGACCGCTCCCTGGGAGCCAATCACGCTGGAGACCGAATCGTTGGCGCTGAGGCCGGCACTGATGGTGATGCCCTGGGCACCGGCGCCGTTATTGCCAGTAAGGAGGTTGCCGTTGCCCTGTGCGGCGAAGCCACCAATTGTGCCGGCGATGTCGGCCCCAAAGTGCTGGATCTGCGTGGTGCCAAAACCGCTCGACGTGGCGCCGGCTGCTTGGTTCGATGACACCGTCACACTGGCATTGGAACCGAACTGGGTGGATTGAAGCCTTGTGGTATCGCCGCCGCGGGTGCTCAGAGCGGCCCACGTGACGTTGGGCGTGCCTGCCGACTCGCTCAGGCTGATGGAGAAGTTTTGGTTCGTCGCCAGGGTGTCGCCCGTGACGGAGTTGCTGGTAAGAACGATCTTGCCGTTGGCAATGCTCGCGGTGGCATGATTGAAGATCTTGGTGAGGCCGCCGTTGTTGCCGCCCGTGTTTGTCCCGTTGATTTTATCGACAACATCTTGGAGGGTCGTGGTCGAGGTGATCGCGAATGGCGTCCCCGTGACCGTGGCGCCGTCGCCATCGGTACCGGTGATCGTCAAGTTGCTCGCGACGAAGTTGGCGCCGCCCACGCCCTGGTTCAAGTTGCCCAGAGTAGTGCTCGCGGTGGCCGCCGCATTGGCGTTCGACGAATCGGTATAACCCGTGCTCGAGGTCACCGAGGTCTGGAAGTTGCTTGCGGTCACGCCCGTTTGACCACTGTAGTTGTTAATGGTGTTGATGACTTGACCCTGCGTCTGGCCGCTCGTCAGGCCAATCGAGACGCCATTGACGGTAAGCGATTCATTGGCGGCCAGGGGACCGGTCTGTGCCGAGCCGGCCAGGACAGATCCGCGCCGCGCCGCGGTGGTGACGTTGATCGCGAAGCCGCCAGCGCTCGCCAGGCTCGACTGAGCATTGATGAAGCTAATATTCGTGTTGTTCGACACGCCCGTGAAGCCGGCCGAGCCATCCAGCACTTTCTTGGTGCCGAATTGCGTGTTGGTCGCGATGCGGTCGATGGTCGCCAGGGCGTTGCTGACTTCAGCTTGATTGGCGGCCTGGGCGTTCGGGTCGTTAACGCCGCTGTTGGCGGAATCAAGGGCCAGTGACCGAATCTGGTTGAGCAGGTCATTGATCGTGCCGAGGGCGCCTTCGGTCGTCTGGACCATTGAAGTAGCCTTCGAAGTGTTCGTGATGGCCGTCTGCAGGCCGGTGATCTGAGCTTGTTGCTCCTGGGAAATAACCAGGGCTGCGGGGCCGTCGGCACCGCTGTTGATTTTCAGGCCAGTCGATAGCCGTTGCAGAGTCTTGGACAGCATGCTAGACGTGCGGGACAGGCTGTCCTGTGCGATTAGCGAGCTGACATTGGTAGTTACGCCGAGCATCTCGTCATCCTCTTTTTGAAACCAAAGTGTTTTGGGCCTGGGTGCCGGTTGTCTGAAAGAATCCAAAATAACTGTTCGAAGGTTTTTTCGTTAACTTGCGTCTTACTTCGGAAATCACCATCCATTGGGCCGCGGGGGCGCCATCCTGTCCCGGATAATTGACTTAACCTTTGCGGGCGCCACAATGCCTTTCACAGGCAGATTCGGATAGCAGCACTTCGCGCTCGTCCGAGCGCACACGCCGCTGCCAACGCCGACCATGCGGACCTTCTCCGCCCATGGGCCGTTTGTGCAGCGAATTTCGCAATCACACCGAATCGAAAATTGCCTCGCCATGGAACGAACTCCTGGGGTCACCTGTCTCTTTCGCGGATTCAATTCCGCGTGTAAGCGGCGCCTCTCTCCCTATCACAGACTGACGGTCCCGTTGGGGGCGTGGAAGGTTGGCGTGCCGTTGATCGTCAAGCTGGTGTTCGCATGTCTTGTGATGTTGCCATTGTTGGCGGTCACCGACAGGTTGCCGCTCGCCACGCTGATGTTGCCCAGGTTGAGGGCCACATTGTTGACCAGCGTAACGTTGGCACCGCTATTTCCCAGAGAAACCATGCCGTTGAAGGCGTTGCCGACATTGCTGAGATTGATCGCGCCATTGACGGCATTAAAGTTAGCCGCGCCGCCGCTGCTGATCGCGGTGTTAGCGGCCTGGCTTATGCCGCCACTCGCCGCCGTAGCCGCCAGGTTGCCCGTGGGTACTGTGATGTTACCCAAACTCAGCGCCTGATTACTGTTGATGCTGACGTTGCCGGCGCCCGTGTTGGCCAAATTAACCACGCCATTGAACACATTGCCCGTGTTGCTCAAGCTGATGGCGCCATTCGTCGCCGTCACGGCCGCCGATCCAATCGCCACGTTGACGCTGGTATTGGCCGACTGCGTGATGTTCCCCGCGGCCGTGATCGTCAAGGTGCCGTTGGCCACCGCGATGTTGCCCAGCACCAGGGCTTTGTTATTGTTGAACGTCACGTTCCCCGCCGTGCCGCTGGTCAGCGACACCGCGCCATTGAACGCGTTGCCCGCGTTGCCCAGCGTGATCACCCCATTGGCTGCCGTGAACGCGGCCGTGCCCGCTCCCACCGTGATGCTCGTGCTGGCTGCTTGCGTCAGGTTCCCCAGCGTCGTGCCGATGCTCAGGTTCCCGGAGGCCACGCTCACATTGCCCAGGCTCAAACTGCCGTTGTAGCCCGTCAGCGCTACCGCGCCATTGCCCGTGTTCGACAGGCTCACCGTACCGTTGAAGATGTTCGCCAGATTGTTCAGGCTGATCGAGCCATTCGTCGCGCTTAGCGTCGTCGAACCGCTCACCACGTCGATGCTTGTGCTCGCCGCCTGGCTGATGTTCCCCACCGTGCTAATCGTCAGGTTGCCGCTCGTCACCGTCACGTTCCCCAGCGTCAATGCCTTGTTGTTGCTCACGTTCAGATGGCCCGAAGCGCTCGTCGTTAACGTCACCGTGCCGTTAAACGCATTGCCGGCGTTGCTCAGGTTGATCGCACCGTTGGCAGCCGTCAAGGAGGTCGATCCTCCCGCCACGTTGATGCTCGTGTTCGCCACCTGCGTGATATTCCCCGCCGCCGTCGTGCTCACGCTCAGGTTCCCAGCCGCCACGCTGATGTTCCCCAGGTTGAGTGAACCGTTGTAGCTCAGCGTTACGTTGTTCGCTCCCGTATTCGCCAGGGCCACGCTGCCGTTGAAGGCATTCGCCCCCGCGCTCAAGTTAATGGCCCCATTCGTAGCCGTCACGCTTGTAGCGCCGCTCACCACGTTCAGGCTCGCATTTACCGCCTGGCCGATGTTGCCGCTCGCCGTGATCGTCAGCGAACCATTCGCCACCGTCACGTTCCCCAGGCTCAACGCCCTGTTGTTGTTCACGTTCACGTTGCCCGCGGCGCTCGTCGTCAGCGTCACCGTGCCAGTAAACGCGTTGCCACCATTCCCCAGCGTCAAGGAGCCATTCGTCGTCGTCAGCGCTGTCGAGCCTCCCACCGTCACCGACGTGTTCGCAGCCTGCGTCAAGTTCCCCGTGTTCACCAGCACCGTCAGGTTGCCCACGCCGATGCTGCTCGTCCCCAGGCTCAACGCCCTGTTGTTCGTCACGCTCACGTCATAGGCGCCCGTGTTCGTCAAGCTTACCGATCCCCCAAAGGCGTTGCCCGCGTTCGCCAGGGTTATCACTCCATTGGCCGCGCTCACGCTGGCGTTGCCGCTCACGTTCACCGACGTGTTAGCCGACTGCGTGATCCCACCCACCGTCGTCAGACTCAACGTGCCGTTGCTTACCGTCACGTTCCCCAGGCTCAACGCCTGGTTGTTCGCCAACGACACGTTCCCCGCACCACTCGTCGTCAATGTCACCGAGCCATTAAAGGTGTTGCCCGTGTTGCTCAAGCTGATGGCGCCATTTCGTCGCCGTCACGGCCGCCGATCCAATCGCGACATTGACGCTGGTATTGGCCGACTGGGTGATGTTACCCGCTGCCGTGATCGTCAAGGTGCCGTTGGCCACCGCGATGTTGCCCAGCACCAAGGCTTTGTTATTGTTGAACGTTACGTTCCCGGCCGTGCCGCTGGTCAGCGATACTGCGCCATTGAACGCATTGCCCGCGTTGGCCAGCGTGATCACCCCATTGGCTGCCGTGAACGCCGCCGTGCCTGCTCCCACCGTGATGCTTGTGCTGGCCGCTTGCGTCAGGTTCCCCAGCGTCGTGCCGATGCTCAGGTTCCCCGAGGCCACGCTCACATTGCCCAGGCTCAAACTGCCGTTGTAGCCCGTCAGCGCTACCGCGCCATTGCCCGTGTTCGACAGGCTCACCGTGCCGTTGAAGATGTTCGCCAGATTGTTCAGGCTGATCGAGCCATTCGTCGCGCTTAGCGTCGTCGAACCGCTTACCACGTCGATGCTCGTGCTCGCCGCCTGGCTGATGTTCCCCACCGTGCTAATCGTCAGGTTGCCGCTCGTCACCGTCACGTTGCCCAGCGTCAACGCCTTGTTGTTGCTCACGTTCAGATGGCCCGACGCGCTCGTCGTCAACGTCACCGTGCCGTTAAACGCGTTGCCGGCGTTGCTCAGGTTGATCGCACCGTTGGCAGCCGTCAAGGAGGTCGAGCCTCCCGCCACGTTGATGCTCGTGTTCGCCACCTGCGTGATATTCCCCGCCGCTGTCGTGCTCACGCTCAGGTTCCCAGCCGCCACGCTGATGTTCCCCAGGTTGAGTGACCCGTTGTAGCTCAGCGTTACGTTGTTCGCTCCCGTGTTCGCCAGGGCCACGCTGCCGTTGAAGGCGTTCGCCCCCGCACTCAAGTTAATCGAACCATTCGTAGCCGTCACGCTTGTAGCGCCGCTCACCACGTTCAGGCTCGCATTTACCGCCTGGCCGATGTTGCCGCTCGCCGTGATCGTCAGCGAACCATTCGCCACCGTCACGTTCCCCAGGCTCAACGCCCTGTTGTTGTTCACGTTCACGTTGCCCGCGGCGCTCGTCGTCAGCGTCACCGTGCCAGTAAACGCGTTGCTCGCGTTCCCCAGCGTCAAGGAGCCATTCGTCGTCGTCAGCGCTGTCGAGCCTCCCACCGTCACCGACGTGTTTGCAGCCTGCGTCAAGTTCCCCGTGTTCACCAGCACCGTCAGGTTGCCCACGCCGATGCTGCTCGTCCCCAGGCTCAACGCCCTGTTGTTCGTCACGCTCACGTCATAGGCGCCCGTGTTCGTCAAACTTACCGATCCCCCAAACGCGTTGCTCGCGTTCGCCAGGGTTATCACCCCATTGACCGCGCTGACGCTGGCGTTGCCACTCACGTTCACCGACGTGTTCGCCGACTGCGTGATCCCACCCACCGTCGTCAGACTCAACGTGCCGTTGCTTACCGTCACGTTCCCCAGGCTCAACGCCTGGTTGTTCGCCAACGACACGTTCCCCGCACCACTCGTCGTCAAGGTCACCGAGCCATTAAACGTGTTGCCCATGCTGTTCAAGCTAATGGCGCCATTCGTCGCCGTCACCACTGCCGATCCAATCGCCACGTTGACGCTGGTATTGGCCGACTGGGTGATGTTCCCCGCGGCCGTGATCGTCAAGGTGCCATTGGCCAGCGCGATGTTGCCCAGCACCAGGGCTTTGTTATTGTTGAACGTCACGTTCCCCGCCGTACCGCTGGTCAGCGACTACCGCGCCATTGAACGCATTGCCCGCGGTGCCCAGCGTGATCACCCCATTGGCCGCCGTGAATGCGGCCGTGCCTGCTCCCACCGTGATGCTCGTGCTCGCAGCTTGCGTCAGGTTCCCCAGCGTCGTGCCGATGCTCAGGTTCCCCGAGGCCACGCTCACATTGCCCAGGCTCAAACTGCCGTTGTAGCCCGTCAGCGCCACCGCGCCATTGCCCGTGTTCGACAGGTTCACCGTGCCGTTGAAGATGTTCGCCAGATTGTTCAGGCTGATCGAGCCATTCACCGCGCTTAGCGTCGTCGAACCGCTCACCACGTCGATGCTTGTGCTGGCCGCCTGGCTGATGTTCCCCACCGTGCTAATCGTCAGGTTGCCGCTCGTCACCGTCACGTTCCCCAGCGTCAACGCCTTGTTGTTGCTCACGTTCAGATGGCCCGACGCGCTCGTCGTCAACGTCACCGTGCCGTTAAACGCGTTGCCCGCGTTGCTCAGGTTGATCGCACCGTTGGCAGCCGTCAAGGAGGTCGACCCCCCCGCCACGTTGATGCTCGTGTTCGCCACCTGCGTGATATTGCCCACCGCTGTCGTGCTCACGCTCAGGTTCCCAGCCGCCACGCTGATGTTCCCAAGGTTGAGTGACCCGTTGTAGCTCAGCGTTACGTTGTTCGCACCCGTGTTCGCCAGGGCCACGCTGCCGTTGAAGGCATTCGCCCCCGCACTCAAGTTGATCGAACCATTCGTCGCCGTCACGCTCGTGGCGCCGCTTGCCACGTTCAGGCTCGCATTTACCGCCTGGCCGATGTTGCCGCTGGCCGTGATCGTCAGCGAACCATTCGCCACCGTCACGTTCCCCAGGCTCAACGCCCTGTTGTTGTTCACGTTCACGTTGCCCGCGGCGCTCGTCGTCAGCGTCACCGTGCCAGTAAACGCGTTGCTCGCGTTCCCCAGCGTCAAGGAGCCATTCGTCGTCGTCAGCGCTGTCGAGCCTCCCACCGTCACCGACGTGTTTGCAGCCTGCGTCAAGTTCCCCGTGTTCACCAGCACCGTCAGGTTGCCCACGCCGATGCTGCTCGTCCCCAGGCTCAACGCCCTGTTGTTCGTCACGCTCACGTCATAGGCGCCCGTGTTCGTCAAACTTACCGATCCCCCAAACGCGTTGCTCGCGTTCGCCAGGGTTATCACCCCATTGACCGCGCTGACGCTGGCGTTGCCACTCACGTTCACCGACGTGTTCGCCGACTGCGTGATCCCACCCACCGTCGTCAGACTCAACGTGCCGTTACTTACCGTTACGTTCCCCAGGCTCAATGCCTGGTTGTTCGCCAGCGACACGTTCCCCGCGCCACTCGTCGTCAAGGTCACCGAGCCATTAAAGGTGTTGCCGGCATTACTTAGATTGATGGTTCCGTTGGTTGTCGCCGTCACCACCGCCGATCCAATCGCCACGTTGACGCTGGTATTGGCCGACTGGGTGATGTTCCCCGCCGCCGTGATCGTCAAGGTGCCGTTGGCCACCGCGATGTTACCCAGCACCAGGGCTTTGTTATTGTTGAACGTCACGTTCCCCGCCGTACCGCTGGTCAGCGCTACCGCGCCATTGAACGCATTGCCCGCGTTGCCCAGCGTGATCACCCCATTGGCCGCCGTGAATGCGGCCGTGCCTGCTCCCACCGTGATGCTCGTGCTCGCCGCTTGCGTCAGGTTCCCCAGCGTCGTGCCAATGCTCAGGTTCCCCGAGGCCACGCTCACATTACCCAGGCTCAAACTGCCGTTGTAGCCCGTCAGCGCTACCGCGCCATTGCCCGTGTTCGACAGGCTCACCGTGCCGTTGAAGATGTTCGCCAGATTGTTCAGGCTGATCGAGCCATTCACCGCGCTTAGCGTCGTCGAACCGCTCACCACGTCGATGCTTGTGCTGGCCGCCTGGCTGATGTTCCCCACCGTGCTAATCGTCAGGTTGCCGCTCGTCACCGTCACGTTCCCCAGCGTCAACGCCTTGTTGTTGCTCACGTTCAGATGGCCCGACGCGCTCGTCGTCAACGTCACCGTGCCGTTAAACGCGTTGCCCGCGTTGCTCAGGTTGATCGCACCGTTGGCGGCCGTCAACGAGGTCGATCCGCCCGCCACGTTGATGCTCGTGTTCGCCACCTGCGTGATATTCCCCGCCGCTGTCGTGCTCACGCTCAGGTTCCCAGCCGCCACGCTGATGTTCCCCAGGTTGAGTGACCCGTTGTAGCTCAGCGTTACGTTGTTCGCTCCCGTGTTCGCCAGGGCCACGCTGCCGTTGAAGGCGTTCGCTCCCGCGCTCAAGTTAATGGCCCCATTCGTGGCCGTCACGCTCGTGGCGCCGCTTGCCACGTTCAGGCTCGCATTCACCGCCTGGCCGATGTTGCCGCTGGCCGTGATCGTCAGCGAACCATTCGCCACCGTCACGTTCCCCAGGCTCAATGCCCTGTTGTTGTTCACGTTCACGTTGCCCGCCGCGCTCGTCGTCAGCGTCACCGTGCCCGTAAACGCGTTGCTCGCGTTCCCCAGCGTCAAGGAGCCATTCGTCGTCGTCAGCGCTGTCGCGCCTCCCACCGTCACCGAGGTGTTCGCAGCCTGCGTCAAGTTCCCCGTGTTCACCAGCACCGTCAGGTTGCCCACGCCGATGCTGCTTGTCCCCAGGCTCAACGCCCTGTTGTTCGTCACGCTCACGTCATAAGCGCCCGTGTTCGTCAAACTTACTGATCCCCCAAACACGTTGCCGCCGTTCGCCAGGGTTATCACCCCATTGACCGCGCTGACGCTGGCGTTGCCGCTCACGTTCACCGACGTGTTCGCCGACTGCGTAATCCCACCTACTGTCGTCAGACTCAACGTGCCGTTGCTTACCGTCACGTTCCCCAGGCTCAACGCCTGGTTGTTCGCCAAGGCCACGTTCCCCGCACCACTCGTCGCCAAGGTCACCGAGCCATTAAAGGTGTTGCCGGCATTACTTAGATTGATGGTGCCGTTGGTTGTCGCCGTCACCACCGCCGATCCAATTGCCACGTTGACGCTGGTATTGGCCGACTGCGTGATGTTCCCCGCCGCCGTGATCGTCAAGGTGCCGTTGGCCACCGCGATGTTGCCCAGCACCAGGGCTTTGTTATTGTTGAACGTCACGTTGCCTGCCGTGCCGCTGGTCAGCGACACCGCGCCATTGAACGCGTTGCCCGCGTTGCCCAGCGTGATCACCCCATTGGCCGCCGTGAACGCCGCCGTGCCCGCTCCCACCGTGATGCTTGTGCTCGCCGCTTGCGTCAGGTTCCCCAGCGTCGTGCCGATGCTCAGGTTCCCCGAGGCCACGCTCACATTGCCCAGGCTCAAGCTGCCGTTGTAGCCCGTTAGCGCTACCGCGCCATTGCCCGTGTTCGACAGGTTCACTGTACCGTTGAAGATGTTCGCCAGATTGTTCAGGCTGATCGAGCCATTCGTCGCGCTTAACGTCGTCGAACCGCTCACCACGTCGATGCTCGTGCTCGCCGCCTGACTGATGTTCCCCACCGTGCTAATCGTCAGGTTGCCGCTCGTCACCGTCACGTTCCCCAGCGTCAACGCCTTGTTGTTGCTCACGTTCAGATGGCCCGACGCGCTTGTCGTCAACGTCACCGTGCCGTTAAATGCGTTGCCCGCGTTGCCCAGGTTGATCGCACCGTTGGCAGCCGTCAAGGAGGTCGACCCCCCCGCCACGTTGATGCTCGTGTTCGCCACCTGCGTGATATTGCCCTGCCGCCGTCGTGCTCACGCTCAGGTTCCCCGCCGCCACGCTGATGTTCCCAAGGTTGAGTGAACCGTTGTAGCTCAGCGTTACGTTGTTCGCACCCGTGTTCGCCAGGGCCACGCTGCCGTTGAAGGCGTTCGCCCCCGCGCTCAAGTTAATGGCCCCATTCGTCGCCGTCACACTCGTCGCTCCGCTTGCCACGTTCAGGCTCGCATTTACCGCCTGGCCGATGTTGCCGCTCGCCGTGATCGTCAGCGAACCATTCGCCACCGTCACGTTCCCCAGGCTCAACGCCCTGTTGTTGTTCACGTTCACGTTGCCCGCGGCGCTCGTCGTCAGCGTCACCGTGCCAGTAAACGCGTTGCTCGCGTTCCCCAGCGTCAAGGAGCCATTCGTCGTCGTCAGCGCTGTCGAGCCTCCCACCGTCACCGATGTGTTCGCAGCCTGCGTCAAGTTCCCCGTGTTCACCAGCACCGTCAGGTTGCCCACGCCGATGCTGCTCGTCCCCAGGCTCAACGCCCTGTTGTTCGTCACGCTCACGTCATAAGCGCCCGTGTTCGTCAAACTTACCGATCCCCCAAACGCGTTGCCCGCGTTCGCCAGGGTTATCACCCCATTGACCGCGCTGACGCTGGCGTTGCCGCTCACGTTCACCGACGTGTTCGCCGACTGCGTGATCCCACCCACCGTCGTCAGACTCAACGTGCCGTTGCTTACCGTCACGTTCCCCAGGCTCAACGCCTGGTTGTTCGCCAACGCCACGTTCCCCGCACCACTCGTCGTCAAGGTCACCGAGCCATTAAAGGTGTTGCCATTATTAGTCAAATTGATCGAGCCGCTGCCTGATGTGAAGCTGGCCGTGCCACTCACATTCAGTGAGGTATTGGCCACCTGGCTAAGGCTGCCGAGAGTGGATACCGACAAATTACCGGCGAGCGTGCTGGTGCCCAGGGTCAGGGCGGTTGTATCAATCTCATTGACGCCAAAAGTTGGCGCGACGGTAGACGAAGTAACGTCGAATTCCTGGATACCGACGAGCGTAACGCTCAACCAGGACGCCGTGGTGATGCCGCTTTGAATCGTCAGATGATTGACGCCCGTGGTATCGCTGAAGACGATGCTGGTGACGTCGGCATTGCCTGAGCGCGTGAAGGACTGCGTCTGCGAGGTATTGTCGACGACGGAGATGGCCAACCCGGAGCCCTGCTGGATGACGACATTGTCATTGCCAGTGCCGCTTATCAGGAGGGTGCCGGTGGCTTGCGTCCAGCTAATCGGGTTGAGCGACGGCATCCAGCGTGATTCCAGCGCCTCGAAGTTGAGAAAGCTATGCTGACCCGGCCGCCTGGAGGGCTGCCGGGTTGAGCCGCGCAACTTTCCTCCACCTGGAAGGAAAGAACGAAGATAGGAAAACAACCTCGACCAGGGCGAAGAATCACGGAATAGAGTTACCACGGCGTACTTCTCCTTACGAAGGGATACACGCTCAGGTGATCGACGCGCCCAGGAAAAACTTGCCCAGTTTTTCAAGGACAAAAAGCTTACCCCTGTCCCGCCAGCGGCAAAGGCGCCCTCATCGGCATAGCGGGTAAATTCGCCCCGCGCGACAAGACCGCTGCGCCCGTTGTCTTTTAGCGGCGAGAAAGGCGTCTGCCCTTCAGAAATGGCTGCCCGCGAGCCGATGCCGATGGCATGACACGCGCTCTCTACCTCGACCTGATCGAACGATGCCTGCTCAACACGGTCTACGAAGATGCCTATACCGACTGGCGCGAGCGCCGGGTGGCACAAAAGTTCGACCCTGCCATGAGGCAACTCGGCCGCGATTGGCCCAGCGTGGCGCATACCATGATTGGTCAGGCTCGGTTGCGTAATCTTCGCGATCTCGCGGAGCAAACCCTCGTGGACAAGGTCCCGGGCGACTTTATCGAGACCGGCGTTTGGCGCGGCGGGGCCTGTATTCTCTTGCGCGCCGTGCTCCAGGCCCACGGAGTTCGCGATCGGCGTGTCTTCGCGGCCGATTCCTTTGAGGGCTTGCCGACGCCCAATGCCCATGCCTATCCCGCGGATGCCGGCGACCTCCATCACCAGTTTGCCGAGCTCGCCATCTCGCTCGATCAGGTGAAAGCGAACTTCGCCAAGTACGATCTTCTCGACGACCAGGTCGTTTTCCTGAAAGGCTGGTTCAAGGACACCCTGCCCTCGGCCCCCATCGAACGGCTGGCGATCCTGCGTCTCGACGGCGACATGTACGAATCGACCATGGACGGCCTGCGCAATCTCTACGACAAGGTTTCGCCGGGCGGATTTGTCATTGTCGATGACTATGGCTGCGTGCCTGCCTGCCGCCAGGCTGTCGAAGACTATCGCCGGGAAAAGGGCATCACCGATCCCGTCATCAACATCGACGGCTGGGGTATCTACTGGCGCAAGGCGAAAGAAACCTCAGCCGTCGTCCATGGTCCGCAGCCGCTGGCGCCGCTCTCGGCAAGCAAACACCGCCCCTTCTGGTCGGTGATCGTGCCCGTTTACGAACGCCGCGATTATCTCAAACACTGTCTCGACTCGATCCTGGACCAGGACCCGGGGCCGGGCGAAATGGAGATTATCGTCCTCGATGACGCCAGCCCGACAGACCTGAGCTGTTTGGTGGCCAGCCTCGGCCGGGGCCGCGTCAGCTATGTGCGCAATGAGTTCAACCGTGGACTCTATCCAAGCACCAACCTGGCTATCCGGCAGGCGCGCGGCCGCTGGTTGCATATCCTGCACGACGACGACTGGGTGTTGCCCGGCTTTTACGCGGCGCTGCGCAGCGGCATCGAAACAGCGCCCGCAGCGGTGGGAGTGGCTTTTTGCATGTATGCCAACTGGCATGAGCGCGAGAAAGCCACCTGGTCGCCCGCGCCATTCCGTCAAGAAGCGGGCGTCATGGATCGCGATTTTCTCGTGCGCCTGGCCGCGGCCAATCCCCTGAACCTGCCGGCAGTCACTTATCGGCGCGAGGCGTTCGAGCGGGTCGGCCTGTTTCGCGAAGACTTGCCCTACACCGCCGACTGGGAATGGTACGTTCGCTCCGCGGTACAGCTCGCGTGGTACCACGAACCGCGGACGCTGGCCTGCTGGCGTGTGCATGCGGCCAATCAGACCCATGAGCTGGCGCGGGCCGGCACAGCCGCGCACGATATCCGCAAAACGCTGGAGATTATCGCCCAGTATTTGCCGCCTGACGTGGCGGCCATTGCGTTGCCGGCGGGTCGGGAATTCCACTCGCGGCAGATGCTGGGCACGGGCCTTGCCTGCGCCCAGGCGGGCAATCTTGGCCTGGTGGACCGGCTTGTTCTGGAGGCGCTTGCCCTGGACCCGGATGGACCTGCCCGGCCGGAATTCGTTCCCTTGCTTCAGCATCCTCATTTCACTCTGTTGCGAAACGAAGTTCGCGCGGCGCTACTACGGCGACTTTAGAAGTAAGCGCGGCCCCAGTGGAAAGTGTTTAGCCCGCCCAAGAAACAGGAGCGATCATGTTCGAGCTCACCAGCGTTCCTCGTACCGTCAACCTTGATCCGCGCGAGGCTTTTCGGCTTTATCTCGACGGCGACCATCGTCGGCTGACCGAATCCTTTCTCGCGGTGTTCGATTATCTGGCGGAAACGACGTACCGCGAGCTGGAAGACGCCACCCACGCCTGTCTCATTCAGTTTTCCAAGGTCTTTTTGACGATCTTCACCCAGCCCGATTACATAATTCCCGAGGCCTACATCTTCCGCTATGTTGGGCTCAATGAATTGATCTCCAACCTTGTCGCCATGACGCCGTTTCGCAACACCGATGGCTTCCTGGAGCTTTTACGCCACCAGTCCTCCAACCTCGTGAAAATCCTCACGCTTTATTCCGCCCGCAACCGCATTCGTTTCGACCGCCGAACCTTTTTTGATGCCCATCCCCAACTGGCATCGTTGTGGTATTGCAAGTTTTGCGCCTCTACAAGACGGCCCTCGTCAATGAAGATGCCTGCCAGCACATGGCGGAACACCTCGCCTACCACGACGAGCGGATGACCCTCACAACGGACATGGCCGAGCCCTACTTTGGCTCGACGTATGTTGACGGCGTGATCGACCGGCAGGTCAAGCCCTTCCTCAATCAGGTCGTGAGGCGTTCGACACGCCTGAACGCTCAAAGCCAGCCGAACCCCAAAAAGATCGCCGTCATCAGCGATTTGTGGTTTCCAACGCACTCGGTCTACCGTAACTATGCCGCCTTCGTGAAGGAACTGCGCAAGGAATTCCATCTCACCTTCTTCCACGTGTTCAAAGCCCAGGAAGAACTCGACGTTAGCCAGTTTCATGAAGTCAGGCGCCTGGACTTCCGCGATGGCAGCCTCGATATCGCGCCGCTGGCCAGCAATGACTTCATTGCCGTCTACTTTCCGGACGTCGGCATGACCTTGTCGAGCATCATGCTGGCAAATTACCGGATCGCACCCATCCAGCTTTGCAGCCCTGGCCATTCCGTGAGCACCTGGGGCTCGGAAATCGACTACTTTGTCAGTGGCGCCGAGGTGGAGATCGCCGACGAACCGGAGAAGAATTACTCCGAGCGCTTGTTGCTGCTGCCGGGCATGGGAGTGGTCCATAACCGGCCGCTCTACGAATTGACAGGCCGTCAGAAGACAGTGCCCGAAGTCGTCATCAACTTCCCGACGTCAGGTCAGAAGCTAAACTTTCGGTTCCTGCAAACCCTGCGCAAGCTGCTCGAACAGATGCATCGGCCCGTACGTTTCCGTTTCTTCCCCGCCGTGCTCAATCAGAACAATGGCTACGTGCCCTTTCTCGCGGACGTCCGCCAGGCATTGGGACGCACGTCCGCCATTCTGGACGTCAACCCGTTCCTGGGGTACGGGGATTACATGGGTTTCATGGAAGAAGGGGACCTGACGCTGGACAGTTATCATTTCGGCGGCTGCAATACCGTCGCGGACAGCCTGTTCGTGCGCCGGCCCATGGTCGTGTGGCAAGGTGACAAATGGTACAACCGCATCGGCGGGGCCATGATGCGGCGCGTGGGCATGGAAGAGCTGGTCTGCGACACGGAAAAGGAATACCTCGATAAATCCCTGCGCCTGGTGCACGACGACGCCTGGCGTGAGGAGTTGACGAACCGGCTACGCGCCACCGACGTCAGCGCCAGGGTCTTTGGTGACGCGGACGCCCCAGCATTTCGCCGGGCCGTCGAGTTCCTGATCGCCAATCACGACCGTCTCAAAAATCAGCCCGGACGTAAAGCTTTGCGAATTCTTTAGGAGGGGGGGTGAGGCGAGGGGTGAGAAAAAGCCGGCGAACAGACGGACGGCAATTAAGAACCTGATTGGGCGTGCGCCTTCCCGTCCCTCGCCACTCATTGCAACATCGCTGCCGCCGTATTCTCGATACTTGCCGGCGTATGGTAATAGCCTTCTTGCAAGCGTTGGGCGGCAGCCTGGACAAGATTTTCGCGGATCTCCGGCTCTTGTCGCGTCAGACTGATCAGGTTTTGAAGCTCACTGGAGGGTGTGTAGCCAGGATTATCGGCGGACACGCTGGCAGCAGCCTGGTCGCCATCGGCAGAGGCCTGGACCAGAGATTGCGGAATGAGCGACGGCGTGGGCACGCCAAGGTTGTTGATTTTCATCGCCGGCCCTCCTGATAAAGAGACATATCGACTTAGGTTATCGAAGGAAGTTACGTAATCGTGCGGCAATTCTCAAGCTATGCTGGTTTTTTGGTCGATGTTTGAAGAGACTTTTCCTCTTCTGACCATCGTGCCGACGGGATAAAGAATGTCAGTCAGTAAAGAACCAGCTGCCGCAGCGAGCGCGACGCCACCCGTGGAGTTGCCCCCCCTGCCCCGTCGCCGCGGTCTACGCAAGCTCGCGCTGTGCGGCCTTATAGCAGGCTTGTTTGGCACCGCACTCACGATTAGCTGGCAGCTTCAGGACTCGGCCGAAGGCGAAACCGCGGAGCTTCACGCCGAGCCCCCCGAGCCCCCACGCCTGCATCTGAAGAAGATCGACAACACCGGCAGTGCCTTCAAAATCCTGGCACTTGGCGACGAGGCGCTTTTTTATCGCCTTTATAAGAAGGCACTTTCCCAGTATGAGGAATTGCTCGCCATCACTCCGGACGCCGCGCCGATCATTCACTATCGCATCGCCCTGTGTAACGAATCGCTCGGCCATCATGACCAGGCCATCACCAGCTATCGCAAGGCCATCAGTTCCGCCTCCGCCCCTGCCGTCACTTTCGCCAGCAACCTGGGTATGGCGCGCTGTTTACTCGCCAAAAACCAGCCTTCCCTGGCCCGGCAGACGCTCTACCCGTTTCTTTTCGATGAGACGCGCACTCCTTTTGTGCCCGACGATTTTTTTATCGACGCCCGGCTCCTCGTTGCCCTCTCCACGGCGGGAGACCCTGGAAGTCGGACATGAACGGCTGACCGATGACCACTACCTTTCCTACACGGCAGCGGCCCTGGAAATGCCGCTCTATCTTGATGAAGCCGGAATAGCGCCAAGGCCACGAAAAAAAGAGATGGCGCGTGAAAAAACGACGCCCCATCTGGTTGTGCAAGAGGCGCGGAGAAGCAGCCGGCGGTCATCCTCAAGATGGACCAGGCAGCGGCCGCGCCAGAGCTCATGGAACTGCTGGCACTGCGGGCGGGCCTACATCTGGAGTGGTCGGTGGAGGCGAAAAAGACGGTTGCCGAGCGCTCCTTGCGGCTGTGCTTGCGCAACTGGTTTATTCTCGAGGTCCTGGAGCAAGCGGCGGATAGTTTTGATCTGACGTGTCTGGTGGAAGGTGATGCAGTGCACATCGCGACGCGTCAGGAGCTCAATTCGCACCAGGCCGAAGAAAATGCGCAGGCACGCGCGGGGCGGGCGTTACGAAATGCGGCGCTTGCGGACCCGGAACATCCGTGGATGGCCGCGGTCGCCCTTGAACTGGGCAACTGCGAAGCCCATGAAGGCCATGTCGCCGAGGCGGCCAAAAGCTTTGACCGCATCATCCGTGAAATGCCCGGCAGCCCCTATGTGGGGGCCGCCTATTACAATCTGGCCAAGCTTTATAGTGCGCGACAAGACTACGTGCGTGCGCACAGGCCTATTTTCATGCACTGGATCACGCGTGCGGACATGAACTCGCGTTACGAGCACAAATACGGATTGGCCAACTTTTTCTCGAGGAAGAGGACGCGGCCAGCGCCGTCACGCAATTGCAACGCGCCCATCTCATGACGCCGGGCTCGCCTTACCATCCGCTGGCCGCACTTGCGTTGGCCGCCGCCCACCTTCAAAACTGCCATCCCGAGTTAGCGCGGACCGCGCTCGCCAAGGACCGTGCCCAGCTCCAGAAAGAGCCTTATCGGGCGACCGCCGCGTTTTTGGACACCTATGCCCAGTATCGGCTTGCCAAGGGCAACAATGCCGGCAAGCGCACCGCCAGTGATCTGCTCAGCACCTTGTTACGCGACCAGGATGAATCCATGCTGGGCGTCGTCGGCAGCTACCTGATCGCGCAGGCCTATCGTGACGTCGGCATTTGGGACCAGGCTGAACGGCTTCTCAAGCAGGCGCTGGCGCATTGCAAAAGCCCATTGGCGCCCGGCCTGGAGTTCCTGCTGGCGGATACGTTCCTCAAGCATAACCAGCGGACCGAGGCCGTGGCGCTGCTGGAAAAGTTGACGGCCCAGCCAAACCGTTATCGCGCCCAGGCCGTGTTCCTGCGCGCCCAGCTTGATCTGCAAGACAAACATTACCAGGAGTGCGCGGACAAATGCCGAGAGCTCTGGACTGAACAGTCCGTCGCCGACGTGCCGTCACTTTTACAGGTTTGGGCGCCGCGCTCGAGGGAACGGGCGATTTCGCCAGGGCAGCGCAATGCTTTGGCGGCAAAGCACCGATTTGATACATCAGGCCGTCGAACGCCGCTTCGAGGTACGTGCTTTTCGCCAGTCGCCGCGTTGCTGATCGAGCAGAAAACTCCAGATTTGGCGGTCTTGGTTTTCCTGCTCAAGTGGCAGGGCACGCGGCAGAAATTGAAAGCCTACACAGCCGGGCCGGCCCTCGCTGGCATAAACCCTTTGCACCGAAACGCAAATCGGCGCCGCGTCCGGCATAAGTGCGAAGCTGGCAAGCCAGGTCATTTCCACCGCAAGCTCGGGCGGCACCGAGTGGACGCACAGGCCGCCAATCGACAGGTTGACCATTTCGCCAAAAAATGACTGCGCTCCATCGGTGCTGCGGAATAAGACCATTACCCCCGGCGTCGGCGGGATGGCGTGACGGTAATATTCGCGGCGGTTCTCCATTTCCTCATTCATCGGCGTCCGCTCGCACCCGCACGAGGCAACGGTGCATGGCAATGACGCCGGGCCCTTACCGAACCCCCCTATTTTGGAAAAACTCGGCAGAATCCAACGGCGCGTTGAATCCGCTTATCCTTCCATGCCATTCCTAACGATAATAGGAGGTATGAAAGCACGCTATTTGCTTCTTCCCATGGCGGGCTGGTGTTTTTGGGCCATCCCAGGGCCGCTCACGGCGGAACCCGACGATCTGCCGGCGCCGCGCGTTTGGCGGTCCGAGGAAGGCAAATCGTTTTCGGCTGCCGACTTTGAACAGCAGCTAGAAAAATTGAAGGCCGAACGGGCAGGCCTGCAAACAGAGTGGAAAGCGCTGCTCAAACGTTCGACCGAGGCAATGCCCAAGAGCGACGTCGAGGGGGATTTTCAGGCCCAGCTTCGGGAAGCTCTGCGTCGCCTCAAGGAGCGCAAGTCGCCAGCATCAGCGCCGCCGCGCGAACATCCACTCGACGAGCACACGATCGATCCCATCGCCAAGCATCCCGGCAAGGAAGAACAGCCGGCGCACCCCGCGCCTGGCGATAGCCACGCCGAAACGACCGTCGGCCCGGTCGATGCATTATCTCAGGCCCAGACGCTATTTCGCACGCGCCACTATGAAGAGGCGCTCACCTCCTTCCGGTCGGTGGACCTCAAGGGCAAAAAGGCGGAGGCGCGGGCGCCCGTGCAGTATTTGATGGCGCTATGCCTTTTGCACCTGGGCAAGGCCGATGAGGCGGTGCCCATGCTGCGCGAGGTGGCCAACTCGCGCGGGGACGAGAAATTGGCGGGCTACGCCCAGTGGCAACTCGACATGTATCGCTGGGAACGCGAATTACGCGACCGGCTTGGCCAGCAACGGCAGCGGCGGCTGGCGGTGGAGCAAAAGCTATGAACACGCCACCGGCCCTGGAACAACGCCTGCTGGAAGGCTACCGCGCTCAATTGACGCTCTATGACCAGGCCATGTCACTTGTGACGGCGCCGCCTGGAGACAAACAGGACTGGGCCGAGGACCTGCACGGGCTTCTGGGCGAATTGGCCCAAAGGGACCGGGAGATGGCCGCTGACAAAGCCGAATGGCGTCAGTCGAACGATGAGGCAAATGGCGAATTGACCACACTCATCACAGAAGTAGCGCAGCGAATCACGAACCTGAGCGCGGTAATAAATCAGCGGATGTCCGAATTGCAATCACGCCGCGACCAGCTGGTGCCCGAAGTCGACGAATTTATCCGCCGTCGCCGCATGATCGAGGCCTATGGCAAATATGGAGACCGACAAACCCATGTCGCCAAGCTCTCCTAGGACAAAGCAGAACGATGTTTCGCCGGCGCCGATCCTGCGCGTCTTCCCCGCGGACGATCCAACCCGGGAAAACGCCGCACCGCTCCAGCGAACATGTCGAGCGCATCGCGCTGGAGGGCGGGGCCGGCAGACCAGGCCCGCCAACTGATCGCCAGCTCGACGCTTGTCCTCGACTTGATCGAGAAAGCCAAACGGGTGGCCGCCAGTAATATTCCCGTTCTCATTCAGGGGGAAAGCGGCACGGGCAAGGAGTTGCTCGCTCGGCTGATTCACGATGCCAGCGCGCGCCGCGGCAAGCCTTTCCTGGCGGTCAACTGCGCGACCTTCACCGAAGCGCTGGTCGAGAGTGAACTGTTCGGTCACGAAAAAGGCGCTTTCACCGGCGCCGAGCAGCGCCATCTGGGCTACTTCGAACGCGCCGCGACAGGCAGCCTGCTGCTGGATGAAGTCGGCGAAATGCCAGTTCCTTTGCAAGCCAAATTGTTGCGGCGCTGGAAGAAGAGACCTTCGAGCGCGTCGGCGGCGAGCAGACCGTGTGCATGGATGTGCGCCTGATTGCCACCACCAACCGGGACCTGGAACAGGAAGTCGCTCAGGGGCAGTTTCGCCGCGATCTATTCTACCGTCTGAATGCCATGCCGTTACAAATGCCGGCGCTCAAAGAACGCCGCCAGGACATCATGCCGCTTGTGCATTATTTTCTGGAGAAATATGGGGACCAGGGCCGGGCCCGCATCATCGCTATTTCTCCCAAGGCGCAGAACGCCTTATTGAGCTATTCCTGGCCAGGCAATATCCGCCAGTTGCGAAACGTCATTCATCATGCCTGCGCGCTGGCCAATGGTAGCTGCATCGAACCCGGCGACCTACCGCCGCTGCGCGAGCCAACCGCCACGGTGGCGCAGGCGAATTCTCGACAAACACTGGCGGAAATCGAACGCCAGGTAATTCTCAACACGCTACGCGACGTGGGCGGCAACAAAACCGCGGCTGCCCTACGCCTCGGCGTCACCGCCCGCACCTTGCAAAACAAAATGAAAAAATACCAGGCCGCCTCCGGCGCCGCCTGAACCGGTGGGGCGGTTCGAGTGCCATGGCGCTGTCTTCCCGGCACCGCGCAGGCCCCAATCAACCCTGTATTCCCACGTTTCTTGGGCGCCCAAGTCTCCACCTTTTGTCAACTCCGGCCTAACTACCGAAAAGAATGGCTTTATCCGTAATGCTCGCTTTGTCGATATCTTGCTCATGACCCTCACTACCGAACGAATTCAACTACTGACGCGCCTGCTGGACGTCGCGGCCCTGCGCAGGACGTCACCGCGCAAAATGTCGCGAATGTCAATACGCCCGGCTTCAGCACGCTCGAAGTGTCGTTTGAGGATGCGCTGAAAACGGCGTTATCTTCTAATTCAAGTGGCAATATCCACGACATCAAACCGTCCGTGGCTCCGGGCAAGGGGGGAACGCCCCGTGCCGACGGCAATAACGTCGATATCGATCTCGAAATGGCACGGCTGCAAAAAAACGCGCTCTACTTCCAGGTTTACTCGCAGATGCTGGCTAACGACCTGGCGCAGTTTCGCAGCGCCATCCGGGGCCAGTAACGAGAGGTTTCCATGGCGTTCGACGATCTGCTGATTTCCGGCAACATCAGTGCTTCGGGCATGGCCGCGGAGGCATGCGCCTGGAGGTCATCGCCAACAACGTCGCCAACGCCCTGACGACCCGCAGCCCATCGGGCGGCCCTTATCGCCGACAAGAAGTCCTGTTTGAGACGGTGATGCGCGAACAGGCGAGCCAGGGCGCCGATGCGGGGCCTATCCTCGGGGGGGTACGCGTGGCCGGCGTCGCGGATGACCCCACGGAATTACCGCGCATTCATGAACCGGGCCATCCCGATGCCGATGCGGACGGCTTCGTCACCATGCCCAACGTCTTTCTGCCCATTGAAATGGTGAACCTGATGACCGCCTCACGAGCTTATGAGGCCAACCTGAAAGTCTTGCAGACCCTGCGCCAGCAACTGGAACAGACCCTGAACATCATCAAGTATTAATGCCATGACCATTAGCCCCGTAGCACTGTCCGGCCTTCCCAGCCCGCTGACAACCGCGGCGCCGGCGGCCAGCGCCGACGCGGGTGGCTCCTCGTTTCCAAAGATGCTCAATCAGCTATTGGGCAACGAGGCCCAGAGCCACGCCAGCGCCGAAGCGGCCGTGCGCGACATGGCCACGGGCCAGACAGACAATCTGCACCAGGTACTGTTGCAGATGGCGCAGGCGGATTTGTCGTTCCACCTCGTTTTGGAGATTCGTAACCGTCTCACCGAGGCCTATCAGGAAATTATGAAGATGAACGTTTAAGCCCGACGGGGGATTGAGCCTTACTGGAAAACCACTCTTCCGACTGTTCAGAGCGTTCGGAAAAAAAGGGGTCAGACCCCTTGAAGCGACCAGAGTTTTCAACGCTTTTGCAGCGTATTGAGGGGGTCTGACCCCTTTTTTTCCGAACGCTCTTACACGTTTGTTGGATACCATGGAAAAATATCGGCAACAACTGATGGATTTGGTGGCTCGCTGGCAAGCCTTGAGCTTTCCGCGCAACTGGCTTTATCGGTGCGCTGCTTGTTTGCCTGACCGTTGCCGGGCTGGCCTGGTGGTCCTCGCAACCGGAGTATCGGGTCCTTTACGTCGGCCTGTCCATCGAAGAAGCCGGCGCCATAACCAGCAAGCTGCAAACCAAGGGCATTCCGTTCAAGCTATCCGAGGGGGGGACCACGATCCTCGTGCGCTCGGAGCAGGCCATGCAAGTACATCTGGAAATGAACAACGAAGGCGTGGCCGGCAGCTCCAAGATGTCCAAAGGCTGGGACAGTCTCGACCAGGGACGCATCGGCGCTACCCCCTTCGATAACAGCGTGACTTTCATGCGCGCCCAGCAGGCGGAGCTGGCGCGCACCATCATGCAAATCGACCCCATCGTTTTCGCGCGGGTGCACATTGTCCGGCCGGAAACGTCACCGTTCGTGCGCGACAAGAAGGTGCCCACCGCCAGCGTCATGATTAAATGCCGGCCCGGCACCTCGCTGAGCCGTGGCACAGTGGATGGTATCGCCGCCCTGGTATCAGGCAGTCTTGAAGGCCTGAACAAGGAGAACGTCCGTATCGTCGATGCCAACGGCCGCCTGCTCTCCAAGAACCAGGAGGGGGACGTGGGGGGTTACGGGACACTCGTCGAGCAGAAGAAGGAAGTAGAGCAATACCTGGCGGGCGAGGCCGAGCGCATGTTGACCAGCGTGCTTGGCGTGGGCCGGGCCGTAGTGGTGGTGCGTGTGGACCTCGACAACAAACAGATGCACGAAAAGAAGGAAATCATCAATGTCGAAGGCCGGGTGCCGAAGTCCGAGAAAACCACCACGAATAAATCGAATTCGAGCACGCTGACCAAGGGGGGCGCTGCGGGTTCCACCAGCAATCTTAAAGGCCCCAGCGCCGGCAATGCGGGCGGTTCGACGACCTCGCAAGAAACTCAGCAATCCGAATACGACTATCCGCGCACCATCCAGGAATGGCAAAACAAGTATGGGTCGATCGACCGTCTCACCGTGGCCGCCCTGGTCGATCTCTCGGGGAGCGAGAAGGGGGAGCAGGCCATATCGCTGGCGGACGTAAAGGAAACGATCAAGAAGGCGGTCGGGTTCAAAACAGACCGTGACGAAATCCAGGTTACCCAGGTGAAGATGCCCGCCGTCGCGACCGAAGGGGCTGACGAAGAACTGGCAAACCACCAGCGCCGGCAATCCATATTGACGCTGGTGCGCAACGCCTCCATGGCCATGGTCGCGCTGTGCGCCTTCCCGATTGTATGGATGGTTTTTCGCCGACGGCGGTTGCCTGCGGGCGTGGCGGCCGCGCCGACCGAGGCCCCGGTCGAACCAGGCAAGCTGCGGCTGCTTAGTGACGAATTGGAGCGCAACCCCGAGGCACTCGCCAAGATACTGGCCACCTGGATCGAGCGCTCGGAAGCCAGCGACAAAAAAGCGGCGTAAGTAAGGATGTACTGTCATGGCCACTCTAGCGATGTCAGGACTGGAAAAGGTCGCGCTCTTGCTCAAGAGGCTGGACCCTGACGTGGTCACGAAGGTGCTTCGTTTTCTTGATCCACGTCACGCGGGGCTCGTACAAACGCAGATGGCGAAGCTGGACAGCCAGGGCGATCTGTCGCAAAAGATGGCCGGCATCGTCGATGAAGCCGTGCAGATTCTGGAGCACGACACGCGAACGCCGTCAGCCCCCGCGGCGGCTGCCAAGGTGGATGGTAAAAACCAGCCGGCCAAGGCGGCTGTCGTCCCCGAACGCGGTCATGGCGTCGATATCCGGGTTGGCGGCGGCGCCCGAACCCCAGCCAGCCGCACCCCCCGTGCCGGCACCGCTGCCAATCGATGCCAGTGCGGACCCGCTCCGCGTCCTGGCCGAGTTGCCAGCCGAGTTGCTTGCGTCCGCCCTCAATACCGAGAACCGCGCGAACCACCTCTTTGCTCATGAACTGCCTGGACATCGAGGTCGCCAGCCAAATCTATAAACGGCTGTCCCCCACGAAACGACGAGAAGTCTCGTTGCGGTTCACCGATCAGGTGCCGGTGGGCGAGGATCTGCTCAAGCGCATCGCCCAGGGAGTCCTCAAAAAATGTCAGACGCTGCGCGAAGCCTCTCCGACCGGCGCCCCCACGGAAGAGGGAGCACGTGAAACTCGCATCGCCGCACTGCTGCGCGGGCTGGATCGCACCGAGCGCGCCGAGCTCGTCGCCGCCCTCGAGGAAGCCGATGCCGAGCTGACCGGCCGCGTCAAGGCGCTGCTTTATCAGTTCGAAGACATCCTACGCATGGAAAACACCTCCGTGCAAAAGCTGCTTTCGGAAGTGGACGTAAAATCGCTGGCCCAGGCGCTGCGCGGCGCGCCTGCGGAGATCGAGGAAAAGATCCTGGCCAACCTTTCGAAGCGTGCCCAGGAGTCCCTCAAGGAAGAAGTCAGTCTGACCGGCTCGGTGCCGGCCCCGAAGGTGCGGCTGGCCCGGCAGACACTGGTTGAAGCCATCCAGCGCCTCGATCAGCGCGGCGAATTGGTAATGACGGAGTAAAGGGGACGCCATGCATCAAACCACGGTGGTCCTGCAGGCTCGGTTAGCCGGCATTGCCCAGTCGCCGCGCCAGGCGGTCCCGCTGCCGTCTGTACCGCCGCCAGCGGCCGTCCCGGCCCCGCCGGCTCTCCTGGATGCATCGGCACTGCGCGAATTCGCCTCCACGTGGGCCAGGCTACTGCAAGATTTCGATGCCCGGCTTGGCCAGGCGCGCGGGGAACTGGCGCAGCGCAGCGTCGAGCTTGGCGTCGCCGTCGCCGAACGATTGATCGGCGCCGAGATTGCCGCCGATCGCCAGCGCCTGGAACGCATCGTACTGGCCGCGCTCGAACGCATGCCGACCGCACGCTTCGTGATCGTGCGCGGCCATCCTGAGGATTTGGCGCTCTTGACGCGACTCTGTGCCGACCATGCGGACCTGCAGCGTTACCGCGACCTCATGACTTTTCGTCCCGAGGAAACGCTCCAGCGTGGGCAGCTGAAATTAGAAGCAGACGAATGGTTCGTCGACTGGGACACACACCGCTGCCTCGCGGAATTGCGCGGCGCTGCTCGAAGAAACCTTCGTGGATGAATAACCCATGACGCCACCGACAGCCGACGCTGATTTTCAAACCCGCTGGCAAGGAGCGCTTGCCAAGTACGAGCCCATGCGCGTTGGTGGTAAAGTTGTCAGTGCGCGTGGCCTGATGCTGACCTGCAAAATGCCCGCCGCCGTGAACGATCGCTGCGAGATACTTACCGGCCGCGGCAGTTGCCTCGCGGAAGTTGTCGGCTTCGCCAACGATCTGGCCTATCTCTTCTTGTACGAGAACGGCGACCAGGTCCGTCCCAATATGCCGGTGATCAATCGTGGCCATGGTGTCCAGGTGCCCAGCGGGGCCGGCTTGCTCGGACGTGTGCTCGACGGCATCGGCCGGCCCATCGACGACCGTGGCCCGTTGCAAGGGTGCCGCTGGCGCACCTTCGATCTGACGGCGCCGTCCCCATTACGGCGTACACGCGTGCGTGACGTTTTCATGACCAACATGTGCGCGATCGATGGTCTGCTGACGCTGGGACGCGGCCAGCGGGTCGGCATTTTCTCCGGCAGCGGCGTGGGCAAAAGCACCCTGCTGGGCGAAATCGCCAAGGGCTCCGATAGCCAGGTGAATGTTATCGCCCTGATCGGCGAACGCGGCGGCGAGGTGAGACCGTTCATTGAAGACTGCCTGGGCGAAGGGCTGGCGAAGTCCGTCGTCATCGTGGCCACCTGCGATGATCCGCCGCTGATGGCGTGCGTGCCGCCCAGATGGCGCTGGCCATCGCGGACTTCTTTCGCCGTCAGGGCATGCACGTACTTCTGATGTGTGACAGCCTGACGCGCCTGGCCATGGCGCAACGCCAGATCGGCATCGCGCTCGGCGAACCCCCCAGCGCACGTAGCTATACGCCGTCGGTTTTCCAGCTTTTGGCCAACTACGTCGAATGCATGGGCAATGGGGCCAAAGGCAGCATCACGGGCATTCTCACGGTGCTCGTCGACGGCGACGATTTTGACGAACCGGTGACCGATGCCGTGCGTTCTTTCGTCGATGGCCATATCGTTCTCGATCGCCGTCTGGCGGAGATGGGCCATTTTCCGGCGATCAGCGTCGGCCAAAGCATAAGCCGCGTCATGCATGACGTAACCGACGCCAGCCATCAGGACGCTGCCCGCAGAATACGGGCCATTTTGGCCACTATGCGCAGGCCGAGGATCTGATCCGCATCGGCGCCTACGTACGCGGCAGCATGCCGGCCCTCGACAAAGCCATCGAGCTCCGTGAGAAGGTGCTGCCCTGGGCGCGGCAAGCCAAGAACGAGCGTTCCAGCTTCGCACAAACCCGCGAAGCGATGAGCCGCATCGCCGCTGCCTGGACTTTCCAGTGAAAAGAACGGTCGCGCGGGCGTGCTTTGACAGGTAGCTTGCATGAAACGCCAACAATTCCGTCTCGCCAGTGTGCTACGGTATTACGTGCTGCAAAAGCAACGAAGCGAGTTCGAGCTGCAAAAAGCGGGTCGTGCCCTGCGCGAGCTGGAGGCGGAAATTCAAAAGCTGAGCGACGAGATCATGGCTGTGTCGGCACTGGTACACGGCGACAGCGCGGCGCGTTTGAGCGCGGCGGGGTGGGTTGCCTGCTATCGCCAGGCTGAAACACTGGACCGATTTCGCAGTGCCACGCAAGTACGGCGCCAAAAGCAAGCGGAGCTGGTGACGCAGCTGGAAAAGCAACGCAAGCGCCTGGCGCAGGCGGAAGAAACACTGCTGTCGCTACGGCGCACGCTCGACGATAACAATAAGGCGGAAGCGGCCAAGGCGCAGCAGATATTGCTTGATGAAACAGTGCTGCGCCGCTGGCCGCTTGATGAAACGGTGCCGGATGGGGGCTTCGCCTAAACCTGGGGTGCCCGGTGACTGCCTGCTACCACGAAGGAGTTTACCATGACCAAGATGATTCTCCTCTTCACGATAGCCGTCGTGCTGTTTTCCGCGGCGGCCGGCGCCTCCTGGTATTTGCAATCGCAGGATGCGCCACCCGCCGGCGACAAGGAGGAAAAGAGCCATAAGGCAGCGGCGCCTGATCCCCATCACGTCAAGGAGGTCAAGCTGGAAGTGCCGGCCCGACCCCTGCTACGCTGCGCCGGTTTCCCCCGAGGCCGATCGCCTCACGCGCATGGCGGATACCTTGCAGGTGCAACAGGAGTCTCTGCGTGGGCGTGAGAAGCACATTGCCGACCGGGAGAAGCAACTGGAACTCATTCACGAGGAAATCAAGCAGGATCAAAAGAAGCTGGATGCGGTGCGCAAGGACATCGAAGCCGAGATGCAGCTTGTTCAGGAAAAGCTGGAGCTCCTGGAGAAGCGAGCCGGTGACAGCAAGGACGATCGTCTCAAGGCCGACGCCCAGCTCGAGGACATTCGCCGGACGACGCTGGAAATCAACAGCGTGGAAACCAAGAACCTGAAACAGATGGCGAATATTTATGACAAGATGGACCCTGAAGCTGCCGCGCAGAACCTCCAGCAAATGACCGAAAAAGGCAAGCTCGACACGGCCGTGGCCATTCTCGCCAATATGCGCGACCGCCAGGCAGCCAATGTCCTGGGAGAAATCTCCAAGCAAGACCCTTCCGTGGCCGTCGAGCTATTCGACCGCATGCGCGACATGAAGGCCCCGGTCGCCGCCGCCAAGAAGTAAGTCTCGGGGCAAGGGGCGCCTGGCTGCTTCCTGGTTCGACGTTCGTATAATGAATAAATGGCCACACTTGCCGATACCTTGCTTCTGGAAGTGCTCCGCGCGTGCGAACAATCCAGCCCCAATCCGCTTTATCCGCCGGCGTTCGCGGCTCATTCCGGGCTGGACCGTAATGTTCTGGACGAGGCCCTCGACTACCTCCGTCTACGCAACCTGGTGCGCTTCACCGATTGGGTGCAGGGCAAGGGCCAGGGTTATACGCTCACCTCGGAAGGGTGCTGGTGGTGCAAAACCCCGCACTGCTTCGCCGCGCTCAACCGCAGGTGCCGCCTCCTCTCACACGTCCTCCTGACAGCGATTCCCACTGGGACCGCGGGGAGGCAATTCGCGCCACTCTCATCAATCCCAGCCGCCCGATCGTCACCATGTCCTTGCTGGCGATCAACATCATGGTTTTCCTGGCGTGCCAGTTTCCCGCGTTGGTCAACGGCCAGAACCTGACCAATCTGGGCGAGTTGTCCATGGCTGATGTGGCGGTGAAGAAGGAATGGTGGCGCATCCTGAGCTACGCCTTCCTGCACGCGAACTGGCTGCATCTCGCCTCCAATATGTATGGCCTCTTTATTATCGGCCCTATCCTGGAAACCATGTGGGGATCGACACGCTACCTGGTCCTTTACCTGGTCTCGGCCGTGGTGGGCGGCTGTGCGGTGATTTTGACCGGCACGCTGAATCCGACCGTCGGCGCCTCCGGGCGCTCTGCGGCGTACTTACGTCCCTGGGCGTCTGGGTGCTGCTCAATCGCAATTCGCTACCGCCTCAGCTTGTAGCCACGCTGATGCGTAACGTCGTCACGAACATTGTGCTGATCGTCATCATTAGCACGATGGTGCCCTCCGTGAGCTGGCAGGGCCACCTCGGCGGGGCTATTGGCGGTGCGCTGGTGGCCGTACCGCTTAACTTCAATCACTTTGGGAGAGGCTGGCAGAAATTCGCTGGCTTGCTAGGTACGGTGGCTGTGCCCACTATCGGCCTGGCGCTGGCCATGCATTATACCGAGCAATTATTGACAGAGCCCCAGATGGTCCTGCGCGATCTCTCGCCGGCTTTCCGGATCGCGGAGGAAACGGCGGCTCAGGTTTTTAACGAGCAGGTCGTTCCCATCTTGGCCAATGCGGGCAATGACATCGACGATGCGCGGCTTGGGCAAGCGCGGCGGAGCATCCAGGTGGCCCAGCAGGCTTTACGGGACGCACTCGATCGCTTTGCAGCGGCCGGGCCTTATCAAAATCCCAAGGTGGATCGAACGGTCCAAAACGCCCGTGCTTACCTGGCGGCCTGGGACGGGTTTTATACGGTACTGGATAAAATGATTCAGACGCCCAGGCCCTGGCCGGACGATCAGATTCGCGCTCTGCTCCAACAAGAAAACGCCATCGCCCAGAGCCAAAAAGCCCTGGCCAGCTCGACACTTCTTCCGGCAGTTTGGCGGCTTGCCGACAAAATACGCAAACCTTAACGGTTTTACCGGCACTCTCGGTACAATCGCTACCCGAGGCAATTCTCTCAAGACCGGCAAGGTCCCCGGCCGAATTCATTCATATGAAAAGGCTGCTCCTCATCATCCTGGTTAGTGTGGCGAACGCTACCACGGTCGCGGCACAAAACACGCCTCCCGGCATGACGCTCGCGGAAGTGGCTGCCACCAAGATCAAGTCGGAAGAAGCCGGCGCGAAAACCGCCGCGCGGCCGTTCGCTACCTGGGAACCGTGGACTGGCATTATTACCCGGAGGCAGAGGTGGCGCTCATTGCCGCGTTACGGGCGGATCGCAACGAAAGCGTTCGTGTTGAAGCCGCTTTTTCGCTCGGCAACGGCGGCGGTCGCACCGGCAAGACCTTGGAAGCTCTCAGAATTGTCCTCGGCGGCAGCGAGCAAGACGGCAACCCGGCCGAAAGCTCCGAACACGTCAAAGCCGCCGCCTTGACGGCCCTCAATCACTGCCAGACGCGCAGTAAGTCCTCTATCGCCCTGGAGATGCCGCAAGTGCCGCCGCCAACCATGATTGCCGGTCCACCCGCGCCGCTGACGTTGCAGCTAACGAGCGCCGCGCCGCCCTTCCCCATTGCCGCCCCTGTCTCGCTCGCCACACCGGCTGAACGAGCCTTCGCGGAAACGGTAAGCACTCCCAAGAACTTTCAGGATATTCCAGAATTGCCGCGCAATGTGACCTATTCACCGCCAGTCGTTTTTCAACGGGGGCTGGCGCCCATCGGGGCGGTGCCGAGGGAATAGATAGGATTTGGAGACTCATATCGCTTTGGGGTATTGGGCGCTGACTGGATTCGAACCAGTGACCCCCTGCGTGTCGAGCAGGTACTCTAACCAGCTGAGCTAAGCGCCCCAATTTTTTTCTTCTCTATCGACATTAAGGCTAAGCCTCGGGAACGTCAAGAGGGGGTCCGCTAACCCTGGCGCCTGCCGAAGTAGCCTATCGCTGCCTACCGAATGTACCGATTGATGATGTTCTCCAGCATTTCCTGGCGTCCTGACACGTTCTTGGCCGCCTCCCCCTTGTCGAGCATGTATTTTTCCAGATCCTCGAACTTGGCGTGACCGGCTTCGATTTTTTGGCCGATGCCGTTATCCCACGAGTTATAGCGATCCTTGACGAACTTGTTAAGAACACCGTCCGCGCGGATCTTGGCCGCGATTTTGAGGCCATGGGCAAAGGCGTCCATGCCGCCGATATGGGCGTGAAAGAGATCGACGGGTTCAAAGCTTTCGCGGCGGACCTTGGCGTCGAAGTTGACGCCTCCTGGCACGAGCCCGCCCTGGCCGAGGATTACGAGCATGCATTGCGTGGTGAGGTAAAGGTCGCTCGGGAACTGGTCGGTGTCCCAGCCCAGGAGCAAATCGCCGCGATTGGCGTCGATGGAGCCAAGCATCTTGTTAATAGAGGCGTAGGCGAGTTCATGCATCATGGTGTGGCCGGCCAGCGTGGCGTGATTGGTTTCCACGTTGAGCTTGAAGGAATCGGCCAGGTCGTAGGCGCGTAGAAAAGCCAGGACGGCGGCGACGTCAAAATCGTACTGGTGGACCGTCGGCTCCTTGGGCTTGGGCTCGATAAGAAACTGCCCGGTAAAGCCTATTTTCTTTTTGTAATCGACTGCGAGATGAAAGAACTTGGCCAGGTGGTCGAGCTCGCGTTTCAGATCGGTGTTATAAAGGTTGGAATAGCCTTCGCGGCCGCCCCAGAATACGTAATTTTCGCCGCCTAGCTCCTTAGTCACCTCCAGGCACTTTTTAACCTGCGCGCCGGCATAGGCGAAAACGTCGGCGTTGCAGCTTGTCGACGCGCCGTGCACGAAGCGCGGATTGCTGAATAAATTAGCAGTGCCCCAGAGCAGCTTGATGCCGGTGCGTTTTTGTTCGTCGGCCAGTGCTTTGGCGACTTTGTCGAAGTTCGCGTTCGTCTCGCGCAGGTTCTTCCCTTCGGGAGCGACATCGCGATCATGGAAACAATAATAAGGAACGCCGAGCTTCTCCATGAACTCGAAAGCTACGCTGACGCGTTTGACCGCCATCTCCACGGAATCGGTGCCATCTTCCCAGGGCCGCACGGCACAACCGGGCCCGAACGGGTCGCCGCCCATGCCGCGAAAGGTGTGCCAGTAACAAACGGCAAAACGCAGGTGTTCCCGCATCGACTTGCCTTCGACCTGCTCCTCCGGCTGATAATGGCGAAAGCTGAGCGGATCGGTTGAATCGGGGCCTTCGTAGCGAATCTTGTTAACTTCAGGAAAAAATGCCATCGCTGCACCCAAAAGGAGAGAAAGCATAAGGCTGGGACAATTTATAGTTACGGAAAGCGACGGGTTCCGCCAAGAAAAACAGGTCCAGGAAGAAGAAAACCGCATCGCTGTTTGACAAACGACCCTGGACGCAGGACCTTGTCGCGGCGCAGCGTCAAAGTTTTGAGCACAACAAGCACTTGCTGAAGGTTCAAGTCAAGCTTATCCATTAAATAGGTGATTGCTGGCACACTCGACCTCAAAAGCTATGCCGCATCGGGCGCTTCCACCCCCGATGCTCGCACACACGAATTGTGGGCAAACCGTCGATCGCCGTGCCATAAGTCCTTTTTGTCTTAACTACTTAGGACATAGAACGCGTACCCCGGAATTTGGAGGCACCACCGATGGCTCATCAGCATACCCCCCGGTTTCTAAAGCTTGTCGAAGAAACCAAGAAGCAAGTTCGCGAAACCGGCGTGGACGAGGTCAAAGCGATGATGGACCGCGGCGAGGCGTTCCTTCTCATCGATGTTCGCGAGGAGAGCGAGTACGCCAAGGATCATCTGCCCGGGGCGGTTTCCCTCGGCAAGGGGATCATTGAAAGAGACATCGAGGAACGTGTGCCCAAGACCGGCGATCCCCTGGTGCTTTATTGCGGCGGCGGTTTTCGCAGTGCTCTGGCCGCGGCGAACCTGCAGAAAATGGGCTACACCAATGTCCTGTCCATGGATGGTGGCATCCGCGACTGGCGTGCCAAAGGGTATCCCCTGACGTCCTGAGCAACGCCGCGCGATGTGCTTGACGGGCTTTTAAAACAGAGCGGCCGGACTCTCCGAGATCACGGGGGTCCGGCCTGCTTAGAGCGTTCGGAAAAAAAGGGGTCAGACCCTCTCAATACCCTGCAAAAGTGTTGAAAATCTGTTCGCTTCAAGGGGTCTGACCCCTTTTTTTCCGAACGCTCTTAATACTGGAGCTCTCGGAAACTTGCCCCCGAATTTTCATTTGCACACAGCATTTTCGTCAAAGCAAGTCCCTTGCCATAATCTTTGGATTCTTTGGAAAAATCGCTGAAATAACCCGCTCGTCATTTGACTGGCCTGCGCTTTCGAACTACGTTTCTTTAGTCGAACGGTGCTGAGGATGCTCGCGGGGAGCTGAGAAAAACCAGTGTTTTTCCGCGAAACCCTGCAATTGCCTTCATCTGTGCCTCTTCCTTCTCGAAAAGGGCAAAACCGTCGTGAGGCGGTGACGCAAAGCCATGGGCCCCAGGGTAAATCCAGGGGTCGCCAGGCTGCCGGAGGGATCGACGTTCGCTCATAAGGCGACGTCATCTCACCCTGGCATGGGTAACCCCAAATTCGAGCCCAAGAGGTTGGCCTGGATCCCACGGATCCGGAAAGGACCTGGTTAATGCGCGGTTTCTATCAAAGTTTGACTCGATTCTTGCAAGCCGAAGACGGCCCGACCGCGGTCGAATATGCCGTGATGCTCGCCCTCATCATCGTGGTATGCATCACTGCCATCACCGCCCTGGGCACCAACGCCAACAAAGTATTTTCGAACGTAGCTCTGAACACGGCCGTAACCGCTTCTTGAAGAAGCGGCCGAGACCAAGCCATTTTTCCCAACCAACTGGAGATGTCCGATGCGTAAGTTTTCCGCAGCCGTTGTTAATTTCATGAAGCGCGAAGATGGCCCCACCGCGGTGGAATATGCCGTCATGCTCGCCCTGATCATCGTCGTTTGCATCACGGCCATCACGGCCCTGGGCACCAATGCCAACAAGACCTTCACCAGCGTCTCCAATACGGTCGCCGGCGCCAGCTAAGACGGACAATCGGGCAAGCCCATCACGGGGATGGGTTTCGCCCGCTGTTCCGAAGTTGCCCCAAGCACCTCGGGACATTCTCAACGACACTGTTTTTTTCGAAAGGACCCAAGTCATGCGTAAGTTTGCCGAAGCCGCTGTCAATTTCATGAAGCGCGAAGATGGCCCCACCGCGGTGGAATATGCCGTCATGCTCGCCCTGATTATCGTCGTCTGCATCACGGCCATCACGGCCCTGGGCACCAACGCCAACAAGACCTTCACCAGCGTCTCCAACACGATCGGCGGCGCCAGCTAAGGATAGCAGGTGCTGATTGAGGGGCGGCCGGGTGAAGGGGCAATGGATTAACCTTGGCCCCACCACCCGGCCGCTGCCCAACGCGCACCTCCCCCTGACGTAGGCTCGCGGGCCGGCTGCCTGTGGGACATCCCCCTTACCTGAGGAAGAATTATGAAGCTGCTCACTCTCGAATACTGGCCGGTGCATGTGATCTGCATTGGCATGATCGCGGCCGCGGTCATTGACTGGTGGAAATTCAAGGTTCCCAACAAGCTGACGTTCCCCCTGATCATCAGCGGCTGGGTGTTGGGCCTGTGCAACAATTTTGGTCTGGAGGCGGGCCAGGGAGGCATCGGCGCCGCGCTCGCGGGCACGTTCCTCGGCATGGGACTTTTGCTCCCCGTCTACGCGATCGGCGGCATGGGTGCCGGCGACGTGAAGATGACCATGGGGTTTGGCTCCTGGATCGGGGCTTTTTTCGGCATGGAGCCGGGCATGTGGATCATTGTTTATGCGTTTTGTGCCGGCACCATCGTCGGCGGCGTCATCGCCCTGGGCATGATCATGGTGCGCGGCAATTATCGCCAAAACGCCAGCCACGTGAAGGATATCGTGGGGGACATGTTCAACAATCAGGGGGTCAGCGACATCGCGGAGAAGGCTAATCGGCGGCGGCCGCGCTGGCACCGTTTGCCCTATGGCGTCCCCCTGTGCATCGGGTTCCTGGGTTACTTGGCCTACCTGGGACTGTAGTCGGCGGGCCGCGTCGGCCTTGCCCAGTTACCCCCGTATGCCCAACGGCGTGGTATTACCGCAAAAACCGTTATCTTCGTCATGACCGTCGTAACTGTAAAAGTTTAAGTTCCCCGCCCCACCCGGTCGAAAATAACCCCGGGAAGCGGGTACATCCACCAGGCTGGCACGCTGAGCGAAGGCTCGGCAGGGTTGCCGCGGTCTTCTGGATGGCAACCTTCCCTAACACCGAGGAATCGCACCCATGAAACCAAAAACCCTTATTCTGATGGTGGTGGCGGTCACCTGCGGCCTTGGCGCCAGCTACATGACCAGCCGGCTATTGGCCGAACGCACGCCAGAAGAATCAGAAAAAGTCAGTGTACTCGTGGCCAAGAAAAACCTGGACATGGGTATGACGATCAAAAAAGTCGACGATTTGTTCGAGGAAAAGAAGTTCACCAAGGGTGAAGAACCCAAGAACGCCATCGTGGACGCCAAAGATTTGCTGGGCCGGGTCCTGAAAGTACCGCGCCGGGCTGGCGACACAGTAACGGGCGATGATTTGCTGAGCGACAAGGACGTGGGTATTTCCTCGCTAATGGCCCAGGGCTACCGAGCCATCGGTATTCGCGTGAACCCCGAGAGCATCGCGTCCGGCTTCGCCAGTTTGCCAATGTCGCGCGTCGATCTGATTTGGACTGTACGCCGCTCCAACGATAAAGATTCGTTTTCGCAGGTGCTTTTGGAAAACGTGCTCGTCCTGGCCGCTGATCAGCAAACGGTACGGGTTGAAGGCAGTGCGGCCATGCCCGCGAATGTCGTGACGGTCGCCCTTAAACCGGAGGACGCCATGAAGGTGACTTCCGCCCGGGAACAGGGAACGATCAGCATGGTCCTGCGGAAGTTCAACGACCACCAGAAAGCCGAAATCACCAAGGTAACCGTCGAAGAGCTGGTGACAAACACCGCCCGTCGGCCGGACTCCGAGGAGAGCGAAGGCACGCTGCAACCGCCGGTGATCGCCAAGGTTAATCTGCCGGAATTGCCCAAGGAAACGCAGTCTCTGGACGTGGTGGCGAAAGTGGAAGCTCCGAAGGGCACCCTGCACCGCATGCGGTTGATCGAAGGGGACAAGGAACGGGTCGTCGAATACTGGTTGAACGACAACGGGGAAGTCATTCATAACGATGTTGTGCGCTCGGAGATACCCGCGGCGCCGCCAAGGTTACCCCAGCAGCAACAGGCGCGCTCGCCGCAACCGGCACCTCAGCCGGCACCCGCTGTCGCGAATGATGATGACGACAATTGAATTAACGGCGCCGGTCGGGCCCTGGTCCGACCGCTAGCCGAAAAGCAAAAGTAAGGGATGGGCTTGGGCGACCGCCTCAGGGTGCCCCGGCCAGGATCGTGCACTAAGAGTTTGCAATTTTAATCGACACCACGTGCCTCCGGCGAGTGCTCCGCACTTTCCGGAGGCCTATGTTTGGCATGCGTCGTTAACCGTGAGGGCCTTCCTCACATTGCTTTAGGAAACCTGGATCTCGTGGTGGGTTTTGGGCCTGCCCGGCACATCATTAAGAGGTGAATGGATGCACCGCAAGACTTTCTTACCCAGGAATCTGGGTTGGAGCCTTCTTATTGGCTTCACAATCACCGGCCTGGCTCAAACGGCCTCGGCCCAGGCGCAGAACCGGGCCTTGCCCGGTTTTAGCCAACAAGTTAAAGATTTCAACGAGGTCAAGGACGGCAGAGTCGGCCCCAAGGAAACGGCCGATCCCTACGTCCTCCTGTTGCCCAAGGACAGTACCCGGCAAATCGAAATGAGTACCAAGGAGCTCATCGCTGAATTTCGCAGCGAGAACCCCAAAGTCGTCAAGGTGCAGGCGCTGCTGGACAATCCCCGGGCCGTCCTGGTCAGCGGTATGTCCTCGGGCAGCACCCGGGTCTATCTCACCGACTCCAAAAAGAACACCGAATCGCTCGAAGTTCGCGTCCCTCTCGACGAGGAGGCCGACCGCGAGGCGAAACGGCACGAACTGATCGAGCAGATTCAAAAGGCGGTTCCCACCGCCAGGGTGGATGTGTTGGCTTCCGCCAACAACACCGTGGTAATCACGGGGAACGTACCGCACGTGGACAGTGTCCAGGTGGTCATGGAACTTGCTCGCGGCATGTTCGGCCAGGCCGCCAACGTCGTGAACGCCATGCGTATCGGTGGCGTGCAGGAAGTTCAAATCGAAGTTACCGTGGCGCGGGTCAATCGCTCGCGAGCACGCAACATTGGCTTTTCTTTCCTGCAAACCGGTCAGCAACACTTTCTGGCCAGCACCGTCGGCGGCGGCGGCAACTTGACGACCACCTCGATCCTGCCCAGCATTTTGAATCCCTCCGCCACACTGGCGGCGACGCCTAACGCCGTCTTTGGCATTTTTAACGATAAATCCGGCTTTTTCGGTTACCTCAATGCTTTGACCACCGAAGGCCTGGCCAAGCTCGTGGCCGAACCGCGTGTCATTACCTTGAGTGGCCGGCCCGCTTACATCGTGTCCGGCGGCGAAACGCCCATCCTGACGACGTCCGGGACCGGTTCGCCGAGCGTCACTTACAAAACGTTCGGCACCGTGGTCAACATTCTGCCCATCGTGCTGGGCAACGGCAAAATCCACCTGGAAGTTCGCCCGGAAATCAGCAGCATCAACGTGGCGGCTGGCATCACAATTCCTGGCGCCGGCGGCACCACCTCGGTTCCCGGCTTCGACCTTCGCAGCGCTCAGGTAACCGTCGTGATCGAAGACGGTCAGACGCTGGCCATCGGCGGCCTGATCCAAAACTCGATCAACGGCCAGAACTCCAAGGTGCCGATCCTCGGCGATCTGCCGATCATTTCCTTCGCGTTTACGTCCAAGACCTATACGGAAACGGAAGAGGAATTGATCATCCTGGTTACTCCTCATCTGGTCGATCCGATGGCTTGTAATCAGCTTCCCAAGCATCTTCCGGGCCGAGAAACGCGCACGCCCGACGATTTTGAGCTATTCTTGGAAGGAATCCTGGAAGCGCCACGCGGTCAGCGGAACCTGACGCACCCGTATACGGCGGCTTATTTGAACGGCCCCAGTGCTTCAATCTACCCCTGCGGCGACATGTCGGGCTCGCGCGGCGGTTGCGGTGTGAACGGTTGCTCGACCAACGGCCAGAATTGCAATTGTGCTCCGGGAACGGGCGTTCGTCCTGTAGCTTCCTATCAACAGAAGGCCGCGCCAGGAAGCAATGAGCCCGCCGAAGTGCGCCCGGTAAGTGACGTCGGCAACTTGCCCGCCGTCCCAGCCGTTACCGGCGACCAAACACCCGCGACGCTGCCGCCCTTGTCGGTCGGCGGTAGCAGCCTGGACTATTTGCCCCGAAACCCAGCGGTATTTGGTCCCGCAGTAATGACGGAACCCCGTTAACCGGATACGCTTTTGATGATAGTATCTAAATAACCTCATGTTCCGCGTGAAACACGCGCGGAACATGAGGTAACGTTGTATAGGTACGGCAACCCGCGCTTGTTTCTTTGGGTTGCCAGAGGATTTTGGTTATAATACCAGCGGCCCCCGGCAAGCTGCCGAATGTAAACAAATCCCCTTGAATCTCGGTGGTGGCTCATGAAGGACGTATTACGTATCGCAATCGTGGATCCGTCGGATTCCACGCGCGAACCTCTTCGCAACTTGCTTCTGGGGATCGAATCGGTGTGGCTCGAAGCGGAATGCTCGCGCTATGAGTTCTTTATCGATGTGGCTCGCCAAAACACGCCGGACCTTGTCGTGGTCACTCTCGATGCGGAGCAGACCAAAGCCCTGCAGCTGATTCAGCAGCTGTCGGTTGAGTTTCCCAACATGCCCATTCTGGCCGTGAGTGCACGCGGCGATGGCCAATCCATATTGCAAGCGCTCCGGTCCGGGGCCAAGGAATTCCTCACCGCTCCAGTCGTCCTGGAAGAGCTCATGCTGGCGTTGACACGGCTAGGTCAACATCGGGTCTCTTCCGACGGCAGTCCAGTCACCAGCGGCGGGGGCAAAACCGAATCGCTTGTCGTGGCGATCGTGGGCTCGCGCGGCGGCGTGGGTTGCACCAGCATAGCGGTCAATCTCGGCTGCAATCTTGCCCAGGACCCCAACAACAATGTCGCACTCGTGGACCTGGACCTGGCCCTGGGAGACGCGGACGTCGCGCTCGACATCATTCCCGAGTACACGCTCGCGGACGTGGCCATGCACATCGATCGTTTGGATATGACCTTTTTGCGGCGGTCCCTGTGTAAACATGAAAGCGGCCTCTCCTTGTTGCCCCACCCCGTGCAGATGGAGGACATCTCCCTCATTCACGAGGACCACTTGACGCGCGTGATCTCGTTGTTGAAAGCCAGCTATTCCCACCTTATTTTCGATTTGAGTAAACGCTTCACGCCCACAGATCTGACCGCAATGCGCAACTGCGATGTAATTCTTCTGATTGCGCAGCTGGAGCTTACCAGCCTGCGTAACGTCGTTCGAATGCTGCATACGCTTGGAAACGAGGAGGGGCTGGGAGAAAAGGTCAAAGTGGTCGTCAATCGCGTCGGCTCCGAGGAAGGGGATATTACCCTGAAAAAAGCCGAGGAAACGATCGCGCGGCAAATCTTTTGGCAAATCCCCAACGACTACAAGGCCATGCTAGGCGCTCGTAATGCCGGCGTGCCTCTCCTCACCCACGCCCCCAAGTGCAAAGCCCAACAGAGCCTGATCGGACTGGCCAATGCGCTGTCCGGCAAGGGCGCCGCCGAACCCAAAAAAGAACGCCGCGGTTTCTTCTCTTTCAAATAACCATCTCCAGCGAATCAATCGCGTCCTCCTGGACCCGCTTCTTGATCGGGCCGCTTGCGCGCGTCCCTTTTCCTTTTCATTTGTTAATTGTTGAGCATCAATTTTTAGCCCTGTAAACTTTTTGCATCACTTTTTCGCGGAAATTAGCGCCAGCGCCGCTTGCTTACCAGAAATAAGCTATGTTTCCTGAGAAGCCCCCGGGCCCCCCTCGCTCATGGGAACAATGTAGTACAAGGAAAACTTGCCATGTCTCGTTTGCAACGCGGTCTAACCGGTCTCAACACCAATAACACGGCCAATAGCTCGACGGGCTTCAGCCGGGCTGGCAGTCTCTCCCAAAACGGCCTGGCCCGCGACGGTTCCAAGGGCTTCGAAGACCTCAAACGGCTGATTCATGGCAAGCTGGTCGACAAGCTCGATCTTTCGCGCGTCAGCGACCTGGCGGGCGATACGCTGCGCCGCGAAATTCGCCTCGTCGTCGAACGCCTCTGCGATACGGAAAATCCCCTTCTCAATCGCATGGAACGGGAACGACTGATCGACGAAGTGCTCGATGAGACGTTCGGCTTCGGCCCCCTGGAAATGCTCCTCAAAGACCCGACCGTCAGCGATATTCTGGTCAATGGTCCCCACAAGATTTATGTGGAGCGGCGCGGCAAGCTCGAGAAAACCGAAGTCAAGTTTCGCGACAACGACCATTTGATGCAGATCATCGACCGCATCGTTTCCAAGGTTGGCCGGCGCGTGGACGAAACGTCCCCCATGGTGGATGCCCGCTTGCCGGACGGCTCGCGCGTCAACGCGATCATTCCGCCGCTCGCCCTGGATGGGCCGTCAATGTCCATTCGGCGCTTTGGCGCCAATCCGCTCAAGCTGGAAGACCTGCTGAACTTCAAGGCCTTCACCCCGGAAATGGCCATGCTCATGGAGGCCTGCATCAAGGCCCGGCTCAATATCGTGATCTCCGGCGGTACCGGTTGCGGTAAGACCACACTGCTCAACACGCTGTCCAGCTTCATTCCCCACGATGAACGCATCGTGACCATTGAGGACGCCGCCGAACTTCAACTGCAGCAGGACCACATCGTGCGTTTGGAGACCCGCCCCGCCAATATCGAGGGCAAAGGCGCCGTCGGCACCCGCGAGTTGGTCCGCAACGCTCTGCGTATGCGTCCCGAACGCATTATCATCGGCGAATGCCGCGGCGGCGAGGCGCTCGACATGCTCCAGGCCATGAACACCGGCCATTCCGGTTCCATGACGACGCTGCATGCCAATACGCCGCGCGATGCCCAGGCACGTCTGGAAACGATGGTCATGATGGCCGGCATGGAGCTGCCCATCAAGGCGATGCGGCAACAGATCTCATCCGCCGTGGATTTGATCGTGCAAGCCAACCGCCTTCAAGGCGGGCCGCGCAAGATCACGACCATCACGGAAGTCATGAACATGGAGCAGGACACCATCATCATGCAGGACATCTTCCGCTTCAAACAGCTCGGTATCGATCAGAATGGCCGGGCCTTTGGACAGTTCGAGGCCACCGGCGTGCGGCCTGCGTTCGTGAGCCGTCTGGAAGCGGCTGGTATCAAGCTGCCCGCGAATTTGTTCCAGGAACGTGTGTTGCTACGCGACTAAAAGTAATCGAGATTCGCGGCTTTTCAGGGCCTGAACCTGGACGCCGCGAGGCCGTCAATCGAAACCGCTGACCAGTAAAGGACCTGTTATGACCCCTCTGATGATTTCAATCGTGGCGTTCGCGGGCGTTGCCGCCGTGGTTGGCCTGTTGGCCTTTGTCCTCAATGATAGTAGCGGCAAGATCTCGGACCGCCTCGATATGCTCACGGGCCGCAAAAAGAAAGATGACGAAACAACCACGATTTTAAAGAAGACGGCTTTCGACCGCGACAAACAGTCGCTGCTCGAGGCGCTGACGCCGAACATGCCGAGCCTGGCCAAGATTATCGTCCAGGCCGACGTGCACATACGGGCCAGCACTTTATTCGGCATCGGGCTGATGCTCGGCGCCATGGGTACCACGGCCAGCTGGATGATGGGCGTTAAAATCTATCTGGCGCCAATCGCCGGCGTCGTCATGTTCTCCATCCCCTTTATCTGGCTAACAACCAAAAGAGGTATGCGGCTCAAGAGATTTAGCGCTCAATTGCCGGATGCCCTTGAACTGGTGGCTCGTGCCCTTCGCGCCGGCCATAGCCTCGCGGCCGGCATGCATGTCGTCGCCGAGGAAATGCCCTCGCCGGTCTGCGATGAATTCAATCGCGTCTACGAAGAGCAAAACCTGGGCATCTCGATGGATGATTCACTCAAGAGTATGTGCGAGCGCGTACCTAATCTGGATCTTCGCTTCTTCGTGACCTCCGTCCTGATCCAACGGCAGACTGGTGGAGATTTGGCGGAAATCCTCGACAAGATCGGCTACGTCATCCGCGAGCGCTTCCGTATTTTGGGCCAGGTCAAGGCCCTGACGGCAGAAGGCCGGTTGAGCGGCGTCATCCTGATCGCTCTGCCCTTCGGTCTGTTCCTCCTGATGATGCACATCAAGTACGAATACGTGGAAAAGCTCTGGACGCATCCGCTGGGCATCAAGATGAGCGTTTGGGCCCTAATTGCCCAGCTTATCGGGGCGCTCGTGATTCGCAAGATTGTCAATATTAAGGTGTAATGCTTGAGCTTCCGGGCGGCACCGGCCGCCTGGGCCTGAAACTTGTGCCGGAAAATGTGCGGGAAATAACCAATAGAAGGGCATTGACGAGTAAAGAACTTGGCGGGGATTTGACGAGAATAAGAGTTAGTTGCATAACCTCTTGTCCCTCGTCACCTGCAACTCGTCCTAATCTCAAGAGGGTGGCAACATGTTGACCGCGTTCTTTTATGTTCAAGACCTGGTTCCCTTGATGGTTTTCATGGGAATCGTGGCCGGGATTTGGGCGGTCCTGTCGATGATTTCGAACCGCAACAGCAAGGCCCTGGACCGGCTGGCACGGCTAAGCCGCCCGCAATCCTTGTCTGACCTCGAGGACCCGCTCAAGGCGAATTCGCCCGATCGGTACGCGGGGATTGTCGATGCCGCCAAGGCAATGTCATCGCCACTTATGCCGCAAACCGATCTGGAAAAGAGCAACCTGAAAATCAAGCTGGCCAACGCCGGCTTTCGTAGCGACGCCGCTCCCATGGTGTACTCCGGCGTCCGCCTGGCCTGCCTCGGTATGTTCTTCGTGATCTCGATCGCGATCTTCGTGCCCGGCCGCCAACTAAACTTCAAGACCCTGCAATGGGTCATTCTTTTCACGGGCGTCGGCTTTTATCTCCCCAGCCTGGTGCTCTGGTGGCTGCGCCGCAAACGCCAGGAAGAGATTTTCTTGTCGCTGCCGGATGCCCTGGATCTTTTGGTCGTGTGCGTCGAAAGCGGTCTCGGTCTCGACGCCGGCTTGCGTAAAGTGTGCGACGAGATGAGCGCCCATGCCAAGGTGATCTGCGAAGAGTTCTCGCTGGCGAACTTCCAGCTCCAGATGGGCCGACCGCGACGCGAGGTCCTCCATGACCTGGGCGTCCGCACCGGAGTCGACGATGTACGCGCTCTGGCGGCCATCTTGATCCAGGCTGACCGGTTCGGCTCCAGCATCGCTCAAGCTCTGCGGGTGCAATCCGATTCGATGCGTACCCGTCGCAAACAGATCGCCGAGGAGAAAGCCGCGAAAACCGCCGTGCAGTTGCTCTTCCCGCTGATTCTGTTCATCTTCCCCGGGATCTTCGTGGTTCTCGTGGGCCCAGCGGCGATCAACATCATGGAAACCTTGCTCAAAACTTAACAGACCCTGTCGGTCGGGCGGATTGTTTATCCGCCCGTTGTCATGAGGACGGCATCGTTAGCCGTTGAACCAGACCGCGATTGAAACTCTAGGAGGGAGTTTAACCATGAATGGATTTCTTAAAGCATCGGTTGCCGGGCTGTGCCTGGGGACCGGACTCACCTCGCTGGTGGGTTGTTATCAGTATCGCCAGCTGGTAGATCCTTGCTGGCCGGAACGCTACAACGCCGAAGCCCGCATGTCGGTGCGCGAAACCTTCGCGGCTCAGGCGCATAATGGTCACGTGCTGGACCAGACCGTATGGAACAGCTATTTCGAGATAGAGCCAAAAACGGGCAATGCGACGGATCATTTGAATCCAGCGGGCATGGAACACTTGAAATACATCGTGCACCGCGTGCCGACGCCGGACCCGATCCTGTACCTGCAAACCGCGCAGGATGTGCCCGGCACCTTGACGATGGCACCGGACAAACTGGCGCAAGCACGGTCTGAGCTGGATAACAGGCGTGTCGTCGCGATTCAAAAATATCTGGCGGGCATAACGACCGGCCGCAGCCAGACAGTCGCCTTCGAGGTGGCCGTGCATGACCTGGCGGAACCGGGCATCGACGCCTCGCCGATCTCCGGCACGCAGAAGAACCCGATCATCAAGGGTGCGTACCCTGCCCTGAAGGACAACTTCAAGGGCAAGATGCCGGGTGCGGAAGGTGTCACGCTGGGTGGCACCGGCAGCGGCGGCTAACCTGTGACGGCTCCCGATGGAGCGCGACAATTACGGGGTGGATGAGTGTCAATCATTCATCCACCCCCTCCATGATGAACACCAAGGAAGCAGCAACCGAGATCCACACCATGAATTTAAAAGCACACCGGCGGGCCTGGCTCGTTCTATTTTTCGCTGGCCTCGTCGGCATGGTCACGCAACCCACCGCGGCGAGCGCCGTCTCCCCTGAGATTCCTCAGGCGGCAAAGACGCACCGGGCTGTCCCGACGGTTCTATGTGGCGGTATCACCGACAACATCATCGGTAACCGGCCGCGCATGATTCAGGTCACTTTCATCGGCTTCGCCATCGGCGTCTTTATTTTAATGACCTCGACGCGCAAACATTGATATCGACCCCTTGGCGATTTGCAGGCACCTTCGGTAATTCCCAACACGACAACCTCAAGAGATAGACACCATGTCCGCGACCCTTAAAAACGTGAACCTCGAGTGGGATGGCGCCGGCTTGCCCGAAGCACCAAGCGCCCCGGAATCGTTGAAAGAGGCCGGGCTCAGCCTCTCCTTTGTCAACGACTTGATTTTGCGCACGCTTTACAGTCGTGGAGGCATGCTGGGGCTCGATCTGGCCCGCTGCCTGTGCCTGCCCTTCAAGGTCATTGAGGACTCGCTCAAGTTCCTTAAAGACGAGAAATGCGTCGAAGTCGCCGGTGGCGACCTCATCGGCCGCGTCAGCTATCGGTTCAACCTGACCGAGCTCGGCCGCCGCCGTTCCCAGGAATCCATGAAACAGTGCGCCTATGTCGGGCCGGCCCCCGTGCCGATCGAAGATTACATCGAACAGACCTACCGCCAGGCAGTCACCGGCATCAGTTGCAGTCCCGACCCCCTGCGCGCCGCCTTCTCGCATCTGGTCATCCGCGAAGAACTTTTTAACGCTATTGGGCCCGCCATCGTTAGCGGCAAATCCGTCTTCATCTATGGCCCGCCCGGTAACGGCAAAACCTCGATCGCCCGTTCCATCGGCGATTTCATGAACAACGCCGGCGGCGAAATCTACGTCCCCTATGCCTTTCTGGCCGAAAATAGCATCATCACGCTTTACGACCAGGCCATCCACCATGCGGTCGATGTCGATGGCAGCGACCGCATCGAGGACAATGAAGCGACCATTCGCCGCCTCATGAACACCGGCACGGTCGACCCACGCTGGGTGCGTATTCGCAGGCCCGTCGTGGTTACCGGCGGCGAGCTCAACCTGGAAATGCTCGATCTGCGCTATAATTCCGCGGCCAATTTCTATCAGGCACCGTTGCACGTCAAAGCCAACGGCGGCATCTTCCTGATCGACGATTTCGGCCGCCAACTGTGCAGCCCCAAGGAATTGCTCAATCGCTGGATTTTACCGCTCGAAGACCGGCATGACTTCCTCACGGTGGCCTCTGGCAAAAAGTTCGAAGTTCCTTTCGAGCAGCTTATCATCTTCTCCACCAACCTCGACCCCAAGGACCTCGTCGATGACGCCTTCCTGCGGCGTATTCGGCACAAGGTGGAGATCGATGCGCCGGAACGGGACGTCTACGAACGTATCTTCTCCAACATGACGAAACGACTCGGCATGAATCCGTGCATCGAGGCCGTCGATTATCTGTACGAACGCTATTACAATCGCGGAAGGTGCCCGCGTGCCAGCGATTGTCGAGATTTACTGGAGACGGTGCAATCAATCTGCCGATTTAGAAGACAACCCGTCCAGCTGACTCGCGAACTCATGATCGAAGCATCGGCAAGTTTCATCTGCGAATTCTAGGAAGAAGAGGTAGACAATGGATTGTCGCATGCCGGCCCTGGCGGCCCTGGTGCTGACCCTTGGCTCTGGCTGTATCACCACGCCGATGTCACAAACTGCTGGCGGCAGCGTAGAATTGCCGCCCGGTGCCGTTGTGCAAAAGGCACCGGAGGGGCCCAAACGCGCCCCCTTGCCGGGGACCGTTGTAGCCCTGGGCCAGCTCAAGGAACGTGAGGCCGACAAAAAAGGAGCCGAACCCGCCGAGCAGATGAAACTCTACGACGAAGCCCGTCAATTTTATCAAGAAGCCTTCAAGATCGATCCGCATCATCGCGATGCCATCCAGGGCCTGGCCCGCGTTTACACGCACATGGATGATTACGAACACGCGCTGCCGATCTATCAAAAAGCCCTCGAAAAAACGCCGAAGGACCATGGCCTCTGGTTCGACCTGGGCATGTGCTATAGCCGCAAAAAGGAAATAGCGCAAGCACTTCCCTGTTTCCAAAAAGCACATAATCTGGATCCTGAAAATCGCCAGTACATGAAGACGCTGGGGTTCGCGCTGGCGCGAATGGGACAGCCCGAGCAAGGACTCGTCTACCTGACGAAGGCCATGGGGACCGCGCAGGCCCATTATAATCTCGCTCGCATGCTTGGGCACATGGGCCAGCGCGATGAATGCCGCCAGCACCTGCAGCTCGCGCTGCAAATCAATCCCGATCTGGCGGATGCCCGCGAAATGTTGGCTGCCATGGTTTCGCTGGCGGCACCGGTCGCGAACTAACGCCGCTTGGTATTGCATCACTTCACATTCAACGAGCCCAAATGGCTTGCCTTGCGGGCGCGTCCCGTTGCACACTATATGTGTAATGATGTAATGACCTGCAAAAAACACCCGACAATCCATAACAGTTTGTTACGCAACTCCTTAAGTGATAGTCCATTACACATCTAGCCAGACGAGCGACGCAGTACATTTTCTTCCCTCTGCCCCGCGCATGTCATGCGCACCGTCCGGGCCAAACTACCAACTCGCCTCGCGTCAATTTTGGCGGCTGGTTATAATCCTTCCTAGATATCTTGGGTTGCTGGCATTGCCCGGAGGTCTCCCTCGTTTCGAGGCTTTTCGCCCGGTTCGCTGCCCGCGCCTGACCCTTGAAAAGGATGGGCTGCCAATGTCACGATCGAATTTGAGCTGGCTGCTGGGTCTGTCGTCCGTCGCCCTTCTTGGAATTTCGCTGAGCTATAGCGCCCCCTCTCTCGATAAAAAACACGAGAATCTCAAACTCATCGTCGATGTCCTGGAAGAGGTACAGCAAAAATACGTCAAGGAGCTCGATGCCGATAAGATGCGCGAGCTGGTCGAAAACATGGTCAATAGCGGGCTGGAGAGGCTCGATCCCCATTCCAACTTCATCAACGCCGACGAATATAAGCAATTCACGAAGGCCAGCCGCGGCAAGTTTGGCGGCATCGGCATTCGCATTGGTCTGGAGGCTGGCCAGATCTTCGTGGAAAGCCCCATGGTGGGCACGCCGGCCTACGATGCCGGCATCATGGCCGGCGACCTCATCACGAAGATCGATGGCAAGTCCACCGAGAACATGGCCCTCAAAAAAATCGTGGAACACATCCAGGGCGAGCCCGGCACCCTGGTGAAGCTGTCAGTACTTCATGAGGGAACCAAAACGCCTGTCGATCTGGAAATCACCAGGGCGGAGATCAAGGTTGATAGCGTGCTCGGCGATCAGCGCATGAAAAACAATCTGAAGGAATGGGACTTCTGGGTAGAGCCAGAAAGTCAGATAGCCTATATCCGAATCACCAACTTCTCGGAAACCACGACGGCCGAAGTGACGCGCATCGTGGATGCCTTGCAAAAGACCGGGATGAAAGGATTGGTCGTTGACCTGCGCAACGATCCGGGCGGCCTGTTGCGCTCGGCCGTTGAGGTTTCCTCCCTGTTCCTGCCGGAAGGCCAACCCGTGGTCACCACGAAGGGCCGTGGCGGCGCCAAGGAAGACGCCTACAATGCCCGCCACGACAATCCCAACATTAAGCCGGGAACCTACTATCCACTCGCCATCTTGATCAATCGCTATTCCGCCAGCGCCAGTGAGATCGTCGCTGCCGCCTTGCAGGATCACCTGCGCACCGTCATCGTCGGCGAGCGCAGCTTCGGCAAGGGTAGCGTCCAGAATGTCATCAGCATGGAAGGGGGCACGAGCGCCCTGAAACTTACCACCGCCAGCTACTGGCGGCCCAGCGGCCGCAACATCCATCGCTTTCCCGACGCGAAGGAATCCGATGATTGGGGCGTGAAGCCTACTGAGGGCTACGAGGTCAAATTGACCGACGAGGAAAGGCGCGATTATTTCAAATGGCGACGCGACCGCGATATTGTAAGACGGCCCGGCCAGGAGGCCCCCAAGGAGAACGCCAGCGACAACAAGGAAGATGGCGCCAAGAAAAAAGTCCCTTTCCGAGACCGCGTGCTCGACAAGGCCCTCGAATATATTCACGGACAACTCAAAGCGGAGACCAAAGAGGCGCAGGCGCCTTTACCGCGCGACCATGAAACTGAAACCGCCCTGCCCACCACGGAGGAACTGCTGGACAATGCGGCCTGGCTGAACCGGCGTACCACGGAGGCCGAAGTATGTGCGGCATGATATAATTTGGAGGTGGCGCTCGAGTTTGCCCGTGCGGGCACGCCCCCTCCTCTCTTGCCGTCGCTGGAGCCGTCCGCCGATGCTCACCGTGGCTTTTGCCCTACTCGTCATTTTTGGACAACAAGTTTCCGTGCCCGTGGAGGAGACCTGGCCTCAGTGGCGCGGCCCGAGCGGCGACAGCGTCGCGCCCGGCAGCGCCTTACCCCTCCATTGGAGCAAAACCGAAAACGTTGTTTGGAAGACAGTGCTGCCGGGCTGGAGCAATTCGACGCCGGCTATTTGGCAACAAGCCATCTTCCTCACCTCGCAGGAAAATGAAACGCTTCTATTGCTTCGACTTGATCGCCACGACGGAAAGATCGTCTGGCAGCAGGCAATCGGCAAAGGAACTCCACGCCGCGACGGCCCCGTAGGCAATGGCAAGTTCCATCAAGAACAAAACATGGCCACCCCTTCACCGGTTACGGATGGCCAACACGTTTGGGCGCACTTCGGCACGGGCGACCTGGTTTGCTTTGATTTCGACGGTTCCAAAAAATGGGCGGTCAATCTGGCGGAGCGCTTTGGCCCCTACACTATTTGGTGGGGGCACGCCAACTCGCCGATTCTTGTGGGCGATTTGTTGATTTCCGTATGCATGCAGGACCCAAAAGGGGGCGGCCAAAGCTATCTGGTCGCGCATGACAAAGTGACCGGCGAGGAGAAATGGGTCACCAAACGAGATACCGGCGCCACCGCGGAGCCGGCTGATTCTTATACCACCCCCCTTCTTCACCATCGGGACGGCCATTCGGAAGTAATCGTTTTCGGCGGCAACGTACTCGACGCGTATGATCCCGCTACCGGCAAACGTCTTTGGCAATGCGCCGACTTCAAAGGCAACCGCGTCATTAGCGGGCCCACGCTGGTGGGGGACACTGTTGTCGCCGTCCAGGGAATGAAGGGCCCCGTCTTTGCCGTCAAAACAGACGGCGCTTTAGAAAGTACCGCATCCCGCGTACTTTGGAAGTTCAAGGGGGCAACCCCCGACGCGGCATCACCTCTTGGTGTGGCGGGACTGGTGTTTCTTGTCAATAATGCCGGGCTCGTTTTTTGCCTCGACGCGACAACTGGGGAAGAGGTGTGGAACACGCGCCTGGAGGGAGAGTTCCGGGCCACTCCCCTGGCGGCAGGCGGCAAGGTCTATTTTTTGGGAAAAAATGGCAAGGCCACCATCGTCGAAGCGAGTCGAGACCTCAAAATCGTCGGCCAGGCGGATCTTGGCGAGGAAATCATTGCCTCACCCGCCGTGGCAGGCGGTAATCTCTATATCCGTACCAAGCAACACCTTTATCGAATTGGAAAGTAACGTAATCCGCTCCCGGTCCTCTTATTCTTGATGGGATCGCTACAACCGCTACACTTTGCCACTCGTCCTTTAAACCTTTCCGAATAACCGTTTCCCTCCTCCTATCCGGCACGTCCGGACGCTTACAATTCCTTGCCTGCATGCTTGCACCACGTCGATACACCTCTCGATCAACCTCGCGGAGCAAGACAATATGCCCAGCCCGGGAAATAGGCGAACTCTGCACTACGTTCTGGTGGCGTTGTGGCTGGCAACTTCCGTCGAAGTCGCCGGCAAACTGGCGTCCGGGCCAACGAGCTTTCCGACGCCTTCCCCCGCAAGACCGGCCGCCACTGAAGCTACTGCCGACGCCCGCGCAAATATTTACAGCGCCCTTGGCGTGTCGCGCTGGCATCAGCTGGGCTATCGTGGTCAGGGTTGCAAGGTTGCCATCCTCGATAGCGGCTTTCGCGGTTATCGCGACTTCTTGGGCACTGCCCTGCCGACTCACGTTCTCGCCAAGTCTTTTCGCAAGGACGCCAGTCTTGAAGCGCACGATAGCCAGCATGGCATCCTCTGCGCCGAGGTAGTCCATACCCTGCGCCGGATGCTGAATTGCTGCTGGCCAACTGGGAACCTGACGATCCGGATTCCTTTCTCGAAGCTGTACGCTGGGCAAAAGCTCAAGGCGCCCGTATCGTCTCGTGCTCCTTGATCATGCCGAACTGGAGTGACGGCGAGGGGGGCGGTCAGGTCCACAACTCACTGGCTCAACTCCTGGGTAGTGGCCACGACCCTCAGCACATGCTCTTTTTCGCAAGCGCGGGCAACACGGCCCTGCGGCACTGGACTGGATTATTTCATGCCAACGCCAGCGGTTTGCACGAATGGGCGCCTGGCCGAACTATCAACATACTGCGGCCCTGGGGCCCCGAACGTGTGGCCGTGGAAATGTACGGACGTACGAACCTATCCTGTGAGCTGCAGGTTTTCGAGGAGTCTACCGGGAACCTGGTGGGCAAAACGGCGCTGCAGGCCAATGGTGCGACGAGCTGGGGGCAGGCCGTCGTCCGTTTCGATCCCCGTCCGGGTCAAGATTATTTCGTTCGAGTGCAATGTTCGTCCTCGATGAGCGAACCTTGCACGGATAAATTCCACCTGGTCATTTTAGGCGGCAACTTGGAGGATTTTACCCCGGCAGGTAGCATCCCCTTTCCAGCTGACGGAGCGCACATCGTGGCTGTTGGCGCGGTCGATCAGGCGCGAAAACGGCTGGACTATAGCTCCTGTGGGCCGAACTCCAACCGGCCGAAACCGGATTTCGTGGGCATGGTTCCATTTCCCAGCAACTGTCGGCTCCGTCCCTTTGCCGGCACGTCCGCGGCCGCACCCCAGGGTGCAGCGCTGGCCGCCCTGTGCTGGTCACGATCCCTCCGCGACACGCCAGAGCAAATTCGGTCCACGCTGCAACATTCGGCCGTCGACTTATACAGTCCAGGTCATGACTGCGAGACCGGCTACGGCCTGCTGCGTTTACCGTAGTGGCAATAAAAAAACCCCCGACCTGGTTACCCAGGAAGGGGGTTGTTTAAAAATCCGGCGATAACCTACTCTCGCGCTGTTCGCACTACCATTGGCCCGGGCTGCTTAACGGCCGTGTTCGGAATGGGAACGGGTGTATCCAGCCAGGTATGGTCACCGGAAAGATCGTCGGGAATTGCCGATTGGCAGTTTTGCTGCTAATCGGCATTTCCGCTGTATCAATTGGTAGGGGTATAAGTTGCACTCTACATAAGCCAATTCTTCAAGGCAACGGGCGGGGGCATGTCCCGCCGAGGAACCTTCGATTGGAGAATTTAGTTTTGCGGAGTAAATCCGCAATTCCGTTCAACGATCTAAGTTCTTTTTGGCCTTAAGAGAAAAGGATCAATGCGGTCAAGCGTTTGGCTGTTAGTACCGGTCAGCTTAAACCATTACTGGTCTTACACACCCGGCCTATCGACCCGGTAGTCTTCCGGGAGCCTATGCTCTTAAAGAGCTGGAGACCTAATCTTGCAGAGGGTTTCACGCTTATATGCCTTCAGCGTTTATCCTGGCCGCACATGGCTACCCAGCGATGCCCCAAGCGGGACAACTGGCACACCAGAGGTGCGTCCCTCCCAATCCTCTCGTACTAGGGAGAAAACTGCTCAAGTCTCCTGCGCCCACAACAGATAGGGACCGACCTGTCTCACGACGGTCTAAACCCAGCTCACGTACCGCTTTCATTGGCGAACAGCCAAACCCTTGGGAGCTTCTCCACCCCCAGGATGCGATGAGCCGACATCGAGGTGCCAAACCTCCTCGCCGCTGTGAACGCTCAGAGGAGATAAGCCTGTTATCCCCGGAGTACCTTTTATCTGTTGAGCGACGGCCTTTCCATCCAGCACCGCCGGATCACTAAGTCCTGCTTTCGCACCTGCTCGTCTGATTGGACTCGCAGTCAAGCACCCTTCTACCTTTGCGCTCGAAGCCTGATTGCCGACCAGGCTGAGGGTACCTTTGAACTCCTCCGTTACTCTTTAGGAGGAGACCGCCCCAGTCAAACTGCCCACTTAGCACTGTCCGCCGCCCGGATTCACGGGTCGGGGTTAGAATTCAAGCACAACAAGGCTGGTGTTTCAGCGTCGGCTCCGAAAGTTCCGGGGAACTCTCTTCACAGCCTCCCAGCTACGCTACGCATGCTGGGCCTAAACCCAATACTAAGCTACAGTAAAGGTTCACGGGGTCTTTCCGTCTAGTTGCGGGTATGTTGCATCTTCACAACAACTACAGTTTCACCGAGTCGCTCGTGGAGACAGTGATCCGGTCGTTACGCCATTCATGCAGGTCGGAACTTACCCGACAAGGAACTTCGCTACCTTAGGACCGTCATAGTTACGGCCGCCGTTTACCGGAGCTTCGGTTGCGAGCTTCACCTTTTAAGGGGCTAACCCTCTTCCTTAACTTACCGGCACCGGGCAGGCGTCAGTCTCTATACTTCCACTTACGTGTTCGCAGAGACCTGTGTTTTTAGTAAACAGTCGCCAGATCCATTTCACTGCGGCCCCCAAAGGCTTTAACACCTCCAAGGGCACCCCTTCTCCCGAAGTTACGGGGTTAATTTGCAGAGTTCCTTCACGAGCGTTCTCTCGAGCGCCTTAGAATATTCATCTCGCCTACCTGTGTCGGTTTTAGTACGGACACTTCTCTTGTCCAGCACCGGCTTTTCTTGTCTCTCTTTTCAACGACTTCGGAATCATATGTGTCCTCGGCACCCTTGAGCTAACAAGGATGCACGTCCATGTCTAACAGGACGATCGCTTTCCAGAAAGTGTCCTGATGCTTTCAACCTCCAGAAGTGGTGCAGGAATATTAACCTGCCATCCATCGACTACGCCTTACGGCCTCGTCTTAGGGCCCGACTAACCCTGGGCGGATTTACCTTCCCCAGGAAACCTTAGGCTTACGGCGAACGGGATTCTCACCCGTTTTATCGTTACTCGTTCCGGCATGATCACTTGTAGGACCTCCAGGAGTCGTTATCCGTCTCCCTTCTATGGCTACTACAACGCTCTCCTACCGTTTAAAGGGGCGAGAGAGAAAAGGCGAGTTGGAAGCAGGGGTGAGGGATGAGGGGCTACGAGTTAACACTCGTCCCGCCATCTTCCTCTTTACTAGTTTCGCTTGGAGAAATTGCCGACCGTCCTATTGGCGGTCAGTCAGAATTGTTCTTCTGGAATTGTCTGATTATTTCAACTGACAATAATACCGTCAGTCCTGGCAATCTCTCGTTGCTTGCGAGCAAGGAATCGTCGTTGGTGGGCGATGATTCGCCATGCACCCCGCGTCCCTCGCCCCTGCTCCGCACTCGCCCCTTTTCTCTCTCCCCTTTAAACCCGCTGCTTCGGTGTCATGCTTAGTCCCGTTCATTATCGGCGCAGGACTCCTCGACCAGTAAGCTATTACGCACTTTTTAAATGATGGCTGCTTCTAAGCCAACATCCTGGCTGTCTCAGGAATCCAACTTCCTTTCGCACTGAGCATGACTTAGGGACCTTAGCAGGCGATCTGGGTTGTTCCCCTCTCGACGACGAAGCTTATCCCCCGCCGTCTAGCTGCCCGGTAATACATGTTGGTATTCGGAGTTTGGTTTCGAAGGGTAGCCGGGTAGGCCCCCTATCGAATTCAGTCGCTCTACCCCCAACACTTAACACCGAACGTTAACCCTAAAGTTATTTCGGAGAGAACGAGCTATCTCCACGTTTGATGATACTTTCAATCCTCCACACAGGTCATCACCAAGTTTTTCAACACTCGTGTGTTCGGTCCTCCATGAGGTATTACCCCCACTTCAACCTGCCCATGCGTAGTTCACGTGGTTTCGCGTCTACCGCCCCCAACTTGACGCCCTATTCAGACTCGCTTTCGCTTCGGCTGCGTGACAGAATCACTTAACCTTGCTGGTGACGGTAAGTCGCCGGATCATTATGCAAAAGGCACGCCGTCACCCTTCGACGACGCTCCGCCACAGACTCCAGTTATGACTATCTTAGTTTGCAGACTTGCAGATCGCGGATTTGAATCTCTTCAAGGCCGCTATCCTCAAGTTGCATTCTGTAGATAATCAATTCCGAGCCAATGGCGGAACGTCGTCTAAACGGGCTCCGACCGCTTGTAGGCATGTGGTTTCAGGTTCACTATCCTCCCCTTGTAGGGGTTCTTCCCATCTTTCGCTCGCGCTACTTGGTTCGCTATCGGTCGCCAGGGAGTACTTAGCCTTGCGGGATGGGCCCCGCGGATTCAGACTCACTTCCACGTGTCGAGTCCTACTCAGGTACCGATTCGTCCGCTTTCACCTGTCGCATACGGGACTTTCACCCACTCTGGTGGAACTTTCCAGATCACTTCTGCTAGGCTACTCGCATTCTAAACACCGGCCCTACAACCCCTCCAGGACATGTCCTTGAGGTTTAGGCTGATCCGCTTTCGCTCGCCGCTACTTACGGAGTCGAGGTTTCTTTCTTTTCCTAGGGGTACTGAGATGTTTCAGTTCCCCCCGTTCGCCACGTGTAGCTATGTATTCACTACACGCTAATTCGGGAACCCCGGGATCAACACGCGTTTGACCATTCCCCCGGGCTTATCGCAGTCTTCCACGCCCTTCTTCGCCTCCTGGCGCCAAGACATCCCCCACACGCCCTTCGTAGCTTGGCCGCATTGATCCTGCTCTCCAAAAGAACTCCAGAAACTTTCGCCCCTGGCTCACCTTGAAGTTCGGATCGGCCAGCTACCTAATCTATCTCTACCTCGCTAAACAACCCATGGCTCGCGCCATACGCTGTCTTCACCAGGCTGATCCGAAATAGATTGAGTAACAATAACCCTTATCTCTAATTAAGCTCATGCAGAGATTATCTCGCAAAAACTGAACTTGTAACCGATCAAACATGCCGCCGCTATCGACCTACACGCCCAACCGGCCACATTTCATTCTTGTGAGGCAACTTATACCACTACCGAATTGTCAAAGAACTTAACCTGGCCGCAATCCCAGAGAGATTGCTCTACTGACCAGGAGTCGACGCACGCTTTAACGAATGCGGCGACTCGTGCCCAGCCCAGCATAATCTGGCGAAACCTTTCGCCCCGACAAAACCACCCGCAATTTGGTGGAGACGACCGGGATCGAACCGGCAACCTCCGGCTTGCAAAGCCGGCGCTCTCCCAGTTGAGCTACGTCCCCTCTGTTTCTTCGGCCAGTGGGCGTACTTGGATTCGAACCAAGGACCTCAGCTTTATCAGAGCTGCGCTCTAGCCAACTGAGCTATACGCCCAATTCCAAACAAAAAAGCCAAACCACGTTTGGTTTGGCCCTATCCCCGACAGATTGGATAGAGCGTTAACCGGTCCCAACAATGTTCGCGATCCGAGATACCATAAACTTGACCCTGAGGGGTGCAAGAAGCTCAAACGGAGTAAACGGGGCAGTTACCGAACCAAAGCTAATTATAGGACTGGCGGCCGGCAAGTCAACGGGAAAAAAATAATGATGAGCGCGAAAAAATAGGTTCGCCGTTAGACCGTGCCGAAATCGCGGCCTGGGAGAAATAGGAAATGTGTGCCGGAACTTTTTCCTTGGCCCATTAGTCCTTTATAATAGGGATGTTCGGCACCTTTCGCGAAAGGCTGGTGACGCCATGAAGATCGGCAGTGCGGCGGGAATCATGCTGCTTGGGTTTCTCACCCTGGCCTGGGGTGGCGGCGCCACGCCAAAGAAGGAAGATGTGCCCAAATATGTGGCCATGCTCAAGACATCGCCCAATGCGAAAGATCGGCGCTGGCCGCGGAGATGATCGGCAAACGTGGCGCCATCAAGGCGGCAGACGTTGCCACCGCCATGGACCTCTTGAAAACGACCTTGCAAAAAGACCGAGATGCGCAGGTCCGCAAGGCCGCGGCCGAAGCGCTCGGAAACATCGGTGCTGAGCCGGAGGCGGTGGTGCCGCTGCTCATCGACGCGCTCAAGGACAAGAACCGCGAGTTGAAAATGGGCGCGATGACAGCCCTGAGTCAATACGGTAGCGATGCCAAGGAAGCTATTCCCTCGCTACGCGAGATTTCGGATGAGAAAACGGACAAGGCCTTATCTAAAATGGCCATGGTGGCCATCAAATCGATCAACGGCAAAAAGAAATAACCCAAGGTCGCATCATGTTTAGTCGCTTTGCCTGGGGCCTCCTGGTGCTTGGCCTCAGCTATGCCGCCGACAACCCGCTGCCTGGCGACGAGCAGGAAACCATTGAAAACAAGATTGGTGATCGCCAGGTCAAGTTGATGTTGACCGGCTCGGCTGTTCGGTCCAAAGGGATCTTCAAGGTCTACACGGTCGGCAGCTATATTGAACAGGGCGTGCGGATCCGCACCGCTCGAGAACTCGTCGTCGCGGACCGGCCGAAGCAAATGCATCTGTGCATGTTACGGAACGTGGCCGGGCCTGATATGGCGGACGCCTTCGTGGCCGTCTTTCGTTCGAACCATCCCGAGCCGGCCTTCAACGAGGAAGTAAAGACCGTGGCGAAAATCCTGAGCGGACAAACCGCCCACAAGGGTGATGATATTTGGTTTACGCACATTCCGAAGATTGGTTTCCAGTGCCAATCGTCCGCGGGCATCGCCCATCTGGTGCGCAACGTTGAGTTTTCCAAGGCCGTGTGGGAGAATTATTTTGGCCAGAACAATGTCGGCGAAAGCGTCAAATTGGGGCTTTTGTCACGTCTCCCCACGGATTAGCCATGGACCCATCCGAACCTTATCGGCCACGCTGCCACTTTGTTACCTGCAAATCGATGCAGGTATGGGGCGAGGACTTTCAAAACGATCCGGAATATCAGGCCGGCATGGTGGAGTTCACCTGCATCCAAACGATGCGGGGTGACGGGCCCGACGGCGGCGCTGTTTCCTTGCCATTGTGCTCGGACCCCGCGCGCCCTTGCTTTCAGGAATATTGACCATGAGCCAGGTGGTGCAATCTCGGTGCCCCTACTGCAAGCAAGCCCTGCGCATTCCCGGGGACTGGCTGAACGAGCCCATACGCTGCAAACATTGCCGGCGCAGTCTTCACGCTAAAGCCGCGTTCGCCAGCGCGAAAGAAAAGCAGCCTCGCCAGCATGTTCGTATTATGCGGGCTCGTGCTGGCTGTCGTGGCGAGTGTGGCTATTTTTGCCTGGCCATATCTGAGCGCGCTCGTCACCGGCCATGAGAAAAAAGACAGCGACGCCAAGGCGGTCGTCGAGGTAAAGAAAAAGACCGCCGCCATCGCCAAAAAGACCAACCCTAATCCAGCGAAGAAGGATAAGGTCCCCATTGTCGCGGAGGCGGATGCACCCACGCCTAACCCTGACGACCCGGGCGCCGATGCCGTCAATAATGATGATCCCTCGAAGCAAGCACCAAAGAAAAAAGACCCGCTCCAGAAAAAATCTCCTCCGAAACTTGCCGGCAACGCCTTTCCGCGACGAGCACTCCTCATCAATGTCAGCAATTATCTTCTCTTCAATCCCCTTCATTATGGTGCGCCGCCGAACAATAACTATCCGGGCAGCAGCACCGCCGCCCTCGCCCGAGCCATGACACTGCCCCCCATGCGCATGCCGGGGACGCAAGTGTTGGAACTGTCCGACGGCGGCACCAATCCCTTTTCGACATCCAAGGCCGTTATTGAAAACACCATGGCGGAGTTCCTGCAAACGTCACGTCCCCAGGATCGCATTCTCCTGCTATTCACGGGACATGCCATCGATATCGACAAGGAAGTTTATTTGGTCCCGGTCGAAGGCAATCGCAAGGACGCCAAGACCCTCATCCCGCTTGCCTGGGTTTATGAGAAGTTGGCCGACTGTAAAGCACGGCAGAAACTCCTCGTTCTCGACGTTTGTCGCTTTCCGCCGGCCCGCGGCGAAGAATTGCCAGGCACCGGCCCGATGACCGACGATATCGACGCCAAGCTTTTGCAACCACCCGCCGGCGTTCAGGTGTGGGCTTCGTGCACCAAAGGGCAGCAATCAATCGAGCTGGAAAGCGGCAGCGTATTCATGCAGGCACTGTGCAAGGCCCTGCGCGACGGCTTGCCGGGTATCCAAAATGAGTCCGAACCGCTGCCGGTGGATCGCTTGTTGCCAAAAGTAAATCAACGGCTCAAAGAGATTCTCAAGCCGCAAAAACTGGAACAGGAATCGCGACTGAGCGGCAACGAAGAGAAAGGCACCCATACGACGCCACAGTTCCCCTGCCGCCCAGGCTTGTCTTGAAACCCGTCACGCCCGATGGCGCCGAGAGCGGAACCCTGGCGAATGTAAAGAACATCCTCGATGAGATCAATCGCCTGCCACCCGTGCGGGTTTCGCAAAAGCCCGTGCACTTTTCCAGTCTGCCCCTCTTTAGCGGCAAAACATTGGAAGCGTATCAACCCGATTACAAGACATGGGCGGAGTTGGTCAACATGGCCAAGGATAAAGAAACCTATCCACTGCGGGCCGCCGTGCTCGAAACTATCCAGATACTCAAGGCCAGCGAAAAGATCAGAATGGAGGAGAAGCTCCACGCACCTATTACACCGGAGATAAAGAAGAAATTCTTTGCCGAGCAAAAGGAACCGGGCCTGCTGATCTTCCAGATGGAAAAGGCACTGGCAGACTTGAAAGGGGCCGGCGAGAAGCGGGAGCAAGAGACTTCCAAGCGCTGGCAGGCCAATTACGACTATGCACTGGCCCGACTGCAGTCCCGTCTCGTTTTTATTTACGAATACAACAATATCCTGGCACAGGTTCGCGGCGACAATTTACCGGACCTGGAGAACGTCAACAACATGTGGCGGGTCGGCTCGCAGCCCAAGGTGCAAATCAGCGAGCCGAAAGTAAAGGACATGGTCAAAAACATCTCGCGAACATGGAAACGCATCGCCGAGGAGCACGCGGGCACCCCGTGGGCGGTGCTGGCCGCGCGCGAAGAACTGACGGCGTTGGGATTGGTCTGGCGCACCACACGCGAATGAGCGGTTTTCAATAGTCAGGCTCATAAGAAGATGGGGTACCCGAATAGTATTCCTCCCGATCTACCACGAGCCATATTAGCTCCGGGTCATCTTCCGCCAGAGCGATGGCTTCAGCCACACTCAGGTCCTGGCGCGGGCCCGTAATCGAGTCCGGATGTTTGTTGAGCGACAGGCCGCGCTTTTCCGCGTATTCGATAGCCTCAAAACCCGTCAACTTCATGGTGTCCGTGCCCTCATGGTCGCGTGGAATTCTGGGTTTTTCGGTCGCGCCGGAATACCCCGGCGTGGCGCGCGCGCTCCTTGTGATCGGCATTACGACGATGTGATTTTTCCGAGTTGGGTGACTGGCCGAGCACGCTCCTATCGCCGCACCGGATCGGCTGGCGAAAGGTGCATCTTCTTCCAAAAGGTCGTCCTCTTCTACTGGCTGGCTTGCAAGGGTTCTGTTCGAATCCATCGGCCCCGTGGTTTCCTCTTCGTTACCTTCATCCTGCGCCGCATGTCTTGGTCCGGCAGCGCTGCCCGGTAAACCTCCCCCTGATTCCAAATCACGGTCAAAGGCCCGGCGGGTTGCTCCAGGAGGCACGTCCTGTTTGGTTGGTTCAACGGGCGCCACCTTCGGGGACTTTTCGCGACGCTTAGCCATGGCTACTTCTCCTGACTGAATATTTGATTCGACCCAGGAATTGGAGCAAAGTATATGCCGAACCTGCGACAGCCGTGAGATAATGAACGGACATCTTTTGCCAAATTCCGGCACAATGATTGCTGGCTCTAACGGCTTAGAACCGATGTGTCCTACTCCGAGGTCTCCATGGCGAATGTGTTCAATGCCGACGGCGTGACCGTGGAGCAATCGCAGCCAATACCACGGCGCAATTTCGGGCGCACCAAAACTCAGGTGTCAGCGCCTCGGGCTGGGCGGCCATCACCTTGGCGAAATTAGTACCCTGGATAAAGCCGTTCGGCTGGTTCATGAAGCAATCGACGCCGGGATAACCTTTTTAGACAACTGCTGGGAGTACTTTAATGGCCGGACGGAAGTCTGGATGGGGCGTGCCCTTCAGAACCGGCGGCAACGTGTTTTTCTGATGACCAAAGTTTGCACCCATGGTCGTGACGGCGCCCTGGCTCTCAAGATGCTTGAGCAATCTTTGCGGCGACTGAAGACAGATCATGTCGATCTCTGGCAGATTCATGCCATCAGCTTCGAGAACGATCCGGCGCTGGCCTATGCCAAGGGCGGAGTTCTCGAAGCACTCGAACAGGCCAAACGCCAGGGCAAAACTCGGTTTGTGGGATTTACCGGGCACAAACTCCCGGCCTTACACCTGGAAATGCTGCGCACGTGGGTTCCCTTTTGATGCGGTGCAGATGCCTCTCAATCCCTTCGATGCCAGCTTTCGAAGTTTCGAGCGTGAAGTGCTGCCGGAAGTTAATCGTCGAGGCATCGCCGCGCTCGGAATGAAAAGCATGGGTGGGACCGCGGAAGCCATCAAGCGCAAAGTCCTGAGCGCGGCGGAGGCTTTGCGGTACGCCATGAGCCTGCCGGTTGCCACCACCATTTCCGGTATGGAATCCCCGGAGATCCTGCAACAGAATCTCGCCGTGGCACGCGGCTTCAAGCCGATGACCGACCAACAGATGCAGGCCTTACGTGAACGTTGTGCCGCCACCGCGGCCGACGGACGCTTCGAGGTTTACAAGATGTCCCTGCGGTTCGACAACCCGTTGACGCGTTTGCCTCATGGTTTTCCGATCGACAAGAAACAAAAAGAGGTCGAGGAGATGTTCGACAACCCGGCCAGCACCTGGGAAGTCTAGCTATCTCAATGGGGAGCGTGATATGACCGAGCCATCGAAGGATGACAAGGAAGCCATGGCCGCGACCTCGGAGCCAGACCGCCGGCAATTTCTTCAGCAGGCCGGGCTGGCCTCCTCGGCCGTCGTTCTCGCGAACAGCGTACTGCCGGCGGGAGAGTTAGCACAGCTGCCCCTGAGCCACACCGGACCGGGTAGCATCCCACATAAACCGTTCGGCCGGACGAAGGAGACCGTTTCCATTATCGGCATCGGGGGGTTCTCCCTCGCATCGGCGCCGTCGCTCGCTGACGCGACGCGTATCCTTCATGAGGCGGTGGATGCCGGCGTGACCTTTATGGATAACGCCTGGGAATATCACGACCATCGCGCCGAAGAATGGATGGGACAGGCGCTGCGCGGCCGGCGCGATCGGGTCTTTCTCATGACCAAAGTTTGTACGCACGGCCGCGACAAGAAAGTGGCGCTCCGCCAACTCGATGAATCTCTGCGCAGGCTGCAAACCGACCGCCTCGATCTCTGGCAGATTCATGAAGTCATCTACGAAAACGATCCCGACCGGCACTTTGCCGCTGGCGGCGTGACGGAAGCGCTCGACGAAGCCAAGAAGCAAGGCAAGGTGCGCTACGTCGGCTTTACGGGCCACAAGCACCCAGCCATCCACCGGCGTATGCTCGCGCACGATTATCCCTTTGATGCGGTTCAGATGCCGCTGAACTGCTTCGACGCCAGCTATCGCAGTTTCGAGCGTGACGTCCTGCCGGAAGCGAACCGCCGCGGCATTGCCGCTCTCGGCATGAAAAGCATGGGCGGCGGCGGCCAGCCGATCGTTCATGGCATCATCACTCCGGAGGAGGCCCTGCGCTATGCCATGAGCCTTCCCGGTCGCGACAACCATCAGCGGCATTGATTCCGCCGAAGTCTTGCACCAAAATTTGGCCGTGGCCCGTAACTTCCAGCCCATGACACCGAAGGAAATGCAAGCGCTGCGTGATCGCTGCGCGGTCCATGCCGCTGACGGCCATTTGGAGCTGTACAAATCAACGATGAAATATGACGGCGGGGAGGGACGCCAACAACATGGCTTTCCGACGCCCGAAGAAATGCCGATGTAACGTCAATACTTGCTATTTCGCGATCATTTCGTCTCTATACGCGAAGACGGCAATCGTGCCTCCCGTGTGAACGAATACCGTGGTCTCGTCCGCACCAAGACGCTTTCTGCGAACATCATCGATGAGCCCGGCCATCGCTTTGGCAGTATAAATTGGGTCGAGCAAGATGCCTTCGCATCGCGCCACCAGGTTCATGGCCTCGCGCCCGGCAGGCGTCACGATGCCATAGCCAGCGCCGACGTAATCCGTGCGGACATCAATGTCGCTGGCATCGAGGCGGTGCGGCAAGCCCAGTAAGCCCGCGCAGGCATTGGCTATGCCCGCCAGGTCGGCGGGCGTGTCCCAGGGCCAATGTATCGGGCAGAGAAGTCGAATGTTACCAGGCCAACCGAGGACTGCCTTACCCAATGCCAGCCCACCACCAGTCGCGCCCGCGGCGGCCGCGTATATCGTTTTTGGTTCCAGGCCGCGTTCCCGCAACTGATCCAGAATCTCCGCGAGGCACAAGGCATAGCTGACGGCAGCTAGCGGGCGGCCCGTGATACGGTCCCATACAAAAGGCCGTCTGCCGGCCTTTTTCAAGGCAGCGGCCTTGGCCAGGAGCAGGTCGTCAAGGGCCGGCCCCATGGGTTCTTCGATAATATGAACCTGCGCGCCCATCAGGTGGTCGAGGAGCAGATTGCCCTGCACGTCGTCGTTATGAGCTGCCCGGCTCAGGTAGAGAATGCAGTCCAGACCCAGCTTATTACAGGCAGCGGCAGTTTGGCGGCAGTTGTTCGATTGCACGCCGGCCCCCCACACCACCACGTCGGCCTGTTGCCGTAAAGCCTCCGCGAGCAGAAATTCGTTGTGACGCGTCTTGTTGCCGCCGAAGAGAAGGCCGGTGCAATCGTCTCGTTTGATAAAGAGTGGCGGCCCGCCTATTTGGCTGGAAAAGCGCGGCATTTCCTCGAGCGGAGTAGGCAGATGGGCAAGAGCGATTCGTGGCAAGCGCGCGGCTTGTTGGCGGAGCTGGTCGGTGGTGAGAATGGGATGAGCCATAAAGACAGCCGTGTTGAAATATAACTCGAATGACTTCTTGAAAGCTTATTTCAGGTTCCCCATGGGGGTTTCGGCACGTAAGCTGGTGATGGCGGTACGCGTGGCGTTCTCAATCGCGCCGACCCAGTCGGTTTCGTCGGGAGAAAAGGCTGCCGTGATGCCGCGAGAACTATTAATGATCGCGCCGGTGCCGTCAGGCCGGAAGCCGCCCGCAGTGTCTCTGGCGCTGCCGCCCTGCGCGCCGTAACCGGGGATCAAAAACGGTACCTGGGGCAGCAACTCACGCAGATGAGCGAGCTCGGCAGGTTGCGTTGCGCCCACAACCGCGCCGACATCTCCGAGTCCACAGGAACCCAGGTTTTCGCCAGCCCAGGACCCAATCGCCATGGCCACGTGCTCATAAAGCGGCTTGCCGCCGCAGTCCAAGTCCTGAAACTGATTCGATCCAGGATTACTGGTCCGCGCCAGCACAAAGACGCCGCCGAGCACACGGCGTGCGCTGGCCAAAAAAGGCTCGACGGCGTCACGACCCAAGTAAGGATTGATGGTCATGGCATCCGCCGGCCAAACCGGATAACGACGGCTTTCGAGCGTGGTACCACTGAAAGCCGCATCGGCATAGGCTTCGGCGGTTGAAGCAATATCGTTGCGTTTGTTGTCCAGAATAATCAACAGGCCAAGGTCGCGAGCCCGGGCAAGTACCTTTTGCAGCGCAAGCAGGCCAGCCGGCCCGCAAGCCTCGAAGAACGCGCTTTGGGGTTTCACCACGGGAACAAGGGGGGCCACAATCTCGACCACGCGCAAGCAGAATTTCTCGTAGGCGCCGGCCATCGTCTCCAGGGTTGCTTCTCCTCGCCGCTGCCGCAACGCCAACGGCAATTGCTCCCAGCGTGGGTCCAGCCCCACGCACAGCGCATTACCGCGCGAACGACAGGCCCGCGTCAAGCGATCAGCGAAATGGAGGTTCATATCAGATACGCATAGAAGGTCGGTGGGGAGGTTCTCGGAGCCTGTTTTTCAGCATATGGCGTGTGACCACAAAGGGAAGCCGACGGCCATGCACGTCCGTACCGGCGTGATGAGATGTCCGGCTTGTCTAAGCTCTATCACAGTGCCATACTCTTATACCTTAGATCGACGGCGCGTCCCCCGCTCTCCACGGCCACCGCGATTTGATGCGTGGTTGACGGAGGTTCGGGCAAGAAAAATTGCCAGCGCCGGATCTTCGCGCATCGCAGGTTCGAAGGCAATGCGTGCGTGCCGCCAGATCCTCCAGGCAGAAGGCAAATTGCTCGAGCGGCAGCGACAAACCAATGCCGCGCACCTTCACATAAGCCTCCTTCAGCGTCCAAAACCGAAAGAAGGTCGCTTGTTGTTGGTCGGGGTGGAGTTGTTCCAGGTAGGCCACCTCGCTGGGGGCGAAATATCGGCGCACGATATCTAGATTGACCGGGCGACCGGTATTCTCAACATCGATGCCAACTTCGAAGTCACGGCTTAAAACGCAGGCCACCAGGCCGTCCGCGTGGGACAGGTTAAAGTGCACCGTCGCGCCGTCCGGAGCATTGGCCAGCACTGGCTTGCCGTAAGAGTTGGTCGTGAAGCGCCAATACTCCGGCCTGCTCCCCGGCAAGTACTGAGATAATACCTGGCGCAACAAGACCTTGCCCAGGAGGAACTGGCAACGGTCCTTCGGTTGCATAAAGCGATCGTACCGGGCGATTTCTTCCGGAGGTAAGCCGGCCAGATGGCGCGCCGATTGGCTATCGGTAAGAGCATGCGGCGCAAGGACATACCACACATCAGCACCATCGCGCCGCAGAGGATTACCTTGATCCATCGCCTTATTGTAGCGGTGGTTGCACACCTCTACCACCGAATGTTGACAAAAGAGTACACATTCCTAGAATCAAGGTAGTGGGAGTGCCGAAAGCGGACTCCCTGGAGTGCCGTCAATGAAAATCACCGCTCAGGAAGAATATGGCCTGCGCTGCCTGCTGCGTCTGTCGCAGGCTGAGGGTCAGGCTCTGCGGCTGACGGAAATCGCCACGGCGGAGGGGATGTCGATCCCGCACGTTGCCAAGCTCATGTCGGTGCTGCGCGAGGCGGGGTTGATCGCCAGCGTGCGTGGCCGCTCCGGGGGTTATCGCCTGGCCAAGGCGCCTGAAGAAATCGGCCTGGGGTCGCTCCTGTTGGTGCTAGGGGAACCGCTGTTCGACGAGCCGAGTTATTGTGAGCGCCATGCGGCCGTGTCGGCGAGCGGGACCTGCGTGAATCACGGCGATTGTTCGTTACGCGCGTTGTGGCAGACATTGGAGACATGGATGCGCGGCACCCTGAACCAAATTACCCTCGCCGACCTGCTGCAGAACGAGGGGAGCATTATTGAATTGCTGCGTTCGCGCCTGGCGCAGACTGTGTTTGAAGAGCCCCTGATTTCTCTTGGGCTCACGCGCTAGCAGCCCGTTGAAAAAGGGGTCAGACCCCTTCAATACGCTGCAAAACGTTGAAAACTCTGTTGGCTTCAAGGGGGTCTGACCCCTTTTTCAACGGGCTGCTAGAAAGGGATTGACATGACTACCGCCACCAGCACGATTCAGGAAATGGCCAACCGCGAGTACAAGGATGGCTTTTTCATCGATATTGAGACCGATTCCTTGCCCAAGGGCCTCAGTGAAGATATCGTTCGGCAGCTCTCGGCGAAGAAAAATGAGCCCACCTGGCTTCTGGAGTGGCGGCTCAAGGCTTTTCGCCACTGGCAAACGATGGAAGAGCCACGCTGGTGGCCGAACCTGAAGTATGGCCGCATCGATTACCAGGACCTGATTTACTATTCCGCTCCCAAGCAAAAGAAAAAGCTCAATAGTCTCGATGAAGTCGACCCGGAGATGCGGCGCACCTTCGAGAAACTGGGCATTTCCCTGGATGAGCAGAAACGCCTCAACAATGTCGCCATCGACGCCGTCTTCGACAGCGTGTCGGTCGCCACCACCTTTCGCGAAAAGCTGAGTGAGCTGGGCATCATCTTCTGTTCGTTTTCGGAAGCCGTGACGCATCATCCGGACCTGATTCGCAAATACCTGGGTTCGGTCGTGCCCTACAACGACAATTTTTACGCCACCCTTAATTCGGCGGTGTTCAGCGACGGCTCGTTCGCGTACATCCCCAAAGGGGTGCGTTGCCCCATGGAACTGTCCACTTACTTCCGCATCAACGCCAAGGAAACCGGCCAGTTTGAACGAACTCTCCTCGTGGCCGAAGAGGGGGCTTACGTCAGCTACCTTGAAGGCTGCACCGCGCCTATTCGCGATGAAAATCAACTTCACGCGGCCGTGGTGGAGCTGGTGGCGCTGGGACATAATTCGCAGATCAAGTATTCGACGGTGCAAAACTGGTATCCCGGCGATAAAGAGGGCAAGGGCGGCATCTATAATTTCGTCACCAAACGCGGCGCTTGCCGTGGCACGAGTTCCAAGATCTCCTGGACGCAGGTCGAAACCGGCTCGGCCATCACCTGGAAATATCCGAGCTGCATATTGCAAGGGGACAATTCGGTTGGCGAATTCTATTCGGTAGCCCTGACCAATCATCGCCAGCAAGCCGACACCGGCACCAAGATGGTCCATATCGGCAAGAACACCAAGAGCACCATCGTCTCCAAGGGCATCTCTGCCGGACGCGGTCAGAACACCTACCGCGGCCAGGTCAAGATCATGAGAAACGCCTCGAATAGCCGTAACTATAGTCAATGCGATTCGCTGCTCCTGGGAGATAAATGCGGCGCTCACACGTTTCCTTATATCGAGGTTAAAAACCGCGATTCCCAGGTGGAACATGAAGCGTCGACGTCGAAAATCGGCGAAGACCAGATCTTCTATTGCAAACAACGCGGCCTTTCCGCCGAGGACGCCGTCAACATGATCGTGAATGGCTTTTGCAAGGAAGTCTTTCGCGAGCTGCCCATGGAGTTCGCGGTGGAAGCGCAGAAGCTTTTGGGAGTGAGTCTGGAGGGGAGCGTCGGCTAATTTTTTTAGCCGAGGCAACAGCCCGATTCCTTTTTCGAATCATGCAAAACAAGGACAATTAGCCAATCATGCTTACCGTTTTCAATCTGCACGCACGGGTGGGTGACAAGGAAATCTTGCGCGGCATCAACCTAAAAGTGAATGCCGGCGAGGTGCATGCCATCATGGGGCCGAATGGTTCCGGCAAAAGCACACTCGCGGGCGTATTGGCCGGCCGCAACGCGTTTGACGTCACCGAAGGAGACGTACGCTTCGACGGCAAGGACCTTCTTGAAATGGCCCCGGAGGAGCGTGCCCGGGAAGGGGTCTTTCTCGCTTTCCAGTATCCGGTCGAGATTCCCGGCGTAACCAACACCTATTTTCTGCGCGGCGGTCAACGCCGTCCGCAAGCACAAGGGTCAGCCGGAGCTTGACGGCGTGGCCTTCCTGAAGTTGGTCAAGGAAAAGTTAAAGGTATTGCACATCGGCGACGAGCTGCTCAAGCGGCCGGTAAACGAAGGCTTTTCCGGCGGCGAGAAGAAGCGTAACGAAATCTTCCAGATGGCGGTCCTCGATCCCAAGCTGTGTATTCTTGATGAGACGGACTCCGGGCTCGACATCGACGCTCTCCGTGTCGTTGCCGATGGCGTCAACGCACTGCGAAGCAAGGACCGCGCCATGGTCGTCATCACGCATTATCAACGGTTGCTCCAGTACATTGTTCCCGACAAGGTCCATGTGCTTTATCAAGGCCGTATTGTTAAATCCGGCGGCAAGGAACTCGCCCTGGAGCTGGAACAAAAGGGCTATGACTGGGTCAAGGAGCTCGAAGCGCTGCCTGTATAGCGCCAGGTTTATTGCTGCTGTCCCTGTGCCCACGAGGAATGGTTGTGTCCATGCCCGAGACATCCGAGAAAAAACAGTATCTGCAACACTTTGACCGGTGCAGCGCGCTTCGCCTTTCCAGAACTTGCGCCAGGCCGCGCGGTTGCGCTTTCGCGATCTTGGCTTTCCGACGCCCAAGACGGAAGATTGGCGCTTCACGAATGTCGGCCCCCTTTTGAAAATACCGTTTGAGCCGGCCCCCCTGGCCCAGGTTGAAGCAAAGTGTTTGCCCGCCCTGCCAACGCCGGGGACGATACGTCTGACCTTTGTCAACGGCGTGTACGCGGCTGACCTGAGCAGCGCAAACCAGGGCCTGAGGGGCGTGCAAATCGGCAGTCTGGCCGCCGTGAGCGCCGAGCAGGCCGGAAAGCTTCAAAAAGTCCTGGGGCTGGCCGACTACCAGGGGCAGGTATTCACGGCACTGAATACTTCTTTTCTGCAAGATGGCGCTTATGTCGTTGTTGCCGACGGCATGGTCGTGGCGGAACCGATCGAACTGGTTTATTTATCGGTACCCGGCGGCAATACGACTGTCACGTACCCGCGAACCGTCGTCGTCGCTGGCAAGAATAGCCAGGTAACGATAGCCGAACACTATCTGGAAGGCCCCGCCAAAGGGACTTATTTCACCAACGCCGTCACCGAGATTGTGTTGGCCGAGCACGCCGTCGTGGACCATTACAAGGTACAAAAAGAAGGGCGTGAAGCTTACCACATCGCCACGACCCAGATCGCGCAGGCGGCGGGCAGCCAGTTCAGCACTCATTTTTTGTCACTCGGCGGCGAACTGGTGCGCAACGAGGTACTCGTGCGCTTCGATGGCGAAGGGTGCGAAGCGACGGTCAACGGCCTGTATTTGGCGGATGGCAAGCAACACATCGACAATTACACAGTCATCGATCACGCCAAGCCCCGTTGCAACAGCCACGAGCTCTACAAGGGAATCTTGAACGACCGGCGCATGGCGTATTTAACGGCAAGATTTATGTCCGTCCGGATGCGCAAAAGACCGACGCCAAGCAAACAAACAAGGTGCTGCTCCTGTCGGACAGCGCCACCATCAATACCAAACCCCAGCTCGAGATATTCGCGGACGATGTCAAATGCACCCATGGCGCCACCGTGGGCCAACTCGATGCCGAATCGATCTTTTATCTGCGAAGCCGGGGAATCGGTCTGGAAGAGGCCCGCAAGCTGCTGACGTACGCCTTCGCCAACGACGTTTTGGGGCGGATCAAAATCGAAACGATTCGCGCCGACCTGGAACAATTAGTGTTGCAGCGATAAATCCATGAGCTTACCCACCACAATTCCCGTATTGTCCCGAAGGCCGGCGCCGGCGAGCCAGAAGCCCCCCTTCGACGTCAATCGCATCCGCGCGGATTTTCCGATCTTGCAGCAGAGCGTGAACGGCAAACCGCTCATTTACTTCGATAATGGGGCCACGAGTCAAAAACCTCGGGCCGTTTTGGATGCGGTGCGAAATTACTACGAAACTGAAAACGCCAACGTACATCGCGGTGCGCATCGGCTGAGTGAGCTGGCGACCGAAGCTTACGAGAACGCCCGCATCAAGGCCCAAAAGTTTTTGGGTGCCAATTGCTTGCGCGAGATTATTTTCACGCGTGGCGCCACCGAAGCCATCAACCTGGTCGCGCACAGTTACGGTCGCAGCCATCTCGTGGCCGGCGACGAGATCATCATCACCGCGATGGAGCACCACTCGAACATTGTCCCATGGCAGATGCTGTGCCAGGAGATAGGGGCCCGCTTGCGGGTCGTACCCATCACGGACGCCGGCGAGTTGGAACTGAATGAGCTCGAGAAATTGCTATCGCCGCGAACCAAGATGATGGCGGTGGTTCACGTATCCAATGCCCTGGGCACGATCAATCCCGTGCGTGCCATGGTCGAGATGGCACGGCGGCGCGGCGTTGCCGTGCTGCTCGACGGCGCCCAGGCGGCGCCCCATGTGCGCATCGATGTACAGGACCTGGATTGTGATTTCTATGTCTTTTCCGGACACAAGATTTACGGCCCCACCGGCATTGGCGTCCTCTATGGCAAGGCGCGGCACCTGGAATTGATGCCCCCCTACCAGGGGGGCGGCGACATGATCCGTAGCGTCACTTTCGAGAAGACGACGTATAACGAGCTGCCTTACAAGTTCGAAGCGGGTACGCCGAATATCGGTGGAGCCGTCGGACTGGGCGCCGCCATCGACTATGTCGACAAGATTGGACTCGACGCCATCGCCGCTCACGAGCAACAGCTACTGCGCTTCGCCACGGAGTGTCTGGGGGATATCCCCGGGGTGCGCCTGGTGGGGACGGCCGCGGACAAGGCGGCGGTGGTTTCCTTCGTTGTCGATGATCCGCCGGTGTCGTCCCTTGATGTGGGTACGCGGCTTGACCTTGAAGGGATCGCCATTCGCACCGGCCATCACTGCTGCATGCCGCTGATGGACCGGCTGGGGATTCCCGGGACGGCGCGTGCTTCCTTTGCCGTGTATAACACGAAGGCCGAAATAGAGACGTTTGCGCAAGCACTCAAGGCGCTTGTCGCCGACGCGAGTTCGCGTGTGCGGCCGGCCGTGGCATCCACGTCCCAGGAGCTTCAGTACCCGGCGGCAGTGGCAGCTAGCCCGGAGCAAGCCGCGGCGGAGATTATCGAGCTTTTCGACTATCTCGACGATTGGGGCGATCGCTACCGGCAGATCATTGAAATGGGCGAAAAACTGCTCCCGATGCCTGAAGCGCTTTAAAATCGAAAAAAATCGCGTGCAGGGCTGTCAGAGCACGGTCTATCTGTGGCCGCGCCGCCAGCCCGGCAGCAAGAACATTGTTGAATTTTTGGCGGATAGCGATGCCGACATTGTGCGAGGGCTGGTAGCCCTGTTGCAAAGAGTTTATTCCGGCTTCCCCGCGGACCGGATTCTGGCGTTCGACCTGCAGGCTTTCATGGCACGTCTGGGCCTCGACAAAAACTTGAGCATGGGACGGCGCAATGGGTTTGGCGAAATGGTGCAGCGTGTGCGTCAGTTTGCGGAAAAAATCGCCACGGGCGCCTAAACCGGAGAAATCATGCAACCGAAGACGACGCCGCTCGACACCTCACGCCTGGGCCACCCTGGTTCCCTCCCGGCCGCTCCAGCGGTGGAACCATCTCCTAACGCCGAGGCACCACCAACTGCATTGTCCGCGTCCTTGACGAACGAAGAAATGCCGGCACTCAAAGACGACATCGTCGCGGCTTTGTGTACTTGCTTTGATCCGGAGATCCCGGTAAATATCTACGAGCTGGGACTGATCTACGACATCGAAATCGCCCCAACCGGGGCGGTTGCTATCCGCATGACGTTAACGTCGCCCATGTGCCCGGCGGCGGGCTCGCTGCCCGGCGACGTGGAACGGAAGGTGCGTTCGGTACCGAAGATCACAAGCGTCAAGGTCGATGTTGTCTGGGACCCGACCTGGGACAAAGACCGCATGTCTGAAGCCGCCAAGCTCCAGCTGGGCATTGACGACTGACCTTTTTCAGTAACGCAGGCCCCCCTTGAATTGTGGTGTCAAGTTCCTTGATAATGAAATAGCGGCGCCGCCTTTCCCATGGCACCCCTGCGGCGCGCGACTTTGGGTGCATGTTTTATTTTTTCGTTTTTGAGAGCCAAACAATGTCCGATCAACATGACGCCGACCGCTGGCGTGAATTGGCCGACCTATTGGGTTTGCCCCCGGATGAAAATAAGTCGGCTAAACCGTCACCGCAGACTCATAAAGAGGAAAAGGCTGCCCCGCCCCATATTCCCGAGCATGATCGTTATACCGCCGAACCCGTGGCGGAGGATAGCTTTGAGCCGCCGACTTATGAAGAAGTCGAAGTGGTGGAGACCGTTTTTGCGGTCGAAGAAATCGGCACGCCAATGAGCAGCGAATCCGTTGAAGCGGAGCCAGGCGCCGAGGAGGGCGAATCCACCGAGCGTCGTCGACGTGGCGCAGACGTGGCCGGCGTGGACAAAAAAATGATGGCCCGGATCGCCATGACCGCGAACCGCGGGACGCGGCACCCGGCCCCAAGAATCATGGCGAGCCCGCTCGCGAACCAATTGACGAAAGCCGGGCCGACGAGAGCCGGGCTGACGACGAACATAATGAACGTGAGCATGGCGAACGCGCGGAAGCGGGTGACCGTGAGGAACGCATTGGCCGCGACGAGCGTGGCCGGCGTGAGCGCGGCCCTCGTCATGAACATGCCGAGGCGCAACGACCGGATTTTGAAGATGATGAAGTCCTGGAAGGTGAGCATTCCGAACGCGAACCCGTCGCGGAAGACGCCGACGACGAGGAGATTGACAAACTCACCGACTGGAATGTACCTTCCTGGAACGACCTGATTAGCTCGCTTTACCGACCCGACCGGTAAGGTGACCAGACAGGTAAGGTAGGCAGCGGAACGTGTCGTGGAGAACTGGCGCCGCCTGAGCACCGCCGGCTCTCCAGGGCAAAGAAATAGGTAGCGACCATGGCCGACGCCGTTATTGAACTGGTCGGGCCGGACGATATGCCCGTCATCAGCTCACTTTACAATCAGATTTTTCGTCCGCAACGGGACACCGAATCCTTCACGCGGCGCTTCCGGGGCCGGTACAACATTCTTATGCTCCTGGCCCGCGTGAAAGATCAGCCGGTCGGGTTTTTTCTCGGGTTCGAGTTAAAGCCCGGCGTTTTCTTTGCCTGGTTTTATGGCGTGCTGCCAGATTTGCGTCGCCAGGGAATCGCTTCCCAGCTCATGGAAGCCGTTCATAGTTGGGCCAAGCAAAACGACTACGAATCCATTCGCTTCGAGTGCCACAACCAGCACCGGCCCATGCTCCACCTGGCGATTGCCCTGGGCTACGACATCGTGGGCATTCGCTGGGACCCGGACCGCGGCGACAACCTGGTGATTTTCGAAAAAGTGCTCGGTCAGTGACGCGGCGGCAAACACTGGCTTCAAGCCCTCATCTTCAAGAAATTGCCCAGGAGGCGTGGGCCTTCCACCGTCAAGAAGCTCTCCGGGTGAAATTGCACGCCATGCAACGGCCAGGACTTGTGGCGCACGCCCATTATTTCATTTTCCGCCGTCCAGGCGCTAATGACAAAATCGGGCTGATGAAAAGTCTCACGCTTGATGACCAGGCTATGGTAACGAGTCGCCTCGAAGGGATTGGTCATCCCCGTGAACAGGCCCAGGCCATCATGATAGATAGGCGAGACCTTGCCGTGCATGACACGATAATTGCGAATCACTTCCCCGCCAAAAACGTGGCCGATGCATTGATGGCCCAGGCAGACACCGAGGATCGGCACGGTAGGCGCGAAGCGGCGCAGGATTTCATTGGAGGCACCCGCCTCGCGCGGCGTACACGGGCCTGGCGAAATGATAATATGCGTCGGTTTGAGCTGGGCCACCTGATCGGGAGTTATCTTGTCGTTGCGGAAAACCTGCAGGTCGATATGGGGATCGAGTTCACCCAGCCGTTGCACCAGGTTATAGGTGAAGGAATCGTAGTTGTCGATGAGAACGATCATATCAGCCTTGTTTGTCAGGCAGCGGCTGGGCACTGTTGACGTTTTTATATTTAGCCTTGGCTTCCGCGGGATCGACCTTCACCAGACAGTCATCGGACGCCGTGATGTCGTACCAGCCGCCGTCTTGAAAGTCGATGACGGCTTTGCCGTTGTAGTTGACGGTGACAACACGGCCGACGATGCCATCGAAGCGGGCCAGTTCCGGCGCCCTGGCCGTACGGTCACAAATTGATCGATCCAGGCGGTTCGCAATTCGTCGACGCTGGCGAAGAATTCCATGGGTTGCTCCTTGGACTTTATTGTAGCGGTTTATTTTGGCGTAAACGCCCACACACTTCAAGCCGCACAACTCCCGCGCCGATCATTCCCGGGTGGGCCGCTCGAAATCCAACCGTTTGACGAACTTGTACGCCTCCTCGGCACCGAATTCCCTGTGCATGCTCGCGTCACTCCATTCGACCGCGAGGGGGCCGTCATAGCCGATGGCGCTGAACGCGCGGATCAAACCTTCCCAATCGATGCCTCCATGTCCAGGGCAGCGAAATTCCCAACCGCGCCGCGGATCGCCGTAGGGAAGGTAGGAACCCAGAATCCCGGAACGGCCGTTGAGAGTAAGAGCGATATCCTTCATATGGACGTGAAAAATGCGATCGGGGAAACGCCGCACGAACTCCACGGGGTCCACCCCTTGCCAGTGTAAATGACTGGGGTCAAGCGTAAAGCCGAACTCCTCCCGGCCATCGAGCGCATCGAGTACCATCTCGGCGCTGAAAAGGTCATAGGCGACCTGACCAGGATGCACCTCCAGGGCGAAGCGCACTCCCGCTTCCTGGCAAACGTCCAGCAGAGGCTGCCATTGCCGGGCAAAGGCGCGGAGCCCGTCGGCAACTTCGTCGGCGTTGTTTTGGGGATAGCCTTGCACGCCTGGCCAAAGCGCGGAGCCCGTAAAGCCAGTCACGACGCTCACGCCTAGTTTTTGAGCAGCGCGTATCGTGGCGACCATTTCTTCCGAGGCGCGCTGGCGTACGCCTTCGCCATCGCCGTCCCCCCAGACGTAATCGGGCAGGATGCGTTGATGACGCGGCTCGATGCGATCGCAAACGGCCTGACCAACGCGATGGTTGCTCAAGACGGCTAGCTGCAAATCGAAGCGGCCGAGAAGGTCGAGCTTTTTCTGGCAATAGTCGTCTTCGCTGAGGGCACGCTGGACCTCGAAGTGATCGCCCCAGCAGCACAACTCGAACCCCTGGTAGCCCCACTCGGCGGCTTTCTGGGCCAGCTCTTCCAGAGGCAGATCGGTCCATTGTCCGCTGAAGAGAACAATCGGCCGCGCCATCAATCATCTCCATGGGAACGACGGGCCGTGGTGGTGCCCTACGGGCCCACCACGTCGGCTCTGCTTACGGATTGGGGGCTGGCGGCGGTGGCACGTCGCCGCCGGTATGATTTTCCTTGACGACGATAGGTTCGATGGGCGGCACCGCCGGGGTCGGCGTGCCGGTGCGCAGTGAAGGCGCATCGATCATCGTGACGTTGCCAGGCGCCGCCGTTGGCTTGGATACTGGCGGCACCACGGATTCAGGCGTCATGTCCTTCGCCAGGGGTGCTTCTGGCTCCTCCTCCATGTGGATCTCCTCGAGATCGGTATCATCCACCTTCTGACGAAGCAGGAGGTAGATAATCGTACTCGCCGTCCAGAAATAGCTGTAGCCAAAGCCGACGATGAGCAGGAAGATGAAATACAGCCAGATCGAAACCAGGAAAGCCCCCACATAGTTCCAGGGCTTCATGCTCCGCATGTACTTTTCATCCATCTGGTACGGCTCCGTGCTTTTGTCGACATACGGGCTACCGTTCAGAAGAAGGTTGCGCCAACCGAAAGAGGTGGGAGCATTCACGAAGAGATAGGTAGGTTCGCGATCGCTGGCCGGGTCGCTGCTGGACAAAAACGGCGCCTGGCTGACTCCCCATTGTCCCAAATAAATCGTCAGCGAACCCATAAGCCCCACGAAAAAGACCAGCACAGCCCCATAGACCAGGGCCACCGTGGAATACCAGAGGTAGTGCCAGGGCGCCTGGTATACGTAGCTGTAGGAGCGGCTGAGCGCGTTGAAATTATCGCTTCCCTCCACGCTAATTGTGGGGTTCATCAACGGCCAACCTACGAGTCCCACCAGCACCACGGCCATAATGAGGCCAAGCACGATGACGATGGGCCAAAGCAGGCCAGCGATAATGACGTCGCCCACGATCGGGATAAGACCGGAGAATAGTCCAAACAAAATGAGGACAAAGGTCAACACCCCCAGAAAGACGAGGGGGAAAAGCGGCGCGGTGATAAACGATTGCCAGCGTTCCCTGGTAAAGCGCAAGGCCTCGCGCGTGCTGATTTTTTCGTTGCGGGCAAACTGTACGGCGGCCATACGCGAGATGGCCCCTCCGAAAATGCCCCAGACCACGAGCGTCCAAATGATAACGCCGATTAAATACAGACGATTTAGTCCGCCGGCGCGTTTGTCAAAGAAATACGCGATAGGCGCCAGAAACTTGGCAAGCGGCTCGACGAGCACGGGGAGTTGATTGCTAAAAAACCAGCCGGTGAACTGGCCCGGGACCCAGGGCAAGGTCCGGTGGCCGTCCGTGGAAACATGCTTGATGCCATTCGCCACGAGAAGATAGGGGTTTTCACCCCGGTGTTCGAACCAGGGCCAGGTGCGCAGGCGGCCGTAGGGCTTGACCATCCCTAAATCTTTGATGGCTACCGGCAGCACACCAACGAATTTTCTATCCGCGACCGGCGTTAGCTCGATTTTGTGAATCTCGTCATAGTCGTGCGCAGGAAGTAGCCACATCGTCGGCATCCACTCGAACAATATCATTGCCGGCCATTTCGTGGAGTAAGTTCCAACGCTCACGAGCCTGTTTGAAGGCTTGAAAGCTTTCGTCCTTTTCCAAGTCGGTCTTGGCGCTGGCAAGGTAATCTAACAGTTTCGGCTCGCTGCTGCGCCGTAAAAAATGGCAGCCAGTAGCCACCATCCGGCCGCCATTGCCAAGATTCCGCAGGCCGCCAGGAGCAGCTTCTTGAAGTCCAGGGCCACCTTGAAGGAGGAGAATATCTTGGTCCAGGGTGCCGCCGCTTCTTTGCGTTGCCCGATAGAATCCTCAGCCATGCAAAGCTCCTTAAAGTCAGGCCGCCGCCAGCGTTCGTCGCCAGCATGCTTTCCACGAAGGGGCATTATATAACGGCCCCGATGCTTTGCAATCGTTTACGGCTTTTTCAGCGGCACCCACACGTTTCCGATAGACGCGCTTCCCGGCCTTGAGCGGTTAGCTAGAAAACTGAGCCAGGTGCTGCCGAATCGGGCGTCGCCGTTTAGCATAGGAGTATCGAGGATAACCTTTGCTCCTGCCCTGCACTCGGGCCTGCAAGAAACCCCGCTTCCCGCGTTGAACGAAGGGAAACCGCCGATGTTCCTTCCTTATAGTGTCGACGTGCCCATGGCACGGATTCCCTTTGCGAACTGGGCCATCATTGTCATCACGACGCTGATTAGTCTGGCGATACTTGGCCGCGAATTGGCTCTGCAAAACAAGCCACGGGATCAGGGGCACGACCTGTGGCAACGACTTGAAAACAAGCAAATAACCCCCGAGGAATTCGAGAGGGAGTTGCAAAGCTCACTGCACGAAATGGACGATCCCTTGTTGCCGTTGGCGCTCAATCGGGATGACTTCTCTCCCTTGCAGTTGTTCTCCCACCTTTTCGTCCATGGGGACTTCTGGCACCTACTCGGCAAGGGTCGATTCGGCTGTTTATCTGTTTATTGGGTGATCTCTTCGGCACTTTTTCACAGTGGCATCGCTTATATTGCCCATGTCGTGGGCGGCCTGGCCGGCATGGCGATCACAGCCAGCCTCGTTGCCAAAGGCTGGTTCAAGCCCGCGCGGAGAAGAGAATCTCCTCCAGGTTTTGGGACTAAAAAAGAAGAAACGTAAATCGTCAGATCTTGTTGGTGACGCGAAAAAGAAGTTAGCCAGGAAGCGGAGCTGACGCTTCCCGCGAAGAAGTGACCGCAATCTCGAACATGCCTGAAATTAAAGTCTTGTTGTCGCGTTTTCACGGAGTAGGCCAATGCCCATTGATACGACGCAAAGTACCGGTCGCCGGCAGCTAAGGTTCGGCACGGTGGATGATATCCTTGCTGACATCGAGCAATTGAACCGGGGTAAAGTTCGATCACTCGGCAACTGGTCGCCGGGCCAGAGCCTCAAACATCTCGCGATTGTGGTCAAGGGCAGCCTCGATGGCTTTGACATAAAAGCGCCGCTCTGGGTGCGCCTGGTGGTGCAGGGTTTCATGAAGAAGCGCATTCTCACCAAACCGATGCGTCCGGGCTTCCAGCTCCCCAAACGCGCTGCCGCACTGTTGCCTGGCGAAACAAGCTGGGACGATGGCTTCCATGCCCTTCGCGCTGCACTTGAGCGTGTAAAAGTTGAAAGCCAGCGCCACCCCCATCCCGTTTTGGGCACGTTGACTGCGTGCAATGGGACCAGCTAAATTGCCGGCACTGCGAATTGCATCTGAGCTTTTTGGTTCCAGAATGAAGCGCTGGCGTCAGGGCACGCGTCACTCGTGTCACGTGCGTTTCGTCATCGCGAAGGCAAGCCCCAGATGCGGACGGTGCGGTCGAGGCTGCCGGAAATGGCGCGGTGGCCGTCGCTGGAAAACGCGAGGCAAGTCACATGGTCGGTATGGCCCTGCAGCTTGTGGAGTTCCTTGCCGCTGCCGACATCCCAGAGGCGTATGATCTTGTCGTCGCCGCCGGTTAGCAGTCGGCGCCCGTCGGGCGATAAGGCCAGCGCCGGGATCAAGCCGGAATGCCCTTCGAACTTGCGTATTTCCTTGCCAGAGGACAGATCCCACATATGAACCGCGGCATCGCCGCAGGAAAGCAGGAATCGGCTGTCCGGCGTAAAAGCTACGTTCGTAACCGGGCTCTGGCTGCCTTCCAAAAGCTTGACCTGGGCCCCTGTTTGTAGCTCGAAAACGCGCACGGTTTTATCCACGCCGCCGGAGGCGATGTGGCGGCCATCCGGAGCGAAGGCCACGCCATAAACAAACCCCGTATGGCCGATGAATTTGCGGATTTCATCGCCGCCCGAGGTGTGCCAGAGGTATACATTGTGATCGTCGCTGCCCGTGAGGAACGAGTTGCCATCGTGACTCAGTGCCAGGCCGTTGACGTCCAGGCGATGGTTGTAACGCTGGACCTCATTGCCGGCCCGAATATCCCAAAGGCGAGCCGTCGCGTCCCAGCTTACCGACAGGACCTGGCGATTGTTGGGATGAAAGGCGACGGACCATACCTGCTTGGTGTGACCCCGTAAGACTTTTTCTTCCTTGCCACTGGCGATGTCCCAGATGCGGACGGTTTGATCGAGTCCGCCGGAAACAGCCAGACGGCCATCGGGGAGAGCGCCACGCCCTTTACCTCGTCGGTGTGCCCCTCGAACTTCTTGAGTTCGCCGACAGGCCCCGCGGGGCCTTCCGCCATGCTGCTGCCGCTCACCAGCGCACTCACCTTGTCGATGCGTTTCAGGGCCTTGGTGCGGCTCAGGCCAGTTAATTGCACCATGGCCTGTTCATACCAGAACATGGCCCGGCGCTGCAGTTGCAGATGAGCCGGCTCCGGGACCGTGGCAGCCAGGTCCCACCAGCCATCGGCCAGGGCGAGTCGATCTTTACCTTCCTTCGGCTGGGCCAGATCACGCTGCGCCAAGGATTTCAGTGCCGCGTCACTCCCCAGCGCCAGCAGCGGCAGCGCCTTTTCCCAACGGCCCTTGAAGAAAGCATAATACTTGCCAAGTTCCAGGCTGGCCTCGGCGTTTTTCGGGTCGGTCTTGAGGCGGTCGACAAAGGTCTGGAGTTGCGCGAAGCCTTTGTGGATCGCGGCAACTTCTTCCGTGTGCTTTTGGACGGCGCCAATGAGCGCGACATTTTTCGACTTGCGCGCAGCCGTTTCAGCTACCTTTCCCAGAGCCAGGGCGGCCGGATAATTGTCCGCTTCCACGGCTTCACCGATCAACGGGAGCACCAGGTCGACCACGGCCTTGCTGGCCTCGGCGGTAGTAACGTTTTCGGCCACGGCGGCGAGTGCCGCTGCCTTGAGTTCTTGTGGATTCACCTCATAAACGCGAACGATTTCGTCAACGGCACGCAGGGCGAGGTCGGCGTTTCCCCCCTTGGACGCCAGCACCTGGGCCTCGCGGAAGAGTACATAGCGAATGGCGGCATCGTCTCGGCTATCGCGGCCTTGTTGCAAAAGATTGAGGGCCAACGTCGCCTTCGCCTGCGGGTCCTGGGCCGCCGCAATGTCTTCCTTGAATACGTCGAGGACCAAAGCATGTGCCTTGGCCTGGGACGCCTGGTCGGGAATGGGCAGCTTTTTGCCCGCGTCACCGCCCTGAAAAGAGATCGCCAAAGATCCGCAGAGTGCCAGCAAAAACGACAGGGGACGCATGAAGACCTCTTTAGCCAAAAAAAGGTGCTTGCGGCGGCGTAGGGCGTGTTGAAAGCCAGACCCGGGCCGCCTGCACGATCACCTAATCAACATAAAAGATGAACCGATCCTTTTCACCCTATTTGTTTTGTTTTCATGAGTTTTCCATAAGATTACCGCACCAGCCCTTCACCTCTCCCCGGCTGTTCGGCGGCTATTTTAACCACATTTTTATGGAAGACCCCCCATGAAACGACTCGACGCGACCGAGCAAATCCTGACGGCCAAACATGAAAAGAAGCTGACGTTCGCGGCCCTGGCGCGGGCCGTGGGTAGGCACCCCGTGTGGGTAACGTCGGCGCTACTGGGCCAGGCGACAATGACGGCCGAGGAGGCGCAGAAAACCGTCGCCGCCCTTGGCCTGGGCGCGGAGGTAGCCGAAGCCCTGCAAGAAATGCCCAGTAAAGGCTCGGTTGGTCAAGCCGTGCCGGTGGACCCGCTCATTTATCGCTTTCATGAGATTACGCAAGTCTATGGCACGACTCTTAAAGCGCTCATCCATGAAATGTTCGGCGATGGCATCATGAGCGCGATCGACTTCGAGATGGACATTCAAAGAAAAGAAGACCCGAAGGGAGACAGGGTGATCATCACGATGAATGGCAAGTTTTTGCCGTATAAAAAGTGGTAATTGAGGCCAGCTGGTCTCCCTGTTGTAGTGTCGCCCTGGGACAATTAAAGTTGTTGCAATCATTTCATGTTTCACGCAGCCCGACTGCGAAAATGAAATGATGCAACGACTTATACCGATGGGCTGCCGGGTCGCCGCGCACGCCAAGAAAGACTGAAAAACCCCATCTACCGTTATAACGGCTATTTAAATATCGACTTAAGACATATCTTCTGCATCTTGTTAGCCAGATTGCCTATTTTGTCAATTTTAACACTGCCGAATGAATTATTAAAAATAGGACGCATCTCTTGCCTGACGCGCTACAATTAACTGTTCGCCTGCGTGAGTCTTTTGGCTTCAGTTTATTTCCCTGGAGACATTAATGCATTGGATCAAGAATTGGTTAAGCCACGTCACATCGTCACGTCTCAACTCTCGACAAAATCTCAACGCGAACAAAAATCGACTGGCATCCTTTCGACCGATCATTGAGCAACTCGAAGACAAGGTGCTCATGTCAGTTTTTACACCTACCTACATCCTTCATCCTGCGAACGGACACGGAACCATAAGCCCGGCGAGCAACGCCACGCCGCCAACTTCGGCGCTCACTCCGCTGCAACTTCGGACCGCCTACGGTATCAATGGCATCAGCTTCCAGGGCAAGGCCGGCACGGTCTCGGCCACTGGCGCCGGCGAGACCATTGCAATCGTCGACGCCTACGATGACCCCAGCATCGCCGCGGACCTCATCACCTTCGATCAACAGTTCGGCATCGCGGCGCCCGCTGGTTTCGTCAAAGTCGGTATGAGCAGCGCCGGTACTGCTTCCACCACGAGCTTTCCGACCGCCGATCAGGGCTGGGCCGGCGAAATTGAACTGGATGTCGAGTGGGCCCACGCCATCGCGCCGAGCGCCAGCATTCTCCTCGTCGAGGCCAATAGCGCCACCGAGAGCGCCTTGATGACCGCCGTGGATTACGCTCGCAACTACCCGGGTGTCGTGGCCGTCTCCATGAGCTGGGGCAGCAGTGAAAGCGCCGGCGAAACCGTTGACGACATGCATTTCGCGACGCCGGCTGGTCACGCCGGCGTGACCTTTCTGGCTTCCTCAGGCGACAGCAGCTACATCGGCTATCCGGCTACTTCGAGTCATGTGGTGGCCGTCGGCGGTACGGCGCGTGAACTGTGGATAGTGCCGGCAACTATCTGGGAGAAACCACCTGGAGCACGGGTGGTGGAGGAATTAGCCAGTATGAGGCGCAGCCGAGCTATCAAAACAATCTGGTCATCCATGCGGGAACAGCGGTCATTTCGGCCGGTGGCCTGCGTGCGGGGCCGGATGTGGCATCTGTTGCGGATCCGAACACGGGCGTGGCGATTTACGGGAGCTATGGCTTCGGCGGCTGGACGCAAATCGGCGGCACGAGCGCTGGCGCACCGGCTTGGGCTGGACTCATGGCGCTCGTCGATCAGGGTCGTGCCGCGTCGGGGTTGGCCAGTCTTGACGGCTTCACACAAACCCTGCCCGCGCTCTACGCACTTCCCGGCAGCGATTTCCATGACATCACCACCGGCGGCAATGGCGACGGCTACAAGGCCGGCCCCGGCTTCGACCTGGTCACAGGCCGGGGCACTCCCATCGCGAACTTGCTCGTGCCGGCGCTGGCGGGCGGCGGTATAAGTCTGAAGCCGCCCACCATTGCCACAGCCATTCAGGTCAGTGCCGCCTCGACCACTTCCGTTAATTTGAGTGTCCTGGGCGCGGATGCGGGCGGCGAAGCCAACTTGACCTATACCTGGAGCGTTACAGGCAATCCTCCGGGTGCCGTCACTTTCACCACCAACGGCGGCAATGGTTCGAAGAAATCCACCGCTGTCCTGAGCCACGCGGGCACTTACACCTTCCAGGTCGCCATCACGAACAGTTCGGGCCTGAGTGTCACGAGCCAGGTATCTTACACGGTCAGTCAGGTGCTGACGTCGATCAAGGTTTCGCCTGCTTCAAGCTCAATCGCCGCCAACACCACCGCCCAGTTTTCCGCCACAGGCTTCGACCAGTTCGGCGTCGCCGAGGTTAATCAACCGGCTTCCTTTGCATGGTCGCTGAACTCGGGAAGCGTGGGCTCGATCAGCGCAGCAGGCGTCTACACGGCCCCGGCGGGGCCTGGCACAGCCACGATCCAGGCTAGCGTCGGCGCGGTCCGTGGAGCTGCCGGCGTTACCATTCTGGGTCAGAACACCACCACCACCACAACCATCTCTTCGAGCCCAGTTTCGTATTATGGGCGTGATGCCCTGGCAACGATAACCGTGCGGGTCTGGCCCAGCTCTGGCTCGATCACGCCGACCGGCACGGTGGAGCTATTTTATAACGGCTCGGTGATTGGCACGGCGACAGTACAGATTGTCAATGGCGTGGCCATCGCGGAGTTTTCCGTCCAGTTCACGGCCAATGGCAGCTACGCCTTTACCGCGGAGTACCTGGGCAATTCCAATTATTTGGCGAGCTGGAGCAAGTTCTTGACGGTGCTCGTGTAACGTTGCCACGGCACGAAAGTTGACGTCACCAAAACACAGGGCCGCGGCCAAAAGGCAGCGGCCCTGTTGAATTTCTCTACTCTGTCTACGCCCGACGATGAATTGTGTCAATCATCTCCGTCGGGTTTGTCAGGTCCCCAGTGATCGCCGCCAAGCTCTTTGTCAAAGTAAGCTTCCACAAGATAGTCGCCCACTTTCCCACCCGGCGGCGTGGAAGGGAATGTTTTCTTGAAATTCGCCAGCGTAACAATATAGAGGTCGCCTTGATCGTCCGAAGTCCTCTTGATCGGCTGCCCCACGGAGGCCTTGACGACCTTCGCCTTGCTCCCCGGCGGCGTGACTTTCACCGTGACTTTGGCGTCGTCGATTTTGGTGTCGCCCACCGAGCAGAGCAGTAACTCCAGATGGTCGTCGCTGTTTTGGTATACCGCTACTTCGTTCTCCCATAGCCAGCGCGCCTTGGCTCCCTTGTCGACAAACGTATGCGGTTGCCTGCCATCGGTGCTTGGCGCCACGGCCGATCCCTCCTGGCCCACGTGGCGCATCGCATCCCAGGTTTGATTGCCGACAACGCCATCCACCTGAATCTTGGCCTGTTTCTGGAACGCTTTGACCGCCTTCAGCGTCGCCTGATCGAAGTTGCCGTTCTCGGGCAAGTTCGGACTCGGAACAAGCAAAATATTGAGCTGTTGCTGCAAGTACTCAACCCAGCCATCGGCGCTGTTATCACCTACGCGCAGGGTAGGGTCCTTGTCCTTGACGGGGGGCGCGAACTCCGGCTCCGGCTCAGGCGGATTGGGGTTTGGATTGGGATTAGGGTTCGGGTTAGGATTGGGGTTCGGGTTAGGATTGGGCGCGCCGCCGGAGATCGTAAAGGTAACCGGCACATTCTCGTCCCCCTGCCCTATTTGCTCCAACGAGGAGAATCCGCCCTGCGGGTTGATGGTCGCCTGTGCGGTGTTCTTTTCGCCAATCGGATTGTTCCACTGGAAAACCCAGAGAGCAGCGCCTCCACCGACGTCATAAGTCACCGACCCCTTGCACCCTACCAGCTTGGGGTCCTTTTCATGCGGCGTCTGCACGTAGGCAAACGTGATCGTGGCGCCTGGCGGCACCGTTCCCGCTGGGTTGTTCATGAAGTCGCCCAGGTCGTTAACCTGTTTTTTCAAGGTCAGGGCCACCTGGGTCGTGTTTGTGACTGTGATGAGACAACTAGCATTCACTTCCTGGGCGGGCTGCGGATTGGGAGGCGGCGGCACCACGGGAGTATCCCCCCGCCGCCCAGGGCCGTCAGGGTATAGACGAAATCATCAGATTTTTTCGGACCGGCGTTGCCATCGACCGCGAACTTGCCCTTATTCGGTCCGCTCAAGTGCGTGGGCGCTTCGTTTACCTCCGTTGGCAAATCGACGCGCGCGTTCTCCCAGCGTATGAACCAGCGCGTGTTCTGATCGTCGATGATGTATTCCAGGTCCCCTTCTGCGCCGGCCAGGAAAGGCGGCTTGTTGACGGCGCGAAAATTCACGGTCTGGCCCGCGGGAATTACGTCCGGCGGTTCTTTGCCAAACTTGCCACTATGGTCTCCCGGGCCCGCGTTGATGCTTCCCTTGTCGAGTTTCAGGTCTGCCTTCGTGTTGTTGGTCACCTTGATCCTGCAGACCACGGAAGGATCGGGAATGTCAGGAAGGCCGGGTATGGGCAGCCCTAACAAGGATTCCTTGACATTGGCCGCTGGGGCTGCCACGCCTGCCGCCTGGGCGACGCCCGCCGCCGACACATTGGCGAAGTTGGCGGGGCGCGGTGCGCTGGCTTCGGCTACCGGTTGGTCATCGACGCCTTGGGAAGCGGGACTTTTACCACTTGCGAACTGCTTTGGTTTGTCCACGCCGACGACGTTGATCCAGAATTCACGGAATATGTTACTCATATCTTCTGCCTTCGCGATGAAACCTAAGTTGCCGGCCTATCTACCGCGCGTCCCGCGCCTACGGACCTACCAGCGCCAAAGTACAATGGCAACGCCGGGCTCTACGGAGCCCTTGGAGGGATCATAGGCGATGCTGGGTTTGAGCGAGAAGCGGCCCAACTTGACTTCCAACTCGCCCTTGATGGTGGTCTGGATGGACTTCAAGGCGTCAGGCCCAAGGTTCGTTTGCGCATCCAGGCTCACGGTGGCTTCAATTTCAATCTTGCCCGCGCCGATCACGTTCTTTTGAATATTGGCCTTGATCAGGTTGAGCTGAACCTCCCCCAATGGCTTCGCCTTGCCGTCCGCTCCAACATGGATGGTCAGTTCCACGTCCGGCAGCACCTGAACGACGGCGAGGTCATTTTTGGCTCGAAGTCGGACGGTATATTGAATCTGTGTCTCGAGCGTATGATCCTTGGGGTTAAGCTCGACTGTGGTTTCGAGTCCGTCATCGTCATCTTTTTTGGGTTTCTTGGGTGCGCCGTCCTCGTCTCCCGGTTTGTCAGTGCCCTGTTCAACCTGAAGCTTCAGGCGTTTCTCGACTGCTTCGATCGCCGCATTGACCAGCGGGTTATAGCGCTCGATGACGAGTTCACGCAATTCATCGACTGGGTTGAGAAGCGTCAACGGGCCGAGCAGGCGCACGATCGCGTTGATGTTCGTCGAGATGTTATCGAGGCCGGGTAGATAGTCGTCGCGATTGATGCCGAGCCGAAGAGGAATGAGGAGGGCCGCGAGTTTATGGTCCGTGAGGTACTTCCGACATACCGCGGCCTGCTCGGGAGTGAGTTTTTTGAGCTGCGGCACCGGCGCGACTCCCGCCGGCGAGGCGGCAGCCGTGCCGGGCGTGCCGACAACAGTTGACCAAAAGTTGCGCATTTCACTCATCAAAAAGGGGCCTTTCCTCTTCTTTGGCGCCGTGAAAAAGTGAATGGCGCAGACTACGTCCGCAACATTTCCAGCGCCTTCAGCAGCGGCTCGCGGATATCAAGATCATGGAAATGACCCGGAACTTCCTCGGCGGCGGTGATGGTGTCGTCGTGGCGGATGAAATCTTCCAATTTGTCAATGTCCTTGGGGGCCGGATTGGCCGGCAGCTTGGCGATGATGGATTGGATTTCTTTCAACACTCCGGCGGCACTGCCATGCTTGGTGGAGGCAACCTTGGTGGCCAGTAATTTCAAGTCGGTAATCGCATTTTGGCGAGCCAGCTGCCACGGGCCGAGATCATGCACGCCAGGAGCGCCTGCATTCTCCCCCGCCCCCGGCGCATGTCTGCCATTGGCCGCAGTGGCGTTTGGCGTAGCCCCATTGGCGGCGGGCTTTGCCGGTCCCGCCCCACCCGCGCCTTGCAATGCCTTGGCAAGTGCTGCCTGCGTTTTCGAGCCCAAAGTGCCGTCCGCCGGGAGGCCACTTGCTTGCTGGAATTTCTTTAGGGCCCCTTGCGTGTTCGGCCCCATGATGCCGTCAATCTTGCCAGGGTCGTAGCCCAGCTTTTTCAACCCCTTTTGCAGGCCCAGGATATTTCCTTGGGCACCGCCTTTGGCGTCGGCCTTGCCGCCCGCGGCGTCAGGCTTACCGCCGTGGCCCGAGTCGGCGTCGTCGGACTCGTCTTCAGATCCCTCGTCTTCAGACCCCGCGTCATGCGTGTCATGCGAGCTGGTGTGGGCATCTCCCTCGCTTGCCGTCTCCTTGCTCTCCACTTCCTCCGAGTCGGCATCCTTGGCCATCTGGATAACCGTATCCATGGAGAGGCCGGTATCGCGCTTGATTAGTTTTTTCAGAGTGGGGCCCATCGTCGAAGGTGCGGCCTTGGCCACCTGAAAAATCATCGAGCCGCCTTCGCCAAAACACTTGCCCGTTACCGGAGTGCCGCCACCAATTTCTTTCTTGGCCTCCGCGACCTCTTTCGCCGGCACCTTCGCCTTGGAAACGATCAGTTTGCCATCCGTTCCCTTCGGTATGAAGGCGAAAAACATCTTTTTTGATTTGGCCTGCTTGAGGGCCGTCGTTAATGCTGGATCGGGCATGATCGTTTCTCCAAAAAGGAACTTCCCCAGGACAATAAATCTTGAGAGCCATCCGGACACTGGGAGCTTCGCAAGCACCTCAGTAGAAAGCCGGAACAGCACGGCACCGTGAACTCTAACATCTCATTCTATGAAAATCCCCCATGAGGCAGCCAGTAATATAATGTTCAAATTGGTCGAAAAGTGGACAAGAAAATGCAAAACTCACAATTCGGGCGGGCCGGGCATGATCAGTGAGCTTGTTAACGAGGCGGCTTTGTCTTGCTCTCGGGCAGCCAGGTGATGGCTTCGCCGGCAAAGACCGCATCGCCCGAGTCCTCGACGATGGGCTGGCACGTAAGCCACGAGTTCCAACCGAGGCGTGGGCCGCTGCTGGGGGTGTGGTGCATGCGGCACTTGGGAATCTCGCTGGCTTTTAATACGAGTTGTACGTCCACCTTGATTTCCGGCCCCACGTATAAACGCACGAGGTGCATCAGTTTGAAGAAATCCTTGCGGTCCGGCACAGCGGACTGGTCTGGAATGAACGACACAAAACGCTGATTCGTAAGCGGGCCCATGCGGATGCGAATCTTGCTGCGAACGTCCCAAACTCGTTCGCCGATGACGACATTCATTCCCAGCCTCGCATTACCTCCTTCGTCGCCAACCTGGGATTGGCTATCCGGATCGAGACGGAGCCATTGACCCTGGAACTGCAAAACACGGATTGGCACCTCAAAGTAATCTTCCAGGAGTCTTTCCAGGGAGATGGCGGAGCGCGGACGATGAGCGAACAGCCCCCCATAATAGAGGATCACCATATCTTCGACGCGGGCCAGGACTCGCTCCGGCGCGAAGAGTCGGCGGCTGGCGGCACCGCGATGCGCAAACGGTTCCGGAGTGACCGGTTGCCGAGACCTACCAAACTATATAACGCTTCGGTGAAGATATCCGGCTCGGCGTGTGCGTATTCGCCGCGCTCGTAGCTTAACCAGAACCGATATTTCGTCCAGGCCCTGTAAAACAGGGAAATCAATCGATGATTGAAAAGATCGAACCAGTCGCGCGCGACGTAGCGCTCCGGGCCGCGGGCATCGCGCGCCCGCACGAGCATTTCGGTGTAGTGACGTGGCAACACCCCGCTGGGGCCAGTCAGGCCCATGAAGGCGACGGTCATCGTGGGAGGCATCGCCGCGGTCGCAGCGTCGATTTGATAAATAGCGCTCGGTGGGAAACTCATCGCCATGTGCGCCCGAAACGCGCGTACTTCGTCGCCGGCCGCCGATTCGTGACCGACGGGCTGGCGGTCCGGGTACATCTTTTCCAGGAGGCGCACCGCTTGAAAAAAATCAAACGCATAGCCTTCCGTGAGCAGGCGCTCTGCTAAAGGAGCGGCTGCTCTCCCGCTCGTGGCTGCCATTTCTTTAAGGTCCCCTCGGCTTGCACCGTCTTGACGACCAGCTGCGTGAATGAATTGATGGACGCATATTGGCTCAGAAAGCGCTCCAGAACGCTCGCGACCAAAAACACCCCAGTCCCAATGTAGTTCTTTTCATCGAAAGTAGCGGTGACTTCAACGCCCAGGGCGAAGCCGCTCATGGCCGCCGAGCCGGCACGGCCCACCACTTGCCGGCTACTCAGGCCGGTGAGTCCCTCGATGAGGAGGCGATTGACCGAAGCCAGCTGGGCATCCATTTTGCTGTCGGAGAAGTCATAGAGGCGTAAGATTTCTTTCAAGGCATCGAGGCCTTCGGTCGGGTCGGATAGGGAGAGGTGATTGAGGGAAAGATGAGACAGCAGCCGCCAGTGGGCGCGTCGCCGCATGGGGGGCCGCAAGGTTCGCGTCGGCGTGCGCACGCAATGAATGCCCGATAGCGGCGCGGCCGCCTCCAGCCTTAGCGGAAACTGATCTCCGAGCCGATGGAGTTGCTCGGGCAAATCCCGATTGGTACACATCGTCCGCACCAGCAACGTATCTCCTCCTGGCTGGGCTGGCTGAAAATCAAGGTCGACCAGTGTCAGGTAAACATCGGTGCCTTCATCAGCCGGCGCGGACCGCCGCGTCGCATGCCAGAAAGCTTGCTGGGACTCCTTGACGCCGTGCCGGAACGAATAAAAAGGGAGATATTCCGTAACGGTCGCCTGAACGGGATCTATGCTTGTGACCTTGTCAACGGAGTAAATTTCCGTACTCCCCGGGCGGCTGACGTCGGGCACGATTCGGTATTCATAACGTTGCTGGGTGACATTGATCGGCTCGGCTGACTGCTCGAAAAGGTTGATCACCGGAGTGCAGCCCAGGCGGAAGCTGTTTTCATCCACCGCTTGTTGGAGTCCGCCCACGGGTTGATTGAAGAAGATTACGACCTCAACCTGTTTTTCATAACGTGCCCGGCGCAATTCTTGAAAACCGCCCAGGTCCAAGAACTGGAATTTGCTGGGAAACGTGAACAACTCGGTAAGGAGGCAATAGCCAGGGAACGAGCGCCGCGGGTAAGGCAACAAGATCTCGTCGGCGCCCAGGCCAACCTGAAAAAGGCACTTGGATGGTGCCAACTGGATGGGCGGTAGACGTGCGCCCGCCGCGGGTGAGCGAAAAACCACCTGGATCGCGTGATTGAACAACAGGCCATACAGCTTTGCGATAATGTGGCTCTCGCCAGCAAGGTAAAAGCGTAGGCGCTCCAGCGACAGGTCGGAAAACTTCATGTTGCCCGCGCACTCGAGGCGAAGGCTCAGGGCCGAGGGGGTGTCGCGGCGGTGCCTGTAGCCCGGCCGGAAATGGCGGCGTCAGCAGCTCTGCCTTGGTCACCGTGATCGGCCACAGGGAGACCGGATAACCCGTGCGGTACAGGCACGGGCCCTCGCCGATCGAGGGTGTGGTGAGTTGACTGTGGCGGGCGATCGAAAACCCGTCTGGCAAAGCACCGCGCTCCGCATCGAGGTCGAACTGGACAATAGCCATCGACGGCACGGGCGCGAGATAATGGGGATAGAGCAGGCCCAGCAGCGCGTCCGTTAATTCCGGGAATTCGTCGTCGAGTTTGCGATGAATCCGACCAGCCAGCAGGGCGAATGCCTCGATGAGGCGTTCAACGTGCGGGTCGGTAGACTGGGCGGGGTCCAGACGCAGCCGGTCGGCCGCGGCTGGATATTGCTTGGCGAAATCCTGCGCGAACTGCCGAATGAAAATCAGTTCGCGCTCGTAGTAGGGGAACAGCGTATCGATCATGTCAACCCGAACTCTCGCGAATGGAAGCGTGCCCCGTGGTGAGTTCCACGACTGTGTCGAAAGTCACCGGCGGGGCTGAGTCCACACGCAACTCGGCGTCGATGTTGAATAGGACGCGCAGATCGAGGGCGCGGCTTTTTACCAATTGCACGCGCACGTTGCTTAGTCGGGGTTCGTGCAGCGTGATGATCTTTTCGATGATGTTGCCAATCTCATGCTGTTTGGCGTTGGTCGAACCACCCATGGAAGCGAGATCGGGCATGCCGTAAGTCGCCACCGAGCGGATCAACTCAGTATATTGGCTCACCAGGAGGTCAAACGACCGGCGGGTATTCAGCAGGTCTTCGAGATCCTCGCGCACGGAATCGATGATTTGCCGCAGAGAATAACCTGGCTGTCCTTTGGTGCCAATCGACTCGGGATCGAAGAGCCTGTCCTTGAGGGAGGGCATGAGCGACGAAGGTAGATCAGCCTGTGGCATGCGCGATCAACGCCCTTCAGCAAACCGACGTGCGGACTCGAAAGACCCTACGGACGAAGCCAAACGAGACGTTATTCGTCCGCTGGCTCACTGTCGGTGAGCGCGTCCACATCGCCATTCTGTCCGGCGAAGTTCCACCGGTTGGTTTTCGGCGGCGCGTGCGAGCCGTCGGTCTTTTGCTGGGAATACTGGATTAAAATGGTGTCGAATTCAAAGCTAATCGACTCAATCTTCATGGCTCCTTCGCCACCCTCGGCGGCGTCGAGGTCCCAACTAAAACTTTTGACCCTGAGTTTGCGAAATTCCAGGGTAAGAAAAGGGGTCTTGGAAGCATCGCCCGGTTCGCGCACGACGATCACGCCCCAGTTGATAGGCTTTTTTTCCACGCATGCGCCGAAAGAGGTCCGGCGACGCATAGTCGAGGCCTTTTTTTATCTTGAAGGTCTTCTTGTTCGTTTCTTGGTGTGCCGAGGATTGCCCTTTGCCTGCGCTGGCGTGCCCCGCGCCGGAGTGAGATTGCCCATTCTTGCCGCCGGCACCGGCCTGGCCTTTATCGGAGTCATCGGCCGAGTCGTCACCCACGTCAAATTCGAACCCGGAAATCTCAAACATTCCGTAGTTCGTTTTTTGACCAAACTGTTCATCATAGGTCTCGCCTGAAATACTCAGGCTGGACAACTCCATATAGGCATCTGATGGCATGGTCACACCCCAAAGAAGTTCCCGTGCAGACCGGACGACAGGCGGTAAATAACATTTTGCTCGCAACACCATCCCTGGGGATGGTGTCGCGAGCGCTGGTGTTTTTAATTTTCCCGCACCCATGACGAGGCGGGATACCTGCAGGTTGACTACTGCGGGCCGGGCAAGTTGGCGTCGAAGGAGGTGTTGAGCATCTGATTCCAGCCGGCAGCCTTCGGCACGGCGCCTTGCGTACCTTCCTTACCCTGGGGCCAATAAGCGACGCCCAAAATGCCGTACACGAAGGTAATGGACTCTTCCGGGCCTTCGTCGCCTGGACCAGACCAGTCAATTTTGGTCGTGAAAACGGTTTCGAAGCGGAAACGTAGGAATGCCTTGCCCGCGGAATTGGGATCGCCGCCCGCTTTCCTCATATCGATATACACCGTCTTGTAATGCGAGCCTGCGCAACAATTCTTGAAGAACGCGGGCGAAGCCGAATCGGAAGTTTTCTTGATGGTGAATTCGTTGAACTTGATTTTGCCCGCACCAGCACCACCGGTCGCGGAACCGATCGTGGTGGGGTTTTCCACGCCGAACGAAAAGTCCTTGATTTCAAAGGCGCCGACGGCAGCGGCCAGCGAATTGGTCCCGCCCTTCATATAGACAGCGTCCTGGGTTTCGCCCTCGATCTTCGCCATGCCTGCCTGGCTTTCAAACCAAATAAATGCATCTACCGCCATGGTCAAATTCTCCCTAGAAGTAAAGTCGCCAGTTAGCCTCGGGGTATCAACATGACGCCCTCGAATCGGCCAAGTGGCTCATCCTGGTACGGACCGGCGTGTTTCGTCTAACGCGCGACCCGCGCATCACGCTGGTCCGCTAGCTGAAGGTCATGGGCTCTTTCCGCCACTCTCCGAAAGTCAGGCCCTTGTCCCACGCTGGTAAGGTCGTTACGCCGTTTTCAAAGTCCTTCCACAATTACAATGCACAAATCGTCGTGCATCCGGACAGCAAGAAAAGAGTTTTTTAAAAATCCTCTTTTCTGGACGCGATAGGGCAAGTTTACTTTGGCAATTCTGCAACTAGCCGCATCGACGTCGTTAGGCCCTCCAACTGGAAATGCGGCCGTAGATAAGCGACCGCTTCGTACCAGCCCGGTTTCCCCTTGACGGCCTGCACTTCGACGCGAGCTTCCGACAGCGGGCGTTGTGCCTTGAGCTGGTCGCTGGCGCCGTTGGGGTCGACGCAATAATTGGAGATCCAATCATTCAACATGCGGCGCAATCCGCTACTTCCATGAATGAGCCAATTTTGTCGCGAACCATGACCTTGAGGTAATGCGCGAACCGCGACGTACACAACAAGAGGTTAAACTTGGCCGACAGCTCGGCGTTGGCGTTGGCCGCCGCATCAAAGTACTTCTGCGGCTTTTGGCACGACTGGGCACCCATAAACACCGCATTATCGGTATCTTTGTTGTGCAAAAGCGGCAGGAAACCCAGGTTGGAAAGCTCGAACTCGCGCCGGTCGGAAATGGCGATTTCCGTGGGACATTTCATGGCGAGATCGCCGTCATCCGTGTAGAACGTGTGCACGGGCAAACCTTCCACCTTGCCGCCGGCCTCCACCCCGCGGGTACGCGCCATCCAACCCCACTTCGCCATGGCGTCCGTGATACGCGTCGCGTACGCCCAGGAGGAATTCATCCAACAATACTTGTCATGGTCGGTCCCATCGACATTTTCCTCGAAATTGAACTCGCTGACCCGTTTGAAGTTGGCTCCGTAGGGAAGCCGTGCCAATACGCGTGGCAAAGTCAGGCCAGCGTAACGAGAATCCTCCGATTCCCGGAAAGACTTCCAGGCGGCATATTCGACGCTTTCGAAGATCTTCGCCAGGTCGCGCGGCTTGGGCATTTCATCATAGCGTTCCATGTTGAACATGGCCGGGCTCGCCGCCGCCACAAAGGGCGCGTGCGCCGCCGCCGCCACCTGGGCAATCATGGTGAGCAAGCTGATATCTTCGGCGGAGCGGCCAAACTGAAAATCACCCACCAACATTCCATAGGGCTTACCGCCGAGCTGCCCGTATTCCTCCTCATAAATTCGTTTGAAGAGGGCGCTCTGGTCGAACTCGGCTGCTTTTTCGAGGTCCTTGAACAATTCTTTTTTCGTGACGTTTAAAACGCGTATTTTCAAGCTTTCGCCGGTTTCCGACTGATGAACCAGGTAATGCAACCCACGCCAGGTACCTTCCAATTTCTGGAAGTCCGGGTGGTGCATCACCTCGTTCAACTGCGTCGACAAGCTTTTGTCGATCTCGCCAATCCAGTGCTTGATGTTGGCTTCGACGTCATTGGAAATGACATGGCCGGGTTTGACGACCTGATCCAGGAAACGCCGAAAGTAGGATTTCGTGCGCTCTGCTTCGCGTTCATTTTGCGGCCGGGTCACCTTGATGACCTGATCGAGCAGACTGGCTGCTTCGTCTTGGGTAGCAACGGCTTCTGCGCCGGCCGGTTGGACTTCTGGGGCACTCATTATTTAGGCTCCTCGGGTTGAGGCGGGGCTCCGGACGCACCGTCCATGGCCTTGGCTACCGCCGCCGCTTTTTCAGTGTTGGCCAAAACATCGGCTAAAAGTTGCTCGAGCTTGTCGTTCCCTTCCATGCGACCAAGGAGATGGGTCAATTCCGTGCGCATCTCCAGGAGTTGCTTGAGTGGCGCGATTTGCTCGGCCACGTGCGCTGGCTCGAAGTCGTCGATGTGTTTGAAGTTCAATTCAACCGCCAACTTGCTGTTGGGGTCTGTCAGCATATTAGGCACGCGAATGGCGAGGCGCGGGTTCGCCTTGGCCAGAACATCGTTGAAGTTATCGCGGTCGATAAATACCGCCTTGCGTTCCTTGAGGGGCGGCAACGGCGTCTTGATTTGTCCCGACAAGTCCGCGAGCACCCCCACCACGAACGGCAACTCGCTCTTTTTCATGGCGCCGCCGGTGTGAACATCGTAGGTGATTTGCACCCGCGGCCTACGCACGCGATCTAGTTTGTGCTGCAAGCTCTCTGCCATGGTAAACCTCTTAAAAAAGGGAAACATGCTTGGCGAAGTCAATCACTCATCGACTCGCCGGTTTATTTTTTACCAGCCTTCGCCGCGTCCTGCTTTTCCAGCCCTAAATCAAGGTCACGGTCCAATTGACCCAAAACGTTGGCGTCGCGTACCAGCACCCGCATCAGGTCCGGCAATGGCAGCTTGGCCAGTTTGACGGCACGCTGAATCATATAAGCAATCGGACTTTGCGGCTCCATCTGCAGCAACAGCGCCGACGCATCCGCCAAACGGGACAATACATCGTCGCGTGTGAGCGGGCGCTGGATGACCGGCGCGATCACCGCGGCTGCACCTGTCTCGGCCGGGGCGGCAGGCCCGGAATTCGCTTCTCCCGCCGCCGGCGGTGGGCCTTTCTTATGAAGGATTTGCCTGGCCAGTTCCTGACAATCCGTCAAGGCCCGGCGTATGAGGCCCAAACCCGGCGCCCCCTCGCCCATGTGGCCGCTCAGGGCATTTGTGAGCTCGGTCAGTTCCACCACGCTCTCGCCGATGTCGTCCACGACGGCCTGGCAGAATTCACGAGGCGTCGCCATGACGGCCCGGTCAATCACGTCCGGAGTTACCTTCCCTTTGGCCTCCTGAGCGTCCCGCCACTGCTGCCAACCATAGTTCTGCTCCTCCGGCACACTCGTCAGCGGGGCCGTTCGTAGCGTGTGGGGAAACCGAGCCCCGCGCAACTCGTCATCGAGCCATTCGAAAGGGCCGGCACGAGCATCCATGTCGCCGTCCTGGATGATCGGATACATCCGGTCCCAACACTCTTGCACTAGCCGCCGCAAGAGGCGCAAGCCATCGCGCAAACCGCCGAAGCCATGTCCCTTGACCATGGCTTCCGTCAATCGGGCCGCCACCAATAGATCCTTGCTGGTACTGCGCCAGCGTGTCCTGGGCGACTAGCTCGATAGTTGGCCAATCAGCCGACTGGGGCTGCTCAGGCCGCCGCGGATCATTGGCGGCGAATTGGCTCGGATCAATTTCCTTGCGGGCATCGTCAAGCTTTTTCCTGACTTCAAACGGCAGTGGCTCGCCAGCGGGGCTAGGCCCATCGATGGGGGCCACCAATAAATCGAAATTCAATATTGGAGCTGAAGCCATAGTTCAAAATCAGGCGACGAGCATCGCCTCTCGGTGTTCCGTCACATACTTTTTGCGGGAAGGCAACATGAATTTAAAAGTTAATATAAAGATGAGTCACTGTATTTGCAACCAAAAAAAGGAAACACGCAAGACGCCGCCCTATTTAAAGCAAAGATAGGTCGTCCCTGACACGTGCTCAACCTTGACAGAACCGACCTTATCCGGCGCGCGGAGCAAAACAAATCGGTCGGCCCGCTGGCCAGAGTGGGCCGAGTGGTCCACTCTCGGCTGGATCGACCGGCGCGCCCAAATCTTGGCACGTGCCGACTGCTGGATCCAAAAGCATGTCCACATCCGCCCGCAGGGCCCGGACGACCATGTCCAGGGCATAATTATCCACATTGGCCGCCAACACCCGCGCGGCACCGAAGGCCCCCGCGACGGCCTCCATCACGCTGGATTGATTGGGATTTCGGGCCGCCTCTTCTCCCGCGGCGGCTGCTTCCGCGGCACGGACGGCCGCGTAGGCGGCAAAGCGCGTCGATTCGTAGGTGTCCTCCGCGACGACTCCGGCCGCCAGCGCTGCAGCGGCCGCTCGCCCGGTTTCACCTGGCTCGCCGCGGCAAAATGCTGTCGCGACCTCGATGGCCTTGTCCACGGCGCGCATCTGTTCGCCGCGCCTTGGGGCGTCGGCCGGCAGCACCAAACAGGGTTTGATGCGGTGGGCGCAACGCACGGCGAACGCGACATTCGCGCGCAGGGTTAGTGCCGCCAGATCGTTCAGAGAGATCGGCCGCACTTCGTCGCTGGTGTTCGCGAACTTCTCTCCCAGTGCTTTCATGTTCATCATCGCGGCGACTCCTTGGATGCCATACCGGCCCACGGGCGACGGCCCCGGGCTGATCAGTTCAGCTACCTTCTTCAAGTTGCTTGAGCAGCGCGGCCAGGTCCGGGTCCATCTCCTCCTCGGCAGCCGGCGCCTCCTCGGCTGGCGGCGGAGCGGGCGGAGGTGGAGGCGGCGCCGCCTTGGCGGCCGGGGCAGCGGGCGGCGGTGCTGCCTTTGGGGGCGGCTCTTCGCTTCTCGGCGCCGGCAAACCACTCCAGCGCCCCCGCAAATCGACGGCCGGCTGATTTTTTGGAGGCTGAGCGAGCGACAGAAAGCGGGCAAGCTGCATGGCCGCCTTGCCTTTGATACACAGCAGCGCCATGATCCCTTGTTTCAGCAGGTGTTCATTTAGTATGCGGTTCAGCGCGGCCTGGGCAAGCGTGACCTCTTCATCCCCATCGACTGTATAAACGTGGACTGGCAAGTTGTCCAACTCAAGAATATCGCCAGGTCTGAAATCCCAGCTTTTCTTCTGAAACGCCTGCACTAAAAGAGCGGCGCACAAAAGGGCCGGGTTCCCCCAAAGGTACCCGCCCGCGTCGGGCGGCTTGGGCATTTCGTTAAAGTCGAACTTGTCGATTGACTTGGTATTCTCGCCGTAGGGCAGCCGCAACAAAAAACGGGGCACCGCCAGACCAAGGTGTTCCGCTTCGGGCAGCGCCCGCAGTTCCTGCCACGCAGGGGCGTCCTCATCGCCCATGGTGAACGACTTGTCGATCACCTCGGGATTGATCGTCGTCAGAAAGGGCGTATTGCTCTGGCTGGCGACTTTGGCCATTCGCCCGAGCGTTTCCGCGTGTGCCGCCGGTCGTTTCGAACGTGTAGTCGCCGATAAGCATCGCCCAGGGTGCGCCACGCGTGCCGCGTACCCCCTTTTCGATCAGGATCTTGTGAACGGCACTCTCCGTCAGGTCGTCCGAGTTTTTCAGATCGGCGGCTAGTTCCGACAAACTGATATCCAGCAGGAAGACCTCGACCTGGCCACCCTTGGCGGCCCGCCCAAGCAACCAGTCCAAGCCGCGCCATGCCGACTCCAGTGCCTGGAAATCGGCATGGTGGATAACGCTGTTCATGAGTTCGGATTTTTCATCCGCGTCGAACGCGTCGGCAATATCGTCGACGCGGTCGTGCACTTGATCGGGATGAAAGTCATCCAAAGATGCGAAAGAAAGACTGGCCGTCTTGCCGGCATCGCCGACCGGAATATCGAGTTGCACGCCCATCTTGGCCATCACGTCGTCAAGGGTATCGCGCGCGATGCGCAGCAGGCGGCGCCCCGCAATCTCTTCCGAGGTGCCGATTTCGCCGCGATTTTGTCGACCGCCAAAATCGGCCAGCATGCCGATGCGAAACGGCGATTCCGGCTTGGGTGCTTCGATCGGCTCGCCAGTGTTCTGGATGGTTCCGAAGGAAGGGCTGTAAGGCATCGCGCAAACTCCCGGTGCAACTACGAGTCCAAATTACCGTCAACCCACGAGGACGGTGAAACAGCCAAGAACGATCGCCCCTCCATGGGCTGTTGGGTCCCCCAGCCTGGCGGCGGGCATGCTGCCAATGAGCGTCGTCGAACCCGCGGGAAGAAGAACGTCGGGCGGACCAACGCAAACCGCCATGTCGGTAGCGCGGGCGGCCGGCATTCCCCCGATGAGCACGGTGGGGCAACCAGGAGGAAGAATGGGCCCGCCCACGTGCGGCACGAGGACCGTGAGCATTGGGCAAACGTGCATGTCCGAGGCGCGGGCGGCGGGTTGTCCCATGACAGTGCTCCCAGATGCTATTTCCAGCGCTGCTTGCCAGCGGCTACTTCTTGGCCCAGCGCCAAGAATTGGCGGTATTTCGCGGTCATTTTATCGGCTTTGGCGACGGCCGTGAGGATCACCGCGTTGGCGGCATGAGTCGCGGCCATATGTTCGGGGGGCGGCACGGCTTGAAACTCTGCAGGTCCGAGGCTGCCCTCGCTAAAAAACACCGCGGCGCACATCAGCTTTACAGGCGGAGGAACGCCCGCCACCTCGCCCGCCACATGAGCGGCGCGCCGCTTGGCGTCGGTCGGCGCGGCCACCCAGGCCTCCGCGGCTAGTTGGGCCGCCGCCACGGGGGGCGCCGCTGCGCCCCCTGGTTCGGGGCGAACGCACAAGCAACTCCACCAGATCGCCTCACGCGTGGGCATGCTATGCGCCAGCAAACGCGTGGCATCCGCGAAGTGTTGCTTTTCGACCAGTACATCCAGGAATGCTTGCGGCTTCATCTCGTCGCGAAGTAACTTCGCGGCTGGCTCCGATAACGGAAACCTCTTGCAAATCTCCGCCGCTTTGTTAACTGGCGCTGCCGGGGGGGCCGTGGTCATCTGCTTATAGCCTTGTGGTACGCTCCGGCCGTCGCTCGCCGGTCCGAAATTTAGTTGATCATGGTGATGCCGCCCTTGAGGGTCAGCATCCCGTCGCCTTTTACGGTGGTCATGGGCGACTTGGCCTCAAGCATGGCTTGACCCTCGATGGTCACCATGACGCCCTTGATGGTTATGCCTGTCTGGTCGATTTTAATACTGTTGCCGCCAACTTTCAACTCGATTGACTGCATGGCCTCCGTACTGCTCGTCCCCGCGCTGATTTTCGTGCTGTCGTTGCCCAGCTTGACTGCCACCTCACGGTTGCCCGTATTGACGCTGAGGCTATTATTGCCCGTTTTGACCGTGATTTCGCGGTTTCCTTGATCGACGCTCAATGTCTGGTTGCCTTGCTTGACGGTGATTAAGCGATTGCCCTCCTCGACGGTCAGGGTGTCGTCCGACTTGACACTGTGCGTACGCTTTCCCTTTTCGATGGTGACCTTTTCATCGCCTTCCTTGACGGTTTCCGTGCGATCTTTTTTGATCTCGATCGCTTGATTGTTGCCTACCTTGAGGTCATCGTCATGTTCGACTTCCCGATGAAAATCCTTTTCCGCGTGGAAAAAGATGTCTTCACTGTCCTTTTTGTCCTCGAACCGTAGTTCGTTGAAATTGTCGGTGCCGCCCTTCAAACTACTGCGGCTTTTGGTGCCAATCTGCGTCTTGTTGGCCGGCAAGGCGTAGGGCGGCATCTGATCCGCGTTATAAACGCTGCCGACAATGATCGGTTGGTCGGGATCGCCTTCCTCAAAGGCAACGATAACTTCCTGGCCAACCCGCGGAATGTGAATCATGCCCCATTGCTTGCCCGCCCAGAGCGTGGCGACTCGCACCCAGCAGGAGCTATCGGCGTTTTTCTGTCCCTGCCGATCCCAAAAGAATTGCACCTTCACCCGGCCATACTTGTCCGTGAAGATCTCATCCCCCGACTGGCCGACGACCACGGCCGTTTGCGTCCCCTCGATGCGTGCCTTGGGTGTCCGCCGCGCCGGCAAATAGGGCAGTGCCGCCGGAATGCAATGGAAGGCGTTGGAGTAAACGGCTCCCTTCCTGGCCCCTTGCGTATACGTCCCTTCGATACTGGCCTGGTGGGTGATATTGGTGAGCACGTAGCTACCATTGGCATCGTAGTGCCCGTCGAGGGTAAATTTGTGGCCGGACGTCAACAGGCGGCAGTCGCTGTGCGCTTCGATGACCAGGCCGGAGCAGGCTTCCTCCTGCATACGCACCTTCGCGGTTCGCTTGTTGTCCTGAAAAATCTTTTGCAGATTGGCCGCCTGCGCGCCGCCTCCCGAATCGATGCCGTCGAAACGCTGCGCGTAACGCCCGGGAAAATCGTAGACCTCCAGGCCGGTATTGGCGCCCGTTTTGAATTTGTGGCTCACCGTGCCCGCTTGCACCGAGTCAGCGATCGCCTCGACGGCTTCCAGGTTATCTGCCGGCATCTCAAAACAATGATCCCATAACGTGGTTTTGGCCGCGCGAATCTCCTGGCTCTTGACCCAATCACTGATCCGTTCGTCTTCACGTTTCGCGACCTGGATATCTTCATACTTGATGGGCGTCGGGCCCGGCACGTCGGGATTGCTTTGGGGCGTGTTGGCGAGCACCATCTGATGGCCGCTGGAGGTGTGTTTGAAGAAGTAGAAGATGCCCTCCTCTTCCATGAGCCTGCTCGCGAAATCGAAGTCCGACTCCCGATACTGCACACAATAATCGCGGGGCGCGAATGTGCCCTGGATTTCGGAGGTAAAGTCGATTCCTTTGAACACAATTTTGAGAATATCCGGGACCGATTTTTGCTGAAAGATGCGGCTTTGCACGGTCTTGGTGAGCAGCCAGGCTTGCGGCACCATCTCCCCCTCGAAGCGCACCAGCATCGAGTTGTTGTCCATGCCCTTGACACGCTGCCCCTGGCTCAGGCGACTGATGATGCCGTTGAAATAACGGGGCGTGTCGCCGGCCAAGGTCACGGTGATTTTCTGGCCAAGGAGCTGTTCAAACGGTACCTTCACCGAGGAATCCACATACATCCCGAGCTTGAAATGGAAAAGATGCGAAATTGCCTCGACACCCTCCAGGGTATCCAGCAGTAGCACATCTTTGCCCAGGGAAGTGGTGACGGCCATGAACCGGCCTGTTTGCGTGTAGCCTGCCATGCCTCGCTCCTGCTTGTTAAATCATGAGTTCCGTAACTTCGCGCTCCGCCGGCACACCGGCCCGGCTGCATGAACGGCAATCATTATTACGCGCATGTCGGCCGCATGCAAGTTTCGCTTCGCGGGACGCGCCAGGCCGGCCCTGTCATCGAAAAGGGGCCAATTAGATTTTCGCCTGGTTTATCCCGCTCAGCACTGCCCTCTATCCGACAAGCTTGCGCTGATTATATGCGACCGGCGCCTAGTTCGGCGCTCTGTTTTACTGGATTTGTCAACGAAACCGAGCCTTTGGCGATTATCTATCATCTGACCGGTTCTTCGACAAAATATGAGCAAAGGCACGCGCCCGCTTGCGGCTTGAGGCTGGCCTCGGTAAACAAAGTCCATGTTGGACGGCGCGTTTCGCGGTCGGTGATTTATGCATATTCTGTATGAATACTTGGCGGCTTACCCCATCCTGTCGGCCGCCCAGTCCCTCTTCATGCTCTGGATGTTGTTCGACGCCTATCGGCGCGGCGCGGAACACTTTTGGTTTTGGGTAATATTTTTCGTGCCCGTCCTGGGGGCCTGGGCCTATTTTTTCACCACGGTGGCGCCGCATCTGGGCAGCAGCAGTTTTTTTCAATTCCAGCGCCAGGCCTCACTTCAGGAACTGCGCTATCGAGCCGAACAAACACCGACGCTCGCCAACAACCTGGCCCTGGGTCAAAGGTTGATCGCGCGCGGCGAACACGCGGAGGCAGTGCCGTTCCTCGAGGCCGCCCACAAGGTCGAGCCGGAACATGGCTCCGTTCTCTTCGCCCTGGCGCAGTGTTACGTCCAACGAAACCAGTTGGCACATGCGGCCGCATTTCTTGAACGCATTATCAAACGCGACCCGCGCTGGTCCGATTACGACGCCTGGCGGCTGCTTATCGAGATTCATGAGGATGCGGGCCATCATGAGGAAGCACTGGAAAAGGCGCGAGAGCTGGTCAAGTTCGCGCGACGCTCAGGCATAAATGCGTGCTCGGCGAAATCCTTATCGATCAAAGTTATAAAGGGGAAGCGCATGCCCTGCTGGACCAGGCCCTTGAAGACCACGGTTACGCGCCTGCGGCTTACCGGCGTGTAAGCCGGCCCTGGGCCAAACAAGCACGCCGCTTGCTGAAACGCCTTGACTAAAGCGCTTGCGTTTTTCGCCTGAACGTCGCCTGCCGCTTTGCTATAATCTCGGCAGGGCCACTCCGGAAGACTGCCGCCCCCTGTTATTCCTTGCTTTACCACCATCTCGAAAGGTCTAGCGAATGAGATTCCTGGCGCCAACGCTCGTGTTTGCCTTGCTGACGGGATCGGCCATCCTGCCCGCCCGCGGACAAGAAAAAGCCAATGAAAAAGACGTCTTCAACCTGGCAGCACAAAAAAGCGGCCGGCAAGGACGTGAAGAAAATCCTGTTCATCGGCGACAAACGCCCGCACGGAGCGCGAGGCAACCACGAGTTTGTCGCCGGGCCTATTTATTTGGCGCGGACCCTCAATGCCTTCTATCCCAACTGCTACGCCGCCGTGACGACCTATAAGCCGTTCCCCGAAGACCTATCCCATGTCGATGCCGTCGTCATTTTAATCAACCAGGCGGCGCCGGCAGTCAATCCGGCCATGAAAGAAGCAATGGCTCGCGGCGCGGGCTTTATGGCCATTCATTATGGCGTCGAGGTGGACAAGGGAGAGCACGGTGATACCTTCCTCAAATGGATGGGCGGCTACTTCGAGCCCAACTGGTCGGTCAATCCCCACTGGACCCCCAAATTCGATAAGATCCCCGAACACGAAACCACGCGCGGCGTAAAGCCCTTCAGCGTCAAGGACGAATGGTATTACCACATGCGCTTTGTCGACGGCATGAAGGGCGTGACACCGATTCTCACCGCCTTGCCGGAACTTAGCACCATTCGCGGCGAGGGGAAGAAAACTCTGGCCCACGAAGGCAACCCGGATGTTTATAAAGAAGTCGCCGAGGGCAAGCCGCAACATGTGGCCTGGGCCTATGTACGTCCCGATGGCGGCCGGGGCTTCGGTTTCACCGGCTATCATTTCTACGATAACCTGCGCAACGACAGCTTCCGCACGCTATTGCTCAATGCGGTGGCCTGGACGGCAAAACTGCCCGTCCCCGCTGGCGGCATTCCATCGCCTACGCCGACCAAGGAAGAACTGGGTGCCTATATGAAGGAAGCGTTACGCGTTCCTTAAGCCAGGGCTGTGCTGGTTCGCGCCGCACGTCCGCGGACCAGGGTGAACACGAGGGGCCCCGCGTTGCGAAGGCAATATCGCCGCACTTCCCAACTTACCAGCCTACATCGGACACACCTTGGGACTTGGAGCCACGGATGGCCAAGAAAATAGCGCGACAATGATTCGTCCGGCCCCCCTTCCTTTGGCCACGTTCACCTTGCACGGCTTTGGTGAACCCAATACACTGCCAGTTACGCTTTATTTGCTCTATGAGAGTACCACCCCCTAATGCAGTACGACCCCACCAATCCGCTCATTGTGCAAGGAGACAGATCGGTCCTCGTTGAGGTAGACAATCCGCGTTATGCCGAGGCTCGCGATAGACTTGCGCCGTTTGCCGAACTGGAAAAAAGTCCAGAACACATTCACACTTATCGGCTAACCAACCTTTCCTTGTGGAACGCCGCCGCCACGGGCATGACGGCTGAGGAAATGGTCGACGTACTCCGGGAATTCAGCAAGTTTCCCCTGCCGACCAACCTGGGCGCCGATCTTGGCGAGCTGGTCAGCCGCTATGGCCGAGTCAAACTTGAGCGGCATGAGGACAAGTTGCGGCTGGCGTGCGCCGATCTGCCCCTGCTCGAAGAGCTGGCCCGCCAGCCCAAAGTGCGCGATTATCTGGGCGAGCGCCATGGGCCTGACGCCTTTTTGGTCGAGCCCGCCTTTCGCGGAGTGCTGAAACAGGCGCTCATCGCCGTAGGCTATCCGGCCGAGGACCTGGCTGGCTATACCGCAGGGGCCGACCTGGCCATTCACCTTCGCGAAATTGCCCGCAGCGGTTTGCCATTTCACGTGCGCGATTACCAGCGGGACTCCGCGGACATCTTCTACGCGGGTGGCGACGCCCGTGGCGGCAGCGGCGTCATTGTTCTCCCCTGCGGCGCCGGCAAGACGGTTGTCGGCATCGCGGCCATGGCGCGCATGCAGAAATCAACACTTGTTTTAACCACCAGCATCACCGCGGTGAAACAGTGGATCCGCGAGATCATCGATAAGACCGACCTTGCCGAAGCCGACGTCACGGAATACTCCGGCGAAACCAAAGAGATCGGCCCGGTCACGGTCGCCACCTATCAGATCCTCACCCATCGCAACGACAAAAAAGAAGAGTTCCCTCATTTCAAGCTCTTCGATCAGCGCGACTGGGGCCTGATCATTTATGACGAAGTCCACCTCCTGCCCGCGCCGGTGTTTCGCGTGACGGCACAGATTCAAGCCCGCCGCCGCCTGGGCTTGACTGCCACGCTTATCCGCGAGGATGGCCGCGAACAGGATGTTTTCAGCCTGATCGGGCCCAAAAAGTACGATGTGCCATGGCGTGAACTGGAGACGCGTGGCTGGATAGCCGAGGCGAGTTGCACCGAGGTCCGTGTCGCTCTTCCGGAACCTTTGCGCATGGAATACGCGGTCGCCGAATGGCGCAACAAGTATCGGCTGGCCAGCGAGAACCCCGCCAAAGAAGACGTGGTGGGCCGTTTGCTCGAACAATATGCCGGTAAGCAAGTGCTGGTCATCGGGCAATATCTGCATCAGCTCCGGCAACTTCGCAAACGCTTCGACCTTCCGCTGATCACGGGGCAAACGCCCAATGTCGAGCGCGAAGAGCTCTATGGCAAATTCCGCCGCGGCGAGATTCATGGGCTCATCCTCTCCAAAGTCGGCAATTTCGCCATCGATCTTCCCGATGCCAACGTGCTGATCCAGGTGTCCGGGACCTTTGGATCACGGCAAGAAGAAGCGCAGCGCCTGGGCCGCATTCTCCGGCCCAAGGCCAATGGCGAGCTGGCCCACTTCTATTCTCTCGTGACCCGGGATACGCGCGAGCTGGACTTCGCTCACCATCGGCAGCTCTTTTTGACCGAGCAGGGTTATAGCTATCAGATCGCCGATGGCGGCGAGATGATCGCCGAGGTGCGCAAGACCGGATAATCAAGCCATGGAAAAGACGCGAATTCCCGTCAAGCTGCATCGCCGGGTGTGCTTGATCCAGACCGAGGATGCGGTGCTGGCGGAAGAGGTTTTGGCCAACCGCAAGCTGGCCCAAGACGTCGTCGGCCGGATCGCGGACCGGGTCTTGCTGGTCCGGCCTGGGCGCGTCGAGGCTGTGATTGCCGAACTACAGAAAATGGGCCATACCCCGCAAGTTATAACCTGATGCTTGAAGTCTGGATCGACCACCTGCGGCGCACGTTGCTCAGCTACGAGGAGCCCCTCTTGCGCCTCGTTTCCAATGCGCTGTGCAAGCCTCGCAACCACTGGCCCGCGCAAGAACTCATCGATCGCTGCCTGACCACTCTCACCAACGCCGCGGTGCTGGATCGCCGTCTCAAAGACCTCGACGGTCCCGGCGATCTTCTCCTGTCTCTCATCGCCCGCAGTCGGCAAAGTCATTGGCCTGTCGGCAGCCTGATCGAAATGCTCGTCACGTTGGGCACTGTCGATGGACTGGCGGTCGTGCGCTCGCTGCTCGAAGCGGGCCTCATGTATCCGAGCTTATTTCCCGTGGCGCCAGCAGCGCCCGCCAATGAACCACTGGCCGGCAAAAGCCGGCTCAAGGCGTTCGATACCTGGCTGGCGCAGGCACTACCGCCCATTGTGTTCGTGCCGCCCGCCGTGCTCGAGAGGGCCGCCGGCGCGGGGCTATTGCCCGAGTGCCCGGGCGCCATGCCCCTGGAAGTCAAACAGCCCCAGGAGGCCGACGGCCTGGAATGGCTTTTGCGCCTGTCGATCATCTGGCAGCAGGTAGCAGCGAGCCCCTTGCGGCGAACGCAGCAGCACGATTTCTTCAAGAGGGACCTGGATCGCCTCCAGACCGACTCGCTCCTCAACACCTTACCGACGGATAGCTTTGTGGAATTGCCCGACCGGGGCATGTTCACGGTCGCTCTTGGACTGGCCACCGGCATTCTGGATGAAAAGGAGGGCGAGGTCCGCGCCGGCAGCTTTCCGGCCGCCTGGTCCGAAGGCCTGCCACAGGCGCTGGCGTCTTTATGGTCGCAGCTATTTTGGCTGCAGTCCTGGGGGCCTGTCCAGGGCTGGCACGTGGCGGAAACACCGGGCAATCCTTATCCTTCCGCCTACCTGTTAGCCTTGTTGCTTCTCGGCCGTCTGCCGGAGGGAAGCTGGGCCTCGCCGGCGGCACTCGAGGACTGGCTTGTAGAACGCCACCCCTTTTGGAATGCGGGGACCACCGGGGAAGCTCAAAAAAAACGCCCCAAAGCCAAAAACGAGACCGAAGCCGGCCTGCGTGGCTTTTTGCTGGGGATCGCCTACCCGCTGCGTCTTCTCCAGGTCGCCAAGGACGAGGCGGACCGTCCGGTCGTCCGCCTGTCGGCGCTGGGGCGCTGGGTTTTTGGGTATAGCCAGGAGGCGGGCGACTATCCCACTTTTCCGCAAACCTTGCTGGTACAGCCGAACCTGGAAATCCTCGCGTATCGCCAGGGATTGACGCCCGCCCTGATCATGATGCTCACCAAGTTCGCGACCTGGAAAGGATTGGGGGCCGCCTGTACCCTCCAACTCGAGCCGCACAGCGTTTATCGCGCCCTGGAAGCCAGCGAATCTTACGGCAGCATCGTGCAAACCCTCGAACGGCATGGGATGAAGCCCGTGCCGGCGCCGGTCCTCGATTCTCTCCGTACCTGGAGCAACAAACGCGAGCGCATCAGCGTTTATCCAGCAGCCGCCCTCTTCGAGTTTCCCGGCCCGGTCGAGTTGGCCGAAGCGCTGGCCCGTGGCCTGCCCGCCATTCGACTTACGGATCGCCTGGCCATCGTCGCCAACGAGTCCGCCATCGATTATCGCCACTTCCGCCTCACCGGCACGCGCGATTACTGTTTGCCGCCGGAGAAGTGCGTCGATGTGGAAAGCGACGGCGTCACGCTGAGCATCGATCTGGCTCGTTCGGACCTGCTCCTGGAAACGGAAGTGCAAGGGCTAGCGGCGCCACTGGATCGCCCTGCCCTTCAGGGCCGCCGACTCTACCGCTTGACGCCGACTTCGCTCGCCGCGGCCCGCCAGTCTGGCTGGCAAATGTCCACGCTCGAAAGCTGGTTCCTGCATCGCACGGGCTTGCCGCTATCGCAGGCAGCGGAACTCTTGTTTTCGGCGGCAGATCTGCCGCCTCTCGAATTGCGCCGCCAAATGGTCTTGCACACAGTGAGCGCCATGGCAGCCGACGGCTTGCAGCAATGGCCCGAGACACGCGACTTTATTCAAGCTCGCCTCGGACCTACCGCCTTGATCGTGGGTGAACAACATGTCGAAGCGCTGCGCCAGCGCTGTCAGGATTTGGGCTTACGCCTATTTCAAGGCGAAGGCTAAGGGTGCGGAGGTCGTGAGACGTCTCACGACTTCCGCTACAGTCGAAAGTGCTCACGCCGCGCGGCGTACCTGCCGGCGGACGAACGCGGCGCAGCTTTGAATCACTCTGCTTTGCTGGTCCACGGTGATTTCCGGAAACATTGGCAACGCCAGTACGCTATGCGCCGCCTCTTCGCTGCCCGGGAAATCGCCATCCCGATAATCCAGGTGGGCCAGGCATTCCTGCAAATGCAGCGGGACCGGATAATACACTTCGCAACCGATTTTTTCCGCTTTCAAATGACTCATGAGCGCGTTGCGCTGGCCGCGTGCGATCCGCACCACGTACTGATTGAATACGTGGCGGCGCTTGGGGCGAACGGTTGGACGATCCATGAATTGCGTCAGGTGCTGCTCCTCGATCAGCGCGTCGTAGCGCTGGGCCGCCGCCTGGCGGGCTTGCGTCCAGGCATCCAGGCAAGGCAACTTGACCCGTAGGAGGGCGGCCTGCAACGCATCCAGACGCGCGTTCCACCCCATGACTTTGTGGTGATAACGCGGCTCCATGCCATGGCCGCGCAAACAGGTCATCAATTTCGCCCAGCCCGGATCACTGGTGACGACCATGCCGCCGTCGCCGTAGCCGCCCAGGTTCTTCGAGGGATAAAAGCTAAAACAGGCAATGGCGCCGAGTGTGCCGGTGCGTTTCCCCTGGTATTCGGCACCGATGGCCTGGGCAGCATCCTCCACGATGGGCAGGTCATGGCGGGCCGCGATGTCCCACAGGGGGTCCATCTCCGCGCATTGTCCGAAAAGGTGCACGGCCATGATGGCCCGGGTCCGGTCGGTGATTTTATTTTCCACCTGATGCGGATCGATGTTGTACGTGGCCGGATCGATGTCGACAAATACTGGTTTGGCGCCAAGCCGGCACACGGCGCCGACCGAAGCAAAGAAGGTGAAGGTCGGCAAAATGACCTCGTCCCCATGTCCCACGCCCAGCGCCGTGAGCGCCAGCAACAGGGCATCCGACCCCGAGCAGCAGCCGATGCCGTAGCCCGCGCCGCAATACCGCGCCGTCTCTTCTTCGAGGCCGACCACTTCGGGCCCGCCGATAACCTGACCCGAGCGCAGCACGCGCATGACCGCTTCCTGAAGCTGGCTTTCAAGGGCTCGGAATTGAATTTGAATATCGCAAAGAGGAACGCTCATCGGCTGACTCCCTTCCATGGGTTTTCACGTCACCGCGGATTTCGCGCCACCGCCGTGCCGCCAACCGCGAAAAATAGTTGGAACGGCGGAAAGAATCAAGGCTGATTTTGGGACGAAACTGCCTTATTTAAATGCCTCCCATTCTTTGCCTCCAAGCAGTGAGGCGGCGATCTTCAATTTGAGGATTTCATCCGTGCCTTCGTAAATGCGGCAGACGCGCACATCTTGCAGGTGCCGGCCGGGCCGATAGAGCGTCGACCAGCCTCGACCCCCGAGGACTTGCACGGCGCGATCGGCGGCGTCCCAGGCCGCATTCGAGGCGAAAAGCTTGGCTTGCGCCGCCAACAGGTCGGCACGTCCCTTTAATTCGGCATTCTCCGGATCGGCGCCACTCGCATCTTTGGCCTCGGCCGCCTTGAAGACGACGGCGTCCGTGGCCAGCCGGTGCATCTCGATGGACGCCAGGTGTTCTTGCACCAGTTGGTGCTTGCCGATCAGTTTCCCGTGTTGCGTCCGCTCCTTGGCATAGCGGGTGGCCTCAATCAGACAATCTTCGATAACGCCCAGGCACCCCGAGGCAACGCTCAAGCGCCCGCTTACGAGCGACCCCATGGCGATACGAAAACCATCCCCCTCGGCGCCGAGCAGGTTGGCGGCGGGAGCTTCGAAGTTGGTGAGTTCGAACATGCCGGTGTTGGCCGTGGGCATGCCCATCTTCGCGAGCAGGTCCTCGCGGGCACATCCCGGCGCATCGACATCGATGATAAAGGCGCTGATACGCCCCCCTCCCGGCGGGCGCGCGAAGGTCACAATCGTGCTGGCGATGCCTGCGTTGGAGATCAAGTATTTGACGCCATTGAGCAGATAGTTAGACCCGCTCGGCTCGTACGTCATCGTCATTTCGAGCGGGTTGCTGCCGGCATCCGGCTCGGTGAGACCAAAGGCCAGGATTTTCTCCCCTCGGCACGAGGGGGGGAGATAGCGCTCTTTTTGTTCGGCATTGCCCCACATCATGATGGGATACTGGCCGATGGAAGTGTGCCCCGAGAAAAAGGTGCGTACTCCCGTGCCTTCCTGGCCGATGCGTGCCAGCGCCCGCGCATAGGTCACCGTGTCGGCGCCACGACCGCCGTAATTAACGGGCACTGGCATTCCCAGGATGTTGTACTTCTGTCCCAGCGGGATGACGTGATGATTGTAACGATGTTCGACGTAACACAATTCCTCGTGTTCGCGAACCTCCTGGCAAAACCCCTCGACGTCGGCCAGTAAACGGCGCTGCTCTGCAAGGTTCATGGGTTTCCTTCATGTTAAAAACGATACGTCTTTGGTATTCGTGGCATCCGGTTTGGGTTTTTCAAAGCGCTCTTCCTGTCCCGCGTTCACGTGGCGCGCGGCTACTTGAATTCTATTCCGGGACCGTCAATTTATTTCTCGATTTGCTAACATAAGTCCGACACTCCCGCCGCCCCTTTTTCCTTGTTGAGTTGCGTATGTCCTTGCCTCGCGTGGTGCTGAAGGCTCGTCGAGCGCGGCCATTTTATGGCCGGCATCCATGGGTTTTCGCGGGAGCCGTTGCCGACGTGCAGGGCACGCCCCAAGGCGGCGATGTCGTTGATCTCGTATCGGACACCGGCAATTTCGTGGCGCGCGGTCTCTATAATCCGCTGAGCAAGATCCGCGTGCGCCTCTATTCCTGGGCCGCGGACGTCGCGCTGGATGAAGCACTCTTTCGCAATCGCCTCGAACAAGCTGTTCGTTTACGACGGGACCTGTTGCGGCTTGGCGGTCCCGGACGCGCTTGCCGGCTGGTCGCCAGCGAGGCTGACGGGCTTTCCGGCTGCACCGTCGATCAGTACGACCGCTGGCTGGTCCTGCAATTCACTTCCCTGGGACTGGCCCAGCGCCGTGAGGCAATCGCCACGATGCTTCAGGATATGCTCAAGCCCGAGGGCATGTACCTGCGCACCGAGCGCGGCATCGGCCAGCTTGAGGGGCTCGACTTGCGGGACGGACTGCTCGCCGGGACCGTGCCGGCGGAGCCGATCGTCATTGACGACGGAGGCTTGCGCTTCCACGTCCATCTTGCCGAGGGGCAAAAAACCGGTTTCTACCTGGACCAACGGGACAACCGCCATGCCGTCGCCGCCTACGCGCCGGCAGGCGCATGGTCGACGCCTTTTGCTACAGCGGCGGCTTTGCGCTGCATGCGGCCCGCGCCGGCGCCGCATCGGTACTTGCCATCGATAGTTCGGAACCGGCCTTGAACTTGGCCCGGCGCAATGCGGAGATCAACGGCCTGACTCAAGTGGTGTTCGAGCGTGCCGACGTCTTCGACAAGCTCGGTGCCCTCGCCGAGGTCGGCGATCATTTTGGGCTTATCGTGCTGGACCCGCCCAAGTTCGCCGCGCCGGCAATGCCCTGGATGATGCCCTGCGCGGCTACCGACGCTTACAAGCCCTCGCGCTCCGATTGCTCCATGCTGATGGCATTCTCGTGATGTGCTGCTGCTCGGGGCTTATTACCCGAGAAATGCTCTACGAACTACTGGCACAGCTCGCCGCCGAAACACGCCGTCCAATCCAAATCCTGGAAAGCCGTGGTGCGGCGGCCGATCATCCCATGGCGGTTTCCTGCCCGGAAACCAATTATCTCAAATGTCTCATTTGCCGTGTACAGTGAGCGGCGGAGTCCCCCTCGTGCGGGGCTGGTAGTGCCAAAAAGACCGGATATGCGGACTCCGACCGCGAAAAGCTAGATAATTCTCAATTCTCCCTTGCAAACTCAAGCGTGGGTTATGGTAACATGAACGCCTCGTTCCAGGCCTGCCGCGGGACGAGATTGGGGAGTCCCTCGAAAAAAAGGACCGGTTGTATGAACAAGTCGCGTAAGGTCTTAGCAATCACGACGGCGCTCGTCGTGGTGGCGGTGATTTGCTCGGCACGCTCGCGTGGGGAACCGGATCAAAAAGATGGGCCGGTCGTGAGGCCGGTGGCCGCAGCGCCTGAACGCCAGGCCGATCAAAATGTCGCCGCCTCCAAGTTCGACCAGGGCGGCATCATCACCTACAAGACCTTGAAGGGGGAAACCCTCTTTGCACTCCAGGTCAAGCCGCAACTGCCGGCCGTGCCGGTGCGCAAGCGGGACTATCTCATTATCGTTTGCAATACCGCCGCGCAAGCCGGCGAGCCGGGCATTGCCACCGCGCAAATTGCCGACGCCGTCATCGAAACGGCCGGGCCGGACGACCGCGTTTCTCTCTGGGTCCTGAGCACCCCCGACCACACCAAGCCTCTCTTCACCGGCTTTTTGCATGTCAAGGAAGACCGCCATAAGCTGAGCAAGGCCATTGACCGCCTGAAGAACAAGGAGTTCCCCGCCGGCGACGCCGATCTCAAGACGGGCCTGGCCCGCGCTGTCAAGACCTTTGACGTTGGCGAAGACCGCCAACGCATTCTTCTCTACCTGGGCGATGGGCAAAGCGTGCACAATCCCATCGATGCCGCCGATCGCCAGGCACTTATCCAAACCATGGTCAAGGAACGCATCGCCTTCTTTCCCGTGCCCCTGGGCCTGTCCTTCGATGCCAGCAACTTGCATGGCTTCGCCACCGGCACGGGGGGAGCGGTGTTGCGGACCCGTGTCGCCGAGGAAAAACTGCCCGAGGCCCTCAAGCGTTATCAGGACGCCTTTGCCGGCGCCATCCTTTACGATGCCCGTCTCAAGCTGCCGGCCACGGTGACTCAGGTATTTCCCAAGAACTTGCCGCCGCTGCGTGCCGATGTGCCGACCCTGGTGGTTGGACATATGAGCGATGCCAAGAGCCTCAACTTCACCGTCAGCGGCACTGTCGATGGCCGGCCTGGTGCGCTAAGCCTGGACACCACCGAGAAAGTTCCCGAAGCCGAGCTGGATAACTATTTCCTCGTGAGCGTTGTCAATCAGTGGGAACGGGCCCAGACGCAACCTGCGCTTATCCGGGCTGATCGTGCCCTGGTGCTGGCTTACAACAATACCCGCCTGCTGCATGATGAGCGGCTCGCGGAAGCGCAACTGGCGCTGGAAACCAACCATGTCGATGCGGCCCTGCGTCTTTACGAAGAAGCGCGCGCCCTGGCCCCCCATGATCCGGAAGCGGCGGCCGGCATCAAGATTTGCAGCAGCCTCAAGGACGGCAAGTTGACACCCGCCCTCCTCAAGACGCAACTGGACAAGGCTGGCCGAAACGCCGACAAGGTGGAGAAAGTCAATGGCGTGGTCCGCGTCAGCAAAATCGACCTGGTGCAACTGGCCCAGCTCGAACAAAAGGAAGAAGCCGTCCGCAAGGCGCCGGGCGCGATCGATCGGGATGACCTGCTCCAGCTTCATCGCGATCAGGTCATCGTCGAAGAACAAAAAATGAAGCAAATCGTGGAAACGGCACTCGCACAAGCACGCAAAGAGCTGGCTGGCGATCCGGAAGGCACGCTCGATTACCTGCGGAACACCTTGTCGCGCGTCAAGGACCATCCGAACCTGAGTGACGACGTGCGCCATGCCCTCCAGGCACGCCTGGAAACCTCTCTTCGCGAAATCACGCTGGCGGGCCGTGCCCTCAAGCTGCAGAAAGAAGAAAAAGGCAAGGTGGCCGCGGTGGTGCAGAAGAACCAGGAGCTCGAGCGTGAGCGCCTGACGATCGAGAATCGTGCCGAGGCCCAGTTCCGCATCTACAAGAACCTCATGAACCTGGCGCGCCTCGAAGAACATGCCAAGATCGAAGTGTTGCGCGGCCTGGAGGAGATGACCTTCGAGGCACGCCGGCAAGGGCGTGCCGAGCCGCTGGCGGCCATCGCGGCCTACAACCAGGTATCGGCGGCCTTCAGCCTGCAACGCGCGCGCGACCTGAACCAGTTGAAAGAGCGCCGCTTTCTGGAAGTCTACCTGTCGGTGGAGCGTTCTGCCGTGCCCTTCTCCGATGAGCCGGGCATTTACTTCCCGCCGCTCAAGACCTGGCAAGCGATCAGCGCCTGCGCAAGGAAAAATACGAAGTCAGCAGCTTGCCCGACGACGAAAGGGGCCGCAAGGAAGCCAAGTCAATCGCGGCCATGTTGACCGAAACGATCAAAACTTCGGACATCCCGCAAACCGCTACCCTCAAGGACGTCCTGGGCCTGTTTATCGAGAAGATGGCCGAGAAGGGCAAGGAACTGCCGATCCTGATTGACACGAACGCCTTCAAGGAAGACGCGGCGGATGCGCCGGACCCTTACGACACGACGGTGAAGTTTCCTCAGTATCCCAAAACCATGTCCCTGGCGACGGCCCTGCGCTTCGCCCTGTCGCAGATTCCCAGCAACAACGCGACCTATTTGATACGCCGCAACTACATCGAGGTGACCACCAACGAACGCATGGTGCGTGAGAAGGTGCTGCGTGTTTATCCGGTTGGCGATCTGGTCATTCCCATCAGTCAATCGGGCGGCACACAGAATTTCAGCTTCGGCGGCCAGGCCGGTCAGGCCGGTCAGGCCGGCCAAATTGGTCAAATCGGCGGCCAGATTGGACAGATTGGCGGCCAGCTGGGCGGTATCGGCGGTGGTATCGGTGGGCAGCTAGGCCAATTTGGTCTGGGTGGCGGCCTTGGTGGCCAGCTTGGTCAATTTGGCCTTGGCGGCGGCATCGGTGGTATCGGTGGTGGACTGGGGGGCATCGGTGGCGCCCTCGGCCAGTTTGGTATCGGCGGCCAGTTGGGCGGCATTGGCGGTATCGGCGGCATCGGTGGCGGCATCGGTCAGCCGGTCGGCCAGCTTGGCAATTTCCAGGGCGTGGGCGGTTCGTTCAATGGCGGCTCGTTTCAGGGTGGCTTCAACGGCTCCCTCGGTGCGCTCGGCGCCAGCCAGGCTGTCAGCCTGATTAGCGTCATCACCAAGGTAGTCGCCCCCGGTGAATGGTTCGTAACCCAGCAACCCAATCCTTTCCAACAAAATATTTTCGCCCCGTTTGGCGGTGCCCTGGGCATGCGTGGCATGAATATGTTCGGCATGATGGGCGGCGGCATGTTCGGCATGATGGGTGGCGCGATGTTCGGTATGGTGGGAGGTGGCCCGCCGCCGGCACCTGTTAGCGAAGGCGGCCCGGCCGACATTCAAAAAGCCAACACGATCGAGTTTTTCCCACCCGCGCTGGCCATCATCGTGCGGGGCACCTCGCGTGTACACACGTCGGTTTACGGCGGCATCATCGGCGGCAAGCGGCCGCCCATTGAAGCCGCCATGCTCGACGCCCGGGAGAAGGGACTAGCCATCGTCGGCAAAGGCGGCCAGATCATTGATCCGAATGCAGCTCCCGGCGCGGCAGGCAAAACTCAAGTTGCCTCCAAGGTCATTCAACCTGACCCCAAGAAAACTCCCGCGGAACTCGACGCGACTACCGTTTGGAACGAAGCGCTGGCCAAGGGGGGCGTGGACGCCGGCATGGTCGTGGCCACCGCCGATTTCCTCTTCGAGGCCGGCCAGTATCAACATGCCGCCGAGTTCCTCAAGGCGAACTTGCGTGCCGGCATCGTCATTCGTCCCTGGGTTTACGAAGCGCTGGCCGTGGCGCTTGAAGCCAGCGGCGGCGAACCTGACGAGATTCGGCGTGCACGCCTGAGCGCGGTATCTCTCGATCCGACCGATGCACAAGGTTTCTTGCAGGCGGCACGCACGCTCGCCGACCACAAACAATACGATCGCGCCCTGGCCTTCTGCCGCCAGGCGGCCTTGCTCGAACCGAACGCTTCGCAGCCCTATGCCGAGGCACTGGCCTACGCCGAACTTGGCAAGGACAGCAAGGCCATGGCCTGGGCCGCCGAAAAGCTCATCAGCCAGGACTGGGCTGAAGGGAATCAGTTCCTTCAACAAAACGCGCAGTCGCGCGGCCAGGCGCTGGCCCAAAGTCTGCGTGCCGACCGCCGCGGCACCGAGGCCGATCAGCTTCAGCAAGCCCTGCAGGCACTCCGCCAACGCGACCTGGTCATCAATCTGACCTGGGATAGCAGTGGCGAACCGGCCGACCTCGAACTTGAAGTCAAGGAACCGACCGGCTCGGTATGCTCCGCCCAGCAAAAGCAAACTCCTGGCGGCGGCACTTTCCTGGGCACCAATCTGACGGAAATGACCAAAGCATCCTACCTGGCGGCCCAGGCATTTCCCGGCGAATACGAAATCAGCGTCCGGCGTTTGTTCGGCCAGCCTCTCGGTGGCCGTGCGCGTCTGGAAATCATCCAGAATCTCGGCACACCCAAGGAAACGCGCCGTCTGGAAATCATCCGCCTGGACCGGCCAACACATATCAAGGTCGATATCAAGGCCGGCCGCCGCACGGAACTGGCCACGGTGGCCCCGCCCATGCACAAGAAAACCAGCGCCAAGGCGGAAGCCAAGGCCGAGAATGTACTCATGAAGCTGCGCGGCTTTTCCTTCCCCGAGTTTTCAGGCACTACCAAGGCCCGCGGCGAAGTCAGCACACCTGGCGGCAACCGGCCCAGCCTGCCCGCCGCCGCGTATCAGACCCAAACCACGGCCCTTGGCGGCAGCGGCGGCATCAACATGACCGCTCAGGTCAAAATGTCGCCCGATCAGCGCGAGACCAACCTCGTGCTGCAACCGGTGTTCCAGACCGTGATCGGCAACCGGCCCAGCATGAGCCTACCCCTCATCCCAGGGGCCGGGCCGGCACGTTGACCGATCGTGAAGCAAATTCGATAACGCACAGGCAAGGAGACAGGGCCAGCGTGCCATGAGCGAACCGAAGCGTCTGTCACGTGTTCGCGCCCAGGCCGCTAGCCTTGTCATCCTGTCATTTCTCAGTCTGCTTTTCGCGCCGCCAGTCCTGGCTCAAGATGCACAGAGCATCGATGCCCTCGTCAAGGACACTCTCAACCAATGGCGCGTGCCCGGCCTGGCGCTGGCCATTGTCCATAACGACCGCGTCATTTATCTGAAAGGCCATGGCGTCAGGGAACTGGGCCGGCCCGAGTCGGTGTCCGCCGACACTAACTTTCCCCTGGCAAGTTGCACCAAACCCTTCACCAGCCTCGCCGTCGCCATGCTCGTGGGCGACGGCAAGATGGCGTGGGACGAGCCGGTGCGTAAGCATGTCCCTTTCTTTCACCTCGCCGATCCCCTGGCAGATGCCGACGTCACCATCCGCGACCTCCTGTGTCATCGCACGGGCGTCGGCGGCCACGAGTTGCTCTGGTACAAGGCGCCCTGGGGCTTGGAGGAACGCATCCGCAAGATCGGCAAAGTGGAACTGGAAGACTCTTTCCGCACGCGCTTTCATTACCAGACTATTCTCTTCGGCGCCGCGGGTTACGCGGCCGGCAACGCGGCTGGCAGCGACTGGGGAACACTGGTCCAGAGGCGTATTCTCGAGCCGCTCGGCATGAAAGCATCCAAACCGATTTTTCCCCGGGACGCTCCTGACCAGGCCAGCCCGCATCGCCAAAACGCCAGGGGTAAGGTTGAGCCGATCGCGCGCTACCCTTTGGACCAGGCCGATCCCGCCGGCTCCTTGCACGCCAGCGCCCGCGATTTGACGCGCTTTCTACGCTTTGAACTTGGCGACGGCACCTGGCAAGGCCAACGACTCCTGCCTGCCGAGGTTTTGCACGAACGGCAGCGCCCGCAAATGGTCATTCGCCGTGAAGGCTTCGCCGAGGTGATGAACCCCGTCACCGTGCAGATTAGCTATGGCCTGGGCTGGATCCTGCAAGATTACCGCGGCCGGTTGCTTCTGCAACACGGCGGCGCTATCGATGGCTTTCGTGCCCACTTATCATTGGTCCCCGAAGCCAAAGTCGGCATAGCACTGCTCAACAATCTCGACCGCGGCTTCATGAACCTGGCACTTTCGAATATCTTGATCGACCATCTCCTCGGCCTGCCCTACCGCGACTGGAATGCCTACTACCTCGACATTCAAACGAAGGACCAGGCCAATGAAAAAGAACGCTCGCGCCTTTTGCGTGCCGACCGCAAACCGGGAGCCAAACCTTCGTTGCCCCTGCCCGCGTATGCCGGCAAATTCACCGACACGGCCTATGGAACATGCACGATCACGGTCGACAAGGGCCTACTAAACTGGTCCTGGGGCGACTGGCACTGCCCGCTTGAATACCTCGAGGAGGACACCTTCGTCGCCAATGCCGAGGGACTCGTCGACGGCTCCGCCGAGTTTCGCGTGGAAGGCAACCAGGTCGTGTCCGTTAAGATTATCGGCAGAGTTTTTCGGCGCGTTGACTTGGGAAAGTGAATGTATCACGGCTTGGCTTTCAACGAAGCATTGGATACTTTTGCCGCGACGCGAGGAATAGGGCCTCTCGCTCCGGCGCGATCGGACCGCCAAAGTTGAGGAAGATTTTTAGAGCCGCATGCCCGTTTGATCGAAAAACTGGAAGCTACGTGTAGCCGCGCCATCCATGTGCCCCGGCTTCTCAACGGCGAACACCGCGGCCAGTTGCTGCCAGCGGATGTGCATGTCGAGGGTATCGGTCTGAACGTTAAAAAACTCACCCGCCGTGCTGAAGCCGCCAAACTGCCCGTCCACTTCAATGGTCGTCGCCCCGTTAGACACCAGCACCCGCACAGCACCCAATCCCTCCAGGCTGCGCAGCAATTCCTCAAAGCGGGCGATGTCCAGTTCCGTGACCCGCTCCGGCGGAAACGCCCGGATGATCTCAACCTCCGGCACACCAAGATCGCGCGCCAGTTGCAGCGTCATGCGCCGGGGGTTCTTCGCAACCGCGGCCCGGATGCGCTCTGAAGTTTCGGCCAGTTGATTCGATTGGTTTGCTGTCACGGTCAACCTCTTCAATACAGTTCAAACGGTCTCTTTTGCCAGCGCCTTGACTGCCTGGAAGACTTCCGGCATTTTTACGTGGTCCCACACGAAGCGCGGGATCAAGAACGGTTTAAACAGCAGGGGCGAGTCATCCGGCACGCTCTCCAGCAAACCATTGCCAGCCAGCGAGCGAATCTCCTCGTCGTCATGCTTCCGATATATGGTTTGGGCATTCTTCTCCACGGCGGCGACGAGAACCCGAGCCTCGCGCGGTTCAAGCGTTTCGAGCTGTTTGAGGATCTTTTCTTGCTTCCGGGACATGGTCGCTCCGACCGACTCAATCGCTTGGCCAATGGTTATTCTACCCGCGAAGGAGGACTCAAGCCAAACAATCCGTCTGCTTGGCGTTCGCAAACGATAACTTGCCGCGGTTCGGTTGTTAGCCGATAATTGCTGACATGCCGCTGAAATCCTGGACCTGGAAATATCGTGACCATGACCTTCGCGCCGAGGTTTGGTGGCAGTGGCTGGGTTGGCGGCGGCGCGAGCGCGTTTACGTAGACCACGATCTGGCCAGCGAACGCCGCGGCCATGTGCCCGGCAATCCACCCTTGCGTTTTTCCATCAATAATGAGGCAGCCAACACGGAAGACCAGTTTGAGCTTGCCTTCCGCACGCCGTTTTCCATTTCCCTCGGGAAATGGCGCTTTGCTATTGGTCCCCGACAATGTCGAGTGTCAGTGAATGGATTGCCATGGCCATTGCAATCAGGCCGGGTGCAGGTCTATAAAACCTGGCAGTATTCGGAAAACAAGAGCATTTCTCTTGAACCCTCCTCGTTCGTCTTGCTCGTTCTAGGGCCCCTGCTTATCGTCTGGATCGTTGTCTGTAGTCCCATCATACTCTGTTTGGGGTTGGCAACGGAACTTATCGCCAACTGGTGGTTGACAAAAAAGCTTCGGCGACAGGGCCGATTCTTGCTCTGGAGCGCAGTTGAGGAGAGAATGCGCCAGGCACCGAGTACCCTGATATTTGAAAAACGGTTGGGATCCGACCGCACCTGGTGGACGGCAGAGGATGTGGTGGCGCAAAGCCCTTTGCCCCCGACCAGTGACGAAGAAATCTGGTCGCTGGGGAGAACGGCAACGAACCCGTTCGCGGAATGGTGCTACTACAATTATTTGTCGGACACCACCGGCAAGGCATATCTGACGCGGCCACCAAAAGAATGGCAACCACAAATAGCCGGCGCTTTTCGTGCTGTTTCCGCGAGTAATCCTGCTGTTCGAGCACATCCAGAATATCCCCTCCTGAAAATGGTTTTAATTCCGGTTCTCGCCTATTCGAAAGAGACAATGGAGGCATTCGCACTCGCTCTGGGCTCGGCACGAGAGGTTGATATCTCAAACCTCACCCTGGCCGCTGGAGCATCAAATCCCGGCCTACGTCACTTGGCAGTGCATGCGCTGCGCTTGCTCGGCCCGCGAGCCAAGGCAGCTCTACCCACACTGGTGGAGCAACTTTATCATGGCCCGTGGACAGAACGCGACGATGTGGCTAAAGCAGTGGGCGCCCTTGGTTCCGACGGCGTGGAGTGCCTGCGAGCGGCCTCCATCCATGACGATCCGTGGATCAGGGATCCAGCGGAGAATGCCCTCGAAGCGCTGAAACTACCCTGTGGCAACCCGGACTCACTCATCCGGCAACACGCGAAGGGACTCATTTCGGCAAGCCGATTGTCACAACTTTTACTTCAGCATCTCACCAAGGCAAACACCGCGGACATCTTGTCGCGTTTATCGAGAAGGTGTTTGGCCAACCTCAAAACCCTCGCCAACAACGACCTCGCGGGCCTGTGCTTTGAAGAACGTCCCCAATGGCGAGAGGGGATAGAGGCAATCAAAAATCACATGGCAGAGCGGGGCGAGGGTTCGTGAGAGGGCCGGGAAAGGGGAAGCGTCCAGATGACGCTGTCGCTGGGGACCTGCTCGCCGGCTAGTGACGGACGCCAGGGCCGCGGAGTTGCAGCCGTGGAATTCTCAAAGCTTGCGCGCTCCATCGGCACAGAAATGACGCTTTGAGGAGTAGAGGGCCGACGCATGAACAATGAGGCAGCTCCCCAAAATCGTTCGTTGGAAGAGTATCGGTCGTACCTGCTGCTGCTGGCCAGGATACAACTGAATCCCGAGCCCAGGAACCGTATCGACCCCTCGGACATCGTCCAGCAGACATTATTGGAGGCCCACGCACGGGCAGACCAGTTTCAGGGCGACGACTCCGCCCTGGCCGCCTGGCTGCGGCAAGCCCTGGTCAACAACCTGCGCGACGCCTGGCGGGCCTTGCGCCGCGACAAACGCGACCTCCGCCGGGAACAAAATTTACCTGAGGCGGTCGACCAGTCCTCGGCTCGCCTGGAAGCAATGCTGATCGCCCCGCATTCGTCACCCAGCCAGCGGGCCGTGAGAAACGAAGATCTTCTCCGCCTCGCGGACGCGTTGACCCAGTTGCCCGAGGCCCAACGCGAAGCCATCGTCCTGCACCATCTGCAAAGCTACTCGCTGTCCGAAACCGCCCACAGCCTGGGGAGGACGGATGCTGCCGTCGCGGGACTATTGCACAGAGGTCTGAAGAAACTCCGCCAGATTCTGAGGTAGTCATCAAGCTCCCCATGAGGATTTTCGTCCCGCTAAGAGCGTTCGGAAAAAAGGGGTCAGACCCCCTCAATACCCTGCAAAAGCGTTGAAAATCTGTTCGCTTCAAGGGGTCTGACCCCTTTTTTCCGAACGCTCTTAGGTGACGACAACACTATTCGGAAAATAACCATGCCCGAAACACCATCTCCCTCCGAGGCCGACGCCCTTCTCGAACTTGTCCTCGCCGACTATTTGCATGCCGTGGAGGCCGGCAAGGCACCTGATCGGGACGAACTGCTCAAGCAGCACCCGGACCTGGCCGCCGACCTCGGCTCCTTCTTCCGTAATCGCGATGCCATGGAACGCATTGCGCAGCCGATCAAGGAGCAATCGCCCGCACTGGCCGAGACCATCGGGGCAGCCCGAGACGCCCAACACCGGTGTCGGCACCACCCTGCGCTATTTTGGCGACTACGAACTTCTGGAAGAAATCGCCCGGGGCGGCATGGGCGTGGTGTATAGGGCCAAGCAAATCAGTCTCAAACGCGACGTGGCGCTCAAGATGATCTTGGCCGGGCAGTTGGCCTCGCCCCAGGAGATTCATCGTTTTCACGTGGAGGCCGAGGCGGCGGCCAACCTTGACCACCCCAACATCGTGCCCATTTACGAAATCGGCGAGCATAACGGCCAGCACTACTTCAGCATGAAATTGATTCCGGGCGGCAGCCTGAGCGGCCGCATCAAGGACATGGTGAACGACCCCAAGACGAGTGCCCGAATTTTGGCCCTGGTGGCTCGCGCCGTTCACCACGCCCACCAGCGCGGCATTCTGCACCGCGACCTGAAGCCCTCCAATATTTTGCTCGACGCTCTGAGCCAGCCGCAGGTCACCGACTTTGGGCTGGCGAAGCGGACCACGGATAACGGCGCTACCACCCAGGCGATGGCGACCGGTGACAGGTCGGACCTGACCCATGTCGGAGTCATCGTGGGTACACCGAGTTACATGGCGCCGGAGCAGGCGGCTGGTAGTAAAGATCTGACGATGGCCGCCGACATCTACAGTCTGGGCGCTATCCTTTACGAAATGCTGACCGGCCGGCCTCCTTTCCGGGCGGCGACGGCGTTGGATACCTTGAGGCACGTGTTGGAAGAGAAACCGGAGCCGCCGAGCCGGCATCAACCCGAAAGTTGACTTCGATATACAGGCGATTTGCTTGAAATGCCTCGAGAAAGAGCCGCGACATCGCTATGGATCGGCCCTGGCGCTGGCCGAGGACCTGGAGCGGTGGCTGGCCGGTAAGCCGATTGCGGCGCGACGCATCAGTCCCCTGCAAAAAATGGGCAAGTGGGCGCGCCGCAATCCGTCGCTCGCAATCCTGCTCGTCGTGCTGGTTTGTTGGTATTTCAACGTGCGTTTGCAGTGGGCCTGGCTTGAATGGGCCAACCTGAGCGTTCTGCTACTTTTGGGCCTCTGGCGTTTGCAGTCGCTTGTTCGAAAAACCATCGGCAAGCCAGCAGGCGGTTCGGTGGTTATGGAAACTCAGGACTTCATGCTGCCGGGCTACCTGCTGGCGATCTACGTGCTGTGCTGGTATCCCGCCACCCTGGTGGAGCGAAAAACATTGGCTTTCGCCGCTATCATCATTCCTTTTTGCTGGGGTTTCGTGTTTACCTGGCTCTGGCGTAGAAGGCACGCGGGCCCCCTGGCGATGATTGTTCGTCCTTTGCCGGCGACCGCGATCTTTTTTGGGGCTTGCCTGGGTGTAAATATTGTTTCCTCGATATATAGCTTGATTCATGTGGCTGGCGAGCCGGGAGATGCGCTGGTCAATGGCTGCTATTGGCTACAGATCCTCAGCACCTACGTCGCCCTCTTTCTGATGGTGGTCGCCGGCCTCGAGATTAGAAAAGAAGGCTGTGTAACCTTCTTCCGCTTCGTCCGCTGGGACGAAATCGAATCCTTTGGCTGGACCCAACGGGGAGGCGTGCTGCTTCTTCAACTCAAGTTGCGCAAGAATCCACTGCTTATGCAAAAGGCCGTTCCCCCGGCGAAGAAAACGCTAGTGGACCAGATGCTATTAGAGCATTTGCCGCAGGCCACGCTGGCGACCAGCGCGGGATCCGACGCATTATTGCTGAAGGAACCGCAACCGGCCGAGCGGGTTCGGGATGTCAGCGCCTGCCTGATGCTCAGCGCCTTCTTTCAGTTCGTTGGAGTGCTTTTCTGTCTCATCGGCATGCAGTCGATGGATACGGTTGGCGCCATCATCTTGCTGGTCCTGGCCATCGTCAGCTCGGTGGTGGGAGTCATCGTCTTCGCGGGAGCCATGAAGCTGCGTAAACTCAGAAACTATCGGTTCGCCCGCGCCGCCTGCATCTTGGCGATGTTGCCCACGGGCAGCGGCGTTCTCTTCGGCTTGCCCGCCGGTGTTTGGGCTTTGCGTGTATTAACAAGGCCGGATGTCAAAGAAGCCTTCGCCGCTACGGATAAAAGGTAACATCAGGCAGCAAGTGAGGACTGGCATTGGATTTCCATGATGACAACCAACTTTGACCCCCCGGCGCCGCCGCTGGTAGAGTAACACCTCAACGGGCGGCTGGCAGCTTGGGCTGGCGGGCGAAAAATGGTATGTATGCGTGCACCGGGCACCCCCCTTCACGACGCATATCATTTTGCATGGCATTTTGCATAGCATTTTGCATAGCATTTTGCATAGCATTTTAGCCGGCGGCGCTGCCTTGCCTGGAATTTCGCCTGACAAATTCACGAATATCCTAAGAGGGTTCGGAAAAAAAGGGGTCAGACCCCCTCAATACCCTGCAAAAGCGTTGAAAAGCTGTTCGCTTCAAGGGGTCTGACCCCTTTTTTTCCGAACGCTCTAAATCTAAAGGAATACGCACCATGTTGGGAGCCACCAATGCACTTGCCATGGTCGCTGGTCATGATGCACGGGCGGCGGATGATGTCGCGCGGTCAGCCGCTTCGTACCTTGAACAACGACTGTGGCCTGATCAATTGGCGGAGGCGGCGCGCGGCGTTGGCGCCTGGCTTTGGCACGGCTACCTGGGGGCCGGCAGGATGACGCTGCTGACCAGCCAGTGGAAGGCGGGCAAGACCACGCTGCTGGCCAACCTGGTGGCGCGGATGGCTCGGGGCGGCACGTTGGCCGGCCTGCCGGTGGCAGCCGCCAAAGTCGCTATCCTTTCCGAGGAGGGGCCCAGCAACTGGGCAGGCGCGCTGCCGCAAGCTCTCCATCGGCAATCACGTCAGCTTTTTTTGCCGGCCCTTCCGGGGCCGCCCTTCGCCTGCCGACTGGCGCGGTCTGCTTGATTCCCTGCTCGTTCTGCGGCGGGAGGAGGGACTCGACCTGGTCGCGATTGATCCCCTGGCGGTGTTTTTGCCGACGGGCAATGAAAACTCGGCGACGGCCATGATGGATTGCCTGCTACCGCTTCAAGATTTGACGGCCGCGGGCCTCTGCCTGCTCATCTGCCACCATCCACGCAAGGGCCGCGTCCAGTACGGGCAGGCGGCGCGCGGCAGCGGCGCTCTGCCGAGCCTCGTGGACGTCCTGATCGAGATGAAATGGCACTCCAGCGACGGGGACGATCGCCGCCGCTGGTTGAGGACGTTTTCACGCCACGAAGAGACCCCCCGCACACTGCTCGTGGAGCTTACCGCCGAGGGGAATGATTATCTCACGCACGACATCCACCATGATGAGGTCGCCGTTCAGGCGGGCGACGTCCTTTTCCTGGTCCTCGAAGATGCGACCGACCGCCTGACCCAGAGGCAAATCCTGGAGCAATGGCCGGAAGATTTTCCCAGGCCCGACCAAAGCACCATCGCCCGTGCCTTGAAACAGGGCATGGCCGCCGGACGCATTTTGCAAAAAGGCACGGGCCGCAAGAATGACCCTTTCCTCTACTGGCTTGCCGGCAAGGAAGAAGGTTTTCACCCAGGCCCGGGAGCAAGTATCGAAGCGGTGGCCAGTTGGAACGACCGCCTGGTCACGAAATGGCTGGCAACCCTGGGCGTTCATTATCCGGCACCATGTGCCGCAACCGCGCAGGACGCGGCCCCAGCGGCAGCTGATCCCGCCCCAAGCATTTGTTTGCAACCGGCAATTCCTGACGAAAACGCCCCAGCGGCCAGCCTTCCATCACGGCCTGAAGGCCCCTCCGCAGCGCCAGCTGCCGTTGACATTCCGCCCGCGACGGTTTCGATCCAGGACGCCACGCCTGCCAAGGCCAGCGCAGAGCCCGGCAAGCCTGCCCTGTCAGCCGCCGACCCGCAACCGGGGATTCTGCAACTGCTCGCGCAACAGAATGCGAACAAAACTGATTGGAAAAAATGGCGGCGCTTGCCGTCATAACCAGCAGTTCGATCGCGGCGAAGAACGCTTGTCATCACACATGGGAACCCTCCTAAAGCCGGCCCCGTAGCGCCGCCGCGAAATTGCTCAAATGGGTTAACGCCCCCGCGACCGACATTGAAGTGCAGCCCATCAGGATATTCCGAGCTCGCCGTACGACGACGAAGCCTAAACGAAGACGACCGCCAAGCGACCAGGGCTGGAGTTCACGACGCGTCCACGCGGCAGGCCGCGGAAGGATGGAGAGCCGCGATTATTCTAATAAAACATGTATTTCCCGAGGCATGTCCCGATTTCCAGTTTGTTGGAGTGCTTTTTTGTCTCATCGGCATGCAGTCGATGGATTCGGTTGGGCCGTCATCTTGCTAGTCCTGGCCATCGTCAGTTGGTGGTGGGAGTCATCGTCTTCGCGGAAGCCATGGCAAGCTGCGTAACCTCCAGAAACTATCGCTTCGCCCGCGCCGCCTGCATCTTGGCGATGTTGCCCACGGGCAGCGGCGTCCTCTTCGGCTTGCCCGCCGGTTTTTGGGCTTTGCGTGTATTGACAAGGCCGGATGTCGAAGAAGCCTTCGCCGCTGCGGATTGAAGGTAAAGTGCTTCCTTTAAACCGGAACATTCATCGGCATCGTCCGGTCATCCGTCAGAAGATCTGGGTTCGTCCGCCGCGCGATTAACGTTGGATGGTGAGGCGGGGTTCGACTTCCATTCCGATTACCCGCTCGAAGACGATAACCAACGCAGCGTTAATGCTGAATATGTAGGCGCGATAGAATGGCATCATCAACATGTCGTCCGTCACAGATTTCGACTTGTCAAACAGGGCAAAGACGGAACTGAAGCATTGGATGACGGCTGCGAGACATCCCATCACGGCCATAAAAAGACCTAAGCCTAAAAAAAACCGTTGCATTGGGCCTGCCTCCCTGGATTGAAAGAACCACTGGTTTTCCCAGGTGGGGAGAAACTGAATCAGCCATCGGCGGCGGTAGCAAGCAATTATTCTACGGGTCGGAAGGAGGAAAAGGGGACATCTATGTTTATTTGACTTTGACGGAGCATTGGTTAGATTTCAGAGAATGCCCCGCACTGCACGAGCCTCTGTTGGCGGCGTTTGCTACCATGTGCTCAACCGCGGCAACGATCGGCGCCAGGTTTTTCACGAGGAGGGCGATTATCATGCTTTCCTGAAGGCGATTTACCATGCCTTCGTGGAAATCCCCATGCCAGTGCTCGCTTTCTGCCTGATGCCAAACCATTTTCACCTGGCCGTCCTGCCTGAAAATGACGGTGATCTCAGCATCTGGATGCACTGGCTGCAGAACACGCATTGCGTCGCTATCACAAACATTACCAAAGCAGCGGACATCTGTGGCAAGGCCGGTTCAGCCTTTCCGATTCAAGAAGACGAGCACCTCTTGAGCGTCTTGTGCGTACATCGAACGCAATCCCCTACGTGCCAACCTTGTTAAGGGCGATAACAATGGCCCTGGTCCAGCGCTCATTGTTGGCAGCAAGGCCAGTGCGTCCATCCTATCTCGTAGCCGGCCCCGTAGCACGCCCGCGAAATTGGCTCAAATGGGTTAATGAGCCGGCGACCGACGTTGAAGTGCAGGCCATAGGCGCAGCGTAGTTCGAGGCTCCCCGTACGGCGACGAAGCCTGGACGAAAACGACCGCCAAGCGACTAGGGCTGGAGTTCACGACGCGTCCACGCGGCAAGCCGCGGAAGGATGGAGAGCAGACATTGCAATAATAAACATGCATGTCCCCTTTTCCTCCCCAGTCATTTTCGATTGTCAAAATAGCGTCGGCGCATCGTTTCCCGGGTTTTTGCGCGGTTGCCGTTGCCACAGGCTCCCTTGAGTGCATGGTGCAACCAAGCCACCTAGAGCATTACTGGCCCGTCGTGGCATAGGCAAAATTTAAGGCATCGGCACAGTCAACAAAATTTGCCCTCGAATTCGAGCCGCGTCATCTTTGAATTTTTGAGCAACGTTGACGCCGGCGTTCTGTCCACCGTCATTGCACTGAATCGACCTAGGGGGTCCGATGACAAAGGTTACTCCTTCCGAAAAGTAGGGGCATCAAGTACCTCGGCACCTTTCGAGCAAGTGCCTCGGGCGAAAACGGTTTCTGGAGGAATGGCATTCCCGATCAAGAACGCCATGATGAACAATTGCGTCGTCGGTGTACCCCGACATGAAGAGCCCTTCATGGTTGGCTGGCGCGATGCCGGGCTTAGCGAGCTGTCGGCCACTGAAGTGCGGCATCACCACGTCGGTGATCATGAGGTCGATCGGTGCGGTGCGGGTCTCGCAGATCATGAGGGCATCGCCGCCATGCTTCGCATCCAGAACGATGTAGCCGTTCCTTGTAAGACCGTCTGGGCCAATGTGCGCACTCCCTCTTCATCCTCGACGAGCAAAATCGTTTCTCTGCCGCCGCGCACAGTCTCTTTGATTCGCGGTGATGTCGAAATGGGCGTGCCGCTCTTGTCGCGTGGCAGGTAGATTTTGAACGTTGTACCTTGGCCAACTTCGCTGTACACCTCGATGTGGCCGCCGCTTTGTTTGACGATTCCGAATACGGTCGCGAGGCCGAGTCCGGTTCCCTTGGTAGGGCCCTTCGTCGTGAAGAATGGCTCGAAGATGTGCGCCCGGACCGAGCCATCCATGCCGCAGCCGGTGTCGGAGATGGCCAACAGGACATGCTCTCCGGTAGTTGCCTCGGCGTGCGTTTGCGCGTAACCATCATCGAGTTCGATGTTCTTCATTTCCAACAGAACTTTGCCCCCATGCGGCATTGCGTCACGGGCATTGACCAGGATGTTCATGACGACCTGTTCCATCTGACCCGGATCGGCCTTCACCTGCCAAAGGTCCGGTCCAGCGATGACGGTCAGCGCCACATCCTCACCGATCAATCGGCGCAGCATTTTCTCCATTTCGGCGATGATGGTATTTAGATCGAGCACGACGGGCATGAGGACTTGCTTGCGGCTGAAGGCCAAGAGTTGTCGCGTGAGTCCCGTTGCTCGTTCACCCGCTTTGCGAATCTCCGCCAGCGGTGCGCGCATTGGATCTTCGGGACGAAGTTTGCCGAGGTAAATCTCGCTGTAACCCATGATGACGGTGAGCAGATTGTTGAAGTCATGAGCGACGCCGCCGGCGAGCTTGCCCACGGCTTCCATCTTTTGTGCCTGGCGATATTGTTCTTCGAGTTGCTTGCGTTCGGTGATGTCCGACCAGGATCCAACGACTTCGATTGGATTGCCCTGCGGGTCACGGAGCAAACGCAGGTCGCCGCGGATCCAACGGAATTCTCCATTCTTGTGAGGGAAACGATACTCCTGGGCGATGCGGCCATCGACGAACAGATGCCGTTGGATGTCGCCAAGCGTGCGTTGCCTATCGTCCGGGTGCACGTGTTTTTCCCACCACTGAGGCTGAAAGACTTCCTCGACGGGATAGCCCAGGATATCCTTCACGTTCGGACTGATCCACGTCGGGTAAAGCTGGTCTCCCAAGAACGCCAGCGTGTAAAGAACGGACGGGCTGGATGCAACGACATGTTGCAAGCGTTCCTGCGCCTTGTGGATTGGCTTTCCAGCGTTCACGCTTGCGATGTCCAAGAAGTAACGACCGAGCCGACAACTTCTCCGTCGCGATGAATGGGAAAGGACCAATACTCGACGGGAAGCTTGAGCCGTCGGAACGCCAAAAGACTTCGTCGTCGATGTGCGTGCCTTGATTCTGTTGGAACGCTCGATAGATCCGGCATTCCTCGCGAGGATAAGGAGTGCCATCCGCATGGGTGTGGTGTACGAGCGCGTGCATGTCCTTGCCGAGGAAAAAACTTGGGTCGGCATAGCCGAGAATTCCGCGCACACGATCGATTCGCCAACGTGCAATTGCCCTGAAATCGACGCCGTAGATGGCCTCGGCGGCGGAATCCAGCAGCAAGCCGACCTGCTCATCTCGTTCCCGAAGCCTCTGTTCGGTTTGCTTCGCCCGATGAATTGGCCGAGAGGGCCACTGATGCCCTCAAAAAGGTGCAACAGATCCGGTCGGGCTGGCGAAAGTGTGGACTGAAGAATTCGACGACTCCAAGAACCTCTTCCCCAAAGATAACGGGAAACGCAAAGGCGGCATGCAAACCCGCATTATCGGCAAGAGCGGCGCGGAAAATTGGTGTCCTTGGTAACATCCGCGATCCAAGCCGACTGTTTGCCGTGCCAAACTCGTCCGAGGAGGCCGGTCCCTGGGGCGAAAGTCACCTCTCTGGTTCGCTCCATCCATTCGGCATAGTTGGTCGATTCATTTTGCCAGGTCTCAACCCGTTGCAGAACACTTGCCGACGGGTCTACGAGCCAGACCTCTCCCAGCTCCCAACCCAGGCTGCTACAGATGGCGTGCAAAACGCCACGCGCGCGCATCGCAAACGCAGCCGCCTGAGCAAGGATCTGACCGACTTTCAGTAGAATCGCCTGTCGGTGTTCGGCGCGTTTGCGTTCCCCTATCTCCCGTTCCAGTTCCGATGCGTGATTCAGAGCGTCCGCGTAGAGGCTGCCATTCTGATAGATCCGGCCAACTTGGGCGGCCAGGATGCCCGCCAGGCGCTCGTCTTCCTCACTGAATGCTTCCGCGCCGATCTTATCGAGCAGGCCGAGCCAGCCATAGACCCGCCCGGGCGACACGATCGGAGCCCCAAGCCACGAATGGAGGGGCGGGTAAGAGGACGGGAAACCGAGGGCAACCGGATCACCGCCCGGATTGTGCAGACGGAGGCAGTGGCCCTCTCCCAGGACGGTGGCGAACTACCTCGGCTTCTGGTCGGGTGAGCCAAGACGAGAGGCCGTTTCGGATCCATGCCGCTGGTGAATACGCTGCGCACCGGCACGCATCGCCGTCCAGGATGCTGGGATGGCGTGGCGAGCGCCGATGATCTCCCGGGATGCTGGCAGAATCTCTGCAGCATCGCGTGGGTCGCGTTCCGACCCGAGTTCCAGGCCGAGATCGACGAGCGCGGATAGCCTCTCGTTGGTCCTCTTAGTTCGTTCACCTTCTCAGATAACTTGTCGGTCACCAGACGCAGATGCTCGCGGTCGAACTCTTCCGGGGCGCAGAGGCCGTCGGCGCCGGTCCCATCCCAAGGCGGCCTCCACGGCGTCAGGATGATTTCCGGCTCCGCGGGCTTGGTGAGGACGTGGGAGACGCCGCAGGCACTGGCGAGGTCCGTGCCTCCCGCTCGTGGTAATGGGCCGTGTAAAAGATTACGGGCGTCGCCGCGATCGCGGGATCGGCACGAATCCGGCGGACGAACTCGTAGCCGTCCATGGTCGGCATGAGGATGTCGGCGATGACCAGGTCGGGGTGCTCCGCCCTCACGATAGCGAGGGCCTCCGCGCCGTCGGCGGCCTGGAGCAGGCGGTGGCCGGCGTAGCCCAGTAGCGTTACCAAAAACTCGCGGTTGGCCAGCCGGTCATCAACGATCAGGATAGTTGCCATCGCGAAACCCTTCCCCGTTCATCCCCGATTTACCAATCGAGTCTCAGAAAGGTGGCTGCAATTCCAGGATCGAAGTGCTTGCCCGACTGATCGAGGATGTACTGGCGGGCCTCCTGTTCCGGCCAGGCGTCGCTGTAAGGCCGCTTGGATCGCAGTGCGTCCCAAACATCCACGACCGCGAAGATCCGCGCCGCCAGCGGAATCTGCATCTCCTTTCAAACCACTCGGGTAACCGGTACCGTCCCACTTCTCGTGGTGGAAGGAGGGAATGTCCAGGGCCGGTGCAAGGAACTGGATGGGTTCGAGCATCTGGCGGGCGTACACGGGGTGCATGCGCATCAGTTTCCATTCTTCGTCGTCGAGGGGGCCGGCTTTGAGGAGAATGTGATCGGGGACGCCGATCTTGCCGATGTCGTGCAAGAGCGCGCCGCGGCGGATGGAGGTCAACTCGTCCCCGAGTGATCCCCATGCCTGCGCCAGGCGCACGGTCAGGTCGGTCACGCGCCGGGCGTGGCCTTCTGTCTCGTGGTCGCGCATGTCGAGGGCGCGGACCCATCCTTCCAGCGTCGCCTCATACGTCTGGACAAGATCCTCGTTGGCCTGGCGCAAATCCTCGAGCAATTCTCCAGGCGCTCCTTCGCGGATTCCAATTCGGCGACTTTTTGGGCGAGCTTGTTGGTGAGTAGCTCGCAGGTGCTGGTGATTGAAATCGGGAGGTGGAACCCAGCACAGATTGCGAACCGAGTGCTGCGTTGACGGTGCGCAACACGACGTCCGGCTCGCAGGGTTTGCCAAGCAGATGGTGGACACCGCAGCCCCGTGCGAGGGCATTGGCCTCGGACTCCAGGTAGATCGCCGTGCAGAAAATGACCGGCGTCTCGGCGATCTCGGGAATCGCCGCACTGTCGGACGAATTCATAGCCGTCCATCGACGGCATCAGAATGTCCGTGATGATCAGTTCCGGGTGCTCGGCCTCGCGCACGGCGAGAGCTTCCGCGCCGTCGCTGGCCTCGAGCAGGCGGTGACCGGCATAACCAAGGAGGGTCACCAGAAATTCCCGGTTACTCGGACGATCGTCAACTATGAGGATGGTCGCCATGTCAGCCCCTCGCCTTCTCCGCCAGCAAGCCTTGATCTCGGCCAGGAATAGCTCGGGCTCAATGGGTCGGCAAAGGAACCGGCCGGCGCCGAGGCCAGCCCTTTGGCCCGGTCTTTTTCATCCAGCATGGTGGAGGTGATGAACACGAACGGGATAGCCGGAGTGCGGAATCGGCTTTGATCGCTCGGATGAAGTCGTAGCCCGCCGCCCCGGCATGCACACGTCCGAAAGAATGAGGTCGCAGGAATTCCTTGCGCCAGGTCCAGCCCCTCGCCATTCCCTCCGCGGTGATTATCCGGTAGCCGGAGGTTCGAGGATGCTCCGAGCCAGATCGAGGTTGACCGGAAGATTGTCCACCACAAGGACTGTATGACGGTGTCCGGCCTGACGGTGGCGACGGCTCGGCGACGGCCATCGACGGGCGATGACGTGGTGTTCCGCGGCAGGAAGGCCTCCATCTGCCGCACGAACGTCTCGGGGTTGATCGGCTTGGCCAGGTAGCCGTCGAACCCTGCCGCGAGGACCCGGTCCCGGTCCCCGACCATGGCCAGCGCCGTCACGGCGACCAGGGGAGTCTCGCGCAGGGCCGGGTCGCTTTTGAGCCAGCGGGCCACCTCAAAGCCGTCGATGTCCGGCAACTGCACGTCGCATGATGATCAGGTCCGGCTGTTCCCGGCGTGCGGCTTCCAGACCCGATGGCCAAGCTCGGCGCCAAGGACGTGGCCAAATGCTTTCAGAAGGTACGTCATCAGTTCCAGGTTCGCGGGGTTGTCTTCGATAATGAGGATGCGGGCCGCCATGACTACGCCTCCGCCAGGACCAAGGTGAACGTGCTGCCTTTGCCGAGTTCGCTCTGGAGGGTGATCTTCCCGCCGAGCAACTCGGCCAGTTTCCGGCTCAGGTGCAGACCCAGGCCGGTCCCTTCTGGCGTCTTTTGCGGGATGTCCACCTGCCTGAAGGCCTGGAACAGCCTGGCCTGGTCCTCGGCCCGGATGCCGATCCCCGTGTCGATGACCTCGAATTCGATCACGGCTCCGCGTTCCGTCAGCCGACCAGGACTTCGAGACATACGCCCCCCTTTTCCGTGAACTTGATGGCGTTGTTGGTGAGGTTGAGGAGGATCTGGCTCAAGGCCCGCCGGTCCGCCCGGACGGCAAGCTCCGGGGCCGGCACCGCGGCCTCGAACTCAAGGCCCTTGCCTTCCGCCAACGGCCGCAGGGCAGCGGCCACTTCCTGCACCACGCCCTGGCACACGACGGGTTCCAGGTTCAACTCCACCTTGCCGGATTCGATCTTGGCCAGGTCGAGCAGGTCGTTGATCAGAGACAGCAGGTGCCGTGCGCTGGCCTGCACGGTCCGCAGTTGCTTTTCCTGGTCCGGCGTCAGGGGGCCGGGCAATTTCATCAGCAGGGTGCCGGTGAAGCCGAGGATGGCGTTGAGCGGCGTGCGCAGCTCATGGCTCATGCTGGCCAGGAAGCGGTCCTTGGCCAGGCTGGCGTTCTCCAGCTCGAGGTTCTTCTCCTGCAAGGTCCGCTCGAACCGCTTCCGCTCGGTGATGTCGCGGATGGAGCTGCTGACGAGAACACCTTCTTCGGTTTCCAGCGGGCTGAGGCTGATTTCGACCGGAAATTCGCTGCCGTCCTTGCGCAGTCCGCAAAGGTCGATGCCCGCGCCCATGGGCGCACACGCGGCTCCTTGAAATAGTCGGTGCGATGCTGCGGATGTTTGTCACGGAAGCGTTCTGGCACCAGGATCTCGACAGGTTGGCCTAGTAGTTCGTCTCGGCTGTAGCCAAACAGCCTTTCCGTTTGCGAATTGACCAGAACGATCTCGCCCGATCTGTTGACGATCACCATTGCGTCGGGGGCCGATTCCAGAAGGCCCCGAAACTTGGCTTCTGCCTTTTTGCGCGAGTGACTTCGCGCACGGCACCGATGACATACCGTTCGGTTTTGGTAATGAGCGGGCTAAGACTGATTTCAACAGAAAACGTGGTGCCGTCTTTGCGTACGCCGAGAAGCTCTCGACCTTCGCCCATGGCTCGGACCCGAGGCTCCTTGAAATAGCCGGTGCGATAGGTGGGATGGAGAGCGCGGAAAGGTTCGGGAACGAGGATCTCAACCGGCGCACCCAGGATTCTTCGCGGCGGTAGCCGAACAGTTTTTCGGCCTGGCCGTTCACGAGGACTATTTGCCCCGCCTCGTTAGCCAGGATCACCGCGTCGGGCGCCGATTCGAGCAGCCCGCGGAATTTCTCCTCCGATTGCGCGGCCTGGATCTCGTCCGTGATGTCCTTGGAAATGAGCAGAAAGCCGATGACCTCCCCGCTGCCACTGCGTCGCGGCGTGATCACGACGCGGGCGGAAAAACATCGGCCGTCTTTGCAGACCCGGTTGAGAACGCCTTGCCACTTGCCGTCCTCAATCGCGATTCGCACGATTTCGTCCGGCTTGCCGGCGTGAACGTCTTGCGGCGTGAATAGAATCGTCCAGCTTGTCTTGGCGATGACCTCTTCGGGTGAGTATCCATAGACACGTTTGGCACCCTCGTTCCAAAGGAGGACTTTTCCGTCCTGCCCGCAGGCGATGATGGAATACTCGGTGGAGGCTTGCAGCACATTGCCGATGAAGTCGAGCGCCTCGGATTGGGTGCTGCCGACAATGCCGGTATCAAACAGATGCGTTCTCATGCCATTGGGCCCGGAATAATCCATCGACGATGATGCCCGTCGCCTCCCCCGGATGGATCCTTCCGCGGCGTCCGAGCAGTAACCGTAGCGAGTGTTTTGAGCTGGCGGCGCAAAGCAAATCTCAGAGATGAGAAATCCCTGCCGCCGGTGTCCCCAGTGTCGCCCAGTCACCGAGAACCGCCCAACGGCAAGGATAGACCATCATTGGCTTGGTTTGTGCGGGTGTCAGCCACGAATGAAAATGGATTTTAACTGGACAGTAAGGGAGGACACTATCCGTGGATCTACTCAGCAATCGAAAAGAAATTGCACGACTTTGGCCAAAAATGAAATGGATCTATGGTTTTTCCGGAGGGATCAGCCCATGCCGGAGCGCATGTAGAACCAGCTCCGCCTGGTTTTGCAGACCAAGCTTGCGCATCAGGTTGCCGCGGTGATTCTCGACGGTGCGGTGGCTAATGTGAAGCCGCGTGGCGATCTCGGGACTTGATTTCCCTTCAGCAACCGATTGCAGGACTTCGCGCTCATGCGCCGTTAGCGTTTCGTGCGGATCAAATGGTCCCGCCTTGGCTTGTTCGATGTACGCGTCAATGGCGATTTCAGTGACCGGCGGACTGAGGAATCGCCTTCCCGCAGCGACTTCGCGCACGGCGCGAACCAGGTTCTCCTCCGTGCACCCCTTCAGCACGTAGCCATTGGCGCCGATCTTGAGCGCCTCCGCGATGAACGCATTGTTGCTGTACATGGACAAGACAACCACGCGCGTCTGCGGTGTACGTTCGCGAACAATGCGAAGCGTTTCAAGCCCGCTCAGGCCGGGCATCATCAGATCAAGCACCAGCACGTCGGGTTTGACACGCTCGACCAGTCGGACGGTCTCCAGCCCGTCGCTGGCCTCGCCTACGATGGAGAAGTCTGGCTCCGCTTCAAGGAGCGCTCGCATACCGCGGCGCACCACGGGATGATCATCCGCCAGGAAAACCGATATTGTCATTGCTTGTCCTTGTCCGCAGCGCCCCTAAGAGGCAACTCTGCCGTTATTTGCGTGCCACCGCCCGTCCTGGAGTCGATTGTCAGCTGTCCGTTGAGAAGGGTGACGCGTTCTCGCATACCGGTTAGCCCACTCGAACGCAGCTCGGCGAGGACCGCCGCGGGATCGAATCCGCGCCCCCGGTCTTCGATCTGCACGCTAAGAAGCGCCGCGGTGGCCCACACTCTTACCGTTATTCCGCCGACGCCCGCATGGCGAGCCACGTTCGTTAGCGCTTCCTGGACGATCCGGTATGCCGTCGTCTCCACCTCCGTGGATAACCGTCGTTCGACGTCCTTATGCTTGAAGCTGACCAGCACGCCAGTCTGCTTGGTGTAGCTCTCGAATAGCTCAAGCAAGGCGGGAATGAGACCAAGCTGATCAAGAACTGCCGGCCGGAGGTCGAACGATAGTCCGCGCATTTTTTCGAGCAACGAATCGACGATGGTTCGCGCTTGGTCCAGCTTGGACTGCCCAGCTTCGATTTTTGCATCACCGTTTGGTTTCAGAAGTAATCGCAGGCCCGTGAGAAGTTGGCCGACTTCATCGTGAAGTTCACGCGCAAGGCTTCTTCGTTCCGCCTCCTGCACTTCAAGCAAGCGGCGCGAGAGCGTTTGCAAACGCACCGCCGAATCGCGCAGAGCCTGGTCGGCGCGCATGCGACTCGGTAACGTCCTGGGCCAACGAGATTACACCGCTGAATTCTCCCGTCGGCACCACCAGCGGCGTGTTAAACCAGGCACAGGTAATGGTGCGGCCATCTTTGGTTTGATTCGTATTCACGTTGTCCGCGTGCATGTCGCCTGCTTCCATCCGGCGCAACACCACTTGGATCCGCTCATCCGGCTTCGGATCAATCAATTCAAGACACGCTTTTCCGAGAGCTTCCTCCTTGGTGTACCCGAACATCTTTTCTGCCGCAGGATTCCAGTCACGCACTCGATATTGCGGGTCAAGCAGAATGTAAGCGAGGGGCAAGCGATCGATTTGCAGGCGGAGCCGTTCGAGCAGCTTGTCGCGCTCGGCGTGAAGCGCAATACTCTGTGTGATGTCACGAAAGATCGCGTAGATCTCAACCCGGCCACCGGGCACTTTTACTGGAACACAAGTCAAGGCTACCTGCAAACGACCGGCGTCCTTACGTTGCAGCACGATTTCCAGATCCAGCCGCTGTTCGCGTGGCCAAAGAACTTCGTCTTGCGCATCTTTCGGGACGATCAAGTCGCCTAGACGATGGCCCAGAGCTTCCTGCATGCTGAAGCCGAACAGTCGAGTGAACTCCCGGTTCACCCGGACAACTTTCTTGTCCGCAAGAAGTAAGGCGATCGCTTGCGGCGCTTGTTCGAACAATTCGTCGAGAAGGTTGGTCTCCTTGCGAAGGCGGTCCGCCATTGCTGTTAGAAGGACGACGACGAGCACCATCGCCGGGACGACACTGGTGGCCAGAATGCCGATATACGGGATGGTGACGCTAAGAGAAAAGTCAGGCAGTTCGTCGGTGGCAGTGAAAGTAACAGCCGCCATCGCCACGAAATGCATGGCGGGGTTCGCTATCCCGCGAAGGATAGCGCTGACATGGTAGCGTGGTGCCTGGATCGGCGAGCCTTCCGCAAACGGAAACGTCAGCGACAGCGCCATCCAGGAAAGGACGATCGCCAGCGCGATGGAGAGGATGACCAATCCCGGCGAATAGTAGGCGGTTGCTTGCAAGCGCATCGACGCCATGCCGAGGAAATGCATGCACGAGATTCCCACGCCACCCATACAGACGGCGGCGGTCAGAAGTTCAGGCCAGCCAACCTTGCTTCTGCTCAGAACCATCAATGCGGCGGCCGCTCCCAGGGTGCTGACCAAAAATGACAGCAATACCGTGGGCACGTGGTACGCCACGGGAACTGGAAGATGAAATGCCGCCATCGCCGTGTAGTGCATCGAGCACGTGCAGGTTCCATCTGCGATTGCGCCGCCGATCAGCCAGGCAACCCAGCCGCGCCGCGGGCGACTCTGATCCGTTCGTACAGGGCACGCGCGGCGTAGGCTGCGACGATGGAAACGACAATCGACAGGACAACCAACAAGTGATCGTGAGAATGGTGCATGACGAGGTCCCTCGATGCAACGCCGGCGAATCGATCGCAGGCCGCCGAATCACCACCGTCTCATCCTATGACGACTTTGCCTGATTCCCATTCGCCATTGAAGAACACGAAATTCAATGGCATTTGTGCAGGTAGGTTTCAGCTTTCAATGCTTTGGCCCTATCACGCAACGAGAGAAACCTGGGGGGGCTCTTGGAATGATGCCGGAGATCTGCGTTATCGCTGCCAGACTCTACGGAGGCCGATCATTTTCTGAGAATCGTGCTTTCGGGCCGGAATGAAGCCGCGAAAACGCTCGCCGTCAAGTTCGTCATGCCGGAAAAAAGATAGGTGCTCGTCTAAACGAATTGGGAGGCTCGTATCTCAGCGGACCAGACGAGCGCGCTCTGTTGGCGGCGTTTGCTACCATGTGCTCAACCGCGGCAACGGTCGGCGCCAGGTTTTTCACAAGGACGGCGATTATCATGCTTTCCTGAAGGCGATTTACCATGCATTCGTGGAAATCCCCATGCCAGTGCTCGCTTTCTGCCTGATGCCAAACCATTTTCACTTGGCCGTCCTGCTCGAAAATGACGGTGATCTCAGCGTCTGGATGCACTGGCTGCAGAACACGCATGTGCGTCGCGTAATGGCGGTCCACTCAACGTAGGTAGTGCTTCAGAAACCGGTGACGTTGGTTCGGATAACTCGCTTATCAAAATCAACCAAACCGGGGGATGCTCAATTGACCGCGGGCGATACCTGGAACAACGCGGGCTCGGGTGCAGGGACCAGATGATCATTGGGGCCCAGCCGCTGGCCTGTGTAATCGTGTAATGCATGCCCACAGGGGGTGAATTATTGTCGTTGCAGGTGAAAACGGAGGCCATCGCTTACCTTGGTTACTTGAGGCCTTTGCCGCCCCACATTTCTTCCTCGAGAGAAAACAAAGGGGACATCCATGATACTTCAGCAAAAAAGGAGCCTCCCTCCCCATTTCGCGACCGGCCGCGCGGCCGCGCCGGGTACCCGCAAAAAGCTCACCTCCCATTCGTTCGTGTCGATCTTGAAATAGAAGTCGGCGTAGCGATCCAGCAGCGGCCGGATGCGGTTGTCCATCTCGAACTGATCCAGGCCCGCGAAGAAACGCGATTCCCGATGATCTTTAGCAGCGCTCGCGGTCATTCTTGAGGTCGTTGTCCCAGCTGAACATGCCCTCGGTGAAGGCGTTGAAGTAGAGCGTGTCGCGGTCGTCGCCGACCTTGCCGAGGTTCTTGAACTCGGTGGTGTCATCGGGCGCCCAAAAGCAGCCACCCAGTGGCGCTTGAAAAGCAGCCACTTTGAGGGAGTTTGATTTGGATCGTATGTTCACCTTCGGGTTCCAACCTGGAGGAGGACAACGATGGCAAATCGGCTCAAACTGGCGATGCTTCAAGCACTTCTGGCACTTTTTCAACAACGCTGGTCCCAACGGCGGATTGCCAAGACGCCAGGGATCGACCGCGGGCCGTGGCTCGGTACTGGCGAAGGTGGCAGGCAGTCGCAAACCCAGCCATTGCGCACACCGGCTTGACTGCGGAATTGGATCCAAAACCAGCCATTGTGCATACCGGCTCAGCAGACATCAATTAACTCCTGGTTCGTGATCCGTTATTGGGATAAACTGGCGGTAGGTTCGCACCATGCGTCAGCAGCACCCTGCCCTTGCTAATGGGCACCGTAGATTCACAGAGGGAAACGGCATGCCCAACCCCCTAAACGTGTCGCAGCATCTCGCGGTCGATGCCGACAAAGGTCGGACGGCACCGCCGAGCGGTGGCAACGATTCTTCCCGCGAGGAGCGAAGCGCCCTCGAGTCTCTCGGGGCGGAATTACTGCGCCGGGCGGCGGAAAGTCAGCCAGCCCTCGAAGCAGCCTGGGACGAGCTCATGGCAAGGTGGGGCGTCCATGGCCAACCCGTCGGCATCCAGCGCTTGCGGGAGATGATGGAAGTAGAAGGCCAGGGCAATCCCGATGGCAAATCGCTTAGCCGTGAGTTGATCGCGACCCGCGAGGAAAGCAGGCCATGATGATGTTCTTCCTGGACGGCAGCGCGCCGGCGAAGCGCCGACGTTGCCGAGCCGGGGACGGCGTTGCTCGATGCGCTCCTTGATCACGTCTCTGCCGACCGGATTGTGGTATTGAGCATCGGTTTCGCGGAAGTCGTTTCGATTTTGGTCCGTCGAAAGAATGCCGGCATTCTCTCTAACGCGACATTCCGCAGGGCCTCCTTCAATTGGCCAAGAAATCATTCACGCCACCACCCTCCGTAAGGTGGAAGCAACCAATGCCCTGTCATCTCAAGTCTTGCGCACATCCAAAACCACTCCGTCAATGCCACCGACGCGCTTGTCTTGCATGCCGCCCTCGGGCTCGCACGGCATTTCCGAGCCTCGGCCGACGACCTCGTCCTGGTCGCCTCCGACCAGCGTCTCCAACGCGCTGCCCAAGCGGAAGGGCTGCTCACGTTCAATCCTGAAAGCCAAGATCAGGCAGCCTTGAGCGCGCTCGATGGACCCGTAGGAAATGCTGACCGAGCTACCAATGCCCATTGCGTTAGAGCGTCCCTTCCTCGTCGACGGCTAACATGCGTTGGATTTCATCGCTCTTGAAACCCAGCGCCGTCGGCCGGGCCACGCCCGGCCTCGCCGCAACGTCGTACAGTTCCGCCACATCCCCTTGCATCCGCAACCAGTGCACGACGTCGCCGCTGTTCAGACCTGCCCGAAAATGACGGTGATCTCAGCGTCTGGATGCACTGGCTGCAGAACACGCATGTGCGTCGCGTAATGGCGGTCCACTCAACGTAGGTAGTGGCTTCAGAAACCGGTGACGTTGGTTCGGATAACTCGCTTATCAAAATCAACCAAACCGGGGATGCTCAATTGACCGCGGGCGATACCTGGAACAACGCAGGCTCGGGCGCAGGAACCAGATGATCATTGGGGCCCAGCCGCTGGCCTGTGCAATCGTGCAACGCATGCCCACAGGGGGTGAATTTATTGTCGTCGCAGGTGAAAACGGAGGCAATCGCTTGACCTTGGTTACTTCAGGCCTTTGCCGCCCCACATTTCTTCCTCGGCGGCAAAGGGATGGGCGGCGCGGGAAGGTTTGGGCTTGGGCATGGATTTTAAGATTGCTTCCGCGAGATGCAGGTCGCCGTAGGTGGTGATCTTGATGTTCGTGGTCGCTCCCTCGACGAGATGGACGCAGTGGCCGGCCGCTTCCATTAGCTGAGCATCGTCGGTAATGTCCTTGCCGAGCTGACGCGCGTTTGCCATAGGCTTCCACGAGCCAGTCCTTGCGAAAGACTTGCGGCGTTTGGGCCAGCCAGAGGCCCTTGCGCGAGACGGTCTGGCGGACTTGCTGATGGTCGTCCGACTGCTTGACCGTGTCGGTGACCGGGACGGCCAGGAGGGCGGCGCCGGTTTGCTGGGCCTTGGTGAAGACCGCGCTGATGACGGCTTCCGACAGGCAAGGGCGAACCGCGTCGTGAATGGCGACGAATTCGACTTCTTCTTTGACTTGTGCCAGCGCGTTGGCCACCGATTCGAAACGCTCGGCGCCGCCTCTGACGATTTGCACATTCATGAACACGAGGTTGGCCTGGTAGCGGCGCCGAAATAGCTCTTCATCCTCCGGCGCCACGACGACCAGGCATTGCACGACCTCGGACCGCGTGATGAAAAGCTCGGTTGCCCGCAACCAGACTGCGCGACCATCAAGATTGGTAAACGGCTTTTTCTCTTTGTCCCGAAACCGCGATGACCTGCCCGCCGCGGGGAGAATGACGGCAAACGAGCCCATGATTGGCACTCCTGAACTTGGCCGTGGGGGAGCCAGTTGTCTCGATGTCGTTATCCTACGGCGCGACCCGCCCACTCCGCCAGTCTGCGGCTCAAATCGGCGATGCTCGCCAGGTGGGCGCGGACGTGTTCTTCTTCTTTTTGCAAAGTTTGGTCGAGCACCTGCAAGGGGGAGGCAAGGTGCCGGGCGTGGTTTTCCAGCTTTTCGACGTGGGCGTTTAAATTGTCCGGAGCCGGCACGGCCAGCGCGAGCGAGGATTGTTCAGCCAGGGCAGCTTCGCGGGCCTCGGCAAAATGGACAGACTGGGTCAATGTTTGGTCAATATGGTCGAGCAATTCGGACCATTTCGGCGGCAGGGGAGATGTTGTAGTCATAAGGCACGGTGTACCCGATGGCCCGGAGCCGTGCCATGCCATTTTTGTTTGACCTTGTATGGCCAAACTATTTTGGTATGGTCCCCCGCCTTGGGATGGGCTTGATTGGAGTCGCAGGCACGTTCGCGTGCCGTCCGGAGTGAAAAGTATCAACTCCGCGGCAGAGCCATCAGCCCATCATGTTCCTTGTCTCCTTTAAGCAGGGAGAAAGCCGTGTTTGTCGCTTGTTCAACGCTCTGTTTCGCCCGTTACCCGCTGGACCGGGCACTACGCATCATCGGGGAGCTGGAATTCAGCAAACTCGACGTCGCCATTCACGAAAGCGGACCGCATTTGAGGCCCTCGCAGGTGGTGGCGGACGTGGCTGCCGCGGCGCAGATGATTCGCATCGGCCCGAGGCTGACGCCAGCCGCTTTCGACGTGGAAATCGAGGCGGGCGGTGAAACGGAATTGATCACCCAGTGGAAAGCTATCTGCAAACTGGCCCGCATGTCCACGGTTTCGGTCATTACCATCGCGGCCGCGCCGAGCGGCGTTGGGATCGATGCCGAGGTGGCCCGGCTCAAAAAGCTGGTCCAGCTCGTGGATTCGGAAGGGCTCGTCCTCACGGTGGCGACGCGCATCGGCACCTTGACGGAGATTCCCGCCACGGCGCTCGAGCTATGCCAGCGCGTTCCCGGCCTGGGCATCACGCTCGATCCGAGTAGTTTCGTCAACGGCCCTCACCAGGGCGGCAGCTATGACGAGCTATTTCCTCATGTCAAACACGTCCATCTGCGCGACTCGGGCCGCGCCCCGGGCAAATTCCAGGTCCGGGTCGGCCAGGGGGAAATCGAATATGGCCGGATCATCAATCAACTCGAGCGACTGGATTATGATCGGCTCTTGACCGTGGCCATCAAGGACGTGGCCGACGCCCCGTTTACGATGGAAACCGAGGTCCGCAAGCTCAAGTTTCTTCTGGAAAGCCTCGTCTAAATTTGCCGTCCTCCTGAGAGCCCATAAGATAAGGTGAAGAACCTGCTCTTGTGTTTGACTCTTTCCGGAGGACATCATGGCTTACACCTTACCGAATTTGCCGTACGCCGCCAGCGTGCTGGAGCCGTACATCGACACGCAGACGATGGAAATTCATCACGATAAGCATCACAAAGCGTATGTGGACAATGTCAACAAGGCGCTCGAAAATCAACCGGCGCTGGCGGCCAAGCCGATCTGTCAACTCTTGCGTGAAATCAGCCATGTGCCCGAAGCGACGCGTCAAGCCGTGATCAATAACGGCGGCGGCCACGCCAATCACTCGATGTTTTGGGAGATCATGGCACCCAAGGCGGGCGGACAACCGAGCGGCCCGTTGGCCGACGATCTCAAGGCGACCTTTGGCGACTTCGCGACTTTTCAAGCACAACTCAAGGATGCCGGCGTCAAGCGCTTTGGCAGCGGCTGGGCCTGGCTCGTCCTGGCGGACGGCAAGCTCAAGATCATCAGCACCGCCAATCAAGACAGCCCCTACCTCAACGGCCAGGCCCCGATCATGGGAGTGGACGTGTGGGAACATGCCTATTACCTGAAATATCAAAACAAACGCCCGGATTACCTCGACGCCTGGTGGAACGTGGTCAACTGGACCGCCATTGGCGAACGCTACAGCAAGGCGAAGACCGGCAAGCTGTAAGGCAAGGGTGAGTGGCGAGGGGTGAGTAACGACACACGCTCGCACACGATTTCTGCCCAGCTTGTTTGATATCAAGAAAACCTCAGGGGCGGAGTGTCTTGGCACTCCGCCCCTGACCTTTAACGCGGTGCCGGTCAGCAATCTGGTCTTGTATCGTCTAGAAACAACGTTATATTCCCACCGCCAAATCTTGATTAACCGCGGAGGGAGCCCCATGCGTGGGACGTTTGCCAAAGTCCTGGGAATGGGAATTTTATTGCTGGCATTCGGCTGCCGGACGCCCAGGCCAAACTTGAAGCCGCCCACGCAGGCCGAGGTGCTAAGCACGCCCCCCGCCGAAAGACGGTTCAATTCTTCCGATTATCCCAAGGAAGCTTTTGTTGATCGCAACGCGATCAAGAAGATCGACGATGAGCCGATCACGCCAACCATGGGCAAGTCCATAAATAGCCCCGGCCGATAAAGTCGTCAGGTCCGCTGGGCCTCGAAGCGCTGGACAAGAGCTGTCATGAGTGCCTGCATGCGTAAATCGTCGATGGGCGTGGGCAGCGCGTCGACCGGCCCGGCTTTCCAGCCGCGCCAATAAAGATATCCCGGCAAGCCTTCATGCCGCGCGCTCGTGTTGTACTGTTCCCGGATGCGCTGACCCCAAAACAGCCCGTACCGATCCCGAAAATAACGCCAAATCTCATTGATGGGAGCAAGGTCGCTCCGCCAGTGGCGCCAGGCCAGCAGGCCCAGCCACGGCAACAGGAGAATGCCAAAATCGGCGAGCGCCAACAACTCGGGCGTCGGCGGTGTTTCGACACTGAACAGACCCAGCATTTGCACAATACCTGTCGCACCCAGCACCAGTGCCGGCACCATGGCAACCGTGGGCAGATAGTTGAGAATGCTTACCGCCAGGGTCGCGCCACAAAAAACACGCGCAAGGCGTTTGCGGGCGCTGAGCCGAGAAAATACTGTTCAGCCAGGGGCAATAAGAAAACGGCCAGCAGGCCGACGACGACGACGTTCCATGCTCCCACATGGGGTCTGCGGGCACCGAGGACCGCCACGCCGGCGGCACCTGTGAGGCACAGGGCAAGATAACGCCAGAAATCCAGGCCTGAAGGTGCCGCCGGGCCATTGGCAAGTGCCTGACCCCAGGCTAGCCAGGCCGTCGTTGCCCAGCAGACTGCATGGGTCAGGCTCGTATGCCGATTGGCCCGCCACGCGCGATAAAAGGGATAAAAGCCGACGATAATGGCAAGGAGCATCGGGACGTGCATCGGCAATCTACCACGCGCCTGGGGAGCGCCCGCCCTGGACTACTTGTGGCGGCGTGACGCTCAATCTTCTTTCTTCAGGTTGTAGCTTTTGATCTTCCGGTCAAGCGTCGAGCGCTCGATTTGCAGGATGCCGGCCGCCTGGCTTTTGTTCCAGTCGGTGTGGTCGAGCGTTTTCAAAATGTAACGCTTCTCGATCTCTTCCAGGGTGAGCGGCTCATAGGCGCTCGCGCTGGCGACCGGGAGAGGCGTTGTGCCCACTTCGACGGACGAAAGCCAGATGTCGGGCACGTCCAGCACCGGACCGCGGCCGAGGGCCACGGCGCGTTCGACCACGTTGCGAAGCTCGCGAACGTTGCCGGGCCAGTCATATTGCTCAAGCTTCTGAAGGGCGAGGGGAGTGAAGCCGCGGATGCGTCTGCCTGTTTCTCCGACAAAGCGCTTGAGGAAGTGATCGGCCAAGAGGCTAACGTCATCGCGTCGGTCACGCAAGGGGGGCACGGTAATCTCGACGACCTGCAAGCGATAGAACAAGTCGCGGCGAAACTTGCCTTCCTGCAAGTTTTTTTCCAGTGGCTGGTTGGTCGCCGCCACCACGCGCACATCGACGCGAATCTGCGTGGAACCGCCGACGCGTTCGAACGGATGGCCTTCAAGAATGCGCAGCAGCTTGGCCTGTGTGTTGACCGCCATTTCGCCGATTTCGTCAAGAAAGATCGTCCCTTGATGGGCGGCCTCGAACTTGCCGATCTTCTTGTCGGTGGCGCCGGTAAAGGCCCCTTTTTCGTGGCCGAACAGCTCGCTTTCGAGCAGTGTTTCGGTGATGGCGGCACAATTGAGGCATATAAACGGGCCTTCCCGGCGCCGCTTGAAAAATGCAGGGCCCGGGCGACGAGTTCCTTACCAACGCCGCTTTCGCCGCGTATGAGCACGGTAGCGTTGGTGCCCGCCACGCGACCAATCTTTTCTTCGACCGTCTTGAGCGCCTTACTGGCGCCGACCAATTCGCTTTCGACGTGAAGCTGTCGCTGCAGGGATTGATTCTCGTACGTCAACCACTCTTGACGCTGCATTTGATGGGAGACCGCCCCAAGCTGCTTCGCTACCGCCACCGTGAATTCAAGGTCCTCCGCGCCGAGTGCTTTATGCGGATCGGTGCAATAAAGATGGATGAGGCCCAGCACTTTGCTGGCGAAAATCACCGGAGCGCAAATGAGGCTGGTGGCGCCGAGGTGCGTCAGGCTTTCCCGGTCGCGCAAATAGCGATCGCGGGCCACGTCCTCCGCCAGAATGGCTTCACGGCTGGCCAACACCTCGTTCGTGACAAACTCCGAGACGCGACTGTAAACCTTGATGCTTGGATCGCGATGGCGATGGGCCGTCACCTCGAGCTCACGGCCCTCCTTCAGGGTCAGCAAAGCACCCACTTCCGCGGGCACCGCCTCGAGCAGGCCATCCAAAACAGTGCGGGCCAGTTCTTCAGGCGAAGTAGCCGAGCCCATGTCGAGAGCCAGGCGATAGAGCAGCGCCAGGTCACGACTAAGGTTGCGTCCGCCCACGATGGTACCCTCCGCGGGCGAGGTTTCATCGTCGGGCACGGGCGTCATGAAACGGGTTTGTCCAAGACGTTTCTTGATGGACACGCCCTCACCCAGGGGTTGTTCCAGGAGCGGCAGATTGGGCAACTCGTCCAGCGTTTGCACAAAGACAAACGGCGTTTTACCGACTTGAAATTCATCTCCCGGCGACAGTTGCCAGTCGCTCTTGAGCAGGGTTTCGCCGTTGAGGCGCGTGCCATTGAGACTTTTCAGGTCCCGCAGGGTCCAGCGGCCCTCGGCGAAGTAAACCTCGGCGTGCTCCCGGCTGCATAATTCGTCTTTGAGGACGACGCGATTGGTGTTCGACCGTCCGAGCGTGATGCGTTGACCGGCCTGGAGAGGGTAAACGTCTCCATAACCGTCGTCACGACGGGTAACCAGGTATGGGCCTGAACCAGGTATCATGATGCTATCAATCGTACCACAAGGAGAGTCCCGGCACCGGGCGGTCGCGAGAAAGCCGCGCGGCTGCTGCTACCATATCGCTTGCTGTGCGCCTTTTCAACCGGGGGGCAGTTCAGCGGGCGCAGTGCGCCGGTTAAAACCACTTGATTTGCACAAACCCACTCAGCGACCGTGGTCGCGCGGGCGGCGACCAGTCTACTTTTTTGTACGTGCCGAAAACACGGTCCCACAGGTCGAGCGAAATACCGAAGTTGTTCTTCCACATATGCTGTTCATGATGCAAGGCATGGCAGGGCCTCACCATCCAAAAACACATCTCCGGCCGTTCATGCTGAAGCTGATGGGAATAGGCCGCGAAAACGGCATAGGCCACGCCGCCAGCCGCGAAGCCAAGGCCCGCTTCCATCGAATAGAGAAAGCCTACTGGTAAAATGGGAATGACGCCCACCACGTAGTCGACGAACTCCCAGAACCAGCCCTGGCCGCCCCCCTCGCGGTGATGCTCCGCATGCTTTTTCTTCATCAGCACGGTGTGCATGGCCCGGTGGCCCCAGTATTCCACCAGCGTTCCCACGAGCAGGGCGCACAAAAAAGCTGTAAACCATTCGGGCATGGCGATAACCTCGCTGTAGCGACCCTACGCGCCGGTCGCGATCTTGCCGCTTCCTCCCGCGACTTGGAGGTTTGACCGCGGATCATTATTATATGACTTGGGAACAGTTTACCCACGGCGGAGAACGCGATGGAAGCGAACGGTAACGGGCACGAAAACGGCGACCACGATGTTCTGGAAACCAAGGAATGGCTCGACGCCCTCGGCGGCGTCCTGCTTACCCAGGGACCGGACCGGGCGCGATATCTCATCAATAAATTGAAAACCAAGGCCGCGCGCAACGGCGTCAGCACCGACACGCTCAATACGCCGTACGTCAACACGATCTCTCCCGAAGACGAGGCCCATTTTCCCGGCGACCGTGAAATCGAAGCGCCGCATCAAAAGCCTGGCGCGCTGGAATGCGCTCGCCATGGTGGTGCAAGCGAACCGCAAGTCCGACGGCATCGGCGGCCATATCGCCTCCTACGCCTCGGTCGCCACCCTGTACGAGATTGGCTTCAATCATTTTTTCCATGGCCCGGATAGCCCTGGCGGCGCCGATATGATTTATTTCCAGGGCCATTCCACGCCTGGAATCTACGCGCGCAGCTTTCTTGAGGGCCGGCTAAATCAGAAGCAGCCTGGAGAATTTCCGGCGTGAACTGGCCGAAGGCGGCGGCTTATCCAGCTATCCCCACCCCTGGCTCATGCCGGATTACTGGCAATTTCCGACGGTATCGATGGGCCTGGGGCCCATTATGGCCATCTACCACGCCCGTTTCCTGCGCTACCTTGAGCATCGCGGCATCAAGGATACGTCACGCCAGAAGGTCTGGGCTTTCCTTGGCGATGGAGAAACCGATGAGCCGGAATCGCTCGGCGCCTTGACCCTGGCCTCCCGTGAGAAGCTCGACAATCTTATTTTCGTCGTCAACTGCAACCTGCAACGCCTCGATGGACCGGTCCGCGGCAATGGCAAAATCATTCAGGAGCTCGAGGCCGCCTTCCGCGGTGCCGGCTGGAACGTCATCAAGGTCATCTGGGGATCGAGCTGGGACACGTTGCTGGCCAATGATGAGGGCGGCTTGCTCGTGCAGCGCATGAACGAAGCTGTCGATGGCGAGTATCAGCGCTACAGTATTGAGTCGCGTGCCTACATCCGCCAACACTTTTTCGGCAAATATCCAGAATTGCTCAAGCGCGTCGAACACCTCTCCGACGAGGACCTGGCCCGCTTGATTCGCGGCGGCCACGATCCGATCAAAGTTTACGCCGCCTACAAGGCTGCCGTCGATCACAAGGGCTCGCCGACCGTCATTCTCGCCAAGACGATCAAGGGCTACGGCCTGGGGGACGCCGGCGAGGGGCAAAACACTGCCCATAACAAGAAAAAGATGGAGCAAGCCAGCATCGCCAAGTTCCGGACACGCTTTGGCATCGCCTTGCCGCCGAACGAACAGGAGGATTACGCTCCCTTTTATAAGCCGGCCGATGATAGCCCCGAAATCCAGTACATGCACCAGCGCCGCGCGGAACTCGGCGGTTATATCCCCCACCGCGTCGACAACGCCCCGATCATCAAGGCGCCCTCGGATGCGGTGCTCGAACCCTTTCTCAAGGGCAGTGGCGGACGCGCCGTGTCGACGACCATGGCCTTTGCCGATCTGCTCCGCCACCTGCTGCGCGAGCCGGAGCTGGGCAAGTACGTCGTCCCCATCATCCCCGACGAGGCACGCACCTTCGGCATGGAGGACATGTTTACCAAGTTCGGCATTTATTCAAGCGTGGGCCAGCTCTACGAGCCGGTCGATTTCCACACATTGACGCGCTATCGCGAAGATCGGACGGGACAGATACTCGAGGAGGGCATAACCGAGGCCGGTTCCATGTCCTCTTTTATCGCCGCGGGTACGGCCTATGCGAACCTCGGCGTGCCGATGGTCCCGTTCTTCATTTATTATTCCATGTTTGGTTTCCAGAGGATCGGCGACCTTATTTGGGCCGCCGCCGACATGCGTTGTCGCGGCTTCCTTATCGGCGGCACTGCTGGTCGAACCACGTTGGCCGGCGAAGGCCTCCAGCATCAAGACGGCCATAGCCACATTCTCGCGGGCACGGTGCCGACCATCAAAGCCTATGATCCGGCCTTTGCCTTCGAAATCGCCCTGATCGTCCAGGATGGCATCCGCCGCATGTACGAGAAAAAGGAACAAATCTTCTATTACCTGACGGTCAGCAACGAGAATTATCCCATGGAAGCCATGCCCCAGGGTGCGGCTGACGGCATCGTACGGGGCATGTACAGGTTCCGTTCCAGCTCCATCAAACCCGGGCAAGGGGCCAAGTCGAAAATCCATCTGCTTGGCAGCGGTTCCATTTTGCGCGAGGCCATGCGTGCCCAGGAGCTTCTGGCCGAACGATATGGCTTTGCCGCCGACGTCTGGAGCGTCACCAGTTACAAGGAATTACGCCGCGAAGCGCTGGAATGCGAACGCTGGAATCGCTTGCATCCAACCGCGCCGGCCAAAAAGAGCTACCTGGAAACGCTGCTGGCGGGCGAAAAAGGTATCTTCATTGCCGTCAGCGATTACCAGAAGTCCAATCAGGAGCAAATTCAACGCTGGGTCCCTGGCGGCCTCACCGCGCTGGGCACCGATGGCTTCGGCCGTAGCGAGAACCGGTCATCGTTGCGCCGTTTCTTCGAGGTTGACGCGGAATGCATCACGGTCGCGGCCCTGGAACAACTGGCCCGTCGGGGCGAGATCAAGACGACTCTCGTGGAGAAAGCCATCAAGGACCTTGGCATCAATCCCGACAAGCCCGACCCCATGACGGTTTGAGGCTTAGGCTCGGCTTCTTAAGAGCGTTCGGAAAAAAAGGGGTCAGACCCCTTGAAGCGAACAGGTATTGAAGGGGTCTGACCCCTTTTTTTCCGAACGCTCTTAAGGTTAACGCACCCTCGATTCGTGGTAGATTGTGGCGGTCAAGCGTTTTTTGCCACCGCAGCCGCGGCATTATGGTGCTTTTCGCGCGTGACGCTCTGGATTCATCACCCTACGAAAGAGTAATTTGACATGGCGTCGTGTAGCCCATTACAATGAAAAGCGAAACGTGTTAGCGAACGAACACAGGATGTGCGATCATTTCCGTTCTTTATTGTGGAGGAAATCACCATGCAACGCTTTCTTTGGGCACCGGCTGCCACTCTTTGCCTGTTAGCCCTGGCCCCGATGGCGAAGGCAGACGATACACTTCGGTTGGGTAACGCGAACGACGCCACCGTGCAATCCCTGGTTTTCGATGGCCAGGCTGACCTTGAGCAAGTTTATTATCGCGGTGGGTATCGCGGCGGCTATCGCGGTGGTTACCGAGGTTACGTCGGGGGTTATCGCGGCTACGTTGGTGGCTACCGCGGCTTTTATCGCCCCTATGCCTACCGGCCGTACTACCGCCCCTACGTCTATTTTCGGCCGTACTTTTACCCCGGCTATGCCTACTATCCGAGCTATGCCAGCTATTCCTACCCGAGCTACTATGCTCCTAGCTATTACGCTCCGAGCTACTACTACCCGTCTGCGGACTACGGCTATGACGGTGTGAACCCGATCGCGGCCAACGTGCCTAACCTGCCCGCCACGACCGTACTCGGCTCAAGTTCTCCTAGCCAGCCGTCCTTGTTCCAGTCCCCTGCAAATTACCGACCGACTTCGCCGACAGGCGGTGACGGTACTTTCAATTACGATGGCGGACCGCGAAAAACCTTACCTCTGCCACCGCAGAACGGAATAACCCCGACCCTGGAACGACCCGCGCCGACAGTGCCGTTCGAGGGCAGGTTGGTCTCGATCCCCGCAACAGCCAAGCCCAAAGCGACCTCCTACCCAGCTTACGGAGATCGTTAATCCCTGAACCTTCAGGTTTTCTATGGTTCGACTTTTTGCAGTTCTTGCATTGGTTTTTGGCAGCGCCGGCATTAGCCGGGCCGACGAACCCAGCAAGGAGGAAGCGAAGCAATTCCAAGCCCCAGCGCCCGGCGCTGGGGCAAAGTTATTATGCCAACCCATTGCCCAGGCCGGGAACACGCGAGGTTTGGCAGTATTACGGCGTCGACAATCGTGGCCGCTGGGTGCCGCGCGTGATTCTGGCACCTGGTGGGTCGTATTACTATCACGACGGCTCACCGTTCCTCTACACGACGTCGCAGCCCACGTTGTACATGCCATACGTCACGGATTGAGCTAGCGATCCAGGAACACATTGCCACTCGGCAAGTCCGAAGCAAAACGAGGACAGGACCTTTGCAATCCAAAGGTCCTGTTCTCGTTTTGTGTAATGCTTCCAGTGCTAACGCGCTCAACGCAGAATGTGCGAGTTTTCCATATCCTTCTCTTCCAGCGCCACCGCGTCGGCCTGACTGGCCCAGTGCATGACACTGCGCGTAATCTCCGCCGCTTGCCGGCTATGGAGTGCCGGCAGCGCCTGGCCCAGGCCCATGCCCAGGTCGATTCCCAGCCGCCGTTGAATCAGGTCGGCCGTGGCCAGCGCAATCTCGCGATTGGGCAGGCGAGCCAAATCACGCAGCGTCGCCAGAGCATGTGCGCGATTGGGGCCGTCCGCATTGTCGGCCAGGATGTTCTCGGAGGCAATAAGCCGCAAGGAAGCGGGGTTCGCGGGGTCGAGCAGCTTTTCGAGCAACGGAGCGTCGATCTCCTGGAAATTCTGCAAGACTCTGCCCAGCTCAAGTCGCCAAACTGCCGGCGTTCGCGGATCACTTAACTGGGATCGCAGCGATTGCACCAGTTCGGTATCCGGTCGTTCGCTAAGCGCCGCGTGTAGTGGGAAGCCAACGTCAACGCGGCACGCGCCGACAAGACCCCCTTTTCCGCGCACCATGCCGTCAGGTCCTTGACCGCTTCCGCGGTCAGTAACTGCCCGTCATGCGTCAAGGGTCCGTCACTTAAAAAGAGAGGGTCCGCCAAAATTCGTCGGACGGCAAAGCGAATCCATGTCCAGCGATGCTCGGTGTCCCACAAGAGGGCCTCCGTGGTGGCGCGGCGCACTTCTCGGCTATTGTCGTGCAGGAATTGCGCCAGTGTTTGGACCAACTCGCGATCGTCCACATTCCCAAGGGCCGTAACAGCGGCAGCGCGGATTACCGGTTGCTCGGCACGCTGGGCGATTTGCAGTACCAGTTCGGCCTGGCCGGCACGCCATTCCTTGCGAAACTCCAGTGCCGCCAGTGCCGCCACGCGTACTTCCAGGCGCGAATGTTGCAAAAGCGCCAGGGCCGGCGCTGCATCATAGCTGAGCGCTGCCCGCAGGGCCTTGACCTCCGGCAGCGTCCGACAAACCGCAAGGTCCGACGGCCATTCCTGGCGCTCGGCGAGGCTGGGCCAGGAGGTTGGCGCGGCGCAAGGCTGGCGCACCCGACTCATTCAAGGTCTGGAAGCCAAAGACTACCATGGGCACGACCAGCAAGAATGCTTTGGCCAGGGGGGTAAACCAGTCCTCTGCCTGGCTTCCCAACCAGAGCCAGGCCAGCGCAATCAAATAGAGCGTGACAACCGCCGGGCCCAGTGGCTGGTTCCAGGAACGCCGACTGCAAAAGGTCAACAGGCAAACAAAGGCCTGGAAGGCTGTGCCAGCCCAGAGCATGATGCCATCTTTGGGCGTGCCTGTGTGACGAAAGCTTGCTGCCAGCAGCAGCACCGTGGGCAGCAACAAGACGACCAGTCGCCACAGCGGTTCAAGTACTACCACCAGCCGATTTCGCGTCCGCGTTGAGAGAATTGGTCGCATGGCAGGCCCCGGCACCTTATCTGTTCGTTTGTTCACGTCAAAAGAGGGCGACTTTTCCACCCTTGTGGAAAATATTGGTCATGGAAAACGAAAGGGCAAGAAATTCCGGTTGCCATGGGCCGAGAAACAAGATTATCGGGTAGATTGGTGGTGAGCCAAAACGGACCCGGGAGTTTTGCGAGCGAAGTGACGCCTACGTACCGGGTTTTAGCGAATTCGGCTACGCAACACGCATGATGGGGCACGAGAGCGAACCTTCAGGAGGATATCATGGGTCGCGCGCTTTTGACGACGGCAACGATCTGTCTGATTCTGGCCGCCATGAGCGACCAACCTCAGGCGTCCGCCCAGTACCAGTACAATAATAGCTATCCCAGTTATCAACTCAACAATTTCTATTACTACCCGTACCAATACTTTCCCCACAATTACTGGCCGGCGACCTCGCCGAAATGGCCCGAGGCTCAGGGCATGCCCTACATGAAGCCGCCCGCTTACCAGGCCTATCCCGCCTTCAAGGAAATCAACTGGCGCTACGAATTGTGGCAACCACAACGATTCTATCGCGGTTCCCACTTCTGGCTTGATCAATTTTAAGAGCTTGTAGCCCCGCTCCACCGCCGCCTGGCCGGTGGAGCGGTCGTTTACCTGGACAGCTCGCCGCCAATTTCCACCAGCAGACGCACCACCTCCTCGACATCCGCCGCGGTCGTGCGCCAGTTGACAAAACACAAACGGACAGCGGTTCTCCCACCCAGACGCGTCGTGGAGAGAAACACGCGACCGGTGGCGCATATGCGCTCGCAGATCGCCAGGTTGAGAGCATCGAGAGCAGTCGCCTGCCCACCTGCGCGATAACGAAAACAAACGATGCTCAATTGCCGCGGACTGAGTATTTCGAACTGGCCCGTCGTTTCCAGGAGTGACTGGGCGTAGTCGGCGAGATGGCAGCAGTGGGCGACGAGCCCACGAAACCAGGCCACGCCCAATATTTTCACCGAAAACCAGATCTTCAAGGCCCGAAACCGCCGTGTGAGCGCGATGCCATGGTCCGCGAAGTTGATTTCCCCCTCGTCGGGAATGACATCCTGCAAATAATCAGGGCGTAGTTGAAAGGTATCGGCCAGCGCCCGCCCGTTGCGCACCAACACGCACCCCGCCTCGAAGGGTTGTCCGAACCATTTATGCGGATCAAGCGTTATCGAGTCCGCCCGCTCGATCCCGCGTAAAATTCTCCTGCCCTCCTCAGTGAGAACCGCCGGCCAACCATACGCGGCGTCCACATGAAACCATAAACCCTGGTCCCTGCAAAAGTCCGCCAACTCATCCAGCGGGTCGACCGTGCCCGTATTGGTAGCGCCCGCGTTAGCCACTAAAACCCAGGGTAGACGCCCCGCCTGCCGATCCTCGATGACCGCCTTCGCCAGAGCATCCGGCATCAGTCGATAACCGGCATCGGCGGGCACCTGCCGCACTTGCTCCGGACACATGCCCATCACTTTGAGGGCGCGATCGATGGAATAATGCCGTTGTTCCGAAGTATACAGCACCGCGCCGGGCGGTCGGCAGCGCTCAGGGGTTCCGCGCCACCACCAAAGCTGTAAGGTTGGCCTCGGACCCACCGCCCGTCAATATGCCGCGTGCCAGGGCGGGGTAGCCCAAAAAGCCCTTGAACCAATCAAGTACCAGGATTTCTATTTCGGCGACTGCCGGCGCCTCCTTCCACACGCCGGCGAAGAGATTAAGGCCCGCGCAAAGCCAGTCGCCGAGGATGGAAACGAATGTGGCGCACCCGGAATAAAGGCGAGGAAGCGGGGATGGCTCGGTCGCAAGGTGTAAGGAAGTATATTCGCCTGTATCTCACCGAGCACCTGGGCGAATTCCTGCCCATACTCCGGCGGTGGCTCCCGCAACAGGGCCTCCATCTCGGCCCGCCCGGCTGTCCCACCAACCGGACGCTCGCCAAGGCCCGCGAAGTCATCGATCAGCGCGGTGGTGACAGCCGAACTGGCCTGGTGAATCCAGTCGAGAGAGGGATGCTCGAGCGGCGCGGCGAAGCAGCACGCAACTCTGTCAGCGAGAGACCCATGGCTACCTGTGTGCGTGCTTGTGGTGGTCGGCGGCCTTGCCCGCGGCGATGTGCCAGCCGCAATCATTGCAGGGCGGCGCCTTGCCGAAGCAGGGATCGCAATAAAGTGGGCCGCCCTTCAAGGATTGTTCGAGCCGGGCATGGTCCTCACCCGAAAGCGCACCGGGATCGTCCGGCAATGCCAGCTGCGTTCCACAGCCGTCACAGGTCTTGTCGTTGAGACTATTGATAAGGGGTACAAAATGGTCATGAATCCAGCGGTTCACTTGCCCCGAACCATGGCAAACCGGACACGCCATATTCATCTGGGCCGAAATGGCTTTACGGATGAAAGCGCTCTTGTTGGGCAACTGGTTCAGGAACTCCGCCAATTCCTCCTCGACCTTGAAAGCGACCACCACGGTCTTGGGCATTTTCTGCGACATGGAGACTCTTCTTTCCGCGAACCTGCACGCATTCGTTGGGCTTGTATAATGAATCTTAATGTCCACGAGGCCTTTTCGCAAGATACCGAACCCGTCACGCCCGTCCCCTGGCGATGCCTGATGCACAAGCGCTCATTTACCATCGAATGTTCTCTTCGCCGGCTTTTCCTTCCTTTCGTGTTGTGCCTGCTTCCCATGGGAGCTTTTCCAGGCTGGTCCTTGCTCGGCCAGGATGCGGGCGTCGCGGAAAAAACAATAGCCGCCGACAAGATCTATCTCGTCGATGGCCAGGTCCTGGAGGTCGTTCCATTACAGAACTTTCCGGGCGCTCCCAATAAATATGTCGATCCGTTGACCTTCGCACTGCTTGACGCGCCAAGCAAGCCGCAAACCATGTCTTCGGCCGCCATCGCCAAAATTGTGTTTTTTGAAACGCGTGTCCTGGAAGAGATCGTTCCCTTGCTGAAAGACCCCACCGGCGATCAACTGCCAATGGCCGAAAAACGCTTGCAAGCGTGGGTTCCTGGCATGCGGGCCGGCGGGCACATGCCCCGCTTGCCGCCGACCCCTGGGCCAGCCTGCGCGATGGCATCGCGGATCAGCTACATGAGGTACGTCGCCAGGAACTGTCGTTATGGTCGCGACCAGGCCAGGACGAGGCCGCCTGGGCCGCGGCGCTACGCCGTGCCGATGCCTGGTTGGCCGTCGATCCCGCTCTGCGCGACAGTGTACGCGCCCTTTGGGTTGCTTACGGCGACGCCAAATTGAAAGAGGGCGATTTTCGCAAAATTCGCGACGTGCTCGACCACCTGGATCAACAGTCCCTGAGTAGCCCACAGGCCGAACCCTTGCGTAAAACGCTGTGCGCCGCGCAAACGCTCGCGGCCGAGGCCGGCAAACTGGCCCGCGAACAAGCGGAGCTCAAGTTGGAGGAAGCCCTGGCCCTTTGGCCCCGTGCGCCTGGTGTTGCTGATGAACTCGCCAAGCTAACGAAGACTTATCGTGTCCTTCACGTTGCCGTCCGGCAGCTTCCGGGGAACCTGTCCCCCGCAACCGCATGGACAAACGCCGAGAAACAAGCGCTCGATTTATTATTTAGCCGCCTCGTCCAGGTGCGCTTCGATGCCGCCGGCGGCCAATATTATTTGCCAGAAATTGTCGCCGGTTTGCCTCAGGTTGACGGGCGGCGCCAACACATCGAACTTCGCCGAGACGCCTACTGGTCTGATGGCGAACGCCTGACGACGGCCGACGTCCGCCATACAGCACAGTTATTGGCCACCACTTCCACCTGGCGCGATCTGCTCGAAGTTCCACGTTTCGAGGGCCAGCCCTTTTCCCTCGACATCACGCTGAAACAAGGACTATTGGATCCCCTGGCGCCCCTGGCCTTCCACGTATTGCCGCAGAAATATCGGGACCAGCCGCTACGTTCCGCGACAGACCCGGCCTTCGCCAGCGCTCCGGTGGGCAGCGGGCCATTTCGTTACGTCGGCCAGGCACAGGAAGGTACGCGCACGGTCGCGGTTTTCCGGACCAACCCGGCCTTTAATCGTTATGGCAAACAAAATGCCGTGCGCGAAGTGCGCCTGGTAGCCTGGAAGGATGAGCAAACCAGCGAGCAGCCGCGCTGCCAGTTCGCGCTCGATGTTCCGAGCCGGGACGCGGGTTCCTTGACGAAGTTGGGTTTTGCCGACGTGCGTTCGTTGCCGACGCGGCGAGTTTATTTCCTGGCGGCGAACCATCGAACTGCCAGTCTGACCAACCAGGACCTGCGCCGCGCCCTGGGGCTGGCGATATCCCGGAAGAAGATCCTGCAAGATGTATTTCACGCCGCCGAGGGCACCGCCAACCCGCCGGTGGCCTTAAACGGGCCCTTCCCGCTTCATTCCTGGGCATCGTGTCCGCCACCGCGCGTTCCCCTGGATATATTCCAGCCCGAACTGGCCAAATCGTTTGCCAAAAAAGCTGGACAACAGCTCGGTCCCATTCGCCTCAGCCTCAAATTCCCCGCCGACGTCCCCGGCGTGAAGGAGGCTTGTGCCGCCATCACCGAGCAAATGACGGGCCTTTTCGCGCAGGTCAAGGTGGACCTTGTCCTCACTCAGGTGCCCCTGACCGAACAACAGATGCGCGACGCCATCGGCAAGCGCGATTACGAGCTGGCTTATCACCATTGGGACTTTCCGGATAACAACTTTTGGCTCTGGCCGCTATTTGATCCCCACCCCGACGCCATGCTAGCGGGCGGCTCCAACTTCCTCGGCTACGACAATGACGCGAAGCTGCAGGGCCTGCTGCGCTCCGCCATGAGCCATCGCCAATTCGCGACGGTGCGCGATTACCAGCAGAGCATTCATGCCCACCTTTACGAACACATGCCGCTCATTCCCCTCTGGCAAATCCCGCCAACCGTGGCCATCCATCCGTCACTCACCGTTCCCAACCTCGACGCGGAACAAGTTTTCGCCAATATCCTTGACTGGAAGCTACCTTGAGCAAGCTTCAGGCTGTCACTTGCCATATTTCAAGGCCGCGTTAAAATACACGCGTTCCCATGGTGGGTGTAACTCAGTTGGTTAGAGTGCCAGACTGTGACTCTGGTTGTCGCCGGTTCGAGTCCGGTCACCCACCCTTTTTTCATTTTCGCCGAAAGCGCCACGTACGGCCCTACCAGTCTTGATCGGCAGTGCGGTTAAAACCCCGAAAAGCGCGGAAAAGCTCCGCGCAGAAGGGAAGCCGCTCCGACCGCATCCCAACCTACCGCAAGAAGCCCCGCAGATACTCCGTATCAGATAATGCTAGGTCATCCGAAGTAGTTCAGGTTGGGAACTAAAATGTCACTCCCCTTTGGCAACCAGACGTTTCACGTCCCATACGCGGACCTCTCCTGGCGAGTCGCGTGTATAACCGCTGCCGCTTGCCAGCCACTTGCCGTCCGCACTAAACGCCAGGCATTCCACCCATTCTTTATGATCCGGAAAGGCGACTCGCTCTGTGCCCGTGGCCAGGTCGAATATCTTCACCTCGCCGAATTCTTGATTACGGCCGCCGCCCATCGCCAACAATTTGTTGTCCGGGGAAACTGCCAACGATAGAACTCTGCTCGAGGGGCCCGTGATCGTTGCTTTTTCCGTAAAGGTCGCCATGTCCCAAATTTTGATGGTAGAGTCGGGAGGTATCGCTGTAGGTTAGGCGACGGTATGTCCGTGTGTCCGGGTTTCCCTTTCGTGGCTTAGTACCGAACGCCGTACCCCGTTTCTATCTCCCGCTCATCGAACCGGACGTGCAGATTTCCCGCATCCGGCTCTCGGACAAGAATACCAGGCGATTGCTCACGACATGCCCGTCGCCGTTCCACGCAATTGCAGCAAGTGCAATTGCCCGTGCAGAAACTCATTCGGGAAGCGTGCATACCCCCAAGTCCGCACCTTGTGTTTGTCGCCCAGCCATCGACGTAGTCTACGACGCACGTGTTTCATCACGATCTCGTAAACTTGGACAACGGTGCCCAGACTGAAGTAGTTCGCCCAACCGCGCAACTTGCGGTTGAGATAAGCTACTTGCTCGGAGACCTCCCGCAGACTCGTCCGCCGATCCGTCCATTCGCTCATGCCGCGACACAGTGCGCGGATCTTCTTGACGCCCGGACGCGGACCTACGTAGGCCTCGCCCGTCCGTCGCGAATGTTGACGACAGAACGTGTACCCCAGGAACGTGAACGCACCATCCGGCAGGGTCGCCCGACGCGTCTTCTTTTCGTTCACCGTCAACTTCAGCTTCTCCATCATCGCACGCATCGTCTGCATCGCCTCGTCGGCGTTGCCACGCGTGCAGATCACAAAGTCGTCTGCATAGTTGACAATGTGAGCGTCCAGCCGCTCCGCGTGGCCCAACTGCTTCCATCCCATGATGAACCGGCGCATATACAAATTCGCCAGCAATGGCGATAGCACTCCGCCTTGCGGCGTGCCCCAGTGTTCGTCCTTGTTGCGTGTCGTACGACGTTCCGCCCGCGTTCGTCAGTCTCTTCGACCGTCGCTTCGAGCCACATCTTCACCAGATGCAACACGTGCCGATCGCTGACCCGACGCGCCACCCACTTCATCAGTTCAGCATGCGGAATACTGTCGAAATACCCGCTCAGTCCGCATCCATCACATCCGTATAGCCCGCTTTCAGCAACTCCTGGACTTCCTTGATCGCGTCCAGTGCGCTTCTCCCAGGTCGGTACGCATATTGTTCCGGCTGTAGGTCCGCCTCGAAGATCGGCTCCAATACCAATACCACAGCCATCTGCACCACGCGGTCGCGGATCGTCGGTATCCCCAACGGTCGCTGTTTGCCATCCGGCTTCGGGATCCACACCCGCTTCACCGGACTTGGCTGATACGTCTTTCCCTGGAGTTCCTTCGCCAGTTCCTCCAACCAACGAACCTCGCCATACGCTTCGATGTCCTGGAACGTCTGACCGTCTACTCCCAGTGCGCCCTTGTTGGACTTGCACCGGTCGTAGGCAAAAGCCAACACGTCCCAGCGATACAGCTTGTCGTACAGCAGATAGAACCGATAGGTCGGAGCTGCCTTCGCTTTCGCATGCAGTGCCGTCTGTAGTTTCACGACTTCGTTCGGAGGTTGCAGGCTCACGCCAATCTCCTTGCGGTCCCTACGTTCTACACTTCTCTTGAACTGAGGTCCCTTCCCTCCACCGGCGTTACCCGGCTTCAACGGTACTATGAACCTCTCCGACTCCCCCGCTCGCCACGTCGGTCCCTCGCGGCTCGTGTTGATCTGCATCGATCACGAACGGGGTCTCCCGTGTTGCCTTGGTTTCCTCTTGCGGCGTGCCGTCGTCACTACCCCGGCAGGACCATCGTCGGGGATCATGGTCATTCCCCTGACTGCGACGCTGTGGCCTTCCCCTTCCAGGTGGAGGGTCGGCTCCTGCAAAACCCGTTTTCGGGGCCTGCTCAACGTTCACTCGCGTTACGGCCCGCACGCTCGCTGAATCGCTAATACGATCCTTTTCCATCTGAGGCTTCGACCTGACAGTGCCCGCCAAGCCGCTCAAACTGCTTACCGGCTAGAACACCAAGTTGCCGGTGGATTCGCACCCACAGAAAACCAACGCCTTTCACGGCACACCCCAGGAATAGGTTGAGCGTTCGCCCGGCTTGCGGTGACGAGGTACTTTCCGTCTGGGGAAAAAGTAATGGTGCCGACGCCATTGGGATGAGCAAGTATTTGTCGTACTTCCTTTAAGCTATTGGGATCCCAGAAACGCACCGTACCGTCGATGCCGGCGGTCGCGAGGTGCTTTTTATCGGGTGTGAAAATGATCTTGCGCACTGGCCTAGTATGTCCTCGGCCGTCCCTGATTTCCTGACGGCTGGCGATGTCCCACATCCTGATGATCCCATCGCCGCCCGTCGCGTATAGGTTTTTTCCATCGGGCGAAAAAGTGACCGAGGAGAGACCGCCCACGGGTCCCTTCAAGGTGGCCTCAGCCGAACCTTTCCCAAGGTCCCAGATAATGATTTCACCTTGGGACTTATTCAAAGTCGCGGACCAAATTCCAGAACAGCTAGCCAGTAGTTTGCCGTCCGGAGAATAACCAACAGAGTAGACCGTGGCAGTGTGTCCTTTCAAGGTTTGCCGCAACGCATTGATCTTTACGTCGTAGATGTGAACCATTTTGTCGGCACAGCCAACCGCTATGCTTCGGCCATCCAGACTGAATGCAATGTCGAAGACGTTGCCTCCGGGAATCCAGAAGCCTGGCCCCGGGCTCGCGAGAATCACCTTTAGCACATGAGTTGCGGTCGCACGCACTTCCGCATCCATGCTTTCCTTGACGACCTGCCTAAGCAACGCCTGGGCCGGTCTGCCTACGGCGATGAGCTTTGTTTGGGCTTCGTCGCGTTTGTCAAAGGACTCGTCGCCTAGCTGCGCATAGGCGCGCGGATGGTCTTCTCATCCGTTGCATCTTGTTTGGCTTGCGGTGTGGGCGACGCCACTTGGCCACAGGCGACGGGAAGGAAAAAATGGCAGAGCCAGCATAGCGTTAACCAGGATGCCAGTACCAAGATTAAGGCTCCGGCAGCACGAATTTTAGAAATGAACATGAGGCGTTCCTTTTAGGTGGGTGGGCACCAGTCTAACACTTGTGCCTGTGGCTACAACTTTTTTCTCGATTTTGCGATTTCATAATCCTGGTTTTCATTTGGGCGTCAACAGCGTTTCGTGCCCGCAGATCTCGAAGGACAAGCGCGGTTAGGTATGCGATTAAGGCCTCTCCCGAAGCCACCAGTAGCCAGCAGATCGGCTTTGCCATCGCCCATTGGCACGGCGATCTTTGGCGATGTGCCTGTCCCATGGAGGTGGAAAAGACGTTATTCCCAGGGAGGATGCGGCATGAGTTTCGGGGACGATTTGCTTTGGTGTGTGATACCTTTTGGGGGCTTGACGGCCCTTTACGGGCTCCACCGTTTCGGCTTGTGGCTGGAAAAGGGGGGTTGGCTTTTTTACCAGCACAAAAAGCCCACGAGCAGCGCAGTCGGCTGTTTCGTTGCCCTGCAACAAGTCCTGGAACCGCCGATCCAGCACGTCCTTTATGTCAAGGAAGAGAAATGCCACATGGCCGAGGCAAGGACGCCTGGGCGAGGTGGTCTGCCATGATGGGGGGCTGGAGTTGCGGAATTGCAACCAACTCCGAGCTCGTATAAAGTGGCGTAAATACTAGGGTTTTAACCAATCGTGTAGGTGGTTTTATAGGGGGCTGTGACTCTGGTTGTCGCCGGTTCGAGTCCGGTCACCCACCCTTGCTATCATTTTCGCCGAAAGCGCCGCGTACTGGCCCTACCAGTCTTGATCGGCAGTGCGGTTAAAACCCCGAAAAAAGCGCGGAATAGCTCCGCGCAGGAAGGCAAGCCGCCACGTCCGACCCATTCCCAACCTACGGCAAGAAGCCCCCGCAGATACTCCGTTTCAGAAAACGCTGAGGGTTCGTCCGGTCTGACTCCGGAATAGAGCCGCACGCTAGCTCACGTACCACCAGCTTACCCAATTTATCAAACTAGCCACCTATTCGACCCCTGGCCCCCTGGGGTATGGCCTCAAGTTTACCCACAACATTCTACCGCGTTGAGGAAAGGGGCAAGTGTCCAAGGCCTTTGTCATTTTTCCAAATGTGGTTTGTCGCGGTTTAATTAGGGCACTGGGTGAGTTTCGTGCGGGCGCGTTCGCGAAAGCTAGGGAAGCAGGGGAATGGTAATTATTGCAAGCGCGTGGCATAAGACACGCGGCTGTTGACGACCCGGTAATCCTGAAAGTGAGGCGTGGTTGCCAGGATTTTATCGGAGGACAGTCATGATGACGTCAGTCGCGAGCTTCGGCGAGAAGAATTTTGGCGGTGCGAACTTGAGACACGAACGACGGACCAAATGCCTGGTGCGGATCGCGGATTTGATTTACCGACATCCAGGCGGCACTTTGCCTTTCAAGTTGTGCGCTCCCAAGGACTACAAGGCCATGGATCGCCTGATGAACCAGGAAGAAGTGACGCATGCGACGGTACTGGAGACTCACCGCCAGCGGACCTTGGAGCGTATGCGAGAGGAAAAAAAGGTGATTCTCGTCCTCCACGACACGACGGAATTGGACTACACGGGCCTGCGGTCGATCCCCGACTTGGGCGGCGTGGGCGGCAGCCGTGGCTGCCACCGTGGTTACCTGTGCCATAACAGTCTGGCCATCGATCCTGAGCGGCGTGAGGTTCTAGGTGTGGTCAACCAGATCCTGCACCGGCGTCGCCTCGTGGGTCGCAAGGAAAAGCTTAAGGTCAAACGCGACCGTGCCGACCGCGAAAGTCGACTATGGATTAAGGTTTGGCGGCCGTGGGCCCCACGCCAGCCAATTGCCACTGGTACATGTCGCGGACCGAAGTGCCGACACGTTTGAGTTCCTGGCACGGAACGCGTCGCACGGCACCGAGTTCGTGGTGTGCTTCGAGAACGAGCGCGTGATCCACCGCGGCCATACTCCGCTCGGTGAAGAAGACTACCTCCACTGCTATGTGCGTTCCTTGCCATTGCAGGGGTGCCGTCAAGTCGCCATAGCGCCGCGGCCTGGTCAGCCCGCACGCACTGCGACGGTCGCCGTGGCGTTTGCTCCCATCCTGCTTGCCTTACCCCACGTGCGTCGCGGCCATTATGAAAAACGCCCCTTGCCTGTGTGGGTCGTTTGCGTATGCGAAGTAGATCAGCCTGCGGGAGTTGAGCCGTTGGAGTGGATCCTGCTCACCAACTGCAAGGTCGCCACGCTCGAGGATGCCTGGGAACGAACCAGCTGGTATGAGTGCCGCTGGATTATTGAAGAATATCACAAGGCCCAAAAGACCGGCTGCTCTATCGAGGACTTGCAATTCACATCGGCTCAGGCGCTGTAACCAATGATCGCGTTGCTATCCGGTGATAGCAGTCAGTTTGTTGACCTGCGCGATGCGAGCCGTCGACCCGATGCCAAAAGAGCGAAAGGTAACCGAGCTGATCGATGCGCGCTATGTCGTTGTTCTCTCCGGTTGGCGGCACAAAAAAGCCAACACAAGTATGAGCGTGTATGATTTCTTCTATGCATTGGCACGATTAGGCGGCCATCAAAATCGCAAGGGCGATCACCAGCCGGGCTGGCTAATCCTTTGGCGCGGCTGGATGGCCCTACAACACATGGTCGACTGTGCCGACGCTATCGGTTTCAAAAGTTGTGGGTAAACTTGAGGGTATGGCCCAAGGTATAAAATGTGGGCACCGAGGCCAGCCGGATGTAATACCGACGTGTCCTGGCCACGTGCCGCTTCTAGGGATCGGCTCCCTGACCCTGCCGCCTACCCTTGAAATCAAATCAACTTCTCAAGATTTTTTGCGCCCTCTTTGGCGCTTTTCTGCATTAGTATGTTAACGATCACTGGGGGGACTGCGGGAATGCCAAAAACCGATGTTGGGGAGATGCTGCGGTTTCTCTGTTGCAAGCATTTGGCTGCGGCAGCTCTTGACCGGACCGACCGCGAGTTGCTCAAGCATTTTGCCGCGACCCGGAAGGATGCGCCGTTCACGGTGCTCTTCGAACGGCATCGCGGTATGGTGATGGGTGTTTGCAAACGCATTCTCGGCGACCTTCATTTGGCCGAGGACTCCTTTCAGGCGACATTTCACGTGCTCGCCCGCCAGGCCGGCTCCATCCACTTGCGCGGCACACTGGGGCCCTGGCTTTATCGAGTCGCGCAGAGAACTGCGTTGCGTGCCCGGACCGAGGTACTCAGGCGGCGCGTGCAAGAAAAGCGGTATGCGGACATGCCACATTCCCACGTGCTGGACGACGGCAGCTGGCAGGAGATCAGCAGGGTACTCGACGAAATGCTGGGTGCATTGCCGGAAAAATACTCCGCTCCGCTCGTCCTCTGCTACTTCGAAAACAAAGGCCGCGACATGGTCGCCCGCGAACTTGGTTGGGCGGAAGGAACCGTAGCACGCCGGCTTGAGCGCGGCCGTGAGTTGCTACGCTGCCAACTGGTCAAGCGCGGCATCACGCTCTCGGAGGCCGCCCTCGCGGCAACAATGGCCGAGAAAACATTCGCTGTGCCCGTCACCGCGGCCCTTGCATTGCGAACTATCAAAGCCGCGACGTTGGCCGGGTCTGGCCAAGCTGCCGTTGGAGCATATCTTTCGGCCCAGGCCGCTTTACTCGCGGAGGAAACGATGAAGGGCATGCTTGTGGTTAAAGTCAAGATGATGGTGTTGGCGCTGACGGTGGCACTGGTCTTCGGAGGCGGGGCCTGGGCAGGAATAAGCGCATTGGTGAAGTTCGAGCGCTCGCCGGAGCAGAACACACAAGCCATCAACACGCAGGCTGCGACTCCTGATAGGGAGAAAGCCCCGGTTGACCGCTTCGGTGACGCATTGCCGCTGGGAGCGGAGGCAAGGTTAGGGACGGTTCGATTCAGGCACGGCGATTTCACCAAATATGTCACATTCGCCGAGAGCGGGAAAACCATGGTGGTTCGGACCAATACAGGCTTTGAGCTCTTCGACGCGGCCACTGGCAAAAGACGCGAAGGATTGAGCCATCTACCCAGCGCACTTCATCGTTCGGGGAATGATCTCGCCACCTCCCCCGACGGCACGCGGTTGGCTGTGCCGGAAACGGCCAAACGCAACGAGGGAATTGTTATCGCCGTGTGGGACTTGCCGAGCAATAAGAAAGTTAGAACCCTTGAGATTTCGATTGATGATAATCAGCCGACTCCGCAAGCTGTTTCGCGTGTAAATGTAAATTATCTTTCGTTTGGACCAGGCGGCACGAACCTCGCAGTTTCATATACCGTGGGACCAGCAAAAGGGCGGGCAATCATTGTTGATTGCGGTACGGCCAAAACCATTGTCAGACTTGAAGAAGCCCAATATGACCTGTTAGCCTTCGCTCCCGACGGCAAAACGATTGCGACCCTGACGGGTAGAGGTCGGCAAACCCTACAACTTCGAGACATGCCCACAGGCAAGGTCATCCATACTTTTCTTGAAAACCAACCGAAGTTGGCTTTTGGTCCAGGGAATCAGTCAGTTGCCTTCTCTCCCGATGGAAAAATGCTTGCGGCAAAAAACGGCTTGGGCCAAATCTCCATTTTTGACCTGGTGCGGGGAAATGAGATTACCCAGCTCGAATTCGCCGGTCCGAGGCCAGAACAGGTTTATGGCACTTGCTTTCACTCACGACAACAAGGGGCTAATGTCATGCGAGTTCCCCGGTGGTGCTCAGGAGTGGGATTTGGAGACGGGGAAGATTGTACGAACACATAATTTGTTTTCCCTAAAAGAGCCAGCCGACGCCAGGACAGCATCGGTCGCTTTGGCACCTGATCTTCAAACGGTAGGGCTGGCTTACAATGGCGGAAGTAGCATCAGAACGTGGGATCTGACCAAAGACAAGGAACTTTTCACTGAGTACCATGGACAGCATGACCGAGTCTCCGCGTTGTCGTTCTCCCAGGATGCCAAAACGCTTGCATCCGTTGGATTTGGCGGTGCCATCAACCTTTGGGACGTGGCGAGCCAGAAAATCATCACTGGAGCAACGGGCAGCCAAGCGAACCACCACTCAGTTTCGTTTTCAACAAACGGATCGGTTTTCTTGACGACAAGCGATAGTAAATTTTCAGTTTACGACACCGCAGCGGACATGAATCCACTGGCGCGATTTTGCGCGGGAAGGGGGCAGTCGCGGTTTTCTCCCAAAATGGCCGACAACTGCTCACAGTTGAAAATGAAGCACCCGATAAGGATAAGGGAATGCCGGGGGCAGGCGTACTTAAACCAGTTCCGCGACTCATCACCTACAAAAGATTTCTACGTCGATGGGATATAGAGACTGGACAGGTGATCTCTTCTTGGCCGATTCCAGATCAGGCAGTGGCACTGGCTGCTCAAAAAGCACTGCCCAATATTTCCAGCGACGGCAAGATGGTATTTATGCGCATAGATAAGGCGACGGCAAAGCTGCCAGGCCGATCAAGTGATATCTTTGTCTTTTTTCCTGAATTGCAGGCAGGTCGGATGCTTCACGGGCAAGATAACGAAACGGGAAGTGATTTTGTGGCTTCCCAGGATGCTCGGTTGATCGCATCGGCTTTTTCTTCCATCGTGACCGAAAAACCCGTTCCGCCCATAAAAGTATTGACGAGGACTACGAATACCGGTATTCGGCTCTGGGAAGTCATCACCGGAAAGGAAATAGCTGCTTTAAAAGACCAATATTTCAATGTAGCGACTTGGTCCAAGGACGGCCGCATGATAGCCTGTGCGAATAGTAAAGCCAAGGACCAAGTTCGCAGTGCTCCGAATTGGCAAATCAATGTGTGGGATTCAGCCACCGGCCGATTGATTTGCCAGTTTGATGATGTCCCTGCTGAAATTAAGGCATTAGCCTTTTCCCCTGACACGAAGCACCTTGCCGCCGGATTGGGCGACACCACGGTCCTGCTTTATGACATTGGCAAAGTCGACCCTAGATTTAAAACCGCCGCAAACCTCACCACAATGGACCTGGAATCGCGCTGGGCCGAGCTTGGGGGCGAAAGCGCGACGGCGGCGCATCAAGCCATCGGTGCCCTGGTACTTTCGCCTAAGGAGGCTGTGCCGTTTTTGCGGGAGCGACTGAAACCGGCTGTAGCTGTTGACGCCGGTAAAATTCGAAAATGGCTAGCTGAGTTGGACAGCGAGGTCTTCGCCACCCGCCAGGTAGCTACCAAAGAGTTGGAAGCCGTCGCCGACGAGGCGGACCAAACTATCAAAAATGCTCTAGAACGTGATCTACCCCTGGAAACCCGTCGCCGCCTGGAACAGATTCTCAAGACCCTTGTTGATAGTCCACCCCCGGAAATCGTTCGCAGCATTCGAGCCATCATGGTGCTTGAGCGTATCGCGTCCCCAGAGGCCCGGGCCGTTCTTGCAACTTTGGGAAAAGGACGTGCCCAGAAGCCGGATGACCGAGGAAAAACGCAAGAGTCGATTGAGCGACTTGGTAACGGAAAGGTGTCGCACTAATCGCAGCAGAGTGGACGCAAACCTAGCTCTTGTATGTTCTTTTTTACTGGGGTTCGTCATGCGGTTGGGAGATGGAATCCTCAAAGGGCGGCCACGATATCGTCGCTGGAATATGTCGGCTGCCCACGTTCAACTTCGTCTGGCACGCTCGATTTCTAGCCGTGGGTGTGTCGCGTGGGCTTAAGCCCACGATACATACTTTTACCCATATGGCCAGGGGCATGTAAGATACTGACGCTGCCGCTGTCTCGCAAATCGGACAGGCCGGGCTTGTGCCGGGAGGATGCGGGCTGCTATTTCGGCTCCGAGGTTCACGGTCCGCAGCGGTTCCCCTACGCCAGCCCATAAAATCTCGTCGCGTTGTCGTGAAACAACTTGCGTTGTTCTTCGGCGGGGCGCCCGCGGACGATGGTTTGCAGGGCTTGCACCCATTGACGGTACGTGGCCGTCAGCGTGCAAACCGGCCAGTCGCCTCCGAACATGACGCGGTCGGGGCCGAAGGCCTGCAGCGTGTGGTTGATGATGGGGGCCAGGTCGTCCGCTGTCCAGTTCTTCGGCCGTGCCGAAGCCACGATTCCCGATACCTTGCAGACGATATTCGTGGCGCTCGCCAGGCGCTGCATGTCGCGCTGCCACTGCGTCCGGTCCTTGGCCTGCACGTTCATGTTGCCGCAATGATCGAGGATGAAGCGCGTGCCGGGACAGGCTTCGATGAGTTTGACGCCATCTCCCAGGTCGGCGGAGCGCAGGCAGAGGTCGAAACTGAGGCCCATTTCTCCCAGCAAGCGCACGCCGCGCACGAAATTGGGGGCCAGACAAAAGCCGGGCGGTGTCGCGTCGCTATGCAGCACCTGACGAACCCCCTTGAGGTAGCGGTTGCGCTGAAAGCCCTCGAGGTACTTGCGAAAATCATCACTGGCCGGGCGGCCGGAAATGACGGCTGCCTTCAGCGGCGTACTTGTTTTCCCGGCAGATCTCAAAGACATATTCCGCCTCGGCGCGCTGCTGCCCGACTTCCACGTCCACTTCCATGTAGATACCCTTGACGACATTGAGTCCATCCACGGCCGTCAAATAATCCTTCATGACATGGCTGCGATTGAGCGGCGAGTTCTTTTGAATCCAGGGCAGCCGGAAGCGCGTGAGATCCCACAAATGCACATGGGTATCGACGATGGGAATGGCGGGGGCCGGCTCGGCCGCACCCTGTTCGGCTGCGCCAAGTTCGGCTGCGCCATGTTCGGCTGCGCAAGTTTCGAGGCGGCCAGCGCGGTAAGCGCTCCCGCGGTCTTCAGGAAGGCACGTCGTTTCATGGTATTATCCTCCGCGAAAGAAACTGCCCAGGATATCTGATTGGCGATGGCCGTATCCTACTATCCGACAAACAGATTACCATCCTTAACGCAATTTTCCGACCAGGTGCACATGAAAAACTTCCCTGTCTCTTGATCAACGCTCCGCCGCCCCAATGTAATTCGAATTACCGCCCACATTCCGGCGAATTGGTCCCTTCCCGTCAAAGAAGACTTAACAGGATTCACCCTCTGGCGAAGCGGACTTTCTTGGCGTAGAATGGCCGAGCGCCGAGAGGGCTCTGAGGCGTGGCGTTCGCTTTGGTAGCGGGCCGATACGGTGATGGTGGGTGCCCCTCTCTGTTTGTCCCCTTTCTCTCCAACATGAGTAGGAGTCCACAAATGAGCGGGAAGATGAATCGCCGGCGCTTCATGAAAGCAAGCGCCGCGGCGGCCGGGGTGGGTTATTTCGCGGTGGCCGACATCACGGAATCGCGGGCGCAGCGTCAAAACGATCCGATGAATCGACTGAATGTCGCCGTGATCGGCGCTGCCGGGCGGGGCGATGCCAGCGTCAATGCTCTCGCCAAGGAAAACATGGTCGCCCTGTGCGACGTCAATGACAGCCAGGCCGCCAAGAATTTCAACCGGTTTCCCGGCGCGACCAAGTACAAAGATTATCGCGAAATGCTCGACAAGCAAAAGGACATCGAAGCGGTGGCCGTTTGCACGCCGGACCATCATCATGCCTTCGCCGGCATCGCCGCGATGAAGCTCGGCAAACATGTCTACTGCGAAAAACCCCTGACGCACAGCGTCTGGGAAGCTCGCCAGATGGGCATCGTGGCCGCCAAGCAAAAAGTTGCTACCCAGATGGGCAACCAGGGCACCGCGGGCGCCGGCTTGCGCCAGGCAGCGGAGATCGTTCGGTCGGGCGCCCTCGGCGACGTCCGCGAAGTTCACATCTGGACAAATCGTCCTATTTGGCCGCAGGGCATGGAAAAAGCCTTGCCCGGTCAGCCCGTTCCCAAGACGCTCGCCTGGGACCTTTGGCTAGGCCCGGCACCGGAACGAGCCTACAACGCTGGCTACGTGCCTTTCAAATGGCGTGGATGGTGGGATTTCGGCACCGGCGCCATTGGCGATATGGCCTGCCATACGATGAACCTGCCGTACATGGCGCTCGAGCTTGGCGCTCCCTCCTCCGTCGTGGCCGAGACAGACCGGCCCGTGAACAATCAAAGCCCGCCCTCGGGCTCGCCCGCCGATAACGTTCCGCGCATGGGACTGATGGTCACTTATGAATTCCCGGCGCGCGGCAAACGGCCGCCCGTGACCCTAAAATGGTACGAGGTTCGCCGGCCACCGGCAGAACTTCTGCAGGGTCAAAAGATAGGCGGCAGCGGCTGCGTGATCGTCGGCAACAAGGGCTCGATGTATTCGCCCGACGACTACGGCCAGCGGCATGTCTTGCTGCCCACGAAAAACTATGAAGGCTACCAGCCCCCACAGCCCACGATTCCGCGTGCGCCGGGCAACAATCCCCACCAGGAATGGCTCCGCGCCTGCAAGGGTGGGGCGCCGGCCATGTCCAACTTCACGGAATATGGCGGACCGTTGACCGAGATGGCGCTCCTCGGCAATGTCGCCATCCGCGTCGGCAAGCGCATCGACTGGGACTCCGTGAACCTCCGCGCTCGCGGCCTGCCGGCGGCGGACCAGTTCATTCACCGCGAGTATCGCAAGGGCTGGACAATTTAGCAGTACCTGGTGAGTTTTTTGGGTTGTCAGTTGTCGTGCCCAATGCCTGGCGATAGTCAGGCAATTGGGTCCGGCAACTGACACGTACTCTATTTCTCCAGAATGGTGAGCCACAGATCTGCCGTCAGGCTCCCCAGATCCGCGACCGTGGCTTGCGCCACGTGACTCATTTCACCTTCATTTTGGCATTTGCCGACAATATTTATCGGCCCAGAGAACGCTCCCTCGGCGGCTGTCAGCCGGAGAGTCAGCGTGCTGCCTTTGGACTTTGCCGCCGGTAGCGTTGCATAAGTCACCGTTTCCGGCAGGCCAAGCACCTCCACGGTAATTTCCTTGGTCAATCCGTTCGAGCGCTCGACGGTAATCGGAATATCCAGAGTTTTGCCGGGGGCCACGACGAAACGATCCGTCGTAAGTTTCAGGGCAAAATCGGGCATGACAAGAGCGGCTTGTAGCCGGTAGACGTGGCGAAGGCTGCCGGTGCCATAAAGGTCGCGTATTTCCAGGATGAACGAACCGTCCTGCGGCACGGTGAAGGCAAGGGTCGGATCTTTGCCAGGCGTGGGCGACCGGTTCCTTGGTCAGTTTTTTGCTCTGCTGGTCGGTGATGGCCAATACAGGCTCGGTAGGCAGGCCCAGCGATTGGGCCTCCGCGCGAAACGAAAGTTTTTGGCCTTTCTTGGCTTCGAACTGGTAAAAATCGACGGCGCCAGCCTTCTCCAGCCGGCCTGTCAGCGTGATCGGAAGCGCAATCTGTTGTGGGTTGGCGCGGCTGTTTGTTGAGCCGATTTAACGAGCGCAGCGTGTGGTTCGAGTCGAACCAGCACCGAGTTGGCGCTGTCCGGGTGATAGAGCGTGGCATCGCGCCCTTCACCCGCGTGAACGGGAAGCGTGCGTAGCGTCGCGGGTAAGTTCCAGCCAATCATGTCAACGTCGCCAGGCATGCTTCGGCTCACGGCCAGGGGATAGGCATAGTCGAAGAAAGGTCCTGTGGTCAGCGTCAGGCGATAGACGAATTTGTCCCCCCCGGCATAACGGATTGTCGAATCGGGCACCGAGGGAAACGCGAATGTCCGGACCAAATAGGTCCCCTCTTTCGGGACAGCGAACACGATTTGCGGATCGAGGCCGTGAAAATCGTCGTTGTGTGCCAGGACGAAGCCATCCATCGTTAATATTTGCAGGTGCGCGTCCATGGGCGAGCGTAGCGTGCGATTCGCTTCCAGGGACGCGACCAGCGTTTGGCCTTTTTCAAGCCTTAGCGCGAAAGTATCGACATCGCCCGCCTTGGCGAGCCGGCCGTTCACGAGGACGCGCGATTTGTCGAGCCTTTGCGGCTTCTTGTAATCATCGTTCGGTTCTTGTTCCATCACTTCCGGCAAGGTGCCGACAACGAATGGCCGGGCGACGCTCGCGCCTTCTTTATCGAACAAGCGAATGAAATACGGCCCTGGCACGGCATCGTCCGCGACCGTAACCCGCAACTTGCCGTTCTCCTTGGCGGCGATGACTTCGAGGCCTGGCCGGTTTACCCAGACTTTGACTGGCCAGTGTGAGAAGGCGCCCTCCGCGCTTACAGTCACCGTCGTGCCTCGTTGGGCCCCGGCAGGGTAAAAAGTGTTCACGACAGGCGGCGCCGCGTGAGCCATCGCGCCGGTCCAGACCAAGATTGGACCGAGCACGCCGATATACAAATGCCGGTTAAACATGGATGAGGGACCGTTGTTGACCAGGGAGGAGGCGGGGCGAAAGGGGATCAGGGGCAAGTTTTAGAGCAGCGGCAAGAATTCATAGGCCGGTCCGATCATTGCACGTCTCAGCCCATGAGTTCCTGGATCGGACTGGGATCGCTGACCAAATGCGTTGGCCTTCCTTGCGGTGTATAGAGAACCTTGGCCGGATCGATGCCGAGTTTAAGATAAATCGTGGAAGCTAGGTTCTCCGGCCCATGCGTATGGCCGATGGCGCTATAGCCGCGTACGTCCGTGCCGCCGACCACCTGGCCGCCGGGTGTGCCGCCGCCGGCGAACATTACGGACATGGCATTGGACCAATGATCGCGGCCGGCATCCTTGTTGATTTTCGGCGTACGGCCAAACTCCCCCATGGCAATGACCATCGTGGTTTCCAGCAGCCCGCGCTGGGACAAATCTTCGATCAAGGCGGCAATCGTCGCTTCGAAGCGTGGCAGGCGCTGGGCCAGCGACGTGAACAAAACGGTGTGGTGGTCCCAGCCACCTTCATTGAGAGTGATGAAGGGGACGCCGGCTTCCACTAAACGCCTCGCCAGGAGAGCGCGCTGCCCGAACGGGTTGCGGCCATAGCGATCGCGCACATGGTTGGGCTCGCTGTGAATATTGAAGGCTGCCTGAGCCTGTTTGGAGGTAATGAGGTCGTAACCCTGCTGGTAGTGCTCATCGAGGCCGAGCACGGGGTCGCCGGCGGCGGGATCGAGGAGGCGCTGCATACGGTCCACTTCGGCACGTAGTTCGCGGCGCGAGTCGAAGCGGTCGCCGCTGAGGCCGCGCGGCAAGGCCACATCGCGCACCTGAAATTGAACGTCCATGGGGTCATCACTGACGACAAAAGGCGCATAGCGTGCCCCCAGGAAGTTTGGGCCGCCCGAGCGCGTCATTTGCGGCATGGTGAAATAGGCAGGCAAACCGCCGGGCGCGGCGCGTTCGTGGGCGGTCACCGAGCCCAGGCTGGGATGAAAGCTAACGAAGGCGCCGCAACCGACCGGGATGCGCGGGGAGCGCCGGTCATCATGTAGTGATTGCCAGCCCCATGATTGCCCTGATTGTGGTGAATAGACCGCACCACGGCAAATTTGTCGGCAAGGCCAGCCAGGCGTTTCATATGCTCCGAGAAAAAGACACCCGGCAGGCGCGTGGCGATGGGTCGAAAGTCGCCACGGATTTCACTGGGCGCATCTGGCTTGGGGTCGAATGTTTCATAGTGCGTCGGACCGCCATCCATCCAAATGAGAATACAGCTCTGTGCCTTTCGCACTGCACCAGCATCGCTGGCAGACGCCTGCGGCACGCAGCCGCAAGGCATCGACAAAACTGCCGCCGAATAGCGCTCCGAGCCCAAGTTTCAGGCAATCGCGCCGATTTACCACAGGCAGATCCTCCAGCGAAGATAAAACCTATTAATCCTTGAACATAAACTCGGGCGAATTCAGCAGCGCCCAAAGGAGATCTTCCGTTGCGCGGCGGCGAGGGACGCCACTAAAGACATCCTCGCCTATTCTTTGTTCGCTACCGGTCGGAAAACGGCTATAGACGAGTAGATAAAGCTCCTCGACTATTTCCGCCGGCGTCTTTTTGCTCGCCGCCAGGAGCGCGGCCCGGCCGCCGTCGCCTGTCACCTTGGCGTGCAACTTCGGTGAATTCATCAAGTGCAGCACCTGGACGACGCTGGTATCGCTGGTGCGCTCGCAAGGCGGGTCCTGATTGGGGTCGGGCCGCCCAAAACTATCGAGAAACACCGATTGCGACCGTACGGTCCAGAGTTCGACCGCGCGGGCACCGATCGGCATGGCAGCGAAATTCTCCGCCATGCCCGTGATGTCGCTGGCAGCATCCAGAAGCACTTCGGCACGCAAACGTTGGCGATAATGCCGGGAGAAATTGCGCGTGTCGGCGACGTTGCGGTCGCCGGGCAAAGACCCAAGGCCATACACGTACGATGTCATGATGAGGCGTTGCAGTTTCTTGAGATCGTAACCGGCGCCGCGGAAATGATCGGCCAGGGCATCCAGGAGGGGTCCATTGCTGGCCGGATTGCTGGCACGCAAGTCGTCGACGGGGTCCACCAGGCCTCGGCCCATCAGATCGGCCCACACCCGATTGGCCTGCACCCTGGCAAAGTAAGGATTTTTGTCCGAGACGATCCAATCGGCAAGTACCTGTCGCGGGTCGCGCTCTCCCTCGGTCGGCGGCGCTGTTCCAAACAATGGCCTGGCCTGCATCACCTGGTTGGAGAGGGGATGTTTGACCGAGCCGGAGGTAGCCGTATATACGAACTCCTCGCCTCCGGAAATTGGGGGCGATAGGCCCGTGCCCTTCCGGCCGACGCGCGCGAAGTAAGCGGCGAAACGATAAAAGTCCTCCTGGCTCCAGGCCTCAAACGGATGATGATGGCACCTGGCGCATTCCAGCCGGACGCCAAGAAACAATTGACTGACGGCGGTCGTCAATTCCTCGGGTTCACGGCGATCGCGAAAGAGTGTGACGGCACCGTTATGAAAGGTACTGCCCTGCGCGGTGATGATCTCGCGGACGAACTGGTCGTAGGGCTTGTTCTGCCGAAAGGAGGGCGCAACCAGGCATCCAGGCCAAGCACCGCTTTGATGCCGACGCGATAGGGGTTCGGACGCAGTAAATCCGCCCATTTGTTGGCCCATAAATCGGCCCATTCCGGTCCGGCAAGCACGTGATCGACCAGTTGTTGGCGCCGGTCCGGTGCCCGGTCGGCGAGAAATGCACGCGCTTCTTCTGGCCTGGGTAGCCGACCCAGCGCATCGAGATAAGCACGGCGCAGAAAAGCACTGTCGCTGCACGGGTCGGATGGAGTGATGCCCAGGCGCTGGAGCTTGTCCCAGACCAGGCCATCGATGACGTTGTAGCGTGGCAACGCCGTGTAGAACTGTGCGGGAACCCGCGTCGGTAGCGGGATGACGACGTTGCAGACGGCGAACTTCTCCATGAAGCGCGCCATGATTGCCGCCTCGCCCGGCAGCGGCCCGGCTTTGATGAGACCGGTCGGGCTCACCGCCGCGCTGGTGCTGTCGTTGGATTGAAACATGGTCAAGTGCGTGACATCACGCCTGGACTGATCAGAATAATGCGCGAACACTTTCAGGGGCTGCTCCCCGCCCGCCGTCATGATCCGCTCTGCTGGCTCTACCTCAATTCTTTCGAGCACCGGGGCCGACTTCGGCGTTCGCGGCGTGCCGGCGCGAATCCAGCCCAGCAGCACTTCGTAGCCATAATCTCCCCTCGTCAAGCGCACGCCCCCGCCATGAGGTAGTTGCCCGGTCGGCTTTTGCAGCAGTAAACTGAATTCGGGTGCTGATGGAAAAATGCGCCGCCCACGCGCCTCCTGCGTCAAGGCGCAAAATCAGAATCGGCATCGAAGCCCAGCAAGGAAAGCTGAAAATTGTTCTGCCCGCCCGCTTTGCCATGACAGGCCCCGCCATTGCAGCCAAAGCGTGCCATGATAGGCTGCACGTCGCGCTCGAAAGTGATATCGCCCTGGCTGGCGGGGCGCTCATCGGCCCTGGCCACGGGCGTGGCCAGCGGCAGAAGGAAAACAAGGATGGACCAGCCTCGCGATGGCATGGCTCAATCAGCTCAATTGGATGGGACGGCAACAGGAACGCGCGTCGCAATTACTTAAGTTTATCGGCCTTATGGACGGAAACAAGAAAAAAATACTCCGACCGATTTGTGTTGGAATGCAGACGTTCTTAGGTGGGATATTCGCGTGCCATCATGAAAGAGCCAGCGAAATCCGCCCAAGACCCGGCCACCCCAACCATACCCCGCGCCCTTCTGTAAGGACTGCACCGCTTTACAGCACGCACGGGCCATCTTTTCAATATCCCGCGGCCTCTTCTCCTGATTGCCACCAGTCTTTCTGGCGATATCAACCGAAGTCCCTGGCTTGCACCTTGACGAACCACCCTGGAGACTTCCATGATGTCCCGGCCATTGCCAAAGTCGATGCCCGTTGTCCTGTTGCTTTTGGGCTGGGCCTCCTTTTCAATGGGAGCGGAGCCTGCGTTTTCCCCTGAAAACCTCGCGTCGCTAAGCTGGCATGAGCTCGAATGCATCTATCGCCAGGCCGAACCCGGAGCAATCCCCCATGGGTTCGCGCGGGACGCGTCAAGTATTGTCCGTGTATGCCACTGGCGGGCGTCAAAGGCAACATGACGTCGTTTCTCTGGAAGGGCAAGCATTTCAACGCCGACGAGGGCACGCTCATCAATCAATGGTGCGGCCTCCGCGCGATTCGCGCCCAGGTCAGCCATGGTACCAGCTGGATCGACGGCAAGCCGGCCATCATCATGGATTACAGCGGTACGTCCAGGGTCTGGTCAGACGTTCAGGGATGAGATGCGTGAGGTCTCTCCGGGCGTATATCTTGGGGCGATGTATCGCGGCCGCTGCCCCGACGTTGAACTCAAGTTGTTTTTCGTTTTGCAGACCTGCAATTGCGAGTGAAAGCGGCGCATTTCGGCCCTGCCCCTCAGAAATGCCGCACCAAAACCAGCAAATACCGCCGGTTCTCATACAATACTCCTTTTCCGGACACCGTGACGGTTGTCCCTAGGAGTCCCGCATGCCCTTCAAGGCACTTGGTCTGCATCCCCAGCTCGTCCAGGCTACCAAAGAGATGCATTACACCGACCCGACGCCCATCCAGGCTCAGGCCATTCCTCCTATCCTCGCCGGACGTGACCTTATCGCCACGGCCCAGACAGGCACCGGCAAGACCGCCGCCTTCCTGCTGCCCATCATGCATCGGCTGCTGACATTGCGGCGCGGCACCACGCATGCGCTGATTATCACGCCCACCCGCGAGCTGGCCCAGCAAATCACCGACGTCTCCTTGGGGCTCGGCTATCATACGCCGCTTAAATTTGGCCTGGTCGTGGGCGGCACTCCCATGGGGCCGCAGGAAAGGGTGCTACGCGCCGGCGTGGACATTATTATCGCCACCCCCGGCCGGCTCCTCGATCATATGCGGCTAAACCAGGCCGCGTTTCGATCAACTGCATACCCTGGTCCTCGATGAGGCCGACCAGATGCTGGACATGGGCTTTCTGCCCGATCTCAAGCGAATCATCGCACGCCTGCCCGCCCGCAAACATACGCTGCTCTTTTCCGCCACCATGCCGCCGGTGATCGTCACGCTTTCCCGGGACATCTTGCGCGAGCCGGAAATCATCCAGATTGGCCGGCACAGCGCCCCGCGGTGGGCATCACCCAGGCCGCCTATCCCGTGGCCGAACATCTCAAGGGCCCCCTCCTGCGCCATTTATTGCGCCACACCGAGATGCCCCTGGTGCTCGTCTTCACGCGCACCAAGCATTCCGCCAAGCGCCTGGCCAAGACCATCGACGCCGACGGTTTCGCCGTGGCCGAACTGCATAGCAACCTCACCCAGGCGCAGCGACGGCGCGTCATGGAAGGCTTTCGGCGGGGCGACTACCAGGTCGTGGTGGCCACCAACATCGCTTCCCGTGGCCTGGATGTGGACAATATCACCCATGTCATCAGCTACGACGTACCCGACGTGCCCGATGATTATGTGCACCGCATCGGCCGTACTGCCCGGGCCGAGCAGGAAGGGGACGCCTTCGTTCTCGTCTCTCCCGGCGAGGAGCGCTCCCTGGCCGACATTGAACGTCAGATTGGCCAGCGCCTGCCGCGCATCACCCTGCCCGATTTCGATTACAAACAAGCCAGCCCGGACCGTGGTGCTAGCAGCGGCAAGCAACGGTCACACGGACCGCGCGCGGACAGCGCGACGGACGCCCGCCGCAGCAAGCCCCCCGCGGCAACCCGCAAGCCGGTGGCGCAGCGCGCCGACGGCGCCGTTAAAGGTGCATTGGCCAGGGGCCGGGCGCTGCCAATTGTCAGCCAACTCATCCTAATAAATGCCCACTCGTGTCTCAAGCGCGTATACAGGCACAGTTTTATCCGCAACCCCTTGACAACAAAGCACTTTAACACAATATTTTTCCGTGTCTCACAGACTGGTGAGACACGGAAAGGCCCCGACGGCACCGGTTACCGCGCCTTCGCCGACGCCCCCGCCCAAGATTTCGAACGCGGCTCGTTTTCGACTGAAAACCCCAGGATTGACGGAGACTTGGCCAAGATCGTTGAAGCGTGGCCCACGTTTGGCCCGGCCAATCCGCCGGGCCATGGCTCGCCTTGATTGGATTAGGCAAAACCTTTTGGTAACCTGCCGGCTCATGATATAATGCCGGCGCCTACAACATCGTGCTGGCCGCTGGTTTTTCAGACAGTCACTGCCTCCTTAGCGGCCCCGGCAGGTGAGCTTCCCGACCGGCAAGGAGTGGAAACACTTGCAAGATCCCTGGAATCCAACTGCTACCGATCTACGTCAATGGGCTGCCGAATCGGATTCACTCTGCCCTTCCGAAGACTGGGACTTGGCGGTCACGGGAATTGGCCACGAGGCCTTGTTCATAAACCTTGTCGAAGACAAGCAATGCCTGAAGGCTGATTTCTTCCTACACTGCCTCTATTTGTGGGTTTACGATACTGTTCGTGTCAGTGGGAAGACCGACGAACTTGAACGTATGCTTCAGCGCGGCGAAGCGAGCACAAAGCAAGCATTGCGAATTTGGGCCAGACGATCACGGGCTCTTATCTCTAATCCCCGGCGGGCTGACAAAGACCTCTGGTGGGAGTTCGGTCAGAATCGCGGCGGCACCGTAAAAGAGTAGACGCCGCCGAAACAAGGCTGCACCTGACCGGGGCGGCTTTCTGTGAAAACGACGCGCCGACACTGTTTCGACAACCGAAAATGACTGGATGCGAGCTGCGTCTCCTTTGAGTTTTTCGAAAAGATGTTATACCGTAGCGTGCAAGTATTCTTTGGTGCGTTAGCTGGCGGCATCATCGGTTTCTTCACCGAATTGCTTTCGTTGGCCACAATTTGGAATGCGGCGTCTGACGAAGGCAAGTTGCCTGTTCTTGGATTTCTAATTGGCGCTGGTGTCGGAGGTATGCTGGTCTTTGTAGCTGGAAATCGGAAATTTAGTGATCGCAGGAGAGTTGTCGTAGCCTCAGGGCTTTTGGGTATGATCCTTGGCGTGCTGGCAGCGTATTTCATTTTCGCGCCGATAGCCACCGCTTTCGATCCCTCTGCAGACGAAATCTTCCGCACCAGAGTGCAAGCACAGTATCAGCGACAAGGTGTTTTTTCGGGCGCCGCATTGGGCGGAGTCTGTGGTTTCATTGCGGTATTATTGTGGTTGTATCTTGTTAAGACCTATAGTAGCCGAACCTAAGGAAGGGGGGGACTCACCACATTTCTGCGCTGGCTAACGCACACGCACAGTATGCGTTGGCACGCACATTACCACACCGGCGGCACTGGCCATATTTACCAGGGACGCTATAAGTCATTCCCGGTGGAATCGGACGATCATTTGTATGCGGTGCTGCGCTATACAGAGCGAAAGGCCCTGCGTGCCAACTTGATTAACAACGCGGAGGATAGGCGCTGGTGAGCCTGAGGCAACGGCAAGCGAGCTGTGAAGGGGCTTTCGGCCACCGCTCCCGGAAACCGGTGACATCACGGTCAAATATGCTATCCTGTGGGAAAGGACGAATGGAACCGCGAAAACAAATGACAGGCCATGACAATCACTATCAGCCTATCTCCGGAAACGGAAAAAAAACTCCTTGAAGCCGCTGCCCATAGCGGTGTCGCCCCTGCTGCTTACGCAGGTAAGCTCATTGAATCCTGCCTTAACGGAGGGACTTTCGACCAGATTCTCGCCCCGGTCCGTAAGGGGTTCGAGGATAGCGGCCTGACCGACGACGAGTTGACAGGCCTTTTCGAGGAAGCTCGGGACGAAGCTTGGCAACAGCCACAATCAACGAAGGGCACAGAATGACCACGCCCGGTAGCTCGCCCGCGAAATTGGCTCAAATGGGTTAACGAGTCGGCGACCGACGTTGAAGTGCAGGCCATCAGGCGCAGCGTATTTCGAGGCTCGCCGTACGGCGACGAAGCCTGGATGAAGAGGACCGCCAAGCGACTAGGGCTGGAGTTCACGACGCGTCCACGCGGCAGGCCGCGGAAGGATGGAGAGGAAACATTGTTACAATAAACATGCATGTCCGCACGGGCGCAGTCGGTCCTGATGTCGGTGTGGCGGACATGTTGGCAGCACCCGTGTTCGGCGGTGGACTTTTTGAGTCAACTCCTTCGCGGCACGCCGATGGCTCTGACCTTGCCCCCCCTGACCCCCCGGCGTGCAAAGCCTCATACTCGAACAACCTTCTACGGTCGTCTTTCTGCTGATACTATCAGCATATTACGGACCGACTGTCTTGCCGTGCCGACCAAAGGCCCATCCCACGCTGACCGGCGTCGGTCAGGCTAACAATGAGTTCGGCGGCGTAGAGCGCTTCTCAGCCACCCGCTGGGAGGGGGAACATCGTGGAGACTATATTGTCACCGTGTCGTGTCCCGTGGGCGATCTCGTCGTCGATGAGTGGTGTCACCCTCTCGCACAGCGAGTCCGACGTGGAGCCCGAATGTACTGTCCGCTTCGGTGCCGGCCGGCTTCAAGAAGACGGTCGCACGGACAGCCGCCGCGTCGAGATCGCCTTCAAGTTGTGTTACTACGCCCGGGTCGGCCCTCACTCGGACATGGAAGGGGTCGAGGTACTCGGCTACACGATCGACCCGCCGATCAAGTTTGCAGCTGCCGAGTATCTCGGTTGGCGGGTGCGGCAATGGCGTGAGACGGGGTATTGTCCCAACCCGGGCTTCTACGTCGCCAAGCGATCCGCGTGGCTGGAGAGCTTGCCGGACTTCTTCCGGCCGGACTTTAGGCACTACGTCGTGGACGGGCGGGACGGCTACGTAGAGTTGATTGCCCGTAAGTTCAGGTGGCGAGAGTGGCTCTGGACCGAGGGGGAGCGGGAGCAGGCACCTGCAAGGGGGTCAGTGGTCGGTGAGGGCGAGGGCTCCGCCGAACCAGGAAGCTGCACCTGACCGCGACGGCAGGTCGCGTGTTTAGCGTTCAACGTGTCCCTAGGCTGCGCGTGAGAGAGTTGCAAGCCGGTACAACTGGCATACACCTCTATGGCGCTAATCAATTACGGCAAAATTTGTTGAACGACGAGTGCCGACGCCATACAATTTGCCTAACGGGCCGCAGGCGGCTCCTGTAGTTTCGCCGGGCGTCCGGCGGTGTGACATGCCAAAGGAGTAGCAAGAGCTTGCGCCTATTGTCACTAAACTTGAGCGGCTATTTGAGCCCACATGGGAGCGAGGACGCAGCTAATCAGCCGTTGTACTTGACCGGGCCGCCATTCCGTTTGTTGGGATACCAAGTTGCTTGCAGCCGCCCCGGCAACTGAACTTTTTCGTTATGCGGCTTTGGAGGTTGTTTCGTGTGGCTTCACAACGAATCACCATTGCGAAGCTAGCCGGCCTCAGTGGGGACATCGCGTTGCAGCGGCTGTCCGCCTGGTCCTCGGCACGAAATGCTGTCGATCCGAACCTGTGGTCTTCCGAGCAATGGCCGGACCACGTTCGACAAGAGGCCGACGAATTCGCTGAGCGACTTCGCGAGCATGGGTTCGCTTTGCCCGTATGTCACTTTGTCGAATGGGCCGACATGTGGTCAATGGGCGATCTCTTTTCACGTTGGCTGACACCCCCGAATCGCCCCAAGCCCTTTGGCGTGCATGCGAATCGATTCGAGCTTTTCGCGTACGGCTTACCCGACAACGGCCATTTGGCGAACTATCTCGCCGCCGCCGGACTTCAACAATTCGCTGAAACGGACTGGTTCATCGCTCGTTTGCTGGAAGCCGCCAGAGCGTGGGAAAAGCTGGTGCCGACGCAACTTTGGTTGTGTTACGGAAGGTCGTTGACGGTTCTGTGCTCGATGAACAGGTAACTGGATCTTTGAAAACTCCTGCGCCGTGGCTTTCGTGAATGGCAGCCGCCGCATAACCAGTCGCTACACCTGTCCGACGGTATCCGGGCGGCTTGGCGGGCAACCGCTCAGGTCGAAGCCTCGGATCGCTACCGCCTAGAATGACCAAGGTGCCGGATGGGATTCGCACCCACTAAAAACCATCGCCTTGGCGCGGCGCACTACGAGCTGCGTCGCCTTTGAATTTCCTCCTATTAATATGGCTTCCCTGCAGGGATCTTCTGTATGACCAGGTAAATATCTTTTTCTCTGCGCTTCGAAATTTCAGAGGGAGGAATTGTTTCATGCTTAACCGCCTTCCTTCCTATTTATGGGGCCCGAGCGTCGTTTTGGTGCATGTTACCCTTGCCGCCTACATGCTGTTGGTCACCGGGGCTTTCGGCCAGGAGACCGAGGCCGTAGAGTTCTTCGAAAAACTCCGCGGCGAGGTCATACGTGACGAATTACAGCCTGGCAAGCCTGTGATGGAGGTTGATCTCCAGTACAGCACCAGGGCGATGGACTCGGATCTGAAAAAAATTAAAGAATTTAAACAGCTCAGGACGCTGCGCCTGGCCAAACAAATGACGGGCTTGGGTCTGAAAGAGTTAAAAGAGCTGAAACAACTCACCAGGTTGAGCCTCAACTTTACGAAGGTAACGGATGCGGGAATGAAGGAGGTAAACGACCTGAAGCAGCTCACCTGGCTGGAGCTCAATTCTACGCAAGTAACGGACGTGGGCATCAAAGAGTTAACAAATCTCAAACACCTTACGTGGCTGAACCTTAGTGGCTGCGGCAGCATAACGGACATGGGTCTCAAAGAGTTGAAGGAACTTAAGCAGCTCAACTCGCTTGAACTTAGGGGCACGAAAGTCACGGACGCAGGAATGAAGGATTTGAAGAACTTGAATGGCCTTAAGGAGCTAGGTCTTAGCTATTGTAGAGTGACCAGCACCGGACTGAAAGACGTGAAAGAATTCAAACAACTTGCGATATTAGATCTTCGGGCCACAAAGATCACAGACTCCGGTATCGCAGAGTTGACGAGGTATTGTCAAATGTTGTGTTCCAGAATCTGGGAATTAAGCGGCGTCCTGCAACACTCCATCCACAAAAATCCTGCCCTGGAGAAGAAGAGTCAAACGCTCCGAACCATGGAGTCGGTGCCATTTCTTCTGGGCCGCCTGGGCGAGCTTGAACATCATGGCCAGGCTGGTTTTCCTGGTGCCATTGCCCTTGGTTCTTCGGTGGCGTAGGCGTATGGTCGCAAAGGTCGATTCGATCGGATTCGTCGTCCGCAAATGTATCCATTGCTCCGCCGGGAAATCGTAAAACGTCAGCAACTGCTCTCGATCTTTGCGGAGACATTCACAAGCCCCATCGTACTTCGCCTGGTATTTCGCCAGGAACGTCTCAAACGCCTTGTTCGCTTGCTCGCGGGTCTCGGCCATCCAGATCTCGTGCAGGTCGGCCTTGGCTCGGGGCTGGACGCTCTTGGGCATTTTGCTGAGCACATTGGCTGTCTTGTGCACCCAGCAGCGTTGCTCCCGCGTCTCCGTGTAGACCGTGCGTAACGCTCCCCAAAAACCCATGGCGCCATCTCCCGTTGCCAACTTGGGAGCTATCGTCAAGCCACGCTGCCGCAGATCCACGAGTAGCTCGGTCCAGCTCTGGATGCTTTCGCGATAGCCATCCATGACGGCAAGCAATTCCTTGTGGCCATCTGCCGTCGCCCCCATGACCACCAGCAGACATTGCCGCTGGTTTTCCGTGTCTTCCAGGCGAACGTTCACGTGGATACCGTCCGCCCAGATGTAAACATACTGCTTCCCCGTGAGGTCACGGCGGCTCCACTGCTCGTATTCCGCCGTCCACTGGTCTTTCAGGCGAACGATGACATTCGGACTGAACCCCTTGGCCTGTTCGCCGAGCAGCGTTTGCAAGGCTTCGGAGAAATCTCCGGTCGAAATCCCTTTGAGGTAAAGCCAGGGAATGAACTCCTCGATGGTTTTGCTCCGCCGCAGGTACGGCGGCAACAGCGCCGAACTGAACTGGACCCTTTCGCTCTTGATTGGCGAATTGTCACGGACTCGTGGCGCTTGCACTTCCAGGGCCCCAGCTCCGGTCACAATCTTCCGGGCCGGCTGGTAGCCGTTGCGAACCACCAGGCGATTGCCACACTCGTCCCGCCGGCCGTCCTGCTCTTGGAGAAATCCTTGCACCTCGGCTTCGATGGCCTGCTGAAGCATCTGCTGAGCGCCCCGACGAACGACCTGATCAAGCAGGCTGCGTCCCTCGAAATGCTCACGGAAGTTGGCGACTTCCACATCGACCGATTCCTCTGGAATAACGCTGCTGAAAGTCGTAGTCTGGTTCATGGCGTATCCTTCCAGCCCTCGTTGGGCCAGCTGATGAAAAGAAATCACTCTCACCAGCAGGATACGCCGCTTTTTTCTCCTCCGCTAGAACACAACTTTCGAGAATACCTCAGAGTTGACGGAATTAAAGCATCTCAAAACGCTAATCCTGGTTAGCCCGCTACTGACGGACGCCTGCATAAAAGAGCTAAAGAAGATCGAACAGCTAACTGAGTTGAACTTAAGCTACACTAAAGTATCGGACACAGGTTTGAAGGAATTGAAGGAACTTAAGCAACTTACCTCCTTGGAACTATGTAATACGCAAATTACAGGCGATGGAGTAAAAGAATTGACGGGAATGACAAAACTTACCTCGCTCACGCTTTGTAGCACGAGACTGAATGATGCCGGCATGAGGGAACTGAATGAACTCAAAAACCTTACGTTGCTCGACCTTGAGAGTACCGGGGTGTCGGACGTTGGACTATCCGAATTGAAGGATCTCAGACAATTAAAGTCGCTAAATCTGGCGGGCACTAAAGTAACGAATGCAAGTGTGAAAAAATTGAAGGAATTCAACCAGCTCACCAAACTGGATCTCTTTGGAACCAAATTTACGGATGAAGCGGTGGAGCAGCTAGAAAAAGCTCTTCCCAATTGTGAGATTAATCTCAACAACCCAAACAATGTTACCAGACGATGATCGGCGTGAGGCTATCTCATCTGATTCCCGCAGGTCCACCTCTGTTTCCTGCGAAAGGTGGAGTGTGATACCGACTCGGTGCTTGTTTTCGTTACGGGCCGCTTTGCGTGGCGATACATGGCGAGGGTTTTAATGAAGTCGTTCGGTGAGAGAGGGGATTCATGCCTTGGCAGCCGATCACAGAAAATGCCGCTCATGGCCCTCCTTGACGCGGGCATGTACCTTTCGAAAGGCTTTTGCAAGTGGTTGGGGCACAATGAAACCAGATGGCTGCATCCGACCGCCGCCCCTTTTCGGTGTCTCAGGGTTCATCCTCGACCGACGTCCCGGTTTCTTGATGTCTGCCCGACCAAATGGGCAGTTCAGTTTGCGCCGATTTGATCTTGCTGGGAGAAATTCAAAGGGGACGCACCTCGAATTCGACGGCAAAATTTAT
>CAWKFA010000016.1:0-404230 GCA_963848825.1 uncultured Planctomycetota bacterium | reverse complement strand
CTTCGCCTGGCGCCATTCCTACATTGCCATGCTTGACCGGACCGGCACGACCCTCAAGGAAGCCATGCAACTGGCCCGACATTCCGACCCGAAACTAACGATGGCGATTTATGGACGGGCAAGCTCACGACCTGGGGCAGCCGTGGGACGCCTTCCGTCCCTACTCGACGGGGACAAACCCGCGGGGCAGATAATCCGGGCCACCGGGACGGACGGTATCACAGACGCCCCACCGGACCGGGTTGCCCAAAAAGATGCACAAGGGGATGCACAAACTTTCCGCACTTCACAGCACCTAGACGCATCTAATGGCACTCTTTACCTATCCAGTGACCCACCCCCACCACAAACAGAAAACCCCGGAAAAACCGCGGTTTCCGCGACTTTTCCAGGGTTTTTATCAAGCTCCCCGAGTAGGACTCGAACCTACAACAAACCGGTTAACAGCCGGTTGCTCTACCATTGAGCTATCGGGGAATGGCTCTGGTAAATAACGTGGCGGACGGGATGTTCGCCAGTTGTTTTATAGAATAACTTTCGCCGGCCAGCAAGAGCGTTTCGGCATAATGGCCGGCCGCAGGCTGTGGCGACTGTCGGTTTCTGCCTTGAGGTACCATGCGTTTAGCTACCATCCAGACCTGGGCCGGGCCGCGCGCCGCGGTTCAGCGCGATGGCTTTTACGTCGATGTCCACGCCACCGATCCGAATTTGCCGCCCAGCGTGCGGCAACTACTGGAGGGGGGCACCGAGGTGCTGCGGCAGGTCGGGCATGCCGTGGCGCAGCCTGAGGCCGATCAAGTACGAGGCCGCATCAGGTCAAGTATCATGCGCCCGTTCACGATCCGCGCAAGATCATCTGCGTCGGCCTCAATTATCGGGACCACGCGGCCGAGAGCGGGGCTGCCATCCCGAAGGACCCTATCCTCTTCAGCAAGTACCCCACCGCGCTCATCGGCCATGGCGACGCCATCGTCCTGCCCCCGGTCAGCCAGGAGGTCGATTTCGAGGCCGAGCTGGTCATCGTCATCGGCAAGCGGGGCAAGAATATCGCGGCGGGCTCTGCGGCCGATTACGTCGCCGGCTATATCGTCGGGCATGACGTGTCGGCCCGCGACTGGCAGCTCAAGAAGGATGGCAAACAGTGGATGGTCGGCAAGACCTTTGATACCTTCGCGCCGGCCGGCCCGGTGCTGGTGACGGCGGACGAGGTCCCTGATCCGCACAACCTTGCCATCCGCTCGCGGCTCAATGGGCAAACGATGCAGGACAGCAACACCAAGCAGATGATCTTTGGCGTCGGGCGAGCTGCTGGCGTACCTTTCGCAGGTTTTCACGCTGGAACCGGGCGACCTGATCTACACGGGAACGCCGCCCGGCGTGGGCATCGCGCGCAAGCCGCCGGTGTTTTTAAAGGGCGGCGACGTGGTTGAGGTCGAAATCGAAGGGCTTGGCGTCTTGAGAAATCCCGTGGTGCAGGGATAAAGTTGCCACGTCCGTTAACAGCCCGTTGAAAAAGGGGTCAGACCCCTTCAATACGCTGCAAAACGTTGAAAACTCTGTTGGCTTCAAGGGGGTCTGACCCCTTTTTCAACGGGCTGTTAAGCGGTCTTTTCTATTTCTTCCGGCTTCATGGTGCGCAATTCCTCCGCGCAGGCAAATCCTTCAGTCCGCGTAAGCCGAAGACTTGCAAGAACTTTCTTGGTCGTGCCGTAGAGCACGGGACGTCCCAGGGAATCATCACGTCCCGCGATGCGTACTAGCCCTTTTTCCATGAGCAGACGCAGCGTTTCGCCGCAATGGACGCCGCGGATACCTTCGATATCCGCGCGCATGATCGGCTGGCGATAGGCGACGATGGCGAGCGTCTCGCGGGCGGCGCCGGTGAGGCGTAGTTCATTTTGGCCGCGGCGGAGCGATGCCAGCCAGCGATGATATTCCGGCCGGGTCAGTAGCTGGAAACCGCCGGCCAATTCCTCGATTTGGAAGGCGGTGCCGTCCCGGTCATAAAAGCCTTGCAGCTTGCGTAACAGGCGGCGAGCCAGGGCGGCATCGTCCAGTCCCGCAATTTGAGCGAGACGACGTGTCGTGAGCGGCTCGTCGGCCGCGAGCAGTATCGCCTCGATGTTGGCGAGCAGTGGATCGCGGCCAAGTGGATCAGTGCTTGTCGCCTCGGAGCCATGCTCGGCACCGGCACGCAGGGCAGGGGGCAGGGGATGATTGCGCGGCAGCTGGTCTGACTGCCGGCGTGCCAGCGGACCCAGGGAGCATCGGGACTGGTGATACATGTGCTGATTTTATGGCGATTCGACGGGTTGACAATCGACAATGGGCGGGATGGCCCGCCAAACGCCTTTTTGTTGTTCGCGCCAGGGCCACAAGACGGCCGTGGGTTACCAGGATAAGCATAAAAACGTATCAGGCATCCTGATTCTATAATGGATCTACTTGGTCGCGGTATGCGAGGGGCTTCTCTGTTTGCTTGCCGGGTCTGGAAAGCGTCTGACACACCGTGACCATCCTTGCCATCCTTTCATCCTGGACATAAAGTAACGCCCATAATCCAGAAGGCATGCGTTCGTTCGCTCGCCACTTGGGGAGCTTTTTGCGCCCCGCCGCATGCTTTGCATGGATCGTGCGTGAGGAGCCTGTAACCGTGGGATTGTTTGCATTCTCCTTTTCTCTTTTTTGGCCCTATATTCTCGCCGTCGTCGCGGCCGCGGTTTTAATCGGTTTTATGCTGGTGTCGGCGATCTTTTCCGTGTGGCTGGAACGCAAGGTGGCTGGCCGTATTCAAGATCGCCTTGGCCCAACGCGCGTCGGTGGCAAGTTCGGCTGGCTGCAAACGCTCGCCGACGGCATGAAGCTTCTGGTCAAGGAAGATATCATTCCGACAGCTGCGGACCACATGCTTTTTCGGCTAGGGCCGTATATCGCGCTGGCAGGTTCGTTCATGGCCTTCATCGCTCTGCCTTTCGGCAATGGCGTGGTGGCGCAGGAGATGAATATCGCCATCTTTTACATGCTTGCCATCATGTCCACGGAGGTCTTCGGGATTATCCTCATCGGTTACGGCTCGGGAAGTAAATGGTCGCTGTTCGGCGGCATGCGCGAGGCCGCTCAAATGGTGAGTTATGAAATTCCCATGGCCTTATGTGTTCTGGTGCCGGTCATTGTCGCGGGATCCATGAACCTGAATGCCATCGCGCTGCAACAAAAGGGGGGCATCTGGAACTGGTATCTTTTCCACGACCCCTTCACGTTTGGCGCCTTTTGGACCTATTTTACCTGTGCCATGGCAAGCTGCAAACGCGCTCTGTTCGACCTGGCCGAGGCCGAGAGCGAACTGGTGGCTGGCTTCCATACGGAATATTCAGGCTTTCGCTGGCTGGTTATCTTCATGGCCGAATACGGCAGCATGTTCGCGGTCAGCGGCATCGCCAATATCATGTTCCTGGGCGGCTGGAGCCTGGGGCTGCCCTTTGAATGGACGGAATTGCTCGGTGGCTTTATCGGCGAAGTGCCTGGATTGTGGCTCGGTAACTTCATCAATGTCGTCGTTTTCCTGTTCAAGGGTTGGTTCCTGGTTTTCGTCATGATGTGGGTCCGCTGGACGTTGCCGCGCCTGCGCATCGATCAGGTGATGATGACTTGCTTGAAATACCTGGTGCCGATTAGCTGTGTGCTCGTCATGGGTGTTTGCCTGTGGAACTTACTGATACCGCCAATTATCCAGGGGTACTTCAACTGGGTCATGTTGATCCTGTGCGTCCTGGGCGTTGTGCTTGTTATCCAAAAGTTGCTTACCTTCGCAAGTGCTCCGCCAGGCACCGGCATGCCGGGCATGTGGACCTCGGTCGGTGTTCCGGGTTACCAGGGAGCCAAGAAATAACGGGATGGCGTCGCATTGGCGAGGTCCTTGGTTAAAGATCGTAAATATCATGGATAGTATTCAACCCATTCTCTTCTGGATCCTCGCCCTGGCGGGCGGATTTGCGCGATCGCCACGGTGGTGTCGCAGAATATCGTGCGCTCCGCGACCTGGTTGCTATTCACGCTGGCCGCGACGTCGGGCATCTTCTTCTTGCTTGGCGCGGACCTGGTCGGTGCCGTGCAATTGCTTGTTTATGTGGGTGGCACCATGGTTTTGGTGGTGTTCGGCGTCATGCTGACAGCTCAAGGGCCATTCATCAATATGAAGACCAGCGGCGCGGAATGGGGCATCGCGGCCTTTGTGGGCGTGTTGCTATTGGGCGTACTCAGTCTGGGGATTGTGCGGGCTGGCAAGCCAGCACAGCCGAAAGATTCCTTCGTCAGTCGCGGCGCACCAGCGGACATCCTCAGCAAAGAGCCCGCCAATTCATCTTACAGCTCGACGATCGGCCAGGGATTCCTGGGCGTGGGCGTCGGGCCGGCTCACGCGGAACTGGTCGGTGACAAGAAAGAGGCACGCCGCGCCAATTACTTGCTGCCGTTTGAAATTGTCTCGGTTCACTTGCTGGTCGTATTGATCGGCGCAGCTTACCTCGCCCGCGCCAAGCGGCGGCGAAGCGTGGCGTAACGTTCGGGTGCGGCAACAAGTCGGCAAAGCGGGGGCAACGCGAATTATGAGTCCAATCGGGCTGGAACCCTATCTGTTTCTCGGAGCAGTGCTGTTTGTGTGTGGCGCGATCTGCATGGCCACCAAGCGCAACGCCATCGGCGTGCTCATCGGCGTCGAACTTGTCCTCAATGGCGCCAACATCAACCTCGTGGCTTTCGCGCATTTCAACCCCGCCTTCGAGATTGAAGGGATGATTTTCGCTCTCTTCGTGATCGTGCTGGCCGCTGGCGAGGCGGCTGTCGCGTTGGCTATCGTGCTCAACTTCTACAACAACCACATGACGGTGGACGTCGATACTGCCGAGGAGTTGAAAGGATAGCCGATGTTCGACCGCTTTTACGATCATCCCGGCATGTTATTCGTTGTGGCCACGCTACTGCCGATAGCGTCGTTTTTATTATTGCTCCTGGCCGGCGCCATGCGCACGTATTTGCGCAGGCACCGCGGCCAACCGCTCGCGGATGCGGTGTCCCACATGTTGGGCGGCGAAACACCGGGACGCGGGCCGGCGTATGTCGCGCCGGGCGCCATCGGGCTGGCGTGCGTGTGCAGCGTCATCGGTTTCGTCACTTATCTTGGCGAGCGCGAGGTTGTGGAACGCGATCTGATCGTGAACGAGGATCGCGAACATGCCGCCCAGGAGAAGTACCAGCACGCCGCCGAGGGAAGCGAAGAGAAAGCGAACGCCGCGAAGGAAGTCAAGGAAGCCGAGGAAAAACGCTCGGCCATCGAGGGGCGCTGGGCCGGCAACATCGTTTGGGCGGGGGTTTACCCCGATGGTCAAAAAGACTCCGAGCGCGCTGCCTTTTTGCGGGTTGGCTATCGCATCGATTCGCTATCGGCCATCATGTTTGTGATGGTCACCTTCATCGGCACGCTCATCCATCTCTTTTCCATGGGCTACATGGACGAGGAGTTGAAGCCAACGGTTGAGGACCATGAAATCCATACCGAACATGGACATTTTCATCGCCGCGGCCGCTTTGGCCGATTCTTCCTCTACCTTTCCCTGTTCTGCTTCTCGATGCTCAATCTGCTCCTCGCCGACAATTTGTTCCAGATTTTCGTGAGCTGGGAATTGGTGGGCGTCTGCTCCTACCTCTTGATCGGCTTTTATTACGAGCGGACGAGCGCATCAAATGCGGCTAACAAGGCCTTCATTACCAATCGCATTGGCGACGCCGGTTTTATCATCGGCGTGCTGATCCTTTGGACGTACGTTGGCACGCTGAATTTCCAGGAGATTTTCCAGCGGGTGCGCTGTCCGGCCGTGCTTGCTCACTCGGAGCGTGCCAAGGAAGCCGATCGCATCGTGACGGCTGATGTAAAGGAAGAGACCGCCGACGGACTCAAGCTCACCATCAAGAAAGCGGGCGAGGCCGGCGAATATGCGCTGCTCTTTCCCCGCGACCAGGGGCATGTGCACTTCAAGAGGCGCGGGCGGCACGGTCAACGCCCGGACGCAGCCGACCCCCGAGCAGTTCAGCTACATTCCGTATTGGATGCTTGTTGTGGCGGGCCTGGGTATTTTCCTGGGTTGCGTTGGCAAGTCCGCGCAATTTCCACTTCAGGTATGGTTGCCTGACGCCATGGAAGGCCCGACTCCCGTAAGCGCGCTAATCCACGCCGCGACCATGGTGGCCGCCGGCGTCTACCTTGTCGGTCGCTGTTACCCCCTGTTCACCCCAGAAGTATTGCTGACCATCGCCTACACGGGCGCCATCACGATCATCGTCGCCGCCAGCATTGCCGTGGTCATGACCGACATCAAGAAAGTACTGGCATATTCCACCGTCAGCCAGTTGGGCTACATGATGCTCGGTTTGGGCATTGGTGGCTGGTCGGCCGGGCTCTTTCACCTGCTCACGCACGCATTTTTCAAGGCACTCCTTTTCCTGGGGTCCGGCAGCGTGATTTACGGTTGCCATCACGTACAAGAAATGCCGCGCATGGGGGGATTGTTCGCCAAGATGAAAATCACGGCGCTTACCATGCTCGTTGGCTGTCTGGCCATTGCGGGAATTCCGCTCTTCAGCGGTTGGTATAGCAAGGATGCTATTCTGGCCAGCGCCTTTGGCTTCGTGAGTATTCACCCGCACCATGTTCTGCTGTTCGTTATTCCGCTCGTCACGGCGGGGCTGACCACTTATTACATGTTCCGCATGTGGCTTCTGACGTTCACGGGCAAACCGCGAGACCAGCACGTTTTTGAACATGCCACCGAGACGCCCTGGCGCTTGACGGTGCCGCTAATTGTGCTCGCCTTCTTTAGCGTGACGGTGGCCTGGGGCATGCCGATCTGGGACGCGGAAGCGAGCTGGTTGGAAAAGCAACTGCAACATTCCCAGCCGGCCTCCGTCGAAGCCGATTTTGGCCCCGGACCAGCACATGAAGAGCATGCCACCGTGGCGCACGACGACCATGGCAAGGCCGTGGGCCATGAAGGTGAGCACGCGCATCCCCTGGCAGTAGGCGAGGCCGGCGCTGGCGAACACCCGGAGACGGTGTTGGCAAAGGCTCATGCGGGGCATAGCCTGGCCGGGATACTTGCTCTGGGCATGGTCGCCCTGGGTTTGGCTTTCGCTTTCTCGATTTACTACTTCCACATGCTTGATCCTCATGAAGCCCGGCTGCAGTTTCCCGGCGTTTACGATTTCCTCGTCAACAAATGGTATTTCGATCAACTTTACAGCGGCATCGTGGTGCGGCCCGGCCTGGCCGTCGCCAACTGGGCACGGGCCTTTGACGGCAATGTTATCGATGGTCTCGTCCACTTGATCAGCAGGATTGGCGTCTTGGCGGCGTGGGTAAGCGGCCTGTTTGATCGCTACGTCGTCGATGGCATCGTCAACCTGCTGGCCAATGTATCGTATGGCATGGGTGGTCGGCTCCGCGGCTTTCAAACCGGCAACCTGCGTAATTATGTGCTTTTTTTGGTGATCGCCGCCGTTTGTATTTGGGTGATGTTGTCGTTCTTGACCGGCACGCCGGCCACGGGGACGCCTTGATAGGAAACAGGCGGGTACCTGCCAGGCCCGCCGAACTGACCAGCGCACGTTGCGCGAAGTGCCCCCGTGGGCCCTGGACCCAAGTGCCGTGCTCGATCTTCCTGACCTGAGAGTATTTTGACATGATGATCGAAACCGACCTGATCAAGATGTCGCTGTGCATCTTTTTGCCGACAGCCTTCGCGCTCGTCCTCATGTTTTTCCCGAAGGGAAGCAAGGAAGCCATGCGCTGGTGGGCGCTTTTGGGCACGGCGGCCACGTTTGTGATGAGCATGATCTTGTTCATCGACTACCTGGCCATGCTCGACACCAACCTTGACGTCGGGGCGGCGCGGCCGGGCGTCAAAACCTCGCTGGTGAGCAGGGCGGAAGCCGCCACGCAACTGGCTCTTGCCGAGGGGAAACGTACCAGTCTTGATTCCATGGCACGTGTGCCCTGGATCTCCAGCTTCAACATCGATTACTTCCTCGGGATCGACGGCATCAGCATGCCGCTTATTCTGCTCACCACCGTTTTGTTCTTTTTGTCGATGATCGCGAGCTGGAACATCGAGAAATACGTGAAGGGCTACTGCGTGCTGTTTCTGCTGCTGGAAACGGGCGTCATCGGCTCGTTTCTGGCGCTCGATTTCTTCCTCTTCTACATCTTCTGGGAAGTAATGCTGCTGCCGATGTATTTTCTTATCGGCGTCTGGGGTGGCCCGCGCCGCGAATACGCCGCGATCAAGTTTTTCCTGTTCACCTTGCTCGGCAGCGTGTTTATTTTGATCGCCCTGCTGGCTTTCTATTTCACCGACGTGCGCGACTTCGTGAACAAGGGTATTGTCGATCAGGAAGCCGACAGGCTGGCCTTAAAGAGCAGCGTCAAGCTCGACAAAGTGGAAGCGCGGAAGCTGGCGGAAGTGCATACCTTTGATCTGACGGTGCTCGCTCGCGTCGGCAAGGTCGCCCTTGACCTTCTCAACGACAATCGTGAGGAAGTGGTCACGCGCCTGGTTCGCGACACCGAGGGCAATCGCGCCGACATTGAGACGCGCCTCAATCAGTGGTTCTTCCAGCCCTGGTTTCAGATTTCCATGTTCTTGCTCCTATTCATCGGCTTTGCCATCAAAGTTCCCGTCTTTCCCTTTCATACCTGGCTGCCGGACGCGCATGTGGAGGCGCCGACACCCATCTCGATGATCCTGGCGGGCATTTTGCTCAAGCTCGGCGGCTACGGCATCTTGCGCATCGCCTATCCTATTTGTCCCTGGGCGGCGCAGGCCCTGGCCTGGTACCTGGCGCTCTTCGGCATCATCAATATCGTCTATGGCGCCTTCGCCGCCATGGCCCAAAAGGACTTTAAAAAGCTGGTCGCGTATAGCTCGATCAGCCACATGGGTTATGTGATCCTCGGGATCGCGGTATGGTCGGTCGGTCGCGGTTCCTCCTACTGGTCATGGGGCATGAATGGCGCCATGTATCAGATGATCGCCCATGGCATCAGTTCGGCCGGCATGTTCTTCTGCGTTGGCGTCATTTACGACCGTGCCCATCATCGCAACCTCGATAATTTCCGCGGACTTTACGAGCCGATGCCTCTTTACGGTGGGATCAGCGCGATTATTTTCTTTGCCGCCCTGGGCTTGCCTGGCCTGTGCGGGTTTGTCGGCGAATTCATGGTGGTGCTGGCGACCTGGAATTTCGACAAGGTATTCGCCATCCTGGCCGCGCTCACCGTCGTGGTAACTGCCGCCTACGTACTGTGGACGCTGCAGCGCGTGTACATGGGCACCAACGAGGCTTACAAGGATTACCCGGACATCACCTTCCGCGAACTCCTGTGTATTGTGCCGCTTTTGGTGCTGGCCGTCGTCCTGGGCATCGTGCCATCGCTGGTACTTAACTGGGTGGAACCGCACGTGACCGGCCTGATCGATTCGCTGGTGCTGGTGACACGGTAGGCTGTGAGTGTTCCGCGTCCGGTGGCGAGAATTAATCCGAGATTTTGGCAATGACCAAACTGCTTCTGCAAAACCTACAATCCGGTCTCAGCGTCGATCTCATGGCGTTTTTGCCGGAGCTGATTTTGTGCGGCACGATCGTGCTTCTGCTGTTCATTCGGCTCTTCACGCGCTTCGATAGGCGCCATCTCGGCTGGGTCGCGCTCATCCTGACGCTCTACGCTCTGCTGTTGAGTTGGTACCAGTGGACGCATGCCGAGGGGTATGATCCACGTTTTGGCTCGGACCTCAGCCGCCCGATCAATCTTTTCAGCGGCATGCTCGTTTTCGATAACTTTGGCATCTTTATCAAGATGTTTTTGCTGGCGTTCACCTCGTTGGTAATCCTGCTGTGCCTTTTTACCGGCATCCCCGATGCCGAAGATTCCGCCGATTTCCTGTGTTTGCTGCTGGGCGCGACGGTGGGAATGTCGATCATGGCCTCGGCCAACCATCTGCTGATGGTTTTTATCGGCATTGAAATGGCCAGCGTGCCCAGCTATGCCCTGGCCGGCTTTTTGAAGGGGCGCCGGCAAAGCAGTGAAGCGTCCCTCAAATACGTCGTCTACGGTGGTGGTGCAGCCGGAATCATGCTCTACGGCATTAGCCTGTTGGCCGGCAAATATGGAACCGCTTACTTGCCAGACCTGCTGCACTTCATGGCCATGTCGCCGCTTGACCCCATGGTGCTACTGGGAACGCTTTTTGTTCTCATCGGTATCGCCTTCAAGCTGGCGGCCGTGCCGTTTCATTTCTGGTGCCCGGACGTGTTCGAGGGAGCCGCCGCGGAAGTGGCTGCCTTTCTTTCGGTGGCATCCAAAGGCGCGGCTCTGGCGCTGTTGGGACGCATTACCCTGGGTTTGGCGGGGCTGACCGTGGCGGACGCCAGTACCGAGGCGTGGAAGAATGTAACGCCCTATTTGGTGCCGGCGCTTGCGTTCTTCGCTGCCTTGACTACCACCTTTGGCAACCTGGCCGCTTATCGGCAAACCAACCTCAAACGCCTGCTCGCCTATTCGACCATAGCGCATGCCGGCTTCATGATGATGGGCCTGGCCACATTGACCCGCGAGGGCGCCGCCGCCGTGCTCTTCTACCTGATCGTTTACCTCTTCATGAACCTCGGCGCCTTTGCCGTCGTGGCCTATTTGCGAAATCTCACCGGCTCGGAGGACTTGAGCAGTTTTCGCGGTCTGATCCATCGCAGCCCTATTTTGGTCATCACGCTGGCTGTTTTTCTGTTGAGCCTGCTTGGCCTTCCTCCGCTGGGCGGCTTCACGGCCAAGTTCCAGATCTTCAAGGAGCTGTATCAGCGCCGCCAGCCAATATGCCGGCATGGGCGCTTCCCTACCCGGTAGCGAGGGCCTGTCCGCGACGCTCTATGCCTTGCTGGTGGTCGCTGGCCTCAACACGGTCATCAGCCTCTTTTACTATGTGAAGGTGCTGAAGGTCATGATCCTCGAAAAGTCGCTCGAAGAAACGGAAGGACGGCCGGTCGAAACTATCCAGGTTTCCATCCACGCGGGCTCTTATCTGGCTTTCCTGGCGGTGGTGGTGCTGTTTCTGGGCATCTTTTGGGACGCGCTCGCGAAAGCAAGCTATCTGGAAGGCGTCGGCAATTTTCAGCCGACGCCCACAGCGAGTCAAGTGCTGGCCGCCACCAAGGGAGGCCCTCACTAATGGATGCTGCCACTGCCGCGATTATGCAGAATACGGTCCGTCAAGAAGGACGTTCGCTCCTTCAGTATGTCGGCGAGTCCTTTCCATGGACGACGGCCAAAAACCATGATACCTTGCCCATCCTGGCAAACATCGTGAAGGAAGAACAACAAGGCGCGGCCGCCGTGGTCCAGTGTCTTGTCAAGAACCGGGTTCGGCCGCCTTATCTCGGCGCTTATCCGATGAGTTTCACGACCATCAACTACATGGCCCTTGATTATCTCATTCCCTTTCTGGTCGATTTCGAAAAACGCCGCATCAACGAGCTGGAAAGAGACATCGCCATCGTGACCGGAGACGATGCGCCACGCTTGCTCCAGGTTATCCTCGATATGAAAAGACGGCACCTGGCATCTCTGCAAGGACCGGTCTGAAACGCTTCACGGCAGGACAATCTCGGCCAGAGTTTCCGATGCAATTCATCGATACCCACGCGCACCTCGACGACGAGAAGTTTCACGAAGACCTGCCAGCCGTACTGGCGAGGGCCCGTGCCGCGGGCGTCGTACACGTCGTGGCGGTGGCTACTACGGGCCCGTCCAGTGAAAATTGCGTTCGGCTGGCACGTCAGCATGCGCTGTTACGCGCAACGGTGGGTATTCAGCCCAACCATGTGGCCCAGGCGGCGCCGGACGACTGGGCTAAAGTCGTCGCCCTGGCGGGGGAGCCAGAAGTCGTAGGCCTGGGTGAGACTGGCCTCGACCGCTACTGGGACCACACGCCCTTTGCGGACCAGGAAGATTATTTCGTCAGGCATCTGGCCCTGGCGCGGCGGTGGCATAAGCCCGTGGTCATCCATTGCCGGCAGGCGGAAGCGGACACCATCCGCGTGTTGCGCGCGGACTTTGATCAATATGGTCCCGTGCGCGGCGTCATGCATTCATTCACCGCGGACCTGCCGACGGCAGAGGCTTGCCTGGCCATGGGGCTTTATATTTCGTTCGCTGGCATGGTGACTTATAAGAATGCCCAGGCGCTGCGGGACATGGCCGCACAAATACCGCTCGACCACTTGCTGGTTGAAACTGACTGCCCGTATCTGGCGCCCGTTCCCGTACGGGGCAAGCGCAATGAACCAGCCTTCGTGATCCATACGGCGGGCTGTTTGGCAGAGGCCAAGGCCACGACGATTGCAGCCATCGCGGCAGCCACAACAATAAATGCGCGTGCGTTATTTGGAATACAATAGCCTGGCACGCGTGCCACCCCGTAGGACTTCGCTCACCCTCTACTTCAGAGGACTTGAGCGCAACAGGGCCTTTAAATAATCGGCCATGTCCTCATTTTCAGGACTCTAAAAGGAGTATCCAGTGACTTTCGCCGACCTGCTCGAATCTTTGGAATTTGGCCGAAGTAAAACGATCGCGCTACTGGATAACCTGGCCAAGCAGCCCGATGTGCAGACGATTTTGGGCTGGCGACCGGCCCCGGGAAGGGCCCATATCGCCTGGCAGCTAATGCATATCGCCGCGACTGACGACCGCCATGTTCATGTCCGCATGACTGCCGGCGGCCAGCCGCGTGAGGCGGAATTGGTACGCCGTTTCGCCGGCGGGAGCACGCCGGATGACAGCATCCCCACGGTGGAGGCTATTCGTCATTATTTGAATTCGGCGCGGGCCGATGTCTTGGAATATGTCAAAAAGCTATCGGCCACGGCACTGGATTCGAAACCAACGGAACAGGCTCCCTGGACCCACCGCGAATGGCTCAAGGTTCTGGCCTGGCACGAGGCCCACCATCAAGGACAGGCTCATATCACCCTCAATCTTTACCAGGCTACCCAGAAAAAGATTTAGACGAATCGTTATCGTTCGGTGAAGCAGGCATTTTGCGGCGGCGGCGTTGTGTCATTTTGATGGCAGCTGTTGCTGAAATTGCAACATTTTTTACCAGCGCCGTTTTTGACTTTGATTTTGCAACGTGAGGAAACCCCGTAAATCACTGGGTTTCCTCATGCTTTTCGCAAATCCCATGTCCTGGCACGCCGTTTGCTTTTTCCCATCACATAACGCGTTGAACTCAGTCCTGCTGAAGAAACGCGACCCACTAAATCAATCGCCCGCTGGAGATTTGCCATGATCGGCGAATATCAAGTACAGAAATCAGGCCTCGCGGGACTTAACTGGATAACGGTTTGCACTGCCGAGGAAAACAAGGCCCGCGCTATATTTAAACGTCAGCTTGACCTTTATTCGATCGGCCGTTTTCGTTTGCTCGACGCCAACGGCCAGGTCCTGGAGGAACGTAAGGCTCAAATGCGTTTCTTTGCGAACTAACTATCCGAAAACGGGGCGGTCCCACTCAGCCGGGTATCTGACCCGTTTTCGGATATGCGAACTCAAGTTTCGGTTTCACTCTTCAAAACATCCTACCCGTACGGCACCCATCCCCCGGCACATCCCAAGAAGCCCGGACCTTTCGTCCGGGCTTCTTTCGTTTCCACGGCGGGTGACGGCATCCATGATTACCTTTACAGCAATCGCCGCTTAAGTTAGGGTAACTGGGGGAATATTATCTCGAACGCGAGGATCGCTATGCGCATGACCATTGTGGCATTGTTCGCGGCTGCCTTGTGGCTTGCACCCGCCGCCCGGGGGCAAGAGATCGCTAAAAAAGAAATCACCAAACTCCAGGGGACCTGGATATTTGAGTCCTACGAAGAGAACGGCCAGCCAACGCCCGCCGAGGAACTCAAGAAAAAACGCATTTTCTTCGGTGCCAATCAATTCATCGTCAAGAATGGCGAAGAACTGGTGCAGGTCGGTTCGCTAAAGCTCGATCCGATTGATGGCCGTCGCGATTTCGACGCCACCATCGCCGCGGGCCCCAACAAGGGCACGACGATGCGGGGCATCTACTCGCTCAAGGGCAACCTGCTCAAGGTTTGTCTCGATCCGGAAGGTAACGAACGCCCAAAAGATTTTGCCACGTCCCCGGATTCAGGCCTCATCCTGGCTGTCTACAAGCGCATTGTTCCCGTCGGTGAAGAGATCGAGATAACCGGCGCTTACAAGGCTGAGAGCCTGCAATTCAACGGTGAAAAGCAATTCGCCGATGTCGAGATTATGCGGCTGGGAGATTGCTATGTCGTCAAATGGAGCAAGGGCATTCTTGACGCCTATGTGGGAATCGGCTTGCGCAAAGGTGATACCCTGGCCGTGTGCTGGGCGAACCAGGGACAGATAGGCGCTTGCCTCTATCAAATCGAGGAAGGCCCTCGTCTCGCAGGGGTTTGGACCATGTTGGGCGGGGCCGGACTGGTTCAGCGCGAAACTTTCACTGTGAATAAAAAGAAAAGCTCAACTCCGAAATCAAATTAAAAGAGAACGGACGCCGGGCAGCGAGTCTGTCTCTGCCGCGGCGTCCGCTTGTCGTCGATTTCTTCCTCATCCCGATCTTACGTCACCGTGACGGTGACGACCGCCGATTTGAACAGCGGCCTGGCATCGGTGTCCTCCACCGTGACCGTAAGGTTAAAGGGCGAGTGGGCCGTGGTCAGGTCCGTAGTGTCGGCGACCTTGAGAATGCCCGAACTTGGGTCGATGGTGAACGTATTCCCCGTGTTGCCTGCCGTAATCGCGTAATGAGAGATAGTCTGGCCTGGGTCGGGATCGGTCGCCACCACGGGCCCGAATGTAAAGCCCACGGGACTCGTATGGGGCACGCTAAAAGCCTGTGCGGTAATGGTCGGCGCGGTATTCGTGGTCACGTTGATCGTGACGGCCGCCGCGTTCACGGGATGCGGGAACCCGGCATCGGTCACTTGTACCGTTAGTGTGAATGTCGTGAACAGTGCTCGCGTGAGTTGGGCATTGTTCGCCACGCTGATATGACCGGTATTCGGGTCGATCTGGAACGTGTTGTTATTGTTGCCGGCGGTAATTGAATACGTGAACGGGTTGCCATTCGGATTGCTGGCTACCACCGTCCCGACCGACGTACCCACTGGGCTGCCGTCGACCGCGCTAAAGGTTTGTCCGCCCGTAATCGACGGCTGGTAGCCGGAAACCACCACGGCAATTGTCACAGCCGTCGGTGCGCTGGTTAGCGGCGTGCTGTCATTGTCCGTCGCCGTGACCAGCAGGGTAAAGACAGTTCCCGCGACCAGCACTGGGCCAGAAGAAACGGTAATCTGGCCGGTCGTATTGTTGATCTGGAAGTTGCCGGCACCATTGCCCCCGGTAATCGCAAATAATCTCGTTTGACCTGGGTCGGGATCGGTGGCAGCGACAGTGCCCACGATAGTTCCCCCCGCAGAATTAGCCGTCACATTGAAAAACTGATTGGCGGTAACCGTCGGCGGACTGTTGGCGGTCCGATTGATGGCTATGGTGGCTGTGCCGCTCAGCGCGGGATTGTTAGCGTCGCTGACCGTAATGATGAGATCAAAGGCGGAGTTGGGAGCCGAGTTTAGCGTCGTTTCGTTGGCGACGGAGAGTTGCCCGGTGGTGCTGTTGATCGCAAACGTGCCGTCGCCGTTGGTGATGGCATAGGTGACGGCCTGCCCATTTGCTCCGGACGCCGCCACCGTGCCTATAATGGTGCCGGCAATCGTGCCTGCCGCCACCTGGAAGGTCTGGTCCGCGATGCTTGGCGCCGTGTTGGCGACCAGCTTGATGGTTACGGTACCCGTGCTGGTCTGGGAAGCACTGTCCGTGACCTGGACCGTCAGCGTGAAGGTCGGATGGGTGGCGATGTCCAGCTGAGTATGGTCGGCAACCGTGATCTGTCCGGTATGGGTGTCGATCGCGAAGGCACTGTTGGTGTTGCCGGCCGTGATGGCATACGTCGTGATCGTGGTACCCAGTGCCTGCCCAGCGGCTTGTACCTTGCCGACCGCCGTGCCATTGGGACTATTGGCGGAGGCGGTAAAGGTCTGCGCCGCGATGGTCGGAGTCAGTGTCGAGGAGGAGGGGTTTACGGTAACGGTAAAGGTCGAGGTTACCGACTGGTTGGACAAATCGGTGGCCACCACCGTGATGCTGGTGGTCTGGGCCGTCGCCCCCGGATTGAGGAACTGCAGGGTAAGGCGGTTGTTGAAGGTCGGATCAAGCGAGGCCAGCGCCACCCCCGGGTTGGTATTGTTCGTGATGGTGTATTTCAAGAATTCGGTATTGCGGATGATCTTGATGCTGTTGACTGTTTCAAAGTTAGCCGCGGTGGCGTCCGTCGGGAAGGTGGCGGGCGATCCGGTGTAATTGGTCAGCGGCAACTGATTGAGGGCGGAATTGGTGGCCTGACCCGGCGTGGTGGTCGTCACCGTGACGCTTGGCAAATTACCGCCGACCAAATTCGAGAAGGACGTAAGCTGCGCCACGCTGGTGCCGGCGAGGGTGCCCTTGAACGTGATATCGAAGGTACCGGCGCTGCCGGTGACGCTTATATTGGCGCTGCCAATCGTGCCGGTGCCTGATGGGGCCGGCAGTGCGGCGATCGCGGCGGCAACCTGGCTCGCGGTCGCGTTAAACGGAATCGCTGTGCTGGCGGTGCCGGCCAAGTTAAGCGTGAAGCTGCCGCCGGTCGGAGAACCGTTTATGACAACATGCTGGATTTCATTGATGGCTGTGCCCTTGGCGGAACTTTCGTCTGTGGGCGTGATCGAGGACATGTTGTCCACAATGCGTTGGCTAAAGCCGTCCGCGATCTGCGCGAAGACGGTGAAGCCGCCGTTCTGGGCATCAAGATTGGCGGTATTGTTGGCGAGGTTAAAGAAGTACTGACTGGTTGCACTGTTGGGGTCGCTGCCAAATTTCGCCATGGCCAGCGTGCCACGGGTGTTGACGCCGCCGGCGGGCACTGTTGTCGGGAATTCGTTCTTGACGGACGGGCCGGTCGTCACCGGAATGATGCTTGTCGGCGCCACTTCGAGCGTGAAGCCGCCGCCCTGGAGCACGAAGCCTGATGCCAGGCGATGGAAGATGGTGCTATCGAGACGACCGCTTTTTACATAATCGAGGAAGTTCGCCACCGTCTGGGGCGATTGCCCATCTGCCAGCGTTACGTTGACGACGCCCTGCGTCGTGTTGAATTGCAAGATGCTGTTCGAGGTATCCGGGTCGGTGAAATCAGCCGCGAGGTCCAGAATCTGATTGGCCGCCGGGAAGGTAACGGTGACGTTCGGCACTGTTCCTGTCGGCGGGCGGTCGACAACATATGTTGCCTGCGTTTGACTTTCGTTGCCGGCAGTATCCGTCGCGATAAAGGTGAAGTCGTTAGGCCCGTTCGTCAGGGTTTCGGGGAAGCTGAAATCGCCACTGGCGCTGGCGGTGGTGGTCCCCTTCGCCGACGTGGCTGTGCCGCTAAAGTAGCTGACGCTCGCTCCTGGTGTCGTGGTTCCCTGGATGACCACGTTAACCGGAGTGACCGTGGGCACGATGCGGCCCGTCTGGGTCGGATCGGCGTTCGTGTCCAGATGCACGACGGGCTTCGTCGGTGCGGCAGTCTGCAAGGTGAAAGAGACCGAGGCACTTGCGGTGCCGCCAGTACCTGTGACGTTCAGTTGCAAGGTATGCGCCCATCCGCGAGCGTACCGCCAGCGAGCTGATTCATCAGGGCGGAACTGAGTAGGAAGATGCCATCCGCATTGGGATTGGGCAGCGTGATCGAGTTCCCGCCATCGAGGGCGCCGGTGAAGCTCGTCACGGAGCCGACATTGATCACCTGGCCGCCGATCGTCGGATCGGAGGTGATCGAATCGCTCGCGAGGCCGCCAGGCAGATTGACGCCGGTGCCGGGACCGGCAGTGTCATCCACGAGGTGCGCTTCCATCGGCATGGCGGCGCTTAACTCGGGAAGGTGAATTTCCGTGAAATTGTAACCTGTGGCCGCGGTCGTGGTCACGTCAATGCCCGAGATGACGTCGTTTTGGCGAATGAAACCATCAAGGCTGCCCAGCGTCGGGACGCCCGCGCGGAAACCGGCGGGCTGGGTGATCACGTTGATGGAGTAGCTGCCGGCTGCCAGATTGCTGAATTTATAGGCGCCCGTGGCATCGGTTGTGGTCGAAAAGTTCACCGGCAAGCCCGCGTTGGCGCCGCCGGCAGTAACGCCGACGAGCCCGATCTTGACGTTGGCAATACCGTTCGGAACGCTCTCATTGTCTCTGACGAAACCAGCGAGCGATCCGGTGCCGCTCGCCGTCAAAAATGCCGGCGGCGGTGCACCGTCAGCGTAAGTGAGGCCCGTGCCCGCTTTGCCGATAGGGGAAGACTGGGAGAAAACCGGGATGCCATCGACAAGAAGCGTCGTCGACAGGAATTGGCGCAGGGAAATGCCCGCTGTATTCGCGAGCCCCTCGACCGCCAAATTGTAACCGACAAGGGTTGCCCCTTGCCCTATCGAAATGGAGGAAATGACGCTGCCGCTGACGATGCCGCCGTTGCTGCCGGCGCTGGCGAGGCCATTCACAAAGCTCGCATTGGTCGCCAAACTAAGCTGGTAGGTGCCGGGGTTGACCTGCAGGAACTTGTACACACCGTTCACATCGGTAACCACCGAGGCGCTTACGGCTTTTCCCAGGCTATCTTTGCCCGTCAGCGTAATATTGGCTCCAGGGAGTACAAGTTCTCCCGGGTTGAGCACGCCATTCGCGTTGTGGTCGATAAAGGCCGTTCCGGTCAGGGCGGCCGGAATAATTTGATTGATGCTGGTGGCGGGCAAAAAGCGGTCCTCGAGCGCCTCCAGCTGCATTCGGCGAAAAACCTGGCCCTTGGGTTTGGGCTTGCGACGCAGCCATGATTGTTGACGCAGCATATCGAATAACTGTTTTGCCAGCCCGCGCATGTAGTGCTCCTCGAGGTCTTGGATCGGCAGTTTCAGTAGAGGTGAGTGGATGGCCTATTCGTCGATTCTGTTTAGGCTGAACTCGTCCGGTGAAGGGGGTCTAACGCTCCGCTCTCCGACAGGAGACGAGTTATTATACGCAGGACTTGCCGTGAATCCAAAATTATACCAGGATTCGCGCTGCTTCGCATTTTGCGGAATCGTGAAAGCTTGCCCCGCGCGTCACTTCCATCCAGGCTCGTTTCCTCCAACAGATGTCTTGAGGTTTTTGAGTTTCCACCAATGTTCAGACGTACACTCTTCGGGCGAAACAATGCTGCCGGGTCTTCGCTGCACGCCTCAATGAGGCATGCAGGGAGAGTACGTACGAGGCCAATCGGCTTGCTGTGTCGCCAGGATGGAACGAAAACGCGAAATGATTTGAAAATGGGATGCGGACTACCCCGATTCGCTGCGCGAACCGGCATTGCCGGCAGACTATCAATAGCGGATTTGCACGCCAAAATTGATACTTTGTACCCAAATGTCCGACTTGATGATATTGGACGCCGGGCGGGCGGCGCTTGTAGTGATGGCGGGTGGAAATAGTGCTTGGTTGAGCGTGAAATCGATCTGGTCCCCGGCCCTGGCAATGTCCTGCAGGTAGAGGATCGAATAACCTAGTTGTAACCGAACATTGGACGACACTTGATAGCCAAGAGACAGCCCCATCTCGGGAACGACCACCCAGCTATTTGAGAAATGGTTGCCGATATTGCTGGAAAGTGCATAGACCCCGCCCACGCCGTTCGTCGTGGTGCTTCCGGGCACGCTGGTTTGCGTGCTGCCATTGATGGACACTTCCCGGCGGATGTCACCGACCCCGAGCTTGGTGAGGATTTCTAGCGACCAACGGTCGCGGAAGACTTCGGTGTTGAAGCCGAATTCGATGCCATTGAAGTCGTTTTTGGTCTGAAAACTGTCGGTGGCCACGGTCTTGGTGCCCGTGACGAAGGCGCCGCCCGTCGGGTTCAGGATCTGTTGCATGTTCAGACCTTCGTCGTAATGCAGGTAGCGATAGCCGAACAAGGATTCCAGGCGCCACCACTCGTTGGAGGCCACATGTTCCTTGATGTCCAGATTCGCTCCCCAGAAGGTCTCCGAACTCGCGAAAACTCGAACGGAGCCCGAGCTGATGCCGGGAAAAGAGACAAGCACCGAACTGGGCTTGGCCGTGGTGTCATCCGTGAAAGGGCGTGCAATGATGGTGCTGCCATCCGAGACGGCATTGAACGCCTTGCCCTTGCTCTCGGTGACAAAAAAGCCAGCACTCACCCCGAGGGTCCTTGCCGGGTCGAACCACATACCAAAATCGAACCGGCCCATGGAGCGAACATCTTCGCGCAGCGGGGTCTCGCCAATAAGAACACGGGTATTGGCCGCTCCCTGACGCCGGCGCTGGCTTGAGCCGTACCTGGCGGGCTCGTGGTGGCCAACGGCGGCAGCGATTTCCCTTTCAACCAACCCAGGGCATAGTCGGCACGAGCCCAGAATCGCCACCCTTCCGACACAGGGGTTCCTTCCATGACGGGCTCGCCGACAATTTCTGAGGTAGTGACTACCGTCGCGGGCTGTTCGATGGTTATCGGCGTGGAGGGGGAAGAAGACACGGACGGGGCGGCTGGCGCGACGGGAGTCGGCTTGGGCAACTCGAAACTATCTTCAGGAGGCTGGGCACGAGAAGAGCCGGCCAGCAACAGTCCACCAAGGATGGCAATCCAACATCGCTGCATGGCACGGACCCCTTTGACGAGCGCGCCCTTCCCCCGGCCCATTTACGGGCAGGTACGGAGGGCCTGATCGGAAAATCCAAAGGCCACGATTATTATCGGTTTAACGGTCGTGCCGTCTTTGCCCTTTTTGCAGGATAGAAGGGGTGGCGGAAAGATCGGTGCCGCCCGACCAAGTCGCCCAGATAGCCAGCTTCAAGCAGTTTCCCAATGGCCATGTACTTGCTTCTTGGTTTGCCCCATTCAATAAAAGTTGAACACTATTGATGCAGTTGCTCGATGAAAGTAGGATGGGATACAGCTAATGCGTGCTAATCAGCCAACGAGTCAGCCTTGATCGGAGAAAATGAGCTCAACCTGGATACGCCTGGTGTCCTGTATCTGCCTGTTGACGTACCTGTCAATGAACACGTGCGTCAATCTGGCTTTCGCCGCTTGCGCCAGCGTATTTCGCCGACCGCACGCCAGCGCCCGAATCCAGGATACCTTCGCGCTGCAGACACTGCGCCCAGCGACACCCGCCCGTTGAGCACTCGAACTCCGAGCGAGGCGTGCCCAGTGGCACCGATGCTCAATCGCCTTCCCAGGACCGCCCCGGCGCACCATCGGACCCGTCCTGTCCATGCTGCCCGAACGGGCCAGCCAAGCATTCCTGCCCATGTCCGGGCGGCTGCGTCCTTTGCAGCGTGGCGAAGGTGCCCTGCCTTGAATCGCTTGCTGTTTTGCCTCCCTCCTTCGTTTGCGAAGGGGAGTGTTTGAACGAGGAACAATTCTTTCACATCCCACCTTTCTGCGACGGCCTCATTCGCCCGCCGCGAGCCTGATCCATTTAAGTACTGCGCAAATGGCGGGGCCTCGGCCAACTGGTCGAGCCTTGCATACGCCTGTCATCGCCATTGACCGCGACTTGGGCTACCTAATCGATCGATCCAAGGGTTTCAAAAAAAACAACAGCAAGGGAACGTCCCATGAAGGACTCCGTCCACATATTGGAAACATCGTCCACCCCGCAGGTGGCCAATTCAGCCGCGCTAAATCGCCCGGAAAAAACGCCCGTCGCGGATACCTCGTGGTCAGGATGGGTTCGTCGCGGCCTTCCCACCGCGCTCGTGCTGGCACTTTTGGCAGGATTGGCCTACTGGGGCCACGTCTCCGGCTGGGCTCTTCCCAAGTTTTCGGAGTTGACCGGCAACGGCGGCAACGCTGACGAGGATTGGTGCAAGGAACACAGCGTTCCCGAATCAATTTGCGTGGAGTGTATTGAGTCCCTGCTGCCGAAGATCAAATCCAGCTGGTGCCGCACGCACGGCATTCATAATTGCCCGCTGGAGCGGCCTGAAATAGCTCAGCTGGCAGTAATACCCACAATCACGCAGGGCGATTTGGACCGCGCCCGCCGTGCCCTCGACTTGAAAGAGAGGCCGGAAAACAATCAGAAGTGCAAACTGCACGAACATCGCATCCAGTTTGCCTCCCAGGAAGTCATGGACAAGATGGGGATCGACATTGCGCCCGTTTCGGAAGCCGCCATCCTGGAGACCGTCATCGCCAGCGGTGAAATCACTTTCGAGGGACCGCGCGTCGCGCCGATCTTTACGCCCGTGCCTGGTCGTGTTTGGTACGTGGCCCCCCAGGGCCAGATGGGTTCCCAGGTAAAGCGTGGCGATGTCCTGGCCCTGGTGGATTCCATCGAAGTAGGGAAGGCCAAGGCCGAGTTCTTGCAATCCCATGCCCAATACGAATTGCGTAACAAAACCCTCGCCAACCTCAACGCCATCGCACAACAAGGCGCCGTGTCCCAGTCCAGGCTGCTGGAAGCCGACACCGCCATGCAGGAGGCGCACATACGTCTGTTAACCAGCCAGCAAGCTCTCCTCAACCTGGGATTGCCGGCACGGGTGGAGGATGTCCACGGGCTATCTCCCGAAGCGCTAAGTAAACGGTTGCTCTTTCTTGGAATTCCGGAATCATTGACCCAAAAGCTTGATTATCGCGCGACCACCGCCAACCTGATTCCCGTGCTCGCCTCGCGTGATGGCATCGTTACCGCGAGTAAAGTCGTGCCTGGTGAAATGGTCGATGCCTCGAAAACGTTGTTCGTTATCACCGACACCAGCCAAATGTGGCTGCTTCTCAACGTTCGCAACGAGGACGTGAAATACCTGCGCCAACGCAATGACACGGATGGAGTGCCCGGGCAACTGGTGCGCTTTCGTCCCGACGGCAATGATCAAGAAGTCGCCGGGGAGCTGGTCTGGATCAGCAAGGCCGTCGACGAAAAGACGCGGGCCGTGCAGGTACGTGTCAATCTGCCCAACCCAGAGGGCAAGTTGCTCGCGAACACCTTCGGCAGGGGCCGCGTCGTCCTGCGCGAGGAGAAAAACGCCATCGTGGTGCCCAACGAGGCACTTCACTGGGAAAAGGATTGCCACGTCGTTTTTGTGCGTGACAAGAATTTTCTGAGCGCTGGCGCGCCCAAGGTCTTCCACGTGCGGACGGTGCGGCCTGGCGTGATAAACGGCGACTATACCGAAATCATCGCCGGCATTTTACCTGGCGAGGTGATTGCGACCAAAAACAGCGCGGTGCTGCGTGCCGAACTCTTGAAGAACAGCCTCGGCGAGGGCTGAGGCTGCGGCCATTGACAGCCCCGTGCGGGCTGACTGCGGTTCCCTGAAGATTGTTGCCGTGTGAGGACGTGCCGTGCTGAACTGGATCATCGATATTTCGCTCAAGCATCGCCTGCTGGTCATCCTGGCGACGTTGGCGTTCGCCGTCGTTGGGGGCATGTCTCTGGGCCGGCTCGACATCGACGCTTTCCCGGACACGACGCCGGTACAAGTGCAGATCAACACGGTTGCCCCCGCCCTTGGACCGGAAGAAATCGAACAGCAGATTACGTTTCCCATCGAGCAGGTCCTCAGTGGGCTTGCCGAAGATCGCGCAACTGCGTTCGATCTCCCAGTTCGGGCTGTCTCAGGTCGTCGTTACCTTTGAGGATGACACGGACATTTATTTTGCCCGGCAACTGGTCAACGAACGCCTGACCACGGTCGCAGCTACCCGGCGGCATCGAACGGCCCAAAATGGGGCCGGTGGCGACCGGCCTGGGCGAAGTTTTCCACTACGTCGTGACAGGGCAGGGCAACGACGTCACCGAATTGCGGCACGCTGCAAGACTGGATCGTGAAGCCGAAGCTGCGCACCGTCAAAGGGGCCGCGGAAATCAATAGCTGGGGCGGCCATGAAAAGCAGTATCAAATACGAATCGATCCGAACAAACTCGAACGCCACAAGATAACCTTTGACGAAGTCAGCGAAGCGGTCCAGAAGAACAATCGCAACGTCGGCGGCGGCAACATCCGCCGCCAAAGCCAGATGCTCTTGGTCCAGGGCCTGGGCCGTACGGTCAATGTCGAGGAAATCAAGGGCATCGTCATCACCGCCAAGGATGGCGTGCCCATCCAAATAGCCGACGTGGCCGACGTGGAGATTGGCCACGAAATTCGCCGCGGCGCGGTGACTGCCGACGGCAAGGGCGAAGTCGTCCTCGGTCTTGGCTTCATGCTTATGGGGGAGAACAGTCATCAGGTCACCTGGTCGCTGAAAAAGAAGCTGGACGAAATCAAGTCCGCGCTGCCCGCCAACGTGCAGGTGCAAACCGTCTACGATCGCACGGAACTAATCGATTACGTCATTCAGACGGTCCGCGACAACCTCTTCGAGGCAGGGCTCCTGGTCATCGCGGTACTGTTTCTTTTTCTGGGCAACCTCCGCGCCGCCGCCATCGTCACATTGGCCATCCCGCTCTCCATGCTATGTGCCTTTTCCGGCATGCTTCGTTTCGGCATTGCCGCCAGCTTGCTCAGCCTGGGCGCCATCGACTTCGGCATGATCGTGGACAGCTCCGTGGTGATGATCGAAAATTGCGTCCGGCATATCGCCCATGGCGACTTGCGCAAAAAAGCAAGCTGGAGATGATTCGCGAGGCGGCCGTCGAAGTGCGCAAGCCGACGCTGTTTGGCGAGCTCATCATCATGATCGTCTACCTGCCGATCTTGACGCTGGAAGGTATCGAGGGCAAGATGTTCCGGCCGATGGCGCTCACCATTATCTTCGCGCTGGCTGGTTCCATGGTTCTGTCGATGACGCTCATGCCGGTGCTGGCCAGCCTGCTCCTGCCCAAAAGAATCGATGAACGCGAACCGCTGTTCATGCGGCTCGCGCACGCCATTCACAATCCGATGCTGGATTTCTCCATGCGTCACAAGGGCCTGGTAATCGCCTTGGCCCTCATTGTTCTGGTGGTGGCCTTCGGGTTCGTCGCCCCCAACCTCGGGTCCGAGTTCATTCCCACGCTGTCGGAAGGGGCCATTGAAATCAACGCCGTGCGCCTCGCGGACACACCCATCGAACGCTCCATCGAGGACAATACCCGCATCGAACGAGCCCTATTGAAAGCGTGTCCGGATGAAGTGAGCCACGTCTGGTGTCGCATAGGCACCGCGGAAATTGCCACGGACCCCATGGGCCTGGAATTGACGGATATCTTCATCAGCCTCAAACCACGCCATTCCTGGACGAAGGCCGCTACCCAGGCCGAAGTTACCGACCTTATTCAAAAAGAGCTCCGGCCCTTCCTTGGGCCCCGTTTTTCTTACGGGCAACCGATCAAATCGCGCCTCGACGAGATGGTGGCCGGCGTTAAAGCCGACCTGGCCGTCAAGATCTTTGGCGACGACCTCAAGATTTTGCAAAGCAAGGCCCGTGATGTCGAAAAAGCCCTCAAGTCCGTGGTGGGTAGCACCGACGTGAACGTGGAAGCGATCACGGGCGTGCCCGTTCTGCAAATCAAAATCAAGCAAGATGAAATAGCCCGCCACGGCATTCCGGCCAAGGCAGTCCTCGATCTTGTGGAGTCCCTGGGCGGCATGCACCTCGGCGAGGTCGTGGAAGGTCAGTTTCGTTTTCCCCTTGTTATCCGTCTGCCCGAAAGATATCGAGGCACGCGGGACAGCAGCGAAGACGCCAAAAAAGCCATCGAGGAACTGCCGGTAATCACCGCCAAGGGAGAGCGACTGCCCCTGGCGCGGCTGGCCACCGTCGAGGTCATCGAAGACAGTCCCTCCACCATCACGCGCGAATGGGGCCAGCGTCGCATCACGGTAACTGCCAATATCGATGCGCGGCAGCGGGACCTGGGCAGTGTCGTGGCCGAGGCCCAGCAAAAAATCACCGCCGAGAAACTGGGCCTGAAGGGCCGCTACCATCTCGAGTGGGGCGGCCAGTGGGAACACCTAGTGAGTTCTCGCAATCGGCTGCTTGTCGTCGTGCCCCTGGCCCTCGTTCTCATATGCGGGCTTTTGTATGTTACCTACGGCAACATGATCGACACGATTCGCGTGTTCACGGGGGTTCCCTTCGGCGCTGTCGGCGGTATTTTTGCCTTGTGGATTCGGGACATGCCTTTCTCCATTCCCGCCGCGGTGGGTTTTATCGCCATGTCCGGCGTGGCGGTACTCGATGACATGATCCTGGTCTCTTACATCCGGCAACTTCGCCAAAAAGGGCTGCCGCTGGACGTGGCAGTTCGCCAGGCCGCGGTCACGCGCTTGCGACCCGTGTTGATGACTACCCTCGTGGCCAGTCTGGGCTTTGTGCCGATGGCATTTAGCACGGGCATGGGCGCCGAAGTACAGCGGCCGCTGGCCACCGTCGTTATTGGCGGCGTCTTGAGCGCGATGATCATGTCGCTTTTTGTCGTCCGTGTCCTGTACCTGGTCTTTAAATCGCCCGTGGATGCAAACGGAGAGCCAGCAATAGATCCCATCTCAACCTAACCTTATGAAGGAGAAGCGCATGTCGATGACGCGTTTAGGCAGCAGCCTGATATTGGCGGCCATTGCCTTGATAGTTTCTGGTATTGGCTGTAACAAAATTGAGAAGACAGTCCAGCAAGCCAAAGGCAAAGCTGACTCCGCGGACACCAAGGGCGAGGGCAAGCCCGCTGCCGCCCATGAAGGCTGGTGGTGCCAGGAGCACGGCGTGCCGGAGGACCTGTGCAGCATTTGCATGTCCGAAGCGAATGCCAAGAAGAAATTCAAGGACAATGGCGACTGGTGCAAGATACATGACAGGGCATCATCGCAATGCTTCAAATGCGACCCCACACGCTACAAGAAATTCGAAGACATGTACATCGCCAAGTACAACAAGAAACCTGAACCGCCGCCCAAGGAAGAGTTTGAAAACAAGTAAGGTGCCATCAACATGATCATTTTTGACGCACACCTCGACCTGGCCTGGAACGCCGTCGATTGGAATCGCGATTTGCGGTTGCCGGTGGCGGAAATAAGGCAAGCGGAAACGGCTGCCGGCCTGCGGGACAAAGGCCGCTGTTGTAATACGGTCGCCTTTCCCGAGCTGCGCCGGGGCAAGGTAGTAATCTTCATCGCCACGTTGCTGGCCCGGCCAGCTACGCACGGGCGCCATGCCCGCGGTTCAGCGATATAGTTCCATGCCGGCAGCTTACGGCGCGGCGCATGGCCAGCTTGCTTACTATCGCGCCCTCGAACAAGAAGGCTTGCTGCGCATTATCAAAGACGCCGCGAGCCTCAATGCCCATCTCCGGGCGTGGCGAGCCGATGAAAACTCCAAGACCCTACCTTTGGGCTATATCCTCAGCATGGAAGGTGCCGATCCCGTGCTCTTCCCTAGCCAGGTCGAGGAATGGTACGAGGCCGGGCTGCGGATCATTGGCCCCACCCATTATGGGCTGAGCCCCTACGGCCACGGCACGGGAACGGAGGGCGGTTTCTTCCCGCCGGGCAAGCCGCTTCTTAAAGAGATGGAACGCGTCGGCATGATTTTGGACGTGACCCATCTTTCCGATCAATGCTTCGACGAAGCTTTGGAGACTTACGGCGGGCCACTCCTGGCCAGCCATCACAACAACCGCACCCTGGTGCCGAATCAGCGCCAGCTTACCGATGAGCAAACGCGACGACTAATCGGCCGCGGCGCCGTTATCGGCATCGCGCTGGATAGCTGGATGTTGCACCCGAACTGGGTGCGCGGCGAATCCAAGCCTGAACTGGTCACGCTCGAGCGGATGATCGATCACATCGACAAAGTCTGCGAGCTGGCCGGTAATGCCCGGCATGTCGCCATTGGGACCGACCTGGATGGCGGCTTTGGCCGTGAACAATCGCCGTGCGATCTTGATACCATTGCCGACCTGCAAAAGGTGCCGGAGTTGCTTCGCAATCGTGGTTATTCGGAACCTGATATCGAAGGCATCATGCATGGCAACTGGGTGGGCTTTTTCACTTCCAACTGGGCCCACCGGCAAGCGGACAGTTAGTCCACCCTCAGTCGGCGTCCACGACGCTGCGCAGGATTTCGCGTTTCCAGTCAGCTTGATGGACGGGCCAGCCTTGCACGGTCCAGCCATTTTCCTGCACCCGGTGGGGCAGGTCCTGGCGATGAACATGGCTCGCGCACTTTACTTCCGCGGGCTCCAGCCGACGTGAGATACGAAAGGAATTGCTCCGCCGCCGGCTGATCGCCTCGTTGTCGATGATCGTGACGATGCATGCCTCGGGCAAATCGAGGAAACGCCAGGCCAGCACTTCGTGGCTGGAAGTCGCGTATTTTTTCTTGAGAGCGAGCAGGTCATATTCGAGGGCGCGTGCATCGTCCGCGAACCAGCAGGTGGGCACCAGCAGCCGATAGGCGAACAAGTTGGCCAGCGACTCGCCCGCCATGGCGCGCGTTTCACCCGGTTCCATGCCCAGGCGAATAAGTAGCTCGCTCTTCATATGTTCGCCGATCTCGTGAGCGACGGTCCACTGATGGCGTTCTTCGCGTGGCTCCGGCCTCAGATAAATCTGTTTTTTGCCGGCGGACCGCTGCGCTCGTCCGCGCTGCGCCTGGCGTTTATCCATGCACACCACCATCCCCAGGTGGCCCTGCGCCAGCGCGATGGCGTCCACCGGCGGCTGCTCGATTTTGGCGGCATGCAGCAGCTTTTCCACTTCGCGATCAACCGTCGCGACCATGTCTTCTCTCGGCATGTCATCCAGCATTGCGGGAGCGTCCTCGGCGGAAGAGATCTTTGCAGAAATTCACGGCACCCAATCCATGTCGGACGTCACGCTCAGGCAGAATTCAGCCAGTAGGCGGGCGGCGCGATCCAGGTCTTCCAGGCTGACGACTTCAACAGGACTGTGCATGTAGCGGTTGGGAATGCCCACCAGACCGGCGGCGACGCCGTCGCGGGCGAGCTGAATGGCGTTGGCGTCGGTCCCGGTAGCCCGCGGTACGCCGCGTGATTGGATGGGGATCTCGTGCGCGGCGGGCGGTCGCACTCAGACGATCGAACACATGGGGATTGATGTTGGGGCCACGAAAGATCACGGGGCCTCCCGAAAGCTTGGTATCGCCGATCTGTTTCTTTTCATTGCCCGGCACGTCGGTCGCGTGGCAGACGTCGACTGCTATGCCCACGGTGGGATGGATGCCGTAGGCGCTCGTGGTGGCGCCACGCAGGCCGATCTCTTCTTGCACGGTTGAAACGCAATAGACGGCCGCTTGCAGGGGGCGATTGTGGAGCAGCCTGAGCGTCTCCATCACGGTCCAAACGCCGACCTTGTCATCGAGGCCCGGTGAGGTGAACAGGCCGTTGCGTAACGGGCGGCAGCCGAGGTCGACGGTCAGCGTATCGCCGGGCGTTACCAGGGCTTCCGCGTCTTTCTTGTCCTTGGCGCCGATATCGACCCAGACGTCCTGAAATTGCGGCACCTTGTTGCGTTCCTCCGTGGTAAGCAGGTGCGGGGCCTTGCGCGCAGCACGCCCGCGATGGCGCCATCCTTCGCCCAAACGGTCAGGTTTTGACCGAGAAGTATTTGCATGTCCCAACCGCCCATGGGCTGCACATAGAGGAAGCCATTGTCGTCAATGTGCTGCACCATGAGGGCAATCTGATCGCAATGTCCGGCCAGCATAAGGCGAGGCGAACCCTCGGGGTTAAGGACCGCGATGACGTTGCCGTGCCGATCCGTACGCACCTCGTGGGCCAGCGGTTTGGCCCAGGCGCGAACGACGTCCTGGATCTGCTTTTCGTAGCCGGACGGACTTGGTGTGAGCAGTAATTTTTCGAGAAACGTATAAGATGCGTCGTGCATGGAACTCCCCAAGGTTTTCCCGGTATTATAGGAAGCGGCTTTAAAAAAAAGCGTGGTCAGGACCTGCGATTTGGCAGGCGCGTCCACGTACTAGTTTTTAGATGTTCAAAGAGAATGGCGGGAATTTGAGGATGAGAAGGTGAAAAAACACCGCTGAGGCCCACCGGGTGCAAGCACCCCGTAAGCGCTCAGCGGTTTCGCGCTGGGAAAGACTCTAACAGGCTCCAGAAGTCCGCCACCTTCGCCCCTAGCGCGGCAACGCGATGGTGCCGAGAAAGGGCATACGCAACGTAATGGCCACAGGGGACGGATTGCGGGTCAAAGGTGAGGAGCGCGCGGTCAGCGTTTCCTCTGGCGCCGCAATACCCGCGAGCGCGACGCGAGCGCTCGGTTCCAGCAGCGGCCGGCGCGGCTCCCTCGGGGTGGCGGGAGCGAATTGTTCCAGCGAACTTGGCGGCGCCGGGGGTTCCAGGACACCATCCGTGTCCACGGTCAACGTGTTGCGTACCTCGATAAGTTCGAACAGAGGTCGCAGCCTTTGTTCAGCGCGATACGCCAGATCAGCGGAAGGAACCGGCCCCCACAAGAGCGCCACGCCGCCTGTTACCCTCACGCCGATGTTCAAGGGACCAAGCTGCGGGTCGGATTGCAGGATCTTGCGGGCCTGGGCTGTGTGCCACAGGTCACGGAACAATACGTCCTCCGGCAGCTGACCCCGGGTTGCTCCGGTAAAGACCAGAGCCGACCCAAGAGCGGCGGCGCCGACGATTCGCGAGAGACAACGATGCCATGTCATGGAAGAAACTCGTGCCGGCAAAAGCGTGAGGTGCCTCGTGGGCGCCGGGTTAGCCGGAGGCAGTCTGCGCGAGCGGACCAGAGCGTCGTGAAGGTTGCCTGACGCTCATGAACAATTCTGCCGGAAAAAGTCGTGAAGGGAATGGGAACGCTGTAAAAAAAGGACCGGTTCGCCAGGGCCGGCGGTAAAGTGTTCCGTTTAGGCGTGCAATGCCATCGACCAGGCGGCGCGCGCCGCCTCGCCGACGGCTTCGGCTAAAGTCGGATGCCCATGGCAGGTGCGCGCCAGATCCTCGGCACACGCCCCAAACTCCAGCGCCAGCACTCCCTCCGCGATCATGTCCGAAGCCCGCGGGCCCAGGATGTGCATGCCGAGAATCTTGTCCGTTTTGGCAGCGGTGATGATCTTGACCAGGCCTTCGGTTTCGTCGAGGCATTTGGCCCGGCCATTGGCCTGGAACGGGAACTTGCCCACCTTGTACGCCTGGCCGGTTGCCTTCACTTCCTCTTCCGTCAAACCGACGGCCGCCAATTCTGGTGCCGTATAGATCACGCTCGGGATGGCGCCATAATTGACGTGGCCCGCCTTCTTGGCCAGCGTTTCGGCGAAGGCGACGCCCTCCTCGCTCGCCTTGTGGGCCAGCATCGGCCCCGCGATCAAGTCTCCCACTGCGAAGACTCCCGGCAAGCTGGTTTCATATTTATCGTTTACAAGCACTTTTCCTGTCTTCTCATCGGTACGAACGCCGGCCTCTTGAAGACCCAGGCCGTTCGTGCAAGGGCGTCGGCCGACGGCTACGAGGACCCTGTCGCCGGTAAAATTCACGGCGGTGCCACCCTTCTCGGCGTGGACGATGACTTGCCCGGCATCTTTCGTCGCGCCGGTGACGCGCGTCTCGAGATGAATATCCAGGCCCTGCCTGGCGAGCGAGCGTGCGAGCATGCCAGCCACCTCGACATCATTCAGAGGCAGAAGCCGTGGCAAGAACTCCAGCACCGTCACCTTGGATCCCAGGCGTGCCCAGACCGAACCAAGCTCCAAACCAATGTAGCCGCCGCCAATAACAATGAGGTGTTTGGGCACGGCCTCGAATGTCAGCGCCTCGGTGGAACTGACAATCTGCTTGCCGTCAAAGGGTAGAAAGGGCAGGGGGGCCGGCTCGCTCCCGGTTGCCAGGAGGATCGCGTTCGCCGTCAGCTCGACGGGTTTGTCGCCGCTTAGCGCGATCTTGCCCTGGCCGCTAAGTTTCGCCTTGCCATGGAACGAGGTGATGCCGTTTTTGCGAAACAAAAAAGCCACCCCGTCGGTCAGCCCTTTGACAATGCCATCTTTGCGTGACATCAGGCGTGGCAAATCGAGCGCGAGCCCCTGCACCTCTATGCCATGGCGCGTAAACCGCTTGCCCGCCAGGTAAAAGAGCTCGCTGGAATCGAGCAGTGCCTTGCTGGGAATACAGCCAATATTGAGGCAGGTGCCGCCCAGGGCAACGCTTTTGTCCACGCAGGCTACCTTGAGGCCCAGTTGAGCTGCCCGGATAGCAGCCACGTAACCCCCAGGGCCGGCACCCACGACAATGAGATCGAATCGAGTCGGTTCGGCAGGTTTTTCCTCGTTTTTCATGATGGGGATAGTATCTGTAAAAGACGCCGCGTCGCCAAGATGGAACCAGTTTCTCAAACGGCCGGGCCAGGGTCTGGTCGCCCATTAACACGGGCGTGTACCATTGATGTGGCATACCCCCAGGGGGCCAGGGGGCCATGTTTTTACATGGCCCCCTGGCCCCCTGGGGGTACGAAGTGACCAAATTTCGCGATACATTTGGTAATCTGGGTAAGCTGAGGGTTCCTTGGTTCCATTTGCCCCCGTGTTCCCGCTGTCAGGCGGGACGAACCCTCAGCGTTTTCTGATACGGAGTATCTGTGGGGCTTTCCCGCGGCAGCATCATAGAATAATCGAAGTCTTACCACCGCGTTTTCCGGGCAATCCCATGACAAACTACCTCTCCCTGGTTGGAGCCTTTTTGCTGCTGTTGGCAAGCAGCGCCGGGGCCCGGGCCGATAGGCTGGTCCTGGCCAGCGCTTCTTATGGCAATAACATCGTGGCCATTTGCGAGGCGGACGGCAAAGTCCTCTGGTCCCACAAGACCTCCGGTCCGAAAACGGGGCACGCGGGGCATCATGACATTCAGTTTCTCGATAACGGCAATATTCTCTTCCACGAAAACTGGTCAAAAATCATCGAGATGACGCTCGCTAAAAAGGTTGTCTGGACCTACGACGCGAGCACCATGAACGGCAACGCCGGCAAACGGGTCGAGGTCCACGCCTTTCGTCGCCTTCCTGGCGGCCTGACGATGATCGCCGAGAGCGGTGTTGGCCGTATCATCGAAGTCGATAACGCCGGCAAGATCCATGCGGAGTTAAAACTGAAGCCGGGCGGAACGCAACATACGCGTATGGCGCAAGCTGGACAATGGCAATTACCTGGTGTGCGCGGAAGAACCGGGCGTGGTAACCGAGTATGACGGCAAGGGTGACGTGGTTTGGGATTATCCAATCAAAACACGCGTCTACGGTGCCATCCGGCTGCGCAATGGCAACACGCTCATCGCCTCGGGCGGCGGCGCGAGCGTCATCGAGGTCACCCACGACGGCAAGGTGGTTTGGCAAATTAAGGACAGTGTTCCTGACACGAAAATCAATCTCAAATGGACCACGTTCTTGACGGAACTTGATAACGGCAACTTTGTCGTCGGCAATTGTCACGCCGGCCCGGAAAATCCGCAGATTTTCGAGATCACACGTGACAAGACGGTCCCGTGGCAGTTCAATCAGTACGCGATCTTTGGCAACGGTCTGGCTTGCTCGCAAGTTTTGAACGATGAGCAGTCTGCCCGCGTGCGCCGCCTGATCGCCGCCTTGTCTCCAACCGAATAGCGTGCCTGGTCGGGGGTACAAATCGTGATCGATTGCCTGACTGCGTTGACGTTAAACGCCGAAGCGGCCAATGATGAACTCGCCTGGCCGAGTGCATCCTGGCAAGCGCTGGTCGATTCCGGCGTGACCGGCTGGAGCATCGCCAAGGCGCACGGTGGTTCGGAGCTAGGAACGGACGCTCTTCTGGATGGCTACGAACAGCTTGCCTCTGCTTGCCTGACGACCTGCTTTATTTTGAGTCAACGTGAGTCGGCGGCGCGCCATCTAAAAAACCTGGCCGACGAAAGCCTGCGTTTTGACCTGCTCAGTGCGCTGGCGAGTGGCAAGACGTTCGCCACGGTCGGCTTATCTCAGCTAACGACATCCCGTCAGCATCAGCAACCTACGCTCGTGGCCCGCGCCAGCGGCGACGGCTACATTTTGGATGGCACCGTCCCCTGGGTGACCGGGGCCGCGCGAGCGAATCATATCGTGCTTGGTGCCGTGACGGACAGCGGTTTGCAAATCCTGGCGGCGCTGCCCACGCTACTGCCTGGCGTTCATGTCGAACCGCCCCTGGACCTGATGGCGCTGCGCGGCTCGATGACGGCCGAGGTTCGCCTGGACCATGTGGAACTTGATCGAAAATGGTTGCTGGCAGGCCCGGCGCCAACGGTGCTGGCGACAGGCAAGGGGGGCGCCGGCGGTCTGGAGACGTCCTGTCTGGCGCTTGGCTTGAGCGCCGCGGCTATTGCCTACCTCGAGGAAGAGGCCAAGCTGCGCGCCGATCTGAGCGAGAGTGCCGTTAATTTACGGCACGAGCGGGAAGAATTGCATCAGGAAATGCATCGGCTAGCGACGGGGAGCAGTACGTCTGAAAACGCCGCCGGCCTGCGGGCGCGTGCCAATAGCCTGGTGTTGCGCGCGACCCAGGTGGCCATCACGGCCAGCAAAGGGGCGGGCTATCTCCGTAACCATCCTGCCCAGCGCTGGGCCAGGCAGGCGCTGTTCTTTTTGGTCTGGTCCTGCCCGCGCCCAACGGTACAGGCGACGCTCGCACGCCTGGCGCCGGCTGCCGGAGACCCATGTCTTTTTTAACAGAAACAAACGGTTTCCATGGGAACTCTCGCCATGCCGGAACAACCCGTCTCTACCTTTCGCGAAATCTTCGGCGAGGCGCCGACCTGGGAGGCGTCGGCTCCTGGCCGGGTCAATTTAATCGGCGAGCATGTTGATTATTGTGACGGCTTTGTCTTGCCGATGGCCATTGATCGCCGTGTTACTCTTGAGGCGATTCGCGTACTCGAGAGGCGGATCACGCTCAGAAGCATCGGCATGGCCGACGCGCAGATCGAGCTCGGCGCCGGCCCGTTGGCGCCAGGCCAACCGAGCTGGTCGAATTATGTCCGCGGCGTGCTGGCGGGTTTTGCCAGGCGCGGCGCCGAGTTGCCGGGAATGAAGATATTGATCAGCTCGGATGTGCCCGCGGGCGGCGGTTTATCGAGCAGCGCGGCGCTTGAGGTAGCTGTCGCCACTTTGTTGGGGGCTGTCACGGGCCATTCCATCAGCCCGCTAGACACGGCCTTGCTCTGCCAGCAGGCCGAACATGAATTCGCCGGCGTGCCGTGCGGTATCATGGACCAGTTCGCTTCGGTGTTTGGGCGGGCAGGACACGTACTACTTATCGACTGCCGTTCGCGACAGGTCGAGCTGATTCCCTTTCAAGGCGACGTGTCGGTCTTGATCGTGGATACACGGGTCAAACATGAACTGGCAGGCAATGAATACGCCCAGCGGCGCTCCGAATGTGAACAGGCTTGCCGGTTGCTCGGAGTCGCTTCCTTTCGAGACCTGGTCGGCACGCCCTGGCATAGTGCCGTGGCTGGTCTCGCCGAGCCCTGTCGCCGGCGTGCCCGCCATGTTCTGGCGGAAATCGAGCGTGTGCCTGCTTTCGTGTCCTGTCTCCGCCGTGCCGACTGGGCCGCGGCCGGCAAATTAATGTACGCCAGCCATCAATCGCTGCGCGACGACTTTGAGGTAAGCTGCCCCGAGCTTGATTTCGTCGTTGAGCAGGCCGCCTCGCTGAACGGCGTCCTCGGCTGCCGTATGACTGGCGGCGGCTTTGGCGGCTGCTGCGTGGCGCTGGTTGCCAAAGAGCAAGTTGCCGCCACGCAACAAGCGCTGCGTGCCGCGTATTATGCTCGCTACAACATCGAATCGGCAACGTACGTAACCGAGCCCGCGGACGGGCCCCGCGTCCGCAAGATCTAGGGGTCCGGCCAGGCTATTTTTTCTCGCTTAGCAAGATCTTGCGATATTCCATCTGACCGCGATCCGCCTCCAGGCCAATGCCACCGGTTTCCGGAACTTTCAGGGCTGCTTCGAGCAGCTCGCCATTGCAGGTGCAGTGGGCCGTCTTGCCTTTCACCACCACGACGATTTCGTTCCAGTCCTGCGGCTTATACTTTTTCAGGTTTTTATAAGGGCCGGCTACCAGGTAGTCGCGCACCTGGAGTTGGGGCCCACGCACGAACAACCCGCTGTCCGCATTCACCTCCGCCCGAAATTCCAGCTTAAGCTCAAAATCCGTGGGAAACTTCGCTGTCGTCCAGAGTTGTTTGATGCCCTTGCCGGGATGAACGATAATAGTGCCATTCTTCGCCGAAAAACGTTTGTCATCCGATTCTGTTTTGCCGTCGAACTTTTCACCCGTCTTGTAACCCCAGCCAGTCAGGTCCTTGCCGTTGAATAACTCGAGCACGATTTCGGTTTTGGCCTGTGCCAGCACGAAACGACCTGGCGAATCGCCCTCACTGGCAAACCCCAGGCAAGTCAAACCGAACGCGGCCGCCGACATCAAAATCTTCATGGGAATTCCCTCCTTTGGTGCCAGTTTTACCAAGCCCAGGCACCGAACGCGAACTTTTTTTTGCCTTTTGTTGACAGGCGTCTTGTGAGCCAGGACAATCCATCAGACAAAGTCCGGAACACGCGCGTGAGGGGGACATGAAGTTTCGCGACCTTTTCTTGTTCGTCACAATCATCCTGGGCCTACAGGCACCCCTGGCTTCGGGGCAAAATCTCAAGGTGGCCGTGCCTGGCGCGCCGGAAATCGCCGAGCTGCTCAAGAGAGAGCCGATTACGGTGGAAAGCTGGCCGGTCTGGCGAACGCGCCTATTGAGCTGGATGCCGGATCGTAGCCGGAAGGCGGACTGCGGCGTACGAGGCCGCCCGAGACTTTGCCCGTCGCCAGGCGGATGAGGCGGGCAACCTGCGTGCGTTGAGCGATGATGCCCTTGTCTGGTATCTTCTGGGCAGCTCCTATCTCACCCAGCGCAAGGAAGTTTCCCAGGCCGACGCCGGGTTGAAAGCGGAGACCGCCCTTCGCAAAAGCCTGGCACTAGACCCCAGCTTCGCGCCACCCACCGCAATCTGGCACTCGCCATTGCCTCCCAGGCCCCGCCCGATCAAGAGGATCCCCGTGCTCGGGAAATTGACCAGGAGTTGGCGGAAGCGCAACGACTGGATCCGGCCTTACCCATGGCGGACATCAAGGGCCATTTGGCCATGGTCAAAAAGCAATATGCCCAGGCAGAGCAATACTTCGGGAGAGCCTTGGAGGAAGACCCTCAGGATAGTAGGGCCGCGCTTGGCATGGCCGCGGCGATCGTGCAAAGCCCCACCAGAGCGGCACCGTTTGCACCGCCGATTCAGAAACTGGTCGACCGCTTCCCCGACGACGCGCAATTAGCTTGTTTGCATGCTCTCGCGCTTGCCAGGGATAACCGAGCCGGTGCCGCCGCCAAGGAACTAAAACGTGCTCGCGCACTGGGACTCGATCCAGCGCAATTTCTGGGCCCTCAACTCGTGCAAGCCATTGAAGATTTCGCGGCCCCTGGTCTGGCGGAACGTTTCGCCTGGATCATGCTGTATTTCGCGGCCTTTTACGTCGTCGTGATGTTGCTGATGAGTCTCGCCGGTTTGCTGCTGGCGCGCCAGACCCGCGGCGACCGCGCGCTGGGGCTGCTGCAGGATAGTCCGGACCACCTTGTAGACGAAGGACAGGTCGTCCGGATGCGTGGCGAAACCACTTTGGCGAGGTTATATGCGCTGGCGCTGATTGCTGGACTGGTGCTCTTTTATGTCTCGATACCGTTCGTGATTGTCGGGCTCCTCGGAACCACGCTGGCGCTGGTTTACTTGATTTTCATGGTCGGGCAAATTCCTATTAAACTTGTCGTGATCATCATCGTCCTTGGCCTGGGTGGAGCCTGGGCTGTCCTCAAGAGTTTGTTCACGCGCGCTGCCGTTGGGGGCTTCGGCCTACCCACTAGCGCCAGCGATTGTCCTCGGCTTTATCAGGTTATCGGCGACGTGGCGCAGGGTCGATACGGATCCGGTGGACGATGTCTATGTCTCACCAGGCGCTGAGATCGGCGTTCACCAGGAGGGCAGGGGGCCGTTTGGCATCTTTGGCGTGAAGCGCCGAGTGCTCACCCTTGGCTTCTCCGCCCTGCAGTTCTTGACCGTAAGTGAGTTGGAGGCCATCCTGGCACATGAATATGCCCACTTTAGCCACAGCGACACCTTTTATGGCCGCTTCATTTACCAGGTTCATATTTCCATCGCTCAGGCACTTTGGGGCATGGGGCAGGCCGGCGGCAAGCTTAACTACATCAATCCCTTTTATTGGTTTCTGTTTCTTTACTTCAAGAGCTATTCGCTGCTCTCCGCCGGTTTCTCACGATCGCGCGAGTTTCTCGCCGACCGTATGGCGTCAAGTCTTTATGGCCCCGAGGTGTTCACCACCGCCTTGACCAAGGTCGTCACGAAGGGCGCCATTTTTGAAAAGACCATGTACGAAAATGTGGCGGGCCATCTGGAAAAGGAGCCCGGCCTGGTGAACCTCTACCAGGCCCTCCATGGACTGCAGTTTGCCGAGTACAAAAAACAGGACTTCGACGAGGAATACGAGCAGGTCCTGGCGGAAAAAGGCTCGCTGTTCGCGCAGCACCCGACTATCGCGGAACGCCTCGCCGCCGTCGCCGACCTACCGAGCGGCGCCAAAAAGGACAACCGGCCGGCGCTGACGCTATTCGACAATTCCGCCAAGATCGAGCAGGACCTGACTCGATTTATGGCCAGTCTGGTGTTTGGCGTGCCACACGCATCGCAACAGCCCGTCGCCGAACTCGGGTAATGAGGCGTGCCGGCCGCCTCTTTACCCTTTAAACCACTGAATTGGCACGAGAGCGAAATGTCTCCGTCACTTGGCGTCTTGGCGACTTCGCGCGAGACATTTATATCGCGCAACCTACCGCACCCGTCACTTGATCTCCGGCAACCGCCAGGGCATGCGATAGGGGCGGTCGACCATGGCGGTCTGTTCCGCTGTGGCGCCGATGATGGCTTCCTTGACGGGGTCCCATTGCACGCGCCGGGCCGTGCGCAAGGCGATATTGCCGAGGTGGCACACGGTGGCCGAACGGTGGCCAATCTCGACGTCGCAGATTGGCTTACGGTGATTGCGAATTGATTCCAGCCAGTTGGCGTGGTGGTCCGTGCTTGTGGTCAGGTGTGTATCTTTCTCGCCCAAGGGCTGCTTGATGATTTCCGGCGGCGTGGATTGCAGTCGGCCGCGCGTGACGAAAATCGTGCCTTTATCACCGACAAAGGTGGTGCCGCCCGGATTGCCGTTACCGCAGAGCAGGCGTACGCCATTGGCATAGGTATAAGTTAGTTCCATGCGCGTGGGCACTTCAAAGCGTCGCTGCGGGTCGTACTGGGCCGTCCCTTCGATGGTTACCGGTCCCGACTCGTCCATGCCCAGGCCCCATTGCGCGATGTCGAGGTGATGCGCTCCCCAGTTGGTAAGCTGCCCGCCCGAATAATCCCAGAAGAAGCGGAAATTGTAATGGACATGTTTTTCGTTGTAAGGACGCATTGGGGCCGGCCCAAGCCAAAACTCGTAATCGAGCTGTGCCGGCGGTTTGGAGTCGGGCACGGCGTCCCCCGCGAAATTGACGCCCGGAATGCCGACACGCACGGTGCGGATGGTGCCGATACGGCCTGACCGCACCAGTTCACACGCCTGCCGAAAACCAGGCGACGAGCGCTGCTGGCTGCCCGTTTGCACGATCACGTCGTGGCGCCGGGCGGCCTGGACCATGCGCCGGCCTTCGACGATGGATAACGACAAGGGTTTTTCGCAGTAAACGTGCTTGCCCGCCTGACAGGCGTTGATGGTCGGCAGCGCGTGCCAGTGGTCCGGCGTCGTAATGCACACCGCATCGACGTTCCTGTTTTCCAGCAGCCGGCGATAATCCTTGTAGGTGGCGCACTCGCCGCCGTTGGCCTTTTGCACCGCGTCGCGCGCCTTGTTCAGTCGATCGCTATCGACATCGCAGACGGCCACCACATCGCGCAGGAACTTACGCATGTTGGAGTTGCCCTGCCCGCCGATGCCGATGCTGCCGATCTTGATGCGCTGGTTCGGCGCCACCGGCCGTTGCGTCGGCGTCTGGGCGAGCAGATTGCTAGGCACGCCGCTGCCCAGGCCAAGCCCGGCGAAGAGAAAACCACTTTGCTTGATAAACTGCCGCCGGCTAGGCGTCGTTAGCTGAGAGTTGGACATGGGGAGGCTCCTGGAACTTCGTCAAATGGGGATTTTAAGGTCACGCGCAGTTCGTTATTTTACCTTTTTGGCGTCTGCCGGGATCGGCGCTTGTTCAAGCGACAGAATGCCGCCCGCGGGCAACTTCTTGATCTGGATATCCTTGAACTGCGCTATCATGTCGCCGCCGACATGAAGCTGGAACGCCACGATGCCTTCCAGCGCCCGGCCGGCTTCATGATGATCGATGACGTCGATCGTTTGTTTGCCGTCGATGAATTGTTGGAGATGGTTGCCCTTGGCGATGATGAGATAATCGTGCCATTTCGTAATGTCAAAATCTTTGCCCATGATGGAGGCGGCGTCGCCGAGCGAGCCGACCTGGTACTTGACCCCCTTGGGATCGATAATGATCTTTTGCCCAACCGTGGCCAGAATGCCGCGGGCACGTTCCTCGTAGAGGATGCCCGTGAAGTTGTTGCCGACGGCCATGTCCGCCTGGTAGCCGCCTACCACCCACTCGCCCTTGTCCTTGAGATGTTTGGAGCGGTATTGGATGCCGGAATTGCCCCCCTCCATGCGAAACTTGCATTTCAGCTCGAAGTTGTCGACCTTGCCCGTCCAGAGCAGAAACTTGTTGTATTTGAGCTTGTTGCCGGCCGTCGAACCCGTCAGCACGCCATCCTTGACGCTCCAGAGTTTGGGGTCGCCTTCAAACCCGGTCAGGTCCTTGCCGTTGAAAATGCTGACCCAATCGTCGTCGGCGGCGAGTGCCGCGACACTAAAGCCGAACATACAAAGCGCGAATAGTAGCCGTTTCATGAGAGGTGTCCTTTCACCAGGGGTCTTACCATTTTTTTGAGACTTCAACCATAAACATATTCACTCGACAATCATTTGGCCGTTCATGACCATCCAGTGCCCGGGAAACGTGCAAAGGTAGGGATAGCGCCCTTTTTCCAGCGGGGCGCGGAACCAGATGGCAAAGTTTTCCTCGGGGGGAACAACATTGGTATAGTGCAAAATATCCGTCGATTTCGGAATGTATTGCCGGTCATAGGCGTCGGGTTCCGCGATAAGGCGGTTGGCCAAGTCGCCCACGGAGGCCAGGGATCCTGGTTTGGCAAGCACCCAGTTATGCGGCACGGCATCGGGATTGTCAAACGTGAGCTTGATCGCTTCACCCGCCTTCACCGTCAAGGTGCGCTGCACGAACGTCAAGTTTTTGTCCGCCTGGATGCGCAGCGGTCTGGCACCTTTGAGAGGCGACCGCCACGGATTGGCCGCTGCCTTCGTGGCCGAGTGCAAGTCCGCGAGCAGGGGATGGGCGGCGATGATTTTGTCGACGGGTTTGTAGTTGGGCAAATTCGTGAATGGCTCGCCCAGTCCGTGGATAGTCAGGAAGATGTCCTTGGCTTCACCACGATCCACGCGTACGCGCAAATGAAGCTGGTTGACAGGCTGCAGTTCCGGTATTTCCAGGAAAACACTGCGCCCATCGTCGCCGATCTGGGCCGAGCGAATCGCCCAGGGATCGTGGCCGGGAACGCCATGATGGCGTGGCGAGAATTCAGGCGAGCCATAGGCAGCGCTATAGCGGTAGTTCCAGGCCTGGGCAAAATAATTCTTGGCTTGCCCGGCTACATCGCGGTCAACCGGGGCCGTAAAGCCGATGAGGATGCCATTTTGATGCACGTGAAAAGAATTGGGAAGCTGCACGGGCTCGCCCGTGTAGCGCACCCGCTGAAAACAGGCGTCCGCGACGCCATAGGTACCCCAGCCGCCCATGCCCGTCACATACAACTGGCCGTCGGTGGGGCTAAAGCGGCCGCGATGAACCCCGGACATGAACTCGCCAGGCAATGGGACCACACCCCCCTGCGGCCGTCCGTTGACCTCATCGCGCAACAGCAAGAAATGCGCGCAGGCGCCGTAGGAAAAATGAAGCATCCGGCCCTGCAGGGGACCCCAGCGCTCGCCAGCGATATAAGTTTGGCCGCCGCTGGAATTATCGATGCCGCGCGGCAGGTAAACCAAGGGCACATCGGGCGGCTCATTGTTTTTGGGGCCGCCGTAACCAAAGTAAGGCGGCTTCGTTTGATCTCTGGCACCAATCGGTGCGCCATGCTTCGCCAGAGGCGGTGACGGCACGCCAGGCCGGACGAGACAAATCATCGACGCCGGTGTCCATTCCCCCTCGGAACAGGGCACGGTCAAGGCGCCGTCGGGGTAGAGGCCCAGGCCATCGGGATTGCGGAAGCCGGTCGCCAGGACATCGACTTGCTTACCGTCCGGCGAGATGCGTAACAGTCCTTGCTTGGAAGAAGCGGTAAAGAAGTTGCCCGCCTTATCGCGCTGAAGCCCGCAAATATAGTCGTGGCCGCTGGTCGAGGTCGTGTAGCCGTTGGCGATGCATTCATAGAAGTCGGCCTCGCCGTCGCCGTTGAGATCATGCAAACGTGTGATCTGGTCACGGCCCAGTACAAATATCTGGCCCTCGTCAACCACCAGGCCAAGCGTTTGATGCATACCGGAGGCGAAGCGCCGCCAGCTTACCTTGTCGAGCTTGCCGTCGAGCCCCTGCGCGTGCCAGACATCCCCTTGCATGGTGCACAGCAAGGCGGAGCCATCGGCAAGAAAGGCATGGTCGCCGAAATAGATGGGCACTTTCCAGGGGTTCTCGAAGGGCGGTGGGATGGTGTCGATCGCGTAGGGAGAGCCCGTACCCAGGCTGCCGCGCGTGGTCAGCTTTTGCGGCCATTGCGGCGGCCCACCTTGCACGAGTTTCGCCAGGGGATGCTGAGCGGCAGGCGCGACCAGGCGCGTGAACTTGCCGTCTTCCACCCAGGGGGCGTCGAGCATGTTGACGCCGTCGATGGCATAAGAAAACAGGACGCGCGGCCCGTGGCGATAGAAGCCATGATAAACAAAAGGCTCCTTGGGCTTGCTGCCCGCGGGCCTGGGCAGCGCCTTGCCGTCCATGAGCACACCGTCGATAAACCCGTGACGGACAGCGGAAAACTTCACGAAACCGCCTTGCCAGAGCGCTTCATAACAGAGCGTTTCGGGATTGAAACATGCGGACAACTCGCCGCGCTCGCCGAGCCGGACACAAACTCCCCTGGCGACGGTAACGCCGGCGCCGCGGAAAACGCCGCACATGAGCGAGCCCATGTCAGCCTGGTTCCAGCGCCCATCGACCCACGTTTTTTCGTTTTGCGTGCCCCAGTGACCATACTTCGGACCGTCAAGGCCGGGAAACTCCGTCAGTAGGAGTGGCATACTCGGTTGCTTGAGGAAATAATCCGCCTGACGCGCGTAGAAGTCGTAATGGCGATGCTGATTGACAGGAGCCTGCCAGCTGGGCCACTCCGCCGGGTGCAATGGCGCCCTCTCCAGCGGAAACGCCGCGGCCGAGTGCCCTGGCATGGTCACCAGGTCGGCCAGTCCCTCCGTCCGGCCCAGCTCCATCAGAAAGCGCAGCAGATCGTTACGCTCCGCCGAAGTCATGGCCGCACCCAGGCCCTCCGGCATCAGGCTGCCAATTTCGCGGCGTTCTTCGATGTCCCGCCTTGGCGATGTGGACGAGTTTACCGGTGGGTGGATCGCGGAGGACGAGCTCGGTAGCCGTCTCGCTTTCTTTGTAACCCTGGAGCACCTTGCCGTCGCTGGTGACGATGCCGTGGGCCTTGTACTCGTCCTTGACCTGGCGTTTGGGCCAAAATACTCCTTCAACAAGCAATTCCGGCGTCAAGGTTGCGCCGATCTTGCCAAGATCGGGCCCGATGATGCCGCCCACCATGCCGACCTTGTGGCAGGAAAGACATGCAAGCTTGGGCGAGCGAAAGAGCATCGCGCCATGCCGTGCATCGCCCTTTGCTTTGGCGCCGGCGATTAGCTCGGCCACCAGCTCTTTACTGTACGCAGGGGTAGGCGTGGAAATTTGCGCCTGGCCTGTCGAGGCAATGGTGAATAAAAGTCCGAGGCAGATGACTTGTCGCCGCGTCCGTCGCATCACTTTTTTTTCCCGCCCACTTTTTGCCAGAATAGGCCGGCCTCTTCCCCGTTGATCCTTTTCAGGCCTGGTAGCGCACTCAATACCTCGGCATCGCGCTGCGGTTGATAATTCCAGCGCAGGTCCTTGAGCGGCAGATTACGAAGGGGCGTCAAGTCGCCAGCCGGCGTGCCGGCGAGATAAAGGTACTCCAGCGGTAGTTCCTGCAGCGGAGATAGATCGCTCACACTCGTGTTATCCGCGTTGAGGTAAACGAGGGGCAAGTCCTTGAGCGGCGACAAGTCGGCGACCTGGCCCTTGCCGGGGCGCTGCCGGCGATACCGAGCCTCTTCAAACCGAGCAGGGCCCGTACGGGCATCAGGTCCGTTACCTTGTCGGTTGGAAACTCAAGGCCGGTAACGACCCCGCGCAGGATTTGACTTTTGACGGGGCTCTCAAAGCCGGGGTTCCGCTTCCTCAATTCCGCAACCACCGCTTCTTCTTGCTTATCGGGCATCAGCGCCGCGACCCGGCGCAGCCAGGCTTCTTCAACTTTTGTCAACGGCTTTGGCGCTCCTTTGACGGGAACCGGGATGGCGGCGACCGGCGGTAGCGTGGGCACCGGGATCACTTTGGGCGGTGGGTCAACGTCCTTCGTGGGCTGGGTGGGCACGCTCGATGTCACGACATCGATTTTTTCCGGCGGCTTCGGTGGAGCTAGCTTGTCAGGCACAGGGGAAGGTACCACCTCGGTCTCCTGCAGGCGCCCCTGGCCGGTACCCGATTTCAGGCCCATCAAGATCTGCGCGAGTGCCAGTACCAAAATGCCGCCGCCTCCCGCGATATACCACCACTTGCGCGGGATCGGAGGGAGCAGGGACGAACTCGAGCCAGCACGAGGTTTCATCGTCATTGGCGGCGTGACGATCGACGACCAGAGTGCGGCGGTATCGCTTCCTTGACTCGTTCCCGGCACAGTCGGCGCTGCCGACGCGGCGCTGGCCAGCGCGAGCGCTATCGACTGTCCGTCGTCGCTGGGTAGCGAGGTCAGCTTGTCCGGGTGCAGAGCGTTGACCAGGTCGCGCGGCGTCTGAAAGCGTTGCTCGGGTTGCTTGGCCATGAGCTTGCGAACAACGCCCCGAACATATTCCGGCACTTCCGGCCGCAGTGTTTCAATGCCCGCGGGCTCGTCAAATTGATGCTTGTAGAGTTTTTGCAGCAGGGAACCCTTGGGGAAGGGCACGCTGCCGGTAAGCACGAAATAAAACGTGCAACCGAGGCTATAGAGGTCGGCGCGAATGTCGACCGTGTGCGACTCCTTGGCCTGTTCCGGGGCGATATAATCCGGCGTGCCCAGAATGGCGCCTTCCTGCGTCATCGACGACGTCGAATCGCCTTCCTCATTCACCTGAGAGACCCGTGCCAGGCCCATGTCGAGGATTTTGACGACGGTTTCCTGTTGCCTGTCCACGGTGGCGAGAAGATTATGCGGCTTGATGTCACGGTGCACCATGCCGCGCTCAAAGGCATGTTGCAGGCCAGAGGCCGCCTGCCGCATAAAGTCGCAAGCCTGCTCCACCGGCAGGGGCCCATGCACCTTGATCAATTTGGCGAGGTCCGTCCCCTCGACGTACTCCATGACAAAGAGATGGGTACCGCCAACCTCATCCGCATCGAAAGCCCGCACAATGTTGGGATGCGCCAGCTTGGCGGCCGCCCGAATTTCACGATGAAAGCGTTCGAGGGCCGTCGTATCGCTGATACGATCCTTGCGGATGATCTTGAGCGCGACCGTGGTGCCCATCTTCCAGTTGCGGGCCTTGAAAACCTCGCCCATGCCGCCCCCGCCCAGCCGTTCGATGATGATGTACGAGCCGAGCAGCAGGCTTTTTCCCCGCCCATTGAAGAGTTGGTTCACTTGAAAAGGGGTCAGCCAGCCGCGTTTTAACAGATCCTTGGCCAACGGCTTGGGCTCGGGGAATTGGGGCGCCAGGGTGCGTTCGACTTCGTCGAGTTGGGCAGTTTCCAACAAGCGGTAAAGACGCAACTGCGCAACCAGATCATTGGAAGTAGCGGCGGCCATCAACGCCAACTCCGGACGGACGCATGGGACCCTGAGCAAGCCTGGCGTCCAGCAGGGCCATTTGATTATCAGACCGATTATAAAGGCAGGTGAAGACTTATGCCAATAACTTTTCGTCTCCGCTGAATAAAAACGGGTCGGTGGCTGGGGTTGCGGTAAGCCGCGACGAGCTAGGGACAAATCCAGCGTGCCGATACGGTCGACAAACGGCGTCAGGTCCGGAATCAGGCAACTTCATGTCATTTCATTGCAGCACACCCCCTGGGTCGCGAATAGCGGCACCTTTTCGTGCGGTTAGCTGTGCCTAACGAGGGCGAGTGGACGCAAGGGGCGGGTTGCGTCCGATGTTCGCCGAAGCTAAAGAAGTTGCGCGGCTGGCAAGAATGCTCATTTCTCCTTAATCGGGATGTCCTTATCTTTGGTAATGTTATGCCAGTGGCTCCGTTCCGGTAATTCGACATAGTAGTCTTGAAAAGACGGGGCAGATAAGCTCGCCGATTTTTCTGTCTTCCCCTCGTCTAACGAAAGTACGGGGAAAGTGCATCCAAACGCCGTCGAGCGATTGCAAGGGATAATTGGTTATCGAATCGGTTAACAAAGGATGATCGCGATGCCCAAACTCGCCCGACTCAAGCCCGTCTTCTTACTTCTCGCCGGCTTGGTTTGCGCACTCCTTATATGGACAGCCTTTCATTTCCTCGGCCCTCGAAACCTGGCCGAGGTGGAAAATTTCGGCTCGGGAAAGCCACTCGATTTGGAAAAGGTCGCCAATTACAGCGTCGAAGAGTTGATTGATAGACTACAGGATGTGGCAGTGCAAGGTCTGGGCACACACTCAACCGCGTGGGCGGAAGGTTTTCTTGCAACCGACGAAGAGCCCCGGTTCCGTGGCGGTGTTCTTGGCTCGGCTAAGCCTGCAGTTTCACCTATGATGCGTGAATTGGTTCGGCGAGGCGTATCGGGCCTTCCGGGCTTGTTGGACCACCTAGAGGATCGCCGCCCGACTTGTCTTGTCATCAAGCACTTTGGCGGCGGTTTCGGTGGTATGTGGCATAGTGATGAATATGATTGTCGCTATGCCGATCAAGATAAACAGCCGCCTGGAGTAAATACTCGCCGTGAGGATGATCTCACGTCTGTTGGAGGATACCGCGTCCGTGTTGGCGATCTCTGTTTCGTAGCAATTGGGCAGATTGTTAATAGGCGAATGCATCTGGTCCGTTATCAGCCGTCAGCCTGCATCGTTTTAAACTCACCCGTGGAAACGCCGTCACTGGCAGAAGCCGTAAGAAAGGACTGGGGTGGACTAACAGCCGAGCATCACGAGGAGTCGTTGATCGAGGATTCAAAGGATTCATCGGAGTACGTGACCGCGCCGGCGCTGGTGCGGTTGCGATTTTATTACCCAAAGGCCGCAGCCCGAATGGTTCCAAAGGATGAAATGAAAGAATTGCCATAGTTCCCCACTGCATTAACTGGGATTCCGGCCGAGCCAGGTCCTGTACTTGGCCGGGGGCCGCATTAATGGTTTCGCTCGACCTCAAACTCATGCAGCGTCCCGATAGGTGAGCTTTGCCGCTGCGGGCGCGTACGTTCGCCCATGCTGCGTATATACGGTTCGCGGCGTTTTCTTCTTCGGATAAATCAACATGAAAATGTTCATCTGGCGAACAGCCCTATTTCTCGGCCTTGGGTTTGCCGGCGCTCTCCTTCAAGCGGGTGACCCAATACAGAAGGCGTCCGACCTTCCAGTGAAGTTGGGAAAGATCCCCGACCTGCAACTCGCCCCTCGCCAACCCCTTGCTGATGCCCAAGTGAAGCAGATTAAGGATCTGATCGCAGGTTTGGCCGACTTGGACAGTCCCGACTTTGGGCTGTCGGCCACGCTCAGCGGCAGCACCTTCGCTCCCGTCCCTGGCCAAGACCACGCGGGCGCGTTTCTTCTTACCGACCATCGGCTTCGGCCGTCCGAAGGCTTGAAGAAACTGGTGGCCCTCGGCCCAGACGCTCTTCCTTTCCTTTTGGACGCGCTCGACGACCAAACACCGACCAAGATCATCGTCAAGCATGGCAAGGTGTTCGGAGGCATGTGGTATGCGGCGGAGTTACCCCTCAACGCCGTCAACCCTGGCGAGGACGCGAGATACAAGGCTCGCACGAAAAAGCCCACAGCGGCCCCCCAGCGTCAGCTGATCAACTCCTATACGGTCAAGGTCGGCGACGTGTGTTTCGTGGCGGTCGGCCAAATTGTTGGCCGCAAGTATCAGGCTGTTCGCTACCAACCGACGGCGATCATCGTCGTGAACAGCCCCACGCATGACGCGAACCTGTGCGCGGAGGTGCGGGCAATCTGGAAAACCAAGGACCCACGCGGCGGGCTGCTCAATTCGTTGCTGGCCGATTACGCCACCGAAGGGGTGTTCAACGGCAAGTCGCTGGACGGATGGTCTGTCGGGAGCGACCTCCAATGTGGAGCGGCCCTGAGACTCCTTTATTATTTTGAGAAGGAAGCCTCTCCACTCATTGCAAGCCGACTGGACAAATTGGACGTTGGCAAGGACAGCGAATTGGACAGCTACATGCGTCGCTGCGTGGCCAATGGAGTGCGGGCTGACGAGTTTGTGAAGGCTGTGGCTTGGTCCAAAGCCACGTCCGTGCGATCCGCGCTGGCCGGGCTATTCAAGCGAGCCAACGACGTGAATTCACTGCTGGCCGCGCTGCCCGCCGTGGAGGACAACGAGGTGATCCGCAGCCGTTTGGAGCGGTTCGTCGCCGCACTGCCTGCCGATGAAGGGGGGCCTTACGGTCAAGGGTATCACCTCCTTGTCGCCCTGACCCAACGGACGCCCAAAACGGCCAGAGCGGTGTTCGAGCGCTACCTTCGGGATGCTACGCGCCCAGCGGTGCCATACCGTATGCCTGGTCCTGCGGGAGGTAAAGCAAAGCTGGGACTTCGAGCAACTGGGCCCCTTGTTGGCCGACACAAGGACATGGGGGTGGACCTATGCGGTGGAACCGGGCAAGGACGAGCCGCGGCGGCCGATCCGGGTGTGTGACGAGGCGGCGGTCACGTTGAGCTACAACTACCCAGAGCTAAAGTTTATCAGGGCCGGGGAGCATGCTGACCTGGACCGGCAAATTGCGGCCATCAGAATGCAGCTGGCGCAGAAAAAGTGAGCCAGGCGGGTGGTTTGGCCAATTCGCGACCCGGTGCCAGAGATCCGATTCAGGGTTTTTATTCGGCCCGAAGTCGTGCCAAGGGGGCGCTTGCGGCCAGCAAAAGTGCCGATTTACGACGATTTGGCCATGTTTCCCCCACTTCCTTGCATGCGTTTGGAAAATGCTACTGACGTTGCTCATCATCCTCGTATTGCTCACAGGCACACTGTTTGGAATACGGCTGAGCCGCGCACCCGGCGTTGGTCGGAAAGACACCGTGAATGGCGCCGGGACTTACGTTATCGGGTGAAGTCATCGATATTCACTTTCCCGCCGCTGTTGCGCATAAAAAGCGATCGTAAGCTGGCAGGTGGGATCATCGCGTCAATTAAGACAACCTGAGCGCCCACGCAAGTTGCCGGGAATCCCTTGAGCTGCCCGTTCACCAGAGCGGCGAGCGGTTCCTTGGTGTCGATAGGAAAATCTTCCGGTTGAGTCCAGAAAACCGCTTTCTTGTCGGTTGCTTCAACCACGAATATGGTGTTGTCCGCGATGTCTACCATGCGCGTCCCTGGGGTGCCGTCAAACACAGCCCCTTTGCCCGTGATGCCGAGGTACGTCGTCTTACCGTCTTTGCCGAATCTGTTGTAAGGCGACACATAAACTGCAGGAATTTTCTCGATCAGCTTTTTGTTGTTGGGGCTGTCCCACGGCTCGTCGAGCTTGAATTGCTTGTACAGATTGTCTTGTTCGATGAAGGGAAGAATATGCACGCGCCAACTCAAAAGCGGCTTGCCGTCCTTATTCACATTCGCTTGCGCCGGAAATCTTCCATGCGCATCTTCGTGAGCGTGCAACGCCAAAGTGATCTGTTTCAGGTTATTCATGGCTATCGTGAGATGCGAAGCCTGGCGGAGCTTGGGGCCGGCCAGCTGTAGCAGTGTGGTTATGTCCTTTTCATCGATCCGCGAGATCGCGCGATTGCCCTCTTGTTTGAAGGCGAATACTTTGCGCAATTGTTGTTCAGAAACGGCGTCTTGCAGCATCATTTTGCCGACAAAACTCACGCCTTTGTCCATCAGTGGCGTCAGTTTTTTTGCCGTCTCTGCCTCCTTGCCTTGAACAATGATTTGCTGTGCCGAAGCCGATGTATCATAGCCAACGCCCAACCAGCGCAACCCCTTCGTCAGGGTGTTAATGTCGCGCAGGCCGACCGTTTGCGCAAAGCCGGCCAAATGTTCTTCAGCATACTTCCGCAGTTCAACAGACGGGGCAACGATTATTTTCATGTCCATGCTTTTGAACGCTTGCAGGGCCTCCGCGAATTCGGGCCGCTTACTCGAAGGGGTGGCCGCATTGGCGCCGTTTTGAGCCACGAAGAGATTGTTTTCCAGCTTCGTCATAACGCCAGGGGCTTGAGCCAGCATTTGGACATACTCATTTAAATCGGCGCCGGGACTGAACGGCGCGATCACGAAGATGGTCGGCGGCTTCGGATTTGCGACATCCCCGAAGTTGACCACGGCATAAATATCGCGGATGCCGGCTTTGAGGAGCTTGGCCTGGTGCGCCGTCGCCGTCTTCCGCGCTTCGTCAAGATCGGTGATTTCCGTCGGCGAGGCCATTAGCGCCGCCAGCGAGTGGGCTAAATCGAAATACTTCTTGAAGTTTAATTTGTCGACGCTCACATGGGCGACGATTTGTGTGGTGTCGTTGATATACGGCGCTATGATTTTGGCTTGCGTCGCCGCATCCCGTTCCTGGGCGAATACGGATTGGACTAAGACCAGCAAAAACGCAATTGCGCTAAGGCTACGAAGCATGGTGACCTCCTGAGTCAGTAGTTCCAGCGATGCCCTGGCTTCCTCGGTCTCGCGCAGTTCTCATCGCACGGCGAGCCAAATTCTTCCAACACGGTGCGGACTTCGAACCTGCCAATCCTTTCGAGCACGGTGGCCGCCCGGATCGTGCGGGTTTTTTCGTCGGGCGAATGCGAGACGCGGCGCACTCTCGCGAATCTGGCGCGTAAAAGATAAACCAAGGGAACAGCAAACAAGGCAAGGACGAAGACTCCCAAGAAGATAAACAGAATGAATTGGCCCGCAACAGCTCCTAAATTCATAGCGTCTTAATTCTCCTTGCGTCGATCAAAGATCTTTGTGCCTTCAGGGAAGGGAAGATCAAACATCGTTTCCGGGACCTTCCAACCAGCTTCAATTTTGTTGACCTCCCACTCGAACTCCTCTACCACCTCTCCCTTGGCGAGACTGTACCTGCCACGCAAAAAATCCTCGGTCACAACGTCTTTATCGTCGTGATACTCTTTTGTCAGGTAATCGAAGCGGCTGACCGTTCCTTTCATGGGGTAGAAACCGCCGCCGGGGATCTTGGCGACTTTTGTTACCTCAATGACCTCCACTGGACCGGCAACCGATTTATAGCTTTTGTCGCCGTCTTTGAACAAAACGAAATCATGGAACTCGATTCTTAACGGTAAAAAGCCCTGCGAAGGGTCGAGCCATGCGATGTGCTTTCTTATTAGCTGCACTCGACCTTGATACCCGGCCGCAAACTGATGCAGAAACTCCTCCGCATTATCCGACGTTTTGGTGCGAGACAAAACCACCAGCTTGCGACCGTTAACGACTTGCGATTCTTCAACAATCATCTCTGTTGCCGGGAAGCCAAAGAAGGTATCCAAGGGATGATAGAAATCGCGTCCGGCCATGCTTGCCCATTTGTCCGCTTCCAATTGTATGGGCGGAAACGGCTTACCTTCGTAATGGCCGGATATGTTTGGAAACATCCCTCCTACAAAGAAGCCGTCCTCCATGCCGCCCCACACGCGGACGCCATCTTCGGGCTTTCCGTTGAAGGAGACAATGGAGATGTTTTTGTATTCCTTGGTTAGGGACTTTTCGTCCAGCGGCACGTCGGGGAAAACTTGCTCTTGGCCTTCGCCAACCGCCCTCCGAATCTTTTGGCGAATTTGAAAACTTTGCCGATCGGTCCAAAAGTCTGTTTCGAAGATCTGTTTCTTACGTGCGAGTGGATCATTCATTTCGAGTTTAATGCGCTCGACTTCATTCCGGAGTGCTTCTTTGAGCTCTATAATGTCCTCGGTTTCCTCGGTTTCCTTGATTTTCTTGTCGTTGAGCTCGGCCAATACTCTGAGGTTTCTGTCCGTGGTCCATTGCTGAAGCTGAAACCATCTTTCTTTTTTCTGTTCGGCGTATTTCCACACGACTCGTAGCGTTTCAAATTTACTCGCGTTCGATTGATAGCCAGCCAATACATCCGTAGCCGGGATGGCCTTATCCCTGACTTGCCCCTGCAAACTCGGTACTATTTGCGCAGGGTTCAAAATATGACTTATATCCCGCCCACCCCGCGCCGCCCAATGCAACGCTGACGGCGACCACAACCACGGCCAATTTCGCTTTGACGAAAAGCATTGCGCGCATCGTATCTTCCGCAAGTGTTAGAGCCGTTGCTGAGATAAATCCGCCCGCCGACGTTTGCCCAGCGGCGACAACCGTAGCCGCCTTGATGGTGTTGATAGCCAACGTCGCCGACACGGGGGCAGCGGCCAGTTTTTCCGGCAAGGTCGCGGCGAGGGCGGCTACCGACAGCGTGATGCCGCGCTGGACTAGCCGGGCGCGGAGCAGTTGGCGGCCACGCTCCAGGCGGCGGGCGACCGTGCCTTCGGGCCAGCCGAGTTCCTTGGAGACCCGGCTTCGGCTCTTGCTTTCCAGGTAGCTAAGGATCAAGGGGGCGCTGTATTTTTGGGGGAGGCGGCCGATTTCCTCGTCGAGAACGGACGACAGTTCATTCCAGGCGGCGTCGTCGATGGTTGCGCTTGGGGGCATGTTCGCTAACCGCCTTTCGAGGTGCTCTTGAGCCAAGCGTTTGGCCCGGGCGCAGGGCCACGCGTCGCGCTAACGCGTAAAGCCAGGGTCCGAGGCATTCACGCCAACGGACGGTGCCGGCCCGGCGCGAGAATGTGAAAGGTCGCTTGCAGCGAATCCTCCGCCTGATGGAAATCGCCGAGAATGCGTTTGCAGACGCCCATGACCATGGGAGCGTGGCGTTCGAAAAGGACAGTAAACGGCCTATCCTCGCGGGTGGCGGCGAACTGCTTGAGCAGATCGCCGTCGGTCCGGTCGCCGGCCTCCTGAGCCAGTTGCTTCCGAAAGAGAAATCGAAGAATATCGCCGACGCCCGCTTTAACCATGTGCCCGCGCCTCCGCCACCTCTTTTACCTTATAAAGCAGGCTCAGGGCATGTTCGGCGCAAAAAAATGAAAAAAAGCGAAAAAGAAAATCATCGCGCGGAATCGGGGCCCAGGCAGGCGTATGTTCGAGGTGCCTCGCTTTCGGAGTTTGGCTTGTTTTTTGAGGGAGGTGGTGACAAGGGCACGGTTGCGTCCAGAGAAACCGACCTTCGGCGGGTTTCGTGCGTACCTTTGGACCCCGAGGAAGTGAAAGTGAATCCCAACAAACGCAGATCAGTATTGATCTCGATCTGGCCAGCTTTCAGCTATCTTTTTTTGTCCTCTCCTGTTTACAATCCCTGCGCTGCACACAGCGTGTTCTTTTTCCATGGAGGGACCTCCCATGCGCCGCGTTTTCTTGCTTTCCGGGTTGGTAAGTGCTGCGCTTTTCTTGTGCCTCTATTCGCAGGCAGAACAGGGAAAAAAGAATGCACCGCAAACGCAGACGGCCCAGAACCAAGCTGAGCTCAAGCTGGTCACAGTCACTTATTCCGTCGCCGACCTGATCGTGCCGATTGCCTACAACCTCGACGCTCCCAAACCCCAAGATGACGGCCGCGGTAGGGCAGTGAATGACCCCAACGGGGCGGAGCGCCGCCAGAATTACGGAAGAGAAGACACCCTATGTAACGATGGAAAACGCTCTCATACGGCTCATTTGCTCCGTCGTCTCTCCGGAGTCTTGGCGAAAGAACGACAACCGAGCCTCCATCGAGTTTTTCCCGCTTGGCATGGGACTGGTGGTCCGCCAAACCAAGGAGGCGCAACAGGAAATTGCTGCCTTGCTGGCCAGCCTGCGTCGGCTCCAGGAGGTTGAGGTTTCAATGGAACTCCGCATGGTTTCCGTTCCCGAGGCCGACGGAGATAGATTTCTTGGCGCCATGAACGCAAATGCCAACGACAAAATCACTTACTTGGAGGACTCCCAGACTCGCGAATTGCTGGAAGCCTTGAAGAATGACAATGGCACCCAAGTTTGGCAAGCACCAAATTAACCGTGTATAACGGTCAACGAGGTTCGATCTCAGTAGTTGATTATCAGTTTTTTATCACGGGCTTTAATCTTAACTCGGCCAACGGCCAGACCTTCCTCACGCCCAACAATGTGCCCATGCCGATTGGCTTCAGATCTACCGTATGCCCGACGGTGTCCGCCGATCGCCAAACTGTGCTTGTCGACCTGCACGTTAAGCGGACAACTGTAACGGAGCCGGTGCCGCTAATCCCCTTGCAAATCCCAGTTCCCGAGCAAACGGAAAAAGGAAAAAACACCGTTTATCAGATGTTTGTGCAACAACCGCAAATCGCCACCCAGATTGTCGATCAGAAATTCGGCATACCTGCCGGCAAAACCGCGCTTATCGTGGCCGGCAAGGAGCAACGCCAGACCCGGATAGACGCAGACCCAGGCATAGCGGCACAAGTCCTTGCGTGGGCTGGAATTCTCAACGCCGTCAGCTACAGTCGGGAAGCGTGTACCACCATCCTGCTGGTAACACCCCGGATCATTGTCAGCGACGAGCACAAGGAAATCCAAGCGAATGACAAGGCCAGTTCGACAGTGCCCCCTTCGCTGCCCCGGTCCTAGTCGGGCCGCAGTGTCTGTTCGAGCAATGGGGGGAGGGGGCCAGCACGCGGGTATGGCGTCATTGATCGCCACTAAGAGCTCGGTACACGTCGTCGGCGCAGCCGGACATAATTCGCGTGTCACTGCGCCATGGTTTGTTGCGGTTCAGCCCTGGCGTGAATCGTACGGACCCCATCCGGATTGGCTCGGTTCGGAACCCTGGACGACGGCGTCGATCCCCGTGGAGATGAAGAGTTCTTCTTTTCTTAATTCCTCGAACAGAAGGCGTGCTTGAAGTTCATGTCCGGCCCGCCAGAAGCACGACACGGCATATTTACGGCTCCGCATGGCCAATTCGAATTGGGCATTGTCCGCGTATTCTTCCGCAAGCACGAGGTACATATGGGCTGCGCCCAAGAAATGCTTGACGGCGGTTTTCTGGTCATCCCGGGCCCGGGCCAACTCCGCTCGCTCCATCTCGCGAGATGCCACCAGGGACAACGTGTCGCTGATTTGATTTGCCGACGATGCCGCAATGGCCGGCGTGGCACCGGTCTCCTCATCGGACGGTGTTTCCCACGCGTCCACTTCTTGGCCGGCTTTGTTGTCCTGGCTGTGGTGGGCGTCGTCGAAGCCCATTTCCCAGCGATCCTTGCGGCTTACGCGGGCCACTATGGAAGCCTTCAAGTCGGACGCCACAATCCAGAAGGATGACAGGCCTACGCACGCGGCCAATGACCAAGGGCTGGGTGGCGCGACCATCCAAGAGGGCAACCCGCGCATCGGAAATAGGTTAGTGAAAAGCTGGACCATCACGCTGGCCCAGAATAATAAGCCTGGCACCAAGCCCAGATAGAAAAACGTGAGTGTCATAGCTAGACTTCGCCAGGAGGTGGTGGCCCGGGAGGAACACCATAGGCCAACCGCGCTGCCTACAGTGACCACCAAGTGCATGACAAAAGAGGATATCACTGCAATCGTGATCGCCCCAGCGCAAGGAAAAGGGCAGGAAGTATCGTCGCGGCGGCGTGTGCCGCCACGTATGGCCTACAGGCCAAGAGTATTCCTCTGTACTTGCCCGTAACGATCTCCTGGGTTGCCATTGTCGTCACCATCAGGGGTAGCCAGGTCCCTTTTTCCTTTTCCTCGGTGATCGAAGCCGAAGCGCCAATGGCGACGACGAAGGTCAGGATCATGATTGCCGCCAACCCCTCGCACAAGAAAGCGTCAGCGACATTCGGCCGTAAGGCCACGGTTAACTTTGCCCATCGGCCCAGGACGATGGCGTTCAACGCAGGATTAGAAAGGTCGAGCGGACCAATCAGAAGAATAGCAATCGCTGCAGCCGATGCCGCGATGACCGTGAGGACACCGAACCAACGCGGCACGGTATGGAGCAAGGCGAGAGGAGCGATGCGCGCCACCCACTGCTCCCGCCACAAAACAGGATTGCCCAGCACGGGACCGTGTTGCGCTAGCCACCCGCCAGACTTGGGCAGCCCGAAGACCTGAAGTTGGCGTCGATAGGCCTGACGTAGCCGCGCGGCTGCCAACAAGGAGAAGAGGATACAAAAGTATAAACAGGGCACCAGGAATTGGATCAGGTGCCGCCAACGCAGAGTAGGGTCGCGTAAAGATAGGACAGCCCCCGGGTTGAGCCAGTGAAACCACCAAAACGTGTCGGCGAGGGGCGGAGCCAGGACCAGGGTAATTCCCAAGATCAGGTAGACACTTAAAAGGGCGTCGCGCGTAGTCCGGCACCAGACGGACATCAGCATGCCGAGGCCGGCAATTCCGGAGGCCAACGCCAGCGAACTAACCATGACGGCAACGGGGAAGGTTACGTCTCTTGCCACGCCGGCGAAGAAACAAAAAACCGGCAAGCTAAACAAGAGCCACGTGGCCAGTTGAAACAAATGAAACAGGAGTTTTCCGCCGATGATGGCGCCGGGCTCGTTGCACGCCGTGAGCAAATGTTGCAGCGTGCCACGCGTCTTTTCCTCGGTGATGGCCCCGCAAACCAGGGGCGGCACGAGCAATGCGACAAACACGCAATGTTGAAAGAAAAAACTCTCGAGAAACGAGTGGAACCCGGGTAGCGTGAGGCCCGCACCCCAGGATGCGGGGGAAATAACAAGCAACCTGGCAATTTGCGCAACAGGAACACGGCATATATCCACCGCAGAAAATACCCGCGGCCGCGCCGGCCAGCTCGTAGCAACTCAAAGCGAAAAATGGCCGAGAACATGCGCTCTGCCTTGGCTGTGTTGTCGGGTAGGGAAGCCAGCAAGCAATTTCGGAGAAAACGCCGCTGGCCCTGGTTCCAGGAGGGACTAATACTTACGCCATCGTCTCATCTCGGCGCACTGTTGGCCAGCAGAAAGCTTTCGGAGATTTGATAAAACACTCGCCACGTCAGGGCGGCTTCATACCCACCTCACCACCGAATATTTTTGCCGATTCCCAAAATCGTTTCGTCCGAAACGCCTTCGGACGGAAGGAAAGTGGCTTGTCTGCGCGGCCACGGGTATCATGTTCCTACCCGCGGATCGGATTCATCGGCCCCGGAGTTTTTCCGTGCACAACGCTTTGAAACGGTTCCTGGTCGGAGAACCGCTCCGGACTTCCCAGGCGGCTGACGAACGGCTGACAAAACGGGTAGCGCTGGCGGTGTTTGCTTCGGACGCTCTGTCGTCGGTCGCTTATGCCAGCGAGGAGATACTGCTGGTTCTGGCCGTCGCGGCTGCGTATGCCCACGACAACGGCCCTTTTTTTTATGTGCTGCCGATCTCTCTGGTTATTGCTGGTCTGCTCTGGTTGGTAACCTCCAGTTACCGCCAGACCGTCCACGCTTATCCATCGGGTGGCGGTGCGTATATCGTGGCGAAGGAGAACCTCGGCACGGCAGCGGGGTTGACGGCCGCCGCGGCGCTGTTGGTGGACTATGTTCTGACCGTGTCGGTCTCCGTCGCCGCCGGCGTGGAGGCGGTCACGTCGGCGGCGCAGGGTACGAGCTTCGCCTGGTTGGCGGGACACAGGTCCTCCTTGTGCATCGGCATGATCGCCCTTGTCGCCCTGGCCAATTTGCGCGGCATCAGGCAGTCGGGGAGCATCTTCGCGGTGCCGACGTACATATTCCTGTTCAGTTTCCTCGGCATGATCGTCTGGGGACTTGGGTATTACGCTCTGAATCCTGGCACGCTGGCGATCCCGGCAGGCGAAACTGCGCGTCATGCGGACGGCTATGCACTTCAGCCATTAAGCTTGCTTCTCATTCTGAGCGCTTTCGCCAACGGCTGTACGGCCCTGACTGGCGTGGAAGCGATCTCCAACGGCGTGCCGGCCTTTCGCCCTCCGGAGTCGCGGAACGCCGCCACGACGCTCTTGTGGATGGCATGTTTGCTCACGATCATGTTTCTGGGTACCGGTGGGCTGGCCTACTTGTATGGCGTGGAGCCTCGGCAAGACGAGACGGTCGTCTCGCAGCTTGCCCGCATCGTCTTTGCCGACCCGCTTATGGGCTGGGCTTACTATCTCGTACAAGCAGCGACGGCGGCGATTTTGGTGTTAGCAGCGAACACCTCGTTCGCTGACTTTCCGCGTTTGGCCAGCCTGATGGCTCGCGACCACTTTCTGCCGCAACAGTTCACGCACGTGGGCGACCGCCTGGTCTTTTCCAATGGCATCCTCGTGCTGGCTTTTTTCTCGGCGTTATTGGCGTGGGTCTTTAACGGTGATACCTCCCGGCTCATCCCACTATATGCCGTGGGCGTATTCCTGTCGTTTACGCTCTCGCAGGCGGGCATGGTACGGCACTGGTGGCTCTCAGGTAAGCGGGGGGCCCCCCCCCCCCCCCCCCCAGGGGGGCTGGCGAAAGGCAATTGTCATCAACGCTCTCGGAGCCGTGGCAACCGCGCTCGTGCTCCTCGTTTTCCTGTTGACCAAGTTTATTCACGGCGCCTGGATCGTGGTAGTTATCGTACCCCTGCTTGTCATGATGTTCCGGGGCATTCACCACTACTACAGCAACATCCGCGCGGATAAAGCTCGGCAACGTACCATCCCTGACCCCGAGGCACAACCGCGTGATCATCCCCGTGGTCCACGTCCATCGGGGCATGATTCCGGTCCTCGAATATGCCCTCGGGCTGTCACGAGAAGTGCAAGCAGTCTACGTCGAAGTAGAACCGGCCGAAACTGCCCAGGTACTGAGCGACTGGGAAAAACTCCATAGTGGGATCCCTCTCAAAGTACTGCCGTCCCCCTACCGAGCTTTTGTCGGGGTGCTAATCGAATACATCAATACGATGGAGGCGAGCCGCGGCGAAGTCGTGGTGACCGTCCTGCTGCCGGAATTCGTGACGACGCACTGGTGGCAGCAATTCTTGCACAATCAGCCCATCCTCTTGCTGAAAACCGCACTGCTTTACCGGACGGGAATTGTTGTAAGCAGCGTGCCCTATCACCTGGAATAACGACCTCGCCATATTCAATCCTGACCAAACCGGCTTCGGGCATTGGGACGTAAAAGGTCCGAGACTCGTGGCAACAGACCAGGCTCACGTGTGTAATGTTTACACCGAAGGTGTTACATCCCACAGCCCAGGGTCGCGCGATCACCCCTGGGGGTCGTAAACCGGAGGACCCCATACCCCGAAGGGGTTAGATCACCTTGTCGGCAGGCGGTGATGTAACACCTTCGGTGTAAGAATGGGTGGCGACCGGGAACCCAGCGTGCGCCAGCGCGACGCTGGGCTTTGGGATGTAACACCTTCGGTGTAAAAATGCAGGTTTGTCTTGCCTTTTGAAGGGCGGGGCACGGTTACGTCCAGGGAAAAACGGCTTGTTGGCGAGCCTCGTACCTACCTCACCACCGAACATTTATTGCAGATTTCCAAAATTGTTTCGTACGAAACGCCTTCGGCTGGGACTATAAAGGTAAAGCGTCCCATGGGAGGCACGGGATCATGCCGGAATCTGTATCGAGCGACGTTCTGCGACTTCTTCAAGGAGCTTGCGCGCTTCAGGGAACTACCAATCTGTCGGATCACGAGCTTTTGGAGCGCTTTTTAGCCAATCGGGACGAAGCGCCTTCACCTTCCTCGTGCGGCGACATGGTCCCGTGCTCTTCAGCGTGTGTTGACGGTTGCTTGGCGACCGGCACCATGCCGAGGATGCCTTGCAAGCCGCCTTTCTGGTTTTGGTGTGCCGGCCCGGCTCGATCAAGCGCAAAGAATCGGTGGGAAGCTGGCTGTACGGCGTAGCCCGGAATATCGCGTTAAAAGCACGGGCACAGGACGCCGCCCGTCGCAAACGGGATAGGGCGGCAGCAACCATGCGGGCCGAACAGCCCAACGATCCCCTGGCAGCGCAGGAACTTCGCTCGATCCTGGACGAAGCGTATCGGAACCCTGGCGGAAAAGTACCGTGCGACCGATCATGCTCTGCTACCTGGAACGCAAAAGCTACGAACAGGCCGCCCGCGAACTCGGCTGCCCGAAAAGCTCGCTCGAAAGCCGCCTCACCAAGGCCCTCGAATTGCTTCGACGCCAAGTGGAGCGGCGCGGCATCACCTTGGGCGGCGCAGCCCTGCTTGTCGGTGCTGGCTGAGACGGCTAAGGCGGCGCCACTGCCTGCGGCACTGACGATCAAAACGGTGAAGGCGGCGGCGCTGGTTGTTGCGGGGAAGGCAGTGGTGGGGGGCGTATTTCTGCGAACGTTTTGGTCCTGGCGGAACAGGCGGCGAGGGGGATGTTTTGGATGAAAGCAAAATTGGTCTTCATGGTGATGGGGCTTGGGTTGGTCGTTGGTGGGGTTGGGTGGTCAGAGTATGGCCGGGTGGCGACAGAGGCGGCAGGTCTGGACGGAGCGGCGAGGCAGCCGTTCCGAAGAAGTCGGCGGACGTCCGTGAGAAGAAAGAAACCATCGTCACCAAAGACCAATACGGGGATCCGCTGCCGCCAGGGGCGATTGCCCGGCTGGGATCACAACGATTCCGCCATGAAGGCTGGGCCAGTGCCTTGGTTTATACCCCGGACGGAAAAACTTTGGTAGGAAGCTCCCGCTACTGTGGCATTTTGATTTGGGATGCCGCCACCGGCAAGAAACGGCGCCAACTAACGCCCGATGACTGCAGTAACCTAGCCGTTACACCGGATGGCTTAATGCTAGCCGTCTCCGAAGAGGCGGAAGAGGGTGACCAGGCTAAAATTGGCATATGGGAATTGGAAAACGGCAAGAAGATCCGTTCTCTTTCGTTCCCACAAGGTGAGGGCTGGGGCCAACAATTTGGATCTCTTTGTTTTTCCCCCGGATGGCAAAACTCTCGCCGCTATATACGGAAAAAGCCACGAAGGGCAACCGGTCATTCTCGATACGAAAGCGGGTCGGGTCCTTAGGTCCCTTGGAACGCAGGGGGCAAACTTCTATGCACTAGCCATCTCCCCAGATGGTAAAACCCTGGCCACCGCGGAAGAGGACTTCGGCCATCGAGTGGCGGCCGAGGAAATGAAGATTCCCCCGCCTCCGCGGAAGCTTCCACCTCAAGCTGAGGAAAAGCGGTTTTCCACTCATAGCGTTAAAGTATGGGACCTCGCGACCGGGAAACTGCACCGCGTGATTCACCAACTGACGAAATTGAACCACCCGATTAAAGTTCGTGGGCTGGTTTTTTCTCCAGACGGCAATCAGTTGGCTTTCGGCACCCAGGACCATATTCTTCTGTTTCACTGGGAAACGGGTAAGGAATCAGACCAACTGAACGCAAACCGGATGGGACAAATCACCGGACTTGCCTTCACTCCCGATGGAAAGAAATTGCTTTCCAGCAGTGAGGCGGACGGCACGGTCCGGGTTTGGCATTTGGGCACTCGTAAGATTCTGCACACCTTTAGAGGCTTCGAAGGCATGTTCGGGTCCATGGCAATTTCTCCCGATGGCAAGACTGTCGTGCTGGGCACCATTGGCCCTACACTACAGTTGTGGGACCTTGACAGCGGCAAAGAACTTTTCACGGAATATCAGGGCCATCATTCCTGGATCAACAGCCTGGCCTATTCGCCCGATGGCAAATCTCTCGTCTCGGCGGAAGGTGGGGAGTTCGTGCACGGTGGGGTGGAACCAGCCGTTCAAGAAAAATTCGGCCAGGTCTTTTCATGGGACACCACGACATGGAAAAATACGCGTATTTCAGCCGAGGGCGCCCATGTGGTAGCGTTTTCACCCAAGGGCAACCACTTAGCAAGCCTGGAAAGTGATCGTGCGAAGGTACGAATTTGGAATTTCGCGGCGGGTACAGAGTCGCCAGCAATCTTGCTACCAAACGCCAGGTGGGAAAACTCCTTCATTTTTTTGCCGGATGGTCTCAAGCTGGTCACGTGCGATCGGGCGTCTGCTCTTTCGGCTCCCCCGATTATGAGCGTCCGTCATTGGGACATTGCCAACGGCATGCAAGAACATGTGTGGACTTTAGCTTGCCGAGTAGACAAAAGACGATTCTGGCCTTCCCCTTTGGCTCCGGATGGGAGGACCTTTGCTGCGGTTCAGGACAACGACCTCATCATTTATAACACTCAAACGGGCCAAGATCGCATTGTCGGGCGCATGGAAATGGACCTAAACAAGGACTTCATTACCAGTGATGAAGTATTCTTCAGTTTTTCTCCTGATGCCAAGATATTGGCGGCCGGAATGAATGGCCCGAAATTCTTCGTCGGGCTCTGGGAACTTCTATCCGGTAAAGAGATCGCCGTGCAAAACCACGAAGGATGGGTGGGTCCTGTCGCCTGGTCTCCTGGTGGCCATTTACTGGCAACGGGAGACCAACGCAGGTTTTTCGGCCGGTCGTCGTCTCAACCAATCCGAGTCCTGGATACCGCCACAGCACGGGAATTGTGCCGATTTTCGGGTTTTGATTCTGATGTTAAGGCCTTGGCGTTCTCACCGGACAGCACCTGCTTGGCCGCCGGACTCATGGATGGCACTATTCTGATCTTCGACCTGGGCCAGGCGAACTTCAGGCCGGCGCCAGAGGCAAATCTCGGAACGAATGACATGAAGTCCGTCTGGCTAAGTCTCAGGGACGACAACGCGGGCAAGGCACATCGTGCTATCGGGGCCATAACCTCCTCGCCCAAACATTCCGTGCCTTTTCTTCGCAGTCAATTGACACCGGTTGTGGTTGTTGACCCGGTCAGAATCCAGCGGTGGATTGCCGATCTGGACAGCGTAACGTTTACAGTTCGTCAATCGGCCACAACGGAGCTGGAGAAGCTCGGAGACCAGGTTCAGATACGTCTTCAAAATGCGATGAAAGGAAACCCGCCGTTGGAAACACGCCGCCGTTTGGAGCAAATCTTGAAAGCAATTTCTGATGTCCCCGGACCAGAAACTCTGCGAACCATCCGGGCAATCATGGCCCTGGAGCGGATTGGTTCTCCCGAAGCCCAGGCTGTCCTGGAGTCGCTTGCCGGCGGAGCGCCGGGATCGCGCGAAACCGAAGAAGCCAAGGAGTCATTGCAACGCCTCTCCCGGCGATCCGCCAATATGCCGTGACGAAGCCGTTTTTGCCAAAGCACCCAAACGCAGCCGGCAGCGTTGGGTCGCATCGGTTCGACATCGTTACCGGAAATGGTTAGATCACCTTGTCGGCAGACGGTGATGTAACACCTTCGGTGTAAGAATGTGGTGGCGACCGGAAACCCAGCGTGCGCTATCGCGACGCTGGGCTCTGGGATGTAACACCTTCGGTGTAAAAATGCAGGTTTGTCTTGCGCTTTGAAGGGCGGTGCCAGGGGCACCGTTGTGTCGAATGGATAATTAAATCCAATGTTCAGCGCACCGTAAGCAATCTGTCATCCTTTGGATTCGCTTCCACATAAATCTCTTTGTATTCGGAAGCGCCTCCCCCATGGCGGAACATGCCGATGGGGCCGGCGATGATGCGTTTCTCCGGATCTTGGCGTTCGCTGGCGTGAGGGTGTTGGTAGCGGACCGTTTCGATGCCGTCGACTGCTGCCCGCATGGTGCCCTTTTGCAGGTCGCACAATAATTCCGTTGTGTACCACTTCGCGGAATCCTTTGGGCCTGCCTTCAGGGTTTCGTGCGGCAAGTTATGATGTTTCGGCGGGTGGTAGTCCCACATCCCTCCAAACGGCGGCATAAACTGGATCCAGCCGGCGAGGTCAATCTTGGGCTTGGCGGCATCCTTGGGACGATCACCCCAAAACAAAATACCCAGATGGTCGCCGTTCACCGGATTCATGCGCGCGGTAAAGATAAGTCGAAAGCTGCCGTAGTCCGCCTTCGTATAGGCGAGACGGGAACTGCCGCCCACTCCCCGCATCGAGCTATCGACGATACTCCAGGTGGATGGGTCGGCTTCCCAGCCCTCGAAAGTCTTGCCGTTAAAAATCTTCACACAGCCAGGGTAAACCGTCGCCTGGCCGCCAACATCTTGTGTCGCGCTCGGCTGGGCTTGCCCCGTGGCGCTCAAGGCGAATACGCCACCCGCCAAAAACGAGAGAACGAGAACTTTCACGGTTGTTTGGTTTTTCATGATCGTGCTCAAAGTCAAAGTGCCATCAAGGAGGTTTGCAAGCCTCGTCAGTGTAGTCCACATTCTAGGAAGATTGCAAAATGGTAGCCATGTAAGAGAGCCGGCGATGAGGCTCCAAGGAACCTCATCACCGGCGTGAACAGCTAGCAGCCCGTTGAAAAAGGGGTCAGACCCCCTTGAAGCGAACAGAGTTTTCAACGTTTTTGCAGACGATTGAAGGGGTCTGACCCCTTTTTCAACGGGCTGCTAGGCAATTGAACGGTGAACTACCCGGCCTACTTCTTGTTGAAGTCGGCGTAGAACTCCCGGGCCTTGGCGAGCAGTTGGCCCTCGGTGGTATGGTGGGCGTCCACGACGACCGAGCCGACGATCTTGCCGGCCACGTCGGCGTGGTGCGCCTTCAGGTCGGCGACCAGCATGTCCATCGCACTGCTGCGGCCGGTGCCACTGCCGAACAGCAAAATCTGCTCGGCCCCGTGCAGCGTCTTGGCGACGGCTTCGTAGAAACTCTTGCGCTCCGGCGGCCGCTTGCCGTCCGTCCACTCGTGGGCGGAATGCAGATGGCGTCCATGTCCCTGCGGGTCGTAGGGGGCGATGCGCTCTGGCACGGCCCCGTGGACCTCGGTGCGGTAGACCCGCGCCTCCTGGTGGTCAATGACCACCAAGAGGTGGGGGGCGGTCGCGGTCTTGTCAGCTATTGCCATGATTCTCTCCTCGACTTTCGTTCGGTGTTGCGTCGGTCAGGGGTGTATCCAGCACGGGCTGGATCGTTCGGAACAATTCGTTCAATTTCTCAAGGCTCACCGGCTTGACGAAGTAGTGGTCGAACCCCCATTCCTGATGCCGCTGGCGGTCGGCATCACTTGGGGTGTAGCCGGTCAAGGCGCAAATCTTCACGCCCTTGAACTCTGGCCTTGCTCGCAAGTGCTGGGCGACCTGATACCCGTCCATCCCCGGAAGGCCGATGTCCAGCAGCACCACGTCGGGCCGGGAAGTTGAGGCCATTTCCAGTGCGGTCGGGCCGGTGCGCGCCACTTGCACGTCATGTCCATACAGCCGCAGCAACATGCTCAGGCTGTCCGCGGCATCGACATTATCTTCCACCACCATCACGCGGAGGGATTGTCCGGTTGGCTCTCTCGGTTCCAAGATGGTCTTCGATTTCTGGCCCGACGCACCGGCGACTGCCGGCAGCTTGACCGTGAACTCGCTCCCCTTGCCGAGTCCGCCGCTCTGCGCCAGGAGCCGCCCCTCTTGCAACTCGACCAACTTGCGGGCGAGGGCCAGCCCGATCCCCAACCCGCCATAGGTTCGACCGAGTGAGCCGTCAACCTGGGTGAATAACTCGAAGACCTTGGGGAGCATCTCCGGAGCGATGCCAACGCCGTTATCCCACACCCGGATCACGGCGTCGCCCCCTTCCTGACTCACGGTCATCCGAATGAGTCCGCCTGTGTCGGTGTACTTCGCCGCATTGTTGAGGAGGTTGACGACCACTTGCTCCATGCGGGCCGGGTCCGCCTCCACCCAGACGGGATCCGTCGGCAGCGCCACCGAGAATTCGTGCTTGCGGGCCTCCATGAGAGGGCGGGCGGTTTCGGCGGCGTGGTTGGCGACGACCCGCAGTTCCACTTTTTCATTTGTTAGCTGCAACTTCCCTTTGGTGATCCGGCTGATGTCGAGCAAGTCGTCCACCAGACGTACCATCTGGCTCACCTGGCGGTCGATGATGTGTCCAGCGTTCTCGATAATCGGGTTGTCCGTCTTCATCTGCCGGAGGATGCTCAGGGCATTGACGATGGGCGAGAGGGGACTGCGGAGTTCGTGGGACAGCAGCGCCAGGAATTCTTCCTTGTTGCGGTTGGATTCGGCGAGGCCGTCCGCCCGCTGACGCTGGACTTCGGTCGCCTGGCTCTCGGTGAGATCGTGCATCACCCGGGCAAACGAGCGGGCCTGCTTCTTCTCATTGAGCAGCGGCGTCACAATGGACTGACACCAGAAACGGGTGCCGTCCTTGCGCACTTGCCAGCGCACGCTATCCGACCGGCCTTCCTCGGCGGCCGTTTTGAGTTCGTGTTCCGGCTGGCCATTGCGAACGTCTTCGGGCGAAAAAAAGCGGGAGAAGTGCTGTCCGATGATCTCGTTCGCCTGAAAGCCGAACAGGCGCTCCGCACCAGGGTTCCAGCAGAGCAACTTCCCGTCCGGCTCGACCAGGAATACGGCGTATTCCTTCGATTCGGTCGCCAGTAAGTCGAATCGTTCTCCCAGCTCCTGCGACGAGAGGCCGCTGGCGTTGTCCACGGTCATGGCTTCCCCCTCCTGCGTCCCCGGGCAGAGACATCTATTTGGATGAATTCGACACTTGTTGCGATTGCTTTCGGCTTCCGGTCAAAGTCAGCTTTCCCAAGGCCGCGGCATCGACGGGTTTGACCAGGTGGTGATCGAATCCCGCCTCTTCCGACCGTCGGCGGTCCTCGTCTTGCCCCCACCCGGTCGCGGCGACGATGACGACGTTTTTTGCCCAGTCCCGCTCCCGAATGCGGCGGCAGACATCCAGGCCGTTCAACTTGGGCAGCCCGATGTCCAGCACGATCAGGTCGGGCCGGTAGGCTTCGGCCAGTTCCACACCCTCCAGGCCATCGTGGGCGATGCGGGTGTCATGTCCCATGACGGTCAGCAGCATGGCGAGGCTCGAAGCACCGTCCCGGTTGTCGTCCACGACGAGAATACGCCGCCTTAGCCCGAAAGCATCGCCATTTTTTTGTGACGGCTTTTCCTGTACGGACCTGCATTGAGTGACCGGCAGTCGGACGATGAAAGCACTCCCCTTGCCGATCCCGTCGCTGCGGACTTCGACCGACCCGCCGTGGGATTCCGTCAGCCCTTTGACCAGGGCCAGACCGATGCCTAGCCCGCCCTGCGCCGCTCCAAATTTCGGTCCACCTGAGAAAACATCTCGAACAGGTGCGGCAACGCTTCTGCGGGTATCCCGATCCCGGTGTCCTCGACCGTCACCACCGCCTCGGTCCCCCGCACCTCAGCGGTCAGGCTGATGTGCCCGCCCGGTTCCGTGTATTTGGCGCTGTTGTTCAAGAGGTTCCAGAACACCTGCGCCAGCCGGGTCAGGTCGGCGTCGAGATAGACCGGCGCCGGGGGCAGCGCGACCGTCAGCGTGTGGCCGTTCGCCTCGATCTGCGGGCGGGCCGTCTCGACGGCGCTCTGGATTACCGCCCATAATTCGATGCGGGCCTTGCGCAGTTCCAGTTTGTTGCGGCTGATGCGGCTGATGTCGAGGAGGTCGTCCACGAGCCGCACCATCTGGCCCAACTGCCGTTCCATCATCGCGCGGGCCTGCTCCCGTGCCTCCGGCTCGGTCGTCATGCGCAACAGTTGGAGGCCGTTCCGCAGCGGCACCATCGGATTCCGCAGTTCGTGGGCCAGCGTCGCCAGGAATTCGTCCTTGTGGCGGTCGGCCTGTTGCAAAGCTTCCTCCGCGCGCTTCCGGTCGGTCATGTCGCGCAGGATTTTCGAGAAGCCGGTGAGCTTGCCCCTGGCATCGTGCATTGGCGTCACGATGCCCAGCGCCCAAAACCGGCTCCCGCCCTTGCGGACGTGCCACCGCTCGTCCTCCGCTCTCCCGTCCTCTTTTGCCAGCCGGAGTTCTTCCTTGGATTTTCCGGCTTGCAAGTCATCGGCGGTGAAAATGATCGAGAAGTTCCGGCCCAGAACCTCCTCCTCGGTGTAGCCGATGATCTTCTCTGCTTCCGCATTCCAGGTGGTGATGTTCCCTTCCAGGTCCATCATGAAGATCGAGTGGTCCTTGATGTTCTGCACGAGGGATGTATACCGGGACTCGATCTCCCGCCTGGCCTCTTCCGCCTGACGGCGCTCGGTCGTGTCCTCGATGGCGAGGAGGATGAACTCGGTCTGGTTGTTCTGACCGCAGATGCGGCGGGCGTTGAGGAGCATGTACTTCCGGCCAATATCGGGAAAGACATGTTCGACCTCGAAGTCATCGAACGCCGTATCCTGCGGCAGGACCTCCTCCAGCAGCTTCCGCAGCCAGGGGATGTCCCACTGCTGATTGCCCAGATCGTACACCAGCCGGTCCACCGTCTCCTCCGGTGTGACCTTGAAGGTGCGATAGAACGAACGGTTGGCCCTGCGCACCCGCAGGTCGCCGTTCAGGACCAGCATCGGCTCCCGCACGGTATCCACGATGGCGTCGGCGCTGAACGAAAGTGGTTGCGAATCCGGCATCATGCTCTTTCTGGTCGGCGGCACGACGGGTCAAAATCTCATTGACCCATCACGTCACTCCGGCTCGGTCGTTGCGATGGCTAGTTCGATCTCCGCGGCGCGCTCCTCCACGGAGCGGTAGGGCGACCCGGCCACGAGTTCGTAACGCTCGGCACGGGTGAACCACACGGCCAGGCCGCCCGTGTTGTGGTAAGCCCCGGCAGAGGGAGTACGGGTCGCGACTTTCGCCCGCACGCCCAGCGACCCTTTCCGCCCCGTCGTTTTCCAGCCGTGCGCTTCCATGATGACCCGCACAACGACGCCGATCGCCTGACGGAAGCGCGTGGTCACATGCCCGTCGTTGGTGCGGAAGAACTTGTCCACGTCCTGCCGATGCTCAAGTTCGCGAACCACCCCGGCCAACGCAGGGCGGTCGTGGTGAAGTTCGCTTTCAACGAGGCGGCGCTGACGGTCGGGGTGATTGAAAAAGTCCAGGATCGCCGCGAACGAGATGCGGGTGCCGTTCAGCACATCGGCGAAGCGCCGGCCCTGGCGGTCTTGGGCGAACTGCTCTGCGAGCGGCATCGTCAGGGCTCTCTTGCTTTGAGATACAAAATTTGCACCTTCAATTATTGTATGTAAAAGGGAGCGACTGGCAAGGCTTAGAGTTCGAGCATGGTCGAGAAATGTCAAAGGGTCGCGCGTTTTGGACTGATACTGTGAACTTTCGTCATTCTCGTAGACGTTGGTATTTCTTATTATTAGAAAAACTAAGCTATTTTTTGTCGTTAATTGCCGATATAATTTCGTAAGTCCAGAAATAGCGGGCGAATACTCACCTTCGTAACGGTAAAAATAATGGAACTTTCGGAAAAGTTGAAAACTGCTCGTCTCGGCTTGAAGCTAACGCTTGAAACAGTGTGCGAGCGGTCCGGGATTGGCGTTTCCACGCTTTCAGACTTTGAGAACGGGCGTCGTGAACCTCGCCTCGGGCAACTGAAGCAGTTGACGGAAACGTATCACCGATCCCTATCTAGCTTCCTGGACGATCAACCTGTGCCTTCGTCACGCGTTCTCTGGAGGCAGCGCCCTCAATCCCCAAATGCGGAGGAGTTGCAGGCGACCTTGCTCGATCTTGCGGATAAATATCGAACGCTGGAAGCTCTCTGCGGGCAACACACCGTTATCAAACTACCCTCGGTAGCAACAGGAGAATCGAGATTGAACTATTCGTTTGCTGCCAGTCTTGCCCGCCGAGTGCGAAATGAACTTGGTTTGGGTGATCGACCAGGGCAGACGTTGCTCCGTGTGCTGGAGGAAGTCTGCAACGTAAAGGTCTTCCATTTGGATTTCGAGCCAAGCGGGAGTGCAGCGTGCACTCTCTCCGACGAGTTTGGCGCTGCGGTGCTGTTGAACTCGAAGAATGTACGCTGGCGTCGGAATTTCGACCTGGCGCATGAACTTTTCCATCTCCTTACATGGCGGGTGTTCCGTCACGATGCGGCTGGCCAATCCGAACAGCCCTCGGAACAGGAGGAGAAACTGGCAACTTGCTTCGCCAGGAACTTGTTAATGCCGGAGGAGGTTTTCCGAGAGGCCGTCAATGCGCACTGCAATGAATCGGGCAAGATCGGCTTCGACGGTTTGTTTGAGATTGCCAGGGAGTTTGATCTATCCGTCGAGTCCGTCGTCTGGCAAATGGCTTTTGTCTACAACATTCCAGCGGAGAAAATTCAACCGACTGTCACAAAACTGCGTGAGCAGATCGGCTCTTGGGATGTTCGGGAGAAGGACATGCCTCCTCGCAGGCCGCTTCGTTTTGAGGTGCTGGCACGTCAAGCGCTTCGCAAAGGAATGATTTCCACGGGCCGTTATGCAGAATATGTCGGCATCACGCGGCGAGATGCCATAAAACTTGTCGAGCAGGACGCCACCGAAGATGTCCAGGTTGAAGTTACTCATCCTTGACGCCAACGTGGTGATTCATCTCCACGAGTTCGGCATCTGGTCAAGATTCATCGCAATCTGCGACGTGCATTTGCCCGGCACCGTCGTCGGCGAAGCGGACTTTTACGAGGAAGCTGGCGACAAGAAGCCCATCGACTTAAGGGATGACATCAAACAGAAAAGGGTTCAGGTGTTCGATGTGGCGTTGAGCGACATAAAAAAGTTCTGCGACCAATTTGATCCGTTGTATGTTGGCGGCCTCGACCCGGGTGAAAGCGAAGCACTTGCTTATTTGTGCCAAAGCAAAGAAACATTACTTATTACCTCTGGGGATGCTATCGTCTACCGGGTCTTGGGGCGTTTGACCCGAAGCGATCAAGGAATCTCCCTTGAAGAAGTCCTGCAAAAGCTGGGTCTTCAGCGAAAACAACTCCCTTGGTCGTGCAGCAGGGCGTTTCGTGAAAGGTACACCAAGGAAGGCGAGACTCACTCGATCCAAGGGATCGGCCTCAAGAAATCAAAGAAATAACAGGCATGATTTGCCGCGGCATTTGTCACCGCTGAATAAAAACGGCGTAGCGGCCCACCTGGGCTGGCAGGTAGGAGGTTGCCACGAGGTAATAGGTGCCGCCGTGGAGGGTGCGAAAGGAGATCATCGAGTTGAAGCGCTGCTGGTTGGTGTCCTCGTCGTCGTTCATGGCAATGGTGTTGCCGAATTCGTCTTCGACGCGCAAATACGGATCGAATTTGCTCGTATCCTCGCTTTCCAGCTGAATCGTATACGTCCGGAAGGCGGTCAGGTGCACCGGATGGACCTTGGCGTACGCGCCCAGGCAATAGCGATCGCGCCGGTCCTTCGCGGTCAACTGGTCCACGAGGAGGGCTTCCTGCACGGTCAGCGAATATTCGCCCGTCTCCCGGGGACCAAAGGAAGTGATGCCAGCCTGGTATTTTCCCTCGGCCGGCGCGTAAAAAAGCACGCGCGAACGCGTGGTCGTCGAGCCATAGTCGTCATTCTCCGCCACGGTCTTGTCGTTTTGATCTTTCAGGTACAAAGTAGGTGTCGAAGTGAGAGCTGTGTAACGAAATCAAGTAGGCCTTGCCTTTGCCGAATTGCACGGGATTCTGCTTGAGGTAGAAAACGGCATTTCCCTTTTTGAAACTCGTGTCCTTCTTGCTCAGTTTGTCATCCAGGGTCAAAAGGACATGGCTGGTGTTGACTTCCGGCCCTTTGGCCGTGCGCACCGGGTCGCCCAGCATGAAGGCCTCGGGCGTATGAAAATAGGCCACCTTCTCCCCTCTCACCGTCTCGTAATACAGCGACTCGAACTCGGTGTGCGTCACGAGGGCCGGGTAAAAGTCTGGCCAGGCCACATGGTCGGCGCCGCGTTTGAACTGCCCGGGTTGCTCCTTGAGGAGCTTGCATAACGCCAATGTGAAGAAGCTGCCCCCTTCTCGCGCTGGCCGTGCGCCGCCGAACCCGTCCGGGCGGCCGTGATATTAATCACGCCGCGCGCGGAAGAACAGGTCGCGAAAGACTTCACCCTTGCCCGTGGCCTGCAGGGGGACCTTCTTTTTCGGATCGGGCGCGGTAGCCTTGCTGCCGCCTGGAATAATGGGAACATCGCTGGAGGCACAACAATCGGTGAGCACGATCATGGCACGCGGATTGTGCCGGGCCATCGCCGACAGCAGTTCCTTCCGATCCACATCGGCGCGGCGTTTGTTCTGGTTGTACATGGCCAGTAGGTGGCCCTTTTCCGGATAGAAGCCGCCGTGGCCGGTGTAGTAGAAGACGAGCGTATCCCCAGGGGCCGGGTTGAGCGTGCGGAAATAGTCCAGCACATTCTTTTCGGTCATGTCTTTGCCCTGCAACACCCGAATGCTATAGCGGCCGTTGGCCCCCTCGGTGTAGCCCACGCTTTTCATGGCTTGCCGAATCGTGTCCAGCACGCGATCGCGATCCAAATCGAGCCCAAGTTCGCGCGTGCCCGGCGTGACGGTATCGACCGCCAATAGAAAATGGACATGCTTGGCCTCCTCCGCCTCGTCGGCTCGTGCCCGCAGGGGACAAATCGAGGCGACCAAAATGGCGAGGAGAACAAGAGAGTGACGCTGCAATGATTTCATGGATAAACCAGCCGTAAGTGGGGAAAGTCTGGTAACTACAGTAGCCATAACCCCACCGCGCAAGCAAGATCAAGGAAGATCCGAGCGGCAGTTTCCGCAGATGTAGGGTGGGTCAAGCGTACTCGCGCTGACCCACCGAAATACCCGATGGCGCTGAATTAATCGCAAACGCAATTCCCTGGATCATGAACATCATTGTGAGCATTCCGGTGGGTCAGCGCGAGTACGCTCGACGCCACCCTACGGGACTACGGCCCATGGCGAATTTCGTCGAGCTTGGGCGGGTTTCGCAAATGTAGGGTGGCGTCGAGCGTACTCGCGTGACCCACCGAAATAGCCGATGGCGCTGATTTGATCGCCAAAAGCAATTCCCTGGATCATGAATATTGGCTCTTCGTGAAGTCGAGTGGGTGAATTTAGGCGTCCAGACCCCCTGAGAGCTGATTATTTGCTGCAAAAACGTTCTTTTCTTTCGAGGGGAAATCTGTATTGATGGACCTATGCCATCAACTCGACAAATACGCGACGTCTATCGGTTCCCTGGGTTCGATCCTTTGGCCAGCGTCCATGGGATCTTTGGCGATCCGGTCGCTGTGGTCGTCACCCTCCAGCGGCGCCGAAAAAAACGGCCTGTGGGGTTTGTGGTCAGGTGTCTGCCGCGTTTTACGATCAAAGGTCACGCCGTGTCCGCGACCTTTCCTGTGGCGACAAGCGCGTTTACCTCGATTTCTCGATTCGTCGAGTAGCGTGTTCGTGGTGCGCTGGCGTGAAGACCGAAAGTCTGGACTGGCTTGCCGACAATCCGTTTTACACGAAACGGTTTGCCTACTTCGTGGGACGGCGTTGCCGGGACAGTTCGGTCAAGGCCGTGGCCGACGAACTGACCTTGGATTGGCATACCGTCAAGGAGTTGGACAAGCAGTACATGGCCGAGCAACTTCGACGGGCCAAACAACCTGCCCCCAGGGCGATTGGCATCGACGAAATTGCTATCGGCAAAGGCCACAGCTACCGCATTGTAGTCAGCGACCTGATTCGGGGGCGGCCCATATGGTTCGGCGGCAAGGATCGCTCCGAGGAAAGCATGGACGCCTTCTTTGCTTGGCTGGGCCCCGAAAAATCCAGCAAAATCCGCCTGGCGGTCATGGACATGTGGAAGGCGTTCCACAGTTCCACCCGCAAGAAAGGAAATGCCCCACAAGCCCTGATTATCTACGACAAGTTCCATGTGCTGCGCCATTTGCAAGATGCTTTGGACACGGTTCGCAAGAAAGAATACGGCCGGCTGACGGGGCCTGGCCGACGTTATATCAAGGGGCAAAAGTATGCTTTGTTGTCGCGTTGGCGCAACCTCACTCTGAAGGGTAGAAAAGCGTTGAAGCTATTATTCAACGCCAACAAGCGACTATACAAAGCCTACCTCCTCAAGGAGTCTTTCGAACAGCTCTGGAGCTACGAGTCTCCCGGTTGGGCCCTACGCTTTTTCTCCAATTGGGTGGAGTCCCTCAGGTGGCAACGCTTAAAACCCTACGAGGAATTCGCGAACTTGATCCAGAGCCATTGGGACGGCATCGTGGCTTATTGTCATGCCAACAACAAAGTGGCCCTGGGATTCGTCGAGGGTCTCAACAACAAAATACGCGTCATCCAGCGACGCGCCTACGGCTTCCGCGATGAGGAATATCTACGTCTGAAAATCCTCACGTGCATGCTCCCAAAGCTTTGAAATAGGTAAGATGATCTACTTTTTTACCCACTCGACTTCACGAAGAGCCTGAATATTATTGTGCCGCGTTTCGGTGGATCAGCGCAAGTACGCTCGGGGGCCAATGGCGAATTTCGTCGAGTTCCGCAAACATGTAGGGTGGCGTCGAGCGTACTCGCGCTGACCCACCGAAATAACCGATGGCGCTGGTTTAATCGCCAAAAGAAATTCCCTGGATCACGAACATTATTGTGCGCGTTTCGGTGGGTCAGCGCGAGTACGCTCGACGCCACCCTACGGGCCAGGGCGGTGATTTAATCTGTTAGCGCCAATGGCGAATTTCGTCGAGCACGCGCACCACGTCGGCACGGCGTTTCTCGAAGACGGCAAAAAGGGCCAGGATGGCGGCGCCAAGGACGATACCGGACACCCACCAGACCCAGGTTTGAGCCCGGTCCACGGCAGCGTGCCAAATTTGTGCGAAAACAACGAGGGCTAGAAACGTCACGCCCATCGTCAGGAAAGCGCAAATACGCAGCAAAATCCCGATCAGCACGCCGGCCACGGCCAGCAGAGCCAGGAAGATCGGCAACACATAGGAGTTGCCAAGCCCGGTAATGAACATGTCGGCCGTCGAGGAGATGTAAATGACGAGAAGGCCGGCATAGCGAATGCCCTGAGCTTGCTCATGATTCAAGTGGTCGCGGTGCAAGGTTTCGACGGCGAGCAGAATGAGGCCGACCGGCACCAACCAGACCTGCGGATGGAGAAGAAACGCCAGGGTTTCGTTATGGGCGTAGATCACCCAGAGCCCGAAATTCGCTGCCAGGGCCGCCATCAGGGCATAGCCCGAGGCACGCCGCAAGAGCGCCAGCACGGCATAAAGGAGTCCTAACGAAAACCAAAGGCCGGCATTGAACGCGAAGTGATCGGGCATGCGATCGAGAAAACGAAGGAAGGGTTGCATGCCAGGCACGGCTTCCCTCAGGACACCGAAGTCCGCGATTGGCCGGATGATATAAGCGACCAGGGGCAACAGTGGCAGAAAGAGGCTGGTTTGACGAAGCGGGCCTGCCAGCACGGGCAGGTTTCGCCGCTGAAATAATTCCGCCAGACCAACGCCAACAAATCCCAGCACCATCATCACGATGGGCCATTTCTCGCCCAGGAAGCCAGGAATCCAGTCGGGGGCATTGAGACGTACGTGAACGAGAAGAAGAACCAACAATAACTCGGCGCCCATACGCAACGCAGGCGCATGGTGCCCGTAATAGGCTGGGCATCGCTTCGGGCCAGCGCCACGCGCAGTGCCACTACGATCAGCCACGCCATGGCCGCGCCGACCAGCGCGGCGGCGGTCCAGCTGAGCGGCGTGGTGCGTAGTGCAGGATCGTAGAGCAAGAACTCCTGGAGTAGCAGGCTGGCCAAGATCACGGCGGCCGTCTGGAGCATGGCTTTGCCCATGTTGCTGGCGGCGCTTCGCCAGGCGCCGACGACTTGGAACCTGCCCGGCCCAAAAAGAAATGCCAGACCTGACGCGACAAGCACCGTCAGGAGCAAGGCATTGCGATTAAGCCACGGAGCCGGAATATCCCTCTCCAGAAAAGCCCAGGAGCAAGCCAATGCCGTCAGCGCCGAGGCCAAGCGTTATGTGGTAAAGATCGGCCAGCGCTGGCCGTCGTTTCGTCAGTAACAGAGCGGCGGCGGTGAGCAAGCCAAGCGCCAGGCGCCGGCCAGGCGTTCAGAAAGCGCCGCGAAATCGAGACAGATCCAGAAACTTAAGCCAACGACCGCCAGGCCTACGAAAGCTTGCAGTGGCAGAAACCAGGGTTCCGCGGCTTCCTCGAGTTGGCCTGGCAAGCGCAACTGGTAGGCGCAGACACTGGCCAGGAAAACATGGCCCGCTAGCCACAAGGCCGTGTACCAGCCGAGATCGCGCGGCGCCAGTGCCGCCTGGTGCAGGACCAGGCTCCCTATCGCCAATCCCAGAAGGTAGCACATCGCCAAGGGTCTGCCGGGTTGCGTTCTGGTGGTCCAAAGGTCACGTAGCTGGGCCAGCCCCGTCAGAGCGACCACCCACCAAACCAGGGGACCATGCACTTGCAGGCCAAGATGTAAAACATCGCTGGCAATTGCCGCTATTCCCAGGACCATCAAAGTCCCAACCGCAAGAAACAGTGCCGTGCGGCTGTAGGGTTGATGGTCAAGCGTTAGTTCGATCGCTACCTGCCGTTTGGGCAAGTGACCGCCAATGAGCGACCACGCCAGCGAACCGCCAGCGAGCGCCAAAATCTGCAAGAGGACGAAGTCGATGGCAGCGTCGGGTTTCGCATCGAGCCAAATCATCAACCATGGGCGTTCTGGCTGCCAGGCTTGCCAGGCCAGACAAGCGACGAGATTGAGTAACAAGCCCGACGCGAAAACATAGCCTACCTGCCGTGATCTGATTGCGGATGCCCCCGCCAGGATTGCAACTGTCAGCGTGAAGGCGCCAGCCCAGTAGGGCCGTCCCGGGTCATTGGCCGCGCCGCCGAAAGCCAGCAGCACGACGAAAGCGCCGATCGTATTTATCCAGCGCTGCGCGGCGTCAACGCGAAAAAGCTCGGCCAGGCGTGACCCAACCCTGCTTCCTGCCCCATTATTCGCCAAGTCTAGCCACTGGCCCGCCAAGATCATGAAAGCCAAAGTGGTCCAGGTGAGGCAAAGCACGTGGTAAGAAGCCCAGGGGTCTGCACTTGCCGAGGCCACTGCACAAGCGATCGTTATCCCCACAGCCAACCCGGCAATGGCAAACACATGAATGCTGCCCGAAGGTTGCCACACAGCAGTTAGCCAAAAGGCAGCCGCCACGCACAGGAGTAAACTGGCCCACCCGGCCCAGGTCGCGGTTTGAATTACCAGGGGCGGCCACGGTCCAGCTTCATGGGTGAGTAAGCCGACAAAGGCTGGCATCAGGAGCGCCACTTGCGCGGTGACAGCCAGGGAAAGATGCAGAACTTGTAACGGGCGGTGGCGCCAGCGGCCGCTGGCCAGCCAGGCCATTGTTCCCAGGGGAATAATCATGGCGGCGAGTTGCAACAGAAAGATTACGTGAGAGTCGTCCAGTACGCCGCCGCCCGTGACCACGCCCAACGCGTAGCCTCCGGTCACCGTGGCCAGCAGCACCAAGTTGGCGGCAAATATATAGCCGGGCTCGTTTTCGCGTGCACCGTGGCCCGTGAGCGTGATGGCAAGAATGAGCAATGGCACCACGACGTTGACCGTCCAGCCCATCCAGGCGAACACCGTATCCGCATGAGGCCCGGGAGGATGACCGCCACGGAAGCCAACGGCGGCTACCATTCCCGTAATGAACAGCACGGGCAACACCGAGCCGAGGATCAAAACGATTCGGCTAGCGCGGCTCACATTCCAGGTGCCGGTCCAAACGATGCCCAGGCGTTCACCCTGGCGGCGAAGTGTGGTTCGCAACCAGAGGAGGCACGACCCCAGCAAGAAGGCAATGGTTAGCGCCCAACGGGCCATGGAACCGGCGGCCAATGCCTCGCTCCACGTGTAAGCCACCACACCCGCCGCGGTCAACAACCAGAGAAAACATCCGAGCACGACATCACGCGGCCTGCTTCCCCACAGGCGTAATATCAGGCTGGCAGCCATCAAACCGAGGGCGGTCCAGCACCTACCCAGGTCGAGGGGTGGGACTGCGAAGAGATTACCGGCACCTCGATGACGGACCGCCATGCCGACTTCGGCCATCACTTCAGGAACGAGATAAATGCCGACAACAATTAAGCTGCCCACCATTAAGGTAGCGGACAGCAGCCAATCCACGCCGCGCCACCCAGGCTCGGCCAGGGCAAGTGCCAGCGGTTGCTTGCGGCATAGAAATCGCGCCGACGCCCAGAGCAGGCTGAGGCCTGTCAATGCCAGGCCGTAGGTCTGCAGGATTCGCGTTGGATCAAATTCAGCGGCGTGGTAGTTAAGCCAGGTGGCAGTGCCCAGCAAAACCGCCAGCACGGTTGCCCCCTCGGAAGCCGCATAGAGCCAGGGCCAACGTCGGCGCCACGCCAGCATCAGCCAAACCATTGCCACGCCAACGCAGCAAACTGTCGAGGCAACGGTCGCTTCGAAGCTGATTAAAAGAAGGGCTGTGAGGCCTGCAGCGCCGCTGGCGGCCAGGTAAAGCAATGCTTCCCGGCGCGATCTCTACTTCGAAAAATCTCGGAGGCCAGCGCGAGCAGGGCCGTCAAGATAGTCAGCGCCTGGCCAGTCGCCGGCGACGTTAGCAGTTCCGTCATATGGCGGCCAAGAGCGGCTTCGTCGCCCGTGAACTCGCCGCGCACGCCATGAAAAGCAGTGAGAAAACTGACAGTCAGAAAGGCCAGGGCCGGAACATGCGCGTAAAGTTGCACTTTCCCCTTGGTAGTGGGCCACAGGGCGATGCCGGCCATGACCGCGGCATTCAAGGCGCCGATCACCATCATTGGAATGGGCCTTGGCCAGGCCAGGACCTCTGTCGTCAGCATGATCCCGGCACCGACCATTGCCAGGCTGGTGCCGATAAGTCGTGCGACGGCCGGTGCGAGGCCATGAATCTCTGCATTGGCATCGCCGGTCTCTGGCGTCGGTTGCAACAATCGCGGCACGAACCCCAGTTCGATGGCGGCACCAACAAAAAGCAGCGGCCAGGCCGCCACGGTGATTGGCACAGCCAGGTGCCCCAGCGCCCAGGCCGGGCCAGCGCTCCAGTAGACGATAAACCCAAGCGCCACCACCACGGCGAACATGGTGCAGCCCAATAGCAAAAGCAGTTTATTGACCTGCGAGCCGTGCAATGATTGTTGCCCGAGCAAACTTATCAACATCATCGCGAAGACAATGACCTGGAGAATACCGGGCGTCAGGCTCAACACCATAAAAACCGAAGGAGATGGTGGAAAATCGGCCAGCAGGTGGGGTACCAGAAGCTGCGTCGCGGAGGCGCCAATCACCGCCAATGTCATCAGCCAGGGACCGTGCGCGAAGCCAGGCTCTCCTTGAGAGGGCGCGTGGCGCGTGCCCAGGAGGATTCGCCCCGAACTCCAGACCAGGGCCGCGAAAAGAAGGACGCTGGCCAGTTCAGTTACCACATCGAGCAGATCGCCGCGCCCTCGTGTGAGGCCCGCCAGGACCAGAAAATCGAGCGGCGTCAGCAGCGTGGCAATCATCAACAGGCCACGGCTGGTAGCTTCCAGTTTCCAATGGGAAAGGGAATAGAGGCCGGCACTAAACAGTCCGCCCGTGATAGCGGCAAAGATCAGGAAGGGGAAATAGGGAATCTCGGCCAGCGTCTGCCACAAGCTGATCACCAGGGCGATGGAACACCCCACAATCAGCAGCCCGCCGACAAGCTCTCCCCAAAGTATGTTGCTCTCCTCCATGAAGCCTGCCATCATCTCGCCCCACGTGCGCTGGGGCACCGGAGGTGTCCCGGCCACCACGGGAATGGAGATAGCAACGGGCTCCAAAGGCGGTACGCTGTCGCGGAGGGCCTCCTCGGCGACCGTGGGCGGCACTTTTACATCCTCGGCCAGGATGGGAAGAAGATCTGCCTGCCGCGTGGCAATGGAGTGAATAGCCTGGTCAGCAACGGCTTCATCGAGGAAGCCGTCTTGCGCGAGTGCCCGGATTTGCTGGGAGGCAATGTCAAGGCGGCGCAACGCGCGATCTTCCGCATCGTCAGGTGCCGGATCGCACTCGGGACAACTGCGTAGTCTTCTGGCGAACGTCGTACCACAACGTGGGCATGACCGCCTGTCCGCTGGAAGTGGGGGACTCCCATTGGACAACGCACGCAGTAGCCCCGCGGCCAGCATCCAAAGCGCATGGCCAACGACCGCCACGATAACGAGGCAGGTTCCCAGGACCGTTAGACCGCTGCAAATGTCCATCATGCCCCCGAGTTTCACTTTCGTGGCCGCCAGGCCGGCACGTGGCGCGACCAGGATTTTAGCATAAGCGCGTGGCCGGCCCCAAAAGTAAGGCACGGCCCGGGCAAATATATAACGTGGAAATTTGAATTTTGATGAAATGAAAGCCCAGAGCGCCGGCACGCGCCGTGAGCCTGAGCAGAAATTCCCGAAAACATCGATATCGTCGAAAAGAAACGTGCGGCAGGGACAGGGCCGGCTCCGGCCTGCGCAGGCGCGGCGGGTTAGCAGGAACGATATTCGTCGTCCCTATTACATACATATAGAGGATAGGGTTTGTCCTTGCCAACAGGGGTTGCGATGGCAACAATCAGTTCAGGTTGTTAGCGAAGGTAGAGGGATACAAGCCATGGGCAGAAAAATCGGCATCGGCGCGGGGCTCGCTTTTGTTGTCTTGGGCATTGCTGCCGGCCTCTATTGGGCCCAGGCGGTCACCGGCCAGCAACCCCCGCCTGCACAGCTTATTTTCGAACAACCGGCGAACAAACCATCTGCGAAGACCGCCGAAGCCACCACTCCCGCGCAATTCAGCGCCATCAAGCTGGTCGAGAACACGAACTTCCGCCAGTATCTGAACGTGGCCCGCGATTGCATGAAGGACAAAGCCTGGCAGGACGCGGTTACCGCCATTCAAAAAATCCTGGACAACAAGGAAGACTTCTACGCCCAGGTCACGGAAGTCGACTCGACTGGTAAAAAGATGCAGCGCTGGGCCAGCGTCAAATTTGAAGCAAACAACCTGCTTGGTTCGATGCCGGAAGAAGGTTTGGACGTTTATGAACAGCGCTTTGGCGCCCCCGCGAAAAATCAGCTGACAACGGCCAAGTCAACCGGCAACCGCGAAATGCTGGCCGAAGTGGCGCAGCGCTATCTGCACACCAGGGCAGGCATCGAGGCCAACGATCTCCTGGCTACTTATTTCATGGATCGAGGCCAGTTTTTTATGGCGGCGCTGCGCTTTGAAAAGCTATTTGCCATGAATCCCGAGCGGGTCAAGATCGACGACATGACGCTTTTTAAGGCAGCGCTGGCCTACCGGCGTGCCGGCGACATGAAAAATGCCGACGCCACCTGCGCAAGCTCGAAAGCCGCCTGCGCGAACCTGGCGGCCTCAAGGTCGGCGGCGAGCTGGTGTCCCTCGGCAAGCTGCAACAGATGATGGATGAAACGCCCCGGCCCGAGTCCGCCAGCACTTATGATTGGCCCTATATCCGTGGCAACGTGACCAACTCCGCCCAGGCCCAAGGAAGCCCGCCTCTTTTGGATGTCGTTCTTTTCAAACGTGACACCCTTCATGAGAAGGCCGACGACGGGGAGGATGAGAAGGGAGCGGAAGCGAAGGCCCAGGTCGACAAGGCGATTGCCCGGCAGAATAGCATGTCCAACACCCCGGTGCTGCCCGGCTTCTTTCCGATCGCGTCCAACAACTTATTGGTCTATCGCAGCTACCATGACGTACGCGCCGTGTTCTTGCAGGACGAGAAGGACGCCGCTGGCAAGGTCATTAACAAGGCGGGCTCGATTTCGTGGAAATCGACCGATTTTGACGGCGCCCTCGCCAACGTTCTCGCCGATGGCAAATTGCGCCCCACTCTCCTGGATCGCTGGCTAAACGTCTATTTTGTCACTCCCGGCTTCAGCAACCTGCTTTATGAGAACACGCTCAACGGTACGCTGTCTACCGATCATCGCTTCGTTTACGCGATTGACGACCTGGCGATTCCGGCGCCTGGCGATCAGTTTCCGACTCATATCTGGAACTCCGGCCAGATCGGCCAGGAGGTCAAGCCGCTCGTCTTGCAGAACACCCTCTATGCCTTCAATCTGCGCCTGGGCAATTGTATCTGGCGCCTCGGGGGCAGCGGCGCCAAGGACGACGCCTTTGCCGATAGCCATTTTCTGGCGCGCCGATATCCGTGGGCGGCAAGCTGTATGTTCTTAACGAAAAGAATTCGGGGCCGACCGATGATGGTGATCTTAGGCTGGTTTGTATCGACCCGAACAAGATGGCTGGCCCCGGCAGGCCGACGGTGATCGAACCTATCCAGTCCCTGGGCAAGGTCATGCAGCAGCACCGGATCACGCACGATCCGATCCGCCGCCTCAACGCGGCACACCTTGGTTATGGCGAGGGGATTCTGGTGTGTCCCACCAATGCCGGCGAAGTCCTGGGTGTCGATCTCCTCTCGCGCAGCCTGGCCTGGGCCTATCCGTATCGGGAACAGATGCCCACGCCGGCGCCGGTCCTTTCCAACCAACAGATGCAGTTGCAGTTGCGTGGCATTCAGGTGAGCCAGCCCAACTTTGCCAGCATGAGCGCGGCCAACTGGCATTCGGCACCGCCCGTCATTCAGGATGGCAAGGTCGTCTTCACGGCGCCGGACGCCAATTCCGTCCATTGCATCAACCTACGTGATGGCACCCTGGTCTGGAAGAAAAAGCAGGCGGAAAACGACCTGTATCTTGCTGGAGTTTTTAACGGCAAGGTCCTGATCGTGGGCAAGGCGGCAGTGCGGGCGCTGAGCCTCCAGGATGGCAGGCAATTATGGTATTTGCCCACGGGAGATTTGCCTTCCGGCCAGGGCGTCGCGAGCCAAAACGTCTATTACTTGCCCCTAAAAAAGGGGGAAGTAATGGCCGTCGATATCGAGAAGGGCCAGGTCAAAGCCCACAACCGTGCTCAGACCGCGGGAGTCTCGCCAGGCAACCTGGTCTTTTACGAAGGCACTGTCATCTCGCAAACGCCCACGCAGATCATCGCTTATCCCCAGTTGGCCGCACGTCTGCAACTGGCGCAAAACGCCCTGAAGTCGGACCCGAATAATGCCGTCAAACTCGTCGATCTCGGGGAAATGTTGCTCGCGGACGGTCAATTGCAAGGCGCCGTTGATCACTTGAAGAAGGCGCTGGCGAAAAATGTGGACGAGACCAACGCACGCCGGGCCAAGAACAAACTCTTTGAGGCGCTTACCGACTTGCTGTCCCTTAACTTTGTCAGTGCGGCGGGCCGTTACCTCGAAGAATATCGGGAGTTGTGCAAGGTGCCCGACAACTTACCGGAACAGCGCCTGCGCCAGGCACGGTTTTTCCGCATTGTCGGTCAGGGGCGCGAGGCGGAAGGGAACCTGGTCGAAGCGTTTCAGATGTACCGGGAGTTCGGATCGTTGCCCATTCACCGCGAGCAGGGTGGCATCGCCGCGCTCGACGATCCCAGCCACAAGGTGCCGACCAACGTCTGGCTGCGGGGCCGCATAAGCGCCATGATCGCCAAGGCGGGCCCGGAACAACGCGAACCGCTCGAAAGAAAAATCGCCGAGGAATGGCAAGTAGTCCAGGCGAAGAAGGATATTGACGCTATTCGTAGTTTTGTCGGCATGTTTGACGTGAATTTCGCGGTGGGTCGCGAGGCCCGCCTCAAACTGGCTGACACTATCATGGACGCGGGCGATCGCGGCAGTTTCCTGGAAGCCGAACTGAGCCTGTGCCAGTTACGCGGCGCGGAATACAAGGACGATCCCAAGGCGGCCGGACAGGCGCTGGCTGCCCTGGCCCGCCTGGAGGAGAAGAAGGGGACGGCGCTGTCCATGGGCCTCGCGGCAGCGTATTATCGCCAACTTGGCCGTGACTTTGGCAATGTGCCTGTTCGCATGCAGGGGAATGAGCCGCGTACGGGCGCCGCGCTCCTTGATGAGCTGGCGTCGGACCCTCGTTTCTTGCCCTACCTGGAAGAACGCAAGCTACCCTGGGTTAATATGAAGATGGCAGTGCGCGACTTGCCGCCTACCAATGTCGGCCAGGCGCCTCATTTTATCTTTCAACCGGAAGGGGACATGACGCCCGTCATGAAGCAAACACGCTTGCTCCTGGAAACCAGCGGTAATGGCAGCCTGCGACTGGTCGACTTGAGCACCAACAGCGTGCGCTGGACGCAGGCCCTGGGTTTGCATCAGCAAAATGCCCAGTATTTCTATCCGTTCCTGCATATGCAGTTGCAGCCAAATATCGCCTACCAGCCGGGCGCTAAATTTCGGTTCTATCAAACCAAGGGCAATCTGCTGGTGTTTCAGGTCGGCACCGCGGTGTATGGCATCGATGCGGACGGCGGCAAGATTCTTTGGCAGGAAAATTTGCTCGATGCTCAACACGTCGCTCAGCCCACGCAGCCGATTCAGCCCGGGATGGCCGGCATTGTGCCGGTGGCTCGACAACAAATATTGGCCGATGCCGATGGCTACCTGGAATTAATGTCCGTGAACAACATGACGGGCCAGCAGACGCGTGAGCCGATCGGTCACGTGGGAGCGGTGACGGCTTCCTACGTGGCGCTGGTCACGCAGAAAGGGCTCATGGTTTTGGACCCGCTGCGTGGCGGCTTGCTCTGGAAGAAGCTGGATGTCCATGCCGGCGCCAGGGTGTTTGGCGACGAGAATTATATTTTTGTGACCGAGGGCTCCGGAGGTACGGCCGGGGCGGGCCGCGTGTTGCGTGCCAGCGATGGGGTCGAGGTGAGCGCCCTGGATTTCGGTGTAATCTATCAGCAGCGCATCCAGGTTTCCGGCAAGCGCATTCTGGCGGCGGTTTCGAATCGCGACAACCTGGTAATCAAGCTCTACGACATTCCCACCGGCAAGGACGTCTGGAGCAAAATCTACGATTCCAGGGCGACCATATTGCAATCGGAGGCCGCGGGCGTCACGGGCGTACTGGACGCCGGCGGGAACGTAAGCGTTCTCGACGTGGAAACGGGCCGCGAGGTCCTGCATGCCGGCATTTTGCGTGGCCGTATCACTGCGGACGATCTCAAGGGCCTCAAGAACCCGCTGTTGCTGCAGGATGCCGATCACTTTTATGTGGCGCTCAACAAGCCCATAGAGCCGACCAAGGTGCTGGGCGGGATCCAGTCAAATAATTTCAGCAATGGGCTGCGCCTGCGCCGGTTAACGGTTGGTTTCTGTCCCTGCATAGACAGGCGGGACAACGCCAGACCGGCGAGAAGACGACGACCTGGCAGGCCGGCGACTTTCACTGGCATAGCTATACCCCTCTCCAAAACCAGATGGTGGTGCTCGATCAGTTCGACCAATTGCCCGTGGTGCTGTTCTCCGCGCGTTATAACGAGTTAATTGGCGGGGGCGGCAGCCGTTGGGTCTCCATCACGCAGAGCATCGATAAACGGTCCGGCAAGGTGATTTTCGACTCGGGCGTGCGGCAGTCCAATAGCACACCGCAGTCTGGCCAGCCTGAATTTGGACATGAAAAACGGCACCGTTAACATGCCGGGGACAACGGGCACCATCCAGCATTATATCGATGACGGCCGCAAGCCCGCGGACGTGCCGGCGACAAACGTGGGCGGCATTAACGGACCGCTGCCAAGGAACGTTCCGGGACTCAGAAACGGTCTGGGCGGAGCTGTGCAGATCAACCCGGGGTTCATACCGCTGCCGGCGGCCGTGCCGCTGGCGAAAGAGTAAAACATGCAAGCTGCCTGGCGAAAGCTATTGAGTCTAAAATACGCTACGACATTTGTGCAAAAGTCCCGCCGGAAGTGCTCTCCCACGTGTGCCGTTGGAAACGGACAGTGTGTTCGTCTTAACCGTCAAGCCAAAGGTGGCTTTTCGAGGAGTGTGCCGATGAAAAGCAAGGTTGCCTGGGTCTGCGTCTGGGCGCTAACCGCGTCAGGTTTGTCGGTGGCGCTGCTGCGCGGTGATGAAATCCAGGAGAAATATCGGCCCACCGTGGAAAAGGGCCTGCAGTATCTCGTCAAACAGCAATTCAAAGATGGGCACTGGGGTGCGAACGGCGACCAATATCCCGTGTCCATGACGGGCCTGGCGGGCATTGCCATGCTCATGGAAGGGAGCACAATTCGTGAAGGCAAGTACGCCGCCAACATTCGCAAGGCCGCCGACTGGCTGATGGAACGGAGCATGAAAGGCAACAACCGCGATGGCCTCATCGGCAACCCGGATCATCCGACCGAGACGGGCCGTTATATGTACGGCCACGGCTTCGCCACCCTCTTTCTGGCCATGACGTATGGTGACGAGGAGGACCGCGAACGCCGCGAAAAACTGAAGGACATTCTCACCCGCGCTGTGAAATATATCGCCGCGGCCCAGTCGACGCAGGGCGGCTGGTTTTACACCTCCAAGGTAGACGGTCACGATCAGGACGAGGGCTCGGTCACCATCACGCAAATTCAGCCCTTACGCGCTTGCCGCAACGCCGGTATTCCCGTGCCCAAGCAGGTAATCAAAAAAGGCTACGAGTACCTAAAAAATTCGACAACGCCGCGCGGCGGTGTCGTCTACAGTCTCGGTCGCGGCGGCAATGGCGCTCCGCCGGCGGCGAACGGCCCTCCTTGACCGCGGCGGCCATCGCCTGTTTGTTCAGCGCGGGGGAATACAAGGACGAGCTCGTGAAAAGGTGGTTCAAGTATTGCCAGACCGCCATTCCGCTTAACAGCGGTGGCGCCCGTTTGGGCCACGATGAATATACGCATCTTTATTACGCCCAGGCCGTCTATATTCTGGGCGATGACGGCTGGGAAAAAATGTTCGGGGCGACCCCCGGCGACCAGCGCGTTACCTGGAGCGCTTATCGCAAGGGGATGTTCGACCAGCTTTTTCAGACGCAAAATGGCGACGGCAGTTGGCCGGGCGGCGGCGGCTTCAGCGTCGGCACAGTTTATTCCACCGCCATTTATTGCATTATTCTGCAACTGGATAAAGGGGCGGTGCCCTTTTTCCAACGCTAGCAAGGCAGGGATCGCAAAGAAATGTCTTGGACAATGTCTCCGCCAACCGGTACGTTCGTTCCCGTCGAAGCTGCGCGTTTGCCGAACCGGCGTGCCAAGATTAATCCCTCCCTGGACGTTGAAGTTTCCCGATTTTCACGTAAACATTCCGAGATTGTGTTTTTGAAGAGAGACCTGCCTCGTCGCGGCGGCAGGTGAGGTCTTAAACTCCTATCCAATGGGTACCCATGAATGAACAGGCGACGGACAACCTGGGCCCCGGCGACATTGACGCGGTCCATAAACTGGAAGCGGCCTTCAAAGACATCAAAAGGCAATTAGCACTTGTCATCGTGGGACAAGATCAGGTGATCGAGGAGCTCCTCATCGCCCTGTTCAGCCGGGGCCATTGCATTCTCGAAGGAGTGCCCGGCCTGGCGAAAACACTGATGATCAGCACCCTGTCCAAGTGCCTCTCCCTGGCCTTTAGCCGCATACAATTCACGCCGGATCTTATGCCTTCGGACATCACCGGCACCGAGGTGATCGAGGAAAACCGCAGCACCGGCCAGCGCGAATTCAAATTCATCGAAGGCCCCCTGTTCGCCAACCTCATTCTGGCGGACGAAATCAACCGTACGCCTCCCAAGACGCAGGCCGCGCTGCTCGAAGCCATGCAAGAGCGCCAGGTCACGGTCGGCCGTATCCGTCACAAACTCAGCGATCCCTTTTTCGTGCTGGCCACGCAAAACCCGATCGAGCAAGAGGGGACCTATCCCTTGCCGGAAGCTCAGCAAGATCGCTTCATGTTCAAGGTCTTTGTCAAGTATCCGAGCTTCCAGGAAGAATTCGAAATTGCGCGCCGGACCACGTCGCTCATCAGTGAAGAAATAACCCCGGTCCTCTCCGGCGAAAATATCCTGGCCCTGCAGCGCGTGGTTCGCCGCGTGCCGGTGACCGACCATGTCATTCAATACACGCTGGCGCTGGTGCGGCAAACGCGCGTCAGCGAGCCGGGCGTGCCGAAGTTCATCAAGGACTGGCTATCCTGGGGCGCGGGACCACGGGCCGTGCAGAACCTTATCCTGGGCGGCAAAGCACGCGCCCTGCTTTACGGCAGGACGCACGTGCAGACCGAAGACATCCAGGCGCTGGCCTACCCCGTCTTGCGTCATCGTCTCCTCGCCAATTTTACCGCCGCCTCCGAAGGTATCACCACCGACTTCGTCATCGAACGGATGCTGCGTGAAACACCCAGCAAGGAAGGGGACCTTACCCGCGACGAGCGCTTCAAGAAGATTTTCGCGTCCTGAGACCGTTCGGAAAAAAAGGGGTCAGACCCCTTGAAGCGAACAGAGTTTTCCACGCTTTTGCAGGGTATCGAGGGGGTCTGACCCCTTTTTTTCCGAACGCTCTGAGCGTGGGGCGCGGCGAGGAATGAGTTGATGGCCAGCAAAAACGATGACGACCCCCGGCGCTTCTTGCATCCCGATACGATCGCGCGTATCGGGCGGCTCGATTTGCGTGCCCGGCAGGTTGTCGAGGGGTTTATTTCCGGCATGCACCGGAGCCCTTTCTTTGGTCACTCGGTCGAGTTCATTCAGCATCGCGATTACACGCCGGGCGACGACATCCGCCATCTCGACTGGAAAGTCTGGTCCAAAACCGACAAGTTTTATATCAAGCAATTCGAGGAAGAGACCAACCTGCGCAGCCACCTGGTCGTGGATGTCAGCGCTTCCATGCATTACGGCCGAACCGGCAACGGCTATCTCAACAAGTACAACTATGCCTGCACCATCGCGGCCTGCCTCGGGTACATGTTGTTGCGGCAACAAGATTCCGTCGGCCTCATCACCTTCGACGAGGACGTCCGGCAGGTCGTGCCGCCGCGCAGCCAACAAACACACATCGACAGCCTGATCAAGGCCCTCAATGTGAGCAAGCCGCGCGACAAGACGGATATCGGGCGCATCATCAAACGCGTGGCGGAGAACGCGCCCGGACGCGGCTTGATCGTCCTGATCTCCGATCTGTTGGTCGAGCGCGAACCCTTGTTTCATGCATTGGAAATGTTGCGCCACGGCCGCCACGACGTGTTGGTTTTCCATGTCCTGGACGAGGAAGAGCTGACTTTCCCCTTCGCCGGCACCACGCGTTTTGAAGGCATGGAGGAACTGGCGCAGGTGCTGTGCGATCCGCGCTCCCTCCGCGACGGCTATCTCGAGGCCCTGCAGGAATATCTCGTCGAAGTTCGGCGCGGCTGCGCCCGCAAGGGGATTGACTACCAGCTCGTGCACACGCGGGAGTATCTCGATGCCGTCCTGTCCAAGTTCTTGCACCATCGCATGGCCATGTTCAAGTCCGCGGCGAAGGGTTAAGCATGCTTGAGTTTTTTACCAACCCCGGGTTCCTTGCCGTGGCCGGCGCGCTGGTGAGCGCCCCCATCATTATCCACCTGATCAACCGCATGCGCTTCAAGCGCATACGCTGGGCAGCGATGGAGTTTTTGCTCAAGGCGCAAAAACGTAATCGCCGCCGGCTCATCATCGAACAGCTCATTCTGCTGGCGCTGCGCTGCCTGCTCGTGGCCCTTATCGGACTCATGGTCATGCGCTTTGTCGGCTTTTCCTTCGCCGACATCGGCTCGAAGCCCGCGCTGCATATCGTCCTGCTCGATGACACCTTGAGCATGAACGACCAGTGGAAGGAAGGGGAAGTCAGTAAGTCCGCCTTCATGGTTGCCCTCAAGGACGTATTCATCGAAAAGATCATTCGCGGCATGAGTCAGTCGAGCAGTGGCGACCAACTGGTGCTGCTGCCTCTGTCCGAAATTCTGGTCAATAAAAGCTTTCAGCCCAAGGCCATCGCCAAGCTGAATGACAAAAACGCTCTTGGCGAAGTGGGAGCCGCGCTCCATGCCCTTTACGGCAAAAAGGCTTCTCTTGGAGATGGGGACCCGAAGGCCGGCAAGGACTTGCAGAATCTCGCGCAGATGATGTCCGGCGGCATCGGTCAGTCGGACCAGTGGCAAGTCGATGCCACCTCCCTGCACGTGCCGGTGATGGCCGGCGTGCTCAAAGCCCAGGAAGTCATCAACGCCAATCCGGAAAGCCGGGCCACCCTGCACATTTTGAGCGATTTCCGCCAGAAAGAATGGGCCCTCCCTGATGGGGAGCCCCTGCACAAGCTGCTGGTGCAACTGGCCAAGGACCACGCGGACCTGCGCATTCGCATGATCGATGCCGTCCATCCCTATCGCACGGCGGGGCAGGGCGGTATGCCGCTCTCTCATGAAAATGTCGGCATCGTGGACCTGCGCTCCGGCACGCGCGTCGCCGGCAAAGATATGCCGGTCACCTTCACGGCGACTCTGGCCAACTTTAGCGCCCGCGAAGTTGAAGTCAACCTGGTGGTTTTTGAAGGGCAGAATATGCAGGAGAGGTTTGATGTCGATTTTAGCCCCGCGATGCCGGTCAAGGTGCCTGCCGGCAGCGTCGACACCAGGGTAACCTTCGAAATGCGTTTGAATCCACAGATCAAGGCCGGTGAAACCTATTTTGCTCAAATCGCTACCCGGCTCGAAAATGCGCATCGCGGCAAACTCGAAAATGATGGCCTGTCGCAAGATAACGTTCGTCATGCGGCGGTGGAAATTCGCGACAAGGTCCCTGTGCTGATCGTCGACGGCGAAGGCGCGCGCGGCCGTCAGGATAACATGGACAGTTTCTTCTTGCGCACCGCGATCATTTCGGTGCCGGGTGCCAGTTACACGATCGATAACGGCGATGAACTCGGCGGCGGCTTGCCGACGAAGGTGCTGGAGCATGCCGATCTTTGGAAATACCCCACGATATTTATCGCCAATGTCCGGGAAATGACCCCCCGCCAGGTGGCTAATTTGGAGAATTATGTCCAGGCCGGCGGCGGTGCCTGTTTCTTCCTGGGGCCGCTGGTAAATCCCACTTTTTACAACAAGAGCCTTTACCGCAATGGCAAGGGCATTTTCCCCGTGCCGCTCAAGGAAAGCTATTATCCGCCGCCCAACGACGAGCCTCTCAAGCCCCAATATACAGGCGACTATCAAGTTCTCCTTCGGGAGGATACGTTCGGCCGTCTGGATGCGCTGCCGATTTTTGGTGCCGTGTTCAAGGACGAAACGCAAAAGATTCGTCTCAAGGATTTGCCCATCAAGCGCTATTATCAAGTGCCGCGCTCAGGCTGGCAACCTGAACCGGGCAAAGTTTTCGAGCTGGCCACGCTGCCCAATGACGTGCCGGCGACCGCCTATCAACGTGCCGCGCTGGACCTGGTGAAAGGGCCGGCGCTGCAAAAGATCATGGAAAATGAGGAACTGAAAAAGTACCAAAAAGCGCTGGAACGCCATCGCCGTGCCATCGAGACCGTTGTTGGCCCGACGTCGGAGAAAAACGCCTTTGCCTTGGCGACGATTTTGGAAGCCATGCTTCAGGATAAGGGCAAGGAAAAGGAAGCGGCCGAATTCCCCAACCTCACCGAGTTTTGGTCGTTCCCCGACCCGAAGGTCAGTTCCCTGCGCCAGGACGTGATCGACCTGCGCGATCAGACCAAATACGGCGATCCATTTATCGTCGCGAGCAACTTCGGCAAAGGCAAAGTGGTCGCCGTGATGACGACGGCCGGTAAGGAATGGAACGAGTGGGGCGGCGGCAGCGACGCGGCGGTCCTCTATCAGCCATTCATCTGGGAACTTCAGAACTATCTTTCCAGCCAGGGCAGCGATGCCAGCCTGACGGTGGGCACGTCGGTGCGCGTGACAGTCGATCCGGAGCTTTATAAACAAAAGGGCCGCCAACTTAAAATGGTCCGCCACTTCCGCATGGCTGAGCCGGGCAAACCTGTCCGCGAACTGATGGACAGCGAGCAATTCGGCCAGGAAGACAAAGGCGCGGTAACGTTTAACTTCGATAAAAACCTGGAACCGGGCCTTTACGTTGCCAGTCTCCGTTATGCCGATGGCCCGGACAAAGGGCCGCCGCTGGCGGTCCAGGCGCATTTGTTCAATGTCGATACCGTCAAGGAAGGTTCCCTGGCGCGCGTTGCCTACGACGATATCGACCGCAATATTCTGCGCGAAGTTAGCCCCGGCGCCATACTTTTCGAGGGGCCAAATATTCCGATAGACAGTCTCGTGTCGCGCCGTACCGATCTTTCGGAATCCCCCTGGATGTTCCTGTTCTTTCTGGCCATCCTGGTGGCCGAGCAGGCGCTGGCGGTGCACCTGAGCTTCCATTTAAAAGGCAATGAAGCCGATGCACTGGCGCGGGCCGCTGCCAAGTCCGGTCAACCAAGGGCCGCGTGATCGCGATCCCGACGCCCAACTTTTGCGGAATAAAAGGCACCAATCCGGCTCTCGGCCGCCAGGTGATTGATTCATGAACGATGTGCAGACCCTATTCAATGTCGCGATCTGGCTGCCGATTCCCTTCGCTTTTTTGGTCCTGGGGCTGATGGTATTGCTGCGGGAGCGCCCGCGCTTCACGGGCATGTTAATCCCCTTCGCGGTGCTGACGCTCGCTTCAGTACTCTACGTCCCCGTGGCGCTCTACCTGGTAAACGCCTTCACGCCTGACCCCGATGTGGATTTCCTGCTTCGCCGCACGGCCGAATCATTCTCGGATTTGGTCATTGGCGTGCCGGTATTGTTCGCCTTCGGCGTTTTGGGCCTGGTGGTGCTTTTGCGACGCGAACACCGCTTCGCGGGCATGCTCTTGCCGTTCCTGATCGTTACCGTCCTGTCGGTGGTATATGTTCCCCTGGCGCTGTTGTTCAAACCCTATTTCTCCTGGTGGGTAATCCTGGTACCGCTCTTTCTGGTTGCCATCATCTACGTCGTTCTCATGTATTTGAAGGACGCTCAAACGGTCGCGCCGGGCTGGGCCGCCTTTTTAGGTTTACTGCGGTCCACGGTGTACGCGATTTTGGCCTTCGTGTTCCTGTTGCCCGGCTGCCAGACCTATAAGAACGACGAATTTCCTTCCAAGGTCATTTTCCTTTTTGACGTCTCGGGCAGCATGCGCCAAATCGACGATCTGCCTGAGGTTGGCCAGGACCCCGCCACGCTGCCAGCGCGGCAGGACAAGGTCATTGACTTGCTCACCGGCCGCGCTGCCCTGGTGCAAAAGGTGCTGGAAAAATCGCCGATCACCGCCTACCGCTTTGGGACCGTGGCCGACGAGGTGGACAAGATCGATCTGGATAAGGGGCAAGTCTGGACAGCGGCACAGTGGGCCGCCTGGCTCAAGCCGGACAAGAAACGCTTACCCATCGACCCCAAGAGGCCGGAAGAGGAGCAACTCAAGGAGCGCGGCCGGCTCAGTGATCTCATTGATAGCTTGACCGAAGGTACCAACGTCGGCGGCTCGGCCTTGCAGATCGCCAAGGCCGAAAGTGCCAGCTTTGTTCAGGCCATCGTGATCTTTTCCGACGGACAATCCAATGTCGGCGGCGACGAAGCGACCAAGGAGTTTTTGGCCCGGGTGAACAATCAGCGCCGACCCATCAACGTCTTTACCGTCGGTGTGGGTGAATACCGTCAGCCGGCCAGCATACGCATTGATGATTTGCAGGCTCCCGAAGTCGTTCGCCCCGACGACAAATTCCCGGTTCGCGTTCCCGTGGTCGGCTCGGGCCTGGAGGACGAGGACTTTGAGGTGTCCGTCGAGCTGACGCGCGTTGAAGATGGTCTTGGACGACCGGTGACTGCCGACCGGCGCTACACGCTCGACACCAAAAAAGGCAAATTCAAAGGGGGCGGCGATCACCCCAACGATACGGTGGAGTTCGAAATCGATCTCCAGGAGCTCAAGGGCATCAAGTCGCTCGCCGACAAAAATGGCGACCTGGAAGGGACCTGGCAAGTCGTGGCCCGCGTGCCCCGCAACCCGCGCGAACCGTTTGCCAAGGCCGAACATGTCAGCGATCCGCCCACGCGCATCCTGGTGCAAAAGAAAAAACTCCGCGTGCTGCTCTTTGCCGGCGGTCCGGGCCGAGATTATCAGTTCGTGCGCACGTTGCTTTATCGCGAAGTCAACGAAAAGCGCATGGAGATGTCGGTCTTGCTGCAAACCGGCCATGAGGATCACGTCGATCAGGACGTTGAAGCGGAACGCCTGCTCAGCCGCTTTCCCGATACGCTCGGTCCCGGCAAAGAAAAGTACATGAGCCTGAATGACTACGACATCATCGTGGCGTTCGATCCCGACTGGACGGCCCTGGATGTCAACCAGCTCAAGATGGTGAAGGACTGGGTGGGCACGCACGCGGGAGGCATTATTTTCGTGGCGGGGCCGGTTTATACCTTTCACCTGGCGCGCCCGGGCGGCCTCGATCTCTCCTCACTCTTGACCATTTTCCCGGTGGTGCCCACCGATAGCCGGCTGCATAATGTCGGCATCGGGCACGATTCGACGAAGCGGCCCTATGCGCTCCGTTTCGGGGCCGCCGCCAAGCTTTACGACTTTTTAAAGCTGGATGAAGCCGGCGACAGCCCGACGGCTGGCTGGGATGACTTCTTCTGGGGCAAGGGCAAGACCGCGCCGCCGACCAATAAAGACGCTGTGCCCTTGCGCGGGTTTTTTAACTATTATCCCATCGACAGAATCAAACCCGCCTCCGTTGTTCTCGCCACTTTCGACGGACCGGAAGCCTCGCGCATCAACGACGGCAAAGATCCCCAGCCCTTCATCGTCACGATGCCTTACGGGAGTGGCAAGACAATCTTCATCAGCTCCGCCGAAACCTATCGGCTGCGCGGCATGGCCAAGGGGGAGTCCTATCACGAACGCTTTTGGATCAAGATGTGCCGGTTCGCCTCCGCCGGCACAACCGCGCAAAAAAAATATCGGCGCATCCTGCTCGGACGCACGGTGCCGACAGGTGTCATCGCCATCGAAGCGCAAATCAAGGGTGATGATCTGCAACCCCTGGCCCAGGATAACCGGCCCACTGTCTATGTCAAAAAGATGGGCGACTCCGACGATAAACCGGTATCCTTCGACCTCAAGGCCAAACCCGGCCAGGATGACTGGCAGGGCTGGTTCATGGGCAAGCACACGATCAAGGAGCCGGGCGAATACGAGTTCAAGATACCGATCAGCGGCACCAATGAAGCGCTCACCCATCGTTTGACGGTCCGCAAGCCAAACCTTGAAATGGATAACTTGCGTCACAATCATGGCGCCCTCTACCAGCTTTCCACGGAAGCGACCAACGTGCTCAATCGGCTCAACGGCCCCAACCGCGCGGCCGTGCAGAAAGCTCTGGGCAGGCCCGAAGGCGAGGACATCAAGGACTCCCCCGGTCGGGACAGCGGCCGCTTGTTCTTCCTCCTGACCGGCGCCGAGGAGATTGCGAAATGTTTGCTGAATGTGCCGCCTCACAAGGAAAGCACCAAGGGGGCGTTGATCGATCTGTGGGACCAGGGTTTCAGCACGGGGATGGCCCCCGTCAGCGCCTATGAGCTGGCGATGCTTTTACCCCTGGCCGTCGGCCTCCTGGGCGCGGTTGTCCTGGCCTTTTTGGGACAATACCGGGGTGCGGCGGCGTTTTTGGGAATGGCGCTCCTTATCGTCGGTTGTGTTTGGTTCCTCGGCGACCCGGACTGGGTCGACTTGCCAATTGATATTTCGTATGTGCTTGTCGCGGTGGTGAGCTTGCTATCGCGTCGAATGGTTGACCAGGAAGCTGCTCAGGCTCGCGTGAAACGATCGAATCGAGAGGCCGCTATGTCCACGGTACGCGAACCCTTCAATGCCGCCGATACGGGCCGGCGCGTACGGCACCCGCTCGACGCCGTCCGCGGGCAAATCCGCCTCTATATTTTGTTGGAAGGGTTGGCCGTCGCCGTCCTTTATCTGGCTGTTGGTTTTTGGGTCGGCCTGGTGCTCGACTATGGTTTGTTCCGGCTCTTCGCGTTTGATTGGGTGCAGGAGTTTCACCAGCTTGCCGCCGACTCGGCCACCGGCGCCCAGGGCAATATCGACGCCATCACGCGCGGCATTCTGCTGGTCTTGTTTCTCGGCGGTCTCATGGCCCTCGTTGCCTGGAAGCTCATCGCACGCATCGTGCATGAATTTAGCGATTCCGCCGTGGCGCTGGTGCTCGAGCGCCGCTTTCCACGCGAGCTGGGCGACCGCCTGATCACCGCCGTGGAATTGGCTGATGCCACGCTTGTGGAAAAATACGGCTTCTCCCGGGCGATGACGGAACACACCATCACGGAGGCCGCCGATCAGGTCGAGAGGCTGCCCGTCAGGGAGGTCTTCGACTGGGCCCGCCTGCGCCGCCTCGCCATGTGGTGCGGGGCGCTTACCCTCGGTATGTACCTTGCCGTCGGTATCGGCACCTGTGCCTACGGCGCCGCCTTCCAGGGCTCAACCAGTCCAATAGATTATTTCTGGAGTTTCAACGACACGGCCGGCATCTGGGGCGAGCGCAACGTCGCCCTTATGAATACCTATTGGCCGCGCCACGCCTATCTTGAAGTCATCCGCTTCCAGGATACCGCCGCTCACCCTGGCGAGATGCGCGTTGGCCGCGAAGAGCAGCGGCCGGACATCCAGATCCGCGCCATTCAGTGGGTGGTGGCCGACCGGGATGCGCCGGATGGCTGGCGCGCCTTGCGCTGGTGGGACTTGCCGCAGTTCATCGACCAGGAGCTCATGGCCAAGGCCGCTATTCCTGAGACTTTCGGCAACTGGCTGGTGGACCTCGACGACCTCGACCAGGCCATACCCTCTGGCGTTGTGCCCACAAGCTGGCAGGGCAAGACCGTTGGTGAGGTGCGCAAGGAACTGGCGCAGACGGCCGTGACGGAGAGCCTTGAAAAAGCCAGGGCCCTCAAGGCGGCCGAGCAACTGCTCGACTGGCGCTCATGGACCGTCGACAAAATACAGCTTCAGCAGAAGCGCGGCGAGGTGCGCCGCGGCCTGCGCGAGGAGCTACCCCGCGGCTTATCGGGCCCTCGAGGAAATCTTCGCCAGGCTCACCGAGCTGGCCGAGACCCCACGTTATAGCCGAACGTTGCGGCAGCTTGTGATTCCCGACATGATTCATGTCTATTATCGAAGCGACACCAAAAAAAGCGACCGCACCCATAACGTGCAGGCGGATAACAAGTACTCCGTCGGCCTCAACGATCTGACCGAATCGGGCCGCTTCACGGCGCGCGGCGAGGATTATTACACCGCCTATAAAAAAATTACCCTCGTGCCGCCCCCGAGCATTGAGATGTTGACGGTCGATAAAGAGGAGCCGGCGTATATTTATTATCGCGTTCAGGGCGATCAAAAAGCGCTCAAGGGCAAAAAGCAGTTCTTCTACGGCTTCCCGATATCGGTGATGGGCGATGCCAGCACCATCGCGGTGCCGCTGGGCACGAACCTCGTGCTGCACGCCCGGGCCGACCGCCCGCTCAAAGATGGCGTGCGCCTGCGTGCTCCCGCCCAGGCCGATGATCGTGGCGCCGCGGTGCCGAAGGTACCCGTTGTGCAAGACGCTGACGGCAAAAGTTTCTCCATGACCTTTGAAAACGTGGTCAAGTCCTACGAATTCGTTCTCGAATTCAACGACCAGGACAACGTCAAGGGCCGCCGCCGACTGCGCATTCAATCCATCGACGACCGGCCGCCTGAGGTGATCGACACGGAGCTGGAAGTTGTCCTGCGCAAGCCCCGATTTCGGGTCGAGCAAGGCAAGACGCATGCCGGCTCCGGCATGGACGGCTACCTGATCACGCCCGATGCGCTGTTGCCGTTCAAGGGGACGCTGCGCGATGACTATGGCCTGACGGCGGCTTTTTGGCGCACGAAACGCAGCAGGTCGAGTTTGAGTTGATCGGCCAGGGGGCGGGGGATGGTCCTGAAAACCTGACCAGCCTCGTGCTGCTGGGCAACGCCAACACTGTGCGGGCGGCCCTGCTTGGCTGCTATTTTCAAGCGCTGCCGGGCACAGCTTCCATGGGGGTGGTTTCGCCCGCTTATTGGGCCTTTATCACGCGTCTTTTCAGCGTCGAGGCCGCCCAGAAGCGCTCCGAGGGGGAAGTCCGGGCCCCGCTGGATGGTTTTCAGCGTGCGCTCGAAGGGAAATCGATCGACGAGCTCTCGCTCAACGCCCTCGACGAAAAGATCAGGGACCATGCCCAGGAGCAAAAACGCCGCCAGGCCGCGCTCCTGGAGAAAAAGAACTATGTCGCCGAAAAACGCGTCGAAACCAGGCCGCTGCTAAAAGAGCATTCCCTCAAGGATGAGGAAGGCTTCGACATGAAGCGCGATCTGCCCCGCCTCAAGGCACTTGATCCGCGCAAGGAGGCCCAGTTCCACTATCTCGTCAAGATTTCGCTCGAGGCCATCGACAACAACGTCGAAACCGGGCCAGGCGCCGGCCGCAACAAGTCGCCGTTCACTTTTCTCGTCGTCTCGGAAAACGAGCTCTTGGGCCAGATCGCCCTCGAGGAGGAAGTCCTGCGCGACCGTCTCGACAAGGCCGCCTTCAAGCTTCGCAATGCCAAGACCACCATCGACGAACAGGTCGTGAAGCTGACCATGACCGGCTCGGATTACACGCTCGTCAGCCTGCGTGTCGACGATATCCGCAAAACGCTGCTCGATACCGGCACGGCGGCCCGCGAGGTCCACGCCGACTACCGCCGCATCCTGCGCGAGCTCGAGGTCAACCGCGTCAAGCGTACCAAGACGGACGACGTCCGTGAAAAGATCGTCTATCCCCTGGGCGAAATAGTGGACCCCAACCTGGGCAACTTCGCCACCTCCGAAGCGGCCATGGACAAACTTTATACCGGCCTCGACGAGGACGCCACCCTCAAACGCGGCGAGCAAAACCGCCCCGCCCACATCGAGAACGCCAAGGGCGCCGCCCAACAGGTAGACCGGCTCCTCCAAAGGCTAAACGAAGTCCTCATCGCCATGGACGCCGGCGTGGTCGAAAGCAAACTTTTGGACCTCATCGTCAACATCGAACGCGGCGTCCGCCAAGACGCCGAAATAACCCGCCGCCTCCACAATCGCAAGGTGGAAGACCTACTCGAAGGGCTGACGAAATAGCGGGACCGCCCTGGCGGGATAAATACCCGGTATTCGCTTTGTCGGCACGCCAGGCATTAAGCGGCCACTTCCCGTCCCCTGCCACCTTGCGTGGCAGGAACGAAAGGTCGTTAGCTAGAAAAATTAAGCTCACCCGCCCCCCGTCCCCTGCCACCTTGCTGGCAAGATTTAACGAAAGATCCATAGCTAGAAAAATCAAGCTCACCCGCCCCGTCCCCTGCCACCTTGTGTGGCAGGAACGAAAGGTCCGCACGTAAAAACTACCATCTCGCGCATCCTTCTTTGTCGCCCCCGTGTTCTTAGCTACAGACCTTCCGTTCCTGCCGCACAAGGCGGCAGGGGACGAGAACCGCCACGCTTCCACGTTAGCTACAGACCTTCCGTTCCTGCCGCACAAGGCGGCAGGGGACGAGCACCGCCACGCTTCCACATTAGCTACAGACCTTCCGTTCCTGCCGCACAAGACGGCAGGGGACGAGCACCGCCACGCTTCCACATTAGCTACAGACCTTCCGTTCCTGCCGCACAAGGAGACTGCTGAAAAAGCTGGCGCAGCTCGAGCCAAAGGAGAGCGTGTACCATAAATGCTCACCTTGGAGATTGCTAGCCATGCTACATCCTGAACCCTTTTCGTCGGACGCCTTGATACCGCTCAGCAATGTCGAGCGGGCATATTTCGAGGAACTTGTGCCGCCAGAGCACTTCTTGCGTCGGTTGCTGCAGGTCGTGGACTTCGAAAGTTTCCGACCATCTCTGTCGTGCGGCTACAGCCTGAAGCAAGGACGCCCGCCGTTGGATCCGCTCGTGGTGTTCAAGCTGGAGGTTCTCGCCCGCCAGTACAAATTCTCCGACCGCGAAGTCATGATGGCCACTCGCTTCAACATTGCCTACCGCTTGTTTCTTGGCCTGAGCCTGAAAAGTCCTTTGCCGCACCACACCACCATGACTTATTTTCGCCAGCGTCTGGGCGAGGAACGGCTACAGGAGGTTTTCGACACACTCGTCGCCCACGCGCGGCGACTGGGCTTGGTCAAGGACCGCTTGCGACTGAAGGATGCTACCCACATCATCGCCAATATCGCCGTGCCTTCGACTATCCGCCTTGTCGCCCAAGCACGCGATCAGTTGCTTGAGGCGGTGCGGCCGTTCGTGCCAAGCAAACGACGGAGGAGGAGCAGCGTGCCGAGGCCATTCATTTGGGCAGCGAGGACGCCAAGGACGAAGAGCGTTTGCTCCAGCGTGTCACCCATTTGCGCGCCCGTGCTGGCCTGGGCCGACGAGGTGCCCCGGCAAGACATTTTCCGGCAACAGCCTGACCAAACCCAGCAACGACTGCAGTCGGCATTGATGTTGGCTCACAAGATCCTGGCAGATCGCGAGCCTAAGGCTAAGGACAAGGTGCTTAGCATTCACGACCCGGACGCCCGTCGTGGCATGCACGGCGGCTACTACGAGGGCTACCTGCTGGACATCGCCATGGACGCGGACAGCGAGATCATCACGGCAACCAACGTACTGCCCGCCAACGGCGATGAAGGCATGGACGCCGCCCATCTGATCAAGCAGGAGGAACAGGCGCATGGTAACGACGTGGCGGCCGTGTCGCTAGACGGGGCCGGTTATCGCGGCAAAGTCTTGCGGGCATTGACCGATCCTGATGGTCTGAATCTAGAGGTGTTCACGCCGCCCAGCGAACCGCAGCCGGCCAAGGGATTTCCGGCGGAGCGGTTCACCTTGACGCTGGTCGACGGGCGGGCAACGCTAACCTGTCCTACGGGCCAGACGACCCAATCGCGGGATCGCAATGAGGATGACACCACTTACCGTTATCGCTTTGACAAGGCACTGTGTTCGTGCTGCTCGCTGCGGGACGAATGCCTGCGAAGCCGAATGCCCAGCGCCAGAGTGGTCGTCAAGAACGACTACCAAGCGGAGTACGCGGCGGCTCAAGCAAAGGCGCAGACGCCGGAGTACGCCGAGGTCCGTCGCAGTCATCCAGCGATCGAACGTAGTTGTCAAGTCGTTTCGGCGTCATGATGCGCGCACGCCCGCTATCGAGGTAAACGGCGCGTGTTGTATCAGTGCTTGTTGACCAGTCTGGTGGTAAATCTCAAGCGGATCGTGGCTTGCTGTTCGCACCGCATGAGGATAGTGCGCGGACGGTGCGCGCCGTGTTGGTGACAGGAAGCTAGCAAAGGCGGAAACAATGAAAATGCCCCGCTAACGGTGTGTTTCGCAGCTTATGGCTGGAAAACGAATCGAGATCGTCCGGAACAAACGTTCATGAACCACCAAAAACTGGTTTTCACACAAGCCTTAGCGCTGACTTTTTTCTAGCTCGCCTCACAAGGCGGCAGTGTACTAACCTTACAATTCTTCATTTACTAGCACCGCCACGCTTCCACATTAGCCACAGACCTTTCGTTCCTGCCGCACAAGGCGGCAGGGGACGAGAACCGCCACTCTTCCACATTAGCTACAGACCTTTCGTTCCTGCCGCACAAGGCGGCAGGGGACGGGAAAATTCAACCTGCACGGGCCCGTCGTGGCATACTCAAGATTGGACAATAGCTCCAATCGGGCTAACATGGTTTTGTCCGCCGCGCAAAAGGCACTGCCGCATAAGTTTGCCTTCATGATTAAGAGCCCTGCCATGATCCTCTCCGGATTCTCTCCTCGCCTGGTACGCTGGTTGGCGGTTTTCATTTTCGCGACCGTTGTTTGTGGCTTTGCCACGTTGCCATTGGGTCTTGGCGGTTCGCCGGCTTCGGCAAAGGTGGATTACAACTTCGCCATCCGGCCCATCCTGGCGGATCGATGCTTCTTGTGTCATGGCCCGGATGCCGGCAAGCGCAAGGCCGATCTGCGCCTGGACATGCCGGAGAGCGCTTATAAGGTGGCCGTTGTTCCCGGCAAGCCCGCGGAAAGCGAACTGATGCGGCGAATCACGGCAAGCGATCATACGCGTATGCCTCCAAAGAAATCGAACCTGGCCGTGACCAAGGAAGAGATCGAACTTCTGCGTCGCTGGATTGCGGAGGGGGCCGAGTACAAGAAACACTGGGCCTACCTTGCCCTACCCACCGACGTACCGGTGCCGGCTGTTACCGATCCATCCTGGCCGAAAAGTCCGCTGGATCATTTCATCATGGCCCGTCTCGATCGGGAAGGACTCAAGCCGTCGGCGCCCGCTCCGAAGGAGGATTGGATTCGCCGAGTCAGCTTTGATTTGACCGGGCTGCCGCCGACGCCGGCGGAGGTGGATGCTTTTCGGGCCGACTCTTCGCCGCTGGCATTTGAAAAAGTCGTGGACCGCTTGCTGGCCTCGCCGGCATTTGGGGAACGGCTGGCCCTGGAGTGGCTCGACGTCGCCCGCTACGCGGATTCCTTCGGTTACCAGGCGGACGGCGATAGCCATCTTTGGCCCTGGCGCGATTGGGTCATCGATGCCTTTAACCAAAACCTGCCCTACGACCAGTTCATTACCTGGCAAGTCGCCGGCGATTTGCTCGACAGGCCAACGCGGCCACAACGGCTCGCTACCGCCTTCAACCGCTTGCACCGCATGACCAACGAGGGGGGTAGCATTGCCGAGGAATACCGCAACGAATATGTCTCGGATCGCGTCCACACCTTCGGCACGGCATTCATGGGCCTCACCCTCGAATGCACCGCGCTGCCACGACCACAAGTACGATCCCATCACGATCAAGGATTATTACGGGCTGGGAGCGTTCTTCAACAGCATCGATGAATGGGGCACTTACGACAATTCGCGTTTTCGGCCCACCCCCACGTTACTGCTGCCCACCGCCGAACAGGAGAAAACTCTGGCCGATCTCATGGAAAAGACGGCAGCCCTGGAAGCTCGCCTGGCCGAGCTCAAACAATCGCGACAAGATGCCTTCCAGGACTGGCTTGCCCAACCTGACCATCAACCAGACCTTCCCGGCCTGATCGGCCATTACCCGCTCGACCGGCTGGATGCGGGCAACCGCCTGGAGAACCTGGCGTCTCCCAAGAACCCGGGATCGACAGCGAGCGGCAACATGCTGGTGCCCGGCAAGTCGGCCAGGCGCTGCGCTTTACCGGCGATGATGCCGCCACCTTCCCCGGCGACTTGAACGTGCTCGATCGTGGGCAACCGTTTACGGTGGCTTTCTGGCTGCAGGTGCCGGAGGTGATGAAACAGGGGATCGTCTTCCACAGCAGCGCCGGCACCGATACCGGTTTTCATGGCCTGGAGTGTTCTTTCGATGAGGGCCGGCTTTTTTTGGGCCTGATCCGCTTCTGGCCCGGCAACGCCATCGCCGTGCGCACCTGTCGGCCATTGCCGGCGAAACAGTGGGTTCACGTGGCGGCAAGCTACGATGGCTCGGGCCAGGCGGCCGGGCTTCATTTGCATCTGAACGGGAAGCCGGCGGAAACGGAAACGTTGCGCGACGACCTCAACAAGAACCTGGAGGCCGGCGCCAAGGGATTGATCTTCGGCGAACGCTTTCGTTCGATCGGTCTCAAAGGCGGCCTTCTCGACGAGGTGCGCATCTTCGACCGCGCCCTTACGGATCTTGAGATCGCCCACTTGCATGACGGCCAGCGCTGGCGGATGCGCTGCAGCGCAAGGAACCAGCGGCCCTTTGGCCGTATTATCTCGGCGCGGTGGACGCGGAGGTTGGCAAAGCCCGCGTGGAGTTGCAAAAGTCCCGGCAGCAGCTATTCGCGGCCCAGACCGGGGTCTTCGAGATCATGACGATGGAAGAGCAACCGCAGCCACGGCAGGCGTACGAGTTGGCGCGCGGCAGCTATGACGCGCCCAAGGACAAACCCGTGGGGCGCCAGACGCCCGCCGCCTTGCCGCCTTTCCCCAAGGACGCGCCGCGCAATCGGCTGGGTCTGGCGCGTTGGCTCACCGACCCGGGCCATCCGCTGACGGCGCGGGTGGCGGTCAACCGCTACTGGCAGATGTTCTTCGGCCGGGGCATCGTCGCCACGCACGGAGAACTTCGGCCCGCAGGGCGCCGTCCCCACCCACCCGGAATTGCTCGACTGGCTGGCGCGCGACTTTATCGCCTCCGGCTGGGACGTCAAGGCGTTGTGCAAGAAAATCGTGCTCTCCGCCACCTACCGGCAGCGCTCCGCCGCGACACCGAAGCTGCGCGAACGGGACCCGGACAACCTGCTGCTGGCCAGCGGTCCCAGCCGACGGCTGTCCGCGGAGATGCTGCGCGACGCGGCCCTGGCGACGGGCGGCTTGCTCGTGGCGCAAGCTCGGCGGCCCGCCGGTCAAGCCCTATCAGCCGCCCGGTCTGTGGAAAGGACAGAACGCCTTTCTGCCGGAGTACGTGCCGGACAAGGGCGAAGGACTGCACCGCCGCAGCCTGTACACCTTCTGGCGCCGCACCTCGCCGCCGCCGAACATGCTGGCCTTCGACGTGCCCGGCCGCGAGGTGTGCGTGGTTCGCCGCCAAACGACCAGCACGCCCTTGCAGCCCCTGGTGCTGCTCAACGATCCGCAGTTCGTCGAGGCGGCCCGCGGCCTGGGCGAACGCATGGCACGCGAAGGCGGCGCCACGCTGGACGACCGCCTTACTTTCGCCTTCCGCCTGGCCGCGACGCGACAGCCGACCGAGGCCGAGTTGCAGCTTCTGAAGGAGCTTTACCAGCGCCAACTCGAGCTGTTCCGCAACGAACCCGCGGCCGCCCAAAAATACTTGCGGGTCGGCGAGCGTCCGGTGGCGCAGGACCTCGACCCGGTGAACTGGCGGCGGCGGCGGTGACGGCCAATGCGATTTTGAACCTGGATGCATCCCTCATGACTCGTTAAGCCGGCAACCCCATGACATACTTTCCCTTCAACCCGCTGGCCGTCACCCGCCGCCATTTTCTTTCCGGGGCGAGCCTCGGCCTCGGCAGCTGGCCCTGGGTGCGCTCTGGCCGCGTGGTCTGTCGGCTCAGCCTGCGACCGCTGGACGGCCCGAGCTTGCCGCACTTTCCTCCCAAGGCAAAGCGGGTCATTTACCTTTTCCAGAGCGGCGGCCCGGCGCAGCAGGAGCTGTTCGATTACAAGCCGCTGCTCGACCAGAAGAACGGCGAAGCAGCTGCCCGATCACGTCCGCGGGGGCCAGCGCCTTACGGGCATGTCCGTCAACCAGGCGTCCATCCCGCTGGCCGGTTCGATTTTCCGCTTCGCCCGGCATGGCCAGTGCGGCGCCTGGCTGAGCGAGTTGCTGCCCCACACGGCGAGCGTGGCGGACGATTTGTGCATCATCCGTTCGATGTACACCGAGGCGATCAATCACGATCCGGCCATCACCTTCTTTCAGACCGGATCGCAGATCGCCGGCCGCCCCTCGATGGGTTCGTGGATCAGCTACGGCCTGGGTTCGATGAACGAGAATCTGCCCGCCTTCGTCGTGCTGGTCACGCCCAACAAGGGGGACCAACCGCTGTACGCCCGCCTCTGGGGCAACGGCTTTCTCGACTCCAGGTATCAGGGCGTCCGTTTTGGTTCAGGCCGAGGACCCGGTCTTTTATCTCACCAATCCCGAAGGCGTTTCCGCCGCGCGGCCGGCGCCTGGCCCTGGACAAGCTGGGCGCCCTCAATCGCATCCAGCAGGAGCCGCGAACTGGACCCGGAAATCGAATCGCGCATGGCCCAGTATGAAATGGCGTACCGGATGCAAACGAGCGTGCCGGAAGTGACGGACATCGCCGGCGAGCCGCAACATGTTCTCGACCTGTATGGCCCGGACGTGCGCCGGCCGGGCACCTTTGCCCGCAACTGTCTGCTGGCACGGCGCCTGGCCGAGCGCGGCGTCCGCTTCATCCAGCTTTACCATCAGGGCTGGGACCAGCATGGCAACTTGCCGGCGGCAATCCGCGTGCAAGCCGGGAAACCGACCAGCCGAGCGCCGGCCCTGATCAAGGACCTGAAGCAGCGCGGCATGCTCGACGACACGCTGGTCATCTGGGGCGGCGAGTTCGGCCGGACCAGCTATTCGCAGGGGAAGCTGGACAAGGAAAATTACGGCCGCGACCATCATCCGCGCTGCTTCACGGTCTGGCTGGCCGGCGGCGGCGTCAAGGGAGGCCTTACTTACGGCCAGACCGATGCCTACGGCTACAACATCGCCGACGCCGAAGGCAATCCCATCCACCCCGAACCGAAGCGCTTCACCCCGGGGGCCGTGCATGTCCACGACTTGCAGGCCACCATCCTGCACCTGTTGGGCATCGACCACACGCGCCTGATCTTTCCATTTCAAGGCCGCCGCTTCCGCCTCACCGACGTGCACGGCCACGTTGTTGAGGATATCCTGGCGTGAACCGGGAATGAAATGGCCCAACAGAGGATTTGCCTTTCCTTAATCATCACTCAAATCACCAAAGTCGTCCCCTGTTGTTCGCCAGATCTGCAAAAGCCTTGTCTATATTTGCCTCGAATTCGAGCTGCGTCTCCTTTGAAATTTTCAGCTGGCAAGGCACGCGTTATTCGCTTTGTCAGCACGCCAGGCATTATTATAAGGCGGCCACTTCCCGTCCCCTGCCACCTTGCGTGGCAGGAACGAAAGGTCCAAAGCTAAAAAATAAGCTGGCCCCACCCCTGCCACCTTGTGTGGCAGTGAAAAGTCTATGCTAAGGCTCGTGTGAAAAACCAGTTTTTGGTGGTTCATGAACGTTTTTTCTGCATGATCTCGATTCGTTTTCCAGCCATAAGCTGCGAAACACACCGTTAGCGGGGCATTTTCATTGTTTCCGCCTTTGCTAGCTTCCTGTCACCAAAACGGCGCGCACCGTCCTGCGCACTATCCTCATGCGGGTGCGAACAACAACCGCACGATCCGCTTGAGATTTACCACCAGACTGGTCAACAAGCACTGATACAACACTTCGCCGTTTACCTCGATAGCGGGCGTGGTGCGCATCATGACGCCGAACCAACTCCGACAACTTACGTTCGATCGCTGGATGACTGCGACGGACCTCGGCGTACTCCGGCGTCTCCGCCTTCGCTTGAGCCGCCGCGTACTCCGCTTGGTAGTCGTTCTTGACGACCACTCTGCGCTGGGCATTCGGCTTCGCCAGGCATTCGTCCCGCAGCGAGCAGCACGAACACAGTGCCTTGTCAAAGCGATAACGGTAAGTAGGTGTCATCCTCATTGCGATCCCGCGATTGGGTCGTCTGGCCCGTAGGACAGGTTAGCGTTGCCCGCCCGTTGACCAGCGTCAAGGTGAACCGCTCCGCCGGAAATCCCTTGGCCGGCTGCGGTTCGCTGGGCGGCGTGAACACCTCTAGATTCAGACCATCAGGATCGGTCAATGCCCGCAAGACTTTGCCGCGATAACCGGCCCCGTCTAGCGACACGGCCGCCACGTCGTTACCATTAGCCTGTTCCTCCTGCTTGATCAGCATGGGCGGCGTCCATGCCTTCATCGCCGTTGGCGGGCAGTACGTTGGTTGCCGTGATGATCTCGCTGTCCGCGTCCATGGCGATGTCCAGCAGGTAGCCCTCGTAGTAGCCGCCGTGCATGCCACGACGGGCGTCCGGGTCGTGAATGCTAAGCACCTTGTCCTTAGCCTTAGGCTCGCGATCTGCCAGGATCTTGTGAGCCAACATCAATGCCGACTGCAGTCGTTGCTGGGTTTGGTCAGGCTGTTGCCGGAAAATGTCTTGCCGGGGCACCTCGTCGGCCCAGGCCAGCACGTGATGGGTGACACGCTGGAGCAAACGCTCTTCGTCCTTGGCGTCCTCGCTGCCCAAATGAATGGCCTCGGCACGCTGCTCCTCCTCCGTCGTTTGCTTGGTGAACGGCCGCACCGCCTCAAGCAACTGATCGCGTGCTTGGGCGACAAGGCGGATAGTCGAAGGCACGGCGATATTGGCGATGATGTGGGTAGCATCCTTCAGTCGCAAGCGGTCCTTGACCAAGCCCAGTCGCCGCGCGTGGGCGACGAGTGTGTCGAAAACCTCCTGTAGCCGTTCCTCGCCCAGACGCTGGCGAAAATAAGTCATGGTGGTGTGGTGCGGCAAAGGACTTTTCAGGCTCAGGCCAAGAAACAAGCGGTAGGCAATGTTGAAGCGAGTGGCCATCATGACTTCGCGGTCGGAGAGGTTCCGGACCTGGCGGGCGAGAACGCTCCAGCTTGAACACCACGAGCGGATCCAACGGCGGGCGTCCTTGCTTCAGGCTGTAGCCGCACGACAGAGATGGTCGGAAACTTTCGAAGTCCACGACCTGCAGCAACCGACGCAAGAAGTGCTCTGGCGGCACAAGTTCCTCGACAATGCCCGCTCGACATTGCTGAGCGGTATCAAGGCGTCCGACGAAAAGGGTTCAGGATGTAGCATGGCTAGCAATCTCCAAGGTGAGCATTTATGGTACACGCTCTCCTTTGGCTCAGCTCCGCCCAGCTTTTTCAGCAGTCTCCTTGTGTGGCAGGAACGAAAGGTCCGCACGTAAAAACTACCATCTCGCGGTCCTTTTTGTGGTCGCCCCCGTGTTCTTAGCTGCAGACCTTCCGTTCCTGCCGCACAAGGCGGCAGGGGACGAGAACCGCCACGCTTTCACGTTAGCTACAGACCTTCCGTTCCTGCCGCACAAGGCGGCAGGGGACGAGCACCTGCCAATCTACCACATTAGCTACAGACCTTTCGTTCCTGCCGCACAAGGCGGCAGGGGACGAATTTTCGATTGTCAAAACAGTGTCGGCGCATTGTTTCCCGGGTTTTTACGTGACGGACACTGCGGACGCATCGTCGCTTGCAAACCGTGTAGTTAACCCGTCTGCCGGCACCACCGTTTCGAATCGTAGGGCCAACTACGTGTCGCCGAACCGCGTCAAGCTTGGTCTCGACGATCCGAATGATTTTCGTGATCATAACGGTTTCCCATTATGAGGTGGCGATGCGCAAGTTGCGTTTGCAGAAAGACGCCGCAAAACGAAAAGTGGTGTGGTGGCTTATTGCTCTTTGCCCGGCATTCGTCTTTGCCTGGGCAGCAACTGGGGCCATCGTTTTTTCTCAAGATTCCAACAAAGCAGACGACGTCAAACCCGCGTTCGACCGGTCTTTGTCGCTCCGGGGAAAGCTCGAGGACTTCGCAGGGGTCACTCTGGTCGGTCTGTCCGCGGATCAATATGTGCGCTTTGAGCCCGAAGGAGTCCGTATTGCCCTGCCGGCCGGCTACCCTGGCGAGCGCAAGCCTACCGGGATCGAAGTCAACATGCCGGTGGCAGGCGACTTCGAGATCACGGTGAATTTCGAGATTCTCCACGCGCCGGAAGCTGCCGACGACTTCAGTGGAGCAACGCGATTTAAATTTGTTGGCGTATCCAAAAGACGGCGGCTTTGCCACGGTCGGTTGGCGGGTGCTTGTCAAAAAGGGCCGCCAAATCATGGCCAACGCAACCGGCGGCGGCTTCAAAGGCACTCCCGCCAACACTGAGAAAGGCCGCTTCCGCATGATCCGTAAGGGCCCCGATATCTACTTCTTGCATGCCCAGGGGCATCGGCTGACTTTGTCCTGTTGCACAAGCAGCCTTTCAAACCGTCCGCTCTGAAGGCCATTGGCCTGATCGGCGTCACGAGCGATCCCAAGGTTGCGCTGGACGTCCGCTTTACCGATTTGCGGATCCGCAACGGCGCGGAAACTCCTCCGCCATCCGTTGCTCGGGCAACTCGGTCGGCGCCGAAAGGGTTGGCAGTGTGGCTACTTGCCGGATTTGCGCTCACTGCCTTGGCGATGCTGGTGCTATGGCTATACGTCCGGCGGCGGTCCAAGGCGGCATGAAGGCCGTGGTGACAGTAGAACGACACACAGTTTACGCCTTACTCAATCCTCTTTCGACCTGGAAAATGACCAGTTGGTCGCATTTTGGTGGACGCAACCGTGCCCTTGGCACCACCACCTTCAAAAGGCAAGGCTAACCCGCGGGCGGCAAATCGAGGAGAATCTTCATGCCCGGAAAAGTGGTCAAGTTCGTCGCGGTGCCATCGCTGGCGTTGATCGTCTTGGTCCACGCAGTGGCCGCCCAGCAACGGGAGAGGCCGTCCGACGCCTCGAAGGGTTATCCTCTCCCAACCACCGCACTGCCGGTCGAACGGCAGGATGAGACGCCGCCAGTGGACCGTCACGGCGACCCACTGCCGCTGCACGCGGTCTCCCGACTAGGCACTATACGGTTCCGGGGCGCAATGGGGTCATCCAGGCCGTGGCTGTGTCTGGCGGAAAACAGCTACTCGGGTTGGGGGAGTCACCACCTGCCGTAATCCTTTGGGACGCAGTCACCGGCAAAGAGATCCGCCGCTTCGAGGGACCCCCGCGGCGGCCTGCACGTAAGGAGGCGGGTGTCGAATTCCACAGCGTCAATTTCGCATCGTTCGCTGTCTCTCCGGATGGCCAAACCCTGGCGGTAGCGACGGCTGACGATTCGGGGCTGGATTGCCCGCTGCTGCTGTTTGAGCTTGCCACCGGCCGCAAGTTGGCCGAGTGGCCGGGTCACGCGAGCCACGGGCGGTCCGGGTACCCACTTCTCGCCTTCATGACCCCGACAATTTTGGTTTCTGCCGGCCACGATAGCTCGGTGCGTGTCTGGGATGTGACCAAGCAACGGGAGCTGCGCCGACTGGCGGTCCCCGCCGGAAGTCACGTCTCGGCAATCGTGCCCTCACCGGACTGCAAACAGATCTTCGTCGCAGGGTGTGATGTCAACACGGATTTGGCATTTTGGACGGCGTGGGAGGCGGCGACCGGCAAGCTTGTCCATCACGAAGGGGGCCTTCCAGGGGCAGTCGTGCATCTGGCTCTTTCGCCCGACGGCGTATCGCTCGCCCTTGCCATGGGGAGGGGACGTGCTCGGCTGGAACGTGGCTACACCGAGATGCGTCTCTACTCGGGTCCGGGATGGAAAGAGCGATGCCGCTGGGAGGCTCACGAAGGAGACGACGCCGGCCGGTGTTCCGTCGTTTTCTCCCCTGACGGAAAAACAATTGCCACGGGCGGTGCCGATGGGAAGGTCCGCCGTTGGGATGCAGTCACGGGCAAGGAAATCGGGTCTGTTATCGAACCATACCAACGATATTCGCAAAACGTCGCTTATCTCGACGCCGACACGCTGTTCACATTTGGCTTTGCAGCAACTGTCAATTTCTGGGACGCAATGACGGGGAAACCGAAAGTCGAGTTCATCGGATCTGAATCATCGGTAACCGCGCTCGCGTACTCGCAGGACGGGCGGCATGTGGCGGTCGGCGGCCAGGACGGGGAGCCGATTCGCGTCTGGGAAGCGGCCAGTGGTAAGGAAGTCGGCCGAGGTTACGGGATGGCCTTTTCGACGTGACGTTCCTGCATTTCAGCCCCGACGGCACATTGCTAGCCTCGGGTGACAACGGCGGGACGACCCGACTGTGGAATTGGGCCAAAGGTGGTGCCCCGGTAAAGAACTTCTCAGATCGCACGTCGTTGATAAGGTGCTTCGCTTTCAGCCACGATGGCAAGAGCATGGCAACCGGCAATGACACCGGCATAATCCGCGTGTGGGACGTCTCCAGCGGCAAATTGATCCATACGCTCATGGGCCAAGCATTGGATGCCGCGCTGTCCGCCAGGTCTTCGCTCTTGCCTTTGCTCCTGATGGACTGGGACTTTTTAGTAGCTCCTTTGACTCGGTTCGCCACTGGGACCTGGCCACCGGCAAGGAAGTCCGCCTCATCAGCGGGGAATCTCTGGGGCATACGAATGTGGTGAGCGGGCTAGCGACCTCACCGGGAGGCCGCTGGGTGTACTCCGCGAGTTATGACGGATCGCTCTGCGTCTCGGAGGCCGGTAGCGGACGGCTAGCCCGCACCCTGAAGATCACGGAACCCGGTTACAACGGCCCCACCAACATCGCGCTGTCCCACGATGGGACTCGGTTGGCGGCAGCTTTTGCCAATGACTGGACGAATCCGTCCGTGCACTTGTGGCACCTAACGACCGGTCAGAAGTTCGCGCCTCCGGGCCATCGGGCGCCAGTGACGCAAGTCGCGTTTTCCCCGGACGGGCGCCATCTGGTGTCGGGCAGCAATGACACGACGGCACTGGTCTGGAATGTCAGCCAGTTGCAAACCGGCGGCAAGCTCCCGGACGGCATGGCGCTGGCGGAGCTTTGGAAGGACCTTGGGGCGGACGATCCCAAGATCGCCTATGCGGCTGTCTGCCTGGGTGCAGCGGCCGGCGACGCCGCCGTGGCCCGGTTGAAGCTCGACCTCAAGCCGGCTGCGGTGATCGACGCCGACAAAATAGCCATCTGGGTCCGCCAGCTGGATTCGGACGACTATGCTCAGCGCTGAAAGGCGAGCCAGGCGCTGGACAATCTCGGCCCAGCCGCAGAAATGCCGCTACGCGAGATACTGGACAAGGCCAAGTCTCCGGAGGTGATGCGGCGTCTGGAGCGAATCCTGCAATGGGCAGGCGGCCGAACACCGCCGTCTGGGATACGCGGTCGAGGTATTGGAGATGATTGGCACAAAGGAAGCGAGACGCCTGCTGGCGGACCTGGCGACAGGGGCCAGCGGCTGCAGACTGACTCGCGAAGCTGTCGCGGCCCTCGCCAGGCTCGAAAAGCGACCATGACAGCGGCTGTGGTGGTTGCCGACGATCAGGGCAGCACGCGTTATTCGCTTTGTCAGCACGTCACGCATTAAGCGGCCACTTCCCGTCCCCTGCCACCTTGCGTGGCAGGAACGAAAGGTCGATAGCTAGAAAAATTATGCTGGCCCGCCCCGTCCCCTGCCACCTTGTGTGGCAGGAACGAAAGGTCCGCACGTAAAAACTACCATCTGCGCGTCCCTTTTGTGGTCACCCCCAGGTTCTTAGCCACAGACCTTCCGTTCCTGCCGCACAAGGAGACTGCTGAAAAAGCTGGCGCAGCTGAGCCAAAGGAGAGCGTGTACCATAAATGCTCACCTTGGAGATTGCTAGCCATGCTACATCCTGAACCCTTTTCGTCGGACGCCTTGATACCGCTCAGCAATGTCGAGCGGGCATATTTCGAGGAACTTGTGCCGCCAGAGCACTTCTTGCGTCGGTTGCTGCAGGTCGTGGACTTCGAAAGTTTCCGACCATCTCTGTCGTGCGGCTACAGCCTGAAGCAAGGACGCCCGCCGTTGGATCCGCTCGTGGTGTTCAAGCTGGAGGTTCTCGCCCGCCAGTACAAATTCTCCGACCGCGAAGTCATGATGGCCACTCGCTTCAACATTGCCTACCGCTTGTTTCTTGGCCTGAGCCTGAAAAGTCCTTTGCCGCACCACACCACCATGACTTATTTTCGCCAGCGTCTGGGCGAGGAACGGCTACAGGAGGTTTTCGACACACTCGTCGCCCACGCGCGGCGACTGGGCTTGGTCAAGGACCGCTTGCGACTGAAGGATGCTACCCACATCATCGCCAATATCGCCGTGCCTTCGACTATCCGCCTTGTCGCCCAAGCACGCGATCAGTTGCTTGAGGCGGTGCGGCCGTTCGGCCAAGCAAACGACGGAGGAGGAGCAGCGTGCCGAGGCCATTCATTTGGGCAGCGAGGACGCCAAGGACGAAGAGCGTTTGCTCCAGCGTGTCACCCATTTCGCGCCGTGCTGGCCTGGGCCGACGAGGTGCCCCGGGCAAGACATTTTCCGGCAACAGCCTGACCAAACCCAGCAACGACTGCAGTCGGCATTGATGTTGGCTCACAAGATCCTGGCAGATCGCGAGCCTAAGGCTAAGGACAAGGTGCTTAGCATTCACGACCCGGACGCCCGTCGTGGCATGCACGGCGGCTACTACGAGGGCTACCTGCTGGACATCGCCATGGACGCGGACAGCGAGATCATCACGGCAACCAACGTACTGCCCGCCAACGGCGATGAAGGCATGGACGCCGCCCATCTGATCAAGCAGGAGGAAAGGGCGATGGTAACGACGTGGCGGCCGTGTCGCTAGACGGGGCCGGTTATCGCGGCAAAGTCTTGCGGGCATTGACCGATCCTGATGGTCTGAATCTAGAGGTGTTCACGCCACCCAGCGAACCGCAGCCGGCGAAGGGATTTCCGGCGGAGCGGTTCACCTTGACGTCTGCGTGGACGGGCGGGCAACGCTAACCTGTCCTACGGGCCAGACGACCCAATCGCGGGATCGCAATGAGGATGACACCACTTACCGTTATCGCTTTGACAAGGCACTGTGTTCGTGCTGCTAGCCGGGACGAATGCCTGGCGAAGCCGAATGCCCAGAGAGTGGTCGTCAAGAACGACTACCAAGCGGAGTACGCGGCGGCTCAAGCGGCAGAGCACCGGAGTACGCCGAGGTCCGTCGCAGTCATCCAGCGATCGAACGTAAGTTGTCGGAGTTGGTTCGGCGTCATGATGTCGCCACGCCCGCTATCGAGGTAACGGCGCGTGTTGTATCAGTGCTTGTTGACCAGTCTGGTGGTAAATCTCAAAGCGGATCGTGTGCTTTGCTGGTTCGCACCGCATGAGGATAGTGCGCGGACGGTCGCAGCGCGTTCATGACCCAGGAAGCTAGCAAAGGCGGAAACAATGAAAATGCCCCGCTAACGGTGTGTTTCGCAGCTTATAGCTGGAAAACGAATCGAGATCGTCCGGAACAAACGTTCATGAACCACCAAAAACTGGTTTTTCACACGAGCCTTAAGCGCGTCGACTTTTTCAGCCGCCGCACAAGGCGGCAGGGGACGGGAAAATACAAAGTGCATGCAGCTCGTATCCAGCCATTTTCGATTGTCAAAGTGTCGGCGCATCGTTTCTCGGGTTTTTACGTGGCGGACACTGCGGACGCATCGTCGCTTGCAAACCGTGTAGTTAACCCGTCACCGCCGACTTTTTCTGTCGAGCTTTGGCAGCGGCGATGCAGGCTCCCATGCCGACATGACCTTGGAGGATACGGCGGCAACCGGATATTTCCTAAAAAAAGCTCATTTTACACGAAATTCTGTACCAATCCGACCCAAAAAACAGGAATAAGAAGTAGAGGCAGTTGAGCGGGAAGGAAGTTTTATGGCGAAAAACGCACTGAATGAGGTCATGAGGCATCTTCGTCAGATGGTCCTTGTCGGCGACAAAACATCAGACGGGAAGCTTCTCGGCATGTTCGTTGACCAGGGTGATGAAGCAGCATTTGAAGCCCTGGTACGGCGGCATGGCAAGATGGTCTTGGGGGTATGCCGCAATGTCCTCGGCAATCACCATGACGCCGAAGATGCGTTTCAGTCGGTCTTTCTCGTCATGGTCCGTAAAGGAAAATCCGTTCGGCCGCGAGAAATGGTGGGCAACTGGCTTTACGGGGTGGCCCTCCAGACCGCCATCCGGGTGAAGGCGATGAAAACAAAAGGATGGGGACATGAAATCCAGGTGCCGTTCATGCCCGAACCTGACGTGGCAAAGCGAGAACGCCGGAGCGATGGGACGGACCTACTCGATCAGGAGTTGAGCCGACTTCCCGACAAGTACCGGGCTGTCATCGTTCTGTGCGACCTGGAAGGAAGAACCCGCAAGCAAGCTGCCCGGCAACTCGGTTGGCCTGAAGGTACGGTTTCGGGACGATTGGCACGGGGCAGGGCAATGTTGGCCAAGCGGCTCGCCAAGCACGGTCTTGTGCTTTCCGCCGAAGCATTGGCGGTGTTGTTATCCCAGAATGCGGCGTCGGCATTTTTACCGCCCACGCTGGTATCCACTACGGTCAAAGCTGCCTCGCTTTTGGCTACAGGTCAAACGGCGGCTATCTCGGCCAAGGTCGTTGCCATCACAAAAGGAGTGATGATTTCCATGTTTCTGACCAAAATCAAAACGACTGCGGTGGTGTCCCTCATCGTGTGCGTCGTTGGAGCCGGTGTGGGGGTGGGCTTCCTTGGTGGCCAAACGCAAGTGCCAGGTTCAAAGCAAACAATCGAGGGAAAACCCGGTGGCGAAGTGAATGCGAAGGGAACGGCAGTGACGCAGCCCAGGCTCCCGGACGGTGTTAGCGAGAAAGCCGCCACCGACTCTGCCAAAACTGTCAATCCGCCTATTACGGGGACGCCGCTCCGTGCCGGACCGCCACGCGTGTTGGTCGAGCACAAGACTCCGCTGATGTGTTTGGCTTGGTCTCCAGATGGCCGATGGGTGGCTGCCAGCACTGAGGATGGCACGATCCACGTCGCCGAGGCGGCCACAGGCAAGGAAGTCCGTAGCTTCCCGGTCGGCGCCGCCATTACCGCCCTGGCCTTTTCGCCTGACGGTAAAAGGCTCGCTTTGAGCCAGCCTGGGCGGCCCAGTAGCATCTGGGATATCGACGCCGGCAAGGAACAGCCGCGTGCCGGCGATGGCGGCGGTGGCGGCGGAAAAATCGTGCCCGCAGTGCATGTCGCGTTCACGCCGGACGGCCAGTCCGCGGTGAGTATCGCCGTGGGTTGGATGGCGCGTTCAGGGCCGATGGGGGGCGGCGCAATGAATATGTCCAACCCGGGCGGGGGCGGCTGCGCGGCGATTTCCCCTGATGGCATGATCGGCGGCTGGTGTGACGCCAAAGGGATGTTGCGCATCTTCCAACTCACTCAGCCAGCTCCGGGGCCACCGCTAATGTTCCAAGTAGACAAAGCTCAAAGCATCGCCTTTGCTCCGGGTGGCAAGCTGCTCGCCGTCGGAGGAGACGACAAGGGTGTGCAGCTCTGGGACTTGACAGCGCAGAAGAAAGCCCTGCTCCTGACTGGCCTGGAAAAACCGGCAACCCAGCTGTCGTTCTCCACGGATGGCCGCACGCTGGCTGCGGTGGCAGCCGACGGCATGTTTATCCAGGTCTGGGACCCCACCCGCAGCAGCGCACGCTGCCAAATCAACCACATCCCCGGCGCAGTCGGTTCGCAGGCTCTATCCCCTGACGGCAAGATGCTGGCGACGACGGTCAAGGGCGGCAAGCAGATATTCCTCTGGAAAGCGACCGCGCGTCAACTGGCACAGCAGGGCCCGCCGCTGGATCTGAACGTGCTGACCGCGTTGTGGGCCGATCTTGCCAACTCCGACGCCGACAAAGCCGACGTAGCCTGGAGGAAGCTGGGAGCCGCAGGCGACAGCGCGGTCCCTTTCGTCCGACAACAAATCCGGTCAATCGCGGTGCCGGCCTCCAAACTGATGCCCATTGAAAAACTGGTAGCCGAGCTGGATTCCGACCAGTTCGCGACCCGAGAGCGGGCCACGCGCGAGTTGCTGGCCGCTGGCGAGTTGGTCATCATCCCGCTCCAGCGCCACCTGGAAAAGGGTCTGTCCGCGGAGGCAGAGAAGCGAATCGACGGTGTGCTAAAGAAACTCGGGCAGCCGGTGCTGACAATCGAGCGGATGCGTGTGCTGGAAGCGATTGAGTTGCTCGAACAGCTGCGGACGGCCAAGGCCCTTGCCTTGTTGGAGGAGACCGAGCGTGACGCCCTGATCCCCCAAATTCGTTTGGCGGCCCGTCAGGCTTTACAACGCCTACCGCAGTCGCAAATAGAAAAGAAATAGCTGACGTCCCCAACCTAAAGCCAGAGTCCGTTACCCATTAAGAACCATGGTGTCACCGGGCACAAATGCACCAGCGGAGTGAATCCTATTGTCTTTCGCTCCGAAACGTTCGCCGGGTGGCATGCATGGCACCCGCCGCCTGATAGAAAAATGCCATGCAAAATGCTATGCAAAATGCCATGCAAAATGCCATGCAAAATGATATGCGTCGGGAAGGGGGGTGCCCGGTGCACGCATACATACCATTTTTCGCCCGCCATCCCAAGCTGCCAGCCGCCCGTTGAGGTGTTACTCTCCCAGCGGCGGTGCCGAGATGAATCAGGGCGCGCAGCGAAGCCGCGGCTTCTACTCCGCGGCTTATATCGCGCAAAACAGGACCCGAACGTGCGAATTGGCACGCTCAGGCATTGGCGCCCGGCATCGAGCGGTAGTAGCCGTTGACGTGGGTGCCATCGGGCCGATCGTACGCGCCGACCCAGATGCGAGTTCGCTCGCCCGGTGCCGGCTTCTTGTCGTGATCGTGATGAGAATATTTGTTGGATCGCGAGCGCGATTTACCTTTAACGGTCACACTGGCTCGCGTCATGTGCCAGGCTCGGCCAGATTTATTAGGCATGATGGTCTCCTTGGGTGAGGGTTGAAGATCAATTCCATTAAAGTGCCAAATAAACGCAAAATTCGTGCCAGGCGTTGAAAAAAGCTGCTTGCCAGCCCGTAACGTTTGAGTTTGCTGATTTTTCATGGGCGAAGTTCGTTCATTTCAAGGCCCGGGTTACCGGCTTTGCAGGACCGTCAGGTCCCTGCCGATACTCCATGGAGAGAGAGAGTTGCCAGTTATCAGCTAGGTGCGTCGCCACGGCGGTGCCGGCTTCGCTGTGCGCGTGAAAGAGCGCATGTCTCGGCCTCGAAAAGGAGGCGGTTTCCTTCCGCCGCGTCGGCGGCTCGAGGCGCGCATGTTGCACCTATTCCTTATCGCCGGCACACTGTCGCTGGCACAGGCCGGGCCTGCCGACACGAGTGTTTTGCAGGCGCCGATCGCGCCCAGTGCTACGGCAGCTCCCGACCGTTGGTTGTTGATGAAGTGCCTGCAGGGAACCTGGCCGGGGGCCGTGCTGGATGGCGAGCGTCTGCAGGTGACGGGCTGGACCGATCTAGCGTTCACCGCCAGCAGCGATCGCGCCAGTAACCTGCCGTTGGGTTTCAATTACCGGGCGAATGAACTGCTCCTGCAACAGAACTGGCTACGCTTCGAGCGTGCCGTGGTGACCTCGGGAACGGTGGAGCCCACGTTTGGCTTTCGCGCCGACACGATTTTGCCCGGCGCGGATTATCGCTTTACCTTGCCGCGCGGCATCTTCAATTCCCAACTGACGGCTAATAACGGTCAGCCCAGTCTATATGGGGTTGATCCCATTCAGTTTTATGCCGAGGGCTATTTGCCAACGGTCGCGCGGGGAATGGATGTCAAGGTGGGACGCTTCTTTGCCCAGTACGGCGTCGAGACCAATGACGCGGTCAACAATGCCCTGGCGTCGCACGCGTACTCGTTCATCTACAACCCGTTCACGCATACTGGCGCCCTGGCCACCATCAAGTTGACGGATGCCTGGTCGGTGCAGACGGGCCTTGTGCTGGGCAGCGACAATTTTCTTGGCCCGACCGACACGCCTACTTTTATCGGCAGCGTCAAATGGGTGCGTGCCGATCTGCGCGACACGGCTCAGTTTTCCGTGATACTTGGCAATGGCAGGTTCAACCAGGGCCAGAATTTCGACAACCCCGAGATATTCGACCTCGTTTACACGCACAAGATTGTTCAGCGGCTCAACTACACCTTCGAGAGCCTGTATGGGTTCACGACGGATGTGTTCAACATGGGTACCGCGACATGGCTGGGCGTCCTCAACTACCTGACGTACGACTTTTCACCCCGGCTTAGCGGTGCGGCCCGACTCGAATTCTTTAGCGACGCCCAGGGCCAGCGCACCGGCTTCGAAGGGCTTTACAGTGCCCTGACGGGCGGCCTGTCGTTCAAGCCATTGAAATCAGTGATTTTCCGGCCCGAATTGCGTTACGATTACAACGGCCAATCGCGCCCCTTCGAGAACAAACATGGACTGTTTACCGCGACGGCGGACCTTGTTTTGCGTTGGTAGCGTCTCGTCTGGAGAACTGGCCCGCTGGCAACGACCAGGAGATTTACTGTCATGAGACCCTTATTCGCCGCGCTGTTCGTACTGACTACGTTCCAGATGGCGCCAGCCCAAACGCCTGCCCCGGCGCCATCTGGGCCTGGCGTCACGTTGTCGCTGACGAGCCGGCAAGGGCAAGCGGTTCCTCAGCGCCAGGGCTTTGTTCACACGGGCGGCGGCAACATTGATGTTAGCCAGCCATCGAGCGATAGCTTTGTCGTGAACATGAGCGGGGTGGCGGTCGCCGGCGCACACCCTTTGAAGATGTCCGTGGCCACGTTGAATTTCGAGCTACGTCAACAGTTCGAGGTAGCGTTCGATAAGCCTGAAACCAAGTGCGCAAGCTGAGCATCGAGGGCCGAGTCATTGGCTTGCTAAGAAGCAACGCTAAAGGCGGCGGCTCCGTTCAGGGCGGGACGGCCTGTGCGGACGTAATTTGCGGCGGGGTGGGGATACTTTCGTTGACAATGCCACTTCGAAGCGCCTGTGGTGGCGAGAACCTGGCCGTCAACGATCGAGAAGGCCCGCGGGGTGCCATCGTCGCAGCCGGGACCTACGAGCTTCATCAGACGTTTGCGGTTTCCGCCAATCACCCGCACAGCCTCAAGCTCTATAAAGCGGTATCCGCCGAGTTTGGCCCGGATCCGGCCCTTGACCCGCTCTGGATCAGTTACTGGGAGCCTTTTCACGGCGCCGCCAAGAAGGATTTTGGCTTTCAGGTTGTCATCAAGGTAGGGCCAGACGACTCCGGGAAATAACGGGGCTGCTAGCGACGAAATAAGCGAATGAGAACAGCAAGCGGCTGCGTATTCAAAACATCGGCGGCCTCAAGCCACGCGCAACGCGCCTGGTTGATGCCGGCGGCGATGAAGTCTAGCTCGCGAATGGCATGGGCATCGGTGTTGATGGCAATCTTGATGCCGCACTCTTTCGCCAACCTGGCATGCTCGTCGGAGAGATCGAGGCGGTCGGGGCTGGAGTTGATTTCGAAGAAACAGCCGTTCGCGCGGGCATGCTCGACGATGCGTTTCATGTCGACATCGTAGCCAGGCCGTCGGAGCAGCAGCCGGCCCGTCGCGTGACCCAGGATCGTGAAGTAACGATTGTCCATGGCCCGCATGATCCGTTCTGTCTGCCGCGCCTTGTCAAGCGCGAAGCGCGAATGAATGGAGCAAATCGTCAAGTCGAGTTCCTTGAGCAACGAATTGGGGTAATCGAGTTTGCCGTCTTCCATGATGTCGACCTCGGCCGACTTCAGAACGCGAAACCCCTTTAAGCGGGCGTTCAAGTCATCGATCTCTTGAATGTGCTGGCGAAGTCGCTCCGGCGAAAGACCATTCGTAATTTTGAGCGACTGCGAATGATCGGTGATAGCGATGTACCCATAGCCGCGTGCCTGACCTGCCGCAGCCATCTCAGCGATGCTATTGGCCCCATCGCTCGCCGTCGTGTGCATGTGCAGATCGCCGCGAATGTTGCACGCTTCAATAAGTTTGGGTAACTTCCCCTGCGCCGCCGCGGCCACCTCGCCGCGGCCTTCGCGCAGTTCCGGCTCGATGAACGCGAGGTCGAGGGCCGCGTAGACATCCTTCTCCTCCATGGCCGCACCAAGCTTCAGCTTTTTGCGCGCCGCCCTTGCTTCAAGGTCCGCCAGGTGCGCGCTCGAACCTGTGGCGCGCAGGAGCGCCAGTCCCCAGTTACTGGCTGGCGTCCAGGAGAGTGTTATCTGCTGTCCGGAGGAAAGCTTGTAAACACATTCGGTAGGGCTGCGGGGCTCGGCAGATAATACGGCACCGTATTTGGCAAAGCGCCGAAAGATGAGCGCCGCGGTTGCCCCGGTAACCAGGAAATTGAGATCGCCGACTGTCTCTACCCGTCGCCGTATGACTGCCCGCGACCGCGACACGTGTTACGCCTTTGAGACGCCGGATATAGTCCACGATCTTCTCGGCCACGGCCTCCACGTCATACAGCAGACTGCGCGGCCGTTCGTCCAGGCCCTGGCGGACATGATATTCCAGCCGCGCGCCCAAAGACTTGCCGATGGTACCCTCGTCGAGGTTTTTCTTCAATTCGGCCAGGCTGTGGATGCCGAGTTTCTTGTAGATACGCGCAATCTTCTTGGCATCGAGAGCAGGCTTGCTTGCCAGTTCGACCACCTCCGGAGACAGTCTGGTCAATGTTCGTTCGAGGCGTTGCAACGTCCCTTCTTGAACGATCTCGATAATACTGGCATTGATGGCCGAGCCGATCCCGGGCAGCGTGGTGAGGTCATGCCCTTTCTTGACCAGGTCGGCGACGTCTTCTTCCAGACCTTCAATGGTCTCCGCCGCACGGCGATAGGCCTTCAGCTTGAAGCGGTTCGCGCCTTCGAGGGAGAGCACACTGGCATAGCTGCGCAGTTTTTCAGCGATCGTTGCATTGGTGCCTGTCATATTGCCACGCCTGGTGAGCCAAACAACCTGCCCGGGGGCATGTTTTAGCAAAGGGTGCGCCGAAAGGTGTCTGGCATTGAGGTCGGGAACGTCAGGCGGTGCGCCGAAATGATTGGGCGGGCCGTTGGGCTTTGATATAGTGCATATTGACAGGTAAATTCTGCATAAACGCCGCTTAGAGCTCGGCTGCCCTCGAGTTACATCATGTCCTTCTACATCGACCCCCACATCCACATGATCTCGCGTGTAACCGACGATTATCAGCGGATGGCTTACGCTGGGTGCGTGGCCGTTAGCGAGCCGGCTTTTTGGGCGGGCTTTGATCGTGGGTCCGCTGAGGGGTTTCGTGACTATTTTCACCACCTTACCGACGTCGAGCCCAAACGGGCTGCGCTGTATGGCATTCGTCACTATTCCTGGCTGTGCATCAACGCCAAGGAAGCGGAAAACGTCGCACTTGTCACGTGACGTCATCGCGATGATTCCGGAGTTCCTCGACAGGCCGGGCGTTTTGGGCATTGGCGAGATCGGCCTGAACAAAAACACGCGTAATGAAGCGACCATTTTTCAGGAACATGTCGACCTGGCCGCGAAAACCAATGAGTTGATCCTTATCCACACGCCCCACCTTGAAGACAAATACAAGGGGACGCGGATGATCATCGACATGCTGAAAAACGACCGCCGCATCCAGCCGGCACGCGTCCTCGTCGATCATGTCGAGGAGCACACCGTCCGTCTGGCCCTGGACAGTGGGTTTTGGTGCGGCATGACTCTTTATCCCACCACCAAATGCACGCCGGCTCGAGCGGTTGATATCATCGAGATGGTTGGCACCGAGCGCATCATGGCCAACTCGGCCGGCGACTGGGGCAAATCCGACCCGCTGGCCGTGCCCGAGATGATCCAGGAAATGAAACGTCGCGGCCATCCTGAGAGCACCATCCGCAAGGTGGTTTACGAAAACCCACTCGCGTTCTTTCGGCAATGTGCACGGTGGCAAGAATGGCCGGAGACCGATGCCGGCAAACGGAAAAAAGAAAAAACGTTGGCGTAACGTGTTTTAGTGTGTTTCGGTGGGTCAGCGCGAGTACGCTTGACCCACCCTACGGTCACCGTACGGTCAGGGAAGATGCCTGAGACTATGAATTTTCTTGCCATCGAAACTTCTTGTGATGAGACTGCGGTGGCGGTATTTACTGACGAATTGCACGTCCTGTCGAGTGTGGTTGCTTCCCAAAATGAGCTTCATGTCCGATTCGGGGGTGTCGTACCTGAGGTAGCGGCCCGCGCCATCTTCAACGGCTCTTGCCCACGATGGATGAGGCGCTGCGGCAAGCCAAGGTCACGCTGGCCGACATCGGCTGCATCGCGGTGCTGAACACGCCTGGCCTCGTGGGTGCTTTGCTTGTCGGCGTCAGCGCCGCCAAGATGCTGGCCCTGGCTTTGGATGTTCCGCTCGTTTGCGCTAACCATATCGAGGCCCATATCTTTGCGGCACGCATGGCGGCGGGGCGTGATATTTTTCCCTGCGTCGGCCTGGTCGTCAGTGGCGGGCACACCAGCCTGTTTCATTGCCACTCCGCCTTGAGCTTTGAGCTCCTTGGCGCCACCACCGACGATGCCGCCGGGGAAGCTTTCGATAAAGTGGCCAACATTCTCGGATTGGGCTTTCCAGGCGGCCCCGCCGTTGACCGGGAAGCGGAGCAGGGTGACGCCAGGGCCCACGCCTTTCCACGCTCTTTTATCCATCAGGACCGTCTCGATTTTAGTTTCAGCGGACTGAAGACCGCGGTTCTATACACGGTCCACGGCCAGGGCGTGGCCCATGGTCCCGTACCCGAGCCCGGCCCACGCCGTGCCAACCTGGCCGCCAGTTTCCAGGCGGCGGTAGTGGATGTTCTCGTAGCCAAATCAAGGCAGGCTCTGCGTCGACTCGGCTTGAAAAGGTTGGCAGTGGGCGGAGGCGTGGCCGCCAACCGCTGTTTGCGGCAGAGCCTCGAAGCCATGACCAAGGCGGAGGGGGCGGACCTATTCATCCCGCCCATGCATCTATGCACGGACAACGCCGCCATGGCGGCCGTCGCTATCGAAAAATGGCGCGCCAGGCAGCGGGCGCCCGCGGATTTGGATGCGCTACCCAATTACTGAGAGAGCAGACGGCGCGCTCGACGAAGGCGGCATGCCAGGCATTGCTGTCGCGGGGGTTGGAAAATGATAAAATGATGCACGACCCGGGTCGGTGGGTCGCGGCGGGCACCCTGTCCATGGAGCGAGAAAAGATGAAGTGGATCACCTGTTTCTGCGTGCTGGTCTCAGCCGCGGTCGTTACGCACTCACTTCCCGGGCAAGAAGCCACTGATGGGGCCCGGCTTCAGGTCGTTAAATATGACACTCTCAAGGAAGTGATCCACAAGAATCGCGGCAAGGTGGTCCTGATCGACTTCTGGGCCTATTTCTGACTGCCCTGCAAAAAGGCATTTCCGCATCTGGTCGAGATGCACAAGAAATATGGTAAGGATGGACTGGTGGCGGTGTCCGTTAGTCTCGATCCGCTCGCCGGTGAGGAAGCCAAAACGAAAGATAACGTCCTCAAGTTCTTGCGGGGCCAGGGCGCAACCTTTGAGAACTTGCTGCTGGATGAGTCCTTCGAGTACTGGGGAAAGAAGCTGCATTTTTCCTCGCCGCCCTGCTACTATGTTTTCAGTCGCCAGGGCCGGTGGACGATGTTCAATCCCGATGATGAGAAGTTCGACCAGCGGGACGTTGAAAAGCTGATCGTCGAGCTCTTGCGTGAAAAATGAGGGTTTGAGGGACTTCCGTGAAAAATGCCGATCCAGACAAGCAACTCGCGGCGGCGCTTGGACGAGTCACCAGCGGCATCTACGTGTTGACGGTGAAACGCGACGCTATTGAAACCGGCATGCTGGCCAGCTGGGTGCAGCAGTGTTCTTTTCAGCCACCGCAAATAAGTCTGGCCATTAATCCCGAACGTCCTATCGCCGCACTGTTAAGTTCGGGGGATCAATTCACCCTTAACATTCTGGAAAGCGACCAAACGGACATGATTGTCCACTTCGGCCGCGGCTTTCCCCTGCAAGAGGATGCCTTCAAGGGGCTGGACGTTCAGCGCGACGGCCCGAACGGGCCGGTGCTGTCCGAGGCTCTCGCTGTGATGGAATGTCAGGTGGTTCAGCGCCTGTCGGCCGGGGATCACGATATCGTGGTGGCCAAGATCATGGCTGGCCGCGTCATCGGTGACGGACAGCCAATGGTTCACATTCGCAAAAACGGCTTCCACTACTAATCTCGTTAGCTCTTTCGAGATTCCCGCCACATGAAATGCTATATCTGCCAGGGTGAAGCGATCGACCGCTGTTACACTTGCGGACAGCTGTTTTGCGAGCAACACGGCAAGATCAACTGTAGTCGTTGCGAGCATGGCTTTGCGCCGGGTGATCGGCGTGACGACCACGTGAGTATCGACCGGCTGCGCGCCGGGCAGGTCCGGGTGGTGGCGGCCGCAGGAGGCGGAAGACTTCGAGCCCGCCTCTTGTACGGAGTGTGGCGCACTGGCTCGGCGGCGCTGTCCCAATTGCGGCAATCGTTTCTGCCCCGAGCATGTCGGCAAGAAGGGCTTGTGTGTCGGTTGCCAGCGGGCGCGACGTGGCAGCAACGTCTTCCTCATTATCATGGTCCTTTTCCTGGCTGGCCTGACGGTGTTGGGACTGACGTACAGATAACTACTCCCCAACTCCCCTATTTTGCCGGCTCGCCGTGCCCCTTTCTGTCTGCCTTGATTTGTCGGGTAGGCAAGCATAAAATAACGCCAGGTTACTTCGGAAAAATCCTTTCCCGGGCGCCTTGCGTCTAACAGGGTAGTTTCTCCCACGAACGGGACCATCCTCGTCAGGGTCTGTGGATGGCCCGCTCCAGGATAGTTGGAGTGGAAACCGGCATGTACGAACGATTTACCGACCGTGCTCGTAAAGTAATGCAGCTTGCCAACCAGGAGGCACAGCGCTTTAATCACGAGTACATCGGCACGGAACATATTCTGCTTGGTCTGGTCAAGGAGGGGACGGGGGTAGCCGCCAACGTCCTTAAAAACCTTGACATCGACCTGCGCAAGATTCGCCTGGAAGTGGAAAAGATCGTGCAAGCGGGGCCTGACATGGTCACCATGGGCAAGTTGCCGCAGACACCGCGCGCAAGAAAGTTATCGAGTATTCCATCGAGGAAGCGCGCAACCTCAATCACAACTACGTGGGCACGGAGCATCTCCTGCTTGGCCTTCTTCGCGAACAGGAAGGCGTGGCGGCCCAGGTCCTCATGAACCTTGGGCTCAAGTTGGAAGACGTACGGGAAGAAGTCCTTAACCTGTTGGGGCACAACATGGATTCAGGAGAAAGTACGGCAGGCGGCGGCGGTAGCAGCAGCGAACGCACCACCAGCAAGGGCAAATCGAAGACCCCCGCGCTGGATTCGTTCGGCCGCGACTTGACGGAGCTGGCTCGCCAGGGCAAGCTCGATCCGGTTATCGGCCGGCAAAATGAAATTGAGCGCGTCATTCAAGTATTGTCGCGACGCACCAAGAACAACCCGGTGCTCCTGGGTGAGGCCGGCGTCGGCAAGACCGCGATCGTCGAGGGGCTGGCCCAGCTGGTCGTCGACTCCAACGTCCCCGAGTTGTTACGCGATAAACGCATCGTCGTCCTGGATTTGGCGATGATGGTGGCCGGCACCAAATACCGCGGACAATTCGAGGAACGCATCAAGGCGGTCATGAACGAAGTTCGCCGGGCCAAGAATACCATCTTGTTCATTGACGAACTCCATACCCTCGTCGGCGCCGGCGGCGCGGAAGGCGCCATTGACGCGTCCAACGTCCTGAAGCCGGCCCTGGCCCGCGGCGAAATACAATGCATTGGCGCCACCACCCTCGATGAGTACCGCAAATACATCGAAAAGGATGGCGCTCTCGAACGCCGCTTCCAGCAAATCATCGTTAACCCGCCTTCGCGCGATGAAACGGTGGAGATTCTGCGTGGCTTGCGCGATCGTTATGAAGCGCATCATCGCGTGCAGATCAAGGACGAGGCCCTCGAGTCCGCCGTAGAGCTATCGGACCGCTACATCACCGGCCGCTGCCTGCCTGACAAGGCCATTGATGTCATCGACGAAGCCGGGCGCGCATACGCCTCAAAGCAATGACCCGGCCGCCGGATCTCAAGGAACTCGATGCTCAGATCGAGCAGCTCAACCAGGAAAAAGAATCGGCCGTCGCCGAGCAGGATTTTGAGAAAGCGGCCCATCTGCGCGATCAGGCCGATAAGCTCAAGAAGAAAAAGGAAGGGATCACCAAGGACTGGCGGGAAAAGTCCAAAGAGATCGACGGCGTGGTCGATGAAGAGGTGATTCGCGAGGTCGTCAACAAAATGACCGGCGTGCCGCTGACGCGCATCAATGCCGACGAGACGCAACGGCTGCTTGCCATGGAAGATGAACTCCATAAAGCGGTCGTCAGTCAGCATGAAGCCATCACCGCCATCGCCAAGGCGGTACGGAAGAGCCGCGCCGGCCTCAAGGACCCCAAGCGGCCGATCGGCAGCTTCATCTTTGCGGGCCCCACGGGCGTTGGCAAGACGTTGCTCGCCAAGCGCCTCGCTCAATTTATGTTCGGCGACGAAAATGCGCTGGTCCAGATCGACATGTCTGAATACCAGGAAAAGCACAACGTCAGCCGTCTCTGGGCGCTCCTCCGGGCTACGTCGGCTATGAAGAAGGCGGCCAGCTCACCGAGAAGATTCGCCGGCGTCCCTACAGTGTCGTCCTGCTCGACGAAATCGAGAAGGCGCATCCGGACGTCTGGAACTCACTGCTGCAAATCATGGAAGAAGGCCGGCTTACCGATAACGTCGGTCGCATCATTGATTTCAAGAATACCATCTTGATCATGACGACCAACATCGGCGCCGAACAGATTATCGGTCGGGCCCACTTCGGTATCCCAACGAAAAAGGACTCGGAGGCGACCTACGACAAGATGAAGGAGACCCTCAAGCAGGAAATGGAACGAAACTTCCGCCCTGAGTTTCTCAATCGTGTCGATGATGTCATCGTGTTCCGCAGTTTGACGCGTGATAATTTGAAGAACATCATCGATATCGAGTTGGGCAAGGTTTCCAAGAGACTCAAGGAGAAAAACCTGACGCTCATCCTTACGGACGAAGCCAAGGAACTGCTCATCGAAAAGGGCACCAACACCGAATACGGCGCTCGTCCCTTACGCCGGGCCATCGAGCATTATCTCGAAGACCCGCTCGCGGAAGAGCTGTTGCACGGCAACTTCGCCGGCAAGGACACCGTCACGGTTCGGTCCAACGGCCTTACTGGGGCCGAGAAAGCCCTGGTGTTCGACGCGACGTCCACCACGCCACCGGCGCCGGAACTGGTGGGAGCCGTGACAGGCGACGAAAAGAAGTAGCCGCGAGAATTAGCTCGCTGGAGCAACTGAAAAGGGACGCCTCCATGATAACATGGAGGCGTCCCTTTTTTTATTCCTCGACCGAACTTCAGGCACAGCTATTTGCCCATGGGCGGCGCCATCATGCGGATACACACCGGTGCCGCCACGTCCACCACGCTACCCGTGGGGGTCAATTCGCCGGTTTGCTGATTGATCGCGAAGACGACGACCTTGCCGTTGTCCTGGCCCTCCGCGAGTAGATACTTGCCGCTGGGATCGATGGCGAAATTGCGTGGCGTCTTCAACATGTGTTTTTGGTGGCCCACCGCCGTCAGTTTGCCGGTTTTGGCGTCGATCGCAAAGATGGCGATGCTGTTGTGGCCGCGGTTGGATCCATAGACGAACTTGCCCGAGGGATGCACGACGACTTCCGCGGTCGAGTTTCCCTTGACGGGCTCAGGCAGGGTGGACAACGACTGGATCAGTTTGAGGGTACCCTTGGCGGCGTCGTAGGACAAAGCCGACAGGGTGGAGTTCAGTTCGTTGATCACATAGGCGTGCGTGCCGTCGGGGTGGAATGCAAAGTGACGCGGGCCGGCACCGGGAGGGGTGGCCATCGACGGCGGCTCGTTCGGCGTCAATGTCCCCTTGGCGGCGTCAAATTTGTAGATAAACACTTTGTCGGCACCGAGGTCGGCGACAATGGCGTATTTGTTGGCGGCGTCGAGGTTGATGGAGTGGGCGTGCGGTCCTTCCTGCCGGTCCTTGACCACGCTGGAGCCCTGGTGCTGAATGACGGCACTAGGCTCGCCAAGTTTGCCGTCGGCAGCGATGGGCAGCACGCTGATCGTGCCAGCGTTATAGTTGGCGACCAGGACGTTTTTGCCCGCTTTATCCACGATCAGGTGGCACGGCCCGGCGCCGCTGGAAGTTTGCTGATTGAGTTGCGTTAGGTGGCCTGTCTTGGGATCGATGGCAAATGCGGTGACGCCGCCCGATTTTTGCCCCTTGAAGCTATCGATTTCGCCGACGGCGTACAAATACTTGTGATTGGGATGGATGGCCAAAAATGAGGGATTGACCGCCTCAGCAGCCAGTTCGCCACCGGAAAGCTTGCCGCTGGCCATATCCAGGTCATAACGATAGATCCCTTTGCTTTTGGTTCCCTTGGTGTAGGTGCCGACGAAGACCCAAAATGTGGCCGGGTTCGCATCATCCGCGGTACCGCTGCCTCCCCCGGCGATGCTGCCGCCCAAGAGGAGAAGGAAGATGAAAAGTCGACGCCTGATAGTCGATGTCATGGTGCTACCTCGATAGTGCTTCCCCCTTTGCAAATGAGGTGTTCGGGGACAAACTTCCCTCACATTGTCAGCAAAGCCGATGCTTGGCAGATTACTGGCAAGCTCCCGGAGGTACAAGGAAAATCGTTTTCAGCCGCCAATTATTCGCTACTTGCGGGCGTCAATAACTTTGGGTATTTTCATATCATGGCTCTGGAAAGCCGCAGCGGCCAAGCTGGCGGGAGGGGTTTGGGCCAGGCACGCCCTGTCCCTCGACAAAATCAATTCAACCGGGGATGCTAATGTATCGCTTTATTCGTCCATTGATCGCCTTGCCGCTCCTGGCTTTGTCGACATTCGTGCTAGTTGCCCAGGACTCGACCCCGCCCGCCACGCCAGTGGCCGCCGTCGTCGAATCGACAATGGCAACGGGGTCGGACAAAATTCGGCAATTCGCGTTTGACGGCAATAACGACTCTTATTTCCTTTCCAAAGAAAATGCCAAAGCGACTGACAATTTCACCGTCATCCTGGACAAACCGGTAAGCTTGAATTCGGTCACCGTCATTACGGGCCGTCCCAAGGACGATGCTCTGGAGGATGGCATTTTGGAAGGATCGGCCGACGGCAAGTCGTTTACCGAACTGGCCAAGGTGAAGGAAGGCGTGCTCAAGGCAGCACCGAAGGGCCTTATGGTGATCGCCCTACGCGTCAAGCCAGCCAAGGACCTCGGCCACCCGCTGGCGATCCGAGAGTTTGTCATCGAATCAACGCCGCCGGTCGCTTCTTTTAAATATCCCATCGAGTTTATCGTGGATGTTAGCGACGCTCCTGAAATGAAGGAATGGGCGGAAAAAACCGCCCGCGTTTGCGAACGCAACTACACGATGATCAATGATGAACTCCCCAGCGAGGGCTTCAAACCGCGCACCGTCATCAAAATGACGCTCAAGAATGATTACAAGGGAGTAGCGGCCGCTGGCGGCGGTCGTATTACCGGCTCGGTGAAATTCTTCAAGGACCATCCCGACGATGTCGGTGCCATGGTGCACGAAACGGTGCATTGCGTGCAGGAATACCGAACCCGCGGCAACCCCGGCTGGCTGGTGGAAGGTGTTGCCGATTACATTCGCTTCTTTAAATACGAACCGGGCAAAATCGGGAAAATTGCCAAAAACCCCCATTACAACGCCAGTTATCGCACGACGGCCGCGTTTCTGGCGTTCGTGACGGATAAATATGACAAGGAAGTAGTTCGCAAACTCAACAAAGCCATGCGCCAGGGGGAATACAAGGAAGAAATCTGGAAAGCCCTCACGAAAAAGACGGTCCAGGAACTTGACGAGGAATGGATCGTGTCACTTAAAAAATAAACCGGCGCCAACCTTCCCGAGGACGAGCACCGGGTGGGCAGGCCAGGCAACTCCTTGACCGCTGCCCCGCGTAAGGATACGCTACACCTACCCCTTACTGCCCCCTTGAAACGGCTTTTGTGCCAAGGTTTTTGCCGGCGACGATGCATTTATGTCCAAACCAAGCTCGTCTGAATTGCCGCGCTTGACGCACGAACAACGCCTGGCCGCTGCCGGCCAGTTTGAACGCGCCAATCAGGTCATCGCTACCGGCAGCCTGGACTATGGCATTCAACTCTTGCGCAACTGTTGTTCACTCGACCCGGGGAACCTCACCTATCGACAGGTATTGCGCAAAACGCAAAAGGCCAAATACAAGAATAACCTCAAGGGCCAACCGCTGGCGCCGTTGCTCACGCTGCGCAGCAAGCTCAAGCTCAAAGCGGCGCAAAAAAACGACCAGCCTATCCGCGTCCTCGCGCTTGGCGAAGAAATCCTGATGCGCAATCCATGGGACGTAGGCGCCCACCTGGCCATGGCCGAGGCATTCGAGGAACTTGAGCTGACGGGACTGGCAATTTGGACCCTCGACCAGATACGGCAGGTGGACGCAACCAATCCGAAGATCAACCGTCCCTTGGCACGCTTATTCGAACGGACGGGAAATTACGGCGCCGCGATTAAATTGTGGGAGAAAGTTCGCCTGGCCGACCCTACCGACGTTGAAGCCCAGCGAAAACACAAGGACCTGGCGGCCAGCGATACCATTGCCAAGGGAGGCTATGAAGGCGCTGTGCAGGGAACGTCAGCCACCCCCGTAATGGGCGCTTCGGACGCCGGCGACGATACGAGTTTCACCACTTCCGACCAAGAGATTGCCGCGGACATAGCGGCGGCGACACCAGGACCGGCTGCACCTTCTCACACCGGCGCGGCCAAGGATGCTGCGCCCAACAAGGATCAAAAAGTTTCGCGGGATGTCGCGGCCCTACAGGCCAAGATTCAGATCAATCCCACCAACGCCAACGCTTATCTCCATCTGGCGGCCGTTTATCGTCGCGCGGACCAATTTGAGCAGGCTCACCAGGTTTTACAGGGCGGCCTGGTGCCGACCGGCAATAACTTTGAAATAGCCATGGAACTGGTCGATCTGGCCATCGAGCCCTTTCGCCGTGACCTGGCCATTGCCGAGGACAAGCTGAAGCGGCATCCGAACGATACGGAACTCCAGGCAGTCCGCGCCGGCCTCGTCAAGGAAATCGCCACCCGCGAGCTTGATTATTTTCGCAAGAAGGCGGACCGCTTTCCGACCGAAGGTGTCCACCGCTTCGAGATGGGCGTACGCCTGCTTCAATGTGGACAAATCGACGAGGCGATTCAGGCCTTGCAGGCGATTCGCACCGATCCCCGTTTTAAAGGCAAGGCCCTCGTTTACCTTGGCTATTGTTTTCAAAACCGAAATAATTGGCGGTTGGCCCAGCGTAATTTCGAGGAGGCCCTTACGCACCTTACGGCCGCCGACGAGAAATTGCGCAAAGAAATTCTTTACCAACTGGCCAAGGGTTACGCGGAAATTGGCGAATTGACATGCGCCGTCGATATGGCTTGTGAACTGGCCAACGTCGATTTCAGTTACAAAGACATCGGCAAGCTGCTCGACGAATGGAACACCAAGATGCAAAAGGCCTAGCAGCCCGTTGAAAAAGGGGTCAGACCCCTTCGCCACCCTGCAAAAACGTTGAAAACTCTGTTCGCTTCAAGGGGGTCTGACCCCTTTTTCAACGGGCTGCTAGAAGTCGCCAGGAGAAGATGAATGCTCGTTAAACTCTACAACACCGAAGGAAGACTTGTCGGCCCAGTCGAAGTAGCGCCGGTCGTTAAAACGGATGCGCAATGGCGTGCCCAGCTTTCGCCAAGCCAATTTCAGATCGCTCGCGGCAAGGGGACCGAACGAGCTTTCTGCGGCACGTTGCTGGACAATAAACGTCAGGGCGTTTACGCGTGTGTCTGCTGTGGTCTGCCTCTGTTTACCTCCCAGGCGAAATTTCATTCCGGCACGGGTTGGCCCAGTTTCTTTCAGGCCGTCGCTCAGGAAAACGTGGTCACGCAAAATGACGCGAGCCATGGCATGGATCGCTCAGAAATACTATGCGCCCGTTGTGACTGCCACCTGGGCCATGTCTTTGAAGACGGACCGGCCCCCACGGGGCTGCGTTACTGCGTCAACTCGGAATCGCTTGTTTTCACGGACGAAAAGAACCTTTCGCAACTTGCCGATGCCGCTGCTGACACGGCCGTTTAATTCTGGCTAAATTACTCCAGTCCGATTAGAATCAGCTAGGCCCTGAAACCTTTGTTATGGGGCCTCTGGAGTTCGTGCCTGCCGTTTTTGGTCTGGAAAGCCGCCATGCATCGAGTTCTCATCGCTGGTTTGTGCCTCTTGCTTTTTGTCCCCATGGTCGCGTCGGCACAAACCCCAGGCAATTTCACCCCGGCTCAGTTGGCGGATTTCTTTGAAACAAAGATTCGCCCCATATTCGCCGAACATTGCTTTTCGTGTCACGGCCCGAAAAAGCATCAAGCTGGCCTGCGGCTAGACAGCAAGGCGGCCGCCTTGCGGGGTGGTGACGAGGGACCGGTGTTGGTTCCTGGAGAACCTGAAAAAAGCGCCCTGATCAAAGCGATACGCCATGAGGGCGACGTCAAGATGCCGCCCAAAGGCAAATTGTCCGCCCAGATCATTGAGGACCTCACTACCTGGGTTAAGCTGGGCGCTATTTGGCCCGATAACAGTCCGGCCGCGGCCAGCACGCTGGCCGATGAATCCTGGAAGAAGCACTGGGCCTTTCTTCCTGTTCAAATGCCCGTCGTGCCGGCCGTAAAAAACCAAATTGGCGTACACACGCCTGTCGATGCCTTCATCCTCGCCAAGTTAGAAAGTCAGGGACTTGTTGCCAACCCACCGGCCGACAGACGCACGCTAATACGCCGTGTAAAGTTCGATCTCCTCGGCCTGCCCGCGACGTGCGCGGAGATTGCCGCCTTCGAAGCGGACACGAGCGACGATGCCTTCGCAAAAGTGGTTGATGGGTACCTGGCCTCGCCGCATTATGGGGAACGCTGGGCCAGGCACTGGCTGGACGTGGCCCGTTACGCGGACACCAAGGGTTATGTCTTTTTGGAAGAACGCCGCTACGCCTACGCTTATGCCTATCGCGATTACGTGATCAAGGCTTTCAATGATGACCTTCCTTATGATCAGTTTCTTGTGCAGCAGCTCGCCGGGGATCGCCTGGTGGCGAATGGACTGGCGGACCCATCCTGCCAGGCCGCCATGGGCTACCTTACGCTGGGCAGGCGATTTCTGAACAACACGCAGGACATCATCGATGATCGCATTGATGTGGTCAGCCGGGGCATGATGGGGCTTACTGTCGCCTGCGCTCGCTGCCATGACCATAAATACGATCCAATCCCCACGAAGGATTATTATTCCCTTTATGGTGTCTTTGCCAGCTCTCAGGAGCCGAAAGAGTTACCGCTCATTGCGCAGCCGGAAAGAACCAAAGAATTCCTCGATTTCGAGGCCAAGGTCGCTGAGTTGGAGGATGAAGTCGCCAAGTATAAAGAGACGAACAAAAAGGAGTTGGGGGAGGGCAATCGCAAATTTCGCGACGGGCTCAAGAACGTGCAGAAAAAAGTGGACGCTTTCAAAGCGTCTTCACCGGCCGCGCCGCCACGGGCCATGATTCTGGAGGATAAGGCCGCGCCATCGAGCCGCGCGTATTCTTGCGAGGCAACCCAAACAACCTCGGCCCCGCCGTGCCGCGCCAGTTTCTGGGCATGCTTGCCAGGCGAGAAGCGGGAACCTTTCAAGGAGGGCAGTGGCCGCCTTGAACTGGCCCAGGCGATCGCCGCCAAAAGCAACCCGCTCACGACACGGGTTTTCGTCAATCGGGTTTGGCTGCACCTTTTTGGTCAGGGCCTTGTGACCAGTCCCAGCGACTTCGGAGTGCGTGCCGAGCCGCCCAGTCATCCCGAGCTGCTCAATTATCTCGCTGCGCAGTTTTGTAGAAGAGGGCTGGTCGATTAAAAAACTGCAACGGCTCATCCTGTTATCGAGCACCTACCAGATGAGTAGCGCGCCGAATGCTCTCGCCGCCAAAGCCGACCCCGAGAACCGTTGGCTGGCGCGGATGAATCGGAAGAGGCACGATTTCGAAACGTTGCGTGATTCCTTCCTGGCCGTTTCCGGCAAACTTGACCCCAAACTTTATGGTTATCCGGTTGACATCACGTCGACTCCGGCCACCGGCCGCCGCACAATTTATGGCTTCATCGATCGCCAAAATCTACCTGGTTTGTTCCGGACCTTCGACTTTGCCAATCCGGATGCCACCAATCCGCAGCGCTACTTGACAACGGTTCCCCAGCAGGCCCTCTTTCTGCTTAACAGTCCTTTCGGCAGGAGCAAGTACGGGCCCTGATGGGGCGTTCGGAACTTGCCCAAGAGGCGGCAACGCCGGCCAAGATCCAAAACCTCTATCGCATCGTTTATGGACGGGAAGCGACTTCAGCAGAGCTCGACCTTGGCGAACAATTTTTGGCTAGTGCGGCACAAACCTCCGAGCCGCCGGCCAATGCGGCCAAGGGAGACACGACGCTGCTATCCGCCTGGGAACGTTATGCACAGGTGCTGCTCATGGCCAATGAGTTTGTGTTCATCGACTGACCGCGCGGGCCTTCCCCGTTCGGTTTAACACATGGCCGGCTTGATTCGGAACCGCCAGCCGGCCCAAGAGGCTACCATGCCGAATTTACCATCGAAGCAACACTATTCAGCATTGCCCATATCGCGCCGCGCCATGTTAATGCGCTCGGGAATGGGATTTGCGGCCGTGGGCCTGACCCAACTGCTAGCGGAACAACAGTTACTCGAAGCGGCGCCGCTCAATTTATCGCCGCTGGCGCCGCGACAGCCGCATTTTCCCGTAAAGGCCAAACGCGTCATTCATTTATTCATGAATGGCGGGCCTTCGCACGTCGATACCTTCGATCCCAAGCCAGCCCTGGCGACTTTTTGCCGGACAGCCGCTACCGCGGGAGAACCTGCGCACCGAGCGGCGCACGGGCGCGGCCTTTCCCTCCCCTTTTCGCTTTCAGCGCTATGGCCAAAGCGGCATCGAAGTCAGCGAGTTATTCCCTCATGTCGCCTCCTGCATCGATGACATCGCCGTAATTCGCTCGATGCATGCGGACGTGCCCAACCATGAGCCGTCCCTGATGCTCATGAATTGCGGTGACGCGCGCCTCATTCGTCCAAGCTTCGGCTCATGGGTTACCTACGGGCTGGGTAGCGAAAATCAAAACTTACCCGGCTTTATCGCCATGTGCCCGGGCGGCTACCCGATCCAGGAGACGCAGAACTGGCAAGCTGCTTTCTTGCCCGGGGCCTTTCAGGGAACCTATATCGATACGCAACACTCCGACCTCGAGAGGCTCATCGAGAACATTCGCAATCGCTCGGTCGCGCCCAGCCAGCAGCGGCAGCAACTTGACCTGTTGCAGCGGCTCAATCAAAGCCACCTTGACCAGCGTCGGCGCGGACCCCCAACTGGAAGCACGCATTCAGTCCTTTGAGCTCGCGTATGGAATGCAGCGGGACGCCGAGGATGCCTTCGATGTCAGCCGCGAACCGCAACACATTCGCGATATGTATGGTCCAGGCGTGCAGGCACGGCAGCTCCTCATCGCCCGGCGTTTGCTCGAAAAAGGCGTTCGATTCTTGCAGTTCTGGCACGGGCCGGGCCAACCCTGGGACAACCACGACGATCTTGAAGTCAACCATCGTCGTCTGGCGGGACAATGTGACCGGGCGATCGGCGCCTTGCTCAAGGACCTCAAGCAGCGCGGCATGCTGGACAGCACGCTGGTGATTTGGGGCGGCGAATTCGGCCGCACGCCGACCGTGGAACTGCCGACGCCAGGCTCGAATGCCGGCCGGATCAACGGCCGCGACCATAATCACTGGGGCTTTTCGATGTGGCTCGCGGGTGGCGGCGTCAAGGGCGGGCAGGTCTACGGTGCCACCGACGACTTCGGTTTCCAGGCCGTCGAAGAACGCGTTCACGTCCATGACCTGCACGCGACCCTTTTGCATCTGCTCGGCTTCGATCACGAACGCTTTACCTATCGCTACGCCGGTCGCGATTTTCGCCTTACCGATGTGCATGGGCACGTCGTCAGAGACCTGATTGCTTGATCCTGGGCCCAAGCCCTATTGAAGTGACTCTCGGCACAAACGCGTAATGTGCTTCAGCATGTCGCGCACCGAGACGACCCCAATCGGTTTGCCACGATCGACAACGGGGACGTGGCGGTAGCCGCCGCCATCCATTTTGTGCAAGGCGACCGCGAGGGTATCGGTGCAGGCGAGCGTGACGGGCTTATAGGTCATGAAGCTGCGCACGGGCATGTCGGCATAGAGCACGTGAATGCCGGCGATCTTTTTGAGCAGATCGCGTTCGCTGAAAATCCCCAATAATTTGCCGGCGTCGTCGACGACCAACAAGGCGCCCGACGTTACGCTCCAGCATCGTGGCGATAGCCTGATGCACCGTAGTATTGGCGAGGACCGTTTGCGGAGGCTGCATGACGAGTGCGCCGACCTGGTCCTCCATCAAGCTGCGTTCGACCCGGCTGCCGGCGCAAGGCCGGTCGAGCAAACTCAGATCCTGGCGGCAGTTAGAGCAGTATTCATTGCCGGGTAGGTTGTCCCAGCCGCAGGTTGGACAAATCATGCAAGGCTGCCCAAAAAAATCACCAAGGGAACACGCCGCGCCACCAGTCGGCGCTTTCGTTGTTCGTTACGCGTATCACTTTTTTATGCCACGGCCCAGGTTTCGTCACCCGCCAGAAGTTGGTCGAGTTTTCCTGGCCCTTTGGCGGCACGTGCCTCGCTGATTTGCTGATGCAAAAGGGAATCGAACGTCGGTTTGTCGACGGCGCGGAGGACGCCGAGACATTCGGGGAAATCGGGAAAGATGAGCCGTGAAAGTAAAAAAGAGAGCGTGAGCTCGTCGGCGCGTTCGTCGTGGATCAAAAGGTCATCCATGGTGATGCCGTTGCCGAGTGTGACTGCCTCGGGGGTCAAGCCATTCAAACGGATGCCGCGGTTGCGATCCTTGCCGAAGAGCAGCGGCCGGCCATGTTCAAGGTAGAGGGTATGTTCCGCTTTGACACTTTGGTCGGTGGCGTAATCGAAGACACCGTCATTGAAGACTTTGCAGTTTTGATAGATTTCGACGAAGGCCGAGCCGCGGTGCTGCGCAGCCCGGCGCAAAACCTCGGTTAAGTGATTGACACTGACGTCGATCGTGTGCGCAACGAAGGTCGCCTCGGCTGCCAGTGCCAAAGACAAGGGCCGCAGGGGATTGTCGAAGGAGCCTTCGGGGCTTGATTTCGTGCGCGTTCCCACTCGTGAGGTCGGCGAATATTGGCCGCGGGACAGGCCAAAGACTTCATTGTTGAAAAGAAGAATTTTGACATCGACGTTGCGGCGCAGCGCGTGCACCAGGTGGTTGGTGCCCGCGGAGAGTGCGTCCCCGTCGCCGGTCACAACCCAGACTTGCAAGGCGGGATTGGCAATTTTAAGGCCGGTGGCCAAGGCGGGCGCACGGCCCTGGATGCCCTGAAAGCCGTATGTGTTTAGATAGTAGGGGAGGCGTCCCGCGCACCCGATACCGGAAACGAACACCATATTTTCGCGCGGCATACCCAGGCCGGCGAGAACTTGCTTTAACTGGGCCAGAATGGAAAAGTCGCCGCAGCCCGGACACCAACGCACTTCTTGCCTGGTCGTCAGTTCCTCTGCGCTCAGCACCGAAAGTGAGGCGGCCGATGACATGAAGAGCCCATTGGTCCTGAAGTAAAAGGGTCTCGGAGTCAGGGCTGACCCCTTTATTGACCCATGAGCGACTCGATCTTCGTTTCGATCTCCTGGATCGAGAAGGGCATTCCCTGCGTTTTATTATATGCCACGGCATCGATAAGGAACCGGGCACGCAACAACCACACCAGTTGGCCGCTATTTAGCTCGGGTACCAAAATCCTTTGATAACGTGAGATTATCGACCCCAGATTATTGGGCAACGGATTGAGGTAGCGGAGCTGGGCACTGGCCACACGTCCGCCGCGAGCACGCACGCGGTTAACGGCGGCCATGATGGGCCCGAGCGTGCTGCCCCAGCCCAGGACCAGGACATCGCCTTCGTCCGGCCCGTGTACTTCAAGGGGAGGAACGGCGTCCGCGATATTGGCAATCTTGGTAGCTCGGACCCTTACCAGCAATTCGTGATTAAATGGGTCGTAATTGACGTCCCCCGTTCCGTCCTCTTTTTCCAGGCCGCCGATGCGATGCTCCATTCCCGGAGTTCCCGGAAGCGCCCAGCGGCGTACTTGCTTGTCGTTGCGCAGCGTAGGGTAGGAACGGACGTTCTGCATCGCCACTGGCACGGGGGGCCGGGCGCTGCGCTTCAATGTTTGCCAGGTCAGCGCTGGCCGGGACCTGCCAGGGTTCGCTGCCCTGGAATGCGGTTATGTCCGTCAGAAGCACGACCGGTGTCATGAAATGCACCGCCAGCCGCACGGCTTCATAGGCCATCGTGAAACAATCGCCCGGCGAGGTAGGTGCGAGAACGGCGAGTGGACATTCTCCGTGGCGGCCGAAGAGCGCTTGAAAAAGGTCGGACTGTTCCGTCTTGGTGGGTAGACCGGTACTTGGCCCGCCGCGCTGAACATTGATACACACACAGGGCAACTCGGCCATGACCGCCAGACCCAGGCCTTCCGATGACAGCGACATGCCCGGGCCGCTCGCCGCAGTAACGCCGAGGGCGCCGCCGAACGAGGCGCCAAGGGCCATGGTCACTGCGGCGATATCATCTTCCGCCTGGACGGAAATCACCTGATGCTCTTTGAGGTCGGCCAATCGATGTAAAAGTTCGCTGGCTGGCGCACCGGGAGTGCCGGCGAACACCATTGCCAGGTTCGCCTTTTGCGTGGCGGCGATGAGGCCGAGCACGAGGCCTTCATTGCCGGTTAGCTTCCGATAGAGCCCCTTGGGAAGGTTCGCGCCGGCAATGTGATACCGGACCGTAAAAAGGTCCGTCGATTCGCCATGATAATAACCGGCGCGCAGGGTACGGCTGTTGGCTTCCAACACTGCCTGATTTTTGCTGAGCTTGTTCTGAATCCACTTGAGCGTGGGTTCGAGCGGCTTGCCGAATAACCAGCAGACGAGGCCCAGCGCGAAATAATTCCGGCAGCGATCCGCCTCACGCGGGCTGAGCTTGATTTGGGCGACGGACTCGCGATTGAGTTGGTTGATGGGCAGCGCAAACAGGCGGTAATCGCCTAGCGAACCGTCCTCCAGCGGATTACTTCCATAACCGGCATTATGCAGGTCGGCCGGCGCGAAGGCGTCGGCGTTCACGATAAGAATGCCACCCTTGACCAGGTCGGGGAGGTTGGTGCGCAGTGCGGCGGGGTTCATGGCGACCAGGGCGTCGGGATGATCGCCCGGCGTGTGAATCGCGTGACTACTGAAATGAACTTGCAAGCCGGACACACCGGCCAAGGTGCCCGCGGGAGCGCGGATTTCCGCGGGAAAATCCGGCATGGTGTTGACAACATTGCCGGTGACCGCGGCGGCCGTCGTGAATTGAGCGCCGGCCAGTTGCATCCCGTCGCCCGAGTCGCCCGCGAAACGAATAACGAACGCCTCCCGTTCCTGGATGGGGACGTGTCGGACGGGCGGTTTTTTCGCGGGGGCCATTTAAGCCTCACGCTCCCTCACGGCGAGGCAAGAAAGACTGGGCGTCAGGCGGCAAGTTATAAACCGTGGCGGGAAAATGCTCGACAAGATAATGGACGATACGCTTGACGGACAAGATGCCCACGGGCTTATCATCCACAACAACGGGCAAATGCCGATAGCCACCTTCCTCCATGCGGCGAATAGCGGTAGCAATAGGGTCCTTGGGGTGGACGGTCACGGGTTGGTTGGTCATGGAGTCCCCCACCGGGGCCGAAAGCGGTCGATTTTGCGCCATCACGCGTCGCAAAAGGTCTCGTTCGGTAAAGATGCCGACGACTTTGCGCTCGACACAGATCAAAACACAGCCGACCCCTTTTTCACGCATGAGCGCAACAGCTTCCGCCACGCTTTGAGTCGGCGCCACCTGCCAGGGCGGCGTAGGATGAAGCCTCAAAACACTTTCGATCTTTAAGTTCCGCGCGATGTCCATCCGGGCCCTCGGCGATTGTGGTCGCCACCCTTTCTCCATCCCTAATTGTCAAGATTTCCGCGAAACCCGGCAAGGGGCGGCAAACCAACACGAAAACGTGGTGCGTGGCCACGCTATTTTGGAAAAGATTCAGGACAACATTAGGTTGTCGATCAATCGAGTCGTGCCGACGTACGCCGCCACGGCGATCAGGGCATTGCCCGCAACGGTGTCCAGTGGCGCCAAAGTTTCCGGGTTCACGATATCAAGGTAATCCAGGCGGACGCCTGGAGTGCCCGCGATCCGGGCTTGTGCCGGTTGCAGAAGCGCCGCGCGACTCCTTTCGCCGCTGGCTACTCGCCGCTGAATCTCCCGCAGGCACTCGTAAAGGACGGTAGCATGTTTGCGTTCCTCCGCACTGAGGTAGACGTTCCGTGAACTCAGTGCCAGCCCATCCGCTTCACGCAGGGTCGGACAAACTCTGATCGCCACCGGTACGTTCAAATCTCGGACCAGGCGCCGTATCAGGCAGCTTTGCTGCGCGTCCTTTTGGCCAAAGTAGGCCACGTCGGGTTGCACGATGTTGAAGAGTTTGAGGACCACGGTGGCAACGCCCCGAAAGTGCCCTGGCCGGCTCGCTCCGCACAGGGAATCCTGAAGTTCATGAACTTCCACATAGGTCTGATAATTGGCAGAGTACATCTCCGCCGGTTCGGGGTGAAAGACAAGCGCCACGCCTTCGGCCGCGCACATTTCCAGATCATGCTCCAGGGGACGCGGGTAGCGGGACAAATCTTCCCTGGGGCCAAATTGCGTGGGATTGACAAAGATGGAAACCACGACGAAACCGGTTTCAGCTTGAGCCGTTTGGATCAGGCTGGCATGGCCGGCGTGTAACGCACCCATCGTTGGGACCAGTCCAACGGTTAAATTCTGTGCGCGAGCCTGCAAGATGGCATGGCGGGCCTGAGCGACGGTATGGACGACGGCGGGTTTCAACAGCAACTCCTATGGTGTGCGCGTCAGCAAGAACATTTCCAGGTAGGACCTCTTCTCGTGGTCATTGAGGCCGAGCTCCTTGGCCACTTGGATCAATAAAGCCTGCGCCGCCCCCTTTTTTTCTTCGGGAGCGACAATTTCCACCTCCGCGAATTGGCCCACCTGGTCGACGTTGTCGAGACATGCCTGGAGGTCAAAACCGCTTCTTTGAAAGTGATAAATCGTGCGTTTCTTACGCACGACGGCAACGGCGCGGTAGCCAAGGTGCGTGAGCAATCGGCAATACTTCTCGGCCGTATCGTCGCCTGGTTCCAGATTTACTTCAATCTCCGTGCGCGTCTTGGCCGGCCCAGCTTGCTTGGGTCCCTTGTACGTGACCATGTTGGCAGGGCCGATACGCCGCAGGCGCAAGGCCTCATCCGTTTGCGCAAAATCACGATCCGGAGCATTGTAATAATGGTCCGCTTCGTCAATGGGCGCCTCCGGCCGGGCGTGCCACTCACCGAGTGTTTTTCGAATGGGACCAAAGTCGCCGACGGCGAATTTCATCTCGATTTCCAGCATCGTCGTCTCCAGATTCCTTATTGTCTTCAAATAAACGGCGAGCTCCCAGAGTCAAAGTGCCCGGCCCCCTTTATTTTACGACCTCTGACGGCATTACTGGTTCCTGGTAAAATAGAAAGCTGACCACCAAGGGAGGAGACGCGATGCGGGAGTTCAGGGCCGTGTGCAAGGTGAATGAAGTCCCGGCGGGGGAGGGGAAGACGATTAGCCTCGGCAAAAAGCTGATCGCGCTATTCGCTCTGGATGGTAGCTATTACGCCATCGACGATGTTTGCCCTCACATGGGCGCGTCGCTAAGTGGCGGCCACCTCGAAAAGGATATCGTTACCTGTCCCTGGCATGCCTGGCGTTTTCGCATCACCGACGGCACCTGGGCTGACAATCCGCGCATCAAGATTGGCTGCTATCCCGTACGCGTGATCGGCGACGAAATTCAGATTGAAGTCGATTTGGCGTAACCCATGGAGAATCGCTATGACAAAGTCCACCTTGGCACGCTGGCCGCTGCTGGCGCTTCTGGGCGTGCTTCTCTTCAGCTGGCCGGGCCTGTCGCAAAACCAACCAACCGGCAAGATCGTCCCCAAACTCGAGCCCATTGCGGAAACCAAGCTTCTCATGGAGGGCCTGCTGCACGCCAACTTTCGCGGCCTGGAACGGCACTTCAACCAAAAGCTACCGGATGACCAGGCCTGGACATTCGCGCGTGGCCAGGCGCTTTTGATCGCGGAAGGCGCCAACCTCTTGATGTTGCGTCCCCCCAAGAAACAGGGGGAACAAGCCTGGTTCGAGCGGGCCATGGAGCTGCGCAGCCTGGCGACACAACTTGCCCAGGTAGCTGTCCGCAAGGACCTCGACCGGGCGCGGGCCGGCTTGCAAACCCTGGCTAACAGCTGCAACCGTTGCCATCAAACCTTCCGCGTTCCTGTTCAGATCGCACCGTTCGAGGCCGAACCCAATCTGCCCAAGGCCGAGTAGCCATTGGACACGGAATGCCTCGAAAGCTCGTTTGCGCTCGCGCGCTTTTGCCATTTTCAAAGATCACCCTTCCCAATACGAATACAAAGAAGGAAGCTGACCAGCGTGATGACATACAGGTAGCTGTAATTATGGCCAACGAACCGCCCGCCAAGCCTCTTTATTCATCTGTGCCACCACCTTCTCCGGCGCCGGTGGCGCCCAGGCCGCCGGCACCTCAGGCCGTTGCATCCGGGTCGCCAGCCCAAACATCAACTTTCCTGGCCGCACTTTTCCGTGGCACCAACAAGCCGGGCGAGATCACTGTTTATCACCATTCGACGCTATTTTATTGGTGGCCAGTTTGGCTCTTCGGCTTCATCATGGCCGCAGTCACCTACTTCAGCGACAAACACATGGCAGTTGTGCCGGCGGGAACCGTCCCGGCGCACGCCTCGGAGGGAAAGGCGCCGATCGATGGGCAGAACATTGACCTCAAGGACCGCGACATCCTTATCCTCGCCGATAAGAAAAACCATCTGACGCACAAGGACTCGGCCGGCCAGGAACGCATCGTCCAGCCGACGATTTTCATCGCCAGCCAGAAGAGCGTGGGCACGATTTTTATGCTAGTCCTTCTTCTGGTCATTGCCATCACCAACGTCCATATGCGCGGCTTGTGGTCTTTCTTCGTTCTTCTTGTCATTGTCATGCTGGCGGCAGTGTTCGCGGCGGCCGGCTGGTGGGAAAGCATCTTTGCCGGCCTGGGGCAACTATCGATTCATATCAACATGGGCGGCTATATCCTGTTGTCGTCGGTCCTCTTCATTTTGTGGCTGATCAACTTCGTGTTTTTCGATCGGCAGATCTACATGATTTTCAGCCCCGGCCAGGTACGAGTGCGTCTGGAGATCGGCGGCGGCGAAACCGTCTACGACACGTCCGGCATGGTGGTCCAGAAATACCGGAGCGATTTATTCCGCCACTGGATCTTGGGCTTTGGCTCTGGCGACCTGGTCGTGCGTCCCAATGGGGCGGCCCAGCCCATCGAGATGCCCAACGTGCTCGCCGTGGGCCGTAAAGTGCGACTCATCGAGAACTTAATCAAGGAAAAGGTTGTCCTGGCACAGCAGTGAGGTTACGCTGACGCTCACTCTAACTTACGAGGCGAAACCCTATGGCGACAGTTCCACCGGCCCCGAGGCCCGTTATGCCGCCCGCGGCACACCTTAACGAAATTCGCATCATCAGTCACTCGACCCTGTTTTACTGGTGGCCGGTCTGGGCGCTCGGTTTTTTGTTGGCGCTCGTGACGCTCGTTAATGGTCAATACATGATTACAGTGCCCGCGGGTTCCACCTTCCGAGAAGGCATCGACGTTGACGTCAAAGAGGGCAAGGATTCGCGAACGGTACTGGTTTTCTCCAAAACCGGCGAAAAAATGCTGGCTCGCGACGCCAACGGTAAGCCGCTCGATCCTTACCTGCACATGGCCGCCAGCAAGACCCCGGGCGTGCTGTTCTGCATCGTCTTGCTACTAGTGATCACGATCACTAACGTGCCGTTACGCGGACTCTGGTCCGTCATCGTGATCACGGTCATTCTCTTTGTCTCCATCATCCTGGCGATCTTGGGGAAGTGGGACGACATTCTGGAAAGGCTCAGCCTGCTTGACATTCGCATCAATTTGGGCGGCTACATCCTTATCTCGTGCGTGTTGTTTATCCTCTGGCTCTTGATTTTCTTTTTATTCGATAAACAGATCTACATGGTCTTCACTCCCGGCCAATTGCGCGTACGCCTCGAAATCGGCGAAGCGGAGACGGCTTACGACACCACCGGCATGACGATTCAAAAACAACGGAGCGATTTGTTTCGGCACTGGATATTGGGCCTTGGGTCAGGAGACCTCATCGTCAAGACATCAGCGCGCAGGCCCACCACTTCGATATGCCCAATGTTCTCTTCCTGGGACGCAAGGTAAGGGAAATCGAAGAAATGCTTCGCAGCCGACAAGTCGTGTCGGGACAGTAGGAAGCGAATTGCAGATTTGTGATTGCAGATTGCAGAGTTATCTTTGCAATCTGCAATCAAGTATCTGTAATGCTTACATGAGTGGGTTTTCCGGCACGTCATCTTTTTCGCCCGACTGCAACTGCGCTAGCCGGCCAATAAGGGCCACCCCTCCGGTAATCGCGGCCAGGCTGACCACACCAGCAACCACCCAGACCGACAGCGACACCGTAAACATCGCTTCCTGGCGATAAGCCGCCAAAAAGCATGTGACCGTGGCCGCCGAAATCAAGACGACCATCGGCACCAGCAGGGCCATACGACCAGCGACCCGAGCCCGGTCGTCCTCCATGGGCAGTGGCAGTCCATTTTCCAGTGCTTTCATGTGCTCCTGATGTAACATGTCGGCTTTGCGCATGTGCCGCTCGCAATAGCTGTGGCACCAGCACGATCAGCGTGCCCAGCACCAGCAGGCACAACACCACGATCACCAACTCGCCGCTGTGCTTTTCCAAATAAACGTACATGTCCATGACCACACCCTGAGGACGTTGGCCAGGTTGACGACCTGACACAAAAGATTGAAGCGATTTCCGGACGGCAAGCGAAGCCTGTATTAGCCTACCGTAACCGGGAAGGTGTGCAACGGGTGGGAGATGGCGACGTGTTTAATTACTTGGCGACAAGGCTCCACGCCCCTCGTTCGGCAGGAAAGGAGTTCTGTGGTTTCAGAGCTCCTTCCCTGCCGCACAAAGTGGGATGCGAAGTCGATCCGACGGCTGCATTTCACCAATTCGTCTGTGAACCATCCGGCCTTCGGTAGGTTGGCCTATTTTGGCCTGGAGCTGTGATCTCCGAAACCAGGCGCAAACGGTCCATATTAAGGGCCACGCCAAGGCCGGGCCGGCCGTTGGGCCAGAGCTTGCCTTCGCGAAAGGTTAAAAACTCGCGGAGATGAGAGATTTGACCCGTGCCAGGTGCGGCGTCGCCGTAGTTGTATTCCAGCGTCACCGGCCCGGAAAACGGTCCGAGAGCATGCGTCAGTGCAGCCGTGGCGATGGGACCGGTAAAATGCGGCACGATGCCGATGTCATGGGTTTCGCACAAGGCGCCTACCTTCACCATTTCCGTGATGCCGCCGACATTGGGCAGTGTGGCCCGCACATAATCCAAATCGTGGTTCTCCACGAGCCGATGGAAATCCCAGCGCTGGCCCCATTCCTCGCCGGCGGCCAACGGGCAACTGGTCATGTTGCGCAGGCGGGGAATATCCTGCAAGAACGAGTCCGTGCGCACTGGGTCCTCGACAAGATAGGGATCGAACTCCTCGATCTTGCGGCAGGCGCGCAGCGCATCGGAGTAGTCGAAGCGCTGATGGAAGTCGATCATCCAGTCGCCATCGGCACCCACGCCCTCACGGCAGGCCTTACAATCTTGCACCAGCATATTGACGCGTGTACGACCATTGAAGATTTCTCCGCCACGGCTGGCGGCGTCGACGCGGAAGATGCGGTAGCCGGCCCGCATGGCATTGGCGGCGCGCTGCGCCAGGGTGCCGCCGCCGAAGCCGCCGCCCGTGGCGTAACACTCGATATAGTTGCGGTTCATGCCGCCCAGCAGATCGTAAATGGGCACATCGAGCGCCTTACCTTTCAAGTCCCAAAGCGCCAGATCGAGAGCACCCAGTGCATGGATTTTTTCGCGCCTGGCGGGTAAAACCAGGAGCGATACATATCTTGCCAGCAGCGCTCAATGGCGAATGGGTTCCTGCCGATCAATCGGCCAGCGCACTGTTCCAGTGTGTCGTGCGCTCCCCCCTCGCCGATCCCAATCAGTTGGGGGTTCGATGTCTCGACGGTGACCACCATGTTGCTTTGGTTGAAGATTTGGTTTAGGTTGGGTGGTGTGAAAATTCGCACCTTGGTGATGGTCACCTGGGGCAGGGCGGCTTCGAGGTGCGTCAAGCCGGAAAGTGCGGCGCCACCCGTTGCCGCCATGGCTTTGAGGAATGCTCTTCGGTCCACGATTTAACTCCTAAAAGGTGGTCGAACTTCTGGGTCAGGTCCTTAAGGTACAAGGCCAATAAAATGCGTGCAAGGAAAAAGAATCATTCGACACGGTTGGTCTCTGCCAAGGGCCGACAGGCGGTTATCCAATGTTCGATGCACCTTCACGTGCCGGCGCTTGGCCAGATTTTTTGCAGTTTGGTAAGCCAAAGGATTTTCCGCCGCTCTGGAGGACATGGATACGCGCGGGATGGTGGCGGAAACTCTTGTGTTGTGCATAGGCGAATTGGCCGTACGCCGCGTCAACTAGGATAAGGGACGAGATCACCGGCGGAGCCGGCCGGGCCGTTAATCTTCGCGGGCGCCGGCGTTGGCCGCGGGTCAGGTTCTCGGTGCAACCGATCGACTGGGAGCTTATGTCACGCGTCGCCCCGTCTCTCCCGCGGGACGTGGTGTCACCGTTGCAGCTTTCCATGAGATCCACCGCCTCTCGAGGGCCGGAAGGCGTTAGCTCAAGTCGGGAATTGAATTTGCATAAAATGGGAAGAATTTTCTAGACAGTATCGGTTGGCGTGTTATAAAATCGTCATCTGTACAAGGCACCATTCGCAGTTGCGCGTAGAAATATCCCGTCAATTACGTAGTATCTAATCTTGGGAGCTGCCGAACATGGTCGTTTCATTTCTTCGCTGGCTGAGCCGCACAAAAAGCCCCGGTCGTACTATTCTCCGAAAACACCAGCGGGCCACCCCGGCTGTCGAGCTGTTGGAAGCTCGGTTTGTGATGACGGCTACAGTAACCAGCGTCGCCACATCGCAGGCTTTCGTAACGTATGGCACGCCTATCACCTTGACAGCCAAGATTTCAGCCGTGGGCGCCACGCCAACCTCGCCGACCGGTAGCGTGGAGTTCTTCGCGGGGAGCGAGGACCTTGGACAAGGTATTCTGAAAAGTGCGAGTGGCGACGCCGCCACTTACACCTTGACGACACTTCCGAAAGCCTTGAAGGCCGACTCGGACCAGGCAATTACGGCTGCCTTCACGGGGAGTCACGAGTTTTCGAATAGCACGGGTTTACTCCCCGGAGGAGAATCCGTTGCCCCCAGACCGCTCACGCTAACGCCGGCCACGAACACCAAGGTTTATGACAGCACGACCAGCGCCGCGGCGGTGCCCACCATCACGTCGGGTGAGTTGGTCACAGGGGACACGATCACGGGCCTCAGCGAGGCGTACACCAGTGCTGCCGCGGGCAGCGGCCGGACGCTGGTTGTCACCGGCTTTACCGTCAATGACGGCAATCATGGCCAGAACTACATTGTCTATTCAGCCTTCAGTCGGTCGGGAAAAATTACGAAGGCCGCGCTCACCATCACAGCGACAACGAACACCAAGGTCTACGACGCCACGACAAACGCTGCCGCGCTGCCGACGGTGCTTGGCCTAAAAGGCAACGACACTGTGACTGGTGCCAAGGAGGTCTATAACAACGCGCAGGCCGGGACGAATAAGATCATTTCCGTGAAGGAATTCACCATCAACGATGGCAATAGCGGCGGCAACTACACGGTCACCAAGGTGAACAGCACCACGGGCGTCATCAACAAGGCGTCACTCACTATCACGGCGACGCACAATTCCAAGACCTACAATTCAAATACGCACGCCAATGCCAGGCCCACGGTCAGCGGCCTCAAGGGGGATGATAAGGTCATTGAGTTGGTCGAAGCGTACACCGACGCCAATGCCGGCGAGCACAAGTCGCTCAAGGTTACTCACTATTCGGTCAACGATGGTAACGGCGGCAACAATTATACGGTGACGACCATGAACGACACCACGGGCGTCATTGGCAAGGCCCCACTCTCCATCACCGCCACGACCAACACCAAAACCTATGACAAAAACACGAGCGCGGCCGCCTTACCCACGGTCAGTGGCCTGATCGGCGCCGACACGGTAACTGGCAAAAGCGAAGCGTATACCAACGCCAATGCGGGTTCGAACAGGACACTGAGCGTCCGGGGTTATACGGTCAATGATGGCAACGGCGGCAACAACTACGCCGTCACGCTGGTTAACAACACGACGGGCGTGATCAAGCCGAGGGCGCTCACCGTTACCGCGGTAAGATGGACCAAAACTTATGATGGCACCACCGCGGCCCCGGGAGCAGTGCCCACGATAGCGGGCTCGATCGCGCCCGGCGATAATACGAACGGCAGTTTCATTGAAAATTTTGCTAACATCGGCCCAGGCACGAACATTCGACTCAAGCCGTCCGGCATAGTCAACGATGGCAACAACGGCCATAACTATACGTACGTGTTCGTTGTGATCGATACCGGCATTATCAAGCCGAAGCCACACAGCCGTTGAGCAAAATCCTGCTTGCAGACGGTAGCGGCGGTCGGCCTCACGAATGCGGAAAGGTAGACGTCCCGTGAACCTGTGCGGCCTGCTCCTCGGCGGCGATTTGCGCCGCTTGCTGCACTAGATTGTCAGGCATTTTTCCCCGTACCGATGCCAGCGATGCGGGACCGGTGCCATAGCCTGTGAGGGGATTGTGCCAAAGGGTGTCGCCAGTCAGCGGATCGAGGCAATACATGTAGCCGTTGGTCGATACCAGCAAACGGTCGCCGTCAAGCAGCAAACTCACATAGCCTGATTTTAGATGATTATTGGACCAGACGATATCGCCGTTGTCGCGATCAAGTGCCAGGGCATAGCCATTGAAGCCGACAAAGATGAGTTGATCGACAGTAAGGCTGTCTGGGTTCGTCGCCATGATTCACCTTCTCCGAGAAAAAACTTTAGTTCAACGAAACCTCCGCCAGGCCCGCAAAAGTGGGCGATTGTTGGGTTGCGCACCACAACAAGGCACGAACGTGTCATTTTGATTTGCGATTCGCTGCTGCGCGGCGTGTTCTTTTATGGGCGCGGGAGCTGGACCGAGAATCGTGCAGGGTTTGGCATCACGGAAGACTTCTTGCCCATCCCGCAGGCAAGTTATCACCAACGTCCCGGCTGTTCGCCCGGGTAACGGCGGCACCGGGAAGGCGAGAGTATATTCCTCACCGGCGCCCGCCTTGAGAGCGAAGGTTTCTGCCCCCTCGCCATAAGCTTTACCGTCGATTTGAAATGACCATTCCAGGTCAAAGGGTTCGCTGGTCGACGTATGATTGACGATCTTGAGCGTGCGCGTCACCAGTTCGCCGGCGGAAAATGTCCAGTCGGTCTCGAGGCACGAGACACGCACGCCGTCATTGGCGGCGTCAGCGTGCTTCGGAGTGGCCAGCAGGCAGATCGCCGAGAAGACGAATGACCTCAATAACAGCTGCGGCGCGGCTTGTCGCATTGAAAAACGCCCTGAAGAGTTGCCTGGCCGGGAAGTACCAATCATAGCATACCCCCCGTTATTATGGTAAATTCATCCTTTGCAGCGATCAGCACGGCAAGAAAAAAAAGTTGCTACGATACCTCGATAAATATAATTCACCCATGTCCTCTTTCTTGGACCAATTGATCCATCAGCCGCGCTTCATCCCGCTCTTGCCGGGTGAGGCCAGCCAGCAAGGAACACCTTATGAGCACGCCGTCGAACCCAGACAATGAAGGCAAAAAACCGCAGGGCGATCCTGGGACGTACGTTCAGGAATTTCAACATGGCAACGTCGGTGCTCGGGTGCCTGAAAAGGTGGCCCGCGGCGTTTTCAGCACAGGGGTTTTGATTCTGCAAGGGGCGTCGGAGTTCGTGCTGGATTTCGTGCTACGCATGAACCAGCCGCATCAGGTAGTCGCACGCGTCGTGATGCCCAACCACCTCGTGCCGCAGTTCATTGACGCGTTGAAGACCAATCTGGATAATTACTCCAAAGCGTTCGGGCCGCCTCCGGCGCAGCCGACGCCTCCCCAACCGCCCCCCAAGCAGCCGTCGATCGACGAGATCTATCAGGACCTCAAAATCACGGAGGACGTGCAGGTCGGGGCCTACACCAACGCGGTCATGGTGGTGCACTCCGCCTCCGATTTTTGCCTCGAATTCATTGCGCAGTTCTATCCACGCTCGCTTATCACCGCACGTGTCTTCATGAGCATCCCCCAGATGCCAGTGCTTCTCAACACGCTCACGCAGTCGTGGGGCAACTTTCAGGCCAAGCTCGCTCAGCAGCAAAATCAACAAAAACTCCCCGGTCCGCCCAACCCGAGCAAAGGGCAGTTATGAGGCAGGCCGACGGCTGGTTGCGGTTCGCTCGGCATCTCTATCATCGCGTACGACTCCCGCTTGGACGTTGAAACGAGACCAGGGCAAAAAATGAAATGTAGCATGGCATTGGCGATCACGTTGGTGGTTCTCCTTATTGGCGCCGTTGCCCCATTCCCCGCCAGATCGGGCACCGACTCGGTGAGTACGCAACCTAGCGCGCACGGACGTTTCGAAACGCGTTCCCTGGACAACTTCGCATATCGTGGGGACTCCCGACCCGCCGCACCCTTACAAAGCGGTGCGTGCGTTTCCCAAGCTCACGTTCAAAAACCCGTTGCTGCTTACCATGGCACCAACCATCAACCGGTTTTTCGTGGGCGAGCAGGCCGGCAAGATTTATTCGTTTCCAGTGGACCCCGATTGCGCCAAGGCCGATCTTTTTCTCGATATTAGCCGCGACCTGACAAGTTGGGACAAAGGCACGGTCAAGGGTCTTGATGCGCTGTATGGACTGGCTTTCCACCCGCGGTTCGCCGAGAACCGGTACTGTTACGTTTGTTACGTTCTCGAAGCCAAGAAAGGCGGCGAGGCGCTGCCCGAGGGCAGTCGCGTCAGTCGTTTCCGCGTCACGGACACCGATCCGCCGCGCTGCGATCCGGCCAGCGAAAAGATTCTGATCACCTGGCTGGCCGGCGGTCATAATGGCGGCGATTTGCATTTCGGCAGCGACGGCTATCTCTATATCTCCACCGGAGACGCCGCCAGCCCCAACCCGCCTGATCGGCTGAATACCGGTCAGGACATCAGCGATCTCTTGAGTTCCATCCTGCGAATCGACGTGGACCATGAAAACAAGGACCGTCCTTACGCGATTCCCACCGATAATCCCTTTATTAATACGCCCAAAGCAAGGCCCGAAATATGGGCTTACGGCTTTCGCAATCCCTGGCGCATGAGTTTTGACCGTCCGACCGGCGATCTGTGGGTCGGCGACGTCGGCTGGGAACTTTGGGAGATGGTCTATCGCGTCAAGCGCGGCGGCAACTACGGCTGGTCCGTCATGGAGGGACCGCAATCCGTACGGCCCGAAAGCAAGCGCGGACCGACCCCGATTTTGCCGCCTAATTTGGCCTTTCCGCACACCGAAGCCGCATCCATCACGGGAGGCTACGTTTACCGCGGTAAAAAACTCGCCGGTTTGACGGGCCACTATATATGCGGCGACTGGGTCACGCGCAAAATCTGGGGCACGCGCTTTGAGGGTGACAAAATCGTAACGCACACGGAGCTGGCCCAGACCAATCAACGCGTCGTCGCCTTTGGAGTCGATCAGGATAATGAACTCTACTTTCTCAATCACGATGACAACGGCACCATCCACCAGCTCGTGGCCAACGAGGCCTTGAAAAATTACCAATCGACATTTCCCCGCGAGTTAAGCGCAACGGGACTGTTTGCATCCGTCAAGGACCATGTGCCGGCGCCGGGCGTTATTCCCTTCACGGTCAGCGCCGAGCAGTGGGCCGACCACGCCGTGGCCGAACGCCTCGTGGCCTTGCCGGGAACCTCCGCCGCCAAAATGTACGATAAGCCGGTGCCGATGCCAGACGGTGGGTTTTTTAGCGCTCAAGTCTTTTTGCCCAAGGACGGCGTACTGGCCAAGACGCTCTCGCTAGAGATGGAGGCCGGCAATCCCCAAAGCCGTCGCCGTCTGGAGACGCAAATTCTTCACTTCGACGGCTCCGACTGGCACGCTTACACTTATGCCTGGAACGAACAGCAGACCGACGCCACGCTGGTGCCTGCCGGCGGCAAGGAGCAAACTCTCACGATCAAGGACCCGGCCGCTCCCAGGGGTAGTCGCCAACAAACATGGCACTTCGCAAGCCGCGGTCAGTGCATCACCTGTCACAACCCTTGGGCCGGCTACGCACTAGCCTTCAATCCCCTGCAACTGAGTGGACCCAAGGGGGACGAGTTGCAGACGCTAAAAAAGATGGATCTCGTGGCCCTTTTCCAGAGCGACGGCAAGAAGAAACCGAAGTCGGTCGAGGCGCTGCCTACGGTCCACTTGACTAATCCGTACGACAGCGAGGCAGAGCTCGGCGAGCGCGCCCGGTCCTACCTGCACGTCAATTGCGCACTGCCATCAGTTTGGTGCCGGCGGCACGGCGCTGATCGAATTGCGCTACACGATTCCCCTCGACGAGACACACACCCTGGAAATTGCGCCTGCCCAAGGAGCATTCGACATGAAGCCGGCTGCCCTGCTGGCTCCGGGCGATCCTTACAGCTCGGTTCTTTATTACCGCATGGCCAAGATCGGCCCTGGCCACATGCCGCATCTCGGCTCGGAAATAGTCGACGAGCAGGGCCTGCGCCTGGTCCACGATTGGATCCGCCAATTGCCGATCCGCAAGGACGAACGTGCCCTTGTGGAGAAGCTTCGCTCCGGCAAAACCAAGCTGGCGGAAAGCGCCGAGATCGTCAACAAGCTTTTGTCTTCCACCAGCAGCGCCATGATGTTGGCCCACGCCCTCGATAAGAATGGTCTCCCCGAGCCCATCAGGCAACAGGTGCTGGACACGACGCGTGCACTCGCCAACGTCCAGGTGCGCGATTTGTTCGAGCGCTTTTTGCCCGTTGAGCTGCGTGTCAAACGCCTGGGAACGATGATTCGGCCCGAGCGCATCCTCGATCTTGCTGGGGACACGGCCCGCGGGCGCGAACTCTTCTTCAAGGCTGCCGGCCTGCAGTGCGCCGTTTGCCATCGGATTCAAGGGACCGGCAGCACGCTCGGCCCAGACTTGAGCGAGATCGGCAAAAAATACACGCGCGCACAAATCTTGGAAAGCATTTTGGAGCCCTCCAAGTTCATAGATCCAAAATACGTGAGCTATGCCGCCGAGACCGAAGATGGCAAGGTCGTCACCGGGATATTGGTCAGCAGATCTCCCACCGAAATCGTTCTGCGAACCGCGCAAGACAAGGAAGTGCGCCTGCGCGGAAGCCGTCACCACTTTCGAGCCGCAACGGCAATCCCTCATGCCGGAAATGCTATTTCGCGACCTGACGGCCGAGCAAGCCGCCGATATGGTGGACTTCCTGGCGTCACTTAAATAAAAGCTGGGTTGGGATGCTAAAATTCACTGTGGTACGAGAGGTGTCCACACGAGGCAAATCAGGGCATTTGCGATGGCTGACCTTCATTAGTTTGCAAGGCGGCGCGAGCATCTTCCACGTATTTCTGAGTCCACGACCGTAAACTATCCTCGGCGCTGATGCCCAACAGTCGTGCCAGTTGGCAAAGATTGAACAACATGCTGCCGAAGTGACGCTCTAACCGGCTTCGCCGTGCGCTGGCGGTTTCCTCGGCCGTTGCCGGCGACTCCGAGATTTGTTTCAGTTCGTCGAAATTGGCTTGCGCTTGCTCGATAGTTCCCATGCAGGTGGGCTTGTCGATGCCCGCCCTGGCGGCCTTTTCACCAAGTCGCTGTGCACGCTGGAGAGCGGGCAGGGCAGGGGGCAAATGGTCCAGGGCGGCCGCTGCCGAGGAATCAATCCCTTTGGCTGCGGCCTCCGCTGCCTTGATTTGTTCCCAGTTCTTGACGACTTCGGCGGTATTCGACCTGGCCAGGTCACCGAACACATGAGGGTGTCGGCGCACCATTTTTTTTTCAATCCCGCTGATTACGTCAGTGATGCCGAAGGCGCCGCGATCAGCCGCGATTTGGGCGTGTAGCACGATTTGCAAAAGGAGATCGCCTAACTCCTCGCAAAGGTCGCCATCATCGCCCCGGTCGATCGTTTCGAGCACCTCATGTGCTTCTTCGATAAGGAACGGCCGTAAGGTGCGATGATCTTGTTCCAGGTCCCAGGGACAACCCGAACCGGGAGTTCGTAGCGCTTTGATAACCGCGACGAATTGCTGAAATGCCTCTGCTGCTTCAGCCCTAGCCATGGCCTTGTCCTAATCGCCACCATTGCCGAGATCGTCCGCGGCAATGGCGAGATCGGCAAACAGTTTGTCGAGGACGGAAATATTATCTACTGAATCAGCGGGCGGCTCCGTCGCTTCATTTTCGGGCAGCGGTGCGGAGTTCGGCGTTTGCTCCGCATCTGGCATTGAGTCGAGCCAAGGTGCCATCTCCCCAATCAAACCGCTGAAATCATCGCCGTCGCCGCCGTCCGCTTTTCGCGCCATCGCCAGGAACCAACGGTCGGTCAGGTGTAGCACGTTGTTGGCCGTGGGCAAGACGCTCGCAAGTTGCGCATTGACGATCTGCACCACCTGACTACCCATGGCGACGACGGCGCTTGACGGGCTAGCCGGGACGCCGCTGACAACCATGACTGCGATCCCGTGCGGCGCCACCTCATTTGCCACGACGTGGGGCTCAGATGCGGCCGCCTCGGTTGCCTCCGGAATGTGTAGCCCGGTGGGGCTGGCGTCAATCGTGGCTGTAACCACGAGCTCCGGCGGCCTCACCTCTGTATCTTTCGTGTTGTCCGCAAGGATGTTGTTGTTGCCCGACAGCAGCGGACTATTGACCGGCACGACCAGCACGTCCAAACCGGGACTTAGAATCATCGGTCCATGCGAGTCGGCCAGTTCGGTACCGAAGGATTCTCCGTCCGGCGCCACGGCCTCCACGAGACGCACCGCAGTCCATGGCGACCCGAGGCGAGCCTGGCTCGGCGTCTGGTGGAAAGCGAGGTTCACTAAGCTGCCGGCTTGCGCCGCCGTGAGCGGCGTTTGACTGAACAGCTCTATGCCAATTTGGCCTCTGGAAGCATCGACGGTCGTCCATAGCTTCCAGCCTTGGCCCGCACTCGGAAGCGTTCCAAGTGTAATATCCGCCGCGGTGATGCTTAGCTGGGCCGGATCGTAGGTAAGCGCCAGTGTGGCCTCGGTAAGGCCGTTGCTGCCTGCCGGTCGCGGATGATCGAGCATTACGGTTATCACAGGCGCCGTCGTCAGGCTGCCAGCCGTGTTGGCGGTTAGCGTGCTCAAACTCAGTATCGGATCGCTTGCGTTGGGAGACGTGACCGACAGACCGGGAGGCACCGGGATCTGTGTTGGATTGAGATGGGCCACATAAAGATTGAGCGCGGAAACGTCCCCGGCGTCCACGTTAATGTCGCCGGCCACGTCGCCGACAATCACCGGATCCAAAAGCTGATAAGCGTCAAAGCCGGAGGCAGCTCCCACCGCCACCGCGTTGATCGTCAAGGTATCCACGCCGTCGAGCTTGCCATCCGCATTCGCGTCGCCAAAGTAGGCATTGACGTGAATGCTCCCATTGCCGAGGGCGCCGACGATGGCCCCGTTATTGATGACGACGTTGCCGAGTTTTACGAGTTCCTTGGTCTGATAGAGATTGGCTGCACTCGACGGAACCACGGCCGCCAAATCACCGAGCACCACGGTCCCCGTCAGCGGGTTGCTATCGTGGTAGTGGAAAGTAGCCACGCCGCCCGTATTGGACACCAATGTCAGCGTCGCCGCCGCATCGGTCGCGTCGCTGGAGACCCCGGACAGTGTGCCGGTCACGTTCAGTAGCGCTGGATTGTACGTGAGCGAGAAGGTGACGTCTGTCACGTTCCGTGCATTTGACAGGGTCACCGGTATGCCGGCCGCTGATTCGTTGGGGACCTTGATAGGCGTGCCGCTATCTGGCCCGCGAGCAAAGTCCGGTATGCCAAGCATGGGTGTGGCATTATGCTGGTAGGTCGTCGCCAGTGCTGTGACGAAGTTGGCGTTGCCAGCATTATTGAGCCCATCCAGGTGGTCCCCGACAAGGTCCACGAAACCATTGCTGCCGGTGCCACTGATAAGCCTGGCCGTATAGGTGTCATCGGGCAAGATGGTGGCATTGGCCCCCCCGTACACGCTATTCAACAAGTTCAGGTAACTGGTGGTCGCATTGAAGGTAACGCTCTGGTTCGACGGGTCGACCACCAGTGTGCCGTGAATTGGCCCGACGTGCGCACCCCGCAAAACCACATCCTGCACAGATGTCAGGTTGGAGCCATAAAGAGTGAGATCGGAGGGCACGATGGCCCGATTAAAGGAAGCGGTGAAGCCAGTCGGCGTCATCGCGAAAGCAGTGACCAACAAGCCTCGCACGGCGATGGGAGGCGCTCGTGCCCGTGATTGTGGGGTTCGTCGATTGCGTATCGGTTGCGGTAATTGTCTGATTTCCCGTGGAATTGAGCGTAACACTGAAGGTGTGCGAGCCGTTGTCCGGGTTGGCCCCCGAGGTCGTGAATGTGTAGTCGAGGCCCAACTGGGCTGCCGAGTCCGTGCTGGTCAGGTGCACGATACCATTGTACCCCGTAACGAGATTGCCGTAGAGATCGCGTGCCGCCACTGAAATGTTAATCGGAGTGGCCGTGGTCGCGCCGGCCGGTGCCGTAATCGTGAAGTGTTGCGCACTTGCCGCGACGACAGTGAAAGGGGCACTAGTGCCTGAGAAAGTCCCCGTTCCGTTGGTGCCTGTTGTCGTAAGCGTGTAGGAACCAGCCGTCTCCAGCGTGCCCTGGAAGAAACCAAACCCATTGCTGAAGATGGGGCCAGTGAGCGGGAAATTGCCCAACAGGTCGACCGGGCTACTCGTCGTTGTTAACGTAATAGGCCCGTTGTAACTTGTGACCGCGTTGCCGAACGCGTCGGTTGCCTGCACCGTAAACAAGAAAGCCTCGCCAGCCGTAATCGTGGTGCTGCCGACAATACTGACGACATACTTGCTGGTCGGCCCGACCGTGATGGCCCCGGTGGTGTTGTTGACCGTGGCGACCGTGTAGTTGTTGCCGCCGTTACCGTCATTGATCGTGTAAGCGGAAACCGACAGCGTCTTGCTCGTGCCAATGCTGGCGTCGCTATAGACTTCAGCGACCCCCGTCGCCGTGTCACCGCCCTTGAGTCCGACCACGCTCGGCGTCGCCGCCGCGCTCGTCGTGCCGTCGTAATTCTTCGTGTTCGTCACGGCTGTGATCGTTATGGCTGCCTTGTTGATCACGCCCGTCGTGTTCGTGGCCGTGGTTACGGCGTAGTTATTGCCGCCATTGCCGTCGTTGACCGTGAAAGCGCTCACGCTTAGCGTCTTGCTGGTGCCCGCGTTGGCGTTGCTGTACACCTCCGCCAAGCCCGTTACGGTGTCGCCTCCCTTGAGGCCCGCCACAGTCGGTGCCGCGGCGGCACTCGTTAGCGAGTCGTACCCCTTGGTGTTCGTCGTCGCGGTGATGGTCAAGGCGGCCTTGTTGATCACGCCCGTCGTGTTGGCGACCGTCGTGACCGTGTAATCCTTGCCGCCATTGCCGTCATTGACCGTGTAGGTGCTCACGCTCAAGGTCTTGCTCGTGCCCACATTCGCGCTGGCATATACTTCCGCCAGTCCCGTTACCGTATCCGTGCCGGCCAATCCTGCTACGGTTGGCGTGGCGGCCGCGCTCGTCGTTGCATCGTAGGTCTTTACGTTCGTGTTCGCCGTGATCGTCAAGCTTGCCGGCGTTACCGCCAGACCGCCCGCCAAGGTCGCCGACGATGGCGTGAAATAGCCCCCCGGTTGATAACTCGACGTGATCGTGTGCACGCCCCCGTTGGCAAGAATTACCTGCAACTGATTCGCCGTCGTCACCAGGGAAAACACACCCGTGTTCCCGGAGAACGTTTCCGTCGTCGTTGTCCCCAAATCAATCAAGCCATCTTTAAAATCAACCGAGCCCACCACCGGCCCGAAGCCGCCGCTCGCTGGCACTACCGTCGCCAGCAATGTCACCAGTGTCCCATAAACCACCGTCGCCACCGACGAACCCCCCACGTTCGCGCTCACCGTCGAGGTCGTCGTGATCGGCACCGGATAGGTGATCAAGCCATCCGTCACCCCCGGTGCCCCGTTGAAGTTCGTGTTGTCTACCGGCGCCACCGCGAACGGCAACACCAGCGAGTTCCCCGACGTTCCCGTACCCGCCACGTCCAGTTCCGTAACTGCCGGATCAAGGCTCGAGATGTTCACCACGCTCGTGCCCGTCGGAAAACCAATCTCCGTGAAGGTAATAAAGGCCAGCGATCCTGGCGCCAATCACTGATCGGTGCTGCTCCCCCCGTGTTCGAGGTCGTGATGACGATCTTGCCCGCCGTGTTCGTGTTCACCGTGAAGTTCGTCCAGCCCGCTGCCGTGTTGAGCGAACCTTCCGTCACGTCCGCCGGACCGTTCGGCAACGACAACTTGCTCGCATCGTAATTGATGCCAATCGTGGCATTGGTCAAACCGCCGCTGTTGGCCGGATTGCCGCTGGCCAAATTCACCGGCACCACCACCAGATTACCCACCGGCACCAGGTTCTGCGGAATGCTCAGGTAACCCCCCACGTTGATCGTCACCGTCGCATTGACGCTCGCCGTGTTGCTCCGCCATCCACCGCCTGGTATGTGAACGTGTCCGTGCCCAAATAATTGGCTGTCGGGCTATAAGCAAACGAGCCATCCAGACCATTCAGCCACACCTGCCCATGCGCCGTCGGCGCGCTGTATACCGTCGTCGCCACCGCATTCACCGTGCCCCCCAGGGCATCAGGCATGGCCGTTAGCCCCGAGATATACGTGAATTGCGTGCTCGATAGCACCGAGGCGACCGCGTAATAACCGTTGTAATCCGTGTCGCTCACCCCCGTGATCGTTACCCCTTCGCCAACCACCAGTCCCGTCGCCGCCGACGTCGTCACCGTCACCACGTTGCCCGTCTCGCTGGTCGTCAACAAGCTTCGGCTTTGCGGGCCTACCGCCACGCTCGTCACACCGGCACCCGTCAACACCGCGTCCATCGGGCCGTTGGCCGTGGCCGTGTCATTGCCCAGCACGCCACTGGCCAGGCCAGCGCTCGTCATCGTGGTGCCAAAATTGGCAGTGTTCGGCGCCATGCTGTACTGGTCCGCTCGCGCCGTCGGCGCCAGCGCCGGTGTCCCCGCCACGATCTGAATCGACGCATCCGTACTGTCGGTGTCCGCGGGACTAAACTGGCTCGGCGTCAGAACTCCCGTTTGCGTCAATGTGCTCGTCGTCCCCAGGGCCGCATACTGCGTCGGCGTGGGCGTCAGGTTGTACAGCAAGCCACCCTTGTCATGGATGTTCGTCGTACGCACGCTACCCGTCGAGTCCGTGAAGGAGGTCTGCAAATCCAATAGCGAGCTGATGCCCAGCGACGTCGTTTGCACCACGTGGAAATCAAGCTCGAGCAGATGGCCCGTCAAACCGCCGTTCACAAAGGTCGAACCGGAGTGATTAAGGCCTATGGCCACCACGCCGGTCGAGAACCCTGAAGCCGTGGTCAAGTTGTAAAAGGAGGAACTTCCCGACAGCAGCGTACTCAACTTGATGTCGCTGCCGACGCCGCCCGCTGTCTCGCTGATTGACAAGACCGAGGGATCATAAAGGACATAAAACGAGCCGCCCGCCAGGCCGCCGTTGGAGCCCAGGGACGTTCCCGCCGCGGTATGATTGTCAAAATCGATGAAGACCTTGACCACGCTGGACCGCGCCGCCGTCACCGCCGTCACGCCCGCGCCCACATCCAGAGAGACCAGCGATTTGCCAGGCAGCGGATTGATGACGCCACCATTGTTAATCACCGTCGCCACGCTGTAATTGTTGCCGCTATTGCCATCGCTGACCGTGTAAGCGCTGACCGACAGCGTTTTGCCGGTGCCGACCACCGAATCGCTGTAAAGCTCCGTCAGGCCCGTAACGGTGTCGGCGCCTTGCAGGCCAGATACCGTCGGCGTTACCTGCGACGTCGTGGTGCCGTCGAAGATCTTGGTGTTGGGACGGGCCGTGATGGTGAGCGCCGCCTTGTTGATGAGGCCGGTCGTGTTGCTCACCGTCGTGACCGCATAGTTGTTGCCACTGTTGCCGTCGTTGATTGTGTAGGCACTTACTGACAACGTTTTGCTCGAACCCGCGTTGGCGTCGGCGTAAAGCTCGGCCAATCCCGTCACCGTGTCCGCGCCCTTGAGGCCGGCGACTGTCGGTGTTGCCGACGCTGTTGTCGTCGAGTCGTACGTTTTTGTGTTGGTTAATGCCGAAATCGTCAAAGGCGCGGCAGTAACCTTGAGCCCACCCGAAAGGGTACCGGTGCTGCCGCTGAAGCCCGCCGAGCCAGGTGTATATATTGCCGTGATGATGTGAACGCCGCCATTGGCTTGTATGGTCTGCAACTGAGTGGCCGACGTAATTAAGGTGAAAATAGCACTGGTGCCTGAAATTGAGTCCGTGCTGATGGTTCCAAGGTCGATGAGTCCATCTCGGAAGTCAACGGAGCCAGCGCTTGGCGGGTTGGTTCCGAAGGCGGGTACGACGGTACCGGTCAGCGTTACCGGCGTACCGTAGGAAACGTTGGATACAGTGGACCCCGCCACCGAGGCCGAGACGGTTGTGGTGGTGCTGGCAATCGGATTTAGCGTCACCAAGCCGTCGGTTTGGCCGGGCGTACCGTTGAAATTCGTGTTGTCGACCGGGGTGATGGCGAAAGGCAGTGGCGTCGGTGTACCCGTGCCAGCGACATCAAGGGAGGTAACTTGTGGACTGGTGCCGGCGAGATTTATGACACTTTTGGTGCCAGAAGATGGCAAACCGATGACATTGAAGGTGATAATCGCGACCGAACCGCCTATTGTCGAAGCGATCGGTAAGTTACCTCCCGTCGCTCCGGTGTTGATGATAATCTTGCCTGGGATATTGGTGTTAGCAGCGAGGTTGTTCCAACCGGCACCCGCAGGCACGCTTCCCTGGCTCACCCCGGCGACGGAAAAAACCGTCGCGTCGTAATTGATGGCGATTGTAGTATCATCAAGGCCGCCGCTGTTGGCGGGGTTAGGATTGAGGATGTTTACAGGCACCACGAGCTGTGAACCAATGCCACCGGTGGTGAGATTTTGCGGGATCGAAAGATAGCCGCCGACATACACCGTCACGGTGGCCGGTGCGCTGGGCGTGTTACTGACCGCATCGACGGCCTGGTACGTAAAAGTGTCCGTGCCCGAATAATTCGCGGCCGGGGTATAGGCGAGCGAGCCATCGTTGGCATTGAGCGTCACGGTCCCGTGAAGCGTCGCCGCACTATAAAGTGTTTGCGTGCCGTTGGTGACGGTGCCGCCAGCGGAACTTGACATGCCCGCGAAAGCGCTTTGATAAGTGAATTGGGTTGGGGAGAGAACGCCCGAGACCACAAAGGCACCGTTGTAGGTCCCCTGCGGCGGCAGGGGAACCCCCGCCAGCGAAACTTCTTCACCCACCTGCATGTTCACGCTCGCGGTCGTAGTGACGGTTACCGTCAAACCCGTCTCCGTCACGCTACTGATGCTGCTGGACTGTGCCGTTACCGAGGTCGCGCTGCCGCCGGTCAACACCGCGCTCATGGGACCGTTGGCCGTGGCGTTATCGTTGCCAAGCACACCCTTGGCCAGGCCCGCCACGGTTAATGTTGGTGTGAAGTTGCCATTGTTGGGGGCCATGTTGTACGTGTCGGCCGCGGCCGTGGGCGCCAGGTTCGGCGCCTGCGCGACAATCTGAATAGCGGCGTCGGTGGTATCGCTGTCGTTGGGACTGAAGGGATTGACGGCAGTGTTGGGACTCAGCGTGCCGGCCTGGGTCAAAGTGCCAGTCGTGCCAATCGTCGCGTAATTCGAAGGAGCGGGCACGACCGTATAAGAGGCACCTCCCTGATCGTGAATCGATGCCTGGTGAAAATTGCCATTCACGTCGGTAAAAACCGATTGCATGTCCAGGAGCGTGGTATTGCCAATGTTCGTGGCCTGGACTACATGAAAATCAAGTTCGATGAGGTGTCCCGATGGAGCGCCGCCGAGAAAAGTCGACCCGGAGTGGCTCAGACCGACCGCGACGACACCGGTCGAAAAGCCCGTTGCCGGTGAGAGAGCATAGTTGGCCGACATACTGGAAAGAAGAAAGCCCAGCTTGACGTCGGGACCGACGCTTGTGGCGGTCTCACTTAGCGAAAGCACGTTGGGATCATAAAGCACATAAAACGTCCCGCCGCCTACGCCGCCGGTCGATCCCTGGGTAACGCTATCGAAGTCGATGTAAACGGGGACCGTCGCCGAACGCGCGGCCGATAGCGTGTTGAGTTGAGCTGTCGCATTTTGCAGATTCAGAAACACATTGGCCTGACCGCCGAAGGGGACAACGCGCTCTTCAAGTTGTTCCAGGCGCACGGCAGCCCGAAACTTACGCGGTACGCGAACACGCTTGGGTTTTTTGGACTTGTATGCAATGGGGTCAGCCAGTTTGACGAGGCCACGCCACCAGGAAAGGAACATAGAATGACTCGTCTGTTAGGAGACTGGAAACCGGGCTATTTTAGTAACCACCCAAATCGGTGAGATCATTGCTATCGTCGCCAATGTCCGCAAAAACTCTGTCAAGAATCGAGATTGGAGTGGGCAAACAAGCCTCGGTCGGCGCCAACATCTCGTCATCGGAGTCCGGGATCGAGTCGGGGGCTTGCTCAGCATTCGGCACCGCTTCCAGCCATGGCGCCAGGTTGCCATACAAGGCGCCGGCGAGGTCCCCGTCGGCGTCATCCGCCTTTCGTGCCATCGCCAGGAACAAACGGTCCGCGAGTTGCAAAACACTGGCCGCCGTCGGCAAGGCGCTGTGTCAGCGCCGTATTGACCATCTGGACAACCTGGGTGTTCACCCAGCTACCGGCGCCCGTCAAACTCGTTGCCAGGGCTGGCATGCCACCAATCATCACGACAGCGGCCAGGCCGTGAACTGTTGGATTTTCGTTAACTTGCACACGAATTTCAGCAGAGGCCTCCGGCAACGGTTCCGCGCCGTGAACGATCACCTGGGTGACCTCCCTGTCGGCCGCAGTCGAGATTTCAGCAGGCGTTGGTGTCGCCTTCGTACCGCTCGAAAATACACTGCTGTCGCCGACTAAAATGGCGCCAGTCATTGGGACCACCAGGACGTCCAGGCCGGGACTGAGAATCATGGGCCCATGGGAGTCAGCCAGTTCCGTACCGAACGATTGCCCCGTCGGCGCCACGGCATTGACCAGGCGCACTGCGGTCCAAGCCGTTTCCGGCCGCACGTTTCCAGGCACGACATGGAAGGCGAGATTCACCAGGCTGCCTGCTTGAGACACGGTCAGGGGCGTCTGGCTGAAAACTTCAATGCCGATTTGGCCCCTGGAAGCATCAATCACCGACCACATCTTCCAACCCTGTCCCTGCCCGGGCAGCGAGCCGAGCGTGATATCCGCTGATGTAATGCTCAATTGCGCCGGATCGTAGGTGAGCGCCAAGATGGCCTCGTTCAGCCCGTTGCTGCCCTCGGGCCGCGCATGGTCAAGCATCACCGAGACGACAGGTGCGGTTGCAAAGCTGCCGTCACCGTTCATCGGCGTTGATGTACTTAAGCTCAGGACGGGGTCGGATGCATTGGGCGACGTCACCGCCAAACCAGGCGGCGCTGGGATCTGAGTAGGATTGAGATGAGCGGTGAAGAGGTCAATAACGGAAACATCGCCCGCATCCACGTTCAAATCGGCCGCCACATCGCCAATGATGGCCGGATCCAAAAGCTGATAGGCGTCGAAACCGGGGGCGGCGCCCACCGCCACCGTGTTGGCCGTCAACGTATCCACGCCGTCGATATTTCCATCGGCGTTGACATCGCCAAAGTAGGCATTGACGTGCACACTGGTGGAACCAACAGCGCCGGCCACAGCTCCGCTGTTGATCACGATGCTGCTGATTGTGATTAGCTCCTTGACCTGGTAGAGATTGGCGGCACTGTTGGGCACCACCGCCACGAGGTCTCCGAGCACCAAGCTTCCGGATTGCGGGTTGTTATCGTGGTAGTGCAGCGTAGCCAACCCGCCGCTATTGGAAACCAGGGTAAACGTGGCCGCCGGATCAGACGCGTCGCTGGTGATGCCCGCAAGAGTGCTGTTGATCTGAAGCAATGCGGGATTATAGCTGAGCGAAAACGTGACATCCGTGACATTAACCGCGCTGAACAGCGTGATGGGAATGCCGGCGGTAGTATTATTGGGCACCTTGATCGGCTTGCCGCTGTCGGGACCACGTGCGAAATCGGGCAGCGCCAGGACCGGGGTGGCGTTGCGTTGGAAGGACGTCGCGAAGGAGTGGCTGTAGTTGGCATGGCCGAAATTGCTCAGGCCATCCAAATGGTCTCCCGAGAGGTCGATAAACCCATTGCTGCCTGAACCGCTTATAAGCTTCGCGGTATACGTGTCATCAGGGAGCGCCGCCGAGTTGTTGGCACTGTAGACGCTATTTAATTCCTCGAGGTAGTTTGACGTGGCGGAAAAAGTAATGCTCTGATTGGACGGATTCACAATCAACGTCCCAGGAATGTTGCCAACGTGATTGCCACGCAAAGTGACATCCCTCACTGTGTTTGGGCTCGAGCCGTAGAGCGTGAGGTCCGTGGGAGCGATTGGCCGGTTGAACGTGGCAGTGAAGCCGGTGGCTGTCTGATTGAAAGATGTAACGACCAGGCCCGTCGTCGCGATGACATTGCTTGTCCCCGTGATCGTGGGATTCGTGGCGGTGGTATCGGCGGCGGTAACGGTTTGGTTGCCGGGCGTAAGGAGATTGACGTTGAACGTATGGGAGCCATTGTCCGGGTTCGCACCCGAGGTTGTGAACGTATATTGTGGGCCGAGCTGGGCCGCGCCATCGGTGCTGGAAAGCTGGACCGTGCCATTGTAGTTCGGCGTGGGATTGCCGAAATGATCGTAGGCCGAGACGTTAACGGCCGTTCCCGCGCCGGTGAGGGTAGTTGCCGGCGCGGTCACGACAAAATGATCAGTAAACGATGCGACCACAGTAAATGGTGCGCTGGTGCCTGAGAAAGTCCCCGTTCCGTTGGTGCCTGTTGTTGTAAGCGTGTAGGAACCAGCAGTTTCCAGGTTCCCCTGGAAGAAACCAAACCCATTGCTAAAGATAGGGCCGGTGAGCGGGAAATTGCCCAGCGGGTCGACCGGGTTACTCGTTGTTGTCAACGTAATGGGCCCGTTGTAACTTGTGACCACGTTGCCGAGCGCGTCGGTTGCCTGCACCGTAAACAAGAACGCCTGGCCAGCCGTAATCGTGGTACTGCCGACGATACTGACGACATACTTGCTGAAGGGCCCGACGGTGATGGCCCCGGTGTTGTTGTTGACCGTGGCGATGGTGTAGTTGTTGCCGCCGTTGCCGTCATTGATCGTGTAAGCGGAAACCGACAGCGTCTTGCTCGTGCCAATGCTGGCGTCGCTATAGACTTCAGCTACCCCCGTCGCCGTGTCACTACCCTTGAGTCCGACCACGCTCGGCGTCGCCGCCGCGCTCGTCGTGCCATCGTAATTCTTCGTGTTGGTAAGCGCCGTGATCGTGAGGGACGCTTTACTGATCACACCCGTCGTATTCACCACGGTGGTGGTCGCATAGTTATTGCCGCCATTGCCATCGTTGACCGTGAAGGTGCTGACGCTTAGCGTCTTGCTCGTGCCCGCGTTGGCGTTGCTGTAAACTTCCGCCAGGCCTGTTACCGTATCCCCTCCCTTGAGGCCCGCTACCGTCGGTGCCGCAGCGGCACTTGTCAGCGAGTCGTACCCCTTGGCGTTCGTCGTAGCCGTGATGGTCAGGGCTGCCTTGTTGATCACGCCCGTCGTGTTGCTGACCGTTGTGACCGTGTAATCCTTGCCGCCGTTGCCGTCATTTACCGTATAGGCGCTCACGCTCAGCGTCTTGCTCGTGCCCGCATTGGCACTCGTATACGCTTCCGCCAGACCCGTCACCGTGTCGCTACCAACCAGGCCGGCTACCGCCGGTGTCGCCACGGCGACTCGTCGTCGCATCGTACGTCTTGGTGTTCGTGCTCGCCGTGATCGTCAAGCTTGCCGGCGTTACCGCCAGACCGCCAGCCAAGGTCGCCGACGAGGGAGTGAAATAGCCTCCCGGAATATAGTTCGACGTGATGGTGTGCACCCCGCCATTGGCCAAAATCACCTGCAACTGGTTCGCCGTCGTTACCAGGGTGAAGATGCCCGTGTTCCCCGATGTCGTCTCCGTCGTCGTTGTCCCCAAATCCAGCGCCCCATCCCGGAAATCAACTGAACCCACCACCGGCCCGTTGCCCCCGCTGGCCGGCACCACCGTCGCCATCAACGTCACCAGCGTGCCATAAACCACCGTCGCCACCGACGAACCCCCCACGTTCGCACTCACCGTCGAGGTCGTCGTGATCGGCACCGGGAACGTGACAAGCCCATCCGTCACCCCCGCCGCCCCGTTGAAGTTCGTGTTGTCTACCGGCGCCACCGCGAACGGCAACACCAGCGAGTTCCCCGATGTTCCCGTACCCGCCACGTCCAGTTCCGTAACCGCCGGATCAAGCCCCGAGATGTTCACCACGCTCGTGCCCGTCGGAAAACCAATCTCCGTGAAGGTAATAAAGGCCAGCGATCCCGCCGCTGTATCGCTGATCGGTGTCTGCTCCCCCCGTGTTCGAGGTCGTGATGACGATCTTGCCCGCCGCGTTCGTGTTCACCGTGAAGTTCGTCCAGCCCGCGGCCGTGTTGAGCGATCCTTCCGTCACGTCCGCCGGACCATTCGGCAACGACAACTTGCTGGCGTCGTAATTGATGCCAATCGTGGCATTGGTCAAGCCGCCGCTGTTGGCCGCATTGCCGCTGGCCAAATTCACCGGCACCACCACCAGATTACCCGCCGGCACCAGATTCTGCGGAATGCTCAGGTAACCCTCCCACGTTGATCGTCACCGTCGTGTTGGCACTGGCGGTGTTGCTGACCGCGTCCACCGCCTTGTAGGTGAACGTGTCCGTCCCCAAGTAATCGGCATTGGGGCTGTAAGCGAAGGACCCATCCAGGCTATTGAGCCACACCTGGCCATGCGCCGTCGCCGCCGTGTAAACCGCGGTGGCCCCGGCGCTGGCCGTGCCACCACTGGCGCTGGGCATGTTCGTTGCCGTCGCCGTGTACGTAAACTGCGTGCTCGAAAGCACCGAGGCGATCGCGTAGTAGCCGTTGTAACCCCCCGCCCCGGTGATCGTCACCCCTTCGCCGGCCACCAAGCCCGTGGCCGTCGCCGTGGTGATCGTCACCACGTTGCCCGTCTCGCTGGCCGTCACGATGCTGCTATTCTGTGGGCTCACCAGCGCGCTGGTCGTTCCCGCCAGCGTCAATACCGCGTTCATGGGGCCATTCGCCGTGGCCGTGTCGTTGCCCAGAACGCCACTGGCCAGTCCCGTGATGGTCATCGCGCTCGTGAAGTTCGCCGTGTTCGGCGCCATGCTATAGTTGTCCGTACGCGCCGTCGGCGCCAGTGCCGGGGTGCCGGTCACGATCTGAATCGCCGCATCGGCGCTGTCGTTGTCCGCCGGACTGAATTGCCCAGGCGTCAAGGCACCCGCCTGCGTCAACGTGCCCGCCGTGCTCAAGGAGGCGTACTGGGTCGGCAACGGTGACAGCCCATACAGCAAGCCACCCTTGTCATGGATGTTCGTCGTGCGCACGCCGCTCGTCGCGTCCGTGAAGGAGGCTTGCAAATCCACCAGCGAGCTGATACCCAGCGACGTCGTTTGCACCACATGGAAATCAAGCTCGAGCAGATGACCCGTCGCATTGCCGTTCACAAAGGTCGAACCGGTGTGATTGAGGCCAATCGCCACCACCCCGGTCGAGAAACCCGCACCAGTCGTCAAATTGTAAGAGGAGGAATTGCCCGACAGCAGTGTACTCAGCTTGATGTCGCTGCCGACGCCGCCGCAGTCTCACTGATGGTCAAGACTGACGGATCATACAGCACGTAAAACGAACCGCCCGCCAGGCCGCCGTTGGAGCCGGTGGACGTTCCCGCCGCCGTGTGATTGTCAAAGTCGATGAAGACCTTGACCACGCTCGAACGTGTTGCCGTCACTGCCGTCACGCCCGCGCCGACATCGAGTGAAATCAGGGCCTTGCCAGGCAGCGGATTGATGACGCCAGCATTGTTGATCACCGTAGCCACGCTGTAGTTGTTGCCGCTGTTGCCATCGTTGACCGTGTAGGCGCTGACCGACAGCGTTTTGCCCGTGTTGACCGTCGCGTCACTGTAAACCTCGGTCAGGCCCGTCACCGTGTCGGTGCCTTGCAGGCCAGATACCGTCGGCGTTACCTGCGCCGTGGTGGTGCCGTCGAACACCTTGGTGTTCGGCCTCGCCGTGATGGTGAGCGCTGCCTTGTTGATGAGGCCGGTCGTGCTCGCCACCGTCGTGACGGCATAGTTGTTGCCGCTGTTGCCGTCGTTGATCGAGAAGGCGCTAACACTCAGCGTCTTGCCCGAACCGACATTGGCGTCGGCATAGACTTCAGTCAAGCCCGAAGTAGTATCGCCACCAACCAGGCCCGCTACGGTCGGCGTGGCCAGGGCACTGGTCGTCGCATCGTAGGTTTTGGTATTGGTGCTGGCGGTGATGGTGAGGGCGGTCTTGTTGATCACGCCCGTCGTATTCACAACGGTGGTGGTCGCATAGTTATTGCCGCCATTGCCGTCATTGACAGTGAAGGTGCTGACGCTTAGCGTCTTGCTCGTGCCCGCGTTGGCGTTGCTGTAAACTTCCGCGAGGCCTGTTACCGTGTCGCCTCCCTTGAGGCCCGCTACTGTCGGTGCGGCCGCCGCACTTGTCAGCGAGTCGTACCCCTTGGTGTTCGTCGTCGCCGTGATGGTCAGGGCTGCCTGGTTGATCACGCCCGTCGTGTTGCTGACAGTCGTGACCGTGTAATCCTTGCCGCCGTTGCCGTCATTGACCGTGTAGGCGCTCACGTTCAGCGTCTTGCTCGTGCCCGCATTGGCACTTGTATACGTTTCCGCCAGGCCCGTCACCGTGTCGCTACCAACCAGGCCAGCTACCGTCGGTGTCGCCACGGCGCTCGTCGTTGAATCGTAGGTCTTTGCGTTTGTACTGGCCGTGATCGTCAAGCTTGCCGGCGTTACCGCCAGCCCGCCAGCCAAGGTGCCTGTGCTGCCGCTGAACGCGGAGCTCGGCGAATAAATGGCTGTAATCGTATGGATGCCGCCGCCGGCTTGAAGGACCTGCAACTGGCTAACCGTGGTGATTAAAGTGAAAACTGCATTGCTGCCCACGACAGATTCGGTGCTAACAGTTCCAAGATCGTTGGCGCCGTCTTTAAAATCAACCGAACCGGCGCCAGGCGCATTGCCGCCCCCCGAGGGAGCAATCGTGGCGGTCAAAGTCACTGGCGTACCATAAGTCACCGTTGTCACCGCTGAGCCTCCCACGGCGGCGCTTACCGTCGTCGTGGTATTGGTGGTTCCCGCAAAGATAACCAGGCCGTCCGTCGTGCCGGGGCTACCGTTAAAATTCGTGTTGTCCACAGGCGCCACGGCAAAGGGTAGCGACACCGGACTGCCCGTGCCGGCTACGTCAATCTCCGCCGTTTGCGGGCTGGTGGCGGCCAAGTTGACCACGCTTTTGTTGCCGGAACTTGGCAAACCGATCACGTTAAATGTAATAAGGGCCAGGGAACCGCCTGTGGTGAAACTGACTGGCAGAGCGCCACCCGTCGCGCCGGTAGTAATGATGATGCTTCCAGGCGTAGTCGTGTTGGCGGTGAGGCCGCCCCAGCCGGCGTTTGTTGGCACGCTTCCATTGGTTACCGATGCCACCGAGAAAACCGTCGCGTCATAGTTGATGCCGAACGTGACTCCATCGAGTCCACCGCTATTGGCGGGGTTGGGGTCGAGGATGTTTACGGGCACAACGAGCTGCGAGCCAACCGCGCCTGCCGTCAAATTTTGCGGGATCGAAAGATAGCCGCCGACATACACCGTCACGGTGGCCGGTGCGCTGGGCGTGTTACTGACCGCATCCACCGCCTGGTAAGTAAAAGTGTCCGTGCCCGAATAATTCGCGGCCGGCGTGTAGGCAAGCGAGCCATCGTTGGCATTGAGCGTCACGGTTCCGTGGGGCGTCGCCGCACTATAAAGTGTTTGCGTGACGTTTGTAACAGTGCCGCCGGCCGAACTAGGCATGCCTGCGAAAGCGCTCTGATAAGTGAATTGGGTGGGGGAGAGAACGCCCGAGACCACAAAGGTGCCGTTGTAGGTCCCCTGCGGCGGCAGGGGGACTCCCGCCAGCGTGACTTCTTCACCCACCTGCATGGTCATGCTGGCGGTCGTGGTGACGGTTACCGTCAAACCCGACTCCGTCACGCTACTGATGCCGCTGGCCTGTGCCGTTACCGAGGTCGCGCTACCGCCGGTCAACACCGCGCTCATGGGACCATTGGCCGTGGCGCTATCATTGCCCAGCACTCCACTAGCCAGGCCCGCCACGGTTAATGTCGGTGTGAAGTTGGCATTGTTCGGGGCCATATTGTACGTGTCGGCCACGGCCGTGGGCGCCAGGTTGGGTGCCTGCGCGACAATCTGGATAGCCGCGTCGCTGGAATCGCTGTCGTTGGGACTGAAGGGATTTACGATTGTGTTGGGGCTCCGCGGGCCGGCCTGGGTCAAATTGCCGGTCGTGCCAATCGCCGCATAATTCGAAGGGGCGGGTGACATGGCATAGGAGGTCCCACCCTGGTCGTGGATAACCGACGGACGAAGATTGCCGTTCGCATCCACAAAAACGGACTGCAAATCCAGCAATGTGCTGTTACCCAGGCTTGCAGTCTGGACAACATGAAAGTCGAGTTCGATGAGATGCCCTGAGGGTGCACCCGTCAGGAACGTCGTGCCTCCGTGATTTAGCCCAACAGCGACAACGCCGGTCGAAAAACCCGTGGCTGGCGCCAGTGTATAGAAAGCCGGCATGCTGGAAATCAGCGAACCGGGCTTGATATCCGGGCCCACTGACGTGGCCGTCTCACTGATGGATAGGACGTTGGGATCGTAAAGCACGTAAAATGTGCCGCCGCCAACGCCTCCGGATGTTCCCTGCGCCACGCTATCAAAGTCAATGAAGACGGGGACCGTCGTGGAGCGCGCCGCGGTAACGGTATTGAGCTGAGCCGTGGCATTTTGCAGATTGAGAAACACGTTGGCCTGGCCGGAGGCGGGAACGAGGCGATCTTCCAACTGTTCCACCCGCATGGCAGCGCGAAACTTGCGTGGGATCCGCAAACGTTTGTCCGCCTTGGTCCTGCTTGCTTGGGGATTCGCCGATGCTATCAGGCCACGCCACCAGGAGAGAAACATGGTTTTAACTCGCTTGTAAAAAAACTCAAGTGACAAAGAATAGTGCTCAAACCCGCTTTTCCCGATGGGCAAAGGGCAAAGCCTCATGGATCGGGAGGCTTGACCCTAATAAGGGTAGGCTCACGAATGGCGCCGCCGCCAGCCTTGAGCCTACATCCTTAAAAGTCACCAAAATCGCTTAAATCATTGACGTCGTAACCCAAATCGGCGAACACCTGATCAAGCACCGCCAGACGATCGACCGGTGTCTCTTGACCGTCGCTGTCGTCATCCTTGGTATCGGCTTCATCCGCGCTGTCCGGTTGGGCGGCTGGAGTCTCCTTCGGCAACGTCAGCCAGTCCGCCTCAAAATCGAACCTGAGGCTGTTGGCGGAACGGCTCAAAGCGTCGATATCGTTTGCCACATCCGCCTTGCGCCAGCGCCAGGAAGAGCCGGTCGGCCGCTTGCAAGATATTGTTGCCGGCCGGGACAAGACCCGCTGGCGGCGTATTGACAATTTGCACCACCTGGCTGGCGAGTGCGGGGAAGGCCGCCAGCATCCCACCGGGCTGAATGGCCGCCATGCCGGTGATCATCAGCGCGTTTGTTGCCGCGTGCGGTGCCGACGTTTCGCTGCCGGTAACGCTGGTGCCCTGGACGATGGCGCCGGATGCCTCGCTACCTTCGCTGACATGGCTCAAATTGACATAGACCGAATTGTTAGGTTCGACGGTTATGGTGGCTTCGACATACCTTTGCCCCGAGCCCGTCACGATTGTGAGGACTTTGGCATCCAGCGTAGTGACCGTTTCCGTAGAGAGGTCTGTAACAGGCAATGTTTGCACCATCAGAAGGTCCAGACCTGGCGTCAGGATCATGGCGCCATAGCTGTCAGCCAGGGACGTGCCGAACGATTGGTTGCCGACGGCCACGGCATCCACCAGAGCAACCGCCGGCTTATCAGTGAAGCCGCCGGGCACGAGGTGGAAGGCAATATTCACCAGGCTGCCGGCCTGGGTCGCCGTGATGGGTGTCAAGCTGAAGAGATTGATGCCGATACGTCCGGTCGCGGCATCAACCACTGACGTCAATTGCCAGCCCTGACCGGCGCCGGGTATCGAACCGAGCGTGATATCCGCCGGCGTAACGGACAGCACGGCCGGATTGTAAGTCAACGCCAGCGTGGCCTCGTTGAGACCTGTGCTGCCCGTAGGACGTGGGTGATCGAGCAGTACAGGTACCGGGATGATGCCAGCGTTCGCCTGCACATTGGCAGGTAAACTGAGCATTGGGTCGGAGGCGTTAGGAGAGAAAACCGGGATCCCTGGAGGCGTGGGGATTTGTTTCAGGTCTAGCTTGGCGACAAATGCGTTAATGGCGGAAACGTCCCCGGCATCGACGTTGTCGTCGATGGCGACGTCGCCAATAACGGCCGGATCAAGGAGCTGGTAAGAATTGAAGCCCGATGCCGCTCCGATGGCCACCAGGTTGGCGGTGATGGTGTCGAGGCCGTCGACGAGCCCATCGCCGCTGACGTCGCCGAAGTAAGCGTTGATGTGGACCGCATTGGCGGCGACAGCACCGGTGACGGCGCCGCTGTTGATAACGATGCTGCCGAGCTGAAGGATTTCTTTTGTCTGATAAAGGTTGGCCGCGGTGTTGGGCACAATCGCCGCGACATCGCCCAGCACAACGGCACCCGAAGTCGAGTTGGCGTCATGGTAATGGAACGTGGCGACGCCGCCGGCGTTGGAAACCAGCGTGAGTGTGGCCGCAGCGTCCGTCGCATCACTAGTTCCACCAGACAGAGTGCCGGTGATGTGTATAAGTGCCGGATTGTAGGTTAGCGAGAACAAAACGTCGGTCATGCCGGCTGCGTTATACAGCGTTATTGGAATACCGGCTGCCGTGTCGTTGGGGACCTTGACTGACTTGTTATTGTCCGGCCCACGCGAGAAGTCGGGGATGCCCAACACCGGCGTTAAGTTATGCTGGTAACTGGTAGTAAAGGTGGTAACAAAATTAGCGTGGCCGGCATTGTTGAGGCCATCCAGGTGACCACCCAGCAAATCCAAGAAACCACTGGTGCCCGACCCACTCACCAGCGTGGCCGTGTAGGTATCATCTGGAAGCACGCTGGAGACGTTTCCGGAGAAGACGCTGTTCAAAAGCTGTAGGTAATTGGCGGTGCCGCTGAAGGTGATACTTTGATTCGACGGATCCACAACCAAGCTACCATGGATTGGGCCCACGTGTGCACCACGCAGAACAGCGTCTTGCGGCGTCGTCAGGTTGAGACCATACATGGTCAAATCCGCCGGCACGAAAGGCTTGTTGAACGTTGCAGTGAACCCGGTCGCCGTCTGCGTGAAGCCGGTTACCAGCAAGCCGCGGGTGACGATATTGCCGCTGACGCCGACTACCGCTGGAGTGCTCGAAGAAGTGTCCGCGGCCTTGATCGTTTGATTTCCCGCGGTGTTAAGTGTGACGCTGAAGGAATGGGTACCATTGTCCGGTTGAGCGCCCGTTGTCGTGAACGTATAGGGACCGCCCAGTTGCGCGGCGAGGTCCCCGCTTGTCAAGCGCATGGTGCCGGTATAGTTAGTGGCGAGGTTGCCGAAGTGATCGTAAGCCGTGACCGTGACGCTTAGCGGCGTACCCGTAGTTGCCGTCGGAGGTGCGGCGACGGTGAAGTAGGAGGCAAACGAAGGAATGATCGCGATGGGACTGCTAGTGCCCGTAAAGCTGCCGCCGGCGACATTCAGAGTATAACTGCCCGCCGTCTTCAGGTTGCCCTGGAAGAAACCGAAGCCATTACTGAAGATCGAGCCCGTAATCGGAGCACCAGATTGCGGATCATTCGGGCTGGCGGTGATGGTGACGGTCGACGGTCCATTGTAATTGGACACGGGATTACCGAACGCATCTGTCGCTTGCACCGTGAACAGGAAATTGCTGCCGGCGACAATCGTAGTGCCGTTCGGGAAATTGACGACATACTTGCTGAAAGGCCCGACGGTGATGGCCCCGGTGTTGTTGTTGACCGTGCCGACCGTGTAATTGTTGCCACCATTGCCGTCATTGATCGTGTAAGCGGAAACTGACAGCGTCTTGCTCGTGCCAATGCTGGCGTCGCTATAGACTTCAGCTACCCCCGTCGCCGTGTCACTACCCTTGAGCCCGACCACGCTCGGCGTCGCCGCCGCGCTCGTCGTGCCATCGTAATTCTTCGTGTTGGTAAGCGCCGTGATCGTGAGGGACGCTTTACTGATCACACCCGTCGTATTCACCACGGTGGCTACCGCATAGTTATTGCCGCCATTGCCATCGTTGACCGTGAAAGTGCTGACGCTCAACGTCTTGCTCGTGCCCGCGTTGGCGTTGCTGTAAACTTCCGCGAGGCCCGTTACGCTGTCGCCTCCCTTGAGGCCCGCTACTGTCGGTGCCGCCGCGGCACTTGTCAGCGAGTCGTACCCCTTGGCGTTCGTCGTAGCCGTGATGGTCAAGGCGGCCTTGTTGATCACGCCCGTCGTGTTGCTGACCGTTGTGACCGTGTAATCCTTGCCGCCGTTGCCGTCATTTACCGTATAGGCGCTCACGCTCAGCGTCTTGCTCGTGCCCGCATTGGCACTTGTATACGCTTCCGCCAGACCCGTCACCGTGTCGCTACCAACCAGGCCGGCTACCGCCGGTGTCGCCACGGCGCTCGTCGTCGCATCGTACGTCTTGGTGTTCGTGCTCGCCGTGATCGTCAACGATGCCGGCGTTACCGCCAGGCCGCCCGCCAAGGTCGCCGTCGTCGGCGTGAAATAGCCTCCCGGAATATAGTTCGACGTGATGGTGTGCACCCCGCCATTGGCCAAAATCACCTGCAACTGGTTCGCCGTCGTTACCAGGGTGAAGATGCCCGTGTTCCCCGATGTCGTCTCCGTCGTCGTTGTCCCCAAATCCAGCGCCCCATCCCGGAAATCAACTGAACCCACCACCGGCCCGTTGCCCCCGCTGGCCGGCACCACCGTCGCCATCAACGTCACCAGCGTGCCATAAACCACCGTCGCCACCGACGAACCCCCCACGTTCGCGCTCACCGTCGAGGTCGTCGTGATCGGCACCGGGAACGTGACAAGCCCATCCGTCACTCCCGCCGCCCCGTTGAAGTTCGTGTTGTCTACCGGCGCCACCGCGAACGGCAACACCAGCGAGTTCCCCGATGTTCCCGTACCCGCCACGTCCAGTTCCGTAACCGCCGGATCAAGCCCCGAGATGTTCACCACGCTCGTCCCCGTCGGAAAACCAATCTCCGTGAAGGTAATAAAGGCCAGCGATCCCGCCGCTGTATCGCTGATCGGTGCTGCTCCCCCCGTGTTCGAGGTCGTGATGACGATCTTGCCCGCCGCGTTCGTGTTCACCGTGAAGTTCGTCCAGCCCGCGGCCGTGTTCAGCGATCCTTCCGTCACGTCCGCGCGGACCATTCGGCAACGACAACTTGCTCGCGTCGTAATTGATGCCAATCGTGGCATTGGTCAAGCCGCCGCTGTTGGCCGCATTGCCGCTGGCCAAATTCACCGGCACCACCACCAGATTACCCGCCGGCACCAGATTCTGCGGAATGCTCAGGAACCCTCCCACGTTGATCGTCACCGTCGTGTTGGCACTGGCGGTGTTGCTGACCGCGTCCACCGCCTTGTAGGTGAACGTGTCCGTGCCCAAGTAATCGGCATTGGGGCTGTAAGCGAAGGACCCATCCAGGCTATTGAGCCACACCTGGCCATGCGCCGTCGCCGCCGTGTAAACCGCGGTGGCCCCGGCGCTGGCCGTGCCACCACTGGCGCTGGGCATGTTCGTTGCCGTCGCCGTGTACGTAAACTGCGTGCTCGAAAGCACCGCTGCGATCGCGTAGTAGCCGTTGTAACCCCCCGCCCCGGTGATCGTCACCCCTTCGCCGGCCACCAGGCCCGTGGCCGCCGCCGTGGTGATCGTCACCACGTTGCCCGTCTCGCTGGCCGTCACGATGCTGCTATTCTGTGGGCTCACCAGCGCGCTGGTCGTTCCCGCCAGCGTCAATACCGCGTTCATGGGGCCATTCGCCGTGGCCGTGTCGTTGCCCAGAACGCCACTGGCCAGTCCCGTGATGGTCATCGCGCTCGTGAAGTTCGCCGTGTTCGGCGCCATGCTATAGCTGTCCGTACGCGCCGTCGGCGCCAGCGCCGGCGTGCCGGTCACGATCTGAATCGCCGCATCGGCGCTGTCGTTGTCCGCCGGACTGAATTGCCCAGGCGTCAAGGCACCCGCCTGCGTCAACGTGCCTGCCGTGCTCAAGGAGGCGTACTGGGTCGGCAACGGTGACAGCCCATACAGCAAGCCACCCTTGTCATGGATGTTCGTCGTGCGCACGCTGCTCGTCGCGTCCGTGAAGGAGGCTTGCAAATCCACCAGCGAGCTGATGTCCAGCGCGCTGGTCTGCACCACGTGGAAATCAAGCTCGAGCAGATGGCCCGTCGCATTGCCGTTCACAAAGGTCGAACCAGTGTGATTGAGGCCAATCGCCACCACTCCGGTCGAGAAACCCGCACCAGTCGTCAAATTGTAAGAGGAGGAATTGCCCGACAGCAGCGTACTTAGCTTGATGTCGCTGCCGACGCCGCTCGCTGTCTCACTGATGGTCAAGACTGACGGATCATACAGCACGTAAAACGAACCGCCCGCCAGACCGCCGTTGGAGCCGGTGGACGTTCCCGCCGCCGTGTGATTGTCAAAGTCGATGAAGACCTTGACCACGCTCGAACGCGTTGCCGTCACTGCCGTCACGCCCGCGCCGACATCGAGTGAAATCAGGGCCTTGCCAGGCAGCGGATTGATGACGCCGGCGTTGTTGAGCACCGTCGCCACGCTGTAGTTGTTGCCGCTGTTGCCATCGTTGACCGTGTAGGCGCTGACCGACAGCGTTTTGCCTGTGTTAACCGTCGCGTCACTGTAAACCTCGGTCAGGCCCGTCACCGTGTCGGTGCCTTGCAGGCCAGATACCGTCGGCGTTACCTGCGCCGTGGTAGTGCCGTCGAACACCTTGGTGTTCGGCCTCGCCGTGATGGTGAGCGCCGCCTTGTTGATGAGGCCGGTCGTGCTCGCCACCGTCGTGACGGCATAGTTATTGCCGCTGTTGCCGTCGTTGATCGAGAAGGCGCTAACACTCAGCGTCTTGCTCGAACCGACATTGGCATCGGCGTAGACTTCAGTCAACCCCGAAGCAGTATCGCCACCAACCAGGCCCGCTACTGTCGGCGTGGCCAGGGCGCTGGTCGTCGCATCGTAGGTTTTGGTGTTGGTGCTGGCGGTGATGGTCAAGGCGGCCTTGTTGATCACGCCCGTCGTATTCACCACGGTGGCTACCGCATAGTTGTTGCCGCCATTGCCGTCGTTGACCGTGAAAGTGCTGACGCTCAGCGTCTTGCTCGTGCCCGCGTTGGCATTGCTGTAAACTTCCGCCAGGCCTGTGGCGGTGTCGTTGCCGATCAACCCGGCGACGGTCGGCGTGGCGCCAGCGCTGGCCGAAGAATCGTAGGTCTTGGTGTTGGTCAGCGCGGTGATTGTCAAGGCTGCCTTGTTGATCACGCCTGTCGTATCAGCCGCCGTCGTGACCGTGTAGTTGTTGCCGCCGTTGCTGTCGTTGATGGTAAAGGTCGTTACGGTTTCCGTTTTTCCAGTGCCGGCATTGGCGCTGGTGTAGGCTTCGGCCAGGTTGGTTATCGTGTCACCGACCACCAAGGCGCCCGCTGGTACGGTGGGTGTGGCTGTCGCGCTGGTCGTGCTGTCGTAGGTTTTGGTGTTGGACGCAGCCGTCACCGTGATGGCACGTGGCGTCACTGTCTCGCCGCCGGTCAGGGTGCCCGTGCTACTGATAAAGCTGCCGGTGGCGGTATATTTCCCCGTAATGACATGAGCTGCCGGAGTCGTGACATTCAAATCCTTGGGCTGGGTCGTAAGCGCCCAGGTCGAATTCAAACTGCTCGACGAAACAAAGGTCGCTGCGCCCAAATCGTGGCTACCATTATCAAAGACTTCGACGCTGCCCGTTGGCGGAATCACGCCGCCCTGCGCGGTCACCGTGATCGTAAAGGTAACCTGCGTGCCATAGACGACGGGGGTCTGAGACGTGGCCACCGACGTGACCGTGAAGATAGCCCCCGCGGGCGTGATGGCGCCGGTGGTGTCCGCGATCGTGGTCACCGCGTAATTGCCACCGCTATTGCCGTCGTTGATGGTGTAGCCTGAGTTGACACTGAGGGTCTTGCCACTACCGTCGCTGGAATTGTCATACGACTCGCTCAGGTTGGTCACCGAATCGCTTCCTTGCAGGCCGGATACGGTCGGCACGGCCAGCGCGGTGGTCGTGCCGTCTTGAGTCTTGGTGTTGGTGAGCGCGGTAATCGTCAACGCGGCGGTGTTAATAAGGCCAGTCGTGCTGGTTACCTTGGTGACGGTGTAGTTGTTGCCGCCGTTGCCATCGTTCACCGTAAACGTGCTTACGCTCAACGTCTTGCTGGAGCCGGCATTGCGATCCGCGTAAACCTCGGCGAGGCCGGTCACCGTATCACTGCCTTTAAGGCCTGCCACGGTCGGGGTCGCCAGCGCACTCGTCGAGGCGTCGTAGGTCTTGGTGTTCGTGAGCGCGGTAATGGTCAGGGCAGCAGCGTTGATAAGGCCAGTCGTGTTCGTTGCCGTCGCGACGGTGTAGTTGTTACCGCTGTTGCCATCATTGACGGTAAAGGTGCTAACGCTCAGGGTCTTGCCCGGACCGGCAGTCGGGCTCGTGTAAACTTCCGCGAGGCCAGTTACCGTGTCGCCGCCTTGTAGGCCGGCTACCGTGGGCGTCGCCAGGGCCGTTGACGAGGCGTCATAGGTCTTGGTGTTGGTAAGTGCCGTAATGGTGAGGGCGGCCTTGTTGATCAGGCCGGTCGTGTTGGTAACTGTCGTCGTCGTGTAGTTGTTGCCGCTGTTGCCGTCGTTTACGGTAAACGCACTGACGCTTAGCGTTTTGCTAGCACCCGCGTTGGGGCTGGTATAAACTTCAGCCAGCCCGGTAACCGTGTCGCCGCCTTGCAGGCCCGCCACGGTCGGAGTCGCCAGGGCGCTGGTCGAAGAGTCATAGGTCTTGGTGTTCGTAAGCGCGGTGATCGTGAGGGCGGCCTTGTTGATCAGACCCGTCGTATTGGTTACCGTGGTCACGGAATAGTTGTTGCCGCTGTTGCTGTCGTTGACCGTGAAAGTGCTCACGCTCAGCATTTTCCCGGAGCTGGCGCTCGCGTTCGCATAAACTTCAGACAGCCCGGTAACCGTATCGCCGCCTTGCAAGCCCGCCACCGTCGGGGTGGCCAGAGCGCTCGTCGACGCATCATAAATCTTGGTGTTGGTCAGCGCGGTGATGGTCAGGGCCGCCTTGTTGATGACGCCGGTCGTGTCCGATGCCGTGGTTACCGTGTAGTTCTTGCCACTGTTGCTGTCGTTCACAGTGAAGGTAGCCACTGTCTCCGTCTTGCCGGTCCCGGCGCTGGCGCTGGTGTAGGCTTCGGTCAAATTCGAGAGTGTATCGCCGGTGACCAGAGTACCGGCCGACAGCGCCGGCGTGGCCGTCGCGTTGGTCGTGCTGTCATAGGTCTTGGTGTTTGTCGCTGCGCTGATCGTAATAGAACGTGGCGTCACCGTTTCACCACCAGCCAAAGCTCCCGAACTTCCCGCGAAGTTACCCGTGGCGGTGTAAGTGGCAGTAATTGCATGGACAGTCGGGCTGGTGACGTTCAAATCCTTGGGCAGGGTCGTCAGGGCCCAGGTCGACACGGTGCTGCTTGACGAAACAAAGGTGGCCGCACCCAAATCGTGGCTCGCATTGTCGAAGAGTTCGACGCTACCCGTCGGACCGGCCGAACCGCTCTGGGCCGTCACCGTAACCGTGAATGTGACCGGAGTGCCGTAGACGACAGCAGCCTGCGATGTGCTTACCGACGTAATCGTGGTGACGAGAACCACCGCAGTGATGGCTCCGGTATTATCGGGAACGGTGGCAGTGGTGTAATTGTTGCCGCTGTTGCCATCGTTTACGGTATACCCTGGATTGACGCTAAGCGTCTTACCGGTGCCTGTGTTGGAATTGTCGTACGCTTCGCTGAGGCCAGTGACGGTATCGGCCCCCTGCAATCCTGAAACCGTCGGCACGGCCAAGGCAGTCGCGGTGCCATCCTGCGTCTTGGTGTTCGTGAGCGCCGTGATCGTTAGCGCGGCCTTGTTGATCAGGCCTGTCGTGCTGGTTGCCGTCGTCACGGCGTAGTTATTGCCGCTGTTGCCGTCGTTGACCGTGAAGCTGCTCACGCTCAAGGTTTTGCCGGACCCGGCGTTGAAACCGACATACACTTCGGCCAGGCCGGATACGCTGTCGCTCCCTTGCAGGCCAGCCACCGTCGGGGTTGCCAGCGCACTCGTCGAAGAATCATAGGTCTTGGTGTTGGTCGAGCGCCGTAATCGTGAGGGCGGCCTTGTTGATCAGGCCGGTAGTATCGGTTACGGTCGTCAAGGCGTAGTTGTTGCCGCTATTGTTGTCATTGATCGTGAAGGCACTCACGCTCAATGTTTTGCCCGCTCCAGCCTTGGTGTCCGTGTATACTTCCGCGAGGCCCGTTACCGTGTCGGCGCCTTGCAAGCCAGCCACCGTCGGCGTCGCCAGAGCGCTAGTCGAGGCGTCATAGGTCTTGGTGTTGGTGATTGCCGTAATCGTCAGGGCGGCCTTGTTGATCAGGCCGGTAGTGTTGGTTACGGTCGTCAAGGCGTAGTTGTTGCCGCTGTTGCTGTCATTGATCGTGAAGGCACTGACGCTCAGCGTTTTACTGGAGCCCGCGTTGGCACTGGTGTAAACTTCCGCCAATCCCGTCACCGTGTCGCTGCCCTGCAGACCGGCGACCGTCGGCGTCGCCAGAGCATTTGTCGAGGCGTTGTAAGTTTTGGTGTTGGTGAGCGCCGTTATCGTCAGTGCGGCCTTGTTGATGACGCCTGTGGTGCTGGTTACAGTCGTGACGGCGTAGTTGTTACCGCTATTGCCGTCGTTGATGGTGAAGGCGCTGACGCTTAGCGTTTTACCCGTGCCCGCGTTGGCACTCGCGTAGACCTCGGCCAGTGCCGTTGCCGTATCAGCGCCCTGCAGGCCAGCGACCGTCGGCGTCGCCAGAGCATTTGTCGAGGCGTTGTAAGTTTTGGTGTTGGTGAGTGCCGTGATCGTCAAGGCAGCTTTTGTGATCACGCCGGTGGTGTTGGCTGCCGTGGCGACGGTGTAGTTACCGCCGCTGTTGCCGTCGTTTACTGTATAGCCGGCGCTTACGTTGAGCGTTTTGCCGGTTCCGGCGTTGGGATTTGCGTAGGTCTCGTTCAGGCCGGTGACCGTGTCATTGCCGATAAGGCCGGCAACGGTGGGCTTGGCGGCCGAAGTCGTGGTCGAATCGTAGCCCTTGGTGTTGGTCTGGGCGGTGATGGTAAGCGCCGCCTGGTTGATCACGCCCGTGGTGTCGGCAATCGTGGTTACCGCGTAGTTACCACCGCTGTTGCCGTCGTTGACGGTATAGCCGGCGTTGACATTGAGCGTTTTGCCCGTGCCGGCATTGGGATTCGTGTAGGACTCGCTCAGGCCAGTAACGCTGTCACCACCAATGAGGCCGGACACTACCGGAACGGCAACCGAGGTCGTTGTCGAATCGTATGTTTTGGTGTTTGAGCCTGGTACGGCGAACTTGGCAAAAATGGCATTGATAGACAGCTGAGCCTTGTCGATTTCACCCGTAGTGTTCGCCACGGTGCCCACGGTGTAGTTGCCGCCGCTATTGTTGTCATTGACAGTGTAACCGGCATTGACGTTGAGCGTCTTGCCCGTGCCCGCGTTGGCATTGGCGTATGCTTCACTCAGGCCGGTGACGGTATCGTTGCCGACCAGTCCGGACACCGTCGGGGTCGCGGAAGAGATCGTGGTCGAGTTATAGATTTTGGTGTCGGTCTGCGCGGTAATGGTCAGCGTGGCCTTGTTAATCGCGCCGGTGGCGTTGCCGACGGTGGCCACTGTATAGTTACCGCCGCTGTTGCCGTCGTTGACGGTGTAACCGGCGTTGACGTTGAGAGTTTTGCCGGTGCCGGCTTTGGCATCCGTGTAGGCCTCGCTCAGGCCGGTGACCGTGTCGCCGCCGGCAAGCCCAGTGACGGTGGGGACGGCAACGGAAGTCGTGGTGGAATCGTAGGTCTTGGTGTTGGTCTGGGCCGTGATCGTCAGGGAGGCCTTGTTAATGACGCCGGTCGTGTTGGCTACCGTTGTCACCGTATAATCTTTGCCGCCGTTGGTGTCGTTGATCGTGTAGCCACTGACAGACAGCGTTTTGCTCGATCCGGCGTTGGCATTCGTATAAACTTCCGTCAGCCCGGTGACGGTGTCGCTGCCCACAAGGCCAGCTACCGTCGGGGTCGCCAGGGCCGCCGTGGTCGAATTGTAGGTTTTCGTGTTGGTCAGCGCCGTGATGGTCAGGGAGGCCGGCGTGACTGCCAGCCCGCCGGCAAGGGTGCCCGCGCTGCCGGTAAAGCTAACATCGCCCGGCGTGTAAGTCGCCGTGATCGTGTGCACGCCCCCGTTGGCGAGGATAACTTGAAGCTGATTGGCGGTGGTGATCAAGGTGAAGATGGCGTTGCTGCCGGACGGGGTTTCGGTCGAAATAGAGCCAAGGTCAGTGCTGCCGTCGACGAAATCGACTGAGCCCGCTGTCGGCACGGCACTGCCGCTGCCAGGAGCGATCGTGGCGGTCAAGGTGACCAACGTGCCGTAGGTAACAGTGGTGACCGACGAACCGCCGACCGTGGCGCTGATGGTCGTGGTCGTTGACGTGGCCCCCCCGCCGTCGATTTCGCCGGTGAGGTCGTTCACCTTGGTGACCGCGTAATTATTGCCACTGTTGCCATCGCTGATCGTGTACGCACTAACGCTAAGGGTTTTACCCGTGTTACCGCTGGCGTCGGCATAGACTTCAGCCAGCCCCGAGATGGTATCGCCGCCGATGAGCCCGGACACCGTTGGGAGGGCTGCCGCCGTTACCGTGCCGTCGAAATTCTTGGTGTTGGTGGTGGCGGTAATCGTAAGCGCTGCTTTGTTGATGACGCCAGTGGTGTTAATTACTGTTGTCACGGTATAATCTTTGCCGCTGTTGCCGTCGCTTACGGTATAGGAGCTGATACTTATCGTTTTGCTTGAACCAACGTTGGAATTCGTGTAGACCTGGGATAGACCCACGACCGTGTCGCTGCCCACCAGTCCCGTAACGGCGGGGACCGCAGTCGAATTGGTACGCGAGTTATAAGTCTTCGTGGCGGACGTCGCCGCAATCGTCAAAGGGGCTGGAGTGACCTTCAGCCCCCCGCTCAGGGTGCCGGAACTGCCCCCGTAGCCAATACCTGGCGAGTAAGTCGCCGTGATCGTATGGACCCCTGCGGCCGCCGTTACTACTTCGAATTGATTGACGGACGTGACCAGGGTAAAGATGCCGTTGCTGCCAACCGTGGTGTAGGACGTGTTCAAACCGATATCGGCCGCGCCGTCCAGGAAATCGACTGTGCCCTGAGTGGCGCGCCGCGCCGCCGCCCGTTGGAGCAACCGTGGCCGTCAAGGTGACCTGGGTGCCATAGACGACCGTGGAAACCGTGCCGGCGCCGACCGTTGCCTTTACCGTTGTCGTGGTCGCCGTAACAGGAGCCGGAAACTGGACGAAGCCATCCGGGGGGGCAATGGGGCCATTGAAATTCGTGTTATCGACAGGCGCGATCGCGAAGGGAATCACCACGTCGGTGCCATTGAAGCCCGCGACATCGAGGGTGGTAATTGACGGAACGTTGCCAGAGATATTAACCAGGGATGTCTGATTCGTATCCGTCGGCGTGCCGATAACGGCAAAGCCGATGATGGCCAACGAACCCGGCTGTGTTGAGGTGATCGGCGACGCCCCGCCCGTATCAGAAGTCGAAATAACAATCTGGCCGATTTCCGCGCCGCTGATGGGGTCCGTTTTTACGTTTGCCGTGAAGCTGGACCACACTGGGCCATTGATCGAGCCTGGGTTGATGCCGACCACGCCCTGGAGAGGATCGCCGTTCACGAACGCCGACAAAACGGTCGGATCATAGTTAATTCCGATCGTGGCATTGCTTAGCCCGCCGCTATTGGCCGGGTTGGGGTTGAGAATATTCACGGGTACATTGATCTGATCGCCTGACCCTGTGGTCGTCACCTTGGGAATGCTTAGATAGCTTCCCACGTACAGCGTGACCTTGGTATTCGCGCTGGCCGTGCCGCTGAAGGCGTCAACCGCTTTGTAAGAAAACGTGTCCGTCCCGGTGAAGTTGGCGTCCGGCGAGTAAACCACGGCTCCGTCCGAGGCGTTGAGCGTCAAGGTGCCGTGTGCCAGCGTCTGATTGTAGACCGTCGTGGCCAGTCCGTTGGCCGCGGCCGCGATGGGGGTTGGTGGGTTGCCGCTACCGCCGAGCGGGCCGAGGTTGGGGGTGGCATCGATATAAGTAAACTGGGTGCTTGAAATCACCGAGGCCACGGTGAAGGTGCCGTTGTAGCCGCTTCCCAGAGCGGCGATGACGACATCCTGGCCGGCTGTATACAAGTTAACGGAGGCCGTGCCCCCGTTGGACGCATCCATGTTAGGAGTAGCGGCCAGGTAAGTAAAACTGGAGGGGGAAAGAATGCCGGTGATCGCGAAGATACCGTTATAGGTGCCCACCGAAGGCGCCGCGACTCCCTGGATCGTAACTTGCTGACCAACACTGAAGTTGATCGGCGCGCCGGTATTTATCGTGACCGTGCTGCCCAAGGAGGTGGCGCTACTGATGCTGATGGTGTTATTCGTGGTTACCGTAACCACGTTAGCATTCTCAGCTGCGGCAACAATACCGCTACTGGTCGGCAGCACGACCGTGCTCGTGACTCCGCTACCCGTGAGCAAGGCATTCATCGCGCCGTTGGTTGTGGCCGTGTCGTTGCCCAGTACACCGTTGGCCAACCCATTCGTGGCCATCAATTTTGAAAAAGAAGTGATGTTGGGGGCCAGGCTGAGCGTGTCGGCAACCGCCGTGGGCGTTTTCACGGGCGCTCCCGCGGCGATCTGAATGGTAGCGTCGCTAACATCCGTATCATTGAAGCTGCTCGGCGTCAGGGCCCCCGGCTGGGTCAAGGTGCTTAGCGTACCGACACCCGCAAACTGCCCCGGAGTCGGGTTCAGCGCATAGGCAGTTGTTTTCTGATCCTGGATCGTCGTCGTGTGCGTGTTGCCCGACAAATCGATGTAAGTTCCCTGCAAGTCAAGCAACGTTGAACTGCCAATCGGTGCCGTCTGCAGGACGTGGAAGTTCAGTGAGATCAGGTGGCCTGTTTGGGCACCGGTCGTGAAGTTCGAACCGGAGTGAGTCAAGCCAATCGCGACGACGCCGGTGGAAAAACCGGAGGCAACTTGAAGCTGATAACTCTTGGCTGCCGGAATCAACGTACCTGCCGGCAACGTGATATCAGCGCCCAGCGACGCCGACGTTTCGCTAATCGACAAGACGGCAGGATCGTAAATCACATAAAAACTACCGCCCGCCAGGCCGCCGTTGGGTCCTTGCGTATCCGTCCCATGCTGGTTATCAAAATCAATAAACACCTGCACGGTTTTGGTAGGAGACCCACCAATTGTGGTCACGGGCCCGGGAGTGGCCATGTTCAGCGAGATGAGCGCCTTTCCCGACACCGGGACAATCCGATCCTCCAAAATCTCCATAAGTAGCTTACGGCCCTTGAGCCTGCGTCGATAGGTTGCCGCTGTACGCGCGCTTAACCAAGAACGAAACAGCTTCCTGACATAAGGGAGAGCACTAGACATGACAGGGAGACCTTAAAAGAGATTAGGATTTCCGACTCCGAGACAGAACATGCATCAAACCGCGGCCAGCCCCAGGAACCCAGGGCCAAACCAGATCCGCGCACCCAAACATCCCACCGAAGCAAGAACAACGACGTGAATAGACAACCGCCATCTTCCCGCAGGAGCAGCCAACCTCTCGCGGGGAATCCGCGCTGAAAGTCCGGAACTCCGGTGTTCTAGTTAGGACGATTGTACCAGCATTGATGTTCGAATCAACAAAATAGCATGTTCAAACCATGAAAATTATTCAAAATGAGCAAGTTAGAGACCGTTCGCAAAGCACATTTGCAGTGACATTATGTTCAGCACCCTGACGTTAGATTTGCGTATAAATATGTAGGTAATAATTACGCGCGGCTGCGTAAACAGGCCGCCATCACATTTTCGATCATTTGTCAGTGCGGCCGCAGGAGGCAGCTTAATAAGTAGTCGAACGCGTCTTGGCTCAGGCGCGCACGCGATTAATCGGACCGGAAGGGACTTCTTGCCAGTTGGACGGCTACAAACCAACGTGTCCTGGTTAACCAGCTGAACCTTTTCCGACATGGGCTAGTGCTCGAGAAACCCGGTCCAGCAGTTCCGGCCAGTCCCCAGGCCTGTGTTGGCGAAACAAACGCAGGGTTGGATACCACGGACTATCCGAACGCTCCAGTAGCCAGCGCCAGCAGGGTGGCGAGGGCAAGATTGCCCAAACCGGCCTACCGAGAGCCCCGGCCAGATGCACCGGATGCCTGTCCACGGAGATAATCAGGTCGAGGTTCATCATTACCGCGGCCGTGTCCCTAAAATCGTCGAGTTGGTCCCCCAGCGCCACGATGCCCAACCGGGACTGCCAGTCTGCCAGCTGTTCGCTGCCATGACCCTTTTGCAAACTGAAGAGTTGGACGCCAGGTATACGCGCCAGGGGCTCAAATTGTGCCAACGTGATCGACCTTCTTCGGTCCGCTAGTTTGCAACCTGATTGGGAAAATAGGGGATTACCTTGCCAGGCGATGCCGACATTGATGCGGGCGCCGCCCAGCCCGCCACTTGACGGGAGTTTCATCTTCGTTCGCCATTGTTCAACGTGGTCAAGGTCGGCATGAATGTACGGCACAGCGCACGGTATCGTCGCCAGTGTGGTGCCGAAAAGTCCGGGGAGGCTAAGCAAGGGAACATGCACGTCGAAGTAGGGCAGAGGCTTTCCCGACGTAATGAGCTGGTCGACACCGGGAAATCCAGAAAACAAGCTGGCCAGGACACGCGGGCACTCAAATAGTACGGTGCCGCCCCGCTCCTTGACCATGGGTAAATAGCGCGCGAACTGGATCGTATCGCCGTAACCCTGCTCAGCATGGACAAGAATGGTCTTGCCTTCGAGGCGCGAACCGTCCCAGCGTGGCTGCGCGTAGGCCGGCCGGATGATGCCAGGCTGTTCCCAGCGCCTTTCATAATCAGGCCAGCCGCCGGCGAGGTCTCCGTGGAGCAAGCGAAAGCACGCACGACTCCAGCGTGCCGCCTGGTGATCCGCATCGATAGCGAGGGCCTGGCGCAGTTCCTCCCCGGCCTCGGCGAGGCGTCCCTCCAGGAGAAGCTGATTAGCCAGGTTGCTGTGGGCATCGGCGAAGTCGGGTTTAAGCCGCAAAGCCCGCCGAAAGCATTCGCCCGCTTCCGCAAGCTGCCCCTGCTCAACCAGCGCGGTGCCCAGATTGTTGTGCAGGTCGGCCAGATCCGGGTTGAGGGCAAGCGCCTGGCGATAGCAATCTGCCGCTCCGGCAAGATCCAGCTGCTCAAAAAGAACCCGGCCCAACTCGCCCACGCCTGCCCCAAACCAACCCGTGCATCCGCGCGCATTGGCTCGATAAGCAGGGCGTGGCGAAAAGATTCGATAGCGTCGGCGAACAGCTTTTGGCCAGCGAGCGCGGTACCAAGATTATAATGAGCATTCGCATGGCCCACGTCGATGCGCAGGGCCTGCCGAAAGCACTCGGCGGCCTCGACAAACCGACCGACCTGGCCAAAAATGTTGCCCAGGTTGTTATGCGCATCAGCGTGATCGGGATCAGCTTCAAGAACTTGCCGGTAGAGCGGCTCCGCCAGCGTCAAGTGGCCGGCCAGATGGTGATGGAGTGCTTGCTGAAATAAGGCGTCGCTTGGCTGAAGAAAATAGTTATCGGCTTTCACCCGCGTTTAATACCCTTTCTGCTTGTCGACTACACACAACAAGGGTTCGCCTGCAACGAACCGGCGGATGTTCTCGCGATACAGGCGCCATTGGCGGTCTCGGGCTCCAGGCGAACTCCCGCCATTATGGGGGCTCACGACAACATTCCGCATCGTCAGAAGCGGATGGTTGTCGGGCAGTGGCTCGGGGTCGGTGACATCCAGGCCCGCGCCGGCAATCCGCCCCTTTTGCAGCGCACTTACCAGGTCCGCCGTTTTGACGAGCCCGCCGCGAGCGCTATTGATGAAATAGGCGGTGGACTTCATGGCCTGGAATTGCTTCTCGCCAAACATATGGCGGGTGTCGGCCGTAAGAGGACAGGTCAAGACGACCACATCTGCCATGGGGAGAAGTTGCGGCAATTCTTTGGGATGCTGCAGGCTGAACACGAAAGCGGGTCGTTCAAGGCCCTCCCTGGGATCAACCGCCAGCACGCGCATGCCAAAGGCGTGGGCCCGCTTGGCAATCTGCGTGCCGGAACCACCCATGCCGACGATCAACATCGTTTTGCCTTGCAACTCGACGTCCCTGGCCGCGTTTTGAAGGTCTTTCCAGTTGGCATTTTTGGTAATACCGCGCGTCAAACTCAATAGCAGCGCCATGCCTTGATCGCCGACGTTAGGGCCATGGACTCTTTGCAGGTTGGTGACGGCGATGGAACTGCTCACGAGCTCCGGCACCAGTTCGGTGTCCACGCCGGCATGTGCGATTTGAATCCAGCGCAGCTTCTGGCCGGCCTTCACGATGGCGGGCGAGCAAAAGCCGAGTATCGCATCCGCATTGCCTGCTTCGCGAGCAGCCTCATCGGAGGTTTTTACGGGAATGAACAAGACTTCGGGGGCAATACGCTTGAGCTCGAGCAGCTGGGCGGGCATGAGGTTGGGAACGACAATGCGTCCAGGCTTGGTCCAGCCGGCGGTTTTCTTGGTGGGCGAAGGCCCTTCGAAAATGCCAAAATCCTCGGCCAGGTCGGGCGGCATGATGCGTCCGAGGAGTTCATCGTAAACAAATTGGGTCTCCGCCTTGCGCGTGTTTGCCTCAATGCCGGCCCATTCTTTATGCCAGGGCATATCGATACCGCGCAAAATGTCTTCAAATTCAAGCCCGGCGTCGATCCCTTTCTTCACCTGTGCCCGCAATTCGACGAAATAGCGCTGCTGCTTCGCCAGTACCTCTTTACCGCCCAGTGGGCCGTGCCCGGGGCAAACGATCTTGACGTCCAGTTGCAGGGCCCGGTCCAGCACGCGAACCCAGGACGCGGAATCGGCATGTCCCATGTAGTTGAAATCGCCATTGGTGCAGGCGTCACCCGTGCACAGGATCTTATGCTTGGGCAAATACATGAAGGCGTCACCCGGTGTATGCGCATGGCCCAAGAAGTGAAACTCGACATGTTGCGTGCCGTCGTCCAGCACCAGCTTATCGTCGAAAACAAGGTCGGGAACCTTGAGGTAGCTTTCGGCTACATCCTTGCGCCCACCCTTGCCCTTGCCTGCATCGGCGAATTCCTTGGGCCCGTCGACGCGCAGCAGCCTGGCGCAATTGGCCTGCGCAATCACACTGCGCCCGTCTGAGCGAAGATGGCGTTGCCATAGGCATGGTCACCGTGATGATGGGAATCGGCGACAAAACGAATCGGCTTGTCGGTTGTCTTTTTGACGGCGGCGATGACGTCGCCGGCCTCTTTCGGAAAGTTGGCATCGAAGACGACAACATAATCCTTGAAAACGACCCAGATGTTGTTGCAACCGCCAAAAACCACCGCCTTATCGGTGGCGCTGATGGCGGAATAGCGAAAGAAGACGCCCGGTGCGATTTCGCGGACGTCGTTGAACTTCATCGGCGCCAGGTCGCCGCCGGCCCATGCGGGTGTCGGCACGAGCAACGCGAGGAGCAATAGGACATGACGCATTAAAAAAACTCCAGGCGGGCTTCGATAAAAGATCACGATGGACAATCTACGTCGCGGACAGGCGCGACGCAATGGTTTTTCTTCGCGATTCGGATTTCGCGAGAAAAGATGTAACGTGTCGATTCGGGCGCTGCTCAGAATTGAAAATAGATGAAAGATACCTGGCCGGGATTGCGCGCAGCAGAATGCAGGCGCCGAGAATCACGATAACTGCCGCGCGGAGCCAGAGGGGCCAACGGAGCATCGCTTCGTGCCTGCCCGCCAGCGCCTGCGGCAGGTCAATGCACAATAGCAGGATAGCAATCAGCAACAGGGCAGCCATGACCTCGCCATGGCCAAGCGTGATGGGAGCGGCGCCGCTGGCTGCTCCGGATTGCCAGGTCAAAAGCCCGATCAGGTAGCGCTCTGCCTCCTCAAGTGTCTTGCAGCGAAAGAAGATCCAGGCAAGCGCCACAAGCAAAAACGTCGCTATCATGCCCGCACCCCGCGCCGGTCCCCGGCTCAAGAGAGTGGCACCTTGATTTTCACATTGTTCTTTCATGGGTGACCCTTCCAGCGCCGGTGCTCAAGCCGCCGCGCGCTCGCTAGTGGCTATTGCCGGTGGCGACACCTCGACGGTCGTGTTTCTACTCGTCCAGAGCTTGTGAATGCTCAGGTAAAGGCCGTGCAGCGCTCCCCAAATGACGAAGTTCCACGACGCTCCGTGCCAGAGTCCCCCTAACGTCATGGTCAACATCAAATTGCGGTAGGTCTTCACGTTCCCGGAGCGGTTGCCGCCAAGCGGGATATAGAGGTAGTCGCGGAGCCAGGTGGAAAGGCTGATGTGCCAGCGCCGCCAGAATTCGGTAATGGAACTGGCCAGGTAGGGCTGGTTAAAATTCAGCGCCAGCTCGAAGCCCATGAGACGCGCGATGCCCCGGGCAATGTCGGTGTAGCCGGAGAAGTCGGCATAAATCTGCACGGCGAAGAAACAGAGGCCGAGCAGCAATACGCCGCCGGAACAGCGTTCGGGGGCGACGAACACGCGGTCCACCAACGGGGCCAACACGTCAGCAACCGCCACCTTTTTGAATAAGCCGATAAGGATCAATAGCAGTCCCGACTGGCAAGCCGCCATTTTGACGCGGCGCGGCGCTTCTACCTGCCGCAACAGCGTATCGGCTCGCTGGATCGGGCCGGCGACGAGGTGGGGAAAGTAAGTCAGCGCACAGCGCGAAGTGCCAGAAGCTGCGTGCCGGCGCGATCACTCCACGATAAAGGTCGATCACGTAGCTCATCGACTGGAACGTGTAGAAGCTGATGCCGGCGGGAAGGATGATGTTGAGCGTCGACAGATGCGGCGTGAAACCGAATGCTTCCAAAGCTGCCGCGGTGCTGTCGATGAAAAAGTTAAAGTACTTGAAGAAACCGAGCAGGCCGAGGTTGCCCGTAATGCTCAGCAGCAGCCAACGTTTTTTCCAGCGCATGTCGCCGGACGCCTCGATTTTGCCGCCCAGCCAGTAATCCCAGCTCGTCGAGATGGCGAGTAGGACCAGAAAGCGCCAATCCCACCACCCGTAAAAGACGTAACTCGCCACCAAAAGCAGCGTATTCTGCTCACGATGCCGGAGCATCAGGTAGAGCGCATAGACGATCGCGAAGAAAATAACGAAAGTCAAGCTATTGAACGCCATACGCCCTCGGCCCAGTAATAAAACGCATCCCTGCTCTGGGTGGCATGCTCACTCGCATAGAAGACTTTCATGGCGCCAGGCCACGGCTCACGAGGTAAGCCAGCGTTAACTCGGCGGCGACCTCGTGCCCGCGGGCGTTCCAGTGGCCGTCCCAGCAATAGTACACTTGGTCTTGGGTGCGTTCGACATGCGTGGCGCATCGGTTCCGTCAGGTCATGAAAGGCAACTCCTTGTTCCTGGCAGAGTCGGCCCATGCGGCCGCGCATTTTCTCAAACATCTCATCGAAGCGGTGGTGGCCACCGGTGCGCAAGCGAGCAGCACGATAGACTTCCTCCTTGCTCGGCACTATCACCGCGACGACGGGCACCCCACGCTCCACTGACCAGTCGTGGATGGCGGCAAGGGCGGCGCCGAAGAGGGTCCAGTTTTGCTCGGTAGCACCTTCCTCCGGGTCAGCCCAGGAAAGAATACTTTCGTTGAACTCAAGGTCGAGCGCTCCATCCCGATGGCGAAGCGGCGCTCGAAAGTTCTTTTGCGGCGCGGTCGGATTGAAGTTCCACTGGATCAATCGCCAACTCAAGGACTCACGGCCAGCTTCAAGCGCTCGCGTTCGCCAGCCCCTCGGCGGCGCCGATGGCGTGGTGACGGCGGCCGTGACCGGCTTCGGCACGCGAGGATAGGGCCGATCCCGCCATTCCTTGAACCGGCCGCAGTCCTCGACATCATTTACGTAGAGCATCAGCAAGACAACCTTGGGATCGAACATCTGGCCGTCCCGGCGCAGGACCTGCACGAAGTGAGCCGGGCCGTAAGAGCCGATGGCCATGTTGACGAAAGGGGCGCCGGAGCGCTTTTTCAGTTGTTCGCAAAAAGTCTGTTCGTGCTCGACGCCGGTGCCGAAGATGAAGGAATCACCCATGACGAGCGCGTGCACGGGCCCCGCAGTCAGAGGATCGCGATAGCCCTTGTCATTGAGGGCGACGTGCATCACATATTCAGGATGAGTGTCGATGGTAAGACGAAGGTTGGGAATGCCGCGAACAACGAAGTCCTCGTCATATTGGGTATAGGGCTGCTTGAAATCGTTAAAAACGCGAAAACCGAGCGGCAAAAGGCCGGGAAATGCGTGGAGCAATCCTTCGACGACAATGAGGCCGAGGGCGACGCCAAAAACTAGCTGTGCTCCCTTCCAGAACCAACACGCGGCGTGCGCGGGCACAGCCAAATACCGCTTCCAATCTCTGGGAGCGACCGACATCCAATGCCTCCTGCGTTCGCCAATGTTCCATGCGGGCCACATCGTAGCGGCAACCACTGGAAACGGTCAAGGCGAGCAAGCGAGTCCAACGGAGGACCGGCGGCGTCTTGGCCGGCTCGACTGCCGCGATTCGCCATCGCAGCCTCGTTGTGGTAGCATCGGTATTATGAAGCCATCCCTTTTAATCTTGTCGGTTACTCTACCGTTACTGCTTGTTTCCGGGCGCGTTCGGGCGACAAGACGGGGCGCCCACCAAATATTGTCCTAATTCTCGCCGACGACCTCGGTTACGGTGATCCCGGTTGCTATAACAAGGGCTCTTTGATACCGACGCCCAACATTGACCGGCTAGCCGCACAGGGCATGCGCTTCACCGATGCCCATGCGCCCTCCTCCGTGTGCACTCCCACACGCTATGGGATTCTGACGGGGCGGTATTGCTGGCGCACCAGGCTGAAACAGAGCGTGCTCTTCGGCTACGATCCTCTGCTCATTGAGCGAGGCCGGATGACGTTGGCGTCGCTCCTCAAGATGTCTGAATACTACTGTGCTTGCGTCGGGAAGTGGCACCTGGGGCTGGGCAATCAACAGCGAACCAACTACGCCCAGGAGCTGTCGCCCGGGCCGCGCTCCGTAGGCTTCGATTATTTCTTCGGCATTCCCGCGACGCACGATATGCCGCCGTACGTTTACATCGAAAACGAACGCCTGGTACAGCCACCCACGGGTTGGATCGAAGCCAGTGCCCCGCAACGCTTCGGCGGCGCCGGCTTTTGGCGAGCCGGTCCCATCGCACCAGGATTCAAGCATCACGAAGTTCAGGGTAAAATGACCGAGAAGGCCGTTGAGTTCCTCGGCAAGCAGTCAGCCGCCAAGCCCTTCTTCCTTTACTTCGCGATGACTGCGCCGCATATGCCCTGGGTCTCCCCCAAGCGGTTCGAAGGCAAGAGCAAGGTTGGCCCCTATGGCGACCTGGTGATGGAGGTGGACGACTCGGTCGGTCAGGTGCTGAAAGCTTTGGAAGATGCCAAAGTTGCCGATAACACGCTCGTCATTTTCGCCAGCGACAACGGGGCCTATTGGACGCCCGAAGATATCCAACAATGGAAACATCGCGCCAATGCCGACCTTCATGGGCAAAAGGCGGATATTTGGGAAGGCGGCCATCGCATCCCCTTCATCGTTCGCTGGCCCGGCAAGGTGAAGACGGGCATTGTCAGCGACGAAACGATTTGCTTGACGGACCTGATGGCGACAACCGCTGCCATCGTCGGCAAGAAGTTGCCGCCCGAGGCTGGTGAGGATAGCTTCAACATTCTGCCGGTGCTCATCGGCGCGAAGCTCGAACGGCCCATACGTGAAGCCACGATACTGCATTCTTACGATGGCACGTTCGCGATCCGGCAGGGTCCATGGCGCCTCACGAACGCACTCGGCTCGCATGGCTTCAGCAAGCCCATGAACATCGTGCCCAGACCCGGGGAGGCTCGCGGCGAACTCTTTAATCTTGCCCAGGATCCCCAGGAGAGCAATAACCGCTGGCTACAGGAGCCGGAATTAGTGCAAAAAATGACGGCGATTTTGGAAAAGGTAAAGAAAGACGGCCGCAGCAGGGCGCCGTAGGGTGGCATGCAGCGGCTTGTGCCGGATAAAATGCGCGACTGACATAGAACTGGACCGGTCCCGGCGAGATAGGGCGGATGGCACGCGCGAGCGTGCCTGCAATTGTCGAGGCAGCTATGCGGTTTATCGTGACACTGGTTTCTTTGAACATTTCCCTGGCGGCGACTGCGCTAAATGCGGATGAAGTTATCGATTTCAATCGGGACATTCGCCCCATTCTCTCGGAGAATTGTTTTGCCTGTCACGGGCAGGACGGCAACAAACGCAAGGCGGACCTCCGTCTTGACGAACGCGCAGGCGCGCTCGACGCCGGCGTAATTGTGCCCAAGGACCCGGCGAACAGCGAACTCATAAAGCGCATCCGTTCCAGCGACCCCCGAACCTTGATGCCGCCGGTGAAGTCGAACCATCGCCTCAGCGACGCGCAAAAAGACCTGCTCGAGCAGTGGATCGCGGCGGGTGCCCCGTATGCCGTGCATTGGGCTTTTGTCGCGCCGCGCAGGCCCCCGCTTCCTGACGTCAAAAACATTGCCTGGGTGCGCACGCCGATCGACGCTTTTGTTCTGCACAAACTCGAGCGCGAGGGGATGGAGCCGTCGCCCGAGGCGGATCGGCCGACATTGCTTCGCCGTCTCTCCATAGATCTCATTGGTCTGCCGCCCACGCCGGCGGAAGTCGATGCCTTTGTTGCGGACAAGGACCCCAACGCTTATGAGAAACAAGTTGACCGCTTGCTCGCCAGCCAGCATTATGGCGAACGCCTGGCCATTCCCTGGCTCGACGCGGCGCGTTATGCCGACAGCAATGGCTTTCAGCAGGACGGCGACACCTGGCAGTGGCTCTGGCGCGACTGGGTCGTGCGGGCCCTCAATGCCGATCTGCCCTTCGACCAGTTCACCACCTGGCAGCTAGCCGGCGATCTGCTTCCAGGTGCAACGACGGATCAAAAAATCGCGAGCGGCTTCAATCGCAATCATCTTCTCAATGGCGAAGGCGGCGCCATTCCCGAAGAACAGCGCTGGGTGAACTTGTTCGACCGCATGGACACGACCGCGACTACCTGGCTTGGCCTTACCATGGCCTGTGCGCAGTGTCACGACCATAAATACGACCCGATCACGGCGGTTGATTACTACAGCATGCTCGATGCCTTCAATCGTGTCCCGGAATCAGGCACCCCGCAACGACAATCGGCACGTATTCGCGTCGCGGCGCCGTTCCTGGAACTGCCAACCGAGGAAAACAAGTCCCAGATCAAGCAATTCGAAAACGAGATGAGGCAGGCCGAAGCGAAGTCGAAGCAACTCGCCGACACAGCCTTCCGGGAATGGAGGGCGAAGGTAGACGATGGCGACGCGGCCGAGCTCGGCAAGTTGCCGGCCGCGCTGGTAAAGTCGCTACAGAATACCGATCCATCGGACGCCGACAAACGGGCACTCGATGCCGGTCTCAAAAAAAGCTTCGACGAGAAAGTTCGGGGCGGTGTCGCGGCCATAGACCTGGCTTCGGCCAAAGTGGCGGCCCTGAAGAAAAAGCTAGCCGATTACAAGGGTGACAAGGTGCCGCGCGTCATGATCATGAGCGATGCGAAACCGCGTCAGACCCGGGTTCTTGATCGTGGCGAGTACCTCAAACCGAAGGAGAAAGTTACCTTTCGCACGCCTGCCTTTCTGCCGCCGCTGCCGGCGGACGCTTCGCGGGATAGGCTTGGCCTGGCGCGCTGGCTGCTGTCGCCAGAGCAACCACTGACGGCACGGGTGCAAGTCAATCGTCTTTGGCAACACTTCTTTGGCATCGGCATCGTCAAGACGTCTGAGGACTTTGGCGTGCAGGGTGAGTATCCCGTGCACGGGCCGCTTCTTGATTGGCTGGCCGTCGAGTTTCGCGAGTGCGGCTGGAGCATGAAGGCCATTAATCGCTTGATTGTGACGAGTTCGACCTACCGCCAGTCAAGTAAAATGACTGCCGCGCATCGAGCTCGCGATGCAGAGAATCGGCTCTACGCTCGTGCCAGCCGGTTTCGCATGCCATCGATGATTTTGCGTGATTGGGCGTTGGCGGCGTCCGGATTGCTGGAGCCGCGCGTGGGCGGCGCGCCGGTTTATCCGTACCAGCCCGACCAGGTCTGGGAGGCCCTCGCGATTACCAAGGAACGCGACTTCACGTATCCTGCCTCGAAGGGCACCGACCTTTACCGCCGCAGTCTTTATACCTTCTGGCGGCGAACAGTTGGTCCGGCGAACCTGTTCGACGCCTCCAGCCGCCAAACATGCCGCGTCCGCCTGGCGGCAACGAGCACGCCCTTGCATGCGCTGACGACCCTCAACGATCCCACCTGGGTGGAAGCGGCACGCGTCCTCGCGGAACGAAGCATCAAGGCGAGTAGCGAACTTGACAATCGCCTGACTTTCGCGTTTCGGCAGGTCGTCGCGCGCCAGCCAACTGCTAGGAGATCTGCAAGCCCTACGTCGAGCCTACGACCGCCAGGCTCAGTTTTTTGCGGCCGATAGCAAGGCTGCGCTGGCGCTCTTGGCGGTCGGCGCCAGCCGTCGCGGCGAAGAGCTCAATATTACCGAACATGCGGCCCTGGCAGCCGTCTGTCTGGCAATTCTGAACCTCGATGAAGCATTGACGCGGGAGTAAATTTTGAATTTCGGTGGGTCAGCGCGAGTACGCTTGACGCCACCCTACAGGAATTTTGCATGATTCAAACTTTGTTCGATCATCTGGCAAGCATCAACCGGCGGCAGTTCTTGGGCTCCTCGGCCACTGGCGTGGGCCTTGCTGCCCTCTCCTCGCTCCTGGGCGCGGAGACTGCGCCGCGGCGATTCGGCCCTGCCTGGCTTGCCACATCATCCTCCAAGGGCACGGCGCGTCGTTGTACTCTGGCAGGGGGGTGGGCCGTCACACGTCGACCTTTTTGACGAAAAGCCGATCCTGGGCCGTATGGCCGGTAGAGACATTCCGGACTCTGTGCGCGGCAGCACACGCCTCTCGACAATGTCCAGCGGTTACGGCAAATGGCCCTGCGTGCCCGCCATCAAACCTTTTCGCCGCTATGGGCAGTCGGGCCTCGGCCTCAGTGAAATGCTGCCCAACATCGGCGCCCTGGCGGATGACATCTGCGTCGTGCGCAGCATGAACACCGAAGCCGTCAACCATGCTCCTGGCGTGACCTTCTTCATGACGGGTTCCCAGGTGCCAGGCCGTCCCAGCATGGGTGCCTGGCTGACTTACGGACTGGGCAGCGAAAGCGATAATCTGCCGACATTTGTCGTCATGACCTCGAGTGACCGCGGCAAAACCTGCGGCCAGCTTTTCTTCGACTATTACTGGGGGACGGGTTTTCTGCCCAGCCGTTTCCAGGGCGTGCGGTTTCGCAATACCGGCGACCTGGTCCCTTATTTGGCCAACCCCAGTGGTGTCAGCCGCGAAGCACGCCGCGCGCTGCTCGACGATCTGGCTGCCATGAATGCCGCCCACTACGCCGACTATGGCGATCCGGAAATCGAAACGCGTATTGCTCAGTATGAAATGGCGTTTCGCATGCAGACCAGCGTGCCCGATCTGGTCGATTTCTCGAACGAATCGAAACGCACGCTCGACCGGTACGGCCCTGATGTCCTCGTCAAGGGCACGTACGCCAACAACTGCCTCGTGGCCCGCCGTTTGCTCGAACGCGGCGTCCGCTTTGTGCAGCTCATGCACTCCGGCTGGGACCAGCACAGCAACCTGTTCACGCAGCTTGAAGCGCAATGCCGCGATACCGAAGGGCCCTCGGCCGCCCTGGTTCGCGACCTCAAGGAACGCGGCTTGCTCGACGACACGCTCGTCGTTTGGGGAGGCGAATTCGGACGCACGCCCTTTGGCCAGGGGGACCCCGCCAGCCCGCGCGGACGCGACCACTTCGGCCGAGCTTTTAGCTGGTGGCTTGCCGGCGGCGGCATCAAACCGGGGATTGTGTATGGCGCGACCGATGACTTCGGCTGGAACATCACTGCCGACCCGGTGCACGTCCACGATATGCAGGCGACGATCTTACACCTGTGCGGCATCGACCACAAACGCCTGACATTCCGCTACCAGGGACGACAATATCGGCTTACCGACGTTCATGGGGAGGTTGTTCACGACATCTGTCGGGGGACGCCCTAGAACGTAGACGCGCTATCTGCTTTTTCACGCCCCTGATTCTGGTGGTTTGCCAAGGTAACGGACCTCGTATAGGTCGGCGCGACGATCTTTCCAGTTCAAAACGCTGCCGGATTGCCGATGCCGCTTGAGTAGCTCCAGGTCGAGGTCTTCGAAGACAACGGTCTCGACGTTTGGCGTGCATTCGGCGGCGATGGCGTCGCGCTGGAAGGGAATGTCGGACGGCGTGAAGATGGCGGACTGCGCATAGTGCAGGCCGAGACTTTCCACGTTGGGCAGGTTGCCGACGCTGCCGGCGATGGCCACGTAGACATGATTCTCCACGCAGCGGGCCTGGGCACAGTAGCGGACGCGCAGATAGGCGTAGCGTTCATCGGTGCAGAACGGCACAAAGATGATCTGCGCGCCTTGCTCCACCGCTATGCGTGTCAGTTCCGGAAACTCGATATCGTAGCAAACCTGAATGGCGATCTTGCCCCGATCCGTATCGAACACCTCGACGCGATCGCCCCCCTTGATACCCCACCACTGGCGTTCACTCGGCGTGATATGCAACTTGTATTGCTTGCCGAGCGTGCCGTCGCGCCGAAAGAGATAGGCCACATTGTAGAGGTCGCTGCCTTCCTCGGTGAAGTGCGAGCCGCCGAGGATGTTGACGTTGTACTTTATGGCCAGGCGAGTGAAGAGCTCGAGGTAACGCGGCGTGTAGGTGGCCAATTCGCGCACGGCGGCCGCGGGGTTGGGCGCCTTGATGAGGCTGAGAATCTGGGTCGTGAAGATTTCGGGGAACAGAATGAAATCGCATTGGTATTCCGAGGTCGCATCCAGAAAATACTCCACATGGTTGGCAAAGGCCTCAAAACTCTTGACAACCCGCATCTGATACTGGACCACGCAAACGCGCGCCGGGGCCACGGGCAGAAAGCGTTTCCGCTGATCGGGAACATAATCCAGGTTGGCCCATTCCAGAAAGGCGGCATATCCCTTCGAGTCGGCGTCGGCGGTCAAATAATCGGGAATGAGGCGCTTGAGGACGAAGCCGTTGGAAAGCTGCGTGGTGAGAACGGAGTCATGCAGCGACTTGTCGATAACCTTGTCGATGTAGGCGCGTGCCGACATCTTGTCAGCGTGTTGGCCATAGCCGGGAATGCGGCCGCCGACGACAATGCGCATCAGATTGCGTTCGCGGGCGAGCTGTTTGCGGGCATCGTAAAGGCGGTGGGCCAGCTTCATGCCGCGGTACTCCGGATCAACCATCATCTCGATGCCGTAAAGTGTCCTGCCGTCTGCCCGGTGATTGCGGAGAAAGCCATTGTCGGTGATCTCATCGAAATTGTGATAATCCTTGTAGAGCTCGAAATCGAGGATAAGACTGCTGGAGGAGGCTACCAGCTTGCCCTGATATTCCACGCAGATCTGTCCCTCGGGAAACATGGCGAGCTGGCTCAAAAACTGCTCTCGCGTCCAGGTCTCGATCATGCCCGGAAAACACTTGCGCTGCAGCTCGACCACTCCTTCCCAGTCAGCAGGTCGCAGCGGACGTACCACCAGGTTCTTTTCAAATTTCTTGAGGTTGAGCTTTATCACTTGGAAGTCCTTAGCGAATCCCCCAAATCCGCCCGCATCTGGTCGGCCAGCATCTGCAAGCGGCGAACTACTTCGGGATTCTGGGCGGTTACAGCGGTGCGTTCACCGAGATCGGAATCGAGATTGTACAGCTCCAGGCCGACCTGAACCTGCTTGTAGAGCCCAGGCTTGCCGTCGCTGCCAACACTATTTTCCGCCAGGGTAGGGTAGGTGTGTGGGAAATAAAGTTTCCAGGGGCCGGAGCGGACGGCATGCAGCTCGTTGTTCCAGTAAAAGTAATAGGCTTCGTGCGGGCTCTTGGCGCCGGACTCCCCGAAGAAGAGAGCGCTGATGTCCTTACCGTCGATCTTGCCGGCGGGCAGTTTCGCGCCGGTGATATGGGCCAGGGTGGGCAGGACATCGATGGTCATGGCTGGTTCCGTCCGTGTCTTGTCGGCGGGGACCTTGCCGGGCCAGCGGATGATGAAGGGGATGCGCACTCCTCCCTCCCAGGTGGTTGCTTTCCCTTCGCGCAATATGCCCGCGGACCCGGCATGGTTGCCGTAGGACAGCCAGGGTCCGTTATCGGAGGCGAAGAGAACCAGAGTATTGTCATCCAGGCCAAGCTGGCGCAGGGTATCCAGAATTTGGCCCACGGACCAGTCAAGTTCCATGATTACGTCGCCGTAGAGCCCTTGCTCCGATTTACCTTTGAAACGCTCTGACACGAAGAGCGGCACGTGAGGCATCGAATGTGCCAGATACAGGAAGAAGGGGCGGTCCTTGTTCTGGTTGATAAACCGCACGGCGCGTTTGGTGTATTCGGTCGTGAGTTGTGTTTGATCGGGGTTTTCGGCAATCACCTTCTCGCCCTCGATCAACGGCAGCGGTGGATATTTCGCGGTGGGGTGCTTGGGCCACATGTCGTTGGAATAGGGCAGGCCGTAGTATTCATCGAAACCGTGCCGTGTCGGCAGAAATTCAGGGAGATGGCCGAGGTGCCACTTGCCGATGATCGAGGTGGCATAGCTGAGCGACCTGAGCATTTCGGCGATCGTCGTCTGCTTGGGAGCCAGGCCATTTTTGCTGCCGGGGCCAAGAGCACCCAGGATGCCAGCGCGGTTCGAATATTTGCCCGTCAACAGGGCAGCCCGTGAGGCGGAACAGATCGGCTGCGCCACATAGAAGCTGGTGAAGCGCGTCCCCTGCTTCGCCATACGATCAATATTGGGTGTCTTGATCTTTTTGGCCCCAAAGCAGCCCAGGTCCGTGTAACCCATGTCATCGACATAGATCAGCACAATGTTGGGCGGTCGTCCGGGCCTGGTATCTTGGGCCAGCACCACGGAACCTGGGCCTGTAAATAGCGCCAGACCCAAAAAGATGGACAGTAGCGGGAGGATGCGTTTCATGGTTTACTCGTCAACACTCAGCCATTGGTTTATTGCGCAATCGTCACTCCGGGCAGAAGGACGCCCCCTTCGCCAAGCCCCACGTTCCGTCCCGCTCCGTTCCAAGAAAGCGTGCCTCCTCCAATATCCGCGGCGGGCCGGGGCTCTGGAACTTCCTCGGTGTAGACGACAAACTTTTCAAGCGTCGTGGGACCGAACGAGGTGGTCAAGGCCACGTCCACCGCATCTCGCCCACGGGCCATCACCACACGGCCGACGCGGGGAATATTGTGCCTGGCGTCGAACGTGTACCATTGACCGCCCAGATAGGCCTCGAACCAGCCGCTAAAGTCCATGGGGGCTGGTGAGAAAGGCACGCCGATATCTCCCAGGTAGCCTGTTACATAGCGTGCCGGAATTCCCAGGCAGCGACAAAAGGTTAAAGCTAAATGGTTGAAGTCCCGGCAAACACCCTGGCGTTCACGGTAGACATCGAAGGCGCTCTTGAATGGGCTGGCGTACTCGTAGCCGAACTGGACGTTTTCATGGACCCAGTCGCATATGGTTTGCACGCGCGACCAGCCGGCCCACGTTTGTCCGAAGAGAGACCAGGCGACTTCGGTCAGTCTATCCACCTCACAGTAACGGCTACCCAGCAAGAAGGGCAACACTGCCGGTGGCAACGATTCGACGGACTGCTGCTGGGCGCGCTGGGCAGACCGGATCGGGCAAGCCGCTGTTCGCGATAAGCGTCGTGTTCCACAGCCTCAGTTTGCCGGCGGCGGCCACGAGACGGCCGCAAAAGTTACCGAAGGGGTCCGTGAACACTTCGACAGGGGCGTCCGGCTCGATGCGAATCCAATCCCCCGTTCGGAGGGAACCGGCTTGCGACGGGTGGGTGTAGAGCATCAACACCATCGGCGTGCGGGCCGGTATTTGAAACACCAGTTCATATCCCAGCCGGATCAGCATGGCAGTCCCTGTGGTGAGGCGGGTTCGTTTCTCCTATCGTATCTTTATATCCAAAGCGGCGCTCTCCTTGAACCATGCCGCTTACGGAGCGGTCTGCCCGTGGGAACGAACCGGTGACCGGGGATTTTACGAAGAGGAGAAAAGTCGTGACCTACTGTCTAGGCATTATGACACACCAGGGCCTGGTCCTGGCCTCCGACTCGCGGACCAATGCCGGCTATGACGACGTCAATATTTGCCGGAAGATGCACAAATTCGTGATGCCGGGCAAACGTGTTTTCGTACTGCTGTGCAGCGGCAGCCTGTCGCTATCGCAGTCGGTGATGACCTTACTGGACCGCGACTTCACGAGGGGTATCGGCCTGGCGTCGGCCCCCACGATGTACGACGCCGCCCGCGTCATTGGCGATCAAATTCGACGTGTCGGTATCCTCGATCGTTCCGACCTGGAGCGTGACGGCTATCGCTACAATGTTCACATCATCCTGGGAGGTCAAATACTGGGGGAGCCGCACGGCTTATTTCTCGTTTATCCTCAGGGCAACCCGCTCTCGGCGGCGGAAGAATCGCCTTATGTGCAGATTGGCGAGTTCAAGTACGGTCGCCCCATCCTGGACCGCGGCATCCGTTATGGCCGAACCTCGCTCGAGGAGGCCACCAAATACGCTTTGATCTCACTTGATTCGACGATGCGCTCCAACGTGACGGTTGGACCGCCGATCGACCTGGTCGTCTACACTGCCGACGATCTGGAGATAACGCGCCATCGCCGATTCGGCGCCGACGACCCCGACCTTCGCGCCATCCACGTCCAGTGGGAACAGGCCCTCCGCAAGTCCGTGCAAGAGTTGCCCCCCGTGCGCTTCGAGGAGCAAAAGAGGATTCAGCCAGCGGCGAAATAAAATCGGTGTCCCCTCGTCCCAGTGGCCTATTGCGACGGCCACGGCAACCCTGCGTCTTGCAACGTTTCATCCAGCTCAACAGGCTCGAATTGCACGTCGTTACGTTTCAAATCCCTGATTTGCTCTCGGCCGGCCGCGTGGGATGTTATCGGCCAGGCAGTTTGTTAAAATAAGGTCCTATGACCAACATTGCCGCATTATTCGACCGCGCCGTCAAGCATCATCAAAGGGGCGAACTGGACCAGGCGGAACTGCTCTACCGGGAGATCCTCCAGGCGGAACCGCGCCATGCCGAGTCGCTTCATCTTTTGGGTTACCTGAAACATCAAGTCGGCGATTCGGATGCAGCCATTTCCCTGATCCGCCATGCCATCGCCCTGATTCCGGGCGCGGCCATCTTTCACTCCAACCTGGGCATTGTCCTCATGGACGTTGGCTTGTTGGAGGAAGCCGTCGACAGCTTTGGCCAGGCAGTTCGTCTCAAGCCGGGTTTCGCGGATGCCTACAGCAACCTCGCGCTGGCGCTAAAAAACAAGACAAGCTGGTGGAAGCGGCCGAATGTTGCCGTCAGGCGCTCGCCATCGACCCCAATCATGTCAACGCTCTCAACATTCGGGGCAATGTGCTCCTGGACCTAAAGAAACCGGCCGAGGCCGTGGCGAGTTACCGCGAAGCGTTACGCATTGATCCCCAGTTTGTGGATGCCCTGAGTAACCTGGGGCTTGCCCTACTTGGAACGGGTCAGGCCGCCGAGGCGGTCGTTTGTTGCCGCCAGGCGCTGCGCATAAATCCAAGGCATGCAATATCCCATAACAACATGGCGCTGGCGCACCTGCGTGAAGCGCGTTTGGCGGAAGCGGCCGCCGGCTTCGAGGAGGCCCTGGAGCTGAAACCCGACTACCCATCGGCGCGCTGGAACCTGGCCCTGCTCAAGCTCCTGCATGGCGACTGGACCGGCGCCTGGGCCGGCTTCGAATTGCGCTGGCGACTGGCGGGCTTTATACGGAGCCATACCGACAAACCACTCTGGGATGGCGCGCCGCTCCATGGTAAGACAATCCTTCTTTACGCGGAACAGGGACTGGGCGACACCATCCAGTTCATTCGCTTTGCCCCGCTGGTGAAAGAGCGCGGCGGCTTCGTTTTGGTCGAGTGCCAGCCCGCGTTGCTGCGCGTACTCCAGGGGGTAAGCGGCGTTGATCGGCTGTTGCCTCTGGGTCAGCCCTTACCGCACTTTGACACGCACGTCGCCGCTCATGAGCCTGGCGGGAATTTTTGACACGAGCCTGGCAACATTGCCCGCTCAGGTTCCTTACTTGCGTTCGGAGCCTGAATTGGTCGAACGCTGGCGTGCCGAGCTGTCCGCTATTAATGGTTTCAAGGTGGGCATAGTCTGGCAGGGGAGCCCCACACAAGAGGACGACCAGTACCGGTCAATCCCGCTGGCGTTGTACGCGCCCCTCGCGGCCGTGCCCGGGGTACGCTTGCTTAGTTTGCAAGTAGGGCATGGTAAAGAGCAGCTGCCGCACGTCCCCTTTCCGGTTTATGACATCGGCAGCAGGTTTGACCCCGTTTCGCTGCATGACCTGGCGGCGGTGCTCCCCACCCTGGACCTGATCGTAACCGTCTGTACGTCGGTAGCGCATTTGGCCGGTGCCCTGGGCGTGCCCGCCTGGGTCGCCCTGCGGCGCGTGCCCCACTGGGTATGGCAGTTGGATCGTCCCAATACGCCCTGGTATCCCTCGTTGCGCCTTTTCCGTCAGGAGCGACGGGACGAGTGGGCCTCCGTTTTAACGAAGATGGCCGCGGCCCTCCGCGAGCATATTGGCCAGGCGCAGTCGGCCCCCACGGCAGGGCCGGTCATGGTGGAAACCGCGGCTGGCGAATTGATCGACAAGATCACGATTCTGGAAATCAAGAGCGAACGTATCGCCGATGCCTATAAGTTGCGCAATATTCGCGCCGAGCTGGCAACCTTGCGGCAGGCTCGCGACCAGAACTTTCCCGAGTCGCCGCAACTGCGGGACCTGACGGCCGCGTTGAAGAATGTTAATGAAGCTCTCTGGGAAATCGAGGATGACATTCGCGAACAGGAGCGTAGTAAAGACTTTGGTTCCACCTTTATCGAGTTGGCCCGCTCCGTTTATTTACAAAACGATCGCCGTGCGGAGCTGAAGCGTTCCCTCAACGACTTATTAGGATCACGTCTCGTGGAAGAAAAGTCCTATGCCAAGTACAGTTAACGGGCTCGAGAACCTGGCAGCCGCCGAAAGAAAGGTCTATTCTCAAAACGGCGAGGATGGCGTAATCGAGGCGATCTTCGCTGCCATCGGTACCACGGACCGTTTTTGCGTCGAATTCGGGGTAGAAAACGCCACCGAGTGCAACTCGGCCAATCTGTTGGAACAGGGCTGGACCGGTCTGTTGATGGACCCGGACGGCACGTCGCGCAACCCGCGAATCGCCATAAAAAACGAGTTCATCACTGCCGAAAACATCAACGATATCTTCGCGAAGCACCATGTACCCCAGGTCTTCGATCTTCTATCGATCGATATCGATGGCAATGATTACTGGGTTTGGCGGGAACTTCGTCACCAACCCCGCGTTGTCGTCATTGAATACAACGCCAGCGTTCCTCCTGAATTTCGTCTCGTCATACCTTACGACCCGAAGTTTCAGTGGAATGGCTCGGATTACTTCGGCGCCAGCTTGCGCGCCCTGACCGAGTTGGGCGACAGCAAAGGCTACCAGCTTGTGCATTGTGAACGTGCCGGCGCCAATGCTTTTTTTGTCGCCCGCTCCGAGTTGCCGCCCGATTTCGTTGCCAGGCCATTGCAGGAGGTCTACAGGCCCGCCAACTATTTTTACGAGGGGGTAGGGCACCGCGCCGAACTGGTTCGCGGCATGATCGATCCCGCTCTGCCGGACAGTGGCCGTATCACGCCCGCGCAGGCGCGGGCAGCACTGATCGCCCAAACGTTTGATGCCGGAGCGCGTTGTCATATCCAGGGTGATGTCGGGTCGGCGGAAGGATATTATCGGCGCGTGCTTGAACTCGCCCCCGCGCACGTCAATGCACGCTCCAATCTGGGAGTGGTGCTCCAGGCAACTGGCCGGCCGGACGAGGCCATCGCTTGCTTCTCGCAGGCTGTCGAGATAAATCCCAACCATGCCGACGCCCATAATAACCTGGGCAACGCCCTCAAGGACCAGGGACAGCTAACCGCGGCGCTCACCTGTTTTGAGCAGGCCTTGCGCCTCAACCCCAACCACGTCAATGCGCATTGCAATTTGGGCAATGTCTACGCCGAGCAGAAGAGAACTCCCGACGCGATTACGTGCTTTCGGGAAGCGTTACGCCTCAACCCGAGCTACTACAACGCTGCTTATAACCTGGGCAATGCGTTGCGCGACCAGGGTGAGCTGGCGCCGGCCATCGATTCCTATCGTCAGGCCCTGGCCATCGATCCCAACCAGGCGAAGGCGCACAACAACCTGGGCAACGCTCTCCGGGACCTTGGTCGGGGAGCCGAAGCAGCCGAGTGCTTTCGCCGTGCTCTCCAGCTCGATTCCAGGCACGTCGGGGCGCTTGTCAACCTGGCGGAGACGCTCAAGGACGAGGGGCATTTCGAAGCGTCCCTGGGCCACTACGGAAAAGCCCTGGCCATGGAGCCGAATCACAAGGTGGCGAACTTCAATCGGTCCATGTTGTATCTACTCCTGGGAGACTTCCGGCGCGGTTGGCCCGACTATGAACATCGCTTTATGGAGGGGGACAATACTGAGACAGTCTACGGCAAGCCACGCTGGCGTGGGGCGGGTCTTGCCGGCAAAACAATTCTGCTACACGCCGAACAGGGTTTGGGCGATACGTTGCAGTTTATCCGCTATGCCCCCCTCGTCAGGGAACGTAAGGGGGAGGTTAGTGCCCCTATCAAGGTTCTGGTCGAATGCCAGCGGCCTCTGGTCAATCTCGTCCGGACCTTGCGGGGTATCGACCAGGTAATTCCGGCCGGCGACCCCTTACCTGATTACGATGTGCAGGTGCCCCTCCTGAGTGTGCCCGGAATCCTGGACACAAGTTTAGCGACAATACCGACCAGCGTGCCCTATCTCCACGCCAGCGCCGAACGGGTTGCCTATTGGCGCGGCGAGATCAACCAACGGCTAGCGCCAGCAGCCGCCACACCGCTAAAGATTGGCATCGTGTGGCAAGGCAACCCCAAGTTCCGCGCCGACCGGACCCGCTCCATCCCGCTCAAGCATTTTTCGACGCTGGCCAGCGTGCCGGAGGTAAAGCTATTTAGTTTACAGGTGGGCCCGGGTGCCTCGCAGCTTGCCTCGGCATCCTTCCCGGTCATCGATCTGGGCAGCCGCTTCAATCCCGACGCGCTGGATGATTTGGCCGCCGTGATGGTCAACCTGGACCTCATCATCACGGGCGATACCTCCGTGCCTCATTTGGCCGGAGCACTGGGGGTGCCGATCTGGGTCGCGCTTTCCTTTGTCCCCGACTGGCGCGTGGCTGCTGGAGCGAACCGATTGTCCCTGGTATCCAACCATGCGTTTATTTCGTCAAACAAAACCAGGCGACTGGGACGAGGTCTTCGAACGCATCGCATCGGTCCTGGCACAAACCCATAGGTCGGGATTGCAACCCAACGCGAATTGATTTGGGAGGGTGGCTCACTGGTGGATCCTGACCCTCCCTACGGGCATAGCGGCAAAACCTAGGTGTTGGATTTGCATGGCCACCATCGCAGAGCTTTTCGATCTCGCTGTGCAGCACTACCAGGGAGGAAACTCCGCGCACGCCGAAGCTGCTTGCCGTCAAATTCTGGAGGCCAATCCCCATCAAGCGGCTGCTCATCATTTACTTGGCCTGCTGGCCGAACGGGCGGGTCGTCACGAAGAGGCGATCAACTTGATTGGCCAGGCCATCGGCCTCGAGCCGTCGAATGAAAGCTACCATTTCAATCTCGGCAACATTTTGCTGGCGCGCGGCCGCCTTGACCAGGCGGGCGCGTGTTACTTGCAAGCCCTCCAGCTAAAGCCCGCTTTCCTGGAAGCACTCGTCAACCTGGCGAGTATCCTGCGGGAGCAAGGACAGCGAACGGAGGCAATGCATTGTTATCGTCAGGCGCTGGCCAGTCATCCTCGTCATGTGGGCATTCTTAATAACCTTGCCCTCATGCTCAAGGAGGACGGACGCCTGGTGGAGGCCATCGCGTATTATCGCCAGGCCCTGGAGGTCCAACCTGAGTACGCCGACGCACTCGACAACCTGGGTATGGCCTTGCGTGCACAGGGTAGCCTAATCGAGGCAGCCGAGTGTTGCCGCCAGGCGTTGCGCATTGATCCAGCCCACCCCAAGGCCCACAACAGCCTGGGCACGATCCTTCAAGATCTTGGCAGGATCGATGAAGCTTTGGCATGTTATCGTGAGGCCCTGCGCCTCAATCCTCGCAGCGCCGAGGCTTGCTTCAATCTCGGCACGGCTCTCATGACCGGCTGGCGCTTCGCCGAGGCGGCAACCTGTTTTCGCCAGGCGCTCAGCCTTCGGCCAGATTATGACAAGGCCCATGTCAATCTGGGCAACGCTCTCAAGGAGGAGGGTCGCCTGGCCGAGGCAGCCGAATGCTTTCAGCAAGCGTTGCGCCTGCGCCGCGAGAACCAGAGGTTATTGGTAATCTTGGTAACGTGCTGGTCGGTCAGGGATGCCTGGCAGAAGGCGAAGCCTGTTTTCGTGAGGCGCTCGGTCTGGACCCCGCAAACAAGCTGACGCGCTGGAACTACTGTTTGTTGCGGCTACTCCGAGGCGACTTCACGGCTGCCTGGGACGACTTCGAGCTACGCTGGGGCCTGCCGAACTGGCCGCCCCATGGTTTCGCGGGGCCGCGCTGGGATGGTTCCTCTCTACTTGGCAAAACGATTCTCGTCTTTTTTGAGCAAGGCCTGGGAGATACCATCAACTTCGTGCGCTATTTGCCGATGGTCAAGGAGCAGGGGTGCAGGGTGCTCTTCGTTTGCCAGCGCGCCTGCAAGACCTGCTCGCCGGCATTCGTGGCGTGGATCAGTTCGTCCTGGAGGGCATGCCGCCGCCGGCGTATGATGTACAGGTCCCACTGTTGAGCTTGCCGCGCCTGTTCAAAACAACACTCGCCACCATCCCGGGAGGCGTTCCCTTCATGAAAGCACCGCCGGAGCTTATCACCTTTTGGCGTGAAAGCCTGGGCCTTCCTGAAGCAAAGATGCCGCGGCCCTCCTGTCAGGTCAACATCGGCATTGCCTGGCAGGGCAATCCGAAAACGGGCTGGGACCGCTCACGGTCAATCCCGCTGGAAAACTTTGAGGCCCTGGCACGCCTGCCGGGCGTAAAATTGTTTAGCCTGCAGAAGGGGTCGGGCATCAGCCAGCTACCCGCGTTCACGGCACAATTTCCCGTCGTGGACGTCGGCGCCCGGCTGAAGACTTTTAGCGATACCGCAGCGGTCATGGCGAACCTGGACATGGTTATCAGCTCCGATACTTCCGTGGCCCATCTCGCCGGTGCGCTTGGCGTGAGCGTCTGGACGGTGCTCCAGCTTGTTCCAGACTGGCGCTGGCAACTGGAGCGGCCGGATTCTCCCTGGTATCCCACCATGCGTCTATTCCGTCAGCGCCGCCTCGGGGACTGGCGGGAAGTCTTCGACCGCATGGCAACGGAACTTCAGTAAAGCACGCATGAGGCGCAAACGAGAGCGGTTTGATCGACACGGTTTCTATCGCTTTTGAGCCATGCCAACTATAGTCGAAATGTTCAATGAAGCCATGCAACTCCACCAGGCCGGCGACCTGGTGGCAGCGGAACGTTGCTGCCGACAGATACTTCGGTTCGACCCCACGAATGCGGACATTTATCATTTCCTGGGCATGCTGGCTGAGCAATCCGGTCAGGCGGGGCAGGCCTTATCATTTCTTCGCCAGGCGGTGGCATTGCGGCCAGGTGCCGCCGACTTCAAGGTGAACCTTGGCAATTTGCTGCTCGCGCACGGGTTGCACGTTGAGGCGGTAAGCACTTACCGCCAGGCATTGGCCATCAATCCGTCCGATGCAGACGTCTATTACAATCTCGGCCTCGCGTTAGTCGTCTCGGAGCAGTTGGGTGACGCCGACGGATGCTTTCGGCTGGCGTTACGCCATGACCCCAATCATGGTGGCGCCTTGTACAACCTTGCCCTGCTGCTCAGTGAGCGCGGGCAATATGCCGCTGCGGTGGAATATTATCGACAGGCCCTGGCCGGCGACGGCAACCAGCCGGATATTCATAACAACCTGGGCAACGCTCTCCAGGTCCTTGGTCAGCTTGACGAGGCAGGTGCGTGTTATGACCGCGCACTCGCGCTTGACCCCGGCCATAACCTCGCCCGGCTCAACCTGGCGCACCTGCGTTTATTGCAAGGGGATTTCGAGCGTGGCTGGAACGATTACGAGCGCGCTGGGCAGTGTCCTCAGCGCCACCACGCGCCTGCGCCCAACCGCGCTGGGATGGCTCTGCCCAGCGGGACAAAACCATTCTGGTGTACGCCGAGCAAGGCCTGGGCGATACCATCCAGTTCGCACGCTATCTGCCGATGGTGAAGGATTTGGTCAGCACCGTGCTCTTTGAGTGCCAGCCGGCGCTGGCCGGCCTCTTGGCGGACGTGGCGGGTGCCGACCAGGTAATCGCCGCCGGTGCGATTTGCCCCTCTTTCGACGTGCAAGTGCCGCTGCTAAGCCTGCCGGGCCTCTTTCATACCAAACTGCGCACGATTCCAGACACAGTTCCTTATGTCCATGCCGACATGGAATTGGTCAAGCGCTGGGGCACCGAGATCGGCGGGAATGCGTTAAATGTAGGGATGATCTGGCAAGGGAGCCTGAATCAGCGCGGCGACCGGCGCTCGCTGCCCCTGGCGGACTTCGCGCCGCTCGCACGGGTGCCGGGTGCCCGGCTGGTAAGCTTGCAAGTGGGGCCAGGCCGGGAGCAAATCGCCGCAGCACCGTTTTCAATAATGGATTTAGGCGGCAGGTTTTCCTTGGACTCACTTGCGGACCTCGCGGCGGCGCTAATGGCTGTTGATCTGGTTGTCACCGTCGACACGGCGGGGGCGCATTTAGCCGGGGCGCTGGGCGTGCCGGTCTGGCTGGCATTGCCGCTGGGGCCTGACTGGCGCTGGCTGCTGGCACGTGAAGATAGTCCCTGGTACCCGAGCATGCGTCTTTTCCGCCAGCGCGCGCTGGGCATGTGGGCCGCAGTCCTGGAGCGGGTCGCCGCGGAGTTGTCGGTATTTAAACGCCCTGCGCGTGGTTAGCGTCCCGTGGTCGCCGAGCTTGCGCCTCTTTCGACAAAAGAAGCCGGGCGCCTGGGATGAAGTCTTTGAGCACATCGCGGCGGCAATCAGGCCTTGAGGCGGTCCGTAAGCTCCTGCGCCAGCCGTTCAAACACTTCGTTCCAGGAGCGGTTTTTCCCCTGACGAAAAAGGCGCATCGTCGGGTACCAGGGGCTGTCCGTTCGTTCAAGCAGCCAGCGCCAATCAGCCGAGAAGGGGAGCGCCACCCACACCGGCAGGCCCAGCGCGCCTGCCAGATGCGCCATCGACGTATCGACCGTCACCACGATATCCAGGTTTGTGAGCGCTGCCGCGGCGTCCGCGAAAGAACGCGGGTCGAACCGGCTGCCAAGGTCGAGGATTGGCAAGGTCGTCTGGGCGACCTGCTCCGCGCCGCCACCTACTTGCAGGCTGACAAGGCATACCCCGTCGACTTTTGCCAACGCGGCGAAGTGGTCGAGACTGAGCGAACGGCGATCATTTTTTTGATCCATGCTTCCTTGCCAGACGATGCCCACCTTGAACGTACCTTTCCTGCCACTTTCCGGCCCGTTGCGTTCGATGTATTGGCGCCAGTAATCCACTCGCTCTGGATCGGGCGAAAGATACGGAATTGTTGAGGGAATAGTGCCGAGTGTCGTGCCGAAAACCAGCGGCAGGCTCAAGAGCGGCACCTGGATGTCGATGGGTGGACAGATCGTGCCGGTGGTGACCACGAGATCGGCCCCGGCTACACGGGCCAGCAATTCGAAGAGCACCGGCGGACATTCAAAGATGACGGTACCGCCCAATTTTTTTACCAGGGGCAAATAACGCACGAACTGAAGCGTGTCGCCCAGGCCCTGCTCGGCGTGGACAAGAATGGTTTTCCCGGCAAACGGCAAACCGTCCCAGCCCGGCTCCTTGAACAAGCGCGGATGTTTGCCAGGCTGCACCCAGCGCAGCTCATAATCGGGCCAACCGGCCGCGAAATCACCCTGGAGCAAACGCAACAGGGCTCGATTCCAGCGGGTCAGGGGCATGTTCTGTGTTGGACCGGCGATAGCCCGTTCGAAGCAGGCCGCTGCCTCGGCATGTTGCCCCTGCTCCCAAAGCACATTGCCAAGGTTGGTGCGAGCGCCTTCATGGTTGGGGTCCAGGCGCAGGGCCTCTCGATAACAGGTGGCGGCCTCATCCAAGGCGCCGCCGTCGGTTAACGCGTTGCCCAAATTATGGTGGGCGTCCACGTGGGCCGGGTCAAGGCGCAAGGCGGCGCGGTAGCAGGCGATGGCCTGGTCGAGCTGTTTCTGTCCGAAAAGCACGATCCCGAGACCATTGTGCGCGTCCGCTTGCCCGGGATTGAGGCGCAGGGCCTGCCGATAACATTCGGCCGCCTCGGTAAGCTCCTGTTGTCTGGCCAGGACTTTACCCAGGTTGTAATAGGCGTCCGCTTCTGCCCCTCCGATGCGGAGCGCCTGCCGAAAACACTCGGCTGCTTCGGCGGGTTTGTTCTGCTCGGCAAGCACCGTGCCAAGATTGTTGTGAGCCGCCACATGATTGGGATTGAGCCGCACGGCCTGGCGAAAGCTGCTCGCCGCGTCGGCCCAGCTTCGTTGCCGGCAATAATAAATGCCAAGATTGTTGTGCGCATCGGCATTAGCGGGATTGATGCGCATGGCTTCACGAAAGCAGGCGGCACCATCGGCCTCCTGTCCATTTTGTACGAGCGCGTTGCCCAGGTTGACATGAGCGCTCGACGCATGCGGGTTGAGGCGGAGCGCTTGCCGAAGGTGGACCACGGCCTCCGCTGGCTGCCCCAGGTTCGCCAGGGCGCTGCCAAGGTTCGTGTAGCCGCCCGCGTGGTCTGCATTGATGCGAACGGTTTCTCGAAAATGCGCGGCGGCCTCGGCCAACAGTCCCTGCCGCGCCAGCGCGATTCCCAGTTGGTTGTGAACGTCGGCCTGGTCAGGATTGATCGCCAGCGCCTGGCGAAAACAATCGCTCGCCTCGGTCAGTCTGCCAAGGTTGCTGAAGGAAAGGCCGAGGAAGTAAAAAGGTTCCGCCTGGGCCGGATTGGACTTGATAACATTCTCAAAACAGGACTGAGCTTCGCGCCACCGCCCCGTGGCCTGGAGTACGATCCCCAGATTGGTTTGCACAAGCGGTTGCAACGGGTCGGCCTGGAGCACTTGCCGGTAGAGACGCTCCGCTCGACCCAGGTCGCCGGCCTTATGGCAGCGCAGGGCCAAATCAACTAGCTCGGCAAGGGTTTCACGTTTCACGTGACGCTCGCCGTGCTCTGCCGCTCTGTTGCCCCAGGCACCATCTTCGCCACATCGCGCCGTATACAAGTTCAACGTCGCGGGCAAACTGGCTGGCATGCATCAAGGGCGAATTCTTCATCCGGCCACGTAAACTGCCGCGCAGAGCGCTGAGCCGGGGTATATCGTTGGCCAAGGCCAGCGCGATGCGGACGTAGTCTTCCTGGCTTTGAGCGACCAACTCGGCCACGCCGACGTTGGAGAGAATGCTGAGTCCACCCCGACTGAAAGCAGCCTGTCCCGCCAGACTTACGACCGGCACGCCCATCCACAGTGCATCGCATGTGGTTGTACCGCCGCCGAAAGGGAAGGGATCGAGAGCGACATCGATGCTGCCGTAGGTTCGGAAATAATCCGTGAGCGAGGACCGGTCGACAAAGCTCAGACGTGCCGCAGCGATGCCTTCCGCGGCGAACAGGTTCAAGACGTTTTGCCGCGCGCTGCCGCCCGGCGCGTTGAGAAGCAAACGGGCACTCGGCAGTGCCTGTAATAACCTTGCCCAGGTGGTGAGGGTGGCAGCCGTCGCTTTGCAAAAATTATTGAGACACCCAAACGTGATGTGGCCCGCGCAAAGCGGGCAGGGGCCCCGGCTCACCCGCTTCGGCGACCGGCTGATAGCACCAGAACGTATGCGGCAGACGTACCGATCGTTCGGAATAAAGCTCGTCGTTTTGTCCGGGTGGGTCTAAATAGGGGTCGGTAAGCCGGTAGTCGATCGTGCTAAGGCCCGTGGTGCCGCAGTAGGCCAGGTAGGTCACCTGGATCGGCGCCGGCTTGCGGGCAAACATCAGGAGCTGGTTGTTGCCCGTATGCATGGCCAGGTCGACGAGAATGTCGATGCCATCCTGGCGGACTTGCTGGGCAAGACGCTCGGCGTTGACGCCGGCAACCGCCCGCCAGACGTCGGCCTGACGGCGACAACGCTCGGTGACCTGGTCGGGCGCGCTGTACGCAGGCATAACAATTTATTTGAAAACGCGTGCGGTCGTGGTTCTCCAGCAACGGCAGCAGAAAACGGGCGACAGGATGGGCACGCAGGTCGGGCGATACATAACCGATGCGTAGGCGGCGTCCGGGATCACTGTCATTCGGATGGTGCTTCTTGAAGCCGGCCAGGGGCCGCGCGTGCATTCGGTCCCAGTTGCGGCATTCCTCCAGGATGGACGCTGCGCTTTGCCCAGACTGGAAATGAAGGGCATACACGAGATCACTGTGGGCCGCGCTATAATCGGGCCGAAGTTCGAGGGCCTTCCGAAAACAGGCGATGGCGTCGTCGAGTTGTCCCACTTCCTTGAAGGCATAGCCAAGATTGCAAACGGCGTCCGCATGGCTTGGGTTGACACGCAAGGCCTGGCGAAAACAGTCACTCGCGCTGCTAGCTTTGCCTTGCGTAAACAGCACAATACCCAAATTGTTGTGGGCGTCCGCATGGTCCGGCCACGCGTTTAGCGCTTGCCGGAATGACTCGACCGCCTCGTCGAGCTTGCCTTGATCTTTGAGGACATTGCCGAGGTTGTAGTAAGCGTTCGCTTGATTGCGGCTCATTCGAGGTGCAGGTGCGAATAACGTGATGACTTGCCGATAGATCATCTCCGCGCACCGTGCATCGCCGCTCTGATGATATCGGCCGGCCAGGTCGAAAAGCTCGACAATGTTGGCCATCGCAACCCCGAAAGTTCCCACGCGAAAGGACGAAATCGTCATTGGCAGTCTTCGTTACGTAGGTTACTATTCGGGACACGTAAAAGCCAGAGAGGAGTCGCTACGCGACTCGGCTTATCAATGCTTAAAGCCGGCGGCTTCCTCGATGCCGCCTGGGACGGAGACTCAATGATCGGAAAAAAATCACTAATTGGAGAGGTCCTCGCCGAATTTCTGGGCACCCTGGTGCTTATCGCCCTGGGCGATGGCGTCGTCGCGATGGTCACCTTGTTTGGCACCGGCAGTGCCGGCGAGGTGGTCAAGGGGGGCTATACCAACATCACTTTCGGCTGGGGGCTGGCTGTGCTGATGGGTATCTGTGTGGCCGGGAGGGTCAGCGGAGCTCATCTCAACCCCGCGGTTACGTTGACGCTGGCGCTGTTCCGCTCTTTTTCCTGGTCCAAGGTCGTTCCCTATGTTCTCGCCCAGGTGGCCGGCGCTTTCGCCGGCGCTGCGCTGGTGTACATCAACTATTTGCCAGCTTTTCGCGCCTTTGATCCGGATTTGAGCCGCACCGCTGGCATCTTCACGACCTTCCCAGCTTTTCCAGAGGAATGGTGGTACGGCCTCTTCGACCAGGTTATTGGCACGGCACTTCTTTTGGGATTGATCCTGGCGATTTCCGACCCCGCCAACCGGCCTGTCTCGCCCCCGCTGCAGCCCATCATGGTCGGCCTCGTGGTGGTTGCCATCGGCATCTCCTGGGGCGGCATGCATGGCTATGCCATCAATCCGGCTCGCGACCTTGGCCCCCGACTTTGGACCCTGGTCGCCGGGTTCAAGAATACGGGTTTCGAAAGCACCGTTTGGCTCGTGCCCATCATCGGACCGCTTTTAGGGGGCCTGCTTGGCGCGGTCGCCTACGATTATCTGATTCGTCCCTTTTTGCCGCCACTTGTCGACAAGGTAGAAATATAAGAGGCATTAAGTTTTCAGACTGCACAAGGCAGCGCCACATCTTTCGGTAAGCTTCTTCAATGCCGCGCGTAAAGCCTGGAGCATCCGTGAGAGGTGACTGCCGCATTCGCTCCCGCAAGCCCGCACGCAGGCCTTGCAGATTGATCAGGTTGCCCGCGAGGTTGGCGGCCGTACGCACGAAGGCCTCAGGCGTCGTTGCCGCCAGCCCTTCCAGGCCAAGGTTGGTCAACTGGCTAAAACCGGCCCTCCCAACTACAGTCTGCCCGACGAGCGTGACCACCGGAACGCCCATCCAGTAGGAATCGAGGCTGGTGGTGTGGCCGTTGTAAGGGAAGGTATCGAGCCCAATGTCGACATGGTCGTAAAGGGCCAAATATTCATGCCGTGGTTTGGGTGATGCGAATGCGATGCGCTCACCGGCAACGCCACGTTGCCCTAAAAACTCGGCGGTGCGCCGGCGATGACTGCCTGTCCTTGTCAGTAGCAGTAAATGGGAGCCATCGACCACGCGCAAGATTTCTGCCCAGAGCTCGAGCACCTCATCGTTTACTTTGCAGAAATTATTCAAACAGCCAAACGTCAGGTAACCCCTGGTCAGCGCTGGCAGCGCCGCCACCGCTGGCGCCGGCGTGCTCGGGTCATAGCACCAGAAACTGTGCGGCAGACGGTACGACCGTTCGGCATAGCACTCGTCAAATTGTCCGGGCGGATCGAGATAGGGATCGGTGAGGCGATAGTCGATGGCCGAGAGGCCGGTGGAACCGGGATAACCCGCGAAAGTAACCTGCACGGGCGCCGGCTTGCGAGCAAACAGCGGCAGACGGTTATCGCAGGTATGCAGCGCCAGATCCACCAGGATGTCGATATCGTCCTGTCGTATCAGATCGGCGGCCTCGTGATCCGCCAAACCAGCCAGCGAGCGCCAGCGGTCCGCGCACTTTTGAAATTGCACGGTCCGCGCGTCCACGCTGGGCGGGTTGCCATAGAGCGTGATTTCGAAGTGTTGATGGTCATGGTTGCTTAGTAGCGGCCAGACGTTTTGGCCAACGACATGATCGCGAAAATCAGGCGAGACGTAGCCAATCCGCAAACGGCGCTCGGGGTCATTGCCGTGTTTAGGTGGCCTGGCAAGCGTTCCGCCTGACTTGACCTGCCCATGTTCGGCCTCCCAGCGGTGCAGCTCCCGGCGCAGCATAGCGCAATCGTAGCGCGGGTGATACAACTGGGTAAACACCAGGTTGCTATGCCAGGCGGCCCTGGCGGGTTCGATTTGGCGGGCGGATTGATAACAGTCCAGCGCCTCGTCCAGCGCGCCTGGTCTCTGCAGGCATTTCCCAGGTTGTTATAGATCTCGGCGCTCCTCGGATTGAGTTGCAAGGCGTGCCGCAGTACAGCGATCGCTTCATCGAGGAGCCCCTGTTCACGGAACGTGTTGCCCAGGTTGCCATGGGCTTCCGCGTCCCGTGGGTTAATGTGCAAGGCCCGCTGAAAACACGCGACGGCTTCGTCGAAGCGCTTTTGCGCAAAAAAGACGATGCCGAGATTGTTGTGCGCCTCCACCGCCTTGGGGTTCAGTCTGAGCGCTTGCTGAAAAGCCTCCGCGGCCTCGGCAAGCAACTTTTGCTCAAAGAGCACAATGCCCAGATTGTTGCAGGCGTCTGCATGGTTGGGGTTGAGCCGTAACGCCTGGCGATAGGCCTCCGCGGAGGCGGCGTGCTGGCCCAGTGCCTTGAGAACATTCGCCAGGTTGACATGAGTCTGTGCTTGCTGGGGGGCCAAACGCAAGCCTTCGCGAAAATGACCGAGTGCTTCGGTCGTCCGGCCTTGGGCCAGGAGGGCATTGCCCAGGTTGGCCAGTGCCTCACCATGTTCTGGGCTGATGGCGAGCGCCTGACGAAAACACATGGCGGCATCGTCGAGCTGTCCCTGGGCCGCCAGAGCCCGGCCCAGACTGTTATGGGCATCCGCATGGCCCGGGTTGAGGAGTAAAGCATGACGCAGGTGCCTGCCGGCTTCGTTGGCCTCGCCCTTGTGGATATGGGTCATTCCCAGATAAAAATGCGCGTCCGCGAATCCTGGCTGGAGATGTATAGCCGTCCCGAAACTGGTCGTGGCGCCCGCCAAATCGCCTTTTGTCAGCAGGATCAATCCGAGGTTCACATGGACCGTAGCCTGAGCGGCGTCCATGCCAAGAAGCTGCCGATATAGGCGTTCGGCCCCGCGTAAATCGCCACCCTGGTGATAGCGGATTGCCAAATCGAAAAGTTCGGCCGCAGTGGACATGTCTTGGGCCCGCCTATGCGTCATTAACTCGACTTCAAACTCCGGCTACCCACCCAGCGAGCCTGCTATTCGGTCGTGAGGGTTTTGAGGATGTTGTGCGCACCATTTGCGCCACATGACGCTGTAGGCTTCTTCCACCGCGGCCGTAAAGCCGGGGTAATCCATCAGCGGTGATTGTTTCATCCGTTCACGCAGTCCGCCACGAAGCGCACCAAGGCGGGGCACGTCGTTGGCCAACGCCACGGCCACGTCCACGAAGTCTGCCGGCGTGTTGGTGGCCAGTTCCATGAGCCCCAGGTTGACAAGCAGGCTTAACCCCGCACGACCCATCACGGTCTCGCCGACCAGAGTGACCACCGGCACGCCCATCCAGCTCGAATCCATGCTCGTGGTGTGGCCGTTGTAGGGGAACGTGTCCAGGCCGATATCGATTTCATGATAGAGAGCCAGATATTCCGGGCGGGGCCGGCGGGACGAAAAAGTAATTCGCTCCGGCGCAATGCCTTGCTCGGCGAAGAAAGTGGCGGTTCGTTGGCGATGGCTGCCTTCGGGAGCAAGGAGCAACAATCTCGAACCTTCGACGGCAGCGAGCACGCTCGCCCATAAACCCAGCACGCCGTCGTGGACCTTGCAGAAATTGTTCAGCGAGCCGAAAGTAATGTAGCCATTCTTGAGAACCGGGAGAGGCGCCACCGCTGGTTCCTCGGTCCGCGGATCGTAACACATGAACGTGTGGGGCAGGCGATAACTTTCCTCGGTGTAGTAGGCGTCAAACAGCCCGGGAGGATCGAGCGTGGGGTCCGTCAGGCGATAGTCGACCGTCTTGAGTCCCGTGGTTCCTGGATAACCTCCATAGGTAACCTGCACAGGGGAAGGTTTACGGGCCAGCACCAGGAGGCGGTTGCCGGCCATATGCAGCGTCAGGTCAACCAGGATATCGATGCCATCGCGGGTAATCAGCTCGGCGACCTGTTGATCGTGCAGGTTCGTGATATCGCGCCAGTGGTCCGCCGTCTGGCGAAATAGCGCCGACATGGCGTCAGGCTTTGCCACATTGGCATAAAGCGTGATATCGAAATGGCGGCGATCGTGCCGGCTCACCAAAGGCCAAACGGTGCGGCCCACGACATGATCGCGGAAGTCGGGCGAGATATAGCCAATCTTCAGTCGCCGCTCGGGCGAGGGGTTATTGGCGAAGACAGGCGCAGCGTGCCTTCCAGGCATGGGTGAGATCGGCCTGGTCTGGAGCAAGGTGGCGGGCGTATGTCTCCTCCCAACGGGCCAGTGCGGCGCGAAGTGCGGAGTTGTCATAGCCAGGGTGAAAAAGCATCGCGAAGAGCAGGTTGCTGGGCGCGGCAGCGTTTTGGGGTTCCAGCACGCTCGCCATTCGGTAGTGTGCCAGAGCTTCATCAACCCGGCCCTGGTCCTGAAGCACGGTGCCGATATTGTTGTGGGCGCCGGCCAGTTTTGGGTCGAGCTGAAGGGCTTGCCCAAAGGAACGTAGCGCTTCATCCAGACGGCCTGACTGGAAAAACGCGTTGCCGGCATTGAAATGCGCCAGCGTGTAATCCGGTCGTAACTGTATGGCCTGTGCAAAACATTTTTCTGCCGCCTCGAACTGGCCGGCCGCCGCCAGGGTATTGCCAAGGTTATTTTGGGCGTCGGCAAAATTGGGCTTGAGCCGTAGCACTTGACGATACGCCGCGACGGCTTCTTCAAAACGGTTGAGCTTGAAAAGAGCGGTGCCCAGGTTGTTACACGCCGCGGCATGGCTTGGGTCGCGCGCCAGCACTTGCTGAAAGTAGGTAAGCGCCTCGGCGAAATCACCCTGGTCTTTGAGTGCCACGCCTGCGTTATTCAGGGCATCGATACGATTGGGATTAAGCCGCAGCTCTTCCCGATAACACTTGATTGCCTCGTCGAGCAATCCCTGCGACTGCAGCGCGAGGCCAAGATTGTAGTCGGCGCCATCGAGCAGCGGGTTTATTGTCAGCGCTTGACGAATCAGCGCCGTAGCGGCCTGGTCCTGGCCGGCCTGATGGGCCAGCGCACCAGCAGATGGAGAGCGTCGGCGTGTCGGGGCTCCGCCTGTAGGACTTGGCGATAGAGCGGTTCGGCAAGCGCCAGCTTGCCATGTTGGTGGTAGCTGACGGCCCGATCAAAGAGTTCATGGATATTGGCCATTAGCATCAAGAAGAAAGAGGTAGATCGTGGCCGGCTTCCGGGCGCCCGCACCACAGGCGCCACATTTCCCGATAGGCGTCTTCAACAGCTCGCGTAAAACTGACGGCATCCATGAGCGGCGAACCCCTCATGCGTTCACGCAAGCCGTTACGCAGCGCCTCGAGCCTGCCGAGGTCGTTTGCCAACTCCAGGGCGATGCGGACATAGTGCTCGGGAGTCGTCGCCACCAGGTCCGCGAGGCCGACGTTGGACAGAATGCTGACGCCGCCCCGTCCGACGGCGGTGTGTCCCGCGAGAGATACCACCGGCACGCCCATCCACAGCGCGTCACAAGTTGTTGTGCCGCCGCCGTAGGGGAAGGGATCGAGGCTCACGTCAATGCGCGCATAACTTTCGAAATAAACGGCCAGGGGCATCCTGCCCACAAACTCTAGTCGGTCGGCCGATACGCCCCGCTCTGCCATAAAGCCGCGCACGCGTTCACGATGGCTGCCCTCATGGGCGAAGAGAAGCAATCGCGCCCTTGGCAATGCGCGGCAGAGCGCACTCCAGGTTTCAAGTGTGGGGATGGTCACCTTGCAGGGGTTGTTAAGGCAGCCAAACGTGACTTTGCCAGCTTGCAGGGCCGGCAAGGCAGCTACCGGAATCGCTTTGAGCACCGGTTCATAACACCAATAAGTTCTGGGCAACCGGATCGTACGTTCGGAATAGCACGTCATCATCGAGGCCAGGCGGGTCCAAATAGGGATCGGAAAGACGATAATCCATGGTCCGCAGTCCCGAGGTGCCGCAGTAGGCCAGGTAGGATACCTGCACGGGCGCCGGCTTGCGCGAACATTAGCAGGCGATGGCCCATGGTGTACAGGCTCAGATCGACGAGTATGTCGATTTTGTCCTGGCGAACCACGGCAGCGAGTTCCTCGTCTGTCCTACGCGCCACGTCGCGCCAAACATCGACCAAGCTCTTGCAGCGATCAGTCACCACATCGGGATTCTTGACGGACGAATAGGCGTATATTTCGAACCCGGCATGATCATGCTTTTCGAAGAGCGGCAGCAAAAAACGCCCGACGGGATGGCCCGAAAAGTCCGAGGATACGTAGCCAATTCTGAGGCGCCGCCGCGGCGCACGGTCGTTATCATGAGGTCGGACGGCTTTGGCCAGAGCGTCCGCATGTTGTTCGCCCCAGCGGCAACACTCGGCGTAGATTGTGGATTCGGTCTCATCCGGACAATTGTAAAGCCCATAGATCAGGGCACCGTGCGCCAGGCTGGATTCAGGTTTGATAGCCATCGCCTGGCGGTAACAGGCGCAGGCTTCCATTATCTTTCCTTGGTCCTTGAGGACGTTGCCCATGTTGGTGAGGGCTTCAACATGCTGAGGATCGATCAGCAGAGCTTGCCGATAGCTTTCCAGGGCGAGATCGAGTTGTCCCTGGTCTTTGAAAGCGTTGCCCAGGTTGTAGCGCACGTCCACGTGATCGGGCTTGACCTGAAGCGCCTGTTGATAGCTAGAGACAGCCTCGTCGATACGTCCTTCATCTTTAAGGGCAGTGCCCAGGTTGTTGTAAGCGTCCACATTTCGCGGGTTAAAGTGAATTGCTTGCTGAAAGCACTGGACAGCCTCGGCGACTTGCCCCAGGCTTTGCAAAACGGTGCCCAGGTTGTTAAGCGCATCGGCATGATTGGGCTGTAGCCGTAAGACCTGGCGATAGCACGCCGCTGCCTCGGCAATGTGGCCCTGATCTTTCAACGCATTGCCGAGGTTGTAACGTGCCGGCCCGTGATTGGGGTTGGCACGCAATGCCTGCCGCAATGAGGCCGTGGCCTTGGCCAACTGACCTTGCTGCCCCCAGGCAACCCCCTGTTGGGTGTAGGCATCCGCCAAATGGCGGTTATGGCGCTGGCCTTCCCGAAAGCACTCGGCCGCTTCGTTGACGCGTCCATTTTCAAAAAGAGCGTTGCCAAGATGGAAATAGGCCTCGACATGCCCCGAGTTGGCGTCGAGCGCACGCCGAAAGAGCGTCAGTGCCTCGTCGACATTGCCGTCCTGATATTGACGGCGGGCTTGTTCGAAGAAGTCAACGGCAGACATAATCCCGAATCCAATTTTTGATTGGTCTGCTTCCCTTGTTTTCAGGCATGTCCCAGGTAATTTGCTTTCCTGGCTGTCAATTCCGCCGCCATGAGTTCGAATACCTCGCTCCAGTCCCCTTTGAGGCGGTTGCGAAACAGCCTTAACGTAGGATACCAGGGGCAATCCGTTCGATCCAGCAGCCAGCGCCAGTCGGAGGCGTATTGCATGGCGAGCCAGGTGCGGACGCCCAGCGCCCCCGCCAGATGGGTCACGGCGGTATCCACGCTAATGACCAGGTCCAGATTCATCATCAGGGCGGCAGTATCCAGAAACGCGCCATCCGCATCCAGGCGTTCCCCCAGGTCGATGATCGGAACGCGACCCTGCCAGGAAGCCAGCTGGCTTGTGCCCGGGCCCTTTTGAAGATTGATAAGCCGTACACCATCGACGGCGGCCAACGATTCGTAATATTTCAAGGGAATGGAGCGAAAGCGATGTTCTTTATGGTTGGGATTGGTGTCCCAGGCGATACCTATCTTGCAACACTGTTTCGCCAGCTCACCGCCGCCCACGAGGTCGCCAAGCGCCCGCGCCAGAAGTGAATCCGCTGCGGAGCGGCAGCCAAATAGGGTACGGTGCCGGGAATCGTGGCGAGCGTGGTGCCGAATAGGCCCGGCAAACTCATCAGCGAGATTTGCATATCGCAGTCGGGCCACGGGTGCCGGCGGCGACAAGACGATCCTGTCCCGGCGCGCCCGCCAGAAGTTGGAGCAGCGCTTTTTGACAGGCAAAGATAACGGTGCCGCCACGCTCCTTGACGAGCGGCAAATAGCGATGGAATTGCAGCGTATCGCCCAGCCCCATCTCGGTGTAGACAAGGAGCGTCTTGCCCGCGAATGTCGAGCCGTCCCAGCGTGGCTCCTGAAACGTAGGCGGCACTGCCCCCGGCATGGCCCAGCGTAACTCGAAGTCGGGCCACCCTCCGGCCAGATCACCACGTAACAGGCGGAAGATCGAGCGGTTCCAGCGGGCGAACTTGTTCGTGGGTTCGAGTCGGAGGGCCTGTTCAAAGCATGCAGCCGCCTCGGCGTAATGGCCTTCATCCTTGAGAATGTTTCCCAGGTTGTTGTGGGCTTCCGTATAGCCCGGGTTGAGCGCCACCGCCTCCTGAAAACAAGCGCGTGCCTCGGCCGGTTGGTTTTGATCCACGCATAGAATCCCCCGATTGTTAAGGGCGTTGGCCAGGCGGACACGCGCATTGGCATAATGGGGGCCTAGTATTAGAGCGTCGCGAAAGCAGGCGATAGCCTCCAGATGCTGTCCCTGCATCTCGAGCGCGATCCCTAAATTGCAGCGATAAGCGACTGCCGTTGGATCGAGAGAACAGGCCTGACGCAGATGGGTGACGCCGCTATCGGGCCGTCCGGTTTGACTGGCCAGAAGGCCAAGCAGGTGGTGCGCCTGCGCATGTGCCGGTTCGGCCACCAGCACTTGCAGTAAAAAAGGTTCGGCCTGCCCCAAGGCGCCGCTTTGGTAGCAGCGAACAGCCTGGTCGAATAGCTCGGCGTTGGTAGGCATGCGCGCTATTTTAGCTCACGGTTGAATTGACGACGACGTTGCCCTGTTTTTCAAAATCTTACTGGACCGCCGCTGTGCCGTCCGCGCACCAGGTACGCCACATCGCCCGCAAGGCGTCTTCGATTCCCCGGGCGAAACCTGAGGCATCCATCAGCGGAGAGCTGCGCATTCGTTCCCGTAAGCTGCGGCGCATCTTTTCCAGGCGCGGCAGGTCGCGTGCCAGTTGCGTGGCCAGTTCCACGAACTGCTCGGGCGTGACGGCTATCAACTCCGAAAGACCCAGGTTCGTGAGCTGGCTGAAGCCTCCGCGGCCGACGACGGTGGCGCCCACCAGAGTAACAACGGGTACGCCCATCCAAAAAGAATCGAGGCTGGTTGTATGGCCGTTGTAAGGAAATGTATCCAGTCCAATGTCGATGTCATGATAGAGGGCCAGGTAGGCCGGCGTCGGCTGGCGCCCGCAGAACTGGATGCGTCCGGACGCGACTCCATGCTGGGCCAGGAAAGCAAGCGTGCGTTCTCGATGGCTGCCTTCCTGGGTAAGCAGCAGCAAACGCGCCAGCGGCACTTTGCGCAGCACCCGGGCCCATAATGCCAGCACCTGGTCGTTGCTTTTGCAGAAATTATTGAGGCAGCCAAAGGTAAGATAACCACGCTTGAGTGCTGGCAGGGCCGCTACTGCCGGCTCGTCGGAGCGAGGATCGTAGCACCAGAAGCTGTGCGGCAACCGATAGGTCCTTTCCGCATAAAAAGCGTCGAAAAGACCCGGCGGATCGAGCAAGGGGTCGGATAGTCGGTAATCGATGGCCGAGAGGCCGGTGCTGCCGGGATAGCCCGCGAAGGTCACCTGCACGGGCGCCGGCTTGCGCGCAGACGAGCAAGCGATTGTCCGCCATGTGCAAGTTAAGGTCCACCAGGATATCAATGCCATCGGCGCGTATTTTGGCCGCGCTTTGCTCATCGGGCCAGCCGGCCAGCACTTGCCAGTGATCCACGCTTTGGCGCAGTTTCTCCGTGAACACATCCGCCTCGGCCGTGGACGCATAGAGGGTGATCTCGAATTGAGAATGATCGTGATGGCGGAGCAGCGGCCACATGTTGCGGCCAACGACCTGATCGCGAAAAAAAGAAGACAAGTAGCCAACGCGCAAGCGGCGTGTGGGCGTGCGCTCGTTCATGAAAACGTGTGACGCGAAGAGCGGCCTGGCATGTTCCGCGTCATAGGCTCGATGTTCCTCGAAGAGGGCAGGGGCGTCGTATTGAGGGTGAAAAAGCAAGCCATAAAGCAGGTTACTATGCCAGCGCGGATTACGAGGCTCAAGCTGCCGGGCCCGGCGAAAGGAGGCGAGCGCATCGTCCAGTTGGCCCCGGTCCTTCAAGATATTGCCAAGGCTGTTGTGAGCTTCCGCGTTCTCGGGATTCCCCTGCAACAGGCGCCGATAGCATGCCTCGGCTTCGTCAAGCCGATCTTGCTGGTAGAAGAAATTGCCCAGGTTGTTGAGCGCCCTCATGGGTGGGTTGTAGCCGTAATGTTTGTTGATAACAGGCGGCCGCCTCGGCCAGGCGCCCCTGGGCTTTGAGCGCGACGCCCAGGTTATTGTGCGCCTCGGCCAGACCAGGACACAACAGCAGCGCCTGCCGATAACTGGCGCAGGCCTCCACGAACTGTCCCAGGCCGGCCAGCGCTATGCCGAGATTGTTGTGGAGATCGGCATTATCAGGATTGCTGGCAAGCGCTTCGCGGATTACGGCACTGGCCTCGGAGAATTGTGCCAGCGCGATCAATGTCAGCCCCAGATTGTTCTGGGCAGCCGCATGGTTGGGGTTAATGCGTAACACGGCCCGGTAACATGCCGCGGCCTCGGCCAAGTCACCCTGGTCCTTGTGAACGTTGGCGAGATTGAAATGGATCTCCGCCGCCTGAGGAGCAAGAACCAGCGCCTGGCGGATAAGCTTGACGGCGTCCTGTGGATGACCGGTCTGATGCGCGAGGATGCCCAGCAACTGGAGGGCTCCCGCATGGCTGGGATCGGCCTGAATGATCTGCCGGTAAAGTGGCTCGGCCTGCGCCAGGTTGCCGCTCTGGTGAAACTCAACAGCCCGATTGAACAATTCTCCGATAGTCGTCATAGCAGTCAATCTTTTCTGAACCCCGCACGCCCGTCAAGCACACTCTGACGAGACCGCCGCGGCGGCGATCCGCCCTTTCTGCTTCGCTACAATGTATTTGATCGCGAAGCACCGGCTGGAGCGACCAAAATTCAAAAAAGAACTGTTCGGCCAACATGGCAAATAATGAGGCTGTTTCCGGGGACAATTCAAGACTGGCGCTGGCGGAAGCACCGGTGCCGCCCCGGAAGCGACCAGCTTTACAGCCCGAAACTGTTCTTTTTTGGGTCGTGGTCCTCGCTCACCTGTTACCGATCTGGGCTTTCCGGTATTTCCCGACGCAAGACGGCCCGGCACATCTGAGCAGTTCGATTATCCTGAAAGATATCGGTTCACCCGGCACGCGTTATCATGAATTCTTCGAAGTTCGCGAGGAACCGCTGCCGAACTGGACGGCTCATCTGCTCCTTGCGGGCTTGATGTTCATCTTTCCGGCCCTTATTGCCGAAAAGCTGCTGTTGTCGATTTATGTGCTCGGTTTCGCCTACGCGCTGCGTTTATTCTGCGGCTATTTCGTGCCCGGCAGCCGTTCGTGCGCCTTGGTGGGCTTGCTGTTTCTTTACAACCGCTGCCTGTGGCTGGGTTTTTATAACTGGAACCTTAGCCTGGCGCTTTGTCTATTTGTGCTGGCCTTCTGGCTGAGGCGGCGCGACCGCGCCGATCTTTTTACGGCCGCGGCGCTGTCGTTGCTCACGGTAATCCTCTTTCTCACGCACCTGGTCGGCTTCCTCATCGTGGCCATTGGCCTTTTGTGGTTCGCGCTGACTTCACCCCGAAACCGCTGGCGCAATATCGGCTGGGTGGCTTTCGCGCTGGTGCCGGCGAGCTTATTGACGCTGGATTACCTCGAACGCACGGGTTTTTTACGGTCCGGTGCGCCCGGCCGGCTTTGGTTTCAGGCCAAACAGTGGTTCACAAGTCCGAATGCGTGGGCTCGCCTTGGGCAAGAGTTTGCCCAACTGCCGAAGGACTATTTCACCCATCATATTCAAGGGGAAGTGCCGCTAGGTCTTCTTGTGGGCTTGCTTTACGTTGCCCTGGCGCTGGCGACGATCCTGTCCCGGTGGCAGACTGAGCGCGGCGCCAGCATCAGCGTGGCCGCCTCGCCGGCACGCTGGCCGGCGGCCGTTTTGGCGTTGGTTTTCCTGGTGTTTTATGTCCTGACCATCGACGATCTGGGCGAGCATGGCTCCTTCCTCAAGGCCCGCCTGGCCCTGCTGCCCCCGCTGTTGCTTTTGGGATGGTTTACGTTGCCCGCGCGGCCCGCTTTTGCGATGGCGGTGAATGTCGGGATTACGTTTATCCTCGCGATCAATCTTGCTTTCGTAATTGATCGGGTGGAGGCCGACAATATTGAGATAGCCGAATATACCGCGGGCGTGGATGCCGTGGGCCGGGGCAAAATACTCTATGTTCTTCAGGACACAAGCCGGCCCAATCGCGCCGGCCACGTGCAAATTGCCAATCCCCTGCTCCATGCATCCCAATATTATTGTCTCGACACGGGCAATCTGAACCTGGACAACTACCAGGCGGCCACCAGCCATTTTCCGCTGCGCTTTCGCGACGGCGTCACGCGCGGCCGGGGCCTGACCACGGCTGGCAGACGCGAAAAGGAGGTCGATATTATCTTGGCGTGGGACAATAATCGCTTGCCGGCAATCGGTACGTCATTCGAGCCGATTTTCCGTCAAGGACGCCTCGCAATTTTCGCCAGACCGGCGAAGTGATCGAAAGCCATCTGTAGGGTGGCGTCGAGCGTACTCGCGCTGACCCACCGAAACACACTATCGCGTCGCCCATTCCACGTTTTTAGGGCAAAGATTTGCGCGGTTCCGGTGGGTCAGCGCGAGTACGCTCGACGCCACCCTACAGGTTTTCGCTTTTTTCTAAACTCGCACCATTCCACGTATTTAAGACAATGGTTTCGCGCGGTTCCGGTGGGTCAGCGCGAGTACGCTCGACGCCACCCTACGGGTTTTCGCTTTTTTCTAAACTCACACCAATCCACGTATTTAAGACAATGGTTTGCGCGGTTCCGGTGGGTCAGCGCGAGTACGCTCGACGCCACCCTACGGGTTTTCGCTTTTTTCTAAACTCGGATGCGGGCAACCGGTATACTAAATTCTTACCCGCGCATGGGAATTCCCACAGTCCCAGGTGCGAGGTCACGCGTGAACTTTGAGGAAAATGATGCCTTTCCGTTCCATTTCTCGCACATTGCTGGTGAGCGCTCTTGTCGCGCTGGCCGGGTGCGATAAAGATCAATCAGCCAAGAAAATCAAAAATCCGCGCGTTGTCGTCACCCGGCCAGTTACCGCGGTGGTGATGGACTACCAGGACTTCACGGGCCGACTGGATGCCGTCAAGACTGTCGAGGTGCGTGCGCGCGTCTCCGGCTACGTGACCAAGGCGCCCGGTAAGGAAAAAGGAGTCGTCCAAGAGGGCGAGCTGGTGCACGGCCCTTACGTCGACAAGGATGGCAAGCAGCACGAGGGCGATCTTTTGTTCCAGATTGATGTGCGCCCTTATGAGGAGGACTTGAAACTAGCCGAGGCCAATCTCAAAGTGGCGGCCGCCGATAGAGATTTGCAAATCAGAAATGCCGAGCGGGCCAAGAATTTGATTCCCGCCAACGCGATCTCGAAGGAAGATTATGAAACCGTGCTGGCGGCCAAGGAAAAAGCTGAAGCCACGGTGGGGGCGATGAAGGCCGCGCGCGATCGAGCCAAGCTATACCTGGACTACACCAAGGTTACCGCGTCGGTAACAGGCAGGATCAGCCGGCGCTTTGTCGACCCGGGCAACCTCATCAACGCCGACAGCACGGTCCTCACGACCATCGTCACCGAAGATCCCATGTATGCCTACTTCGACGTGGACGAACGCACTTACCTGGATTTATTGGCCAGCATCGCGCCGGGCAAAAGTCCTGGTACGAGGGTTTGCGACTACCCGTCATGATGCGCCTGGCGAATGCCCAGGACTTCGACAAGGTGGGCAGGGTCGATTTCGTGGATAACCGCGTGAGTTCCACCACCGGGACGGTACGCATGCGCGGCGTGTTCGACAATCCCACGGCCATTCTGAAGGCCGGGCTGTTCGTGCGCATCCGTCTGCCGATTGGCACCGCCTACGAAGCGAAGGTCGTGCCGGACGAGGCGATCTTGAGCGATCAAGAACGAAAATACCTCTGGGTGGTGAACGCGAAAAACGAAGTGGAGTACCGGCCGGTAAGGATCGGCCAGGCCCTTGGCGAGTTGCGCGTGATCCGGGCACCGGAGAAAGGCCACGAGGGCAAGGAGGGGGTTACCCTCGATGACCAGATCATCGTGAGCGGCATGCAGCGCACTGCGCAAAGGGATCCAGGTGGACGCCGAGAAACAAGCACCGCCCGCCGCGCCGCAAATGCCGTTGGTAAAAGTGTTCGCGGGGAATGGACAGCCGCATGTCGAGGATAAAAATCACAAGCCGGACAACGGCCACCAGAAGACGACCAATCCCGTAATCCATCGCTAATCTTCGGCCCAACGACTTCTGGAGAGGGCGCATGTTCTCGCATTTCTTTATCGAGCGGCCGATATTTGCCTCAGTGCTGTCGATTGTCATCTTTCTGGCGGGCGTCGTCTCCGTGCTCAATTTGCCGGTAGCGCAGTATCCGCCCATCACGCCGCCGACGATCAACGTCTCCTGCCTTTATCCGGGCGCCGCTGCCCAGGACGTGGCCGACTCGGTGGCCGCGCCGATCGAGCAGCAAATCAACGGCGTCGAAGGCATGATGTACATGGTGTCGCAGTCGAACAACGACGGCTCGTACAACTTGACGGTCACCTTCAAGCCCGGCGTCAATCTGAACTTTGCCCAGGTGCTAGTGCAGAACCGCATCAACCTGGCCATGCCGCTCTTGCCGGACGTGGTGAAACAGGCGGGTGTCACGACGCGCAAGCGCAATCCCGATATTTTGCTGGTCATCGCGCTTTTTTCACCCAACAAGTTGTACGACCAGCTCTATCTCAGCAGCTTCGCCACCATCAAGGTCAAGGATGAAATCGCACGCGTCGAGGGTGTGGGGGACGTGCAGCAATTCGGCCAGCAAGACTACAGCATGCGTGTCTGGGTAGACCCGGAGCGACTTGCCGCCCTCAACATGAATGCGTCGGACCTCGCCAATGCCCTGCGCGAGCAGAACCGCCAGGTGGCCGCGGGAAGCTTTGGCGCGCCCGGTGCGGTGGGCCAGCAGCATGACGGTGGCGATCACCCGTTGGTCGCCGGCAGTCATCTAGCGAGCCAGGAGGTCGTCACGAACGTACGCGGCTCGGGCTCCGACCATCAACTCACGATTACCACACAAGGCCGGCTGACGGAGCCCGCGGAGTTCGAGAACATTATTATCCGCACCGAGAGCGATGGCCGGCGCATTCGCATCAAGGACGTGGCCGAAGTTGAGCTCGGCGCACGCAATCTCGATACGACCAACAAGATTGACGGTCGACCCGGCGCCAGCCTCGCGGTCTGGGCCTTGCCCGACGCCAATTCACTGGCAACCGCACGGCGTGTCCGCGAACGCCTCGAAGAACTTCGCAAAAACTTTCCAGCCGACGTCGATTACCTGATTTCCCTGGATATGACGCCATTTATCCAGGAATCCATCAATGAAGTAACGCGGACGTTGATCGAAGCCATCATCCTGGTGGCCATCGTGGTGCTGATCTTCCTGCAAAACTGGCGGTCGGCGCTGATACCGCTGGTGGCCGTCCCCGTGGCCATCGTGGGCACTTTCGCGGCCATGGCGATCATTGGCTTCAGCCTCAATACCCTGACGATGTTTGGCCTGGTACTCGCCGTCGGCATCGTGGTGGACGATGCGATCGTTGTGGTCGAGGCCGTCGAACACCATATTGAGGAGGGATTGCCGCCACGGGCGGCCGCCCACATGGCGATGCGCGAGGTGTCGGGCCCGGTCGTCGCGGTGGCGCTCGTCCTGTCGGCCGTGTTCGTGCCCTGCGCGTTCATCAGCGGCATAACGGGCATGTTTTTTCGGCAGTTCGCGTTGACCATCGCTGTTTCGACTGTAATTTCCGCGTTCAATTCCTTAACCCTCAGCCCGGCCCTGGCAGCCCTGCTGCTACAGCCACGCGGAGCCAAGAAGGACCTTGCGGGCCGCTTGCTTGATTTCTTCCTGGGTTGGTTTTTTCGCGGCTTTAACTGGACCTTTCATCGCGGCCGCGCTGCTTACCTCGGTATTGTTGGCCGTGCCCTGCGGGCCAGCGCCGTGGTGCTCTTGATTTACGGAGGCCTCCTGGTACTCACCTGGTGGACATCCTCAAAACTGCCCTCGGGCTACATCCCCAACCAGGACCAGGGGCGTTTTTATGTCGTGGTACAACTGCCGGACGGCGCCTCGCTCGAACGCACGCAAAAGGTCGTCGACAAGATCATCGATTTGCTGGACCCCAGTGGCGAGGGCGCCGGCGAAGGCATTGTCCATACCACGGCCATTGCCGGACAATCCTTCACGCTCAATGCGAATGGCTCCAATTTTGGCCAATTTTTCGTAACGGTCGATGAGTTTGACAGGCGACGCGACCCGAGAATGCATAGTTTCGCCATCGCGGACCGGGCACGCGCGAAGCTTCTGGAAAATATTCCCGAGGCCAGCGTTGGCGTGTTGACGCCGCCCCCCGTCTCTGGCCTGGGTACGGGTAGTGGTTTCAAAATAATCATTGAAGACCGGGGCGATTTGGGGCTTGAAGAGCTGCAAAACCAAATTGACCGCGTGATCGCGGCCGGTAACGAAGGCCACTTCAAGCTCACCGCGCAATCTCTCGTTACTCTAAAGAGCCAGGAACAATCGCTGCCGGCTGGCCTGGTGGATGAACTCGACCAACTGCGCGATCATGACTACCTCACCAAGGACTCGTTCCTCGTTGCGGTCGGCGACCTGCTCACGCAAGGCAACATCAAGGATAAAGGGGAACGGGAGCGCATCCAGGGTCTGGTCGCCCGGGCGGCGGAAAACCGCAAGGTGGTGGGCAAGCTGTTTTCGGTGTTTCGGGCCAATACACCGCAGCTCTACGTCGATCTCAACCGCGACCAATGCCAGACGATGGGCGTCAATCCCAACGACGTTTTCAGCACCCTGCAGATCTACCTCGGTTCCTTTTATGTCAATGACTTCAATCGCTTCGGACGCACCTGGCAGGTCAACGTGCAAGCGCGGGGCGATTATCGCGACGACCCCGAAAAGGTCAAACTTCTCAAGGTGCGCAATGCCCAGGGAGAAATGGTGCCGCTCGGGGCCGTCCTTGACGTCAAGGCCATCGGTGGGCCGATCAATATTGGCCGGTACAACATGTATCACGCCGGCGCCATTCTCGGTGCCACGGAGGACGGGATCTCCACCGGCGAAGGCATCGAGGAAATGGAGGCGTTGTGCGCCGAGATTCTGCCTCCGGGCATGTCCTTCGAATGGACCGAGATTAACTACATGCAAATCGACGCCGCCAATAACATTTGGAACAGCCTGATTTTTCCGCTGTCGGTGGTGTTCGTTTTCTTGGTGCTGGCTGCGCAATATGAGAGCTGGTCCTTGCCGCTGGCGGTCATCCTGGTTGTGCCGATGTGCATTCTCGGCTCGCTCGTGGGTGTTGCGGTCACTCACGGCGATATCAATATTTTCACGCAAATCGGTTTTGTGGTGCTGGTCGGCCTGGCCAGCAAAAATGCCATCTTGATCGTCGAGTTTGCCAAGCACAAACATGAGGAAGGCGGCCTGTCGCGCTTCGACGCGACGCTGGCGGCTTGCAAGCTGCGTTTGCGGCCCATTTTGATGACGTCATTCGCTTTTATCCTGGGCGTGCTGCCGCTGTTGGTTACCACCGGCGCCGGCGCGGAAATGCGCCGCACGCTGGGGACAGCGGTCTTCAGCGGCATGGTGGGGGTGACCTTATTCGGCATCTTTTTGACGCCCGTGTTCTTTTATGTGATCGCCAGTTTTGCCGAAACGCCGCTGTTGTCGGCGGCCGGAGCCCGTCGGGTCAGCGGCGGCACTGCGCAACGGGCTGGGCACGCTGGTGCTCGGCTTACCAAGACTGTTGCGGCGTGGCTGGCGTCCGCGCTAGCCGAGAAGTTACCGAGGTTTTGATGTTCTCCAAGTTTTTCATTCAGCGGCCGATCTTTGCTTCGGTTTTGTCCATCGTCATTGTTTTGGCCGGCAGTCTCGCGCTCTTTACCTTGCCTGTGGCTCAGTATCCGGAAATTACCCCGCCGACCGTTGAGGTTTCGGCATCCTATCCGGGCGCCAATGCCCAAGTCGTGGCCGACACGGTAGCCGCCCCGATCGAACAGCAGGTCAACGGCGTCGAAGGTATGATGTATATGTCGTCGCAGTGCACCAACGACGGCAACTACACGCTCACGGTCACTTTCAAGCCGGGCTCCGACCTGAATATCTCGCAAGTGCTCGTGCAAAACCGCGAGTCCCTCGCCGAGCCGATCTTGCCTGACCTGGTCAAGCGCCGCGGCATTTCGGTGAAAAAGAAGTCACCGAATGTGCTCATGATCGTCAATCTGCTGTCGGCGGACGAAAGTCGCACGAGCCTCGAACTCAGCAACTACGCCACCATCCAGATTCGCGACGAGCTTTCACGCTTGCCCGGCGTGGGCGACATCACCTACCTTGGCCAGCGCAACTACAGCATGCGACTCTGGCTCGACCCGCAAAAGATGGCGGCCTACAACTTCAACGCCCAGGATGTGATCGCGGCCGTGCAAGCTCAGAACATCCAGGTCGCCGCGGGCCAGATCGGCCAGCCGCCGACGCCGCGCGGGCAGGTCACGCAATATATCATCACCACGCTGGGACGGCTCAAAAACAGCGATCAATTCGCGAACATCATCTTGCGCAACACGGGTAACACGCTCGTCTATCTCAAGGACGTGGCCGCCATCGAAATGGGCGCGCAATCTTACGATCAGACCTGCACGCTTGACAAGAAGCCCTCGGTCGCCTTGTCGATTTATCAACTGCCCGGCTCGAACGCCCTGGATGTCGCCGGCCGTGTGCGTGAACGCATGAAGCAACTCAGGGACCGTTTTCCCCCCGGCATCGACTATGCGATTGTCTACGACACGACCCCATTCATTCAGGAATCCATTCGCGAAGTGTTCGAGACACTTTTCGACGCGATTGTTCTCGTCGCCCTCGTGGTGCTGGTTTTTCTGCAAAACTGGCGCTCCGCCCTGATTCCGCTGGTTGCCGTGCCGGTGGCGGTAATAGGGACGTTCGCGGTCATGGCCGCGATCGGCTTTAGCCTTAATAATCTAACGTTGTTCGGACTGGTATTGGCGATCGGCATTGTCGTCGACGACGCCATCGTGGTCGTGGAGGCCGTCGAGCACCACATCGAGCTTGGCCTGTCGCCACGCGCGGCGAGCCTCAAAGCGATGGAGCAGGTATCCGGGCCCGTGATCGCCATTGGGCTTGTGCTGGCCGCCGTGTTTGTGCCCTGCGCCTTCATTACGGGCATTATCGGGCAATTCTTCCGCCAGTTCGCGTTGACGATTGCCGTTTCGACGGTCCTGTCGGCCTTCAACTCGCTGACGCTGAGCCCGGCGCTGGCCGCCCTCCTGTTGCGGCGGCGCAAGCAGGGCGCCTTCGAGCCCTTGCCCTGGTTTGCTTTCGTGCCGATGGGGGCCTGGGTGGGACACAAAGTCGGCATTCACCTTGCTGGTCCAGCATTGGCTGCCTTGAACCTGGATCTACGGCCCGAAGTTTACGATAGCCTGCGAACATGGGGCCCGATCGGGCTCGGCGCCCTCGCGGGCTTGATCGCTGCCCTGGTGCTTGGCCGACCAATCAATGCACTTTTGGGTGCGGCATTTCGCGCCTTCAATCGAGGGTTCGACTATTCAACCGCCGCGTATACGCGGATTGTCGCGGGCCTGTTGTTTCTGAGCGTGCCGGTGATCGCTCTTTATGGCGGGCTCCTGGGGGTCACCTACTGGAGCTTCACCACGACCCCAACCGGTTTCATTCCCCAGCAGGATAAAGGCTATTTGCTCGTCAATGTGCAGTTGCCGGACGCGGCTTCGGTGACGCGCACCAGCGAGATCGTTCGTCAAATCGAGGACATCGCCCTGCAGACGCCAGGAGTGGAGCACACCGTGGCCATTTCCGGGCAGTCAATTCTACTGGGCGCCAATGCTTCCAATTATGGTGCGCTCTACTTGATGCTCAAGCCGTTCGAGCAGCGGCGCGAGGCCTCGTTGTCCAGCGAAGCCATCGCCGCCAGCCTCCAGGAAGATTTACAAAGGAAGGTTCCCAAGGCTGCCATCAATATCTTTGGTGCACCGCCCGTCGAAGGTCTGGGTACGGCCGGCGGCTTCAAGATCGTCATTCAGGACACGGGGGACAATGGCATGTTCGCCCTGCAGCAAGCCGCCGAACGGGCACTTGCCAACGGCGAGGCGGATAGCCGTCTTCAAGGGCTCTTTACGAGCTTCCGGGCCGACACGCCCTGGCTTGACTTGCTTATCGACCGCGCCAGGCCAAGGATCGTGGCGTATCGATTGATGACGTCCGCACCACCCTCGAATCGACACTTGGTCCTTACTATATCAACGATTTCAATCGCTTCGGCCGCACCTGGCAAGTCACCGTGCAAGCTCTGGATTCTTTTCGTCAATCGGTCGAGGACGTCAAGCAACTCAAGGTGCGCAACAACACGGGCGACATGGTGCCGTTGGCGGATTTCGCGAGCGTGCGTTACACCAGCGGTCCGGTGCTGGTCATGCGCTATAACATGTACGCTTCCGCGGCGGTACATGCCGAGCCGGGACCAGGTACCAGCTCGGGTCAGGCGATCGCGCACCTCGAAGAGGCGGCTGATGACGAATTGCCGCTGTCGATGCGCACGGAATGGACGGAGCTGGCATTGCTCCAGCTAGAAACAGGAAACACCGCGATGTGGGTTTTTCTGTTGGCGGTTGTGCTGGTGTTTTTGGTGCTGGCCGCCCAGTATGAAAGCTGGTCGTTGCCGCTGGCCGTCATTTTGGTGGTGCCCATGTGCCTTTTATGCGCGGTGCTGGGAGTCATCGTCACCAACTCGGACATCAACATATTCACGCAAATCGGTTTCCTGGTGCTGGTGGGCCTGGCATGCAAGAACGCCATCCTCATCGTCGAATTCGCGAAAGCCCAGCGTGAAAGCGGACGTACGCGCCTGGAGGCGACGCTCGACGCCTGCCAGCTCCGACTGCGGCCGATCATCATGACGTCGTTCGCATTCATCCTTGGCGTTGTGCCGCTCATGGTCTCCGAGGGTGCCGGCGCGGAGATGCGCCGCACGTTGGGCACGGCCGTATTTGCCGGCATGTTGGGCGTCACTCTTTTTGGCATCTTTTTGACGCCGGTATTTTACTACGCCATTCAGTGGCTCAAAGACCTACGGCCGGCTCGACCTGACGAGAACGAGTAATGTGGAGCCGAGGGCGGAGGCCCGAGGAACATCGCGTGACGATCTGATTCCTCCCTGGATGTTAGCCTTCGCCTCCCATATCGATCCAAAGCAATTCGAAGCTTGATGGCTGCGCTTCCATCGTTTCGTCACACACATTCCCTTTTGGCAGAGAGGGGAAATGCGACAAGTTGCCCCTGGAGGCGGGCTCCAGCGAACGACTAAAGAGACTCGGCATATCGGCGGGCGGCATGAAATGGCTCCTTGAATGGTTGAACTATCACTGGCAGACATCAACTCGGTGGACAGGTAAATCTTCGACAAAAGTAACACCGAAGCTGGCAAGGATTCAAAGAGGAATGCCGTGCAATGTGAAAATGCGATACGGTTGCCCTAATTTCGAAGGGGCCGAAGGCCTCGCGACCTGGGCAAGTAGCCCACGGACTGTTAGATTGCCAAGGATATTCCCAGGAATCGGCTCTTTCTGATTGGTAAAACCTTGGCGACGAAGTGTGCGCGGGCGATGGAGTCCACCAATAACTCAGCGCGGCGGGCGCGTCGGTGGGTCAGCGCGATTACGCTTGACCCACCCTACAGGACTGTCGGAGACTGGGGGGACGAGGGTGATTAATGGGCCATGTTCGATGCACCCTCTACCGGCTCGCGATAGCCATAGAAGGTGTAAAGGACGGGCATCAGGTAGCGGGTCAGGAGCAGGGTGGTCAACATGCCTCCAACCACCACGATGGCCAGGGGCCGCTGGGTTTGGGCGCCGATGGCCGTCGAGAAAGCTGCCGGCAACAAACCGAGAATGGCCGTCAAACTCGTCATGGTCAAGGGCCGCACACGTTTGGCCGCCCCTTCCATGATGGCGTCCTGCACGGAGCGGCCGTGCGCCCGCAAATCGTTGAAATAGGAGATGGTAAGTAGGCCATCCATGATGGCAACGCCAAAGAGGGAGATGAAGCCCACGGCCGCGGAAATGCTGAAATTCGTGCCCGTCAAGTAGAGGGTCCAGATGCCGCCTACGGCCAGGGCAAGGACATTGGAAAAGACGACAATGACGTCGAGGATGGAGCGGAACGCCAGGTAGAGGAGCGTGAAGATGAGGCCGAGCGATAGTGGAATAATCACCAGCAAACGACCCTCGGCGTCTTCCATCTGCACGAATTCTCCGCCAAATTCCACCCGGTACGGAAGCTCGATCAGCGGCCTGGTTGTTTCCTGTACCTCCGTTACGGCGCTGGCGAGGTCGCGATCGTCACGAACGCTGAATTTGACAGCAATAAAGCGCTTGCCCTGTTCCCGCGTGATCATGGAACCGGCGGCGCGAGAAAAGCTGGCGTTGGGATCAGAGTTGGGCCGGCCATCTTCACCCACGGGGGAGACGAGATTGCGCAGACGTAAGCGCGGCTGAAAATTACCATAGATGGCCGTGGTGCTGCTGACCAGCGCGGGGTTGGGATTGCTGGTCCCGGTGGGGGACAGGCCTGTTTGCGCCCCGGTGGTTGTCGTTTGCTGGGTCGTCGGGACGGAACTCGCCAGTAGCGAATTGTTGAGGATGTCCACGGGTATTTCCAGGATCGAACTTTGGTCCTGCCGGCGAAACATCGGCCAGCGCAGGGTCACATCGAAGGTTTTCTCCCCCTCGACCATCTGTGTGAAAGGGGCGCCGTGCACGGCACTGTTGATCACATTGTTGACGTCGGCGACCTGTATGCCATAACGCTTGCATTTCTCCTTGTCCACGGCGAACTCGAAATTCGATTGGCCCATGATCCGATAAATACCCAGGTCATAAACACCGCGTACCGCCGCCAGCTTGTTCTTCACTTTCTCGGCGAGTTCCTCCAGCTTGTTCAGGTCGGGGCCGTATATTTTCACGGAGTTGTCCCCCTTGACGCCCGAGATGGCCTCCATGACGTTATCGCGGATATACTGCGAAAACGCCCATTCAATGCCGGGTAGCTTGCGGTTGAGCTCCGCGCCGAGGTCGGCGGTGATGTCATGCCGGGTGCGAACTTTGCGCTCGCCATCTGGCCGGGTTACCGTGGGCCAGTTCTTTTCGGGACGAAGCGGCACGAAGAACTCGACGTTGTTGAAACCGGCGGGGTCGGTGCCGTCGTCGGGCCTGCCGGCCTGAACCATGATGGCCGCGATTTCGGGATATTCCCCGGAACTCATGATATCGCGGGCTTTACGAACCGGGTCGGAGACAGAGTCGAGTGATACATGAACCGGGAAAATGGCACGTATCCACAGGTTGCCTTCCTCGAGTTCAGGCATGAATTCCCGCCCCAGGTTGCGCAAGGGCCATAGCACGGTCACAACGACCAGCGCGGCCATGAGACCCACGGTAACGTAACGATACTTGAGGCACTGGCGGAGCCGTCGTAGATAGCTGGTTTTGATGAAACGCACGATGAAGCTGTCCGAGGCGGGTTTGGTTTTGCCGAGAAAAAAGTAGCATAGCACCGGCGCCAGCGTCAGGGACATGAAGAGAGCCCCACCCAGCGCGTAGGCGTAGGTATGGGCCATCGGGCCGAACAACTGCCCTTCGGCACCGCTCATCGTGAAGAGTGGAATGAAGGCACAAACCATGATGGCCGTCGAGAAGAAGAGGGCTTTATCGACTTCGTGCGTGGCCAGCAGGATGCGCTGTTTGAGGGGCAGTTCCGGGTGTTCGCCCGCGCTCAAGTGCCGATAGATATTTTCCACCATGATTACGGCGGAATCCACGATGATGCCGAAGTCCACGGCCCCAATGGAAAGGAGGTTCGCCGATTTGCCCTGGAGGTAAAGCACGGAAAACGCGAAAAAGAGTGCCAGGGGGATATTGATCGCGACAATCAAGGCCCCGCGCACGTTGTTCAGGAACATCAGCAGAATCAAGGTTACCAGCACCATGCCTTCGATCAGGTTGTGTTGCACGGTGTGGGTCGTGAGATGCACCAATTCCTCACGGTCGTAATAGGCCTCCAATTGTACGCCGGGCAAGAGGCGGCCGGGCTGGTTCAATTCTTTGACCTTCGCCTTGACGCCTTCGATCGAAGGGAGCGATTGCTCCCCTTTGCGCATGAGCACGATTCCCTGGACTTTTTCATCTTCCCGCCGCCATTGCTTGCCCTCGGCATCGAGGGCCTTGTCGAGGCTCACTCGCCCCAAACGTGACTGGTGACTGACAATCACTCCCTCGGTGCTCGGCGCATCCTGATAGGGCAGGGGGCCGCCCTGGACGACATCGTCGATCCGGATCGCCACGTTGTTCACGGAGGTTATGACAATGCTGCGGATCTCACTCAGGCGCTTGCATTCCTCCTCGCGTAGGTAAGCCGCCGCTTCCTTGGCTGTCTTCATGCCGATGGCGCGTTCGATCGGGTCCTTGCCGCCTCCCAGGACGCCGACGCAGCGCACCATTTGCACCGTATGCCCTTGAACGAGGAAATCGCCGCCGACATTGGAGTTGCTGTTGGCCAGCGCGTTTTGGAGCTGTGTCAGCGTGATTCCAAAGCGCTTGAGGCGTTCCGGATCCGGCTGAACTTCATACCGCTTCACCGTGCCTCCAGAACTCGTGACATCGATGATGCGGGGCACGCGTCGAAATTCCCGCTCAAGCATCCAGTCCTGGAGAGCCTTGATGTCATTGAGCGTGTAAATATCCTTGCCATTTTCCGTTTTGGGCACAATGAGCGTGTACCGATAGATTTCGCCAATCGGACTGGCGGGGGAAATGAGCGGAGTAACTCCCGAAGGCAGCGGCTGGGTGATCATCTGCAGGCGGTTGATCACTTCTTGCCTGGCCTGCACGTGGTCGTAGCCATAGTCGAAGACGTTGCGCAGGTGGGTCAAGCCGAAAAGCGAACGACTGTGCGTGGCCTTCAGGCCCGGGATGCCGGCCAGCGTGATTTCCAGCGGCACCGTGACGAGGCGTTCCATTTCCTCCGCGGAAGCGCCCGGCCACTGGGCAACGACCTCGATAAGTGCCGGGGCTGGATCGGGATAGGCTTCCACATTGATATGCAGGAATGAATAAAAGCCGACGCCGCCGGCGCTGATGGCCAACAGAATGACAATAAGGGGATTATCGAGCGCCCAGGCAATTAACTTACGTACCATCGCGTGCTCCGAAATTCAGCGTGATGCAGAGAAGGGAGCCAAAGCCTGATGGTCCCCGCTTAAAAACAATGCTTGTTGCTAGATCGCGGAGATAGAAGATGGCGTCCTCGACCAGCAGGCGGCCAGCTTACTTCCTGGCGGTGACTTCACGTTCCTTGCTGGCCTGTTGCTTGACAGCAAGATCCTCGAGGGCGCTGGTCATCTGCACGACCATGCCGGTAATCACATGTTCACCCGGAAGTAGAGGCTGCATGGGCCGTCGACCCGCGGCCACTTCCGCATCCGACATTTTCTTTTCTTCCTCGGTGAGTTTCGTGCGCACGTACGTCACGTCCTTGAAACTGCGAACGATGGGAATGCGCCGCAGCGTGTATTCGTGCTTGGTCAAATCGCCCTGAACGAAAACCAGGGCCTGCCCTTCGACTTGATTCAGCGCATTCGTGGGGATCTCAACGGTGTTTTCATCAGGCGGCACATAAATGGTGGCCGTGACCGTTTGCCCGACACGATATTTCCCTTCAGGGTTCGGCATGTAACCAAGGACCATCGGACGCTGCATGGTCGGCTCGAGCGCGGGACTGATCTGCACGATGTCAAGCTGGCGCGGCGGGATGTTGGCCGGGTCGGACAGAAAGCGAACGTCCCAGCGCATACGACCAGGTCCACGCTTGGAAAGCCCTTCGGTAATGATCGGCAAATACTCCTCCGGCGGGAAAACGCAGATTTGCAAACGGCTGGTGTCGGCCAGTTTGAATAACGGCGTCGAATTCATGGGATCGACCATGGCGTTGAGATTAGTATTTTTTTCAACGAGCACCAGATCTTGATTGGGATTGCTCCTGTCGATGGGTACGCGGATTTCCACGCGCGCCCATTTCATTTCGTCGTCGGCCTTGCGTGGCTTTTTTTGATCGAGGAGCAGCTGGGCTTCCGATTTGATGTCGTCGATTTCCTTATCGGTCAATTTCCACATCCGCAGGCTTCGTTCCGCCGTCAGTAGCGTGTTGGTGTCGATCTGTACCTGGCGTTCCGCGACGCGAAGCGTGGATTCGGGAACGACCCCTTTTTTGTCCAGCTCTTCGTAACGCTTTAACGTGGCCTGGCTCAAGCGCAAGGCACCGACCGCGTCGACGAGCGCCGCCTTCGAGGTACCAAATTGTTGGCTCCAAACGACCGCCAGCAGATCGCCCTGTTTTAACCTGTCGCCGAAACGCAGGGGACGTTCCCGAGTCGGTGAGATTGGCGCGTCGGTATCCACCACCCCGCGAACTTCAATCAATTCACCAGGGAAACGTGAGGGGACGGAGAATACGCGATCATTGTCGTAGTTGAGCGTGCCAATCTGCGGGGGCAGAGGTCGTTCCTTGGTGGCCAGAACAACCTTGACCGCCTTGACGTCCAAGCTCTTCGCGGTTTCCGGCGCGAGTCGCAGGCCCTGGTCAGTTCCCACTTGAATGAATTCGGCGCCTTCATCACTGTCTTTGCTGTTTTTCTTTGTTTCCTTCGGCTGCCCATTGTGAGAAAACAATTCTTGGACCTTGGGAATGGCCATGGCGCCCAGGCCAGCCACGATAACAACCGCCACGATGGCAACGCGGAACCAACGGGATTGCAACAGAAGACTAATGGACATGAGTCCCTCGGTTTTGGCTGGTCGAGAGCGGTACGAGAACCCATTCGACGTCAGGACACTGCAACCGGTAGGTTGTCGCCAACCCTGGCGTGTATTAAGTTGGTTAGCAGGCAATGTTTGCGCGGCGTAATAACCAACGATGCGCGAGTGCTTGAGTCGATGGGTTCTGGAACCCGTCGCACTATTCTAGCAGGAAACAGGTCATAGTAAATGCAATATGCGTTACAAGCGGGTAAGCTGAAATCGATCCGGATGCCGCCGGCGGCACGCTCTGATGGTACGCTTTTCAAGAGCCGGAGGTTCAGAAAGGTGCCCGAATAGTATACCAACTGGATTTGTGGGGGATTGCTGCCGAATCCGGCCATCACGAGGGCGGGTGGTTCAATACCGCCATTCGCCACGGCAAAAGACGCCTTGATAGGTCACGTCCCCGAATATGCCGGCGGTTTCGCCGACACTCCACCAGCGCTGAAACAAATACCCTGTGGCAAAGCGCAGATTAGGGTTGGACCGAGGAGAGAAGTCGACACCGAACATTATTTCCAGGCTGGGGGCCGGTTCATTCGCGGACGAGTCTGTCAGACCGCTGCCCACGCCCGTTACCGATTGTTGATAGAGTTGATGGACATGGCCAAGGACAACGCCACTGTCAAGCTGCCCGAGAAGCGCGAAACCTGTATTACCCAGGCGGCGTTTCAGATTTAGCCCAAAATGAACACCAGCGCCGACGAAATGATTGCTGTCACGCTCGCTCAGTAGGGGTGTAGTCGCCTCCGAGTCGTAAAAGACCGTGGCGATACGTACTCCGGTACGCCATTTCATGTCCCAAAGCGGGCCAAGCGCCGTCTCCCGGCTACCGTAGTCGATATCGACGATGCTCACGTCAAGATGACTGCTTAGCGGCGCGCTATTTCCCGCCGCGTCAAAGGCCGCGATGGTGCCGGAACCTGCCGCGTTCAAGCCATGATAGCCGACAATAATTTCGCCGGCAGCCTGACCCATACGATAGCCGACCTCCATATGCGGCATGGCGGACCAGCCCAGGCGAGCGTCTGGCAACTGGACACGCGATGTCACACCCGCGACCGTGACCGGAGCATTCAAGCCGGCGCGTACCGATGAGCCGACGGCGTCGATCTCGAACGCACCGAACCAGCCAAGACCCGTGGCCCATGCGGAGCAATCCAAAAGGGGGTCCCCCTTGAGCAGGTCTCCATTATTGTCTTCATGCGGCGCGCACTTTTCAGGGGCACTGCAGTAGGGCAACCCCAAAGTCGGGTATGGAGTCGTGGCCGTCGCCGATGGCCATGTGTATGCCACTGGGTTGGATCGCCGTGGGCACTGCATGGGCAGGAATATCAAGGCTGCTCGGTGATTGAGCAATCGCCCGGTCGCCGACGAGTGCGGCCAGCGCCAGTGCCAATAATTTTCGTATAGATTTCTTCACGGCCAATCCTCCTACTTCCTGCCCGTCATGAAAGTTCGCCCTTGGCTGTTTCTTTGTCAATTCTCGGAACGCGGCGTACCCAGGTGAGGCGTGAACCCGGCCGGGGGCCAGGCGTAGTTCGGGCCCGTCACGCCGGTAACAGGGAGGGCACTGCACGGGTGGCAGCACGATAGCTTGAGCAGTTCTTCCAAGTTCGGCAGCGGCGCGGCGGGAAAGATACCTTGCGCCTGGAAGACATCCTCAGTCTGCAGCAGGTTGGCCACGTCGACCACGGCTTGCCATTGGGCCGACAAAGCGGCAACATAAGGGCCAATCACGCTCACGAGGTTTTGTTCGGACGTGATCAAGTCCGTATAAGCAACTTTATCCGGCTCCGCCCCATAATGGCGGGCAACGGCGCCTCGAAATGCCTGGACCTGCTTGGGTAGAATGTCATCACGATAAAGCGCCAGCACATCGCGACTTTCGGCGTAGCGGCGGTAAGCCTCGGCGACGCGCGTCGATAGGTCCATCTCCACGCGATGTTGCTCCTCGACGGCGCGCATCAAGTTGCCCCTGGCTTGTTGAATGGCCCCGAGGTTGCGATCCCAAACAGGGACCGGCACCGTCGCCTGCAAGCCAGCAGTGACCCGGTTGCTCACACCAAGGCTATTGTCGTTGGCTATCGTGGTGGTCACGGTGACGTCGGGCACGGCAGTGACCTCCGCCAGGCGAAGGTTATAGCGCGCCTTTTGCTGGGTATTGGTGGCGACCGCAATATCGGTATGTTTGCTCAGAACGTGGGCCAGGACCTGGTCATATTCATATTTCGGGAGCGGCATGTCCACGCGGCCCTCGAGCGGCGCGGGCTTCATGTTAATCGTACCCAGGGCTGCCGCCAGCTGTTTCCAGGCCAGGGTATAGCTATTGCGCGCGATGATGAGGCCCTGGCGTGCCTGCGCGGCGAAGACGGCGACCTGCATCGGTTCGTAGACGGCCACCGCGCCGCCCATCACCTGATCGACGTTGACCTTGTAAACCTCATCGGTCAGGCTCACGAGTGCACGGTTGGCCCGCATGCTTTCCTGAGCGACCAGCACCTGGAAATAACCAGTTCGCACGGCTGCCATCAGGTCGGTTTCGGCCCGGTGATAGGCGAGCTGGGCATTCTCCAGGTCCATGATGGCGGCCGCTTCCGCCAGCTTCTTCTTGCCCATGGTAGTGATGGTCTGGCCGAGGATAATGCCGTAACTTGGGCCGCCGGTATTGCTCGCGGTCGTGCTCTGGACACCAGCCAACGGATTTGGATAGGCGCCGGCTTGAATCGCTGCCCCCTTGGCGGCGGCCACGTCAGCGGCAGCCTGACGCAGCAGTGGGCTGTTACCACGCGCCATTCTTTGCAAGTCGGTTAAGGTCAGCGGCACTCCATCCGCGCCAGGGATAGGCAGGGGGTCAGGACCAACGGCCGGCAGCGGCGGGAAGTATTTATTCACGGCGGCCTTGAAGGCATTTTCATCGGTACGCGCCGGCAGCTTGATTGGGGGGACGTTGGCGCCGGGCACCTCAAGGGGGACCTGCATACGCTTGAAGAAGGCGGGGACCTTGGCCGGCTCTGCCGACTTCCCTGGTTCCTGCGCCGATACCTGAAGCAAATTGTCAAATACCGTATTGGCTATCCTGCCATCACCAGTCGATTCGCCGAAACTGGCGGGGACTACCGTGGCGCGATCAACGGACGGACCGTCGACATTTTTGAATGGTAAAGTGCTTTCCTCTTTTTGGCTAACAGAAACGCCGACAGAAGTGGCCGGAAGAAAATCCACCTGCCGATTGGCGGAAGTGCACACCAACCCATCTACCTCGGGGCGCGCTCGCGTATAACAACCTGCGAGAACCACGAGGAGCGGTCCCAACCAAAGCATCTTGGACATATTGGTGTGCTCCTTGCAACTTGCCTATTTTGCCTGGAAGGCGATCCGACCATGGCAAAAAATGACGATTAATCGTCATCTAACGGTTGTATCGGCCATTGCCTGGCCGAACTGAAAATTACAATCCATCCACGTCCAAGGAAAGCCGACGGTATCATCACGAACTGGAAGCTGGCGGGAATGGGCGAAATCACGCGAGTAGGCGTAAGTGTCGTCCGGGAACGCGCGGTTGTTGTCGAGAGTCGGCGCCTATAAAATGACGCCATGCCAGCTCTGCTGCCGAAAACCACGCTTCGTAAGGCACCTGCGTGGCAAAAGTCTCCATCCCTCGTTGATAGGTAACTTCAAGAAGAAAATGACTGCGGCTTGCAACAAACAGTTCAGCGACGCGCCAGCGCCAAGGGTTGGCTTGTAGTGGTGTCGTTTCTCCACGCCGCGGATTTGCATCTGGGCATCCGGCTCACGCGTTTTGACCCTGCCATAGCGGGTAAGGTTCGTGAGGCGCGCTTCACCGCGCTGGACAACATTCTCAAGAAGGCCAGGGAACTCAGAGTAGATTTTCTCGTCATCGCCGGCGACTTATTTGATGACGCCGCGGTCGATGGGCTAACGTCCCGCCGGGCGTACGAAATGCTTGCGTCCTTGCCCATGCCGGTCTACGTCTTACCCGGCAACCATGACCCTCTCGTTGCGGGCAGTGTTTGGGACCGTCCCCCGTGGAATCAAAATACCGAAGTTTCTTTGCACGTCCTCAAAAATGCCGACATGCTGGAACTGGGCGCCGGGGTGGTGCTACTCCCCTGTCCTCTGCTGCGCAAAACCTCGATGGTCGATCCAACAGCGTGGATCGGCCAGACCACCGAAGGGAATGGAGCCAGGCCAAACGTCGTACGGATCGGCATTGCCCACGGCAGCTTGAAGGTTCGAGCGGATTTACCCGCCGACGATCACCTGATCGCGCGCTATGCCGCCGACGATCTGAACCTGGATTATCTCGCCCTGGGACATTGGCACCGCCGCTCGTTTTATGCCGATCGTCAGGGTGCCGAGCGTACTGCCTACTCCGGCGTCCACGAACCAATGCGCTTCCAGGGTAATCCCGATAGTCCGACGGGATGGCTGCCCTATAGCGGCGGCAACCGTGCTGAATTCCTGGATGAGGGCAGGGGGGAAATCCTTCATGTTCGCATTAGCGGGCCGGGCGCCGCGCCGCAACTGAGCGCCATCGATGTGGGGCATTTCTTTTGGCATGATGAAACCCGCGAACTGGCTACGCGTGCAGACCTCGACCAGCTAATCAATGACGTGGCTACTCGCCCCACCGTCGAGTGTCGGCTGCTCAGGTTGCGATTGTGCGGTGTCCTGGACGCCGAGAACATGCTCCGCCTCGAGGAGTTGCGTGAAATACTGCTCCAGCGCTATTTGCTGGGTGAGATTGACGAAACCAACTTGCATGTACGTCCCACCGAGGACGAGGTACGCGCTGTTGCGGGCAGGGGCGTACTCCAGGGAGTGCTCGCCAAGCTCATCGAAGAAACAGCGTCCTCCGAGACTGCTATTCGCCAGGTGGCAGAGCGCGCCCTCTTACTGCTCTACCGGATCGCCAAGGAGGTGGAGTCATGATCCTCCGCGGCATTCAGGTCGAAAACTGGCGGAACATCTCACGTCTGAACCTCAACGACTTGCCGGATGGGATTGTTGTCCTTCACGGGCCCAATCGCACGGGAAAATCGAGCCTGATGCTGGCCCTGCGTTGTTGTCTTTTTGACGCGGACCATGATTCCTCCAGTAAAGAAGTAAAAAACAGTATTTCCTGGGACGGCGCTGGCCCACCAAAGGTCGCCATAGAGTTTTGCACCGCCGGGACCACTTATCGGCTTACCAAGGTCTTCTCCAAGAAAAAGGAGGGCAGCGCCCTTTTGGAGGAACGAAGGGGCCCCGACTGGATAAGGGTTGAAGGAGCGCCCAAAGAAGCATCGCGACGCGTTCGCGAACTGCTGGGTGCCGATAAATCGATAGCCGGGCTCAACCAGTTGCTATGGCTTGCTCAGGGCGAGGTTGGTTTGCCGGAGGCGAAAAACCTCGACAACACGCTGGCGACGCGACTCGTCGAGGTGCTCGGAGTGATGGTGACGGGGCAGGACTTGCACTTCAAGCAAACGCTGGACGAGCGCTGGGCCAGGTGGTTCACGCCGCTGGGCCGGCAAAAGGAAAATTCACCCGTTAGTCGCCTGGAAGAAACGGTCAAGAAACGACTTCAAACGTTGCAGGAGGAAACCTCCAGGTTGAAGAAATGGGAAAGTTCCCTGAGCAGAATGCAAAGTTACGAAGAGGAATTGCCCAGTCGCCAGAGGGACGTCGATCAGTCTACCAAGGAAATCCAGGAATTGAAGCAGGAGTGGGAGCGCTGCCAGGAACGGCTTCGCCGCAATAGCGAGGCGACGAATGAGCTGAAGGCCTGCGGCACGCGGCGACAGCAAGCGGAGGCAATGATCAAAGCCCTGGTAGCGGGCCAAAAGCGGCGTGCGGAAGCTGCGCGTGCCGTCGAATTGGTCACGGCCGAGGCACAGGCGGCCCAGGACCGGCGGCAGGCTGCCCAGCAGGCCCACGAAAAGGAAGAACGGCTGTTGGAGAACTCTCGGCAGACCGAAGAGCACCATCGTTTGAACCGAGACGAAATTGACGACCGCCGCAAACTGTTGATGCTCGTTCAGCAACACGGGCAGTTGCAACGACAAAGAGACTCCATCGCGCAATATGAAAAGGAAATAGCGGAACTGGAGACTTATCTCGCAACCGAAGTGGCGCCGGATGAAAAGCAACTGGCCGCGCTGCGCGATAACCGGCGGCAAGCCGGCACGTTACACGCTAAACTCAAAACGGACGAATTGACACTGGCGATCACGCTGCATGAGCCGATCTCACTCGAGATAACTTTGGACGGACAGAACGCGGGACCAGTCACGCCGGCGCCGGCGCGACCGTACTTTGGCACCTGCGGCAGCGGGCCGAGATAACCATGGCCGCGCTTGGTAAGATCGAGGTGGCCCGCGCCGTTGAAAATCTCGACTTGAACCGTGTAGCTCGGGACCTCGCGGACCGGGACCGCGATTTTGATGCCACGGTACGCTCGTTTCGAGAGGACCCGGCGGATGAGACATGTCTCGACCGTCTGGCGGAAAAGCGGTTGCAGCGAAATGCCCGCGCCGAGAGGCTCAGAAGCGTTCAGATGGAACTGGCCAGGACGGCGCCGGACGGGCGTGCCGCCATCGACGCCAGAGACCAAGCGGTTGCGTTTCAAAGGCAGGCTATCCTGGAACGGCGACTCAATCTGACGGATTGGCAACCGGATGCCGCGCAAATCGATGCGCTGGAAAACGCATTTCGGGCGCACACGACGGAACTGACATCGCTTCGCCAGCAGCAAGAAGTGGCCACCAGGGCCTCCTCTGGTCTATTGCGTCAGGCAGAGGAGAATTGGCAAGCACACCAAAAGAAACTGGCTGGGGCGCTGAGCTTTGAATCGGCGAGCTGCCATGAACTCGAGCGCCTGGGCAACGAAGCGGAACTTCAAGAATGCCTGGCACAGGCGCAGAAAGCCGAGGCGGCAGCCAGCGAACGCCTGGCGGAACACGCGTTGACGGAGGTTGAAAAATCCATCGATCGCCGCCTCGCCGAAGGTGAAGCTGCTCAAAAGGAACGCCAGCGGCGTCTACGTGAGCTGGAAAAGGAAATAGACGGGCTGGCGGGAGAATTACGCGGCAACGAAGGACTTCACCTCAACCTGGCCGACGCGGAAGCAGCCTATCAGGAAGCCGAAACCGCGCTGGCTCGCGAGAAGTTGGACGCGGAAGCTCATAACTATTTGCGTGCTTTGTTTGAAGCGCGTAAAGAGAATCAGGTCCAGCAAGTCATGGGGCCGGTCGCCAGCCGTGTTTTGGATTGGTCGCGCAAGATCGGCCTGAACGAGTATCAGGAAGTCCGCTTTGGTGATGGATTCATGCCCGAAGGCATTGTCATGGATAAAGGCAATCGGGAGCAGGCGCCGGCGGGCATCGCCGATGAATCGTATGGGACCGGCGAACAGCTTAGCTTGCTGGTTCGACTCGCCCTGGGCGGCATCCTGGCAAAAGCCGAACCGGTGGTGGCCATCCTCGATGATCCGCTGGCACACGCCGATGCCGGCAAGCATCGCAATCTTCTGAATATACTCCGCCTCGCCGCGGATGGCGGTCCCGGCTGGACACCGCCCGCGGGCCCTCTCCAGATCCTGATCTTGACGTGCCACCCGGAGCGCTTTGATCATTTGCCCGGTGCCACCCATATTGATCTGGCCAAAGCAATTCGGCGAAGCTAACAGCCCGTTGAAAAAGGGGTCTGACCCCTTTTTCAACGGGCTGCTAAATGGAGTGACTGACTTGCAAGCGCTTATTTTTGACTTCGGCAACGTGATTGGCTTCTTCGATCACGCCAGGACGCTCAAGCGACTTGAGCCTTTTACGGACATGTCAGCGAAGGAGATGTTCGCGACCGTCTACCAGGACCAACTGGAGGATGATTTCGAATCGGGCCGGCTGGGCGCCGACGAGTTTTTGACCGCCTTCCGTGACCTGTGTCGGCTGCGCTGCGACAACAAGTTTCTTACCGCTGCCATCGGCGATATCTTTGAGCCCAACCCGGAGATTTGCGGCTTGATCCCGCGCCTCAAGAAACGCTATCGTATTCTCCTGGGCAGCAACACCAACACCATTCATTCGGCGCATTTTCAGCGCCAGTTCGCGGAGATTCTGGGCTCGTTTGACGCCATTGTCCTGTCGCATGAGATTGGAGTACGCAAACCCAGAGCCGGCTTTTTTCGGCATTGTCAGCAATTAGCGGGGTGCCCGGCCGACGAGTGTCTGTTTATCGACGATCTGCCCGCCAACATTGCGGGCGCCGCTGCGGCCGGGTTGCGCGGACTGGTATATAAACCGGGCGGCAATTTCGTCGCTCAATTGCTGCAAATGGGCATCGCCGTCGACTGACGGAAAAAGGTGCTGGCTTTGAGTGGTTTTACATGCATACCTATCTCGCGATTCGTTTCTTTGTTGATCCTCGCCTGCCTCCGGATTAAACTTGAACGGTGCCCAATGGAGACATCGGAATGCGCAACCTTGCCATGCGACTACTCGCTCTTTTATTGCCGGTTATTCTCTGGAATATGAGCGCCGGCGGCGCCCTTGCTCAAAAGGATGCGAAGGCCAGGAAGCCCAATATCATTTTCATTCTGGCCGACGACCTCGGCTATGGCGATCTCGGCTGTTATGGCCAACAGAAAATCAAGACGCCGAATCTCGACAAGATGGCTGCCCAGGGCATGCTCTTCAAGCAAGCCTACGCGGGCAGTACCGTATGCGCACCCTCGCGCTGCTGTCTCATGACCGGCAAAAACACGGGGCACTGCCTGATTCGGGGCAACAAGAACGTGCCGCTGACGAAGAGCGAGCTAACCATCGCCACCCTCCTCAAGATGGCGGGTTACGTCACCGGCCTCGTCGGTAAGTGGGGGTTGGGCGAACCTGAAACCTCCGGGGTGCCGACCAGGCAGGGCTTTGATTCTTTTTTTGGCTTTCTCAATCAAACCCACGCGCATAACTACTATCCCGATTACCTGTGGCGCGACGAGACCAAGGTGCCGCTGCCCAATGTTGTCGTCAAGGGTGTGGCCACGAAACGAGTCGTCTATGCACCGGACCTCTTCACCAAGGAGGCCCTGGACTTTATCGACAAAAACAAGGACCAGCCCTTCTTTTTATACCTGGCGTACACAACTCCCCACGCCAATAATGAGGCCGGCAAAAAAGGTATGGAGGTGCCCAGTGACGAGCCGTACACCCAGGAGACCTGGCCGCAGCAGCAAAAGAACCACGCGGCGATGATCACGCGTATGGACGCGGACATAGGCCGGGTGTTTGCCAGGCTGCGTGCCCTTGGGCTCGACGACGATACCATCGTATTTTTCACCAGCGATAATGGACCACACCAGGAAGGAGGCGGTGATCCGCTTTTCTTCCACAGCTCGGGCTTGTTGCGTGGGATCAAGCGATCTCTGCACGAAGGGGGGGTGCGCATGCCCATGATCGTGCGCTGGCCAGGTAAGATACCGGCTGGCAAACAGAGCGACCAGGTTTGGGCTTTCTGGGACTTTTTGCCAACGGCCGCCGAACTTGGGGGCGCCCGGGTGCCCGCGGGACTTGATGGGTTATCTGTCGTGCCGACGCTTTTGGGCCAAGGTACACAGAAGCAGCACGACTTCCTTTACTGGGAATTTCATGAAAAGGGCTTTCAGCAGGGCGTCCGCATGGGCGACTGGAAAGCCGTACGCGACAAACGGGGCGGGCCGTTGGAACTATATGATTTGAGCAAGGACATCAGCGAGACAAAGGATGTCGCCCGCGATCACCCGGATATCATCGGCCGCCTTGAAAAGTATCTGGCCGGGGCGCGGACCGAATCTGCCCAGTGGCCCGTGCAGGCCTCAAAAAACTGAAATCAGTCTCTGAGTAATCCATGCGCTCCGTGCCCGCTTCTCCGAACGCTCCGGCTATCACACGTAAGGGCTTGCCGGCCTGGGCGAGTGCCGTTCTTTATGTTCTTGCGGCGGCGGTAGTCACGGTGGCTGTCCTGGAGTCGATGCTCGGCGACTTGCATCCGCTCATGCTCGGCAAATGGCTCATTGTCGAAGGCGAGAATCAGGGAGCGACGATCGAGTTTGCCAGGGATGGAACCATGGTGCTCGCGCTCAAGCAGAATGGCAACGAGATTGCTTTCGACGGATCAGTGCAGATGGAGGGGGACGGCTTTCGCGTTACGCTTGTGGATCCCACTCACGGCTTCAAGGTGACCCACGAGCAAACAATTCTTGAGCTTACGGAGCTAAGGTTCATCGTTCAGGATCAACAGGGCGAGCTCATAAAAATGACGCGCATGCGCTAACTGCGGCCGCGCCAACCAAGGTTTGCAGCGATGGCGAAAAAATCCCGCCGAGCACGAAAAGACCCTGTCACCGTGCCCACGCCCTCTCCCGTGTCCAGAAGACACTGGGTGCTGGTGGCGTGCTATCTCGGCGTGGGTGCTCTTCTTGGATGCGCGATCGTGGGCTATCGTCATAACTGGTTCGTCACTTCTTCTCACGCCGCGGTAGAAACTGCCGGCATGATCAAGCTCAACACGGCGAAACCCTCCGGGCCAGCGCCCGCAGGCATGGTCTGGGTGCCCGGCGGGACATTTTGGATGGGTAGCGAACAATTTCCGGACGCCAAACCGGTCCACAAGGTGACCGTCGATGGCTTCTGGATGGATCAAACCGAGGTGACGAATGCGCAGTTTCAGCAATTCGTCGATGCTACCGGCTATGTGACCATCGCCGAGCAAAAGCCGGACCTGCCCCAGCTCCCCAAGGCGGAACGGGACACGCTGGAGCCCTTTTCCATTGTGTTCGCCGCACCTGAAAAACCGGTCGATCCAAACGCCGGCGACACCAATCCGCTGCAATGGTGGAAAGCCGTCAAGGGTGCGGACTGGCGCCATCCCGAAGGACGGGCAAGCAACATCAAGGAACGGCAAAATCATCCGGCCGTGCACATCGCTTACGACGATGCGGTTGCTTATGCGAAGTGGGCGAAGAAACGCCTGCCAACCGAGGCGGAATGGGAGTTCGCGGCCCGCGGCGGACTGGATCGTCAACGGTTTTGCTGGGGGGACGATGCCAGGCCCAGTGGCAAGTGCATGGCCAACACCTGGCAGGGCACCTTTCCGAACCTGAATACCGTTGAAGATGGCTTCAAGACCACAGCGCCGGCAGCCTCGTTCCCTGCCAATGGTTTCGGCCTTCATGATATGGCCGGCAACGTCTGGGAATGGTGTGCCGACTGGTACCAGCCAAATTATTACAGCTATTCCCAGTCGCAAAATCCCCAGGGACCGCCTGCAAGCTTCGATCCGGCCGAACCGGGAGTGCCCAAGCGTGTGCAACGCGGGGGCTCATTCCTTTGTGCCGAGAATTATTGCATGCGTTACCTTCCCGGCGCACGCGGCAAGGGTGAGCCGGCAAGCCCCGCCAATCACATCGGCTTTCGCTGCGTGCGTTAGTAGCCCGTTGAAAAAGGGGTCAGACCCCTTCAATACGCTGCAAAACGTTGAAAACTCTGTTGGCTTCAAGGGGGTCTGACCCCTTTTTCAACGGGCTTTAGGGTACAGTTTGGGTCGCCCAGCTGTGATAGCCCACATGCCAATTTTCGCCGCCAGGGGGCTTGAGTGGCCTTTCCGGATCTGGCTAACGGGCCCATATCACCGAATTATCGATTTAACCAATTTTTTTTGCCTGTAATCCTCATTTTTTTTGGACAGCGGCCATCGTGCGACCTAACTTTCAGTTGACCCATCATTGGATCGTGACGGGAGACCATGCATGTTCGCGACATCGTTCAAGAAAAAGTCGGCAAAATCCCACCGCCCTGGCATAGCGACAGTCGAGTTCGCGGTCTGCCTGCCCGTTATCGCCTTTTTGTTGCTCGGGCTCTGGGAAGTGGGGCGCATGACCGAAGTGCAGCAGGTCATGTGGAACTCCACCCGCGAAGCAGCCCGGGATGCCTCCACGGGGCAGGCTAACATGCTTGCCGTTGTGGCCAACTTGCAGCTTTATTTGCAAAATGCCGAGCCGACCGCTTTCGGCAGTGGACATTCCACGAGCACGATCGCTCCGGTGGTGGCCATGCCGGCGAATACGACCGGTTACACGGTCTGGGACAATACCAAGAACAGGGAGCTGTTCACGATGACGTTCACGGATGTCACGACCCCGTCCATTTCGGACCCCACGGGAATGGCACAGCTCGACAACTATCAGATCGGTGTGCAGGTGCCGTATGCCAGCATTGGCTGGATTCCGGTCGCTTACATCACCGGCAAATCTCGGATTTACGCTTCCGTGAATTGGGCGTCGATGGTCGATTCCCCATTCCAGATCGCGCCGTACCTGGCTGCCCAGTAGGCGTGTTCGGTACTGAGAGCGGCGTCTGGTCAGAGGCATTGAAGAGCAGGCACTCCAGGAGAAGGACCATGGTGATCGTGAAGAATCGCGGGCAAAAGCGAGGCGGCGCGGCCGCGATCGAGACGGCATTTATCATGATTCCGATGCTCATGATGTTTTTTGGTATCTTCGAATATGGCCGCCTGCTGATGGATTGGAACGTCCTCAACAACGCCACGCGCGAAGGCTGCCGTTATGCACTGGTCAACAACACCAACGCGGGCATTAGCACCACCGTTTCCACTCTCGTCACCAATTACATGGGCAAGGAAATCTCGAGCTTTAGCACATTCACCGTGACGATGTCGGGCACACACGCGGGAGTGTCCACGGCCGTCAATAATCTCGCTGCCGGAGACCTGATCTCGGTCACCGTAACCGGCAAATACAAATTCATGAACATCATTCCGTTCGTGACCATGCCGACGCTGAATATCACGAGCACGGTAACGATGGTTTGCGAAGGCGCCACTTAAGGCAGCCACGGGCTAAGGCCCACCCACGAAAGCACGTCGGAGGTCCTAACAAAACGGGGACAGGGCCTCTCGAAGGTCCTGTCCCCGTTTTTCAGTCTGTCTGCAAGACGAAAGGACGATAGGAACATGCTCACACCGAAAAGTTCAGCAGCCACGCGTCAGGGGACGGTAGTATCTTTGCTGGCGATCACCATTGTCGGCCTCATCGCTTTCCTGGGGCTGGCCATTGACCTGGGCATGTTGGCCATCGCCAAGACGCAGGCACAGCAAGCAGCGGATTTGGCCGCACTTACGGCGGCTCGAACCGTCAATGGCGACTCCACGACCACCTACAATAACGCGGCGGCCACGACGAATGCCCAGAACATCTTGACCTTCAACCAAATCCTGGGCCAGGCCGTCAATCCAACGCACGCGCTGACGATCAGTTACGGGTCCTACGACTACAATCAGTCAACCCAGTTATTCGTTGCCAACTTCCCCCCGACCGCAGGGGCGCCGTATACGGCCGTGGCCGCCACCGTGACCACGACCAGCTTGCCAGGCGAATTCAGCAAGATCTTCGGCTCTCAGTTCCTGCCGAACGTCTCGGCCACCGCCCAGGCAGTGCACCGCCCCCGGGACATCGCGATGGTAATGGACCTGTCCGCCTCCATGCGTTTCGGCACTTGCCTGGGATACGACTTCTGGACCAATTCGCGCGTCAGCAACAATCCGGATACCGTGGTGCCGACGTTCGGTCATTATTCCTCGGCCAGCGCCGTCATGAAGGGCTCATCTACCAATCGAACCTCGAGCATCGACAATTACACGATTTCCCCAAGCAATACCACGGCTGCCAACTCTTCCTATAGCCTGACCTATATCAACAGCTTCTACCAAAACGCCGCTTATGCCTCGACCCTGGTGCGGGCATTCGACTCCTACACCAGTACGGATGGCGGCAAAACCTGGTCGCCGCCTTCCTCGGGCGGACCGTTGCTGCCACCCGCGTCGTATACGTCGAAACCTGGCGGTGACGTACCCCTCTACTTCTTGAACAGCGGCGTGAATTACGCTCAAGAGGTCGAAGACGCGGTCAACAACGGTAACAACAATCGAAACCCCCGTTGGGAACTGGATGGTTATTCCGCCGCCACGAACGGCACCTTCAGCAACGCGGACCTGGGAACCGCCAATTACGCGGGCAACCCATTCAGCGGCTACACCAAGGGCCCCGGTTATTACGGCAAGACCTTCTTCATCTGGCCTCCCGACCCGCGCCGGCCACTCAATACTGGGGGGGCCGCCTCAAACTGGAGCACGCCCACCCAGGACACCTACGCGATCAGGCAATTTCTGGTGGATTTTGGCTACACCGTGGCGGATTTCAATAATACCGCCGTCCAGACGACGCTCAACGGCGCCATCACCGCCGCCGCGACCACCATCACGGTCAATAACGCCGCGACTTTTCCGAGCGTCCCATTTCGCATCATCGTCGGTTCGGAGGTCATGATCGTTACGGCCGTTTCTGGAGGCGGCAACAAGACCTGGACCGTAACACGACACGCGGATGGAACATCCGCCTCCGCGGTGGCGACTGGCTTACCGGTCTACCTGGCGACAGGGACGCCGCTCGCGGGAATTTATAGCGTCACCAACCAGGCGCTCAGCGGCAGTCAGAACTGGCCGTGGCCGGCGGGTGACGTTGGCACCGGCACCGTGGCCGGCACGCTCAGTAAGTACCTCGTAACGAATGTTTATAAGCCAGGCGGCAACGGCAAATTGACCACGTCGGATGCGGCGTTCAAACAGATCATGCGCCTCTACAACTGGAATTATGTTATCGACAATGTGGGCACGCCCTGCGATTGGCGGATTCGGTTCTTTGGAACAAACGACAATACCGAGATATTTAACGCCTCGGGTTCCTTGAATCCGCCCGGAAGCGCCGGTATGTGCAGTGCCGTCAATACGTACAACGAGATACTTCGCTGGATAGCCCAGTCGACCGATCCATTCCCCACGCAGTTGCGTGCAGGCCGTATCAAGTACTATGGCTCGATCCCAAGCGTGACCGCCACCAGCAATGGTACCTGGCCGCCCACTTATACGGGTGGCATCACCGGGTCCTATCCCAGCTATGGCAGTACCGACCAACGCTTCTGGGTCGAAGTGATCAATTATATCCTTGGCTTCAAGCAGACAGGGGCGAGCACTTACCAGGATATCGGCGCCATGGCTGGTTATGGCAAGGATTTTACCTGGGGAACTCTGCAACGGAGCTCGGCTCCTGCCTATGCTGACCCGATACCTGGCCCATTACCCCTCACGCAAAACGTTTACATGAACTACCAGGACAATCCCGCTCGTCCGCTCTTGCGGCACTGGTTCAGCCCCATCAACATGGTCGATTACTTGCATAACCTGAACATGTACGAACAGGGCGTGGGCAACTTCTTCTGCATGGAGCCGGCTGATTGTTATGAGGCCCCGCTGTATACCGCCAAGCAAGCCTATGTCGCCGCCATCTCGACGATTCAGAACAATCATCCCAATGACTGGGTCGCCGTCGTACCCTATAGCTGGCCGCGCACCTCCGCGGGCGACATCAACGGCCGTCTCAACGCCGTCATGTGTCCCATGGGCACCAATTACACTTACGCGTCGTCATCCCTGCTATTTCCGTTTTCGACGATCAATGCCGACGGCACTTGCAACAATACCGAGGTCACTCCCTATGACCCTGATCCGAACACCAGCAACGTCCCTTCGGCGAATTTTAACGATACGCCGCGTGCGCAGGGCGATACCTGCTTCGCCATGGGCCTGATGCTCAGTTATAACCAGTTCGCCGTGACGACGACCGGAGACGCCACGTTGCGCAGCTTTGTCACCAACTCGCCTATCACGTTCCCGACCGGTATGGCGGGCGGCCTGGGACGCAAGGGGGCCCAGAAGGTCATTATCTTTGAAACCGATGGCATGGCGAATTGCTCGGCCACGGCAAGCCTGGTCAATAACGGCAGCTATAGCTACTACAAGATCCGGTACGACATGAACAAACCATTCAGCAGCGAATATCCGTCGATTAACCCAGGGAATATCAACGACCCCACGGTCTTGAACCAGGTATATTCTCTCGTGCAGCAACTGGCGACCGATTATAGCACGACGCGTAATCCCTTCCGCCTCTACGCAATTGGCTTCGGGCCGGTTTTCCAGGGATCGGATGCGTCGTCGGCCCTGTCCACCCTGCAAACCATGCAGTTTTACGCCGGCACGCAGGCCAGTGCCGCGACCGCGCTGGCCTCGAACCAGATCATTACGGGCACGGACGCGCAAATGCTGGCGAACATGACCAGTGCGTTTACATCCATCTTGCAGAACGGGATACAAATCGCTCTAATCAAGTGACCATGCCGACCCCTGTTGCCGAGTTCACGGATGTTTCCAAGCTATACAAGGCGTCATTGCGTCCCGGCCGGACGATTCGGGCGCTGGGCGGCGTGACGCTCGCGGTCCAGCCGGGCGAGATTTTCGCCCTGCTGGGCCCCAATCGCGCTGGCAAAACCACCCTTGTCAAGATACTCCTGGGCTTATGCCAGCCAAGCGGCGGCCATGTCTATCGACTGGGCCGGCCGATTGCCGAGCGCGCCACGCTCGCTCGCATCGGCTACATGCACGAGAACCAGGCGTTCCCACGATACTTGACGGCCACCAAACTCCTCGAATTCTATGGCGACCTTTCCTGGGTCGCGCCCACCGTGCTCAAAAGCCGCGTGCCCGCTCTTCTGGAACGCGTCGGACTGGCCGGTCGTGCCCATGAACCCATCGCGCGTTTCAGCAAGGGCATGGTGCAGCGGCTGGCGCTGGCACAGGCGCTGCTTGGCGAGCCCGATTTGCTCGTCCTGGATGAACCCATGGAAGGGCTTGATCTGAGCGGCCGGCTCCTTCTCCAGGAAGTCATGGTGCAGCAGCGCGCTGCCGGCAAAAGCGTGCTCGTGGTGTCACATGCCCTCGGCGAAATCGCGGAAGTTTGCGACCGCCTGGCGGTATTGGTCGATGGGCGCGTCGCCCACGTGGGCCCTTTGGCCGAGCTCCTGCGTGATCCTGTCACAGGCGGGACGCGCTCGCTCCAGGCAGCTTTGGCGCCTATCTATCGCTCTTGACGGGAGTTCGCCGTGAACGGCAGATCCACCTTCGTGCTCGTGAAGCAATTGGTTCGCGACACCTTTCGCCAGGCCTGGGCGTCCGGCATCTTCTGGATGATGTTGGCTGTCACCGCCATTGCCGTCCTTTTCTGCCTGAGCGTCAACGTAAGCCAGGATGCTCCTCTTCACGCACCCGACGAGCCGGCACTTTTTTGCCCCCCACCACCCCGCAGGGGCTGGCACCTTCCGTTGTGACGGCGCTTGCTAGCGCACGCTCACTGGAAGCCCTGGCACTTATTGGCGCCAGTCAAAAGATCTGGTTCGCATTCGAGACCAATCCTGCCATGGCCCGCCGTGAGGGGATCGAAACGATCAAGGGACAAATGACGCTGGCCTTTGGCGCCATCACCGTGCCCATCAGTCGCGAACGCGTCGAGGAAGTGCGCTTTCTCGAACTGCTTCTGGGCGGCGGTATCGCAGGCTTTGTTGGTTTGCTGCTCGCTCTCGTCTGGACCGCCGGGTTTTTACCGACCTTTCTGGAGCCAGGCGCGGCGGCCGTGTTGCTTGCCAAGCCCGCCGGCCGCTGGCAATTGCTCCTGGGCAAATTCATCGGCGTGCTCGCATTCGTGGCTTTTCAGGTCGCCCTCTTCGTCATCCTGACCTGGCTGGCGCTGGGCCTGCGGACCAATGTCTGGGACATGACCTACTGGTGGTGCATTCCCCTCCTGGTACTGCAATTCGCCATCTTTTACAGCTTCTCCGTGCTTCTCGCCGTCTTGACGCGCAGCACGGTGGCTTGCGTCTTCGGCTCCTTGCTCTTTTGGCTCCTGGCCTGGGGCGTAAATTACGGTTTCGTGATGGCACGCGACATGTCCGCATCGCTTTCGCCGGCGACAGTGTCTCTCGCCAAGGCCGCCTACTGGGTCTCGCCCAAGCCCATTGACGCCGGCCTCATTCTCTTTAATGCACTCGACGCCCAGGCCCATTTCGACAAGCCGCTCGTTTTTCGCAAGCTCGAAGCCAGCCGCGATTTTTCGCCACGCCTTTCCATCCTGTCATCCTTCGTAATCACGGCCTTTCTGTTGGCGCTCGCCGCTTACGAGTTCAGGGCCCTGGATTATTAGGCCACCCGCACACATAAATATTCTCGCAGCACCTGTAGGGTGGGTCGAGCGTAATCGCGCTGACCCACCGAAACACACCGAATTATGTCGGCGTTCGGTGGGTCACAGCGAGTACGCTTGACCCACCCTACATGACCCACCGAAATTCGCGGCGCGATCAATCCACTAAAAATCAAACTGTAGGGTGGGTAGAGCGTACTCGCTGACCCACCGAAACACACCGAATTATGTCGGCGTTCGGTGGGTCAGCGCGAGTACGCTCGACCCACCCTACATGACCCGCCGAAATTCGCGGGCGCTGATCAATCCACTAAAAATCAAACTGATCGATGTTCTCTTTCGTAAAAACAAACGGCGTACCCAGAAGGATGTCGGTGTCCTGAATTTGCACGTTTCCCAGGCGGCCGGCCCGTAAAAATGGGTTGCCCGGATTTAGCGAGCCCTTCTTTAGCTCTTGGGCAGCGTAAACCGTCAGGTAGCCCAGGTCTTCCGTCTTCCACAAAACAATGCAGTCCGTGATTCCCTCATGGACGTAGCGTTTGTTTTCGCTCGGCAGGCCAAGGCCGATCACATGCACGTCCTTGCGGCCAGCTTGCTTGACGGCTTCCGCAGCGCCCGGCACCGCCGGCGAACATATGGCCATGATCAATTTTACATCGGGGTGGGCACGGAGGATCGTGTTGGTCTCGTTGAAGGCTTCTTTTTGTTTATCGTCGCAGGGCGCACGATCACTAGCTTCAGGTCGGGATATTTTTCCTTGAGGCGGAGCCTGATCTGTTCTTCCCAGGCAATCATGTTGGCGGCGGTCAGGGATGCTTTGATAATCGCGAACTCTCCCTTGCCGCCAAGAATGCGCGCTGCCTGATCCGTCAGGGTCTGCCCGATGCCTTGCGGCGTGGCCTGGTTGACGAAGAAGTCGCGGGCATCAGTTTCCGCGTCGGAGTCCCAGGTTACCACCTTGATGCCGCGCTGCCGGGCCTTGCGCAGTACGGGCGAAATCCCTTTCAAATTCTCCACGGACACTGCCATCACGTCCACATTTCGCGTGATCCACGCTTCGATAATCTCGTTCTGTTTGGCGGGGTCGGGTTCGGTCGGACCATCCCAGATCAAATCGACGCCCAGCTCCTGGGCGGCCTGCTCGGCCCCCTTACGACAAGCGATGAAATAGGCATTGCCCTTGCTCTTGGGCATCATGGCCACCGTGATGCGTTCGGCCGGCTTCATCCCACCGCTTTTCCAGGGTGTACCACGCATAAGCATCCAGTTACTGCCGGCGACGATGATTGCCGCCAGGAGGATAACACCACTGAGCACCGCCACCTGCGAATTCTTCACGACAAACCCCTGTTCGGAAGGACCGGTCGAACTGGCCGGCCTGGTTGAGAATCGTTCCACGGTAATAGTGACGAGCAAAACGGCACCGGTCAAGATGCCGGCCAGCTCCGATGGCAAGGCAGCCAGGCGCAAGCCATTTTGCAGGACGGCGATGGCGAACAACCCCAGGAGAGTTCCATGGATCGTTCCCTTGCCGCCGAAGATTGACGTGCCCCCGAGTACCACGGCGGTGACGGCCAAAAGCTCATACCCGGTGCCGGCGTCGGCCTTGGCCTGACCCAGATGGGCCACGTATACAATGGCCGCCAGGCTGGCCATCATGCCGCACAGGACGTACACGAGACCGAGACGGCGGCGAACCGGTATGCCTGCATAGCGCGTGCCTTCGGGCGCCAGGCCGATGGCATACAGAGCTCGGCCCCAAATGCTGCCATGCAGCAGCAGCCAAAAAACAAGCGCTGCCGCGATAAGAATCGGTAGCTGGGCTGGCACGCCGCCCAGCAAATAGCCTTGACCGAGAAACAAAAAGGTTGCCGGGAAATCGGTGAAATTGTCCGTGCCCGCAGTCAGTCCTTCCGCGAGACCGCGAAATAGGGACATGGTCCCCAGCGTGACGATGAGAGGCGGCAATCCCAGTCTGCCAATGAGCAAGGCATTGAGGGTGCCTGCCAGCGTGCCGATGGCCAGCGTCGCCAGGGCCGCCACGCCGATGGGCAAACCCGCATCGCGCCACATCATGCCGAAGAGAATGGCCGACAGACCCATGAGTGAGCCCACGGACAGATCGATGCCGCCGGTGACAATGACCGGCGTCAGGGCGAGCGCGAGCAGTCCAATTTCAACCGTTAGCCGGGTGACCTCGAAGCAATTCGCCCACGTCATGAAGTTGGTGCCGATCAGGCAAAAGATCGCGATCTCGGCGGCCAGAAGCAGCGCCAGGACCAGTTCCTGCGTCAATTGCGTACGCGGAGCCTGGTTTGGCTCAGGAAGTGGCGAGACCGACATCTTTTTTTCGCCTTATTCGAAACGAGTCCGACGCCACCGCGAGCAAGATAATGCCGCCTTGAATAGCCCTGGCCCAATATGCCTCGGCACCCAAAAAGACGAGCGCCGAGCCGATCGTGCCCAAGAGGGCGACGCCAAAGAGTGGGCCCAGCAGCGATCCCCTGCCGCCCGAGACCGCTACGCCGCCGATGACGACCGCCGCGATGACCTGCATCTCCATGCCCAGTCCGGCGGAAGCATCGACATCCGGGAAGCGGATCGCATTGAGAAGCGCGGCCAGGCCCGTCAGGGCGCCCATCATCGTAAAGACACCGAATACCACCAGGCGCGGGCGGATGCCCACCAGCCAGGCGGCTTCGGGGTCCGAGCCGGTGGCGTATATGGCCCTGCCGGCGGCAAGGTAGCGCAAGGCCCACGCCGCCAGGATAAAAACAACACCCGCCGCCGCTATGACCGCCCATTGACCCGTGTCCTGCCCCAGGCCAAGCCACTGGAAGTCAGCCGGCAGGTCCTTCACCGACTCCCCTTCACGTGCCCAGCGTAATGTCTCGCGAAAAATGGCCAGCGTCGCCAGGGTGACGACAATAGAAGGTAAACGCAGTCCCGCGACCAAGACGCCATTTACTGCTCCCAGCGCGGCGCCGCCAAGCAGCGTGACGCATGCGACAACTGGCATCGGCATGCCCGCATTGGCGCTGAGCCCCGCGAGAACGCCGCACAGGGCGAATTGCGCCCCGATGGAAATATCAATGTTCCGGGCGAGAATCACCATGGTCATGCCCACGGCAGCTACCAGCACCGGCGCACTATCCACGAGGATGTTGCGTAGGTTATCGGCGTCGAGAAATGCCGGCGCCGCGCCGCCAGCAAGGCCAGCAGCAGCGCGAAAGCCAGGGCGACCGACAACTCGCGTTTGTAGTAATGCATGAAAATCAGCCGCTTAGTTATCCTGTCCGAGTGCCAGTGCCAACACCTTCTCCTGGGTGGCCTGCGCCGCTCAAGTATTCCCCTCATGCGGCCGCCATGCATAACGCCGATCCGGTCGCTCATGCTCAAAATCTCGGGGAGTTCGGATGAAATCATCACGATTGCCAGTCCTTGCGCGGCCAGCTCACCCATGAGGCGATGAATCTCCGCCTTGGCTCCCACGTCGATGCCCTGTGTCGGCTCGTCGAGGATCAGCACGGCCGGCCCCGTGGCGAGCCAGCGTGCCAGTGCTACCTTTTGCTGGTTCCCTCCCGACAGCGCGCCGGCCAGCGTCGCGAGCGAGGGGGTCTTGATCGCCAGACGGCGCACGAAATCCGCGGCCAGCGTACGTTCGCGCGTGCGGTCGAGCCAGCCGAACGCCGCGATCCGCGGCAAGATCGCCAGGCTGGCGTTGGCGGCGACGGCCATGTCAAGAATGACGCCGTGCCGACGCCGGTCTTCGGGTACATAGGCGATCCCATGAGCAACGGCTTCCATGGGCGAGTCGATGGTGATGAGCCGATCGCGCAAATGGATCGTGCCGGCGTCGGCCGGAGTAAGCCCGAAGAGAATGCGGGCAAGCTCGGTACGGCCCGCGCCGACCAGGCCCGCCAGCCCGAAAATCTCGCCCCTTCTTACCGCGAAGCTAACATCGTGTACGCCGGCTTCACGATTGCCGACGCGTCGCAGCTCGAGCGTTACTTCCCCCAGAGGGACTTCCTTCTTAGGAAAGATCGCTCCCAGCGGGCGCCCGACCATAAGACGAATCAAGGTCGAACGGTCCATCTGTTCCATGGCACGGGTTTCGACTGCCGCGCCGTCACGTAACACCGTCACGCGGTCGGCCACTCGAAATAGCTCATCCAGACGATGGGAAATATAGACGATGCCCACGCCGAGGCGCCGTGCCTCGCCAATCACCTGAAAAAGCCGCTCGACCTCGCGTGCGCTGAGGCTTGCCGTCGGCTCGTCCATGATCAGGATGCGCGCATCGGCCCCCAGCGCCCGGGCGATCTCCACCAATTGTTGCTCGGGCATCGACAGCGTTCGCACTTCCGCATCGGGATCAATCCGGGCGCCGATCTTCTCAAGCAGCGACCGTGCCCGCCGGCGCCGGTGATTCCAGCGAATGCGCCGCCACCAGCCGCGCAGCTCCAGTCCAAGAGCGATATTCTCCGCCACCGTGAGGTCGGCGAACAGCGTGGGCTGCTGATGGATCGCCGCGATGCCAAGCTGTCGCGCGCAGGACCGGATTGTTGTGCTCGAGCCGTTCGCCATTGAGGTGAAGGGTGCCGGTATCCGGCTCATGGACGCCGGTAATGACCTTGATAAGGGTCGATTTACCCGCCCCGTTTTCGCCAACGAGCGCATGCACCTCGCCGCCCAGCAAATTAAAGGAAACGTCCCTGAGCGCTTGCACGCCCGCGAAATGTTTGCTGATGTTGGTGGCTTCAAGGAGCGGCGTCACGGGGTGACCTCATTGCCGAGGGCCGACGACTTTTTCATAAGCACGAACTTCCGCCAACCAGTCTGGCCCGCGGGGCACGTCTTCGCGCAAACAATAGTAATCCCACACCGCCCCGAGCGGCAGTGTCTTCGTTTCTTCGAGAAGTGCGAGCCTGCCTGTGTAGTCGCCGCACATTTCCAGCTCGCGCAGCATCCGCGCCGGCTCCAGCAGTGCGCCAAGCAGCGCCTTGAGAAGGCAGCGGCTGCCGATAACCCAGGCCGCCACGCGATTGATGCTGGCGTCGAAATAATCCAGGCCGATATGGACGCGCCCCAGAAAGTCGCCACGGACAATCTCCTCCGCGAGCATGCGCAGGTCATCCGTGAGGACGACCACATGATCGCTATCCCAGCGCACCCCCCGGCTGACGTGCAGCAAGATCCCGTCCAGGTAAGTCAGCACGGCGGAAAGCTTGTCCGCTATACCTTCCGTCGGATGGAAATGCCCGGTATCAAGGCAGAGCAACTTGTTGTTTTGCAGTGCGTAGCCGTAATAAAACTCATGCGAACCGACAACATAGCTTTCCGAACCGATGCCGAAAAGTTTGCTTTCCACCGCATCCAGAAGGTGGCAGGCATCGTGCTTCGCCTCAAAGATTTCATCGAGCGACCGGCGCAGCAGGGCCCGCGGGGTTTTGCGGTCCACCGGCGTGTCCTTGAAGCCGTCGGGTACCCACACGTTGGTCACGCAGGGCGTACCAAGCTCACGGCCAAAATGAGCGCCGATTCGCCGGCAGGCTCTGCCGTGCTCCACCCAAAACCGCCGCGTGCCTTCATCCCGGCTCGAAAGTGTGAAGCCATCCGCCGCTCGTGGATGAGAGAAGAAGCTGCCATTGAAATCCAGCCCCAGTCCGCGCCTTGGCCCAGTCGAGCCACGCCGAGAAATGTTGGGGCTCAAGACGATCACGCTCGACGACCCGGCCGCCCGTCTCGGCATAGATGGCGTGCAGATTGAGGCGGTGCTTGCCGGGAATGAGGCTGAGCGCTTTATCGAGGTCGGCGCGAAGCTCGCCGGCGTTGCGTGCCTTGCCGGGATAGTTGCCGGTGGCCTGAATGCCGCCGCCGGTCAGGCCTTCGTCATTCTCAAAACCACCGACGTCGTCTCCCTGCCAGCAGTGCAGAGAAACGGCAACATTACGCAGCGTTTCCAGGGCCGGCTCGGTCGCCACGCCGAAGCTCGCGTAGTGCTCGCGAGCCCAGGCATAGCCAGCTTCAATCGCCGCCTCATCTTTCAAGGAAATGTCCTCCGCCTCATGGGCTCTGCCGGCTACTTCAAATGTTTGTCGAAGAACTTGCGGTACATGGTCATCATTTCGTCGGTGAAGTAAATTTGGCCGCTATGGCCGCCGCCTTTGACGACATGGAGCGTGACGTCCGCGCCCGCCTGTTTGAGCGCCGCGGTCAACTGCTCGCTGCCGGCCAGCGGCACCGATTTATCCGCATCGCCATGGACGATCAGAAATGGCACGGCGTCCTTGGTAATGTACGAGAGCACCTTGCTCTTGTTCGTTTGGTCGTTATTGATGCGTAACGGCCCGAACTGATCGATGACCGCCTGAATCTTGCTTGAGCGGTCCAGATGTTCGCCGTGCTCGGGCACCTCCTTGCTGCCGGCCGTCGTGCCCAGCAGCGCCGCCAGGTGCCCGCCGGCCGAAGCGCCCATCACGCCAATATGATCGGGATCCAGGTGATACTTCGAGGCGTTGGCACGTAGCCAGCGTACGGCCGCCTTGCAGTCGTCTAGCTGTGCGGGGAAGGGGGCCTGTTGCAGAAAGCGATAATTCATGCTAACGGCCGCATACCCCTGGGCGGTCAGCGGTGCCGCGTGACAATTGTCTTTGCTGCCGCGTATCCAGCCGCCACCATGCAGCCAGATAATGACGGGAAAAGGGCCATCTCCCTTGGCGGGCAGGTAAATATCCAGCCGCTGGCGTTCGTGGCCATCTTTGACATAAGCGATGTTCTTCTCAACCCGCGTTCCCGGAGGCACCAGTCCTTGCGTGTCCTGGGCGGCGGCCACGCTAACCAGGCTGGCGCCAAGCACGAGAGCGGCCCACTCGGTGCGAAGAATCATGTTGAACTCCGTTGACGTTGGCAAGGACTTCGTGCGTTATTGAGCCGCTTGCGAGCGCCGGACCTCGGCGGCATAAACGTGCGTTGGCCCGTGCATGTTCGAACGGAAGACGACCCATTTGCCATCCGGAGTGATCGTCACGTTCGGTTCGGTCTTGTAGTTGTGCCTGGCCATGTTCACCAGTTTTTCCGCCTTGAACTTGCCTTCGCTCCAGCCAGCTGGCCCCGGGTTCGATAGCGTGGTTTCCGGAGTAAAGGCATAGATCCAGCGGCCATCTTTGGCAAAAGCTACCTGGCCGGGGTCGCCGCCGTCGCCGGCGAAAAGCTTGCCGTCGCGCGACACGTTATAATGGACCGACCACTGGTCCCGGTCGATGGGATAGCGAACCTTGGCGCCCGTTTCCAGGTTGACGCCCGCGAGCCAAAATTGACCGCTGCGCGGTGTTTGCAGATCGAACCAGACCATTTTACCGTCATGTCCCCAGAACTCGTGACCCGCTATTTCCATATCTTGCGTGCGCTTGTGCATCAGTTTCATGGCACTGCCATCCGTGCGAATGGTCCAGACGCGGTCCACTTCATGCCAGGTACCCTCATGGCAATAAAGCAAAACGTTGGGATCGGTTGGCGAAAACTGCATGTGATTGAGCCAGCCGTATTGATAGCCGACCGTTTGCGAATCACCCGTTTTCAGATTGGTAAAAACAAACGCCTGCGATGTGGGATTGGCGATCCGCCTGGCCAGCCCTTCTTCCTTCTGGGCGGAGCGTTCTTCTTCCGGGGTCAGCGCGCTACCGCTTTTCAGCTTATCGCCGAACATTCTTTCTCTTTGTGGAATGGCCTGGCGCGGCTCTGGCCTGGGTGTTTGTCCGCTTGGGTCGATCGCGTTTTTGGCGATTACGGAAAAGGTTTCGTCCGCGTTGATGGTGCCGCCGATGCGCATTTTTGACCGGGCGCACGGCCTTGGTGTCTACGTTTACCGCGAAGATGCCGCCGCCTTTGCCCTTGGAGAAATAAACCTCGCGCGTCCGGAACGCCATCGACACCGCCCCGGCGCCCTGATAGATGACCTCGGGCCTGGGCGGAGCCTTACCGAGATCGCGCAGGTCCACGGCCAGGATCGCGCCCTTGCCATTGAAAATGAATTTGTCGCCTTCCGGCGTGTAGGTATTTTGGTGGAAATAGAGGCTCGACCCACCTCCTGGGCCCGGAGAGGCGGATCACACGATGCCCCGTGCTGGGCATCAATAAAGTCGCTAGGCGGATCCGACTTTGCTTCCTGCGCGGCGGCGAGTGCGGGTAGCGTGCCGATGATCAAAAGCAAGCAGAAGCACGAGCAAAACCGCATTTTCATGGCATCCTCCCGGTGGCGTTCGGGCTAACGGGCCGCTGTCTTGGCGTACGATGATTCGGTATTCTTGCTATTCTACAAGGTAGGCGATATCCTTAAGCTTGCAGGCAGGTTTTCTCGCCTTTCGCGCCATTCTTCATTTTGCCAAGTTGGAGTCCGACGAATGCGCTTGATTTCGTTGTTGTCCTTGCATGGTCTGCTGGCGGTTTTTGTGTTTCTGCCCCAGGGAAGCGGCGCGCAAGAGGATCAAGTAGAACCGAAAAATGGCAGCGAAAGCCCCAGTTACACCAAGAATTTACAGCCCCTTCTCAAAACCTATTGCCTTGAGTGCCACAACGCCAACAAACGCAAGGGCGGGCTGAATCTCGAAAAGATTGAGACGGATGCCGAGGCGCTGGAGCTCATCGACCTCTGGGACCAGGTGGGCGAGAGGGTCCAGGGCAAGGAGATGCCCCCCGCGAAAAGCAAGCAGCCGACGGAAGCGGACCGTCAGGTCCTGCTGGCCTGGGTCAAACATGTCGCCGAGTCGAAAGTCACCTGTCAGTCCTTGACCGCCGAGCAACGCGACAAGGCGCTGGCCGGCTACACCATGAGCCGTCGCCTCAATCGTGCCGAGTACAACAATACGCTGCGTGATCTATTCGGCGTAGACCTGCATGCCGGCGACCTGTTGCCCTCGGAAGGGGGCGGCGGGGAGGGCTTCGACAATACCGGCGCCACGCTTTTCACCACGCCCGTACTTCTGGAGAAATACCTGGAGGCCGCCGAGTTGGTGCTTGGTACGCTTCTGGACAAAAAGGAGCCAGCCGGCGTCGATCAGCACGCTGCGGCCCAACTGGATCAAGTGCGTCGCCGCTTGCTCATCGAGTTGCCGGGGCCAAAGACGCCGCACGAAGCCGCCCGCGAGGTTGTGGCCGCTTTTTTGCCGCGTGCCTTTCGGCGTCCAGTCACGCCCGCGGAGATCGAACGCTATTTAGTCATCTTCGAACGAGCGCAACAGCGCGGCCTGCCTTTCGAACCATCTCTTAAACAAACGCTCAAAGCGGTGCTGATTTCGCCGAGTTTTCTGTTTTTAATCGAGGCGCCGCCGGAAAAGAAGGGCGTCTTTCGCCTGGGCCATTATGAAATGGCTTCTCACTTGTCGTATTTCTTATGGGCGTCGATGCCGGATGAAGAGTTGCTGCGCCAGGCGTCCCTGGGCAAGCTGCAGGATGAAGGCGTCCTGCGCGCGCAGGTCCGGCGCATGATGCGTGACCCACGCGTTCGGGGACTGGCGGATGGCTTCGCGGCCCAATGGTTGGGCATCCGGCCGCTCGGCGTCACCGTTCGGCCTGATGCCAAGATCTATCCGGAATTCACGGACGAGCTGGCGGCTTCGATGCGCGAGGAAACGCTGCTGTTTTTCGACTCGATCATTCGTGAAGATCGCAGCGTCCTCGAAATCATCGACGCCGATTACACGTTCGTCAACGAACGCCTGGCGGAACATTATCAGATCAAGGGGGTCGCCGGGCCCAACATGCGCCGGGTCGCGCTGGCGGACCCGCTGCGCGGCGGAGTGCTGGGGCAGGGGAGCATCTTGACGGTCACGTCCTACCCGCACCGCACCAGTCCCGTGCTCAGAGGTCGCTGGATCCTGGAGGAATTGCTCGGTGCCGACGTGCCCCCGCCGCCGCCCAACGTGCCGGTGCTTAATGAAAAGGACAAGACGGCCAAGGAGTTGACGCTTCGCCAGCAGCTGGAAAAACACCGCTCCAAGGCCGAGTGTGCCGGCTGTCACAGTCGCATGGACCCACTTGGTTTCGGTCTGGAGAATTTCGATCCTCTGGGCCGCTGGCGCCAGGACCAGGGGGGCAAACCGATTGACAGCGCCGGCATCTTGCCGACGGGAGAGAAATTCGACGGCCCGGCAGAACTCAAGAAGGTACTTCTGGAGAAACGCCGGCCGGAATTTCTTCGCAATTTATCCCGCAAAATGTTAGGCTACGCCCTGACACGTGAGATCAATCGTGTCGACATGTGCGTGGTGGAAGACTGCGTGAAGGCCCTGGAACAAGAAGGCTTCCGGTCGTCGCGCCTGTTGGAAACGATTGTTGCCAGTTATCCGTTCAGGCACCGAATCAGCGAATGAGCTTCGCACGATTCGTGGCAAAAATACCAGGAGCTTGCCTTGGGCAAAAGATCTCAACCTTTGTCGCGGCGGACGTTTCTACGAGGCGCGGGCGTGGCCCTGGGCTTGCCCTTTCTGGAAGCGATGATGCCCCAGGTCGCTGCTCTCGAGCGCCGAAGCGGCGGCGACGGCACCCGTTCGGGCCGCTTATCTGTATTTCCCCAATGGCGCCTGGATGGATTCCTGGGTGCCCAAGCAAGCGGGTGCCGATTACGAGCTACCGTTCAGCCTGGCCCCGCTGGCGCCCGTGAAAGATTCCGTCGTCGTTCTGAGCGGCCTGGATAAGCCTTTCAGCCGCAGCGGCGATGGCCATTATGCCAAGACCGCCAACTTTCTCACCGGCCTGCACGTCCGCAAAACGACCGGCCAGGACCTGAACTCCGGCGGCATCTCGGTCGATCAGGTGGCCGCCGCGCGGCTTGGTCACCTGACGCCGCTGCCCTCGCTGGAACTGGCTACCGATCCCGTCATCAATGGTCTTGATCGCGCAGTCAACTATACGCGCATGTACGGCTCCTATATTTCGTGGCGCCGGCCCAATTTGCCGATGCCGCGTATCATCGATCCGCGTGCCGCCTTCGAGCGCATGTTTGGTGCCCGCGACGAAGCGGGCCGGCTTATACCGCAACCCGCACGCGCCGCCGAACAGGGACTGCTCGATGCCGCCCTCGACGACGCCAACAGTCTGCGCCGCGCTGGGACGCAGCGATCAGCACAAGCTCGATGAATATCTTGAATCCGTCCATAGCGTGGAGATGCGGCTCGGTTTCTCCCGCGCTGGCGGCGCCGGTGCCTGGAGGCCGCCCACCAGGCCCGATCCCCTTACTCCGCCCGCGGCCATGCCGCGTTCGTCCATGCTCTTTACCAGCCGGGGCAATGGTGGCGACGAGGCCATGTTGCCCGGCGAGCAACGCATCAATCCGCCCGACCTCGTGCGCCTCATGCTGGATATGATCGTCCTGGCTTTCTGGACGGATTCGACGCGCAACATCACCTTCATGTTCGCCAATGATGTCTCGCCGCGTAATTTCTCCTTCCTGGAGGGAGTCACCGAAAACCACCATTCCTCCTCTCACCACGCCAACCAGCAAAACAAAATCAACTCCTATAAAATCATCACGCGCTGGCATGTCGAGCAGTACGTTTACCTGCTCAACCGCCTCCGTTCGGTAGAGGAAGGCGAACGCAACCTGCTGGATAATTCGATGATCATGTGCGGTTCAAGTTTCTCCGACGGCAACCGCCACGATCCCAACAATCTCCCCATATTGCTCGGCGGCAAGGGGGGCGGTCGTATCAAGACCGGCCAACATCTCGCCTCGCCCGCCAACACCCCGCTGTGCAACTTATACATGTCCATGCTCGACTGCATGGGCGCGCAGGTCCCGCGCTTCGGCGATAGTACGGAACCCCTGCGTGGCTTGTTAAAATAGGCGGCTGGAAAACCCGTGCCGCTAATTACTTGGCCTTCTTGACTTCCACCGCGTAAACGTGCTTTGGCCCCTGCAGGTTCGAGCGGAAGACGATCCACCTGTCGTCCGGCGTGAAGGTGGCGTTGGGCTCGAGCTTGTAATCGTGCCTGGCGAGATCGACTAGCTTTTCCGCTTCAAACTTGCCGATTTTGACCTCTTCCGCGCCGACCTTACGCGTCTCGTACTTTTCGTCCTTCGGTGTGAACAAATAAATCCATTGGCCGTTGCCGGGGCCTTCGAGCGGACGGTCGGCCCCCTTGGGTGCGCGATTGGCCACGCTATTTGGCCCGCCGCCATCACCGGAAAAGAGCTTGCCGTCGTGGGATTGATTGTAGTGCACCGACCACCAGGAGCGCTGCAGGTTATAACGCACGCGCGCCCCGGTCTTGATATCTACCCCGGCCAGCCAGAACTCCGTCGAACGCGGTGTTTGCAAGTCGTACCACACTATTTTACCGTCGTTGCTAAAGAACTCGTGGCCTGCTATTTCATGTTTCATGGTCCGCTGATGCATCAGCTTCAGCCCGGTGCCATCCGCGCGGATCGTCCAGACACGGTTGACGTTGTCCCAGGTCCCCTCGTGGCAAAAAAGGAGCTGGCCCGGATCGGTCGGCGAGAATTGCGTGTGGTTGAGCCAGTCGGTCGCATAATGGATCGGCTTGATTTCTCCGGTGGCGATATTGACCGTAAAAAGTGCCAGGGACTTGCCACCCGGAGTCATTTTGCCCGCGGCGCCGCTGAGTGGCGGAAACAGGTCGTCTTTTTTGGCATCCGGATCGACCCTGGCCTTGTTCTTTGCTTCCGGATCGTTGCCGGTGCTCGCCAGTAAAGTTTCGTCGGCGTTGATGGCCAGGCCCGAGGCGCCGCCATAGCCCGGAGGCAACTTGGCGATTTCACGGGTTGCTCTGGTGTCGATGTGCGTCGCGTAAATGCTGCCGCCCTTGTAGTAAAAGAGCTGCCGCGTCTTTTTACCCAGGATGGGGGAGCGGCCGATTTCCTTGGTGATAAACTCGTTGTGCGGCGGCGCCTTGCCGAGTGTGCTCAAGTCGATCGTCATGTACCCGGCGTTGTTCTCGACGACGAGCTTGTCTCCTTTCTCGGTGTAGGACGATTGATGAAAGTAAAAGCTCCCCGTGCCGGGCGTGGATGATAGCCGGATGACCCGGTGCCCGGTGGCTGGATCGATAAAATCCTCCGGCGAGTCTTGGCGAGCTTCTTGTACGGAGCTTTTTTTATTTTCTATTTGGCCGCCGCTGAGCAGCCCGCGCCAGTTAGTTGCGCTCTTGAGAGCAGCTAGCCCGCTTATCACCGAGGCGGCGTTGAGCTGGGCACCAGCGAGGTTGGTGTGCGTGTGGTCTCCCTCGAAGAGTTTCGCCACTTTTTCGGGCCCTAGCTTTTCATACTCCTTGGCGACGATCTCGTTGAGATCGACGAAGTCAGCCGCCCTCGGCCTTGGCTGCCTCGGCCGCCCATTTGCCATAATTATTCGACGCCCGCTCGACCCTGTCGTTCTTCCAGATGTTCCGCGGGATCGGAGACAGCACGACGGCGGTGGCGCCCTTGGCCCGCGCGTCCGCCACATATTTGCGCATGTACCAGCCATAGGTATGCACGAGCACTTTCTTGCCCGTTTTGGCGTCCGTCACTTCTTGCGTTTCTTCGCCGGTTCCCTTGAGCGAGGCGCGCCCCCGTCCCGAATCGAGCGGGCCGCCGTCGTTATGGCCAAACTGCATGAGCACGAAATCGCCCGCGCATGTTCGCCAGCACCTTGTCCCACAGGCCCTCCGTTTGAAAGGTCCGACTACTACGGCCGCCGAGCGCCCGGTTTTGCACTTTCACCTTGGCGCTATCAAAGAACTTGGCGATGGGATCACCCCAGCCGACCTGTCCCTTGGTGTTATTGCGCACCGTGGAATCGCCGATGATAAATAAAGTGGGCACCTCCTTGCCGGTGCGTGCTTCCTGTGCCGTGGCCGCCAGTGTTGTGAGGCCGCCAAGTAATCCGACGACACAAAGAAATCCAATTCTGGCCATGATTCCCTCGCGATCGATTTTTCGAGATAGTGCGATTATCGACGGATCGTGGGCTATCGGCAATCAAAAAGAATGGCGAGGGGGGTACGATGGCCCCAGCGGCAAGCTGCGTTAGCCAAGAAGTGTACTTATAGTGCCGGCCGATATTTGGCAGCCCATTTTGCCCGGGCCTTCGCCAGCCGTTCCGCGCGGCGGCTCAAGAGCAGGACATCGTCCTGGTTGGCGGGCGTGTCGAGCGGCTCGGTGGGCGTCGGGGCTGCCGACAGCGCGGCGGCCATCGGGGCAGTGACGCTGGGCTGGGTTTGGCCAGGCGTAGTCGCGGCAATTAAGGCGTTCGGCACGCGTACCGGAACGCTCGCTGGCTGGCTGATGTTGGCGCCAATCACGAAGGGCGTGTTCGTGGGCAGTTGGGATGGTGGTACGGGGATTTGCGTCGGGTTGAGTTGAACGACATAGGCGTCGATGGTGCTGACGTCGCCGGCATCAACCGAGAAGTCACCCGCCACGTCGCCGATGATGGCGGGATCGAGCAAGGGATAGGCGCTGAAACCGCTGCCATGGCCCTGGGCCACATTGTCGGCGGCTAACTTGTCGAGACCATCGATTTTTTTGTCGCCATTCACATCCGCGAAGTAGGCGTTGACGTGCACGCCCCCGGCGCTGACCGCCCCGGTGTTCGCGTTGCCATTAATCACAATATTGCCGGGTTGCAGCCGTTCCACGCCCAGATAGTTCGTCAGTGCCGCCGCGCCGGTGCCAGAGGGCACGACTGCCTTGATATCGCCCAGCACCAGCGGTGCGGAGGGCGTTGCCGATTGACCAGTGGCATCGGTGTAGTGAAAAGTAGCCACGCCACCGGCATCGGACACGAGCGTAAGCGTCGCTCCTGGGTCGCTGGCATCGCTGCCTGCGCCCGACAGGGTTCCCAAAATCTTCAGTAACGCTGGATTATAGGTAAGGGAAAAAGTGACATCCGTCACGTTAACGGCATTATAAAGCGTTACCGCCAGGCCGGCGTTGCTGGTGGGCACCGCGATCGGCGTGTTGCTGTCGGGCCCGCGCGCAAAGTCAGGGATGGCGAGCACCGGCGTGGCCTGCGCCTGGTAATGAGTGGTGAAGGTCGAGACGAAGTTGGCACGGCCGCCGTTGCCCTGGCCATCGAGGCCCGCCAAAAGGCCATCGAGAAAACCGTTGCCGCCGGTGCCGCTGACCAGGGTGACGGTATAGGTGGCATCGGGAAGAACGACCGACACGTTGCCGCCGTGCACGCTGTTGAGCAAACTCAGGTAAGCGGCCGTGGTTTTAAAGGTGAAGCTTTGATGAGATGGGTCAATCAAAAGCGTGCCATGGATATTGCCGACCCCGCCGGAGCCGGTCAAGGTGACGTCGTCGACAGCGGCACCAGTGGCGCCATACAGGGTGAGATCGGCCGCCACGAATGGTTTGTTGAACGTAACGGTAAAGCCATCGGCCGTCGGCGTGAGCGACGTTACTTGGAGGTCCATGGTCGCCACGGGGGAGCTGCTGCCGTTGATCGTGGGCCTTGTGGCCGTGGTGTCAATGACAGCGATGGTCTGAGTGCCCGCGGTGTTGAGCCCGACGGTGAAGGTATGTTGGCCATTGTCCTGGCCTGTGCCGGTGGTGAACGTGTAATTGGAGCCAAGCGCTGCCGCTGTGTCGGTGCTCATGAGCCGAACCGTCCCCGAATAACCGGTCGCGACGTTGCCATACAGATCGCGGGCGGTGACGATGACATTAATTGGGCTACCCGTGATCGTCGTGGGCGGTGCGGCCACGCTGAAATAGCTGGCCGGGGCGGGCGTGACCATGATTGTGGCACTTGAGCCGGTAAATGAACCGGCCGTGACATTGATGGTATAGGCACCTGCCGTCTTCAAAGTTTCCAAAAAGAAGCCGAAGCCGCTGCTGTTCAGAGTGCCCGTGAGGGACGGGCTGATCAAGGGGTCGGCCGGACTGAGTGTGGCCGTGAAGGTGCTCGGGCCGCTGTATGCGGTAATCGGATAACCAAGCTGATCGGCGGCCTGGACGGTGACCAGGAAGGAACTACCCGCCGTGGCGCTGGTGCTCCCCAGAACGTTGACGACGAACTTGCTGAACGGCAAGCCGCCCAGCGCGAACAATGTGCCCCCGTTGAGGGCGTAAATGGTGCCATCCGGCCCGATTGCCGTTGGCGTGTAGGGCTCGCCGATGCCGTTCGTCAGTTGCACCGCCTGCGTCAATGAGTTAGTACCCAGGTTCCAGCGATAGGCGTTGCCATCTTCATTGTTGATAAAAACACCGTCGGTGGCGGGATCCACGGCGGTGCCGTTGGTGCACCATTCGCGCGTGGCATTCGGATAGCCGTTGTTGTTAAATTCGGTGTCGGGCGTCGGGCTGACGACGGTCAAAACCTGGGCCATCACTTGCAGGTTGGGGCTGCCGTCGTTGTTGGGATCGAGCTGCGAGGCATACGGATCGAGGACGGCGATCTTGTTGACACCGTCGCCGCCTTCGGGCCCCGTTTCCGCGGCGACGTAATTGTTGTACTTCGACAAAATGAGATAAGACGAAGCGCCATGGTAGGAAGGCACCATTGAGGTCGGAATGACCGAGGGCGTATCGTCCCAGCCGAACGCACCCGGGACGTACTCGTGGCCAAGATCGGCCGAAAAATGTAACAAGAAACCGCGCGAGCCGTTAAAGGGATTGCCGAAAACGCCGAAGAAGACCGCGCCGTCTGGGCCAACCATGGGCGAAGAGGTGCTTTGGTTGGTAACGGTGGCGCTATTACCGTTGCGCGGGTCGGTGAGATAAACCTTGTATTTCGTGGTCAGCGTTGTGCTGTCAAGGCCCAGGAGATAGGCGCCGGTTTGGTTCGCGTTATTCATCGCGACGTAGACGGTGGCGCCGTCGTTGCTGACGGCTGGAGCCGAACCCAGGGCCGCGCGCGTGATGCTGCCGTCCCCGGCGGCGGCATTGGCAAGCACATAGCTGCCGCTGCCATCCGCGCCGAAACGCGCGATGCCGCCCGTGGTCAAGCTGCCGACAGGCGATCCCGTCAGCATGAAGCCGCAATAAACATCGCCGCTGGCGTCGATGGTGAGCGGGGTATCGATCGCCACGGACGCGTTGTAGTCACCCGGGTCGGCCTGGTAGTTCGCAAGGCCGTAAAAAGCACGCTGCCCGGAGATAACCGCGCTGGCACTGTCGGGGTTGTTGACGTAAAAAATTGTGCCGCCATTGCCGGGAAAGTAGGCCCGGTTGCTGACAGGATCATAAACGGCCTGAAAAGGAGGCAGCCAGGTATAGGGAGGCTCCTGATAATCAGTCAGCGCCGACCACAGCACAGCGCCGGTCGCCCCGTTGATCCCCTCGACCTTGAAACTGCCGAAGCCGGTCTTTATGGGCACAATCGCAGTATTTCCCGGCGTGAAAACAGGCTCGCCGTAATGCTCAAACCCGCCCGGCTGAAGATCGACGGAAGTTTGCCAGTGGATGGAATCCATGGTCTGGGCCGCGACGCCGGAAATACCCGTATGCTGCGCATTGCCACCGAAATTGTTCCAGACGGCACTGAGCAAGGCGCGGGTCTCGAGCGTCTCGACAACGGGCCGAATACGTCGGCAGCATGCACGCCGCCTACCTTTGTCGCACACCGAACGTAGCCAGGAAGACAGCTTCGCGAAAGCCACTTGGAGCACCAATAGCCAATAATAACTAGTGAAGGAATAACCGTGAGCCGACGCTGACTTGATTCCATCAACCAAAAAATCGCGTGGAGGCGTAAAGGATATTGTGACAGCCCCCAGGGTAGTTTTCCAGCGAAAAAAAGGTATAGCCGTGGGAATGTTGCGTGGGCTTAAGCCTCAAGTTTACCCACAACTTTTGAAACCGATAGCGTCGGCACCGTCGACCATGTGTTGTAGGGCCATCCAGCCCCGCCAAAGGATTAGCCAGCCCGGCTGGTGATCGCCCTTGCGATTTTGATGGCCGCCTAATCGTGCCAATGCATAGAAGAAATCATACACGCTCATACTTGTGTTGGCTTTTTTGTGCCGCCAACCGGAGAGAACAACGACATAGCGCGCATCGATCAGCTCGGTTGCCTTTCGCTCTTTGGCATCGGGTCGACGGCTGGCGTTGCGCAGGTTCAACAAACTGACTGCTATCACCGATAGCAACGCGATCATTGGTTGCAGCCTGAGCCGATGTGAATTGCAAGTCCTCGATAGAGCAGCCGGTCTTTTGGGCCTTGTGATATTCTTCAATAATCCAGCGGCACTCATACCAGCTGGTTCGTTCCCAGGCATCCTCGAGCGTGGCGACCTTGCAGTTGGTGAGCAAGATCCACTCCAACGGCTCAACTCCCGCAGGCTGATCTACTTCGCGTACGCAAACGACCCACACAGGCAAGGGGCGTTTTTCATAATGGCCGCGACGCACGTGGGGTAAGGCAAGCAGGATGGGAGCAAACGCCACGGCGACCGTCGCAGTGCGTGCGGGCTGACCAGGCCGCGGCGCTATGGCGACTTGACGGCGCCCCTGCAATGGCAAGGAACGCGCATAGCAGTGGAGGTAGTCTTCTTCACCGAGCGGAGTATGGCCGCGGTGGATCACGCGCTGTTCTTGGAGCGCACCACGAACTCGGTGCCGTGCGCCGTGTTCCGTGCCAGGAACTCAAACGTGTCGGCACTTCGGTCCGCGACATGTACTCAGTGGCAATTGGCTGGCGTGGGGCCCACGGCCGCCAAGCCTTGGATCCATAGTCGACTTTCGCGGTCGGCACGGTCGCGTTTGACCTTAAGCTTTTCCTTGCGACCCACGAGGCGACGCCGGTGCAGGATCTGGTTGACCACACCTAGAACCTCACGCCGCTCAGGATCGATGGCCAGACTGTTATGGCACAGGTAACCACGGTGGCAGCCACGGCTGCCGCCCACGGCCCCCAAGTCGGGGATCGACCGCAGGCCCGTGTAGTCCAATTCCGTCGTGTCGTGGAGGACGAGAATCACCTTTTTTTCCTCTCGCATACGCTCCAAGGTCCGCTGGCGGTGAGTCTCCAGTACCGTCGCATGCGTCACTTCTTCCTGGTTCATCAGGCGATCCATGGCCTTGTAGTCCTTGGGAGCGCGCAACTTGAAAGGCAAAGTGCCGCCTGGATGTCGGTAAATCAAATCCGCGATCCGCACCAGGCATTTGGTCCGTCGTTCGTGTCTCAAGTTCGCACCGCCAAAATTCTTCTCGCCGAAGCTCGCGACTGACGTCATCATGACTGTCCTCCGATAAAATCCTGGCAACCACGCCTCACTTTCAGGATTACCGGGTCGTCAACAGCCGCGTGTCTTATGCCACGCGCTTGCAAAAATTACCATTCCCCTGCTTCCCTAGCTTTCGCGAATGTGCCCGCACAAACTCACCCAGCCCCCTAATTAAACCGCGACAAACCACATTTGGAAAAACGACAAAGGCCTTGGACACTTGCCCCTTTCCTCAACGCGGTAGAATGTTGTGGGTAAACTTGAGGCTTAAGCCCACGCTACGTACGTTTACCCATAAACCAGGACCGAGGAGACCCAGAAGACCCAGGGGGACATGTAAAAACATGTCCAAAAGGTCATTCAAGCTCCCCTTGGGGACGACGTTCGACATTTCTAGCTTGGTAGATTTCCTCCATGATCGCTCCCATTTCGTATCATCGGCCAAGGCTCCGGCGGTGCGCAGAATGCCGTCGCCCCACTTTCTGGTCGGTGGCATGACCTTCACCTGGACCTCAACCTCCTGCCCTTCGGCCACACCGGGGTCTTCATCGAGTTCAATGGTCCTGCCGTGTACAATGCCGTGCATGGTTTTAGTCATCGTCTTCCTCCTTTTTTTTCCATGTTTTTACTTGGCCCCCTGACCCCCTGGGGCGGTTTGAAATGGGAAAGCGATTATTTTAAACCCGAAGAAATCAAACTTTCTGGCTGTAGTTTATCAGCGGAAACGCCCAGGCTATCGGCAATACATTTTTTCATTCGGTCCCAGCTGTCTTTTGGAATCGGCTTGCCAGCAGCGGTCAAAGACCGTCCCAGGATTTTGTAAATCTCGCGGACAGCAATATCTGGTGGATCATGTTTTAATGCGGCATTCAGTAGCGATTGGCAAGATGGATGACCGCTGAACTCGTTCTTTATCCGAAATGCAACGTCACTTAGGACAAACGAAATGAGGGCCTCGGCGTACTTCCTCCGGCAAAATGCCTTTAAGCCTTCCGATGATTGACGCCTTTCTGGATCGAATCCGGGCCAATTGCGGAATAACTGTAGTCCACGTTCCCAAAACGTCTGATAAGCCTCTTCGGGCGCCTCCAAAATAACACTTGTTCGATAACGGAAAAGCGGACGTAAGCACCAATGGTCCTCAGCATTTTGGAAATTGGGCCGCTCATCTGACCACCAGAGGGCATCGGCCATCATGTCGTATTGAAGTGCCGCATCTGGTTTTTTTTCAATTGTGTCCATTTGGGCGGCGATGGTTGGAAGCCGCTCGAATAGCTCGTCGAACATGACGGCTCCCATTTGAAATGCTTTTTGGAGCCTATTGGCTACGGTACTTGAAGCAATCCACAACCGTGAACGCTGGGCTGGTAATGGGGAGAGACACCCCTTGAAAGGCGTGTTTCTCGATATGGTTTGGGCCAGCCCGGAAAAGCAGACAATCCGCAGGGGCGGATATTCAACCTTGGGAAGCCTTGCCTGCGCGTCAATAGCCAGCCAGACCTGGAAAGGCTCCTGAGTGGTAAGTTCGTGAAACCGCAGGGCCAATATCAGACAAACTTCTTGACGATCTACTTTACGTGACGTTCCCACTTCGGCCCACAGGGCTCCTGGGGGCCAAGCGAATCTCCACTCGCCGATTGAGGGCTTTGGCAATACGTTCCAGCATCTTCAGCGAGTGCCCTTTGTATTCGGCGCTCTCAAGCTGCGAAATCACGCTCTGCGTTGTACCGACCGCCTGGGCCAGTTCCTTCTGGGTGAGTCCCGCCTCGGTGCGGCATCGAAAATCATCTGAGCGACGCGCAGGTCTTCAGAGATTTGGAGCATCTCCGGGTCGGTGTCAGGGTCAATCCCCATCCTCCGCTTCAAGATTTCCACGGCGTCTGTGATTTTAGCCATCGGGTGCTTCCTCTTCATAAACAAATCGGTGTTGCGTCGGATTCTGCATGTACTTGCCGATTCGTGTCACTGCCGTGTCAATCTCGCCACGGGGCACGGTCTTCTCCTTGGTCAGCCCACATGCCAGGACGGTAGCATTCTTGCCGACGAACCCGTACAGGATGCGGTAGTTGACGTTGCCGACCTCGGCCCGAAGTTCATAGATACCGTCGCGCAGCAGGTCGGCCCGTGGGCGCCGCAATTCATGGCCAAGGTTCCGCAGCAGCTTGATGAGGCTGAAGCATTTGCGTGCCGCCCTTTCGTTCTTTGCCTGGAGTTCGAGAAGCCAGTCAAGAACCGGAACACTGCCGTCGTCATCCTTGTAAAAATAGACTTCCGTCAGGTGGCATCGCTCCAAGACCTCCAGTATCGTAATATTACGATACTCTGAAAGTTGCGTCAAGTGGCATCGCCGGGGCGCTCGCCCGACCAAACTGTCTCAGCGGCCCAACGTCTTTCAAGGCGTATTCCACTGTAGCATCCCGGGTCGGGACGGCCAAGGCAACCGGCCGAAGAAATGACCCAGAAGACCCAGGGGGACATGTAAAAACATGTCCCCCTGGGTCTTCTGGGGTACTCCTGGGGTCCTCCTCGTGCGGCGGGGAGACACCAAGGGGCCGCCGCGAGTATCGGGCTGACAAGGCGGCGAAGATTTCATCGAGGTCGTAGTCCGTTTCACAAAGCCCGGCGATGCACGGCGCGGGCACGGCTTCGACCGCTGGTAATGCAACTTACTATTGTTCGGTGGTCGTATAGATTTCTAGCCGTGGGCATGTCGCGTGGGCTTAAGCCCACGATACGTAAATTTACTCATGAACGACCTCTGCCCTCAACACTAAACGAATAGCGAGGAACTGTCTCACTTAATATTGGCACAGAGGGTCGCGGCTGATCGTCGCTTGAGGTGTTCGATCCGTTCCCGCTTGGGGACAGAACTCCTAGCGTACCCGCACCTGGAAGGTAGCCAGGCCGGTTTCGTGGGGTTGCAGAGTGCCGGTGATTTCCCAGCGGAGGACGAGCGAACCCGCGTCGTTGGGTTGGGTGGTGAATATGGCCTCGCGGTTGGTCTTGGCGCTGCCGGGAATGTATTCGAAGCGATTGGTGAGGCTATCCGAGACGACGACGTTGTTGATGGGCTGGCCGCCGGAGTTGGTGAATTTGAGGGTGAACGTTATGGTGTCGCCAACCAGGGCGCCGAAGCGGTCGGGCCATTTGATGATGAGCAGCGGGCCATCAGGCGGTTCCGGGGCAGTGCAGGGCGCAGGCGGCATCGTAGCCCTTGACGCCGTGCGCGGCACCGATAACCACCAGGTTATTGATGCGCCCGGTGATGGCGGTGCCCTGGGCTTGCTCGGTGCCGCCGGCTCGTTGCGCGTGCCCATGTTCTCGACCTGAAGCTTCTGCGAATGTTCGAGGGCGGGCTGAGTGGTTTGGATGCCCACATAACCCTGCGCCGTCCGCAAGCCTCCCGCGCTGACCATGGCCACCTGGTTGGCGATGGCGGCCTCCGTTTTGATGATGATGAAGCGGGGAATGCACAGGGCAACGCGGTTGGATACGGCCAGTTTTTGTTGGCCGTGGCTATCGAAATATTCCGCGACGGTATCGCTTGGATCGAGGCCGCGTAGTTTGCCTTGACGGTTGAAACCGGCGGGCAAGCCGACATCGCCCCCATCCGGAACCACCATGAGCTCATCTAAATGGGCAAGCCCCGCGCGGGGATCGACCACCGGAAAGCAGCTCCACGCCAGCCAGGGCGGCACGCGCGGCAAAGAGAGTAGCTTTTTCGCCGGGCAGCAGGACCGTGCCCGTGGCATTGGCCAGTTCGGCACGCGTCAACTGGCGTTCGCCCATTTGCAGGACAAGGAGGGGTTGTCCGCGGAGTTGCGCTTCCCACAGCGCATTGCGATTGGGAGCGATGAGAATTTCAAAGGGAGCATCCGGCGCGGTGGCTACCGGCACGGCATTGTCCGGCCGCTCCAGCACGATGACCTTTTTGACAAGAACATCGGCCGCGCTGCGGGCGAAATCCTCGCCGGTGAAGACGAGGGCCGCGGGAAAATCAGCGCTGCGCAGCGGATTGGCGAGCGCCAAACTGCCATGCACTTCAAGGGTCGGAAAAAAGATGGCGCCGGGATGGCCCGGTATGCCGCTTATGGCCAGGCGTACGCTGTAGCCAGGTCGCAGGCCTACGCTGCAGGGCACGTCGAAAGTATGGGGCTGGAGGTCTTCCCGAAAGAAGGTCACCTGCATGCCCTTGGGACCCAGAAGCTTGACATACAGAAGCGGTGGCAGCTGCCCGGCGGGCGCGGTGGGGTTGCTGGTCGGGCGGTACTGAGCTTGAATCGGCGCGGCCAGGGCGAGGACCAGCAACCATCCCAGATAAGCCGCGCTGCGTGTCATACCGAACTCCGCATCCTGAAAACAGCCGCCAACCAGCGAGCCCGGGGACCTGGCTATTGAGCAGCCTGTCCCGCCATTTCGGCCATCGTGGGCGGCAGTGCGGGACCATGACTCACGGGCGTCAAGGGCAGGGGCGGAGGCGTCGGGCCATCAGGGCCGCTGGCTGGCGCTGGCGGGAATGCCGGGCCATCATTCTGAGGCAAGCTCGGGGGCATCAGCGGCTGGCCAGGTGTCGTGATGCTCGTCGGTATGCCGTTGACCGGCCGTTGCGGAACGTTCTGGAACGTAGTCGTGGAGGACATGCCAGGCGGCATCCCTGTCTTGGGCATGGTATCCAGGGCGGTGGGGAAGGGCCGGGGAGCAGCGGGAGCGGCTGGCGGTTGCTGCATGCCGGGTTGTTTGACAGACCACAAGGGCACTCGAATGCCGGGCACACTTGGCTGGCCAGGCATGGGCTGGCCCGCGACGGGTTGGCCGGGCATCGGTTGGCCGGGCATCATGCCCGGGAAAGGCATGGGCAAGGCGGCCTGTGGACCAGGAGCGTTCAGCGGCGGCGTGTTCGGCGCCTCTTGATCGACGTTACCCATGCGGAGGACCAGCAAGATGCTGCCACGCCGCAAAGCCTCCTGGATGGGATCGACGCCTGGTTCCAGCCGCGTGGAGATAATTTCGTCGGTCCCCGTGCCGGCCACGTCCTGGAACTGGGGATCGGGCAGATAGATCACCTTCACCAGGTAGTTGCCCTCGGCGATTTGCTTGAGGTCGTCATTGGTGAACTCGACCGGCACGGCGCGTATGTGCCAGGAAAGCTTCGGTCCTTGGATTGCACGGCACGACTTCCATCGTCGGATAGATTTCCAGGCCCGGCCGGCCTTCGAGATTGCTCAGCTTCAGGCGATAAATGGCAGCCTGGGGAAAGTTGTATCGTCCCGGCGCTTCGATGGGGGTTGTGGAGTAAGTGGGTTTGCCGTCCGCACCCTGGGTAAACCAGGCAATCTTCATGCCTGACGGACGCACGAAGCGAACCTGAGTGCGCTGGCCCTGAAAACGCACGCCCAGCGCTGGATTCGCTTGCGCCATCTGGGCTTGCATGATATTGCCCGGCCGCATCGCACCCGGGGGGATATTGGCATTGATTACGCCGCCGCCCATCGGCATATTCCCCGGCATGGCTGCTCCCGCGGGCATCATGCCAGGCCCGCCGGGAACATTCATGCCTGCCGGCGTGCCGGGGGCGAAGGGCATTCCTGGTGGCGACAGGAACGGTCCACGCGGCACGGACGTCGGCGGCATCATGCCCGGCGGAAACATGCCGGTGTTCGGATTGTTCATTTGCACGGCCGACAGGGGGATGTTCTGGCTCATCATCTGGCGAGCCATGTAGGCGTTGGGCGGCGGTGCGTTGTCATAAGGCGCGGTCATCGCCACGCTCTCGCCATGGGGTCCCTTGACCCCAGGAACGGTCGGTGGGCCGTACGACCTCCCCCAATGCGGAGCGCTGGGCCCGCCGGTTTCTGGGCCACCCTGGAAAGAAACGCAGCCGCCCAGAGCGGCAACCATCAACGCGGCAGCGGCACTTCGCCTCATGGAACGATCCCTCATTGGGTTTAGCCCCTTACCTGGGGATATACTCGGCCAGCCTAAAGCTGGAACTTTCATCAAAATCGGAAAAGCTTGCCATGTCGCGAAAAAATTCTCTCCTTGCTCCGCTCTTCGCCTGTTCTCTGCTTTTGGTCATGGGTGCCCTGAACCACGAGCCTATCTTCCTTTCCCAGTCGGCAACGCCCCCCTTTATCGCCCAGCCTGTTTCCCTTGACGCCCAGTTTCAGCGGTTGAGCGCCGCCGAGCTATTGGCCAGCGCGCTGGCCAGGCTGACCCCGGACAGCCTCCGGTGGCTGAGTGTAACAATGTGGCAGAAACAAACGGATGACGAAGTGAGCTTCGAGGCCCAGGGCCGCCTGGTGCGCGGGCCCAATGGCTGCGCACGGCAGGAAATGACCATTCGTACGGGTGAAAAAGTGAGTTCGGTGGTCACCGTGTCGGACGGCGTCAGTCTGGCTATCACGCGCAAGCTTGCCTGTGGAGTGGCCGAACTCGACACCATGAAGTTAACCAATGCCGACAACACGACGATGAGCGTTGACCAGATCGGCGCCATCCTGGGCAAGCATGGCTGCGGCGGGCCGCTGTGCCTGCTGCGGAACCTGGCGGATAACTTGGAGAACTGGCAGCTGGAGGTCGGCACCTGGAAGAAAGCTCCCGTCATCCGCTTGACGGCTACTTTGAAAGACGTGGCCAGGGGGCCGGCCGATAGCCGTTTCGCGGTGCGCTCCCGAGATTTGCCGACTTTATTTGGACGCGCGGACTCTTTGGCCCCACCGCGTGGAATGGTGGGCTGCTGGTCGAGCCGTGGCGGGCGCCGAGCCTTTTCTGCAAGTCGAGTTTCGTAACCCAACCCTCAATCAGCCGCTTTCCGACGAGGAATGTGTGCGCGAGTTTTCGTATCGGCCGGACGAACCCGCGAGGGCCGAGCAAGTCGCCGAACGTTGAGACGGGCTGCTTGGGTGCATAATTGATTAAATGGTCGTCAGTGATTCAGCGGTAGCGTAGGATAGGTTGAAACCTACGGGTAAGGGGCCACACCATGCCAAATGGCGACCGAGCGCTGGCGATCTTCATCGATTTTGAAAACCTGGCTCTGGGCTTTCAGAATCGCCGCGACCGCTTTGACATCGAGCGGGTGCTTGAGCGCCTGGTCGAGAAGGGAAAGATTGTCGCGAAGAAGGCCTACGCGGACTGGAGCCGGTTCGGGCAATACACCGGCCCGCTCCATGAGGCGGCCATCGAGCTGATCGAGATCCCCAAACGCAGTCAGACCGGCAAAAATTCAGCGGACATTCGCCTGTGCGTCGATGCCATGGACCTGGCCTTTTCCAAGGACCATATCGACACGTTCGCCATCGTGTCGGGTGATTCGGATTTTTCGCCCCTCGTGTCCAAGCTCAAGGAAAACGGCAAGCACGTGATCGGCCTGGGCATGCAGGAATCGACCTCCAACCTCTTGCGCGACAATTGCGACGAATTCATCTATTACGAGGACCTCGGCAAGACCCCGACCCTGGCCCCGAATATCAGCCCGCAGTTGCCGGAGAACAAGCGTAAGGCGTTCGAGCTGCTTCTCGAATCGATGCTGGCCCTGCGCCGCGAAAATAAGGAGGTCCTTTGGTCCTCCATGGTCAAGGACACCATTAAACGCAAAAAGCCGTCGTTCAATGAAAACTATCACGGCTACCGTACCTTCAGCGAATTGCTGGAGGACGCTCAAAGGGAAGGCATCCTGGAGCTCGACACCGATAGCCGTAGCCGGACGTATGTGGTCACGCGCTTCGGCTCGGAAATGACCGGTACCGCCCCCGCGGCGCCTCCGGCGCACACCAACATCATTCACAAACGCCGGCGTCGGGCACCGCGCGCAAATCGCAACGCGGCCGCCCGGCATCGTCGAACCAGGAGCCCAATGGCGGTTCGCCCGCCCCTGGCGAGGCAAGCGAAGGCACGATGAACCTACCCCCCGAGTCGCACCCGGATTCCGTGGGGCAGGAATGAGGAAGAGGCGTTGGCCATGGTCATATTTGAAGAACGGGGCCAGTTGCCATTGCCGCAGGTCCTCGGTTACCACTCAGCGGCAAGGTAGCTGAAGAAGGTGCACAGATACCGCCGCGCGTCCGCCACGGAAATCGCTGCTGACTGATCTTCTCTTTCATGCACCAGGCTATTTCGGTAATCGCGCACCAGGTGCCCGTGGTCACGGTCCGTATCCGGAATGTGCCGACGCGCGGCCAGTGCCTGTAACAGGTCAAACGTACTTATGTCAGTGCCCCACGTCGCGTCCCAGAATTGCCTTGCTCCAGTTTCAAATTCCGCGAACAGACGCATCACGTTAGGTTCCCTCAAGGTTCCGCGAGGCGACGATTATTTCGCCGTGCCGAAGACCTGCAACTCGAATTGTCGGATCGGCCAAAGCATGCTCTACGAAGCGATCGGCTGCTTGCCTCATCGCGATATATTCCCGTTCGACCCCCTTGATTCGCGACTGCCACTGGTGTTTATGCGGCATGCTGCTTCATCTCCGCCAGCACCTCCTCCAACGCTTCCTTTGATAGTGGCCTTTCCTTCCGCTGGAGCGTTTCCGCAATCGGCGTGCTTCCGGGGTACAGATAATGCATCATCCAGCCGTCCCCGTAGTAGTAGATGCTGGCAATATCGTCGTAACCCGGCATCAGGTAGAGATCGACAACACCTTCCGCCCCGAGAGAAGATCGACCAACGGGCTCAAGGATGATGCGGCAGGTTTCCGCTTGCATCAGCAGTGCCGGCACACGGTGCGTGCCAACCCTGGCGTCGTCCAGCTTTTTTTCCACACGACGTGTAGCCCAGCCTAATTTCTTTGCCCAACCATCGATCAGGTCTACTAATTTTTCGACGCGCTTAATCCAAACTGCGCGCTCCTGCATGCGGATAGTGATATCCTTCTCAATCTCTTCACGAGTTCCCTCCGGATCGTCCGGTGTGCCGTTCCAGTCGAATTGCAGTTCACCTCCGACCTGGCACGCCGTTACGATGAACTGAGACACGCGCCTGGGTACTCCATTCGAACCGCGTTCCTGCTGCATGCCTTTTGGCGTGAAGGTGAAGGTCACGGCGCCGTCGGCACCATCGAGTCCGTAACCGCTCACCAGGTATGTTGGCCGTTCCATCATCTCACCTCACTTTTCTGGCATCACCGATCAAGTTTATCGACATACCGGTGACGCTCCGGTGACGCTAGTCCGCTGCTCGTCCCTTGTTAACGCGTCCCCTTCTGGCAGTAGCTCAAGCTCAGCAAGGCGAACGCTGTGGCCAGCTCGGCGTTATTCTCGCCGAAGGTTTTGTCGCCCGCATTGTGCCAGCTCCCGTCTTCTTGCTGGCGATTTTTCAGAGCGTCGAATAGCTCGCGCCGCCAGGGGTGCTTTTGGCCGTCGGCGGTCATGAAGTCTTCTTCCCCCAGGGCATCCATCGCCTTGCCGAACGTGTGGTAGTAGTAATAAAGCCCCGCTTTGCCCATGCCGGGGTTTTCATCGAGAGTGTAGTGCCGGCGGACCCACCCCACCGCGGCCTTGACTCGCGGATCGTCCTTGCTGATCCCAGCGTAAAGAAAGCTTTTGAGCCCGCCGTAGGTCATGCCGCCGAGCGAACGCAGGCCCCCTTCGGCGGTCTTGTCCCTGTCGTTCGGATCGAGCGGATTGTAAACGAAGCCACCCTCGTCCTCCTTGGAGGTCTTTTTGGCGAAGGCCTGATCGTTGAATTCCCCCGGTAAGTTTTGGCAGCGGCTAACGAATTGCAGCGCTTTCTTGATTGCCGGATCATCCCTGGAGATGCCGGCAGCCAACAGCGCCTCCACCGTGAAGCCCGTATTGGACAGGTCAGGGCGCTTGGTGGCGTCGTAGCCAAAGCCGCCATGTTTGGGGTCCTGCTCATCGCCGTCCTGCTGCAGGCCCTTGAGGAAGGCGGCCGCTTTCTTGATGACGCCGTCGTATTTGCCACCCTTGTTGGATTCCTGAAACGCCATCACGGCCACGCTGGTGGTGTAATTGGCGAGAATCTTGTTATAAACACCGCCGTCTTTCTGAATTTGCTTTTCGAGATACCCCAGCGCGGAGGCGGCGAGCGCTTCCCTGTCACTGACGCCGTTGCGCGCCAGCGCGGTGACGACGAGTGCTGTCACGCCCGGCCCCGCCACCTTCGGCGCGAAGCTGCCGTCCTGCCCCTGACGCGCTTTAAGAAAATCAATTGCCTTGCTACGTACCGATTGCAGATCTTTGGCCGCCGGCTCGTCGGCCATGCCCAGAATCGCCAACCCAACCAGCAGCAACAACGAGGTGCCAACGCAGCGCATGATAAGTTCTCCTTGGAAAAATACGCGGCTAACGTGATGGATTCTATCCGAAGCTCCCAGGGGATGAAAAGGACCAAACGTCACCACTGGGTCGTGAGGGGCTGCTATTTAGCGGTCGCTTCGGGAAAGGCAATCCGTTCCAGCCGGCCGCGCAAATCGGAAAGTCTCCCAGTAGGTCATGTCTCAGCAGCAAGCGTTCGCTATTCAAATCGAGAAGCGTGCCGGTCAGCCGATCCGCACTTGTGCCCGGTCCGGCGCGAAAGCGAACTTCCACGTCCTTTTTCCCCGCAGGCACCCTGGCACCGCGCGGAAGTAAATGCCTCGGACATTGCTCCAGGGGATGGTGCGGCGACCAAAAGGAGCTTCGAACAGCACGCTTGTTTCGTCAGCCTGGAGGAGAGTGCCAAATATCTGATCGCCGGAAGCCAACCAAATCTCATCGAGGTCGGCAGGTCCAGGTGTTCGTTTTAAACTGGGCACCTTCCAGGCGAGCTGAAGAGCATCAATCCAGATGCCGCCCTGGCCGCGAAAACCAAAATGCAGGGCCGCGGCCACAGCATCCAGGGGTATCGGTCGTGAACCGAGAAAATAATCATCCACATAGGTGCGTAACTCGCCGACATGCCATTCATATTGCAGCACGTGCCAGCCCCGGCTGGCGCTCGCCTCAAAATTGCCGTTTGCAAGCCGATAACGCCGCGCGGCCACGACAACGGTCGCCGGCATATCGCTTTTCGAGGAACGGAGCACCAGCTGGATCTTTCCTTCGGCCGGCGCTGTGAGGCCCGGATCGTAAAAATGCAGGGTTACCCGGCAGCCGGCCCCGGCTTGCCGCGTGGCGGGGAGGGTCAGCACCAGGCCATCGGAGGCGGCGCTCACATACAGGCTTTTTTTTCCGGAGAAAGCATGGTCCTCGGTGAAGACTGGCTTTCCTAGCCATTGACTGGGGCCAGCCGCTTGTTCAAAATCGTCAGCGACTTGAGTCAGGTAGCAATCGGCCTGAACGATGCCTTGCAATTTGTCAGGGCGCAACTCAAGGTTTCCCCCGTGCTCAGGCGGAATTGCACGCTCCTTGGCGTCACGCTCAGGAGCGTGCCGGCTAGCTGTTGATCTCCCCCGAGGAGGACCTGGTGCGTCAGCCCGCAGCGGGGCAGGGGGCCAGGCGCCGCGGCAAAGTGGACCAGGCGCAGGTTCTCGCGCAGCACCAGAGCCATGGAGTTGTTGACGAGAAAGCCTTGATTTTGCAGCGTGCCGGTGAAACGCGAGCCGTCGCGGCACACGGCTTCATCGCCCCCGGCGATGGAGGGAAAGATGACCAGGGCAAGGACCGGTATTTGCAGCCAACCACGTTTCATAGCGAGCCGAGCCCTGTTTTGATAATCGCGGCTATTGTACGAGCAAACCGCTAAAGGAGTGAGCCGGCAGAAGCCGGCGCGGCTGATTTAGATTGTCTTGTTTCAAAAATTGGATACTTTTATAATTGAGAACCTCTCCCGAACGGCTGCTTGAGGCTTAGCCCAACAATGGCCCCCAGCGGTGGCTCATGGCGTCAGATTTTTTCCAGTAGCCCTCCGAAGGATGGTCGAGCCTTTGCCCGAGCGACTGCGAATTCTGGTTTTTGAAGGACAATCGAGCCCAGGCGGCAGTGCGGCAACTGGCAACCCTGCCTGGGACATCGTGCGCGTCAGCAATTTGGGCGAGGGCCTGGCGCTTCTCAATTCGCAACCCTTCGACGGCGTCTACGTCGGGGCCCAGGAGACTGGGCTATGGCAACGCGCCAGTTCGCTTTTGCAAACCGAGTATATTCTCGAAGTACTTCGCGAAGGGGTCGCGGTCGTGAATACCGACCTGCGTATCCTCTGGGCCAACGCTACTTTTGAAAAATGGTGCGGGGGCGACTGCCGCCAACGGCCATTCTTCGAAGCAATCGGCTCGCCCCAGGTATTTGGCCCGGATTCCTTTCCCTTCAAGCCAACCTCTCCCGGCAAAGTCATCACCATTCGCCTGCAATGTTTTGACCATCAATATATCGACCTGCGCGTGACGCCCGTGCGCGACTCTGCCGGTAAAGTGCAGCAGTTTATCGCGTTATGCCGCGACGTGAGTGCCGAAGTCCAGCGCCAGCAGAAGCTCGACGCGCTCCACCACGCCGGCCGGGAGCTCGCGGCGCTGAACACCGATGAAATCAACGACATGGATGTCGAGGAACGTGTCGAAATCTTGAAGCAAAATATCCGCAAGTTGACGCACGATTTACTCCAGTACGACGTCATTGAAATTCGGCTGCTCGACCAGCAAACACGGCAATTGATTCCGCTCCTCGCTGAAGGGATGACGCCCGAGGCCGCCGGCCGCGAGCTTTACGCGAGGGAAGTCGGCAACGGCGTGACCGGCTTCGTGGCCGCGACCGGTAAAAGCTATCTCTGTTCCGACACGGCCACCGATCCGCACTATATCCAGGGTGCCGAAGGGGCCCATAGCTCGCTCACGATCGCGCTCATGTGGGGGGACCGCGTCATCGGCACCTTCAATGTCGAAAGTCCGCAGCTCAACGCCTTCGGTCCGGAGGACCTGCAATTCACGGAGATATTTTGTCGCGAACTGGCCTTTTCGCTGAACACCCTTGAGCTCTTGAAAGAGGAAAAGCGGGCCACGACCAGCCAATCGATTGCGGCGATCAACCGCGAGGTCGCTTTACCGGTGGACGAGATATTGACCGCAGCCACGAGCATTTTGGACCGCTGGATTGGCGTGGACCCGGAGATGTCGGACAAGCTCTGGAACATTCTGGCGAGTGCCCGTTCCATCAAGGAAAGCATTCAAAAGGTGGGCGAGGACATGACCTCCACCACCAAGCCGCTGACCTATCAACCCATTGAGCCGCCGAGCGGACTCAAGGGCATGCGCGTGCTGGTGGTGGATAATGACGAACGCGTGCGCCGCTCCGCGCATGGCTTGCTGGGCAAATGGGGCTGCACCGTCGAGACCGCCCGCAACGGCAAGGAAGCCCTTACTATGGCCAAGTTGTGCTCCTACGACGCCATGTTGGCCGACATTCGTTTACCCGATTTGTCCGGCTTCGACGTCTACCGCGCCTCTCCGCCTGGCCCAACCCAAGGCCCGCGTCATTCTCATGACCGCGTTCGGCTACGATCCAAGCCATTCCCTGATTCGGGCCCGTCAGGAGGGCTTGCGCTTCGTCCTCTACAAACCCTTTCGCGTGGAACAGATGCTGGACTCGCTGCGAAGTCCGGAACCCACGGATGCTCCTCCCACGCCGGTCGCCGTGCCCGTGAAGACGTGATTTTGGAAAGAAGCACCTTTTCATGAATGCGGAGCACCTCGCCCTCCTCGTCCCTTCGCTTGCTCATCTTCCTCCCTGGCTGCTCTGGCTTGGCGCCTGCCTTGGCCATGGTTTTCTCATGACCACGGGCCTCAATGTCCTCTATGCCTGGCCCTTGCCCCACGGCCTGCTCAAGATCACGCGCAAGATCGATGTGCTCTTGATTCTTGGTGGTCCCGTGCTGTTCTATATGGCGCTCGACCTGCCCGGCTCCGTGCATCTGATGTCAGGCCCCGACTTGCTGAGTGATTTGCTGATGTCCTACGTGCTCACGTGCTGGGTCCTGGGCTTTTTCGTGGCCCCCCTCGCCCAGGTCTTTTATTGGTTACGGCGGCAAGCGCCGCAGGTAATGCGGTCGGACGTGATGCTGGTCGATGTCGCCAAGGAACTGGGTTTCAAACCTGTCGGCCGGGGCAAATGGCGGAAGCTCGCCTCGTTGCCAAGAAATCAGGTCTTCGAAGTCGATTTTGTTACCAAGGTCCTGACGCTGCCGGGTCTGCCCCCGGCCTGGGAAGGCCTGACGATCTTGCATCTCACGGATCTCCATCTGTGCGGCACGCCCGACCGCGATTTTTACCAATATCTGATGGACCGCTGTATGAAAGCCGGCGTTCCCGACCTGATCGCGCTCACCGGCGACGTTGTCGACAGTGGTTGGCACCATCGCTGGATCGTGCCGGTGCTGGGCCGGCTGCGCTGGAACATCGCCGCCCTGGCCATCCTGGGCAATCATGACGTCTGGCGCGACCCGGTTGTCATCCGCCGGCGCCTCCGCAAAGTCCGCATCAACGTTCTCGGCAATTCCTGGCAGCAGCTCGACGTTCGCGGCCACAGCATGACTGTGATTGGCCACGAAGGACCATGGTTCTCACCACCGCCGGACCTGGCCAACTGCCCTGCTAATGATTTCCGTCTGCTTTTAAGTCATACGCCCGATAACATCTCCTGGGCGCACCAGCGGCACATCGACTTAATGCTCGCGGGCCATGTTCATGGCGGCCAGATTCGCCTGCCGCTCATCGGCTCGGTCTTCGTGCCCAGTCGCTACAGCCGTAAATATGATTGCGGCACCTTTTTCAAGGCGCCAACGGTCATGCACGTGAGTCGGGGTCTGGCCGGCCAACACCCCCTCAGGTTCAATTGCCGCCCGGAAGTGACGCGGATCATCTTGCAAAAGGGTAGCGCCTAACAGCCCGTTGAAAAAGGGGTCAGACCCCCTTGAAGCGAACTGAGTTTCAACGTTTTTGCAGGGTATTGAAGGGGTCTGACCCCTTTTTCAACGGGCTGTTAGCCTTTTGTTTTGTAACGTTCGCGAGGCCCCGGCCACAACGAACCAGGTGTTTGTCAGGTCTCCACCATTGACGAACCATGCCGAACCCGGCATGCTGGAGATGTCCTTTTGAGGTCACTTATCATGCGTATGTCGATTTCGCTGGGAATGCTTGCTTTACTGAGCGCTGCTGGCCTCCTGGCCCAGGACGCCCGGCAACTGCCTTCCGGGCCCCGGGTGGGGGAGGTTTTGCCCGGTCCCTTCGACGCTGTCAATATAACCGGCAAGAATGCAAAGGGCCGCCAGCACTGCCTCGTTTGCGAATACGGCTTGAACCCGGTCGTCGTGGTCTTCGCCCGCGAGCCGGCGGCCGGCCAGGACGGCCCGCTGATGTCGTTGCTGGGCAAACTTGACGAGGAGGTGAGCCGCTACGCCGACGATTATAATCTGAAGAGTTTTGTGATATTCATGAGCGCGGATGGCCGTAATTCCGCCAATACTCCGGGGGAGCAGGATACCGCGAAAATCAGGGAGGAAGCGTTGGCGCGGGCCGCCCTGGAGAAAAGGCTCGAGGAGCGTGCGGACAAGCTGAAGAACGTGGTGGTCGGCTATGTGCTGGCCGACGGCCCCAAGGATTACAAGATTAATGCCAAGGCCGAAGTGACGGTGCTCTTTTATCAGCGGCACAAGGTGCTCGCCAATTTCGCTTATGCCGCCGGCCAGATGACGCAGGCGGATGTCGGCAAGATGATCAAGACGATTGACGGGCTGGCGAAGAATAAGTGAGCGCCATTTGGCGAGAGCTTCGAAAGGTCATTCGCCGACGTAAGGCATGAGGGCCATGAAGCGTGCCCGCTTGATGGCATCCTTGACCGCCCGCTGAAAGGCGGCGCAGTTGCCGCTGCGCTTGCGGCTAAAAAGCTTGCCCTGACTGGTGCACATCTTCTTCATGCCCTGGACATCTTTGTAATCGACAAACGCCGGCCTCGGGCACCCTTCCTTGGTGCAGAAACGGCAACGATTCTTCCGGCCACGTCCAAGCTTCTTGCGAACCATTCTGACCTCGTCCAGAAACCAATAATTTCCCGAACTTTACAGGAAAGCATTACCTTATGAACAACGCGCAAAGTGTCAATCCAAAAAACAGCTTCGGTTTCCACCTTGCCCGGTTCCCCTGTCGTGCCGCGAGAAATCCTGGTACGCTTGCTGCCGTGATCACCCGCGGCATACTGAGGGCCTCCTCATGAGTACCATGGCTGGAACCAATTCCTCTCCAGAGCCGGCAGCCATGCCTGGTGCCCGGTCGGCCCTGCTGGTGCTGCTGTCGATCAACTTTTTCAATTACGTCGATCGGCAGGTTTTGGCCTCCGTGGTGACCGATATCGGCAGCACCTTTTTCCCCCTGAGCGAATATCCACGCGATACGCCGGCGGCCGCCGCCATGGTCGATAGCGCCCTTGGCTCCTTGAACTTCGCCTTCATGTTTTCTTACATGTTGGCCGCCCCGCTGTTCGGCTTTCTGGCCGATCGCATGGGCCGATGGCTTTTGATCGGCATCGGCGCCTTGCTGTGGACCGCCGCCAGCGGTGCTTCGGGGCTCGCCTCGACATTTTTTATTCTGTTTTTGACCCGTTGTTTCGTGGGCATTGGCGAGGCGGCGTATGGCCCGGTAGCCCCCACGATCATCGCCGATTTCTACCCGGTCAAAAAGCGCGGCATCAAGCTCGCGTGGTTCTACGTGGCCATCCCCGTCGGCAGCGCCTTCGGCTACATTCTCGGCGGACTGGTCGCCACCTGGGCGAATGACTGGCGCTGGGCCTTCTACGTCGTCGTGCCGCCAGGGATACTTCTCGGGCTTTTCTGTTTTCTGATGAAAGATCCGCCCCGCGGCCAGGCGGATGGCGCCAGGGTATCGAGGAAAGCGACCTGGGCTGACTACTGGATGATTCTCAAAACGCCTTCCTATCTCCTCAACACGCTGGGCATGACCGCCATGACTTTCGCCATGGGAGGCATCGCTTTTTGGATGCCGCATTACGTCACCGAATATCGGCAGTGGGGCTCCAAGGCACAGGTCAACATCACCTTTGGCGCCATCGTGGCGGTCGCCGGTCTGAGTGCCACGTTGCTGGGCGGCTACCTGGGGGACAAGCTAAGGCCGCGCTTTTCGGGCTCCTACTTCCTGGTTTCCGGCATGGCCATGCTTCTGGGCGTGCCTTCGGTGATACTCGTTTTGGTGATGCCTTTCCCTTTGGCCTGGGTTTTTGTGTTTTCAGCCTGCTTTTGCCTTCTTTTCAATACGGGCCCGACCAACGCCATCCTGGCCAACGTCATTCACCCGTCCGTACGCGCCAGCGGCTTCGCCCTGAACATCCTGATAATTCACGCCTTCGGCGATGCCGTCTCGCCCATGATCCTGGGCTGGATCAATGGCTATTACGGCGACATGAACGTCGGCTTCATGGCCGTCTCCGGCGTGCTGCTCATCGCGGCGGCCTGCTGGTTCTGGGGCATGCGCTATTTGCAGAGAGACACCGAGCTGGCACCGACCCGCATGGGGTGACATGTCCCCCGGGTCTTGATCCGGTCCGGAAGCAGGCATGTTCATTTCATTTCATTTCATCTCAACACACCCTTCGGCGTTGCAGTGAAACGAATGAAATGATGGCCAAGACATAGTTCTCCCCAATGTTTTTCGAGGACATTCCATGAAGATTTTCAACTTAACTGTGTCGATGCAAATGCTCGTCATGGCCGCAGTTGTCGGCTGTCGGGAGGAACCGGGCGACAAAGGGAGAAAGCCGGATCGGATCGCAATGCCGGTTGACGTTGCTCCGTTCTATGATTCCAGGGGACTCAAGATTTCCGTCGGCGAATACAGCAAAGAATTGGCGAGCGCTGATTCGAGAACAATTCTCCAGATTTCCAACAATCTGAAAAAGGAAAAGGATAGGCTTCGTGCCGAGGTAATGTATGTGGCGGCCATTCGGCTTTATGATCTAAGTCAGAAAGATGAGGCCGTCTATTGGTTCTACACGGCGCAATATCGCCCGTGTATTCAAATCGATCCTAGATAAGCAGAAAATCGGTGGTATCGGAGCAGGGGCGTTTGAACTCGAACAAGCTTATAATGCATTTAATCAGCTTGCAAGCGACTACATCAACGGATACGCTGGTGGTGACTTGACGAAAACTATAAACACACTCACCAAAGTGTTGGACGAAGGTGCGTCGTTGCCAAAGTTCACCGAAGTATATCCCGAAGTTGCGTTTTCACCGCGAGAGACATGGGATGAAAAAAACAAGAAGGTAGCTGAAGGTTTGACGAAGCTCATCGAGCACTTCAAGACCGATGGAGACTCCATCAAGAAGAAGCGGAAAGAAAATGGCATGGAGGGCAAATACTAAAGCCGTCATAGTTGGTCGAAGGTGGGGTCCAGACGAGTGGCGAAGAACGTCCACCGAGCAGTTCATCTCGAATTTCTAACCTTTGAAAAAAGCCGGCTACACGGTAGTTAAGATAGGAATTGCCTGCAATTAAAGCACTGCAGGTAAATGCAAACAGAGTAACGCCAATCACCGCCAACCAGGCTCCTGCTCGCACGAGGTACCACTGCCCTGGCCATTAAACCTCCTTAACCCCAAGGATCGCATCCAGCTGTGTTTCTGTTCGGCGACCGCTCACCCTGGTGAAGCCGACCTGGTTGAGCAGCGCCTCGTATTCCGTGAGAGTTCGTTCCTTGCCTTCCGTGCAGGTCAGCATGTTGAGGTCTTGCATTTGCGCCAAGCGGGGGCCGCGCCGGTCTTCGTCGAGCAGTTTCTCAACAACCAGAACGGCCCCACCCGGAGGCAAGCGTTGATAAACCCGACCCAGTAGCCGGACGATCTTCTCTTCCGTCCAGTCGTGAAGGATACGACCCAGAGCAAAAAGATCGCCTTCGGGCAATGGGTCCACGAAAAAGTCGCCAGCCATGATCCTGATCCGGTCGAGCACCGGCGAAGCTGCCACGATTTCCTGGGCAAGAGGGCCAGCATCCGCCAAATCGAAGACCACGGCTTGCAACTGGGGGTAACGCTGGCAGGCGGCAATGGCCAGGTGTCCGGTAGCTCCGCCCAGATCGACCAGGCAGCGGTATTGGCTGAGGTCGAAGGCGGCTACCACTTGCGGGGAACTGATAAGCCCGAAGCCGTGCATGCCCATCAGAAACTCGCCGCCTGGCTTCCGCCGTGCGGAAAAAGTGTGAGAAGATCGGACCATCCCAGCCGAAAGTCTGTTGCCAACGGTGGCCGCCCTCCCGCACCGCATCCTCCAGGTTGCCCCAGAGCTTCCACAAAACATCATTCGAGTAATTGACATACCCCGTGAGCCGGTCCGGGCTGTTCTTGCACAGATAGCTGGCGGCCGCAGGCGTATTTTTGTAATTCCGACCATCCCGGTCGAGCAGTTGCAGGCCGACGCAGGCATCGAGCAGACGTTCCAGGGCAGTCGCGATTTGCCCGCAACTCGTCGGCCAGAACTTGCAGCGCTTTGGGCCCGACGGCCAAAGCGTCGAACACGCCCAGCGAAGCGGCGGCAAACATTGCCTTGGACGAGCGGAAGGCCATCAGCAAATCGAGGACAATACCGGGGTCGGGCTTGGAGATGTCTTTCGCCATGTTTTCTCGCAAGGATTGAGCACTGGCAGCTCGTTGAAAAGGGGGTCTGACCCCCTGCATTGATGGGGTCTGACCCCCTTTTCAACGGGCTGCTACCAGTTTGTCGTACTTTAACCCTTTTCCTGACATTTGTCTGGAAAAAATGGCACGATAGAACCAGCATAATCCGAACAGACCCTATTCCCCGACCGTTCGCCTCGGCACGGCCAGGCATCCCTTGCGACCACCCTTCATCACCGCTCCCTCACCGACCGATCTTCATTCGGCCCGGGTAAAGGAGTAGCCATGACGGATGAAGTTGATCGCCTTCGCGCCAAACCCAACCTGCTGTTACTTTTGACGCATTACGCCAACCTTGGCCGGGAAGCGTGGCAGGATCGCCTGATGACCATGGAAGGCGTGGAAGCGCCTGAATTGTCAAAATTGCATGGGGAACTGATCGCTTTTAGCTGGATCGATCAAAACACCGGCGATTTTTCGGTCGTTCGCGCCGGCGCCGTACCAAATTGCTACCGGGCCACGTTGGCGGGCTTACGCGCACTGCAACAAATCCTGACCCCGGACGCCGTCGTTGAGCCGGAGATGGTTGAAGAAAAGCCCATCATCAAAAGGTTCAAGAAAAAACGCGAGAAAAGCCAGCAGCCAGAAGTAGTTGAGCCGGCAGCAGCGTGAATCGCCTTCCGTAATGGCGCCTTCCGTAGTGGTGACTTTAGTCGCCACCCAAGAGCGTCCCGCCGCCAAAGCCGTGAACCGTTCTGCCACGATCTTATCTCTGCTATTTCCCCGGACCTGGCCATGCGTTGCGCCCGGGAACACGATGTGGCGATCATCCGGGTTACCCCTCCTGGCTCACGCTTACCGTGACCGCCTTGGCCCAGAAAATCTACACCGACCGCACCTTCGATCAGATGCCGATCCTGGCCGACGAACTGGTAAAATCAGGGTGTGCCGTCCCTGAAACTCTGACCCATTTGAGAGGACCTTGGGTGCATACGAGAGGCTGCTGGGCGGTAGATTTGATTTTGGGGAGGGGTCAGGAGTTCGAGCATAGTTAAATTTCTTCTATTACTTTTGGTCTTTGGGAATCGTGGCTTCAATAGCCCCACCCCACCCGTAGCGTGCCTGCAAACGCCGAACCAAGGTGGCATGTTCCAACGCTTTGAGAAGGTCTTCATTCCTTTGGATCAGTTTGCGAACATCGTCAGGCATCGACCGCCAAACGCCAGGAGGTACCCGAGGCGAAACGAGGTCGTTCAACTCAAGTGGCTTTGCAGAGGCCGAAGAATAGCCTGTGAAACGGCAAATGGAATGCCGTGTTCCAACCTCCGTCACCTCGATGTCGCCAACGTAAATCGGTGATGGGTTCAGGCGGTATACTGCCAGACATTGCCCCGTTTTTGCGCCCTGCTCCTTGCCAAACGAGACAAGAATTTTGTTGTTCTCGAAAACGTCCAGGACTTTCCCCCGAACGGCGAAGTTTATGATGTATCCGTTCTCGTCGGTTCCGGACGTTGCAATAATCGTGAGCGTCATCATCAAGCCAGAACAACAGGTGAACATGCCTTAACTCCTGAAAATCAGTTCGATAATTCGCACACGCCTTGGACCCGGCCTTTTTTAAGGTATTGTACCCATCCCCTGCGCTACTTGCGAGACAAATGGCGAAGGCTCAGCTAAACTGGACGAAAACAAGGTAATTCGATGACTGAACAAGAATGGCTTTCCTGCGCAACCCGATGCCGATGCTGGCTTTTCTCAAGGGGAAGGCCAGCGAGCGGAAGTTGCGGTTGTTTGCTTGTGCGTGCGTCCGCCGAGTGTGGAATCTATTATCCGACAAGTACATCCGCAAGGCATTGGCGATTGCGGAACGGTACGCCGATGGCGACGTTTCGGCGGATAAGCTCCACTTTGCCTGGGGTGATGCAAGGCGAGCGGCGAAGGTGGCATATCGGCAGAAACGAGAGACGGCTGAGGCCACGGCGATGTGGGCAGTGTCGATGTTGTGCGAAGCCGAGGTCAGTAAGGTGGTGGAGGCGGTCCAAGTGGCGGTGCGATGCGAGGTATTTCCCATGGACGAGACCCGTTTCGCTGATGCCCAAAAGCAGCAGGTTCCACTGCTCCGTGACATCTTCGGCAATCCCTTCCGCCCCATCACGCTCGATCCAACCTGGCTTACCCCCACTGTGAAGGCCCAGAAAATTTACACCGACAGCACCTTTGACCAATTTCCAATCTTGGCCGACGAACTGGAAAAAGCCGGGTGCGATAGCCAAGAAATCTTGAACCATTGCCGAGGGCCAGGGCCGCATGTGAGGGGTTGTTGGGCAGTGGATGCGGTGCTGGGGAAGGAGTGATGCCATGACCGAAGAAGAATGGCTGTACTGTACCGATCCCCAGCCGATGCTGGCGTTCCTTAAGGGGAAGGCCAGCGACCGGAAGTTGCGGCTGGTTGCCGTTGCTTGTTCTCGGCGCATGTGGGACTGGATAGATGCCCTCGGTCGGGCTGCGGTTGAGGTAGCCGAAAGGTACGCCGATGGCTGTGCTGACCCGGAGGAGTTGCGTGCCGCCCGGCTTGCCTGTCAAAGGGCTGGAGACCAAGCCGCTTGGTACGCCGCCGCCACAAACCCCGCCATTGCTGCACGGAACGCCGCTCGCAGTGCCCAAGCCGGAGTTGCCAATAATGCTGTGCTTGGCACCGAGGCTGCCGAGCTTTTTGCTCAGGCAAGTTTGGTCCGGGAAATCTTCGGCAACCCGTTTCGGCCTTTGTCCATGGACCCATCATGGCTGACACCTGCCGTGATCGAACTGGCCCAGGCAATTTATGACGACCTGGCTTTTGACCAGATGCCAGAATTAACCCACATCTTGCACGAAGCTGGGTGCGAGAATGGCGAAATCTTGAGCCATTGTCGAGGTCCATGGCCGCATGTGAAAGGGTGTTGGGCGTTGGATTTGGTGTTGGGGAAGGAGTGAGGCCATGACCGAAGCTGAATGGCTTTCCTGCACCGATCCCCTGCCGATGTTGGATTTCCTCAAGGGGAAGGCCAGCGACCGGAAGTTGCGGCTTTTTGCGGTGGCCGCTTTCAATTGCAGAGGCTTCGATAACCGAAATGACTCGAACGATGACGTGGTGCAAGGGGCTCGTCACGCTGCCATGGTCGCAGAACTTTACGCAGATGGAAACGTGACTGACCAAGCATTGGAGGAAGCTCGCACTGGCCTGCTCTTTCAAGTGTTATTGCGACCACAAGCATGGAGTGCAGCCAAGCAGTCGTGTCGGTCTACTATCAATCTTTCATGCAGGCAGGGACGAAATTCCGTCGATGCAATGGAAAGGCAATTGTGTTCCCTCCTCCACTGCACCTTCGGCAACCCCTTCCACCCCATCACACTCGACCCCTCCTGGCTCAACCCCACCTTGAAAACCCTCGCCCAGAAAATCTACGACGACCGTACCTTCGACCAATTTCCCATCCTGGCCGATTCCTTGTTAAAATTGGGGTGTGCGGTCCCTGAAATCTTGGATCATTTGAGAGGGCCGGGGCCGCATGTTCGGGGGTGTTGGTCGGTAGATTTGGTTTTGGGGAGGGGATGAGGCATGACCGAGGCTGAATGGCTGAAATGTGCCGATCCTGGCTCGATGCTGGAGTTCCTGCGAGGAAAGTCCAGCGACCGGAAGTTGCGGTTGTTTGCCTGTGCCTGCTGCCGTAATATCCCGCACCTTCTACGCTATGTCTATCGGTTTATTGAACTTGCAGAATCTGTCGCAGACGGTTCAATTGGCGTGGATGAACTCGGAAACGCTCGTATGAAAGCCCCACATTCTTATATGGTAGCAAGCGTATCATTGTGGGTGTTGAGCGACCATATCTATCGGTCATGCTGCCGAAATGCTCGTCTCTTTAATCCGGTGATTTCAAGAGCCTGGTGTCCTCACGTCCGGGATGTCTTCGGCAATCCTTTTCGTCCGGTGTCCATCAATGACGCCTGGCTCACGCACAACGTTGTAGCCTTATCTCAAGCCGCCTACGACCAACGAGAACTTCCAAGCGGTTACCTCGACCCTGCCCGCCTCGCTGGTCTGGCCGACGCCCTGGAGCAAGCTGGGTGCGACAACCAAGACATCCTGGGCCATTTGAGAGAGCCAGGGCCGCATGTGAAGGGGTGTTGGGTGGTAGATGTGGTTTTGGGGAAGGGGTAATATGTGGCCGGTTTCATAATCCTAAGCGATGGCCGGGCCTATGCTGCATCCAATTGGGGTTACGACCGCACCGTTGAGGCAATTGTGGAAGCGCTCCCCCGACACCCAGGAAGCCGGGTTATTTGCTAATTGGTTGCTGGACCGAAGATGTATTGTCCAAGGGTCGGGCCTGGGTAGTGTCGATGTTCGAGAACTCACTCCCAAAAACCAGGAACTTTTTCTCAGAGCCATCGAGGATGGCTACATCAAGCAGAAGGAAAATGGGTCGGTCGGATGGGCATCACCAGATTTCTGGCCGAGTTGGATTGGTCAGTTCTCCGATCTCATGTCAATGATTGATTGCGTCAAGAAAGGCGAACCGCCAGGTCATTTTAACCCTCACATGAGAGACGTTATTCCTCCGAGGGGTGGTAAGAGTGGTCCGGGTTGGGAGGAACCGTGATTTGTTCGTGATCGAGGGAAACGGATGAAAATCGCCACCTACAACATCCTGAAAGGCGGATCGCAGCGGGTCCATTGGGTGAAGATGATCGAGGACCACTCGGTTGACCTGTTGCTGGTCCAAGAATCCTACGCCCACGACGAGCATCTTCCTCCTCTCCTCTATCCGGATGCCCGAAGCCAGTCGGTCTGGGAGATGGTCGAGCAGAACGGCTGGGGCAGCGCCGTCTTCTCAAGAAGTGGCTCGATGACGCCCGTCGCCGTATCAGGGTTTTCCGGCTGGGTTGTCGGAGCGGAAATCAAGGGAGCTTCCTGGCAGGCCGGGTTTCGCCGATTCGATCCTGGCCTTCAGCGTTCATGCACCTTCGAGGGCGGAAGCCTACTGGAAACAGGTGAACAAGCTGCTCGACGAGATCAGCCGAATTGCCGGTCGCCGGGAGATCATCATTGGCGGTGACTTCAACCTCACGGTGAGTAACTGGTGCCGGCTCAGAGCGGCCCGTCAGCAAACAGGACTTGGCGATCCAGGCGAGACTTGCCGAGGAGTTCGGGTTGCTCAATTGCTGGCAAGAGGCCAACCCGAACCAGCCCTTGCACCAAACGCTCCGGTGGACCGGATGATCGAACCATCCCTTACCATTGCGACGGCATATTCGTGCCGAAGACCTGGAAGGATCGGCTTCAGTCTTGTGTGGTGCTGGCCGGGGACGAATGGAATGCCTCAGCGATCACAACCCGGTCATGGCGTGCTTTTCCTGAATGGCGGTTATTCCTTCTCCATCCACCTAAACGTCAGGTTTATCCTCTCGCCGACATGCTTCGTGGTTTTCCGAATGCCGTGCTCCCAGAATTGCTGCATGGTTCCAGCCATGATTATCAGGGTTCCATGGCCCACCGGGAACGTCCTCGCCTCTTTCGATTTGTTGCGCTTGATCCGAACGTCCGGGTCGCTCCCAAGGAGAGGGAACCGATCACGTTGCCAACCCCCGGTTCATCATCGGCGTGCATCCTAATACTATCCGCTCCTGACCGATAACGGTTGAGCAGGCAATAATTGTACTGCCCCCTGACCGCTTCGACCTTTTCCTTGATCTCCAGCAACATATCCGTCCAGGGAAGGGCCTTGTTCTCGGTGCCGGAATAATTCGTGGTGCTGCTCGACGTGTTCCGCAACCAGCCGTTTGTGGGCCTGGTGAATCCAATCCAGCGGACACGGAAGCAAGGTCGTCGGCTCTAGAGCGTTCGGAGGGGGTCGAAGGTGCCAGGGACCGCTCACTTTAAACCCAAACGCATTTTTTGAAAGTCCAAGTAAAGGACAGATTACAACTTCAAGAAATGCCCGCTTTTCAAAAATACAAGGCCCGGAATTTGGGCTTCAGCCACAGTGAACTCCACATCCGTTAGCTTTTCAGCTTGATACAAGCCAAGCAAATAGCCTAGACACAATCCAACGAACAATCGGATTGAGGTCGCCTCAGCACCAAATTCCTTGAGACTGTCGGCCGAGTAACCTCCTTCAAGCCGCTCCTTTACGAAGTTAGAATGGTGCAAACCCCAAGTATGCCTGGGAGAGCTGAATGAGAATCCTATTATTGCCGTCTTTATCCCCATGTTATCGTTAGTGTTGGGCAACTCAAGTTGTCTCGCCTGAGCGACACTCGCTTGGAAATCTTCAAACAATCTGCCGAGCTGTTCAATTGCGTTCATGTTTTGTCCAAGACTTAGTTGAGCAATGCTATCCCACGCACGACCGCCTGCCTGCAATCCCCAAGAAGTCTTCCTCGGCGGCGTGACAATCTTGGTGCCGATTCCTTGGATGCCCTGGAGAACCTGTGCCAAATCCTTCCCGGCGAAGCCCATTCGGGTGGAGGAATCAACCTGGGAACCATCGTCAGGGAGGGGATAAACCTCGATCGCCACGTCACCGGCCCGGCCAGCAAAATGGACCGGCCCTTTCCCATGTTGCTCCTCGGCCAGTTCGATGACGATGGTCTGGTAAAATGCCCGAAGCACCCGACTTGCCGAGTTTTTAGGACCGGGAGCGTAAGGGAAACGTCGGCCATGAACCTGCCTCGATTGCCGGGCCTCTTTATTCATGGTCTCTTTTTACCCTGGGCTGCCGTTTTTTGCCAGACAGGAGGAAATCGTCCGGGTAAACTGGACCAGAAAGAACTTGCCAGGGGATTTTGCCGTGACCGAGACAGAATGGCTGGAATGTACCGATCCGATGCCGATGTTTGATTACCTTTACCGAAGGTCCACCCCCCTAATTGTGCGTCTTTACGATTGGTTAAGGCAAAACTGGCATCGCCCCAATCGAAAGGATTTATTGGTTTATTGTGCATACTGCAGGGCTTATTGGGAGTTTATTTCTTGGGACAAGAGGCAAAAATCGGTCGAAACGGTGGAAGAGGTTGTAGATAAAAAACCGCTTTCTGAGTTTTCAGAAGCAGCGCAGTGGACAGTGGAAACCGCCTACACTTGTGTTTTAGGTTGTTTGGACGAATCGGCTTATAGGCAAACACTTTATTGGGGCAAAGAGGAGGGGCAGGAAGCGAGGGCGGCTCTTGAAGAAGGGAAGATTGTCCTTTGCGATCTTCTCCGTGATGTTTTCGGAAACCCCTTCCAGCCCATCACCCTCGACCCAGCCTGGCTCACGCCAACCGTGACTGCCCTCGCCCAGACAGTTTACGACGACCGTGCCTTCGAACGCCTTCCCCAACTGGCCGACGAACTCGTAAAATCTGGATGTTCCAACCAGGAAATCTTGAGCCACTGCCGGGGGCCAGGGCGGCATGTGAGGGGTTGTTGGGCAGTGGATGCGGTGTTGGGGAAGGAGTGATCCATGACCGAGCAGGAGTGGCTGGAATGCAAATACCCGAAAGCAATGTTGGAATTTGTTCGGGCCACGGCATGTGATCGAAGATACCGATTGTTTGCTGCTGCGTGCTGTCGGAGAGTTTGGCATTTTTTGACCGGCGTACAAAGCAGAGAAGCGGTAGAGATCGCAGAGCGATTTGCCGATGGACGATCCGCTGAGGAAGAACGGGAAAAAGCTCAATCAATAGCGGCGGAGGTTCGCAATTTGGGAGGAATGGCTGCGAAATGGACCGCATCAGCATCGGCACGAACGGGGGCTATCATGGTCGTGGATGCGGCGGGCCAAGCCGCAGCGTGCCCTCCCGGTCAGGAATATGATCCATCCAAATGGGAGTTGGAATGGCGAGAACAATGTGTCCTGCTCCGTGACATCTTCGGCAACCCCTTCCAGCCCATCACCATAAATCCTGACTGGATCACTTCCACCGTGAAGGCCCTGGCCCAGAAAATCTACGAGGACCGCACCTTCGACCAACTTCCCCTCCTAGCCGACGAACTGGAAAAAGCCGGGTGTGCCGACCCCGAAATCCTGGGCCATTGCCGAGGGGTGGGGGTGCATGTAAAGGGGTGCTGGGTGGTGGATTTGGTTTTGGGGAGGGAGTGAATCATGACCGAGGAAGAGTGGCTAAAATGTGCCGATTCGACGCCGATGCTGGAGTTTCTGCAAGGCAAGGCAAGCGACCGAAAGTTGCGATTATTCGTCGTGGGATGCTGCCGAAGGATATGTCACTTGCTGTCTGACGACATAAAGAGAGCAGTTGAACAAGCAGAGTCTTTTTCAGATAGACTTATCAGCAAGTCGGAGTTAAGACGGAAAGGGAACGGGCTAGGAAGAAACATGACCTTATGGCAGAGTGAATACTTCGCAGGCCCGTTAGTGCAGATTTCTTGGCAGCAAGAGCAGCCTTGTTTGCAAGCGGGGCGTTGCCGAGGAAAAAAGGCAGGGATAATACGGGGCGTGAAAAGGCTTATCTGGAAAGAATCAAAGACCGGGAGCGTCAAGCAGAGCTACTGCACCACATCTTTGGCAACCCTTTCCACCCCATCACGATAAATCCTGCCTGGATCACCCCCACCGTGACAGCCCTGGCTCAGAAAATCTACGACGACCGCACCTTCGACCAACTTCCCACCCTTGCCGATTCCTTGGTAAAATCGGGGCGTGCCAACCAGGAAATCCTGGACCATTGCCGAGGGCCTGGGCCGCATGTGAGGGGTTGCTGGGTGGTGGATTTGGTGCTGGGGAAGGGGTGAAGCCGTGAACGAGAGCGAGTGGATTGAATGCGTTGATCCTAAGCCGATGCTGGAATTCCTCCGAGGGAAGACCAGCGAGCGAAAGTTGCGGTTGTTTGCCGTGGGTTGCTGTCACAAATATCGACAACTGCTTGTCCCAGAAGCATGCGAGGCACTCGATGTTGCGGAGAAAGTGGCAGAAGGTAGGGCGAGTGCCGAGGAACGTCGGCGAGTACGAGAGGTCGCATTTCACGTCGGTTGGGTTTCTGACCCGTCCACGGTTTCTCGTCGTGGCCCCGCCAAAGCGGCTGTCTGCGATGCTTTGGCACGTAGTGCATGGGATGCCGCAATACATGCTTCTTGGCGTACCAGCCACATCGGCACCATGCAAGCCTACGGCTCATTGGAAACTCATCGCTCTTTCCACGAAGACTGGTCGGCGGCAAAGAAAAGGCAGGATGCCGCTCTGGCACAATCCCTTCGCTGCGTCTTCGGCAACCCCTTCCGCCCCGTCGCCTTCGCTTCTTCCTGCCTCACGCCCACCGTGGTGGCCATGGCTCAATTCATCTACGACGACCGCTCCTTCGACCAAATGGCCACCTTCGCCGACGAACTCGTAAAATCAGGATGTGCCGACCCTGAAATCTTGAACCACTGCCGAGGGCCAGGGCCGCACGTAAGGGGATGCTGGGCGTTGGATTTGGTGTTGGGGAGGGGGTGATGCCATGACCGAAGAGGAATGGCTGAAATGCACTGAGCCGATGCGTATGTTGGAGTTTCTTCGAGAAAAGACCAGCGACCGGAAATTTAGGCTATTTGCCGTTGCATGTTGCCGCCGTGTCTGGCACCTTGTCTCCGATGAGGAGTGCAAGCGGGCCACCGAGGTTGCAGAACGCTTTGCAGACAACCTGGCCACGAAGAACGAGTTGAGAGTTGCCCGGAAACGTGCCATGCGTGTAAAAGTTGCCACGAGGTCAGAGGACAGTGCGAGGGCGCTTGCGGTATCTACGTCTTTCAAAAGTGCATACGGCGCAGCATATTCCGGTTATTTGAATGGAGTATACGCTCTGGCAACGGTTTCTTTTGTTGGGAATTACCCAGCAAATCGAAGCGCTTTTGAGGAATTTATCAAGGTCCGAGATGAAGGACTGCGGGGTGCATGTTCTCTGATACGGGAAGTTTGGACCAATCCTTTTCGCCCCGTCACGCTCGATCCCTCCTGGCTCACTCCCACCGTGGCTGCCCTGGCACAATCCATCTACACCAGCCGCTCCTTCGACCAGATGCCCGTCCTGGCCGATGAACTCGAAAAATCTGGGTGTGACAATGCCAAAATCTTGGAGCATTGTCGAGGGACATGCGTGCATGTAAAGGGGTGCTGGGCAATCGACTTTCTGCTTGCCAAGGAGTGATACATGAAGCCCAAAAACAGGCACGAGTGGTATGATAAGGCGAGGGTAACGATCAGGACGGACATTTTATGCGTCACGGCTCCTTCCTTGTGGCCACAGTGTTGCCTTTGGGGCCGGTAATCCTCGGCTTCGTCTGGGGTGTCAGCGAGTTTTACGCCCGTCAACCGGCGTCAATAACCGGCAATTTTGCCGAGGTCGCCGTCTTGTTCATGTTGGCCGGTGTCGGTTTATCACTGGTGATGAAGACCGTGGACGGAGCCAAGTATCGCAACTGGGTCGGCACCGTCTCACTGTGCTATTCCGTTGGTGTTGTGTTTTTCGAGCCTTTTCTTCTTCATCGCCCCGAGATTGATGAAATAATTGTTGCGGTTTTGGTGTTGGCTCCCCTTTTGGTGGCTATCGGTTATTTCGTCCGAGCAGGAGCGTGGGTGTCGGTGATTGGAGTCACTCTTTTTGTGTTTATCAGTAGCGCTATGCTTGCCAAGAATTCCTACCGCATTTATGAGTGTTCAGGCTTCTTCAGATCGTTGAAAGTTCGAACCTAACGTTTTGGGTCGTGACCTGCCCGTCGTCCACGGACGACAAACTGCCCCTCTTGGCCGATTCCTTGGTAAAATCTGGGTGTGCCAACGATGAAATCTTGAACCATTGTCGAGGGCCGGGGGTGCATGTTCGAGGCTGTTGGGCGCTGGATGCGGTTTTGGGGAAGGGGTGAGCCGTGACCGAGGCAGAGTGGCTGGCCTGCGCTGACCCAACGCTGATGCTGGAATTTCTTCATGGGAAGGCCAGCGACAGGAAGTTGATGTTATTTGCCTGCGCCTCCTGCCGCCGAATCTGGCACCTGCTTGTGGACGAGCGATTTAAGCGTGCGGTTGAGATTGCTGAACAATTTGCAGATGGGATCGCCACAGCCAGAACGAGCCAAGAAGTGAGTGAGATCGCTTCATCGCTCGCTGGGGAATGGGCGATGGGACCAGGATCACTCGGACTGGACGGCGCTGCTCGATTTGCTGGACTTGCTTGCGCTGGGCAGGGAAGCCCGGTGATGAGGGGGATGTGGCAAGTATGGTGAGGAAGGCCGAAGTCGAGGATGCCCAGATAAAAGAGATGGCCGATCCCAGATTATCGGATTGGGCTTTGGATGTTGTCGTTAGAGGCGACGACTGGCGATCACAATACCTACGTGATCTTTTTGGACCTGGCTTGTTCCACCCCATCACCCTCGACCCTGCCTGGCTCACTCCCACCGTGAAGGCCCTGGCCCACTCCATCTACACTGACCGCACTTTCGACCGCTTGCCACTTCTGGCCGACGAACTGGTAAAATCGGGGTGTGCCGATCCTGAAATCGTGAGTCATTTGAGAGGGTCGGGGCCGCATGTTCGAGGGTGTTGGGCACTGGATTTGATTTTGGGGAAGGAGTGAGGTCATGACGGAGGAAGAGTGGCTTGAATGTGTCGATCCAAAGGCGATGCTGGAGTTCCTTGGGGGGGAGGCGAGCGACCGGAAGTTGAGGCTGTTCGCTGTGGCGTGTTGCCGACGTTTCTTACACTTAACCAACGACCAAAGAGTAAGCAAAGCATTGGGCATCGCCGAACTGTTTGCGGACGGCCTAGTTGGAGATGTGGAGCGGTCGAATGCACGCAAGTCAGCCCAACAAGCAGCCCAGGTCCGTGGCCTTGTCGCCCGAAAAGATTCCCCAAAATGGGAAAGGCGAACGGCATCCCTCGCCTACTATGCCCTCGCTCGTCGAGCTGTTGAAGGGGCATGGAATGTACCACAACTGGCTGTTGAAGTCCTGGTTTGGCATGGGGGTGGTTACAACAAATGTGATTGGCAGGCTATCAAGAAGGAAGAGGTGCACAATTCTCAGCAATCTTTTTCGTGACATCTTCGGCAACCTCTTCTACCCCATCACCCTCGCCCCTTCCTGGCTCACCCCCGACGTGAAAAATCTGGCCCAATCAATCTACGACGACCGCTACTTCGACCGCCTCCCAATCCTTGCCGATGAACTTGAAAAAACCGGGTGCGATAGCCAAGAAATCCTGGCTCATTGCCGAGGGCCGGGGCCGCATGTGAGGGGATGCAGGGTGGTGGATAGGGTGCTGGGGAAGGAGTAAGGCGTGACTGAAAAAGAGTGGTTGACTTGTACGGAGTCCGCCGTCATGTTTCAACATCTCTGGAGCCAAGCGAGCATTCGCCGATTACGCCTCTTCGCCTGCGCCTGGTGCCGCTACCACTGCTTCGAGCAGTTGGAACGGAGATGGCAAGACATCGTGCAAGTGGGCGAATCTTTTGCCGATGGATTGGTAAGGGAGACTAAACGCCACCTAGCGGATCAAGCAGCGTTGTGGGCAATGTTCGCTGCAACGAGAAAACGGGATTGGGAAAACCTTCGTGCAATCGGAGAGGCCAGAAAGACGGTGGCGACTGCAAAGGATCAAATCGTATGTATAAAGCAATATTATTCTGTCCTGGAAAAGCAGCGACGATGCGAGATAATCCGCTGCATCTTCGGCAACCCCTTCCGCCCCATCACGCTCGACCCCTCCTGGATCACTCCGTCCGTGAAAACCCTCGCCCAATCTATTTACGATAATCGCACCTTCGACCGTCTTCCCCTCCTGGCCGATGAACTGGAAAAAGCCGGGTGCGACAATCAGGAAATCCTGGACCATTGCCGAGGGGTTGGGGAGCATGTTCGGGGGTGCTGGGTGGTGGATTTGGTTTTGAGGAAGGGGTGATGCCATGACCGAGGCTGAATGGCTGAAATGCGCTGATCCGCAACCGATGCTGGAGTTTCTGCTGGGTAAGGCCACCAAACGCAAGGAATGTTTGTTTGGCGTAGGCTGCTGTCAGCGGGTCGCCCATCTATTCAATGGCCGAACCTTTTGGACTCTTTCAGACGGGAAGCCTTACTTGCCCCAACCAAGCCGGTTCTTGGAGATGACAGAATGTATTGCCGAGAAGCCCACATTTCTCTACTTCGGCGAGTACGACCAAGACTTCCCAGATGGATATTCAGACGAAGGACACGCCTCCTTTGCTGCTGACGCTGCTCTCTACTCACTTAATGCAGAGCGAGCCAGTACATACGCATCGTGGGCCGCTTCTGTAGCATCAGGAGGGTATCAAGAACATTATGGTCTTGCGGAAGAGATAGTTACCAACCTACCAGGGTATGCAATGGAGCGTGCCGCACAATGCGCCTTGCTCCGTGACATCTTCGGCAACCCCTTCCGCCCTACCACCCTTGACTCCTCCTGGCTCAATCCCGCCGTGAAGGCCCTGGCCCAGATAATCTACGACGACCGAACCTTCGACCAAATGCCCATCCTCGCCAATTCCTTCGTAAAATCTGGGTGTGCCGATCCAGAGATCTTGAACCATTTGAGAGGGTCGGGGCCGCATGTACGGGGGTGTTGGGTGGTGGATTTGGTGTTGGGGAGGGAGTGACGGGATGACCGAAGGCGGCAGCATGGACCCCGGTGGAGGCCTTTATTGACCTTGCCGCCAGATCAAGTTGCAATCGCCGAGGTGTTGCAAGGAGATCATCCGTAACAGGAGAAGGTTATGGAAACCCCTGGCTCAAACGAACATTGGTTTGAAAAAGAAACGTCGGTCTATTACAAGGTTTTTCGGTTCCTGGTCGGACTTATCGGTTTGTGGCTTCTATTGCCTATTCTTTGCTGGGTCTTTCCGGATGGGCCGCTGTTTGGAGTGGCCTATGTCTTGATCCTCGCAATACCTTGTGTTGTGATCTTCGGGAGCGGTGTTCTCGGCCTTTGGGGTGTTTGTCTCATCTTTTTGGGAATGAGGCAAAGGCAATCGGTGCTTGCCATATCCTTAGCAAGCAGTGCAAGTTTAATGACCTTTCTGATTCTCCTGGTCCTAATCGTCCATTTTTATGACGGGTAAGCACAGGCCAGAACGCCAGTAAATCCGACGAGGTCGAAAACATGTGCACTGTCAAACGAGCCAAGGAGGCGGCCTACAAACCCGTCCTCGACCTCTTGGTGCTGCCCTACGAGCAATTTGTTGCCTTGCGAGGCAATATCGCCGTTCATGGCGTCCTGGTGCCGATCTTGGTCGATTCGGAATGGACTCAGAGGGGGAGTCCCAAGACATCGCCGAGAGTTTGGACGAATGCTGACTCGGCGACCCCAGGATTTGCTGGGCCGGACTCGTTGCGGAGGACGGTTGAGGAAAGATGCCAGTTGAAGTGGACGCTGGCGGAAGGGACTCAGAATGAGATAGAATGAACCCATCGGGAGCTGTAGATTGTGGCCTGCCGGTCGAGGTTGCTATATTCGGCATTGCTCAATGGGAGGTATTCAAAAATCATGGATACCGCATCGCCAGTCCAACCAGAAGATGACCGCCCCGCATGTTGGCGGTCGGTTCGTCGTTTTGGCATCGTTCTCATGCTACTATTTGCCGTAATCTTTGCTGTAGCATGGTGGTTGATGACTATCGAGCCAGACGCCATCTTGAATCGAGCCAATTTTGAACGCATTGAGCCTGACGCCATCGTGAATCGAGCCAATTTTGAACGCATCGAGAAAGGCATGACCATTGAACAAATCGAAGCGATTCTTGGAGAAAGAGGAGGCAATTATTCGAGTGACACGGAAGTCGATTATTTTATTTGGAAGGGCAGGAGCGGTTGGATTTATGTGACTTTGAAACAAAACCGTGTGACCAGAATGAGATTTAATCCAAAGGCGGGCTTTTGATAAAAACGAACGGTCGAGGAGGAGGACATGCAGCCATCCCACCGACTTCGTGGACTTCACGCTGGAGCCACCTGGAATTACGGCTTTCCGGCCCGTTAGAACCGACAAGGAGTGAGTCGTTGGCGGTCGAGAAATGATCCAAAATGACTGCCAATCTGGAAGACCGTGTAACGAATATGAAAAAACCACTTTATCGGTGGTTACGTCAACGAGGCACCTTAATCTTGCACTTACTTATACGAAGGACTTGCTGATGGTTCCAGATTTCGACACAGCCGTTGAGCGGTATCGAGCATTTCTTTCCAAAGCGAAAATGAGAACAGAAATCGTGTGGGTCTTCCGTGAGGACGCCATTGCCAACAAACTCCGCATTCGGTTGAAAGTCCCAGTGCCAGCTGAGAACGAACCCCTGGCGAGACGTTTATATTCAATTGGGCAGGATCGAGGGCTGGGGATTTGCATTCAAACGCTTTGTCTTCTCGATTGCACACCCTGCTGTTATATTTGGGTGCCGGAAAATGCACTGGATGCTGAACATGGCATGCTCTCAGGACTAAAACTGAGCATTCCAGACCCACCAATTCATGCTCGTGCCGTCCGATCTTCGTTGCGATGGAATCTGAACCAATACTTTGCAGGGAGGTCAAACATCCAATGGATGATCGACCAATTGCCTTCGAGGGCGGATGTTCGAGAAGTGGACCTGCAAACTCAGTAGCATTGATGTTCACGGAAAGGCATTCACAGTATACTTGCCTCCGTTTCGACCTCGCCTTTGTGGGCATTGATTTGCGAACCATGTCGGGCAAGGGTAGAAATGACCTGTAGAGCGTGACGGTGAGAGATGGACACACATTAACATTAACCGAAGGTGAGCGATGAAGCCGACTGCGGAACAAGGGCGGCGGGTGGCGGCGTGGCTGGGTGTGGCCTGTCTTGGGCTGCTGCCGGTGTCGCCCCTGTCGGCACAAGAACCCAAGCTGCGGGCCACCCTCAAGGGGCACACCAGTGTGGTTGTGTCCGTGGCGTTCAGCCCGGACGGAAAGACACTGGCATCGGCCAGCTACGACGGGACGCTGAAATTGTGGGACATGGCCACCGGCAAGGAGCGGGCAACTCTGGGCGAGTACACTGGTTGTGTCGGCTGTGTTGCGTTCTCCCCCGACGGGAAGACCCTGGCATCGGGGACAATCGGATCGCCTGTGCTACTTCCCCGACCTCAAGAACGTCAAGTTGTGGGACGTGGCCACCGGCAAGGTACGGACCACCCTCAAGGGGAATACTAACTTTGTCTACTCCGTGGCCTTCAGCCCGGATGGCAAGACCCTGGCCTCGGTGAACGGCGACGTCAAGCTCTGGGACTTGGCCACCAACAAGGAGCGAGCCACCCTCCAAGGGCGTACCAAAGAGGATAAGGAGACGATCGAACCTGCATACCCTGTCAAGTCCGTGGCGTTCAGCCCGGATGGGAAGACGCTGGCGGCGGCGAGCCGTGACATGACCGTCAAGGTCTGGGACGTGGCCACCGCCAAGCGGTCCACCCTTCAGGGGCATACCCATGCGGTCTATTCCGTGGCCTTTAGCTCGGATGGCAAGACCCTGGCATCGGCGAGCGGCGACAAGACCGTCAGGCTCTGGGACCTGGCCACCAACAAGGAACGGGCCACCCTACAGGGTCATACCGAGTCAGTAATGTCGGTGGCCTTCAGTCCGGATGGCAAGACCCTGGCCTCGGCGAGCGACGACAAGACCGTCAAGCTCTGGGACGTGGCCAGCGGCAAGGAGCGAACCACCCTCCAGGGGCATACCAAAGCAGTCATGTCCGTGGCCTTCAGTCCGGATGGCAAGACCCTGGCCTCGGCGAGCGACGACAAGACTGTCAAGCTGTGGGATGTGGCGACCGATAAGTAGGCGGACCAGTGAGCCACTGGAACCGCAGCATCATCCTCTGACGGCTTGAACCAGGCAGGCAATGTGTCTGCCTTTTTTTCTCTCCGAAGTCGATGAGTGGTTTCCACGCCAAGCCATTCCCACTTCCAGAAAAACACTCCTCGACTTGCCAGAGCAAATAATCCAAAGATTCCTGAAAAGTCCACTAGCAGCCCGTTGAAAAAGGGGTCAGACCCCTTCAATACCCTGCAAAAACGTTGAAAACTCTGTTCGCTTCAAGGGGGTCTGACCCCTTTTTCAGCGGGCTGCTAGGTCCGAAATTATGCGCACCGCCAAAACAACCAAAACGCCGGCCGATCTCTCTGACTATCATCGAGGCTGGGTAACGCTGGGGGAATTACTCGATTTCGATTGGGGCGGTAAGACGATCCTCCGAACCTGAAGGAAAAGTCGAAGAAGGCTGAGTGCTTGACAGGACAAGAAACGGTAAGATGATAAGTGCGATACCGCTTCTCTGCCGAGAAATCCGACGATGAGCAACTTGTTTGATATTTGTTCTGGCCTCATTGGACTTCTTGTCATGATCGCTGTGTTTTTCGTTATCCCGAAATTGATGAAGAATATCGAACGGAATCCTGAAACTTGGAGCGGCGGTGGCGACGTTGGGCATGGCGATGGGGCCTGATCTTTTGGTGCCAGAGTAGAGATGGCAGATCGGCCCAGGTTTTTGAGGGGCATGCCTGCCTTGAACATGGGAAGAGAGATTTCTATGTCACACGATGCACCTGCCGAATATGGAACATCAGAAGAACCGGATGATAAATTGCCCCTGGTGGATTGGCGTTTAATTGCGGTGGGCGTTCTGATCGTGTGTGTTGTTTTCGTTACTGGGCTCCTTTACGTGGCCGTATCTGATAATTTGCAACCTTGGGAACCGACTCGGCTTGGGGTGTCGATTGGTAATTGTCCAGGCCCGCTTCCCCAGGCGCTCCACCATTTCTTTACTGGATAAGGGCCGTGCACTGTCCTTTACGGCCAAAGTTCAATGGCAAAACGGTCCACAGCATCGGTGCCGGGACGCACCTGGTTTGCGTGGCGACTGAAGTCACCACTATGGCCTGGCGGCTGAAGGCACCACTACGGCTCGACCGGCATGTTCTCGTCGGTTTTGAACTTCATTACGCAGCTGCGGGAACGGAAACCACCCGATCACGGGCAAGGTCGGCCGCCGCCGCCGGATAGAAAAATGCTATGCAAGATGCTATGCAAAATGCCATGCAAAATGGTATGCGTCGTGAAGGGGGGTGCCCGGTGCACGCATACATACCATTTTTCGCCCGCCAACCCAAGCTGCCAGCCGTCCGTTGAGGTGTTACTCTACCAGCGGCTGCAGGGCGCTGGCGTCGTTCCCAAGAGAAGGAAAAGGATCGCCGAAGGGTCGCACCAGTCGTATTATATACTCGTTTGCAACCCAGGTTCGTGACAGGAGTTAGCATGAACGCCGCCACCAGTCCGCAACCGCAATTCTCGCGCACGACCAGGCCGCGTCGTATTAAATTGCTTCCCAGTATCGGGGCCCTGGTGATTATTGGCGTGTCAATTTATGCTTCCCAGGCTGGGTTGCCCCCTGCTGGCGAGCGTCTGACGAGCACGCAGGCCGCGGTGGTCGCCAACCAGGGGGACAAAATAGCGGCACACACGGCCAAGGCCATCGCCGCGGCGGAGAAATTTCTGGCTAGCCTCGACGATGCCAAAAGAGCCAAGGCAACTTTTGAATTCAACAGCGATAAACGGGCACGCTGGTCGAATCTCCCCGGCACGCGCATGGGGACCTCCATGGGCGAGTTAACCAAGGAGCAACAAACCGCGGCAATGGATGTGGTCGCGGCGGTTCTTAGCAAGGAGGGCTACCAAAAGGTCCTCGATATCATCGCAGCCGACGATGTGCTCGCGGGCGGCGGCAAGGCAGCTAAGGGCGATCCCAAGGGAGGCAAAGGAGGCAAGGGCGGCAGGGGTTTCGGCTTCAACAACTTCTACCTCGCCCTCTTCGGCAAGCCGTCGCCCGATCAACCCTGGCTGGTGGAGTTCGGCGGCCATCACCTGGCAATCAACGTGACCATTGTCGGCAAGGACTTCGTGTTAACCCCGACCTTGACCTGCGCCCAACCTGCCGTCTTCACCAAGGATGGCAAAACGATCCGGCCCCTCGGCACTGAGGTCGATACGGCCTTTAAGCTTCTTAATTCGCTCGATGAAAAACAGCGTACCCAGGCGATACTGAAAAACCGGACTGCCGATCTGCTTCTCGGCCCAGGCAAGGACGGCACGGAAATCCCACCCGACGGGATCAAAGGGTCCGAACTCAACGAAACACAGCGAGCTCTACTGGTTGACCTGGCCGGCGCCTGGGTCACTATCCTGCACGAAACCTCCGCCAATCCGCGGATGGCGGACATTCGCGCCAAGGTCAAAGACACCTATTTCGGCTGGAGCGGTCCGACCACGGAAGGAAGCGCCGCCTACTTCCGAGTTCAAGGCCCAAGCGTCGTGGTCGAATACGCCCCTCAGGGAAATACCGATCACATCCACACCATCGTCCGCGAATTCGGCAACGACTACGGGAAAAAGCTGATCAAGTAGGGTGGAGGGCCGCTTTTAGCTGCAGACCTTTCTCACCTGCCAGGCGAGCTGGCAGGGGTCGTGGAGCGGGGCGGCGTTTCGTTTTAGCTAGAGACCTCGCTCACCTGCCGGGCGAGCCGGCAGGGGTCGTGGAGTCGGCGGTTTAGCTGCAGAACTGCTCATCTGTCGGGGTCGTGCAGCGGTGGCGGCAACGCTCTTGCCGGTGGTGAAGAAGACAAGAACTCCCACTGACAAATCCATATTCTCGTTTCATTTTTCACACGCAGTCACTTCTTTGGCGGTGCAAAGACCGTTTATCTGCACGCGGCCGTGGTATCATATTGTTAACCAGGTAAATTGTACGAATACGTCTTTTCTCGTGCCGGATACAATTACTCTTGGCTTTGGTGGAGTTCGTGCCGGTGGCAGGGCGGCGGGGGTTGTTTCGAGAAGCTTCGTTCAAGGCGGGCAGCGATGAGTGATAATCAAAATGGCAGCGAATGGGTTACGGGGTCTACTCAGGCGGATATCGATAGGTCGCACGAGCAACGTGATCGCCTGCCGCAGCTGAACCGAGAGCCCCTGGTTGAAGATATTCAGAACTACGCTCTGAACATCGTCGATACGGTGCGCCGAACCCCTGTTGATTCTCGATGCCACCTTGCGTGTGCGGTCCGCCAACCGCGCTTTCTATCAGACCTTTCAAGTATCGGCCGAAGAAACAGTGGATCGGCTCATCTACGAGCTGGGCAACGGCCAGTGGGATATCCCGGACTTACGAAGACTGCTCGAAGACATCGTTCCCAAAAGTTCCGTGTTCAACGACTTCGAGTTGGAGCACACCTTTCCGGTCATCGGCCGCCGGGTGATGCTGCTCAATGCCCGCAAGCTCGAGGCCGGCCAGCATGGCGAATTGCTGGTCCTGGCCATGGAAGATGTGACCGCACGCAAGCGCACGAGGAAGCCCTGGTCGAAGCCGGGGCATTGCAGAGTGCGATCTTCAACAGTGCCAATTTCTCCAGCATCGCCACGGATGAGAAGGGGGTCATTCAAATCTTCAACGTGGGCGCCGAGCGTATGCTGGGCTACACGGCTGCCGAGGTGATGAACAAGATCACTCCTGCCGACATTTCTGATCCGCAGGAGGTGATCGCGCGGGCCGCCGCCTTGAGCGTCGAACTCGCCACTCCGATCACGCCGGGCTTCGAGGCACTGGTCTTCAAGGCCGCCCGCGGGATCGAGGACATCTACGAGCTAACCTACATCCGCAAGGACGGCAGCCGTTTTCCGGCAGTCGTCTCGGTCACGGCGCTGCGTGATGATGAAAGCGCCATCATCGGCTATCTCCTGATCGGCACCGACAATACCGCGCAAGCGCGCGGAAGAAGCATTGCTCAAGGCCGGAGCGCTGCAGAGCGCGATTTTCAATAGCGCCAACTTCTCCAGCATTGCCACCGACGAAAAAGGGGTCATTCAAATCTTCAATGTCGGCGCCGGCGCATGTTGGGCTATACGGCTGCCGAGGTGATGAACAAGAATACGCCGGCGGACATTTCGGATCCGCAGGAAGTAATCACGCGCGCCAAGGCCTTGAGCGCCGAGCTTGGGACGACGATCACGCCCGGCTTTGAGGCGCTGGTTTTCAAGGCCTCGCGCGGCATCGAGGACATTTACGAACTGACTTATATCCGCAAGGATGGCAGTCGCTTCCCGGCCATCGTATCGGTCACGGCGCTGCGCGACGCCCAGGGAGGAATCATCGGTTATCTTTTGATCGGCACCGACAATACCGCGCGTAAACAGGTGGAAGCCGAGCGCATGCTACTCGATCAGCGCATGCGCGATCAGCAGTTCTACACGCGCTCGCTCATTGAATCGAACATTGACGCCCTGATCACGACCGATCCGCGCGGGATCATTACCGACGTGAACAAGCAGATGGAGGCACTTACCGGCTGCACGCGCGACGAGTTGATCGGCGCACCGTTCAAGGACTACTTCACCAACCCCGAGCGCGCCGAGGCGGGCATCAAGCGCGTGCTGGGCGAAGGCAAGGTCACGGACTATGAGCTCACCGCGCGGGCCAGGGACGGCAAGGAAACCGTGGTGTCTTATAACGCGACGACCTTTCACGACCGCGACCGGAAGTTGCAAGGGGTGTTTGCCGCGGCCCGCGATGTCACCGAACGCAAACGCTACGAGCAATCGTTGCAGCAAGCCAACCGCGCCAAGAGCGTCTTCCTGGCCAATATGTCGCACGAAATCCGCACCCCGATGAACGCGATCCTGGGGTTCTCCCAGTTGATGCTTCGCGACCAGGATCTTACCCCCCAGCAATGCCAATACCTGGGAACCATCAACCGTAGCGGCGAGCATCTGCTGGCCCTTATCAACGACATCCTGGAAATGTCCAAGATCGAAGCCGGCCGCACGACGCTGAATCTGTCCACGTTTGATCTGCCAGTCCTGCTCAAGGACCTGGAGATGATGTTCCGCGTCCGTACGAATGAGAAAAAGCTAACGTTCACGGTCGAGATGATCGGCGCGGTCCCGCAATACATCGTGGCGGATATCAACAAGCTGCGTCAGGTCTTCATCAACGTGTTAGGCAATGCGGTGAAGTTCACAGAACAAGGCGGCGTGGCGGTGCGTGTGCGTGCGGAAGCCGTGGCTGCGACGGACCCACTTCTGCGGGTCGAAATCGAGGACACCGGACCGGGCATTTCGCCGGAAGAACAGGACAAGTTGTTCCGGCAATTCGAGCAGACCAAGACCGGGCAGCAGGCGGGGACCGGCACGGGCCTGGGCCTGGCCATCAGCCGGGAGTTTGTTCGTCTGATGGGCGGAGACATCACGTTAAGCAGTCAGGTTGGCAAAGGCAGCGTTTTCGTTATTCGCCTACCCCTCAAGGAAGGGGAGGCCGACGCGGTTCGAGCGAAAGACACTCCGCAGCACGTCCTCAAGCTTCAGCCGGGGCAGCCAACGTGCCGCGTGCTGATTGCCGACGACATCGAGGATAACCGTCAACTTCTGGCGCAGCTTCTGGCCCCGGTCGGTTTCGAGATTCGCCTGGCGACCAATGGAGCGGAAGCTGTCCGGGAGTTTGGCGCCTGGCGGCCCCAGCTAATCTTGATGGATTTCCGCATGCCGGTGATGGATGGCCATGAAGCGATCCGACGCATCCGTGGCATGGACGGCGGCAAGGAACCAAAGATCATCGCCGTGACAGCCAGCGCGATGGACGAAAACCGCCAGGAACTGCTGGAGATCGGTGCCGACGATTTTATCAGCAAGCCGTTCCGGGAAGCCGAGCTATTCCAGAAGATTCACACCCACGTGGGGGTGGAGTACGTCTACGCCGAGCAGCCTGCTATTGCTCCAGCAGCGGAAACGGCGCCGCTGACTCCCAAGTCTCTGGCGACCTTGTCGCAAGAACTCATTGACCGGATGCGCGAAGCCGTCATCATGGCGGATCTGGATCTTTTGCTGGCGACGATCACCGAGGTTGAGCCAAGTGATCCTCTGCTGGCCCAGGGACTGCGCCGTTTGGCCGAGGATTTCCAGTATCAGAGACTTCTCGATCTATTCACAACAGAGAATCCCAATGAATGCTGAGCAAAAGAGCGCTACCGGACAAGCTGCCAGCATTCTGGTTGTGGACGACACGCCGGCCAATCTTCAGGTGCTGGCCGGCATGCTCAAGGACCGCGGTTACAGGGTTCGCCCCGTTCCCAGCGGCAAGCTGGCCCTGGCGGCGGCGCGATGCGATCCCCCCGATTTGATCCTGCTCGATGTCACCATGCCGGAGATGAACGGCTATGAGGTATGCGAGCACCTCAAAGCCGATGATAAGCTCAAGGATATTCCCGTCATCTTCATCAGCGCTCTCTCGGAGCGGTTGGACAAGGTCAAGGCGTTCACCGTCGGCGGGGTGGATTTTCTCAGCATGCCCTATCAGATGGAGGAATTGCAAGCCCGCGTGGAAACGCACCTGAGGCTGCGCCGCTTGCAGCTCGCGCTCGAGGAATACAAGGACTATGACAACTTCATGCTCGACCTGAATGGGAACGTCTGCAGTTGGAACCCCGGAGCCCAAAAGAGCAAGGGGTATACGGCCGAGGAGATCATCGGTCGGCACGTCTCCTGCTTCTACACCGCCGAGGACGTTGCGGCGGGTCACCCGGAGCGAGGATTGCAGTTCGCCCTGGAAAACAGTCGTTTCGAGGAAGAGGGCCTACGCGTGAGGAAAGGGCAATCGCTGTATTGGGCCGCGGTCACGATTTCCAAAGTCCACGACTCGTTAGGTCGGCACATCGGCTTCGCCCACGTCACACGCGACATCACCGCGCGGAAGCAGGCTGCGGCGACGGTGCAATTGCTCGAACGTGCGATTGCATCTTTTATCCAGGGGCTGTGCATGACCGATGCGACTCAGCCCGACAACCCCATTATTTACGTCAACGAAAGCTTCTTGCGGATCACCGGGTACGAACTTGCCGAAGTGATGGGCAAAAACTGCCGGTTTCTCCAGGGGCCGAAGACCGCCCCGGAGGAGATCGAGCGGATACGGTCGGCTGTCCGCGCAGGTCACTCCTGCTCGTTGGAATTGCTGAACTACCGTAAAGATGGCACTCCATTCTGGAACGGGCTCTCGATCTCGCCCATCCGCGATGACGCCGGACGCGTGACGCACTTCGTGGGGGTGCTGACCGACATCTCTCCGTCCAAACTGCTGGAGAAACAACTTCGGCAGGCTCAAAAAATGGAAGCGGTGGGCCAGTTGGCCGGCGGTGTGGCACACGACTTCAATAATATTCTGACGATCATATCTGGCTACAGTGAGATTCTTCTCGGCATGCTGCCGGCGGACGATCCCAAGAGAAACCCCGTCAAGGCGATCAGCGAAGCGGGTGATCGAGCGGCCGGCCTCACCCGTCAGCTCCTTTCATTCAGCCGTCAAGCCGTTCTGGAGACGAAGGTCCTGGACCTCAACGACGTCGTGAAGGAAACGGCGGCATTGCTGGGGCGGATGATCGGGGAAGACATTTTGCTCACCACCCTGCTCGACCTTAGCATTAGTCGGATCAAGGTTGATGCAGGCCAAATGGGCCAGATCCTGATGAACCTGGCCGTCAATGCCCGGGATGCGATGCCCCAGGGCGGCAAACTTACCATTGAAACGTCGGACGTCCATCTCGACGAAGCCTATATCGCTCGGCACCCGCGGTGCAAACCGGGCCTCTACGTCAAATTGGCGGTGAGCGACAACGGGAGCGGCATGACGCCAGAGGTCAAAGCCCACGTCTTCGAGCCGTTTTTTACAACCAAGGGACCGGGAAAGGGCACGGGGCTCGGGTTGGCAACCGTTTACGGCATCGTCCAGCAGAGCGGCGGCAGCGTCGATCTCTATTCCGAACCCGGCCTGGGAACGACCTTCAAGATATATCTCCCGGCCGTCCATGAACCACTCAATCCTTCCTCGCTAGGCCAAAGTTCAGACAAAGTGATCGGGGGAACCGAAACCGTCCTGGTGGTCGAGGACGAAGGGGCCGTGCGAACCATCGCTGTGCTGGCTTTACAGACACAGAGCTACACGGTGGTGCATGCGGAAAACGGCACGAAAGCCCTCCAGATGACTGAGAAACTGCCGGGCCATATCGATCTCGTCGTGACAGACGTGGTGATGCCAGGGCTCAATGGTCGAGAACTGGTCGAAGCTTTGACTGTCCGATACCCGAAGCTCAAGGTGCTGTATGTGAGCGGGTACACCGACGACTCCATCGTCCGGCACGGTATCCTGGAAGAAAACGTTGCCTTTCTTCAGAAGCCCTACACACCTCGGTCGCTGGCCAGAAAAGTCCGGGAAGTGCTCGACAAGAAATGAAAACCAGCGGACCACGACTCGTTAACTGGGGGTGCCCCAGTGCTCGTCAGATCGTTCCTCGTTCGTTAACAGGGGCCTTGGATGCATCCGGAAAAGCTTGAGAATCGCGCTGACCTGCGTGTTGCCCCTACGGCTCCGGCCGCGGAGCAAGCCGTTGCCAGAACGGCCAACATTTTGGTCGTAGACGACACGCACGCCAATCTCCAGGTGCTGGCCGGCATGCTTAAAGACCGGGGCTACAAGGTTCGCCCGGTTCCCAGCGGCAAGCTGGCGCTGCTGGCGGCGCAACGCGACCCCCCGGACCTGATCTTGCTCGACATCAACATGCCGGAAATGAACGGCTACGAAGTGTGTCAACACCTCAAAGCCAACGACAAGCTCAAGGGAATTCCCATCATCTTCATCAGTGCTCTCAGCGAACCGCTCGACAAGGTGAAAGCGTTCGCGACTGGCGGGGTGGATTACCTCACCAAACCGTTTCAGATGGAAGAATTGCACGCGCGTGTCGAGACTCACCTGAAGCTCCGCCGTTTGCAGATCGAGCTTGAGGAATATGGCCGCTCTCTTGAGTTGGCCCGCGAGCGACTCCAACTCGACCTGGAACTGGCGCGGGGTGTACAACGCGGCTTTCTGCCGCTGCGCTTGCCCGAAGTCCCTGGCTACGAGTTTTTCGCCCATTACGAGCCAGCGCACGAGGTCGGCGGCGATTATTATGATTTCATCATGTTGCCGGGACAGAAGGTGGCCGTTCTCCTTGGGGACGTGGCCGGCAAAGGAGTGGTGGCTGCTTTGCTCATGGCCAAACTCAGCGCCGATGCACGCTTCTGCATTCTGACGAAACCGGACCCCGCGGTGGCCATCACGGAGCTCAACGCCTTGATCCACCAATCGGAGATCGCGGACCGATTCGTAACCCTGGTGCTTGCCATCCTCGACCCCGCCAGCCATTCTGTCACTCTCATCAACGCCGGCCATCCCTCGCCGTTGATCTACCACCGGGCCACGCAAACGGTAGAGGTGACAAACAATGATACGGCCGGCCTACCCCTTGGCGTCGTCGATGGCTTTGAATATCGATCGTGCCGCGTCGTGTTGGAGCCGGGTGACAGCATCCTGGCGTTCACCGACGGCGTCACGGAGGCGATGGACGTCAATAACGTCGAACTGAAGATGAAGGGGCTATGTGCCGCGGTGCAAGGTGAGGCCTATTCCCCCCACGCGCTCGGCGAGCGGGTAGTCAAGGTCGTCAAGCAATTCGCCGCGGGCCGCAGCCAGCACGATGACATTGCCCTCGTAGGCTTTGGAAGAACGGCGTAGGGTCGGCATTCCCCCCGGCGTTGTTTCGAAGTCCTGAAAATTGAGGAAATCCATGCCTTTCACCTGGCTCCGCCTGCCCGACGTGTGGAAGTGGGGCGGGCTGTCGTTCAAAGAACTGGTGGTGCAGACCTATGAGGCCGTGGACAAACACGAGACCATCGATCGGGCGGCCATCGTCGCGTTCTACGCCATGCTTGCCCTGGTGCCGTTTTTGGGCCTCGTCCTGACCGTCACGGTGGGGAATTCGGACGGGGTTGTCGCCGGTCAGATTCTAAGCCTGTCGCGCCAGTTCCTACCGGGAGCGGTGGACGAGATCGTCCGCGGCGAAGTGCGCGACATCCGGGCAGGCCCGCGCGTCGGCATCATTTCAATCTCCTTCCTGATCCTGCTCTGGTCGGCATCCAGTGCCGCCGTGGCGGTCATGGAATCCACCAGCGCCGCCTACGGTGTCCGCGACGGCCGAGCCTGGTGGAAGCGGCGGCTGAGGGCCATCCTGCTCACGGTGGTCGAGTCAATTCTGCTGGTCGGCGCGTCGTTTCTCATCACCGCCTGGCCCTGGCTGCTAAACTGGTTCGGCCTGGATACCGTGGCGGCGGCCGCAGCCACGGCAGTCCAGTGGCTGGTGGTGGTCGTGGCCCTGCTGGCCAGCTTTGCCATCGCTTACTATTTCGGTACGCACGTCGAGCAAGGGTGGGAGTGGATCACGCCGGGTTCGACCATCGGCGTCTTCATGCTGATCGCGATCAACCTGGGCTTCCGGATCTACCTGTATTACGCGGCCGACTTCGGTGCCACCTACGGAATCCTCGCCGGCGTTGTGCTCCTGCTGCTATGGCTTTACCTGGCTGCATTGTCCCTGCTGGTCGGGGCCGAGATCAACTGCGTCATTGCACGAGCTGCGCCCCACGGTAAGTTTTTCCGCGCGTTCGCGAATCGGTCTCAGAACGTAGGTTAGGTTTCCAACCTGACCGGATAAAAGATCGTTAGGTTTCCAGCCTGACAGCAGCGGATCATAAAAAACAAGGGACGGTCAGGTTGGAAACCTAACCTACGAAGTGAGGACGTTTCGATGTCCACCGATACGTTTCGGCGTCGGCATCTCCCGCACTGGGACCTACCCGGTGCGACCTACTTTGTGACGGCTTGCCTTGAAGGCAGCATCCCGGCGAAGGGCCTCCGGGACATTCGCGAGTACGAGGCCATCCTCGCCCGGCAGGCGCGTTCGGCCGAAATGTCGGCACCGGACTGGGAACTCCGCCGCGGGAAGCTCGGATTCAAACGTACGGAGGAATGGTTGGATGAAAAGCCCGCGGTCAAGCACCTGGCGGATCCCGCGTTGGCCAACATTGTCGTCAAGGCCGTATTCTTCTTCGCCGGCACACGCTACGATGTGCTGGCCTTCGTTGTCATGCCAAGCCATTTTCATTGGGTATTTACGCCGCGTGAGAGTTGGGTGCTGACGCTTAAACCGGATGACCGGAAACGCACCCCACGTGAAAGGATTATGCACAGCGTCAAACGTTTCACTGCACGAGAATGTAACGAGCGGCTCCGTGCGACGACTGCGTTCTGGCAGCAGGAGTCGTATGACCACTGGGTGCGCAACGCGGATGAGCTCGAGAGAATTATTAAATATGTGGAATTCAACCCGGTCAAAGCCGGCTTGACGTTGGACGCGACATTGTGGCCATTCAGTTCCGCCCATTATCGGAAAGCGTGGAGTCTGCCGTTCGGTACCTGCCTGCCGCGCCAGTAGGATAAGTTTCCACCCTGTCCCGGAATCGGACGGACAGGTTGGAAACCTATCCTACGGTGGACATCACGCTAGCAGGCAACAGTTTCCGAGGCCATTCATGACTTCCGCGCTGCGGAGGATGAGACCATGAGAGATCGACGCTTTATTGCTGCACACCGCGGAGGTCCGCTGGATCGGGAAAGTCACATCTTTCTTGCTCGGTGGGCCGCTGATTGTGCCGAGCGCGTGTTGCCTCTGTTTGCCCGACACAGCGAGGACATTCGTCCGCAGCGTGCACTGGAGGTGGCCCGGGCGTGGGCGAGTGGAGAGGTGAGGACGGGAGCAGCCATGAAGGCTTCCTTGGCTGCTCATGCGGCGGCACGGCAAGCCAGCGACAAGGCCGCCATCGCGGCAGCTCGGGCAGCAGGTCAGGCGGTGGCCACAGCGCACATGGCAGACCATAGCATGGGTGCGTTGTTGTATGCGCTGAAGGCATTCGAGGCTGCGGGCGACGCCTCCGGACCAGAGTTAGAGTTGCAGCTCAGGAAGCTTCCCCCGCATCTTCTGGAACCTGTCTCGTCAGGCATCGATGCGCGCTTGAATCGCTTGCAAAAGTAGGATAGGTTTCCAACCTGGTTTCCAACCTGTCCCGGAATACACACGGACAGGTTGACAGCTCCCTCAAACGGAAAGTTCCTCGACCATCCTGGGACCCGCGCGGTTCCTCGTCCGGCTCAAGCCGCCCGCTTATTCGCCGCTCGCGCGAATCGAGGTCATGCTGGCCTGGGCTGCCAGGCAGGGAGAATGTTGGCTGCGCGCCAGATCCTCGAGGGTGGGCTCGCTGGGTTCGCCGCCGTTTTGGGAGCGGCTCGTGCGCAATACTAGCAGGCGCTGCACCATGGTGCCCTCTTCTTGAACGAAGGAGCGGTGTCCCAGCGAGTTTTCTTTGTCGAGAATACCCCCGATGACGAGGTATTCGCCGGGAGCGAGCACGACGTCCCAGGCGAGCTCCGGGTAGGTTTGGCAGGGCTTTTCGACGCGAATGGTCCAGGACTGTTTGTCGGGGTCGGCGTGGAAGGGGAGGGTTGGTTCGCCATTCTCCACTTTCGGGACAAACGACAGGCGCGTTTTGTTGTCGCTCGTCAGCGTCGTTTTCACATCGAGGCAAAATCTTGCCTGGTCGAAGCCCAGTTTGGTCGACTGGCTGCCTTGCTGAACGGTGAATTCACAGCGCGGCCAGGTCGCGCCAGGTAGAGCGAGGCGGTGTTGCCCGAAGGCAGCAGCCGGCGCCAGGGGTTGCCGCAATAACGTTTGGACTTGAGCAAATCTTGCAGCTTGCCGGGCGTCATGCCGACGATCTGGCCGACGCGAAAACCATTGTCTTCCACCGCGGCCTTGCGATCGAGGTCGACGATCATTTCGTCCGTGTTTTGCCAGAGCTCCTTGTTGATGTAGGGGTCGCCGATCGGTCTTTCGAGGATGGCGACTTCCAGGAGCACGATGCGCTCGTCGAGACCTCGCCCCAGGCGTGGGCGCTTGAGCCATGACGTGCTTGGCACCGTCTCCGAGAAGCTGGCGCAGCCCGCGCTGCCGAGCAGCGCCAGGAGCAGGTACCATATTGACCGAACGCGCTTGCTCACGGGCTTCCCTGTCCGTGCGAGAATAAGGCGGTGTTTGGCCGCGGACCATATCATGCTTGTAGCGGGGGTCAAGCCGACTTTTAGTTGCCTGATTCCATAATCTAAGCCAAACGGCCTGGCATGTTGGGCAATTGGAGTTGGACCATGAAACTTTCCGTAACTTCCGCGGCAGCCATTTTGATGCTTGTTGTTGGCGGCTTTTTACCGGGCCAGACCGACACGCCGAAAGTGGGGGTTTTGGGCAAGAGCCGCGAGTTCTTGTTCACTTACGCGGGCGCCGTGAAAGATTTAAAGCCCGGTGACGAGGCGCGAATCTGGCTGCCGGTGGCACGCTCGAGCGTCGAGCAGGAAGTGGAAATCGTCTCCAAGAAATTGCCCGCCAACGGCTCCTTTCATGATGAAAAGCAGTACGGCAACCGGGCCCTTTACTTTCAGGCCAGGGCGGAGGCCGATGGCAAGATACCCTTTGAGATCGTGTACCGGGTGGGGCGCAAGGAAGTGAAAACCGATATCAAGGCCAACCTGACGCTGACGCCACGACCAATGGACAAGATCAGCCGGTTTCTCGAGCCAGACAGACTGGTGCCGATCCGAGGAAAACCACTTGACCTGATCAAGGATAAAAAGCTGCCGCCGGATGATAATTTCGCCGCCGCCAAGGTGCTTTACGACGTCGTGGACGATCACATGAAATACAGCAAGCAGGGTGCCGGCTGGGGCAATGGGGATTCGCTGTGGGCCTGTGATAGCAAGTTCGGCAACTGCACCGATTTTCACAGCCTCTTTATCAGCATGGCGCGCGGCAACAAGATTCCTTCCAAGTTCGAGATGGGTTTTTCGGTGCCGCCGGAGCGCGGGGCGGGCCCCGTCGGCGGCTATCATTGCTGGGCCTGGTTTATGCCGCAAGGCAAGGGCTGGGTGCCCGTGGATATTTCCGAAGCGAACCGCTTTCCGGCCATGAAGGAATACTATTTCGGGAACTTGACGGAGGACCGCGTCCAGTTTACCACTGGCCGGGACATCGACCTTGAACCTCGTCAAGAAGGTCCCAGCTTGAACTTTTTCATTTATCCTTATGTGGAAGTGGCTGGACGCCCGTACCCGGCAGAGCGCACCGAGAAGGCTTTCTCCTATCGCGATTTACCCTGAAGTCCCATCTCCTCGTTAAATGTGGCAAGTCCGGCACCCTGGGGCCTTGGGAGATTTGAGAAAATCTGTTCAAGCTGGGTTGCCGGGCTGCCGAATAAATCCTCCTGAGAACAGTACTCCAGTCTGCGTGAGGGGAAAGCGTACACCCCCGGAAGGCCGGAGTATTACGGAACAGATCGAGGCACAGGAAACCCGGCCCAACGGCAGGTTGGTAGGACGAGACCATGACGACGCCGACCTGAGCTTCTGTCAAACTCCCTTGGAGGATACCTCGTGAATGCTGCGTTTCTGTTAGTGACGACGGCGTGGTTTGCTGGCGACACCACTGCGGCCATGCCCGTCGGTGCCTGTTGTCGCGCGACCAGCACGTGCTCCACCTGCTCAACCTGTGAGACGGGTGGCCACCACCTGCTCGACAAGCTGCGCGCCAAGTTCCAGAAGGGCAACAGCTGCGACACCTGCGCGACCTGCGCGGCCCCGAAATGTGCACCGGCACCTGTTTGCGCTCCGAAATGCGCACCCGTATGTGCGCCGGCCCCGTGCGATACCTGCAGCAGCGGTCCGAAACTGCTCGAACGGTTGAAAGCACATTTCCACAAGGAGAAATGTGGCTGCGATACTGGATGCGCCACGGGCACTGCAGTACGTGTAGCACGTGTGGTACGGCCGCGCCAATGGCTCCCCGCGCTGGCGAGCCGATTCCCGCTCCGCCCAAGAAGATGCCGAGCACCGGTAGCGAACCGCCCGCCAAGGAAGTTCGCTATAACACCCTGCCGACAGAAGCTCCCGTTGCCCCCGCCATCGAAGTTTCCCCGAGCGCCGCTCCCGCCGCGGTGCCAAGCTTCAATTCCGAAAATCTTCGCAGTCCTTTCTAAGAACGAAGATCGATTCGCGCTACGTTCAGCCCCGGCCGCGCAGACCCGCGCGGCCGGTTCCTTTTTGCTCACCTTTTCTCGTTCCATTCCTTCGTGCCATATTGCCGCGCAATGGTGTGATCGATGGCCTCCAGGTCCTGGGGCCGCCAGCATGCAGGCTGGGGAGCCCAGCCGGTTTCCCGCTGGAAGTTTGTCAGGATGGCAGCCTGTAAATCTTCCTCGACCAAACCTAGCCCGGTGAGTTCCTTGATCCCCGGCAACTCGGGGGCGTATTCGCTTTGCGCAACAGAATGGCCCCATGTTGCAAAAGAGCCTGGCGGTGCTTGCGCTGGGCGCTGCCGACCACCTTGTGGCCCGCGCAGACCAGATCGCCGCCGGTCTTTAACGCAAAACATAAGGTTGTCGGCGGCGGGCTGATCGTGGGCTCAACGGCCCGGACTTGGCCGGCCAGGCCAAGATCATCGAGGGCGGGCAGGATGATGCGACTGTGCATGCGCGGCATCCAGTCCGGGGCGAAACCTGGCGGCAGCGCCAGGGCGTAGGTCAATTCGCGATGATGGATGAGCGCTTTGCCGCCGGATGGCCGTCTGACGAAAGGAAGCTGCGCGATGGACGGGCGGCTGAGGCGTTCGGCGGCTGCCTGGAAATAACCAAGGCTCAGCGTAGGACCCATCCAGCCATAAAAACGCAAATAGACCACTTTTTCGGTGGTGGCAAGGTCGAGAAGAACATCGTCCGTAGCCATGTTGCGTACGCCGTCAGCGCGCGTCAGCGGGAACCATCGAAATGAGGTCATTTCTTCCAGCGCAGCACCGGGTCCTTGGCGGCCTTGATTTCGTCGGGCCGGCTGATACCCAACGTGTGGGGAGCCTGGTGCAAGAACTCTGGGTCCTCGTCACGAATGGCGCGCATGACTTTGGCGAAACCTTCGAGCGTTTCCTTGCTCTCGGTTTCGGTCGGTTCGATCATCATCGCCTCGGGCACAACCAGCGGGAAATAAACGGTGGGAGCGTGGTAGCCATAGTCGAGGAGGCGTTTGGCGAAGTCCATGGCGCTGATGCGTCTTTCGCGCTTGAGGTTACGGGCACTGGCCACGAATTCATGCATGCAGCGGTCCCCGTTGGGGACTTCGAAGGTATCTTTAAGTAACGCGAGCAGGTAGTTGGCGTTGAGGACGGCATTTTCCGTCATTTCCCGCAGCCCGGCAGGTCCAAGGGTGCGGATATAGCAATAGCCGCGCAGGAGAATGCCCACGTTGCCGAAAAAGCTACGGACCCGGCCGATAGATTTGGGCCGATCATAGTCGAGCTTGAAGAGCTCACCTTCCTTGGCGACGAGGGGCGCGGGTAGATAGGGGGCGAGGAAAGACCGCACCGCAATGGGCCCGGACCCCGGCCCGCCGGCTCCATGGGGCCCCGTAAAGGTCTTGTGAACGTTGTAATGCATCATGTCGGCGCCGAAATCTCCCGGCCGCGCCACCCCGACGATGGCGTTCATATTGGCGCCGTCGAGATACACCAGTGCCCCCCGGTCATGAAGGAGGTGGGTGATGTCCATGATCTGGGTGTCGAAGAGGCCGATCGTATTCGGGTTCGTGATCATGAATACGGCGGTCTCATCGTCGAGCTTGGCCTTGAGGTCTTGCATATCGACCAGGCCACGAGCCGTACTTTTGATGGAGACGGTTTGGAAACCCGCGATGGCGGCGCTGGCGGGATTGGTGCCGTGCGCGCTATCGGGAATGAGGACACGGGTGCGCTGTTGCCCACGGTCGCGGAAATAGGCCGCGGCCACCAGCAGCGCGGCCAGTTCGCCCTGCGCCCGGCGGCAGGTTGCAAAGCCACCGTATCGAGGCCGGCGATCTCCGCGAGAATATTTTGCATCTCCCAAAGCATTTGCAGCATTCCCTGGCAAGAGGCATCGGCTTGCAGAGGATGCAAATTAGCCAGGCCCGGCAGCGCCGCCAGGCGTTCGTGGCGCTTGGGATTGTACTTCATCGTACATGAACCCAGGGGATAAAAATTCGTGTCGATCGACATGTTGCGCTTGGATAGGTTCGTGAAATGGCGAATCAGGTCGATCTCGGCGATTTCGGGCAAGGCGGGCGGCGCCTCGGCCAGGCATTCGGCCGGCAACAGCATGCGGGCCTCGCCAGGCACATCGCAAGCGGGCAGCCGATGGCAGCGCCTGCCCGGATGGCTCATTTCAAATAACAGATCCGTGGCCTGATTCGCTTGCATGAACCTCTCCCTGATCAACCCTTGATTTCGGCTCGCAATGTGGCTACCAGACCATCCATGTCCTTCTTGGTGCGTTTTTCGGTAACGGCGATGGTAAGGCAGTTTTTCAGGCCCGGATACCAGCGCCCCAGGTCGAGGCCGGCGTGGTAGCCAGCCTTCAGCAACCGTTCAAGCAGGCTCGTCACATTGCCCGGTAATTGAACGGTAAACTCCTTGAAGAAAGGCCGCTGGTATTTGAGGGACACACCGGGAACCTTGCATAGTTCGTCCGCCAGGTAATGTGCCTTGCGTAGACAAAGGTCGGCGGTCTCCCGTAGGCCAAGAGGCCCAAGCGCGGCCAGGTAAACGGCCGCACGTAAGGCGAACAGGCCTTGGTTGGTGCAGATGTTGCTGGTCGCTTTTTCCCGGCGAATATGCTGTTCCCGCGTTTGCAGCGTCAATACCCAGCAGCGCTTGCCCTGGCGGTCCACGGTCTGCCCCACGAGCCGGCCTGGAATCTTGCGAAGAAATTCTTCACGGCACGCCATGATGCCCAGGTAGGGCCCGCCATACACCATCGGGTTGCCCAGGCATTGTCCCTCGGCCACGGCGATATCGGCCCCGTAACTTGCCGGGCCTTTCAGCAGGCCGAGACTGATGGGGTCGAAGCTTGCGACATACAGGGCGCCATGAGCGTGGCAAATCTTGCCAATCGCGTCGACCTCTTCCAGTCCGCCAAAAAAATTGGGGTGCTGCACGATGACGCATAAAGTTTGCTCATCCACCGCATCCTTGAGCGTTTTTGGGTCGAGGCAGCCATGGGGAGTCGGCAGCGTGGTAACGGTCACCGGCAAGTTTGCCAGATACGTCGCAAGGGTGAGGCGATATTCCGGATGGACACTCTCGGCCACCAGGACCTTATGACGGCCATGATTGATGCTCATGGCCATCAGCACGCTTTCGGCCACGGCGCTGCCACCCTCGTAGAGGCTGGCGTTGGCGACGTCCATGCCGGTGAGCTGGCAGATCAGGGTTTGATATTCAAAAAAGGCTTGCAAGCTTCCCTGGCTGGCTTCGGCCTGGTAGGGCGTATAGGCAGTGTAAAACTCACTGCGCCCGGCGATGACGTCCACGACCGCGGGAATGAAATGATCGTAGCTGCCGCCGCCCAAAAAGCAGACGGCATCATCCGCCGACTGGTTCTTGCGCGCCAACTCCGCCATGTGCTGTTGCAGTTCGATTTCCGTCAACGCGGGAGCCACATCTAGCTGGCGACGAAGTCGCACCTTTTCCGGAATATTCGCGAAGAGATCGCCTAGCGTGCCGGCGCCGATGGTCGCGAGCATCGCCTTTTGATCTTCGGGCGTGTTGAGGATATACGACAAGGATCTTCCTCCGGGGCATGAAGTCTCGAAGCGGCGTAAACCTGGGGGTCCTGAAGAAGGAAAGCGAGCCTTTTGAGCGTTCGGAGAAAAGGGGTCAACCCCTTTTTCGAATGCTCTTGGTCTCAATGCCCCTGGCCGGCGATTTGGTGCTCATATTGCTCCGGCGTCAATAAGTGATCGAGCTTGGTGCCGGCGGCAACCTTGATCTTTACCATCCAACCCTTACCAAACGGGTCGACGGTGATTATCGAAGGGTCCTTCACCACGGCATCATTGATCGCCGCCAACTCGCCATCAATGGGGGCATACAGGTCGCTGACTGCCTTGACCGACTCAATAACGCCGAACTTGTCGCCGGCCTTCAGCTTGCCGCCGACTTTGTTGAGCTCGATAAAGACGACATCCGTCAATTGTTCCACGGCGAAGGCCGTGATGCCGATGGTACATAAATCCCCCTGAAGGTCGGCCCATTCATGGGTAGTCGCGTACCGTAAATTTTTGGGAATCATTCGCTACTCCTCGCCTTCCTTCTTGATCGCCAGGTATGAGGCCCCGGGGTTAACAGCCCCTTGAAAAACGGTGTCTGGACCCTTGGAAATCTTTGGTAAGATCTAAATCTTGCCAGTGTCGGAGGGGTCCAGACACCTTTCCATGGGGGTTTAAACTGCTTTTGCTCGCTTATAAAACGGCAGCCCCACCACGCTGGCCACTTCGGCAGTGCCGCGAATGTCCACCTGGCAGGGCGTCCCTGGCTGGGCCAAGTTGGCCTCGATATACGCCATGGCTATCGTTTTATGAAGAGTAGGGGCAAACGTACCGCTTGTCACGGTACCAATATTATGGCCGTTCGCCTGAACGTGGGCCCCGTCGCGGGCAATACGTTTGCCGGCCAACTCCAGGCCAACGCGCTTACGCAGCGATTTGTCTTCGCGCCGTTTAAGCAAGGCTGCGCGACCGCGGAAATCCCCCTTGTCGAGTTTTACCGCCCAGTCCAGGCCCGCCTGAAAAGGATCGATGGTTTCGCTCAACTCGTGGCCATAAAGGGGCATGGCGGCTTCGAGTCGAAGTGTGTCGTGCGCCCCCAGGCCGCACGGCCGGGCCCCGCGCCTGGCAAGCTCCTCCCAGAGTTGCACGCCCTGATCTTTGCTGACCATGAATTCAAGACCATCTTCGCCCGTGTAGCCCGTGCGGCTGACCACGCAACCCTTGCCGGCGTAGCGCGTTGGCGTCGCGTAATAATACCCTAGCTTGCTGGCGTCCGCCTCGACCAGTTCGTGCGCCATCTCAAGAGCCTGGGGTCCTTGCAGCGCAATCATGCAAGTATCAAGCGTCTGATCCTGAATTTGTACATTCAGCGTTCCCCTGGAGTCGTTGAGCCAGCCCACAATTTTTTCGCGATTGCCGGCATTAACCACCATGGCGTAACCATAGGGCCAACGATAAACCAGGATGTCATCGCGGATGCCACCCTCGTCGTTGCACACCAGACCATAGCGTACTTGCATGTCCTTCATCGTGGCGGCGTTGTTCGTAAAGATTCGCTGGATCAAGGCGAGTGCATCGGGGCCACCGAAGGATAGCCGGCCCATGTGACTGACATCAAAAATGCCCGCGCCTGTCCTCACGGCCGCGTGCTCTTCCATGATGGTGGAATATTGCACGGGCATGTCCCAGCCGCCGAAGTCCACCAGACGGGCACCGTGCCCTGCGTGCCAGGCGTGCAATACCGTTTGCATCCCCATAAGGTATCTCCCAACGAATAAGCGGGTCCATGACCGGTGTAGTCCGTGACCAGCGTGGCTTTGTTCCTATCTCGGAGTTAGCTCAGGGCCTATTTGACCGGCACTTCGCGAAGTTCCATCAATCCGCCGCAACAATCGCAAACACCGGCCTCATATCCGCGAATGGTGCAGATATCGCACCAATAATAAACCTCATGCAATTGCCCTTTCAGGTAGCTATGGACATTGATGACCTGCAGAAGAGTGGAGCCTGCAATTAGGCGTCCCGTCAAACGCATGGGCCGGTCCAATAGCTGCGTATCTTTGAAAAACATCCGGCTGGCGTCGTCCTTGATAAGGGGATAAGCCTTGTTGTCGTCGGTTACCAAGGCCAGCCAGTAGGGAGCGGCATCGGCGTCCAGTTTGGCGCCCTGTTTTTTAAGAATGTCTGCCAGGGGCAGAACCTTGCCGTTGAAATACTCTGTTTTTAGCGGCGCCGGCGCAGGCCGGCATGCGTCAAGTACACGGGCGCCAGCCCCACAGCGAGGGCGAAGACGATTCCAAGGCGCTTTTGGAAGTAATTCATGGCCTTAACCCGCCTTTTAGTGTTAAGAGTTGGCATTGCATGCGCGCGGTTAAACGTCGGTCCAAAGTTTACCCGCGCTGCCTTTGAGCGGCTTGGTTTTGCTTTTGGGGTGTGCCTTGAGCCTGGTCGGTTTGGCCGTGGCGTCACCGGCTTCTGTGTCCTCCGGCCGTGGTTTAGCCCGCAGATACATCTTGATGGCGACGTCCCGGAAGGGCAAGTTGTCGCGCAGGTTTTTGAGCAGGTAGGCGCTGGTAAGTATTGTCAAATAGCTGCGGCCCGTTGGTGAACAAGACGAGGAGCGGCGGGTTGGTGGCGGCCTGCGTGGCAAAGTAAATGCGGCCCTGGCGATTTTGACGCATGGGCGGCGACTGCGTCGTGTAGATCTTTTGCACCAGACGGTTGAGATCGCCGGTGCCGACCCGGGCACTGGCTTGCTTGTGCAAATTCTGGGCAAGGTCGAGGACCTGCTGCACGTTCTTGCCCTCCTTGGCCGTGATAAAGGCAATGGGCACGAAGTCAAGACTGGGAAAAACCTGCCGCAGATAGGTGGCGAATTGACTACTCACCAGCTGGTCCTTCAAAAGGTCCCACTTATTGACCACGAAGATGGCGGGTTTGTAATTCTCCAGGACGTAACCAGACAATTGTTTATCAACGTGGCTGACTTTCTTGTCGGCGTCCAAAAAATGCAGCACCACGTCCGCTCTGCGAATAGACCGTTCCGCCCGCGCCAGACTATAAAACTCCACGTTCGTTTTGATGCGGCCCTTGTTACGCACTCCGGCCGTGTCGATGGCGATGATTTCCTTGCCATCCTTCTGAAAGCGGACGTCGATGCTATCACGCGTCGTCCCTTCCACCTCGCTGACGATGGCACGCTCTTCTTTCGCCAGGCAATTGATAAAGGTACTTTTGCCGGCATTGCGCCGGCCGACGATGGCCAGTTTTAGCGCATCGTCCGAGCCTGGCAAGGTACCATCGGTTGCCGGCAGGTTCGCCAGGATGCGGTTGAGCAACTCCTGTTTGCCGCGGTTCTGTTGAGCGCTCACGCAAGTGATATCGCCAAAGCCGAGCTTATGAAATTCAGCCGTTTGCGGTATGAAGTCAGAAGTGTCCACCTTGTTGGCGACGAAGAGGACGGGTTTATCCAGGCCGCGCAAACGACGCGCCACCTCTTGATCGAGCGGCACAAGACCATTGCGGGCATCCACCACGAACAACACCAAATCGGCCAGGCGCAGCGCGATCCTGATCTGGTGCTCGACATCCTTGGTCAAGTTGTCGACGTCCTCGATGCCCATGCCACCCGTGTCGATGATCTCCACGTAGCGATCCCCAATCGTGATGGGGGCCGCCAGCCGATCACGCGTCACGCCCGCCGCGGGATCGACGATGGCGATGCGCCGGCCCGCCAGCCAGTTAAAAAGTGAGGATTTTCCCACGTTGGGTCGGCCAACAATGGCGATTTGCGGAACGGGCACGGCGACGTCTCCATTTGTGGGGGCAAAACGCTATTATATGGCCTGCCAGGCGAATTCACGCGAATACCTGGCTTTCATGAGCACATGTCCGTTCGCAACCCGTGACGTACTTTGTCTGGAAACCGCTGGCTATCAAGAGGGCAGGGGGAAGCGTGGCGACCGCGGCCGACAAATACGACCAGGCACTCCGTTGTCACCAGACCGGTGATTACCCCGCCGCCGAAAAGCTTTATGCGGAGATTATTGATTCGTGGCTCGCCGAGGGCGCGAACCCTACCGGCACGAACCCTTCGCCACCTCATCCGGCTATGGCCAGGGTGCACTATAATCTGGGCAATGTTCTTCACCTTCAGGGGCGCCTGGACGAAGCAGTCGGCGCTTATCGGCAAGCGCTGGTTTTCGACCCAGGGCATGTCCGGGCTCACAATAATCTGGGCATCGCCCTCAAGGAATTGGGCATGCTAACCGAGGCCGCTGCCAGTTTTCGCGAGGCGGCGCGCGTAAATCCGGGATATTTGGAGTGCCACTACAATCTCGGCAACACTCTCATGGACCATGGTGCCAGGACGGAGCGCGGGCCGGCCCAGATTGCCGAACGCTTGCGGGAGGCCGTGGCTTCGTTTGGCCAGGCACTGAAGCTCGATCCGGATCATGTAAGCGCCCGCTGCAATTTGGCCACGACACTCAAGAGGTTGGGCGATCTGGACCAGGCCCTGGTCCAGTTTGAGCACGTGTTGGCACGCAACCCTGGTCACGCGGTGGCGGCCTGGAGCCGATCCCTCGTACGCCTGTTACAGGGTGATTTCGCCAGCGGCTGGCAAGACTACGAACGCCGCCTGGAGCAGCCCAATTATAAGAGGCGGACCTTTGCGCAGCCGCTGTGGGATGGTTCACCCCTCGGCGGCAAAACTGTTTTCGCTTATGAGGATGGCGGCTGGGGCGACCTTCTGCAATTCGTCCGTTATGCCCCGCTGATCAAGGAGCGGGGCGGTGTTGTCCTGTTCGAATGTCCCGCCAGGCTGGTCGAACTATTGAGTACCGCGCCTGGGATCGATTGTTTGGTCCCGCGTGGGGCGCCCCTGCCGGCCTATGACGTGCAAGTTCCCTTGATGAGCCTGCCGCGCGTTTTTGGTGCCAACCTCACCAACATTCCCGCGCAGGTGCCTTATCTTCATGCCGATCCCGGGCTCATCTCCCACTGGAGCGACAAACTGAATGCTTCGTTTGGCCCCGGCCTACGTGTTGGCATCGCCTGGCAGGGTAATCCCAGTTTCGGCGAAGATTTTTATCGGTCGATACCCGTGAGTCATTTTGAGTGCCTGGCCCGGGTCCCGACTGTAAGACTTGTGAAATTGCAAAAAGAACCAAACAGTGAGCCTGAACAGGAATTGGTCCAGCGCTTGAGCATTCTCGATCTGAGCGGGCACCTGGACGCGGTCAGTGCTTTTACAGACACTGCCGCGCTCATGATGAACCTGGATTTGATTGTGACCTCCGACACTGCCGTCGCCCACCTTGCCGGTGCGCTGGGCAGGCCGGTCTGGGTGTTGTTGCCAATGGTGCCGGAGTGGCGGTGGCTGCGGGATCGGCCAGACAGTCCATGGTATCCGACCATGAGGCTTTTTCGGCAGACGCGCTCGGCGATTGGGCTGAAGTGTTTCAGCGCGTGGCCGACGAGGCGCGTTGCCTCTGCTCTACTTCTTGTTGAAGCCCAGGTTGCTCAAGAATTCATCAAGGGCCGTCGGGTTCGCGTCCGCCGCACTGTTGCCGCCCAGGACCGCGAATAATTGGTCAAGCGCCGCGGTACTGATGACAACCTGGTTGTTGTTGCCACCAGTGCCGCCGAGCAAAGGATTGTAAGCGGGGACGTACGCAGCATTAAGCAATATCTGCGGCGGCGCGGCACCCGCCTGGCCGGCTGGCGGCGGCGCCGTGACATTCATTAGTGCCGTCGGCACCACACGCCGTTCGCCCGCTTTTAACATCGTCGTCATGAGGCTGTCGCCAGCATCCATGTCGGGCAGGCCTATCACGTGCCCCAGTTCATGCTCAACCACGGTCAAGAGATCCATGTGTCCAGCCGCCAGCGTATCTGGCAAGGCGCTTAGATTGGTAGAATTGACGATCGGCTGGAAAGCGCCGTTGCTGGGGTTGTTGAACCAACCAAAGCCGGCGGCGCTGGGGTCGATGGTTATCAACTTCCCCGTCGTGTTCGCCAGCACGTTCGGGCCAATGCGGCGGATCTGGAACACCACGTCTTTAAACGTGCTCGCGGGGACGCCGGCAGCCACCCAGTTCGCCTCGGCGGCATTGATGACCGGCGCGAACTGCCCGGCCGAAACCACGATGATACCTCCAGGCGTCGTCGGCGATCCAGCGGCAAGCTGCGGATTAAAGATCGAAACGACGCCGCTTGACCCAACCAGCGCGGCATTGCTACTAATTCCCGAGAGGTTCAGGTTGAGCGTCTGACCGCTCGCGGCGCCAATGCCGGTGATCAATATCGTGGCGGTATTCGACGGCGCCACGAACTGCGAATAAGGGATATCCAGTGTTCCGGAGACACCCTGGTAATTGGTGCCCGCGGTGGCAGTGCCGTTGGTGGTGTAATAGTTCACGAAGACGTCGCCCGCAGCCTGGGCATAGGCGGCACTGGGATAGGTAGAAGTAAGATTGAGTTGGACGGCGTACGTTGTCCCCGAAATGTGTACCGGTTGACTGACTGGCATGGACACCGTGGGGACGAACGTTTGTTTGATGTCCCCCTGAGCACTGGCCGTGAGAATCGGCTGATTGACGTTGATCGAACTGACCGCCCAGTTGAGAGTAACCGTGAAATATTCGTCGGTGGAGCCACTGTTGGGATTAGGTGCGTCGCCGAGGATGGTGATATTGATTTGCGCCGAAGTCTGGCCGGCGGGGATCGTCAAGATGGCGTTGGTGATGCCGTTGAAGTCGGTGCCGGCCCTGGCGGCATTGGGGCCGGTACCGTTGAAAGTACTGTAGTTGAACGTGACGGGAAAAATGAGGGCCTGCGCCAGCGTGACGGTGAATACATAATTCGCGGAACCACCCTGCGGCGGCTCGAGTTCCGAACCAGTGGTGTTGAAGATACTTACAAAGGTAAAGGTGGGGATAATCACGCCCGTGGTGTCATTGACGGTCGTCACGGTGTAGTTGTTGCCACCATTGCCGTCATTGATGGTATACCCCGTGACCGATAGAGTTTTACCGGTTCCCGGGTTCGGATCGGCGTACATTTCGGCCAGCCCCGTCGCCTTATCATTGCCAATCAGACCGGAAACGGTCGGTTTGGCCGCCGCTGAAGTGACACCGTCAAAATTCTTGGTGTTGGTCTGCGCTGTTATGGTGAGGGGCGCCGGAGTGATGACGCCCGTCGTGTCGTTGGCCGTCGCGACGGTATAGTTGTTGCCGCCATTGCCGTCGACGACCGTGTAGCCGGCATTAACCTTGAGCGTTTTGGCGATCCCGGCATTTTTGTCGAGGTAAGCTTCGCTCAGCCCTGTGACCGTATCGCCGCCGAACAAACCGGAGACGGTCGGAATGGCCGCGGCGGTCGTCGTGGAGTCGTAGGTCTTTGTGTTCGTGGATGCGGTGATCGTCAGGGTAGCCTTGGTAATCGAACCTGAGCCATTGGTAAACGTCGTGACGGTGTAATTGTTGCCGCCGTTGCCATCATTGATGGTATAGCCCGGGTTGACGCTCAGGAGCTTGGCATTGCCAACATTCTTGTTGTTGTAAGATTCGCTCAGCCCCGTCACGCTGTCCCCGCCTTTCAGGCCGGTGACCTGCGGGATGACAGCCGCGCTGGTGGATGCATCGTACGACTTGGTGAACGTCAGGGCCTGTATCGTGAGTGCCGCCTTGTTAATCACTCCGGTCGTACTCGTGACGGTCGTCACGGTGTAGTTGTTGCCACCATTGCCGTCGTTGATGGTGTAGGCGCTCACGCTGAGCGTCTTGCCGGTACCCGCGTTCGGATCCGCGTAGACTTCGGCCAGTCCGGTCACGGTGTCGCCGCCGACCAGGCCGGACGTCACCGTGGGAATAGCCGACGCCGAGGTGCTCGCGTCGTAGGACTTGGTGTTTGTCTTCGCCGAGATGGTGAGCGCGGCCTGGTTGATCACGCCCGTCGTATCCACCACAGTCGTCACGATATAGTTATTGCCGCCGTTGCCATCATTGACAGTGTAGGTCGTGACGCTCAAGGTCTTGCTTGAGCCGGCATTGGCATCGGCATAGACCTCTGCCAGGCCCGTCACAGAGTCGTTGCCGAAGAGCCCGGAGACGGTCGGGATGGCTGCGGCGGTGACCTTGGAGTCGTATGTCTTGGTGTTGGTGCTGGCCGTGATGGTCAGGGATGCCTGCGTAATGGCGCCCGTGGTATCGTTAGCGGTCGTCACGGTGTAGTTATTGCCGCCGTTACCGTCATTGATGGTATAGCCGGTGTTGACGGTTAACGTTTTACCGTTACCGACCGTGCGGCTGTTGAACGATTCACTCAGCCCTGTCACCGTGTCGCTGCCCTGCAGGCCCGTCACCAGGGGGATGGCAGCGGAGGAGGTCGTCGAGTCGTAGGTCTTGGCATTCGTGATCGCACTGATGGCCAGGGCTGCCTTGCTGATCAAGCCGGTGGTATTGGCCACGGTTGTCACGGTATAGTTGTTGCCGCCGTTACCGTCGTTAATGCTGTAGGCGCTGACGCTCAACGTTTTACCGGAGCCGGCGTTGGCGTCTGTATAGACTTCGGTCAGGCCTGTCGCCGTGTCGGCTCCAACAAGGCCCGTGACGGTGGGGACCGCCGCGGCGCTGGTCGTCGCATCATAGACTTTGGTGTTGGTCGTTGCAGTAATGGTGAGGGAGGCTCTGTTGATGACGCCGGTCATGTCGGTCACCGTCGTGACGGTGTAATTGTTGCCGCTGTTGCCGTCGTTGACCGTATAGGAGCTCACGGAGAGTGTCTTGCTCGAACCCGCATTCTTGTCGGCATAGACCTCAGCAAGGCCCGTCACGCTGTCTGTACCTATCAGACCAGAAACCGTCGGCGTGGCGGCGGCGCTCGTCGTGGAATCGTAATTCTTGGTATTGGTCGTCGCGGTGATGGTCAAGGTTGCCTTGGTAATCGCACCGGTGGTGTCGTTCATCGTGGTGACGGTATAGTTGTTGCCGCCGTTGCCATCGTTGACGGCGTAGGAGCTGACCGAGAGCGTCTTGCCTGTTCCGGCATTGGCGTCCGTATATATTTCCGCCAGGTTGGTCACCGTGTCATTGCCGACTAAACCTGCCACAGTCGGCACAGCCGCGGCAGTTGTCGTGGAGTCGTAAACCTTCGTGTTGGTCGTCGCGGAGATGGTGAGGGAGGCCTTGTTGATGACGCCGGTGGTGTTCGTCACGGTGGTAACGGTGTAATTATTGCCAGCGTTGCCGTCGTTAATCGTGTAGCCAGTCACGCTGAGCGTTTTGCTGGAGCCGGCGTTGCGGTCACTATAAACTTCCGTGAGTCCGGTCGCGGTATCGGCGCCAATGAGACCGGAGACGGTCGGCGTGGCGGCAGCCGACGTGGTCGAGTCATAAGTTTTGGTATTTGTCGTAGCGGTGATGGTGAGGGAAGCCTTGTTGATAAGGCCAGTCGTGTTCGTGACGGTGCTGACGGCGTAGTTGTTGCCACCGTTGCCGTCATTGATCGTATAAGCGCTGACACTGAGCGTTTTGCTGGAACCAGCGTTGCGGTCGCTGTAAACCTCGGTTAGGCCGGTCGCGGTGTCCGCGCCGATGAGGCCCGACACTGTGGGCGTGGCCGCCGCCGTTGTGGTCGAATCGTACGTCTTGGTGTTGGTGGTCGCCGTGATGGTGAGCGACGCCTTGTTGATGACGCCGGTGGTGTTGACCAGGGTGGTAACAGTGTAGTTGTTGCCGCTATTTCCGTCATTGACCGTGTAAGCGCTGACGCTCAGCGTTTTGCCGGTGCCGGCATTTTTGTCGGTATAAACTTCCGCGAGGCCAGTTACCGTATCGGTGCCAATAAGACCGGCAACCGTGGGCAGGGCCGCGGCCGTCGTCGTGGAGTCATAGGTCTTGGTGTTGGTGGTCGCCGTGATCGTGAGCGACGCCTTGTTGATGACGCCGGTGGTATTGGCCACGGTGGTGACGGTGTAGTTGTTGCCGCTGTTGCCGTCATTGACCGTGTAAGCGCTGACGCTCAGCGTTTTGCCCGTGCCGGCACTGGCGCTGGTGTAGACTTCCGCCAGGCCTGTCACGGAATCGTTGCCAATGATCCCGGTAACCGTGGGCAGGGCCGCGGCCGTCGTCGTGGAGTCATAGGTCTTGGTGTTCGTGGTCGCCGTGATCGTGAGGGAGGCCCTGTTGATGAGGCCAGTAGTGTTCGTCACGGTCGTTACCGCGTAGTTGTTGCCGCCATTGCCGTCGTTGATGGTGTAAGCACTCACGCTCAGCGTCTTGCTCGAGCCGGCATTGCGGTCGCTGTAGACTTCGGCGAGGCCCGTCGCGCTATCGGCGCCGATAAGGCCTGAGACCGTGGGCAGGGCAGCGGCCGTCGTCGTGGAATCGTAGGTCTTGGTGTTGGTGGTTGCGGTGATGGTCAGGGACGCCTTGTTGATGACGCCGGTAGTATCCGTCACGGTCGTGACCGTATAGTTATTACCGCCGTTGCCGTCGTTCACCGTGTAAGTGCTGACGGACAGGGTTTTGCCGGTGCCGGCGTTCTTGTTGGCATAAACTTCCGCCAGGCCCGTTACCGTGTCGGTTCCTTGCAAGCCGGCCACCGTGGGCAGGGCCGCGGCGGTCGTCGTCGAATCATAGGTTTTGGTGTTGGTCGTCGCCGTGATCGTCAATGTTGCCTTGTTGATGACGCCTGTCGTATTATTGACTGTTGTCACCGCATAATTGAAGCCGCGGAAGCCGTCGTTGACGGTATAAGCGCTGACCGAAAGAGTCTTGCTGGCGCCGGCATTTTTATCGCTGTAAGCTTCGGCCAAACCCGTCACGGTATCGTTGCCAATTAGCCCCGCGACCGTCGGTATGGCCGCTGCGCTCGTGCTGCCGTCATAAAGTTTCGTGTTGGTCAGCGCGGTAATCGTCAGCGCCGCTTTGTTGATCATGCCGGTCAGGTTGGTCACCGTCGTTACAGCGTAGTTGTTGCCGCCGTTGCCGTCGTTGACCGTGTAGGCACTGACGCTCAGCAGCGTTTTGCCCGGGCTGCTGGCGTTGCGGCTGCTAAAGACTTCGGCCAGGCCCGTGACGGTGTCGCTGCCTTGAAGACCAGCGACGGTTGGCGTGGCCGTGGAGCTGGTCGTGGAGTCGTAAGTTTTGGTGTTGGTGGTCGCGGTGACGGTAAGGGCCGCCTTGTTGATGACGCCGGTGGTGTTGGCGACCGTGGTGACGGCGTAATTGTTGCCGGCATTGCCGTCATTGACGGTGTAAGCGCTGACGGACAAGGTTTTGCCGGTACCGGCATTGCGATTCGCGTAGACCTCGGCGAGGTTTAGTACCGTATCGGCGCCGACTAACCCCGCAACCGAGGGCGTGGCGGCTGCGGTGGTCGTCGCGTCATAAGTCTTCGTGTTGGTCGCGGCCGTGATCGTGAGCGCCGCTTTGGTGATCGTGCCGGTTGTCGAATTGACTGACAGGACGTAATTGTTGCCACTGTTGCCGTCGTTGACTGTGTACCCGTTGCTGACGCTCAGGGTTTTGCCGGTGCCGGCGCTGGGATTGTTATAGGTCTCGCTCAGACCCGTTACCGTGTCGCTGCCTTGCAGGCCGACGACGGCCGGGAAGGCCGCGGCGCTGGTGGTGGAATCATAGGCCTTGGTATTCGTGGTCGCCGTGATCGTGAGGGCATGCGGCAACACGGTCTCGCCGCCCACGAGATTGCCCATGACCCCCGGCGTGCTACCCGTGGGCGTGTAAATCGCCTCAATCGATTGTGCATTGCCGGCCTGCAACTGCGTGGCGGTCGTGGTGTAGGTCCAGGTGGCTGTGTTGCCGTTGTTCGATGCCAGAATTCCGGTTCCCAGGAATGTCGTGCCGTCGTAAAAGCTCACGGTATCCGTGGCCAGCGTACCCGCTGTGGTTTCGGTTGCGGTGAAGGTCACGGGGGTGCCGTAGGTGACGGTGGCCTGTGAGGTCGTCACCATGGGCGCCGGATAGGTCGTGAAACTGCTCGCCTGAATAAAGACATTCGAATCCATCATGCCATCGGTGGCATCGGCAATGGTCAGCCGGACATGGTAGGTGTGGCCGGGCACGACCGCCGACGAAGCAGACAGTACCTTCGTGAGCCCGTTCATCTCGGTATTAATGGGCGCACCGGCGGTGATGTCATTATCGATGAAAAACTGGGCGTTGGTCGTGCCGTTGACGGTGTTGACGGACACAGGGGTGGTGCTGGCGGGCAGGACCGCGATATTGAACGGAGTTTGCGAGGTTGTCACGTCGCTCAGAAACGCGCCGAATACGTCATTATACTGGGTGTTCGAGAATTCGTTGTATTCGTCGGAGGCAAAGACGTAATTAAAGGACAGGGTGTTTTTCTGAGGAACGAAATCAAATTGCAGAATGGTCGCGTCGTTGGTAGCGCCGCCGATCAAAGTAGATAGGGGTGGATCGCCGGCGGTGTTATTGGTTTGCGAAATGGAGTCGCTGACGTTCGGACCAACGACGTTTTGCACGCCGCCTGTGCTCAAAATGATGCCGCTGTCGAAGCCAAGAATCCCCAGACCGCCTGAAAAAGCACCGGCGGAAGAACTGTTGCCAAATTTGACATCATTGGCAGGGGTGCCGGGGGCCGCGGTCAACTGCACGTTGGTCACCGCGATGCCAGGCCCCATTATATTTGAGGCCAGATTGAGGGCTGTCAGGCCGGAAGTCAGGTCGGTTACGACCAAACCCGTGGGGACCGTGCGATCTTCCAAGATTTCAAGTTGGGGGAGCCGATTCCTCCGGCCCTTCCGCGCATTGTAGATCGTGGCGTGCTTGTGGTTCTGGATCAACCTCGCGAAACGAAACAGCTTGGCGAACATCATGATGGAGTCTCCCCGGTGCTTGGCGATTTTTGGTCAAAAAATCAACTGTTTTGAGAGAAGGAAACCGGAACAGGAAGTCGGATGGGCTTCAGTGCCGACGATTTCTTGGAATATGGAAGGCCGCTACGGTTTATTCCCCGCATGTTTAAAGTGTTAAAATACCGTTAACCGAACCTGCACGCAAGAAAATAATCGCGAATTTGGCGAGAAAGCTTGCAATCGACAAAAATGTCTTGGCAGCCTGAAACTGTCGGCACCCAAGTCGTGTGCCAGCGTGCAATTGTCAATCACGACGACCGCAATTAAGGTCGGGCGATCATTCGACTTAAGGCCGAGAACTGGCGCGGTCAGCTAAGTAGTTTGGAAACAGTTGACTCGGCGCTTTGCCTTGCTGGCCTGGCATTACGGATATTCATTTGGGCGTCGAATGAATAACCGCACGCCTTGATTTGCTCGATACGTGAGGGCAGGTAGGATGGAAAAAGAACTAATACCTAGAATCGGACATTCCCCGGCGAGGAGTGCCCGGCACCTTCTCCGTGGGGTGCCAGGTTGCCGGCCGGTAAGCCGAGGCTTCGTCGGGACTCAGCGGCTATGCCACGGTCCGCGGAAGCGGGGATACCGAGGGCCTCCAGAAGGGGTCCAAGGTGAGCCCGATAGTGCCGCCAACGACCAATCGCGTAAGGAGAAACGGGCTTGCGAACCTGCACTGCGCTGGCCGTGCGCACGGTCCGCCGTGTGTTGAAAAAGGTCAAACAATGGCTGTCCCAGCTCAATCCGAGGAACGCCAGCAAGCGCCTCGTGACCCCTTCCTGATCGTGAATCAGTTCTTCGTAGCGGACTTCGTGAATTGGCAAGGGCAGGACAGCCGACCAGTGAGCCATAAGTCTTTCATAGGCCTTGTAATACACCCCAATGTCCTGGAGTGACCAGGAAAAACTCTGGTCCTGGAAATTTTGGAAGTAACAGGACAGGCAGGCGTCGAGTGGTTCGCGCTGGCAATGGATGATACGTGCCGCGCGGAAACAACGTGGCGATCACGCCCAAATGCAGGAAATTGTCGAGGGTTTTATCCGTTACGACGCTCGCCCCCTTGCCCAGTCGGGCCATCACCTGGTGATATTCATGGGCCAGCGCTTGCGCCTGCTGTCGATCCGGCAGCGTCGCCCGTTCATGGAGTTCCGTTCGCGACTGGCTTGCCAGCTCCGTGATGAGCCGTGAGATATGACCACATTCGCCGGCCCCGAAAACCTGAGGATGGCTGGCAAGGATCTGTTCGACCAGCGTGCTGCCCGAACGGGGCATGCCGACGATGAAAACCGGTGATTCCGTGTCCAGGCCCCAGCCAGCGGTCTGCTGGAAATAGGACCGGTCAAACGTGTGCGTGATGCGCCTGGCAAGTGCTTCGTGTTTTTCCGCGTCAAACGCCTGCTTGCGTTCCTGCAGAAGGGAGCGTCTTAGGTCGTTGGCTGTCCGGTAATGTGCGAAGGCCTCGTCATTCGCGCCGGCACGCTGAAGAACGGTCGCCAGCGTAAAACTAAAGAGGCTTCGTTCGGCCGGCGACCCATGGCCGGCCGCCACACAGGACTTGAGGCTGGCGATTTGTTCCGGCGGAAAGCGATAATGGCCCGTGCCGGCCAGCTCGCTCAAGTTGTAAAGGGCAAAGGCATGAAGAGGCTCGAGACGCAAAGTATGGCGAAACTGCGCGATGGCCTCCTCAAGCAAACCCTGTTCCTTGAAGGCCTTGCCGAGATTATTCAGAGCATCTGCCATGTCTGGCTTCAACCGGAGGGCTCGCCGGTATTGGCTAACGGCCTGGTCCAGTTCGCCGTGTTCATGAAGACAGACCGCGAGGTTATAAACGAAATCCGCCCTGCCTGGTTCCAGCAGCAAAGCGGCTTGGAAGGCGTGGATCGCTTCGGGGCGTCGTCCTAGCTTGTTGAGGGCATCGCCCAGATTGTTGTGTGTGTTCGCGAAATTAGCGTCGAGCGCCAGGGCCTGGCGATAATAAACGATCGCCTGATCAAACTCTCCCTGATCCTTATGAACAATGCCGAGGTTGTTCAAGGCCTGAATATGATTGGGCTTAAGGCGTAGGGCTTGTTGATAACTGCGAACCGCTTCGGCGGCTTGGCCGTCGTTTTTCAGACAGTTACCGAGGTTGTAGTGCGTTTCGGCCATATGAGGCAGAAGTTGCACCGCGCGGCGGAAACAGACCACGGCGTCGCGACGCTTTCCTTGCCTGTCCAGCGCGATGCCCAGAATTGTTTGCCCCGCGACCTGATGGGGCTCGGCTTGAAGAGCCAGACGAGCATGGTGTTCCGCGCCTGCCGGGTTGCCCGCGGCGAGGTTTTGTGTTGCCAGAGCTAATGCATTCGGGGCGGCTGGCATGGAGGATGACCTTGAATTCACGCTCGACCGGCGCGGCGCCCCGGCTTGATGAAATACTAACGCGGCGCCACCGGTTTGGTAATTCGTGAAAGATTTGAATTACGTCTACGTATAAATTGCGCAAAACTCTCCATGTTCTCGGCATCGTGGCCGCCAGAACCCCACACCTCGGTACCGGCTGGCTGGCGGCTAGCATTTCGCGAGGGGTGCGAAATAACGCTGAAAAGTCAATTAAGCTGCGATTTTTAAGTTGCCTCGGCCGCCGCCGCCGCATAATCTCTCAGGGTGTCATTGTGGAGTCAACCGTGCCGGTAAAGGGCCGGCACGACAAACTGATTCAGGCTTTTCTAGGAGCAACCATGTTGCGAAAATTCGTGTGCGCAGCGGTGATCGTGGTGCTGGGGTTGAGTGTGGCCGTGGCCGAGGACTTCGGCGCCATCATTTCGAAGGTCGACGGCAATAAGGTGACCTTCACCAAGTTCAAAAAGGGTGAAAAGGGCGAAGAGACGACGTTGCCGGTGAAGGCGGATGCCAAAATCACCAAGGGCAAGTTCGACATGGACACCAAGAAGATGCAAGCTGGCGATCCCATTGAAGGCGGCTTGAAGAGCGATACCTTCACCAAGATCGGCGAAAAGGGCCAATTCGCGACCATTTCCACTGACGCCGACAACAAGAACATCACGGCGATCATTGTGGGCGGCGGCTTCGGCGGCAAGGGCAAGAAGAAGCAGGACAACTAGTTCAGTGCCTTGACACTCAGGCTATACAAAGATGAAAGGGACCAGAGATTTCTCTGGTCCCTCTTCGTTTACGGCTCATGACAAGGCGTTGAACGCCAGAGGGGATTACCCGCGACCACCCTTGCCATTTACAGACGGAGCGCTCGCGGAGGGGCCGCCTTCTTTCCAGTTGCCGATGGTTCGGCCGTCCGGTGTCCGGCAATAGATGTCGGGGATAGCAACGACAACCGCCTTGCGTTTGGCGACGTTGCCCGTGGGATCGTAGAAAAAGGTGTTGCCCCAGGGATCAAAGGTGTTTTCTTTCCTCAGGTAAGGCCCCTTGCCCTGATCGTCCTGGTTCAACAGGAGATCCAGGGTTTTCGGCACCTGGCCGTCGTGGTCGAGCTGATATTGGTTGCAAGCCTGAGCAATTTCCCGAATTTTGAGGCGTGCCGTGGGTATCAAATAATCGTTTCCTAACCATTGTGACGCGAAAACAAAAACTACCGAAAGCAAGGCGCAGGCAATTCCCACGTAAGCCAATAGCCAAAGGCGGCGAACGTTTTTACTCTTGCTGGGTGTCATGTAGGTTGGCATTTTTCTCTTCCTTGCGCAGGGTTAAGGTTCCCCCGCTATTCTATCGCCCAAAAATGAAGAATTGATTGGAGAAATCACGCGCGGCGAGTTCCTTCGGCGATCCCCAGGACGCTCCCAACGGTTTGTTCACTTTTGCAGGATCCACTGCACCGCATCGGCGATAACATAGCCGTCCGCGTTGTTATTGCGCACCTCCACCCAGCCTTCAGCGCCCGCCGAGAACTGAAACTTTCCCAGGGAATAACCCTCGTTTGCCGTCAATTTCTGGTTCAGGCGCAGCGTTTTCTCGCCGGCGACTGAATGGACGACGACCAGCACGTTGGAAGCCCGATTGGGATGGGCGGGGAAGTGAATGCGCACGTCGTACACCCCGGCCTGGGGAAGTTGGGGCGTGAAGCGAGCGCTCCTCATGCCGCGCCCCTCGTTGTTGTCGTGCAGATAGCCGCCGCCCACGAAACCAGGCGTGGCGGCGGAAAAGACCCAGCTGCCAGTGGTTTTTGCCTGTTGGTCGTCAACGACAACGCCGGCCATCGTGCTCACGGCGCGTCCAGTCGTCGTTGCTTTCGAGATGAGTTCGGGTGATAACACCGCTTTTTGGGCCCCAAGCCTGGCCTTTAGCATCTCAACCGAAATGCTTTGGACGTCGACATTGGCTTTCAATGCCAGTGCCGCCGCAACGCCCGACGCCTGGCCCATGATCATGTAGACCGGTTCCATTCGTATCGTCCCGTAGGCCACGTGCGAGGCGGACATGCAGACCGGGACAAGAAGATTGGCGCATTCCTCCCGTTTCGGGACCAGGCTGCGGTAGGGAATCGCGTAGGGTTGCACACCCACCTGGAAATCACCCTCATTGAGCACGAAGCCGTCCGGCCCCACGATGCGCTGGACATGGTGCGAGTCGGTGTTATAGGAGCCCAGGCCAATCGAATCCTCCTTGGTCCGGTGTTCCATGATGTCGCTCTGGGTCATGAAGTAAAGGCCGCGCAGGCGACGACTTTCGCGCACGTAGAGCTGATGGGGCCAGCGGTTTGTGTCGGTGAATTCGTTCCTGGCGAGGCCCCAGGAATTGATTTCCTGCTGTAGCTTTCGCGGCACCCGTGGATCGTGGGCGAGGAAGTAACAAAAGCCCATCTGATAGTCGATGTGGTCTTGCCAGATTTTGTCACGCACCGGGTAAGTCGCCTCTGGATAGTCCCAGTTGGCGCCGATATGGTCGGTGGAAAAAGCCCCGTTGTTGTTCGTGTCGGTCATGCCGTTGGGCAACTTGACGGGGTTCATCAGTTGGCCGACCTGGAGGTCCGGCTTTTTCTCAATGTACCTGGCCAGCAGTTCATAACGCCTGGCGTCATAGCCGACTGGCCTGGGCCAATCGATCTTTTGGTCGGGCCGCTGGGTCATGCACATGCGAAAGTTATAAGCCTGGATCTTTTTGTCACCGTCACCGGGCGGGGCCGCCTGGCCGGTTTGCACCAGGGGTAGCAGGGCTTTATCGCCAAAAAACGGCGAAACCTTTACAGGCCACTGGTGCGCCGCACTATGCTTCTGGACACCGGCGATCGATTCGTTGAAGTCGGCGCGACTCTCCCGCCCGAGGGTGTAGGTCACTTTCGCCTTCGCCATGAGGTCGCCTTCATAGCTGGCGTCGATGTAGACTTTGGCGGCGATCGACGCTTTATCATACGTAATGGAGGTAATCTTGCGGCCTTCCAGCGTGACCTTGTCCAGGCGAGCTCCGTGCGCGACCTGTATGTTGTGCTCAGCGAGCATGGCGCGAAAGACATGTTCCGCGACATGCGGCTCGAAGCGAAAACCGTCGGCACAATCCTTGAACTGCACCGAGCCGGCACCATATTTGGCCTTGTAGTAGTCACGCACCCGGTCGAAAAACTCACGGGCGTAGCCGCCGATGGCCAAACGGTTGCCAACATCCGTGGCGCCCAGCCCGCCGGACACCATGCCACCGACATGCTGTCCAGGTTCGATGAGGATGACAGTCTTGCCTTCCCGCGCAGCCGCCACGGCCGCGATTACGCCCCCGGCCGAACCACCATAAACAGCCACGTCAACCTGGAGCGGCGCTTCCACACCCTGTGCCGTGAGACCAACGGTAAGACCCAGGAGGGCATCGAACACGGCGGAGAAAAAGCGCGGCATGGCGAGGTCCTTTGTTTTGGCGTCGTTGCAGCTATGATATTCAAGTCGTATCGCTACAGGAACTCAATTCATGGAATAGGAGATCGTGAAATGATGCCAAGGTTTTGGCGCTTCGCAACCATTTTATCGGCTACGGCCGCATTAGGGCTGCTGGTCGGCGGCACCTGCCGCGCCCAGGATGGCAAGACACCGGAAAAAATCACGCTCAAAGAGGGAATGACCAAGATCGAAAGTACCCTCAAGGCGGATGATGACAGGGATAAAGTACGCAAAAACCAGTGCTGCGTGCTGGCGGTTGATTTTAAGAAGGGGCAGACCTACCGAATCGACATGATGAGCGACCAAATCGATTCGTTCTTGCGGCTCGAGGACGCGGACGGCAAGGAACTGGCGAAGGATGACGATGGTGGCGACGGCGTCAACGCACGCATCCTTTTCGCGTGTCCCAAGGACGGCAGCTACCGCATCATCGCCACTACGTTTGCCGGGGGGACGGGCGATTTCACCCTGACGATCCAGCAATCGTCGGCCGCCAAGGTAACTGTGCTGACGCTTAAAGATGGCGGCGTCCAGATCGTTGGTACCCTGACCAAGGAGGATCCCAACGATACTAAACAGGTCCGTTCTGTTTGCAAGACGTACACCGCGAAGTTCGCCGCCGGGCAATCCTACCAGATCGACATGATGAGCAAGAATGTCGATTCGTATCTGCGTCTAGAAAATGCCGAAGGCAAGGAGTTGGCCAAGGATGATGACAGCGGTGACGATCGTGACGCCCGCATTCAATTCAAGTGCCCGGCCGACGGCAATTATCGAATTGTCGCGACCACATTTGGTGGTGGGACCGGCGACTTCAAGCTGGTGATCCGACAAGCCGGAACGAAGGCCACAACCGCCAACCTGACTCTGAAAGACGGGATGGCGAAAATCGAGGCGCGGCTAAGTAGTGATGATCCCAAAGACACGAAACGGCGGCAGGCGGCCGCGAAGGTCTTCAAGATCAACCTGGAAAAGGGCAAGTCCTACCAAATCGACATGATAAGCAGTGACGTCGATTCTTACCTTCGGCTGGAGAATGCAGCGGGGAAAGAACTGGCGCATGACGACGACAGCGGCGGCGGCCACAACGCTCGTATCATTTTTATCTGTCCCGAAAACGGCACCTATAATCTGGTGGCCACGACCTTTGGCGGCGGCCACGGCGACTTTACGTTGGGCGTCAAGACAGGGGCGGCCGCCAAAGTCACGGAACTGCTCCTTAAGGAGGGTGCCCTTCTGCTTGAGGCCAAACTAACGCCAGACGATGTGACGGATGCCAAACAAGGCAAGTCCGTCTGCAAGATCTACGCGGTCAAGCTGGCCCAAGGAAAGTCTTATCAAATCGACATGATGAGTGAGAAACTCGATTCGTTCTTGCGGCTCGAAAATGCCGCTGGCACCGAACTGGCAAGCGACGACGATGGCGGCGATAACCGCGACGCCCGCATTCGATTCAACTGCCCGGAAGATGGCGTCTATCGCATCGTCGCCACGACATTCTTCGGCGGCGCCGGTCCATTCACGCTCTCCGTGAAAGAAAAGTAACCACCTGAAAGCGTTCGCACAAAAAAGGGGACAGGACCATCAGCCAGGGTCCTGTCCCTTTTTATCTTGGCCTCCGGCGATGGCCCCCACGATCCAAAATGGCTCGAGTCCCGAGGCCACCGCCGCGGGAAGTGGCGTGTCCTGGGATTCGTGCGAAATGTCCTGTTCGCAGGCAAAGAAGCGCACAAACGCCCGGCGCTGACCCGTGACATGATCGCGAATCGTACCGCGCAATACGGGATAGGCGGTTTCCAGGGCCTCCAGAACCGAACGTGACGTGGCGGTGCCACGCACTTCTAGCGATACCTCGGCGTTTACCCGAGCCAGTGTCTGGAGATGATAAGGAAGCATCACGCGGATCATGGCAGTGTCTGTACCTCCACCGATAACACGGGGGGCAGGTCCCGGACAATCGGCGCCCAATGGTCTCCCGAGTCGGCCGACGCGTAGACCTGGCCGCCAGACGTGCCAAAATAGATGCCGCACTTGTCGAGCGAATCGACCGCCATCGCATCGCGAAGCACGTTGACATAGCAGTCAGTTTGCGGCAAGCCATTCGTGAGCGCTTCCCACTCGTTGCCGCCAACACGACTGCGGTAAACGCGTAATTTGCCATCGGGCGGATAATGTTCTGAATCGCTCTTGATGGGGACGACATAAACCGTGTCTGGTTCGTGGGCGTGCACATCGATGGGAAAGCCAAAGTCGGTTGGCAAGTTGCCGCTGATCTCGTGCCACGACTCGCCGGCATCGTCGCTGCGCATGACGTCCCAGTGCAATTGCATGAACAACACGCGCGGGCGCGAGCGGTGCATTGCTATCCGATGAACGCAAAAGCCGACTTCGGCATTGGGATCGGGCATGTAGCGCGATTTGAGGCCGTGGTTGGCGGGCCGCCAGGTGACACCCGCGTCGTCGCTGCGAAATACGCCCGCCGCTGAAATGGCGATGTAGATACGCTGCCGATCGCTTGGATCAAGAAGTATGGTGTGCAGGCCCATGCCGCCGGCGCCCGGCTGCCATTTGGAACCGGAGCCATGGCGGCGCAGTCCGGAGAGTTCCTGCCAGCTTTCGCCGGCGTCGCTCGTGCGGAATAGCGCGGCATCCTCAACTCCCGCAAAGACCGTATCGGGGTCAGCCAGGTCCGGTTCGAGGTGCCAGACTCGTTTGAACTCCCAGGGATGAGGTGTGCCGTCATACCACATGTGCGTGCCTGGCACGCCGTCATAGACGAATTTGTTCCCGACAGCCGCCCAGGTCTGGCCCCCGTCGTTGGAACGCTGAATGACCTGGCCAAACCAATCGCTGCATTGGGATGCATACAAACGGCTCGGATCGACCGGCGAACCCTTCAAGTGATAGATCGCCCAGCCGCCAAAATGCGGGCCAGTTACTTGCCATTTTTCCCGTTTGCCATCCGCGGACAGGATAAAGGCGCCCTTGCGCGTGCCCACCAGAACTCGAACTTGGCTCATCGGTTTCTCCTCATTTCCTTTACACGTATCGGACCCGGATGTCAGGAACGTACTATCATGTTTTGATCACCCTGCGTCATGTGATTCTTCCTTCGTCCGCCAGGGAAGAATTCTCCGCAAGCGCTCCTCACGTAGGAACAGCCCCAACCAGACCAGCACGCCAAGTCCCAGAGCGCCCAGAAGGAGCGGCTGATCCAGACGCGCATGGGTGGCGATGGCGCCGCCAAAATAGCCTGTCAACAAGATCGCGCCGAGGACGGATGTCGGCGGCAGGACATAAAGGAGAGTGCACGCCAGCTCGACGATCCCAAGGAGAGGCGCTCGGTCCGGGTTCCAGCCTAACTCATTGAAGCCCTTGACGACGTCGTCCGGTTTCTGCAGCTTCATCACGCCGCTCATGATCAACATGAGAACCGGCAACGCACTCAGGACGCATCCCGTCCAGTACATCGTTTTCGACGTCCGACTCGTTCGCTGGTTTAATTCCACGGTTGTTTCCCCCCAAGATAGAACCGTGCTTAAACGACGGCGCTCTTTTTCGGTTCGACCACGGTTTTTAAATTCGCCAGGCCCTTGTCGAAATCTCGACCGACCAATTTGTCCATGTTCAGGAATAAACCAAAGGACCTCAAGAAGAGATTCTTGCGGCCTGACATGTCCCAGGTTACGCGGGTTTGCTCTCCTTCAGGGCGAAAAGTAAACTCCGTTATATTCGTCGCCTGGAAAGGCTTTTGGAACTCAAGACGTATGCGGATCAGTTCGTTGGGATGGCTTTCGGTGATCTCCATGCGCCCCTCGCCGACCTTGTTGTTGCCTGACCAGTTGAAAATTGCGCCGGTCCCCGCCGTCGGCCCTTCAAAAATGTTTTTCACGTTGGGATCGAGCTTGGCCCAGGGGGACCACGCTTCCCAGTTGTGGAAATCATTCACCAGCGGAAATACATCGGCAGGGGCGGCAGCGATTACGCCCGTACGGACAACGCGAAAGTCGGCCGGGGCGAGGCGACAAAGACAATATAGATCGCGACAAGCAATGTGAAACAAATAGCGATGGCGATGGGCATGGCAAATCGTCTCCAGGGGAAGGTCACGGCTTCTCTCACTTCTTATGCGCTCCAGAGCAAAGTGTCGAGCTCGCGGTGGGCGTTGACCTATATCCGCGGTCTGGCTCGGCAGACCCAATCGGCAACCACCGTCCGCGCGGATGGCGGCACGCAAATCAGCGTGTCATCGAGCACTACCACATGCCAGGGTCGCCCACGCAAGAGAGCGTTGATAATCTCATCCAGGGACGGCCATTTGCGATAATCAAATGGGGGTGGTGGCGGCGCCACGAAGGCGCGGGCGTCGTCAATCAACAGGCAGTGATCGAAGGGGCTGAGATTGACGGCCGCGATCTCCTCAAGCAAAGGGCAGCGATCCTCGGTGCCGAAGTACCCGGTGCCTGTATGAGCGTCAAGCCAAAAGAGTGCTGGGCCGTTGAGTTTCTTGCAAACGTCGGCCAGGGCAAGCGCGGAATCGCCCTGGATGAACTCGACATTGGGCAGGTGACCCCACTTGGACCTCGCCGTTTCCAGAAAATCAGGCCGTACTTCGATCGTATGAACGCGCTGGAAGTGATTTGAAGCCCACTCCAGCACTCGTCCCATGAACGTGCCGGTTTCGACGAAATCGGCGATATTAAAATGCCGGGTAAGAAGAAGTGCCAGGTCTTGCAAAGGCGGAGCATGCACGGCGCCCATCAATCATTTCCTAATGGCCAGGGAGAAGCTCCGCCGCGGTCGCGTAGGCCGTCCCGACCTTGGCGACCACCACGCCGGCAGCTCGATTGGCCAAATAAGCTGCCTGTTCCAAGGTAGCGCCGGACGCCAAGGCGAGTGCCAGCGTGGCGGCAACCGTATCGCCGGCGCCGGTGACGTCGAAGACTTCACGCGCCACCGAGGGTATGTGCAGTGCCCTGGCCCCCGGTTCGAATAATGACATTCCCTCGGGCCCGCGCGTCAGCAGCAGGGCACTCCCCTCGAACAATTCGAGCAGGGTGCGAGCCAGTTCAAGCGGGTCGGGGTCGCGGTTGTTTTCCGGCCTACACACTAACTTGGCTTCCTCGATATTTGGCTTGATGACCGTGGCACCGCGGTATTTGGTGAAGTCGGTTCCCTTCGGATCGACCACGATCGGTTTGCCCGCCCGTTTGGCCATGGCGATAAACTGCTGCGCCAGGCTGCGCGACACCACGCCCTTGGCATAGTCCGACAAGACGCAGGCATCGACCAGCGGCAGTTGTCCTTCCAGCCAGCGCAATAGCTGGTCTTCGAGGGCCTTGCCCAGCGGCGTGAGTTGTTCCTCGTCGATGCGCACCACGTGATGCTGCTGGTGCGCCATGATGCGTGTCTTGGTGGTGGTAACCCGGCCGCTGTCGGCTAACAAACCATCGAGCATGAGGCCTTGAAGCGCGAAAGCATCCTTGAGCCGTCCCGCTTGCGCATTGGTGCCAATCACACTGGCGAGCAGCGCCTGGCCGCCCAGCTTGGCCACGTTCACCGCCGTGTTGCCGGCGCCGCCTGGCACGCACGAACGCCGCGTGATGGTCACGATGGGCACGGGGGCCTCGGGAGAAATTCTGCGGACTTCCCCCCAGACGTATTCATCGAGCATGACGTCGCCGACAACGAGAATGCGTCGGCTGGCGAAGCCTTTGACAATCTCACGCAGCCGGTATTCGCTTTCCGGCAAGGATGCGCTCGCATCAGGCATGGGTTCCCTCGCCCGCCTTGAGAAGTATGCGCCGTACAACGTCCGTCGTCGATAACGACGGCACCAGGGGAATGAACTCGATGCGTCCGCCATACCGCGCCACGGCCGGGGCCTCGGGAATTGGCTTGCCATGGGGTGGAGCGTAGTCTGCGCCTTTGCAAAAAACGTCCGGCTGCAAGCGCGTCAGAGCAAGTTCCGGCGTGGGCTCGTCAAAGATAACCACGAAATCCACGCATGCGAGCGCAGCCAGAATTTCGTGCGCTCGGCCTGAGGAATGATCGGTCGGCTAGGGCCCTTTAGCATCCGCACCGAAGCATCGCTGTTTACGCCGACCACCAAAACCTCGCCGCAGGCCCGCGCGGCTTGAAGATTACGCACATGGCCCAGATGCAACAGATCGAAACAACCGTTGGTCCAGACAACGATTTTACCCTGGTCACGGCAATGCTGGCGCATGCTTAGGAGTTCTTCCCAGTCCAGCATTTTTTTACTTGAGGAAACTGCGCCTGACGTCCGTGACGTGGAAATGGTCATGTCAAGATTTTAACGAAGGGCGCAAACCCGGACAAGCGAGGAAAACAAGCTACGGACAGCCCATACCCTCATCAAAAATCGGCCGGCCAATTCAGCTTGTTCGCTTCGCCCACAATCGCTATTATGCCGGACCGCATGCGAATCGTGGTTGTGGCTCGTCCGCCAGGAAAGAAAGGACCCTTTCCGTGAAGGTTACCGTCAAACAGCTTGCGCAATTGGTAAACGGCCAGGTCCACGGCGATGGGGACCTGCTGGTCTCGGCGGCACGACCGCTCATGGAGGCCGGGGCGGGCGAGATCACTTATGTCGACGGCGAAAAACACCTGACCCAACTTCATGCCAGCCCGGCTGCCGCCGCCGTGGCACCCCTGTTGATGCCCCTTAACGGTAAAACTCTCATCCAGGTGGCAGACCCTCTGGATGCGTTTGTGGCCATTGTGCGTCATTTTCATGGCCGGCCCGAGCTGCGGCGCTCCGGCATCGATCCGCGCGCCGATGTGCACCCGACGGTGAGATTTGGGGCCGAACTGAGCGTTCATCCCTTCGCGGTGATCGGCGAAGGCTGCACCTTGGGCGATCGTTGCCGCATTCATAGCGGCGTGGTCATTGGCCGTGATTGCACCATCGGCGATGACGTAACCGTCTATCCCAACGCGGTTCTTTATGACGGCACCAACCTTGGCGACCGCGCCATCATTCATGCCAATTCCGTACTTGGTGCCGATGGCTTTGGTTACCGGTTACAGCGCGGCCAACATGTGAAGGTGCCCCAGCTGGGAAGCGTCGAGATCGGCGCGGACGTCGAGATCGGAGCGTGCACGACCATAGATCGTGGTACGTTCGGCGTGACAGCCATCGGGGAAGGGACCAAAATCGACAACCTGGTCCAGGTGGGACATAACTGCCACATCGGCAAGCACAATATCTTCGTCAGCCAGCTGGGGTTGGCCGGTTCCTGCAGCACGGGCGATTATGTCGTGATCGCCGGCCAGGTCGGTGTCGCCGACCATGTCCACATCGGCAGGGGAGCCGTGATTGGCGCGAAGGCCGGCGTGGTTCGCGATATTCCCGACGGCCAACGGAGTCTCGGAGCGCCGGCAACTCCGGAACGTGAACAGAAACGAATTCTCCTGAGCCTCGAGCACTTGCCCGAAATGCGCAAGGATATTCGCAAGATCAAGCAAACACTTGGGCTCAAGGATGAAGAGTGACCTGAACTTGAGAGACATCAGCGAGCCGATCGGTCTGTTGGCCGGCTGGGGGCGCTTTCCCATCCTGTTCGCGGAGAAGGCATCGACGCTCAAAATTCCCGTCGTATGCGTCGGGATTCGCCACGAGGCGGCGCCAGCGCTGATGCCGCTCGTGAAGCGTTTTTATTGGAGCGGCCTCGCGAAGATTGGCCATACGATTCGTTGCTTTCGCAAAGAGGGCGTGCGTCAGGTCGTGATGGCGGGCAAGATTCATAAGACAAACCTGTTCGTGCCCTGGCGGGCGCTGCGTCTCTTGCCGGACTGGCGAACCATCCGTTTTTGGTGGCGTCGTTCGCGCCGCGACAATCGTGACGATACGCTACTTCTGTCGCTGATCGACGAATTCGCGGCCGACGGCATTCACTTCACGTCGGCCCTGGACATCTGCCCGGAGTTGCTTGTGCGTACCGGCCTATTGACGCGGCGCGACGCCCTCGCCGCGTGAAGAAGAAGACATCGCCTTTGGTTGGGATCTGGCCAAGGAAATGGGTCGGCTCGACATAGGTCAAAGCGTGGCCGTCAAGGAAAAGGCGGTGCTGGCAGTCGAAGCAATCGAGGGGACAGACAAGGCGATCCTCCGTGCCGGCGAGTTGTGCCGGGCCGGCAACTTCGTGGTGGTCAAGGTCGCCAAACCGCGTCAGGACATGCGCTTCGACGTGCCCACGATTGGTGTGTCCACCATCGAAACCATGGCCCGCGCTGGCGGCCGGGTGCTGGCCATCGAAGCGGGAAAAACCATCGTTATCGACGAAAAGGACACCCTCGCCCTTGCTGATCGCCACGGCATTACCATCATCGCCAAGTAGCTCATTTTGCCCGGAACGGGCTTTTGTCGAGCGACGATCACTACATTTCAAGCCTGAAATCAGTCCTCGTTTTGGGGATGCACACCATGTTCAGCGAAATGGCGTCCGCGAAGATATTCTCCGAGTTGCCCAGGAAATTATCGGCTTGAAACATCGCCGGTTCGTGCCAGAACATACGGTAGCCCATGGCGGCGATGGCCTCGATGAGGCGTGTGGACTTGTCGGCGCGGTCATTTTCGACATAGAGCAGCGGTTGACAGCGGGCGATGGTGGCCTCGGCGCCTTTCAGGACCGCCAACTCCATGCCTTCAACATCGATCTTGAGGAAATCGCAGCGCGGCAAGTTCAAGCTGTCCAGTGTGATGACCGGCACCACAGCACCTGTGCGAAAATAGCCCAGGGCGACGCCGCCGAAGTTGTTGGGCTGATTGTAATCGAGGGTCGGCACCATGATTTCACCGGGCACGTCCCCCACCGCGACATTACGAGCGTCCACGTTGGGGATGCTGTTGAAGGCGAGGTTGGCGCATAAAGTTTGGAACACGATGCGCTGTGGTTCAAACGCCCAGACGAAGCCCTGGGCGCCGACGGCCTGGGCCAGAAATACCGTATGCGCCCGAATGTTGGCGCCTACCTCGACGACAATATGCCCCGGCTGGAGGACTTTTCGAAAGAGCGCGATCTCTCCCTCGGACCATTCACCATACAATTCCAGGGAGCGTCCAATGTAGAGGTCATTGGCGTTGTACACCATGGTGCCATGCCGGCACAATCTTTGGTGGTTAAAGAGGGGGAACATCGTGACAGTATATTACTCCGACGTCCTAAAAAACGACGGTGGTGCTTCTTGCCGCGGGCGTTCGCAGCCTGCTTCTTAGGGTTTGGCGTCATTTTTCATGTTTGCAGTTTCCCCTGGCTATGGTTAAATCAATACCATGGGCACGATGACCTTTGATCTGCCTCGGCACCTCTCCGAGGAAGCTCAGGCGGAATTGGAACGCGCCAGCGTGGCGGGCGGCCAGGACTCCATGCCCTACGCCACCCAGGTCATTGTCGATGATGGCCATTTGGTGCTGGCACGCCATGTCGATGAAAGCGGCTGCTTGTTGGCTCCCTGGCTGGTGCCCGGCGCGGGTCGTGTCATGGTTTCCAGCGCCACCCTGATGGAACGTCTGCTGCCTTATCAATTCACTCTGGAACTTGCGCGGGAAAATCAACCAGATACGCGGCCAGGCCTCCGACTGGCTGATGGGCGGCCTGAACATGCCCGCGACGCTTATCGAGCAAATCAAACAAAGCACACTTGGATTTGGCAAAGCCGTGACGCTTGCCAGTGAAGGACCGGTCGCCGCGGAGGCCGAGCACGCGCTTAGCCTGGGCTTCGAGGCCGCCGCCGAGTTGGTCAACGTTTACATGAAGCAAGTATTTCAAATCAGGCATCTGCGCCAGGCACGTCTGGATACCGGCCTGGCTTGCCGGCTCGCGCCTGGATTTATCGGTTCTGGCCAAGAAGCTGCTTATGGAGCCAGCTTCAATACCATCGCGGTGCCGTTCACCTGGGCCGACATTGAATCCGAGGAGGAAGTTTATCATTGGGAGCCGTACGACAATCTGGTGAACTGGGCGGCGAAATCTGGCCTGTCCCTCGTTGGCGGCCCGCTCGTCGATTTCTCGGGCCATGGTATGCCCTGCTGGCTGTGGGAAAAAGGCAACGATTTGACCAGCAGGTGTGGCTACGTCACCGACTTTGTCGAGAAAGTGGTGGAGCGCTATCGGGGGGTCATTCGTACCTGGCACGTCACGGCGGCCAGCAACTGGGCGGGCGTGATCGCGCTGGCGGATGACGAGCTCCTTTGGCTGACCGTTCGTGTCGCCGAGGTCGTGCGCCGCATGGACCCCACCCTGGAAGTCATCATCGGCGTCGCCCAGCCGTGGGGCGATTACTTGACCAGCCAGGAGCGCAGCCAGTCGCCGTTTATTTTTGCCGACAATCTGATGCGAACAGGGCTCAAAGTCAGCGCGCTCGATTTAGAAATCGTCATGGCCGTTTCGCCACGCGGCAGCTACTGCCGCGACCTGCTGGATGTCTCCCGGTTGCTCGATCTTTACGCCCTGTTGGGCATTCCCCTCCAAATAACATTGGGCTATCCATCCGGCAAGTTGGCTGACGCGCATGCCGATGCCGACCAAAAAGTAGCGGCCGGATTTTGGCGTTCCGGGTACTCGCCCGAAGTTCAAGCTGACTGGGCCGCTGACTTTGCCCGGCTATGCGTATGCAAGCAATATGTCCGTGCCGTTCACTGGACGCATTTTGCCGATTCCCAACCTCATCACTTTCCGCATTGCGGCCTGGTCGATGCATCGGGCAATCCCAAACCGGCACTGAACGCCATGACCGCGTTGCGGGCCGAGCACCTGAGGTAAGCCTGCATTCGGCCCCTGGTCACAGTTGTTAAGGCTGCCCATGCTTCCACTCAACGACCCATCCCTGCGCTCCTTTGTGCCCGTTGCCGCCGCATCCCATTTTCCGATTCAAAACCTGCCCTTTGGTATCTTTTCACGTGGTTCTGACGCGGACAGACGCATTGGCGTGGCCATTGGCGACTTCGTGCTGGATTTACAGGTTTTGATGGACAAAGAACTTTTGCACGTGCCGGCGCTGGTGCCGGCTTTCTTTCGGCGTCAGCAAGACCTCAATGAATTTCTGCAGGCCGGGCCATCGGCCTGGCGCATCGACGCGGGCTGCCGTCAGTCAGCTCCTGAGACATGACGTTGCCGTCTTGCGCGACGACCCATCTTTGCTCGAACATGCCGCTGGTGCCACAGGCCGACGTGCGTATGCACCTGCCGGCGCGCATTGGCAACTATACCGATTTTTATTCTTCCAAAGAACATGCCACGAACGTGGGCACCATGTTGCGCAGGCGCGGAAAACGCCCTGATGCCCAACTGGGTTCATTTGCCGGTGGCCTACCATGGCCGCGCCAGCTCCGTCGTGGTGAGCGGCACCGATTTTCAACGGCCCTGGGGACAGATCAAGTCGGATAATGCGCCCGCGCAACCTTCGAGCCCAGTCGCAATCTTGATTTCGAACTGGAGATGGGCTTTTTGGTCGGGCCTGGCAATAACCTGGGTGTGCCGATCCCAATCGCTGACGCCGCGGAACATATCTTCGGACTCGTTCTCGTCAACGACTGGAGTGCGCACGATATTCAGAAGTGGGAGTACCAGCCGCTGGGCCCTTTCCTGGCGAAGAATTTCGCCACCTCAATTTCTCCCTGGGTGGTGACGCTCGACGCGCTGGAGCCCTTTCTTGTCGCCGGTCCGAAACAAACTCCTGAACCTCTGCCGTACCTACAAGCGACGGGGAATGGCGCTTATGATGTGAACCTGGAAGTCTGGTTGACGCCGGCAGAGTCGCCAACAGCGCAGCGGATCTGTGCGACCAATAGCAAATTTCTTTACTGGAGCATATATCAGCAACTGACGCATCACACTTGCAATGGCTGCGATCTCCACGCCGGCGATCTCTTGGCTTCGGGCACCATCAGCGGGCCGTCCGCGGACTCTTTCGGCAGTCTTCTCGAATTGACATGGCGCGGTTCCCGGCCCTTGCACGTCGGCGACCAGGAGCGGACCTTCTTGCGCGACGGAGATCGCGTGACGATGACGGGCTGGTGTCAGGGCACGGATTACCGCGTTGGGTTTGGGGAGGTAACGGGACGTGTGTTGTCGGCTCGGCCTTGATTGGCGGCGGGCGACATTCAGCGTTCGCGCGGCATGACCGACACTATTTCACTTCGCGGCGTCCGTGTCCATAACCTGCGTGGCCTGGACGTCACTATTCCATTGCGGAAGCTAACCATCGTTACCGGCGTTAGCGGGGCCGGCAAGAGTAGCCTGGTTTTTGATACGCTCTTCGCGGAGGCGCAGCGGCGCTATCTCCAAAGCTTCTCCCCTTATGTACGCCAATTTCTGGAACGTTTCGACAAACCCGCAAGTGAGTTTATCGGACCGTTGCCGACCGCCGTTGCCTTGAGCCGGCGCCCGTCGGCGCGAAACGCGCGTGCCACGGTCGGCAAAGTCACGGAGATTGCTGATTACCTGGATCTATTATTCGCCCGGCGTGGCCAGACTGTCTGCACAAATTGCGGCGCTAGCGTGAAGGCCCGCGACATTCCAGACGTGCTCACCGCCCTGGCGGCGCTACCCGTCGGCACTCGTGTCGCCATTGGCTTTCCCAGCCGGCCTGACGAGACGGCGGACTTCAAGACCTGGGCTGCTGGTTTGCGTGAGGAAGGCTTCGTGCGCATCCAGGTCGGTGCCGGTGTCTTTCGCCTGGAAGACCCGGCTTCTGAAACGGCGGTCGCCAACGCAGCTCCAGCCGGACATATTTGGGTCTTGGTCGATCGCGTTGAAGCTGGCCAGGGAAGCGAGCAGCGTCTATTCGACTCGATTGAGACGGCTTTTTCCCGGGGACAGGGGCGCCTGGCACTCCTTTCCGACCTGGGCGAGGTGCTTTTCGACAGACGACCTATCTGCCCGCGCTGCGATAGTGACCAGTATTTGACGACGTTTCTAGAAGGTCAAACGATCGGCGCTTTGATGCGGGGCAGCGCTCAGGAGCTCGCCTTATTTATCGAGCCGTTAGCTGGCGATGATCTCGTGCTGATGCAAATTCAGCGACGCCTCGCCTTATTAATCGCCATGGAGCTTGAATACTTGACCCTGGACCGCTCCGCGGTGACTCTGGCGATGGGCGAAGCTCAGCGCGTTCGGCTGACGGCCGTGCTGGCTTCTCCCCTGGTGGGGGCCATGTATCTCTTGGACGAACCGACAGCCGGCCTGCATCCGCGTGTCATCGGCAAGGTGATTCCGCAGCTCCGGAAGTTAGTGGATGCCGGCAACACGGTGGTGCTTATCGATCCGAGCGGCAGCGGGATTGGCGCGGCGGATCATGTCATCGACCTTGGTCCGGGCGCCGGGGAGGAAGGCGGACGCCTTCTCTATCAAGGTCCAGGCGAGGGTCTGTTAGCGTGCACCGAATCGGTGACGGCCGAGTTTTTGCGCCAGGACGATATCATCCCTGTGCCAACGAAGCGACGGCCGCTGGAGCATGGACATCTGCGACTGCGAGGCGCGAGTTGTCATAATCTGCGGAACCTGACCGTGGATTTTCCACTCGGCGTTCTGTGTGTCGTCACTGGAGTTAGCGGAGCGGGCAAGAGCACGCTTGTTGAGAGGACGCTATATCCCGTACTTTGCCGGGCCAAGCACAAAAAGACGCCTGGCGAGGATGGTGCGAACGCCGACACGCTGAACCTGGCGCAGGTGCATCTCGAAGGCGCGGGGCAAATCGAAGACGTTTTGCTCATGGATCAACTACCGCTGGCGCGAACATCGCGGAGCAATCCGGCCACTTATCTCAAGATATTCGACGAAATTCGCGAGACCTTCGCCGATACCAGCGAGGCACGCATCCATAATTTTGGGCCAGGCGCCTTCAGCTTTAACCAGCCAGGCGGCCGCTGTGAAGTTTGCGAAGGGCAGGGGACTCTCACGGTGGACATGCAATTTCTGGCGGACGTGACCACCATCTGCCCAGAATGCCAGGGGACCCGTTTCAAAAAAGAAATACTCAACGTCAAGGTAAGGAGCCTTTCCATCGCGGAAGTGCTCGACCTGACCGTCCACGAGGCCTTTCGGTTTTTCCGCGCTGGCGCTCCATCGAAAAACGCCTGAAATATCTGCTCGATGTCGGCCTGGATTATTTGCGACTCGGGCAGCCTATTGACACGCTCTCCGGAGGCGAGTGCCAGCGCTTGAAGCTGGCCGGCCACCTGGCGTCAAGCCGCAAGACACGCTGCCTGTTCATCCTTCTCGAGCCCTCCATCGGGCTTCATCGCGCGGACGTGGAGCAGCTCCTGACTTGTTTCGGACGGCTCCTCGAAACAGGCCATTCGCTTCTCTTGATCGAACACCAGCCGGACATCATCAGGTGCGCCGACCATATCATCGATCTCGGCCCGGGTGCCGGCGCGGCGGGCGGCTGCGTTGTGGCCGTCGGCACGCCCGAGGAAATAGTGCGCGTCGGCGCCTCGCCTACCGGCCAATGGCTGCGCAAGGCGCTGAAATAATACACTAATCTTGCTCACGGGTTTCGTAACTGGAAGAAAGCTGGCTTCGTTAGAGTTAAGCTCCCGAAATCGTGGTCCGTGGGGCGGAGGCATCTCATCATGCAAGGCACGAAGGCACGCTGTATTGGCATCTTGACCAGCGGCGGCGACTGTCCGGGGCTCAATGCGGCCATTCGCGGCGTTGCCAAGCCGGCCATGAGCGATTTTCACATCGAAGTGATCGGCATCGAAAAAGGCTTCCGCGGGCTGGTGGAGAACCATTCCCGCGTGCTGCATCAAAATGATGTCTCAGGCATCCTTTCGCTCGGCGGCACCATCCTGGGCACCAGTCGCGAAAAGCCGCAGAAGATGCCGCTCCCCAATGGGGAAGCGGTGGACATGACATCGCGTGCCGTGGAAACCTATAACCGGCTCGGCCTGGACTGCCTCGTCTGCCTGGGCGGCAACGGCACCCACAAGGTAGCGTATAACCTGTCCACCTATGGCCTGAACGTCATTGGCTTGCCCAAAACGATCGACAACGACCTGGTGGAAACGGACATCACCTTTGGCCATGACTCTGCTGTCACCACGGCGGCCCAGGCGATTGATCGGCTATATTCGACTGCCGAGGCCCATCTGCGCGTGATGGTGATCGAGTTGATGGGGCACCATGCCGGCTGGCTGGCACTGAATGCCGGCGTCGGCGGCGGAGCGGACATCATTTTGATTCCAGAGATCCCGTACGACATCGAAAGTATTTGCCAACATTTGACCGAGCGGCGGCGGCGCGGCAAATGGTTCAGCATCGTGGCCGTTTCCGAAGGCGCCAAACCCAAACCGCGTGAGCCGAAAGGTTCCGATGAAAACGACGCGGGCAAGGAGGGCAAAAAAGGCAAAAAGAACAAGAGTAAAAAGGGTAAAAAGGACAAGCATCATAAATCGGCCGAGCAAATGGCGCAAGCACTGGACGATGCCGGCGACGGTCGCGCCAGTTCCTCGGTTGCCAAGGCGATCAGCCGCCGGCTGGGTATGGAAACGCGCGTCACCGTGTTGGGACATTTGCAGCGGGGCGGCATCCCGACGCCATTCGATCGTGTCCTGGCGACGCGCTTCGGAACTTACGCCGCCGAGATGCTGGCGCAAGGTTCTTACAATCAGATGGTTTGCATGAAAGGGTCGGAAGTGACGTCCGTCCCACTAGAAAAGGTAGCCGGCAAAGTTAAATTAGTGCCGCCTGAGCACCCCTTAATTCGCGCCGCGCGCCGCGTGGGCACGAATTTCGGGGACTAGCCCGGCGCAGGCGCCGAACTTCTTCTTCCAAAAGATGCAGCCGATCACGCAACTTCTGCAACTCGTTCCGCATGTGGGCCATTTCCTCCGCCTGGTCGACAAGCCGGTCATATTCCATGGCAGCTTCGCGAACCGCCTCTTCCAGATCGGCGGGTTGCCAGGGCTTTTTCAAGAACTTGAAGATGTGTCCCTGATTGATGGCGGCAATGATCGAATCGAGGTCGGCGTAGCCAGTGAACAGCATGCGCACGGCCTGCGGATGCCCCTGGCGAATCCGCGAGAGCATTTCCACACCGGTGACCTTGGGCATGCGCTGGTCAGTCATGATGATGTGGACTTCATTCTCCTTCATGAGTTTGAAGCCTTCCTCGGCATTGCGGGCGCAGGACGCGATACTCGCGGCGCAAAAGATCATGCACCGAATCGCACACGTTGGGCTCATCATCGACGACCAGGAGGGTGTGTTTAACAGGCGCGGTCATGACGTTTCCTTGGGATTTTTAATGGGAAGATACACCCGGAAAGCGGCGCCATGGCCCGGTTCGCTTCGAACCTCGATACGGCCGCCGTGCGCGGTGACAATATTGTGAGTGATGGACAGTCCCAGTCCCGTTCCTTCACCGACGTCCTTGGTGGTGAAAAAGGGATCGAATAGTTTGTCCAGGTTTTCCTCGGCGATGCCGGGACCGTTGTCCGCCACCTCAATGAGCATTTCGCCGCCAAGTCGTTGGGTCCTTACGTGGATTTGACCCCCCTCCTTGTTGAAGCTTTCCAGAGCCTGGAAGGCGTTGACGAGCAAGTTGAGGAGTACCTGGCTGATCTGAGTTTGCACGCAGGAGATGCGCGGGCTGGGATCGTGGTCTTGTACGACCGTGATGCCATGCCGCTTGTAACGGCCCCGCAGTATCTCCAGGCTGTTGTCCACGAGATCGGGAATGCTGATTTCCTGGTGCTTCGGCGTGTCCGTGCGGGCCAAACCACGCAAGCTATGGACGATGCGCGTCACGCGATCCACTCCGTCGCGGGTACGTTGAATCAGCCCACGCAAGTTTTCACGCGTATAAGCGATGTCGATTTCGGTTTCCAGTTCGTTGATCTCGGCCATCAGCTTGGGGTCCACCTGAAGCAGTTTTGCTTTGGCCGCCTCAAACTTGTCGAAAAGCGCCAGGATGCCCTTGGCGTCACGCTCCAGCACTACCAGGTTATTGGCGACAAAGGCCAGGGGATTATTGATTTCATGGGCCACGCCGGCGGACAATAGACCGATGGAAGCCAGCTTTTCGTTTTGCACCAGCACCGAACGCATGCGGTTGCGCTCCGTCAAATCGCGAAAGGCGCATAGAAACTGCGACTCTCCACCGCCCGCCGGCATGCCGCCTTTGAAGCTGATAAGGTTGACGGCTATTTCAACGGCTACCTCGGTGCCATCTCTGCGTAGCGCATTGATCTCGACGGTTCGGCCGATGAATTGCGTTTGCCGGTTCGACAGGTAACGAAAGAAGCCCTTGCCGTTCGGTTCGCGAAATTCTTTCGGTACGAGAATACCGGCGCTCTGACCGATGAGTTCGGCCGCCTGATGCCCAAACATGTGCTCGGCGGCGGGATTGAACAGACGAATAATCTCCGCGGCGTCGATGAGCACGATGCCGTCGAGTGTGGCCTCGGTAAGCTGGCGATAGCGGCGTTCGGATTCGGTTAAAAACTCCTCGGCCCGTTTGCGTTCGGTAACGTCCCAAAAAATGCCCTGAATGCCGACAATGTTTCCCTGGGCATCGTGGATGGGGGTTTTCACGACCTGAACATAGATCGTGCCCCCCTGCGGCAAATGATGGGCTTCGACAGTCTCGAAGGCCTTGTCTTCTTCCAGAACGCGACGGTCATCCTCGACATACTTGGCCGCGAGGTCCGTGGGAAATAGATCGAAATCTGTCTTGCCGATTAATTCACCCAACGACAGCTTGAGCGTGGCGCAATAGTGATGGTTGGCAAAAGTGACCCGGCCTGTCCGGTCTTTGCGAAAGATATTTTGTGGTAAGGATTGCACCAGAGACTGATACAGTGCCTCGGAGTCGCGAAGGGCATCCTCGATGCGCTGGCGCTCCAGAACCTGGCCGATCTGGCTGCCGATTGCCTGCATGGTGGACAATAGATCGTCGGTCGGCTTTTCGTCGGCGCGAGTCAAGAATTCGATAACCCCGGCGATGCCGGCGTTTCCCGGGATGGGAAAGGCATGGGAAGCCTTGAGGCCCGCGTCCTTGGCCAGAGCGCAACGCAGGGAAAGTGCGCCGGCCTGTTCCTGGAAATTCAGTGAGACGGGCATGGCCTGTGCCCAGGCCTGGCCTGCCACGCCGCGATCACGGTCGATAGATATTCGGCGGGTCGCTTCCTCGAACTTTGGGAAAGAGAGTGCGGGGAGGTGCCACGTTTCGAGGCAGGTCAGGCAGTTTTGCAGGGGGTTGACCAGCCAGAGCACACCCATGTCCAGCCCGAGCCCTTCGCACAACGTACGCAAGATTTGCCGCGCCGCCGCCGCCAAACTCTCAGTCTCTCCCAGCGCGCGCGCGACCGCGTACTGCACCGCCAACGTGTTCTCCGCGCGTTTTTGCTGCGTGATGTCGCGCATCACCGCCAGGATGGCCGGCTGCCCCGCCCACGCCACCGCTGACGTATTAATGTCCACGGGGATAATACGCCCGTCCTTCGTGCGGTGCCGACCTTCGAACCGGAACCGTCCCTGGTGTACCTGGGCCGTTAGCCGGTCTTTGAAACCGGCCGCGAAATCCGGGTCGTCGATGTCCCGCGTGTTCAGGGCCAATAACTCTTCACGCGTGTAGCCAAGACGCCGGCAAGCGGCGGGGTTAGCCTCTTGAATGTTGCCGGCGTGATCATGCACAAATACGGCGTCGTCGATGGCTTCAAAGAGCGCACGCGTCCAGTCCCCCGTGATCGTGGGTTTCGTGGGTTCCGTGGGTGACGAGACGGCGGTCATGTAGCAATTACTCCCACTATGCAAACCTGTCCGACATCAGCTACCAGAGTTAGCCTGGAAACGCCCGCATTTGACTAGTGCTTAGTCGCGATTTTACCAAAGCGGAACGCCTTTGATATTGAAAAGTGCTCTTTTTTCGCGGAAAGCCGCCGATTGTTCACAAATGTTTTATTTCTTATTATACCTGTGGGGATAGCGGTACAAGAAAGTGAACAAATTGGCTGGTTTTTACGCCGCGTTACAACATATTCAGGTCCTGTCCCCGAAAAAGAGGCCCGGCTCTGACCGTCAGAGAGAACTTGCAGCGGAGCGATGTCATGACGCCGGAAGATCCTTGCGATAATGTTGATTTGCGACGCCATGTGCAGGCACATATCCAAAGCCTGCGTTCTGCCGGCGTAGAATGGCTGCCGCTGGGGCCGCCCTTGCCAGTTGCCCGACAGGCCCCGGCGTCCACTCCGCGAGCCGTGCCTGGCCAGGCCCCGAATCAGCCAACCGGCAGCGTCATCGTTGCGGCACCATCGGACATCATGGCCCTCGATCAGCGTCGCCAGGAATTAGCCGTGCTTGCCCAGGAGGTGGCCGTTTGCACCAGGTGCCCGGCGCTGGCCTCCACGCGTACCAAAACAGTGTTCGGCGAAGGCAGGTTCGACGTCGAATTCTGCTTTGTTGGCGAGGCCCCCGGAGCGGATGAGGACGCCGAGGGCATTCCCTTTGTCGGCGCCGCCGGACAGTTGCTAAACAAGATCATAATCGCCTCCGGGCTCAAGCGCGAGGAAGTTTATATTTGCAACATCATCAAGTGCCGCCCGCCCGGAAACCGCACGCCGCTTCCGGATGAAACCGCCAACTGCAAGGGTTATCTCCAGCGCCAGCTTGAACTGATAAGGCCCAAGTATATCGTGGCACTCGGCGGCTGCGCGGTCACCAACCTACTTAACACAACGGAATCGCTGGGCCGGCTGCGCGGCCGCTTTCATGACTATCGCAACATCCCCGTCTGGGTCACCTATCATCCCGCTTATCTGTTGCCGCACCGCCATCCCGAGAAAAAACGGGACGTGTGGGAAGACATGAAAATGCTGATGGCGAAAGTGGGACGTGAGATACCGCCGAGCCCGTGACAAGCAACTTAGATGCCTTGCATTTCCTGGATTTTCCGCAGGAGTTGCTTCAGTTTGATCGGCTGCACCAGGATGCCCACGTTGGGCCGCTCCTCCACCTTTTTCGCCCACTCCTGCTGCTCCTCGCTGAACATGATGATCCCGTGCAGCTCGAAATGTTGTCGCTGCGCATCGCTCATGATGCGTTCGAACACGTGCAGACCGTTCTCGCCGGTGGTGCCCGCGTCGACGACGAAGAAATCGAAAGGTTGCTGGCGGAAGCGGTCCACCGCACGCACCGGATCAGCGGCGATTAGGACTCGAAAGCCTAACTCTTTGAGCTTGTCGCGCAAAACATCCTGGAGCCGTTCATCTTTTTCCGCCAGAAACAAGGTACGCGGAGCGGTCTTTTTGGCGTCCGAAGAAGTCTCTCCCGAAAGTTCGCGGCGGACTTCACGGATGGCATCCACGAGTTGCGATGGCGTTTGAAACCGCTCGTGCGGGTTCAGGCTCATCATGTTCTCCACCAAACGAATGACCGAAGCGGAGCCGCCAACTTCTTCCGCGGACAGCGGCTGAATCGTGGTAAACCGCTCGCGCTGCATACGGTCGCGTGGGTTCTTGGTCATCTCTAGCGGCGGACGTCCCGTGAGTAGCTCATAGGCGACGCAGCCCAGGAAAAAAAGATCGCTGCGCGTGTCCCCATGCGCCACGTTAGTAACTTTCTCCAGGCCCGCGTATTCCACCGAACGGTCCAGGTTCGTGTCGTCGGCTTCCTGTCCCTTGCCACAAACCCCGGCCAGGCCGAAGTCGACCAGCTTGGCGACGCGCTGACTTGAGATGAGAATGTTCGTCAGCTTCATATCACGGTGCGTCAAACCTTTCGCGAGGGCGTGGTTTAGGCCGGAGGCCACGTCTTCGATGATGCGCAAGACCTCCGGGGAATCCACCTTCTTGCGGCTGGTCATGAATTCCCGCAGGTTGCCCCCCTCGACAAATTCCATCACGATGAAATATTGCTTGCTCAACGGGTCCCGATTGACCGCCAGAACTTCGACAATGTTCGGATGATGCAGGGTCATGCTGACCCGCCCTTCACGCTCGAACAGCTCGATCTTGTGTTTGTCTTCGCTCCATTTTTTTGCGCAGAACTTTGACGGCGACGATGCGTCCCGTGCGCGGATCGTCCGCCCTGTAAACGCGGCCGAAACTGCCGGACGCAATCTTGTAAAGGAGCCGATAGCCGCCCAGAAAGTAGCCGTCTTTTTCTTGCTTGAGGAGTTTGCCGCTTTGAAATGGCGTCAGATAACCCTTGCGCTGGAGGATGCGTAACCAGGGCTCCGGCTCGCCGCCACGCTGACCGATCTCGTCCCAGGCCTCCTGGACCTGAGCCGGCGTCAGCAGGCCCACGCGAACCGAAAGGTCCGCCAAAACCGTGGCATCCGCATAGTCCATGGCAGCGCAATCCCAAATGTGGCTCAAAGATGATACTTGTGAGCCTAGGGCGGTGGTCTCATTATTTTAACTCGTTCCTCGATCCTGCCAAGCGAAAGGCGCCGATAAAATTGAGCGTAGGCGCCATTATTAACGATTAATCATGATTTGCCGATTGGGGCACACTGCCGGAACACTGGTTTCTCGGTAGGACACTATTTGGTCCCGCCGTAATCCACCAGTTCGATGACCGTTTTGACGCCGCCAGCCTCATTTTCCAGTCTCACCAGGCCGGTAAGGGGTATTTGGGGCGACGTCCATACCTTCGAAGAGATTATCGGGGTCTGGCCCTCGCCGTAGCTCACCTTGAGTTCTCTCCAGTCACAGGCCAGCTTTTTGCCATTGAGTTCCCTATCCTCTTTCCCAGAAGCTCCCTCTTCGATCTTGGCCTTATCCAACTTGGCCGCGATTTTCAGCGGATCACGCAGTTCCACAAGCGACATCTTGGTTTCCTTCGCCGGCAACGGCTTGGCGCCCATGGTCTGTTCGGTTTTGATGGTCGCCGTCGCGTCATTGATGGCGATAAGCGTTTGTTTGAGGGTGCCCGTGAACTGCCCACGACCTGACAGTTTGAAGGAGAGCCAATCCCCGACGCGCACGGCCTCCAGCGGTGCCGCCTGCCGGCCCTGCGCCCCGGCAGCAACGGCTACCAGGATGACAGCGCCAACCGGCTCGCAATGATCTTTCTCATCGACCCTCCGGGTATGCAGAGCGAAAGCGATTCTGCGCGCCGACCGCACGTACCGACCCGGCGCACCTGGATATAAAATAGCAGCAGACCGCTAAAACTTCTCGCAAAATGCGTACTTCACCCATCTTGCGTTCCTGACGACGAAAACTCACGCTTTTCCTCTTGTTCTTTGGCGTTTCCTTGATTATAGAGTCGCTCCCAAATTGCTTTTGAGCGGCTTGTGGCTCGCGCAGGCGTTATGCGCAGTGCGTCCGCGCGGATGGGCGTGGGCTGCAATCAAGGAGGCGAGCGGTGACATCTTCACGTCTGGGAAAGTTTGCTGGTCGGGCCTGGTGGGCCGCGCTCATTCTCAGCGCCGGCGGCTGCGCCACCTTCTGGGATGATTGCACCAGTCGCAACTTCCGCATGAAGGACCTCTGGACCAAGGAAGACCCCCTCATCGTGCTGCGCGATAGCGCGGACGGCAACAAACGCGCCAAAGCACTGGCCCTGCTCGTGGAACCGGCCCCCAACGCCGGCCACAATGAAGAGCAGGAGCTTTATCTCAAAATTCTGACCAAGTCCGCCCTCGAAGATCGCGATCCTCTTTGCCGTCTGAGCGCCGTGCGTGCCCTCGGCACCTACAAGGACCCGCGCTGCCCGCGTGCTCGAGGATGTTTACCAGCAACGCTTGCCCTTTACCTCCGAACTCAACTCCGTCATTCGCCAACAAGCGCTGACCTCGTTGGCCCAGACGGTCAACCCCGACGCCCGGGCTCTGCTCATTCGCGCCGCGCGTAGTCCCAGCGGTTCGACCGACGGCAGTCAAGCCGACCGCCAGCAAACCCAGGATGAACGTCTCGCCGCCATTCGCGGCCTGTCAAAATACACCCAGTTCGATGCCATCGAAACGCTGGTCTACATCATGAAAACCGAAAAAGACGTGGCCTTGCACGATCGTGCTTATGAAGCGGTCAAATTGGCTACCGGCAAAAACTTGCCCGACGACACCAAGGCCTGGAGCGACATGTTGCAAAGCCCGCAAGTTGCTCGCCAGGACCCCAGTATCCTTGAACGCGTCATGTTCTGGAACAAGAAGGCCGACGACAAAGCTCAAAAATGATGGGCCGTCTCCACGTACGCCTTGAAATGGTCGACCGGCGTGTTCTTGTCCACGCCATGATTGAGATTGAGAATGTGATGGCTGCCGCCGCCCGCACGTAGGCATTGCCGGGTCGCTTCGATCACCCGCTCGCGCGGCCCGTTCCGCAGGATCGATTCATCGACATTGCCCTGAAAAACCAGCTCCGGATAGGTTCGCCGTGCCTGCTCGAGGTCATGGCACTTGCCGAGGCTTACCACGTCCGCGCCCGCCGTGGCCAGCAAATCCAGATACGGCCCTTCCTTGACGAACAAGATCCGCGGCACGCCCGTGACCGCCGCCAGAATGGCCTGATGATGGCCGTGGGCCCACGCCAAATACTCGTCACGCCGCAACATGCCCGCCCAGGAATCAAACACCTGATAAAGGTCCGCGCCGGCCGCGATCAGCATGTTTAAGAAATGGATCGTCGCCTCCTCCAGTCGCTCGAGCAAGGCGCCCCAGACCACCGGCTGCTCCTTTATGAACGCCCGCGTCGCCTCCAGGTCTTTGCCCGTGCCAATACAGTAGGTTGCCAGCGTGAAGGGTGCCCCCGCGAACACTATCACCGGCAAGGCTCCGGCCAGTTCCTGCTTCACGCGCCGCGCAAGCTGCACGATATGTTCGACTTTTGTCGGCCGCGGATCGAGTCGCCGCACGTCCTCAAGCGACCGTATCGGACGGTCCGGCACCGGCCCACGGCTCGGCTGCAAGGTGAAAGGCAAGCCCATCGCCACCGTCAGCGTGGTGATGTCATAGAAGAGGATAATGGCATCGACGCCGAAGCGCCGCGGCAGCAGCGACGTCTGTGCCGCCAGCTCGACGTTCTCGGAGAACTCGTAAAAGGAGAGCCCGCGCGCAGCTTGTTGTACTCCGGGTCCCACCGTCCCGCCTGCCGCATCGCCCACACGGGGACTCGCTCGACCTTTTCACCACGCGCCGCCCGTATCAACAGATGAGGAGAGGGTCCCGTCATTTTTTTCACACCTTCAAGGAATTTTCGCGTGGGCGGGCTTCGTGCCAACATAGAGCGTCGCGATGCCCAGGGTCAGCGCGTGCCAAGTCACCGCCTCCAGGCCATGCGCAGCGCAGGCGCCCCGCCAGCGCTTCGCCGTCGGGAAACTCCAAAACGCTTTGCGGCAGGTAGCGGTAGGCACTATCCCGGCTGCGCGAGATGACCTGGCCGATCAGCGGCAGCACGCGCCTGAAATAAAACCGGTAAAGCCCGCCAAAGAGCCAGCCGCGCGGCTGCGAGAACTCCAGAATGGCCACCTTGCCGCCCGGCGCTGTCACACGCACCATCTCGGCTATCCCCCGGTCGGTGTCGGCAACATTGCGCAAGCCAAAGCCCACCGTGCTGATCTGAAAATAGTCATCGGGGAACGGCAAGCACTGCGCATCGGCCTCCAAAAAACGCAGCCGCCCCGCCACCTGCCGCTTGACGGCCTTGGCCTGCGCCGCCGCAACATCTCATAGCAGAAATCCGCCCCGAAAATCGTCACGGTCCCCGCCGCGGCCCGATCGTAAGCAAAGGCCAGGTCCCCAGTTCCGGTGCAAAGATCAAGAATCGGCCCATGCGCCCCGGCGGCACCAGCCGCGTGGTCCGCCAGCGCCAGTAGCGATCGACGTTCAGGCTCAACAGGTGATTGAGGAAATCGTAACGGGGAGCAATGTGGTTAAACATGCTCCGAATACGCGTCTGCCGTTTATCAAGAAGAAGATCAGCCACACCCGCTCCGCCCATCATGATCAGTCCCCGTAATCGTTTTAGCGGTTAGCCCTCCATCCACCAACCCATGGAGCTTGCCAGCCTCCCTGGAGCAAACCGTCGCCAAAAAAAGGACTTAACAGGGCGGCCACTTACGCGAACCCGACCCAGGCTTGCCAACCAAGCTGGCATTCCCGGGAAAATGCCGCCGACAGTTCCGATTGACAAATCCCGTCCCGTCATTATTCTAAAGCAGAACGGGGCATAGCTCAGCTTGGCTAGAGCGCACGGTTCGGGACCGTGAGGTCGGAGGTTCGAATCCTCTTGCCCCGAATGTTTCTAAACACTTTGCCGAACACAAGTTAAGTGTACCTTTCCATGGTGGAAAGTGCGGCCTTAAAACCCTGCCAAGCGCGGAATCTTCCGCGAAGCAAGGGGGAAAGGCATCATGTCCACCAGAAAATCCGTTCCAGGTTATCGACTTCACAAGCAATCTGGCCAAGCCGTGGTCACACTGGGTGATGGCCTGGGACGCCGAAAGACCGTCTTGCTGGGCAAGCACGGGACCAAAGCAAGCAAACTGGAATACGAACGCGTCATTGCCGAATGGATGGCGTCTGGACGGCGCCTGACAAAGGGCGGCGAATCGGCTATTACTGTCGCGGAGTTGATGGTCCAATTCCTGCCATGGGCCGAAGAGTATTATTGTCCCCAAGGTAGGCAATCGACGGAGTTGGGCGAATATAAGCTGGCCCTGCGTCCGGTCAACTTCCTCTATGGCAATCATCCGGCCAAGGACTTCGGACCCTTGGCCCTCAAGGCGGTACGTCAACTCTTGATCCAAGGATACGATCACCCCAAGTACGGCAAGCAACCAGGCCTCGCGCGTGGCGTCATCAACAAGCGGGTGAATCGGATTCGTCGGCTGTTTCGCTGGGCGGTCCAAAACGAATTGATTCCCGGCGAGACCCACCAGCTCGCTTGCTTGCCCTCGAAGGGTTGCGTCGTGGCCGATCCGAGGCCAAAGAATCTCAACCCGTCATGCCCGTGCCCCGTGGCCTGGTGGAAGAGACGCTGCCGATCCTTCACCCCATGGTTGCCGACATGGTTCTCCTGCAACTCGAAACGGGGATGCGGCCTGGCGAGTTGGTCATCATGCGGGCCATCGACATCGACACCGTGGGGCAGGTATGGCTCTATCGACCCGAAGAACACAAGACGGCGTACCTGGGACATGAGAGAGTCATTCCCATCGGTCCCAAGGGGCAGGAAATCGTAACTCGCTGGCTCTCCACAAATACGCAAGCCTTCATCTTTTCCGCCAAGCGCTGCCGTGAAGAACAGAATGCGGAACGTCGGAAGAACCGCAAGACGCCTCTTTGGCCCTCCCATGTCAAGCACCAGGCCAAAAAAAAGAAACGCAATCCCAAGCGGGTGCCGCAAGATCGGTACACCGTCACAAGCTATGCCAGGGCCATCACGGAATCAATCAAGAGACATAACGTCGGCAAGACCGATGCCGAAAAACTGGTCCATTGGCATCCCCATCAACTACGTCACCTACGCGCCGGGGAGTTGAAGCGCGCCGCCGGCCTAGACGTGGCCCGCGCGGTACTCGGCCATCGGTGCCCCGCGATCACGGAACACTATGCAACGTTGGACGTGGCCGCGGCCGTGGCGGTCATGGCGAAGATCGGTTGATAAACTGAATCCATCGGGACGGCCGGCGATGTTGCAACGTCATCGGCCAAGCGGTTGCCGTGGTTTGATGCATCCTACCCTTTGCATCGGCCGCGGTGACCGGCCCGGTTCCGAAAGGGTAGAACATCATGCAGGAACAACTCATCCTTAATTGGCTCGTCAAAGCCTACCTACGCAACCCCCATCCTCAAGCATTTCCCCTTCAAACTGGCGAATCGGTGAAGATGGTATGTGAGTCATTGAATTCTTTCACCACATACCTGGAATTGATCGGTGAAAACGTCGCCCGTGTTCTTGCCGAATGCCGTTCCCGGAAGTGGGCGGAGGACCTGTATCGAGAAGAAGACGGCGAATGCACCAGGCAGGTGGGCATCCGGGAGGACGTTTTCGTGGAGTCGGAGAAACTTGCGCTCGGCAGATAATCGCGCAGACACAAAACCGGAATCGCCACCGAGGCTAACGAAGCGTGATCTGCAAATCTTGAAGGTACTGAAAAAGCTCAAGGCCCTGGGCCAGGATTCCCGAAAGCCAGTGGCGACTATACGTCTCGACGTTGACAAGAAACCATCCGTAGAAAACCTCAAAGCGCCAATGAGCAAATTGAAGACATTCGGTTATGTCAGCTCCCCTGGTTCAGGACGTGACAGCGGGTACTGGATAACTGCCAAGGGAATTGAAAGAATCAAACCCAAGAAATGGTAACGAAAAAGGTATACCTTTTTCGTCCGTTTTCATTTCTGAGATTGCCTTTATCCTTGATTGCGTGTGATGACCAATGCACCCGCAACCGAGGTTCCCCATGGCAATCGAAATCAGGAACGAAACCCTTCTAACCCTATCTCAAGCGGCACGTCTACTGCCACCTTCACGTCGCGGTCGGCCGGTCACCCTGTCTTGCGTTCTGCGCTGGGTACTCGACGGCGTTAAGGCACCCAATGGCGATACGGTCCGTCTTGAGGCCATCCGGCTCGGCCCAAAGTGGGTCACAAGCCAGGAGGCCTTACAGCGGTTCGCGGACCGGCAGACACCACATTTTGACACCGCACCGTCAAAGATCCGCACGCCAGGCCAACGGACTCGTGCAAGCGAAAAAGTGGCGAAGGAACTGGAAGCGGCGGGAATTTACGCAAACGCCATCGGGGTTCAGCCGATGGCGTTTGCTGAAAACTAATGCAGGATGACCATGGAAATCATTTTACCAAAACGCAACGACACCGCAAACCTCGATCGCGCGGCCGATCTTCTTCGGCACCATCCCGACCCAGAGCACCGTGACTGCGGTAACGCCTGCCGGCCCTGCCGCGACTGCCGAAAAACGGCGCCGCTACCCTGTATCGATCCGGAATCGTGTGGCATCACCGACCTATGCCGCCCCTGTGCGGCCGCATGGGCTGCCGTTTGTGGCGAAAAACTAATACGCGCCACCTTCGCCACTACAAGGCGACCGTCGAACGATACCCCGCGATGGCCAACCTTCACCGCGACCCGGCGACGGCGGCCGCGATTTGGCCGAGCTGAAGCGGGCCGTGCGTCGTGACGTCATGGGGTATGTCCGCGGCAAGGTGATGGCCGAGTTACCCGAGGCTCTTGAGGTTCTTGTCCTTGGCGAGGTGGCAGAATGAAAACACCTACCCTTGCCGACGCCATCCGCGAACGTCAACGCTTGGCCATAGCTGCGAAAGCCCCACCGTCAACTAACGGGACGCACCAGGTACACCCTGACGAGATGCCTGAGCACCTCCAGGACGACGCCGGCTACCATGACTCGCAACCCGACAATGCACCGTGCGCGGCCGAGCAGAAACCACCGGGGCGGGATTGGCGGTTCTCTCCAATCAACTCGGCCGACTTCGACAAGGCCGACTATCCCCTGCAATGGCTCGTCAAGGGCCTTGTGGTCCGGGGCCAACCGTGCATCATCGGTGGGCCAAAAAAGTCACTGAAAACATCGCTCATTCTCGACCTGGCGATTTCCCTGGGATCCGGTACGCCATTCCTGGGCCTGACCAAATTCACCGTGTTCAACCGGGTTCGCGTCGCCATCCTATCGGGCGAGAGTGGCGAACATACTCTCCAGGAAAGCGCTAGGCGTATCTGCAAGGTAAAGGGAATTGATTTTCCAGACCTCGATGTGTTTTGGGGATTCAGTTTACCGCAACTAGCGAACGCCATGGAAGTGTACGAGCTTCATAAAGGCTTAGAGAAATATGGCATCCAGGTCGTATTCATCGACCCGCTTTACCTCTGCCTGCTGGCAGGTCAAGGTGACCAAGGGTTATCCGCGGCGAACGTGTTCGACATGGGCGGTTTACTAATGGCCGTCGCGGACGCGTGCAAGGCCGCCGGCGCTACGCCAATCCTAATTCATCATTCTCGAAAAAACCTTACGAATCCCTATCAGCCGTTGGAGCTTGAAGACCTGGCGTTCGCTGGCATCCAAGAATTCAGCCGGCAATGGCTCTTGCTCTCCAGACGCGAACCCTATGACCCTGGCACCGGCGAGCATCGCTTGTGGATGACGGCGGGTGGTTCTGTTGGCCATGGCGGACAATGGGCACTCGACATAAACGAAGGCGTACTCAACGACGACTTTGGCGGGCGCATTTGGGACGTGAAAGTCATTCCTGTGAGCGACGTTCGCCAGAATGAAGCCGACGCCAAGAAAGCGGAAAAAGCACGTATCACCCGGGAAAAGGAAAGCGAAGATGAAACCCGGTTTTTGAACGCACTGGATTCGCTCTCCCAAGACGGCAACGCCGCCACCCTGACGAAGGTTCGTCAGCCTGCCGGGATGAATAACGATAGAGCCAGTGGCGCATGCGCGAGGTTAAAGGCCGCCGGGATATTGGAGGAATACCCGGTCATGGTTGCGACTGGCAACAACGGAACCGGCACCAGAACTGTCCCCGGAATTCGCCGAAAAGGAGAACCGGGACAACCGGGACAGAACCGGGACAACGGTGTTTGTCCTGGTTCTCCGGAGAACGGGGAAGAGAACCGGGACGGACTGGCCTTATATAAGGCCAGTCCTGGTTCTGTTCTCCTTCCTGAGAATCCTGGTAAAGAAAACGGTCCTTACGCCGAAAATAGTTGTCCCGGTTCTCCTCCAAAGAAAAAACGCAAAAGGCGCGGGGGACGTCATGAGCCCTACCGCGCTAACCCTGCGATACCTGCCGCGCGGCTACCTGGTGGACGTCGCGGAGCGCTGGATCCCGGGCGCGAATATTCGCAGGGACCTGTTCGGAATCATCGACCTGTTGGCCATCACCGTCGATGAGCCCGTCTTGGCGATCCAATGCACCAGTCTGTGCAACGTGTCGGCCCGCATCAAGAAGGCTACCAGCTGCCCCGGATTGGCAATCTGGTTGCGGACGGGTTCCAGGTTCCAGGTCATCGGCTGGGCCAAGGTGGCAGGGCTCTGGCATCCCAAGGTTGTGGAGCTGCGCGGGGACGACATGGTGCCCGAGGTGTTGTCACGACCCCCACGACGTTCGCGGGACCGGCATCGGCAGGGGGACTTGTTCGCCGTGGCGGACGGCCGGCCAGAGGTACGAACGTGAGCGTCATACCACGGGCCGTAATAGGGCGCCGTAAGTCTATATGGCGGCCCGGTATATGGCCGTCGTTGGGTCCTCCGTGGTGTTTTTGGTCGCCCCGCTCGACTGGGACCAGGTCCGCATTACGACTTTCTTTCTTTGTCCACACTTGAGACGCAAGCCATGACAAGCCCGAAAAAACCCGCCGCCGCCCGAAAAACCCGCCGCCCTGGCGTGACCTGCCCTCATTGCGGCGCCAGCACGTCCCGCGTACTCCGGACAACCGCCCGTGGGCCTGGCCTACAGCGCGTCCGATGCTGTCTGGGTTGCTCCAAGCGGTTCACGACGGCCGAGACCACGGCGAAAAATGACACCCGTGTCACCGGCATAGCTACCAGTGTTAGTTCCCTGATTTTATCCCTGGGATTGTCTCCCAAGGACTTCATTCCCCCGGCAAAATAGAAGAAAGGATATTTTCCATGCCTGACCAAAATCGCATCACCCCCGTTGACGTCTGCCATGCCGAACGCGTGGTAAACGGACTGGCCCTGAGCTTTGGCCTATCTGCCCGCGACACCTGGACCCCGCAAGAGGTTGCCGAGCTGGCCACCGCTGCGGAATATGTTTGCACGCCCGGCGCCGTCGCGGAATTCGTGCGCAAAGGTTACTTCGGGCCTGCGGACCCGCAAAACCTTACCGCCGTCGAAGTGTACTGCTTCCTTTCCGGCCTCGAATCCCGCCGCCGCTGGCGAATTTCTCCCTCGAAGCACGACGCGAAAAAAGAGCGGCGCCCGCCTGCAAATCGAAGCCAATATTATCCATGGCATCAATCCACCGCTGCCCGACCTGGACGATTATTCGATTGAAGATTTGCTGATTCAAATGGCGGACGCTGGCGAGCGGAACCATCGCGAAGTGATCTACGAAATCCTCAAGTTGAAATTGGAAGGGTTGGAAGAATGAACGATACCACCATGATTCGCCTTGTCGGCGCCGTGACCCTGGAAGCCGCCGCCAGCGACAAGCCGCGGCGATTGTCCATCGTGGCCTACAACGGCGACGTGATGAGCATTGACGGCGTACGGGCCCGTGGTCATTGCACTCGATGGCCTTGACCTACCGGCCGCGGTCCCTGTTCTTGGCCGACCACGCCGCGACCCTCGACGGGGTTGTTGGGAGTGGCGCCCCGAAAATCGAAGCAGGCAAGTTGGTTGTTCTCGCGTCCCTGGCCACCGGCGCCATGAGCGACCGCGTTCAGGCGGCTCTTGGCCGCTGGCGTTCCTCTTCAGGCCAGTGTCGGTGCGCAGCCCCTGCAAAAGCGATACGTGGCCGCCGGGGAAAATGTCCAGGTGAACGGCAAGACGTTCACCGCCGGCGCCCGTGGCTTGCTCTGCGTCGAGCTGGCCGCGCTCAAAGAGATTTCCATCGTTTGTATCGGCGCCGATGGCGAAACGAGTGTTTCCCTTGCCGCCAAATTAGGAGCTACGACCATGACCGTTACTACCACCGACATTCAAGCCGCGGTTGCTCAAGAGCGCGGCCGCATCCGTGAGATTGACCAGATTTCCGCGGGCCTGGACCTGACCGGCGCCGCCGGCATCCAGTTTAGCGAGCTGCGCGCTCGAGCCGTTGCGGGAGAGGTTAGCCTTGACGGTTTGCGAGCAGGCGCCCTTGACCTGATTCGCGGCCAACGTCCCTCCTTCACCATCGGCCACGGTGCCGCGGGGTGGGTTTCCACGAGCGACCATTTGGCGTGTGCGCTGATGGTTCGAAGCGGCTACAGCACCGACGCGGAGAAGATGTACGGGGCAACGGTCATGGAGCAAAGCAAGCCGCTGCACTCGATGCACTTGATGGACATCTGCCGCGCGTCCTTGACCATGAAGGGCAAGGACGTTCCGAGCAACCGTGACGACCTTATCCGCGCCGTGTTTAGTTCCACGGGCGATATGCCCGTGGGCTTGGGCGACTACATAAACAAACTATTGCTCCTGCAATACCGGGCCGCGCCCGCCTCGTGGAAAAGTTTTGCCAATATCAAGACCGCGAATGATTTCCACGACCAACATGGCATCCGGCCGACGTTCTCGGGCGACTTCCACCAAATTGGAAAGTCGGGCGAAATCCAACATGGTTCGTTCTCGGAAGAAAGCTATAAGTGGCGGGTTGACACGTATGCCAAAATGTACGAAATCGACCGGCGCGACATCATCAACGATAACATCGGCCTGTTCGGCGACTTGTCCCAAGGCCTGGCCAGAGCATCCGCCCGCGCTAAACAAGCTGGTTGTTCAGACCATGTTGAACGGCGCGGCCGCATTTTGGAATTCGACCAATACGAACTACTTCAGCGGTTCGGCCACTAACCTGCAATCGTCCAGTCTTACCACCGCAATTCAGAAACTAAGGCAGATGAAGGACGCCGAAGGTAATGCCATCGACCTGCAACCGGCCTGTCTGCTGGTGCCGCCCGAACTGGAAGGCACGGCGAAGGAAATCATTCAGTCGCAATGGATGCAGCGCTACGTCGCCAGTGGCACCGATAGGGCCATGATGGGCAACGCGCTGCAGAACGCCGCCGCCATTGCAGTCGAGCCGCGCCTGAGCGATTCGACCTACACCGGCTACTCGACCACGGCCTGGTGGTTGTTTTCCGATGCTGTCAATTCGTCGGTTATCGTGGGATTCCTCGACGGCAAGGAAACACCCATCGTGGAGATCAACCCGCCGACGCCGAACCAGCTGGGTTTGAGCATCCGCGGCTATCACGACTTTGGTTGTGCCCTGGCCGACTACCGCGCATCAATTCAAAGCAAAGGCGCGGCCTAATTCACTGTGAAGCCCTTGTTGCGTGCCCCGTCCCATTCACCAATTGTGGGGCGGGGCTTTTCTTACCACCCCGCGAGCCCGACCATGCACGACATCACCGCGAACGCCCCGAGCACCTTCGCTGACCTGGCCCGGGCCGTGGAAGATGGCCATGTCCTTGACCTCGTGGCCTGGGAAGCGGCAGAAATAACGGCACTGCGCTCCACCCTCGATGGCCCGTTGCGCGTGGCCATTCGGGACGTCCACCGAGCCGGCGAACGGTTGCTACGTGCCCGCCAGAGGGATTGCCCGACCATTTACTACACCCAGACCTTGCGGGCCTGCCGTGCTCACCTGGGAGACGTGCTACGTGGCATCCCTGACGACATGATTCTGACGTGACCAGTGGCGTATCTGGCAAGCCTGTCTCAATCCCCTTGAGCCGTGCGGGCTCGTCGCTCTGGTTCATGGCGGTTTCCATTTTTGGTTATTGTCTCACGCGGGCTTTTGTGGTTGTTTGTGTTCTCTGGCCGATTATGCTTAATCGCTGGGGATTGAAGCAAAATAACAAGGGGTATCAAAATGGCGGAAATCGATTGGTCCAGTGAAACCCACGGACACGCTAATCGCTTGATTGAAAAACCCTCCCTCCAGGTTCCTGGCGTCGCCAAATCTGACCACGATGGGGTTTCGTTGGTATGGGTATCAGACGAAGATTGGCAGAGAGTCTATAACAGGCTGGGCGAAGAAAACGTGAGGGTATTCTGCACTTCTGCGCGATATTACGGAGAACGTGACATTGCCATAATGTTGGTTCAATCCGCAGACCTTCAAAAACTAACTGCCATTATCACTGTGCCCGGTTAGCGCCAATCGTCGAACCATCGCTTGCGGTCGCGGGTCATTCCGAGATCGTTGTCTGGAGCGACGATCTTTTTACCCTGGTGGCTTGCACGTCTCCACCGCGAGCACCTCGACGGCGGTCGTCAACCAAGCCGCCGCCGCTGTCGCCTACCTGAAGCGTGGCCGCCCTCGACGATCACCTCGACGTTGCCGGCGATCACCTTCGCGGCCGGCATCCTCGACGATGACCAGCTCGGGCGCCCGATACCATCAGCACCACCTCGACGGCAACTACCTCGACGATCACCTCGACGGCACCCACCGACCGGCCATCAAGAGAAGGACGTAAAGGCGATGCGCGTCGTCGCGCAATCTTCGCGATCCGCAAGCCTTCCAGGAGTCCCGTAGACGCGTTCACCGCGCGCGGCGGGTGTTTGTCGGCTGATGGCGCCCGGACGCGTGAGCGTGGTGGGTGGAGGATGTGGGCGTCGGTCTATCGATTGCCACCAGAGTTGCGCGGAATCTTCCGCGCAATGGTTTTCGATATGCGGAATTTCCTTTGTTTTTTGCAATTTCCGGAAAGCGTTCGCAAGCACTTGCAAACGACCCAGAAAGCGAATAATATAGCGTGAATTGCAGGGTTTTCAGGTTATTCGGCATAGGTAATTTGGGAGATTCGGGACCGTGAGGTCGGAGGTTCGAATCCTCTTGCCCCGAATTTTACATGTCGTTTGCCGAACGCAAGTTAAGCATTTCTTCCGGCGTTCGGAAGTGCGGCCCGCGAGAGCAAGGAATTGGGTAGACTACCCAAAACCTGCCAAGGGAGCCGCATGATGGTCGTTGCAAATCTAAAAAAAGCCTTCGACGTTCTTGCCGACCCATACGATTCCTCCAGCGGGCGAAACGCTTGCTGATGTTGGATGTTTCACTCGTTGGCCTACCGTCAGGCTTCCTGTAATAACGTTCCGCGTGATTCCAGAACGCCAAGATCAACACATTGACGGCCAAATCCGCTCGGCCGGAGGCTGACCGCCGACGGTAAGCCATTCCTGGATTAGACGATCATAAGCCTGCCTGCTTGCGGCGGGCGCGTGACGTCCCAGTTGCCTGGCCCCGTTTCCTCCCCCGAGTACACTCGCCCCGTGTCTCGCGGCGGCCGACACGCGCGGGGCCCCGCGGCTGGCGTGGAAATAATCACGTTTTCGCCTCTTTGGCCGCCGTGTCTCACGGTGTCATGAGACACGGCTTCGTGGTGTGCTTTCGCGCCGTCAAAAACCTCCGGGCTTGTCTCGGCCAACAGGAGGATAGTTCCACCCGGCGCAATCCACTGGCACGGTCCGCGTCGCCGCATGCAAAAATGGTATGTATGCACCCTCCGGGCAACCCCCTCGGCGACGCATAGCATTTTGCATAGCATTTCGCATAACAAATTCACGAACGTCCTGCAGAAACGCCCACCAAGTTTGCAGGAATCGGCTGCACGCACGGTGCCATTGCCACACGGTACTCCCGGTGGCAATGCGGACCTTCCCGCAATCACTTTACCGCCAACCCGTCGTGGCTTTGCTGCTCCGTTTCGGTTGATCTTTGGCAAGGAAACAGGTTCACGTACCAAGGAGCGGAACCGTTCCGCTGTTCCGGCCGCCGTTGATCGGGCAAGCCGGTGTGCACAATGGCTGGTTTTGGGACGATTTCGATATCCGACCCGGTGTGCGAAATGGCTGGTTTTGCCCGCCGCCGCTTGCCACGGCTCCAGCTAAGGACAGGAAACGGATGAGGTGTAGAGCCACCCTTGCCAAACCCATCTTGCTCGACCAAATGCCTGATTGATATGACCTTCTGTCAGCAAGCTGGCGAAATATAACTTCCCACGACGACGCGCCTGGGCAACCGCCTGTCGAAATGCACCATCCATATTCGGCCTCCTCGCCGTGTTGTTGTGTCTTTGCAAATACAACAAGGGCAAGGAAGGCCGTGTTTGTCTATAGCATCTTACCCCGTCAATGGTTATGGAAGTTAAAGTGCCATTCCATGGAGGTCCCCTTTTCGCCTTTCTCGCGCCGCTCCGTGGCGCTGTCCTGGATGGGTCACTCGTGTCTCAAGCGAGTATACAGGCACAGTTTTATCCGCAACCCCTTGACAACAAAGCACTTTAACACAATATTTTTCCGTGTCTCACAGACTTGTGAGACACGGAAGGCCCGACGGCACCGTTACCGCGCCCTCGATGACGCCCCCCAAGATTTCGAACGCGGCTGCTTGGCCATTGACCCGGGTCCTGGCCGACTCTTAAGACCCGCAAACCGCCTCGGAAATCTTCCGCGCCTGGCCCCGCCCAGCCACACCACGCTGTTGGCGCGTTGCTGTGGTAAAATGTCAGTTGGTGTGCGAGCGATCAATCGAAACAATGCGCCTTTGCCCCGAACTGCACGAGTCCCTGTCGGCGGGGTTTGCGCCGAGAACGCCAGCCTATCGATCAAGCAGGCATTGACTATCAAAAATGACCTACCAGCCCAGAATTTTCATTTCTCATTTGCAAATAGATTTTTCAACAGGGATAATTGCCTTTTTCACCTTTAACCAAAAAATTAGTTTCCTTTCGGAAAGGGACCGATGAACGACCAAAATGGACCCGAGCTATCCGTTTCGATGCCGGTCAACCCACAAGCAGATATATCTGGGGGCTTTGCCTCCGAGCCGGAAACAAACCAAACGCCGGTTAGTAATTTACCCAACGGAGATTCAGAAAAATTGATTCTGGAAACCGACCCAGATTTGGAATCGGGAAAAGATACTGAATTGGTTGGGGAGGATTCGGAAGGAAGCGACGATCTTGAGGCCCAGGAGGCGGGCGCACGTCAGCGCCGGCGAGTCGTGAGAAAAGACGCGGCTGCCGATGAAATTCGCCTTCAGGGCCGTCGGAAATCGTGCAAGGGAATTCCAGACATTGCCCCTTACATGTTAAAAATCGTGAAGTTACGGGTTCTTGGCCGGTACCTGCAAACAAAACACCACGGCCTTGAAGATGATGATTTGACCAACCTTATTAAAAAGGACGCTGCGAAACTGGCTGAACGGAACCGGGTGCAAGAAGCATTTAATACCCCCGATCCGGATTTTAATCGTGGACAACTCAAGGCCATCATTTTCAACATTCTTCTCCAGGAAGAGACGCACAGCCTGGACGAAAACCGCTTGTCGGAAAAGGTCATGGAGTTCGAAAAGGATTTGGTGAAGCAATCCAAATCTCTGGATTTGTTGGACCAAAAAAAACACGATGCGGAGCGATGGCACTCGTATGAAACGTACCGGGTGGTCCTTGAGGCTGCCTGGAAAAACGACAATACTATTTCACCCGACGAGGCCCATCTCCTGGAAATCCTGCGGAAACATCTCAATATCTCTTTGGAAGAACATTGGCTCATAAGCGCCTTGCTCAAGCGTTTTCCAAAAGAAAAATGCGCGTTACATACGCCTGACGAAGTTAATGAGGCACGAAAAGAACTCCAGCGTGTGGGAGTTCTTTGGAATTACCACGACGAAACCGGTCGCAAGATTGATCTTATTCCTCTCGAAATCGCAACCATAATTCGGCGTGAAATTACCAAGCAAGAATTGCAAAGAACGAATTTCCGGAGACTCCTTCACCACGATAGCATCTTGCTGCCCAACCTGCGGACTATTTTGCAAACGCGCGGCATGGACCGCTACGGCAACAAGGAAGAATTGATTGAACGGATTGTTCGTAGCGAAATCAATCCGTCCGAAGTGTTGGGCGATTTGGATCGCGCCAAGCTGGTGGAAATGTGCGCCTCCGTGGGATTGCGAATTTCGGGAACCAAGCCGGAACTTATCGAGCGGTTAATCGATTTTTACGATGATCTGACCTTCGAGGAACGGGTCACTCGCGACGGCCGGGAAGATTGGTACAACAATTACGAACTACTGGCGCTCCGTGCCTACGCCGAATTGCGGGCCAAAAAGCTGATTGTCAAGGACCTGGAAATAGAGCATCAATTTGAAGATGCCACCCAATTTCTATTTCAGAAAAAGCTAAAGGTCGAATGCGATTGCTCCCGCAAAGATAGCCGCGCCGATGGCCGACTTTCGCTGGAAATCAACCAATGCATTCTGTGGGATTGCAAATCCGTCGAAGGAGCCGTGAATCTTCAGGACCACCTTGAGGGGCAATTTGACGGCTACCTGCGAAAAGAACGAGAAAGTGGTACGGAGCCGCTGTCTTTCCTTGTGATTGCCCCATCATTCACTCCGCAATCAATTAAACTGGCCCACCAATATAAGGCGCGCACCAATTGGGATATCGCGTTAGTAACGGCCGAGGGACTCAGGCACTTAGCCGATCGCTGGGTCGCGACCCAACCAAACAAGCCGTTTCCCATTCGATTGTTGAACCGGACCGAAGTACTTGACAAGGAACGGGCGGAGTTTTTATTGAGTTTAGCGTGATTGGATTTGTGGGTTTGATTCCACAGGCGGGCTTGCAAAGCGCCGATGCGTCCGTGGGGTCGGCCGCGTAAAACCAGGGAAACGATGCGCCGACACGGTTTGATAACCTAAAGTGACTGGATACGAGCTGCGGCCCCTTTGAGAAAACAAAGGGGACATCCATGATACTTCAGCAAAAAGGAGCCCCCTTTCCCTTTTGGCGACCGGCCGCGCTTCCGCGCGGGTATACTCCACGCCCAACCGCCTTGCCGTGTGTTGAGCCAATCTCTCGCTCCCAACGGGCATGCCCAGGTTTAGGCTGCACCGAAGCGCTGCCAACTCCGCATCCGTCTGATAGCCGCGACCGCCTTGGGTAGGGACTCGCCCGTCGCTCCAGCGTCATTTCAAAACATGAATGTCGCCTTTTATTTCCCCTTTTATTTCCCAAGGTCGAGAGGTAACATCTGTGGCGTTCATTTAATCACACGGCCCTGCTACGTTCTTCCGCGATTCCGAAAGCAGTGAACTCTTGCCAGGCGAAAAGCTCACCTCCCACTCGTCCGTGTCGATCTTGAAATCGAAGTCGGCGTAGCGATCCAAGAGCGGCCTGATGCGGTTATCCATCTCCATCTGTTCCACGCCGGCGAAGAAACGCGATTCCCGATTGATCTTCAGCACGCGCTCGCGGTCGTTCTTGAGGTCGTTGTCCCAACTGAACAGGTCCTCGGTGAAGGCGTTGGAGTAGAGCGTGTCGCGGTCGTCGCCGACCTTGCCGAGGTTCTTGAACTCGGTGGAAAGGCGCGTCTTCCCCGTGCCGTTGTAAGCATAGAGCAGAATGAACTTCCGGCTGTTCTGCCGATTGCTACCCATCTCATCGCGCAAATGCTGGGCGAGGGACTGCAAATTGGCGAATGGCGTTTCGTTCATCCCTCTGCCCTCTCGTCACGCTTTTCCAGCATTCTGCGCTCGTCGAGGGTGGCATGCTCCCGCTCGATTTCCCGGCGCAATTCTTCCTCGGTCGGTAGCACTAAACGATACTTGGTGGCGAACAATTGTTCGCTTTCGCGCAATACCGAGTATCGAACCACCGAGCGATCCTTGCTGCCGCACAACAATATCCCCACGGTCGGGTTGTCATCCGATCCGCGTTTTAACTCGTCGTGAATCCTCACATACATATCCATCTGGCCGATGTCCTGATGTGTTAGATGCCCCGTTTTCAGGTCGATCAAGACAAAACACTTCAACAGATAGTTGTAGAAGACCAGGTCAATGTAAAAGTCCTGCGTTTCCGTGCTGATTCGTTGTTGACGAGCGACAAAAGCGAAGCCCTTGCTGAGTTCCAGCAGGAATTGCTGTAACTGGTCCATAAGCAACTGTTCCAAGTCCCCTTCGAGTAGCCGTCCCGCTTCCGGCAGGCCGAGAAATTCCAGCATGACGGGATCACGCACGAAGTCGCGGACGGTCGGCGCGGCCGGCGCGATTTCCGCCGGTGTTTTCTCCTGGCTGGACAGCAGACGCTCGTACGATAGAGTGGCAATTTGCCGCTCCAGGACACGCGTACTCCAGTTCTGCAAAGCTGCTTCTTCGAGATACCACTGGCGGGCTTCGGGGGAATCGACCCGAAGGAGCAGGCGGTAATGCGTCCAACTCAATTCGTGACGCAGTGCGTCACAAATCGGGAAGTTCAGGTAGAACAGCCGCATGTAGCGCAAGTTTGAAGCGTCGAAACCCTTTCCGAATTCATGGGTTAGGGCATCGGCTAGAGTCGCCAGCAAGCCCTTGCCCTAAGTGGCCCGCACCGCTCCCCCTTGCTCGAATTCCACGATGTGGCGACCGATCTCCCAGTACGTTTGCACCTGAACGGTACTGGCCGCGCGGGCCACCTTCTGACGGGCTTGGGCAATCAAACCACGCAGCGATTCCAGCAGCGGCAATGCATCCGCAGGTCCAACAATTTCCGGCTTGTTGTCGTTCATCCCTCAGCCTCCGCCATCGACGGGAATACCTGTTGCATCAGGCCTTTCTTGTGTGTCTGGGGTGTACTTCCACCTTTTTGCGCGGAGCCTGCGCAGCTGATCCGCGATGGCCCAGAGAGTTTCACCGAGTTCCGTCATTGCGGGTCTCCGACTTTGGCCTGTCAGCCCCACCCGAAGGGTGGGGTGGGGTGGGGTGGGGTGAACGACGCGATCTTCCCCGACCCTGAAAGGGCCGTTCATCGGCTTTCAATCCCACACGTACCGTTCATCCCACTCGATGCCGTATCGGCGCAACCATTCTCGCAATTCGTCTTGAAACGATTTCTTCTCGTGATGTTCCGGTTGCTTGCGGATGTATTCCCGCACGGCCTCCACGCTCGATTGGCTCACTGAAAAGACCGCGTACCCGCCCTGCCAATGAAATGGCTCTGACAATCCCCGCGTTTGGTTCACCCATGCTGATGAGGCCGACTTGATCTTCCCCACCGCATCGGCGATCGTGATCGTGCATCCGAGTTGAAAGAGCATATGCACATGGTCCGCGACGCCGCCGACGATGAGCGATTGGCACCCGAGGTTGTTCGTGGGCCGCCCAGAACATGAAATAGTTCGTCCCGCCATGCGTCTGCCAACATCGGTTCGCGGTTCTTCGTCGAAAAGATGGCGTGAAGGTACACCTTCGCCAGCGATTGAGGCATGGACGTTTCCTCCGAGCGAGATGATGAACGACCCTTTCAGGATCGGATTTGTCGCGTGTCCAGGAACCCAGGGCTTCGCCCTGGGCTGATAGAAATGGCCTTTCAGGCCGAAAATCAAGGGCGACTTCACGCGGTAACCGACGGAGATAGTCACGTCGAGGTTGTAGTGCTTGACTGAACGGTGGACTTGACGTTCCCCTTCGGCGCGAACCTGTAAGAAATCCTTACAAGTTGCCGCTTCGACCAGTTCGCCCTCTTCGTAAATCGTACCGATATGGATGATTACGTTTTGCGGCGTGGTCTGGAACAGGTCCGCCATGTCGCGTTGCGAGAGCCAAACGGTGTCCCCCTCGATCCGGACCTGAACGCGGGTGGTTCCGTCGTCGGTTTGGTAGAGCAAAAATTCGCCGGGGTTGCTCGGGACGAGTTCATCCGCCATAGTTCATTCCTCCGCCGCCGTCGGGAATAGCTGCTGCATCAGCCCCTTCTTGTGTGTCCGCAGCGCAGTAAGCTTTTCGTCTTGAGCAGCGATCTGGTTATCGAGCGACGAGAGGCATTCGACAATCCTCTGCTGCTCAAAGACATCCTTCGGATAACTGAACGGAAGAGAACGAACGAGTCCCTGACTCAAGTTTTCTTGTCCGCCAGCATTACTTAACCCTCGCATCTCTTCATAACGTCCACACAGATTCAGGAAAGTAAAATGAGGATTGATTCCCTCGCACGGCAAGATTGCGGCGCACGCTTGATTAGTCGTAGCCTCGATGTTCAACATCGCTACTTTCCCGCGAGTCTTTCCTTGTCCATACAGGGCGATGAGTACGCTGTTTTTGGGGAACATTTTTGCCGAAGAGTTTTCCAATCCCTCTTCGGTGATGAATTCTTCCACTTTCGCGATGACGTTAAAAGCCACGAGGGAAGTAGTCACCCAAGGGATTGAGCCATTCCAATACGCTTTCGTGGCGCGGTCCGGCGTCCCGCCGGTCATAGTCTCGAAGAGTTCCCCAATCGTTTTCTCTCCCACTCCCCCTTGCCGCGGAACTCCGGGAAGCGCAATCGCGGCGTGGTTTCGCCGTTGCGGGGGAAGAGTTGTTGCATCAGGCCTTTCTTGTAGGCCCGCAGCGACTCCCACTTCCGCCCCTCCGCCGCGATCAACGCATCCAGCGACGAAAGGCAATCGGCAATCTTTTGCTGCTCCTTCTTATGGCCCGGAAATGCGATTTCGACGCTGGCCATTCGCGTGGCGGAAATGGCATAGACCTTTGTTCCTTGGGATTCCTTTTGAATCTGCGAGCGAATCTTGCCGGAACGAAACAGGTATCCGCCAAATCCCACGATAAGCCTGTCGTCGTTGCGGCGGGCAAGAATCGTGTGTTGCCCGGAAAGCAATCGTTCGCCGTTAAGCTTGATGATCTCAATGCTCTTCCCGACATCGTTCGTGTCTTCCGAAGCGTCGGCGAAGATCAGATCACCTTCGACACAGTAGTCCTCGGATTCATGTGGCGGAACCGGCTCCGTCGGGTTGATAAACGGAACGAGTTCTTTCGTAATGTCGAACAAAGCGGGGAACTTCGTGTGGATGTCGCCGTAGTGAATGTTCTTAACCGTGCCACGCTCGTAGTTCAGCTTGTCCCGCGATAGTATGTTGTTCCTCATGAACGAATAGAGTTGTTCCATCAGTTCCGTATCCCAGCCCGGCCCCTTTCGGAACTCCGGAAACCGCAGCTTCGGCGTCAACTTGCCGTTGTTACTCATTTCCCGCCACCTTTCTTCCCGCGGGCGGATTTCTTTTTCGGCGCGGCCTCCAACCGTTGCAACTCGGCTTCGATCTCCTCGACGGTCGGCAATGCCGACTGCAGGTTATCGGGAGCGCCGTGACAATTTGCGTTTCCCAATCCGCCACGCCGATCGGCTTGTTGAAATTGCGCAGGGCATATTCGGCGACGAGCCGATTCTTCCCTTTGCAAAGCAGTAGGCCGATGGTGGGCTGGTCGTTCGGTTGCCGGAGCAGGTCGTCCACGGCCGAGAGGTAGAAGTTGAGTTTGCCGATGAACGCCGGGTCGAATGGGACGGCCTTCAACTCAACAACGACGAAACAGCGAAGTTTGTAATGGTAAAACAGCAGGTCGATCAGAAAATCGTCATCTCCCACTTCCAGCGTTTTTTGCCGGCCCACGAATGCGAATCCCTGACCGAGCTCCAGGAGGAATCGTTCGACATGATCAATCAGGGCTTGTTCCACTTCCCGTTCCCGTCGCGGATCGGCGGTGCCGAGGAAATCGAAAAGGTACGGATCTTTGAAAACCTGTGCGGCCAGGTCCGATTCGACCGGCGGTAACGCGGCCGTAAATTTCGTGAGGGCCTTACCTTGTCGGCGGCGAAGGTGCCTAGTGATTTGGAGCGTGAGAATGGCGTATGACCAACCATTTTCGATGGATTCCCGGGCGTACCAAAGTCGATCTTCGGTCGTTTGGAGCTTTTCCAGCAAGGCGATGTTCTGCGACCAGGGTAATTGTGCAAGAGGCTCTTGCACAATTGTCGGGTCGGACCATGTCTCGGCGAAAGTCCGCATGTACTTGAGTTGAGATTGGCGGCGAGCAGTCCTTGCATGTCGGGGAATGCTTGACGGAGATCAGCCGAGAGGCGGTCGATGACTTTCGCTCCCCAGCCTTCCCGCTGCTGCCGTTCGAGAATGATCCGGCCGATTTCCCAGTAAAGGAGGACCATTGCTGCATTTGCCGGCCAGAGTCACACGCAGCCGCGTTTGCCCAATCCGCTGCTTCAACTCTTCGAGCAGCCGGGAGTATTCCGAGGGTAACTCCACCAGCGGTGGCGTCGCGGGAAACGCCGCGTCGGGCCGTGATCGCCCCACAACACGGCGGGATTCGATTTTCTCCGTTCCTCTCCGCTTCTTGCTCATTTTCGGCGTCCTTACTGCTCGTAGGCGTTGAGTCCCGAAATCTCGCGGCCGCCAGCAAGCTTCTTCAGGAGGTGGAGCAGGTCGTCCATGAGGGCCAGTTCCTTTTCCCGGCGGTCGCGCGAGCTGAGTTCCAGCGGGGCCAGCAGATCGGTAAGTTGTTCGCCGTCGAAGACCATCCGGCCGATGATCGTATCGACGAAGCCTTGCAGCGTATCGGCCGCCAGGCCGTGCTTACCGGCGACGGCAGCGAGTTCCTTCGCGTTCCGCTCGTCCTTGAATCGCTGGTAGCCCTCGCGGACGGCCTTTTCGTCGAGCTTCTTGCCGGCTACGAGCAACTTGACGTAATCGGTGATCATCTCGCGTTCGTCCATGAACTTGGCATCGGAGGCGATCAGGCCGATCAGTTGTTCGCGGCTCATCTTCTGCTTGCCCGGTGCCTGGCTGGAAAACCTGGCGATCAGGCCCATGATGTAGTCGTAATCGATCAGCGCCGAGGCGAAGAGGACGAACTCGAAATCGAGCTGGTCCACGGACGGACTGGGCTTGCCACCGGTCTTGCCTTGCCGCTTCTTCAGCCGCTGGGCGGTTTCGATGTACGCGCCGTGGAACCCCTTGAGCTTTTCCTTGGGGAGAATGCTTTCGATGGCCGTCTCGTTCTCCGGCGTGAGGTCGGTGTATTGGTCGAGTTGGATTTGCAGCCGTTGCACTTCCTTGAACTTGTTGATGAAGGCCGCACGGGCGGCGTCCCCCTTCAGGTTGGGTACGGCCTCGGGCTTCGGTTCGAGTTTCTGCGACGCCATGAAGTTGTTCAGTTCGGTGACGGCGGTCTTGAGCTTCTCGATCACCTGCGGTGCCTTGTCCACCAGCCAGATTTCGCGGGCCTTGTCCGCCTTCGCGCCGGAAAACAGAGCGATGGCGGCATCGACGGCGGTTTGCTGGCCGCGGAAGTCAAGGACGTTGCCGTACGGCTTGGCGCCGTTGAGCACGCGGTTGGTGCGAGAGAACGCCTGAATAAGGCCGTGATGCTTGAGGTTCTTATCGACGTAGAGCGTATTGAGGAACTTGGAATCGAAGCCGGTGAGGAGCATATCGACCACGATGGTGATGTGGATCTTTTCCCGGCCCTTCTTCGGCAGGTCGGCATTCGGGAACTGCTGGTCCTTGATCCGCTTTTGCACGTCCTGGTAGTAGAGGTCGAACTCGGTGATTGAGTGATTGGTGCCGAAACGGGCGTTGTAGTCGGCGATGATCGCGGTGAGGGCCTTCTTCTTCCCCTTGGGGTCTTCCTCGTTGTCGGCCTTTTCCTGCGGCAGATCTTCCTGAATCTGCTGCACGTCCTTGTTCCCCTCGGCCGGTGGCGAGAAGACGCATGCAATGTTAAGCGGTGCGTAGTCCGGATCGGCGAGCATGCGGCCGTTCTGCACGCCGTCGAACATGGCGAAGTATTCGATGGCGTCGTTAATGGACGCCGTGGCGAGAAGGGTGTTGAACCGTTGGCCGCCGGTCGCGGCGTCGTGCTTGTCGAGGATCGCGTCGACGACGGCCTTCTTCAACATCGTTCCGCCGGGGGCGACGTCGTTCTTGCCTGCCTTGAAGTAATCGACGTGGAAACGGAGGACGTTCTGGTCCTCGATGGGTGGGTGATGGTGTAGGCGTGGAGTTCCTTCTGGAAGAGATCTTCGTGGTCTTGTACGACGCCTGCTGGCCTTCAATCTTTTGAACCGTGGCGTTTTCCTCGAAGATCGGCGTGCCGGTGAAGCCAAAAGCTGGGCCTTGGGGAAGAACTCCTTGATGGCCTGGTGATTGTCGCCGAATTGGGAGCGGTGGCATTCATCAAAGATGAAGACCATCCGCTTGCCTGTAGCGGTTCAAGCTGTTCTTTGTAGGTAGCCTTCCCCTGGCCCCGGTTCTGCTTGTTCCGCTTGCTGGATTCGTCCAAGGCGAGGCCAAGCTTCTGGATTGTGGTGACGATGACCTTGTCGGCATAGTCGTCCGAGAGCAGTCGTCGGACGAGCGACCGTGTTGGTGTTCTCCTCGACGCAGCCTTCCTGGAACTTGTTGAACTCCTCGCGGGTCTGCCGGTCGAGGTCCTTGCGGTCGACGACGAACAGGCACTTCTCGATGTCGGGGTTGTCCTTCAGGAGCGTGGACGCCTTGAAGGAGGTGAGAGTCTTGCCGCTGCCGGTGGTATGCCAGATGTACCCGTTGCCACAGTTTTGATGGATGCATTCGACAATCGCCTTGACGGCGTAGATCTGGTACGGCCGCATCATCAACAACTTCTGTTCGCTGGCAACGAGCACCATGTAGCGGCTGACCATCTCGCTGAGGGTGCACTTCTCGAGGAACTTGTCGGCGAATGGGTCGAGGTGGACGATCTTGCTGTTGTCCTGGGCCGCGAACTGGTAAACGGGCAGGAACCGCTCGTCGGCGTTGAA
>CAWKFA010000015.1:0-2017435 GCA_963848825.1 uncultured Planctomycetota bacterium | reverse complement strand
ATGGATGAAGCGCGGCCGCTTAGAATTGGCATCACCTGTTACCGTCGGTCGGCCGCAGCGGCATCCTGGCGACCGCCCTCGGGCAAGACCTGCGTACTGTGACGTGAGGTGCACTTCATCAGCTATGAGCGGCCTTTTCGTTTGCCGCCCGACCGCCGCATCTGTTCTACCATCCCGTGACGATCATGTTTATGGGCTGTTCAATACCCAGACTACACGCTGCCCCTGTCCGTGAAGATGGCGGAAGTTAGCCGGGCCTACAATCTCGACATTCTCCATGGCATCATGCCGTCCCCCACGCGACGGCTGGATCCTGTGGCGCCCATGCTGCCGCCCGGTGTCCAGCCACGTGTCATTACGACCCTCCACGGCACCGACACCACGCTCCTGGGCCACGACAAGGGTTATGGGCCCGCCATTCGTCATGCGCTCCTGCAATCCGACGCGATCACGACCGTGTCGGCCTTTCTCAAGGAGGAGACGCGAAAACTGTTCGCGATCGACCGGCCCATCGACGTCATACACAACTTTTTTGCGCCACGCACGCCGCGGCGTTCGCGTGCCGAGGTCCGTGCGGAGTTGGGCGTCGGCGCTGAGGTGCTGATTCTTCATTGCTCCAACCTTCGTCCCGTCAAGCGCATCGATTTGTTGCTCGACGCGGCTGAGCGCATCCAGCCGCGCTCGTCGTTCAAGCTGGTCATTCTCGCGGGCGAGAGTTTTGCACCCTTCATCGAGGATGCGCCACCGTGGCCTCGAGGGCAGCATCATCGTGCGCGATAAGGTCAACGACATCGAGGACTACTGGCAGGCCGCCGACCTCGGCTTTTTCACTTCCGAAACGGAGAGCTTTTGCCTGAGCATCCTGGAAGGGATGGTATTTGCTTGCCCGAGCGTATCGACGTCTGTCGGTGGCATCCCCGAAGTCGTTGAAAACGAAGTCACGGAAGCGCTGGTGCCGTTCGGCGATGCCGCGTCGCTGGCACGCGCAGTCACGACTCTTGTCCAGGACCCGGCGCCGGCGCGAGCTTGGCCGTGCGGGGCAAAAAGACGCCCGCGCCCGCTTTTCCGCGGAGGTTATCGTGCCAAGGTATCAGGCGCTCTATCGGCGGGTGTGTAACGCTCCCGGCGCGGGGCCGGATGAGCGGGCTGCAACGTCCCGGCCCTTTTTATGGCTAGCACCAAAAGGCTGGAAAATACCGCCTTGCGCTCGCTCGTCACCGTTTTTCCGTTCTCTTTAATAGGTGGTCATTTTTTACACTGGCTTTTGGACTGCCACGTGTTTACCGTGGTGCCGAACACATCAGGCAAACAGCTTCTCGTTACCGAGGACAAGCGGGCTCGGACTTATGTTCTAAACGCAAACCCTTCCCAAGCCACGCATCCTAACTTTTTTCACTAAATACGAGCATATTAATCCGGACGGCATGTTTTTCGCTTATACGAAGATTTGGATGCAGAGAAGTTCAAAGCATAAATCCCATGAGGGATGGAGGATAGATAAATGGCATGGTTTCGCGGGCTCCGAAGTCGTCAAAAACGCGCATCAAACTTTCGGTGGAAAGTCTCGAAGACCGAGAAGTCCTGAGCACATTACTGAGCCTGAATTTGCTTGGCTCACTTGTCTCGCCGGTTAACCAGCTCGTGGCGAACGTAGTCCAAACCGTGGACACTATATTGCCCACGAAATCCGCCGTCGCGCAAACTGCTGTTGCATCAACGCCGGCCGCTCCTACGCCGCCGCCATCCACTGTGGCTGTCAGCCCCACCGCTAATAATGTAAATCCGGTCACGGACGTGCTTCAAGCCGTATTAACATCCTGCCGCTTGACCTGGTCGCTACCGCGCCGTCGCCACCCGTATCGAGCCCAGCAAACATCGCACCCACTCCGCCGACACGGCGACGCCGCCGCCGCTGCGGTAGCCGTGGAGATCCCTCCCGTTACCCAAATTGTGATCATAACCCCGCCGGAGACGGCGCCGACCACGGTACCAGCGAGCAGCCAGAACAACTCGGCGCCTATGCCGACGACAGCGCCGGCGAGCACCCAGGACAACTCGGCGCCCATAGTAGTAGAGCAAGAAACGGCCACAACGCCAATATCGACGAGCGCGCCGATGGACACGTCGACGCCACAGGCAAGTAACTCTGTTCCCGTTCAGCCTGGCATCACCGATTCTTCCCCGCTGAACAGTAACGGCCCCGAGATAGCTGGTCCCGCGCCGGCCAAGGCGGGGAAACCACGTCGCCGGTCGTAAGTGAAAACAACGGCTCCAGCGCCTCTCCCGGGGCAGGATTCAGTAACGGGCAGAATGGCGGCAGTTTTGCGGGCAGTCGATCGACGGGGGTATTTAATGCTCCGGAACCTGTCAATGTGTTCGGCGAGATTTTGAATAACAACATCCAAAACTTCGGCCAGAATGTTTCGTTACCATTGGGCGACATCGGCGATATTCGCGCCGCGTCGAATACTCTTTTGGCAAACCGCCTGAATGAGCCTATCCGAGCCATCAGCGATACGGATGCGTCGTTCTTGTTTCCGGCCGGCGCTCCAGCGTTTACGCAACCGAACCGGCCGTTTTTGTTCGCTGGGCTCGCGGCGGCGAGTGCATCCGGCACGCAGCGGAGCTTGAATAGCCCACCGCCTGCACCCTCCCGGGCCGCGGTAAACCTCGGCGATTCGTTCCCCCAAGTTGCGGGCCTGGTATCTGAGGCCATGCCCTTCGACCCTGCCGAATTGAATGCGGGTTTGGCCCTCTTTCTCGAAAGCTTTGACTCTGGCGCCAAAGAGGAACTTACCACCCCGGCCGCCACCGGATGGACTCCGTGGCTGGTGGCAGCCGCGATGGGCGCTGGAGCCTTTGAATTGAGTCGACAACAACTAGCCCCGCGCACAGGTTTTGCTGCCAGCACTGGCCGGCGTCCGCGAGTCCCGGACGCGATACCCCGTAGACGCGGAATGATAATGTCTGCCCCGTCCGAGGTCCAGACGCCTTGACTCAACTAGCTGCTCGCGATGTAGTAATAGAGCCCCGACGGGCATTTGCCCATGAACAGCACTCCTTTGGATGCCCTGTTAGTTAAATTATGCAGCGGCGACGATGAGGCCGCCTCGCAAGTCTTCAAGCAATATGAGCCCTATCTCCGCAAAGTTGTTCGCCGACTTCTGCCCGAGCGACTACGTAGTAAATTCGATTCCGTCGATATCGTGCAATCCGTCTGGACGGACGTCCTCCAAGGATTCTGTGAAGCCGGCTACCGTTTCGCGAACGCCAATCAACTACGCGCGTTTTTGGTCGCGTCGGCTCGAAACCGTTTCATCGACCGCTTTCGTCAGCAGGACAAGTGGCGCAGAGAGAGGAAAACGTCGGGCCGCTGGCTCTGGAGCAAGTCCCCGCTTCAATTCAACCTTCGCCCAGCGCCGACATGAGAGCGGACGATCTTTGGCAGCAGATTTTTCCGCCTATGTCCGCCGGAATATCGTCCTGTCTTGCTGCTTAAACATCAAGGCATGGCGATCGAAGATATCGCGAGGCGAACCAATTTTCATCCGGGAAGTATAAGGCGGATCTTGCGTAACCTCGCTAGCCAGATTTCAGTCACAGGGCCGTCCACCAAATAGCTTATGAGCTCTTCTTCAGAACGAGACGTTTCACCCATCACCACGGTTATGTGGCCGATGCGGGCCCGTCCCAAGCCCGAAAGTTCACTAATCGGTTCGCTGGCGGATGAATTGGGGCGGCGCTGGAGCAAGGGCGACCGGATTAACACGGAAGAATTACTGGATCGCCATCCCGATCTTTGGGAAAAACCCGAGGAAGCGCTGGAACTGATATACGAGGAAATATGTCTGCGCCTGCAGCGTGATCCAGCCGACACCTTTGCCGATTTGCCGGCACGTTTTCCCCGCTGGCGTGATCAACTCGACGTGATGCGCGAATGCCATCGCTTGCTCGAACCCATGGCGCACTGCGCCGCGCTACCCTGTTGTTGGTGAAACGCTCGGCGATTTTCGGTTGCTCAAGCATCTAGGGCGCGGCGCCGCCGGCCACGTCTTCTTGGCCAGCCAGCCCAGTCTGGGCGACCGGCCGGTTGTCGTGAAGCTGACGACTTTTCACGGCCAGGAACATCTGCGCTGGCCCGTCTACAGCATACCAACATCGTGCCGCTTTACGCGGTGGTCGACGATCCGGTGCGCAAGTTACGGATCCTCTGCATGCCGTATTTTGGCGGCGTCACGCTGGATGTGTTGCTTGACAAGCTCGCGGATTTGCCTCCCCGAGACCGCAATCTGCCCCATGTCATCGCCAACCTGCGTACGGCCGGCGCGTTGGCGACCGGACCGGCGCTTAAGATTCTCGAACAATTGTCCTTCGAAAAAAGCCTTTGCTGGATCTGCCTGAATCTCGCCGAGGCCCTGCACTATGCTCACGAATGCGGCCTGGTTCATTTCGATTTAAAGCCATCCAACGTCCTGATTGCAGCCGATGGCCAGCCCATGCTTCTAGATTTTCACCTGGCGCGGCCACCTATAAGAACGCAGGGACCGCTGCCCGACCACCTGGGCGGTACGCCCGGATACATGCCACCCGAACAGGAAAAGGCCCTGGCGGCTCTCGTCGCCGGCACCAAGATTGCAGTGCCGGTGGATCGCCGCGTCGATATTTATGCGCTGGGTGCCCTCCTCTATCAAACTTTTGGCGGCCGCCTACCACCACAATCAGGCGCGCCAACGCCATTGTGGAAGTGTAACCCGCGCATCAGCAAGGGCCTGTCGGCGATCATTGAAAAATGTCTCGCGCCATCAGCCGCCGCGCTATCAGGACGCCCAGGCGCTGGCCAAAGATCTCCGCCGGCATATCCACGATCAGCCGCTTGTGGGCGTCGGCAATCACGACTGGGCGGAGCGCTATCTTAAATGGCGGCGACGCCGTCCCGCCGCCCTGCGCACGCTCATTCTTTTGACCGTCATCCTCGGCGCTCTGAGTTCAATCGGCATGGGCGTGGTTGCCAACTGGCGGCACCTGGCGTCGGACGCGGACTATTCCTTGCTCGAGGCACGCAGGAACTGGAAGGACCGTCATCTTTTCGACGAGGCCCGCGCGAACCTGGACAAGGGACTGGACAATGCGCTTGCTGTCCCTGGCCCTGGCAAAGGGACCTCTAGACCGGCTCCGGAACGAGCGCAGACCAGTCTGCATGAGGCCCAGGCCGCCTCCGCCGCATTGAGTTATTGGTGGGGCTGCACGCGCTGGCCGAACAGGTTCGCCCCTTGCTGGGGAGCGACCTGAACGCTGCTTCGCGGACCGATGCGAAGAGCCTTTCATCCTTGCACAGGCTGGCCGACACCTGCCGGGCGTTCTGGGACAAACGCCAGCTCATCTCCAAGTGGCTGGAATTCTGCGACACCGGAAGCAGCCAATGACTTGCTGGATGTGGCCCTCTTCGCGAATGAAGTCCAGATTCAACTGGCGCCGGGCAGGACAAAGGCGAGGCAGTTCAGAAGGGCTTGCTGCGCTGCAGGAAGCGGAAGATTTATTTGGTCCCAATATTATCTTGGATCAGGAAGCGACCGCTTGCGCAAATTGTTAAAGCTTCCGGGGCTGCCGGCAACTTCTCGACAACCCAAAACCGCCTGGGAACACTGCGCCCAGGGGCGCAGCCTGCTTCAAGCTAACGAACTTGAGCCCGCTTATCAGCAATTGCAACAAGCGGTGGCCCTGCAGCCCCAGGGTTTTTGGCCTGATTTCTATGCCGGGCTCTGTGCCCATCGCCTTGGCGAGGAGGCTCAGGCCCTGGCGAACTTCAGTGTCTGTATCGGGCCGCAGGCGGGGCAAGCCGTGGCTTATTACAATCGTGCCCTCGTTTATGCCAGTCTTTCGCAACCTCGCCTGGCCCTGTCCGATTATGATCATGCCCTGCGGTTGGACCCCACGCTGGCGCCGGCGGCCCTGAACCGCGGCATGCTACATTTCCAGGCGGGCGAATTCACTCAGGCGCTCGACGATCTCCACTGGGCCCTCGCGCGGTGGCCAGCCCGGCGACCGTCCATTATGACCTGGCCATGGTGCAGGCCGCACGCCACGACGTGGCCGCGGCCCTGGCATCTCTAGAAAAGGCGCTTGCCGCCAATCCCAAGCATGTGCAGGCTCTTGCCCTCCAGCGTACGCTGCGGCAGCAGTAGTCGTCTCTTATTTGCCTTTGGCCTTGATGTCATAACACCAGAGAATGTCCTGATTGCGCAGGTACAGACGGCCAGCGGCGACCACCGGGTAGGTCCACGCCTTGATGCTGCCATTGGAGCGTGTCGGCAGGTCGGGCGGGGTAAAATGGCCGGACTCGTGATAAGCTTCCGGCGTGGCGTCAATCAGGCTCACCGAGCCATCTTCCCCGTGCAGGTATAGCCGGCCATCCGCGTAACAGACCGCGCCGGCTCCGCCCATGGGTTGCTGCCATTTTTGTTTGCCCGTCGCGAACTCAACGCACATGAGCCCCGTATTGTTCGTTCCATAGAGGAAATGATTCAGGACGACGGCACCGCCGATGCTATTGGGCAGGTTTTTAAGGTTGTAATAAACCTCCTCCGCCACGACGCCGTTTTTGTCACTCTTCAATTTGACCAGGCCGCCGCCGCCCTTGCCACTGCTGGTGTAGATAAGGCCTCCCTCGCTGACGGGGGTGGGAATGTTGGCCGGGCTATTCTCGGCCGTTTTCCCGTACAGCGCCACAGGAACTTGCCCGTTTTCGCCTCGACGCCCACGACACCGTTGGCCAGAAACTGCACATATTGGCGGATACCAGCACTCTCGACGACGATGATCGAGGCGTAGGCGGCTTTATCGCCGCCCGGCACTGCCGACTTCCAAATGACCGACCCCTTCTTCTTGTCGAGGGCAACGAGGGTGGCGCTGTTGCCGCCCGGCGTGCAGACCACCCTGTCCCCATCAACCAGCGGCGACTCGGCAAACGCCCATAGGCCGGGCTGCCCCTCGAAGTCGTTACGTAGGCTTTTACGCCATACCTCCTGGCCATCCGCGCATTTTATGCAAACCAGGTCGCCATCGGACCCCAGGGCGAAGAGCAGCTCGCCGTCAACCGTCGGTGTGGAACGCGAGCCGGGATACTGGGGGCCTAGATTGACACCTACCTTGCCCAGGCGGCGTGGCCCAAATCGGGTGACCATCCTTGCTGGAGCGTCCCAGTGCGAACTCGTCGTCCCCCTTGCTGCTAATCACATAAAGACGGTCCCCTTTGACCGCAGGCGTTGAATAGCCGGCGCCGATATCTTTGACTTCCCAGAGTAGTTTTGGCCCGGCACCTGGCCATTGCTGCAACAACCCCGTTTCCTGAGAAATGCCGTTGCGCATGGGCCCGGCCATTGCGGCCAATCGTCGGCCCGGGCGAAAAAGCGCACCCGCATAAAGCTGTCACAATAAGTGAAGGTAGTTTCGATTTCATGCTGTCCTCCTGAAGAATCGTATTTCCATGTTTCGGCGTACTATAACGTAGACGCCTCAGCCAAGAGCGTTCGTAAAAAAAGGGGTCAGACCCCCTAAAGCGCTGTAAACTCTGTTCGCTTCAAGGGGTCTGACCCCTTTTTTTACGAACGCTCCAGGACTTTCCTTCGAGATCATCCTATGAAGAACCCAGAACGTGAGCCGCTGGCCTCCCGCCTGCAGGCCGCCAAGATGTACGACCTTGAACAGCCCCGTTTTTATGGCATGCCGATCTTTTCCTCGCACAAACCGGGTTATTTTTACGCCTTGCACCGCCGGCACCGCGATACCTTCGAACCGGACGTTCATGGTCCGGCGCACGGGGGCGTCCGGCGTCCTGACAATGATGGAACACAGCGGCACCCACATCGACGCACTCTGCCACCAGGCCTGCGGCTTCAAGCTCTTCGGCGATCTACCGGTAGACGGCGTCGAGACCCCCGCGGGCTTCAAGAAGCTGGGCGTGGAAATGGTGCCGCCGTTGCTGGGCCGTGGCGTCATGCTCGACGTGGTGCGCTTGAAAAAAGTGGACCGCTTGCCATCTATGTACTCCATTACCGACGCGGACCTTGAGGCGTGTGCCGCGGCCCAACAAACTACGGTACGTCCGGGCGATGTTCTGCTCGTGCGCACCGGCTTCGGCGCCATCTGGAACGAGGAAGAAGCCTACCTGGCGGCCGCCGGCGTGGCCAAATCGGGAAGCCAGTGGGCGCTGCGCCAGGGGGTCAGCGCCATTGGCGCCGACAACATGACCTGGGACGTGCCGGGCGAGCGTGACCCGGAAACGGGCGCATCAATGTTTGCCCACGTCCACCTGCTCGCGCAAAAGGGCATTTATATCATCGAGAACCTCAACCTGGAAACCCTGGCCCGTGATAGCCATTATGAGTTTGCCTTCCTGGGCGTCCCGCTCAAGTTTCAAGCGCCACCGGTTCGCCGATTCGTCCGCTCGCCTTGGTGGATTAAGGCCCGCCGGACAATAAAAGCAAAAGCTGCACTGCCCTTTTGGAGGCCCCCTGGTAAAATCAAAAGCGCTAACCATTCCGCAATACCAATCCCTACGGAGAAACCCATGAAGGCACTGACGGCTTTGGCCACCGTTCTCTTTTGCATTGGCGTCGGCACCGCGCAAGACGCCGACGCCATCAAGAAAGACAAGGCACTCATGAAGGGAACGTGGAAGATCGAATCGCTCGAATCCGAGCAGGGCAAAAACGAAGACCTGAAGAACGCCAGCCTGACCTTCGAAGCGGACAAAATGATTTTCAAACATGATGACAAGGACGATAACTTCACCTACACGCTCAACCCCGCAGGCCAGCCCAAGGAGATCACCTTCAAGCTGGAGGACAAAGAATTTCAGGGCATTTACAAGGTGGAAAAAGAAGTCATTACGATCTGCATCAGCCTAAACAACACGTGGCACGCCCGGCCGAGTTTGCCCCCAAGGAACCCTACTTGATGGTCACGCTGAAGAAAGCCAAGGAATAAATGGCGCCAGCCCGCGGCACCCCGTAGGGTGGGTCGAAGCCTACTCGCGCTGACCCACCGAAATGCACGGAACGATAGTCCACGACAATTCCTTCATGGAGTACCAATGCCTCCCATCGGCAAACGTGTCATGTGTAAATCGTGGCTGACAATCGCCATCCTTCTCGTTGGGGGCGTTGGTTGGTTTAACTACGTCCCATCGGGGCGGCTTCCGTGCCGCGCCGGCAAGCAGCGTCGGCACAGTGGATCAAGGAGCTGGTCGCTGCTTCCGAGTATGCCGTCCACGATGGCGACTTGCTTGATGGCCATCCCGAGCCGGTTGCCCTTGAGCAACAACCTGATGCGCCTGGAAACGTGGATGCGCTCGATATGCGCAAAGCTTACGAGCGTGCCAACCGGCTGGCTGCCCAGACCAAGGGCAAGGTCTTCAAGGCGACGATCACGCCGCACTGGTTCATGGAGGGCACGCGTTTCTGGTATCGCAACGATTTGGCGGCTGGCAAGAAGGAGTTCCTCGTCGTGGATGCCCACAAGGGGGAACGCCTACCCGCGTTCGATCATCAAAAACTCGCCGAGGCCTTGTCGAAGCAGAGTGGCACGACTTACAGCGGCGAACGCCTTCCCTTCGACAAGATCGACTTCACCGACCTGGCCAGGGTGGTGCGTTTCCGGGCCGGCGGCGCCGACTGGGAGTGCGACCTGGCATCGTATGAATGCTCCAAGACAGCCGAGCCGGCACCACCAGAAGCGCCGGCCGATGCAGCCACGCCTCAGGAAGCGGCGGAAGAAGATAATGACACGCCCTGGGCCCAGGCTTATGCGGACGACGATCCCACGCAAGACGGTGCTCCGCAAGACGGTGCTCCGCAACAGAAAAACAAGGGGGGCAAAGGCAAGTTCCTGCCGCCAAGCGCGCGTGAGGTGAAGTCTCCCGATGGCAAGTGGACCGCCCTCATCAAAGAATACAACGTCCTTTTACGGGCGACCGGCGGCGAGGAGACGCCCCTGACCGATCAGGGGACGGCCGGCAACCCCTTCGCTTCCTTGACATGGTCACCTGATTCGAAAACGCTGGTGGCTTTTCGCACGGAGCCTGGCGACAACAAGGAAGTCTATATGATTGAAACCAGTCCCAAGGACCAGCTGCCGGCCAAGCTGCACACGCGTCCGTATCCCCGTCCTGGCGACAAGTTCGCGCTCCACGAAATGTTTGTTATCGATCTGGAAACCAGAAAGCCGGCCAGGGTCGATATCGAGCGTATCGACTTTCGCGGCATTCCCCGGCTGCGCTGGCGCAAGGATGGCAGCCACTTCACTTTCGAAAAAACCGATCGCGGCCATCAGCGGTTTCGCGTCGTCGAAGTGGAGGCCCGCACCGGCAAGACACGGGCCATCATTGACGACAGGGCCAACACCTTTGTCGATCATTACAGTTTCAACCGCCTGGATTATCTCGATGACACCGACGAAATCCTGTATGTCTCGGAGATGGATGGCTGGAAACACATTTACCTCTTCGATGCGCGGGCCGGCACGGTCAAGCAGCAGATCACCAAGGGCGAATACGTGGTGCGCGGCATTGATCGAGTGGACGTGAAGAACCGACAGGTTTGGTTCCACGCCAGCGGCAAGAACGCCGACCAAGACCCTTATTTCATCCACTATTATCGCGTCGATTTCAATGGCACCGGCCTGGTCGCGCTTACCGAAGGGGACGGCGATCATTTTCAGCGTGACGGCCTGCAGTTCTCGCCGGACAAGAAGTTCCTGATCGACACCTATTCTCGTGTCGACATGGCCGCCGGTTCATACGCTACGCCGCGTCGACGATGGGACGCTGGTTTGCAACCTCGACCAGGCCGACATTACCGCCCTGTTCACGTCCGGCTGGCGCTGCGCCCGAAGTCTTCGCCGCCAAGGGCCGCGATGGCAAGACCGACATCTGGGGCATCGTTCAGCGGCCGCAAACCTATGATCCCAGCAAGAAATACCCTGTCATCGAGTATATTTACGCCGGACCGCACGGCTCCTTCACGCCCAAAACCTTCGCGGCTTATCGGTCGATGATGGCGCTTGCCGAGTTGGGGTTTATCGTCGTGCAATGCGACGGCATGGGGACGGCACATCGCTCGCGGGCCTTTCACGATATTTGCTGGCGGAACGTGGCGGACGCCGGCTTTCCGGATCGCATCCTGTGGATCAAGGCGCTGGCGCAAAAGTACGCTTACGTCGATGTTAGCCGCGTGGGCATCTACGGCACGTCCGCCGGCGGTCAAAGCTCCACGGGGGCGCTGCTTTTTCATCCAGAGTTCTACAAGGTGGCCGTCTCCGCGTGCGGCTGCCATGACAATCGCCTCGACAAATCCAGTTGGAATGAACAATGGATGGGCTTGCTGGGCCCGCATTACGAAAAACAATCCAACGTGACCAACGCGGCGAAGTTACAAGGCAGCTTGCTCCTCATCGTCGGTGAACTCGACACCAACGTGCCGTTCGAGTCCACCATGCGCGTCGTCGATGCACTCATCAAAGCTAAAAAGGACTTCGATTTGCTCGTCGTGCCCGGCATGGGGCACTCCGACGGCGGACCCTATGGCGAGCGCCGCCGCTGGGACTACTTCGTCCGGCATCTCCACGGCATCGAACCGCCGGACCGGAACGCGGTAGCCATGGCGGCGGAGTGAGTTTTCTTGATTTTGCTTGCGAGCACCATGGCAGCCGGTAGACTCTATGGGGTCATATCATCCCCTGGGTAGGTGCGCTCATGGTCACGATTGAAGTCAAGAAACTCCTGGCGAAATTGCTCGCCCTCCATGTATTGATCCTCGCTGGCCTGCCGCTATATGCGGACGAGGTCCCCGAGCGGGCCAGCCTCGGCAAGGAGGCGTATCTGACGCCACCCCGCGAAATCGTCGAAGCCGTGCTGGCGCCCCGCCATGAAAACCGCACGCTGACCAATCTTAGCCCGGACGGCAAGAAGTTCCTGATCGCCAGAAGCGATGGCCTGCCCTCCTTGCAGCGCCTCGCGTGCCCCTGTGTCTATCTGGGTGAGACCGCCTTCGATCCATCGGCCTATCGCGCACGCGACCTCTGGGTGCGTAGCGTCGCCGGCTATGAGCTCTTCTATTTTGCCGAGAACCGGACCGTGCCCGTGCAGGTGCCTGACCGGGCGCGGGTGAGCAATGCGACCTGGTCGCCGGATGGCTCCAAGCTGGCGTTCTACGCCCACTTTGTCGATGCCACGCACATTTGTATCGCCGACACCGAGACGGGCTTCACGCGGCGGCTGACGTCAATTCCCGTCCTGGCGACGCTGGTCACTTCGTTCCAGTGGTCCAAAGATGGCAAGCACATTCAGACGGTCCTGTTGCCCGACGACGGCAAAAGGGAGATGCCCAAACGAAACACCGTGGCGGCGGAGCCGAAGGTGCGCGTCGCACGGGGCGGCCCCAATCCATCGCGAACATTCCGTTTCTTGCTCGAGTCGCCTTATGACATGACGCTTCTGGAGCACCTGGCGACGGGTCAGTTGTCGCTCATCGACATCAGTGACGGGCACGTGACCAAAATTGGGTTCCCCAACCTGTTTCAGAACGTCAGTATGGCGCCGGGCAAGGAGCAATTCCGCGTCAGCATGATGAAAAGGCCCTTTTCTTATTTCGTACCCATGGCGCGGTTTGGATCGTCCGAGGGGATCTGGGACCAAGAAGGCAAATCGTTGTCCACCCTCGCCGAGCGCAGCCTGCGTGAGGTAGAACCGCCGGCCCCGACTGTGCTGACGACAGGCCAGGGGCAAAATGCGGGCCAGGGGGGCAAGAAAGGCGGTGGCACCGGTGCCAAGGCCAAGGTCCAACCACCCCAGGCTGACCCGGATGATCCGAAAGGGCCCGCCGAACCGGTCGATCCGGACGCGAAACGCCTGATCGCCTGGCGGCCGGACGGCGCCGGCCTTTCGTTCCTCCAACTGCGACCGCTGTCAGGCAAGGGCGCAGCCAAGGCGGCGGACGACAAAACGCCGCGCCAGGACCGTGTCTGGCAGTGGCTGCCGCCTTTCGGCAAGGAGGACGTCAAAGTCATTTACGAAACGCCGCTGCGCATTTTAGCCGCACAATACTCCGAAGATTGCCAGTGGTTATTTCTGACGCAAACCGTCGACAAACAACGACAGATCTCGGCCGTCGATCTTGCGGATCCGCAAAAGACCCTTTACGTACTGCACAAGGGCCTGGCCGACAAGGAGATGCCCGATATCAAAAAGGCCCCTGACGCTCCCGCCGCCAAGGCCGCGGAGGACGATGAGCAACAAGCCAAGAAGGCCGGCGGCGGCCTTACGGGGCCCGCGCCGGCCAGTCTTCTGACACGTTCGAGCGGCGGCGCCGTCCAGGTGGTGCGCATCTCCAGCGCGGGCGAGGTCTTTCTGAACGGCACCGAGCGCGCCCGCACCGGCGCCAAGGCGCCGGCCAAGGTTTTCCTCGACAAGATCAACATCAAAACCGGCCAGTCGGAACGTATCTACCAGTCGAAGGGAGACATGCTGGAAAGCATCGACACGGTAGACGGCAATGACGTCCGCCAGGTTTTCACCACGCGTCAGAACAAGAACGTCGTGCCGGATTCGTTTCAGACCGATCTCAAAACAGGCAAGGTCACGCGCCTGACCAACAACGTGGACCCCACACCCTGGTATCGCCAGGTGCGGGAACAACGCTTCCAGGTCACACGAATTGACGGCTTCAAATTTTGGGTAAAAGTGACTACCGGTCCGACAGCCAACGGCAAGCTGCCGGCGCTGTTCTGGATCTATCCCAAGGAATATGCCAGCCAGACCGCCTACAACACCGCTACTGCCCGTCTGGCAGACAATGCCCACCGCTTCGTGACGCCCGACCCGCGCTCGATGACCATCTTGACTCTGCTTGGCTATGCCGTCGTGGAACCGGACGTCCCGATCGTGGGCCCGGCCGGACGAATGAACGACAATTATATCCCCGATTTGCGCAACAGCCTCTGGGCCGCCATTGATGAACTCGACAAGAAAGGCATCATCGACCGCGACCGCCTGGCGATCGGCGGTCATAGCTACGGTGCCTTCAGCACGGCCAACGCGCTGGCGCATACCCCATTCTTCAAGGCTGGCATCGCCGGCGACGGCAACTACAACCGCACCCTCACTTCCATGACCTTTCAGACGGAAAAACGCCAGTTGTGGGAAGCCCGCGAAACCTACTTGGAGATGTCTCCCCTCCTCTGGGCCAACCGCGTCAACGGGGCACTCCTGATGTATCACGGCATGGACGATGCCAACGTCGGCACCAACCCAATCAACGCCGAGCACATGTTCATGGCCCTCGACGGCCTCGGCAAACCGGCCGCTCTCTACATGTACCCCTATGAGGGCCACGGCCCCATCGCCAAAGAAACCACGCTCGATCTCTGGGCACGCTGGACCGGGTGGCTGGATACCTACGTGATGAACCCAAAGAGTCCCGGGAAGGCGGGCGCGGCGAAGGCGGCGGCTGACGAGGAGAGCCGGTGAGAATAGGGGTCGCGGCTGGCTTCGCAACGGTCAGCCACGGCCGCTGGCCAAGGAATTTGACAAGCAAGCCGATATTTCTTATGATTTCAGCATCATGAACCCGCAGCATTCCATTCCGATCGTCATTCCCGACGCGCAGGGAGTGCGCTCACATTGCGTCGTAACTATTCACGGAGTTTAGCTTCGGGCTCGGTCCTTTTTGTACCCTCAGCCTTGGAGCGCCGCTCCAGGGCTTTTTTATTACATGCAAGAGAAGGCCGATGACACGCATTGCAATCTACGACACCACGCTCCGCGACGGCAGCCAGGGGGAGGGTGTAAACTTTTCGCTCCAGGATAAATTGCTGATCACGCGGCGCCTCGATGAATTGGGGGTCGATTACATTGAAGGGGGTTATCCCCTCTCCAATCCCAAGGACTTCGAGTATTTTCAGGAAGTTCGCAAGCTGACGCTACGGCACGCCAAGGTGGCCGCCTTTGGCATGACACGGCGCAAGCATTGCCATCCCCAGGACGATACCTGCATCAAGGCGCTGCTCGATTCGCAGGCGCCGGTAATCACCATTGTCGGCAAAACCTGGGATTTTCAGGTTCGCGAAGTCATCGGCACCACCCTTGAAGAAAACGTGCGCATGATCGCCGACTCCGTGGCCTATTGCCGTGAACAGGGCCGCGAGGTCATGTACGACGCCGAGCACTGTTTCGACGGCATCAAGCATAACCCGGAATATGCACTGCGGACCTTGCAAGCGGCGCGGGACGCCGGCGCCACGGTCGTGATCCTTTGCGACACCAATGGCGGCACCCTGCCCGAGGAAGTTGCCGAGCGCGTTGAACTGGTGCGCAGGCGCTCCCGGACGTGGGCATCGGCATTCACTGCCATAACGATTGCGACGTCGCCGTAGCCAACTCGCTGGCCGCGGTTGCCAGGGGAGCCACGCAGGTTCAGGGCACGATCAACGGCATGGGGGAACGCTGCGGCAACGTGGATCTCATCAGCGTCATAGCCAACTTGGCGATCAAGCGCGACTACGAAGTATTGGGGCCGGATAGCCTGCGTCTCTTGACGGAAGTGTCGCGCTACGTTTATGAAATCGCCAACATGAACTTTCGTCCCAGCCAGGCCTTTGTGGGCATGAGCGCCTTCGCGCACAAGGGGGGCATGCACGCTCATGCGGTGGCCAAGACGACGGCAAGCTACGAGCACATCGATCCCGCCCTTGTGGGCAACGAACGCCGCATTCTCGTCAGCGAGCTGTCCGGTCAATCCAGCATCCTGGCCAAGACGACCAAGTATGCGATCGCCAGCGACAAGGCCATGATGGGCAAGATCCTTAACCAGGTCCAGGACATGGAAAACGCCGGCTACGAATTCGAGGCGGCCGAGGCCTCGTTCGATTTGCTGGTCAAAAAGGCGATCGGCATCTACCACCCCAAGTTTGAGCGGCTGAATTACCGGGTTAATGTCGAGACCGATCCGGGCGGCTTGCCCGTCACGGAGGCGACCGTCAAGATTCGCGTGAACGACCAGGTACAACACACCGCGAGCGAAGGAGACGGACCGGTCAACGCCCTCGACGGCGCCCTGCGCAAGGCGCTCGAAAGCGCCTATCCACGCCTTGCGGAGATGCAATTGGTCGATTACAAGGTGCGCGTGGTCAACTCGAAGGCCGGCACGGCAGCCCGCGTGCGCGTCGTCATTGAATTGCGCGACCAGGGCCACGTCTGGGGCACGGTGGGCGTCAGCGAAAACATCATTGAGGCGAGTTGGCTCGCGCTCGTGGATAGCTTCGAATACAAATTGTTCAAGGATGAGGAGAGGTAGCCGCCCATGGAACTGCCCAAGCACTACGAGCCGCGGGACGCCCAGCAAAAATGGCTCACTTTTTGGAACGAGCAGGGCTATTTCCATAGCAAGCCGGATACGCGCGCGCCTTTCACGATCGTCATTCCGCCCCCCAATGTTACCGGGGCGCTGCACATGGGCCATGCCCTCAACGACACGCTCCAGGATGTGCTCATCCGCTGGCGGCGCATGCAAGGGTACAACACCCTGTATATGCCCGGCACCGATCATGCCGGCATCGCGACCCAGGCCGTGGTGGAACGACTGATTTTTCAGCAAGAAAAAAAGACCCGCCACGACCTGGGCCGGGAGGCGCTGGTCAAGCGCATCTGGGAATGGAAAGACAAATACGAAACTCGCATTCTCGGCCAACTGCGGGAGCTTGGCTGTAGCTGCGACTGGGAGCGCACCCGCTTCACGCTTGATCCGGTCTGCACGCGCGCGGTGCGTGAGACCTTTTTCAAAATGTTTCGCGACGGCCTCATTTTCCGCGGCAAACGCCTGGTCAACTGGGACACCCACCTCCAGACGTCCGTCGCCGACGACGAAACCTTCACGGAGACGGTGAAAGGCGGCTTCTGGACCTTCCGCTATCCCGTCAAGCAGGATCAGCCGGCGACCGGGCCAACCGAATACATTCGATTTTCCACCACCCGCCCGGAAACCATGCTCGGCGATACCGCGGTGGCGGTGCATCCCAAAGACGAGCGCTTTCAGCACCTCATCGGCAAGATGGTGACCCTGCCGCTCGTCAACCGGGACATTCCGATCATCGCCGACGGCGAGCTCGTCGATCCTACCCTGGGCACCGGGGCGGTCAAAGTGACACCCGCCCACGACGTCAACGATTATCGCTGCGGCCTGCGCCACCAGCTGCCCATGATCAACATTCTTAATCCCGACGGCACCATCAATCAAAACGGCGGCATCTACCAGGGACTTGACCGGCTTAAGGCCCGCGACCAGGTCACCCTGGACATGGAGAAACTCGGCCTGTTCGACGGCAAGGAAGACCGGGACATCGAACTCAAACATAGCGATCGCAGCAAGTCCCCCATCGAACCTTACCTGTCCGACCAGTGGTTCGTGCACATGGGTGACTCGGCAGATGGCACACCCGGCCTGGCGCAAATGGCGATGGATGCCGTCCTTTCCAGCAAGGTCCAGTTCTTTCCCGAACGTTACGCCAAGACCTACCTCGATTGGCTGGGCGAAAAACGGGACTGGTGCATTAGCCGGCAGCTATGGTGGGGCCATCGTATTCCAATCTGGTACGCACGCTGCTCGCAGGCCCAGCTCCAAAAAGCGTTCGCCAACCGCCAGGACGTTTTTTGGCGGCTCGACGAAGAGAACGCCCAGTATTTGCTGAGTGCCGTGGAGGACATCGATCCGCAAGCGCCGGAACTTGCGCCGCTGGGCTTGACGCAAGACCCGGATGTGCTCGACACCTGGTTCAGCTCCGCGCTGTGGCCTCATTCGACGCTGGGTTGGCCCGAAGCGACGCCGGAACTCAAATATTATTATCCGACCAGCGTTCTCGTCACCAGTCGCGACATCATCACGCTCTGGGTGGCGCACATGGTCCTGACCGGCCTTTACAACCTGGGACAGGTGCCCTTTCACCATGTCTACATTCATTCCAAGATGCTGGACGGCTTCGGCGAGACCATGTCCAAGAGCAAGGGCAACGGCATCGATCCGCTGGACATCATCGAGCGCTACGGGACGGACGCCCTGCGCTTCGGCATGGTGAACATTGCCACCGAGACGCAGGATAGCAGGCTGCCGGTGTCCAATGTCTGCCCTCATTGTCAGCACCTGATTCCCGTCAAGCAGGAGCACATGTACCTGCGGACGCGAAAAATAACCTGTCCGGAATGCAAAGGGCTCTTTCGTCCCGGCGGGCCCTGGCCCGCGCCCGATGCTGACTATCCAACCGCCAAACAGGCGTCCGAGCGTTTCGAGGCCGGTCGCAACTTTGCCAACAAAATGTGGAACGCGGCCCGCTTTTTACTCATGAACCTGGAAGGTTATACGCCGCGGGCCGTGGCCGCCGCCACGCTGCCGCTCGAGGATCGCTGGATATTGAGCCGCTTGCACGCGACGACCCAGGCCGTGACGACGGGGCTCGAGGGTTACCACTTCAGCGAAGCGGCCCGCACCATCTACGAGTTCACCTGGTCCGAGTTCTGCGACTGGTACGTGGAAATGGCCAAGGGGCGCCTGAAGAGCGACGATCAGCGCGCCGAGGTTCAGCGCGTCCTGGCTGGCGTTTTGGACGGAATCTTGCGGTTGGTGCAGCCGATCATGCCCTTTGTGGCCGAGTCCATCTGGCAAGCGCTCAATGAAACCGCCTTTGAACGCGGCTTGCCCGGCCCGGAGCCAGCAACTCAGAGTGTGGTGATTGCTCCCTGGCCCGAATATCCAGGAGACTGGCAAAACCCCGACATCGAACAGCGCTTTGCGCGGATGCAAGAAGTGGTGCGCACGGTGCGGCGAAGTGCGCAATCGTTACAACGTCGACACCCGCACCCCGCTGGACGTTTTTGTGCGTTGTTCCGAGGCGATCGCGGCGGACTTTCGCAGTTTAAGCGCCTTTATCACTTCGCTGGCCGGCGTGGGCCAGCTGACCATGGGGCCGGACGCCGTCAAGCCGCCGCAAGCAGCCAGCCACGTGACGCTGGCCTTCGATGTCTATGTCTCGCTTCAGGGCCTGATCGACCAGGCCGCCGAGTCCAAACGCCTGGAAAAGCAAATAGCCGAAAAACGCAAGTTTTTGCAAAGCATCGAGGCGAAGCTGGCCAATGCGGGTTTCGTGAGCCGCGCCCCGGCGGACGTGGTGCAACAACAACGTGACCAGGTTGTCGACTTGCAAAAGCAAATCGAGACGATGGAGGCGAACCTCGTCGAGCTCAAGGCATGATTTGTCAACGCCTGGGCCGCCGAGATACCGGCACATCGAGAATTTCCCTGAGCATCATGGCAGTGGCCAGGTTGTCGCGATTCGTCAAAAGTCCCCTTAGCTTTTTGGCAAGACGTGGAGCGGGATCAGCCGTGAGCGCGCCCACCTGGCCGAGGTTGGTCACCAGGGGGTTGAGCGTCACGTCAGCCGGAGCCAGGGACGCCAGGATGGGCTCGGACTCACTGGGCGGCACCCGCGAGCGCGGGCCCTGTGCGGGCGTCGGGCCAGGGATAGGACGGCGCACCAGCGTGGGTATCTTGACACGTGCTTTCGGCTGTTGCTTGACGACCTTGGCCGCCTTGAGGGGCTGGCGCTCCCGGTCCATCTCGACGCGATATTGATCTTCATCGGCCTGGGCACTGACACGGGGGGGCGGCGGCGTGCGCGGCCTGGGTGGAGGCGGACCGCCCGGCGGCCGGCGTGCTTCTTGCTTCTGGTTAGCCAGGTGACTCACGATCCAGACCGCCACGGCGATCAGCGGGATTACTAGTTTGATCCAGTCCATGAAAGCTCTCGGGTAATTGCCACCAAACTTTTCAGCGCACGTGGCGGTTACTTGTGACGCGGTGCAAGCCCGCGTCTGTTCGCTACCCTTGCGGGCGCACGGTCCATGACCGAGCGCCAACCTTATGATGGCGTTTGACCGCCTGGACGATCGGCACGGCCTGTCGTCGTCGCGGAACTCGGTCCAGCACCGGCGATGGCGTTGCGCATTTCGGTATCCGCCTGTACGTTGCGCATGTTGATGTAATCCATGACGCCAAAGTTGCCGGAACGGAACGCGAAGGCGATCGCGAGCGGCACCTCGGCCTCCGCCAATACGACTTTGGCACGGTTCTCTTCGACGGCAGCCTTCATTTCCTGTTCGCGGGCCACGGCCGCCGCCCGCCGCTGTTCCGCTTCCGCCTGCGCGAATTGCAAGTTGGCCTTGGCCTGATTGGCCTTGAGAATGGCCCCGATGTTGTCGCCGACGTCGATCTCAGCCACGTCGATCGAAACAATCTCAAAGGCGGTTTGGGAATCGAGCGAATTCTTGAGCACGGCCTGGGAGATAATGTTGGGATTGGCCAGAACGTCGGTATGATGTTCCGCGGACCCGATCGCCTTGACGATGCCTTCGCCGACACGCGCGATAATCGTCTCTTCCGTCGCGCCACCGACCAGGCGATCGAGCTTCGTTCTCACGGTGACGAGCGCCTTGGCACGCAATTGAATGCCGTTCTTGCAGACGCCGTCGAGGGTAGGCCGTCCCTTGGCGGGGTCGGGACAGCCGATCACCTTGGGATTGACGCTGGTCTTGACGGCATCGAGGACATCGCGGCCGGCCAGGTCGACCGCCGAGGCGATACGCCACGGCAGTTCGATGCCGGCCTTGTGCGCGGCGATGACGGCGGTGGCCGTCTTCGGCACATTGCCGCGCGACAGGTAATGGGCCTCCATCTCTTGCGTGGAGACCTTGACGCCCGCCTGGACGAGCGCGATTTTCTGACGCACGATCATGCTGTAATCGACATTGCGCAGCTTCATGCCGATAAGGTCCCAGATACTGATCTTCGCCCCGGTCAAAAAGCACTGAATCCAGAGCCGCAAAAAGCTGAAAAAGATAACCAGGAAGAATAGGCCAACCACGAAGACGACCGCGAACAGAATAAACATCCATTTATTGTCGCCGAGCAATTTGCCCAGGTCGTCATCGGCGCCCAGGAGAACAAATATCTTCCGCATGTGTTAGAGATCCTTTCGGAGAAATCGCGAAATCGAAACATATTGGGTGCAAGGTCGAGGTCGATCAGCGGCACGGCTCAGGGGAGCTCCATGGCTTCTAGACCACCGAGGTCCGGCGGACGATCTACCTGGCGAACAATGACCCGGCCGGACTTGACGTCGATGCAGCGCACCCATTGGCCCGGCCCGATCATATCACCTTCACTCATCGTATCCACCCGCCGGCCGTCAAAATCCGTGAGCCCGGATGGACGCAGGGAGGAGACGGTCTTGCCATAGCGGCCGCGCAGCTGTTCAAGCTCAAGGTTCACCGGCATGACCGCCACGGACGCGTCATCCTTGATGACGTCGAGAAAAAGCTTCTTCCCCATCGCGGTCCGGGGCATGATGTGCAGCAGAATCGGCCCTCCGGCGGGAATGAGAATGAAGACCAAAACGAGGATGATCATGCCCTGCGTGAGGTCGCTATAAAACGCGATGGCGATGCCGGCGATAAGCGACGCCAGCGCCAGCACGAACAGAATCCCTCCGGTGGGCAAGAAAACTTCCGCCGCCATCATAATCAGGCCCAGCAGCACCAGGGCGTAGGCGAGGAAAGATTGATCCATTCTTCATCACAGTGCCTTCGAGGTCCTGAGCAGGGGCCCTCAGGTATTTGCTTGGTCGACAGCGCCGCCGGTCACGAGCTTCTGGGAATCATATTTCCTTGACGACTATTCTATTGCCTTCGATTTCGATGATCTGCACCCGGTGTCCGGGCTGCACGAAATCGTTTTCGGCGACGACATCCAAAAAGTCGTCGCCGACCTGAGCCTTGCCGGCGGGCCGCAGCGCGGTAACCGCCACGCCAATCGCGCCAAGCAGGCCTGGGCTGACCGACCCGGGCGTTTCGTCGCTGGCGCCATCGCCGGGCGGTTGCAAGACCAGGCGGTTGGCATATGGAATACTTGGAAGGTACCACGCCAACAGGAAGGCCGACACCAGCGCAGCAATCAGGCTAAGGCCGAAGGTGCCGAAAGTGCCTCCCAGGCTGACCCAGTCCTGCGAAGTTTGCGGCATGCGCTCCAGGGTAACCAGGACCAGGCTCGAGATCAAAAGAACAATACCGCTGATGCCGGTAAAGCCAAAGCCCGGCAGGACAAAGATTTCGACGCCGATAAGGACCAGGCCGAGAATGAAGAGCAGGACGGCCAGGAGCGTAAATTGCCCCACGAAGGAATAGGCCCAGAAAAATAACACGAAGCAGACCGCCGCGATGACACCCGGCACCGTCGTGCCCGGCAGCTTCAGCTCCATGATGAGCCCGACAATGCCGAGCATGATAAGGATGAAGTTGACGATGGGCTCGCGAAAGAACTCGGCGACCTGTTCAAGCCAATCGTCGCGGGCAATGCGGCACGCGCTGCGAATCGACGCGGCAATAAGCATGCAAGGCATCCACGGACGCGATGTCCGTATCGAGTGCGATGTAAAACTCCCGCGCCAGCGGCGCCGTAATCTTCAAAAACTGCCCGGGTACTCGATCGACCTGACTGATTTTACGCCAACCAGGGTTTTTCCAGTCGTTATCACCCGCCAGGCGATCTTCCCCGTCGTTGGTCTTCATGCGGTAAAGAGCCAGGTCCTTGCTGAGCGTTGCCTCGAACAAGAGCGCGGGGTAACCCTGCTCCTTGACCAGCGGCAGCAGCATGGCTTTGACATCCTCGATCTGATCGGCCGGTATCTTGGAAAAGTCAGCCAGGGCGGCACTGGGGGCCATGACAATTTCGTTACAAGCCAGCGCGAGGAAGGTCGCTGCTCCCAAAGAACGGTCCGGCGCCACCCACGCGATGGTTTTCACCGGCAATTGATTGTCGTCCTGGAGGTTGCGAATCATCTGGGCCGTCGAGGCCACGTGGCGAACCTCGCCCCCCTCGGCTTCGAGCTGGAACATGAGCAGGTTGGCGCCCTTGCCAATCGCGGTCTTGATGCGCCGTTCCAGGGCATCGAGCTTGCCCTGATCCAGAGGGCCGCGCACCTCGATGCGCCAGGGATAAACCTTGTCGTGGATGACCAGCCAGTCCTCGGTCAAGCTTTTGCGCGGCAAATGGAAGGCGGCGGCCAGCTCGGCCGCACTGTTCATGACGCCGGCGCAAATGCCGATCTCAAGGCCTTGCCTGGCATCGAAGGAGGCGTTGCCCAGTTGCAGGCAGTCGGGCAAATCTTGCTCCACCGTAAAGGGCTGACCGCTGTTGGCGAGTTCACGCAAGCTTTTGTCGCTGACGTAGCGCGGCCCCTCGATAGTTTTTACTTTCTTAAGGACGAGACCGCGGTCGAGCATACGTGCGACCAGATCGGGGGAAGCGAAGTTGCGTGCCACGCCGGCGTACGCCAGCCGGGCCGTATCGCCGATGACTCCCCCCGACTCGCGCACCACGTCACCAAGACGAGCCTTGCGCTGGCCGGTCTTGGGATCGCTGTCGTCCGCCATGTAGATTTGCTTGCACGCCAGCACCGGCAAAACGGTGTGTTTGCTTACCGCGTTCTGAACGAACGCACGCGTTTTGATGTTCGGATAGTTCTTGCCGGGCACGGTCCCACGCTGCAAATTGCGAATGAATTCGGCCAACCGGTTGGGAGAGTTCCAGTCACTGGTGCCAGCAGGCTGCCCCTGCGGGTTGAAGTTAAACACGACGATGCTGATATTACGCTTTTGGCGTTCAATGGCTTCCTGAATCTTGCGCTCGATTTGATTTACGGCCTTGTCATCGATCGGGTTAGGAACGGTGATAAACAGGCCGTCGCGCGCTTCCTGCGCATAAACCAGCGCTGACGGTGACAGCAATGCCACCAGGCCAAGCAGCAACGCCACGGCCCAGCCGGGGGACACGGCAGGCTGGGCGGAAGGATGCATGAATTGGCCTCCGAAGTGTTTCTCTGTTCATTATATAAGGCGCCGACCGACCCTGTCAAAAGTTCGCGGCTCAGGCAGTAATTCGTAGTCAGCCCGCGGAGATTTCACGGAAGCCAGCCGCCCGCGCGGTTTTCGTGGGCAACAGGCATGGTTGAAACGAGACCTGTAAAACAAAAAACCCGGCGGTTAGCCGGGTTCGTTGAGTTTGCGGGATGATGGCGTTCAGGGCACCAGGGCGGGGCGCCGGCTGCGATTCAGTTGATCTTCCATGTTCTCGCGCCACATGAAGAAGTCTCTTGGGCCGCGCACATAGGGATTGAATTGAAACGCCGGCGCCGGCGCCGCTGGCATGCCCATTGCCGGGCCGGAATAGGGTGACCCCGGTGGACGGAGGTAATAGTTGGGCCCGTACACCATGCCATTGGGACAAGCGGCGTAAAAACCGGGCCCGCATGCGTCAGGGGCCACGGGATAGGGCGTAAAAAAGACGGGTGAGCCATTGCCGAAGGCAAACGCGGAGGTCGTTGACAGGGCGAGCCCAACGAGGGCGCCTGCCCAGATGACAGTCGCTTTCATGGCGACTCCTTCCATGTCGAGGGGGTCGTTTCCGTGGTGCGGGAACAAAGAGCCAACGGAATAGACTAACCCACGGCATGGACGGCGGCGGCTTCGGTGGCGCGCTTCCTGCCCTATTTTTTCGCGTCAGGTTGCGGCGGGATCGAAGAGATAAAAATTGCCGAAGAAATTGACTGCGAGCGTAGACGCCAACGACAAAGCCCGAATGGCGACCCTGGGGATCGAGCATTCGGGCTTGGTCGGGCAATCCGGCATTGCTTACTGTCCGTAACCGCCGGGCTGTCCGTAACCGCCGGGGAAGGCACCCATGGGCGGACCGGACGGGCCGGTGGGGGGGCCGTTCAGGCAGCTATTGGGCACCGCCCACTGCATGGTCGGGCTGACAAACACCGGGGCAAATTGAACGCGTTGCGAGCCGCCGCATTGGCCGTAAGCGCAACCCGCGTTGATCTGGTAACCGTGGTTTTTGTAGTAGGAAACCCAATCGATATGGTCGAGGGAATCATAGTAGCGGCGCAGGGCGTCATAATAATCATGCCAGAAGCGCTGCAAGCGTTCTTCCTCGACAGACATGCAGCGATTGCGCTTGGCGAAAATATTCCACCAGGGTTGATAGCCGCCGTAGTGCAGGGAGCCCGTGTCGGCCCGTGCTATTTCCGCGGCCATGAGGATGGCCAGCGCTCCGCAGAGCAAACTTGCAAACCGTTTCATCGCGTCTCCTTTAACAGGTTGACCCCGAAATTGTGCCGACTTCCTCCCGGAGCCTCCGGTCCAGCCACCAAGCTGAACCTTGACCGGACCCCTGTTTCACGGCACTTATGAGCGATTCGCGATGCGGCCTTAGTTCCCGAACGAGCGCCGCATCCAACAACCTTAGAATCGGCCGACGGACCGGTAAAGTCCTAATAAAAACGAGTTCTTGCCAGGATGGTGAATCTGCGAATTCGCTACGGCCAGCAAAGGCGCCAAACTTGCCGCCAATTGCCCAGTCAACGCGGTTCAACATGCGCACTCAGAGAATACCTCAGGATGCTCCTTAGCTCCGTGGTGCGGGATGGGGGTATTCCTGCGGCAGGATCAAGCGCTCGAAGCGTCGCCCGGCACGCAAAATGACGACGGTGGCCGGGACATCCACCGGCAATTCCATCAAGAGCTTGTGCAAGTCATCAACACTGTTAACCGCGTGGTCTCCGAGCGCGACAAGCAAGTCTTCCTCGAGAATGCCAGCCTGATCCGCGGGGCCGCCGCTTTCAACGGCCATGATCTCCACGGCCCCTGTTTGCGGGAAACCAAACTTCCGCGCCAGGGGCACGGCGCGTGCATGCAGCCCCAGGTACCCGCGTACAACCCGCCCATGCTTCATGAGCTGCGGCAGGATGTGGCGGGCCATGTTAATGGGAATGGCGAAGCAAATTCCCTGCGCGGGCTGGATCACGGCAGTATTGATACCGATAACATGTCCCGCGGCATCGACGAGCGGGCCGCCGCTGTTGCCGGGGTTGAGCGCAGCGTCCGTTTGGATGACGTTATCCACAAGATGGCCCGTGATGGTGCGCAAGGTGCGACCGAGGGCGCTGACAACCCCGGCGGTGACCGTTGATTCGAAGCCAAAGGGACTGCCTATGGCGACGACGAGCTGACCCACGCGCAGCCGCCCCGAATCGCCCAGCTTCGCATGGCCAAGCGCATTGGCCTCGGCCTGGACTACCGCCAGGTCGCTCCACGGGTCGCAGCCCACGACCCGGCCCTGGAATTCGCGACCATCGCTCATGCGTACCCGTACCCGTTCGTGTTGGCCCACGACGTGCGCGTTGGTAAGCAGAAAGCCATCGGGCGTGAACAAAAAACCGGAGCCGCTGCCACCGTCGCGGCCTTTCCCCGCGCGTAAGTTCACGACAGCCGGCCTTAATAATTCAGCCACCGTGACCACCACCCGCGAATACGCATCGAGCGCGTCTGTTTCCTGGCGCTCGGGTTCGGGCGCAGCGCCCTGGGGAGAAGATAAATCGTCGGCGAGTAGCTGTTGCCAAAAGGGCTTCATGGTCTAACCTCCAGGATAGTTGAGTGTGACCCTATTGTAACCGGGCAAGTCAAGGGATCGTCCGACAGTGCTTCTCAGCAATCCCTGCATATTCGAGAAAAAGTTATTGCCATTTGCCCGGGCGTACTCATAATGAGAACTTGGTTTGGGCATCCTGCCACGATCATAACTAAATCAAGGACCTCGAGTACGGCAAACCATGGCCAAAATCATTTACGTCGGCAATTTAGCCTGGGAGACCACGTCCGACGACTTGTTGGAGTTGTTCAGCAAGTACGGTAAAGTGGCCACCACGCAGGTCATCACCGATCGCGAGACCGGACGTTCGCGCGGGTTCGGCTTCGTCGAAATGGAAAACGACGACGAGGCTCAAAAGGCGATGGAAGCCCTCAACGGATTCGAGCATGGCGAACGGCCGCTCACCGTCAACGAAGCCAAACCAAAAGAGGAACGCGGGGCGCGTTCGCGCAGGGGTGCTCCCCCCAGCGGCAGTCGCGGCGGCTTCGGGGGCACGCGCGGCGGGTTCGGCGGCACCGATCGCGGACGTCGCTACTAGTTTGTCGTCGCTCTGCCGGCCATATTCATTCTCGGTGCGGCATGCTCGTCGATCGCATGATCATCGGACCGTCTGCCCCCGAGCAACGGCCCGCCGCGTTTGACCTGGCACTGGGTCACCTCCCGGACGGAGTGCGGGCCACGCGGGTGCTCAATGCGCTGGCCCTTCTCAAGGAGGGAGCCATCCAGCCCGAGGGGATCCTGGTGGCGAACAATGCCGCCGGCCTTCAGGGCGTGATTATCTGTGTGCTGCTGCCCGGAGCGTGCGGTTTGTGCTGGCTGCCCAAAACCGCCAGGCCCGATCCTGCACTGGAAGATCGACTGGTGCAAGCGGCCCTGGCCTGGCTACGCAGCCGCGGAGCCAGGCTTGGTCAGGCCATTCTGGGGCCACTGGACGTGCCTTTTGCCGGCTCGCTGTTGCGGTCCGGATTTCAACGCGTTACCCAGTTACATTTCTTTGAACATCCCTTGAAAGCGCTGCCGCCAATTTTGGCGCCGCGATTACGTTATTTACCTTATAGCGATGCGGTGCGTGAACCATTCGAGGCCACGCTGCTGCGCACCTACGAAGGCACCCTCGATTGTCCTGAATTGAACAACACGCGAACCATCGCGCAAATCCTCGCGGGGCACCGCGGCCAGGGAGATTTCCATCCCGAGCGCTGGTTGCTCGCCCTAAAGGACGATAAACCGGTAGCCGTGGCGCTGGCCGCCGTGGTGCCGGACAATCGCGCCTGGGACCTTTCCTACCTTGGCGTGGTACCCGAGGCCAGAAGGCACGGCCTTGGACGTGAGGTGGCTTTGCACGTCCTCCGGCTCGCCCAAAAGGCGCGCGCGCCCATGCTGGTCCTGGCGGTCGATGGGCGTAATCGGCCCGCCATCCAGCTGTATACCCAGCTTGGCCTGATTCCCACCGATTATCGTGAGGTTTACCTCTACTTCTGGGACCGTACACTTGCCGCGCCCGCAGCCGTGACGCCAGTTAGATCTGTCGACATAAAGTAGTTTATCGCTGTACCTTACGATCAAATCTATAGTAAAGATTAAAACTCTGACTTTTGCCGTCGGCAGCTGGAAGCCACGCGCATTTCATCGACGCGTTTTCCACTCTTCCGGGAAGACTTTTTTTAAAGACCTGGAAGAGGTTTTGCCCAAGATTCATCGTGAAATTAGGGTGTTTGCGTCGGTGAAGAATCGGCGAATAATGAGTTCGCGAAAAAATCGTTGGCATCCGCCGCGCTCGCCCCTAGAATGTGCTTTCTCCGAGTTGAAAGGTCGCCACCGGCTTTCCCTCCGGGGCGTTTATTGCTCTCTTGATGCCGAGTTGTCGCAAACTCTGCCCGGCTCACGCCGCGCGCAGGGAGGGGATTCATTTGAGGATGATTACAGGAGACATGACGGCGGCGCTGGGACAGGCGCTAAGCCAACGGATTGGGGCGGATCGCTATGGTTTATGGTTTCAAAACAAGACCCGCCTGAGCTTCGAACAAGAGACCTTGCGCATCGGCGTTCCTAATCACTTTTACCAAGAGTGGCTGGAGAAAACGTTCGGTGTCGAGATCAAGGCGGCGGCGACCGAAGTCCTTGGCCAGGAGGTGCGCCTGGTCTTCGCGCTCGATGCGGAACTCTTCCGCGCGGCCCGGCAGAAGGAAGCACCGACCGCGGCGGAGCCTCCTCCGACCGCCGATAAAGTGGCCAAACCACTCGCGGAAAGCCTGGCCAAGCCCACAGCGGCGCCGCGCTCCCGGTCCCGGCGCTTTCGCCGACTCGATGATTTCATTGTCGGACCGTGCAATCGCCTGGCACAGGCTGCCGCGCAAAGCCTGGTTGAGGATCACACCGAAGCTGCCAGTCCCCTGGTCCTGCACGGACCGTGTGGGGTCGGCAAGACGCATTTGCTCGAAGCCATTTATGTGGGCCTACGCCAAAGCCATCCAGAGTGGCATGTTTGTTTTCTGTCGGCCGAAGACTTCACCAATCGCTTCGTCCAGGCCATTCACACTGGCAAGCTCAGCGGCTTTCGCAAACAATTTCGCGAATGCGACGCGCTGCTCATCGATGATTTGCAATTCCTGGCGAAAAAGCCGGCGACCCAGGAAGAATTTCAGCACACGCTCGACGTGCTGCATGGGGAGCAGCGGCTGGTTATCGCCACTTCCGATTGTCATCCGCGCCTCGATGATCAGTTGACGCCGGAGCTTATCGATCGCCTTGTGGGCGGCGCCATTTGCGGCCTGGTCATGCCGGAACGGGCAACGCGCCTGGATTTGTTGCGCCACAAAACGTTGGTGCCGGATCGGGAACCCATGCCGGCGGACGTGCTCGATTTTCTTGCCGACGAACTGCGCGGCAATGTGCGTGAGCTGGAGGGTGCTCTCAATAGCGTGTGGCATTTTGCCCGCGCACATGGCAGGCGGATCGATCGCGAGCTGCGCGCAAAGCGCTGGGCGATGTGCTGCGCCATTCCATACGCCTGGTTCAAGTGGCGGACGTGGAAGACGCCGTCAGCAAGACCTTGAATCTGGAAACAGGTACGCTGCAATCGAAAAAGCGGGGCTGGATGGTCAGCCATCCGCGCATGCTGGCCGTCTACCTGGCGCAAACACACCGCCGCCACTTATGCCGAGATTGGCCAGCGTTTTGGCGGGCGCAACCATAGCACCGCCGTCGCCGCCGAAAAGAAAGTTCGCGCCTGGATCAAGGACAATACCGCCCTGCAACTCGGCGCACGCTCGCTCCGTGTCCGGGACCTGATCGAACGGATGGAGCGCGAACTATTGAAATAAGGGACGTTCTAATCGCCACCCGGTAAGTTGCGCCCGAGTGCACGGGCCACTTTGCGGCATTCGCTCATCAAATGGCTGAACGAAGTGGGTGTTAACGACTGGTAGCCATCGCTCAGCGCTTTTTCGGGATCGGGATGGACCTCGATGATCAGGCCATCGGCCCCGGCCGCGACCGCGGCGAGCGCCATGGGCAATACCAGGCTGGCCTTGCCCGTGCCGTGACTGGGGTCCACGACCACGGGGAGGTGCGTAGTCTGGCGAAGGTAGGGCACGGTCGCCAATGGCAGCGTATAGCGCGTATGCTCCTCGAACGTGCGAATGCCCCGTTCACATAACATCACCTGAGAGTTGCCGCCCTTGAGTATGTACTCGGCGGCCAGCAAGAACTCCTCCATGGTGGCCGAGGCGCCTCGTTTGAGGAGCACCGGCTTGGAGCTGGCGCCGACGGCCTCCAGCAAAGGATAGTTTTGCATATTGCGAGCGCCGACCTGCAAAATGTCGGCATAGTTACCCACCATGGCCACATGTTCCGAAGCCATTACCTCGGTAACGATCGCCAGGCCGGTTTTCTCACGCGCCAGGGCCAGCAGCTCGAGCCCTTTTTCCTTCATGCCCTGAAAGCTGTAGGGGCTGGTTCGCGGCTTGAAGGCACCGCCGCGCAGACCCGCCGCCCCCGCTTGCCGGACGGCTTCGGCGACTTGCAAAATCTGATCCTTGCTTTCAACGGAACAGGGGCCCGCGATTACACCGATCTCACCTGCACCCACCTTTAGCTTCAAGACATCGACGCGCGTTGGCTCTTTTTTTACTTCCGTGCTCGCCATTTTGTACGGGGCCAGAATCGGTACCACCTTTTCGACCCCCTCGCCTGTTTCCAGGGCCTGCTTGGCGCCGTCCCGTTTTTCACCAATCGCGGCCACCACCGTTCGCTCCGTACCGACGATCACATTACTGCGCAGCCCCAGTTGCTCGATGCGCTCGATAATATGATCGAGCTGCTTTTGCGTTGCGCCCGGCTTCATCACAACGATCATCTTCGTACCTCAAAAAAAAAGGGGAACCTCGGCATGATAGACGCCGAGGTTCCCTACAATTTGCGGCTGCGCCCGACGGCAGCCCGTCGGCTACGTCTAGCGCAGCCACCTTTGGTTACCACTACACACTAAATCACCTCCTTTTGCTAGAACCACCCTGCGCCGGTCGGCAACCAATGTCAACCGCCAAGCAGGCTCTAGCCACGTCATGCCACGATAGCATGACCCAGTAACTTCATTTTAAATCTGGGTAAATCGGGAGTCAAGGGCAAGACCCGGAAGCATGGTTGATTTCTCGGCAGTTACCCGGCAGACATCTCTTCCAATTTCGCCGCGTTCCGCCTATGGTCCGCGGCGGAGGTTTCCCGCATGAGGCGGCACGTCGGCAAATTTCGCCTGCATTTTATGATGCCTTTCCTGATGGCAGGGATTGGTTGCGTGACGGCGATCGATCACCGCGTGCAGGAATTCAACAATGACGGCGTGACGCAGTTCGCGCGCGGCGATTTCAGGGCGGCCCAGGAGAGCTTCGAGGTCGCCCTCACGTTAACGCCGCAAGACCCGGCTCTGCTCTACAATCTTGGTCAATGCCGTGATCGTCAGGGGGACTGGCGCGGCGCGGAACAGTATTACTTGACCTGTCTGCAACTGGCGCCAACCCATGGCGATGCCCGTCAGGCCCAGGTATCCATCCTTTATCGCACGGGCCGGGCCCAGGAAGCCAATCGCCTTATACAGGAATGGCTCGAGCAACATCCGACGTCCGCGGACGCTTATGTTCTGGACGCCTGGCGCTGCGCCAGGACAAGGCGCTGCCGCTGGCGCAGGGGCGTTTGCACCAGGCGCTTGCCCTGGAGCCGAATAATCGCCGGGGACTGGTGGAGCTTGGTATCGTTTACGAAATGTTGAACATGCCCGACCGCGCTCTTTCTCTTTATGAACGCTCCCTCATGGTCGATCCCCGCCAGCCGGAGATTGCCCTGCGCGTCGAGCAGATGCGTGCCAAGGGGATACAGCGGCCTCTCCCGGATTGATGTTGCTTCGCTTTCTCGGCAATTCTCTGCCACGTCCGCAATCCATGACCTATATTTGCGTACCGCCTGCGCTTCCCGCGCCGGGAAAATGGCGGCGCCATCGGCAACCACCCAGCGACACAGGAAGCCAATCCGTGACACACACGGCTCTCCAACTAAAAAAATGGTTCACCGCCCCCGTGGAAAGCTTGTTCGCGCAGATGCCGCGTGCTTTGCTGGTGTCCGTCGTCGCCGCGGTGCTCGACTGCTTCATTTTGTTTGTCCTGGTTGAAGGTGCGGGCTGCAATCGTTTGCCCGCGGCCGTGCTTGGCTACCTCGCTGGCGGCGTCGTTCAATATGTTCTGTGCTCGGTTTGGGTTTTTCCCGCCACGGCTCACAACGCGGCCACGGGCTTTCTGGCCTTCACGGTCCTGTCCCTTTTTGGCTTGATTATCACCTGGATGACGATGGCTGCCCTGGCCGGCATCCCGCTGTCGCTGGCCAAGGTCATTGCCCTGGGGCTGGCGTTCCTGTGGAACTTTTTAAGCCGAAAATACCTCTTATTCCGTCCGCAAACAGGCCAGGCCTAAACATTTTGCCGGTTAAAGGAGGGGGTTTGCGCCTCCTTTCCCGAACTTTCCGTGTAAATACCCCGCCGCAAAAAAGAACATGACCTATAGTTGGGTTGTTGCACCGAGGCAGTTTGACCCCCTTATCGGCTGCCTCTGATTTCACCCCCCTGTGGAATCCGGAAGGTCATGACGACTACTTTCCCAAGCTGGTCTGAAAAGGCAGCCCAGGCGATTGCCAAGCTAGCGGAGCGGCCCTGGTGCCTCTTCTGCGTCCTGCTTGCCTTCAACGCGCTCGCCCGCCCCTACTCCGGCATTGTCCACGACGCACGCCTTTACAGCGCCCAGGTTCTTCATCACCTGGATCCTTTGCTGTACCATGACGACCTTTTCTTCCGTTACGGCTCGCAGGACCAGTATTCGATCTTCTCCCGCTGCGCCGCACCCTTCGTGAACCTCCTCGGCCTGGAACTCTCGTTTTTCCTGCTGTACCTGGTATTCAATGGCCTTTTGATTCTCGCCCTGAAACGACTGGTCGAAACCTTGCTCGAGGACCGACTACTTTCGACGCTGGCGCTCGCCTTCATGGTCGTCGTGCCGCTGAATTTTGGCGGCCTGAATATGCTCCAGGTTCAGGAATCGTTCCTCACGCCTCGCCTCATCGCCAACGCCCTGGTCCTCTTCGGGCTAGAGCAGCATACTTCGGCAGCGCTATGTAGCCAGCCTGGGGCTCATGGCCCTGGCCATGGCTTTCCATCCACTCATGGCGGTGGGCGGTTTCTTCATTTGGACAGTTTGCGCGGCCTGGCGTTTTTTGCCCGCCAAGGTGCTAATTCCCCTGGTGCTGCTGCTGGGCGCCGCCGGCACCTGGTTCCTGGCAACGCCCGAACTGGCCAGCCGGTACCTGGGCACGATGGACGACCGTTGGCGCGACGTCATCTTGATGGCCACGCCCTTCAACTTCGTCAGCGAATGGCAGCTCTACGACTGGATCAACATCGCCTTTGGCCTGATCGGCGTCGCCGCCGCGGCTTTCGCTTATCGCCAAAAAAACGCGACCTATGCCTGCTTGCTGATGTCAGTCACGGTGCTGGGCGTCGTCGCCGTGGTTGGCACCGCGGTGGCCGAAAACCTGCCATATGCCCTGCCCTTGCAAGGTCAACCCTATCGCGCCCTGTGGATCTTGAAGGTCGTGCAAATTCCTTTCGCGTTCTGGTTCGCCGCTCGTTTTCTCGGTCTTCTCCAGTGGTATGGACCACCCGTGGCGGCTTTTCTCCTCTGTTTCCTGGGACTGACGACGGACCTGCCGCTTGAGTTGTGCCTGCCGCTATTTTTCTTGCCCTTCGCGGTGCTGCGCTATCGCGGCATGGACACAATGCCTCGGTTCTTCAGTTGGTGGAGCCTGAGCCTCGTGGTCAGCGTCCTCCTGGGGGCCCTTGTTTGGGCCGGTTACAAGATCGCGATCCTGCTGGCCAATTACGGCGACGTGATGAAGCAAAGAGACCTGCTGGAATTCGCCCGGCTGCTCACCACCAGCCTCGGGCCGCTTCCCTGGGTTGTCATTTTCGCCTGTTTCGCGGTGTGGTTGGCGAGGCGAAACGCTTTCAGCGGCCGCCTGCAAGGTGCGCTGGTGGCGCTCCTCTTGCTCATCCAGGGAGGCAACGCCTATTTGCTCGCCTCCCCTTATTTTCGCGAAAATTATACCTGCCATGGCCAGGATATCCGCTTCGTCCAGGATTACTTGCGGGCGCAGGCGCGCCGGCGTCTCCAACCATTTACAGTTGCCTCGGCCGGCTCGAATACGTTTGGCTCGATCTGCATGCCCAAAGCTATTTCGATTGGTGGCAGATGAGCGGCGTGATGTTCCAGAGGCAGATGGCACTGGAAGGACAACGCCGCGCCATCGTGGTCGGGCCCTTCGAAATGGATCGGTTCCGCGAGTCCAGAGACGTGCCCGCGATCGTTCGCATGTGGATAAGCCGATTTTTCGCGCTCGACTACGATTCCGCTCACGCGAACGTTGACCACTTCAAAGCGTTATGCCAGGAAGAGGGCATCGACTTCCTCCTCCTGACGCGTGAATTTCCCGGCTGGGTCGCCGCGGGAAATGGTCATGTCTTTCTCTACGATTGCCGTCAAGTACGTGCCGCCTTGAATGATTCGTCGCCGGTGGTGACAGCCGCCGCCAAAACTCCAGGAAGTGAGATCTCTCCATGACGCCAGCCAACTCCGTCGCGATTATCGGCGCCGGCCCCGCCGGACTGACCGCGGGCTATTTGCTCAGCAAACAAAACGTGCCCGTCACCATACTAGAGGCCGACCCAGTTTACGTGGGCGGCATCGCGCCACCGCCAAATATCACGGCTATCACTTCGATATCGGCGGCCATCGCTTCTTTTCCAAGTCGCAGGAGGTCGAAGACCTCTGGACCGAGCTGTTGCCGCACGACATGCTGGATCGACCGCGCTCCTCGCGCATTTTTTACAATAATCGCTTTTTCTCCTATCCACTCAAGGCCGGCGAGGCCCTGCGCAAGCTGGGTGTCCTGGAATCCAGCCGCTGCATGCTCTCGTATTTCATCGCGCACCCTTTCCCTGTCCCCAATCCCAGGAGCTTCGAGGACTGGGTCAGCAACCAGTTCGGCAAACGCCTGTTCAATATCTTTTTCAAGACCTACACGGAAAAAGTCTGGGGTATGAGCTGCAAGGACATATCGGCCGACTGGGCCGCCCAGCGCATCAAGGGCCTGTCCCTCTGGTCCGCCGTCAAAAATGCCCTCTTCAAGAAGAAAACACTGCGCGCTGGGGCGGACAAGAGCAAGGTCATCAAGTCGCTCATCGACACCTTCCGTTATCCCCGCCAAGGCCCCGGCATGATGTGGGAAGCCTGCGCCGCCAGGTTTAAAGAAATGGGGGGCGAGCTGCACATGGGCATGAAGGTGGTCGCCTGTCACCATGACCAGAAGAGCGGGCTCTGGACCACGACCTACCAGGATAGCGACAACAACAGGCATACGGTCGAATCGGCCCACGTCATCTCCTCCGCCCCCATGAAGGCGCTGGTGAATGGACTGACGCCAAAAATGTCGGACCGGGCGGTGCACGCCGCCAACAGCCTGCGCTATCGCGATTTCTTGACCGTGGTGCTCATCCTCAAGGACAGGGACGCGTTCTCGGACAACTGGATTTATATCCATGACCCAAGCGTGAAAGTCGGCCGGGTGCAAAACTTCAAATCCTGGTCTCCCGAAATGGTTCCCGACCCCACGATGACTTGCTATGGCCTGGAGTACTTCTGCTTTGAAGGGGATGGCCTCTGGAACTCCTCGGACGCGGACCTGATCGAGCGCGCCAAAATCGAACTTGAGAAGATCGGCCTGGCCAAAAAAGAGGATGTCGTTGACGGCACCGTCGTTCGTCAGCCCAAGGCCTACCCCGTCTACGACGATGACTATGCCAAACACGTGGCCACGATACGCGCCGAACTCGAAGCGAATTACCCGAACCTTCACCTGATCGGCCGCAACGGCATGCACAAGTACAACAACCAGGACCATGCCATGATGACTGCCATGCTCTGCGCCAAGAATATCGTGGCCGGCGAAAACCTGTTCGATCTTTGGCAAGTCAACCAGGACGCCGAGTATCATGAAGCGGGCAAGGCGGGCGAACAACAATCCGCCGCCGGCGGCCTGCGCCTGGTACCAGCCAGGCTTCAGGAAGTGGACAAGGCGGCCGCGTCGAGTTGATCGTGCGCGATGAGCGCCTCCCCTGGCAACGCATCCCAGAATACTACCGAACTTTGCTCTTGTCCTGGCGGCATCAGCACGCCTATAGTCCCGCCCAAAAGGGGCTGAGCATGCGCGCCGACCGTTGCTGATGGGACTGGTGATTCTCGGCGTTTTAGGTGGAGCGGCGTGGTGGTTGCACCGGCCGCTGCTGGCGCGATATTACGTAAACCAGCTAGCGCAAGCGACGGACGTCAACCTGGGAAGCTGCGTAGCCAACGTGATCGCCCTGGACGAAGCCGCTCTCCCCTATCTTTTAACCAATCTTGACTGCGCCGATAAAAAAGTCTGCGACAATTCGGAGTATGCCCTGGTCGGCCTGGTAGGCTCGTGGGCCGAGGCAGATCCGCGCTCGGTGCCGCTGCTGGAGGAGATTACGGCACGTTTCCAGGGCATGAGCCCTGCAGGGAAGCATTGCGCCTTGCAGGTTCCCAGTCCTATTGCTGAAAAAAACACGGGCCAAACAGCAGCCGCAATCAGACGTCGTACGGCTGGCGGGGAGTATCTTCGCGCTGGCGATCAAGGGCACCGAGCCAGCCGTTGGCGCGTTGCAGCTTGGCGCGGCCTTGCTCGAGCATGAGACTCCCGGGCGGTGGCTCGAACAGTGCCGTGCCCTTGCGCGGGACGGTTTGAAATCAGGGGACGACGCCGTGCGCGTCGCGGCCATTCAGTTGATCTTGCGCCCGCCGCTGCGTCAGGAAAATGAAGTGCTGGCCAGGGTCGTGCCGTTTCTCAAGGATACCAGCGCGTCGGTCCGCAAAGCCGCCCTGGTGGCGCTGAGCGCGGCGCGGGACCTGGTCAGTGATGAAGGGCTGCTACCCTCGCTGCACGACGCCGACGAGGAAGTGCAAACGATGTGCGAGTTGGCCCTGCGCAGCCGTGGCTTGCAAGAGAGCCATATCGTGCTGGCCCGTTATATCAGTGCTGAACGGCCCGATGCACGCCTGCAAGTATTCCAGCATTTGCGCAAGGCGCCCGACCTCGATCCTGGCATTTGGCTGCGACGGCTATGTCAAGATCCCGCGCCGGCCGTGCGGGCGGCGGCCATCCGTGCCGCCGTTGCTCAGCCCCAGGCTGACCTGCGTGATTGCCTCACCGACATGGCGGAACAAGATCCGAGCGCGAACGGTACGCTGGCTGGCAGCTTATTATTTGAGCCGCTACCAGCCAGCCGGTGCCGAATAAATTTAGCGCGGTCGTTACCTCAGGGTCTCTCCTCATCTCGGATCGCTTCACCTCCATTGGCCGTATACAGCGCTCGTCAGCGCCGCGGCCGTAATCATATCCGTGAGTCGGCGAACCGAGCCATCCGCGAAAGCGGCAGCCGTACTGGGTACGCCCGGGCGGAACAGGCCAGCGGCTGGGTTCTGGTCATCGATTTTGTAGTCGCCCGGCTGCGTCCAGTAGACGGCTCGATCGTCAGCGACCTCCAGGATCATGATCGTATTGCTGGTTCCATCCGTGATCTTCTGAAGGGGCATCCCCGTTTTGCCGCCAAAAATGGTCTTGGGTCCGACGGGCGCGAGATAAACGGTCTTGCCTTCACCCGCATTCATTTGCGCCGGGCTGGCAAAAGTACGGGGCATTCGCCCAATCAGTTTCTTGTTATGTTCGCTGTCCCACGGTTCATCCTGGCGAAATTCCTTGTACAGGGCATCCTGCTCGATGAAGGGCAGGATCTGGACGCGCCAGCTCAAAAGGGGCTTGCCCTGCGCATCGAAGGTTGCCGCCGCCGGAAACGACTTGAAGGCGTCATGATAAACATGCATTGCCAGTGCCAGCTGTTTGAGGTTGTTGATCGATTGTACTCGGCCGGCCGCGTCCCGCTGTTTTTGGACAAGCACCAACAGCATATCGCCGGCTTTATTGTCGGTCAGGTTGATGCTTACCTGTTCGCCCTGCACTTTGGGTTTCAGGCCCTCGATCACCCTGTTTAGATCGGGAAACGCCTTTTGGGCCTGCTTATCCTTGCTTGCCACCTCCAGGCCGCGCTGCGCGACTTTGCCAATTTCCTGGGCTGCCTGGGCGTTGATTGCCTGAAGTACTACTTTTGGCGGTCAACTTGTCGCTGGGGTTGGCCCCGAGGGCTACCCATTTGAAATCGAGGTTGGCGGTATTGACACCACCCAGTTCCTTGGGCAGCACGGGATAGTTCTCGACCAGTGCGCGTTTCAGAGCGAAGGGGGGCACAAACACCACTTGCGCGGCAGCGTCACCAACGGCAGCAAAGCCCAGGGCCCACTCCGGCATCGCCTTGGCTTTAAACTCTTTGAGGCGCGCCATCATTTTGGGCGGCCCGGCAATCAGGACGTCGTCTTTGATCTCCACTTGATAGCCCGAGATTTGGCTAGCCAGCGCCGTCAACGCATTGGCGGTGGAACCTTTGGCGAGCGGGGCGACGACCAGCACCTCCTGGAGCGGACTGGCCCAGTTGAGGACAACGTAAACATCCTTGCCACCAGCACCCAGGAAAGTATTTTTGGCCAGGGTGCCCATGGCTTTAACTTTCTGCGCATCTTCACCGCTATATTTGGCCAGAAAATCAACATCGAGCCGAGAAACATCAAGGTGGCCGATCAAATAGGTCTGGTCATCGATGAACGGCGCCAGCGCTTTTGCATGCCGGTCGCCGGCGCTTTCGCCGGCGGACACGGACAACCCGAGCAGGAGGAGAGCGAAGGAAGCCAAGGTGGTACGCATGATAAACCCTCGAAAAAGATGTCTTGGATCACGTAATTCGGGCGGCTGCGGGGGCGGTTTTGGGGCTGGGGACCGATGCTTCTTAGCTACAGACCTGGTTCACCTGCCGGACGAGCCGGCAGGGGTCCAGGGCTGCATACGAGTCTTTTCTAGCTACAGACCTGGTTCACCTGCCGGGCGAGCCGGCAGGGGTCCGAGGGCTGCATACGACTCTTTTCTAGCTACAGACCTGGTTCACCTGCCGGCGAGCCGGCAGGGGTCCACAGACCTAATTCACCTGCCGGGCGATCCAGCAGGGTCCAGGAGCTGTAGACTTCTTTTTTCGGGCTATTGGCCCTTTGTTGTCAGGGTTAGTTCGTAGCGGACGGCATTCTGTTCGTTCGCGGTCTCGCCGGGGGGTGGTGGGGCGTAAAGGATTGCTCGATTTCCTTCCAGCGTATATTCGAACGCCTTGCCGGTAATTGGGTCCACGGGGACGGGGACCTCGACAATGTCAGCGAGCCGCTTTGGGAGGCCGGTCTTCTTGTTGGCATGAAGGCGCACGGCTTCGACGACCTGCAGCAAGGCCAGGCGGCGTTCCAGGCGAGCGTTGGTGAACATTACGTGTTCGATGGACGGCAACAATATCTTTGTCAACAATGAGGCCTCGGGAGCCGCCTCGAACAGCTGGTTGAGGCCCACGCGGCCTTTGGCCAATCCGGACTTGGCCTGCCAGTAGGGATAACTGTTCCATTTGTAGGTATCGTCAAAAGCCTGATCGAAAAGAGCCATGGCGAACATCAGCGAGACCTGCGTAACGGGTAGCGCGTCAACCTGATCGTGGCTGAAGCCATTCTCCAGGAGAAATTTCGATGCGGCGGGATACGCCTTGGCCGCGATAAAAGTCAGGCCCAGGTCCATCTCGGCATGGGGATTCCGTGAGAAGCTGCCAATCATGGATAATTTGTTTACGTATCCTTTCAAGACGGCGATCGGTATCGGCGGCATCGTCGGGTCTTTAAGAGCCGCCCGAATTTCTCCCAGCATCCCGGTAATGCCTACTTTTTCCCCCTGCAGCGCGCCGCGCAGGTCGATGAATGGGCGCGGCAGGTCGGCCAGTGCCCAATAAAGGTTCGGCGCTTTTTCCAGTTGCACGAATTCCTCAACCTGATTCAGCATGACGTTGCTGATCGCCATCCCCACGAGCGAGTTAATGAGAATCGGTGCCTTGCCGACGTGCCGGCCCAGAGCAAACCCGCTTTGCATGTCCGTCACGGCCTGATCGAGCTTGCCGTCAAGCATGTCCACGCGCACCCGCAGGGCCAGCATCTGGCCATACAGGCGGAAGCCCTGGGTATCGGGCAGGAGTAACCAGTAACCCTCTTCGCGCAGGCGTGGCGCCAGCTCCCAGTCGCAATACTCCCGGCGCGCCGCGAGGTCGATTTCGTTGAGCGGGCCGGCAAGCAGGGTAACTTTGTCGCGTGCCATCTTCTTCAGCGGCAATTCCAGCAAGTCGCCCATCTTTTCGGCTTCGCCGCGGCGTATAAATGGCCCCCACCACTCCATGCTGTGGGCCCGCTGATACAAGAGGGCGGCATTGCCCGGTTTAAGATCGATCACCTCGGGAAGGAGGTAATACTTTAGCGCCGGCACCGGTGCCTTGGCCGGGTGGATGGCAAGACTGACCACCCTGGCTCCCGCGGCATGGGAAATATCAGGTGACTTACTCGGTTTTACTTCGCTGACCTGGGCATACGCGAAACCGGCCTGCACCGCCATTAGTCCAAGGGCAACAAAAAACGCCCGGCGCACAGAGGAATGTCTGGTCATAAAGCATCTCCAAAAATGACTAATTAAAGAGGCCAGGTCGCGAGCCGGCCGACAGGCCAGGCTTGGCGATGGGGTAGGCTTGCGGACTTTCTTCGCCCGTGGACAGCGACGATGGCAAGCTTTCCACGCCGAAGCGCAGCGCCTGCTGTTCCAGCCGCCAATAGGACATGGCAGGCGCTGAGGATTCCAGCACCGGCAACAGCGCGGGACTCTGCGAAGAATCATCCGGCTGGGCAACGGGAGCGGGCTGCGGCACGGTCACCATGACCACCCGGACCACCGGTTCGGGTGCCGGCGACAACGCCTGGACAAGCACGAGCGACACCGTCGTAAAGGACATGACAATAGCCGTCAACGGCCATGCCCAGGAACGCCTCATGGACAATTGCCCGGCACGAAATAATAGGTGATCGCGATGCAGCGTGGCCGGCCGAGGCGGCAGCGCGGCCAGCAATTTTTCGAGATCATTCAGCTCTTTTTCGTCGGGCCCGGACATGGTACGTCCAACCTTTCGCGCAGGAGGTTTAAACCGGCCAGGTACCAGCGATGAACGGTGCTCGCGGAACTGTCCATCACCTCGGCAACCTCGACGAACGTCAGCCCGCCCCAGAGATGGAGCGTGATCGCTTCACGCTGTTCGTCCGGCAAGGTTTGCAAGACGCCGTGCTGCCGTCTCCCCATCGGGAGCGGCGCCCGTGTCGGCAAATAATAATTGCGGCTGCCGTTCCGCGGCGCACGTTTCATGCTTGCGGCGGCGCTGCGCCGAGCGTAACCCACTGATGGCCTGGTTGCGCACGACGCGGAACAACCAGGAAACAACGTTGCGTGGCGGCCTCGTCTGCACTACCAGCCGAAGAAAGGCTTCCTGAACGATATCTTCCGGCGCGTCGCTCCACTGCCGCGCGTAAAGCTCGAGGGCCGCGGCGTGTTCGTCCACCAGTTGACCGAGGACAGTTGGGTCCATCATGAAAAGGACGCCGACAGGGCTGCTTTGTCCCAAAAAAAGGTGTTTTTCATTGTCAGGCTGAGTCGAAAACGGCAAACTCTTGGCGCGAGATCGGGACGAACTGCACCCGATCCCCTGTTTTTAAGGGGAAGTACCCCTTGCTGACATTCACCAGCTCAAGGGGAGTTCGGCCCACGATGTTCCAGCCGCCAGGGCGCTCCTCCGTATAGATCCCTGTCTGGCGGCCAGTCAGGCCGATGCTGCCGGCGGCGACCTTGATACGCGGTGCGGCAAGACGAGGCACGCCGACCAATTGCGCCGGCAAATACCCAAGATAAGGAAAGCCGGGGCAAAAGCCGATGGCGTAGACCGTATAGATCGTTTCGCTGTGCAAGCGAACTATCTCATCCCTGGCCAAACCCGTATATTTCTCCAACCGCGGCCAATCGAGGCCAAGCTGGTAACAACAGGGGATCTTGAACACGGGGCCTGGCCCGCTGTCGCCGGGCGGCGCGATCTCCAGACTCGCAATTGATTTTGAGGCCTCCGGGTAGTCAATGCACGCCAAATCGTAGAAAATGGCGACACTGGTGTACGCCTGGACGACATCCACGACCCAGGGGAGGGCCGCGTGCCGGACGGTGCTGGCGAAGCGTGTCGCCGCCATTTCGTCAGTGCAGTAAGCCAGCACGGCTTGATCGCCCAGGGGATGGAGTGCCACGAAACCCTCGCCAAAGTCTTGACGGAAAAGGTAAACCGGCAACCGATTGCCGCCTATTCTGAATATAATGAGGACAAGGAAGAACTTATGAAAATAGTGCATTATCCACATCCGGCTTTGCGCCATGCGGCCACGCCGGTGTCGTGTATCGATAAAAAGCTGCAACTTCACATCGGGGAAATGAAAGACCTGATGTATGAGGCGCCGGCCTGGGGCTGGCCGCGCCGCAGGTGGCGCTGCCATTTCAGCTACTGGTCATGAATGTTACCGGAGACCCCAAACAACCGGAACGCGAAGAAGTATTCTTGAACCCGGCGATCGTCGAGCGCAAAGGCTTCATGGAGGACGAGGAAGGCTGCCTGAGCTTTCCCGGACTCTACCAGAAAATTCGCCGCTCGAAAACGATCAAGATTCAGGCCTACGATCTCAAGGGCAACCTTGTGGAACGGACCGTCGAGGACCTCGAAGCCCGGGCCTGGCAGCACGAGATCGATCACCTCAACGGCGTCCTCTTTATCGACATGATGGGGCCCATCGCCAAGCTGGCCAGCCGCTCGTCGGTAAAGAACTTCGAGCGCCTCTTTCGCGGGCGCAAGAAAAGGGCGAAATACCGGCTGAATTCGAGATCGAGAAGCTTTTGGCGGCCCTGGAAACGCAAGCGTAGATTAGCGGCATAAAACATATTTTTCGGATGCAAGATGCGCCTCGTGATGATGGGCACGGGTTCTTTCGCGGAACCTACCTTCGCGGCAATTTTGGCGAGTAGCCACCAGACCGTTGGCCTGGTTACGCAGCCGGATCGCGTAACCGGCAAGGAGCGCGGCAGCACCCGGCAAGCGCGCCGCGGCATGAAAGAGCTGGCGCGGGAACGCGGTGTGCCTGTCTGGCAGCCAGAATCGATCAACACTGCCGAGGGCGTGGCGGAACTCAAAAAGTGGCAGCCTGACCTTCTGGTAGTCGCTGCTTATGGGCAAATACTTTCCAGAGAGGTGCTTGGCGTCGCGCCGGCGGGCGGCATCAACGTGCACGCCTCGCTGTTGCCCAAGTATCGCGGCGCCGCTCCCATTGCCTGGGCCATCTACCACGGAGAAAAAGAAACCGGCGTGTCCATCATCCGCATGTCGACAGCGCTCGACGCGGGCGACGTGCTGGCGCGGGAAACAACGCCCATCGGTCCAGAGGAAACAGCCGGTGAGCTCGAGGAACGCCTCGCGCCGATGGGCGCTCGCCTGGCCCTGCAAGTCATTGCCAACATCGTCGACGGCAAAGCCACCGGCATGCCGCAAGATAAAAGCCTCATCACCAAAGCACCCAAGCTGACCAAAGAGAATGGGCTCATCGACTGGACGCGGCCCGCCGAAGCGGTTTGCAACCATATCCGCGCCATGCAACCATGGCCCACGGCCTATACCTTTTTGCATCGGCCTGGCGAACCCCCCTTACGCATGTTGCTTTGCCGGGTCAGCGAGGTGGTGGGCGCCACGGTACCTCTGGTCGGCGCGCGGGCCGGCCTGCTGCGCCAGCCTGCCGAGGCGCCGCACCTTTACGTGGAAACTGGCGCTGGCGATCAGGTAGAAATCCTGGAGTTGCAGCCAGCCGGCAAACGACGTATGACAGCGATGGATTTTCTACGCGGCAGTCCTATTGCCGACGGCTGGCGCCTTGGCGGTCCGCAGGACGACAAAAACTCATGACAAAAAAGCTTTACATCGAAACGGTCGGCTGCCAGATGAATGTGCTCGATAGCGAGTTAGTCGTGGGCAGTCTGCGCCGGCAAGGTTTTGAATTGACGCACGAGCTGGAAACCGCCGACGTCATCCTTTTCAATACCTGCAGCGTGCGCCAGCATGCCGAGGACAAAATCTATAGCCAGCTTGGCCGTTTACGCGGCCATAAAAAGAAACATCCCAAAAAGATCATTGGCGTGCTGGGCTGCATGGCGCAAAAGGACCAGGAACTCATTCGCCGCCGGGCGCCGTACGTCGATATCATCTGCGGCACGGGGCAACTCGCGCGTTTGCCCGAATTGATCGAGGAGGTCAACAGGACCGGCGACCTGCAGGTCGCCGTCAGCTTGGAGCGGACCGAGGCACGCCTTGAAGTCGAGCGCAGCTTCACAAGTTACGATCCGATGCGTGACCCCTCGATGCGGCCATCTCCCTTTCAGGCCTATGTACGCATCATGATAGGCTGCGACAAATTCTGCACGTACTGCATTGTGCCAAGCGTGCGCGGGCCCGAACAAAGCCGTCCGCCCGAACACATCGCGGCGGAGGTGGCGCAGCTTGCCGGCGAAGGTTGCAAGGAGATCACTTTCCTGGGCCAGACCGTCAATAGCTACAAATATCCGCGCGGCGACGGCCGGGTCGAGCGCCTGTCCGACCTGCTGGCGCGGATCCACGACACTCCCGGCCTCGAACGCATCAAGTTCATCACCAACTTTCCCAAGGACATGAGCGACGACCTGCTTGAGGCCGTACGGGATTTGCCGAAGGTTTGTCCCTATTTGCACGTCCCCGCCCAGTCCGGGTGCAACGACGTACTCAAACGGATGAAGCGGCAATACACCGTGGAATATTACCGCGACATGCTGGCCCGCTGCCGCGAAATCATCCCGGACGTGGCCATCAGCAGCGACTTTATCGTCGGTTTCTGCGGGGAGACGGAAGAATCTTTCCAGCGCAGTTGCGACCTGGTTCGCGCGAGTGGGTTCAAGAATAGTTTTATCTTCAAGTACAGCCCACGCCCCGGCACCAAAGGCCATGAGTTGCACGCGGACGACGTTGCCGAGGAGGTAAAGAAACGCCGCAACAATGATCTGCTGGCCGTGCAAAATGCCTCCAGTTTGCAAGACCATCTGCGGCTGGTTGGCCGGCGTTTCGAAGTGCTGGTCGAGGGGTTGAGTAAAAGCGCCCTGAAGCACGAAGGGTCGGGGCCAAAACAGCTTACCGGCCGCACCATGTCGGACCATATCGTCGTTTTTGACGGCAATCCGCGCCTGATCGGGCGGACGGTAACGGTCGACATCGTGGAAGCCACCTCCTTCACGCTGTTCGGCAACGTACACACGGCGGACCGCATCGGTGTCGACGGCATGAACGAGTTCCCCAATAGTGCTGGTGACGCCGGCGCCCACCCGCCAACGCGGCGTGTTGGTTTGCCCATCGTGTGATTTCGCGGGTTGCACTTTTCGAACGAGAAAAATGGAGGAAGTCGTGGACGCTATCGGTTATGCTTGAGTTTTGGCCTGATAAATCGCCCTCGAATGAAACGCCCATGCAACTCGATCATTTACAGTACTGTCTGGAAACCCCGTCCGAAGCTGGTGCCCTGCTGACTTCCTGGGGCCTGCGCGACGTCGAACGCGGCTATCGCAACATAAAACATCTCGCAACGGCGCTCGGCGCCGAGGCGCTGGCCGAGTTGTGTCACCCACTTGGCCGTCTCTTGCCGCGCTGCCCGGATGCCGACATGGCGCTGAACAACTTCGAGCGCTTTCTCGCCGACCCCGGCGGCGCCGTGCATTTGCCTTCCCTGATGGAAAGCCGGGCACGTACGCTGGAAACGCTCCTCCAGTTATTTAGTTCAAGCCAGTTCTTCAGCGATCTATTGATCGCCAACCCTGATTATCTCGATATGCTGCGCATTCCCTTGCGTTCCAGCCCAAGCCGGGCGGAAATGCTCACCCACCTTCAGGAAGAAGTCGATGCGGCGTTCGAGGACACCGCCATCTTGCGAGCATTTCGCAAGTTTCGCCAAAAACAAATGTTGCGTATCGGCACCAACGACATTATTCGTGATCGCCCCCTGGAGGAGATTACGCGCGATATTTCGCGCGTCGCCGACACCGCCCTCGAAGTTGCCCTGGCGACAGGTTTGCGCCTGACCAGCCGGCGTTTTGGCGAGCCCATGACCACGTCTGGCGAACCGGCGCGCTGCGTCATCCTGGCGTTTGGCAAGCTCGGGGGCAAGGAGCTGAATTACAGCAGCGACATCGATCTGATGTTTGTCTATGACGACGAAGGGGCCACCAAGGGCAGCCGCACCACCAACATCACCAACGATGATTTCTTCGCGCGTCACCACGGAAGTGGTGCGCCTGCTTACCACGCATACCGACCGGGGCCAGGCCTATCGCGTCGATCTGCGCCTGCGGCCAGAGGGGCACCGCGGGCCTCTGGCGCGTTCTCTCGCCAGCACGCTTGCTTATTACGACAGCATGGGGCGAACCTGGCAGCGCCAGGCGCTGATCAAGGTCCGGCCAGTCGCCGGCAATGTTCGGCTGGGCGAGGAATTCCTGCGGGCCATCGAGCCCTTCGTCTATCGCAAATACCTCAGCGTGGCTGAAATCAACGAGATCAAGGCACTCAAGCGTCGTATTGAAAAAAAGACGGGGCGGGCCGGTGATTCGGCAAAAGAGGTCAAGACCGGCCACGGCGGTATCCGCGACGTGGAGTTCACCATCCAGTTCCTGCAGCTCCTCAACGGCGGCGACCTGATTAACGTGCGCCAACGCAATACCCTCAAGGCCATGCATGCGCTGGAAAACGTCGGCTGCCTGACGGATCAGGAATGGCGCAAGCTGGACGACAGCTATCGCTTTCTACGCAAAACCGAGCACCGCCTGCAAATCATGTTCGATCTGCAGACGCACCGCCTGCCGGATCGTGACGACGAGATGCGTAAGCTTGCCCTGCGCATGGGCTACCAGGCAGCGGTCCCCGAAAATGAGGGGACGCCCGAATCAGACGGTACGTCCCGCAAGGACATGCCGGTGGCTAGCATCGACCCCCTCGATGCGTTTCTGCGCGACTACCATGAAAAGACGGACCTGACGCGCAAAATCCTCGATCATTTACTGCATCAATCTTTCCAGGAACAGGACGGGCAAGCCGAGCCCGAAGCGGACCTTCTTCTGGACCCCAACCCGGACCCCGAACGCATCCAGGCCGTGCTGGGTAAGTATCCCTTCAAAGACCTGCAAGGGGCTTACAACAATCTCACCCAGCTCGCGACCGAATCGGTCCCTTTCCTGTCGACACGGCGCTGCCGTCAATTTCTGGCGAACATCGCGCCGCGGCTATTGCGTGCACTCGCCGACACGCCCGATCCCGATATGGCCATGGTCAACCTGGAGAAAGTGTCTGCTTCGCTGGGGGGCAAGGCGGTCCTGTGGGAGCTCTTCAGCTTCAACAACCCGATTCTCAAGCTCTATGTCGAGCTCTGTGCGTGGAGCCAGTTTCTTTCGGAAATCCTGATCAACAACCCCGGCATGATCGACGAGTTACTCGATAGCCTCGTGCTGAACCAACCCCGAACTGCCGCCGAGCTGCGCCGCGAGCTCACCGACCTTTGCCATAATGCCGACGATCCCGAACCGATTTTACATAGCTTCAAGGACAAGGAGCTTCTGCGCATCGGCGTGCGTGACATCCTGGGCAAGGATTCAACGATCCAGACGGTGGGCGCCCTGAGCGATCTGGCCGAGACCATCCTGGCGCAGATCGCCATTCTGGAATATCCACCGCTAGTCAGGCGGCTAGGCATGCCGACTCTCAACTCGGGCACGGCCAGCCGCTTCGTGCTGCTGGGCCTTGGTAAGCTGGGCGGCCGGGAGATGAGCTATCACAGCGATCTCGACCTGATCCTCGTCTATGAAGGGGATGGCCGGACCGTGCCACCCCCCGGCTCGTCGCGGTTTGATACGTTCGAGCTGACGGACAACTTCCACTTTTTCACCGACCTGGCCCGGCAGATCATCAAGGTGGCCAGCTACCTCGGCCCCATGGGCCGCCTGTACCACGTCGATATGCGGCTGCGCCCGACCGGCAAGTCCGGGAGCCTCGTGATACCGCTCAGCGAGTTTGAGAAATACTACGAGGAAGGGGGCTCACAGTTATGGGAGCACCAGGCGCTGACACGCGGTCGTGTCGTCTTCGGTGACGCCGAATTCGGCCGGCAGGTCATGGAAACTGTCAGCAGGGCAGCTTACGGACTGGAGTGGAAGCCGTCCCTGGGCACGGAAATACTCGCCATGCGCGAGCGCGTCGAGGCCAGCGGCAGCGAACGGGACCTGAAGCGCGGCTTCGGCGGCATTGTCGATATTGAGTTCATCACCCAGATGTTTCGGCTCAAATATGGCAAGGAACTTCCCGAGGTGCGCAACCCCAATACCTGGGAATCGCTAGACGCCTTGAAGAATTGCCAGCTCATCACGCGCGAGGAACACGAAACGCTGCGCTCCTGTTACGATTTTCTGCGCCTCGTGGAGATCAGGCTGCGCATCTTCCACAATCGCTCGCTCGATGAATTGCCGCACAATCCGGAAGACCTGGAAAAGCTCGCTCGCCGCGTCGGCCTCGAAGGAGACGGCGAGATCGCCGCGGCCCAACGCTTCCTGGAAGTGCTAACAGCGCCACGCCACGCAAACACGCCGTCTGTTTTTGGACCTGATCCGACGAGAACGAACCCAGCGCGGGCCCACCAACGAAACCGAAGAAGCCGCGACGCCCGAGCCGGAAGTAACCGATTCATCGATTAGCGCTCGGTAAAGTTGATGTCCGAGTAAGCGGTAGGATCGCGGGCCGCTGACCTTGAGGCACACGCAGCGCTGGCATGCCCATTATCAACACGTGGACGCCGGTCCTCACTACCAGGGCCGGAAAACGAGTCTAAACAGGCGAGGGGCGAGGTCATACCCCGTGCTCGCCGTCACGTATCGTTGGATCGCAACTCGGCCACTCAGCTACGTCGAGAGCGCTATCAGCACCACAATAAAACTAGGCAGATACCACAAAAAACACCCCAGCAGCGTTACCCAAACCGTGGCGGTAGATGGCCGTAGGGGATGTGCAAAAATCAGAATCATTCCAACAAACCCAGCCATTATTAATGCAGAAAAAAAGCAGTCCCGCAACATTTCAGGTAAGCCAAACACAAATAGCGGCCCGGACATGAACAGCAGCCATACTCCAATTACGTCGTACAGGTTCCGATTCCGTACCTGCGTTATTGCAGAACAGCCTGAGAACATACAAATGAGAAAAAAGCCAAGCCCGACAACCCTAAAACGGAAGACGAAACGCTTAATGACAGTAACATTGTTCATAAAAAACCGTCTCGCTGACACTTTACCCGCCGCCGCGGTCGCAATCCCCAACTTCCAATCGTTCCATCCCAGTTTGAAGGCCAGATACAACACGCCCTGCTTCGACGTAACAAGCGAGCTCGCGACGGGCGGACGGGTCGGATGCGATAGAATGTAATTTACGGTTCGCTGTCGTGGTCAAGTTACTCTGATACCTTTTTCCCTTTTTCAACGGGCCGGTTTAAGTCTTTTCCCGAGGAGCAAGACGATCTTGACCGGTCAATAGATTCGCCAGAGTTTGAAAATCGAGACCTAGCGTACGAATTCACCATGGATGATGAACTCAATGCCGTTTTGAAAACCTCTGGCAAAGTAAAAGCCTTCGTGGTGCGGCCCCGTTCGAGAAACTACATCGTCGTAGCTCATTTCGAGTCCGCTCGCCCACGGGACTTTCACGTCCAAAGGTGCGTCGAAAACATTGAATGTTTCCCCATTGGAAGCCGGCATAAGGACATAGTGGGATAGGTCCATCACGTTTTCAATCGACTCGTCGCTTGCACTCCGAGTTGGGCAAGAAAGTACGCCAGGCCGCCTCAATAGAATATCCGGCGCGGTTGAAATTGGATTGCCAGGCGTTACGCGGTCCCACAAGTTCTTCTGTTCGAGGAATGGAAGCACGTCAATGGTCCAGCCGCCCACCATGCCATTGGTGCCAGGGCCGGGAAGCCGCTTGTACGCCTTATAAAATTCAGCAACGGCGAGATTTAGCTGATGCAAGTTGTTCTTGCACCCCATCTCCAAGGCTTGCCTACGCACGGATTGTATGGCGGGAAACAAAAGTGCCAGTAAGAGGCCAATGATTGCGAACACCACCAGAGTCTCAAGGAGCGTGACACCCTTGCGGGCGGACATGATATGACCCTTTGCACCAAAAAAGGGCCAAAGCTCATTTGTCCCCGCTTTGAATGCACCGTTCACATTCATCCGGTTGGGATGGGTCCATCCTACCCGGAAGAGACGTCGTACGTGGTTCGGCAATCGCTGGCCTGATCGTTCCGGGCGAATTCAAGGTCGCCGGCGCGTACAATGAGCCGCTTCCGTTCAAGTCTGGACCATTTTTTTCCGAACAGTCCGGTGAAAAAGGTGTCCAGACCCTTGGAGCGCCGAAGGGGTCCAGACAACCTTTTCAGATGAATCGGCGCACGGATTGATCAGGCTTCCCGAGGCGGGAAAATTGCCATAGGCTCGCGTGCCCAGAAGAACCCTGCTCAATGGCATTCAGAGGAGCAGAAGGTTGGCCAGCGCTTCTATCCTAATACTCTCCAGTAGGTAAAGTTGTTGGATCCGTCGGTAGCTCAACCCGCTTGTAGCCGCCGATCATCTTGAAATACACGATAAGCAGCAGGTATAAAACTGCCATCGTAGCAGGAACGGCAGCGGTCCATTTTAAGGCCATGCGACCTCCGAAGATACCCGCGTCGTCTACAGGCTTCTGGTCGGTACTTGCAAAAGCCTCACTTTGAGCCCACCAACTTTCCAGCTTATTTAGTTCCAGCGACCTTTTGAGTTGGCGTTCAGCCTCCTTGGCCTCGGCGGACCTTTCCTCTGCTTTTTTACCCGTAAGTTTTGCCGCTTCCGCCCGCGCAGCATTGGCCTCAAGCCCCAGGTCGAGAATGCTGGTCTTGGACCCATCAAGCCCCATGGTCTCAAACATGCCTAGAAAATGTTTTGGCTGTGCAGCGACGTAGCGACTATAGGACGGCTCCGACGTTTTTTTCAATTCTGTGGTTGCATTGTAATCTTGCATAAAACCAATTCCGGGCACACCCAGGAACCCCGCCGATAGCATACCAACGCCGCCAACCGCGCCGATCGTCAAGGCCCCGCCCTTGGGAAAACGCTCCGAGACGACTGCCAACATCGTGGGCCACAAAAACGTTTTGCCGAGTGCATAGACAGTCACCGCCAAAACACACATCAATATTCCTTCGGCATTTCCGACCAGCGTCAAGCCAATGCAACCGAAAATACCACTAATGCACAACAGCCCCAGCGGCGACAGTCGGTGTTCGATGGGGCCGGCGAAGAACCGTAGGATAAACATTAAACCGGACGTATAAATGAAAATAAGCATACCGATATTTTGACTTTGCACGATGCTGCCAGTAATGCGGGGAATCCAGCTATCCGTGCCTAATTCAACAAAACCAACCAATGCGTGGATGACCAACAGGAGCAGCAGGATGGGGGAAGCAAAGGCCGCCAGGCTGGCGCCAAAACTGACTCCTGCCTCTCCAGCCTCCGACTTAGGAAATCTCTGGCCAATCAGCATGAGTCCATAAATTAAGGTCGGTATAAGGAACATGGACATCTGAATGACCCAATGAACCTTGTTCGGAAAGAGGACAAAATCGCCGATCACTCCGCCGTTCATCAAGTAAGAAAGAACACCACCGGCGATTAGTCCGCCCGGCCAACCGGCATGAAGTATATTGAGATAATGCGTCTTTTTCGTGGGATAGAGAGTTGCCACCATCGGGTTGACGACTGCCTCGCAGACGCCGTTGGCGATTGAGAAAAGAAACATCGCGATGTATAAGCTCCAGTAAACTCCCGCCCTTCCAAATGCTTCATTGATGGGGTCGGTGCAGAGTTGCAATCCGGCGGAAAGTATGTGCATCACAAAAGCCAAAAGCATGAGTCGGCCATAACCAACTCTATCCGCAATAAGAGAGCCTAAAATAATGACGATACCGAAGCCGGCCAGCCCACCACCGGATATTTCGCCGAGCTCCGCCTTGGTGAATCCGTAATCCGCGGCCCAGTAACCGAGAATTCCACCGCGTACCGAGAAGCCAACTCCAGCAGCAAAAATAGCAAAGAAACCGGCCCAAAGAAGCCTGCCGGTTTTGGGGGCCGCACCACTATCCATGCCAATAACCTCCGCCAGAGGAAATAACACTCGACAGGAATCGAACCATTCGAAGTTCCAATCCGGCAAAGGTAAGCGAACCGGTCCCCGATGTCAACGGTCCGGTCCTCGATTTCCGCTAAATATTGTGGCGGATTCCTTACAATGAGTAGGGTCGGCATGGTTTGGTCTCGGTCCGGGGAGCGACGTCGGCACATCGCTTTCCTGGACGTCGGCAGGGGCGAGAGGTCAGCTTTTATGGCAGAACGCACCTTCACCTTTCTTGGCACCGGCACGTCCGTTGGCGTTCCCATGATTGGCTGCGACTGCGCGGTCTGTACTTCAAACGACCCCCGCAATCAGCGCTACCGCTGCGCGGTGCTCATACGCCTGCCCAAAGGAAATCTCCTCATCGACACGCCGCCGGAGCTGCGCCTGCAACTTTTGCGGTCCCATACCAAGGTGGTCCACGCCGTTCTCTTCACGCATTTTCACGCCGACCACGTTTACGGGCTCGATGATTTGCGGCCAATCCCGCGCCACCTCGGCAGTGCCGTGCCGCTATTTTGCACCCATGAGGTAGAGCGCAAGATCCGGCAATCGTTCGCCTATGCGTTTACGCCGGACGCGGACGGTGTCCCGGCCGGCTTTCTGCCCAAACTGGTCTTCAAAAACATCGACGAGAGTCCGTTTGAAGTGCTCGGCGAGCGTGTTGTGCCGATTCCGCTGGTACACGCGCACTTCAATGTTTTTGGCTTCCGGATCGGCGACGTGGCCTATTGCACCGACGTCAACAAGATTCCCAAGGAGAGCTGGCCGCTGCTCCAGGACCTCGATGTCCTGGTGCTCGACGCTCTCCGTTATAAACCGCATCCGGGACACTTCAATCTGGACGAGGCGCTCGATGCGATCGGCCGCTTGCAGCCGCGTCAGGCTTACCTCACCCACATGTCGCACGACCTCGATCATGCCACTACCAACCGCGAGCTTCCTGCCGGCGTGGAGTTGGCTTATGACGGCTTAAGTTTCACGTTTTAAGCGGGGACAAGCTATGCCGCCTGACGAAAACACCATCCGGCAAAAACTGCAAAACCACCAGCAAGAGCATGTCCTCGCGTGGTGGGATCATCTGGAACAGCAGGAGCGCGCCAGCCTGCTTGAGCAGCTCGGCCGCATCGATTTTGAAGAGCTAAAGGAGCTCTACAAGATCAGGGATCAAAAGCAGGACCTGCCCACCGCGGAGCGCATCGCCCCCCTGCCCCGGCCTGAGGAGGATGCAGTCGGCCGCGGACAGGATCGTCAGCGCGGCGAGGAAGAGTTTCGCGCCGGCCGGGTGGCGTTTCTGGTAGTCGCCGGAGGTCAAGGGAGCAGGCTCGGCTTCGAGCATCCCAAGGGCATGTACCCCATCGGGCCGGTCTCGGGCAAATCGCTATTTCAGATTCATGCCGAAAAGATCGTGGCCCTGCGCCGCCGCTATGGCGCCGCCCTGCCCTTCCTGCTCATGACCAGCCCGGCGACGGACCATGAGACCCGCGACTTCTTCAGGGAACACCAGTACTTCGGGCTGCCCCAGGAGGACGTGCTCTTCTTTTGCCAGGGCACCATGCCCGCGCTCGACCTGCACAGCGGCAAGCTTCTTCTGGAAAGCAAGGGCTCGTTGTTTCTGGGCCCCAATGGCCACGGCGGCACCTTGACCGGCCTGGCCGACGCCGGCCTTCTCGACCTTCTCGACCGGCGCGGCATTCGCACCGTCTCTTATTTTCAAGTCGACAATCCGCTTGTGGACCTGGCGGATGGTGTCTTTCTGGGCCGCCACGTGGGCCAAAAATGCGAGGTCTCCGCCAAGGTCATCCCCAAGGAAAAACCGTCGGACAAGCTAGGCAATTTCGTGCTCATCGATGGCAGGTGTTCCATCATCGAGTATTCCGACTTGCCCGAGGCACTGGCCAACAAAAAAGATCAGCAAGGCCGGCTCTGGTTCTGGGCAGGCAGCCCCGCGATCCATCTTTTCGATGTGGCCTTTTTGCGCAAGGTGACGGGAGGCGCCCTGAAGATTGCCTGGCACCTGGCCCGGAAAAAAGTCCCCTATCTCAACGATCAGGGCGAACGCATCGAACCCGAACAGGAGAACGCGCTCAAATTCGAACGCTTTATTTTCGACGTCCTTCCGAAGGCCGACCGCTGGAGCGTCATGACCACTTCGAAAAAGGAGTTCGAGCCCCTCAAAAACGCCACCGGCGCCGATTCGCCCGCCACCGTTCAGCAAAGTCTATGCGATCAGGCAGCGGACTGGCTCGAAACAGCCGGCCTCAAGGTGCCACGCGCGACGACGGGACATGCCAGCGTTAAAATCGAGATAAGTCCCTTGTTCGCACTCGACGCGGCGGAGCTGGCGAAAAAAATAAAACCGGACTTACGCATTGAAGACGGCTTGTATCTGAAATGAGGTGAAACCCGGCACACTAAACGACCCCTGCCAGCTCGCTGGCAGGTGAGCGAGGTCTGTAGCTAAACGCAGACCCACCCCACTAAACGACCCCTGCCAGCTCGCTGGCAGGTAGAAGGTCTGTGGCTAAAACGCAGACCCACCCCACTAAACGACCCCTGCCAGCTCGCTGGCAGGTGAGCAAGGTCTGTGGCTAAAACGCAGACCCACCCCACTAAACGACCCCTACCAGCTCGCTGGCAGGTGAACAAGGTCTTTGGCTAAAACGCAGACCCACCCCACTAAACAACCCCTGCCAGCTCGCTGGCAGGTGAGAAAGGTCTGCAGCTAAAAAGCAGACCCGCCCCCCTCACTCCACCTCGTAGCCCAGCACGAAATCGGCCTTGCCGCCATTGGCCTGCTCAAAGCCCAGAACCTTGAGACTTCCCTTTTGGGGTGTGATGAAGCCTTCGAAGAGAGGGCCTTTTCTTTGCCAGGGGACTGGCTGGCCTTGCATGGAATAAAACGCCACCACGGGAAAATCAGCGGCCTCCGCCAGGAAGTGATACGTCGTACCCGCTTTCAAGGTCTTCGCCAGGGGGGCATCGCGAAATATCATCGGCCTGCCTGGCGCGACATAAAACGTGCAAAACTCCTTCAGCTTGTCTACCTTGAGCTCTTTCCAAATCTGCGCCGCGCTAAAGCCACGTTCGAATACCTCGCGCGGCGGCCGGGGATAGGCATCGAATTCCTGCTTTGTCAGCGGCGTTTCCATGAGCTGCCATTTCGGGTCGGTCGGCAAATGGGAGAACTGCAAAAACTCAGGCCTGGCCTGGAAGTAAAACTCGCTGAAGCTCTTCACGAAAGTTGAGCCATTGTAACCGCCGGCGCCGTGCGTGCTGTCGAAGAGTTGCCAGCGGCCATCAATCTTCACGGCATTCCAGGCATGCGGTCCGCCGGGCATGTTGTTCACAGTTTTGCCGGCCGGCAGCTTGGCATAGCCCGTGATAAAGGCCTCCGTCAGGCCCATTTTCTTGGCCAGCGCCTCGAATAACTGAGCATACCCCTGGCAGACGCCTTTGCGGTTTTTGAGAACGCCCTCGACCGAGTTATCACCCGTCCGGCCGGCGAAAAAGTTGTCGAAGTCGTAGGCGATACGATCCGTTATCCAGCGATAGATGGCGCAGCGTTTTTTCAAGATCATTACTGGCAGGCTGACTCAGGTATTTGGCCAGGGCGGCCACGTTCCCCTCTGCTTCAGGCGGCGCGGCCAGCGCGTGGCGATCAATCGCCTCGAAGGGGGGACCCGCCAGGCGAAACGCTATTTTGCCGGGAGCCTGTCCAATGACATGGTGCGTACTGAAGTCGCCGTCCACCCAGACCTTGACCGCACCCTCATGGGAATGTTTGATCGACGCCACGCCCCGGGCATCGGTTGGTTTGGGATCGCTGAAAAGCGGGCCCTTCGCTACGTCGAATTCCAGGATGACTTGATGATTTTTTTCCGGGTTGCCGGTGGCATTCAAGACGGTTACTTCGGTGAGCAGCGTTTTCTTGCCGCCGCCAGTACCAGGCACCGTGAACAAGAGAAAACAAAAACCAACCAGCACGAGCAAAAGGAAGTGGGCGCGGGCCACCATCGAATGGTTGTCGCTATTTCGCATGATTGATGCCGGAATCGCTCAGCGGCACCATCTGGATATTATCGGGGAAAACCAGCGATGGCGGGCCGGTGGGAGCCTCCCTGGCCGGCTGTGCTGCGCTCAATCTCCCCGGCCGCGGTGCCGGCACCGGTTCGGCGAGCGCGATAGGTTCGTCGCAGGATTCCAGCTTGTCGTTGTCATCGCCGGCAGCCTTGGACGCGCCGCCGCCAGTTTCGAACTGGACCGTGTAGGCGAAGCTGCCGATCGTCAATTCATCGCCAGGGTTCAGCCGGCCTTCGTTGACCCGATTGCCATTGATGCGGATGCCATTGGTGCTGCACAGGTCGCGCACCATCAGAGCACCGTTTACCTGGGCGATACAGCAATGGCGGCGGGAGATTTTGCGTGAGGGAATTTGGATATCGCACTCCTGGTGCCGGCCAATGAGAATTACCGGCTTGTCCAGCAGGATGTTGGGTCCTTCGCTGACGGCCACCAGTTGTGCGGCGTATGCAGTCATGATTTGACCGTACCCAGGTGGATCTGCTGCTGTAACTGTATCCAGCGCAATGCTATACTACTTCTCTGATCGGGGCAATAGTTCACCTGGAAATTTGCGAACTTTAGGAAAACTGCCAAAAAGAGTAAACCGAAAAAACCGCTTATCTTGAGTGGCCGTCGCGCCAGGAAGCGGTCTTGTTCCTTTTAAACCCCTATCGCTATACTCCCGCCCGCCGTGGGCCAAGCACGCGAGGACCGGAACCCTCGCTCCACCCGCAAAACGGCTGAACCAAGGTCCCGTATCCATTGGGCCTATTACAATCCAGGGAGGGATTCGCATGCCCCAAGCAACCCGGCCGATCATCGGCATCAACGTCGATTTCCAGGCCGCAGGCAAAACAAGTAGCGCACACCTTCGGCTCACTTCGGGTTATGCCGACGCGGTACTGGCCGCCGGCGGTTTACCGATAGTTATGCCGCCCCTGGGCAAGGACAAGGAGATCGGCGCGTTTCTCGACCGTGTCGATGGCTTCATCCTGTCCCATGGCCTGGACCTCGACCCGCGTCGCCTGGGCATGCAAATGCATCAGGCCGTCCGTCCCATGGCCGAGCGCCGCGAGGAGAACGATCGCCTGCTCGTCCGGCAAATCGTGCAGCGTCAAATCCCGGTGCTGGGCATCGGCGTCGGCATGCACCAACTCAATGTGGCGTGCGGGGGCACCCTGTTCTTGCACTTACCTGAAGATCAGCCGCGCGCCATGCCGCATAGCGACACGTCTTGCGGCGGGCCCCATCGCCATGCCGTCCTGCTGCAGGCTGGCACGCGTCTGGACGAGATTTACGGCGGCGGCGAAATTCGCGTCAACAGCGATCACCATCAAGCCGTCAAGACGATCGGCGCGCGCTTTCGGATTGCCGCCCTGGCCCCCGACGGCGTCATCGAGGCCATCGAGGCCACGGACAGCAACTGGTTCTGCGTTGGCGTGCAATGGCAGCCGGAATCCGACACCGCCTCGGCGCTCGACATGCAGCTTTTCGAATGTTTCTTGCAAGAGGCCGTGCGCGCCGGCATCAGGCAAAGCGCGCCGCTGGCGCTCGCCGGTTGAGCGCAGGCAGGCCCGCGCCCCTGGCCCGGGACTCATCAAGAGGGAACATTATGCCGCAACGGCGGTTCATCGGCCTATCGTCGGGATCGAGCATCAATGGCGTGGACGCCGCCCTCGTGCAAACGGAAGGCAGCGGACTGGACCTGCGGCTCAATCTCGTTCACTTTCTGCACCAGTCCTACTCGCGCGATTTACGCGAGATGCTCTTGCGGCCCGGGTCGAATCAGCCGCTGAGCCTGCGGCAAGCGGCCATGCTCCATCGCGTGCTGGGCGAAAACTTCGCCGCGGCCGCGCGCCTGGTCGCCGAGCAGGCCAAGATGCCCTTGCAAAAGATCCTGTGTATCGGCTTTCCCGGGCATACGCTGTGGCACGATACCGAAGGGCGCTATCCCGCCAGCTTGAACATCGGCATGGCCTCGGTGCTGGCGGAGCGCACGGGCCTGACCACGATCGGCGATTTCCGCGCTCGCGATGTGGTGGTGGGCGGCCAGGGCTTTCCGCTTACGCCCCTGGTTGACTTTTTGCTTTTTCACAGCAAGCAGGAGCATCGTTTGCTGATCCACCTGGGAGGAATGGCCACGATCCTGTCGCTGCCGCCGGAGCCGACGACGCGCAAGGTGTTCGGCTTTCAGGCAGCGCCCTGCACGATCCTTCTGGACGGACTCATGCGTCTGTTGACGGGTGGACGCGAGCCCTACGACAACGGCGGTAAACACGCGGTCCAGGGTTGTTGCATCGAACCGCTCGTCGAGCGCTGGCTGGCACTCCCGAGCCTGCGTAAAAAGCCGCCCAAAAACGTCTCGCAGCAGGATTTTGGCGATGAGTTCCTGGCACAAGGCGTTCAGTTCGCCCGCCAACTGCACCGCAACTTGCATGACGTATTGTGTACCGCCACCCATTTCGTGGCGCGTACGATCGTGGAAGCCGTGCGCCGCTTCGTTCCCCAGCCGGCGCAGCGCGTGCTGCTGAGCGGCGGCGGCGTCCGCAACGGCCTTCTCTGGAGCCTGCTCGAACAGCAACTGGCCCCGGTTCCCCTCGAGAAGATCGATGCCTACGGCATACCCGCCGAAGCCGCGCAAGGCCGTCGCGTTCGCCGGCCTGGCGGCCATGACCATGGACGGCGTACCCGCCAATCTTCCTGGCGTGACCGGCGCCAGCGGGCCGCGGTTGTTGGGACAAATAACGCCCGGCTCTTCGGTTAACTGGGCCCATTGCCTGTCCTGGATGGCGGCCCAAAGCACGCCCTTTACTTTGGCGGCGGCCTGAGAGAGTTGGCCCGCGGTAGAACCGTCGCCAGACACCGTCAAGCTGCATGGAAAATGGAGAAAGTTCAATGTCCAGGAAAAGGACCCTGTTGTTCGCGACCCTCGCTTTACTCCTGACGGCGACCATCGTGGCCGGGCTGATCTTGATGGTCCGGCATGAGCCCAACTTCTATGTCCACGCCGAAGTGTCCCCGGGCAAGGCGCGCATGGAGCGCTCGGGCGCCTTCGTGGGCCTGGTTGCCGACCTCGTCATCAATCATTGGCGCGAAGGCAAAGGCAACTGGGACGTCGCTTTTTCCGATGCGCAGATCAACAGCTACTTCGAGGAGGATTTCATCTCACGCCACCGGCTGGATGAGGTCTTCAAAAAGCAGGGCATCACCAATCCCCGCATTATTCTGGAAGATGGCCGCATTCGCCTGGCCTTTCGCTACGGCACCGCGCCCTGGAGCACCATCATTTCCTACGATTTGAAAGTGTGGCTGGCGCCGAAGGACATGAACGTCATTTGTGTCGAGATCCTGGGCAGGCACGCGGGCGCCTTGCCGATGTCTTCGCAATCGCTGCTCAATGAAATCTCCGAGATCATCGGCAAGCAGGGCTTTGAGGTTTCCTGGTGGCGTCACGAAGGCAACCCTGTCGCCCTCGTGCGCATTCAATCCGATCAAACGCGCCCCACCGCTCAGCTTCGTCGCCTGGAGGTCAAGCCGGGCCTTATCTCCATCGGCGGGCTGTCGCTCGACCCCGTGCTCACCAAGGAAAACATCAGGGAACGCAATCTGCTGGCGCCCATCGGCAATTGAGTGCTTCAGCCCCTTTGAAATGACCAGCGCGACGCGCCTGCCTTATAGACCGCAATACCCTGGAACTTTTCGCCCGCGAGAGAAACTCTGAAGCTCTCGCCCGCCAGCAGCGGCAGCGCCTCATAGTGGCCATGGTCCCAGCGGCGGACTTCCCCCCGTGCTCCCGCCACCGGCCCCTCGTAGTCGAGATAAACCAGGCGATGGTCCGGCAACGGCATCACATCCATTTGTTCGGCCTCATGAACCGGCGGCCTGGGCAAGCGCCAAGATTTTAGCACCGTGCCCTCTTCAAGCAGAAAGTCCCAGTGCACCTCGGGAAAATCGTGTTCCAGGATGACAAAACGAGGCATGGAAGAACCTCCTTTCCTACAATAGCCATCCACCGATGCCATCTCCAGGAGCATTCCCATGAAAGCCGCGTTTCTTGAAAACACTGGCCCTGCCGACGTCATCCAGTTTGGCGACCTGCCAACCCCGGTGCCCAAGGCCAACGAGGTCCTGATCAAGGTGGGTGCCGCCTCCCTCAATCCTATCGATCTCTACATACGTTCGGGCCTGGTAAATATGCCTTTGCCCAAACCCTTCATTTCAGGCTGCGACGTCGCCGGCACGGTGAGTCGCCGTTGGCCCTGGCGTGAAGAACTTCAAGGTCGGCGCCCGCGTCTGGGGCTCCAACCAGGGCTTGCTGGGCCGACAGGGCACCTCCGCCGAATATGTGTGCGCCGCCGAGGAGTGGTTTTATCCCATTCCAGAGGGCGTGTCCGATCAGGAAGCCGCAGGCGGGGCGCTGACCGGCATCACGGCTCACATCGGCCTGTTCCGCTGTGCGCGGCTGCAGGCAGGCGAAACGGTATTCGTCAACGGCGGCACCGGCGGCGTCGGCTCCATGGTCGTGCAAGAAGCCAAGGCCGTGGGGGCCAGGGTCATCGCCACGGTCGGCTCGCCGGAAAAGGCAGCCCTGTGCAAATCGCTCGGAGCGGATTGCGTGCTGAACTACAAAAACGACGACGTGGCCGCCGGCGTCAAGGATTTCACCCGGGGCCAGGGCGTCAATGTGTGGTATGAAACCCAGCGCGAGCCCGACTTCATCAAAACGATAGATTTATTGGCCCTGCGCGGCCGCATGGTAATCATGGCCGGACGGCAAGCCCAGCCGACGTTCCCGGTCGGCGCGTTCTACACGAAAGATCTTGCCGTGTACGGCTTCGCCATGTTCAAGGCGACACCCGAGGAGCAACGGCTTGCCGCGCTGGATATCAATCGCTGGCTGGCCGAGAAAAAGCTCCGCGTAACCATCGGCAAGACGTTTCCCATCAGCCAGGCCGTCGCGGCCCATCGCTTCCTCGAAGAGAACACCTTGCAACAAGCAGGCACCCTGACCGGCAAGGTCATTCTCACGGTCGGCTAATGTTGGGGAGACAAGTTTTTACCTGGCAAAATCCCAAACCATGGCCGGCGAAGTATACTGCGGCAGCCTTGACAAGTTTGCGCGGGGGCTTCAGACTTTAGTTACCCAGAGGTCCTTCCATGGCGCTGACCCCCTCGCAAAAACATACGCGCGAATGGCCCCTTCTCATTTTGACGCTGGGACTGGTCGGCATCATTTGCTTTCCGCTCTGGCAAACGCTGGCTCCGGACACGATGGCTGCCTGGGCCGCGTGGGATAGCCAGCGCTGGGGACGGCTACTGCTCGGGCCGGAACAAATCGCCTGTTATGTCTGTTTTCTCTGGGGTTGCCTCATTTTCGCCAGCCGCTACCTCGAAGTGCGTCGGCAGCAGCAAGCTTTTCGCCTCGACCTCGTGCCCACGGTCGATGGCGCCCGCATTCTTCAGGAAGATGCCCGCCCCCTCCTGCGCAAGCTGGAACAGCTCACCGGCAAGCGACCCTACATCCTGGCGAACATGGTCCGCGTGGCCCTGGCCAAGTTCGCCATCAGCCGCTCCAGTCAGGACGTCAGCGAAACGGTGCGCACCCAGGCCGAGGTCGACCAGGGCCGCCTGGTCGCGAGCATGGCCACGGTCAACTATCTCGCCTGGGCCATCCCCGCCATCGGCTTTTTCGGCACCGTCCGCGGGCTGGCGGCCAGCATGACGTTGGCCGAGCAGGGCGGCCGGCAAATTCGCATCGCCACCCAGCACCTGACGGTGGCCTTTGATTGCACCCTCGTGGCGCTGGGGCTTAGCCTGGTGATGATGTTGCTCCTGCATCTGCTGCAGCGCGAGGAGGAGGCCCTGGTGATCGACTGCCAACAATACTGCCTGGAACACCTGGTCAATCGCCTTTACGAACCGGAAACCCGATGAATCTTCTCGGCTTGGACCTAAACGCCACCTGCGCCCTGGCCCTGCATGGACCGGTCGGTGACGCTCCACTGTCACTGCCACTGGAGCCCCCCGATCAGGCCCTGCCCATGGTTCTGAATTTGGGAGGCAGGTCGCCCCAGGCGGGAAGAACTGGCTTGAAACGATTTCGCGTCCAACCCCACCTTACGTGCCATGATTTCCTGGCCACGCTGGGAAAGAAGGCTGCGGACGCACCGCACTGGCGTTTTGGCCGGCATCTGCTTGACAGCGCCGGTGCCATGACGCTGGTCTGGCAACGCCTGGCTCCCGTTTGCGCCAGGCCGACGGCGTGTTCGCCGTGCTGCCGGCCTATCTTTCCCGCGGCCAGGCTGAGCTGGTCGCCGAACTCGGCACCGCCGCGAGGGTTCGCCTGCTGGGTTCCATGTCTTCCCTTCTGGCCGTGGCCCTCGCGGGCTATGCCGAGCGGGCCTGGCAAGGCACCGCCCTCGTGGTTGATGCCGATGACCATGCGCTGATGCTTGGCGTCGTCCGCGCCGACCAGCACGAGGCGCGCATCGTCGAAGCGCGGCACTTTCCCCACCTGGGCGTCAAGGTGTGGAACGACCGGCTCGTCAACGCGCTGGCCGATCGCTGTGTTTTGCAGAGCCGGCGCGATCCGCGCGACGTGCCATCAGCCGAACAGGGGTTATTTGAACAGCTGGGCGCCGTCATGGACGCGAGCCTTGACGACCGCGTCATCCAGCTTGGCGTGCAAGCACCCCAGTGGTATCAAAACCTGCTCGTCAACCCCGAGGAAACGGTCAGTTCGTGCGCCCGTCTGGCGCGCCAGGCACTGCAAGAGCTGGATAGCTATTTGCCTCTCTTGCCGGCCGACGATGCCCCCGTAACACTGGTGATGAGCAGGCCGGCGGCGCGTTTGCCCGGGTTGAGCACGCTCCTGGCCGCGCACCTGATGCAGCGGTCGCAGGCGCTCCAGGCCGCGGTCCCCAGGCCGCTCACCGCGCTGGAAGACTTCGGTGAAACCCTTATGCGAACGACCTGCGCCATGGACGCGAGCCTCTTTTTGCTGTCCCACGACGCCCTGGCGCGCTCCGCCCATGTCCTTGGTGGATGCTTCCACCGTGGCGAATTGCCTCAGGGGCATCTGCAGGCCACGGCGCCCCTGCCCCTGTGGACGCCGGCGAACTGTTAGAGCAGTTGGTCATGAAAACACGCCATAAAATCCCCGCCGTCTTCAGCATCTATATGGTGGACGTGCTTTGTTGTGCGCTGGGATGTGTCATCTTGTTGTGGCAACTCTATCAACAGGACGCCGAGGAACAGACCACGCAAAATGCGGCCATCCGCCAGGAACGGGACGACGCGCGCCAGGAGGCGAACAGCCGTAAACTCGAGCTCGAGCAACTCGCGCTGGCGCAGCAAGCGCGAACAGGATGAACTTGCCAAAAAACTCGCCGGCACCGAGACGCAACTGGCGGCCCTGCGGCGCGGCCTTGGCGAGGGTGAAGACAAACTGCGGGCCCTTGCGAAAACCCTCGAGCAAAAAGAGAACGACCTGGCCGAAGCGGCCAGGCAGAGTGCGGATAATGCGACGCTGCTCAAGCTCCTCGACCAGGAAGTACGGCTAGTGCGGCAGCAACACAAGGATTCGCAGGCCAAGGTTGCCGCCGGCGGCGAGCGCGTGCACAAGCTTGAACGCGACCTGGAAAACAGCAAACGAGAGGTCCTCGAAAGCAGCCTCCGCTTCGCCGACCTTCTGGGCGCCAAGGAAAGTTTGAGCAAGCGTGTTACCGTCAGTGTCAAGGACCTGGAAAGCGCCAAACTGGCCCTGGCCGCTCTGGAGCAGGACAAGCTATCGTTGCTGAAAAGAGCGGCGGCCGCCGAAAAAAGATTTGCCGGCATCACCCTTACCGGCAAACGGGTAATCTTCCTGGTCGATATGTCCGGCAGCATGGAAATGTTGGACGAAACCACCTTCGACCCGGACAAATGGCCGCTGGTCTGCGAGGCGGTGGCCAGCATCATGCGCAGCCTGCCGGAGCTGCGCGAATATCAGGTAATCGTTTTCTCCGACCGCATCAAGTATGTCTTCGGCAATGAGGGCCGCTGGCTGGAATATGGCGGCGAGGCAAGCGCCAAGAAAGTAAGCGATGGGCTCAAGTCGCTCAAACCCAAGGGAGGCACGAATTTGCAGGCGGCAGTTCAAGAAGCCTTCCGTTTTCGCGACACCGGCCTCGATACCGTTTACGTTTTCTCGGATGGACTGCCCAACATCGGCGAAGGCTTGCCGGCCAACAGCAAGGACCTCACGGAAAGCCAGCGTGGCGAAAGCCTCGCCAAGCATATTCGAGGCCGGCTGAAGAACGACTGGAACAGGCCGCTGCCCGGCTCGGCACGCGTCCGCATCAATTGCATCGGTTTCTTTTTCGAAAGCCCTGATCTGGGCGCTTTTCTATGGGCACTCGCCCGTGAGAACGACGGCAGTTTCGTGGGGATGAGCAAGCCGTAGAGCGTTCGAGAATTGTTACCCACCTAGGCCGAACGTCGCGCCGCCGCATTCGGGGTAGCGTGCTCGCGGACATGCCGTAGCAGTCTTTCCCACGCCTCGGCGTTGGGCGGCACGTCGCCGCCGGCCCGGTCGAGATCTTCCAGAAGCTCGCTGGCGCTCGTGTAACCGTCGGTGCCCAATCGATCCAGTATGGCGATGAGGGCGTCGGGCAGTGGTTTGGTCCTTGGTCCCTTGCGGACACCCGCGGGCGTACACCAGGAGGACACGAGCCGGCCCAGAGCGCGTAAGTCCACGCGCGGCTCGTTGCCTTCCTCGGCGGCCGCCGGTGCCCTGAGCCAGGGCGGTTCGCCCAGTCCCGAGATCTTGAGGATGCCCTCTCCGGTGAGGTGGATGGAGCCCTCTACCAGATGGCCATGGACGACGCCCGCTTTGTGAATAATGTCGAGCGCCAGCGCTGCCTGGGTGAACAGCCGGAAGCAGACCCCGGGCGCGGCGGCCAACGGTGGCCAGTCGGTGGAGGGCAACCCCGCGAACCATTCCTGAAGCACCGCGGGGCGGCCGGCTATGTCCAGCACCTCGATGGTGGCGCTGAGATGAATATTCGCCAGCTTGGCCTGGGCGAAGCGCTGCCGAAATTCATCCGGGCGCACGGCGTCCAGCATATCTTCTTCCGCCAGGTGGCGCAGCACCGCCTCGCAACCGCGCCGCGGATCGAAGACGCGATAGACGGTTTCATGAGCACTCGCTCGCAGCCGGTCGATCACGCGCACCGGCCCGAGCATGAGGCCGGCGATATTGCCCGCCTCGATCAGGGCCAACTGATAGAGGGTGACTGCGCCGCTGGCCAGCAAGACCTGACGCAAGGAGCGGCGTTGCCGGCGTGCCTCGACAAGTAGCGCGCTGAGCGTCGCGGCGTCGACAAGCTCCAGTTGCGTCAGCAACTCGCCCAGCTTCCGGTCCCCCGCGTCAACCGGTTCGGTGAGCGACAGGATATCTCGTCCCGTCGGAATCAGGGCGTCATCATTATCCGGGCCCGTCGCTTCATTGGACGCCAGGTCCCCTTCGGGCAGCGGCTCAACCTCGGTAACGCTATTTTCAGCGCCCGGCGCAGCTTCCGCGACTCCGGCCAACTCGCGCAATTTACGGCGATACCATTCCCGCATGTCCAGTAGGTGGCGGTCCATCTCCTGCCGTTTATCGGCGACTTCATACCTCTCTAATTGCAGGGCTTCAGCTTTTTGCGCCAGTTTTTCCGAGGCGGCGCCGATTTCCTTGGCCTGTTCGTCCACCCGCGCCTGCCGCCGCTCGAGACGCGTTTCGTCCTTGGCCAGCAGCCGGCGCAGGTCCACGATCGTCCCTTGCCAGCCGATCATTTGCTGGCGGAAGGCGACCATGGCCAGGCGATGTTCCTCCTGTCCCCGGCGCAATACCTGTTCCTGTTCCTCCAGCCGGGCCCCTTGTTGTTGTAAGCGGCCGCGCACGCTCTCCAGGTCCTCGCGTGACTCTTGAACATAAGCGTGCAATTCCGCCAGGTGATCGCGGAGCTGTTCCCGTGCATGGGTCAAGCGCTCGAGCGCCGTGCCGGCGCGGAGCTCCACGTCCGGAAGCTGCCGCGCCAGGCCAATCGCTTCCTGCCGCAGCGCTTCAAACTCTGCCTGTTTGAGCGCGCTGGCCTCGAGCCAGGCTGAATGCTCGCGTGCGGCCGCCGCCCGCTCCTCGCCCAGTGCCTTGCGCTGGCCGGCAATGTCCCGACCAAGCTCACGCACCTGCTGAAATTGCTCCTGGTGGTGCCGCTCGCGCGCGGACAATTCCTCCTGCTTCGCTTGCAGCACCTCGATCTGGGCGGCCTGTTCCTGGCGCCCGCTTTCGAACTGCGCCAGCGCCGCTTCGGTCTGGCGCTGGACCTCTGCCTTGCGCGCCTCGATGCCGGCAACCTCGGCCTCGTAGTCTTGCAGCTTTTCGTTGAGCTTCTTGTGGCGGTCGCTCAGCTCCTCGGCGCGGCGGCGTAGTTGCTCCTGCAGCGCCTCGTGCGCCAGCTCCGTCTGCGTCAGCGCCAGCGTGCGTTCCCGCAGTGCCTGGCGCTCGCCGTCCACTTGCGCCTGGGCCTCGCTTAGCTGTTGAAGACGACTGGCGAACGTGCCTTCCTGCTCCGCCAGCACGGCGGCCCGCTGTTCGATCACTGCCGTCCGCTCGGCCAGGGTCTTTTCCTGCTCGGCGAGCTTCTCCTGCGCTTGCCGCAACTGGGCAACGGCCGCCTCGAGTACCGCGCCGCGCTCGAGCAGCGTCCCGCGCTCCTGCTCCCGCAGCTGCTGTTCGCCTTGCAAGGCAGTTTGCAGCTGCAGGAGGGTTTGTTCACGCTCGGCGAGCTCCACCTGCACGGCCTCTTGCCGTGCGCGGTCTGCATCCAGTTGTTGCTCCTGGGCCCTGATCTCGTCCCGCAGCCGTTCGAGCCGCGTGCGTAACGCCGCCAGGGTCGCTTGTTGACCTTCCACGGCGGCGGAGGCGCTGGGCCAGGTCGGCCGCCAGCTTGTCGTGGGCCTCTTTCGCGCCGGTCAGTTGCTCGTTTTCCCTGGCGACCTGCGCACGTAGAGCGTCGAGCTCCACGACCTGCGATTCCAGGTCGGCGCTATCGCTTTGAAGCTGCGCGAGCCTGGCGTCGGCATCTTGTTTTTGTTCCTGGAAGGCTTGCTCGCGTTCTTCGAGCGCTCCTTGCAGGCGATCGAGCCGGATGAGATCGGCTTGATGCTGCCGCTGCCGGGCGTCAAGTTCGCGCCGCGCCTCGGCCAGGGTCTCCTCGCGCGATTCCAGATCAGCGAGCTTGGCTGCCACGTCGGCGCGCACGCTCGCGTTGCTTTCTTCAAAAAGCCTACGTTCGTTGGCCAGCCGCTGCCTGCCTTCGTCGAGTACGGCGGCATCTTTTTCCAAAGTGGCGCGGCGGGCAGCGTCCTCGTGGCGGCGCTGCCGTGATTGCTCCTCGTCCAGGTCAAGCTGGCGCTTACGCTCCTGGACCTTTTGCGCCGCCCGATCCACGGCTTCCTGAAGCCCGGCGAGCCGGTCGCGCCGCTCCTGATAACGTTCGTAGAGTTGTCCACGAATATCGGCCAATTCCTGACGCATGGTCGCCAGTTCTTGACGCTGCTTTTCAAGGTCGGCGGGGGCTACCGGTTGGCGCGGCGAGGTTTCGATGGAAGGCCGTTCACGCAGCTCGCGCACGGGCAAGGCAGCCTCCGCAGGCGCCGGTGCGGTCTTCACGACTTCTGGTTTCATCACCTCTACATTTTTGAGCCGTACGAACAGGTCCATGGCCCCCAGGGTAATGCGATCGCCGTCACGCAGGTCCGCGCGCGTCGTCGTTTGCCCATTGACCAGGATCAATTGCGTCGCCGCCAATTTACGCAACGAAAAGCCGCCCGGCTTACGCGCCAGCAAGCAAAGAACGGCCGGCAGATCGGCACCCGCCACGCGTAAATCGCAGCCAGGAACAGTGCCGATAAGAAAATCGACGTGACTTACGTTATAAGTTGTGGTGCGCCCGCCATGGCGGACCTCAAGCTCGACTGCCGGCAAAGGGCCGGCAATATCGGCATCGGCCGCGGCAAAGGCGGTTTGGTTAGGTAAATCAGGCATTCCGGCAACCTGCACAGGCTGGGTGGTTCCATCCACCGGCATCGCGGCACGCGCGACACCTCGCCGGAGTTGACACCATTTAACCAAAATTTGGAAGCCGAGTTTATGGGCTGGTTGCCGCGGGGTGGCCGATAGTCGGAAGCACTGTAACGCACCGGACATCCGATCCATGAGGAAAGCAGGAAGGAAGGAAACATCAAAAGCGTTATCGGGTCCCTCTCCAATGTACGGTGGCGTCGAGCGTACTCGCGCTGACCCACCGAAATCCACCGACGTCATGGCCCCCGGGTGTTGGCATTGACCCATCCCTCTATTCAATTAGCGGTGGGTCAGCGAGTACGCTTGACGCCACCCTACGCTGTCTCCCGTGGCATTGATGGCATCACGGCGGCGGTGCCGCGAATGCGCCGGGCGGTATAAGCATTGAAAATGTGTCTGGACATCCTGACACTTCTCTTCTTCGCAATCCGCCAACGACGACCGCACACCTGGAAGAAATCCGAGTCGCGCACTCAGAGCGAGCAAACTTACGGCACGGACAACTGGGTCAAACGCACTGCGGAGTGCCTGGGACTGACGAGCACCCTTCGCCCGCGAGTTCGGCCCAAAAAGAAAGGGTCATACATGTCCGTTTGAATTCTCGGCATCCCCAAAACGGGAATCACCCAACTTTAGCTTGTGGGAAATCCAGCGAAACAGGATAATCTGAGACATCTCCGCACCATAACGATTCGCCGCACGGAGGCGCGATGACTGTTGCTTCGCCGAATACCTCGCTTTCGCTTATGGAGCAGCTGCGCGATCCGCACGCGGCCAATGCGTGGGAACGTCTGGTCAACGTCTACACGTCTCTGCTGCATGCCTGGTTTCACGCCGCTGGTTTACAGACGGCGGATCGCGATGATATGACGCAGCGGGTCCTCGAAGTGCTCCTTCGGCGGCTACCCAATTTCGTCCACAACGGCCGGACCGGCGCCTTCCGCGCTTGGTTACGCGGCATCGCGCTTAACGTTCTCCACGAATTTCGGCGCAGAAAGCGTGGGGCATCGTCAGGCTCGGCACTTTATCAGCAGCCCGATCCCGTTGGCGCACTCAGCTTGCTCTGGGAGCAACAGCACGATCAACATGTTCTCTATAGCCTGCTGCGTTTAGTCGAGCCGGAATTTCCACCTCCGACGTGGCAAGCCTTTCGCCGACTCGCTCTCGAAGGCGCGGCAGCGCGGGACGTCGCCAAAGAACTGGGAAAATCGGTGAATGCCGTACTGATCGCCAAATCCAAGGTCCTGAACCGGTTACGTCGTGAAGCCACGGGGATTCTCGACGTGGCCGATTGATTTTTGGACAGGATTTGTCCGCGGCGCTCATTTCCCTTCCAAGGAGGGAGTTGTCATGCCTGTAATGGAACTCGATACGACCGCGCATCCTAAAACCGAGACGCTCCGCAAGCTGAGCCAAGGACGGCTAGCTGCCGATGAGGTAGCTTGTCTTGAGGAGCACCTGGCTTATTGCGACGCCTGCAGCGCCGCGTTGGAAGATATGCCCGACGACAGTTTCGTCGGGCAACTCCGCCAGGCGCAAGCGCTCCGCACGCGTGATACGTTTGTCCCAAGGCCAGACACCACGCTTTCCGACCACGGTCCCGAGCCCGCCGAGCTCGCGCGGCATCCTCGCTATCGGCTGATTCGGCTGCTTGGACAGGGCGGTATGGGGGCAGTTTATCTCGCCGAGCATCGGCACATGGCCCGGCCGGTTGCCCTCAAGCTCCTCAACGCGGAGCTTGTCAATCAAAGTGGCTTTTTGCCCCGCTTTGAGCAAGAAGTCCGCACGGCGGCCAAACTCGATCATCCGAATATTGTGGCCGGCTACGACGCCGATCATGCGGGCAGCCTTCATTTTCTGGTGATGGAATATGTCGCCGGCCAGAACCTTGCGGACTACATGATGGAAAAAGGCCCGCTGCCTGTCAGCCAGGCCTGCGAAATCATTCGCCAAGCAGCCCAGGGACTCCAGCATGCACACGAACGCGGCATGGTGCATCGCGACATCAAACCACACAACTTGATGCTCACTCCGTCCGGGCAGGTGAAGGTCCTCGATTTTGGCCTGGCACGCTTTTCGGATGAACCCGTGAGCAGCTCGACGGACGAACCCGGCCGCCTGAAAGCGCACCTGACCAGCGCCGGCGCGGTGATGGGCTCAGCCGATTACATCGCACCCGAGCAAGCACGCGACGCCCGTTTGGCCGACTGCCGCTCGGATATCTACAGCCTCGGCTGCACTTTCTACCATCTCTTGGCCAATCAGCCCCCATTTCCCGAAGGCGCCGCGCCGGAAAAACTAAAACGCCACAGCACCGATGCCCCACGTTTATTGACCGAAGTGCGGACCGACACGCCAAGGGAGCTTGCCAAAATCGTGGCAAAAATGATGGCCAAACGCCCTGACGAACGTTATCAATCCGCCGCCGTAGTTGGGGAGGCGCTGACGCCGTTCACCGTAGATAAGGTCCGTAAGAGATGGGCACCACGAACGAAGGCTGCCGTTGCCACAGCCCTTCTTTTGGTTTCGTCCGCTCTGGCAGCGGGCGTGGTAAGGCTGTCAGAGGGAAATCGCGAATTTGTCATTGAGACCGATGACCCGACAGTCGAGATCGTGGTCAAAGGCGAACAAATTGTCCGCATCGTAGATCCGAAAACAGGTAAAGCATATCTACTAAATCGCAAAGACTTGACGCTCAGCCTCGCGGACGATCCAGACGGGTTGGCGGTGACATTGGACGACGAGCGGCCACTGGTGTTGAAAAGGCAGGGCGAGCGGATCGCCACCTTAAGGACCCAGACTTTGCCACGAGTAAATGAAGCAAACGCGGCGAAAGAGGACGCTAAAGAAAAAGGAGATTTTTGGACGAACAAGCGCGGTATGAACTGGCCATGAAGGAAATGGCGAACAAAAACTACAAGCAGGCCAAGGAGTTGTTGAAGGATCGCCTGGCACCGCAAGGCCCACTGCCGCTAGATCAAGTAACACATGAATTATCCATCTTCAAGTTGGCCGAGTTGCACTATTTGAGCAAGGATTACGACAAGGCGGCTCTTTATTTCGAGGAGGCGTGCCAGCGTTACCCTAAAAACCGAGGTGTCTTGACGGCGCGGGGCAGGCTTGCGCACTGTTACAAAAAGCTGGCCGATCAGGCGCTGCGGAAAATGTTGGCCAGCACGGACGACCAAGCCCGTACTGGCTTCCAGAGTGAACGGCGCAATTGGCTCGAGCAAGGTTCGGCCGCTTTCGAAATGTTGGCAGAAGAACTTGAATTTAAGCAGCGGGAGACCTCGCTGACAGAAAAAGAAGTCCCGCTTTTGCGCGATGCGTTGTTCGGCGTTGCCGACATGCGCTTTTCTATGAACGATTTTGCCGAGGCGATTCGTCGCTATGAAGACATCCAAGACCGATATCGCAAACAAGTGGAAGGCCTGATCGCCTGTCAGCGTATTTGGAAATGCGTCGGCCTCATGGATGATAACGCTGAGCAGCGCATCCGCGTGCGCACCACGATGGCGGAATCGCTCAAAAAGTTTAAAGCCGACCTAGAAACAATGTGGGCGGAAGGCCCGGCTTTTCAGGGCGTAATGGAGTCTATACCAAAAAAAATTGGCTGGTCTGGGCTCGCTGGGTCGATGAGCAGTTTAACCGTCCCACTTCTTTCTTTGAGCCTGAAACGCAGATTGGCCCACCAGAGTGAGACCAGCGGAGATCGCACGCTTGGCCTGTCGAAAACACTGATCTAATGCTCGGCAGCGCTACGCACGCCGATGATGTCCGAGCCGCGCACGTTGCGTATTCGCGGAGTAAGCGTTGGGATCGCGAGCCAAGCGCTAAACCGCTTACTCCGCAAGTACGCATCGTGCGCGGCTCGGAATCCTCCGTGTGGTTCAAATATAAATTTCCCATTTTTTACTTGTAATCCCCTTGCAGCTGGATAGAATCATTTTTGCAGCTGGCGACTTCGTCACAAGGCCAGTGATGGCCGTTCTTCAGAGGAAAGGAGTCCTCCGTGTTCTCAACTCCGTCTACTCTTCGTGTCGCTATTTACGGCTCCGAGATCAAAACACCTGGCCGGGGCGTCGGGCTTTGGTCCATCGGCTACCAGGGGGCCGTTACGGCTGCCGGCGCCATGCCGGTATTCCTCGAGCCCTCGAACGGTTCGCAGAGCTGGGGTGATCTCCTCGACGGTTTCAAGGGCGTGGTCGTGAACGGCTACGAGGACGTGACCGACCAGGGGGATATGGAGTCGCTGTGCGTGTGGTGCAAGCAGCGCAAATTTCCCATCCTGGCCATCGACCGGGGGCTTCTGGCCATGAATGCGGCCCTGGGCGGTATCAATTACACGAACCTGTCCCGCGAATTACCCGAGGCCTTGCAGCACCGGCACCCGCCCGAACCTGGACTGCGCCATGCGATCAACGTTCAGCCGGACACGATGTTGGCCAACGTATATGGCGAAGGCGAAATCGTCGTCAACAGCGAACATCGCCAGGCCATTCAGCGCGTCGCCCGGCTTCCGGATTAGCGGCAATGCGCTCGATGGCGTCATCGAGGCGATTGAATCGACCAGCGACACCTGGTTCGCGCTGGGCGTCCAGTGGCAACCTGCTTCCGCCAGCGCTTCGGGCCTGGACATCCAGATCTTCCGCAGCCTGGTAGACTCGGGCAATCCAGCCGCCGTCAAGAAGGTGCCGGCCAAACCACGGCGCATGGCCATGGCGGGCTGAGAAATGAGGACATTAATAAGCGCATGGTGAGGTGACAGGCCTGTCACCTCACCGTCTTGTTGCCATGACCGAGGCGTTCTAGCGAGCCCCTGGCCTCTTGTTGCAGCTCCGGCTCGGGACTGCCGATGGTGAGCTTTTCCAAGAACGCGATCGCTTCCGCGCTGCCGACCTGTTCCAGTGCCAGCATGACGCGGCGCACGCGCAAGCGTTCCTGTTCCAGGGACAATGATCCCGGCAAATCGAGCTTGCTCAGCATCTGATCGATGCGGCGCTGCACCTCCAGCGTCGGCGGGTTCTTGTGCAGCGTCAGCATGCGGCCTTTCATCCAAATGCCATATCTTTCCAGTTCCTTGGTCGCCTCGGTGCGAACCTTGTATTGCTCGGAATTGAGGTCGGCGAACAACTTGTCGACACGTACCGGATCGAGCAAATAGAGCTGGCCGCCGACGAACGGTATCCCCTCCTTGGCCGCCGCGATCACGCTCCACAAGGCGCGATAGCCGCGCGGCGCTTCCTCGGATGCCAGATCCAGCCAGGCCGACTTTAGCTCCGCCGGGCCCAGTGCCAACCCCGGCAGCGCCCCTTCCTTCGCCAGGCCAGTGGCATCCCAGAGCAGTATCGACGTGTCGGCGCCGCCCGTATAAATTTTGCGGCCATCTTTCGGAAAGCCGAGAGCAGTCACTGGACCGGCATGGCCGTTATAGAGTGCAATCTGCAAACCGCTGAAGGTCTCCCAAAGCGCGCACTGTCTTGTCAAAACTGGCCGACGCCAGCACACGGCCATCCCCTGAAAAGGCCAGTGCATAGGCGACATTGCCGTGCCCGCGCAGGCCGCGTATTTCTTTGAGGGTGATGCAATCGACGAGTCGTACCACGCCATCGTAACAGGCCGCCGCGAGCGTCTTGCCATCGGGCGCGAACGCCAGGGCCGCCACGGCAGGCAGCGTTGAGGGCGGCGCAGCCGTTTTGCCCGCGCCTTGCCGCATCTCGCGCCCGGTCGAGGTATCGAAAAGCTCGATCTTGGTGAGTCCGCCCGCCGCAACCACCGAGTCGTCGCCATTGAAGGCAAGCGCATTGACGGGACCGGCACACTTCAACTGCCGAATGATTTTCTGCTCCGCGAGGTCCCAAAGATCGACTTTGCCAAGGCGATGACCCGCCGCGAGTTTACTCCCGTCCGAGGAATAGGCCAGGCACTGGATGGGGTCATCGGGGTCCCCCGGAAGATGCTTGATTTCCTTGCCCGTCAGCGGGTCCCAGAAGCGCAGGCGCGTCCTGGCCATTGGCCGAGACAATGGTCCGACTGTCCGGGGCGAAAGCCAATACGACATCGCCCGCCGTGGGGCATGACCAGTGTCGAATTTCTTTACCGGTGTCCGCCTCCCACAAATGAAGCTCGCCCGTGGTATTGGCGGAGACGAGCCATTTACCATTGGGCGCGAGCGCCACGGCGGCCACCGCCGCGCCGGGTCCGACGCCAGGCAGCACCTCTTGTCCCCCCACCGCCTTGAAGATGCGTACCGTATTGTTTATGCCGCCGCACGCGAGAAATTGTCCATCCTTCGTAATCGCCAGGGCATCGCTGTCGCCCAGGTCGCGTTTGATGGTCAAGAGCTGACGGTCCTGGTCCCAGACGCGGATGGAGCCATCGCGAGCGCCGGAAATAACGTTGCCGGACTTTGAGCGCAGCAGGGAAAGAATGGCGCCCGTGTGCCCCTTCAGCGTGCGCGTCAGCGTACCATCCGCGGCATTCCAGAGCCGGAGAAGATTGTCATCACCACCGGAAACGAGGGTTTTGCCGTCCGCCGCGAAGACGAGTGCCGCCACCTCGCAGTGGCCGTCAACGGCGCTCACGGGTTTGGCGTTGTCGCAATCCCACACGCGAATCGAGCGGTCGCCGCCGGCCGAGGCGAGGCGTGTGTTGTCCGCGGAGAAGGCCAGGGCATTGATCTCGCCGGTGTGCCCCTTGAATTGCGTGATGATTTTGCCGGTCAACAGTTCCCAGAGAATCACGGCGCCATCCTGGCTGCCGGAAGCCAACATGCTGCCATCGGGAGAGATGACCAGCACCTTGATCGGCGCGGTGTGGCCTTCGAGTTTGACGTAATCCTTGCCGGTGGCCACTTCCCAGAGTCGGATGGTCTTGAAGGCCCCCGCGGTGGCCAACACGGAGCCGCGCGGAGAAAAGGCCAGTGTGGCACACCCACGTTTCATTGAGCGTGCGAATTTGCTGCCCCGTATCCACGTCCCACAAGCGGACGGGGTCGTCGCCGCCGGCTGCCGCCACCATGCGCCCGCTCGGCGCATAGGCGAGCGCCATGATGCGACTGCCATGCCTGAGCCGCGCAGTGCCGAAGCGTTTCATGGCACCGGCGGGCAACGGATCGCCCGCGGCGTCCACGTTGGTTTGGCAGTAGGCAGCATCACTCGCGAGAAACAAGGCCGCCAGGGCAAATAGACTCGACCATCTCATGAGGAACCCTCGGGACACGATGAGAGCCTTCGGAGAAAAAGGGGGCATCCGCTCCGGACGCTCTAAAGACGAACGAGGCGGGGGGCGCTATCAGCTCGCTAATCGAAAATGTGTACCGCCCGGAAGTCCGTCGAGCGCAACAACTGCTACGCCTGCACAGGGAAAAAGCAGCCAAAGTTTCATGTGCGAATCCTTTCCCATGTGCGAATTCTTTCCATTGTAGCGTGGGCTTTGAGCCCAGGCATGTCAGACGTGGGCTGAAGCCCACTCTACGAAACGTGACAACGATTTTGCGGGTATCGCGAGGGGGTCTGCCCCCTTTTCTTCCGAACGTTCGTTCCGTGGCGACTTCATTTCTTCATGAGGTTGAGCACCGCGCTGGTCATCGTCAGTACGCCGGTGCGAATCGCCGGCTCCGGGACCGGATAGTATAAGTCCGAATGCAAGGAAGGAAGGCCGACCTTGCTCGCCTGGGCAATCTTTTCAGGAGAGACAGTGCCCAGGAAATAGAAGAAGATGGGGATACCTTCACGGCCGAAACAGCCCGAAATCCTCGCCCCCCATCACCGGCCCCATATCGTGGACCTTGTCCTTGCCCAGCACCTCCCGGAAGATGTCGGTCGTCTTGCGAGCCAGTGGCGGATTGTTGTAAACGGCCGGCGTGAAATCATCCAAATCGACATGAATGATCGGCTCCGGGGCACGCGGCCTTTGGGCCGCCGCCTTGGCAATCCGCTGGATTCCTTCCAGAAGGTGCTGGCGCACCTCGTCCTTCAGCGAGCGCACGGTAAGCTGTAGCTTCACCTCGGCCGGAATGATGTTGTGCTTGGTGCCCCCGTGAATCGAACCGACCGTGACGACCGCGGGATCCGCTGGGTTGATCTCGCGACTCACCAGCGTCTGGAGATCGACGACAATGCGGGCGGCGAGCACGATAGGATCGATCGTCGTTTGCGGCGCTGAGCCGTGCCCCCCCTTGCCGCGAACGGTGATATCGACCGTGTCCACGTTGGCGCACAAAAGACCTTCGGCATACGCCACATGACCGTGAGCCGTACGGGAGTCGCAGTGCAGGCCCAAGCAATAGTCGGGCCGGGGAAAGCGTTTGAATAAACCATCCTGTAACATACGGCGAGCGCCCGCGCCGATTTCCTCGGCCGGCTGCGCGATAAAGACCAGCGTACCGTGCCATTCTTTTTTCATGCCGGCAAGAACGCGCACCGTCCCCACCCAGCAGGTCATGTGCATATCATGGCCACAGGCATGCATCACGCCGACGTCTTTGCCCTCCTTGTCGCGCGTGCGCACCTTGCTGGCATAGGGTAGGCCCGTGGCCTCGGTCACTGGCAGCGCGTCCATATCCGTCCGCACCAGCACAGTCGGGCCAGGGCCATTCTTCAGCACGCCGACGACACCCGTCAAACCAACTTTGGTGGTAACCTCGAACCCGAGGCCCTGCAGTTCCTTGGCCATGCGTGCGGCGGATTGTACTTCCTCGAAGGAAAGCTCCGGATGCGTATGCAAGTGTTTATAAAGGGCGTCCAGCGAGCTAAATTCGTTCTGAATTTTTTCCTTGATAAGCGGGCACGAAGTCGGGGTGTTTGCTTTCCTCGGCGCCTACCTGGATATTTGTCCAGATATGAGGAAATAAGCAAAAGCGCCAGAATAACTTGACGTCGCATGAGTGCTCCTTTGGCAGCTGAAATGGGGCCTGACGGTCGGCAGTTAGTTTTGTATCGTTAAATACCATGGCGTCTTAGGGTAAACTATGGAAAAATCTGGGATTTTTACGTCCGCTTTTATTGTTCCTGCGTATACTAAAAATGGGGGAATAATATAACCCACTCGATTGCACCTCTCCTGTTCAGTCATTGGTGCGTTTCGAATAGCTCTGGGCCCCGTTTTGCTGATCCCTCACAGGAGGAAAATATGGCGAGTAAGCGTTTGACGATTCCACAACGAAAAGAAATTTTCCAAGCCCTGGTTGCCGCCCAGGACACCGTTCATAATGTTCGTAAATCCTACGAAGTGATCACCGGCAAGTTTGAAATCACCGAGAGCCAGCTCAAGCAGATCGAGGACGAAGGTCTGGACAAAGAGTGGCCGCCGTTGTGCGAGATCATGGAAGAAGCGGTTTAACCTCCGCTCCTGCCGCTGGACAATGAACACCAGGCCCTCCCCTTCGGAAGGGCCTTTTTTCTTGCGCTGCAGCAAGAATTGGTCATGAGCAACGATCCCGCACTGCCCGAGCACCACGGGAAGGCGCATAAATCGTCTCTTTTTGCTTGGTCCGCCCTGCCCCGGTGGTATAATATTTTCGTGACAGCACCACACCTTGCGATGCAACCAGGTTGAGCCTATGCAATTTCAAGATGCTTCGGGCGACATTCCTTTCTCACAAGTAAATGACCAGGGCACGCGGGAAGCACCGGCACCGGGTGTCAACCCAACACCCGCGAGCGCCACGATTTGCGCCGTCCCGCCACTGGCGCCAGCGCCGTCCGGCCCGGTTGTTCATGACATGCCCGCATCTTCGCCGCCTTTGATCAACGTCGTCGCCCAGGGGCTCTGGGCCTGGGTGTTGCCGGCTACTTTTTTCCTTTCCGTGGTCACCTTGATCGTCTACGCGGCCCCTTTCCTGCTGGCGCACTGGCGCCTGGCGGAAGCCCAGGCCGAGGCCGAAGCATCCTACTTGCGGCGCCGGGCGGAGCTCCGGGCCGAGGCGGAAAACGCCGACGAACGTCTCGACATCCTCGATAAGCGTGTGCACCTTGCCTCGCTTGGTTTCCGCGAAGTCGTAAAAAAAGTCGCGCCCAATGTCGTGAACGTCGTCAATTTACACGATGTCGGCAAAAAGGATGTACTTGGTCGGCACTCCCTCTATTTTGATCCGCAGATGCAACGCAAGTATGTGCAGGCCGGCGTCGGCTCGGGCATCCTGGTCAAACCAGGCTATGTCCTCACCAACTACCACGTGGTTCGCCAGGCCCAGCGCTTGCGTGTTACCTTTGCCAGCGGCCATTCTCTGGGCGTCGAACCGGATGCCGTCGCGGCCGATCCCATAACCGATCTGGCGGTCATTCATTTGCCGGACGACTACCCGGCCGCCTTGAAAGACGACATCAACGTCACGACGCCGTTTGCCGACAGCGACAAGGACGTTCAGGTGGGCGATTGGGCACTGGCCATCGGCAGTCCGCTGGGCCTGCGGCAAACTGTCACCCAGGGCGTCGTCAGCGCCAAGGGTCGCCTGCTGAACCTGCTCGACCTGGTTGAGCTATTGCAGACCGATGCGGCCATCAACCCGGGCAACTCCGGCGGCCCTCTCTTCGACCAGCACGGCCGCATCATGGGCATCAATGTCGCCATCGCCAGCGACAATGGCGGCAACCAGGGCATCGGCTTCGCCATCCCGAGCAATACCGCCAAGAAGATCTTCGAGCAGTTGCGGACGCAGGGGGAAGTGCCGCGCGGTTATCTGGGGATCGGACTGGATGAGGTGAATGGCGCCGACGCCAAGGCCCTGGGCCTTGGCGACCAAGGCGGCGTGGTCATCACGCTGGTTCAGCCGGATCAAGCGGCGGACAAGGCCGGCCTCCATGTCGGCGACGTCATTGTCCGCGTCAACAATGAAGCACTCTCGAGCGAGCAAGCCGCCCGCCATTTTCGCCAGCTCATCGTCGATACCGACCCGAGCGGCGCTATTTCCCTCGAAGTCCTGCGTGACGGCCAGAAACAGCACTACGAAGTTATCGTGGGCAAGCGCCCGGCACGCTTACCATGAGCAGCCTGGACGCACGGCAAATCCTGAAAACCAGCCGCATCTTTTATCGCGATCATCATCTGCAAGCCTGGCGCAGGCGCTGCCCAAAAAAGCACGCGCCGAGGCGGCAAGCCTCGAGCACGCCGTCAAATGCGGCTTCACTCATGGCTTCGCGTTTCCGCCCTTTGCCTTGCAAATGGAGACCCTTGACGACTTGATCGAGCAAACCGTGCGTAAACCGGCACCGGGCCTGGCCGACAACCAGCAATACGCCTTCGAACTCGTGCTTTCGGACACCTGGAGCAAGGAGCCCAACGGGAAAATTCTCCAGCGGACCGACGACCTGGGCGCACGACTGGCGGGGCCGTACTACTTGTTCTTTTCACCGAAGCCGGTTCATAATGCGTGGGGACGCACGGGCAAGCAAATCGGCGAGATGTTCCAGGCCAAGGACTGGCAGGGGCTTACGGTGCCGGAATATTTTGTGCTGCAGCGTTACTTCGCCGAGAAATATGGGGACCACCGCTTTTACGAGGAGGCGGCAGACACCAATCCGACGCACTGGCTCTGGCTGGTGGATTCGATGACCGAGACAGCATGCATGGTGGTGATGGGCAAGGCACGCGGACTGAACTTGCAGGCCTGCCCTGTCGGCAATCGCGATTCGCGCTGCGCGGCCATCGCGGGCCGAGTCGTCGCCATGGAAGCGGTGGAAAGCGAATAGACGGGTAGGCGGAGTTGCCAGGCGCGGTTCAGCTCTTGACGGTCTTGCGCGGGAACATGCCGCTAAGCTTCTTGCCCGCGAGGATGGCGCCGAGGGGGACTCGGACATTTGCACGAGGTCCTTGCGAATCTCCGAAACAATGCCGCGTTCGCTGAGCCAGGGGCGTATCTGCTGCTCGAGGGTGCTTTCGCGAATGCCGTCATCGCTGTTGATCAACACGCTCATTTCGCACACCACATCAGCATGCTCGGCCAGGACTTGCAACACGTTTTGGTTCACCTCGCCAAGCTCTTCTGGTAACACGCGCATCTGGATGTGGACCCGTTTGAGGAGCACTCCCGGGTGCGCTGCCACGTGTCTTGCAGCGATAACTCCGTGCCAGTCAAGAAGTTCTGCACCCGCAGACGGCGCCGCAGCATATCGACCCATAGTTTCGGGCCGGAAATGCGGGCTTGCTTGTCGGTCTCAAGCCATTGAATGCGAATACCGCGGCCCAAAAACAAGAACTGGAAGCCACCGGCGGTGGTTAGTGAGTTATCAGAGTGGCCGCTCACCACATAACCCATGTCTTCCATGACCTGGCGGGCATTGGTCAAAAACGCGACGGGTTGATTCACGGGCAAGAGTATGGTTTCCTTGCCAAAGAGGAACATGGCCGTGAGCAGACCGGCAATAACGGCGCAAACCAAAGACAGGTATAGGTTTTCATTATCAAAGAAAGGCGTTCCTTGACACAAGGATAGGACGCCGGCGGTGGCGAAGAAGAAGGCGAAACCCAGGGCGGCCACGGCGAAAAGGCCCCAGAGAAGAACCCGGACGCCCTTGGTGACGACTTTGCCGCTCGACATGGGGACACCGCCTAAGACAGCTTGACTACGATCAGGCCAAGTCTAGCTTTTTATTTATCACGCCGCACTTTGGTGCGCGGCGTTTTTTGGGTTTTCTTTGCGCCAGCGGGCATTTAAGTGACGTTTGTGCCATGCAAGCTCGGTTGGCGGGTGACTGCGGAGAGCAAAAACGAAGTCATTGCATCGTTTCACTCGTTTCATGCCCCGGGATGAGGTCTCCCGTATGGCGGCTGGCGTCGAAATCGCTAACATAAGATCAGCCCCCTTGAACAGGATCCGATGCATGAACCGACGTTCGCGCGCACGTGAAGTCGCCCTCCAGTTATTGTTCCAGCGAGACCACAACGCGAGCATCGCCAACGCGGCGGTGGGGCAGTTCGTGGAGGGCCGCTTGCGCGAGCCCAGCTCGCGGCAGTTCTGTTTGCAACTCTACAACGGCGTGGGGGAGAAACAGGCTGACATCGATAAAAGACTCGCCGCGGCCGCCGAGAACTGGCGTCTCATCCGCATGGCGACTGTCGATCGCAATGTCTTGCGCATCGGCACCTTCGAGCTTTTGTTCGCCACGGACGTACCGCCCGGGGTGGCATTCGACGAGGCCATCGAGCTGGCGCGACGCTATGGTTCGGCGGATTCCTCCGCGTTCGTCAATGGCGTTCTCGATCGCTTGCGCCGCGAGGCCGGCGGCGAAGTAGCGGTGCCTCCGGCGGACACCACGGCCCCGGCCGCCGAAACCACGGATGCCTGACCCAAGACACTTTATGCCTGCCGGCCAGCCCTTCACCTATCTTTGTAAACAAATGGCGCGGCCGCCGCAGGCCGGTCGTGCCGACTTGCACCTGCACACCACCGCCAGCGACGGCACCTATACCCCCACCCAGATCGTCGATCTCGCTTGCCGTAGCGGCCTCTCGGCCCTGGCCATCACCGATCATGATGTCCTGGAAGGCGTCGCCCCGGCACGCACGGCGGCGGCCGGCCGCCTGGAGGTCATTGCCGGCGTCGAGGCCTCCACCGAGTTTCATGGCCAGGAACTGCATCTGCTGGGCTTTTTTATTCGGCTCGACCATGGCCCCCTCGTCGCCGCCCTGGAGAAGCTGCGCCGCAACCGCCTGGGACGTTTTCAGGAGATGGTGGCGAGATTGCGGACCATGGGCGTCCCGCTAGAGGAAGAAACATTCGCTGGGGTGAACGGGACCGTGGCCATCGGCCGTCGCCATCTCGCGGAAATGCTGGTGAAAGCGGGCCGCGCGGGCTCGGTGCGCGAGGCGTTTCAGCGCTGGCTGGGGGACCGCGGACAGGTTGCCGTGCCCAAGAGCCGGTTGCCTGTGGCCGAGGCCATCGCGCTGATTCGGGGCGCCGGCGGCGTTGCGAGTTGGGCGCATCCTACCTATGATTGCACGGAGGAAACGCTGCGCGAGTTGCGAGGGTTCGGCATGCAAGCGGTGGAAACCGACTTTCCGAGCTGCCGGCAAAGCCGTGGCCGCGAGCTGCGCGGGTTGGCTAGCCGGCTGGGACTGGCGATCACGGGCGGCAGCGATTGCCATGGGCCGGGCGCGCTGCGCCGGACCGTGGGGGCGTGTGGCCTCAGCGCGGTGGAACTGGAACAATTGCGGGCCAGGGCCACGGGCACGGCATAAGAGTGGTCGGCTAAAGGAGAATTGGGGCACATGCTCGGAAAACTGTGGACCAAGATCAAAGCGGGCCTGACGAAGATGCGCGGACTATTCAGCGGCGTGGCGGACCTGTTCCGACTGTCTGGCCGGGTCGACCAAAAGTTCCTGCAAGAGCTGGAGAAACGACTTTATCTGGCCGACGTGGGCACCGTGGCCACGACGGCAATCGTGACCGACGTCCGCCAGGCGTTTCAGGACAAGGAGATCACCGGGGACGTCAAAACGTTCGTCATGAACAAGCTCAAGGCCTTGCTCACGGCCCCTTCGGACGGCATTCATTTCGTCGCCGGCGGGCCGACGGTTGTGATGGTCGCGGGCGTCAACGGCTCGGGCAAGACAACCTCCATCGCCAAGCTGGTCAAATGGTGTCAGGACCAGAATAAGAAAGTGATCGTGGCGGCCTGCGATACGTTTCGCGCAGCCGCGGTGGAACAACTTACCATCTGGAGCCAGCGTCTGGGCTGCGAAATCGTGAAAAGCCAGCAAGGCAGCGACCCGGCCAGCGTGGCCCACGATGCCTGCGAGAAAGCCGTGGCGCGGAACTTCGATGTCTTGATCGTCGACACCGCGGGGCGGCTGCACACCCAGGTTCACCTGATGCGCGAACTGGAAAAAATCCATCGCGTGGTGAGCAAGAACATCGCCGGTGCGCCGCACGAGGTCCTGCTGGTGCTCGATGCCACCAGCGGTCAGAACGCCATTACGCAAGCGGAGAACTTCAAGAAGACCGTCCACTGCACGGGAATCGTCCTGGCGAAGCTCGACGGCACCGCCAAGGGCGGCGCCATCTTCGGCATCAAGCAAAAGCTCGACTTGCCGGTGAAGTTCGTGGGCATCGGCGAGAAACCCGAGGACCTGGAATTGTTCGATCCGGACGCCTACGTCGAGGCCCTGTTCACGGATTGATCACGCTCCTGCTGCTCGTGTCAATTACCCTGGACCATAAGCGGCGGTTTGCCACGGCCGCCCGGCGGCACATGCTGCTTTAGCCAGGCGAAAACTTCCTCGTGCCAAAAGCGGCTGTTGCGCGGCTTGAGCACCCAGTGCCCCTCATCGGGGAAGTTGATGAAGCGTGCGGGAATTTGCTGACGTTTCAGCGTGGTGAAAAGCTGCAGGCCTTCGCTGACGGGCACGCGAAAGTCCAGGTCATTGTGGATCACCAGCATGGGCGTCTTGAATTTGCCCAGGTTGCCCGCCAGCCGATGCGGCGAGAACTTGTCGTAGCTGTGGCGGTCCTTGCCCCACGGCAGGCCGCCGTGCTCCCACTCGTCGAACCAGAGCTCTTCGGTGACCGCGTACATGCTATCGAAGTTCCAGACGCCGCAATGGGTGATAAGCGTCTTGAACTTGCCCGTGTTGACGGCGAACCAGTTCATCATGTAGCCGCCAAAGGAAGCCCCGGCGGCGGCCATGCGGTCGGTGTCGATGTAGGGCTGCTTCTCCAGATAAGCGACGCCGGCCATGAGATCTTCATAAACCTTGCCGCCCCAATCTCCGGAAATGGCGTCGACATACTTTTGGCCAAAGCCGGTGCTGCCACGTGGATTGGGCAGGGCGACCACATACCCCTGGGCGGCCCAAAGAGACGGGTTCCAGCGGTTGCTCCAACCATCTTCCCAGGCACCCTGCGGCCCGCCATGGACGAGATAAACCAACGGCCACTTCTTTTTGGCATCGAAGCCGGGCGGCTTGAGCACCCACATCTGCATGGGCACGTCCCCGGCGCCATTGACAGTGACCGACTCCGGCCGTGGTCGGCTCAGGTTTTCGAGTAGTGCTTGATTATGCCTGGTGCGGGACGGTTCGGCCTGGCCCGGGCGTAGCCAATAGACTTCCGCGGGATGATCGAGCGCCGTCTTGGTAAAAGCGAGCGTACCATCCTTGCTGATCGACATGCTTCCCGACATGCCGCCCGCCACGATCTTGTCCACCTGCCCATTGTCGACCGATATCGCGAAGATCGGCACGCTGGCATTTTGGTCGGCGTGACAATAGAGCCGCTTGCCGTCGGCACCCCACGCGAAAACGTCCACGGAGCGGTCCCAATCTTTTGCCAGGCCACGCGGTTTGCCCGCCCAGGAACCGTCGGGATTTGTCGGTACGACCGTGAGCTCCCAGCGGTCTGCCTCGAAGCCCGGGCGTCTTTGTGCGCGATAAGCCAACCATTTGCCATCGGGCGAGAATTGCGGACCGCCGTCGGCAGCTCGATTGTCGGCGGTCAACGTCTCCCATTTACCGGTGCCCCTGTCGATGGGCACCCGGCAAATGTCATGGTTGGTGCTCCACGCCTCATCTTTTTCCGGCACGGCCGTAAAGAGGAGATACTGCCCATCAGGACTGAAAGTGAAGTCTGTGCCGCTGGAGAAGGTGGAAGAGGTCGGCGCCGCGTCACGATCGCCGGGTGTAACGTCGCGCGGCGAGCCGAGGGCCTGTCCTTCGGGATTCACGTCAACAACAAAGAGGTGCCGGCGTTTATCGTCGACATATTCGTCCCAGTGCCGGAAGAAGAGACGCGTGAAAACCTTGGCCTTGACGGGATTATTGGCGACCTCGTCCAGGCGTTTCTTGTTGAGGGCATCGCTGTCCGCGAACGTTTTGCTCGAGAATTCGGGCCAGACCGCGGAGACGAAGGCGATGTGTTTGCCATCGCGCGACCAGGTCCCCTCAGAGGCATCGGTGCTGACGTCTGTCAGGCGTCGGGCTTCGCCGCCGGCAAGAGCAATCGTCCAGAGCTGGTTGTTGCCTGAGCGCGTGGACTCGAAAAGAATAGTACTACCGTCGGGGCTAAAGCGTGGGTGGCGGTCGCTCTGGGGGGCGGCCGTGAGCTGACGAGGCGGCGTTTTCTCATCGGTGGCGGCCAACCAGAGATGGGTAAGCACACGGTTCTTATCGAGATCAACCTGTCCCAAGGTATAGACAATATGTTTGCCGTCCGGACTGATGTTGGGATCGCCGGTGCGCTCGAAACGAAACATGTCGTCGACGGTCAGCGCGCGCTTTTGGCTTTCCTGACCCAGGAGGGACGAGATCCCAAGCAGCAGGCATGTGAGTGCGAACAGTGATTTCATGACTCATCCTTTTTGAAGACGTCAGCGCGGCACCTGGGCGAAGCTCTTGCGCATAACCAAAACCGCCCACATCACTCGACCGGCCGCCGCGACCACGCCCAGCAGTATTCCGAAGAGGCTCATGCCCCAGAAGGACGTGCCGACAATGGCAACTAGCAGGGTCAGTTCGGGCCAAAGCGCCGCCAGGTAGTCCGGTCCGGTCGGCACCAGGGAGATAAATAGCAAAAGTAACGCGCCCAGGCCAAGCAATTGCGTGCGTCTCCAGGCGGCATCGCGCTGCCGGTCCGTGCTATCCTCCAGGCTGATCGTTGTTCCGCGCAGCATCGGCAAGTTGCCAATAAATCGGTTTGCCCTGTTCAGATCGAGAGAAAATGGGCACCTGGCTAGCATACAAATCAGGCGAATACTTTTCCGCCTGGGCACGAAGTCCCTCGAGCTTCTTTTCTTGAAGCAAGCGTTCGTTTTCTTTACGTAGTTGCATGAGCGACTGGGCGTAGGCCGTTTTGTCCCTGTCCTTACCGAAGTAACTCAACTCGAGTTCGGCCCGGCGCAGGTTCCACCAGAACTTTTTCTGGGCAGCGATCAAGGCAGGCGCGAGCGGCACGAGCTGCTGCGCCAAAAACCGCGTGACGCCGATGTGAGCGCGCGTGGCGCTCAAGAGATAGCGAGGGAGATCGGCTACGGGCTCCCCGGTCGGCACGACAGCCTCATGGCCAGCGGGGACGAGCAATCGGCCTTGCAACGGAGTTGCTGGAGCGCCCGCCAGGTAGACGCCGCCAAGGTGCGGGGATTCCAGGGGCTCGGCCTGTTCCAAATAATACCAGTAGGCCATGAGCACATGCACGCCCGCGCCCACTTTAAGCGCATAGGTTTGCGGCCCCGCGGCGCGGGGAGTTACCTGAGCATCGTCCATAACCAGTGCTTGCAAGCGTGCCGCGGCCGGTATCACCAAACGAATGTCTGTTTCCTCGCGAGCCGCCAGTTGAAACTCGGTCTGATGGGACCAGTGACGGCAATCTGAGAGCAGCACATCTTCCTGGGCATGTAACACCGTCAGAGACGGACTGGCGTCCGACGTCCGCACTTGAAGTTTAAGACTCCATGATGCGTCCTTGATCTGCCAAACAGTGCCCCGACTGGACGCCCGCCCAGCCTCCCCTGGCCAGAGACGCAGGTCCTGGGCAACGTCTTGAGATTTGACCAGGCCGACAGCCTTATCGGCATCAAGGCCAGGCCCAATTATGCCCAGCCACTGCTCCGCGCTATATGCTTGATTGACCTCCAGGTGCGGCAGCGTTAAATCGACGACGTCCTTGAGTGGCAACCGTGCCAACAGCCTGAAGGTATAGGGTTGGGGCGTGTCGCGGCAAACGTCAATTCCCAAAAATGATCTGGCCCTCTACGTCGTGACGTGACTTGGGGTGCCGGCTCGGGCAAATCGAGACGGACCTCATCACCTGGGAAATTAAGCAAAGAAATTTGCAAGGGACCAGGTACACCCAGGGATGTCCGGCAATGGAAATGACTTTGCAAAAGACAAGTATTATCAGAAACCTCGGCGGTGGTCAGCACCTGAACATCCGCGCGCGGCGGCAGCCGCCGGCACTGGAATTTACCTTCGTAATTCGCGTTGAGCACGTGATACGCCTCGGGCTCCGAGTCTTTGACGATGTTGTGAAGTCTCTCGGCTTTGACAGCCACACCGGGGGTGGGCAGCACCTTCAGGCCAAAAGTGTCCACGTGAGCGTTCAGGACCCGAAACGGCGGCAAGTCGAAATGCCCTGCCCGCGAGACGGTCGGCTTCCGAGTTAGCGCCATCCAGCCGCTGAGCCCCAGGACGACGTCTTTTTGAGGCTGCGCCAGCCAAATTTGCAATCGGTTTTCATGACGGCCCCAATGGTGTACCGCGGCGCCCCGAACGGCCGACAAAGTTACCTCGGCCGGCATGTTGATTTCGATCAACGAAAGGTCGTGACGACCGCCCGACAGGCGTACCGAGGCGGCGAAGTCGGCATGCAGTGGGAACAGGGTCCAAGTCGCCTCGATCTGCGTTTTCGGCAGCGGCGCCGCCAGCGTCAAGTCCAGGCCGGCATTGTCGGCGGTGCGCCGAAAACTATAGGCGCTGGAACATTCCACCCTCTTTTTGACCAAAACCGGCCCAAATTGCAGCGAAAACGCCCGCATCCATGGAGACGATCGCAAGATTGCGCACCCGATCAACGCCGTCCAGGCCGTCCAGGCGGTAGGCCAGGAAACTCTCCGTGATTTTTGTCGTGGCAGGCATGGGTAGTTGCAGCTGGATATTGTCGGTTGCCAGCCTGAGACGGGGCACCAGACTCAGAGTAAGCAATATGCGGCTGGATACGGGCCTCTTCAGGTCCACATGCAAGTGACGCTGGGCACCTTTGCCGGTCAAAACCCAATTCTTGAGCACGTTCGACGTGGCGGGCGCTGCCACCAGAGGCGTGCTCAGGCTAGCATCGAGCGAGCAAACTTCAAAATCGTCCGGCAGAATCAGGGCCAAGTGATCGATGCTTCCCTTGACCGGGGTAAACTGCACCGCTGCCGTCAACGTCGGCGTGTGCCGCGCAAGTCCCAACTATAGGCTTCGCGTGCTTGTACTTCGACGGGTTCGCCGATCACGTCACTGGCTCGCCACCGTAAGATGACGAGCGCTTCACGCCCCAGGTTGGCTTTCATCTGCAAGCCATCGGGCCCCGATGGCGCGATCGTTTTGGCGCCGAGCCCGCCCAGAAGCTGCAGATCGTGTGCCGGCGCCGGTATCGTCCACTCCATCAGGTTGGTACACAGGCGGGGGCACGAAAAACGCACCTCTTGGAAGCCACCCGTGCTGGCTGGGTGGACCAAAAAGCTGAGCGTTAAATGGTGTCTCCCCTTGCCTACGACGGGGACGGTGTAGCCCGTTCTGGCGCCCGCCGCAACACTCGGAAAAACATTTTTGCCATCGAGCACTGCACCTTCACGAAGCTCAATGCCGGCGAGCGGCAGGTAGATTACGCCCTGATCCACAAAGCTGTGGACGTCAAAATCTACGATGAACGCGGCCTGGCCGCCTTGCAGTGTGCCGCGATAGTTAGCACCTAAAAGAACGGTCTCCGCATCGGTGGCGCCCCCGTGAGTCAATTCATGCAATTTCGCGAGCAGATCCTGGCCCAGGAGCGCGAGTTGTTTGCCAGCTTCGTTTTCAACAAAGAGTACCTTGTAAGGCGCCGCGTCCTGCCCACGCCCGGACGACATCGAGTGTTCCAGCACCAAGGCGGCAAGCATGCAACCCGCGAGGGCCTTGGTCAGCCGCGCGGAACTGGCAGCCTGATTTCGAAGGAAGCCCGTCGTCAGAAGGTGATGAAGGAGCCCCCAGCCCACACAAGCGACCGTCGTCAAAAGGGGCCACCAGAGCACGGCGCGCACCGCCTGCGGCAGCCAAAGCCACAGCAAACCGAGGGCAGTGCACCAGCTTACACCCAGACGAAAGCTCCAGGCCCCCGAAGCGTGACGTCCAAGCAACCAGGCTGACACCAAAAACAACAAGCTCAGTCCGATGCCCGGCACGCGTAGGGATGCGGTCTCGAAGACAACGAGCTGCGCGGTGTCAAATTGGCCGGGACGCGACTCCCATAACGTCCAACCTGCGCCGGTGGGAAGAAACAGACCCGTGGGACTGGGTGCATTTTTCTTTTCGGTCCCCAGCCAGTGCGCCAGCGTAACAAACCTACCCTCCGCATCCTGCCCCTGCTCAATCGCCTCGGCCACGTGGGCATCCAAAACTCGGCGAGCCAACGCGTCCTGGCCATAGATATTGCTCCAGGCTTCGAATTGTCGGCGGGTTGTCAGCACAGGACCACTCGGAAATGGCACGTGCACCAGAGCCGCGGTTTCCCAAAAGGGGCGCTTCGTCGCCGCGGACAGCCCTGCCAGCTGGGTATTCGGCGCGATATCAGCCGCACGCAAGGCAGCGCGATCCAGAACCAGGGGCAACTGTTCTTTGAGAAATTCATGGGCCAGCCGGTCGAGGGCCTCTGCCAACGTCGTATCACGCGTCAATTTGCGACGTAAACCCGACTCGGCGCCGGACAGGACCTGACGCTGCAATTCCAGCGAATCATCTTGAAATACCGGCCATACGGTCGCCAGCGCGGGGTCGCCGGCATGCCATAGTTTCAACCAATCCTGCTCAACGTCCGCCTGATCGGACATCGTCTGGAATTGTTCTTGATGGAAAGGCAAGAGCCCCGGAGCCAGCGCGCAAACATGCCGAAAACAGGGAGAGCTGACGGGCAGTTGCGGCGCCGGCACCTGGAGATCGGCCCACGTAGACCAGGCCGACCAGGCGGCGGGCGTACGATAATAGATCTCGAAAAGATGCGTCTCCCCATCAATGGCGGCAGGCAGGCGGACCTGTAACCCCTGGGGGACTTGTGCGCACGCCATGGGCGGTAGCCAATGTCCATCCATTTTGGCCGCGAGCACCTGACTCGTATTGGCTGGAAGTACGACGAGCAGTTCGCGCCGCCGCCAATGACACGTTTGAAAGAGGAGCCGGTTCAATAGGGGAGCGCCCGCCTCGACGTATGTCTCGAGCTGTGCCTCATCGCAACGTTCGTCGGCGGGAGCTGCCCCGTCCGTATCACTTCCTACACCGCGCACGGGAACAGCCCTGTTTCCAGGCCCCCAAACGTCATCGTGCACCGCTGATTTAGGTGCAGTGCGCGGAGAAAGCTGAAGCACGCCAGTGACCGGCATGTCGCGCGTCTCGAAGTAGAACTCAGGCGGGCCCGTTGTCTGCTCGCTCCAGGGACCCAGCGCCACCGGCGGCGCCAGCGGTACCGAAGCACTCCGCAGCACAGCCTGATAGAGGGGATCGACGCTCACGGCCAACGTTGCCTGATAAATGCTGGCATCCTGAGGTACGAGCCTCGGCACGTCATGGGCCAGTAAGGCCTGGCCTTCTGGGCGCATGGTGAGCGCCAGCGAAACCTTGATCCGTCCGCGCGGGTTCAGCCCGCGCTGTAGATCCACCAAAAGCAGCGGCCCAACCGCCGCATAGGAGAGGAGCGCATCTTTGGGTTCAAGTTCTACCGAGTCGACGCGCCACAAGTTATTGGGCACGGGAAGCCTGAGCGCCAGTTGAAAAAGATTGCCGCGCACGGACTCGTAGACAATTTCCGAGTGCAAGGAAGCGCCGTTCACTCGAACTTGCCACCAGGTCTGTTGCCGCGCGCTGATCTCCGTGCCGAAACATTTGAACTCGCAACCTGGCCGACGCGGCGCAGCGGCCTCGCGGTCAGCAAGCGTCAAAACCTGCGAGCCATCGGACTCGGTGCTCGATGAGACAAGACGAAAGCTGCCGGCATTCCAGGCCTCAAGTTGCACATCGGGCCCTACAACAAGCTTGAGAGTTTCGCCCCGCTCTCTCGCCCCCCGTAAACGCATAAAGGGACTGACCCACCATTTGTCGGCAGGTCGAGATTGGAAACAACGGATTTTCAATCCTTGCAAGGTGCCCTGAAAGGGCTCACGCAAATACACGACCAAGGTCGCCGCGCGACCTTCCTTTGGTCCCGCCGCAACCCGCCCTTGCTTGTCTTCGATCTTAAACTCCCAATCCTTTAGATCGGCGTTGCCGGCGGACAACTCATAAGGTTCCAGGGAGGGATCGCAGTCGAATACAAGTTCGCGGACCGTGGTGTGCAATACTTCAATCTGGAATTCAAAATCGGACAGCAATTTGCCCGGTGTGGTTTGCTGCCTGGTTTGAAGCGAAGATAACAAGAGGGGGGCAATCCCGCGCGTGGCGGCGGGTTGGCGGATCGAAAACTGAACCTGCGCGAGGCCGCCGAACTGAAGTCGCCATGTTGGCTTGTTAGATTGGCCGGACGCCACGGGAGCGGCGAGCAGCAAACCATTCTTGGGCACAATAATATCATGGTCCGCGGGAATTGTTATATCGAGGTAGCCAACTGGGCAAGGTGGCAAACGCAAATCGAAGTAGAGGTCGCCCGCCTGCGTCACCCCACGCACGTTCCAGTCAAGGTCGAGGACGCCCGTCCTGGCCACGAGCAGGCCTAGTTTCTTACCAGCCAAATCGCCGTAGAGGGCCTCATCCCCGCTTGCCCAGGTAACCTTGTCAATGGCGACATTTATGTCCGGCAAGGGCAAAATGGCACTGGTTTTCCCAACATGTTGAATCGACCATTGGCTGTGCCCACCGACCAAGGAATCTTCGACAAGCTCGGCGGCGTACGTGGCCTTGATTAATCTAGCCTCGCCCCGCTCTTCATCGGCTCGGGCCGCCTTTCGGACCAGCGCCTCGAAGTCCTCGCGCGACCTCTGCACCAGCGTACCCTGACGTACACGCTCAAGCTCGGCCGGCAAGCGTGACGGCGGCACAACGATGCGTTGGATCGGGAATGGGTCCCCGGCCGGCGGCCCCTGGCCGTCGACCATCGGCACTGTTAAACAAAAGACCAGAACCCACGCGCAACGCGCTATCCAAAGGTGATTTGCCAGCCTCATTGTCGTCAATACGAACATGCTCAGGTTCCCTTGCCGGACTCAAGGCCCGAGGCTGGCGCGTCGATGGTGGAGGCCTCTCGTCTGCCGGTAGTCGGACTCGAGCGTACGAGCGACGAGTTCGTCTTTAACCGCGCGAACCCTGGCATAAATACCAGGTGCCGACGATACCTTTCCTGGAGCATCCATTGGATGCCCAGTATAAGCAGCAGCACCACTCCGCCGGGCTGACAGCCATACAGGAACGTGGGCAGCCATCCCGGCCAGAGTAAACCACTCGCCAGAACGGCGGTCGCCAAGCCCGCCGTCAAGGTCCAGAAGACGCCACGGCTTAACGGAGTTAGTGCCAGGATGAGGCCGACTGCCAATAATGTCCCGGAACAAACCACCAGCCAGAGCTGCCGGGAAAGATGCAGGAGTCGCACGCTGTCTTGCGCCGGGCGTGCGAAGGCCAGGCTCACGGGAATGGGCGGGTCTCTCGGTTCACGGCCCGTGAGCCAGGCTTCCAGATCGCCGCTGGTAACGCTTGGCTCGGGCCCAAGAAGCCAGCCAACGAGCCCCCAGTGATAGTCCAGCTCGCCTGCGGGTACGATGCCGATCCACGAATAGGAAAGCGTAACTTGCCAGCGTGTGCGTCCCGAAAACGCGTCCGCGCAAAGTTGGGCGCGTAGAGCAGCGTGCGCCAGAAGCTGATTCGATCCGTGAACGTCGCCGGTAACTTGTATTCAAGCTCCAGCACGACCGGCTGCTGATAGAGTCGGGGCTGCACGAAGATTTGAACTATGTTCGGCGCTGTCTCGAGCGGCTCCCAGGTGGTGATTTTTTGATTATCGAGCCAGACGTTCATCAAACAATTCGCGGCGGGCATGGGTAGCTCGAAATCGAGGTGGCGAGCATTGATCTTCTGGACGAAATAGCGAGCGCGATAAGCGTGCATCCCCTCCTCATCGATCGCTACCTGCAGCAACGCACGTTCACTGACAAAGCCCGGGACGCCCGCCAGCGACGTATCGAACAAACGCAGGGACAGGGGCAAGTCCTGCCCGGCGCCGCGCAACACCAGGGCGGGCATGATGTCGCTGCCCGGTACAACTTCAATGCCAAAATCTTTCCAGGCGTCGCTTTCGGAAGGCCCAGGCCACAAGGATACCCGGGTTCCCACCTCGGTCCACACCCGCACCTTGCCATCGTGATGGGTGGCTTTGTCCGGCCAAACGAGGGGCACGTCAACAATACGGCCTGGACCAGTTGGTGCCGCGTTTTCGTTTTTCGTCAGCGCGAAATCATAAAGTAATTGGATTTCCGCTCTGGAACCCGGTTCGCCCGTCGGCGCGATCCAGGCGTATTCCTGAGCCAGATCATGTTGGATTAGCTTGCCACCCGCGATCACGGTTAGCTCCCGAACCGACGCCGGCACGCGCAACCGGAGCGCATTGGCCTCGGGCGCTTCAGCACGCACGTTTGGGGTCGGCACGGTAAACTGCAAGTTCTGTTTGACTTCCGCACTGCGTTCGTGCAGCCAAACGTCACTGACACCCGTGACCAAAAACTCCGCACGAACCGCTTTGATTATCAAGTCAACACCTGGCGGCGAGGCATCCCAGGAGAACTGCAAGTCGCGCTTGCTTTCGGGCAATGCCTTCTCGGCGTTGGCAATGAAGATTTCGAACTGCTCGTTCGCTTTGATCCTGAGTTTGCTCCCGTGATCCCGTATGTCGACCGGCCGGGGCAGGTCCACATGGACGCGCTGCGCCCCGGCGGGGACCAGGTATTTGCCGACGAGCTTGATCTCCTTGGCCAGCGGACGGTTCCAGGTCAGGCGTACGTTCCCCTGCCCGTCTGGCGCCGGGACCATGGCCACCTCTTCATTGCCAACGAAGCCGAGGGGCAATGCCAGTGGGCTAGCGGTGCCGAATGGAGACGCCAGAGGCAGCCAGGGCAATGCTGCCGGAAAGGAAGTACCGACGGACAAGGCCAAAACGTCCAGGCGCGGCAGAGGCACGCGCGGCAATTGTATATTCAAAAAATCCGTCGCTGACTTTAGTTGAATCGTGGTAGTAAGCTCCAGTACCCCCGCCGCCGGGCCGGGCCTGAACTGCAAAACGTGGTCAACGGCCACGTCCGCCAAGATCTTTTCCGATTTAAGCTCGACTTCCAGAGGCGCCTTGGCGGCCGTAAGTGCGGCCAGGCCCGTGGTCGCGGGCAGGCTCCAGAACTTGAAGAGTGCGACCAGGTCTGTTCCGCCAGCCTCCTGCGGGATGTCGCGCGGATAAATATCTCCGTGCCGATGGAACAGCAAACGCTGGCCGCGCAAGCTATCCGGCGCGGCCTTGATTGAAATGGTCCCTTCCTGGCGAAACGCACCCTCCACAAAAAAGGGGCCAATGGGCAAGCGCGGTGCCGCGAAGGGCCTGAGATGGCGAACTTGTACGCTTACCACGATGCGCTCGGCGCTTGCCTCGGCCAAACGAACGATGTGCTGGGGCCGATCGCCCTCCGGATAAAGCAGCTCAAAAGCCAAGCCGGCGGGTGTTTTTACCTCGACCCTGGCATTGGGCGGGAGCAACAACCGCCATTCCTTGGTCTGGCCGCGCAGGTCCTCCAGCGTGAGGTCCGCGTGGAGAGACACATAATTTTCGTAGATCTTTACGCCAACCTGGCTGTCGGCGGTTAGGAGAGGCGCGTTTCCCGGCAGCGCCGCCGCGTCTTTCCATGCCAGATTGAGCATCTTCACTTTGCCGAGCGCCAGCTCCCAACGACCGGAGTTACTCGTTTTTTCCTGCGTATCGTTCCATCGAATTTCCTTGATTCCGACAGGAAGATTGAGGGCGAGCGTCGTGACGGCAGCGCCGGGCAGCCCTAAATCAAAGCCACGCTCTCCTGAGCCGGCGGTCGCCGAGGAACGTTTGAACTTAACCGGAACCTTGATATTTAGCGTCAGCCGATGTGTCCCTTCCTTGTCCACCCGCACCGCCAGACCATCATCGCCAATCTCCAGTAAAGGCACCTGCTGATCAAGCTCGCCCTCATCCGTGAGATAGGCACCAAGCAGGCCAAGGGCGACACGCGTGCGCGGCTCGTCCGTGGTGAAAACGAACTCGGCCTTCAATTGGACAAAATCCCCCTCCAGGCCACCGGTCAGCTTGCAAACATGTGCTGTTTTCCTCTCGCCTTTGGCCTGTTTCTCAAGAATGGCCAGCCGAGCAAGTAACTTTTGGTACTCCACCGGGCTCATCAAAACCATCTTTGGCAACAGGGACAGGGCCTCCTTGATATCCTCAACGACGACGACCACTCCGCCCGGCGGGGAATTGATCATGTCCGGCACGGGCTTCGTCTGGGCGTTCAAATCGTCAGCGCCAAGAAGTCCTGGCGTAAGCGGCCACGTAAGCGCAAGCCAAGCCGCGACAATTCGACAAGCTTGCGCACCGTACCATGGTAATCCTTTCGGGGAACCTGTCGCTTGATGGGTAGAGGTCATTATAGCCGACAAAAATTGCATTTCCGAACGGAAAAACGTGAATTGTCGGCAAATCTCGCGAAGCGCCGGAGCGTGGTCGTGCCGCACAGCGAGCATCAATCCAGCCCGCGGGCGAAGATATCAACCAGAAGTGGATGTAGTGGACCATTGCTTGCCAGGGCATCCGAAGTGAAAGGATCGTAGTCCGAACCATCCACATTGGTCACCCGGCCGCCGGCTTCTTGCAGCACCACGGTGGCGCCGGCGACGTCCCAGACGTGATTGTCGAAAGCATAGAACGCGTCAAAGCGGCCGGCGGCGACGTAAACCATGTTCAGCGCCGTTGAACCGGTTCGCCGCAAGGATTGGGCCTTGAACGAGAAATGCCGCCACCACTCGAGCGTCTCTTCATGGCCGCGCAGGTCAGGCGGAAACCCAGTTGCAATCAGCGCCGCCTCCAAACGATCGGTGACGCTCGGAGTGATGGGGCGGTCATTGATCCACGCACCGGTACCCTTGGCGGCGTGAAACATTTCCTGGCGGCTCGGATCGAACACGACGCCCACCACGAGTTGGCCCGCTACCTGCAGACCGATAGAGATGCAATAAAAGGGGCAGTCGTGCACATAATTGGTCGTGCCGTCGATGGGATCGATGATCCAGGTCGGCGGCGCATCGGCGCCGGGCTGGTGCTTGGGCCCAACGTCCTCTTCTCCCAAAAATGCATGGTCGGGAAATTGGCTAGCCAGATATTCTCGAATCGTCTTCTGCGACGCCAGGTCGGCGTCCGTCACCAGATCGAAGCGTCCCTTTTCGCGCACTTGAAACTTCTGGCGCCAGTGCTCCAGCACCACAGCCGCGCGCCGGGCAGCTTCTTGAGCAGCCGTGTGATAAGCACCCAGTTCTGTCATAAGGCTTGACTCCCGGTGGTCGCTAGGGGCACAACCACCCCTGCCCTTCCTGGCGAACAATCGTGCGTAACGCGGCAATCCAGGCCGGATGATCGTTGAGACAGGGGCAAACGTACAACTGCTCACCGCCGGCGCGTTTAAACACCTCACGTGATTCGTGCCCGATCTCGTCGATAGTTTCCAAACAATCCGCCGTGAAGCCTGGCATGGCGATGAAAACGCGCTTTGCGCCTCGGTGAGCAAGCTCGCGGAGTTTGTCATCCGTGTAAGGCTTGAGCCAGCGATCACGGCCAAACAGGGATTGAAACGTCTGCGTCCAGGCGCCCCGGGGCCAACCGACACGGCGTACGAGTTCGCGTGTCGTCCGTTTGACATGCGTGGCGTAGGGATCACCGCGCTGGGCGTATTTCATGGGAATGCCATGAAAGCTCAACACAAAGTGGTCCGGCGGGGTGGCCAACTTCATGGTTTCCGCGGTGATGCGCTCCGCCACCGCGTCCAAATAAGCCGGATGGTCATAATAGGGCGGAACAATGCGCAGCGCCGGCACGCGCCGTTGTTTGACGAGCGCGCTAAACAGGACGTCCGTGGCCGAAGCCGTGGTTGTGGCCGAATACTGCGGATACATGGGCAGCACGATGAGTCGTTCGAGGCCGGCCTGGATCATCTCATCGAGCACCTGGGCAAGAGGTGGATTGCCGACCTGCATGCCAAAGCGCACGGGAATGCCTGGAAATTCCTGCTGCAACAGCTCTGTCTGGCGGCGTGTCCAGTGCAAAAGAGGCGAGCCCGTGACAGGGTCCCAGATACGCTGATATTTGGCGGCGGAGGCCGCGGGCCGCCGCAGGAGAATGAGCTGGAGGATGGGCCACCACTTCCAGGATGGCACCTCGATAACACGCGGATCGCTGAGGAATTGTCGTAGATAAGGGCGCAGCGCCTGAGGAGTGGGAGCGTCGGGCGTGCCGAGCTGAACGAGAAGAATACCAAGCGAACGTGGCGAGGTGCGAGGAGCCAGGGTTGCGCCTGCCGGCCCGCAATTGCCGGCAACCAAATCCTGGCTCTTCGCGCCTGCTTCCTCGCAGTCGGTCATGCTTATTTCTTTTTGCAGCCGGGGCCTTCTTTCGGGTCAACCTTTTCGGTGATGTGACCGTCGCCGGCCGCCTTGATGGCTGTGGATTTCTCGGCATTCATCGGGGTATAGTGAGTCCACTGTGCCGGTACGTTGGCTTCGGCGAAGATGGCTTCCACCGGGCATTCCGGCACGCATGCTTCGCAGTCGATACAATCCGCCGGATCGATATACAGCAACGATTCGTCCTGATAGAAGCATTCAACCGGACAAACGGCCACGCAATCGGTGTACTTGCAGTCGAAGCAAGGTTCGCAAACAGTGTGCGTCATTGTAACCACCCGAATCCAGCCCGCAGCCTGGATGATTTGGTATCGAGGGCCCATCTACGGGAATATAGGCCGGACGGAAGATCATCTTCCTATAACCGTAGGACCCACCAGGGAGAACGTCCAGTGGGATAGGGGAAGCGGAAATGCAAATAATCAGGACATTTCTCAAGGCCCCGGATAGCCCCGGCTGCTGCGCCCGTGACACTGTCACCCCCAGGCGGACCGTCCGTTGATCCTATTTCGGCTTTGCTTTGATTGGTGTGACGCCACGCTGCGTGCCCTTTTCATTTATCAATTGTGCTACAGCATATCCTGGGGATCGATATCCACCGTCAAATCCACGTCGCGCGGCAGTCGTACCGAAGGTAGCACCATCCTTAGAACCTGGTGCAAAAATGGGGAGCTCGGCGATTGCAACTGGAAATGAAACCGAAAATAGCCTTTTAAACGAAACACCGGCGCCTCGGCCGGACCAAGAATGCGCAACTCGCCCGCCTCGGCGTTGGCTTGCTGGACACGCGCGAGGGCCGGAGCGAAAGCGGCGGCCAGGAGGTCCGCGAACTGGCTGGCGGCTTCCTGGTTTTTGCTGCGAATCACCAGACGCGCCAGCCGCTGGTAGGGTGGGTATTTATGTTGCCGGCGCGTGGCCAACTCCGCCGCCGCGAATCCGTGATAGTCGTGAGCGGCGGCCAGCGCGATGCTCGCATTCTCTGGGCTAAAGGTCTGCACAAACACCTTCCCGCCACGCGGCCCCCGGCCCGTCCGCCCCGCAACCTGTGCAAGTAACTGAAACGTCCGTTCGCCGGCGCGAAAATCGGGACGGTGCAAGCCCACATCCGCATTGACGACGCCCACCATGGTCACGTTGGGAAAGTCGAGCCCCTTGGCAATCATCTGCGTACCCAGCAAGATGTGAATCTCTCCCTTGCGGAAAGCATCCAGCACGCGCCGATGGCTCCCTGGCCGCCGCATGGTGTCACTATCCATGCGCCTGACCACACGGCTGGGAAATGTCGCCTCAATCTCCGCTTGCAGTTTCTCCGTCCCCATTCCCTGGTAACGAACCTGGGCCTGGCCACATTCCGGGCAGCGCTCGGCGGGCGCCGCTTCATAGCCGCAATAATGGCACATGGCGACGTTGGTCTCTTTATGAAACGTAAGCGCGAGGTCGCAAAAGCGGCACTGCTCGACGTGGCCACAAGCCGGGCAATGGATATAGGTCGCGAAGCCACGCCGATTGAGCAACAACATCACCTGGCCGCCGCCATCCAGGGCCTGGATCATCGCCCGTTCCAGGCTGGGGCTAAGACCATGCAGCCGTTTATCGTTATGCCGGTCATGGCGCAGGTCGATGAGATGCACGTGGGGCAACGGCCGCTCGAGAACCCGCCGCGGCAACGACAGCAGCGTGTATTGCCCGCGCTGGGCATTGTGCCAGCTCTCCAGCGAAGGGGTCGCCGACCCCAGAATGATGGGAATATTTTCCAGGTGTGCACGCTTGACCGCGACGTCGCGGGCATGGTAGCGCGGCGTGGCTTCCTGCTTGAAGGTGCTTTCGTGCTCTTCATCGATGACGATGAGGCCGAGGTTTTGCGTCGGCGCAAATACCGCGCTGCGCGCCCCACCACGACCTGCACGCGCCCCGCGGCGATCTTGCGCCACTGGGCGCCTCGCTCAGCGTTTTGCAGGTGACTATGAAGCACCGCGACATCGCCGCACCGACCCTGAAAGGCGCGGATGGTCTGCGGCGTCAGGCTGATTTCCGGGACGAGAACGAGCGCCTGCTTGCCCTGGCGAATCACCTCGTTGATAGCGCGTAAATAAAGCTCCGTCTTGCCGCTGCCGGTAACGCCATGGAGAAGAAACGGCTTGAAACCGCCTTCGCGCACCGACTTTTCCAGCACGGCCCACACTTCCGTTTGATCGGCTGTCAGCGCGAAGGGCTCGACGACCGGCTCCGGCGTGTCGGCCGGTTCGGGGCGGACGGGACTTTCGATGCGGCCGATCTTACGACGCGCGAACCCTTTGTCGAACAGACCACGTATGGGCCCGGCAGCGCAGGCCGCGAGCTGGCGAAGCTGGTTGATCTCAACGGGCGCCCCGCTGTCCTTGAGAATTTGCAGGACTGCTTTTTGCTTGGGCGTGAGGGTCGGGACTGGGCTGGGCAATAACAGGTCCGGAATCAATTCCACCAGCACGACAGACCGTGTGCCGGCGCGGTCCTTGACTCCCGCCGGCACGACCGCATTGAGAACCTGTCCCCAGCCGCACAGATAATAGTCGGCCAACCAGCGCGTCAGACGCAGCAGATTGTCCGTGAGCAGCGCTTCGTCATCCAACACCTCGACGATTCGTTTCACTTGCCGCGCTGGCTTCTCCCCGGAAATACCAACACAAAAGCCAGGCGTTTGGCGGTCGCCGCGTCCAAACGGCACGAGCAAGCGTTTACCGACGCCGACGCGGTCGCGCAAGGCATCCGGAACGCCATAGGTATAAGCGTGGTCGAGCGGTCGATCGAAAACGATTTCCGCAAATAGAGTCGGCTCCGCGGAAGAGTCAACGTCGCCGAAGAGATTGAGGGCAGCTTCAGGCATCTATGTATTATAACTGGATTTTTGACGCAATACGCTGTGGCGATAACCAAAGGTGAAATAGAGGATCAGTCCGATAACCAACCATCCTAACAAGCGAAACCAGGTGTCAAGCGACAGAAAAAACATCAGGACAAGATTCACCGCGACCCCCGTCGGCGCCACGAAATAGACAAAAGGACAACGGAAAGGGCGCGGGGCATCCGGACGCTTGAAGCGCAGAATTAACACCGCGCCGCAGACGATGACAAAGGCGAACAAGGTACCGATGTTGACCATGTCTTCCAAAACCAGAATCGGCGTGAAGGCCGCCACCACGCACATGAGGCTGCCGGTGAAAAGAGTCGAGATATGTGGCGTGCGGAAACGCTCGTGGACAGCCCCGAAAACATTGTGCGGCAGCAGGCCGTCGCGCGCCATGGCCAGAAAGATGCGGGCCTGACTGAGAAACGTAATCAGTAGCACGCTCGTCATGCCCGCCAGCGCGCCCGCCGCGATGAGCCCGGCAGCGCCCTTGAGTAGCTGGCCGCCGCCTTGTTCGGCCTGGTTTCGAAACGCCGACGCCACGCCGGCATTGGTATCAATTTCCGGATAGGGCACCATGCCGGTAATCACGGCGGCAACCGCGATGTAGAGAAGCGAACAAAGCACCAGCGAGGCGATGATTCCAAAGGGCACGTCGCGCTGAGGCTTGATGGCTTCCTCGGAATGGGTGGATATTGAATCGAAGCCGATGAAAGCGAAAAAGACGATGGCAGCTCCGAGCATCACGCCCGAAAGTCCATAAGGCATGAACGAGCTGCGCGTGGCGTCGTCGATGCGCGTCAATGATTCGTTGATACCGAAATGCCCAATCAGCCCCCAGCTTTTGGCTACCTCTTCGGGTGCTTTCGATTTCGCCTGTACCAATATGGCATCTACGATCTTCAGGTCGGCCGGCGAAGTGGGAAGGTCGTGGGAGTGCCGCTTCATCATGTCGGCCAGGAGACCGGGATTGCCCGAAGCAGCGTTTTGCGGAACGTGCCTGTTCGGATGACGATACGTCGCCACGTGGCCTGTTTTCGGTCGAACAGTTTCCGAGCTTGCGCGTCGTCCAGGCATCTTTGCCGATCGAAGTAATTCCGCTTCGCTCTTGACATAGGCTGCCGCGACATCGGGCAGGATGATTTGTTCGGGCAGCTTGCGAGCCTCCACGGGAATGGTCGTCCAGCGGGCAGGGTCCACATAGGACCAGCCCACCGCGATGACAAAGATAACCACGGCCAACTTCAACAGCACCAGTGCGGTATTGGATGCCGCACTTTCGCGGATGCCGATCACCAGGACGAACGTGCACAAGGCGAGAATGAGGACGGCCGGCAGATTAAACCAGGCCCCCGGATGCGAAAAAGGATCGTTACAAAGATACTCCGGTATCTTGAAACCGAAAAGAACGTCCAAAAACTCGTTCAAGTATTTCGACCAGGAAGCGGCGACGGTGGCCGCGCTCATGGCATACTCCAGGATAAGATCCCAACCAATGATCCAGGCAAAGATCTCCCCCATGGTGGCATAAGCGTAGGTGTAGGCACTGCCGGCGACGGGAGCCATCGAGGCGAACTCGGCGTAGCAAAACGCTGCCAGGGCACAAGCAAAGCCGGCTATGCCAAAAGAAATAAGTACGCCCGGGCCGGCATCGTTAGCGGCTACCCGAGGCGTCATCACGAATATACCCGCGCCGATGATCGCCCCCACGCCGAGCGACGTTAGCCCTACTGGGCCAAGAATGCGCCGCAGGCGGTTCTCCCCCTGGGCCTCGGCGGCCAGCATCTCCAGCGATTTGGTGGCAAATAGCCCCTTGAACATGAAGGACGCTCCTTGTTCCCAAAATAGTTGGCGCTCAAGCAGCGGCCTGACGCCGCGACAAGTAGTACACGGGAAAGCCGGAGAGGACGATCAGGAAACTGGGCCAGCTATAGACCGGTTTCACGAAAAGCAATGCCAGCATGATGACGGCGCACATGCAAATATAAATGGCGGGAAGGACAGGATAGCCGATGGCACGATAAGGCCGCTCGGCGTTGGGCAGTTTGCGGCGCAGGACGAAGAGACCACCGACCGTAAGCATGTAGAAAAAAAGCGCCGCGAATATCACATAATCGAGCAGCTCGTTGTAACTGCCGCTAAAGATGAGCAGGATGGACCAAAACGCCTGGAGCAGTAACCCGATGGCCGGCACGCCACGACTGGTAAGCTGGCCGGCTGGCTGGAAAAACAGTCGATCGCGGGCCATCGCGTAGTAGAGGCGCGGGCCCATCAGAATAAGGCCATTGAGGCAGCCGAAGGTGGAGATCATGATGGCGATGGCCATCAGCGGTACGCCGAACTCGGGGGCGGCGCGCGCCATGACAGCCGTGCCCACGCGGTCATCGCGGGCGTGGTCGATACCACGATAAAATGCAACCAGCGAACGCAGCTCCGCCGCTTGCGTTAGTGCCATTTCTCTTTGCGGATTACCCGCCGGAAGAGAATGTGCCTGCGTTTCAAGAAGAAAAGCTACATTCTCGTTCCACTGGAATAATTCGTCCCCCTTGGGAACATTCGGCCCATTATTTACCTGCCCGTTCTGCAAAGGCGTGGAGTCCGATTTCAGGGGCAGCGCGACCAGATAGGCGCAGTTCGCGAAGAAATAAAGCAAGATTACCAGACCGGTACCCAGCACCAAACTACGAGGCAGATTACGTTTCGGATCGCGCACCTCGCCAGCCGTGAACGTCACGTTGTGCCAGGCATCGGCCGAAAAGAGCGACCCAACCATGGCTCCGCACAGCACCATGATGGCCGCCACCGGTACGGCAGGCATGAATTTGCTGATTTCCTGAAAGCGGGCCGTTTCCGTAATGCCTCCCCATGGGTGGGTAAAGTTTTTCTCGACGGCCTCCGGACTATAGGCCACGGTCAAGCCCACCACGATCAGTGCCAGCAAGGCGAATGTCTTGGCGACCGTGAAGAGGTTCTGCACCCACTTGCCTTCGCGGATGCCGCGGGTGTTCACAAAGGTCAAAAACAGGACCACGCAGACTGCCACCAGCTGGCCGGCGGAGATGGTAAATTCATCGCGCTTGAAAAAAGTAAGAGGCTCATCCATCCAGGGAATGGGCACCGCGATCTTGATGTTGAGGCCGTCGATCTCACCCAGGATCGCATCCGTTCCTAGTTCAGGGACAAGAACGCCCAGAAACTTGGCGAACGCCACGCCGACCGCCGCGATGGTGCCTGTTTGAATGACAAGAAAGGAAGTCCAGCCGTACAAAAAGCCCCACAAGGGACCATAAGCTTCGCGCAGATAAACGTACTGCCCGCCGGCACGCGGCATCATGGCCGCCAGCTCGGCATAGCTGAGCCCGCCAATGATGGTCATGACGCCGGTAAGTACCCAGACCAGCAATAGCCAGCCGCTGGAACCAACGTCGCGGGCGATGTCGGCCGAGACGATGAAGATGCCCGAGCCGATCATGGTCCCGGCGACGAGCATGGTGGCGTCGAAAAGGCCCAGGCGCTGCTGGAAGCCGGCAGAGGAATCGCCACGCGAAAGGCCGTCCTGGCTCATGATGGTTATTTATCCTCGTGCCTTTCGTGGGACGTGTGCAGTGGAATTTCCCCGCGCAATTCCTTGCCAAGGATGCTATGACGTTGGCCGTAGCAGAAATAAATCACGAGGCCCAATCCCAACCAGGCAATCAGGCGCCACCAATTTGCCGCCGGCAGCGACAGCATTAGCAGCAAGCAAGCGGCAATACCCAAAATCGGCGTGACGGGCACGAAAGGGCACCGAAAAGGCCGGCGGGCCTCCGGGTTCGTCCTACGCATGATGAGGACCGCACCGCAAACGATGGCAAACGCGAACAGGGTGCCAATGTTGGTTAGATGGAGCAGGTAACCAATGGGAAGAAAGCCGGCCAGCACGGCGACGAAACAGCCAATAAGGATGGTACTTTTCCAGGGTGTTCGAAACACCGGATGGACATCGGCGAAGAAGGACTTGGGGAGCAAGCCGTCGCGGGCCATGGCCAAAAAAACACGCGGGGCGCTGAAGCATCATGACCAGGAGCACCGACGTGATGCCCGCGACACCGGCCGCCGCGATGATGAATTCCGCCCAGGGCAGGCCCTTTTGCGAAAATGCCTTGGCGACACCGGCGTTCTCGTCAATCTCCGTATAGGAGACCATGCCTGTCAACACGGCGACCACGGCCACGTAAAGAATGGTGCAAATCAGCAACGAGGCGATGATGCCGATCGGTACGTCCCGTTGTGGGTTCTTGGCTTCCTCGGCATGCGTGGAGACAGAATCGAAGCCGATATACGCGAAGAAAATGATCGAGGCTCCCGCCAGCACGCCGCGTGGATTGCCACTGGGTGAAGTATCCCCCGCGACGGGGAAACCAAAGAAGCTTATGCCTGTCCAGCCGAAGGGGGCGAAGGGCTCCCAGTTACTCGGGTCGACGTAAAAGGCGCCAACCAGGATGACGAACAGGACTGCCATTAGTTTGATGAACACCATGAGCGTATTGAAGCGAGCGCTCTCTTGAATGCCCTTGACGAGCACGGCCGTGACGATGGCCACAATGAGGACCGCGGGAAGATTGATGTAAGAATTGGTACGGTCAAAGTCGCCGGTTATTTCGTTATATTTCCAGACGGAATCGTTCATGGATTCCGGCACCGCGACATTGAATTTCGCCAGCACACGCTGAAAATAACTGGACCAGCCATTGGCGACCGTGGCAGCGCCGACCGCGTATTCGAGGACAAGGTCCCAGCCAATGATCCAGGCAAAGAGCTCGCCCATGGTCGTATAGGCGTAGGTGTAGGCACTACCGGCAACGGGCGCCATCGAAGCGAATTCGGAATAACAGAGCGCGGCGAAAATACAGGTGATGCCCGCGACCACATACGATAGCATCAGCGCCGGCCCGGCAGTGTTGTGGGCCGCTTCGCCGGTGGCGACAAAGATGCCGGCGCCGATAACCGCGCCGATGCCCAGGCTCGTGAGCGTTACCGGACCCAGCACGCGCCGCAGGCGGTTATCGCCCGCCATCTCATCGAGCAAAACCTTCAACGATTTCTTGGCAAACAGCTGGCTCAAAGTCTTCCCACCTTTCCGATCTACGCATATCCGCGAGCGTTAACCGCCAATGCAACTTTATGATGGCCCCATCCTACCGGCGGATTACTTGCTGTCAACCATCAACGTCACCGGGCCATCATTTATCAGCTCGATTTGCATCATGGCGCCGAAGCGGCCGGTAGCCGTCGCCAGGCCCAGCGCCTTGACCGCATTGATAAATGCCTCGTAAAGCGGAATGGCATGTTCTGGCCCGGCCGCCTCGATAAAGCTTGGGCGGCGCCCCTTCCGCGCATCACCGTACAAAGTGAATTGGCTGACAATAAGCAGCGAACCACCCACCTCACCCACGTCCCGATTCATTTTCCCCTGCTCGTCCGAGAAGATGCGCAGTGTGGCGACCTTCTCCGCCAGCCATTGCGCCTGGGCCGGCGCGTCGTCGTGGGTGATCCCCAGCAGAACTAGTAAGCCATGGCCTATGGCCCCCACGATCTGGTCATCGACACGAACGCTGGCCTGGGTGACGCGCTGAATCAGGGCACGCATGGGCATCTCCGGGGCCGTTGGAGGCCAAAAAAATAAAGGGTCAGCCCCTTCCCTCCGGACCTCTTAGTAAAATGATATTGTGCGGGCAGGCCGTTTGACGACAATTTGCAAAGGTTTTTCGTTACCTGGGATCAATGGGCAGGATCGGTTCCTTATGAGTGAAAACAAACAACAACCGCGCAACTATTCTCCACATCAGCAAAAGATCATCAAGCGCTATTACGACAACCAGGGCGATCTGGCACATCAGCGACTGGCGGAACTGGTAGGCGAATTGTACCTGGCGACAGGGAAAAAACAGGCCAAGGCCTGGGCCGACGCCGCGACCGCCATGGCCAAGCTAGGCGTGCCGCAGTCCCGCATCGATCACCTGGTCAAACAAGGCAAGCCAGCGCTAGTCGCCGAGGTCGTCAAAGAGTTGGAAGGCAAGAAATAGATGGGCCGTAGGGTGGCGTCGAGCGTACTCGCGCTGACCCACCGAAACGCGCGAAATCATCGTCGCAGCTATTTCGCTGGGTCTGAGCTTACGCTCAACCAATGCCACTTTATTCGTACTGCGTGTGAATTAGTCCTTTGAGCCGGCCCCCGCGGCGACCGATGGTCTGGGCCATGGTGCGATGAATGGGGGCTGTTTCTCCCGCGGGCACCACGAGGTACATGCCATCGCACAGGGAACCCAGGGTCGTAATCTCGGCTTCTTCTTCCAGGCCGGGCCCGTCAATCAAAACCAGGTCGAACCGTTCCTTGAGCCAGCTCAGGACCCAGGTCAGCGCCTCGGTGCTCAAGCTATGATGGCTCGAATTTCCTTCGCCACGAGCAGCCAGCAAAAACATTCCCGGCACCTGCGTCTTTACGACCGCCGCTTCGAGGGCCTCGTTGCCCGCGAGCACTTCTTGAAGGCCTACGTGTGCCGTCAATCCTAATCGTTGCGCCAGGGTGGGACGCAACAGATGCGCGTCAAGCAATACCAGGCGGCGTTTTTCTTGCGTGGCCGCCACGATGGCCAGGTTGAGCAAGGCGGTCGTAGTGCCCACATTCGGCCTGGAGCCGGAAAAGAGAATGGTGGAGGTGCCGCTGGCCCCCTGACACTCGGTGATCTTGCCGAATAGGCTGGCATATTGCCTGCTGACGGCGTGGTTGGGCTGATGAAAAGCAATGACCTCGGCGGCTATGCCGCGCGAGGGGGCAAGCAACGCGGGCCAGGGTTCGAAGGCGACGTTCATCGCCTTCGGTTCCGTCATCATGACGGCTTTGTGGGTGCTCGCGAGTATCTTTTCGGTGGGCGGGTGCGGCGGTTGCACGGCCGGCGCCGTTTGCGGCGGATGTTTGATGGCCATCACTTCGGTCGAGCCTTCCATCTTTTTGCCGGAACCGACCTCGATGAAGTGCACCTCATCCGGCTCGCGCAGCGTCCAGTCGACGACGCATTGCTCCGGTTGCGATTTCGGCACGTGTTTTAACGTCTCGAGCATCCTGCCCATGCGTCTACCCTGGTTGGTGCGATAGATTTCGGTCTGTTCCGTCAGTCGGCTGGCAACTGGCTCTGGCGTGCGCGGGTCAAACTCTATGCTGGTTCCGCCAGGCGCAGGCCGTTGTCGGACTCCTCGTTGGCATCGAGCGTCAATTCTTCTTCGTTCTCGGCGGGCTCCAGGCCCAGGATGGCGAGCGCCTCAAGGGCGGCTTCCGCATCTACCAGGCGCAAATCACCCGCGTCGGCCAACAAAAGGGCTTGATGGCCGGCCTGATTGAGGAGCCTGGGCACGCCGCCGGTGCCACGCGCCAACACCTCAAGGCCCGCGTCGTCAATGATCTTTTCCGGACAGCCACCGGCCTGGCGCAAGTGGTGCAACAAATAATCGTTCGCTTCGTCCAGGCCAAAAGGTCCGACTTCGGCGCGAACACGCAAGCGCTGGCGGAGCGGAGCCATCTCCACGCAGGCAAGCTTTTGAAACAGCGCCGGCTGCGCCAGCAGGATCACCTGGACCGCTTTTTTGCCTCCGGCCTCCAGATTGCCCAGCAGTCGCAGTTCTTCCAACAAATCCAGGCTCAAGTGCTGCGCCTCGTCCACGATTAATATCGACCGTTTGTCGGCCATACAATTCTTGAGAAGATAATCGGTCAGGCGCAAACGCAAAATCTGCTCGCCGCCGTCTTCATAGGGCAGACTGAGATCGTAGAGCAGGGCCTGGAAGAGGGCGCAGCGATCGGCGAAGTGGCTATTGGGCAAAAAGGCGCAAACCGCACTCTCGCCCAGGCGTTCGCTCAAACAATAGCCCAGCAGCGTTTTTCCGGTGCCCGGAGCGCCGCTCAAAAGCGCAATCCCATCCTCGTCGTGGATCGCCGTGATGAGCATAGCCAGTGCCGCTTCATGACCCGTGGCCGGATAATAAAGGGCATTATCGGGAGTCGCCGGGAAAGGTCGGCGTTTGAGCCCAAAGCGCGTCTCATACATCAAGAATGCCCCCCACGGCCGTCACCACGAACGACGACCCAGGATTCCCATCGGCAGGGGAAGAGCGTAAAGTTTAACTTGATGAGAAATGCGACCAATTCGTGCCCTGACAGGCGACCAAAGACGGGTTTGCCAGCCTGTTCACTCCTTAACGGCCAACAACCCTGTCCTACCCAGGCACTGGCTCACAACCAGAGTTTGACGCGGTCGCGTAAACTGGGGGGAAGTTTCGCGTCCACGTAGCGGCGAACCTCGTCGGGATGGTAGCGCGTGCTGAAATGGGCGGCAATGATAAGCTCGTTCTTGAAACGTGCTTCGCGCTCCAGAAAGTCATCAAGATGCATGTGGCCAAACTTGTGGATCTTTTCGCGGCGATGGTTAGCCCGGATAAAGCTCATTTCGGTGATGAGAACCTTGGCTTCGAAAACCGGGGGATAGTTATCGATGCCGGCCGGGCTGGTATCGCCGGTGTACGCCAAAATAGGAGTGCGTACCTCGCGCGTGACGGCAGTGCCCGCGAGCCGCAAATCACGAATCCTATCGCCCGGCAGGCCCTGGTATTCGTCCTTTAATTTATTGCGTCTTTCCCAGACTACGTAGCCCACCGAAGGGATCGTATGGGTCGTGGGAAACACGGTGATGACATGATCGCGCCCGAGATTGATTTCCTGGCCGCCGCGCACGCCGTGCAATTCGCAAACCATACGGCCCCGGTCGAGCCGCTGCATGATGAGCAACAGCCGGCGGACGTCCTCGACGGCTTCCTCGGGAAGATAAATAACCGGCGGCTCCATTTTCATCATGCGCCGCCGGGCGACATACACCGGCAAGGAGGAAATGTGATCAAGGTGCGAATGGGTGACCAGCCAGGTCGGCGTGCCCATGAAGTCCCAGGGCTGGCCACCCAGGTCGAAGCCGATCTTGAGTTCAGGCACGCGCCAGTAGCTCTGCACTGCCGCCCGCGAATAGCCCTCGATGGTCAAACCGGCATGATGATGCGTCAAGAAGGGAGCATTATCGACCATAAGCTAAACGGTTGGCCACCCATATCACGAGAAACACGGCACAAAAAACGTACGGGTCGAGCGCACCCGCGCTCGACCACCGCTCGATGCAAACAACGGTGGGGCCGGCCGACCTACCGTGTTGCGTGAGCTTCGCCAGCCAAGTTTACTTTTGCTTTTTGGCAAAATCGCCGGCGCGGACGATTACTAACCTTGCGGGAGTGATATGCGCCGCGAGCGCCTGGTTCACGTCATTTACGGTCAGGGCGGGAATTTTTTTCTCCATGTCGATGTAATATTGCATGGTACGGCCCAAAAAGAGCCCGTCGCGCAACATCGACGCGATGCCCGAGTCACTGGCCCGGGCTACTTTCATATCTTCGAGCATACCCTTCTGGCGCTGGCCAGCTCCGCCTCGGTAATGCCCCCCTTGACCGCCTTGGTAATTTCCTCCACCGCGCCCTTGTCTACCTTGTCGATATTCTCCGGGTTACAAATGGCAAAAGTAAGAAAGGACGTATAGGGATCCTGGGAATCGGCGCTGAACCTCGAGCCGGTGCCGTAGCACAATCCCTCGGTTTCGCGCAGCGCATCCAGAGGCGCGAGGTAAAGCTCGTCCCCAGAATATAATTGCCCACTTTCAGGGCGGCGTAATCCGCTGCCGTGTCCTTGTAGGGGAACGTGATCGCCGCGATATAGGTGGCGCCCTCCTTGTCCGGCGTATCGATGTTAATCTTCGCCGCGGGAACTTTGTCATTGGACTTGCGGGTAATGCGCTCGTAGGGGACCTTGGCCTGCCAACCGGCAACCAGGCCTTCCAGTTGTTTCAAGGTTTTGTCCGTGTCGAAGTCCCCCACCAGCACAATCTCACCCGAAGTGCCGCCGATCTGTTCGCGATAGATTTTGGCGACGTCCGCGACCGTTACTTTTTCCAGGCGTGCGAGGCTTTCCTGGATCGTCGGCGTGTAATGGATATTATCGCTGGGATAGGGATTGATCGTTCGGTTCAGCATCCGGCTCGCCAGCGCCAGCGGATCGGTGGCCGCCTTGTCCAGGCTCTGCCTTTCTTCATCTTTAAGAACGACGAACTCTTTTTCGGGAAAAGCCGGCTCGCGCAACACTTCACGAAGGAGGTCGAGCACCTCCGGCAGTTGCTCCCGCTTGCTTTGCCAGCTAAAAGTAAGCGAACCGGTGCTGCTGCCGGCGTGCAGGCTCGACTTCAGTTTGTCGAGGAGATCATTGATTTGCTGGTGATCGTGCTTCTGGGTCCCCTTCATGAGCAGCGGTCCGATGAAGCCGGCTGCTGTCGTATTGCCCGTTAGCGATTTTTCATTCCCAAAGTGCAGCGCCATGCTGCCGATGACGACCTCGCCGCGCGTCTTCTTGTTCACCAGCGCGACCTTGACGCCGCCCGGCAGCGTCAGCCGTTTGACCCTTTTCTCGATGTTCTCGAAGCTGGTCTCGAAGGCTTCGCCCTGGGCAATCGACTTGCCTCCCTTGTAGGCCTTGACGACCGCCTCGAAATCAGGAGTCGAGGGCACTGGCGTGCGGGCGACTTCGGTTGTGGGTATAAACATGCCGACGGTGCGGTTGCTTTGACGCAGGTACTTGGCCGCAACCTCATTGACCTCCTTGGGCGTCACCTTGGCCACGCGGTCGCGATGAATAAACAACAGCCGCCAATCCCCAGCCGCAGCCCATTCGCTAAGTTCCAGAGCGATCGACTTGCTCTTGGTCATCGCCTGTTCGCGCTCGGACAGGTAACGCTGCACCGCGCGATCGACCTCTTCCTTGGTCACCGGGCTTTTGGCGATCTTCTCGAGCACGTCCAGCATCAGGTCCCGAACTTCCTTACTCTCGGTCTTGTCCGCCACCTGTGCTGTCACTTCGAGAATTCCTGGATCGTGCCAGGCAAACGCGCTCGCGCTGACGCTGGTGGCTTTTTTAGTTTCCACAAGCGCCTTGTAGAGTCGGCCCGAGGGAGTGTCTCCCAGGATGCTGCTCAGAACTTCCGCGGCCGCGTGTTCTTCGTGCGAGGCGGAGGGAATATGGTACATGACCCCATTGACCGCTACCTTGCCAACGCGCCGCAAGGTCACCGTGCGTTCGCCGTCCTGGGCAGGCTCCTCGGTGTAGGTCTTCGCGAGCGTGCGCTGGGGAGATTTAAGCGCACCGAAGTACTTGACGATGTACTCCTTGGCCTTGGCCTCATCAAACTTGCCGGCGACGATGAAGACGATGTTGTCCGGCTGATAATATTTCTTGTAAAACTCGTGCAAGCGCTCGATCGGCACTAACTCAATGTCGCTACGATTGCCGATTGTGGATTTGCCGTAATTATGCCATTCGTAGGCAATGGCCATCATGCGCTGGCTCAGAATTGTCTCGGGATTATTTTCCCCCTGCTCGAACTCATTGCGAACGACCGTCATCTCCTTGGTCAGGTCCTCGCGCCGCACAAAACTGTTGACCAGCCGGTCCGCTTCGGATTGAATGCCGAATTCCAGGTTGTTGTCGGTGGCAGGCATGGTTTCGAAGTAGTTGGTGCGGTCTGTCCAGGTGGTGGCGTTGGCGGTGCGGCCGGCACCATGGTCTTGATGGGCCTTGTTGATGTCCGGAAAGCCTTTACTGCCCTTGAAGAGCATGTGTTCCAGGAGGTGCGCCATGCCGGTCTCGCCATAACCTTCGTGGCGCGAGCCGACCAGCACGGTCATGTTGATGGTGATTGTCGAGGATGAGGGATCTGGGAAAAGCAGGAAACGCACGCCGTTATTGGCAAGTCGGTATTCCGTGATGCCTTCGACGGTGACGATTTTTTCGTAAGGAGCGCCTTTATCTTTTTTATCCTGCGCGTGGAGGGGGTGGTTTGCCAAGGAAAAGATGCCCGCAACGATGAACAGGCCAACAAATTTCGCCATCCCTGTCGAGCACTGCCTCATGTCTGGCCTCCTTCAAGCCGATGATTGGATTGTCCCCCATTCCGTAAATTGTAGAGCGCCCGGGGGAAAATAGGCAAAACATTTAAACCAGGCTCGGCCGGTCACCAAATCACATTCTCTTGACGACCGGGGCATTTTCGGGCATAGTTCCGGGCCAACGTCGCTCTGAATCAGGAGGTTCAGCATGAATATCAAGAAACTTGTAGGCGGTTTATTCATTGTCGGCATGAGCGGCTGTAGCTCGATGAATAACACGGAGTCCGGCGCCCTGGGCGGCGGCGTCCTCGGCGCGGGCCTGGGAGCGCTCGTTGGTGCGGCCACGGGTCACGCGGCGGCAGGCGCTGCCATCGGTGCCGGTGCCGGCGCCATTACCGGCGGCCTCATCGGACACAGTGAGGACCGGGCCGAGAACAAACAAAAAGAAGCCGTCGCCGCCTGGGCCGCGCAACATCCACCGTTGGGCCTGCCGGACATTGTGCAAATGACCCAACAACACATCAGCGACGAGTTAATTATCCGCCAGATGGAGACCACACGCTCGATTTACAACCTGAGGCCGGAAGACATCTCGTACCTCAAGTCTCAGGGCGTCAGCGATCGAGTTATCTACGTCATGCAAAGTCGCACCAGCATCGCGCCGTTCGGCCTGTTTATGTCGTCGAGCCCGCGCCGCCGCCACCAGTGGCAGTCGGCATTGGCTTCTACGGCGGTCGCCGCTGGTAATTCCCGCTGGCCTCCAGCTCGATCGCGGAGGCAGCTTCAAAACTTCAAACAGCAAACCCCGCGCTTGAACTCGCGGGGTTTGCTGTTTAGCGCGGCGCGACAGTTCCTTCGCCGCAGTCGTATAGCACGACTTCAATCGTGGCGCGGGTGCGTCTTTCGACTCGTCTATCCGAGTCCAAAATCTCAGCAATTACAACCAACATTGACCCCCCGGCGCCGCCGCTGGTGGAGTAAGACCTCAACGGGCGGCTGACAGCCTGGGCTGGCGGGCGAAAAATGGTATGTATGCGTGCACCTGGCACCCCCCTTCACGACGCATATCATTTTGCATGGCAATTTGCATGGCATTTTTTTATGCGGCGGCGCTGCCTTGCCTGGAATTTGGCATGACAAATTCACGAGTATCCTAAAGGACAATGTAAGCCGCGGAGTAGAAGCCGCGGCTTCGCTGCGCGCCCAACAAGCTCGGACGCTCGATCACCATCGACCTAGCAGCGACGGAGCTTTAAGCTGCGCGGACCAGGCTTTCCGGTCCGGGCAGAGAAATGTGTTTTTGCAGCAACGCCAAAGCGTTGAGGAGGCCCTCGATGGCCTCGGGGGAGTGATTGGAGTTTATCTGAATGCGCAAAACGCCGGCGTGGTAGGGGACAGCGGGAAAGGTTACCGATTGCACGTAAAAACCTTGCTCGAACAGGAAATGGCCCGCCTTGAAGGTGGCATCCTCATCGCCCACGAGAATGGACATAATGGGATGGTTGCCGCCGAGAACAGCCAGGCCAAGGCGCTGGGCACCCTCGCCCAGGCGCCGGAGATTGCGCTCCAGGCGGCCCTGGAGCAATTCGTACTCCGGCGAATCGAGAATATCGCATACGACGCAAATGGCTTCGAGATACGGAGGCGGCACCGGTCCACCGAAAATGAAGGTGTTTGAGCGAATCTTCAAGAGCATCTTGAATTCTTTGGGGCAGCCGATGAAGCCGCCGAGACAAGAAAAGCCCTTGGAGAGCGAGCCGGCGACCAGCGTGTTGTCGTAGGAGCCGAGCGTATCAAGGACCGTGCCGCGCCCTTTTTTGCCCAGGACGGCGGTGGCATGAGCGTCGTCGACGTAGAGGACGGCGTTATGGCGATTGCAAACTTCGTTAAGCCTGGCAAGCGGCGGTAAAGCGCCGGTCATACTGTAGACGCCGTCGATGGCCACCAGGCCAACGCGATAAGGAGCGCAACTGGCCAAAACACGTTCGAGATCATCCGGATCGCTATGCTGGAAGGCTGCCACGCGGGCGCCGTTCGCCTGGGCGATCTTGGCGCCCTCCTGCACCGAGTTGTGCGCATGTTCATCGACCACCAGGAGATCGCGACGACCCACGAGGCCCGGCAGCGCGCCAACGTTGGCAAGCGTTACCGAAGGGTAGATGAGCACATCTTCGACGCCCAACCAGCGTGCAAGTTTCGCCTCAGCTATTTCATTGGCGCGAACGGATGAAAAGGCCCGCGAGGCGCCATTGTGAGTGCCCCAGGTGCGCATGCCGGCGGCCAGGGCGTTTTGCACGCGCGGGTCATGATCCAGGCCAAGGAAGCTATCGGAGCCGAAGTTGAGCACCCGCCGGCCATTTATGTCCATTTCGCGGTTAGGGCCGAGATAATCGACGACCTGGTCCTTCAAATGGGCAGCCGGGTAGCGCTGGGCGAAGTGATTCAAAAAGCGCACCAGGCCATGCTGGCCTACGGCCCCGGCCAGGTTTTGCATCGGCGTATTTTCCATGCCTAGTTCACGTGTCCTTCCGTGACGCGGCCAATCATCCTGATAGCCCTAAAGGTGTGGCGATGAAACCAAATTCACTAATCTGAAACAAGCGCAACTTGGAAAACAACTAATTGCTTTTCACTCCAACAGCCACGCTTGGTCCGCGACCGAGCAAGCCGGATTGACAAACTGGGTAGTTTTTTTTTACAACGTCCTCATTAACTAACCGCGTGTCCCAAGGAGGGCACGAGGCCCTTAAAACTTAAACGGGCTCGAGGGCCCCGTCCCCACTTCCGGACAGGTTGGAAGGATTCTGAACCTTGCACCCAACCCCCACCTCACCTGCGCGGGCAAATGCCGTTACCATGAGTATGGCCGGCTTCGCGATCGGTTGCGCCAATGCCGCTCAGCTTGCGCCGCTTCGCGAACACCCGCACCTTCCGCCAGACCGGTCCGTGCCTCTGGGCTTCTTGAAACACTCCGATCATCAAACAGTTCTAGCCCTGGCAACGATCAGCAAGGCAATGAGCTTTTTGAAGGAACCCACCGACAACTATCGGAACTGGGGCGTGGTCGCTGCCGCTAATTTGTTTGGCCGTGCCGGCATCCTGCGGGGACTCATGGATTATCGCCAGGACGGCCCCTGGGGCATCACACCTCACCTGATTCCTCATCACTCCCTACATGCCATGTCCGGCACGATCAGCCAATCTTTGCGTATCCATGGGCCGAATTTCGGTATCGGCGGCGGGCCCACGGCCGTTGCGGAAGCTTTCCTCGTTGCGGCTACGATGATATCGGAAAACAACCTGCCTGGACTTTGGGTGGTCTTGTGTGGCCATGAAGAGGAATGCTTTTCCAGTGCGCCGAATTCGGACTCGCCGCACACATCGCCTTACCTGGCCGCCGCGGTCGCCTTAAAGCCCCCAGGCTGCGCCAATTCCAAGACTTGTCTGCGTGTCTGCGGCGACGCTGAAATTGAAGTCGATTGGCCTGAGTTTTCCTTGACCCAGTTCATGGAGAACCTTGTCCATGAACTGCCCGCTGGATGCTGGGCGTAGCAGGGGGCGGTTGGTTGACCCTGGAACAAACGCGTTGAGTTTGCAGGAAAAGACGCAATGTGAGGATGACCGTGGGCCGTGACGCTATTTGTATTACCGGCATCGGGGCCGCTACCCCGCTAGGAAATGATTACCAGGCAATCTCTTCACGCCTTTTGCATGGCCATTCGGGAGTGCGGCCGATCACTCGGTTCCCGGTGACGGATCACCCCGCGCAGATCGCCGCCGAGCTCAACGACGTACCCTGCCCCGAGTCAATTCAAATGGCCGACTTCGCGGCGTTGCCGAGAATGGAGCAACTTATTCACTGGTGCGCGGAAAGTGCCCTGCGCGACGCTGACCGGTGGCGCGAGCGCGGCAATATTCGCGTCGGCATCGTGCTGGGGACAGCGGCGGAATGGCTAACGTTCTGGGAAATGGATTTCCTCGCCGGTGGCGACAGCATCCTGCAACCGCAAGAGCCCGCCCATACCGTCGTGCAACGTACACGGCAAGCGCTGGGTTTGTCCGGGCCGGTCGTGAGCCTGTCGGCCGCCTGCGCCAGCGGCAACTACGCCATCGCACTGGCGCGGCGCTGGCTAGAGTTAGGCTGGGTCGATGTGTGCTTGACAGGCGGCGGCGACATCGGCCTGACACCAACAACACTGGCCGGTTTCGCCAACTTACGGGCCCTGTCGCGGCGTAATGAGGATCCAGGCGGCGCTTGCCGCCCCTTTGATAAGCAGCGTGATGGCTTCGTGATCGGTGAAGGCGGCGTTTTATTCGTTCTGGAAAAGGAAGACCAGGCTCGCCGTCGGTCAGCCAGGATTTACGCCCGCGTCGCCGGCTTCGGCGCCTCCAGCGACGCCTTTCACATGGTTATTCCTAGCTCCGATACCAGGCCGGCCGCGGATGCCATGCGCGGTGCCCTCGCGGATGGACAGGTCGGTCCTCAGGAGGTCGGTTACATCAATGCCCACGCCACGGGAACTCCGCTTGGCGATGTTGCCGAATGCCGGGCACTCGAAACGGTCTTCGGCGCCGCGCTCGACCGCATCCCCGTCAGTTCCACCAAGAGCATGACGGGTCATCTGCTAACCGGCGCGGCGGCATTCGAAGCACTGGCATGTATCGTGGCGCTCGAACGGCAAGCCCTGCCGCCCACCATCAATCTTCACGATCCCGACCCCCAATGCCCTATTCTTCACGTCGCCAATCACGCTCAAGAGCGACCGGTGACCATTGCCCTCTCCAACTCGTTTGGTTTCGGCGGCAGCAATACTTGTTTGTTGTTGCAAAAAGCAGGATAGGGAAGGTTTCAGATTTTTGCTTGCAGAAGTCAGAATATTTCACAGCGTGCTGGCGGCTGCTTTTAAAATCTCTCATACATATTTCCCGGCAGCCGTCGGATGGCTCTTCGCATTTCCAGGGTCATGAGCATACCGCTGAGCGCAGGCCGTGCTCAGGCCGAGGTAACGGGCAAGATCATCGACGTTCCGCGTCTCCGCGAGAAAATCCCAGAGCTTGCGCTGGGGTTCATCAAGGCCCGGCGGTGCTTGCGCCGGGCCCTGGGGCGCGATTGCTTCAGGTTCGGAGCGGGTCGAGAACAGGGGCGCCAGCGTTTGCAGGTCATCGAGAAGGTCGCGTGCGTGGCGAATCAGCTTGACGCCATCGCGCAATAGTTTCAAGGTGCCGGCGCTCGCCGTGCTGTCCACTGGCCCCGGAATGGCGAAGACCTCGCGGCCCTGTTCTGCTGCATGACGGGCGGTAATCAGCGCCCCGCTTTTCTCATTGGCCTCCACCAGCACAATCGCACGGCACATGCCGCTGATGATGCGATTGCGCGCGGAAACATGCCGGCCATTGGCTCCATGCGCATCGGCGATTCGGTCACGCAGTGCCGCCGGAGGCCGACACGGCCTGGGCCAAATCCGCATGCTCGGGTGGATAGATTTTGGACAGGCCCCCGGCGAGGACGGCAATCGTTCGGCCCTTGGCATCCAGCGCGCCACGGTGAGCGCAGCCATCAATGCCGCGGGCCAGGCCGCTGACAATGGTAAAGCCCGCACGTGCCAGATCGCCAGCCAGCTGTTCGGCGATGCGCCGGCCATAAGAAGTGCAGGCACGCGAACCGACGATCGCGATGGCATCCCCTGGCGTAAGCGTGCCGCGCACATAGAGGAATTTTGGCGGCACATCAATGGTGGCGAGCGTCGCCGGATAGTCTGGCGTTCCCAGGCGCACCATCCTGACCTGGTGGCGATCCATCAACTCGAGCTCGGCATCGACGTCGCGCGAGGCGAGGGATTTTTTGATTGTTTGGGCAGTGGCGGCGGGTAAATGGGGAACGGCGGCGAGGGCATCGGCCGACGCGTGCAACACTCCGTGGGCGGTGCCAAAGCGTTCGAGCAAGGCGGCAGTCAGCCGCGGCCCGATGCCCGGGACCAGGTGCAAGGCAAGCCAATCGCGTTCTTCACTGGAGAGCTGCATCACCGTGAATCTCTGTGGGGAGCGAGGCCTACAGCGGAACCAAGGCCGGCTCGTCGGTCATGGTGTCATCGTTTCCCGCAACGTTGCGCGGACATCGTCCTCGGGAACGTCATCGAAGAGGGCCACCTCGCCGAGCCCGCGTGGAAGAATGAAACGCAGGCGGCCAGCCACCGCTTTTTTGTCGGTGCGCATTGTGGCCAACAGGGCCTCAATGTCCCAAAATTCAGGGACCGTCGGCAACGAAAACGCAGTCAGGAGGCGAAATTGACGATCCGCCAGGTCCCGCCCAATCAGGCCCCGTCGCAGCGCGAGCCGGCTGGCGCAGGCCATCCCCGCGCTGACCGCCTCGCCGTGCAACCAACCGTCATAGCCGGCCGCGGTTTCGAAGGCATGGGCGAAGGTGTGGCCATAGTTAAGCGCCGTGCGCAGGCCCGTCTCCTCCCGTTCGTCCTTGGCCACCACGTCGGCCTTGAGCTCGCACGACCGCAAGACCATGCGCTCGACGGCCATCGCGTCGCGCTTGAGGATGGACGTCACGTTGCTTTCGAGATAGGCAAAGAAATCGGCGTCGAGGATGACGCCATACTTGACCACTTCGGCCAGGCCGCTGCGGTATTCCCGGTCCGCCAGGGTATCCAGCGTGGACGTATCGATCCAGACGCCGATCGGCTGATGAAAGACGCCAATCATGTTTTTGGCGCGCGGATGATTGACGGCGACTTTGCCGCCGACCGAGCTGTCCACCATCGCCAACAAGGTGGTCGGGACCATCAACAGCGGCAGGCCGCGGGCATAAGTGGCGGCGACAAAGCCCGCCAGGTCGCCGACGACCCCGCCACCGACAGCCACGACGAGGGTGCGGCGATCGGCCGGCAGCGCGATGAGCCTGTCGTAGAGCTCGGCGGCCACGTGCAGCGACTTTTGAGCCTCGCCGGACGGGCGTAAGGCCAGCGCCACCTGAAAGCCGGCGGCCAAGAGGCTTTTTTGCACGAGTGCCGCGTGCGCGGCCACTTTTTCGTCCGCAATGATCAGCGCACTGCTGCCCTTGCAGCGTGAACGTGCAAACGCGCCGACGCCATCCAGCTCGTTACGCGTGACGACAATATCGTAACTTCGTTCGGCGAGTTGAACGCGCAGGGACTTCATGAAAAACCAGGAAAGCCAGGGTGCCAGGAAATTAAGAAGGGACCTCTCAAAGCACAGGTCCTGTCCCCGCTTTTATAGGTCGCTAACGATTGTCTTACCGAATTGATTGAATCAGGCCAGAACCAGACGGCCTCTTTAAGGCGCCGAGGGAGATTGCGGCAGCGTACCCTTGAATTGATTTTCCAGGCCGATGTTCTTTTCAGCCTCGTGAAGCACCGGGGCGGCGGTCTCCAGATCGGCGGCCTGATAGCCAGCCTTCTCCAGATAAGCCCGGGCCAGCTTTTGGGGATCGGGACGGGGCGTCGGGCGCAGCGTTTTTGGGTTTGCGCTTTCGAAACGTCCTAATTCGGCAACCGCCGTGAGGTCGGGCTGGCCAGGCCCGACACCATTGCCCACAGGCAATCGTATGGGGGGGCGCTGTTCCGGAGAGCGAACTTCGGGACTTGTGTGCGCTTCGCGCTCGGCTACCATTTTGCCGAGCTCAAGGGCCAAAACCGCCGCCAGCTCCGCGCTAGACGAGCAACGGTTGACGAGGCCGGAAGTCACGTAGACGATCCTGGTGCCGACGTGAAATACCTCAGCTTTCTCCGAGCCGATGGTGCCGAAAAGGGGCCGCACGCCGATTTCCTTGTTGGCCTCGATCAAATCCTTGCCCAGTTTGTCAACGCGCAAGGATATCTCTTGAGATGCCTGCGTATAGCTGGCGTGCGTCGTCGCCGCGGCGGGTGCTTCCAGCCCAAATGGGTTGTTGGAAACCAACGAAACCCGGTCGCCATCTTGACCAGAGGGAGAAAAACAGCCGCCAACAGCCACCAGTCCCAGCAAAACCATAACTCGCGCCATCGCCACACTTCGCTTTCCGGCATCGACAGGGCAAAACGTGAAAAGCGCTGGGAAATAACCTTCAAGGGCCCTTTTGTCCAGGGCAATGCGGCCTCCCCCTTGCCTGACCACAGGCCGAGCTCACGTTTCACATTTCACCTGCCCCGCGAGAGGTGTGAAACGAGTGAAATGAGTTAGGGCTACAGCCGGCATGTAGGGCGGTGCCGAGCGTACTCGCGCTGACCCGCCGCTAATAGCGTACTCCGTTGGGTCAACCTTCCTAAACGTGAGACACCGAACCCCGGGTTGGTCTTGCCTTCCCCACGCACTTTTCCTATCGTTCGGGCTCTCATCACGTTTATTTAGGGAGCAACGGCATGGACTCCGCGTGCGCCTCGAACAGATATTGCTCCTCTGAAGTTGTGGGAACGCCTTGGCTTGGGCGGATTCTTTACTGTCCTGATCATCTTTGGAATTATCCTCGAGATACGCTGCGTTTACATGCCCAACCGCCAGACTGATCTAGGCGTTTATTTGCGGGCAGCCTGGGCCGCACGCGTGGGCGAGGATCCCTATACCATTGCCGACGATAACGGCTGGCATTATTGCTACCCGCCGATCGTCGCGCTCGCCTTGACGCCGCTCGCGGATGCGCGGCGGGCGCCGAACGCAACCTGATGCTGCCCTGGCCGGTCTCCGTCATCGTCTGGTATGTCCTCAGCCTGGTTTGTTTATTTTTGGCGGTACACTGGATTTCCGCGGCGCTGGAGGTGCGCATCCCCCGACCCTTCAATTCGCACGATGCGGGCTGGCTGTCGCCGCTGGTGGTTTGACCGCATCATCCCCATTTTGCTCTGTCTGGTGCAAATCGGCGGCACTTTGTCGCGCGGCCAGGTGAACCTGTTCATCATTTTGTTTGTGGCGGGCGCGTTTGCCGCGCTGATGAAAGGCCAGCGATTTCGCTCGGGAATGTGGTTGGCGGCCGCGATATGCGTGAAAGTCATTCCCGCCTATTTGCTGCTCTTCCCGCTATGGCGGCGCGATGGCCGGGGGCTGGCAGGCGCCGCTGTGGGTCTGCGCTGGGCCTGTTCCTCATCCCGGCGCTGTACTGGGGGATTCCGGAAACGTGGAGCCTAAATCAGCAAATGATTGACGCCGTGTTGCATCCTGGCCTGGGCAAGGGGGGCGACCAAAGACGGGCCGAGGAACTCACCAACATCACCGCCACCGACAATCAGTCGTTCCAGGCCACCTTGCACAACTACCAGTACTGGGGCCGGCTGCAAAGCAGGCCCGGACAGCCGCAAGCCTGGACGCGCACCGCACACTGGATTATTAGCGGCAGTCTCACGCTGCTGGTCCTTTTGGCTGCTGGCTGGCGCCCGGACCAGGACCCTGTTCGCTGCCTGCTCTTCCTGGGGTCTTTGCTGTTGGTCATGACCCTGGTGACGCCGGTTTCTCACCTGCATTATTTTTCCAAGGCCCTGCCGCTGGTCATTGGCCTGCTGGCACTTTCTCTGCAGGGCCGACCGGGCACCTTGCTGGGCCGACCGGCCATGATGGTCCTGCTGGTGGTGGCCGGCATCGGCTACGCCCTACCGTCCATTCCTGTCTGGGAAGGGCGACGCGAGGCCGGCGTACCAATGATCGTGTCGCTGCTTTTGTTGGCCGTCGCCCTTGGTCATTTGTGGGCGCAGCGGCGCCGGACCAGGCCAGTGAGCGAAGAAGATGACGGACATGCAGGTTTCCCGCCAGCTGCGCGGCGCAGGTCATCGCGGTGCGCGTAGCCGTGCTGGAAAAGTGATTAATTCTGACGACAAAAAAGCCTCGGCCCGGTTGAAAACCGGGCCGAGGCTTCCGATACGGCGCCGAGTGGGTAGCCGAGCTCGCACCGGGACGCAAGCCAAGTCCTCGCGAATTTGGCCAGGAAACCCAGGCGCCGTGCGCCTTAGCTCGCGCCGCCAATGGTGTTGGAGACGCTCGTAAACGTCTTGTTGGCGTTGGTGCCCAGGGCCGTGATCGCGGTGATGCACACCACGATAATCAGCGCCAGCATGACGGCATATTCCACCGCGGTGGGGCCATCTTCACGTTCCAGGAATCGCACAACTTGTTCTGCAAACTTCCGCATGACTTTTCCTTTCGGCAACCTGGCAATCCGATCGCCAGCGCCTGGCTACCGGACCCATGGTTTTGCGCCCCGCCTTACGACGGGTTTACCCTTGTCGAGGATCGCTCTTCACGCGAAGAGCTTCACGGCAACTATAGGTCAAGTTTTCCGGCAGGCGGCCGGTTTTAACGATTTTTCTGATTTTTCGCTGGCGCACTTTAAAACGCCGCCAATGCGGAGCCTGCGCGTATTAGAGGACAGGTGGCGAAAGTAGGCACATTTTGAAGGAAATCGCACAAAAAAACACAAAAAAAGGCGATTTTTGTTGCCGTTGCCCAGGCGCAGCTTTAATATTCCGGGAATAGCAAACGGATACCTTACCTATCTAAGGACAGAAAACCCCAGTTTTTTGGAGAAATCTGTATGTTTCGTTGCAGCACATTTGCCGGGATGGTCATTCTTGGAATGGCGGTGCTGGTCGGCACGGGATCGTCGCAAGACGCCAAGAAAGGCGATGCCCCGCCAGCCAAAACGAAAACCTATTTGCCGCCAGGCTGGAAAGATTTGGCTCTAACAAAAGAGCAACAAGTCAAAGTCAGTGAGATTCACGGCGTCTACAAGGCGAAAGTGAAGTTGCTCGAAGATCAGATCAAGGAAACCAAGGGACAGGAACGTCAGGAGATGGTGAAGATATTGACGGCCGAGCAAAAAGAGAAAGCCACCAAGATCTTTATTGGCGAGGACGCCAAGGGCGAGCCCAAGGACGACAAGAAAGCACCTGAAAAGAAGTAGCTCCTTGCCCACGGGAATTGGCTGCCAGCTCAGTATACATCGAAAGCCCACGGCATCAAACCCGTGGGTTTTTCATGCGCGAGTTCAATTGCCTCGGCCCCGCTTTTGGCGAGGCTCGAATTATCCGAGTATTTATGACCCATCCCACCGCAGCACACGCGGCACGCGCGCCCTGGTCCTGGCTCGAAGTTCCCGTCTTGAACGATGCGGCCTGTACGGGGTGCGGCCTGTGCTGTGACCTTTGTCCCACCGATTGTCTGGCCATGCGCGGGGCGGTACCCTGGATGCCTCGGCCAGGCGACTGCATCGGCTGCTCCGTATGCTGCGCTCGTTTGTCCCACGCAAGCGCTGGCGATGAGCCTGGTCGATAAGGAGGCACCGCCCACCGATTAAGTCGGCGCCACGGACGCGGACATAAAGCCCAGGACGATGTCTCGAATGCTTTCGAGCGGCCGCGGAGGAAAGAGAACATAAGCCGCGCCAAGGTCCCAGGCCAGGCCGGCCAGCGGTGGATTGTCCGCCGGGCCCACCACGATCGACTTCGTGGCGGGAAAGAGTAGCCCAACCTGCTCCAGCAACGCCAGTTCCTGATCGATGTTTTTGCCCAGCCGGAGCACGAGCACATCGGCGCCGCCCTGGCGCAGCAAATTGAGGCAGGTCTTGACATGACGAACGTCGCGGACCCAGAACGAGCGCTCCTGGCCTAGCTCTTGCAAGAGGTCCGCCAAACGCCCTTCCAAACCAAAAACAAGAATTTGTGCGCGCTGCATGGCGGGCCCTTACTGGTCCTTGATGTCCAGGTTTTCCAGCCGCCGCAACAGGCGGGTGCGCCAGATGGTGAGTAACTCCGCGGCCCGGCTTTTGTTATTGGCAGCGAGCTTCAAGGCATGGGTAATCAGACGCCGTTCCACCTGCTCCAAAATGGCATCGAGCGACAGCGGCTTGATCTCGGGCATGGGCCCCTGGCGCAGGTGGAAAGGCAAGTCGCCAAGCTCGATCCGCTCGCCCCGGGCTCGCAAGCAGGCCGCGCGCAGCACTTCGTGGAGCTCCCGCAAATTTCCCGGCCAGGCATGCGCTCGCAGGACCTGCACGGCTTCGGCGCTCACGCCCTGCACTTGCCGGTCGCCGGCGCGGTTGCGCGGGCCAAGAAGTGGTCGGCCCAGGCGTCAAAATCCTCCATGCGTTCCTTGAGAGTCGGCAGTTCAATGCTCAGTGTACTGAGCCGGCAATAAAGGCCTTCGACAAGTTTTCCCAGGCGGACGGCTTCCTGGGGATCATCCATCACGCCGGCACAAAAGCGCGGCGACACCTCTCCCTCGGCTTCCAGACGGGCTTGCAGGCGTTCCTGCAGGTCACGCGGCAAGGCGGCGATATTTTGCAGATAGAGGCCGGCCAGCGGCGCACCCTGGCCGGTGCCGAACAGCAGCGACTCGAGCGCCTGGGGCGGAAGATGAGCACAATTCAGGCAGGCGAATGGTTTTTCATGGTCCGGTCCGAGCAAATGAATGGCCCGCGCCACCCATTGCTTGCCCGTGCCGCGTGCCCCGACGAGAAGGATCGGCAAGCGCGTCTGGGCCGCCAGGCGGATTTGCTGCGCAAACGGGTAAGGACGGGACCGGCGCCGATCAGGTGCTCGAGACGATAATGCTCGAGATGACGCTGACGCAAAGCCAGCATCTTTTCGGAGAGCGGCGGGCCCGCCGGTGTTTCCGGGCGTGGAATGACCTGAATGCCGCCAAGGATGCCGACGAGCCCGGCGTTGCCGTTAAGGGGAAAGAAAGCAATGTCCCAGCAAGCCGGCGCGTTACCGGAAGGCACGAGCCGGCGGGACTGCGTGGCTTGCCCCTCCATGGCTTCCGCGGGAGGGGCCAGGGCGCCAAGCAAGAGTTCGATCTTCTCCGCCAAGATACCGCGCGGCCGGCGCCGGCATACCTGCCCCTTCACTTCCGCGAGCGTCAACCCCGTAAGCGTTTCCCAGGCCCGGTTGACAAACAGGATCCGGCGACGACGATTGAGGAGAAAAATGGGCCCAGTAGCATGCTGAAACAGTGTTTGCCAGCGAAAACGAGCATCGTTTTCCGGAGGGGACGCCATGGCCATGGCCTGCGGAGATGGGTTACACGAAAGTCTTCAAAAGCTCAGGGCCCTGTGGACCGCTCACTCATGAGGACATAGACGACGAACACGATCGCTACCGGGGCCAGCACGAGCAGAACCGTGGTTATCGGAAAGCTGGCGATCAGATATAAAACGACGCCGATGCCCACCAGAAACAGCGCCATGCGCCCGCCCCAGCGCACGGCCTCGTGAAGAATGCTATCCCACGCATCGTAGCGCGTGCCGCTGTAGACCAGGCTAATGACCACGATCAGCACCGGCAACTGGAAATACATGTTAATGGCGCCAAGGGCGAAGGGGATCATGAGGGTACGGCCTCCGGCGCGGACGGCTGGTCCTTGCCCTCGCGCGGCAGGCGTGGCCCGTAGGCGGGGCCGGCGAAGGCATCGTAAATCACCAGGACGTTCAGCATGCCAGCGATCACCGTGTAGATCCAGCCAAGGTCCGGCGTTTTGTCGCTATTGACCAAAAACTCATTCACCGTACCCGCTTCGTCGATCCGCCCTTCCTTCGGCTGCCGCTGGTAGCTGCGCCAGAAGGAGGCGGTGTCGTCCACCGGTTCGGTGACATTATAAAACTGCCAGATGGCGGGCCAGGCGGCCACGCCGATCCACATCTGGCCCGCGAAATGCCAGCGCTGATTGACGATATTGCGAATCGGGTTGCCGCCGCGCTGGCCGGGGACCTCTTCGGTGGGCACATAAACGTTTTGCCAGTTCCCCATCGCCTCGCCGACATGGAACAAGCTAAGTAGGCAAACCATGAACAGCAATCCCTTGCCGGTGCGCCCCTGCGATATCTGTCCCAGCCCGGGCACCAGGTAACTCAAAAGCCCCGCGACCAGGGAATAAGGCCGTTCGTATTGGCGCTCAGGTCCTGGATTCATGCCGTCCACCAACCCATTATTGCCGCCTTCGCCAGAATGACGGGGTTATGTCCAACAAATAACTAATTCGCCGCCCGCCACGTTGCATTTATTGTATTGGCCGGAATTACCAGGTCCAACTTAGCCAATCCTTTACGAGCCATAAGCCCGTAAGCGCCAGCATGCCCAACCCCGTCAAACCCAGCAGGTGGCGGCCGCCCGGGCCGCGCAGCCAGCGCCCCGGCGGACCAAGAATGTATGTGGCAACGTCGAAGGCCTGATTGAACCACAAAAGGGGCAGCACACTGCGACTGGCCAGCGAGCGCCGCGGCAGCCGGGGTGCCTTGCTCGTACTTTCCGGCACGACGGCCGGCTCCGGCAGAGCGGCGATCGATGGCGGGATCACTTCCTCGGGGAATGGCGCAGCATCGGGAGTCGGGCGTGGCGCGGGAGTTGTTCGAGAAACGACATCTCCATGACCGCAGGCCGCGGCCTGCTCTGAACGTCTCGGCTCGCGACTGAATTTGAATCCATGTCACGATCCGCGGTGTACCCCCCGTTGGGCACTACCTGGCGCGGTAGCGGCGCCTTGGCAGGCGCCGGCGCCTCTGCTTCTTGCTCAAGAGGATCGAGCACGGTCAGGGTCGCTGACATGGTGGGTACGCGGACCACGTCGCGCGGCAACGTGGCATCGTCCAGATCGTTGACGGGAAGGGCCAGCATGCGGTCCATCAGGGCATCGAGTTCATCGAGCATCTGGCGCGTGCTGTGCAGACCGGCCGGTTCCTTTTCTTGGGGTGGTTTGGCGCTCGACATGGCATCCCTCGCTTGATATCCGGCCGCACCTTCCTGGCGCGGGCCGCCGCACGCCGATGGTGCGGACTACTTTTCCTCCAGGGACGACTCGCCCTGAAGGCACGGCGGGCGTATCGTACCATAAATGTCGGAACGATTTTATCTCAACTGGCCATTGACCACCGGTCCGGTGGAAATGACGGGCCCGGAAGCCCGCCATCTTGCCACGGTTTGCCGGCTTCGCGCGGGTGACGCAATCTGCCTATTCAACGGCGATGGGCATGAATACCCGGGCGCATCGTCGAAGTCTCGAAAAGGTCGGTTCATCTCGAAATTGAAGGGGTGGCCTCGCCCAGCCGAGAGCTTGGCTTTCGCCTGGAAATCGCCGCGCCCGTGCCCAAGGGGGATCGAGCCCAGTTCCTGGTGGAAAAGTTAACCGAACTTGGCGTCAGCGCCTTTGTCCCGCTCCTCTGCCAGCGCGGCGCCGGCCACCTGGGCGACAACAAAAAGAGCAAGCTCGAACGCTACGTGATCGAAGCCAGCAAACAGTGCGGCCGCAACACACTGATGCGCGTGGAAGACCCCATCGACTGGGCTACCTATTGTGAACGCGCCGCAGCCGGCACCCTACGTATTGTCGCTCACCCGCCCACCCCGGGAACCACCGCCGGCTGGCCGGTGACAGCGGGAGCAAACCTATCCTGTGCCGTCGGCCCCGAAGGAGGCTTCACGGCGGAAGAAATCGCCCAGGCATCAGCGCATGGCTGGCACGTGCTGGGTCTGGGACCGCGTATACTGCGTATCGAGACGGCGGCACTGGTTTTGGCCACGCTGGCTACCCAGGCAGCCGGCGGTTAGATAGCTATTGAGCTGCGACGTTTGACGCAAAAGATGGCTTGCTGACTTTGTTCGACGATTTATCGCGTCCGGATTGTGTGGCAGGATACTAGTGTCCCGTCCCCTGCCACCTCGCGTGGCAGGAACGAAAGGTCGACAGCTAGCAAAATCAAGCCGCCCACACCCCGTCCCCTACCACCTCGCGTGGCAGGAACGCAAGGTCCGCACCTAAACCACCATCTCGCGCATCCTTTTTGTGGTCGCCGCCAGGGTCCTTAGCTACAGACCTTTCGTTCCTGCCGCACAAGGCGGCAGGGGACGAGGACCACCACTTTTTTACCTTAGCTACAGACCTTTCGTTCCTGCCGCACAAGGCGGCAGGGGACGAAGACCACCACCCTTTACCTTAGCTACAGACCTTTCGTTCCTGCCGCACGAGGCGGCAGGGGACGAAGACCACCACCCTTTCACCTTCGCCGCAGCGTCGTTCGAGGCAAGCCGTACGACGACGTAGACTGGATTGAAGGCAGCCGCGAAACGGCTCAGTCTTGAAGGGAACCCGCAGCCACGTGAAGGGGCGGCAACGCCCTTGTTTACGCTCGACATGGCAGGGATTTTTCCAGTATCATGAGATTTGGAGGACAGAAGCAATGAGTACGCCACTGGACGAGGATCCCGCGGACACTGCCGACCAGGTGCAATTCGTCCTGCCCGACGATCGCTGGCAAGCTTTTTGTGCCGCCCTGGACGTGCCCGCGAAGGAAATTCCCGCGCTCAGGAAACTGCTTACGGAGCCGAGCCTTTTTGATGCCAACCGCAACGCCCCATCCTGACCCGGTTCCGCTCACTCAAGGCCATGACCCGACGGCCTTCGATTGTGGTGCGCCCCGAAACGACTATCTCCACAAATATGCCTTGCAGAATCACTTAAATCGTTCGGCTTTTGCCTACTAAGCCCCGAAGCAAGCCGCTTGATGCCTTCTGGAACAGCCTCGCGAGGCCCGGCTCCCTGGAAAAGTAAAGAGGCAGAATTCGTATGGGAAGAATTTTCGAGAAGCGCAAACACTCGATCTTCAAAACCGCCGCTCAGAACTCAAAGCTCTATTCCAAGTACAGCAAACAATTGTACATGGCGGCCAAGAATGGCGTGCCCGACCCGGACGCCAATCCGGTGCTGCGCAGCTTCGTCGAAAGAGCCAAGCGTGAAAATGTTCCGAGCCATGTGATTGAAAAGGCGATTCAGAAAGCCGCTGGCACGGGAGGCGAGGACTTCCAACCGGCGCGTTATGAGGGGTTTGGTCCCGGCGGCGCCTTGGTCATTGTCGATTGCTTGACCGACAACAATACACGTACCATCTCCGATATTCGCAGTTGTTTCACCAAGACGGGGTCCAAATTGGCTGCCAATGGGTCCGTCGTGATGTCGTTTGATCACCTGGCGGTACTTTCTTTCAAGGGTGACAACGAGGAGAAAGTGCTGGAGGCCATGTTCGCCGCGGATGTCGCCATCGAAGAGGTCGAAAGCAAGGATGGCACCATTACGGTCTTCGCCCCTCCCGCCGAGTTCTACAAAGCCAAAACGGCCTTGCTCGAGGCATTCCCCGGCCTTGAGCTGGAAGTCCAGGAAATCACTTTCCTTCCGCAGGCAACAAAGACGCTCAGCGGGGAAGACTTGGCCTTGTTCGAGAAATTCCTGGGCATGCTAAACGATTGCGATGACGTGCAGGAAATCTACCACAATGTCTCTCTTTCGTAGCATTCGGTGAAGATAGGTTTGGTGAGCGAGGGTTGAGGGCAGCAGAATGTGCCTCCCAGCGTTTCATTTGCTCTGCATAGGGGGCAGTCGCAAGCGTGCGTTCTTTCATTTCAATCAACCTCATTGCCCTTCTTGCCAAGCCGAATGCGGACAAGCAGTTCATCCAACGCCGCCGCCCCGCTCGGTGCTTCCGGCAGCTTGCTTTCCTGATAAGCCTGCTCAAGTTCGGCCCGCAGCCGTTCGTACTCCCGCTGATGAAAAGCCAAGGTCCGCCTTCTCCAGGCGTCCTTTCTCGGTGCCGCCGTAACCTTTCGCTCGATCAATTCTGGGATGTACGGCAGCTTGAAGCTCTCGTTCAACCGCCCCAGGTTGGCCTGAACCTCGCCCGTCCGCATCAGGTGAATGCCGGTCAACAGCACCCGGTACACATACAGCAGCGGCTTGACGTGCGGCGGGTCTTCCTTCTGAAAGAGCTTCCACTGCGTTTCCGCAAAACCCAGGTAGTGATGGGCATGATGCCGGGTGACGCAGTTCTTGGCGATCTCCTTCAGTTCCGCATGTTCCGGCGTCGTGTGGACGACGAGCGGCGACAGGACTTGCTCCAGCACGTAGCCATTCTTCTTCAGCAGCAGGCCGAAGAACTTGCGGGCGTCGTGCGTGACCAGATCAATCTCCAGGCCATCGTGGACTCCCGATTTCTCGACCGTCTCCTGGCCCGTCTTCAAGCCCGACCACTTCCTCCAGCGGGAGCAGATGCACGCCGCGCAGGTCGTAATCGGAATCCGGCGACGGGAAGCCGTACAGGTGCGCCCCGCTGATCGTGGCGAAGAGCAGCGGATAGGGATGCAGTTCGACCTGCTTCAGCAAACGTGGGTCGTTCATCATGGCAGGTTCTCCGACAATGCCGAGCGGCGGGCCTCGATCAGAAACGCATTGGCCCTCTCGTAATCCGGGCGCTCGGGCAGGTTCGTCGCTTCCGAGGCGGCGTTGAATTCGTGGTGCAGACGCTTCCGCCAGTCCTCGACCTCTTCCCAGGGCACCTCGCCTCGCCGGATCGCCAGCAGTTTCTCCCGATGCTCCTCCACCCTGACCGGCACGAAGCCCTCCCGCATGATGCGGATGCCCGAGAGCAAGCAGCCGGATCAGGTGCATGACGTGCTTCCATTTCACCTGGCCCTGGTTGCGCAGGTCGGCCTGCATCTTCTTGAACTGCGACAGGACGTAGCCGTTGTACGTCTGGTACACCATGCGGGAGAGGAAATAACGACCGCATCGCCAGCAGTTTCTCGGCCAGCGGAGTCGCCTTCTCGACCAGTCGGCGTGTAGAGGCATTCCAGCACGTTCGGGTTCGCCTTGAGTGCCAGCACCAGAAACTTCTGGATCTCCCAGTAGGCTTCCTGGGTGTCGTCGTTTTCCAGTTGATCGGGCACGCCGTACAGCGACCAGTGCAGGTCGGCGGGCGGCAGGTAGATGCCTCGGCGGTCGATGTCCGACCCTTCGCCGGCCAGGCCATACGCCTGCGAGCCGATGACGCAGCGATAGATGACCCGCTCGTACAGGTTGCAGCGAATGGCCGTGATGCCGGTGTCGCCGATCTCGGACTCCTTGTAGCGGGCCAGCATCGTCACTTGATCCCGGTTCAGCGACTCCTCGATGCCATCGGCAAACCGGACCCGGTAGGGATGATCCAGGTCCACCGGCGAGCGGACGACCACGCCGACCGAGCCACGGGGGTGCAGCACCTTGCCGCTCTGGCCGAGGATTTCGACCAGCGTCACGACCTGCGTGCCGAGCGAATAGATCAGGTTCGGATGGTGGTGGACTCGATCCTGCATGTCACACTTCATGGCGTCTCGTGCGTTGACGCCTTCGACGGGCAGCAGCTTGTGGAGAAACGCCGAGTAGTCGTCCTTCATCGGCAACTCAAGGTCACGGCGCACCCGCCTGCGCCGGGCGACCACCTTCTCGCCTGTGACCGGGTTTTCGGCGGGTCGCTCGTATTCCTCCCAGTACAGGCCAGAGCCCCGCTTCTGCCACAGCGGGAGGTCGTTGAAGTTGACGCCGTTCTGGAACAGAAGCTCGTTCTTCTGGGCCACCGACAGCCCTTTCATCGCCGCCGTCGCCTCGCCCGACCGTCTGTCCCCTTCTTGCGGAGGAGCCAGTAGCCGTGAGCGTTCAGGGCGTTGCGGTGGGCGTCCTCGTTGCGCCAGCGGAAGTAATCGACCACAAGGTCCACCGAGGGCAGTTGCGAGATGCGGCAGTCGAATACGGCTACCGCACCCAGCAACAGTGAGAACTTGGCGCTGGCCTCCCCGGACAGGACCGAGATCAGCTTGCGGAGCTTTCGTCTGAAACTGTTCTCCTCCAGGGCGAACAGCAGGGAAATCTCGTCGCTCTGGGTGTAGCCGTAAACGATGTTGAAGCCGCAGCCGGTCATCAGGTGTTCGGCGGTTGCCAGCATCATGTCACGGAATCGGGCGTCGAACGGAGCCTCAACTGGTGGACCTCCTTCGTCAGCCGGGTGAAGCTGCGTCCGTCCAGGCGGGCGACCATGTACAGGCCCGGCAGCACGCACAGGTCGTGGGCCGTCTCGAACACCCGCATCTTGTCGTCAAGTTCATCAAACTTCATCTTTCCACTCCTCAATCACGAAGCCGCCGCCGTCGTCAATCCTGACGTAGAACAGTTCGTCGAATCCCTCCTCACGGGTCGGGAGTTCCATTCGCCCAGCCGTGCCGAGGATGCCACGGAGCGGCACCTGCTGGGCGGCAGGTCGCTGGTCGTTCCGCCGCTTGCAGTCCTCGACTCGGGACTGGAAGTAGTAGCCCACCACCCGAAACCCGGCCTCCTTCGCCGCCCGAATGTAGACTTCTCGTTCTGGCCCGTGTCGGGTTCGTGTTGTCCACGACGAACGGCTGGCCGGTCTCGACGCAAGCCGTCAGAAGCCGCTTTTCCCGATGCCGGGTCTTGAGCATGTCCAGGTTGATCCGCAGGTGCGTGGCAAAGAATCGCTCTTTGTAGAATGTCGATTTGCCGGCCCCTTGAAGGCCAACGAAGATCACGGCTTCCACGGCGTTATCCCCTCACTTTGGCCTTACGCTGAAATACCGCCCATCTGCGTCGGTGGCCCATATTCAGGATGTTCCTGCCCCACCGGCAGGAACCGCACCGTATAGCCGAACCGCTCAGCAATCCGTTGCGCCCATCCCTGAAACTCCTGCCGATTCCACTCAAAGCGGTGGTCGGGATGCCGAAACTTTCCCGCCGGCAGCGTCTCCCACGTCACGTTGTACTCCCGGTTCGGCGTCGTCAGCACGACCGTCCGTGGCCTGGCGAACTCAAACAGCACTCGCTCAAACGCCGACAGCCGAGGCGGATCGAGGTGTTCCACGACTTCGACAACGGCGGCGGCGTCAAAGCCTTCCAGCCGTTTGTCCCGGTACATGAGCGAGCCGTGAATCAGCTTGAGCCGGTTCGCTTGCATCGTCGGCAGGCGGTCCACCTTGAGCCGGCGCTGGGCCACTTCCAGGGTGCGGATCGAGACATCCATGCCCACGATCTCATCAAACTGCTTGTCCTTGAGCAGTTCTCGGATCAGCTTGCCTTCACCGCAGCCCAGGTCGAGAACCCGCTTGGCCCCGCTTGCTCGCAACGAAGCCACGACCGCCCCGAGCCGCTGTTCATTGAGGCTGATGGGCTTTTCCAGAACCTCCTCGGCCTTCTCTTTCGGCTGCTCGCTCTTCTTCGGCTTCTTCCGGCTCCTCCTCCTGAACGAGCCGGGCCAGCGCCAGGCGGTAGAGGCTCGGCTGAAACTTCAAATAGCGGCGGGTGATCTCCTCCTTCTCGGGATGGCCGGCCAGCCAGCCCTCGCCCTTGGCAAGCAGCTTTTCCATCTCGTCGTCGCCGACCCAGTAATGCTTGCGGTTGTCGAACACCGGGATCAGGACGTACAGGTGGGTCAGCAATTCGGCCAGCGTCGTCGTCTTCCGCACGGTCACGGAGAAGTACGGACTTTCGCCCCATTCGGGAAACCGCTCGTCCAGCGGAGAACGGACGGCTTCGACCTCGTAGCCCAGCGGCTCGAAAACAGCACGCAAGAAACCGCTCGCCGCCGCGCACCGGCAGCACGTCGATGCTGGCCGCAGAGGGAATCGCCGTTGTCGCCAACTCGGGCCGATCCTTGCAACGCCCTTGGAGGGCCGAGCCGAAGACCTGGGCGATGGCCACGCTCATGAACGACGAGGCCGCGTAGGGCCGGTCGTTGACGTACTGCGCCAGCAGGAAATTCTGGTCCGGATTGCTTGCCCCGAACCATGCCCACGGCATCCACGTCGAGCAGCAAGCAGGCCGTGCACCGCTCGGCGCCGACCTCGGGGTAATAAACGTGAGCCTTGCCGAAACTCAGGTCGAACGACTGAAACCGCTCCGGGTGCTTGTGGAGTAGGAAGCCCAGGTCGTTCGCCGGTTGGTGCGTCGTTGTGATCGTCAGCAACATCTTCAAGCCCCTGCAAATTGCCCGATTTTACAATATTTTTCTGATTTCTGAAAGGACACGGTTCGCAGCCGCCAGGTTCAAGGACGTTCTGCCTGGAACGAATAGAAAGATCTGACCGGACTCATGCAAGCCTCCCCCATCCGCCCGTATAACATTTTCATGATCCACGTCGACCGCCTGAGCAAATGTTTTTCGTTGCCGGGGGGCGGTTCGCTGGCCGCGGTCAAGGAGTTGTCCTTCACGGTGGCGGCGGGAGAGATTTATGGCCTGCTGGGGCCTAATGGGGCGGGCAAGACTACCACGTTGCGCATGCTGCTGGGTTTGCTGCGGCCCACGAGTGGGCAGGCTTCGATTGCGGGCTTTGGGTCGAGCCAGTATCCCAATGAAGTCAAGCGGCGTGTCGGTCTGGTGTCGGCCGGCACGGGGCTTTATCAGGCGCTTACCGTTCGCGAGATGCTGCTTTTTTTTGCCGACATCTATGGGGTAGCGCCCGAGCAGGCCGCGATTGAGCTGGACCATCTGGTTCGCTTGCTCGATCTGAAGGAATTCCTCCAGCAGCGCTGCGGGACGCTCAGCACCGGCCAGCGCGCAGCGCGTCAACCTGGCGCGGGCGCTGATTCATCGGCCGCCCGTCATGCTTCTGGATGAGCCGACGCTTGGGCTGGACGTGCTCGGCTGCCAGGTGGTCACCGAATATATCGATCACTTGCGCGGCGAGGGCAAGGCCGTCATCCTCACCACCCATCACCTGGACGATGCCCAGCGCCACTGCACGCGTTTTGGTCTCATGCACCGGGGTGAACTGGTCAGTGAGGGCACCCTGGCCGAGTTACAGGAGCGCAGCGGCTGTAGTAGCTTGACCGAGATGTTTTTGAAGCTGTCGCGGATTGGGCCAGCACTGAAGCCGGATTGATTTTTGCGAGCCCGACACCGCGTCGCCAAGGGCAAGTCATGGTTCATGAGTCGTCCAATTATTCGCGCGCTCCCTCTCGCGGCTCACGCGCCTGGTGCGCAAGGAACTGCTGGAAATTGTTCGCGATCGCCGCACCATCCTGACGCTGGTCTTGATGCCGCTGCTGCTTTATCCGCTCTTGAGCATCGCTTTTCAACAATTCTTTCTGGCCAGCAGCATCGATCCCAATCGGGGCATGGTTTATCGGCTGGGCTTTGCTTCCGGGCCGGAAATGCAGGTGTTTTTTCAGTTCCTGCAGTACGGCGATCATCTGTTGTTTGCCGAAAGCAAACGGCAAGACGCGGCCCCGCCCAAGAAGGTGAAGTCTGTCGGCAAAGTGGTAGACGACCTGGGCAAAGCGGTGCGCGAGGGGGAAGTCGATCTGGGGGTCACCCTCAAGGACGCGGCGCGTTTTCGCTTGCCCCTGGCCGAAGACATGGAACTGAAGGCCGACGTCCAGTACGCGACGAACAATCCGGCCGCGCTCGGCGCCCTGGCCTACGTCGAGCGGCACCTTGCCGCCGTGCATGAAAAGAACCTCGAAGCACGGCTTTATTTGCCCGAGGTGCCGGAAAAAGTTGCCCTGTTGCGCCTGAGCCGCACGGCGCTCGTCGTGGCCGGGGGTGACAGCATGATATCGCTGGCTGCCCTGGTGCCCCTCATCCTCATCTTGATGACGATCACCGGCGCGGTCTACCCAGCCATCGATTTGACCGCCGGCGAGCGCGAGCGCGGGACCCTGGAAATCCTCATGGCGGCGCCCGTGCCGCGTCTGGGACTGCTGTTCGCCAAGTACGTGTCTGTGTTCACGGTCGCCGTCATGACAGCGCTGGTCAATCTGGTGGCGATGATTTTTACGCTGGTGTTTAGCGGCTTGAGCCATGTACTGTTCGCGGACGGCGGGCTCACGCCGGTGCTCGTAGTGCAGCTTTTTGGCTTGCTGCTGTTGTTCGCCGCGTTTTTTTCCGCGGTGCTCCTGAGCTTGACCAGCTTTGCGCGCAGTTTCAAGGAAGCGCAAGCGTATTTGATACCGCTCATGCTCGCGTCGCTGGCGCCAGGCTTGATCGGCATGATGCCGGGCCTTGAGCTGGATGGGCCGTTGGCGGTGGCGCCACTCGTGAACATCGTCCTGCTGGCGCGCGATCTGGTGAAGGGGGAGGTGGATCCCGGCGCTACCATGGTTGTGGTCCTGTCAACTCTGGTCTACGCGGCGGCAGCCATTGCCCTGGCGGCGCCGTCTTTGGCGCCGAAGGGGTTCTCTACAACGAGCAGAGCGGCTGGACCGATTTGCTGCGCCGGCCCAATGACTCGCAGCACGTGGCGACCATCAGCGGCGCTCTCTGGTGCCTGGTAATGATGGTGCCCCTGCATGCGGCGCTGCAATGGACGGTCCGTCTGGCCGATCCATGGCTGCCACCGGCGTGGCTGATAATTTCGGTCGGCGTGGTGGGTGTGCTGTTATTCGGCGTCTTGCCTGCCTTCAGCGCTTACATGGGCCGGGTGAATCCTTGGACGGGCTTTGGCCTGACCCCCGCGCGCCCGGCGGCTCTCTTCGGCGGCCTGGTCCTTGGATTGTCGCTATGGCCCATCGTGCTCAAGCTGCTGGAGGTGGCCCTGAGCGAACGGGCGGAAGGACTCAAGACACTTGTCGAGGCGCAGCTCCCCGCCCTCAATCAACATCGCTATCTGCTGGTGGCGATCCTGGTCGTGCAGGCCATCCTCGAGGAATTGACCTTTCGCGGCTACGTGTTTGGTGCCCTGCGTCAACGCTGCTCCGGCCCGCTCACGATTGGCATCTCGGCGCTGCTCTTTGGCGGGCTGCATGTCGTGCTGGGTGGGGCGCTGGGCTGGGAACGCTTGCTGCCCAGCACGCTGCTGGGCCTGGTGCTGGGCTGGGTGTGCTGGACCTCCGGCAGCGTCCTGCCGGGCCTAATTCTCCATGCCTGCCACAACGCCCTTTTGCAACTGCTACCCGCCACGCAGAACTTATCCTGGCAATGGGTGCTGGCCGGCACCGCGGCAAGCAGCATGGGGGCCGTCCTGGTTTATTTGGGACGCAAGCCGGCGGACGTGCGACCCGCGCTCGCTGATTCTTGATATTCACGTCGCGCCTATACCAGACAAGCACCGGGCGGGTGCCGTATAATACGGCTGTCGATCCAATTTACGAAACCGATGGGGCCGTCATGCGTTGGGACCAAACTGAGTTCGTGCTCAAAGGGATCTATCTCGGCTTGCTGGTGCTGGTCGCCTTACATGGGCCGAGCGCCACAGAACTGGCGGCTGTAGGTGGTTTTACCCTGGGCGGTTTGCTGCTCAGCCTGGCGGCGGCGGGGTTGCGAAAGTGGCGGGAAGGCTATCGCCCGCGCGGACGGCCCTTCGCTTTCCTCCTGTTCTTGCTGCTGGAAAACCCGGCCATGGTTTATACCGGCCTCATCGCCGGCCTGGCCCTGGGAGCGTTCGTCACCTTCAAAGACCGGGCCAATGACCTGGACCTGTACGCGGTGGGGGGCGGGGCGGTGCTGGGCGTCGCCCTCTATTTCCTGCGCACGGTCCGGCAAAAGCAGACCCGCCTGTGGCTTGGCCTGGGCCTCGCCGCCGGCCTGGTCGCGGCAGCCGTCGTTATTCAGCTGCGCTATCCGAATCTCCTGGCCCCGGACCAGCTAAAGATGATTCCGGTGCTGTTGCTGCTGGGAATCCCCGGCTTCTACTTACTCACCTTCGCCAGCCTCGTCGAGGAATCGGAGGTCGAGATCGCGGCGATTTGCGCTGCCCTCGGCGTGGCCCTGTCCTTTCTCAACGAGCGCCTGGGCACGTCGCAGTTCGGCCTGCTCGGCCTCGTGCTGCCGCTGATCCTTTATTTTCTTTACACGCGGCGCATTCTTCCTGGCCTGCGCGTCTTCAAGCACACGCTGCGCGGCCTTAGTTATGCCAGGGTTGGGCAATATCGCCCGGCCCTTTTGTCGCTGAACCGCGCCTTGCAACTCGACCCGAACAATCCGATGGCGCGGGCCCAACTCTGGGACCTGCACCGCGACATGGACATCGGCAAACTCAGCAAGGAACCCGAGACGCTTGCGCTTGTCAATTACGATTTGTGCCTGGAGCGCGTCGCCTGGCTGCTGTTGCTCGAAAAACCCACACCGGCGCAGATTCAGGAAGCGAAGCACCTTCTGGAGTTGGTGGCCGGCCAAAAGCCCGCGCTCGAACCGCGCTGTGCCTACTGGCGTGCCGTGGCCAGTCTGCACGAACATGATCTGGAGCGCGCCGCCCTGGAACTTGAGAGCGTATTAAGCGAATCGGCCGCGGACTCCCCCCAGCGCCGCGAGACGCTGTTTCAAGCCTGGCAGCTCGCGCTCGCCTTGCACCCGGAGATGACCCGGCGCGTGGGGGCACCACTCCTGACGCGGCCAGGCCGGCGCATGGACGCCATCGCGGCCGTGGAACGCCGCCTGGCCCTCAAGCCCGATGATGCCGCCGGCTGGGAGCTCAAGCGGGTGCTTTATGCCGCCATGACGGAGGAGGAATACGCCACGTCCGCGCTGCCCGACCAGTCGGTGCTTGATTTTGATCATGCCTATGCCCAGCAACTCGGTCTGGCTCTACTGGAGGACAAGGAACGCTGGCAGCGGGGCAGCGAGTTTATGCGCCTGGCCGCGCGCGGCATGGGGGCGCTGCGCCTGCTGTCTATCTGCGCCTCGCGAAGGCCCACGAAACGCACGGCGACCAGGAAGGGCTATGGCAGAATTACCGCCATGCCATGCGCCTGGGGAGCAAGGTTGGCGTCGCGAATCTCGCGGAGGAGGACCGCACGGCCCTGTTCGCGGCCGTCAAGACATTGGGCGAACATCAAATGAAGGCGGGCGAAAACGATGGCGCGCTGGAAGCGTTCAAGTTTTACTCCCAGTACGAGCGCGCCGGGCTGGAGACCTATCGCGTTCTGGCGGAATTGTTTCAGCGCAAGGCCGAAGCCTGCACGGACGAGCGGGAAAAACAGAACAATATTTGGTTGGCCCTCAACTGCACGGAGCACGCGCTCACGTACAACCCGGAAGACATGGATTTAAAGCAACGCAAGGACCGCTATTATTACTCGATTGCGCCGGACGATTTGCAAGGCCGGCTCGAGCAGGTCCGCAAATGGTTCGACGTGGATTACTGCATAGCCAAGGCACGCTGGGTGCTCGATAAATATAATGGCGATCTCGATTTACTCGATTGGGGCAGCCATCTTGCCGAACTGGCTCTCACCGCCGAACCGAACAGGATCGAGCCCAAGATCCTCAAGGCACGCATTTGCCGACTCAAGGGAGAAATCAACGACGCGGTGACGCTCCTGGAAGAGATCCGCCAGAATAAGCCGGAAAAATTCAAGGATGAAGACGAGGAAGAAGCCTGGCTTCTCGCCCATCGCATCCTTGGGGACATTTACCTGGAGGAAAAGGCCGATCAAGCGGTGTTGTGTTTCCAGGTTTATCGCAACAGTCAACGCTCCGGCGCCGACACGATGTACAAATTGGGGCGGGCGTATGAGAACCTGGGCGATTTTCCGCGCGCCGCCAAATGTTACGAACATGTCACTGCATTCGAGCAGCACCCTCTCTTTTATGAAGCGCGCGAAGCGATCGAGCGCGTGCGCCGCAGCGGCAATCCCGTAGGATAACCCTGTGTCAACCTGAGACCTGGCGGCCAAACCCCGCGTTGGAGTGCGTTCAATGAAGTTTCCCGCGAAAATCGGTACCCTCCTATTGGCCATTTTTCTTCTTGTCGTGGGCATCGCCGCCTTTGTTCCCATCAACGGCGTCCATTACATTACGGGCGGCCTGGCCATCGCCGCCGGTGTGTTTATTTTGATCGACCGTTAAATCCGTTTAGCGAAGGCCTGCGGTGTAATTCATGCAAATTTCCGGACATGCGTTTCTCGTCAGCGGCGGTGCCTCCGGGCTAGGCGCGGCTTGCGTGCGCATGCTGGCCGGGGCCGGCGGCAATGTCATCATTGCCGATGTCAATGACGTGGCCGGCGAGAAGCTGGCGGCGGAGCTGGGAGGTTGCGCGCGCTTCGCGCATACCGAAGTCACCGACGAGATACGCGTCAAGGCGGCCGTGGCGCTGGCCCTGCAAACCTTTGGCGCTTTGCACGGAGCCATTCAGTGTGCCGGCGTCGTGCTGGCCGAACGGGTCCTCGGCAAGACCGGGCCGCATGCGCTGGACCACTTTACTCGAGTAATCAAAATCAACCTGGTCGGCACTTTCAACGTGCTGCGGCTGGCTGCCGAAGCGATGGCGCAAAACAAACCCGGGCCCGATGGCGAGCGCGGCGTGATCATCAATACCGCGTCCGTGGCCGCCTTCGACGGACAAATCGGCCAGGCAGCCTACGCGGCATCCAAGGGGGGTATCGTGAGCATGACGTTGCCGCTGGCGCGTGAGCTGGCACGTCAGGGCATTCGCGTGATGGGGATCGCACCAGGCATTTTTGATACGCCGCTGCTGGCGTCGTTGCCGGAACCTGCCCGTCTATCGCTAGGTCAACAGGTCCCCTTCCCTCCGCGCCTGGGCAAACCCGAAGAATTCGCCGCCCTGACGCGCCATATTCTCGAAAACACCATGCTCAATGGCAACGTGATCCGCCTCGACGGCGCCTCCGCATGACCGCCAAATAAAATACGTTCCCATGTAGGGTGGCGTCGAGCGTACTCGCGCTGACCCACCGCTAATTGAATTGCGGGATGGGTCGATGCGAACACGCGAGGGCCGTGACGTCGGTGGATTTCGGTGGGTCAGCGCGAGTACGCTCGACGCCACCCTACAGGTCTCCGGCGGAAGCCGCGCGGCAGATTGACGTCATCCCGAGGGCTTTGTCCGCAAATATCCGGCAACTTCCGTGTTGACGATTATCGTGGGGATATGTCATGATGGCGCGCCTGGAAGGCAAACGGCTGTCTACCATGCTAGCCCCCAAGTAATATTTTCCTACAATGCACTTCTCCCTTTTGAGCACGAACCGCTGTGCTTGGACGGGAGAAGTATTCTTTAACGACAAGCCGCGGGACGCCGGCTCGATTAAGTGCCGTTCTTACCGCAGGGGATTGGATCCAATGCCAAAGCAAAAAACACATAAGGCCTCGCGGAAACGATTTCGCGTGACGGCCACGGGTAAGTTGAAACGCAGCCAGGCCGGCAAGAAACACTTGAACAGCCCCAAGACCGGCAAGCGCAAGCGCCAGCTGCGCGCAAACTGGTCCAGACCGGGAAGCTGCCGAAGAAATACGTCGCGCATATCGGGGACAATTAAAGTACTGGGAGCGCTGGGCCGGCAGCTAGCCGGCACGGCTCCAGAAGGTAGGAGTGAGACATGGTTCGGGCCCGCAGTGGTAAGACCGTCACGCAAGGCCGGAAACGGCACCTCAAATTGTGCAAGGGTTTTCGCGCCAGCCGGCATAACCTTTATCGCCAATCGCTGGTAACGCTCATTCGCGGGCGGCGCTATGCCTTCCGCGACCGCCGCGTGAAAAAACGCGAGTTCCGCCGCCTGTGGATCGCGCGCATCAATGCCGCGTGCCGCATGCGTGGCATGCGTTACAGCGAGCTCATTCATGGCTTGCAACTGGCCAACGTTGAGCTCGACCGCAAGATGCTGGCGGATATCGCGGTCTTCGACCCGGCCACGTTCGACCAGATCGCCGAACTGGCCAAGAAAAGCGTCTAGCGGCTGACGTCGCGCGGGCCTTAGTTCGCGCGACGAGGAGACGCTGTTTTGCGTGGTGCGCGGGCTTTCGTCCGCGCCGGTATCGAGGGGTGCGTGGGGCCAAAGCCCACGCTACAAATGTCGGACCTAGCCAATTTAGAAGAGCGCGCTTGCGCCGAGTTGGCCGCCTGTGATAGTGAACCTTCCTTGCGAGCCTGGAACACCAAGTATTTCGGCAAGGAAGGCGCCGTTTCCGCGGCCCTCAAGAAAATTGTCGACGTGCCACCGGCGGACCGCCGAGCTTTCGGGCAAGAAGCAAATCGCGTTAAACAGACCCTGACCGAGTTATATGACGCGGCCGTTGCCAAGGATAAAGAGCTGGCCCTGGCGCGGAGCCTGGCAGCGGACGCTCTCGACGTCACCCTGCCTGGCCGGCCGCTTGCCCGGGGACGTCTACACGTCGCCACGCGCATCATGCGCGAAATCCAGGGCATCTTCGCCGACCTTGGCTTCCAGATCTATCGCAGTCGCGAGGTCGAGGACGATCTCAACAACTTCGAACTCCTCAACATGCCGCCGCACCACCCGGCACGCGACATGTGGGACACTTTTCACACCACGACGCCCGGAGTGATCCTGCGCACGCACACGTCGCCCGGACAAATCCATATCATGCGTGAGCTTTGTCCCGAGCCGATTCGCGTGATCCTGCCCGGCATGTGCTACCGCTATGAGGCCATCACCACCCGCAGCGAGATTCAGTTTCAGCAGGTGGAAGGCCTGGCGATCGGCACCGGCATCACCATGGCCGACCTGAAGGGGACCATCACGGCTTTCGCCCGGCGACTGTTCGGGCAGGAACGGCAAGTGCGCTTGCGGTCTAGCTATTTTCCGTTTACCGAGCCGTCCATCGAAGTTGATATCGACTGGCCCAAGGAAGACCCCAACGCCGATCGGCTGACCAAGGGGACCGGCTGGCTTGAAATCATGGGCGCGGGCATGGTCCATCCCGTGGTGCTCCGCAACGGCGGCTACGATCCGGATCGTTTCAGTGGCTTCGCCTTTGGCATGGGGCCGCAACGTATCACCATGCTGAAACACGCCATCGACGACATTCGCCAGTTTTGGGCGAACGATTTACGGTTTTTGCAACAGTTTTGACAGGCCAGCAGGCCGCTCGACACAATCCCCATGAAAATCCCCTTAAACTGGCTTCGCGATTACGTCGATCTCACCCTGCCTGCCGGCGCAGCTCATCGAGCGTCTGACCCTGGCCGGGCTTGAAGTGGCCAGCGTGCGCGTGATCGGCCTGCCGATTCCGGAGGGGGTGCGCGTCGAAGCCCGAGCTGCGCGGGCCAGTCTGGGACAAGCGACAAGATCGTCATCGCCGAGGTCATGAGCGTCGAGCAGCACCCCAACGCGGACCGGCTCACGCTGCCGACCGTGACATGGGGCGAAGGCAAGGTCAAACAGCTGGTCACCGGCGCACCGAACATCAAGCCGGGCGAGCAGGGCCAAAAGGTCGTGCTGGCGCTCGCGGGGTCCGTCCTTTTCGACGGCCACTCCGAAGAAAAAGTCCTCAAGGAGCTTAAGCCCGCAAAGGTGCGCGGCGTGCCGTCGGACGCGATGGTGTGTTCCTACCGCGAACTGGGCATCTCCGAGGAGCATGAAGGCATTATCCTTCTTGAGGAAAGTGCCCCGGTGGGAATGCCGCTGGCCGACTTCATGGGCGACATCGTGTTGGAGATTGACGTCCTGCCCAATATGGCACGCTGCCTGTCGATGGTCGGCGTGGCCCGCGAGGTGGCGGCGCTTACCGGGCAAACCTTAAAGCTGCCCACCTCCATGCCGCCTCCGAGCGATGTCGCTATCGCCGGCAAGGTTCAGGTGAAGATCGACAATCCGAAGTTATCGCCGCGCTATGCCGCTTCCTTGTGCCTGGGTGTGGCCATCGCGCCGTCACCCGCCTGGATGCAGCGCCGGCTTAACTATGCGGGCATGCGGCCCATCAATAATGTTGTGGACGTCACCAATTTCGTCATGCTCGAGTGGGGCCAACCGCTGCATGCCTTCGACTTCGACGTGCTCGTCAAACGGGCCGGCGGGGGTTGCCCGACCATCATCGTTCGGGCGGCGCGGGCCGACGAAATCCTGATCACTCTCGACGGCCAGAAACGTCAACTTGGCCCCGACAATTTAATCATCGCCGACACGCTGGGGCCAATCGCCCTGGCGGGAGTCATGGGCGGCGCGGAAACGGAAGTCACGGCCCAAACGACCAATATCTTGCTCGAATCCGCCAGCTTTGATTTCGTCTGCATTCGTCGCACGATGAAGCAATTCAACCTGCCGAGCGAAGCCAGTGTGCCGCTTCAGCAAGGGCATCCATCCGGAGACGGTAGCGCCGGCGCTGCAGCGGGCCGCGGAACTCATCGGGCGCTATGCGGGCGGCAAAGTTTGCCAGGGTCTGATCGATTGCTATCCCGCGCCGGTGCCGCCGCAAGTGATTGAACTCAAATTAAGTGAAGTGAATCGGCTGCTGGGCATGGAATTTCCCAAGGCAGAAGCCATCCAGATCCTGCAAACTCTGGAATTCGACGTCAAGGACCACGGCGACTTCTTGCAGGCGACGGTACCGACGCATCGGCTCGACATCCAGGTCGGCAGCTCCGACCTCATCGAGGAACTGGCGCGCATCCACGGTTATGATCGACTCCCCTCGACCCTGCTGGCCGACCGCCTGCCGCGCCAGCAAACCAACGTTCCCATCGTTTTTGAGGAACGCCTGCGCGATTTACTGGTGGGCGCGGGCCTGCAAGAAGTCATCACCTATGCCCTCACCACCCCCGAACGGGAGGCACCGCTTATCGAGCCGCGGGAGTACGTGCGCCTTAAAAACCCCATCTCCAGCGAACGCGTCGTCATGCGCCAGAGCGTGCTGGCGAGCGTTCTGGAAATTTTGGCGGCCAACCTCCATCATGCCGATGACGTCCGCCTGTTCGAGATCGGCTTTGTCTACCTTTCCCACGCTGCTGACAAGCTGCCCCAGGAGCCCCGCCGTCTGGCCATCGTCCTTACGGGGCATCGTCATGAAGAATTTTGGAGCGATAGCAAGAGTACGGACAAAGGCGTCAAGGAGCCGCTCGATTTCTTCGATCTCAAGGGCATCGTGGAAGCGCTGGCGGGGGATCTGCACCTGGCCGAGGTGAAATATCAGCCGTCGGCGGCCAGTTATCTCCTCCCCGGCCGGAGCGCGACCTTGCTCGCGGGCGGCAGGGTGCTGGGCGAATTCGGCCAATTGCATTACAAGACGGCCGAGGCTTATGGTCTAGGAACACGGCCGATACTGGTCGGCGACTTTGACGTCGAAGCTCTCCAGGCGCTGGTGCCGGCGCGTCATCCGTATACGCCCGTGCCGCGCTTCCCAGCGCCTTGCGCGACATTGCCGTGGTTGTGCCCGAAGCAATAACCGCGGAACGCATCAGCAGCGAGATTCACGCGGCCGGCGGCGAACTCGTGCGCGGCGTGCGGCTATTCGATCTTTACCGCGGCGAGAGCATAACCACGGGGCACAAGAGCCTGGCGTATGCTCTTACCTACCAGGCAGACGACCGCACCTTGACGGATAAGGAAGTCGACAAGGCCCACAAGAAGATTGAAGACCGGCTCAAACACGTTCTCAAGGCACAAATTCGGGGCCAGCAATAGCGCCGCCTTGACGGTGGCTCCCTTGACGCGGCTGGCGCACCACCATACCATGGGAAACTGACTCCAGCGTTCCAGCCCATGGCCGGGCACATCCTTCCGCTGCCTTCATGCATCGCGAAATTTCTCACACGGACTCTGCCTTCCACCAGGAAAGCAACCTGGCGCTCTACCTCATGACGGCCCTGCTTGGGGTCCTCATTGGGATCGACCTCGCGCCGCGCCTCGCGGGCTGGGTGGGCGTGGCGGGGCTGGCTAGCTGGCCGGCCGGCATCGGTCCCTACCGGTTCGCTCTCATCGCCGCCGTCCTGGGCGGGGCCCGTATTCTTTATGGAGCGCTGCAAAGCCTCATCGATGGCCGTATCGGCGCCGACCTGGCGCTGGCAATCGCCTGTATCGCCGCCATCTGGATTCAGGAACCGCTGGTCGCGGCCGAGGTAGTCTTCATCGGCCTGGTCGGCGAGTGCCTCGAAGCCATTACCTTTGCCCATACCAAAAATGCCGTCGCTCGCGTCGTCGAGGTTTTTCCCCAGCGCTGTTGGCGCTGGAGAATGGCCAGGAAGTGCGCGTGCTGACGCAAGTGCTCCAGGTCGGCGACGTTGTCGTCGTCAAGCCGGGCGCCAAAGTTCCCGTGGACGGCATGGTCATCGAGGGCCGGTCTTCGCTGGATACCAGTGCGCTGACCGGTGAAAGCCTGCCACAGGACAAGGGTGTCGGTGACGAGGTTCTGGCGGGTTCGGTGAATCAATTTGGTGCGCTCACCATAGAAGCACGCAAGGTGGCGGACCAAACGGTTGCTGGCCGGGTCATCGACATTACCGCGCGAGCACTGAAGGACAAGGCCAAGATCGAGCGCACGGCGGACCGTCTGGCGCGCTACTTCTTACCCGCCGTGCTGGCGCTCGCGGCGCTCACCTTCCTCGGCGCCTTGATTTATCATGGCTCGACGCTCTTCCGCGGCGCGGATGCTACCCGCCTGGGCATGCGCACCGCCTTAACGCTCAGCGTCTATCCCATGTTAAGCGTCCTCGTCGTGGCCTGTCCGTGCGCCTTGATCCTGGCCACGCCGGCCGCCATCATCGCGGCCCTCGGCCGGCTGGCGGGTACAGGGATATTGCTCAAGGGGGGCTCGGCACTGGAACGTCTCGCCACCGTGACGGCGTTCGCCTTCGACAAGACAGGCACCATCACGGAGGGCCGACTGGAAATTGGCGACGTGCTGCCGCTTGACGGGACCACGGCGGAAGAATTGTTGCGCATCGCGGCCAGCGCGGAGCAGCGGAGCGAACATCCGCTGGCCCGGGTCATTCTTCAGGCGGCTCAGATCAAGGGGTTGAATCTGGAAGCGCCTACCGCCTTTCAGGCCCATCCAGGGGCGGGAATTGCGGCGCAAACTCAGGATGGCACCATTATCGTCGGCACACGCCGGCTTTTGGAGGAGCAAGGGATTGCATGGCCCGCGGGAAAAACACAACTCTTGCAGGCCCTCGATGACGCGGGACAAACGGCCCTGCTCGTGGCGCAACGGCCATGCGCTGGGCGCCGATTCGGCGCCCGCGATCGCGTGCGTCCAGAAGCGGCAGCCATGCTCGCGGAGTTACGGGCACTAGGAATCGAGCCGCTCGTGCTCTTGACCGGCGATCGAGCGGCGGCAGCCAATGCGGTGGCGGCCGAGCTACCCTTCACCGCCATCAAGGCGGAATTGCTGCCGGCGCAAAAAGTAGACTATCTCGTAAGCATGCAGGGAGCGCCTGGCAACCTATCCGTGGCCATGGTCGGCGACGGCATCAACGATGCTCCGGCCCTGGCCCGTGCCGATGTTGGCCTGGCCATCGGCGGCACAGGCTCGGACATCGCGGCCGACGCGGGCGACATCATTTTCATGGGCGACCCGCTGCGCAGCCTGCCCATGCTGATTCGTCTCGCCCGGCAAACAGTCCATATCATTCGTCAAAATATCTTTGTCTTCGCCTTCGCCGTCAACATCATCGGCATCGTCATCACCGCCTGGCTATGGCCCTTGCTGGCGCCCGGCGGGTGGTATGAACAAGGGCCCGTCGCGGCGGTGATTTATCATCAGATTGGCTCGCTGGCTGTCCTGCTTAATTCGATGCGCTTGCTCTGGTTCGAGCGGCAGACGGCCGGTCCAGTGCGGCTGGCCCTCAAGGGCCGACTGCGGCAGGCTGAGCTCTGGCTGGATAAAAGTCTGGACGTCGATGAGTTCGTCCACTGGCTCGCGCACCACCGGCGCGCGGCCATGGCAGCAATCGCCCTGCTGCTTGTGGGCGCCTATGCGCTGAGTGGTCTCACGATCGTGGCCACGGACGAGCTGGCCGTATTGCGCCGCTTCGGCCAACCTATTGGGGACCTGGGGCCTGGTTGGTACCTGCGTTGGCCCTGGCCCGTGGAAGACATCGTGCGTGTCTCCCAGCATACGCGCACCGTGGACATCGGCTTTCGCGGGGTACCTGGCCAGGGGGATAATACACTCACCTGGACCAGTCCCCACCGGGAAAAACGCCTCGCGGAAGAAGCGCTGATGATTACGGGCGATGGCAACCTGGTCGACATCCAGGCCACCATCCGCTACCGGATCGTCGACGCGCGCACGTTTCTCTTCGGAGTCAGCAGCCCCGACGAGCTCTTGCGGGCCACGGGCGAGTCGGTACTGCGCGGCACCGTCGCCGGTAGAGATTTTCATGATCTGCTCACGGTTTATCGTGGCCAGTTCCAGGAGGAGGTTCTTGCCAGGCTCGCGCACGACTTGCGGACACTCAATATGGCGGCCTGGGCATCGATATCGAAGGGATCGCTCTGCTTGATCTCCATCCCCCAGCGGACGTGGTGGCGGCTTACTATGAGGTCGCCAAGGCCATGGAAGGGCGTTCGCAGAAAATCAATGAAGCCGAGGAACAAGCGGTCCAGAAAATCAAAAAAGCGGCTGCCGACAGCCATGACATCATTGCACAGGCCCGTGCCGGCTACACGGAAAAGACCCAGCAAGCCGCGGGCGAGCTGGCACGCTTTGAAGCGCGGCGCGCGGACGGGTCGAACTCGATTTCGCCGATGATCTGCTGCTGGCCCTGGCAAGCGCCGACGCGGTGTTGCGGGGCCAACCCGTGGCCCGAGTGCTCGAAGAGGAGCGCCGCCAGCGCTTGCACCACCGCCAACTGCAGGCCGTCCTGACAGACTTTCGCATTTACTGGGACACGCTCGGAAGCGCGCTGATGGGCCGGGACCTGGTGCTGATCGATGCCGACAATATCAAAGGGCAGCGTAGTTTGTTTCTGTTCGATCCGGACCAGTTCCGCGTGCCGATAATTATGCGCCGCCGGTCCGCCAAGAACAACCCCTGGAGGGCCTTAAATAAGAGGGGCTGGGCCCTTCATTTTAGGCGTTAAAAGGTCAACCATGATTCGTATGTTTTTCCTGCTGGTACTGCTGCTTGGCATCGTCCGTTTGACCGCCTACACGGTCGATGCTTCCGAATACGTTTACGTCACGCTGCTGGGCAAGCCGGCGGGCACTTTCGATGGCTCTGTCGCCGACCAGGGGGCGGGACTGCACTTCGGTTGGCCCTGGCCCATTGAAACCGTGCAACGGCTGGATCGGCGCCTGCAGTACTTCGACTTGCCCGCCACGGAAATCCTCACCCACGATCCGGACGGCAAAACCATCGACAAGACGCTGTCCATCGAAGCCTACGTATGCTGGCGCATTGCCGACCTGGAGGCGGTCGACGTTTTCATCAAAAGCCTGGGCACGCCGGAGCGGGCGCGGTCGATTCTGGGGCCGCGCGTCAATAGCCTGCTCGGCGCTGCGCTGACCCAAATGGCCATGGATGATCTCGTCAGCACGGACCCGGGCAGTGCGCCGGGCACCATGCGCGTGGATGACAAGATGCAGGCGCTGCGTGAGCAATTGTTGGCGAATCTCCGTATACCCTTACGCAAAGATTACGGCATCGATTTGGCGGATATTCGCCTGCGTCGCTTTAGCCATCCCAGTGAGGTGCGGGAGTCGATCTTCCGGAGGATTCGCAGCGAACGCATCAAAAAAGTCAGCGAGTACGAGAGCGAAGGCGACCGCCAGGCGAAAATCATCGAAAGTACCACCGCTGGAAAATGTGCGCGGCCAACTTGCCAAAGCCCATTACGAGGAGCAAAAGCTCAATGGCCAGGCCGACACCGACGCCATGCTTATTCGTAACCAGGCGCATACGCAAGACCCGGAGTTTTATGTTTTTCTCAAGCAGATGGAAAAGCTGCAAAGCATTCTGGGCGACAATAAAACGGTGCTGCTGTTGTCCACGCATCGCCCCCTGTTCGACCTATTGTTCCAACCGCCCAATCCCAGGCCCGGCGCCATGCCATCGCCACCCAAGAAGGAACTCGAAGAGACTAAATGAAACGGTACGTCCTGACGGCACTTGCCGGAGCCCTGGTAATTTGGACGGCTCTATCGGCGCTGACGCTGGTACAGCCGGGCGAACGGGCAGTCGTGCGCCGCTTTGGCCGAATTCTTGAAGATAAGCCTGGCCCGGGCCTCTTTGTCGGACTGCCCTGGGGACTCGACCAGGTCGTACGGGTACCGGTGGGGCGTGTGAAGCGTGTGCTGGTTGGCGCGGCGAGCGCCGAGGAAGAAGAACAGGGCGAGACCCCGCCGGGACAGTTACTTACCGGCGACCACAACCTCGTGAACGTGCAGGCGGAGATCACCTACACGGTTTTCGAGGACCAGGCCGACAAGTTCGTCCTCCAGATAGACCGGGCCGACGCGCTGGTGGCGCGTGTTACCGAGTCGGTGCTTGCCGAATGGATCGCCGGCCACGCCGTTGACGAAGTACTCCTCTCCGGCAAGACCACGTTGCGTTCCATCATGCTCGCGCAGGTGCAGACCCGGCTGGACGGCTACGCCCTGGGCATCAAGATTGAGGAAGCGGGCATCAATCAACTCAGCCCTCCCCGGCAGGTCAAGGAAGCCTTCGACCGTCTCGCCCAGGCGAAGCCAAATATCGACACGCGCATCAATAAAGCTTATCAGGACCGGGCGACCAAGGAACGCGAAGCGAACGCCCAGGTCTATCACCTCCAGCGCATGGCCGCGGCCTATGGGCATGAGCAGCGTCTGGCGGCACACGCCGATGCCGAGACTTTTAGCAAGCGGCTGCAACAATACCGGGCGCTCGTGGCCAAGAATCCGGATTATCTAAACACGCTCTGGCAAGATGAAATGACCCGCCTTTATGCGCACATGCGCGAAACGGGAAGAATTGACGTCCTGGATCAATACCTTTCGAGCGAGGGGCTCAACATCACGCAATTTCCGTTGCTCCCCAAAAAGGCAAAATAAAGAAGTTAACAGTTCGATGCACATTTGGCGTCCCTCCAATAAGTGAAGCATTTCTCCTTTTCGTTTAACGTTTGTTTAATGTTCGTTGGCTAAGATTGGGCTCACCTGCCTGAGGGTCCCTTATCTTGCCTGGAGACGCTGCCATGAACTCAACATTTTCCTCACGCTATCGAGCGGCTTTTACCCTGGTGGAATTATTGGTCGTGATGGCGATTGTCGCCATCCTGGTGGCGCTGCTGGTGCCCGCCGTGCAGAAAGTTCGGGCCGCGGCCGCCACGACGCAGTGCATGAACAATCTAAAGCAATTCGGTCTCGCGATTACGATGTACAAGGACATCAATCATGGCGTCTATCCGGACATCATGACTTTGCAGAACCACGGTGTCCCTGCCGGCAACACGTTCGACCTGACTGCGGTCGGCCCCTACATGGAAAAGAACACGCAAATCCTGGCCTGTCCCGCCGACGTCGGCGACGCCACGCAAAACGTGACACCCACTTTTCATGACGTTTTAGGCACCAGCTACGAGTATCGCCCGAGCAGTGGCCAATAAAACCCTGGAGCAGGTGCAGAGCAAGTTGAAGCTCGGCAGCAGCCAGATTTCGGCGGTGTGGGATTTTGGCGATTTTCACGGCGGTCCCTTGACCGGTACTGGCCGCAACTGGCTTTATCTTGATGGGCATGTAACCAGTGTCATCGACAGCACCAATTAGCCCCGCAAAAACAGGCGTTGCTTCACTCCAAAGTTGTGGCGAGCTTTCTAACTCAGGAGATAGATCATGAAACCCAAGGTCAAGGCGAAGCCGCCCGCTAAATCCCGTAAGCGTTGGCTGGTTCCCGTAGTCGCTATCCTCTTCATTCTTCTGGCCATGTGGCACTTCCGCTCCTCCCCGGTCGACGAGGTGCGGCGCATGCGTGCCCAGATTGCCGCCATGGAATCCGAGCTTTCTCCGGAGGACAAGCAGGAACTGATCAAAAAAATGCGCGATCAGGTGAAAGAGCTGACGCCCGAACAACGCCGCGAATTGATGATGGATCAGCAAAAGAAGAAGGCGCGGCAAATGGCCGAGTTCTTCCAGCTCAGTCCTGAGGAAAAGCAGCAAGAACTGGATAAGCGGATTGATCAGCTCGTGACCCGCGCCAACCAGCCTGGCCCGGGCCAGGGCGGTCTGGGTGGGGCGGCGCGCCGGTCGGCAACCCGGCGGATACGGGCGTCCAGCGCCAGGCGCTTTCGCCGGCAAGAAATTAAGCCCCGAGCAGCGCGAGGAGCGGCGCCAACAAATGCTCGATTATTCGACGCCGGATTTCCGCGCTCAGATGCACGAATACCGCCAGCTCTTGCAGAATCGTTTGAGCGAACGGGGCATGCCGATGCAGCCGCCGGGCGGCGGACCGAAACGCATCTAACCCGGCGGCGGCCCCAGGTCATCGATCTTGTAGCCGGCCGGATAGGATCGATGCGTCATGGCCGTGCGCAGCCGAGGTTTCTTGTGGGCGGGTAGCCAGCGCAGCAAGCGGGCACGCGTGCGTAAGGCCCCGCCGACCAGCCAGCGAAAGGTGCGTGAGGGTCGCGGGAAGCCAAACCCTGCGAGCAAGGGTTCATCCATAAGTGCGTACATCGAGCGGCGCACCAGGGGCCGTGCCGGCCTCGGGAACCATGAAGCAAACATGTTCACCGTTGCCTGACCCACGCGCTGATTGCTCGGAACAAACCGAAAATGTGTTTGTTCGTAGGCGCGATTGAATTGTTCGAAGTCCTCGTAACTCTCCGGGATGTCCTTGATACCCATGCGCCTGCCCACTTCACGCCAGAAGTGGAACATCGCCAGCCGTTCCTGGTCGCACAGGGGCCGCCAGCCAAAGCGGGCGTTCCAGCGAATCGGCTCGTAAACAAAAGTCGACAGGACGTACAAATAATCCGCATTGGCGATGGCAAAGCGGCCATGCTGCTGATTCATGCGCCGCAGGGCCGCCTTGCCGCGCTCACTTTCATAGCCCCAGTCCATCAGCTCGCTGATAAGGATGTCGGTATCGTCATAGCGTTTCTGGGCCCGCTCCATAAACTCGCCGGTTCGCGCCAGCAGTCCCGAGACCGTCGGCACGCAAAAGGTGCGAAAAAGGGCGAACTCGAGCGCACGCGTCGTGTCGAAGGGAAAATCGAACCGCGTGCTGAGGAAAACAATACGCTGGTGGTCTTTCATCGGGTCGAGGGCCCGGATCTGCTCGAGGATGGATGTTCGTGCCATGCGCTCTCTCTGGCTCGCAAAACTTCAGGTCCGTTCCCGTTTTTTAGTGCCGGCGGCAGGAACGGAAAGGGAACCCGCTGCATCCTTTGTAAACATTGGCCGCCATCGCTAAGATAAAATTCATGAAACAACTCACGATCGTCGTACGCCCTTTCAAGGCCGAGGCCGTTCTAAATGCCATCCACGACCTGGACATCATTGCCTGCGTGGTTCAAGAAGCCAAGGGCTACAGCCGGCAAAAAGGCTATTTGGATCGTTACCTGGGCAGCGAATACAGCATGGCGTTTTTGCCAAAAGTCGAGATCAGCGTTTGGGTCAGCGACCAACGGGCCGCCGAAGTCGTCGAACGCCTCGTGAAAACCTCGCGAACCGGTCGTATTGGCGATGGCAAGGTATTCGTTGTCGATGCCTGCTGGCCGGGGCGCTGGAGTTTTAGTGCGACTCATAGGGCGCAATGGTCAGAGCCGCCGGTCGAATGTCGATCTCCACGCTACGTATATTCTCCTCGGGCACGCAAAAAAACTCCCCATCGACGTGGATGGCCAGCGGCGCCGCGGACGTCAACTTTACCGTGCGACATCGGCCCTGCGTGACCTTGGGATACGCCAGCGGCGGACCGAAAAGAGCGAGCCGCGGCAAAAGCTTCATTACCTCGAAGCGCGACAGGTCGCCGCAATGAACGTAATCGAACCAGCCGTCGCTCACGCTCGCCCGCGGCGCCATGACAAAGGCCCCCTCACGGCGGCCCACGAGCACGCTGAGCATCAGCGTCGGCACCTGCATAAGCGGTTGCTCGTCCAGGGCGATGGCCATGGGCGGACACTGGTAGTGGTGCCACAGGGCGCGTAATGTGGCCAGCCCATAAAGCGCGATGCCTTGCAGCCGCTTGATTTTCGCGATTCCACAGTCACGAGACCATTCAGTCCCAGGCCCAGGCAACAAACGAAGTATTTTTCCCGCCCATCCGGCCCGCGCACCCGGCCCACGTCGACGGTCCGCGTCTTGAGCGTTCCCTCCAGAGGCTCCATCTCCAGACTGGCGTAATAATCATTGGCCGAGCCGATGGGAATAATACCGAATTGCACGTCAGGCCGTCCTGCCAACAGCAAGCCATTGGCCACGTCATGAACGGTGCCGTCGCCGCCGGCCGCCACGACCATGCCATAGCCGCTTTCCGCAGCGCGCTGCGCCAATTCACGTGCGTGGCCGGCATGCTCGGTCGGTTGAAAAAGCGCATGTTTGCCCAGGCGCCTCCGTGCCTGGTTGAGTCGCCGGGCCGCCTGGCCCCTGCCAGCCGCCGGATTGAAGATCACACAAACCCCGGGTCGCTCCATACAAACTCATTCCTTGATCGTTATCATTATCTTAGAGCGTTCGAAAAAAAAGGGGTCAGACCCCTTGAAGCGACCAGAGTTCAACGCTTTTGCAGCGTATTGAGGGGGTCTGACCCCTTTTTTTTCGAACGCTCTTAGGATCGACTTTCCTTCGTCCCGCGCTGATTCGCGGAATGGTCCATGGTACCGGAAGAATTATGGCTCCAAGCAAAAAAACGCGCTCAACGGGCTGCTCGTCATCGACAAGCCGCTGCGCATGACGTCGCGCGACGCCTTGGACCTGGCCTGGCGCTGGCTGCCGCGCGGTACACGCATCGGTCATTGCGGCACGCTCGATCCCCTGGCGACCGGCGTTTTGGTGGTGTGTGCCGGGACGGCCACGCGGCTCGCGGAATATGTGCAGCGCATGGAGAAGGTTTACCGCGCGGTCATCCATTTCGGAGTGCGCAGCAGCACCGACGACGGTGAAGGGACAATGACCGTCGCAGCCGAAGGCGCGATGCCGAGCCTCGAACTGCTGACGCGAATGCTCGAGGAATTTGAAGGAACGACTGACCAGGTGCCGCCCGATCATTCGGCAGCCAAGGTGACAGGCCGTCGCGCCTATGCACTGGTGCGCCAAGGTCAGCAAGTAACTCTGGCGCCCAGGCCGGTGACGATTCATGCCATCCGCCTGTTAAGCTTCAGTTACCCACGCCTGGAGCTCGAAATTCGTTGCGGCAAGGGCACCTACATCCGGGCGCTGGCACGGGACCTGGGGGACCGCCTGGGCTGCGGCGCTTACCTGGCCGAGTTACGGCGAACCAGAATCGGCAACTTTCGTGAAGATGCCGCCTTATCGTTGGACGCCGACCAGACGACCGCGCTGGCGCGCTTGCTGCCCCAGGAAGAAGCCGTGCGCCAGTTGCCACTCCTGGTGATGTCGGAGGACCAGCTGGTGCGTTTGCAAATGGGCCAAAAGGTGGCGGTCCCTGATGGGATTGCCGATGATGAGGAGGTCGCCATCTTTTCCGCGGGTGGGAAGTTATTCGCGGTGGCCCAGGTGGATGTCGCCACGGGAATGATCGAGCCGCGCAAAGTTTTTGTTTGACGATGACGGCAGAGACGTAACTGCTAATTGGCGGGGAACAAACGATGAACATACGACCGTACGAACCTGGCGACGAGGCCGACCAGGTGGAGATTTACAATGCCGCGGCCCAGGGTCTCCCGCGACTTCAAGGCCGCGACGGTGACCGAGGTGCAGCGGCGGCTGCGCGCTCGCGATTTTAGTCCGGAGCAATATCTTTACGCGGTTGAGGGCGGGCGTGTGCTCGGCTATGGCATTGTCAACAGTAATGGTCGGGTTAGTTATCCCTGGTGTTTGCCCGGCTTTGAATATGCCGCACTACCGCTCTTCACGGCCATGATGGAAGCGGCCGGCAAGCGCGGCCTCAAGAAAGTAGTCGCGGCTTACCGGGCCGATTGGCCGAGCGTGCACGATTTCTTTCTGCAACTTGGCTTTGTCCGCGCACGCGAGATGGTCAACTATGTGAGCGAGTTTCTGGACATGCCGACCCTTTCCGATCGTGCCAGCAATTTCGTTTCGCCGCTGCTGCCGACGGATGTGCCTGCCTTGATGACGTTAATGCCCGGAGCGATCCGCGTGGACCGGCCGGAGGCGCTGCAGGAGCACCTCTTCGCCAATCCGTATTTTCCGAGCGATGCCACGTTTGCCTTGCGCGATCGCCAGGGGGGGCTGAAAGCGGCCGGCATCGTTGTCCACAATCAGGCCTATGCCGATGCGCACGCGGTGGACGCCGGCATGCCCTGCTTTCGGCTGGGAGCGTTTGGAACCGAAGGGATGCAGGCCAAGCGTATCAAGGCGCTCTTCAGTTTTGTCGCCAAACCGGACGCCAGCCTGCCAGCCCTGGCGCTGGACCTCATGAGCGTCGCCGCTCAAAGACTGCGCGATTACGACGACATCACGGGCCTGGCCGCCCAGGTGGCCAGCGACGTACCGCAATTGCAAGGTTTTTACGTGCACAACTTCAAGAAACAAGGTAGTTTTCCAATCTTTGAAATAAACTTGCCGCCGGCGGCATAGTGCCACGGCCGCGCCGGCCCTAATGGCCAGGGGAAATATTATGCCGTTTGCATCCGCGCTTTCGACCCGGCCCGACACCAAGGCCGCCATCGCCGATTGTCTGGAGCAGGCCAACTGGCAAGGGCCCGTGGACCTCGCCATGGTGTTTTTCAACCCGCTCCACGGCGAAAGCCCTCTGGAAATTGCTCAAACCCTGAGCAGTGTTCTCAAACCGCGCTGTCTGCTGGGCTGTCAGGGGGAAACGGTCATCGGCAAGGTGCGGGAAGTGGAACAAGGACCGGCCCTGAGCCTGTGGCTGGGCCGTTGGCCGGACGAAATCGAATTGACGCCTTTTCATCTGACCATGGAAGAGACTTCGGAGGGATTTGCTCTGCTCGGTTGGCCGGACGACCTGGCGGAAGCAACGGCCGAGGACAGCCTGATTCTCACACTCGCTGATCCCTTCACATTTCCCGCCGACGATTTCCTCGCCCAAGTTAATGGAGACCACCCGGGCCTGCGCGTGGCGGGCGGCATGGCCAGCGGCGGCACGCAGGCGGGTGAATGTCCGCTGCTCATCGGCGAAGACATGCGCCGCGAAGGAGCGGTGGGTGTCTTGATGCGCGGCTCGTTTCAGGCACGCAGCGTCGTCTCGCAAGGCTGCCGGCCCGTCGGTCGCCCTCTTATCATCACCAAGGCCAAAGAAAACGTCATCATGGAGCTGGGAGGCAAAACCGCCATGGCCCAACTCCAGCAACTCTGGCAGGAGGTTGGCCCGCGCGAACAGCATCTCATTCAGCACGGCCTGCACGTGGGCCGGGTCATCAGCGAATATCGGGATGCGTTCGGCCGCGGCGATTTCCTGGTGCGCAACGTCATGGGCCTCGACAAGGCATCCGGGGCGCTGGCGGTCACCGAACGCGTGCGCGTGGGTCAAACCGTGCAATTTCACGTGCGCGACGCGGCCACGGCCGACGAAGATTTGCATGCCATGCTGCAAACCGATGGCAATACCCATCAAATGAAAGCGGCCGCGGCCCTGCTTTTTAGCTGCAATGGCCGCGGCACGCGTTTGTTTAGCCAACCCGATCATGACGCCAAAGCAATTCAGGCGGAAGCCGGCGACATTCCCCTGGCCGGGTTCTTCGCCCAGGGCGAGCTCGGCCCGGTTGGCGGCCTGAACTTCATTCACGGCTTTACGGCCAGCGTGGTCCTCTTTGAAGAACAACAGTAGCCGGCTTCCCGCCCGCCAAACCCATCTCGCGGCCTTAGAACGGCATCGACAGCGCCGCCCGCGACTGCACGCGAACTTTTTTGCCGTCGTCCGTGCTTACCGAGATAGTGGGGGACAAGTTACGTACCGCAAACTGAGCGTGCGGAATGACGCTGATGTCGAACACCGGGGCCCCGGGCAGGACATTGGGCAGAATGCTGTTCGCCAGGGTCATCACGGTCGGCGCGAATGACAGAAACCCCTCTACTGTCGGCCTGGGGTCCGATACGGCGATGGCCGTAAACTCCTTGGGGAAGTCGGCGAGTGCCTTGGTGAGCTCAGGGCTTGCTTTCCAGACCGGCAATTCCCCATTGCTTCGTAAAATGAAGCCGTAGATCGATTGCGGGTAACTGGCAAACATGAACCAGCCCTTGTGAATGGCCATGTTACCCACGGGGAACTCTCCTTGCGGCGTTTTGATCTTGAGCTCCATGATTTCGCCGCCTCGATAGGCGCGCTTCTGATAAATGACTTCGATGAATGGGAACGGGGGAATGGCCTTGAAGATGCCATCAAGCGAGTCGGCCAGCTTCTTTTCGTCCTTCACTTTGAACAGGTAAGCACCGCTGAAAATCCCGGGCCCTTCGGACGGCGAGCTATAGCTCACGGACATGTCACCGAAGGAGCCGAACAGGTCCTCACCAAATTTGATGCCGAGCAGGCCCTCGATCTGGCGAATGCTCTCCTTGGGGTCGGCGGCGCCAGGGGCGAAAACATTCACGGCCGCTTCGGCGATGGTGATGCCGCTGTCGTAAAGATTGCGCATGTTGAAATTACTGGCCGAGAAACTCGTGGCATCCGACGGCATGGGCGGCAGATCGGCAAGCGTGATCGTCTTGCGGTTCATGTGCGCCAGCAGGCCGGTGCGCGGCCCCGGAGTGCTGACTTCGACGACCGAGCGTTCCGCGCCGCCGGCAAAGCCGGAGTGAAACGACATGTTGTCGATGCCTTTGAGGCCTAGCTGGCTGATGATCTGATCCGCCTGCGGGGCCAGCTCGCCGACCTTTCCCAGCAAGCCGGCCAGGTCGATGTGGGCCTGGCTCCAGGTTTCGAACTGCTTGAATTCCGCCAGCCTGGCGTAGGCCTTGCTTTTCGCGAAGCTTTCCGCGGGTAGCGCCTTGGCACGGTCCGCCGGCGACGACGTGCCAACGACGAGCACCAGGTCATTGTTCGCCTCGCTCCACCAGCCAAACTGGACTGGTCCGCCGCCCAGTTCATAAATGGTTCGCTGCCCCACCATGGTTTCGCGGAACTCCACCCTGGCCAGGCTCGCGAGCTTCTTTATTAAAGTTGGCAGCGAACCTTTGCTGCCGCCAGCCTTAGGCATGATAAAAACCGCTTCGATTTGCGGCGGATTGAACGATCTAACCTCGATTCCCAGCAGCAAACCATGCTGGTGAAGGTCCACGAGCACCGGCGGGATATCCTTGATAAGCTCGGCGACTTGGGGATCTGCCTTGCGCAAACCCACGTCGAGCAGTTGCAGTCCATAGTCCCAGAGCGCGGCAAAGAACTTGCCGGTCTCTTCCTTCATCATCTTGCCGGCGCCAGCTTTGTCATAGGCAACCCGGTGCTTTTCCATGCCGTCCCAGCGGAAGTAAATCTGGCTGCCGCCGGGTAACAGACGTTCCGGAACGTTCTGGCCCCAGGCAAGGCTCGGGGCCAGGATCAACAAACATACCGGCACAAAACGACGCCACATGACAAACTCCTTTACCGCGTAAGGAACGTATGAGACCGCCCGACCATATCGCCACTTGATTCAACCGAAGGCGGCGTGGACTAAAATCCGCGCCACGCCGTCATCCTGGCGTGCTAGGTCTTCTTCAGCAATTCCTTGACCGCCGCCACCACCGCTTCCGGCGTGAAGCCAAAGTGCTTGCGCAGGTCCTTGAGCGGCGCCGATGCGCCGAAGGTATGCATGCCGAGGCACTTGCCCTTGGAACCGACGTAACGCTCCCACCCCAGCGTGGCCGCTTCCTCGACGGAAACCCGCGCGGTTACCGCTTCCGGCAGGACGCTCTCCCGATAACCCGGGTGCGCGCTGCAATAGTCCTCGAAGATTTCCCAAGAGGGCATGCTCACCACGCGTGCGGCGATGCCGTCAGCCTTGAGCTTTTCAAAAGCCTCGATGCACAGCGACACTTCGCTGCCCGTGGCGATAAGCACGACGGTCGGCTTGCCGTCCGGGGGATCGGCCAGGACATAAGCCCCGCGCTGGAGCCCATCGGCAGGCGCATAGCGCTTATGGTCCAGGCTGGGCAGGGCCTGCCGACTGAGGATGAGCGCCACCGGCCTGTGTTGCAAGGCCATGATATACTTCCAGGCTTCAACCACTTCGGATGCGTCGGCAGGGCGCAGCGTGATCATCTGCGGAATCGCCCGCAACGAGGGCAATTGCTCGATGGGCTGATGGGTCGGCCCGTCCTCGCCCAGGCTGATGGAGTCGTGCGTGAAAATGTAGACTGCCGGGATCTCCATCAAGGCCGCCAGCCGAATCGGCGTCTTGCCATAATCGATGAAAATCAAAAAGCCGGACGCATAGGCCCGTATTTTCGAGACGATGAGGCCATTGAGGATCGCTCCCATCGCATGTTCACGAACGCCGAAGCGAAGGTTGCGTCCCCCATAGCTTTCAGCCTCAAAATCCGGAACCTTCTCGTAGGTAAGCCGGGTCTTGGTGGATGGCGCCAGGTCCGCGGCTCCGCCCAGCATCCAGGGTACGTTCTTGGCAATGGCGTTGAGCACGACGCCCGAGCTTTCGCGCGTGGCGGTCCCCTTGGGGTCCGGCGCGAACGTGGGCAGGTCCTTGTCCCAGCCTGCCGGCAGTTCCCGTTTTTGCATCAGCAGATATTCGTTCGCCAGCCCGGGATATTTCTTCTGGTATTCCGTGAAGCGGGCCGTCCAGGCCTGGTGCAGCTCTTTGCCGCGCTTGCCCATGCCCTGGCGAAAGTGGTCATAAACCCCGTCCGGTATCAGGAACTGGGCATCTTCCGGCCAGCCGTAATTTCGCTTGGTGAGCTTGACCTCCTCCGCGCCCAGCGGTTCGCCGTGGGCGCTGGCGGAATCTTGCTTGTTGGGCGAACCCCAGGCGATATGGCTGTGCACGATGATAAAAGTCGGCCGATCCCTGGTGTTTTTGAAAACGTTGATGGCCCGGTCGATCTGGGCGAGGTCGTTGGCGTCCTCCACGGAGGTCACGTTCCAGCCGTATGCCTCGAAACGCTTGCCGACATCCTCGGTGAAAGCCAGTTTCGTGCTGCCCTCGATCGAAATGTGATTGCAGTCATAGAGCCAGCAAAGATTTGACAGCTTCAAGTGCCCGGCCAATGAAGCTGCCTCGCCGGAAATGCCTTCCATCATGCAGCCGTCGCCGCAAATCGCGTACACGTCGTAATCGAACAGCGTGCAGTCGGGCTTGTTGAAATGGGCCGCCTGCCAGCGCTCGGCCATCGCCATGCCCACGCTGTTGGCCACGCCCTGCCCCAGCGGTCCTGTCGTTATTTCCACGCCGCTGGTCAGGTGCGACTCCGGATGGCCGGCGCAGGGGCTGTCGAGCTGGCGAAAGTGCTTGATGTTATCCAGCGTGACCGATTCCCTGCCCAGCGCCTTGCCTTCGCCATCGTACGCCTTGACCCCGGTCAAATGGAGCAGGGAATAAAGCAGCATCGACGCATGCCCATTGCTGAGCACGAACCGGTCGCGGTTGGCCCAGGTCGGATCTTCCGGGTCGTAACGCAGAAAGTGCTGCCAGAGTGCATAACCGGTAGGCGCCAGCCCCATCGGCGCGCCGGGATGACCGGAGTTGGCGGCCTGAACGGCGTCCATGGCCAGGGTGCGTATCGTGTTGATGGCCAAAGTATCGATATCGACTTTGTCCTTGGGAGTTGACGTTTGCGGTGTGCCTGACATGATTTCCTCTACTAGCGGGTCAATGCCCTGGTTACCAGCTTCTGCGCCTCCGTTACGATCGCGTCGAGGTGGGCCTGGCTCGTGAAACTTTCGGCGTATATTTTGTATATATTCTCGGTCCCGGAAGGCCTCGCCGCGAACCAGCCATTCTTGGTCACGACCTTCAAGCCGCCGATGGCGGCGTTATTCCCCGGGGCCCGCGTCAGCTTCGCCACGATCGGCTCGCCCGCCAAATCGGCATCCTGCACCGCCTCCGGAGTCAGCTTTTGCAAGCGTGCTTTCTGTTCAGGGCTCGCCGCCGCGTCGATGCGCGTGTAATAAGGCGTGCCGAACTGAGCCGTCAGCTCGCGGTAATGCTCGCCGGGATCTTTACCGGTCCGCGCCGTGATCTCCGCCGCCAACAGGTCCATGATGGGGCCATCCTTGTCCGTCGTCCATACGGTGCCGTCGCGGCGCAGAAAGCTCGCCCCCGCGCTTTCTTCCCCGCCAAAGCATATCGTGCCATCGAAAAGACCCGGCGCGAACCATTTGAAGCCCACCGGCACCTCGCAAAGTCGCCGGCCCAGCTGCCCGACCGCCCGGTCTATCAGGCTGCTGCTCACCAGCGTCTTGCCCACCGCGGCCTGCGATGGCCAGGCCGGACGATGCGTCAGCAAATAACGAATCGCCACCGCCAGGTAGTGGTTCGGATTCATGAGGCCCGAAGACGGCGTCACGATACCGTGCCGGTCGGCGTCCGGATCGTTGGCAAAAGCTACCTGGTACTTGTCCTTGAGCTTGATAAGGCCGGCCATCGCATACGGGCTCGAGCAATCCATGCGAATCTTGCCGTCGTGGTCGAGCGTCATGAAGCTAAATGTGGGATCCAACTTCGCGTTTACCACCGTGAGGTCGAGACCGTAGCGGGACTTGATCGGTTCCCAGTAGGGCAACGATGCTCCGCCGAGGGGGTCAACGCCCAGCTTCAGGCCGGCAGCGCGAATCGCCTCCATATCGATGACATTTTCCAGGTCATCGACATAAGGCGTCATCAAATCCTGGTGATGCGTGGTGCTCGCCTTGAGGGCTGTGGCGAAGGGCAGCCGTTTGACGTCGCGATTGTCGTCGCGCAACAGCGCATTGGCCCTATCCTGAATCCAGCCCGTCACATCGCTATCGGCCGGACCGCCGTTGGGCGGATTGTACTTGAAGCCGCCATCCTCGGGTGGATTATGCGAGGGGGTAATGACGATGCCATCCGCCCGGTGCTCGGCACGCCCACGATTGTAAACCAGGATGGCACGCGAAATCACCGGCGTCGGCGTCAAGCCGTCGTTTTGCTCGATAATCGTCTCAATGCCATTGCCGGCCAGCACTTCCAGAGCGGTCCGCTGCGCCGGCCCGGACAGGGCGTGGGAATCCTTACCCATATAAAGGGGGCCATCGATGCCCTGCCCGCGGCGATACTCGCAAATGGCCTGGGTAATGGCCAGTATGTGCGCCTCGGTGAACGTACCCTGAAGCGAAGTCCCCCGGTGCCCGCTGGTGCCAAATTGCACCCGCTGATTGGCATCCCCCATGTCGGGCTTGCGTTCGTCGTAAGCCCGCTCCAGCCTGGCCACATCGATCAACATGTCCTTCGGGGCCGGCTTTCCGGCCAAAGGATGAATCGGCATGACAAGTTCCTTCTACCCCAGGTCGAAAGCAACACGTCCCCAGATAGTGTCTTACGCCCTAGGAAAGAATCGACAACCATTTTGGCCGGTGGATAAAACCAGCAGGCGGCGAGACCCAACCGGTCGGATTTTTGTCTTTCAGTCCAGTTAGGGACGACCGATAGTAGCCCCCGCGATTTAGATAATCGCGGGGGCTATGGATGGTGCGTCAGCACTAGTACGCTTGACACACCCTACGTTTTGCAGGGGGATTGAAGGACCTCCAATAGCCATCTTTTCTTCCTCCACGCTTGGTATTTCGCCAAATCGTGACGTAAGCTTCCCGCACAGGTAGATTTGGCGCCCATTCCCCGCGCCGGCCGCATGTAATTGGATCCGTGAGGATTTGCTCTAATGCCGCACTCTGACTGCGAGAACTTGGGTACCCTTGCGCCCCCTGCCCTGCCCGACCCAGGGCCGCTCCTGGGGCGCGAAAAGCCTTCGCCTGATGACGAGCTCACAACTAGCGCCGCTGCCCCTTAGCGAACCAACAACGTTGCGCATTACCGCATTCTGCGCTTGCTCGGCCAGGGAGGCATGGGAAAAGTCTATCAGGCGGAGGATTCGAAGTTGCAGCGGGTGGTCGCCTTGAAGGTGATGCATCCGACCATGACAGCTCAGCCTTCTTGCCGCGAGCGTTTTCTTCGCGAGGCGCGGTCGATGGCCGCTGTTCGCAATGACCATATCGCCACGATTTACGAAGTGAGCGAGGCGGGCGATGTTCCTTATTTGGCCATGGAGTTTTTGCAGGGCCAGACCCTGGAAAGCTGGCTCAAGACGGGCGAATCTCCCTCGCTGAAGGATGTCCTGCGCATTGGCGGAGAAATCGCCGCCGGCCTTGCCGCCGCCCAAACGCGCGGCCTTATCCATCGCGACATTAAACCGGCGAACCTGTGGCTGGAAGCGCCTAATAGCCGGGTCAAGATCCTGGATTTCGGCCTGGCACGCCCCGTTGAAAACAACTCCGGGCTCACCGAAATCGGCGATATCCTCGGTACTCCCAATTACATGTCGCCCGAACAGGCGCGCGGCGAGCAGGTCGATGGCCGGAGCGACCTTTTCAGCCTGGGCATCGTGCTCTATCAGCTCTGCACGCGCCAGTTGCCCTTCCAAGGAAAATCGATCACGGCGGTGCTCACGGCCCTGGCAGTGAACCAGCCGCCGCCGATCCGTGACTTGAGTCCGCATGTGCCCCCGGCACTCGCCGACCTGGTCATGCATTTACTGGAAAAAGACCCCGCCCGTCGGCCACAGTCCGCCACGCTGGTGATTGGCCGCCTGCGTGCCATCGAGGAACAGCTCCCCGCCGGGGGGAGTGCTTTGACGCAGCCCTACCCGCTCGGCGATGCCGCCAAGACCCCGACCATTGGCCCCGGCGCGTTAGCCATACGCTCGCCAATACTCCGCGCCACACGGCCACGCCGCCAGCGTCCTCGCGCCGGCGCTCCTTGTTGGCCGCCGGCATCGCGAGCATTATTCTCACGGTTGGCGCGTGTTGGTGGTGCATGAATTCCACCGCGAACTCGAAAACCGAGCCAACTCCGCTCCTTGGTGCCGCGGCCGCGCTGCCCCCGGTTCGTCTGGGTGTCCTTTACTCGCGCACCGGCACGATGGCCATTAGCGAGCGGGCAGTTCTTGACGGCATCTTGATGGCCATCAGCGAAATCAACGACAAGGGTGGCGTCCTGGGGAGAAGGCTCGAAGCCATGATCGAGGATGGCCAGTCGGATGAAGCCGTCTTCGCTCGTAAAGCCGCCAAGTTGATCGAAGGGGACAAGGTCAGCGCCCTTTTCGGCACCTGGACCTCAGCGAGCCGGAAGGCCGTCAAGGCTGTCGTGGAGAAACAGGACCACTTGCTCTTTTACCCTGTCTCCCACGAAGGCATGGAGTTGTCGCCCAATATCGTTTACGGCGGTTCCGTGCCCAACCAACAAATTCTTCCAGCCCTGAAGTGGAGCTACGGCTTTCTCAACAAAAAGCGCTGGTTTCTCGCGGGACTTGACACCATCTACTCGCGCGCGGCCCATGCCGTCGTTCGTGACGAGGCCAAGATACTGGGCAGCCAAATTGTGGGCGAAGAGTTGCTGCTCGTGGACGACACCGAGGTCGCCGAAACGGTACGCCGGATCGCTCAGGCCAAGCCCGACCTGATAATCAGCACGATCAAGGGGGACGTCAACGTCGGCTTCTTCCGGGCCCTGCGTCGAGCGGGGATCATGCCGGACCAGGTGCCCACCATGTCCTTCGCGGTATCGGAAGAAGAGTTGACGAGCCTGCCGCCGGAGGAAGTCCGCGGCGACTACGCCGCCGGCAACTATTTTCACAGCATCGACCTGCCGCGCAACGAGGAATTTCTGCGGCGGGTTCAAAAGCGCTTCGACTCCGAGAGGATTGTTTCAGACCCCATGCAGACCGCCTATTCGCTGGTCTATCTGTGGGCACAGGCCGTGAAGCTGGCAGGCACCGAAGAAACGCGTGCGGTCCGCCAGGCCCTCAAAGGACAACAATTCGACGCGCCGCAAGGCAGGATCACGATCGATCCGGCGACGCTGCACACGGTCCAGGTCAGCCGCGTCGGCATCATCAACGAGGAGGGCCGTTTCATCGAGGTCTATGTCTCGCCGCAACCCATCGTACCCCAACCCTTCCCCACCTCACGTACCCGCCCCGAGTGGGAGCGATTCCTCATGGACCTTCACCAGCAATGGGGCGGCAAATGGCACAATCCGGGACGTTAAGCAAAAGCGTCCAACGTCTCGAAGCCAGCAGACCAATCGCGAAAATAGTAGGATGCCCGAGGATTGACCAGGCCGCCATTTATGGTACAACGAAGGCCCTATGGTCCAAAAGATTAATTGTCCACATTGTCAGCGCCTGCTGCAACTGCCTGCGACGTACCAGGGCGGCAAGGTAAGATGTCCGGGCTGCCAGGGCATTCTTGATGGCATGGCTCAGGTCAACGTAACGGCCGCACCCTTTCAAGCGCCTGCTCCGCCAATTACCGACACCGAACCAGACGAGGACCCTGAGCCTGCACCCAGGAGGCGCCGACGGCCATCCTATGCCGACGACGAAGTTCCCCGTCGTTTGGCGGCGAAAAGCAAATACAGGCCCTCCGGCGCGGTCGGAATCGCCCTCAAGACGTTGCTGGGATTAAATCTTTTGCTGAGCGTGGTGATGCTGGCAAGCGATTTTATTCAATACCGGCTGGCGCTGCGTCTCGTGGCCGGTGACGCCGTGGCGGCCGCGGAGATTGACGGCAACGACGCGCGGCAACTGGCGCTGGGCATCGTTCACCTGGTAGTCTTCATCACCACCGGCATCGTGTTCATCATTTGGTTTTATCGCGCCCACGCCAACTTGAAACCGCTGGGAGCGACTGGCTTGACCTATACCTCCACCTGGGCGGCAGGCGGCTGGTTTGTGCCTTTCTTGAACCTGGTTCGGCCCGTGCAGATCGCCCAGGAAATCTGGCGAAATAGTGATCCCGAGGATGTAATGGAAGACTACGTGGCGCGGGTCGCCACCGGTAATTCACTGCTCGTGGGCCTGTGGTGGGCGTTCTACCTCATCTCCAATGTGATCGCCAACATCACCATGAGCCTCAATGGCGCGGTGAACTCCCCCGAGACGCTTAAAACGGCCACGGCCGTCGATATGATCGGCGAACTGGCTGCCATGATTTCGGCGGGCCTGGCACTGGCCCTGGTCTTCGCCATTGACAGCAGGCAGGCGGCACGTGCCCGGGCACTGGAAGATTTCGCCGACGAAAGATGATGCTGATCCGAAACGTGCGCGGGGCTCATGCCATATCGTCGCCTCATGTCTTCCTCTTTGGCCAATTCCAACGGCCGCACTCATATAGAATATCCCTGCCCTTCTCAACCACGCCGCCATGGAGCCAGAAATGGCCGATCATCCCCAGCAATCGGCAACGGTCACGCTCGGCGTGGAAATGATCGCTGCCGACTGGAAGCTAAAAACCGCCATCGGGGTACCGGCCGGGCCGACGCGGCTGATTCAGTTATTGCCGTTAGCGAACGCACTGGCCGACGCCATGACACGGATGGCAGAGCAGGCTGTCGAGAAACAGGGGGAGAAGATATCTTGCCGGAAGGGTTGCGCGGCTTGCTGCCGAACGATGGTTCCTGTTTCGGAAGTCGAGGCGCACCGGTTTCGCGAGTTGGTCGATGCGCTGCCTGAGCCGCGGCGCTCTCAGGTATTCGCGCGCTTCGTCGAGGCCCTGCGCCGGCTTGATGAAATCGGCCTGGTCGCCAGGTTGGGTAACCGTGAACAATGGACCGCCGCCGAGTACAAAGAGATCGAAATGGAGTATTTCTCTCAGGGCATCGCCTGCCCATTTCTGGAGGACGAATCCTGTTCCATCTATGCCGATCGGCCGGCGTCTTGCCGCGAGTTTCTCGTCACCTCGCCGCCAGAGAAGTGCGCGGAGGCGGACAATGACGAAGTCCGCATGGTCAAGCTGCCGTTTCGGGTCATGTCGGCGCTGGCACGCTTTGATCAAGTGGCCCCACCCGCCACAAACATCCGCTGGGTGCCGTTGGTTTTGGCCCTGGAGTGGGCACCCGCGCACCCGGACAATTCACCACCGCGCCCGGACCGGAGCTGGCGCGGGCACTATTTCAACATGTCGCGGATCGTGAAAACGCCCGCCTGGCGATACATCACCAGGCCCGTTAGCCCAAGTCCCGATAGCCCGCCGCGCCAGCGAGGGTTTTGTCTTTGTGTTGCCAGCCAGCGGCGAATCTCGCTGGGTCTTTTGGCTAACTTGCCGTTCAATCCCGCGCCTATTAGAGTATCTTCCACTCATTCCCTGGTGATGCCCTTGAATAGAAAACGCCGCTTCGGCGTCGAATAGGCATGCGGAAGTATGTCGGCTGAGCCACCACCGAATGATAGATTAATGCTCTCGCGTATCACCCCATAATCTTTGAGGAGTCGTCATGTTGAAATTCAGTATCGCACTTGTCGTCATCGCGGGCGGGCTTATCATCGCTTTGCCGGCGAACGCCCAAAAGGCCCGTGTCAGCCCGCATGAGACCATCAGTTTAGTCACTGGCGGCAACCGCGTGACGTTAACGTATGGCCGACCCTATTCCAAATCCCCCAAGGACGGCCAGATCCGTAAGGTTTGGGGCACCCTGGTTCCCTACGGTAAGGCCTGGCGCACCGGTGCCGACGAGGCCACCACCCTGACCACGCAGCAGCCCATCATGGTTGGCGACGCGACCGTTCCCGCCGGCACCTACACGCTGTACACAGTTCCGATGGAAAATGGCCCAACCAAACTGGCCATCAGCAAGAAAACCGGCGGCTGGGGCATCCCGGTCGATGAAAAGAACGATTTGGCCCGCGTTGACATGAAGAAAAGCTCCGTCGAGAAACAGGTCGATCAGTTCACGATGGCCCTCGACAAGGCACCGGAGGGTGGCGTTCTGAAGATCACGTGGGAAACGACCGAGTTTTCCGTGCCCTTCTCGAACGTAAAGAAGTAACTGCGAGCTTGCGCGGCACGTGGCGGGCGGTTTTCAACTGGTGTTCAAACTCGTCACCGGTTCCAAGAGGTACGAGCTCATGAAAGCGGCCCTTAGGTCACGGCAGTCGGGGGGCGGCATGCGCTGGTTCCATGGTTGCCTGGCTGCGGGAGCATTGCTTTTGACTGGTTTATCAAGCGGCAGCCGCGCGGCCGACCCGCCGTCGGCTGCCGCCATTTTGCAAGATCTTCACAGCTTTAACGAGCTGGGGAGCGTTCTCCACATCGCAGCCCATCCCGACGATGAAAATACACAACTGATCACCTATTTGGTGCGCGGCCGCGGCTGCCGGACGGCCTACCTGTCGATCACGCGTGGCGATGGCGGTCAAAACCTGCTTGGGCCCGAATTCGGGGAAACGCTGGGCGTGCTGCGCACCCAGGAATTGCTCTCCGCCCGGCGTCTGGATGGCGGTCGGCAGTTTTTCACGCGTGCCATCGACTTCGGCTTCTCCAAAGATGCCTACAAGACACTGGAAACGTGGGGACATCAAGAGGTCCTGGGCGATGTCGTTCGCGTCATTCGTACGTTTCAGCCAGACTTGATCATTACGAAATTCTCCACCATGCCAAGCGGCACGCATGGCCATCACACGGCATCAGGCATCCTCGGCGTGGAAGCCTTCACGGCCGCGGCGGACCCCAAGGCCTATCCGGAACAACTCAACAACCTGGCACCGTGGAAGGCAAAACGCGTGTTGCTCAACGGCGGCGGTTTCGGCGCCAAGGCCGGCGGCAAGTTACAACTTGACGTTGGCGGTACTGATTCCGAATTGAATATTTCCTTTGGAGAGATCGCGGGCCGCAGCCGGGCCATGCACAAGACGCAGGGTTTCGGCAACTTCGGCGGCGGCGCCGGTGGCGGTAAAAAGGGTGGCCGGACCGAGTCCTTTCAAGTCGTCGAGGGAGTGCCGGCAACCAAGGATATATTCGAAGGCATCGATACCACCTGGGGCCGAATCAAGGGAGGCGCGGTGATCGGCACCCTGACCGAAAAGGCCATCACGCAATTCGATGCGAAAAATCCCGCCGGGTCTGTGCCCGTTCTTCTCGAAATCAGCAAAAATCTGGCTAATTTGCCCGACGGCATGCTAGTCAACGAAAAGCGTGTGGATTTCGAGCGCATCTTGGCGGCATGCCTTGGTTTGCAAGTGGAAACGGCGATAGCCGAGGCCGAAGTCGTGGCCGGTGAAACGCTGAAACTGCGCCATACGGCGACGCTTCGCGCCAATGTCCCAGTACGCTGGGTGGCGACGCGTTACCCCCGCGGCGGGAAGGCAGTCGCCAGCGCCATCGACCTGCGCCCGAACGAGCCGTCGTCGCGGGAGTCGGTGCAGACGCTCGCCGCCAACACCCCGCTGAGCCAGCCCTACTGGCTGCGCGAAGATCATGGCGTCGGCATGTACAAGGTTGCCGACCCCAATCTTATTGGCCGGCCGGAAAACCCGCCGGTTTTTCCCGTGGAGCACGTGTTTGATATAGGCGGGCAGGTACTCATGATCGCCGATGAGCCCATGCAACGATTGCCTGGTGAAAAGAACAAGGAAACGCGGCGGCGCATGGAAGTCATCCCGCCGGTCGCGCTACATTTCACGTCCAACGTGGCCCTGGTGCCGCCAGGAGGACGGCGGCCCGTGACCGTCGAAGTCACGGCCTACCGAACCGGCATCGTGGGTCAGGTGAGTCTGGACGTGCCGTCCGGCTGGAGCGTATCGCCTCCTGAGCAGCAAATTCAACTCAAGGCCATCGGCGACAAGAGCGCGGTCACCTTCAATGTCACCGCGCCGGCGGCGGCGGCCACCGGGAGCATCCAGGCGTGCGCACTCATAGGGGGAATAGCGGCGACAACCGGGCGTCTCGACCTGCACTACGATCATTTGCCGCGTCTGCTACTGCAGCCACCCGCCCGCCTCAAGACGCTTGGTCTTGATTTGGCAATACACGGGCAAAATGTCGGCTATTTGCCTGGCGCCGGCGATAGCGTGGCGGAATGTCTAACGGAGATGGGCTACAAGGTAAGGATGCTGACGGGCAAGGACTTGACGCCGGAAGGCTTGCGTGGTCTTGATGCCGTCGTGACGGGCGTGCGCGCGTTCAACACCCGCAAAGATCTGACGGCCGGGATACCGGCGCTTTTTGCCTTCGTGGAAAAAGGGGGCAACTTGATCGTCCAGTACAATCGGCCCAACGGCCTGCTCATCAGTAAGCTGTTGCCGTTTGACCTGGGGCTCTCGCAAAGTCGCGTTACCGATAAGGACGCGAAGATTACCTTTTTGGCTCCGGAACACCCGGCCATGAACACTCCCAACAAAATCACCGTCGCCGACTTCGAAGGCTGGGTGCAAGAGCGAGCCATCTATTTTCCGAGCCAGTGGGACAAACGTTTCACCCCGTTGCTCGCCTGCAATGATCCGGGCGATGCCCCGCAGAAAGGCGGCCTGCTCGTCGGGCAGCATGGCAAAGGCTACCTCGTCTACACCAGCTATTCCTGGTTCCGCCAGCTACCCGAAGGCGTGCCCGGTGCCTATCGAATCTTTGCCAACCTGGTATCGTTGGGCAAATGATCTCCGGGCCAGGTCGAGCCCAAGGACGCCGCGAGGGCGGAAAGTTAGGTCACCACGGAAAACATGCTGATGGATTCACCCCTTCCTCAATCACCCTCCCCGATCGACGATGACGCGACGGGTTTGCCGGTGTTGCACACCTGGCCGGCGGTTTACCTGTTCGTGCTTGTCGTCTTCATTTTCTGGGTTGTGGTGCTGGCCGCGTTGCCAATGATGTTTTCATGAATCTATTGGATTTTGTGGTCCTGATCGGCAGCATCGTGGGCATTGCCGTGGTCGGCATTTGGCGCACCCGGGGCCGCCGCTCGCTGAGCGGCTATTTGCGGGGCAATCAGACCACTGGCTGGCTTCTCGTCGGCATCTCCGTCATGGCGACACAGGCCAGCGCCATCACTTTCATCTCCGCGACGGGACAGGGCTATCAGGATGGCCTGGGCTTCGTGCAAAATTATTTCGGGCTGCCGCTGGCGATGATCATTATCGCCGCGGTCTTTCTTCCCAGGTATCGAAGCCTCAACGTCTATACCGCTTACGAATATCTCGGTCAGCGTTTCGACAGCAAGACACGGCTTCTCGGCGCCGGCCTCTTCCTGCTGCAACGTGGAATCGCCGCCGGTGTCACGATCTATGCACCCGCGATCGTCCTGGCCACTGTCCTGGGCTGGCGACTGGACCTCACGATCATCGTCAGCGGGCTTATTGTCACGATCTACACCGTGGCCGGCGGTAGCGAAGCGGTCACGGTCACGCAAAAATATCAGATGTCCGTGATCTTCGGCGGCATGGCCATGGCGTTTATCGTCCTGTTGACCAAGTTGCCGGCGCAGTTCTCCGTGGTTGACGCGCTCACCGTTGCCGACGGCCTGGGTAAACTTGAAACAGTGGATTTTTCGCTGAACGTTGAGCGCCGCTATACTTTTTGGTCGGGCCTTTTGGGGGGCCTTTTCTTGGCCCTGTCCTATTTTGGTACCGATCAATCCCAGGTGCAGCGTTATTTGTCCGGCTCCTCGCTACGAGAAAGCCGGCTCGGGCTGATGTTCAACGCCATCATGAAGATTCCGATGCAGTTCTTCATATTGTTGCTGGGGGCGCTGGTTTTCGTGTTTTATCAGTTCGTGGCGCCGCCCCTCTTTTTTAACGAGGCAGCCTGGAAAACGGAACTAAACGGCAGCGCGGGCCAGCAACTGCGCGCCATGGAAAGTGAGTTCACGTCGATCCACGGGGAGAAGCAAGAACGGATTCAGGCCTGGCTCGCCGCCCGCCGAACAGGCGACGAGACGGCCACTGCCGACGCCTATGCGCAGTTACTCACGGTGCACAAGCGCAGCGAGTCCCTACGTGGCGAAGCCAAGAAAAAGCTCGCCGAGGCGAACCCGCATCTGCAAACAAACGATACCGATTATGTCTTCATGACCTTTGTGCTCCAGCAGTTGCCCCATGGTGTTATTGGCCTGTTGGTCGCGGCCATTTTCGCCGCGGCCTTGCAGTCCAAGGCGGCGGAGCTCAATGCCCTCACTTCCGCGACCATTGTCGATTTCTACCGCCATATCATCAAGCGTGACGCCACCGACCGGCACTATGTCATCGCCTCGAAGTGCTTCATGGCTTTTTGGGGAATCGTCGCCATCTCGTTCGCGCTGTTCGCCCACATGACCGAAAACTTGATTCAGGCAGCCAACATCGTGGCATCCATCTTTTATGGGGTGGTGCTTGGCCTGTTCATGGTGGCGTTTTTCCTGCGCATCATCCAGGGAACGGCGGTGTTTTGGGCCGCGCTGGCCGCGCAAACGCTGGTGATCTTCATGTATTTTCGGTTCGAAAATGAAATAGGCTATCTTTGGTACAACGTAATCGGCTGCGCGGCCTGCGTCCTCTTTAGCGTTGTCATTCAGGCCGTGCTATGGCTTATTCCCCGTCGCACAGGATCATTACCCAGCGCATGAGCGAATCACCTGTCATTTGTTTTGGGCAACAGCCGTGCGGTTTCTTTCCGCGCCGGTTTCTTTACGCGAAAATTCAGACCGCGCGTCGCCTGCAGCGTGAAATCGGTGGTGAAATCGTCTTTTTTTACCACGATAGCGATCAGGATCCGCGCGAGACGCGCACCACCCTGCGCCAGCGCAGCTCCGGCGTGCCGACGACGCTCAATTTTACCTTCGTCAACAAATTACAGCGCAAGCATTCCCCTCTCTATCTGAAGAAAATCCCTGAAGATTGGCAGGCGAAGACCGCCCTGCAATTGCGGCACTTCGTCGACCCACACTGGGTCGAAGCTTTCAAGAACACCAGGGCCGACAATGTCGCCGACTTTTGCCTCGAGATGTATCGGCACATGGGCCTCCTGGACGGCATGCGCGTGGCACGCTCGGGCGACCCCGCCTTGCGGCGGGCCGCCTGCGCCATCGACGATTTTTTCGTCGACGTCCCCTATGCCGGCGAAATCGTGCGAGCAAGGCCCGCGGATGGCGTCTTCAAGTTGCACGAGGGTGGCGACGTTTACGTGAGCTTTCCGGCCAGTTCCTTCACCGTGGAGCAGATCAGCCCGACGCGCGATAGCCGTTTGCGCTGGATGCAATCGGTCCTTCATTGCACACATTATGTCGCCGGAGCGAGCGAGCAGGCATATCTTTCCAGGGAAGACGCACCGGAAATCACCTATGTCAATCGAGACACGATCGAGCGACCCGATGAAGCCTACACAGGACCCGACTCCTGACCTCAAGCCGCTCCTGGCTTTCGGCGCCCACCCGGACGATATCGAGTTCGGTTGCGGCGGCGTGATTGCGCGCGAAACGCGCTCCGGCCGTGCGGCCCATCTCGTCGTTTGCTCGCGCGGCGAGGCCGGCACCAATGGCACGCCGGCAGAGCGCACGGCCGAAGCCGAGAAAGCCGCGCAAATCCTGGGTGCCTCTCTCGAATTTGTCGAGCTCGATGGCGATTCCCACTTGGAGGTTCGGGCCCAACATGCCATCAACCTGGCACTGGTCCTGCGCCGGCTGAAGCCGGGCATTGTGCTGGCGCCCACGCTGGTCGAAAACCAACACCCCGACCATTTCCGCCTGGGACAATTGATTCGGGACGCCGCGCGGCTGGCGCGTTACGGCGGCATCACGGAGCTGCGCGGTTTGCCGCCGCATGCCATCGATCACCTGTTTTACTATGCACTGACCGTCGACGCTGAGCCGAAGGACGTGACGCCAATCCTGTTCGACATCGGGGCACCTGAAATCGTCGCGGCCTGGACTGCCGCCATGGAAGCGCATGCCTCGCAAATGCGTACCCGCGATTACATCCGCCTGCAAACGCTTCGCGCCAGTCTGCACGGCCTGCGCCACGGGCTCGCTTATGCGGTGCCGCTTTTCCCCAACGATCCCGTGGTCATTGACACGCTGGCGAAACTGAACCGCGGCCGGGGCGGGTTTTAGTGCACTGTAAACCATGGAGCGCAGCATGGCTTCATAGTAGATTCGAGAGGCCAAGCGGTGGTCTGGGCCGGGCGCTCGTGTTGTTAGCTCTTCTCTGGCGGACACCTTCAGGAAATTCATATGCCCCATGCAAATCGCGTTTCGCCCGTCGCGCGTGCCGCTGTCCAGCAACTGGCCTGCGGCATCCTGTGGATAGCGACCGGTTTCCTGCCAGGCAATTTTGTCGGTGCGGCGCGTCAAGATCCCGTGGAGGTAGACCAGCTTGCTCGTTTCCGGGCTGAAACTCCCAAGGCCTGGCAGCGCTATGCCGAGTTCATCGACACGCTGCAGGGAAGTTCCCTCGCAACCACTGTATTCACCGCCAAGGACCGCGAGTCCACTTCGCTCCAATCCAAATTCAAGCAGGCGACCGGTTCCGTTTGGTGGTGGAAAAAGTGGACTCTCGCGAACGGCAGCGATCCTTGGTCAATCGAATGCGCGAATCCAAAATATGCCTTTTCGCTGACTGCGGGAAGCGAAAACTTTTGGCACATCACCAAATTGTCTTTTGCTCTGCAGTCCGAGCCTCAGCTCGCGGCATTGCGAGAAAGAATGCGGCGGGCGCTTGCCCCCAACTTTTATCTGTCCGGCATTGCCTTGACGAACTTGCAGAAGTTTCCGGCATTCAACATGCTCAGCGTCACCCCCGACCCGGCTCCCGGGCAGGAACAAGCGCTGAAGGTGGCCTATGGGCCCCCGGCTTCCAAGGAAGGTTCGGCCGCCGTCCGTAAAGGTACATTTCGCGTCGATCCGGCTCACGACTGGGTGATCCTGGATTATGCCTCGGAAAATGGCGGCATAAAGACTGCAGGCCAATTTGAATACGACTTCACGGCGAAAATGCCCATCCTCACCTGGCACACAGTGGGCACCCAGGGTCCGGCGAATGGCCCAAAAAGCGTTGCGCTGATCGACCGCAAGGAAACGGTCGGTTTTGAGTTGACCTCGGAGACTTCCCCTGATGCGAAGGAGTTTACGCTGTCTGCCCACGGACTACCCGAACTAACTGAAGCGGAGTGGGAGCAGCAGCAAGCCGTCGTGGAGCTTTTGGAAGATGACATCACACTTTACATCGACAACCTGAACAATGTCGGCGCCAACGATGGCAGCATAGCTTTTCAAACGGAGCAAAGCCATTTTTCGGGAAAGTCCGCCCTTGTCGTTACCCCCTTTCAGCGCTTTCAGGCGGCCATGCCGTTCTGGCGTTATCAAATCGCGGCGGAGCCCAGGTTAGGGCAGTATCGCTATCTACGCTTCGCGTGGAAACGCACGGTGGCCCCGGGCATCATGCTGCAGCTTTTCGCGCAGCCCAACAGTGGCACCGTTATTATGCCGGCGAGGTAAGCGAGAAAACCAAAGCCTGGGGCGCCATGACGCGCATCGCCGACGAGCCACCCCGCCAATGGCAAATGGTCACGCGCGATCTGTTCGAGGACTTTGGCCCCATGACGGTCACGGGCATCAGCTTCGCACCCATGGCTGGTTTGGGCCAGGGTCTTTACGATCACATCTACCTCGGCCGCACAATCGCCGACCTCGACCGCATCACGGCCCTCCACAAGAACGTCCTGGAAGGTCCGATGCAAGCGGAGGCTGGCCCCTTGCCCAACGTCACCGCGCCAGCCGCGAAGCAAACCACGCCCCTCGCGAGCGGGAAGTTTTGGCCGATTGTTGTCGTGGGCATATTAATCTTGACCCTCATCGTCGTACTTATTTGGCAGGGGCGCACCGCGAAGGAATGACGGGGCGCTCGCAACCTGCCATTCCGGCAGATTTATCGCCGGGCGTGCCTCATCTGGCAGTTTATTTCATGAGCCGTGAGGCACGGCCAAAAATCCCAACACACTATTGCGTTTACAGTTATGGCGTCTCGCCGTCTAGGCACGGGAATTGCAAAGCACGGCTGCACGTTCCATTGTTGGCTACCAAGGAGATTCCCAAATGAATGTGAAGCCGCTGGGAGATCGTGTTGTCGTCAAACGACACGACGCGGAGGACAAGACGGCAGGGGGCATTTTGTTGCCGGATTCCGCCAAGAACAAACCACAACAGGGCAAGGTGATGGCCATCGGCAGCGGCCGCATGCTCAAGGACGGCACTCGTCGTGGCTTGCAGGTCAAAGTGGGCGATACCGTTCTCTTTACCGCGTGGGCTGGTGATGAATACAAGGCGCGGGGCACGGACAACATTCTTTTGATGCGTGAAGAGGATATCCTGGCGGTGATGGATTAGGCCGGCGACATTTTAAATTTCAAATAAACAAAGTTTTCAATTTATCAGGGAGAAATCATGGCCGCGAAACAGATTGCTTTTGATCAGGAAGCCCGCGATGCGATGCGCCGGGGCGTTGGCAAGTTGGCCCGGGCCGTCAAGATCACGCTTGGCCCCAAGGGTCGCAACGTGATTTTGCAAAAGAGCTTTGGCTCGCCGACGGTTACCAAGGACGGCGTCACCGTCGCCAAGGAAATCGAGCTGGAAGACAAGTACGAGAACATGGGCGCGCAGATGGTGAAGGAAGTGGCTTCCAAGACCAGCGATGTGGCTGGCGACGGCACCACGACGGCGACCGTGTTGGCGGAGGCTATTTTCAATGAAGGCCTGCGGGCGGTTGTTTCCGGCGTTAATCCCATGCTGATGAAACGGGGCATGGAAAAGGCCGTCAATGACATCGTCGAACGCGTCAAAAAGATGTCCATTCCGGTCAAGAACAAGAAGGACCTGGAAAACGTGGCGACCATAGCCGCCAACAATGACAGCGAAATCGGCAAGATTATCGCCGAAGCCATGGAGAAGGTGGGCAAGGACGGCGTCATCACCGTGGAAGACGGCAAGTCCATCGAAACCGGCCATGAGTTTGTCGAGGGCATGCAGTTCGACCGCGGCTATCTGTCCCCTTATTTCGTGACCGATCCGCAAAAGATGGAATGCGAACTCGAAGATCCCTACATCCTGATCTACGAGAAGAAGATCTCCGCCAACAAGGACTTGGTCCCGGTGCTTGAGAAAGTGCTGCAAGCTGGCAAGCCGATCTTCATCATCTGCGAGGAAGTGGAAGGCGAAGCGCTGGCGACCCTGGTCATCAACAAGCTGCGCGGCACCTTCAAGTGCGCCGCGGTCAAGGCGCCCGGTTATGGTGATCGCCGCAAGGCCATGCTCGAGGACATCGCCGTTCTCACCGGCGGCAAGGCGATCTTCGAGGACCTGGGCATTCAACTTGAGAACATCACCCTCAAGGACCTGGGTCGTTGCAAAAAGATCAAGATCGACAAGGACAATACGGTCATCATCGAAGGGGCCGGCAAGAAGGCGGACATCCAGGGCCGGGTGGGCCTGATTCAGAACGAGTTGACCAAGTCCACGAGCGATTATGACAAGGAAAAGTTGGGCGAACGCATCGCCAAGCTCTCCGGCGGCGTGGCCAAGATCAACGTCGGTGCCGCCACCGAGAGCGAAATGAAAGAGAAGAAGGCACGCGTCGAGGACGCCATGCACGCGACCCGGGCGGCCAACCAGGAAGGCATTCTGCCGGGCGGCGGCGTGGCTCTGCTGCGTGCCTCGGCCGGCCTCAAGCCCAAGGGACTGACTGCCGACGAGGAAGCCGGCTACAACATCATCGTCCGTGCCTGCAAGGCCCCCATCGTTCAAATCGTCGGCAACGCCGGCGAGAATGGCGATGTCGTCGCCAACAAGGTCATGGAAAATGACAGCCAGAATTATGGCTACGACGCTCGCCAGGATCGCTACTGCGATATGGTCAAGGAAGGCATCATCGACCCGACCAAGGTGGTCCGCAGCGCTCTGGAAAACGCCAACAGCGTCGCGACCCTGCTGCTTACCAGCGACGCCCTGGTCGCCGAACTGCCCAAGGATGAAAAGAAAAAGGGCGGCATGTCCGAAGAAGACATGGATTGATGCGTAAACCAGCCTTTGTCTAAAAACAAACGGGGACAAGACCCAAGTCTTGTCCCCGTTTGCTTTTCCTATTCCCGTAGGGTGGCGTCGAGCGTACTCGCGCTGACCCACCGGAATCGGCACACAATCGTGTTCGCGATCCGAGGAACGGCGTTTCGGGAATTAATTCAGCGCGATCGGGTATTTCGGTGGGTCAGCGCGAGTACGCTCGACGCCACCCTACGGGAAATGCTCGCCTACTTTCACTCGGCAACCGTCAAGCTGACCAGAACGCGATCCACCCCGGCTGTCGATTCGGCCAACTCTGTGGCACGGGTGCGCTGTTCCGCGGATCTTACGCTGCCTTTCAGTTCAATCTCACCGCTATTGGCGACAACTTCTATCGACACGTCCGCCAGCGCCTTGTCCCAGCGCAAGCGCAGGGCTACCCGGTCATGCGGGCTGACCGTGCCGCCAACCGAGCTTTTCAGGCTACCGAGTTTCTCGCGAATGGATACTGATGCGCTATCGGCCCGGTCGAGGATTTTGCGGCCCATGCTTCCCAGGCATTCCGCATCCTGACGATTGCAGCCTCCCAGCGCGGCGACAAGGCCGGCGAGCAGCACCAGAAGGATTCGTCGCCTGTGCATAATTCGCCGTTTTGCTCGGTTCCAATTGTCGCCACGCCCGGAAACGACGTTTTGTGCAAGCTCACCGGACTTAGAAAGGCGGCCCCGGCAATGGCGGTGCTACAGGCGTGGTTGGTCGGGACGTGGGGGTAAAGGGAATGAGCGGCGGTCCACTGGATTCAACCAGGGGAAGCGCGGAGGGTGCCGGCTGAACTAACTCTTGCGGCACCGCCGTCGAAAAGGTCGGGCCCGCCGGTAAAGGCCGGGCGACGCTAGGCCGGAAGGAGGGCGTGTCTTCGTTCCCTGAAACCGTAATCTTGGTAACCGACGTATTGGCCACGCCATTGGCACCGGCGGGAAATTGGTTAGGCGGGGTGGTCCCTGGGGCGTGCCTTGCCTGGTGTTCGCCATCAAAGGGGGCTCGTTCGATTTGGCGTTCTGGCCTCCCCTGGGCGAATAGCCGGCGATGCGATACCTCATCACAATGCTCTTGGCGTGCAGGCGGGCCCGCCAGTTGTCGTCGCTCGTGGCGGCTTTTTCCAGAGCATCGCCCGCGAGCTGGGAGACAGGCCGCAGGGCGCCGAGGCTCGAAGCCGCGTCCATCCGCACCGATGCCTTGGCATCGTGCTGGAGCACGTCCACCAGCACGGGCACGATCTCGGCAAAGGCGGCGCTATCGTATGTGCCAAGTTCCGTGACCGCGCTGCCGCGCTTGCGCTCATCCTGCTCCGTCTTGAGGGTCAGGATCAACTCCGGTACGCGCTGGGCGGGGTCCACCTTTACCTTTTTGTGAAAAAGCCCAAACATGCCGTCCGCCCGTGTGGCCGGTACGCACGCGGCAAGAATGATCACGGCTAAAGTCATGGCTAATCGGTTCATGGCTGTCACCTCCCGCCAACATACTGACTACGAAGCGTTCCGTTGTTCATCGGCCAACCCGTTTTACCGGCACGGGCGCTTTCCGTCGGAAATTCGCGCCTTGAGCCCAGGATTGCCCGTAAAAAGCGGTACATATTGACAAGCAAAGGAGCTTGGGGAACATGGCGAAGATGGAAGGGCGAATTCGGCGCGACTGGACCTCAGGAAGGATCTAACGGACCATGGGCAAAGACCCATTCCTGGATTGGCTTGCCGTCCACGAGGTGTTCCTGGACGAAACGCGGTATGCGTTCGGTGGTCATGCCCTGGTACCACGTTCCTTCCGGATAGACCACCATGGTCGGGCCCGCGCAACAAATACGCAGGCATCCTACTTTGGTGCGCAGGCAAACGTTGGTAAGGCCCTTATCCTTGAGCTGCTGCTTCAAAACCTCCCAGGCGGCAAGCCCGGCTTCCGGCGTACAACAACTCGGGCCCGTGCACAGAAAAACGTGGCGTTGTTGGTGACCCAGGTTGAGTTTGCTTACAGCCGCCTGAAGAGGATCGTTCATGTCGGCAGGCTCCGGCGGGTTATTTCGGCGAAGATCAGCACGCTCGAGGTAAAGGCAATGATCGCCAGCCAGGTCCAGACGTCCAGCGGCTCAACCTTGAACACCGCGCCGCCGAAGGTCACGATGAGTATTTGCCCGACGGCCACGGCGCCGGCAATGATCAAAAAGGTCGGGTTGGCGAGAATGCGGTGAAAGCCGCTTATTTTTGGCGTCAACGACCGGCAATTGATTTGGTTCCATACCTGAAAGAAAACGTAGATCGAGAAGAAAAGGCTGACCTGCAATACCGTGAAATGTCCGTCCACAACGACGGGCCCGGGGCCGGCGAACCAACCAGTGCCTCGGGCGAGCCCTTCATGAGGAGAAGGAGACCGAGCATGACCACGGCGAAGAATGCGCCCGTGGTCGCGATGGTGCGCTTCATCGCCGGCGTCAGAATATTCTCCGTGCGGCGTTTGGGCGGCATTTTCATGACTCCGGAGCGCGGTGGTTCGCTGCACAGGGCGATCGAAGCGAAGGTATCCATGATGACGTTGATCCAGAGCAATTGCAAAACGGTAAACGGTGCCTTCACGTTGAAAAAAAGAATACCCAGGAAGGTGATAGTCAGCGCGCTCAGATTGATGGTGAGCTGAAATTGCAGAAAACGCTGAATGTTCTCGTACAGTGAGCGGCCCCAGTGAACTGCCTTGACGATCGTCGAAAAGGCATCGTCGAGGAGCACAATTTTGCTGGCCTCCTTGGATACCTCCGTGCCGGCGATGCCCATGGCTAGCCCGACGTCGGCTTTCTTGAGGGCCGGCGCATCGTTGGTGCCGTCGCCGGTCACGGCCACCACTTCGCCCATTTCTTGCAGCGCCTTAACCATCCGGTATTTATCGAGCGGCCTGGCCCGGGCCAGGATGCGCAGGCGTGGCAACTGTTTTTTGAGCTCCTCGTCGGATAATAGATTGAAGCGTGGACTGGTAAGGATGGCGGCATCGGGCACGTCGATGGCTTCGTCCCGGTCAGTTACCAGGCCAATCTCGAACCCAATCGCCCTGGCGGTTTCCACGTTATCGCCGGTGATCATCTTGACTTCAATGCCGGCCCGCCGACAACCCTCCATCGCCGCTTTCACGTCGTCCCGCAACGGATCGCGAATGGCGACGAAGCCGACATACACGAGGCCGGTCTCGAGCGCCGCCCGGCACGCATGCAGTCCTTCCTGGTGGTCCGGGGTCTTGCGCGGCAGCGGCGCGTAAGCAAAGGCGAGCGTGCGCATCACGTGGCGGGACGAGTCCCGCAGCTTCGCGAGGATGTCTGAGCGCATGTCCGCCGACATTTCGCGCGACTGGCCCTGCGCGTCCAGGTAGCGCCCGCACTGTTCCAGCAGCAACTCGGTCGCCCCTTTCACCAGGGCGACGAGGCCTTCCTTTTGCCGCACCACCGTGGTCATGCGTTTGCGCTCGGACGAAAAATGAATTTGATAAAGCGCTGGCGTGCGCGCGCCACGCCGCGTAATCGACCTTGCTCGGCCAGCCACTGCAGCAGCGCCCCTTCCGTGGAATTGCCGATGGTCACCATGACCCCTTTTTTCTCTTCCAGATGTGCCGTCGAGTTGATCGCCGCGTTCAGGGTGAGCCAATCCAGAGGAGTCACGCATTCTGCCTGCGTGACTGGAGGCAGGTCGAAGTTGCTGCCGCGCTCGAAGAGCTGGTCCGCCCAGGAAACGCGTGCCACCTGCATATGGTTCCGCGTTAACGTCCCGGTCTTGTCGGAGCAAATGACCGTAACCGACCCAATTGTTTCACAGGCCACCAGTTGCCGCACGAGTGAGTTGGCCTTGGTCATTTTCGCATGGCGAGGGCCAGGGAGACCGTCACGCTCATGGGCAGCCCCTCCGGCACCGCGACCACGATAATTATGACCATGGTGACAAAATAACCGAGGATTTCGCTGAAGATTTTCAGGGCGTCTTCACCAAAAGTACCGCGCGTTCCGGGCAAAAAGATTTCGCCGACAATAATCCCACGGGTAATTTCGGCCCCGAAGATGAGGAGCGCGGCGATATAGCCGACCTTGCTGATGAGGTCGCGCCAGCACCGTCAATTTGCCCTGCAGCGGAGTCAATTCCTTGGATAGGGTGAGCTTGTCGCGAACGCGTTTTTCCTGGCCGGCCTCGTTTTGGCTGGCAACGTCGGCGGCGGCGTCGTCATCGGCACCCAGGCGACGCGCGATCTGGCCCAGGGCGGTGGCGTCGCCAACTTCGGTCACGAGCATGCGGCCAATGCCCTCTACCACATGCGTGCCTCTGTAGAGACAGCCGGGATCCTCGAGCCCATCGGCAATGTCGTCCAAAGATTGTGGCATTTTGTGGACCGGTTCGGGCTCACCGGTCATGAGGGATTGGTCGAGACGAAGTTCGGTCGCTTGCAGGACACGTCCATCCGCCGGGACCTCATCGCCTGCCTGAAAGGTTATCGTGTCGCCGACGACCACGTCCTCGATGGGCAGCCGCTGGATCTTGCCATCGCGAAGGACGGTTGCTTGCAGCGACTCCTTGTGGGCGTTAAGCACCTCGAATTCACGGTCGCTTTTATATTCGCTCGCGAAGGCTACCCCGGTGGCCAGCACCACGGCGATCATGACCGCCATGCCCTCCACAAGCACCTGCCCAACCAGCAGCCCAAGGCAAAACATCGAGAACGCCGAGACAAATAACAGCAACGGCAGCCATTCGGCTTTCCTTACCAGGTAGATCGCCGCCACTGCGCCCAGGAAGGCAATCACCGCGCCGCCGCCGGCCCAGTTGTCGGCCTGAAAGAGCTCCACGACCATCGACAAGACCGCCGCCGCCAGCAGTATCTTGATGATCGGCTCGTCGAATTTGGCGACGAATTTATTCCAGAGCGATTCCCGCGGCAGCACGGTAAGCTGATTGGCGCCAAAAACCTTCCGGCTCTCGGCTATGCCTGCGGCGGTCAATCCCTGATCGATGGTGATGGGCAAATGTGCGGTTAAATCGGCGAGGGGTGCGCATGGCGGTCCTATAAAAACGGAGACAGGACCTCTGGAGATCTTCGCCAGGGGAGCGAAGCACCGAAACTGCCGCGACATGCATGTGTTCGCGGCGCCAGGCGGGAATTCCGACCCTGGGACGCCCTTATTGTTCCATGATTTCTTTGGACTTCTTGTCCCCCATGTCGGCGATTTTGTCTTCGAAGGATTTGAGAAGCCCTTGTACTTTTTCCTTGCCCGCGTCCCGTTCGTCCTCGGTCATCTCCTTGTTTTTCTCGGCCTGATCCAAATGCTTGTTGGCATCGCGACGGATGTTACGGCAGGCGACCTTGGCATCCTCGCTCGACTTCTTGATGCGGCCGGCCAGTTTTTGCCGCTGTTCGCCAGACATGGGCGGCACCTGCAAACGGATCATTTTGCCATCGTTACTGGGTGCCATGCCCAGGTCGCTGGAGCGGATGGCTTTTTCGATGTCCTTGAGGCAAGTCTGGTCGAACGGGCGGATCAAGATCGATTGGGGATCGGGCGTATTGATCTGCGCCAGTTGCTTGAGCGGCGTGGGTGAGCCGTAGTACTCCACCCGCAGCGTATCGACCAGGGCCGGGGTGGCCCTGCCGGTACGGAGGCCGCGCAATTCATCCTTGAAGACGCTGGCGGCCTTGTCCATACGTTCTTCTGCATCGAAGAGAATCTCGTCGGTATTCATGGTTAATGTCCCCATCATGAGTCGCCGGGCCGCCAGGGTGTCGGGCGGCGGCCGAGAGTTTAGTCGCCGACATAGGTGCCAATTTTGTGGCCCGCGATGGCGCGTTCGATGTTGCCTTCTTTTTTGAAGTTGAACACCAGGATGGGCAGCTTGGCGCTTTTGCACAAATCGATCGCCGCCATGTCCATCATGCGCAGATTATCACGAATCACCCGCTCATGCGTCAACTTCTCATAACGCACCGCGTGCGGATTGATTTCCGGGTCCTCGCTGAAAACGCCGTCGACCTTGGTCGCCTTGAGCAGGATGTTAGCTTCCAGCTCACGGGCACGCAGTGCCGCCGCGGTATCGGTGGTCACATAGGGGTTCCCCGTGCCGCCGGCCAGGATGACAATGCGGCGCTTTTCCAGGTGCCGCATCGCACGGCGGCGAATGAAGGGCTCCGCGACCGACTCCATGCGGATGGCGGTAAGGAGCCGGGTCTGGCAGTTGAGGCTCTCCAGCGCATCCTGCAAGGCCAGTCCGTTGAGGATCGTCGCCAACATGCCCATGTAATGGGCGGTGGCTTCCTTGATGACGTTGCCGCCGGCGGAAAACTGATCGCCACGCAGAATATTGCCCGCCCCGATAACGATGCCCAGCTCCACGCCGCGATCATGGACCCGCTTCGCCTGCTGTGCAATGTTGATGGTTTCGTCAATCGATATGCCGCTCTTGCCGGCCATGCCAAAAACTTCACCCGAAAGCTTCAAAATAACCCGGCGGTATTTGGGTTTCAGGGGGTCCTCTAAAGTCGCAGTGTCCATAGCGCCGGCCCAGGGTGAAAAGTGAGGTCAAAAGCTGTCCCAATGGGATCTGGCCCGTTTCGGACAACTTCTAAAATTATAGAAGTACGCGCCAGACAGGCAAACAACGGGCCGCGCTCATACGGTCAGGACACGGTCCCTGCCGACAATTTGCCACTTTTCGGTCACTTTGCCGTTTTCCACGACATAAGCATGTTGATGCAGGGCGCAGGTGGGGCAGACATGCGTGGGGACGGCATAAACAACATCGCCTGGACTAAACTGCCCGGCGGCGGCAGTCTCGATAACGAGGTGTTCCTCATTTTGCAGCACGGCTTGATATTCGGGCACATTCAAGAGCACGCAGCGCTTGCCGGCCGGTGGATCGCTCGCGACGGCTTTATAGCCCAGGTCGAGTGTGACGCGCGTGGCGGTGGGCCGGCTGATGACGCGCGTCAAGAGCAGGGCCGCGGGCACGAAGCCGGCGAGATCGCTGAAGCGTGAATAACTCTGGTCGTGCAAGACGCACGTCCCTGGCGAACATTCCAGGCCCGGAATCTCCATACCGGCATAAACGGGAAACGTGGGCGTGCCCCCCACAACCAAGCGCGGCACCTTGAAGCCTTTGCTTTCCAGCGCGGCACGCAGGGCCAGCACGGGCTCGAGCAGCGCATGCACGGCGGCGGTACGCTCGGCCAGCGAATCCTGGTGGTTATGGCCATCGTAAGCGCTGAGGCCATCGACAATTAAGCCCGCCATCCCCGCTAACTTTTCGTACAGCGCGGCCGCCTCCCCGCCGGCGGCTACTCCCGTACGGTGCTGACCGACGTCCAGGTCGAGAATTACAGGCAGCTTGACGCCCGCCTGGCTCATACAAGCCGCCAAGGCCGCGGCGGCGCCGGCATGATCGACCAGCGCCGAAAAACGGGTGGCCGGATACTTTTTTAGCAAACCAGCCATCCGCTCGCAGTTGGGGCCCACCACCGGATAGGCCAGCAGGACATCCGGAGCACCTACCTGGGCGAGCATTTCGGCTTCGGCGAGCGTGGCGCATTTGTGCTTGGTGATGCCCGCCGCCAGTTCGAGGCGAGCAATTTCGCGTGTCTTGTGGGTTTTGACATGCGGACGCAAGCGTGCCGTGCCGCCCGCCATGGAGATCAAGAGGGCCAGGTTCTTCTTGATGAGGTCCTTGTAGAAAAGCAGCGCGGGCGAAAAAATGGCCGAAGTATCGCTGATCACATATTGTGGATTCATGACGGGCCCAGGCTGAAGGAAAAACGCCGCCGCGGCAACGCGGGGGCGCGATATCCACTAGAATATGGCAATGTTTGTCACGGAAAACCTCCAGATCCCGGAAAACGAACTGCAATTCACCTTTGCCCGTTCCGGCGGCCCTGGCGGCCAGAACGTCAACAAGGTCGCCTCCAAAGCGGTGTTGCACTGGAACGTCACGGCAAGCCCCTGTTTGGCGGCCGACGTCAGGGAGCGTTTCATCAAGCAAAATCGCTCGCGCATAACCACGCTCGGGGAGCTTGTCCTGGACTCCACCCGTTTCCGCGATCAAGCCAAGAACATCGCCGACTGCCTGGAAAAGTTACGTGAACTCCTGCTGTGCGCCCTGCACGTTCCCAAGAAACGCCGGCCCACCAAGCCTTCACGCTCGTCCAAGGAAAGGCGCCTGCAAGCCAAGCGCCATTCCGCCAAACAAAAAGCGGGCCGACGGCGCCCGGATGGGGACGACTGAGGGAGGAACCAAAAGCTACGCTATCCAGGCAAGCTGGGCGCTCACGTCTTTTGCAGCCATCTTGACCCTTTTCGGGAATCATTCTACCATTCCGATCCAAAGGGCGTTCGGAAAAAAAGGGGTCAGACCCCCTCAATACGCTGCAAAGCGTTGAAAACTCTGGTCGCTTCAAGGGGTCTGACCCCTTTTTTTCCGAACGCTCAAAGGGAAAGGTGGGGTGCCATGACCGAACGCTCGCTCGATTGGCGTTGTTTGTTATTGCTGTTGGTATTGGTCCTACCGTTGCGAATTTGGCTGCTGGCAAATACGGAGGTGGCCGCGCGCGACAGTATCGGCTTTATCCGCTACGCACTGCAATTCGAGACAAAGTCATGGACGGAGGCGGTACGTGGCAATCATCAGCATCCGGGCTACCCGCTGACGATCCTGGCTGTATCGCAACCGGTGCGGGCCCTGGCGGGGACCGATGCGGGCACCATGCGTCTAAGCGCCAGCTGGCCAGCACGCTCGCGGCCCTGGCCTTGCTCGTACCCATGTTTTTCCTGGGCAAGGAGCTGTTTGATCGCCAAATTGGCTTTTGGGCGGCCCTGCTCTTTCAATATCTGCCCGTCAGCGGTCATCATTTATCCGATGGCATCTCCGAAGCCCTCTTTCTCTTTCTCGTGGCCATGGCTCTTTGGCGCGGCCTCCTGGCTGTCAAACTCTACCGTCCGCTTGAGTTCGCCTGGTGTGGCTTTTGGGGCGGGTTGGCCTATCTGACGCGGCCGGAAGGGGCGCTGATCGTCATGGCGGTTAGCCTGACGGTCGTTGCCATGCAGCTTCGAGCAAGGTGGCGCCAGCCATGGACATCGTTTTTGAAGTGTGGCCTGAGCCTGGGCACCTCGGCCGCGGCGGTGGCCAGCATTTTCTTTTTAACAGTGGGCCATTTCACCACCAAAGTATCGGTCTGGGACATAACGGGTAACCTGGTCACCGAAAATGTGCCAGCATTGGAAGCGCCCGGGCAGCCGCTGTTCGCGTCGATTTTTGGCGCCTTCATCCAGCCTTCAACGGATCTTCCCGTGCGTTTTGGACGCGCGTGCGCGGCCATGGCGACGGAATTCAGTCAAGGGTTTCATTACGTCGGCTGGGTGCCGGCGCTATTGGCATTGGTTTGGGGCTGGCGCGGCTATTGGAGCGATCCACGCTACTGGCTCATCTTCGGCTATTGCCTCCTGCATGCGGTCATTCTTCTCCTGTTGGCCATGGTGGAGTACTACGTTTCCGACCGGCACATGCTGGTTCTCATCATGTGTGGCACTATTTTCACCGTCGTGGGCGTGCGCGCCGGCGCGGGACTCCTGTCGCGTTGGCGTGAAAAACGCCGGCCGGCCATCCCTACCTGGTGGACGCCACAGCGCATCACGGGAGCGTTGCTTTTGGCGGGCATCGTGATTTGCGCCCGAAGACGATGCAGCGCCTTCATGGCAATCGAGCCGGCAATCATCTCGCCGGTTTGTGGTTGTCGTCCCGCCTCGGCCAAGGGGACGTCGTCGTCGACGACCATGCCTACACCCACTACTATGCCGGGCTGGTTTTCGTGGAAGGCAAAGAACCCGTTCTCCAGCGCGGCAGTCGGCCCACCTGTTATACCGTGGTGACGCGTTCCAAGGACGCGGACATCGCCGCCGCCCGCAAGGAACAGGAAGAAGTAACCAGGCAGCAGGCACAAATGGTTTTTCGGTGGCCGGAGGACCGGCTGCAGGACGCGCGCGTGGTCATTTATGCGCAGCCGCGTGACATGGATAAACAACCGTGGAAGGTAGCGCCCTGAGCCCGACCGGCGACTTCGGAATCGCCGAGACAGCGAGCCGCGGCGGGTAGAAGCTCTTAGCGAGCGCCCGAATAATCTTCGGCGGCGCGGGCAAGATCCAGAAGCGACTCCATCGACGGGGTGAGCATATGTCGTCCCTTGCGGGCGACTTTATCCGCCACCTGAGCCAGATCGATGAGGGCGACCAGGTTCGGCGCGAGGCGTTTGCCGCAGTCGCGGCAAATGGGCATGGGACTATCGACGGGAAAGAGACGCGGGCCTTTCTTGACGCTGCTCCGCGTACCGCACGCCGGGCAACAGGACTCTAAAGACTCATCTGTATATTGAATAGCGAACCGTTGCATCGAGACACCCTATAAAAGTTGGCGTGGAGGGGCGGAAAAGGGGGAAGGGCGAGGCGTCCGCCAACGTTGCGGTTTATTGGCGGGCCTCGCCCCTCCGGGTTTGGGTTTCCTCCTCGGGGCCATGCTCCACTCGTATCCGCAATGAGAATCGGCTATCGGCGCCGGCAAGTCGCTGGTCTTGTGAAGAAAATCTCCGCGCGTCGGTCGGTAAAGGACCGACTGGTTTTCCTTTGGAAGCACTTCCTTGGATTCCTTCTAGGAAACAAAACGGGATACCTCTAAGCAAGGAAAAGCTTGCCGATTGTGCCGGCAATCCGCCTGGGGCAGCACTGGCAAGCCGCAGCAAGTAACCCGTTGATTTTGCGGGGAATGGGCAACGCCTGCATGCCGCACACGGAGTTGAACGCCTTGTGGGCCTGAGAATTTGCCATATCCACACGGTTCAGGGTCCCGTGCCGTAGGTCATGGGCCTGCCCGTTGCGTGGTAACGATTTTGAGGCTGGCGCCATCAATAACGGGGCACCGTCGGGTCCACCTCGCATGACCAGGCGTCGATGCCGCCGGTCAAGGAATGCACGTTCGCATAGCCGAGGCGTTCGAGGTATTCGCCGGCGGACATGCTGCGGATGCCGTGGTGGCAGAAAACGACCAGAAACGCCAGCGGCTCGGCGTTTATTTCTCTCGAGCGCTGGGCGAGGTCGTTTAAGGGGATAAGAGTGCTGTTGGGCAAGGATGCCAGCCGCTGTTCCCAGGGCTGGCGGACGTCCAGGAGCAAGATGGGGCGGCCATTGGCAACGGACTTGGCCAGCTCGTGCGCACTGATTTGCCGGACCATGGAAACGCTCTCCAATGTTAGACGCCACTGCCAGCGTCCAGGAGAGAGTGGACGTTGGTAGGCTGGTGTGGCCGACGACTGGGGGAAACATCGCGCCCAGCGCCGGCCATCGAGTTATTTTTCCTTTTTCTCTTTTTCTTCCTTTTTCTCTTCGATAGCCTCTTTGACTGGCTGCACGAAATGCGTGCTGCGCTTGTCCGTTGTCAGGCGGGTGGCGTGCTGATCGGCGTCGGCGCGTTTGGGATAGTCGTAAGTCGCGACGCACTGGTGGGAATTATTGAACACGCCCCAAACGACGCGCATGCGCACCACTTTGGCGGCGCGAGCGCGGCTCTTGGGCTTCACCACCTTGGGGGCCTTGGCCTTAACTTTTTTCTTTTTCTTGGGGGCGTCCTCGTCTTCGTCCTCGTCCCCTTCCCCTGGCTCGGCATCGGCTTCCTCGCCGTCTTCCCCTACCGCCGCTTCGCCATCTTCCTCTTCGTCGTCACCCTCCTCGTCCTCGTCCCCCTCTTCTTCTTCTTCTTCGGGGTCTGTCTCCACTTCGTCTTTGCGCCGTTCCGCGGCATCAAATTGATCACGCAATTCCATGCGATTCCTGGGTCGCCGAGCCATGGAGGCAATCTCCCTGAGATGATCGAAGGTTAAAGTTCCGCCAGTGACAAACGGGCACCGTGCCCTGGACACCCTTCCTGGGTGGGTGCGGCACGTGTTCATGCCGGGTACATGCGCTCAGATGTCATTAAATAAATTATACGCCTGGGTCGCTGGTTGCAAGCCCCCATGAATCGCCTGCAATTTTCGTTGGCCCGTTTTCGGCCTGACCGTCCCCGTTTTTGAGATAGGCTCTTATTATAAAGCTAGCTGAATTTACTCAAATGGAAGAGGTGCGCACGTGACCGAGCCAAGACGACTGGAATGGGGAGCCGCGGATTTGTTGGCACTCTTGTTGGTCGTGGCCCTCGGCGGCGCCGCGCGCTTTGGTTATGTGGCTGTCTGCACCGACGGCGGCAAGGGCACGCCGGCGTTCGAGGTCCAGGGGCAAGCGCCGCGGCCGGCGCCACCACGCGACGGCGACCAGGGCGACGCCAAACCGCGCACCCCCATGAACGACCTCGTGCAAAATATCAAGGAAAGCAACTGGTTCGGCGGCAAGGCCCCGCTCTCCGACCAGGACGAAACGACTGCCCACGAGGCCCCGGCTTATCCCTGGTTGATCGCGATCGTGGCACGCCTGGGCCTGGCGCTGGACCCGGCCATGCGCTGGCTGCAAGCCGGCCTGGGTACGCTGGTCGTCGCTTGCTATTTTTTGTTCGCGCGGCGGGCCTTTCAAAGCTTATTCGTCGGGTTCCTGGCCGGGCTCCTGGTCGCCGTCCATCCGTTTTGGATCATTAACACGGCGGAACTGAGCGACGGCGTCCTGACCACATTTCTCCTGGGCACCTCCTTGATGCTGGGAACACGCGCCAGCCAGGAGGGGGGCGCATTCGTGAGTTTGCTCTATGGCCTGGCACTCGCGGGCCTCGCCATGACGCGGGCAGCCCTCCTGCCCTTCGCGCTGGTCGCGCTCCTCTGGTTTCTCCTTCGCTGCCGGGCACTCCGTTCCGGCTGGCTGTGCGGCCTCCTGGCATTTTTGGGGTTCGGCAATGGGCTGGCACCCTGGACCGTTCGCAACTTCCGCGAATTCAGCGAACCAGTTCCCCTGGTCGATTCCGCCATGCTGCATCTGTGGATCGGCAATAACCCGCTGGCCACAGGCAGCAACTTTGATGAAACGGAGCTGCGCCGGACGCTCCCCCGGAACGCCTTGAGCCCCTTCTGGCCGAACCCAACCAGGCGTTACGCTACAACTCCCTGGGACAGGATGTGCTAGCTGAGGTGATCGACGACCCTGGCAACACAGTAACGCGACGGCTATGGTCCGGCCTCATGTTCGTCTTCGGCGAGAATTGGTTCCGAAAGGAAAATCTAGCGCAAACCACGGCCGGCATGGAAGTCGTGACGCCGCCCGATTGGATCGGCTCCATCACCGAAGGAGTTTTGCGCGTCAGCCTTTTGATCATGATCTTTTTGGGATTGCTGGGCTGGCGGTTCAGCTTCGGCTGGCGCAAACAGGCTCGCCTGGCCGCACTGGCCGCGATCTGGGCACCGTTGCCCGTATATACTTACGCACGCCGATCACCTGTCCGGCCCGCGCCTACCGCTCGACGGGGTCTGGTTAACCTTCGCCGCCTTCGCGATAGCGTGCGCCTTTCCCGGCGTGCGCCGCCAGCCGTTGAAAGCCGACGAATATGCCAGAGGCAAGGCAATCGCGTAGTCGGCCGCTGGCTTGGAAACAAAGTGCAGAGGCGGAGGGGTATCCTTTCAGCAACACAAGAAGCCTGCTTCAGCTGGGTCCACAAAGGCAAACTGCCGCAACTCGGGTGGTGGCCGGCGCAAATGGGTAAAATTGGAAGAATCGAGGATAATGGAGCAGTGAGTGTTTTTTAATTTGGAAGGATTGCCATGAAGACGATTGAAACGACCGCCCTGGTCGGTGAGGACCGTAAGCTTACGGTGCAATTGCCGCCGGATGTGGCTTTGGGGCCGCATCAAGTTGTGATTGTGGTTGATGGGCCACCTAGCCAACGCCCACAAACCTGGACCATGGCCGACTGGCCCATGCACGACGCGGCCCTGTTGGACCCGAACTTCACCATGAGGCGAGAGGAGCTTTACGGTGATGACGGCCGCTGATCGTATTCTGGTTGATACGAACGTATTGGTGTATGCCAATGCCGACCAGATCTGAAGGAGTGACTGTTCCTGATTGTCCGGGAGTATGGTTCGGGGTAGGTATTTGAACGAGTAAGCTATGCTCAAAGTCGAACCTAAGTACTACTACGAAGTGTATCCCTCGTGGGCAGATTTGTCTTATCGATGGGAAGAGCTGCCTACCTTGTTGGCTGATCCAGAAAATAGCTCCTATTTTCAAGAAGACCCCAACAAAATGAGGACCAATTGGGAGGCCCTTGGATATCCCGAAAAAGGTCAGCGTTTTGAGCTGATAGATGGACCTGCAGGCGGTGGCATTGTCCGTGCTCATTTGGAACTCGTACAAACTGAGTACGGCATGGTAACGAGATGGAAAGCCGGTTTGATATTATGTTCGGAGGCTAGCGTTAGTGGGTGTCCGGGCACATATCTGTATAGAGTTCGAGGAAGTCTGAAAGATGGGTTATTCGATCACGTCCATCACCTCGAACCCTCTGACGAGCCCGGTTAGGAACTTGGCCTTGGACGTCGAAAGAAACTCTATATCGCGAGCGCGACGGCCGAGCATGCGGAAGCAGCCGGCGACTCGGTTTACTGGATTGTCGAATTCAAGAAAAGTAGACAACAGATTGCCGGTTTGGCTGAATTACTGGCCTGGTCTCAGAAGTTCGGTTTACAAGTTACTCTTTTGGAGTCCATTCCGCAACCACTTGAGCGAGAGACCTCTGCGTGGTTTGTGAGCCCGGAATACCAACGCGTGTGGATGAAGGTTGATCGGACAGGAGGAGACGACGATGCCGGGTTTCATCTCGCCGTTGTTCTGTACTTTGCTCTACACTTGGCCAATGTAGCTGGGCGGCGGATGCGCGCTTTTGCATTTGGTGGCTCAGATTGAAGGCAAACCGAACGTCAGGATTGATTGGCAGAAGAAATAGGGACAATATGGGCGTGATTTCAGCTAGCGGCTTTCAAACCTTTGTCCGGAAACGAAATAAGAGTTCGCGATGTTCCGGCGAAATCTAGGGTCGGCTGCAACTAAATCGGTGTTCCCGTAAAGGACTTCGAGCAAAACGATTTCGTTCGGTCCACAACTTCGCCACTTCATGATGGTGCCTTGCTTTTTGTCCGGATGCTGTTTCAAGAGCGACAACGTGAACCGATTCAACCATACGAAGTTCTCACGCATGTTCGGCTCTCGAGGGCGGAAAAGGGGACGCCGACCAGGGACGCGGACCGTTTTCTGATATTTAGGAATCACGATGATGCTGGCCTTCCCTGACGATCAACGGTATTCGATTCCATTCAGTATTGGAATTGGTGGTTCTGAGTCTGGGCCTCGACTGGGTGGACGTCCTCCGGCAAGCGTGGTGCCGCTTAAACTAATCCAAGGAGCGTACTTCGCAACTGTACCTGTAGCTACGACTCCGGCGTTAGAAGCATCGATCTTTCTTGATTGGAAGCGGTTAGGTGCCTTTGACAAGGTGCCACGGAACTGCGTCTCTCCTGCGGGGACGGAGTTCGTCGAAGTTGTTAGTGCCGAGCCAATGCGAAGGAGAAGTGACATCGTGTTTGCTGGACCACTATCAGAGCACCCGTTGGTGCTCGGCACTTTGACGGACGATAAAGAAGTTGATTTTGACGAACAATTATGTTTCCGAAGCTCGCACAAGCTGGGTGGTAGTCCACACCTTATTCAACCTCGTGAAAGTTTGGTCAAACAATTTGAAACAATTCGATTGAATGACTATCGCCACGTTGTACAGTTTGACTATATTGTTCCGAATGACGCCGCCTGGAAGGGAACTTGGCCGTTTGGTGACGGTCTATTTAATCTGTTCGGCAAACCGCCGTTTCAAACGGGTGACTGGCTGTGGCTTTGGCAGTATTAGAATCCTCTCATTGAAGTAGCTCGTACCGTTTGTTCGTTGGAGTCGAGACATGGCTCGGAGACTTGGCACCAGCGCAAGGCGAAAAAGCCGAATCTGGAATACACCCTCCGCAATCCCGGTCGTCCGAAGAAATTGACAACTTAGATGGATTCACGAGACGAAAACGGTTCGCGCCCGCTTTTCCTCCTTCACAAGGGCCAGCAGACGCAAGGGGCGGGTTCCGTGCAGAAACAATGGAGCCTTTTTCGCCGCCATCGATAAATAAATCGAGGGACGTTTCCGACTCTCCTGTTTAGTTTGGAATCACAATCATGCTCTGCAATCTGCGATGTGCAGCCTTCCGCCTTATTCCTGGTTGGATAATCGCGCTTGGCCTGACAAATGCTCCTGTCAGCGCTGGTTCCCCCAAGCTCTTTGACGACCTTCCGCCGATTCAGCCGCAGCGCGAGCTGTGCCTTAAAACGCCAATTCATGATTGGTATAAAGACGCCGTCGTTTATCATCTCTGGGTCCCCGCCTTTCGCGATTCCGATAAGGACGGTGTCGGTGATCTCAAGGGGATTATCCAGGGTCTCGATACGCTCAAAGACCTCGGCATCACGTGCATCTGGCTGTCGCCATTTTTCAAAAGCTCCAGTGGCCAGCGCAATCTTCACGGCTACGATGTCGTCGATCACTACACGGTCGATCCCCGGCTTGGCACGAACGACGACGCCAAGGCGCTCATCCGTGAGGCCCATGCTCGCGGTATCCGCTTGATCTTCGACTTCGTCCCCAACCACCTCTCGAGTAGGCATCCCTGGTTCATCGAGTCACGCGATCCGAAGTCGCCAAAACGCGACTGGTTCGTCTGGCGCGACACGCGTCCCGCCAAAGGCTGGACCGGTTTCGGCAAGGGCAGCGTTTGGCATCCCCTGGATGGAGCGTTCTACTATGGCATCTTTTCCGGCGGCATGCCCGACCTAAACCACCGCAATAAAGAGGTGCGGCTGGAAATCGCCAAGGCTGCCCGGTATTGGCTCGACCTCGGCTTCGACGGCCTGCGTGTGGACGCCGTCCGCTACCTCTACGAAAACCTTGCTGGCGACGGTGCGAAATCAGACCAGGAAGATAACCCCGAAACGTTCGCCTGGTTCGAGAGTTTTCGCCGCGACGTTCTCGACCCCTATGAAGGAGCCGGCTACGCCAAGTTCATGGTGGCCGAAAATTGGACCGACGACCGCCGCAGTCTGCTCAAATACATGGGCGATGGCGAGCGCCCAGCCTTCCACATGACGCTGAACTTCCCGCTCGTCCGCGCCTTCACGAGCCTCAATCCGGCCGTTGCCCGTGATCTATGGACATGGGACGCCAAGCTCCCGCCCAACACCTGGCTCGGAACTTTCGCCAGCAACCACGATTTGGCTGCCAACCGCCCCGGCACTCTCTTCGCCAAGGAACCTGCCAAACTCCGCGCCGAGGCCGCCTGGCTTCTGCTCGGCCCCGGCACCCCCTTCATCTATTACGGTAACGAAATTGCGCAACCCCAGGGCTCCGAAGGCGGCGACATTAAACACCGCAAGCCGCTCGATTGGAAGACGCTGGAACTGCAGCGCGCCGATCCAGCTTCGTCCTGGCGCTGGCATCAGCAGCTCGTTAGCTTCCGCAACCAACACTCCAGCTTGTGCCGGGGTAAGGCGGAGTTCCTGAAAACCAGCGCCGGCGACAACGTCTTGGTTCTCTGGCGCACTCACGAAAGCGACATGACAGTCACTCTCTTCAATGCCCAAAATGTACCCCTCGAATCTCTCACGATCACGCTGCCCCGGCGTGTGTCAGCAGCGGACTTCGTGCTCGGCTCCGGCTCGCTTTCGCTCACCACCCCGGAGTCCTTGAACATGGGGTCATTCAATTCCTACGAATCCAAAGTCGTGCGTTTTCGTCCGTAGCGACTTTTGCTTTGCTAAATCAGACCGGATGCAACCCGGCGGTTGTGGCCACCGAAAGTGCCGATTTACGTCGACTGACATGGCTAGCTAGGTAGTTCGACGCTTTGTGGATGTAAAGCGGAGCGTCAAGCAGCGCGTGAGCGAAAAGGGGACATCCGCCCTTCGCAATCTCGGTCGTCCGAAGAAACCGGCAAGAAGCTAAATGGGAGAGCCTATGGTGATAGATCGATTTTCAGGATTTCAACCGCCAATCACGAAGCTTTTTGGATTGGCCAATGTTGCTTTTGTCCCTTTTGCTTTTCGGCGCGAGTGTGAGCAGTTTGCCACCTTCGAGTCAGCTTCTTCAAATGCTGATTTGTGGAGATTCTCCTTGCGCGGTGGAGCAAAACTACTGGTAACTTTAAGGGCTGAGCTGACTGAGAGGAAGAAGCAGAATGGGTGGCCCGAATATCGCGAGCTCACAGTTTGTTGTGCAATCTTATCCATCTGCTGGTGGGAAACGTTTCTACAGTCTGAACATGTAAGCTTACAATCCTGGCAAAAAGAACATGAAGAGTTCGACCAAATCTACATCGAGTCATTAGCGTGCGCCATTGAGATTCTAGGTGCACCCAGAATCCAAGGGGCTGACACGGATGCAAACCGCCACCGCTATGCTATTTGGCGAGGCAAATCGGGTTTGCTAATCTTGCAACAAAGCGCGTACGATCCGCAGTTCGGGTATGATGTAAACTACTGGGTTCAGCCTTGGAGTGGCCCCGACCCAATACCGACAAGTCCATTTATTGATTGGTTGTGCCGATTGTCGTAGGCAATGAGTCTGGAGTCCAAAAAAAACCATTGGGACGGCACCGGGGACGCGGACCGTTTTCTTGACGGCGGCCGCCATGGGCAATCATCCGATCAGCTTGGGATAATTGCCTCGTTACGCCGAACGCAATCCGTTGCGAGCGGGACTGGTGGGGCGGGCGGAACAATGGCGCTGGTCAAGCTTGGCACACCGACGTGCTGGCGATTTGGATCGGGTACGACCGTTGCTTCATCCTTGGCCGGTGCCACTGCCTGGGGATTGGGAAAAGTTTGTCATCATCCCCAGGGTTTTACCCCGGGCTCGCCTAGAGCGCCCCGTTGGGGCTTGCTGCATGATTGCGACTTCGGCCCAGGTTTTCACCCCTTCGGGCCTGATATTTTGGATGGTTAGGTCCCTGGGCCAGCGATCGGCGGGTTGAATCAATTAGTTCACGTTTTTGTTAAAAAAATATAGTGGACGAGTATCGCGAATGAAATTGCGGCATGGCGGGCCTAGATTGTTAGAGCGCCCCGTTGGGGCTTGATGTTTGTTTGTGTCATCGTCCCCAGGGTTTTACCCTGGGCTAGCATAAGAGCGCCCCGTTGGGGCTTGGTGCTTGTTTGCGTCTTCGGTCCCCAGGTTGTCACCACGTTGCTTGCTCGGTGCTTGTTTGCATCTTCGGGCTTGCTGTAAGTTTGTCTCATCGTCCCCAGGGTTTTGACCGTGGGCCAGCATGGCGCCTCGTTGGGGCTTGACATGCGATTATTTGGCCTCGCGCCGCTGGTACATGAAGTTCATCTGGATCAGTTTGTCGTTGACAATCGTGAAGGAAACGTCCGGTTCACGGTATGCCAACTGAGTCGTGGTTTGAATTATATTCTCCGCATCTGGCTTGCCATAGACCCGCATGATATCGGCTTTGCTGGCGCCCATGGCGATGCCTTTGTCTGTTTTGCCGCTGAAATCGTTGATGCGAAATGGCAGGGAGAACTCCTGGGTTTTGCACCAAATGGTCCACAACCCCACATTTTTTCTCACTCCCAAAGTGAAGCCGCGCGAACCATAATTGAGGTCAACATTGTTTTTACCTTCCACAACGGCATCAGCCCTGCCGAATAGATTTTCAATCTCCTCGCGGCTCATGCCGAATTTCACTGGGCCGATGCCCACCCAGGGCGTGACGACCAGGTCCTTTAATTTGGGATCGGCCGGAGGGGGCGGGAGTTCGGCGACGCCCAAGGTATCAACCTTGTAACCGGCGGGGGGTTCCATCGAAAAGAGTTTAGGGTCCAGCTCGCGGTCAAAAATAAAATCGTCGAGTACTGACGTGATGGTCTTCCCCTGCTCCCCTTTCTGTTCCGCTTCGATGCGCAGGGGCAAGCGCGTCCTGGCATCGGCCCAGAGGGTGGCCTCCTCGCCAACTACTTTCACCGCAAAGCCGAGCACCTCCTTGCCGTCGATCTTTTTGCCAGGTAAGCGCCGGGCCGAGGCGTCGTTTGGAAGGTTTTTGAAGAGTTCGTAGGGGTTAACGGGCGGCGTCTTGATGCCCAGCCAGAGTTTGGCTTCACGCTTCTTTGGATTGAGGATGAGCATGCGGGCTTTGGTCGGGTCGAGAATGGAGGAACTTCCGTCGGAGTTCTCAAAACGTGCACGACCGTCCGCCAGGAACATCCACTGCGTGGTCTGCGCGGGTTCATCTCCACCCCGCGTTGTTTGCCGGCAGGTCACGGAACGCACCGCTTTCATGACCTGCTGCAACTCCCCGAAACTCGCCTGTGCCGGAGAGGATGCGGGCCAAAACCAGACCAAGGTACCGCCAACAACAATTAAAACAGCGGCGGCAGCGGCAACATGCTTTAACACGATCTTATTCCCCCAACGAGGTTTGTTTGATGAGTCTTTAACTAGCGATTGGCGCACACGATCCAGGGCCTGGTTCATGGCAGCGGGCGCCGGTTGCACCGCGTTCAACCGCTTGAGGCGGCGGATCAGTTCTTCGTCGTTGAATAGGTTCATGTCCGTGTTCCTCACCTTTCGACATCGGTAGCGGCCGGCCCCAAAATGCCACGCAAGCCGGTAAGCCCTTTGGCACAGAGGCCGCGTACTTGATGTGCCGTCTTGCCCATCTGTTCGGCGATCTCGGCGTAATCCTGGTGTTGCAGGTAATGCAATATCAGGACCTGACGGCTCTGTGCGGAGAGTTCCTGCATGGCATCGAGAATTTGCTCCAGTTCCTCGGCTTGAATGAGCCCATCGAGAGCCGATTGCGCACCAGCCGCCGGCTCGGTTACTATTGGCTCGGCCGGCCGCCGCGACCGCCGCCAGTCGAAGGCCAAATGAATGGCGGTGCGAAACACATAGGCCCGGGGGTCACGCGCGGCCGCGAGACCCGCGACGCTGCTTAACTTGAGGAAGAGGTCTTGCAAGAGATCCTCGGCCACCCCGGCGCAGGGTCAGCCGCAGCAACAGGGCGTGCAATTCCGTACCGTGCCTGTCCAGGATGCTCAACAGCCCATTCGGGTCAGAATTCACATCGCGTTCCTCGCGGCCTTACCATTAAGACGGAAAAAGAGCGTTTTGCGCAACTTCCTTCCGATGGTAAGCGAGCAAATTGCGTGGGTCCTGGTTCCTGATTGTCGCATGCCTCCACACCTCCGGAGTACGGTAAGCAGGTACGTCGCTTTGCAGTATACCTTTCGTAGGTTCGTGCGCGGGAGAGGAGTGTCGTTTCATTCATTTCACCCAGCGCCGCTAGGGTGTGCAATCGTGAAAAGACCATGCCTGCCTTGGACCGGATGGCACCCCCGCGGGGGTGTGGGCTGGCGAAACGCGTTCCTGGACGAATAGCTATCCCGAATTCGGTTGAAGCCTGGATTGGGATCGCTTAGACTTCGCGGTGGTTCTTGGACGTTACTTTGCGGTTGGAGGTATCCCGGGGATGAGCCCGAACGAGTCGGCAGCCTCCGACCATCTTGGCGATGCCTTCGCGGCGCAGGGGGACATGGCTCGGGCCGCCGACGCCTACCAGCAGGCACTTTTCCTTCAGCCGGGCAACGCGGCGGTTCATTTCAAGCTTGGGAACGCTCTGCGCCTGTTGGGCCGGCTCGACGAAGCGATTACATGTTACCGGCAGGCGATAGGTTTGCGGCCCGATGATGCCGGGGCTCACAACAATTTGGGGCTCCTCCTGGATGCGCTGGGGCAAAAGGACCAGGCGGTCGCCTGCTTGCGGGAAGCGCTGCGTTGGCAGCCCCATAGCGCCGAAAGGCATAACAATCTGGGCGCTATTCTCGATGAACTCGGCCGTTCGGACGAAGCCTATGCATGTTTTCGCGAGGCTCTACGCCTCAAGCCTGACTACCAGGATGCTCATTTCAACCTCGGCAATGCCTTGCGCGTGCAGGGACGGCTGGAAGAGGCCGTGGCCTGTTACCGGCGGGCTATCCAGCTCCGGCCCGACAACGCCAGTGCCATTCACAACTTGGGGGCCGCGCTCGGCTCGCTCCAGCGGCTCGAAGAGGCGGCGGCTTGTTACCAAGAGGTAATCCGTCTGGCGCCAGATCATGTCGAGGCGTACAAAAATGCGGGCGCCATTTTTCTCAAGCTCAAGCGTCCCGGCGACGCCGCGCGTTGCCTTCGTCAGGCCCTCGCCCTGGCACCCGCTGATCAATCCGCACGTCATATGCTGGCTGCTCTGACGGGCGAAGTCCAGTCGCGGACGGCACCTCGGGAGTACGTGGCCGGCCTGTTCGATGGCTATGCGGACAATTTTGACGAAGAGCTGGTGACGTCGCTTCGCTATCGAGGTCCCGAATTATTGCGAGCCGCTCTCCCGGATTTGGTCGAAAACCGGACTTTGGACATTCTCGACCTGGGTTGCGGCACCGGGTTGACCGGCCTGGCTTTTCGTGGCACAGCGCGTACGCTTACCGGGGTCGATCTGTCCGCCCGCATGCTCGCCAAGGCACGCGCTCGCGGTATTTACGACCGCTTGATTCATGGCGATATCCTGGAAGCGCTCGAACCCGCTGCCGATGTTTATGATTTGATCGTCGCCGGGGACGTCTTTGTATATGTCGGTGACCTGGAGGCTGTCTTCCTGGCGACGGCCAAGGCCCTGCGTCCGGGCAGCCGCTTCGCGTTCCTGGTGGAGGCTGGTGAAGCAACAGGCTTCGTGCTCCGCGCCTCGGGGCGGTTTGCTCACGCGCTCGCCTACATCCGCCACACCGCCGCCGCTGCCGGGTTCCTCGAACTCTATTGCAAAAAGGACGTTATCCGCGTTGAGTCGGGAGAAGGTATCGAAGGTTATGTGTTCGTGCTACAAAACTGAAATGGTCATCCTGAGCCGATGTCACGCACTTTGAAGTCTACATGTAGCTGGAAAAAAACTTTCATTTTGCTCTTGCAACGAATTTTCGTTTCGGGTATCTACCCCGCCCTCTAAGGAATACTTATTCGCCAGACCGCCCCGGGCAACCCCGGAGCGAGGCTTAACGCGCACTGATCGGGGGATCGGTGACCGCCAGGAAAATAATGCGCCGCACGTGCGGGTTTTCCAGGGCGGAACGTTCGCGAGCGCCTTGAGGTCGGCGGAAAGTGAGAAATATCATCATTCCGGGGATCTCATTTTTCAAGGAGCGGGTCATGATCGGAAATAGCCGACGAACGGGGGTCGCGGCGCTGTTGAGCGGCCTTGTGCTGGTGGCGCTGTCAGGCTGCCTCGGCACCGGACAAAATGACATGCCGCGTACCACGACGGCCAATTACGGCACACGGCCAGTGTGCGATCGTTGTCAAGACATGGCCCCGCTGGGCAATGTCGTGGGCACGGCCAAAGAAGCCACTCCCAACGGCGTGCAGCGTGCCTCTTACACACAAGAAACCATCGTCAACTCCGATCCTGGCAAGACTACCATGACGGTGCATCCTGGCCTCCCGGGTGCTCCGGGCAACCCAATCCCAGGACCAGGGCCGTGTCCCACGGAATTGAGCCCCGTGTCGCACCCGCCTTACACCATCGCACCGCCTGATATTATCACGATCGACGCCGTGCGTTTGGTCCCCAAACCTCCCTACCGCGTCGAACCGCTGGAAGTTTTGTACATCAACGTCACCGATACGTTGCCGAACCAGCCCATCAACGGCGCCATCGTGGTCTCGCCCGAGGGCACGATCAACCTTGGTTACAATTACGGTACGGTACGTGTGTCGGGCCTGACGCTTGACCAGATTCAGACGGGAATTCGCACCCACCTGGCCAATATCCTTCGCAACGCCCAGGTTACGGTCGCCCTGGCTCAGTTCCGCGGCCTACAGGCGCTTCGCGGCGAGCACCTGGTTCGTCCCGATGGCACCATCAGCCTGGGCAGCTATGGCTCGGTTTATGTCGCCGGCATGACCCTGGGCCAGGCCAAGTGCGTGGTTGAAAAACATCTTTCTGAATATCTGTTGAACCCGCAAATCGCCATCGATGTCTTCGCCTACAACAGCAAGGTCTTTTACGTCATCTTCGATGGCGGCGGCTACGGTCAGCGGGTCATCCGCTTGCCCGTGACTGGCAACGAAACCGTGCTGGACGCCATCGGCTATGTGCAGGGCCTGGCGCCGGTATCTTCTACCCATCGCATCTGGCTGGCCAGGCCTTCGCCGGTGGCCAACGGCTGCAACCAGATTCTGCCGGTCGACTGGAAGGCCATCACGATGGCCGGCTCCACCGGCACGAACTATCAAATCTTCCCTGGCGATCGCATCTACGTGAGCGCCGACTGCTTGATTACCGCGGACAACTACCTGGCGAAGATGCTGGCGCCCGTGGAACGGGTGCTGGGTGTCACGCTCCTGGGTACCAGCGTAGCGCAGAATTTCCAAAACCTGCGTAACAACACAGGAACCGGCACCGGTACCGCGGTCATCGTTCCCTAAAAACCGTTAAACTTTGCCTGCCTTCGATCCGAATATGAAATGGACGAAGGCAGGCAATAAATCCGTCACAACCAGCACAATCCAACTTTTTGTGCCTCAAGACGGATTATCATGACCTACAGTTGCATAAACGCCGTCGTGTCGCGACGGGGACGCTGTCACGGGAGAATGTCATGAAGTATTGCCGAGCCAGTCTTGTTGCCGCCCTGCTGTTGGGAAGCAATGTCCATGCCCAGCAGCCGCTGGGAGGCTATACGCCACCAACCGTAAGTCAGCGGCCGACCATAAGCCCCTATTTGAATTTAAACCGCGGCAGCGGCCTTAACTCGGCCACCAACTACTTTGGGATTGTCCGCCCCCAGTTTGACAACCAACAGGCACTGCAGCAGCTGCAGCAACAAAATCAGGCCACGCAGGGCATGTTGCAAAACCAGGCTGGCCAGGTGGCGTTTGATGAAATGACCCCCACCGGTCACCGCCTCGGCGGCTTTTTCAATTATGGACATTATTACCCCCTCTTTTCCCAGGGAGGGGGCGCTGCCGGCACCGCGCCGGGCCTGGTCAACCAGGGTAATTATGGCACGGGCCTGGCGGGAGCGGGTGTTGGCGGCAACGCCTTCACGACTCCGCTCGTCGTCGGGGTGCCACGCTAAGAAACAACGCGAAGGGCTTGGGCCCTTCGGACAGCCCATAATAATCGAAGAACGGAACTTCAGCACCGCGGTCAACCACGGTGACATCCAAGGAGGGTATGTAATGTTTCGCCACCGCGTGGGCAAAGCTTTGGCCAAGGCCGGCCTGACAGCCATTGCCCTTCTTCTCATTCAAACCGCGGCATTTGCTCAGCAAGCCTGCACCAGTTGCGGGACCGGAGACGCCCCGGGTACCATGGGCACCTGCGCCACGGGTACTTGCGCCACCGGCACCTGTGCAACCGGCCACTGCCAGCGCTTTTGCTGCCCCCCCGTACTCAAGTGGTGCATGGAAGGCGCGCCCCGTATCTGCTTCCAACATGGCTGTGCCAAGCCTGTTTGCTGCCCATGCGAGGCACCCAACTGGGGCTATTACCAGAAATGTTGGACCCCCTGGCCCTGGCCGCCAGACTGGTCGCATTGCCCCGTGCCGCCGCCCGCCTCGCAAGTGTTTCCTGGCATGATTCCGGCCTCGCAAGCGGTAAACCTGCCCGATGCGACGGGACCGGCCCCGCGCCGTCTCGATACTCGGCCTGCTCTGTAAAAGGGCCCGCGAACTTACCTGAAACAAGCCTGGCGTTTGCCGGGCTTGTTTTGTTGTTTGGGCCTAATTTTCTCTTCCTTTCGACTCGCCTCATGTTTTCCCGCGCCGGCCGTGACTTATCTCCACAGGCCTGCTCCTTTTAATAATTGGACTGTCTTTCATTTCTGACCTACGTTTGGGATGGTATTTCCCCCCGCTTCATACCCTGAGACTGTTATGCCCCTCGAAAAAAAACCCAACGCGGAACCTATTCGCGGGTATCGACTCCTCGAACCTCTTGGCTCGGGAGGCTTTGGCGAAGTCTGGAAATGCGAGGCCCCGGGCGGCATTTTCAAGGCCATCAAGTTTGTTTATGGGGACCTTAATGGCCTCAGCAACGATAGTATCCGCGCCGAGGAAGAACTTCGCGCGGTCCAACATATCAAATCCATCCGCCACCCGTTTCTGCTCTCGATGGACCGGGTTGAAAGCGTCGGCGGCGAGCTGATCATCGTCACCGAGCTGGCCGACCACAATCTGGACGAGCTCCTGCAAAAGTTTCGCAGCCAGGGGCAACAGGGCGTGCCTCGGGCCGATCTGCTTGCCTACCTGCGCGAGGCCGCCGAGGTCCTGGACCTCATGAACCTGAAGTTCGACCTGCAGCATCTGGATATCAAGCCGCGTAATCTCTTTTTGGTCAGCAACCACGTGAAGGTCGCCGATTTCGGCCTGGTGAACAGCCTGGCCGGCGCCAATAACGCCAAGGTGCACCTTGGAGCCATCACGCCTTTGTATGCCTCGCCTGAGTTATTCCTGGGCAAGCTGAGCCGGCACTGCGACCAATATAGTCTCGGCATCGTCTTTCAGGAGCTGCTCACGGGCCATCTGCCGTTTAACGGCAAGAACTCCCGGCAGTTGCTCATGCAGCACACGCAGGAAGAACCGGACCTTACCGGATTGTCCGCGACCGACCGCCCCATCATCGCGCGTGCCCTGGCCAAAAATCCTGAACATCGTTTTGCCTCCTGCATGGACCTCGTGCGTGCCTTGCAAGGCGATAGTGGCGCGGGGAGTGCTTCGGCGTCCACTCAAGCTGAGGCGCAGAATGCCGGCAAACGCCCAGCCCATGGCCGAGACCCTCAATTTCTTCGCCACCGAGGCAGAGAAGAACCGACCCAAGCAGCCGGTCATGCCACCGGATATTCTGGTCGATTACCTGTTTCTCGAGCCGCTAGCCAACTCACCGCTCGTCGAATCCTGGAAGGTCCAGACGCCGGCAGGTCAAAAACGCCAGGTGAAGCTTCTCTATGGCATGGGCAAATCCACGCCCAAGCTGACGGAAAACCTTGCCTTTCTGCGGTCCTTGCATCACCCTGCCCTGGTTCCCGACGAAGTCATTCATTTTGAGCCGGGCCGCTTGATCCTCCTTACCGACCTGGTCAAGGAAACCGTGCGCGACCGTTTCGTGCAGTGCCAGAACCAAAAACTCCCCGGCATCCGGCGCGGAGAACTGGTGGACTACATCCGAGCCGCCGCCGAAGTACTCGACTACATGTATCAACAACATGGGGTCCAGCACCTGGGCCTTAATCCGCGTAACTTGATCCTCGACAACGGCTGGCTGCAGATTACGGATTTCGGCCTGGCCCAGCTCCTTTGGGCCCCCGTCGATCAGGACATCGCTCAGAACAATGCCCGCTATGCCGCCAGGGAGCTGTTCGACAAGAAAACAACACGCTCCAGCGATCAGGTTAGCCTGGCGCTGCTCTATGCGGAGATGCTGACCGGCGTTCATCCCTATCGTCGCGGCAAAAATTCCCAGCCCGACCTGGCCACGCTGCCGCACCTGGACAAGGACGTAATCGCCCGCGCCCTCCATGTCGACCCGGCGCAGCGCTGGTCAAGCTGCACGGACATGGTCATGGCCCTGGAAGGCACTCCCGCCGAGGTGGAAAAGGAGCTGCGCGACAAGCCCGATCGGTTCACGAGTCTTCTGCAAGCGCCTCGTCAGGGCAAAGCGGTGGCAGTTCACACCGCCGATTATGGAGATTTGCAGCGCATCGTGGCTGACATCCTGGCCGCCGCGGGTGGCGAGGGTGGGCCGAAGGCGCTGGAAGACGTTCCGGAGATTTCGATCGACGGCACAGTCTTAAGTCACAAATTTGAGGCCGGCCTGCCTCTTGGCTCAGCCAAGGAAAAGCTTGAAGAGTTTCCCAAGCAGTGCTGCGGCCGCCGTATACGTGAGGATCAAGAAGGCTGCCTGATCCATGTCGATCTGCCCACAAACTTCTGGGGCAAGTGGCTGGGCCGGCAAACCGGCATCGAGATCGACATCAGGCTGACGCGCGTCAATCCCGCATCGGCCACGCCGATCGAAGTATCTGCCACCTTGCGTACGATCGGCTGCGGCGAGAAACAAAGCCGCAAAATCCTCGAAGACACAGGTGCCGCCATCCTGGAAAGTCTGCGGCAATTGCTGCTGGTCAATTCCAATAAACGAACCCAGGGGCGCCTGCTCTGGCCCCACAAGGTGATCATCATCCCGCTACAGCGTAATGGCGAGAAGGATGCGCCCGTCGAGTGCCGGGGCAAGGACATTTCCCGCGGCGGACTTGGCTTTTATCTGCCCGAAGAGCTGGACACCGCGGACGTGCTGATTGAACTGCCCAACCCCATTCACCCGGGAGTTGTCATTCCGGCCACCCTGGTCCGCGCCAAACGTTGCGCGGATGGTTGGTACGACGTCGGCGCCCTGTTCCGCCTGCCCGCGGTCAGGAAGTCAACCCACGAATTGTGCCTGACCTGAGCATGATCCAGCCAAGAGGTTGTTTCGGGTCGGTCAGCGTGGCCGACCCAAACGATCGGTTACGACTTCCGCCAAATAGCGCACGGGCAGGGTGCCATGATCCAGGCACGCTTCATGGAACCGCCCCAATTCAAAGCGCTCGCCAAGCTCGTTCTGCAAGCGCCGGCGCAGCGCTGAAAAGCCATTCTTCCCACGAAATATGTGGACAACTGGCAGGAACTTTGCTTCGCGCGAATGATCTTTAGAATCGCCTCCGCTTCCGATTGAAAGGCGCGCCGGGTCAAAAAGGCCAGCGCCTCCTGATCGGTGATTTCCGTGCAATGCATTTTGTAATCGAGAATGGCATTGCAAACCCGCGCAGATACCACTTGAGCTGATTGAGTCGTAACGTCAAGTCGCCCTCGCCATAGCCCTGATCGAGCATGACCTGTTCCGTGTACACGGCCCACCCTTCCGCGAACACGCCGGAATAAAGCACCTTGCGCATCAGCGAAGGATGGCGATTGGCATATTCGAGCTGCACGTAATGCCCCGGATAAGCTTCGTGGATCGTCAAGATCTGAAGCATCTGACGGTTGTACTCCTCCATGAATGTCTGCGCTCGCCGCGGTTCCCAGTCACGTGGCGGCGGGCTGATGTCATAGTAGCTCGAGGCTTTGTCATCCAGGGGAGGCGCGGGATTCAAAAAGGCGATGGAGTTGCCGCGCTGAAACTCGGGCATTTCGATAATCCGCAGCCGGTCGGGCTCGGGAAGTCGCAAAAGGTCCTTGGCCGTGATAAACGCCTTGATCTTTTCGGCACCGGCTTTCGCATCGCGAATCAGGTCTTCGGGCTTGCCATGATCGCTGTTCGTTTTTTCGAACACCAGCATGATGGTTTGCCGCCGGCCGGCGGCATCATCGGGCAGTAGCGCCTTACTTGGGAAAAGGCTGCTCCAAAGCTGCCGCGCGATGACATACATCTCCGCCTCGACACGCTCTGCCTCCGCCTCGGCTTCCTTCAACACTTCCAGCGCACCGATGCCGGCGTTCAATTCCAGGTCTAGCTTTTCGACAAACTTGGCCTTGCCCAGCCGCCAGTCACCTTTAGCCCTGGGAAGCAACTCTTCCTCCAGGAATTTTTGATAGTCGCGCAAGCTGACGACCACCGTCTTGGCCGCCGCGCAGCGCGCTCAAAGCCGGCGTTTCTCCGGTCAACTCGAAGATGCCGGCCTCATAAAAGCCAATAGCGCCGCGATTTTGCTTGATGGCCGTCTCCAGCTTGACCCGGGACGGGGCTCGCAGGTTTTCACGCGCCGCGGCGACTACCTTGGGTATGGCGAGCATGCGTGCCGCCGCGTTACGGACGTTGTCCGCCTGGGGAAGCGTTGACTGGGTCAACAGGATATACACACTTTCGGTGATGTAGTCGTTGTAAACACGCGGGTCCTCCTCGAAGGGGCGGGTATTGTCGGCCAGCCAGAGGTCGCGCTTCAAGGATTGCTGCCAGATTTCAAAGTCGATCTGTCCGGATCGACCAAGTTTGGAGTAGTCGACGCGTTGGGGCAGGGCCGCCAGGGCGGCACGGGCGCGTTCCGTGCCGGCGGCGCGTGCTGCCGCGCTCAAATCATCCAGAAGATGGTCATAGCGATGGTCGCCCAGGCGCGTGGCCTCGAGCGGCCGCGTTTTCATTTCGATCTCGAGATAGTCTTTGAAGAGTGCGGCTAGCCGTGTGTCCTCCGTCGGTGTGTCGAGCAGCCGACTCGGCAAGGGGTTGATAAACCACGAGGATAACCATTAGTGACAACAAACGATGCATGCGCTCCCCCTCCGCCTAAGTCAAACTTACGTGAGCCGACGGCCGCATCGTACACTTTTTCACGCGCCCCGCCAACATTCTGTGGAAATTGGCCCGCGACTCGGACACAATAAGGCGAACGCTGAGGCGCACCAAGTGCGCGTGACCGAATCCACGAGAGTCAGGGACATGTATGAATCCGGTGCTCATCACCGCGGACCGCCTTTGGGATGGGACCGGCGTTGCCACCCTGATTCGACCGGCCCTGCGTGTCCAGGATGGCTGCGTTGACACCATCGAGACACGCTTGCTGCCTCCTCCGGCGTGCACAGGCGAGCGTTTCGATTTCCCCGGCTGCACCATATTACCGGGCCTGGTCGATACCCACGTCCACCTGATATTTTCCGCCCTCTCTACCAACGCCGCCATCATCGAGCAGGTCAAGCGCGAGAACGATGCCGAGTTGTTCCAGCGCACCGCCGGCAACGCCGTGGCTGCCCTGCGGGCAGGCATCACCACGGTACGTGATTGTGGCGGCAGGGGCACCGTGACGCAACAGGTGAGGGACGCGATTCGCCGGGGCGACCTTGAAGGCCCCGACGTCCTGGCCTGCGGCATGCCCATCACCACCAGGCGGGGTCACTGTCACTGGCTCGGCTTGACCGCGGACACCTTCGAGGAGGCCCGTGCCGCCGCCGCGCGCATGTTGGCGGAGAATGCAGATTTTTTGAAGGTAATGGCCACCGGCGGCATCATGACACCCAGCAGCGACCCGATGCGGGCCCAGTATGACGCCCCAACGCTGGCCCTCATTGCCGACATGGGGCGGGCCGCCAACAAACATGCCGCGGCACACGTCCTTAGCCGTTCGGCGCTTCCCGACGTCGTCGCCGCGCGTTACCGCACCATCGAACACTGCGACTGGCGTGTCGACGAATTCCGCTATGAGTTCGATCCCGAGCTGGCGCGGCGGATCGTGGATCAAAATCAATATGTCGGTCTGACATTGGCCGGGACCATGCGCCGGGCGTTTCTTCCAGAGATCCAGGCCGATACCTCCGGCCCGGTACGCCGCCTCGACATGCGTTTCGAATGCGAACGGCGCATGCTCGACTTTGGCGTGCCCTATACCCTCCATTCCGACGCGGGTGTGCGTCTGACTCCCATCGACCATTTTGAACTTGGCTTGCGCACGGCCCAGATCGAACTGAAGCTGACAACAAGCGAAATCCTGCGTGCCGTCACCGCGACCGCGGCCGCCGCGGTCGGCCTCGACGATCGTGGCGTACTCAGCCCGGGAAAACGGGCGGACCTTATTGTGGTGGAAGGCGACCCGCTCAAGGATCTGGCCTGTCTCGGTAAAGTCCGTGCCGTGATGAAAGCGGGAACATTCTGTACATTCGCACCCAGGCCGCTATAACAGGGCTGCCCCCTTTATTCTCGATCTATGGCGCCGCAACTATCGATTCTCCAACCAGGAACCCTCTCCCATGAAGCGTCTTCTTGCATTCTGCCTGATCGTGTGTTTCGTGGCCCTCTATCTGGCCCTGCCCAACTCGGAAGCCCAGGAAAAAGCAGCGGACGGTTGGGTCGCCGTATTCAATGGCAAGGACATCGCCGACTGGAAAATCTCCTACGGCGGCAAAGGCAACGAAAAAAACAGTTCATGGAAGGTCGTTGACGGCCTGATCGTGAGCGAAGGCGAAGTCAGCCACCTTTTCAGCCCCCGCGATGATTACAAGAACTTTGAGGCCAAAGCGGCAATCATGATCAGCGACAAAGGCAACAGCGGCTTCTATATTCGCACGAAGTATGGCAAGGGGTTTCCGGAGGGCTACGAAATGCAAGTCAATGCCACGCACTCCGACCCCGTGCGCACGGGCAGCGTCTACAACCATGTCAAAATATACAAGCAATTGCACAAACCGAACGAATGGTTTACCTATCATCTGGTGGTGAAAGACAACCGCATCAAGGTTACGGTCAACGACGAGTTGCTTTACGAATACGTCGATCAAGCCAAGACGTACAAGGTAGGCCATTTCGCCTTCCAACAGCATAATCTCGGTAGCGTCGTCAAAATCAAGTCACTCGAAGTCAAGGAATTGAGGTAACGCGTTTTGCCGCGTGCGCCCGCGCGCACGCGGCAGGGCGTCCGCCATGCCCCCCGATTGGCAACTTCCACCTGGCGTTTCGCGTGCCCTCTGGGATTATCTCCACGATCCGACGGTCGCTGAGCAATATGACCAGCAACTGGCGGACACGTTTCTTCTTTCTCTCGACATTCAATTCGTCCTGGACCACTGCCAGCCACCCGGCACCATTATCGACCTTGGCTGTGGCACCGGGAGACTGGCCATCGCGCTGGCTGAACGACATTATCGGCCCGTCGCGGTCGATCTCTCCGGGCCCATGCTGCGCGTTCTCGGGGACAAGGCCGCAGCGCACGGCCTGGACATTCCACGAGTCCAGGCCAACCTCGTCGAGCTCGACGCTTTCGCGGATCAATCGTTCGCTTACGCGGCGTGCCTCTTCAGCACGCTGGGCCTGATCGAGACCGCCAGCCACCGGCGACGTTTTTTACGCGCATGTCCGGCACTGCTCCAGCCCGGCGGCGTCTTTGTCGTGCATGTTCACAACCGCTGGTTCCACGTCTGGACCAGGGCCGGCCGCCGCTTGCTTTGGCGTAATCGTCTTGGCGGCGATTTTCGCATGCCCGCTCATCAAGGCATTGGTGAACTTGGGATGCATCTGTTCACAAAAAGCGAGATTGTTCGTGAATTGCGGTCCGCGGGCTTCCGCATTCGGAAAGTTCAGCCGGTGAGCATCCGCCAAGATGGGTGCGTTCCCTGGCCTTTTTTTTGGGGGCGGCTGCGCGCCTACGGCTATCTGATCGCGGCGGAGAAATGATGGTTAGCGAAATGAATGGCGTCGCGGCCGTTCATCCCATGGCCTGGTTTGTCGGCGAAGATATGGTCCGTGCCAATCCGCAGGTCCAGCCCTGTGTTTTTGAGCGCCTTGCCCAGGTCCTCGTGAACGCCGCAGAGCAGCAGCGCGACGTGACGCTCCGCCAGGGCGGCGTGAAAGTCCTTGATAAGTTGCAGACAGGCCGCATCAGGGTTGCGGGTCTGGCGCACCGAGAGGATGACTACCTTGATATCGCCGCGTGCCCTATCTTCAATGGCGGCGAAATGCTTGGCCAATTCCGGCTCGACGCCAAAGAACAGGTCTCCTTCAAGGGCGTAACAGAGCTGGTTGCCAGCAGATATATCGCCCAGAGACCGTTCCCGAAGCCCCGCGTCCACAGTCGGCTCGCATTCGACAAGACGTATCTGCACCGCGCGTGGCACGTACAGGACAAAGGACAAAAAGACGCCAATGACAATGCAAAACTCCACCGAGATCACCAGTGCGGCCAAAGCCGTGGCGATGACCACGCCGGCGTCAAACCGGGTCGCGCCAGGTGAAAGACAAGCTGCCCGCGATCCACCAGCCGAAAGGCCGCCAGCAGCAACAGGCCGGCGAGCGCGGCGCGCGGAACGAATTGCGCCAGGGCGCAAGCGATACGACGGTGGCAGCCACGGCACATGCGGAAAACACTCCCGACCATTGACTTACCGCGCCGGCCTGCTGATTGATCGATGAGCGTGTCAGTGAGCCAGAGCCGGGCATGCACTGAAAGAAGCTGCCGGCCATGTTGGCCGCTCCCTCGCTCAGGCACTGCTGATTGATATCGAGTTTCTGGCCCGTGCGTCCGGCGATGGCCTTGGCCATGGCAATGGCCTCTAGCAAGCCTAGGACGGCGATGGCAAATGCATTGCCGGCGAGGAGACGGACCCGGTCCCATTTCATTTCGGGCACCGTGAAGCTTGGCAGATTGGCCGGCACGGCTCCAACAACGGACACGCCATGCACCTCATCCAAACGAAATCCCCAAACCAGAAACGCCATGAGGGCCACCGCGACAAGGTGCTGCGGCACGGGAAAGCGGGCGCCGCGGCGGCGGCAGTAGGCGTTGAACTGACGTACCAACAACACCACGGCAATGGTGCCCACCCCGATAAATAATGTTGGCCAATGAATGCCGCCGCCATCGGTGACCGACAGCCAAAGCCTCTTGAGGATGTGATCTTCCGGCTCACCACGCGCACGCAGACCGAACAGATGGCGGGCCTGATCGAGAACAATCAAGGAGCCCGCCCCCACGGTAAATCCAAGGATCACGCTCGGCGAAACATAGCGCGTCAAATCGCCCAGGTGCAGAAAAGCGATCCCCAGCTGCACGGCACCGACCAGGAAAGCAAGCAGCATCACCGACGGGAGCCGTTCACTCTCGGGAATGACCGCGAGGCCAGATAGAAGGGCAATGGAGATTGCGTTGGTCGGACCGTTGATAAGCAATTTGGAGGAATCGAGCAGCGCGCCGACGGCCGTCATGACGATGGCCGTATACAGGCCATATTGCGGGGGCACGCCCGCCAAAATAGCGTAGGCCATGGCCTGGGGCACCGCCACCGTGGCGACGGTGAGTCCAGCGCGTAGGTCACCGCCCAAGGCGCGCCAGGAATAAGTTCGCAAAGAATCCAGCGCAGGCACGTGCCGAAATAACCAAGACAAACCGCCGGACTGCGCCATGACGAACATCCCACCACGCTGCCGGCTGCCCGCCGGCGGGGCCCGCTCCGCGCGCTCGGACGAGGTCAGAACTCGGTCACGCTGGAGCGATAAAAGTTTATGGTGTGACGGAGCGCTAGTCTTTCCTGTTTCGATAGAGCGCCGGATCGACCGCACCGGCCATCTTATCGACATTGGCACGGCCGTCTAGAAAATGGCTAACACGTTGAGCTTCCACCATGGGCCGCTGCACCAAATCATGGAAGCACACGCGCAGGACTTCGAAGTTTGGCTGGTTTTTTAACCAGGTATCGATCTTGTCGAGATGAATGGCGAAAGATTTCTTCATCTGCTCGCGTGGCGCCGCCGGTCGGCCGAGCCGCTGGAGCATTTTTTCCTGGGACGCCAGCACTTCATTCATGTCCCGCTCCATGAAGATGACGCGGTATTTTTCCGCGGCTGGCAGGTCATAAAGAAGCTGCGAAACCATCTTGAAAGCCTTGCCGCGCGTCGCCGCCAGCCAGGAGCTGTCCTGCTTGATTTTCTTTACCATCTCATATTCGTAATAGCCGCGCGGGTTGTCCGTGTCGGCGGTACGGATGTTGTCGGTGACGACGGGTATGCCGCCGCGATCCAGCATTTGCATCATGAGCGACGTACCCGAGCGGGGCAAGCCGGACACGATCGTGATGGTGGTACTCATAGGTTGACTCCCAGCAGTCCGCGACAAAAGAATGCGGCCACGAACGACACCGCGAACCAGTAGATGACCCACGAATCGGAGCCGGACGTCCAGGACGAACGCCTGGGGTAGTCGATCTCGATCGAGCGCACGGCGGACCCGGGTTCAAACGGCCGCTCCCAGGGATTGAGAAGGACGTCCGACCAGGACCACGCCGGGCGTTCCGTGCTGACGCGCATGAAACCCTCGCCAATGGCGAAATCCTTGTCGATCTTCTGACCATCCACGTCAAAAACCAGGTGATGATCGCCTGGCGACTTCGCGCGCAAGTTCCAGCATATTTCGTGCTTGCTCAGGACACGCACCGGACCATGCGTTACCTCAACCGCGGCACTTGGCTCAAGCTGCACCTTGGGCCACGCCCCGTCCGCGCCTTGCGCGAGCCGCATCGTCAGGACCGCGTCCTCATTCACTTCGAGAGGCCGGGCCTGGTACCAGAGCGCGAGTTGGGCCAGCAGCATGGTGGCGGGCAAGGCCATCACTGCCACCGGCACGAGAGAAAGAAACAATAATTTGCCGGCGCCGACCAGGATGCGCCCCTGGGCCCGCAACGTGACGGCGACACTCTCCTTGAAGAGCTTCATGGCCAACATCTGCGCCTTGATGTCGTCCCGCACCGCCTTGAGCGCCTTCTGATTGGAAGTATGCTTGAAGACGAGAAGCATCCCCAGGCCCGTCAGAACCGCGACGATGGTCGCGGATACCCAACCGGGCAAAAAGGCGATCGGCGCCAGCAGACAGCGCCGAGGAAATTCGCCGGCCCGTTGAGCCACACCATGATTTGCGCGAGAAGATCCATCACTCGATATATCCCAGGCCGCGGAGTTGATCGGAGACCTGTGCTTCGGCCTCATCCGCCGCGTATTTTTCGATGCCTTTTTCGATACAGTGCGCGATGAATTCGTCAACGCTGCTGTAGCCGGCCGTTTGGGCCGCCAGCTTGGCCCGCTCGAATAGTTTCGGATCGACGCTCACCTTCACCATGAAAATCTCCTTGGAGTGTTCGGAAAAAAAGGGGTCAGACCCCCTCACTACCTTTCAAAAACATCGAATACGCTGTTCGCTTGAAGGGGTCTGACCCCTTTTTTTCCGAACGTTCTTAGAAAACGTTCTTTCCCACCATCGAGGAGGGCGTGGCCAGTCCGAACTCCGCGAGAATCGTAGGCGCGATGTCGATAAGGCTGGGCTCCCCGGCGCGGATCGTTCGATTGCTGAATAAAACGCCGGGTACTTCGAGGGCGTCGGCGCAATGATCGGCGCTCCAGGGATTGTCATTATCGAGCAAGATCTCGCCCGTCGGGTCCCCTTCCACCGTGGCCCAGGAGGCGCGGTAGCCACGCGCATAACCGACAATCAAGTCCGGGGCCAGCACCGTGGCATTGCCGGAATAGATACGATCGGACCGGTAGACGCCCCGAATGACCCTTTGCCCATTTTCATCCACGATCGCCTCGAGCCCGGCAATCAACTGATTGAGGAGTGCCTCGCGCTGCTCACCCGGCTCGATGATGCCCCCCTGCTCGCGTCCCTTCATGTTGAGGTAGAGCCCATTGAGGCCCAGTCCATACGCCGCCGTCTTCGACCAGTCGATATCGCTGTGCAAGGAGGTACACTCGGGCGGACCAAGATAGCCATTTACGCGCAGCCACGAGTTGAGGTTGAATTGTCGGCCGAAATTGGCGAAGCCATGATCGCTCATGACGATGATGGTGGCCTGACCCGCATAAGGCGCCACGATTTTTTCGCCAATAACGGTATCCAGCCGCTGGTACAAACGGCGAATGTGCGCGAAACGCGTGCGTGCTTCCGGCGCGGTGCGGAAGGGATGTTCCTCGTCCGAGTTCCACCAGAGGATGTGCGACTGCAAATCGCTGCTGGAAAAGTAAAAGAACAGCAGACCATCGTCATAATTATTGACCGCGTATTCGAAGAGCGCCAGCCGTTCCTCGAATACTTTTTCCGCCTGCTTGATGAATTCGTCGTCATCGAAGAGGCCGTGCTTGCGGGCCTGGTAGTCTTCTTGAAATCCGGTCGTGTAGAACGGGCCCAGACGCCCGAAATGTCTTGCACGAACGAGCCCGGCTCGGAAATGTTCACCGCCGGCGACGACGGATCGATATTCACGGGGGAAACATAAAGCTTGCAGTTGGGCGCGACTTCTTGCAGGTAAAAGCGGCAAATTCCGCTCGCCTTCTGCGAGGGCATGAACCAGGGCGTGGACATGGTGAAATCGAGCTTGGTCCAGCGGCTCCACTCCCCTTCGCGTAGGAGAATGCGGCGCCCCTGGATCTCGATCACCACCCCCCTCGCAGCACGGTCACGATGGACGAGAAACTCAATTGTGATGGGTTTTGGCGAAATCGCCAAACTGTCCTGGGGTCCAACCAGGGCAACCCTCGCTGTTTCCGCCTCAAACGTCAAGCTGGACTGCATGCCGCCGCCTTCGTCCACAGTCACGGCGGGCCCATCCTCGGAGAAGAACTGGTAAGTGCCATAGCTGCCGACCATGTCGGGCGTACCCATACCCGAAAGGCAGCGATGATGGCCGTGCTTGGACGGGCTAGGCGGATAATTGCAGGGCAAGTCGAAAAAAGTAGAAGCCACGCCCGCTTCGTCCAAAAAATTCCAAAACGGGTCGCCTTGTCGGCGTAGCACGGTTCCGCCCGGCTTGTGATTAAAGGGCCAGAAATCCAGCGGCAGTCTATGATTGTCGACCTCCCAGGCACCCTCGCCCGGGAGCGTTTCGGCCGCCCCATAGAAGCCATTGGCCGGGTCCTCGGGGTGGCGATGGATAAAATCGAAAATACCGTGAGAGCCGGGCCCGGCACCATTGATGAAGTTGGCCCAGGCCACGGGACTTTGGGGCGGCACGCTGGAGCCGAGGTCGCTGAAGCCCCCCGCCGCGCGCAACTTTTGGAGGTTGGGCAACAACCCATCGCGCATCATGGCTTCCGACAGTCGCGGGTCCATGCCGTCGATGCCGATTACAATAACCTTCTTGCCGGCGCTGCGCGATACCCGAGTCGATCCGCCCAGGAAATAACCCCCGCCCGCCACGACGGCACCGGCACCAGCGGCGAGGGCAGCGCCCTTTAAAAAGGTTCGACGACCGATTTTTGGCTTGGACGGTTCCGACATGAATGCACTCGTAAAAGCTAGATTTTGGCGGCGCCCACAGTAAGGGCCTTGCCGTCCATATATTCTGGGACCTCGATGCCGAAAAGATCGAGTACCGTGGGGCCAATGTCCAGTAGTCGCGGGTTCTCCGACTCGATCGGCCGATTGCAAAAGAGAATCCCCGGAACAACCGACGGGTCAACGCAATGATCACCGCTCCAGGCCTTGACATTGTCGGAAAAGATGTCCTTGCTCGTCCTGCCGATGGCGGCGTCCCACGAAACACGGTAGCCGCGATCATAGCCCACGATGAGGTCCGGGGCCTGTTCCTTGTAAGGGCCACGGTACGCCTTGACGGCCTGGAAGACGCGTTTGATGCCTTTCTTGCCCGTCTTCGGATCGATGAGGGTGGCCAGCCGCAGAGCGATTTCCTCGCGTAAATTGTCGGCTTCCTCGCCCGCCGCGACGATGCCCTGGGAAAACTTGTCCTTGATATTGATGAAGATACCGGTCAGCCCAATGGCGAAGGCACGCGTTTGCGACCAGTCGATGCCACCCAGGTGCTCTTCCTGGCGACGCTTATCGTCTACTTTCAAATAGCCGTTGTCTTCCAGCCAGCGGTTCAGATCGATGCCGCGGCGAAAGCTATTGAAGCCATGGTCGGAAATCACCATCAGCAAGTTGTCCTTGTTGCGGCACCGTGCCATGGTTCGCCCCACCAGGCCATCCATGCGCTGATAAAGATCCTCGATGGCGTGCCGATGTTTGACCGGTATTTCTTCCGGGCGTGCCGGATGTTGCTCGTCCAGGTAGCGCCAAAACATATGCTGCATTCGGTCCGTGCCATCGAAGACGCACACGCACAGCCCGCGATCGATCTTGTCCAGGCCATCGAAAAACATGGCCTCGCGTTCCCGATCGGTATCGAGACATTGCTGGAGAAAGTGATCGTCACCCAGAACGTGTTCGCTCAGTCCCCAGGTATCTTCGGCCAGTCCCAGCGTGGCATAAGATCCCTGTTTTTTGGCCAGATAAACGGAATAGACCGACGGATAGCCAACGGGCATCGCTGGTTTTTCGGGGTCGATATTGATCGGCGTGGCATACAGCTCAAATTCGGGCTCGGTAGCAAGCAACAAAAACTTACACACACCGTGCACGGTAAGGCCCGGCATGACATGAAAGCCAACCTGGATCCAATCGGTGTATTTGTCCGTTTGCAAATCATGCTTGACGCCGCCGATCTTCAGGATGGCTCGGCCCGGTCCCTTGATCGTCACCACAAACGGCAATTTGAGCGGCCCCGGCTTCGGAGCGAATCGGGTTGGGCGGTCCAACCAGCTCGGCCTGAATGGTGTTGCCGGTCTTGATGACATTATGAACTTCGCCGCCCGTCTTTTCCCCTTCGCCTTTGGCGCGGGTGGTGTAATGAGAGAACATTCCCTGTGTGCCGCGCAAATCGGGGACACACATGGCCGATAGCTGCACGCCGCGAACTTTTCCGGCGGAAAAGTGATAGGCACGCGGATGATGCAATTGAAAATACCGTAGTCGCTCAGGATGCTCCAAAAGGGCTTGCTTTTACGCAGGAGTCGTACGTCCGCCTTGCCCAGGGGAAATCGAAAGTTGCCCAGGCGTAACATGCGCCGTGGAGGCCGAATCTCGACGGAGCTCAATTTCGGTTGATACGTTCGCAAGTCGGGCATGAGGAAGTCGAAGATGTTGTGTTTACCAGGATTCACGCCGGTCTGAAACGAAGACCAGGCGACCGGCGAAATGGGCGGCAACGTGCTGGCGAGCGGCTTGAAGGAACCTTGCTCGCGCAGCCGGGCCAGGTTCGGCAGCTTGCCCTCGGCCAACATTTTTTCGGTGAGGCCATGATCCAGACCGTCCAGGCCCAAGATAACCACGCGCTTGACGCGGCTACGAGCCGTGCACGGCGGCCGAAGAATACACGCCAGAGGAGGCGAAGTGGCCAGGTGAATACCAGCAAAATAGCGGAAAACAACGCGGCCAAGACTGCGAAAAACGACCCCGCCAACGCAAAGCCGGCACGGGACCGATATAGGCAAGGGCTGGCCCTGGCAATAACAGGATTACCAGGGCCGCGAGCAGTAACAATCTGCTTTTTCGATTCATTGGAAGCTCGATACCCCGTAGGTCAGGTTTCCAAACCGACGGTTGGCTTGGAGACCATTGAAACCTGACCTACAGGGGATGGACAAGAGACGTTCTTGTGGCTCAGGTTGGGAAACCTAACACCGATTCGATGCCGGGAGGTCATGGTCCCTTCTTATCCTTGGACTCCATTTCCTCGATCGTTTGGCCTGGCGTCAAATCGCGGCCGGTGAGGCCCGGATAAGCAGCGGCATAGCGATAAGCGCGGAAGAGGGAGCCGCCTGTCGGTCCGCCGAAGCCGCCAGGTCCACCACCCGGTCCGCCCGGCCCGCCGGCACCAAACCCAGGAAAACCGCCCGTGCGCATGTCCTTGAGCTGGGTCTTTTGGCCCTCCGCGAGGATCTTGTTCAACCGCCCGTCTGTTTCCTTTTGCAGATCATCCACCTGCTTTTTCTGATCATCCGCAAGCTTCAGCGTAGCACGGAGGAAAGGTGTCATGATGTCTCCAGGAGGCGGCGGGGCGCCGGCGCCACCGGCGCCGAAGCCCGGTTTCACGTTGGCAAGGTCCTTTTGCTGTTCACTGGAGAGGACCTTCGCGAGTTTGGCGGCAAGGTCTTTTTGCAATTCGTCCAGTTGCTTCTTTTGTTCATCTGTCAAGTTAAGCATCCCTTGCGCGAAGGGGGGCAGAATTTCGCCAGGCTGAAAGGTGCCACCCGGGCCGCCAAAACCATCTTTCCCCTTACCCCCTCCTCCTTTACCATCCGGGCCTTTGCCGCCCGGTCCCTTGCCACCCTTGCCACCCGGACCATCTTTCGAGGGGTTGGTATATTTCCAGACAACTTCCTTCTCCGGAGTGACTTCAAAGATAACGCCGTTCGCTCCGGAGCAAATGAGCGTGTTGCCATTGGCCAGGCGTTGGGCACCGGAAATGAACGAGGAATAAAAGTCCGATTTCTTGGGCGCGCTATAGCTCCAGACCGCCTTGTCGGGGCCATAGGCAGCGCCGGTCTTGAGAGCATAATTCCCCTTGGCATCAACGGGCAGGACGATCTCGTCCGCCGAGGAATAAGTGCCGTCCGGCCTGTTGCCGCCGTTATTGAAGACTAAAAGGTGACCTTCGCCTGGATAGCCTTTAGGAATCCAGTGGGCGTTGTGCTGCGCGAATAAGGTTTGTTCCTTCCGGCCGCCGGCAGCATAGGCACGCGGATTGCCCCAGCGATAGAGCAGGTCGCCGCCCTTGCCGCTACGGCCCCCCTTGTGACCGGTCGCTTCCGCGGTGCTCGTGCTGTGATCGATGATCCAGAGTTCGCTGAAATTATGCACGCTAATAACCAACTGGTCGAGGTCGGCGTTGTAGGCCACTCCATTGCAATGCGTCCAGTCGGAGTTCGCGCCCCCTTTGCCTTTTTTCTGGTTCCCGCCCACGTAGCCGATGCCTTTTAGCTTGTCGAGGCCGTCCTTCTTGGCCGCGAACTGGCCGACGACATCCTGTCCGAAGTTGATGTCCACAAGTTCCGGGTGCTCCGCCACTTTACCGAAGTTGGCCTTGGCTTCGTCGAATTCCTGCACCAGGTGGTCCCAGAGGTGCCATTCCCAAACAACCTGGCCGCCATCTTTGCCACTGGGTTTGATCTCGACGAGAGAATCCGGCAGCAAATGGCTGCCCACGGCGTTTGGCCGCCGGCCCGCGGCGATGGCTTCGCCGGGGGTCTTCCGGTCCCATACGATCATCATGATGTTGCCATTGGGCATACGGGTAATATCGTGGTGCGGCAGTTGCTTCTCGTTGAAAAACTTGAAGTCCCACACGATCTCGCCATCCCAGGTGAATTCCTGGATGCGGCCCCCAGGAGCCGGCCCGCCGCCAAACGATTTGGTCTCGCCGCCCAGGTCGCACGGCCGCAACAGGTGACCGTTTTCTAGCAAATAGGCGCAACTTGCCGGGTTGGCGGCGCCATTCCAGGTTCGCACCACCTTGCCCTTCATGTCGATCAAGTAGGTTTTGTTGGACTTCAACGGTGCCATCAGCGTGTAGCCCTGATAGGCCTTGGGATCGTTGATGGCAAGCCCCGTCTTGACGGCGGGCTCTTTGCCCTTGGGAGCGTCGGCTTTATCTTTGTCACCTTGCAGCGCTTACCTCGGAAACGAGGAGAGGCACGACCAGGGACAGCGTCAGAACCAGAGCCATAACCATTCGTTGTAGGGCAAGAAGTTTCGCGGGTATCCACATGGGTTCAATCCTCCTGAAAGTTGACGTCGTCGCGTGAGCCACGATGCGCGGAGGCTTTCGGCCGCGCCGCCTAATATTGTAAGTTGCGCCTACACTCGCAAAACCGCCGCGGCTTCGCAAGCTTTTTCCAGATTTCCCGCGGAGGGGGAACCGATGACTGGCAGTTAAGTCTGGAGAATCATGACAGGATGCCGTGGACTACCTCGCCCTGAACCAGTTCGCGGGGCTGGTTGAGATGATTGTACATAATCATGTGGGGGTCAATCCCCACGGAGTGGTATATGGTGGCCAGGAGGTCCTTCGGGTGAACCGGATTATCGAGCGGCGCCGACGCGGTGCTGTCCGAGCGACCATGCACGTGTCCGCGGCGTACGCCCGCGCCGGCGACCAGCGCCGTGTAGCAATAGGGCCAGTGGTCACGGCCATCGTCGGTGTTGCTGTTCCCTGACGTGGAGACGCCGCGGAGCGGGACTGCGGCCGAACTCGCCCACGGCAACGACCAATGTCTCGCTCAGGAGCCCGCGATCATCGAGGTCATTGATCAGCGCGGACAAACCATAATCGAGCATCGGGGCCGCCTGGCGTTTCATGCGGTCGGATAGGCCAGTGTGCACGTCCCAGGAGTGGTTGTCCGAATTGGCTACCTTGGGCCAGTTGATTTCGACGACGCGCGTGCCCGCCTCGACAAGGCGCCTCGCCAGGAGCAGACACTGACCGAAGGTATTACGGCCATAGCGTTCGCGCGTTGTGGCCGGCTCCAGGTTAAGATCGAAAGCCGTGCGCGCCCGGCCGGAAAGGACCAGGTTCAGCGCGGAATGATAATAGGTTGGCAGGTCATAGCGGGCCACGGCACGTTCGAGATCGGGCATGCCGGCGGCGATCTGGTCGCGCAGGCGGCCCCGGCGCTCCAGGCGCTGTCGCGGAAATCTCCGGCCGCAGTTGCAAGTCATCGACGGACACTCGGTCCATCTTGTTCATGTCCATGTCATCGCCGGCCGGGTAGAGGTAGTAGGGATCGTAGGCGCGGCCCAAAAAACCCGCGGTGCCGCCCTTGCCGACGACATTGCTTTCCTGCAAGGGCCGAGGCATCATCACGAAGGGTAGCGTGGGTTGCGTCGGCGGTTTCAAACGGGCGATATTGCAGCCAAAATTGGGAAAATCACGCGGCGTGGGCGGTTCCAACTGGCCCGAAGGACTGACGGCGTCGGCCTGGTAGCCTGTGAGCATCTGGTAGATGGCGGCGGTGTGATTGAACAAGCCGACCGGCGAATAACTCATCGAGCGTAGGAGCGTCGTTTTGTGAACGACTTGAGAGAGCCGTGGCAACAACTCCGTGAAGCGCACGCCGGTCAACGACGTCGAGATGGGACTAAACATGGACCGAACGCGTTCCGGAACATTTTCTTTCGGGTCCCAAAGATCGAGTTGGCTTGGCCCGCCTTGCAAGTAGATGAGAATCACGCTGCGGGCGCGATTGAAGCCAGGGCCCTGGCTCGTTGCCGCGCCGGGCGCGGCCTGGGCCTGCAGACGGAAGATATCGGCGAGCGATATGCCCATCAGGGCGGACCCGCCAACGCGCAATAGTTCACGACGGCTCATGCCATCGCAAGTCGCTCGACCGCTTCGTCCGGGCACTACCAACATTGAAAGTCTCCAGTACACACGGGTTAGGTTCCGACCTGACCGAGCCAACGTCAGCTTCAGCGACAGCACCGCTAACTATAAGTCGATGATACCGACGTTTTTTGTGTCGCGATAGATAAATTCCGGTTAGGATTGGAGGTCCACTGCGGGCCGGGCGCTTCGGTTCAAGGGTCAGGGGTTTCAGCCATGTTATTTTAGGACCTGCGAACCTCTTTGCCGTATTCCGACAGGACCGATTTTTTGGCGCCGGAGCCAACGATGCACTTCCGAAGGGCGTTACGCTGGCTCCTTACCATCGCGGCCCTGGCGATCTCAGCTTGGTTTGTTGGCGATACCATGGCGTGGCCGGGGTGGTATCTATTACTATTGGCGTTCGCGCCGGCTCTGGCCCTGGGCCGGTGGATCGCGAAACGTCAGGGGAGCCTATTCGGCCCTCACTTTTTCTTTGACCTGGTCCGCCTGGCGCAGCCGGGCGCGCACGCGCGATTTACGGGTCCTTTATCTTCTGGCGCATTCTCTTGGGGCTGGCGATCATCTATTGGGCGCGAACGATCGGGCACGGCCGCGGCTTCAGCGATTTCCTGTTCGGCCCGTCCCCAAATATGAGCATTAACGAGGTAGCCCACTTCGCTGAACTCTTTGTTTTCACCGTCATCGTCGTCCAAAATCTGACCGTCCTCCTCCTTACTCCGGTTTATGTGGGCAGCGCGATCACCGAGGAAAAGGAGCGCAAAACGCTTGATTTGCTCTTCGCCACCCAAATGCGCGATCATGAGATCGTTCTGGGCAAGCTCCTGTCCCGCATCGTTCATCTCGGCATGATCCTTCTCAGCGGCCTGCCGGTCCTGAGCATGGCACAGCTCTGGGGCGGCATCGACTTTCCCATTCTGGCGGCCAATTTCCTCAACACGGGCCTCATCCTCCTTTCCGTGGGTAGCGTCAGCATTCTGGTTTCCACCATCTGCCGGCGCGTGATGACCGCCATTATCACGATTTATTGCGTGGTGCTGCCGGTCATGCTGTGCCTGGGAATTTTTTCCATGGGAGGACGGACTTCGGTGCTAGGGCTGGCCCAGAGCGATATTGGCGGCGTCCGCTCGGAGATGATGATGGTCCTGGCCAGTCTCGCGCTCTTCCATGGCATGATCGCCATAGCCTGCATCAGTGTCGCCCTGGTCGTTATGCGGGGCCAGCATGGCAGCGCCGACGAAACAGTCATCGTGCGCCGGCCCGCGCGCGAAACCACGATCAACAGGAGCAAACGCGCACACGACAAATCCGTCCTCGTGACACGTGCCTACGAGTTGCCGCCCATCCACAACGATCCGCTCTTCTGGAAGGAAATTAATCTCGGCACCGTTCAACCGGTGGTCAGGGTGCTCTTTTTAACGCTCATTGGCCTATCGATGGCTTTTCTGCTCGCGGCGCTGCTCGTGGATTCGCCCCATTTTGGACCGGGAGGCAGGCAAAATGGCGATTTTCGCAACACCGGCGTTTTCGCCAACACAATTTCGACGGCGTGGGCTTTTCTATGCTGCATCCTCGTGGCTTACGCCGCGGCCGCCACCGTGGCGCGCGAACGCCAGCAAGGCACGCTCGACGCCCTGCTCACCTTGCCGGATAGCCGTGGAGTGCTCTTCACTCGGAAATGGCTTGGCTGTTTCTTTCGCGGCTGGCTGTGGTGGATATGCCTGGCGGCGGTGGTCGGCTTCAATATTGTCACGGGGACGGTACAGGTATCCGGCGGTATGCTGCTCCTGGCCGCGGTCTTCGTTCACGGAGCTTTCTTCTGCAGCGTGGGCATGTACCTGTCAATCGTCTCACCGACGGTCTTGGCCGCCCAGGGCCGCATGGCATTGCTGTTGCTTGTGCTCTTCGTCGCGACATTTTTATTCAGCGATTTGCTTGCGCCCGACCGATGGAATTGGTACGAGGAGTTTCTGCGGGTGGGCCTGAACCCGCTACGTACCTGGTGGACGATGGGTTTCACCTGGGGAGCATATTGGCAGGAGACGCCAGAGTTAAAGCGGACTATTCAGGGCACTACCCTGGGCCTCGCCTTGTACGCTACCCTCGCAGCCCTTTTTTCTTTGCTGGCATGGCGGCGTTTTCGGCGGCTATGATTTGGATTGTTGCCAGAGCGGCGACACTCTATTCGGTGATCTAAGCACCCACCACCCGAGTACCAGGGCCCCCAGACAAATTACCGCGCCAACCGCGCAAGTTTTATACCAGGGCGGTTCGAACCGCAAATGTAATATGGAACCCGCCTCGGGCAGCGTCGTCGTGATGCGCAGCCAATTGTCCTTGTCCACGGGCAACGACTGCCCGTTCATCGTCAAAGTCATCTGAGGGTACCATAGAAAATTAACCGTCACGGCGGCGCCCGCGGCAAGACCGCCAACGTCGATATCCACTCCGCGGCAATTTACCTTTATCGGCAAGGCATTTTCTGGCCGACCATTAACAAACGCCAGCGGATCCGCCCCGGGTAGTTCCTTGAGCGTCGTGCCGTGATATTCGGCCAAAGATTTTAGATCGGCCTTTAGCAAACGGTAGTAAGCCAGGTCGGGAGTGACCAATTTCTCCAGACCCCACATGTATTTGTTGGGTGACAGCACGGGGTCGGCGGGGTAGCTGAACAAGTGCCAGCCGACTCCGTAGGCCTTGCTTGCCGTGACCGGATCTTTTTGCAATTGGGCCAGAACCTCCGCCATCCGCGGCTGTCCTTCGACAACTGGGTCATAGCCAAAGATGCTGGGCACCTGGTAAAAATGCGGCAAGTTGAGCGGCAGCGACAGGTAATGATCGGGCGACACCGAGCGAAACTGGGCCCAGGAGGCGGTGCGGCGCGAGTTCCTGCCGTCGATCAACTGTTTGTTGGCGTGGGGGTGAAAGATTGCCTCGAAGGACTCAGGAAGGTCAGGATAAGGGCGGAAGCCGTAGGAGTAAAAGCTCGGCTGGCACATGGTCACATGGTAAGCGAGGATAACCAGCAAGGCAGGTCCGAGGATCAGTTCCCAGGCTCGGCGCTGGCGAAGCATTGCCAGGCTACGTTCCAGCACCAGGCCCCCCGCGAGAATGGCGCAAAAGGCCAGGCAGGGGTAAAAGCGGAAAGTGTAGCGGAGGAACAATTTTGACATAGGGAGGGCGGAGACGCCCTTCCAGAGGTAAGCTGGCTCGCCCAGGACCATGAGTAAGGCAAAGATACCGCAGGGGACCCACCAGCAGCGTGCCCAGACTCGCCGCTCTGGTAAATAGACCCAAAACAGGTAGGCCTGCACGGCGAACAGCAGGGCGAATAAGCCGCCGAAGAAATAGAAATGGCCCATTTTTTCGACGTAAAGGCTTCCCCAGTGAGTCGGCAAGCCCGCTTCCACGAGCGGATAAGGCAGCAGGGCCGCGGGCAAGTCATCATAAACGCCGTTTTCCTCGGGGGCGAACCGCTCGAGGCCGCCGGTCATCTGCAATTGATGCAGTAAAAGCGGGAGCGCCAGTCCCGCACCCAACATCAGCGCCGGCAGCACGGCCGCGACCCGCCGCGGCGAAATCCGGTCGGCATACGTTACCGTCGCCAGGCCGATGGCGAAGAACATGGCGAGAATGGCAGCCACCTGGGGAAAACCCGCGTGGTACGCCAAACCGAATACGAGGCCGACGCCAGCCACCCATTTCCAGGTGACCGGACCGGTGCGAAAGCGTTCGATCGCGATGCCCAGAAGCGGCAGCCAAACCGCATTGGCGAGGAAATAATGCCACGACCGACCCATAATCAGAATGCAACCGGCCAGGACAAAAGAAAGGGCGGCGACGTTCGCGGCCAAGGCGCCCATGCCAAGTCGGCGACCCAGGTAGCGCATGGCGGCAAAACCGATAAGCAAGTGCAGCGCGGCCAGAACCTCCACCGTCGCGAACTCATCCATCAGGATGTGGCGTGCGATGCCGTAGGCCAACAACTGCGGGGGATAGGTGACGCCCCAAAATCCCATCGGCGCCAGCGGCGCCCCCATGAAAACGTAAGGGTTCCAGTCGGGAAAAGTACCTTCCCACAGGCTACGACTGGCCAGCAGAATGGCCGGCAGTTCGCCGACCAAGGCATCGTCTTGCGTGAAGTAGTAAGATTCGGAAAGCTCCAAACAAACGAAGGCGCCGCCCAGAAAAACCCAGCCACTCAAGTTCCATAATCGATCCCATGAAGGCACGGCAACCGCCGGGGCGGGCGTTATCTCGAAGATCGCTTGAAATAGACCGCGGCACCGCGAACCCATCCCAACCGCCGCTACCAACGCGATCAGCAGAATAGCGGCGAGTCCGGGGGCCGTTCGCTGGCAATAATAGGTGGCGAACGCGGGCAACCCTGGCCAATTACGGCACCAGGCAAACCCCGGCGGCGTCTGCCCCATGACGTTTTCACGAAAAGAGTAGGTCAACCCATCCACGTCGAAATCAGCCAAAGTCAAAGTAAACTCTTTCGCGCCGATCTTGACCTGAACGGTCCCGGTCTTGGTTTCGGGCACTTCCGCGAAGAGTAAGGCGAGGGCAGCGATACAACGGGGCGGACAATCCCAGGTCCCGGGCCGCGTCATCGGAATGACGCCAGGCTGGTCGGAGCGAGCGCTCGACGCGATCAGGCGGGTGAAGGCAACGTCCAGAGCGCTGAATCCTGTCAGCGTTACGGAGATTGGTTCGGCGAATTCCCCCTGGCGGATCGCCAGTTGGAAATTCACCAGGAGGATGCCGACAAGCAACAGCAGCAATCGGCAAAAAGTCCACATGAAGCGTTATTCCGGATGGTGAGTTTTATCGCCCGGCCCGTCGAAATTGATTCGCTCCCGCTCGATCACCAGCGGCCGTTTGCGCACCTGGAAGTGGATGGCGCTGATGTATTCGCCGAGAATGCCCATAAATGCCAGTTGCACGCCGGAGAAGAAGAACACCGCGGCAATCAGTGTGGGAATGCCGGGCGCCGCGATTTCGCGATAGTAGATGAAGTTAGCGACAATCGTGAACAAGGAATAGGCGAAGCTGGCGAAGGCGATGATCATGCCGCACATCAGACAGAGTCGCATGGGAATGTTCGTAAACGAAATCAAGCCGTTGAGCGCTTGATCGAACAGGTGATAGAGCCGATTCTTCGACGTCCCTTTTTGGCGTGCCTTCCAAAGGTAGGACACCCCGACGGCCCGAAACCCACAATTGGCGATCAGGCCGCGCAGGTAGGGGTAATAGTCGTCACACTGGTGCAGGGCATTGACGACTTTGCGGTCGATCAGCTGAAACTCACCGACATTGATGGGAATTTCGATGTTCGCGAAGCGATTGACCAGACGATAGTAAATGCCCCTCGCCACGCGCATCAGCCAGCTTTCCTCGCGATTGGCACGGATGCCGTAGACCACCTCGTAACCTTCCTCCCAGATCTTGACGAAATCCAAAATGATTTCTGGCGGATCTTGCAAATCGGCCGCCAGGAAGGGCACGACGCCATCGCCGGATGCACTCATCAAACCATTGAACAGCGACCGGAACGGGCCAAAATTACGCGCGTTGGCAATCACCTTCACGTGCGGGTCGGCTGTGCGCGAGTTCCTTAAGGATTTGGACCGTGTTATCGCTGGAAAAATTGTCGCAAAAGATGTGTTCGTAGTCATAGCGGCTCAAATCCTTGGCGAACATGTCCTTGACCGCGGCATGGCAGTCGCGGACGGTCAATTCCTCATTGAAGCAGGGGGTAACGATGCTTATGAGTTTTCGCTTGCCAGCCTCCATACGATGCTCCCCAATTGCGTGCGGAAAGGCGTTATTAGAGCCTTCAACGCGCTGTCGTCTCATTGAAAGTTCTACTTACCAATTCCCGCAAGTCGCCCGCAAGCTGCTGACGAAGATAATCTTGATCGCCCACGAGATGATACGGCTTGTCGGGAATGCCGTAGCGTCGTAGGACCGCGCCGGCCCCGGCATCTCCGCCAACACCTCCGCAACCGCCGATCCAAGCCCGCCCGTAACATTGTGTTCCTCGGCCGTCACGATCAGTCGCGTGGTCCTGGCCGCATGCTGAACGCTTGCGACATCGAGCGGTTTTACCGTCGGCATGCTCAACACCCGACAGGAGATGTGATGTTCCTTTTGCAGGCGCTCGGCCGCCGCTACCGTGGTTTGCAGCATGCCACCCGTGACGATCAAGGTCACGTCCTGCCCATCGCGGACCGGGATGGCCTGACCGATTTGAAATGGTGGCGGACCGGCATGAACGTTTGGTTCGTTCGCTTTGCCGAGTCGCAAGTAGGCCGGTCCAGGGAAATCCAGCAGCGCTCGCGTGCACAGTCGCGTCTCGTGGGGGTCGCCCGGAGCGAGGACCGTCATGCCAATTAGCGAGCGCATTACTGCCAGATCTTCGACGCCGTGATGCGTGTAGCCAGCCGGTCCGTAGGCCAACCCGCCCCCCACGGCCACGACGCGCACGGGCAGTTGGTGATAGCAAACATCGTTGCGAACCTGCTCGAGACAACGCATCGTGGGAAAATTGGCGATCGAGTAGGTGAAGGGTATCTTACCGGTGAGTGCCAGGCCGGCGGCAACTCCCGTCATGTTCTGTTCGGCGACCCCCACGTTGATGTAGCGATCCGGAAATCTCTCCTTGAATCGTTCGAGCACAGAGTAACCCAGATCGCCAGTCACGAGCCACACTCGGCCATCCGTAGCGGCCAGTTCGCACAGCGTTTCGATGAACGCGGTCCTCACGGGCCACCTGCCACTTCGGCCAGGGCCGTGGCCAGTTGGTCTGCGTCGGGCGACCGGTAATGCCAAAGCAACTTATCCTCCATGACGCGAACCCCCTTCCCTTTAACAGTATGAGCGATAAGGACGGTCGGTTTGCCCTTTTCGGCCGGAACGTCGCTCAACGCCTCCAGAATGGCCGCGTGATCGTGGCCGTCGAACTCGCGCACTGCCCAGCGAAACGAGCGCCATTTGTCGGCGAAGGGAGCAAGGTCCAGCACTTCCTCGACAGAGCCAAAACTCTGGATTTTATTATGATCGATGACGGCAACGAGGCGGTCGAGATGATGATGGCCCGCCAGGAGTGCTGCCTCCCAGACGGAGCCCTCGTCGCATTCCCCATCCGAAAGCAACACAAAGCTGCGATAGTCGGCACCCTGTTGGCGTGCCGCAAGCGCCAGCCCGCAGCCGACAGAAAGACCGTGACCAAGCGAGCCGGTCGCCAACTCGACACCGGGAACGCCGTGGCGGACCACATGCCCGGCCAGTTTCGAGCCGTTCTTGCAATAATCCTCTAGCCAGGCCAGCGGAAAGAAGCCGCGATGGGCCAGCGCGGCGAAATAAGCCGCGGCGCCATGACCCTTGCTGAGGATGAATCGATCGCGCTCGGGCCATTCCGGTCGCGCGGGATCGATGCGCAAAACGCGGCCATAGAGTACCGCCAACAGATCGGCCATACTCAGGCAGGTGCCGATGTGGGACGCCTTGGCCTGGTGCACCATTTTCAAGGCACTCGCCCGAATGGCCTGGGCAAAGGCGGTAGTGGTCAGCGAACTTTCGAGCATGCGAGCCTCGGGTAACCCAAAAATCTTGCCGCCACGGTCTCAGGCGCGCGTAGCGAGCAACCGGGTGTGGGCTTGCTCGTGTAAAAAAAAGAAATTGGTCGCCTGGGTAGTGTCGTCAACGCGAATGACCTCTACCAACGTACCGTTTTCAGCAGCGAAACAGCGATAACCGGCGTCGCGCAGCAGTGCGACGATGTCATTGGGATGATAGGCAAACTTCGCGGCCCATTTACGCAGCATCTCGCAGAAGATGATGGGGCGGCATTTTGCAATCGCCTTCATCCCCCCCTGAAAAACGAACAACTCGGCCCCTTCGACGTCGCATTTAATAAGATCGATGGCGGTATTCCATTCCGCCTGCACTTCGTCGAAGCGTGCGCAACTCCACGTCGAGTTCCTCGGAGTCGGTTTCGCCCAGAAGGTTGGCCGCGGAGGAAGCCACCGTAATTTTGGAGTTGAAGAAGAATCGGGCCGTGCCCGAGCGATTCGACAAGGCGAAGTTATGCAGGGAGACGTTGTCGGCCTGGTTAAGTTCGACATTGGCTTGCAGCGACGCAAAGATCGGCGGCAGGGGTTCGAAAGCATGGATGTGAATATTCGGAAAACGCTTCGCCAGGTGCAAGCTGTACCAGCCGCGATTGGCGCCGATGTCAAACACGACGCCCCGTTCCGGCGTCAACGCATAGAGCATCGCCGCATCCGCTTTTTCGTAATTGCGGAAATGAAGGGCCTCGACGATGGGCTGGCGGCGGTCCTTACGGTCAACCAGGAGTTTCACACCCGCCGAACTCGTCAAGACGACCTGTCCGTGCCGTATCTCAATGCATGAGACATCCGAGCCCTTCAGGTAATCGGCGTATTCAAACCAGGAAGCATGGCAGCGCATCATGGCATCGATGAACTCCCCTTTGGGTAATCCCCCGTCCTGATAGCGTTTCGTCAAATCCGCCAGGCCAAGCGTCATTCGAAACTCCTCACCGTGCGACGAAACCCATCCGCCAAAGTCGTTGTTGGTTGCCAGCCCAGCTGGCGTGCCAGCGTGATGTCCGGGCAACTGCGCTCCAGCGCGTGAGGGAGATAGCTGTCGGCCGCATCACGGGCCTGCCGAACGACCGCCAAATGTCTTTCGGGAAAGAGACCCACGAGCATATCGGCTAACGCGGCTATACTGCATTCCGCCCGGTCGTTCCCAATGTTATAGGCCTTCGCTGCCTGGCCCCGCAAAAGGACCCTGAAAAAACCACTCGTGGCGTCCGCCAAATAACAAAAGGCGCGCGTGGCGCTGCCGGCGCTTTTTAGTTGAATGGGCCGCCGCTCGACAATGTCCTTCACAAAATCGGCGAACACCCGACCATCGTCCAGGCGCATGCCCGGCCCGTAAGTGTGGAAGGGCCGAACGATCGTCGCGGGCACGCCGAACTGCGCATGCCAGGCGACACAAAGCGTTTCCCCGAGCCGTTTACTCTCCGCATAGCACGAACGAACATTCAAACAATCCAGCGGCCCATAATCGGCTTCGCCCGTGGGGACCCGCGCCGGCGCCGGACCATAAACCTCGCCCGAACTAAAATACAGATACTTCTTGGCCTGGCGCGCATGTGCCAGGCGCAGCAGATACTCCGTGCCGGCGGTATTCGCGGCCATGGTGCCGACCGGATCGGGGCCATAGAACTTGGGGCTGGCTTGACTTGCCGCGTGGACGATGAAATCCGCGGTCTTGAGCTCGGGCAACGGACGACTGATATCATGCTCGATCAACTGCAGATCGGCCCTTCCTTCGTAACCGCGAAAACGTTCGCGAGCCCGCTTCAGGTTGCGCACCAGACCTGTCACCTGAGTAGGTTCCTGTAAGCGCCGGTCGTTGAGCGCCAACACGGTCTCCACCATGTAAGCTGGCAAGAAACCGGCAGCTCCAGAAACGACCAAGGACGCCCCTGCCAGAGGCGCCCAGTCACTTTCGGTGGCAAGAATATACTGCAGATCGGCTTCGACAATCGGATGGCGCATGGCGATGAGGCCCTTATTGCTGTACCAACCGATGAAACACATCAAGCACATAATCCAGGCGGGCCGAGTCGAGGCCCGGGTAAACCCCAATCCAGAACACGCGATTCATGATGAAATCCGTGTTCTTGAGCTCGCCAATGACCCGGTGTTCGATACCGGCATAGGCGGGCTGGCGCAGCAAATTGCCGCCAAAAAGGAGCCGGGTTTGAATGCGCTGGCGTTCCAGTGCCCCGACAACTTCATGGCGAGTCAACTTGCAACCGGGGCGAACCGCGAGGGGAAACCCGAACCAGCTGGGGTCGGAGCCCGCTGTCGCTTCCGGCAGTATGAAATACTCTTCCAGGTCCCGCAAGCCCTCCTTGAGATAAAGAAAATTGCGGCGGCGGGCTTCGATGAATCTGGGCAATTTTTTGAGCTGGGATACGCCGACCGCTGCCTGCATGTCGGTCACTTTCAAGTTGTAACCGATGTGCGAATAGGTGTATTTGTGGTCGTACCCCATGGGGAGCTGACACTGCTGCCAGCCGAAACGCTTGCCGCAGGTGTTGTCTTTACCCGGATCGCACCAGCAATCGCGTCCCCAGTCACGAAACGATTCGACCAGCGTTTTGAGCTGGGGGCGATCGGTCAAGACGCAGCCCCCTTCGCCCATGGTGATATGGTGGGCCGGATAAAAGCTGCACGTCGCCAGGTCCCCGAAGGTGCCCACCGCCTTGCCCTGATAGGTCGAGCCGGCGGCGTCGCAACAATCTTCGATAAGCCAAAGGTTGTGCTTGGCGGCGAACGCGGTGACCCGCGCCAGATCGTACGGATTGCCGAGAGTATGCGCGATCATGATCGCCCGGGTGCGCGACGACAGCGACGCTTCGAGTTGTTCGACGTCGACGTTGTAAGTCGGTATCTTCACGTCGAGGAAAACAGGCACCAACCGGTTTTGAATGATGGGGTTGACGGTCGTGGGAAAGCCGGCCGCCACGGTGATCACTTCATCGCCGGGGCGCAACTGGCGGTCGCCCAGCTTTGGCGAGGTCAGGCAGGTGAGCGCCAGCAAATTGGCGGAGGAGCCGGAGTTAACCAGGACGGCATGCCGCAGGCCCCAGAATTGAGCGAAGGAGCGCTCGAATTCGGCGGCAAAGCGGCCCGTCGTGAGCCAGAAATCCAGCGAGCTGTCGACGAGGTGACTGATGTCATCGGCGTCGAAAACGCGGCCCGCGCATGGGATGCCCGTCGAGGCCGCGTCGAACGGCTTGACCGGAAAAGCCACCTGATGATATTCGCGAACCAGCTCCAGGATCTCGGACCGGAGTTGTTGAGGGGTTTTACTCATGCGTCAAGAAATCCCGGTACCACTGGGCGGTTGCCTCAAGCCCGTCGCTGAGCGAAAAGAGCGGGCGCCAGTTCAGCAACCTGCGTGCCTTGGCGGCGCTCAAAAATTGCTTGCGAATTTCATGATTAGCCTCATTGCGGACCTCAGGAACCAGCGGGCTCCCGGTCACGCGCGAAACCTCGGCGACGATTTGCAACACCGTCACCGGGTTCTCGTTGGAAAAGTTGAATGCCTGCCCGCGTAATTCGTCCGGGCGGGCCGCAAGCTGCTCGGCCAGGTGCATATAAGCTGCGGCTCCATCCTCGACATAAAAGTAATCACGCACGAACTGACCATCCGAACGAACGACGGGGCGTTCGTGGCGAATGAGCGAACGCATGGTGCCGGGAATGATCCGATTCCAGTTCAGGTCGCCGCCGCCGTAAAAGTTACCGCAGCGCGTGATAACGACGGGGGTGCCGTAGGTGTTCGCATAAGTCTGAGCGATGAGGTCCGCGCACGACTTGCTGACATCATACGGGTGTTTGCCTTGCAGCGGGGTCGATTCATCATAAGGCAAGTTTTCCTGGTCGCCGTAAGCCTTGTCGGAAGAGGCGAGGATAATCTGCCGGACCTTGGGGCTGCGGCGGCAGGCTTCGAGCAGGCCCCAGGTAGCCTGGATGTTCGTTTCGAAGGTGGAGACCGGGTTACGGTTGGCGATGCCGACGATCGTTTGCGCCGCGAGATGAATCACCGTATCGATCTCGAACTCGCCGAGCACGCGTTCAAGCAAGTTGCGATCGCAAACATCGCCGCGCACCACGGTGACCTGGTCAAGAACTCCCGAGCGCACGGCCTCGGAGGCAGGCACCCAGTCGCGCACCAGGGCATGGACATCGGCCCGGGCAGCGTGAAGCCGTTTGATCAGCCAGCTGCCGACCAGTCCGGTCGCGCCGGTCACCAGTGTGCACCGATCGCGCCAGAACGCGGTATTTAGTCCCAGACTTTCCATGGGGCCGCTCCTGTGTTCCACAGTTCGTTTAAAATCTGATATTCGCGATAGGTGTCCATCGCGTAGAAAAAGCCTTCATGCTTGTAGGCCATCAGCTGGCCTTCGGCCGCCAGGCGTTCCAGCGGCTTGCGTTCGAGAATACATTCATCGCCGCCATCGAGATAATCGAAGACGCTTCGATTAAAGACGAAAAAGCCGGCGTTGATCCAGCTATCGAGTACGGGCTTTTCGTTGAACTGCTCGACGCCGCCGGTGCCGCCGATGTCGATAATGCCGTAGCGGGACGTCGGCCGCACCGTGGTGAGCGTCGCCTTTTTGCCGTGCATGCGATGAAACGCGACGACTTCCGCGATATTGACGTCGGACAGCCCGTCCCCGTAGGTGACCATAAAGGTGTCGGATTTGCCGACATGTTTTTGGATGCGTTTGAGGCGGCCGCCGGTGAGTGTATTTTGGCCCGTGTCGGCCAGGGTGACGGCGAATTCCTGCTCGTGGTGCTGGTCGTGGTAGGCGATGGCGCGGAGTTGGCCCAGCGTCAACGTGATATCGCTGTTCATCGCCTCGTAGTTGAGGAAGTAATCCTTGATGACATTGCCTTTGTAGCCCAGGCAAAGGACGAATTGCGTATGCCCATAGTGGGCATAGGACTTCATGATATGCCAAAGGATCGGCCGGCCGCCGACTTCGACCATGGGTTTGGGGCGATATTCAGTTTCTTCGCGCAGACGGGTACCCTGGCCGCCGCACAGGATGACGACTTTCAAGGATGTGCCTTTCATTGGGGATCCGGACAGTTCTTGTCCGAGATTGGGGATTCAGGCCTACATCATTGCAAGCTTAGGGCATAAAACGAAGAAAGCAAAAAAAACGGTGACACAAGATGGAAGTGAGCTTGAGGGTTGTACCGCCCGAGCGATGCGCGCTGATGGCCAGCCCTTCCGCTGGCGAAGGAATTCCTCATTTCGTCGGCGCCGATCGATGAAAATGTACATGTTTCCAGCGACCGCCTTGTTTCTGCCACACCCGCGTCTCTTCCACGGTGCGCGTCACCGGCGAGCCATCGGCTAGCATTCGCTGGTTGAGCCGCAAATAACTTACCACCGCAACTTCTCCCATAACCCGGACATGCGGCGACGCCATCGTCGTGCAGTGCTGTCCTTGAGTCGGCCCAAGCTTAAAATAAAAGTGATGAAAATCCATGCCCGCCACGAGCTGCCCTGATGCTTCCGGCTCGAAGCAGGTGATCGACGGGTCGCAGAGCTCCTGATATTTGGGCCAATCGGCCTGGACAATCGCGTCGAGGAGCTGCTGATTGAGCTTGAGAAGTTCTTGCGCGACGTTATCCGTCATGAGGGCTCCCGTGTTGTTTGTGATGACCCGGCAGGGTCTGCCAGATTTTCGCGATGTCATTTGATAAAATAGGGAATGAAGCACTTCCTACCACGTCAGGAGCCTGGAAACCATGAATTCGTCCTGGATTTTCGCAGTTGGTGAAAAAGATTTCGAATCCATGGTGATCGAGAAATCAAATACGGTACCCGTGGTCGTCGACTTTTGGGCCCCCTGGTGCGGTCCCTGCCGCTCGCTGGCCCCCATCCTCGAAAAGCTCGTCAACCAGCGTGCCGGCGCCATATTGCTGGCCAAGGTCAACATCGACGAAGAACAGGGCCTGGCCATGCAGTTTGGAATCGAGTCCATTCCGATGGTGGTTGCCTTTCGCGCCGGCCGTCCCGTGCTCGACTTCGTGGGCTTGCTGCCCGAACACCAGATTGACGATTTCCTCAACCGAATCTCTCCCTCCGAAGCCGAACGCAAATCGAAGGATGCCGTCGCCCTCGAAAAAACCGATCCGGCGCAGGCCGAGAAGCTTTATCGGGCTGCCTTGCAGAAGGAGGCCAATCAAGAGGCCGCAGTCCTCGGCCTCGCCCGTATTCTAATTGCACAAAACAAAGATGGCGAGGCGACCGAATTGCTGGACCGCGTCGGGCCAGGCAGCGAGCAAGGGGCCGAAGCCGAACGCTTGAGCGCCATCCTCTGGCTGCGCGGCCACGCCGGCACGTGCGGCGACGAGCCTACCCTGCGTGCCCGGCTGGAGATCGATCCGAAAAACGCCCAAATCCTTTACGACCTGGGCTGCGTTGAAGCAGCTGCCGGGCGTTATTCCGAAGCACTGGAAATGCTCCTCAACGCAGCTGAGCGCGATCTAAAAATCGCCAAGACGAAAGGTGCGCGAGACGATGGTCAAGATATTCCATGCCGTCGGCGTTCGCAGCCCCCTGGCCGATGCTTATCGCGACAAGCTGGCGGCGCTTTTGTATTAATGGGAAATGTCGTCCCGCGGTGCGAACGCCAGATTTGCCTTAACCCCCTGCCCTCTATGTGTGGACGCTTCACTCTCACGTCGCCGACCGCGAAGTTAGCGGAGATCTTTCCGCTCTTTGACATTCCGGATGTTGCGCCGCGTTATAACGTGGCGCCAACCCAGCAAATACTGGCCATCCGCCAGGAACAAAACGCCCGGCCACGCGGCGTGCTGCTGCGCTGGGGCCTGATTCCCTCCTGGGCCAAGGACCAGAAACTCAGCGCCAGCCTTATCAACGCGCGTGCCGACACGGTGGCCAGCAAACCCGCCTTCCGCGCTGCCTTCAAGCGGCGCCGCTGCTTGATAATCGCCGACGGCTTTTACGAATGGCCGAAATTGGCCAAAGCCACGCCCAAACGTGCATTTCACTTTAAATTACGCGACGGCCAGCCTTTCGCCTTTGCCGGGCTTTGGGAGACCTGGACCGGCCCTGATAGTCAAGTCGAGAGCTGCACGATCATTACGACGGATGCGAACGACGTCGTCCGTCCCCTGCACGACCGCATGCCCGTCATCATGCAACCGACGGATTATGCCCGCTGGCTTGATCCGCGCTTGCCGACCCGGGCATCCTGCAGGAAATGCTCCGCCCCTACCCCCACGAAGAAGTCTCCGCCAGTGCGGTCGGCATCCACGTCAACAATGCCCGCAACGAAGGCGCGGCTTGCCTGGCGAGTGCCTGACATTATTATTTCCAACATTTGTCGATTCACGGCTGTGCCATTCGACTATTTGATAGTGAGGCGAGAAAGTTATCCCTGACAACCATTTTTTCAAGGAGTAAACATGAGCAAGCCCATCCAACCCATCCCCCCGGGGCTCGAAAACTTGATTCCGCACCTGGTGTGCAGTCCCTGCTCCGAGGCCATCGAATTCTACAAAAAAGCGTTTGGCGCCGAGGAAGCCCACCGTATGCCGGCCCCCGACGGCCACCGCATCATGCATGCCGCGATTCGCATCGGCAAGAGTTTCGTGTTCCTCGTCGATGACTTCCCAGAATTCTGCGGAGGCAAGTCAGGCACGGCCACGGCCCTCAAAGGCACGCCGGTCACCCTGCACCACTACGTCGAAAACTGCGATGCTGCGGTCAAACGAGCCCAGGAAGCCGGCGCCACCGTCATCATGCCCCCGGCAGACATGTTTTGGGGCGACCGCTACGCCGTGCTAACCGACCCGTACGGCCACAAATGGTCACTCGCCACACACATTAAAGAGATGACCCCGGCGGAAATGCAAGCCGCCATGAAAACCGCGTTCACGCAAAAAGCCTAGCGCGGCCTTGCAGACAAAACGGAGGTTGCCACGACCATTGTGAAAGTCGACCTTGGGCTTTCAAAATGGTCTGGCAACCGTACGTTCTGCTGACATAGCAACTTGGAATTCTTGGCGATCTTTATGAAAACCGCTGTATGGCGGCCCCATTTTCACGCCCATGCCCCGACAACTTGACTGCTTCACTCTCCCAAAAAATCCGTCTGCCAAACGACAGGCCTATACTTAAAAACTAGCTCTTGATTCAATGCCTTTTATTTCCTGGCGTCTTCGCGGCTTTGCGCGAGGCTATTCAAACGCCCCAGCGGTGTTTCCCGCAGCTTAAGTTTTTTTATTTCCTCCTTACCGAGCTGGCGCTTGCTTTTGGCATAGATGTAGGCGCAGTAAGCATGGCCCGCCTCGTGGCCGTTGAGGGCTTTGTGCAGCAGAACGTCACGAACCAGGGTAAGACTACGGGTTGGGAAGGCTGTTAGTTCCACCTCGTACCAGATGTCATTTACCAGGCGGTATTGGTGGAACTGGTCTTTGCCTTCGACGAAATCCATCTCCTTGGTGTGGTGGCGCGGGCGCTTTTGTCTGGCGGCTTCCCGCAAGATGCCGTTGCGCGGATCGACGTAGAAAGGACACCAGACCCATCGGCCGACGTTTAGCGGGTTTCCTCTGCTGTCGCACACGCTGCCGTTGATAAGTAGAGTGTTTTGAAGGACGAATTTCTCGGCGTGGTCGCGGACGTGCGCGGAGGTGGCGTTGCGAACGCTCAGGCCCGCGCAGATTTCGGAATAGACTTTGTTCCAGGGACGGCCGCAATTGCCGCGCAGCCAGCGGATCAGCGGCGCGAGATGCTCGTTGAGGTACTTGCAGTTGGCTCCGTAGCGGCGGGCCGTGCTTTCGGATGTCGGATAGTCTTCGGCCGCCAGGCGCTGCCAGCGGCGCTTCGTGCCCTTCGGCGGTTTACTCTTGCCACCATCGCCCCCTTTTCTCGGCCGGTCGATAATGACGTGCTTCATGTCCCAGCGCATGGCCCCTCCCCTCCTTTCCAGAGTCGAGACACGCGAACGGGGACACAGGTTCGCCGACTTGTTGCCGGCGTTCCCTATTTCTTGGGAGCTCCTAAAATTATGGGGTCAGGCGAAGGGCAAAATAAACGGAACTCAGGCCTCACTCCCAATTTCTATCCAGGCAGGACATGCGCGAGCTGGTTGGCGAGCTGTATTTGCGAGAATCACGGCGCGTTTATTCGACGCTGGTTCGGCTGCTGGGGGATTTCGATCTGGCCGAGGAAGCCATGCACGAGGCCTTCGCGGCGGCCATCGAGAAGTGGCAAGAGAATGGGCTGCCGGAGAAGCCGCTCGCCTGGCTAGTGTCGACGGGCCGCTTCAAGGCGATTGACTCGCTTCGCCGCCGGGCGCATGCGGAGGGCCTGCACGAAGCCTTGACGCGACGCGTGGATGAAATAGCGGGCGTCAATGCGGAACGGGCCGCGCACGAGATTGAAGATGATCGCCTGCGGTTGGTGTTCACCTGCTGCCACCCGGCCCTGGCGCCCGCAGTGCAGGTGGCCATGACGCTGCGCGAAGTCTGCGGCCTGAGCACGGAACAAATCGCAGCGGCCTTTTTGACCAGTGCACCTACGATCGCTCAGCGGATTGTCCGTGCCAAGGTGAAGATCCGCGAAGCCAAAATCCCTTACGAGGTCCCGGCGCTTGCCGATTTTCCGGGGCGGCTTGCTTCTATTTTATCCGTCATCTACCTCGTCTTTAACGAGGGCTATTCCGCATCCGCCGGCGCGTCCTTGACCAAGCCAGACCTATCGGCGGAGGCCATTCGCCTGGGGCGTTTGCTGCTGGAGCTGTTGCCGGAGCCGGAAGTCATGGGCCTCTTGGCGCTCATGTTGCTTCATGAATCGCGGTGCGCGGCCCGAGCGACGCTCGCGGGCGACCTCATCTTGCTTGAAGACCAGGACCGCGCCCGCTGGGACAAAAAGCTGATCGGCGAAGGCAAGCAACTGGTTGAACGGGCGCTTGCCTCGCGCCGTTTTGGGGCCTATACGATCCAGGCGGCCATATCGGCGGTCCACGCCGAAGCCACGACCACGGCGCTGACAGATTGGGCGGAAATCGTCGCGCTCTATGACGTCTTGATGCAGTCGACGCCGTCGCCGGTCGTCGAACTTAATAGGGCCGTGGCCGTCGCGATGCGTGACCGACCCGAAGCGGGCCTGGCCCTTATCGACGCTATCATGGAGCGCGGCGACCTGGCGGACTATCACCTTGCCCACGCTGCCCGGGCCGATCTCTGCCGGCGGCTAGGCAGAACCCGTGAGGCGTCGGTCGCTTATGAACGTGCCCTGGCACTGGCGCAACAAGAGCCGGAGCGCCGCTTTCTAAAGAAGAGGCTTGAGGACCTGGGGTGAGACATTTTTCGTGGCCGCTGTCGATTTACAGTTCCGTCATTCGACTATTTGGTGTTAGTCGTCGCCAACCACCCCTTGGAGGCAGGGCTTCCAAGGTGTCAGCTGGGGGGCTTTCGGCGTTGTTCTATGAGCCTTTGCGTCGAAACATGTCCGCCGTTTTTGTACCGGTCCTTGGGAGTTGGCGGATTCTTCGGCCCGCGATGGGCTTTGCGGTAGCGCTTCGGGACGACTTTTGATGCGATCTCGCACAGCAAGCCTGCCAACTCCTTGGCGCTGAGGCTTTGGAATCTCACCCACTTCGATGGCGGCAATGCTACCATCATCCCGACGTACGTCTCGCGCACCTCGGTGGCGATGTAGTAACGCGACAGATTCTCCACGATCTCGGGTCCATGAACCTGACGCACCGAGGCTCGGATCAAAGCCATCGCGTTGGAAGCTACCAATGCCAAGCAGAACGCGAACAACGCCGCCTTCGGATAACCCAGGGTGTTGGGCTCGCCGTTGAGGGTCTGTGCCAGTTCGTAGAAACGTCCCTCGATGGTCCATCGCTTGCGGTACAGTTCGGCAATCTGCATGGCCGTCGCTTCGTTCTTCTGCAGGTTGCTCAGAATATGTATCTCGGTATCGCCATCGCGCGTCGGCTCATCCAAGACCAGCGTGATCCGCCGCACCGTCTTCGTTTTGTTCTCGTAACTCAGTTCCAACTCTTGCTCGTACACCCGGCCCGTGTTGGTTCGGCCGCGAAATTTTCGGGTTTTGAGCGGCTTGCCGACTAAAGTACCGTGCTGGCGCATGACGAAACAGGCAGGAGCCTTATCGATCCCGAAGAGGAATTTCAGCGTGCAAAAATTGCTATCGGCGATCCACAAGTCTTGCGCTTTGACGCTCTGCAGCACGTCATCGAGCAAGACGCGTTCGTTGTCGTAGGCATCCGGATTGAGAAACACATCGGTCACCAGGTCTTGCTGTTGGTCGTAGACCGCGAGCACGCGTCCTGGCAAGCCAGCCGCCCATGTCTGACGCAATTCCTTGACGCGACGCTGGGTCTTCGAAAGTAAGTTCCCGTCGAGAACGCGGATGCGAAACCCCGGTAACCAGGACGGCAACCTCGCCTGCATGGCATCGATCACAACCCCCACTTGAACTGCCGAGTCGGCGACCAGAGCGCTGGAAATGCCCGGTTCCATGCATTGCAGCTTGTCGTAGATCGCTTGATCGGTGACGGACAATTTCTCTTCGCGTTTGCGATAGGCTTTATGCACGCTCGGATCGACGTGCAACACCACCGACATCATTAATTCCATAACTTCCGAAAAGAGCAACTCCCTCTCGTACTGCCGTTGAGCGGCCTTCGTGAACAGAGCGTCCAGACGCTGGGGCAGGAACAAACGTTCCAGAGTTATCCGCGTCATCACACAAAACGGCGCCTGCTCCATGAAGGGGACGATTCCAGCTGGCATCATGCCTTTCCCTCTCAGGTGTCATTCATAACAACTGCTTCAATAATAATTTACGAAGCAGCTGACACCTTGGAAGCCCTGCCCCTTGGAGGTCCCAGAAATCGGGGACAGGACTTCCAAGTGCAATGGTCCCGTCCCCATTTATCAAAGCGAGAACCCATGAAATACATGTTGCTTATTTACGGGGTCGAAGATGCCTGGACGCAGGAGGAACGGGCCGAGTGCATGGCGGATTCGACGAAATTATGTCACGAGCTGGCTACCCAGGGCCGTTTTCGCGGCGCCTCCCCCTTACATCCCGTGGCGACGGCCACCTGCGTGCGTGTTCGCCATGGTGAACGCCTCACCACCGACGGGCCCTTCGCGGAGACAACCGAGCAGCTTGGCGGTTACTTTTTGGTCGAAGCGCCCAACCTCGATGAGGCCATCGCCATCGCGGCACGAATCCCGGCGCGAGGAAGGGCACCGTCGAGATTCGCCCCGTCTTCGAGCTTGCCGGCCTGCCGCAAAGCTCGTGAGCACGCACCTACAACAAGCGGGCAGATTCTTTTGTTTTTGATCCCTTCTGGCTAACCACTACAACCTAAAATCCGGAGTTTAACGATGAAAGTCATGGTAATCGTCAAAGCCAATAAAGATTCGGAGTCCGGCAAGATGCCGAGTCAGCAAATGTTGACGGACATGGGCAAGTTCAATGAAGAGCTGGTCAAGGCGGGGGTGCTGCTTGCCGGGGAGGGACTGCATCCCAGCTCCAGGGGGCTGCGGGTTGGCTTTAAGGGCAAAGAGCGCTATGTCATCGATGGCCCTTTCGCCGAAACCAAGGAGCTGATCGCGGGTTTCTGGTTATGGAAAGTGAAATCGATGGCCGAGGCCATCGATTGGCTTAAGCGCTGCCCGAACCCGCACGAGGAACCCACCGAGGTCGAGATACGCCAGGTGTTTAGTGCGGACGATTTCGGCGGAGTTTACGCCGGAAATGCGCGAACACGAGGCAAGCGTTCGCGCCAAGGTCTCGGCCTGGGCGCGGTTCGATTTGAAACGGGCCATGAGCTTGTGATCGCGGGCATCAATTGCGCCTATGATGCCCAGTCGCGGACCAAAATTCCAGGACAATGGCAACGTTTCGCGCCGCAAATCGGCAAGGTGCCCGGCCAAATGGGAACCGCATCCTACGGAGTTTGCTGGAACGTCAAGGCGGACTGCACATTCGATTATTTGACAGGCGTGGAAGTGGCACCGTCGGCCAAGTTACCAGCGGACTTCACGCGTGTCGCGCTGCCGGCTGGCCGCTACGCGGTGATTACGCATACCGGGCACATAGCCGCGCTGCCGCAAACCATCGACAAGATCTGGGCCCAATGGGTACCTGACGCCGGGCTCAAGACAGCCAAAACCCCTTGCTTCGAACGTTACACGGAGAAGTTCGACGCGAAAAGCGGCCATGGCGAGGTTGAAATATGGGTACCGCTCGAAGGAAAAGCGCACTGACACTTTTCTCCTTGATCCGCAAAAGATTGGACCTGGGTCAGGTCCCTGTTCCCGATAGGCGCTTAACCCACATTTACTTCCACGTTATGGTGATTGCGGTCATCTAGGAGCGGCACAATTTTATCGGGTTGTTCGGTGCCATCGACAACAACCCGACTTACAGTTTTGCCGTGACCGCTGTTTTTGAGCGTGATGTGGTAAAAGGTTTCGCGGTAGCGGTAATGAATCTTGAGCTCCGGCCAGTCGGCGGGAAGGCAGGGAATGAAACGAAGTTTGTCGATCTCCAGGTGCAAGCCCAGCAGCGATTCAGTGATGAGGCGATACATCCACCCGGCCGAGCCAGTGTACCAGGTCCAGCCGCCACGTCCTGTGTGGGGCGAGACGGCATAGACGTCCGCCGCCACCACGTAGGGCTCGACGCGATAGGTCGAGACCATCTCCGGCGTGGTGGCATGGGTCACGGGGTTAATGAGCGCGAAGAGGTCCCAGGCTCGTTTGGCATCTCCCATCGCCGCATAGGCCATGACCGTCCAGATGGCGGCATGGGTATATTGCCCGCCGTTTTCCCGCACACCGGGGACATAGCCCTTGATATAGCCGGGGTTAAGATCGGACTTGTCGAAGGGCGGATCCAGGAGCTGGATAAGGCGTGCCTCGCGGCGAACCAACCGCCTCTCCACATTTTCCATGCCGGACATCGAGCGCTCGCTCGTGCCGGCCCCGGACAATATCGACCAGCTTTGCGATAGCGAATCAATCTGGCACTCAGGATTAGTAGCTGATCCCAGGGGGGTGCCGTCGTCGAAGTACGCGCGCCGATACCAGGCACCGTCCCAGCCATGCTCTTCGATATTGCCCCGAAGGCGGCCGGCTTCAACTGTGAAGCGATCGTGCGTGCCGGTGTCCCCCTGGCGGCGAGCCAACTCGGCGAACTGGGTCAAAATGTCGTAAAGGAAAAACGCCAGCCAGACGCTTTCGCCTTTACCATGCTGGCCCACTAAATTCATGCCGTCGTTCCAGTCGCCGCAGCCCATCAGCGGCAAGCCGTGAACGCCAAAACGCAGACCGTTATCGAGGGCGCGAACACAATGGTCGTAAAGGGTGGCGACATCGTCGGAAACGCGCGGCAGGTCGTAGTTCGATTCCTCCTCCGGCCGTAACAGCCGAGCGCTCAAAAAGGGCACGCTCTCGTGCAGCACGCCGGTGTCGCCCGTGGCCAGGACATAACGGCACGCCGCGTAGGGGAGCCACAAAAAGTCGTCAGAAAAGTGCGTACGCACCCCACGGCCGACGGGAGGATGCCACCAGTGCTGCACGTCGCCTTCGCGGAATTGATGCGCGGCGGCCAGCAACAAATGGGCGCGCAGCAGGCCAGGCTCGGCGTGCAGGAGGGCCATGGCGTCTTGCAACTGGTCGCGAAAGCCGAAGGTGCCGCCAGACTGGTAGAAGCCTGTCCGCGCCCACATGCGGCACGCGAGCGTCTGGTAAACGAGCCAGCCATTGGCGAGAAAATTGAGCGCAGCATCGGGCGTTTCAACGTGGACCGCGCCGAGAGCCTGGCTCCAATAATGCCAAACGCCCTCCAGGGCCCGGTAGGCATTGGCGGCGCCTCGGAAACGCTGCAAGAGTCGGCGTGCTTCTTCATCACTGGCTGCCACGCCGAGGACGAAAACAATGTCCTTTTCCTTGCCATCGTCGAGAGGGACCGGGACTTGCATCGCCACGCAAGGATCGAGGCCCGCGCCGACGCGTCCGGAAAGGCGAATTCGGCGCAAGGCCGCGGGATAGGCAGGCGTGCCATTGCGTCCGAGGAACTCGGCGCGGTCGCCGGTCACCGTGCGGTTGGTCTCGCTGCTATCGACAAAGACGACTTTGCCGGGGAACTCGGTGTTGTAGGCATTGCGGGCGAAGATGGCGCCGCTGGGGGGATCCAGCTCGGTGACCACGTGCATCAACGTTTTGTCGCGCAACTCGCCCAGTACCATCTCCCAGTAACCGGTTACCGAAAGCTGCCTGCTCCGGCCGGACCGGTTCGCGATGCGCAGGCGGATAAACTTCACGGGCGCGTCGGTGGCAACATAAACGCAGAGCTCGGTGACCAGGCCATCATCCGCATATTCGAAGATGCTATAGCCGAAGCCGTGGCGCACGACGTAGGAATTGCGGCCACGGGCCGGCAGGGGGGACGGGGACCAAATGCCGCCGGTTTCCTCATCACGAACGTAAAGTGCCTCGCCACTGGTATCGCTGACGGGGTCGTTGTACCAGGGCGTCACGCGGAATTCATGGCTGTTTTCCGACCAGGTATAGCTGCTGCCGCTTTCGGAGACCACGGTGCCGAAAGTTGGATTGGCGATCACGTTGACCCAGGGGGCCGGCGTGTTTCGTCCCGGAGAGAGAAGGGTGATATATTCACGGCCATCGCGGCTGAACCCGCCCAGGCCGTTGAAGAAAGACAGATCATACGGCCGGGGCGGGCCGGAGTTATTGGGCTCGGGCAATCGGCGTGTGGGCTTGAGCGCGGTTATGGCCACTTCAGTGCGGCCACGGCGTTCCACCTGCTCGGGCAGCGTGCCGGCGTCGTCGAACATAACCACGCGTGACACCGTTTGGAGAAGGGCGCGGTCCTCTTCGGACATCTGTTCGCCACGTCGCACGAAAATTCCTCCAGGCTTATCCACCAGCGATGCCTCCGGGCTGGCGGCGATAAGGTCCATGATGGCGTCTTGAAGTGTTTGCCGATAAACCGAGTCGTCTTCGTTCCAGATGACCAGGTCGACACTAACCCCCTTCAGTCGCCAGTAGGCGTGAGCCTGCACGCATTGCCGAACCAAATCAAGGCGGGCCCGATCGCGGAGGCGCACGAGGACGATCGGCAGGTCTCCCGAAATGCCATAGCCCCAGAGGCCCGACTGGCCGCGATGATTGCGGATCAGAATGCTGGCCCTGGCTCGCCGGAGCATGGATGCGTAGACCAGGGAACCCGCGAGGCGGCTGTAGGCCTGAGCATCACTCTCCGTGGCATTGAGTTGGCGCAACATGATCTGGCTATGGGTCCAGGCGAGCTCGAAGACGCGGTCCGCCAGGCGCGGGTCGTGGTATTTTTCGGTGAGCGCGGTGATCGCTTCCCGTGTCTCGGCGACCCCCGTGACGAAATCCACCCGCACCGTTTCGCGCGGTTGCAGGCGAACCACGATACGAATCGACACGATGGGATCGAGCACAGGGCCAGAGCTGCCGGAAAGCGGGCCATTGCTATCCATGGCGGCGGGCGCGACCAAAGCCCTGTCGCGACCGATGAATTTCATGCGGTCGGTCTCAAAGGACGCTTCGCCCACGACCGTGCCCTTGACGGTCACAAGATGCATGAGCCAGGGTGGCTTTTCATCGGCCGACCTGGGCCGGCGCGTACAGAGGATGGCTCGCCGCTGGGGCACCAGCTCCGTCTGTACAAACAAATTGCTGAAGGCGGGGTGGGCCAGATCATGGCTGGGAAGGGCCATCACCACCTCGGCATAGCTGGTCAGCTCAATGGTACGGATGGCGTCGCCGCGGTTGGCCAGGGTGACCCGCCGCATTTCGATGTCGTCCTCTGGGGAAACGCTGATTTCCGTATGCATATCGATCATTTCGTCGCGACGACGAAACTCGGCACGAGCCTGAGTGAATATGGCCTGATAGCGCCGCCCAGTCTTGAGGGTCGGCTGCCAGGCCGTCGACCAGAGGGCACCGCTCTCCAGGTCGCGCACATAGCAAAACGTACCCCAGCAATCGCGGGTAGCGTCTTCGCGCAGCGCGTGACGGCCAGGTCGCGCCAGCGACTGTAGCCGCCGCCCGCGCTGGAGATTACCACATGGTATTTTCCATTGGAAAGCAGATGCACTTCCGGCGCGGCGCCACCGGGATCCGCGTAGACGCGCATCGACTGTTCCTCGACGGCCGACGAGGTGCGTGTGGCGTCGGCCTCGGCAACATGGGGAAAAATCGGCACACAGGCCTTGGGCACGCGCTCCTGCAGCAAGAGGTCGGCGGCCCGCATCATCGGATCTGCCATAAAACGGCGCTGCATCGGCCTGTCCAACAGCAGGTAGGCGAAAGCCAAAAGGCTCATGCCCTGATGATGAGCCATAAATTGCCGCACGGTGACACTCGTCAAGCCGCGCGGCACACGGGTGGGCGTGTAATCGATCGCTTCATAGAAACCGTACGCGCCGGCCTGGCCTTCGGCGGCCAGCCGTTCCAGGTTGCGGCAAGCCGCTTCGGCGCGACCATCAGGGCCAGGACGGTCGCGTAGGGCGCGATGACCAGATCTTCGGCGAGGCCGCGCTTGAGCCCCAGGCCCGGGACGCCGAAGGCCCGGTACTGATAAATCAAATGCAGATCGACCGTATTAAAGCCGGATTCCGATATGCCCCAGGGCACGCCGCGTTGCCGGCCATACTTGATCTGGCGCCGTACCGCCGAATGATAGGACTGATCGAGCAGAGTATTTGGATAGGTGGGCATGACGAGGAGCGGCATCAGGTATTCGAACATCGAGCCGCTCCAGCTCAGTAGCGTGGCCGTGCCCCCCGTGGTCGTCACCATTCTACTCAGGGCGAACCAGTGCTCCTGGCCCACCTGGCCCTGCGCGACCGCTATAAAGCTGGTCAGTCGTGCCTCGGATGCCAGCAGGTCATAGAAACTGCCGTCGAGACGATGATCGCTGGCGTTGTAGCCGATCGCGAACAGGTCATGGGCCTTGTTGAACAGGAAACTGTAGTCGATGTCGGCGAATTCATGGCATTGCCGCGCCAGGTCCTCGATAGATTTTAACCTGGCCACAGCCACCCGAGACGAATCCGCAAGGGCCCTTCGCAATTGCGGAAGCCAGGAAGCAGCAGTCTCTGTCTTGCTCTGGGGGGTTAGCTCCTTGAGGATCGCGTCCACAAGCGGCAGCAACGATCCTTCCAGCGCGGCCACTTCAGCCAAGGTTGGACCGGTATCGAGGCGGGCCCACCAAGTTCTTAACTCGCCAAGTCGTTTTAATTGCTCCGGAGCGCCTTGCGTCCAAAGTTGCTCGGCGGGCGGGGCCAGCCTGATCCAGGCGGCCAGGCGCACGAGGTCATCGCGGTGATCGGTGCAGGCTCGGTGAAGCGTACTCGCCCACCACTTCGTTTCGTCATCGGTGCCGGCGTCACCCGCGATCACCGCTGCTCCGGTGACCAACTTGTCGAGCAAAGCGACCGCCGAGCTCAAGGAATGTGTACGATCCGCCAGGTCTCTATCCAGGCTTTCAATCCGACGGAGAATGTCGGCCGACACGAGGGGCAAACGCTTGTCCTTGTCGTGCTGGTGCCCTCCGCGAGCGGCCTCCAGCAGGACACGGATCGTGGTGCGCAAACCTGGAAAAAGTTTGGGTGGCAGTACCGATGTTTGCGCGAGATCCATCAAACCGATGCGCAACACCAGCAGGTGGCCAACCATGTTGCCGCTGTCGACGGTGGAGACATAGAGGGGGGCGAGCGGCTTGAGAGAGCGGGTGTCGTACCAGTTGTAAAAGTGGCCGCGGTACTTATCCATTCGACCGAGCGTGGCGAACGTCTTGCTCGTGCGGTCCAGCAACTGAGCGGCGCTAGAATAGCCAAAGTCATAGGCCGCCAGGTTTGCCAGTAGGGCCATGCCGATGTTCGTTGGACTGGTGCGCGAGGCAACGGCCCGGGTGGGGTGCTCCTGGAAGTTATCAGGGGGCAGCCAATTTTCTTCCTCGGTGACAAAGACTTCGAAAAAGCGCCACGTCCGCCGCGACATTAGGCCGAGGAATTCCCGCTGATCGTCCGTCAGTCGATCAGGTGCCTCTTCAAGTACACGACTTAGCCACCAGGCCGTCAGCGGCGAGGCGAGCCACAGAATCAGCAACGGTCCGGCAATTATCAAGAGCTCTGTGCGTAACAGAGCCGCCAAAAAGACCAACAGGGCCAGGGCGGGACCGATCCACATCGAACGCGCAAAGCCGGCAAGGTCGGTGGGGGCGCCGCGGGCAGCGGCGCTGGACGTCTTCCACTCGAGCATTTTCTTTTTGGTCCAGAGCATTCGTGTCAGAGTTCGGACGATCGCGTCAACGCTGCTAAAAGCGTCGTAGGGCAAAAAAACCAGCGTAAACAGGATTTGACTGGCGTGTTTCGCCAGGCCCCTGGCGACCACGCGCAGGTGGGTCACGACGGGCAGGTCGGCCGGCTTGCGCAGCAATTCCTCCACCGCCGCCAGCAGAGGCAGGGCCGCGACCATGACGAGCACAAAAAGAGTTGTGTGGCGGGCGAGCGCCGCGTCACCGAGCATCCATGAGCCAATGAGGACAACCACCATGGCAACCGGAACCAGGCTGCGGCGCAGATTATCGAAGATCTTCCACCAGGACAGCGCGGAGATTGGATTTTTGACCCAAGTGCCGCCTTTAACGGCAGCGGTCTTTTGGCCAGCCGGCTCTGACGCCGGGACCCGGGGCAGCAACCATGAAGCGATTTGCCAGTCCCCGCGCATCCAGCGATGCCGCCGGCTTACATCCGCCGCGTAAAGGGAAGGGAATTCTTCGAACAACTCCACGTCGCTTAACAGCGCGGACCGAACATAAGCGCTCTCCAGCAGGTCATGGCTCAGAATGGTATTGTCGGGAAGTCCTCCGCAACTCTTTTCAAATGCATCTACATCGTAGATGCCTTTGCCCACGAAGGAGCCCTCGCCGAAAAGATCCTGATAGACATCCGAGACAGCCCGCGTGTAAGGATCCAGCCCAGGATCGCCAGCAAACAGGCGCACAAACCAGGAACGGCGGGCAGTGGGCAGGCTCACGCCGACCCGTGGCTGCAGGATGCCGTAGCCCGTGACAACCCGGCGCCGCACCGGGTCGAATATGGGGCGGTTGAGAATATGGGCCATCGTGCCCACCATTTGATGGGCGGAATCACGCGGCAGTTGCGTGTCGGTATCGAGCGTGATGACGTAACGCACTTCGGGAAGGTTGGTGATGTCGCCAACGATTTCAGCGAAACCATCTTTCTTGCCGCGCAGGAAGGCATTAAACTCCATGAGTTTCCCGCGCTTGCGCTCATAACCCATCCACACACCTTCCTGAGCGTTCCAGCGCCGCGGTCGGTGACACAAAAAGAAAATATCCGGCCGATGGTTTTCATACTTGCGATTGAGGCCTTCGATGCCCTCCCGGGCCAGCCGAATCAGTTCCGCGTCGCCGGCCATGACTTCCTGGGCCGCGTCCTCGAGGTCTGTAAGCAGGGCGAAATGAAGATTTTGGTCGCGATTCGCCAGGTAGCGCACTTCGAGATGGTCGAGCAAGTCTTGCACCGAATCCGGACTGGAAAGCATCGTCGGCACGACCACCATCGTGCAATGCTCCGACGGGATTCCGTCTGAAAAGTCCAGCGCGGAAGCCGCCGGGGTTTCACGAGGATCGTCGTCAGCCAGAGCATGACGCCAATGGCAAAGTGGCCCACGCACACGAGCAAGGGGACGGTGAGGAAAACGACAGAGAGTACAGTCAGGTCTTCCCTCGACCAGTCTGCAAACGCCGCTGTCGCGCCGATGGTGATGAGAAGCACGCCCGCGACATAAAAAAGCAGCGGGAACCGCCGACAGATTTTGGAAACCATCAACTGGGGCGACCTTTGCATGACGGCCTTGCGCTCGAGCGCGGGTCGACCCTCATCTATCAGGTAGTAGCCGACGTGCCGGTCCCGCTGCCGTTCCTCGGCAACCGCCGGCGAGAACGAATGACTTCTACCCCCCGACTCCTGGGCGCTGCCGATCGCTCCCTTCATAGCCAGCTGGATCGCCTGAGTCGCGATCTCGATCTCGGCTTGCGGGCTGCGCTTGGCAATTTCCTCGACGGCATGCCGATAACGGTCGCGCGTGGCGAAATCCATCTTCGTATATTCGTCTGCCGGATCACCCTGCAGAATTTGTTCCACCAGGCTATGGGTCTCGACAAAATCGCGCCAGTCGTTGGAGCTGAGAAACCGGAGACTGTTGATGCTGTTGCCGATCGAGACCTGATCGGCGGCCTGATTTTGACCCTCGGCCAGGATAAGCTGTCCCGTCGTTAAGCCCTGCTCCGCGAGACGATTTTCCAGCCAGCTATTGGCGAATGCGAAATAGGGGCTTTGGCCCTGCAAATGGCGTGTCATTTCGGCCAGAAAAGCTCCCGAGAGTGGCGGATTCGCACGCGCCATGTCCGCCATGACCAGAATCAAATCGGTCGGGTTTTGCTCGACCACGCGAACCATGCGTTCGGCCCAGTCGTCGGCGATGTCACCGTCGCGGCGCCTGATGGCCACGCGCGCGGCGACCCGGCGCAGGTTCTCGATCAGGGCAAGCCGCAGCATGATCGGCACGGCCCATAGCTCGCCGAGCTTGAGCGGCGTGACCGTTTGGTAGGAGGCAATGAACCCATTGAGGCTGACCGCGTCCACCCGCCCGTCCACATGAGAAATCAATTCCAGCGCAATGCCATAGACGCGCGGATAACTGGCCGCTGGGCCGTTGGCCAGGCGTGGCAATTCCTTGCTGTAAGATTGCGGCAGATGCCGGCGCGCCGTGCGGATTTGTTCTTCAATCAGATAGAAATTGTCAAGCAGCCACTCCGCCGCCGGCGCTGATACGGCGCTTCCGCTTGACGGCCGCAGTCACCAGGTCATAGGAGTGAACGAGGATGGTCTCATTTTCATACAGCCGGGCAATAAGTTTATCAGGCCCTCGCCCGGTGGCCAGCTTGTGCGCGGCGGCCAACTCCTTGGCGTGCCGTTCAAGTTGTTCGACGCTATACAACTCGGCGCGTAAAGGCTGCTCTTCGAGCCGAGGAAAAACGTCGCCCTTTCGGGAGTTGCGCCGGAATACCAGGCGTCCCAATCTTTCCGTGATTGCAGGGATAAGCACCACCCAATCTTTCTTGCCAACAGGAAATGAGCTTCCTTACCAAGTAGGAGGGAACCACGCCGCTAGTCCTGGGTAGCCGTGAGAAGATGCCGCCCGCTCCGAAGGTACGGGCCTGTTCTCTGGACCACCAGGCCAAAGGCTCGCCATCACCTTTTGTTCTACGAGCGAGACGCGAAACGTGCCACTGCCCGGCAGGCGGACGTGGTTAAGAGATGGGTGCGTGAAGCCTGCGAGAACGTGCTCGGGCACTCAGGGAATTTGAATCTCCTGGGTTTGATTGACCAGGGGATTGTAGAAACGAATATCCTTGAGCTTCCAGATGCCATTTTGTTTCACGAAGGAACCGCGACAGGCCAACACATAAGGCCCCTCTTCCTGGCGCGAGTGCACGGCGGCGCGAAAGTAAGCTTTGGCGGCGTCGGCACTCAATTCTTCGACCTGAAAGCTAGAGATGTGAATCTCATAGATTTGGTATTGCTTGACGGCCCTGGCGGCGCGATCCATGATGGCCTGGCGGTCGGTGCCTTGAAACAAGAAATCTGGTGCCAGGAGTTTTTCAAAGACATCGCGTTTACCGGTGACGGCGCCCTCGGCCAAGGCGCGGCACATTCAGCTCGAGTTGCTGCTTGTCCGTCACGACAAACTGGCCCAGGAGCGCCAATAGCAGAATCAAACCCAACGAGACAATGGCGCCGGCTGCCAAGGCCGGCCGCCGCCGTTGCCACCAGGCGGCGCCAAAACCAAGGAAAGCCAGGCCGAAGAGAAAGTAGCAAACGTTGGCATGATCGATGAGCCAGAACATGGGATTACTCAGTACCGGGAAGGATGGGCCAGGAGTCTCCTTTAAGTCACGCTCCCGCCATGGGCGGCGGCAAGCGTGTTTTATCCTTCTTGCGAAACAACAAGAAGCCGCCCGGACGGAAAAAGACGAAAGCGGTTACCACCAAACCGGCCGCGCTGGCCAGGGTCGTGCGCCGCACGATCTGGTCCTTGGCGAAAAGGTGGAGAATACCAGCCTGGTCCTCGCTGGCCAGCACGGGTGCGCAGCAGACGACCATGGCCAGCGCCACCGCGACGCCCAGGGTCAACAGGAAGAGAAGCCGCGGTAGCCAAAAATCACACAGATATTCCCACATAGGTGGTTCCCGCGCCGACCAGAACGTCCCGCTGCCCAGGGGCCAGCTTACTTGCGACCGGCCGGCCATAGCTCCGCGCCGAACTTGGCGCTCTCGCCAAGATCTTCCTCGATACGGAGCAGTTGGTTGTACTTGGCGATGCGGTCGGTGCGACTTGTGGAACCCGTCTTGATTTGCCCGGCATTGGTGGCCACCACAATATCGGCGATGGTCGTATCCTCGGTCTCTCCGGAGCGATGGCTGACGATGGACGTCATGCCGTTGCGACTGCGCCAGCTCGATGGCATCCAGCGTTTCCGTCAGGGTGCCAATCTGGTTCACTTTGATCAGAATGCTATTGCCCGCTTTTTTAGTGATGCCATCCTGAAGGCGTTTGGTGTTGGTGACGAACAGGTCGTCGCCAACCAGTTGCACCTTGTCGCCCAACTCGCGGGTAAGCTGCTGCCAGCCTTCCCAGTCGTCCTCCGCCAAGCCGTCCTCGATCGAGCGAATGGGCCATTTCTTGCAATAGCCTTTCCACAGGTCAATCATCTCCTGGCTGCTGGCGACCTTGTCGGGATTGCTCTTGAAGAAGCAATAGCCGGTTTTGCCCTTGGCCTTGGCCTCTTCAAAAAGTTCGGTGGTCGCCGGGTCGAGCGCGAAGGCCACGTCCTCGCCAAGCTTGTAGCCGGCAAGTTCGATGGCTTTGGCGAGCACCTCGAATGCCTCATCGGAGCTTTTCAGGTTGGGGGCAAAGCCGCCCTCGTCACCAACGGCGGTACTGAGGTGCTTGTCGTGCAGCACCTTCTTCAAATGGTGAAACACTTCAGCACCCATGCGCAAGGCTTCTGCGAAATTCGGGGCGCCGAAGGGCATGATCATGAATTCCTGGAAATCCACGTTGTTATCGGCGTGTTTACCGCCGTTAAGCACATTCATCATCGGTACAGGCAGATACTTGGCATTAACCCCTCCCAGGTAGCGGTAAAGAGGCAATCCCACCGAGGCCGCCGCGGCATGGGCCACCGCAAGCGACACCCCCAAGATGGCGTTGGCGCCATACTTGGCCTTGTTCGGAGTGCCATCCAGCTCGATCATCAGGGCATCGAGGGCGGTTTGATCCATCGCGCTGCTGCCGAGCAGCTTGGGGGCCAGTTTTTCATTAACATTGGCTACCGCTTTGAGGACGCCCTTGCCAAGGTACCGTTTTTTATCGCCGTCGCGCAGTTCCACCGCCTCGTGTGCCCCCGTACTGGCGCCGCTGGGGACCGCGGCGCGACCCGTGGCGCCGTCCGCCAAGACCACTTCCACTTCCAAGGTCGGGTTACCGCGGCTATCGAGAATCTCGCGCGCGTGAATCGTTTGCAGTTCCATGTCTTTCTCGTCCCTAGAAACATAATTGAAAGAACGACCGTTAAGCTAGGTATAGCTTTTCCGGAAGCAGTTTCCAGGCTCGGCGGGTGTTTGGCAGCGCCTCGAAGAAGTGCGAACCTTTTCGTGCCGACGGCCAGGCCATGAGGCCCTGTCCCTGTTTTTTGCCACGAGAAGTTCGCGAAAAGAAAAGGGGCCCCGCTTGGTGTCACTTCAGTGGACCGCATTAACAAGGAGAGTTAATGGGGATGTCAGCGGTGCGGGGTCTCAACGGTAAGCGGGGCCCCGAGGCGTTACAGATGATTTATCGGTCCGGTGTCCAGGCCCCTTGAGGCCACGCGAGGCCTTCAGCACCAATGCGACGTCTTCGCGCGACGACCCTACACGAAAAACCGTCTGGCGCCTTTGTGCGGATTGAGCGCTGAACGCCCGGCGTTCCTTGCGATTCGCGACCCCTGGGCATGGCTACTAGTTTTTTCTACCTACCAGGCGCGTAAAGTTTGCAGGTTCGTTCGGTCCATGTCGTCTTCCTTGCTGGTCTCGAGAACCATCGGATGTTGGCGAAAACGGCGGTCGTTGACCAGTAACCGAAAGGGCTCCAGGCCCAAAAAACCCTGGCCAATGTGGGCATGGCGATCTACTCGGCTGCCCAGCGGCTTTTTGCTGTCGTTGACGTGAAAGGCACAAAGGCGGTCCAAACCCACAATCCGGTGGAAAGTCCGGAAGGTTGCTCGATAGTCTTTGACGGGCGCCAGGGGATAACCCGCGGCGAAGGTATGGCAGGTATCCAGGCAAACACCTAAACGCTCGGGGTTTTTCGCCAAACTGATGATCTCCGCCAAATGTTCAAAGCGATGACCCAGGCTTGTGCCCTGGCCGGCGGTGTTCTCCAGCAGAACGCGCACGCGGAATTTTGGACAAAGACGATTGATTTTATCGAATGCCCTGGCCATGCGCCGCAGGCCCGCCTTCAAGTCGCCATCCGTCGCCACCCCCGGGTGGGTCACCAGGTAGTCCAGGCCGAGTGCTTCGGCACGCTTCATTTCAATGATGAATGCTTCCACGGACCGCCGCCAGAGCGTTTCGTCCGGCGACGCCAGATTGATCAAATAACAGCTATGGGCCAAAGACATACGAAGCTTTGTTCCTTGCCAATTATGCCGAAAAAGCCGGATATCCTCGGCGGAAATCACCTTCGCTCGCCACTGGGCGTTGTTTTTGGTAAAGAGTTGTACCGCCTCGCATTCGTGTTCATGAGCCGCGACCAGGGCTTTGAAATAACCCCCGGCGATCGACATATGAGCACCAAAGAGCGGCATCCTCTATCCTCCCATCCCTAAGCTCCCAATGCCAAGCAGCCGGGTTGACGTTGGCGCCATGGAATTCTATGCTGCTCTTGGCAATATAACTCTACACGCGGGGCCGACATGGAGCAGCTTGGTACGGTATTTCAGAGCCTGTGGCAAATTGTACTCAACGTCGGCGAACTGGCCGTGCAACTGCTGCTGTTAGCGATGCACTGGTCGCTCCTCATCGCCTGGGTGGCCTGGTGGCTTCTGGGCGTCAACTGGACCAGGGTTTGGCCCGCGCTGGCGCGTGGCGCCTGGGTGCCGCTAGCCTTATTAATAGTGGTGAGCGCCTTGGTGTGGTCGCGAATTGCCCCCAGCGACTTCACGCTCGGTTTTATCACGCTCCCAAACTTCTGGTGGCAACTGGGTGCGGTCGGCATGCTCAGCGCCCTGGCATTCTTTTGCGGCTGGCTGCAAGGACTCTGCCACTGGGCACCTCCGGAGATCAATCTCGATCCTCCGGCTCACGCTCCCGCGGCACATGGCCACCATCATTAATTCAGTGCTACAAGGTCTAATGGCTTGCCCAGGGTTGGAGTACCAACCCTGGGCTTTGAGATTTAACGCCGTTGGCGTAAATGAAGGGCGACCCTTCCCCCCACTTCTAGCCGTGCAGCCAAAAGAAAAGTGTCACGATCGCGAGGACGCCCACGCCTATCCCGCAGGCGGATACTAACCACCAGGCGCCGCGGGAGGGTCGACTGGGGGTTACGCGGGTCGTTGCGGAGTTTGGCGCTTCGGTTAGCACGTCTTGGAACTCGGCGTAGTTGGTGAGTGGCTGGAAATCGCCTTGGGGCGAGCGGGCTGCCTCGATTTGGGGGGAGAAGCGGCCGGCGCGTAGTTTTTCGAGCAGGTTGGGCAGAGTCAGACGGGCCTTGCAGGCTTGGCCCTTGCGGTCTTGATAGCGAAGGTACCATACCTGCTCGTCGTCCGCCGGGCGTTCGAGGCCGGAGCGTAAGTCGGGGCAGGTGGCTGCAGGAGCCGCCAGACGCTGACGGACTACGGGGTCCTGCATGGCGAGGTCGTGATCGATAAAGCTAGGAAGCGCGGCTGCGAGATTGGAGCGCTCGAGATCGACGATCAGTTCGCTGACCGTTTGATAACGGTGGCGCGGCTCGCGGGCCAGCATCTTGGCGAGGACGATGTCAAGGGCGCGCGGAACATCCGGATTGGCTTCGCTGGCCGGCGTGAAGGTGCCGATGGCTTTCTTATCGACAATCTCCAGCGAATTCGCTCCCGGAAATGGTACTTCGCCGACCAGAAGGTGGTAGAGCGTCGCGCCGAGCGCGTAGATATCGCTGCGAGCATCGGCGTACTTGGCGTTCATGGCCTGCTCATAAGGCATGTAGTATGGAGTGCCGAAGCCCTGGCGAGCGTGCGTCAGGTGACTGGTTTCATCGATACGTTTGGCCAGCCCCATGTCGGCCAACTTGGCCAGGCCGGACAAAGTAAGCAAGATATTACCCGGCTTGATGTCGCGGTGGACAATATTTCGCGAGTGCGCGTATTCGAGACCCCGCGCGATGTCGAGTGTGAGATGGAGTGCATCGCCGACCGACAAACGCTGGAACCTGTCCAGCAGGTCGAGCGCGCTGGGTCCATCGATGTATTCAAGAACAAGGTAATGAAGGCCGGTCGTCTGGTCCTGACCGACGGCATAGTTATGTACGATGTTCGGATGATTGAGCAGGGCTCCGCTCTTGGCCTCGCGATAAAAGCGATCGAGCGACGACTGGTTCTTGGCTAGGGCTCGGTTGAGTACCTTGAGCGCAACCTGGCGATTTTCCTTGGGGTCGTAAGCCAGAAAGACAGCGCCCGTACCACCTTGGCCAAGTCGGCGCAATACGCGAAAACCACCGAGCGAGCGCAGCTCCACATAATCGTCGTCGGTTTCGTCGAACTCATCATCGTCGTCGTTGACGAGCGTGAGTAGCGGCCCATCGCCACTTGGTTCCGGCGCTGCGGCGCCGTTCCTGAGCATGGGCTCGACGAGAGTTTTTTCCAGTCCGAAGCGTAGTTCATGAACCTGACTGGCCGTGAGCAAGTCTGCTCGCTGGAAGGCATCCAACAAGTCAACCTTGTCCCCCTGGGAGCGTGACTCGAGCACGGTTTGGACGGTCGAAAAGACCCTGGAAGAATCCGCTCCGTACCGAGAAACCACCAAGATGGCGGTGCGCTTCTCGGACTCGCTCAACATGAGAATACCTCACGGGACCAGCGTCACGGCCGGTCGATAGTAACTGGTGTAGCCACATTCTAGCCAAGTAATTCCGTTTGAGCAACGCTTTTTAGAGTCATCACAGGCGCTGACGTGCATTTGCGCGTTTGTACGGATAGGCAGATAAACCGCTCGCGCACGCGACTTGGCCGCGAAGTCGCTCCGGTGCGGCATGAACTTTGCTCATTTGTTGTATTTCTCCATCTGCGATAGCTGGTTAGACGTCGAAAGCGGGGGCTTCTCTGAAACGCTTGCTCACTATCGGTGGCATCCTTGGCACCCTCGTCATCATGGTGGTGCTGGGGGTCCGCTATTACCTCAATTCTCGCCAGGTGGCGGACAAGGTGACTGCCAAGCTGGCCGCAATTTATGGCGGGCCCGTCCAGGTGGGCGCCACGAGCATTGGCGTCCAAAGTTCGACGCTGAGCGGCGTGGCATTCTTGGAAGAAGGGCAGGCAGGCCAGCCCTGGTTAACGATCGACAGGCTTGACACCGACCTGTCGCTTCTCGAGCTAGTTCGTGGGCAAACGTCGCCGGATCGAGTTACTATCAGCGGCGTCAAAATACTGCTCCGCTTTGACAAGGAAGGCAAGTTAAGCACGCGCTTTCCCGAGCAGATTTTGCAGAGCAAGGACAACGAACAGTCCGCCTCGATTCCGGAAGTTTCCCTGGAACGGGGCCAGGTGACTTTGCGTCAGGACGGCAACCCGGACTTTGTCCTGGATAATGTAGCGTGCAAGCTTCAAAAAGAGCATGGCGTTCTGGTATTAAGCGCCAGCGCGGACAATTCGCGCTGGGGCCGTTGGACGCTCGGCGGCAACCTTGACGAAAACAGCAAGAAGCTGGTCATGCAGGTCAAGAGTGCGGGCAGCGTACCATTCACCGAATCGATGCTGGAGGCCCTGCCGGTCATCCCCAGGAGCCTGTGGCGTGAAGTCCGCTTCGAGCAGGGTGAAACGGGCGTGGAGGGCGAGCTTAGCTACGATCTCGCCACCAAGGAGATGCACTTCGCCGCGCAGTTGCACCCAAAGAAAATGAGCGTTGCCTTGCCCCGCGCCGGCCTGCTGGTCACGGACGCTAGCTGCCTGATCACCATAAAGGATGATCGCATCGAGCTGCGCGATGTCGAGGCCAGCGCGTTTGCGGGCAAGCTGCGCGCCACAGCAAACCTTCAACTATTCGACGGCGGCGCCAAGCTGGACGTTCCCAGGGTCGAGGCGTTGGGACTAGATGTTAGCCGATTTCCCCCTGGCTGGGAGTTTCCCCCGCAAATCACGGGTAAGCTACGGGGCACCGCTTCACTGCGGGCGACTCTGTCCCCAGGCAAGATTGAAACGGCAGGCTCAGGATCGGGCGAACTTGACGATGCCTATGTTGCGGGCCAGCCCGCGGCCGGGCCCATCAAGCTGGAATTGCGATCCGTGGCGGCGGGCTTCCGTTTTGGCATCAACAAAGATGGCGTCCCGCCACGGGCGGCGGACCGGCCCGGAACAGACCCAAACGCCACTAAGGACAACGCCACCGGCGCTGACAATTACTTTGACATTCATCTCAAGATGAAGGATGTCGACCTTGGCAAGTTTGAACAGGACACCGGCGTCAAGCTTCCCTTTGTACTGGCGGGCAAAGTTTCTTTTGAAGTAAACGTCGGCATTCCATTGACGGCGTCGCGCGACCTTAAAAAATACAAGGTCCATGGCAATGCGCAATTGAGCGACTTCGTTCTGGGTGACCTAAAAGTGAGTTCCGCGGACACCGAGGTGGTCCTGGCCAATGGCGTGCTGCAAATGACCGCCTTGAAGGGCACCCTGGCCCGGAACTCGGTACCTGTGCCGGGCGCCATGGAGACCGGCGGCACTTTCGCGGGCAAGGCCAGCTTCCCGATTGAACCGCTTGGCGAATTGCAATTACAGCTAGAACTGAAAGAAGTCCCCTTGAGCCTGGTCGGGCAGCTGAGCGGCCTGGCGGACGCTGTGGCCGGGGATTTATCCGCGACAATGACGGCCACGGTGCCGGGAAAAAGCCTCAAGGACGTGGCCACCTGGCAAGCGCGCGGATATCCGCAGCAGGCAGATCAAGGTCTACGATGCTACATTCACGGACTTCACGGCGCAGGTTCGCCTTGCCGAGGGCATCTTGAAGTTGGCGGACTTTAGAGGTCAACTGGAAGACGCTTCGGTGAGCGCACACGCTCAAATCAAAGTTTCAAGTCCCTATCCGTTTAGCGGCATGGCGACTACGGAAGAGCTGGATTTGGCTATCTTGAAAAAACTCGATGTCTTGCTTCCCCTCAGGATTCAAGGAACCGTCGATGCGTCCGTCGCGGTCAAAGGCACTGCCCTACCTCTCGACATCGAAGGCGTTGTCGACGTTAAAGCCGCCCGATTGAGGTTGCAAGGTATTCCGACCGAGGACCTCCATGCGAAAGTCACCTATCAAAAAGGTTTGCTCCATTATCAGCTTCAGGGCAACACCCTGGGCGGCTCCGTCGCCCTCGACGGCGCTATGTCAACCTCAGAGGCGACTGTCGACAAAGCACCAAAGGGCGAACTTCACGTCAAGGATGTTCAGATCCGCCGTTTGTTCCAGGCCTTGCAACTGCCCGTGCCCACACAGGCATTTGGGGGCCGTTTCAACCTGGACTTCGCTTATGAACAGAAAGCAGCTACCGAATGGCCGACTGGAAGAGGTCACGTTAGCGTCAGCAAGTTGCGTTACCAGGATATTTTGCTCGCTGATGAGATTAGCGGTGACCTAAGTTTCGCCGATCAAGAACTCCGCTTACGGAACGTTAACAGTGAGCTGGCCCAGGGCATTGTGCAGGGGGAAATGGTCCTGAACCTGAAAACGCCAGCGCGAAGCTGGTTTACCGCCAACCTCGATGGCGTGGAGTCCGCCTACCTTCTCGGCCCGTGGGTCGGCGCCAAGATCAAAGGGCCTGTGCAGGCGCGTCTGCGCGGCAAGCTGGGGCGGGAGTGGACGGTGACGGCGGAAATGGAAATGGCGCAAGGACAGGTGATGGGCCTGGCGGTCACCAACTGGCACCTGCCGGCGACCATTCGTTACGCGCAGGGGAAGGACGAGGGGAAATTACAGTCGCGGAGACGAGCGCGCAAGGGGGGTCGGGCTCCATCACCGGCAATGCCGTCATTAGCTGGCAAGACACCGTCAACGTCGACGGCAAGTTGACCTTCAGCCGGGTTAACCTGCAGACCTTGCTGCGAGCGACCGCTGGCTCTACACAGCTCGCGGGCGGCCTGTTGAGCGGGCGATTTGATTTCACCGGCCGGCAAATGCGTTCCGCCGGCGATCTGAACGGTACGATTCAGGCTTCTTTCGAACAGGCCCAGGCGCTGGCGCTTCCCGTTCTTCAGCAAGTCAGTCCGTTGCTGGGAATCGGCCCAAGCACGACGTTTCAAAAGGGCAGCCTGCATGCCCGCCTGGACCACGGTACCGTGAACATCCAGGCGCTGGCGCTGGAATCGGTCAATTACCAGGTGTTTATCGAAGGTCGGATAACGCCTGAGGAGCAACTCGATCTCGAAGTCACGGCCAACACCGGCAACCTCGGCATTGGCACGCCGCGTCTGAAAATTCTAGGGGCCCGCATTCCGATTGCCGGCCCCGTACCCTTGGTCGTGGCTCAAGAAGCTGCGACGTTACTTGCCAATCGGGTGATCCGGGCGCAGATAACAGGCAACTTGAAAAGCCCCAACATCCGCATTTTGCCACTGGCAACATTATCTCAGGAAGCGACGCGTTTCTTCTTGACGGCGAGCTTGAATCGCGGCGGAGCTTCCGGGCTGTCAACGGCCTTTCCTTGAAATGCTTTGGCAAGATTTAACTTCTATGCCGAATGTGCCGATAATTCGCAAGGAGGAACCTAGATAGACCTGCCTCCCCGGTGGAGGACTTAAACCATGGTACGCGCCCATTCGCCTGGATTCCTCTTGGCTGCCCTGCTTCTCCAGGCTTGTTTCCTAACGGGCTGCACTTCTACCTCGAGCTCCAAAGGTTTGAGCCTTTTCCCTCAAGGCCACAGACTTATTGATAGCGCCAAGGAAATGAGAGCCGCCAACAGCGGTCCGCTCGCCATTGCGCGAACTGGAAAAACAGTACCACTCACCTTACGTCGTGGAACCCGCCGACGTCCTGCTGGTGCAACCCGCCGAGCTAGATTCCCAGGTCCGCATGCCCGGCGACCAGCCCGTATTGCCCGACGGCACAATCAACCTGGGCCAGTACGGCCAGCATCAAGTTGCCGGCAAGACGGTGAAGGAAATCGAGGACATCGTTAAAGAGGCTGTATCGGCCAAGGTGCCGAAGGCGGGCTTTATCACGGTGCGTTTGGCCTCACGCCAGAGCAAAGTTTATTATGTCCTCGGCGACGTGAACGCTCCAGGAGCCTTTCAGTTGAGTGGCCGGGAAACCGTGCTGGACGCCATAATCACCGCCGGTGGCCTGACCGACCGGGCCAGCCGCAACAACATCATAGTTAGCCGGCCGTCGAGGCCCGACCAATGCCGCACCGTCCTGCCCGTGTGCTACAAGCAGATTGTGCAACTGGGCGACACCACCACGAACTATCAAATCCTTCCTGGCGACCGTATATATGTTCCCAGCCGGACCTTCCTGGAAACGCTGTTTGGCGGCAAATGTGATAACAGCCCCTGCGACTGCGGCAGCTGCCACACGCCGTGCGTTCTGCCGGCCTACACGGGACATCACGATCAAGAAAAGAGCGAAGCACGCCCCAGCATCGAGCCCGGTGCGGACCTAAGGAATGCGCTACCCTGAGATTGTTCAATCACTGGGCCCTTCGGGCAACAATGCCGGCCGACCGAGCACGGCCCGCCAGTTGGTAGGCTGCGGAATCACTGCGGGCTGTTGCACAGCAACCGCAGGAGAAGCCTGGGCAGGCCCCATGGCCAGGGCTGGTTCCGCAACGGCAAGGGCCAGGTCCGCTTCCGCCTGACTTATCTCGAAGCGAGCATCCAGCAAGGTTTCCGTCGCCTTGAGATAGGCACGCTGCACCGCCTGGACGCGCGAGATATCGGCCGCGAGATCGTTGCTGGCAAATAGCTTTTCCATCTCCTGCGTCGTTTTGCGCAGGTTAGGCACCACCTCTTTTTCATAAGCGTTCGCCCAGTCCTTGGCGTCGGCGAGCCGTGCCAGGGCGGCTTGCACATCCTGGGCGGTACGCAGCTCCAGTTCCTGAACTTCGCTGCGGACCTTCGCGACTTCCGTTTTCGCCTTCATGATTTCACCACGTTTGGTGTTGAGGACTGGGAGCGGCATATTCAACCTGCCACCGATCTGCACCACTTGCGTGGCATCAATGGCAAACAACGGACCGACCTGAGGGTTGCCAAAGCGGTTGGCCTCGACCAGCCTGAGCGCAGCCTCCGCCTCGCAAACAGCGGCATGACGCGCTTGCAAGTCCGGCCGCTTGGCCAGCGCCAGTTGGGTCAGAGCACTCTGGTCGCTGTTTGGCAACGGCACCTCGAGATCGCCCACCAGCGTGAAGGAGTCGTCGAGCGTACCCAGCGCCCGGCGCAAGTCGGAACGAGCAACTGCGAAAGCGGTCTTGACCTGTCCACGTGCCGCCCGCACATCTTCCAGCGCGGCAGCCGCCAGCAATTGATCGGCGGCGCGCAGCTTACCGGCGTCCACGAGCCTGCGCACCGATTCCAGGGCCTGCAGATTTAGCTTGATCGTTTCCTCGACTGCTTCCAGCTTTTTCTGCCGATAAAGCGCCGTGTTGTAGGCGCGAATCACCGCGACGGTTACGGTCATTTCTTGCTGGACGATTTCCCATTCAATCCGCGTGGTCGTCGCCGCCGCCGCCGCGCGACGAATGCGGCCCTGACCCCGTAGCTCGAGCTCCAGAAGCACATAGTCTTCGTTGAAAACACTATTGGTGATACCTGCGTTTTCGGGCCCGCTATTGTGTGACACGATACCCGTGAAGGCAGGGTTGAAGGGATAGGTGCGCGCCATGACAACCGCCGCTTCGGCGAAGCCGCGCTGGTGCCGTGCGGTCCTGAGAAGCGGATTATTTCGCAGGGCCTGGTCGACAGCATCCTCACGCGCCAGATATTGCGTGACCTGAGCGTCCGGCACTGGCGACGTTTGCGCCGGTGCTGGTGCCGCCAACCCCAGGGCGGCGCCGGCAATGACAGCCAGGCCCAGCCCGCCGAGCCCATTCGTCAATTGGGTCAATTGCCGCTTCATCCCATCTTCTCCAGTTCTGCCGGTCGCACCGGTAATAACCAAAGTATCGGTGTTGCCGTAAGTTCCTAATCGGCAGGCCGGGCCCCAGGATGTAACATTTATCCAGCTTCCGGGCGAAATTAAGTGGCACGCTTATGCAGACCCGCTATATTGTCAACTACCCAGCATTCCATCGAAATAGGCGAATTTAGTAGATTGCAGCCAGGCAAAGACATCAAAGTTGCTGGCATTGCCAATTCCCTGGATACTCCCATGACGCCACCTCGTTTCAAAGCGCGCTACGTCCTCGTCCCCCTTCTATTGCTTTTGGCGGGCGGCGGTATCTTGTTATGGACGGGCCGGCTCAGGAGCGGCGACGTACCGCCTCCCGATGAAGTGCCGAACGCGCCGGTGAAATGGATGGAAGCACGGCAGCTTTTCCCAGAAGAGTGGACTGAAGTTATCGGCACCACGCAGCCCTTGCCGGATCGTGCCGCCCGCATTACCGCTCCGGTCGAAGGTCAGGTAGTGTCCGTGCTTGATGGCGGCAAAGGCAAGCCGTTGGTCGAAGGTCAGCTCATCAAGAAGGGCGCCGTCATCGTGCAGCTTAATGACAGCGTCGCCAAGGCCAACCGCGACAAGGCAGCAGCCGCTCACGATGAAGTGAAACAACACACCAAACAGGCGGAGGTGGCGCTGAAGCTGGCCAATCTTGAACTGCGACGCCTGGGCGAGTTGAGTCCGAATGGCCCCATTGAGAAGTTGCCGCTGGTGTCCCGCTTTGAGCTCGAAAAAGCCCAGCTGGCGTTTCAGGATGCTGACTCCAAAGTAAAAGGGGCCCAGTCCCACGAGCTTACCAGCCAGAAGGAACTCGAAATCCTGGAAGAACAATTGAAGCTCTATGCGCTGGCCGCACCCATCGATGGCCGACTCGGCCGCCTGCTTGTCGTCCAGGGACAGACGATCGCGCCGGGCACGTTGGTTGCCGACATCATCAATGTCGAGGACCGGATCGATGTCGTCTGTTTCGTACCTACCTACCTGGTGTCGCGCCTCAAAACACAGCAACTGGCGCGCATCGGCGGCGTTGACGATCCGCAGCAAGGCAACGCGGCGACCGCCGAAGGCAAGGTCGAGTTCATCGCCGACCAGGCCGAGGCCGACACGGGCAACGTGGCGATCAAGGTCCGCTTCCCCAACAAAGAACTGGGACTGCGGGCCAACACCACCCTCCAGTTGCGGATCCTGACCAATGCCGGCAAAGCGTGTCTGACCCTTCCCGAGTCTGCCCTGTTCGAAGACCAGGACCCACCGGCGGTCATGGTCGTGGAGAACTACAAAGTGATCACGAAGGACGGCAAGGAGATCGAAACGGGGACGGCTCGCAAGGTCCAGGTCAAACTCGGCATCCGCGACCGCTCCTTGCATCTCGTGGAGGTCGTCAGCTTACGCGACCCGGAAAATCAGTGGCGCGGAACTCTGGAGGACGCCAAGTTCGTGATTGAAAAAGGACGGGGCCTACGTACCGGCGACCCGGTCCAGTTGCTCGTCGAAGATTGATGGTCAAATGTCAGGCAACCCATGACCATTTAATTGTTACGCGGCCACTTAGCAGCCCGTTGAAAAAGGGGACAGGACCCCTTGGCCATCGCAAAAACATTGGAGATTCAGCCTTGCAGAAGGGTCCTGTCCCCTTTTTCAACGGGCTGTTAGCTCATAACGCCAGCCAGAGACGACCCCGCTACCCAGCGGCGACAGCCAGGGATGGCCACCACAGGATCAATGACCATCACCATTCGCGAATTGTCAGGCAGCCCATGTTGAATCTAGCATCGAGAGTGCGGCCGTATCTGGGGGCAGTGGTCCTCACGGTCGGTTTGTTGACCGCGGCCGGCGTCTATAGCGCCACGCGTATGCCGAGCGGAGTTTACCCGGAAGTCACTTTCCCGCGCATTGCCGTGGTGGCCAAGGTGCCGGCGATGGCCGTGGCCAACATGGACGTACTCGTTACGCAACCGCTGGAGCGCGAATTGAGCACCGTCATTGGTGTGGCGCAGGTTCGTTCCAAAACCATTCGCGGCGGCAGCGAGCTTTCCCTGGACTTCACTCCCGGCACCGACATGCGCCGGGCCGAGACGCTCACCTGGAACAAGATCGGCGCCATCCGCTCGCAACTTCCTCCGGAGACGGAGTTGACCGTCGAACAAATGACGCCGTCGGTGTTTCCGATCCTGTCGCTGGTATTGACGGGCGGCGACAGCCCGGCGGACCTGCGCGATTTCGCCTTCTTCCAGCTTGCGCCTCTTATTAAAAGTGTGCCGGACGTGCTCTATGCCAACGTGGCCGGTGGCGACCTGCGGGAGATTGTCGTCGAAGTCCGCCCCACCGACTTGCTTCAACACGGACTGTCCGCGGCCGACCTCGCCGACCAGATCAGCAAGGCTCATCGCCTCCAACCCGTCGGCCGTATTGAGCGGCCACCCTTCGCTTTCCAGCTCATCGTCAACAACCAGGGCGAGACGCCCCGCAGCATCGAGGAGCTTGTCGTTTCCACCAAGGGCAATCAGCCCCTGATGGTACGCGATGTGGCGGATGTCAAGGTGTTGCACCAGGACCGAGTATTGTCCATCGGTTTTGAAGGGCGCGACGCGGTGGTGATCACGGTTTTTCGTCGTCTCGGCGGCAATACGGTCAACATCTCCGAGGGGATTCGGGAACTGCTGAAGAACCAACGGATGCCAGGCAACATCCGCGCCCGCGTGGTCTACGATCAGGCCACGTTTGTCGGCACCGCCGTCGAAAACGTGCGTGATGCCATCCTTATTGGCGGCCTCTTCAGCATCCTGATTCTCTTCGCCTTCCTGCGCAGCTGGCGCGCCACCCTCATCTCGGCCCTGGCCATTCCCACGACCCTGGCGATCACCTTCCTGTTCCTGCACTGGAGCGGCGAGTCACTCAACCTGATGTCCCTCGGCGGCCTGGCCGTGGCCATCGGCCTTATCATCGACGACACGGTGGTCGTCATCGAGAACATTGGCCGCCACCTTGCTCCCGCCGTTGACACGGCGACGGCTACCCTGCTTGGCGAGTCCGCAGCGCCTGGCACCGGTAATGGGCATGGCGTTGTTCGTGGGCGTCAGGACCCGGTAGACGCTGCTTCCGGAGAAATCACGGGCGCTGTGGTTGGTTCGACGCTTACCACCGTGCTGGTATTCGTGCCTCTGGCTTTCATCGTCGGCGTCTATGGTCAGTTTTTCGCCTCGTTGAGTTGGTCGTTGTCGATAGCGGTGCTGGTGTCCATGGTAATTAGCTTGACGCTCATTCCGGTGTTCGCCGCCAAATTCCTGGAGGGCCGGCCGATGCCGGGCCCCGGTCCAATCTACATCTTCGTGGCCGACATCTATGAAAGAATGCTGCTGTTCGCCCTGCGTGCCCCCATGGTCACGTTGTTGGTATCGGTGGCGGCGCTTGGCGTGGGCGCCGTTCTGTACACCGGCATCCCCAGCGGCGAAATACAAGAGGCCGGCAAGCCGCCCCCTGCCCCACTATTCAAGGGTCTGCAAACCGGCCTGATGCCGGCCATGGATGAGGGGACGTTTGTTATTGATTACTGGGCCCCCTCCGGCACGCCGCTGGCCGAGACGGAAAAGATGGCCCGGACGATCGAGCAAATCCTATCGCGCAATCCGGACGTCGATGCTTACGTTCGTCGCACGGGGGCCGAGCTGGGTATGTTCGCCACCCAGACCAGCCGCGGTGATATTCAGGTGGTGTTGCGTCCCGCGGAGGAGGATCCGATCAGCCTGTTCGGCAAATCGGTGCGGCCGGGGTATACCGAAAAGGTGCCCGCGTTCGACAACATGACCCTTGAAGACAAACTCAAGGAGTGGGGTAAAGAAGCCGCCGAAAAGAAATACGGCACCGAGTTCACGCAAGCCAACCCCGACACGCGCGAGCGGCTGATGTATGAAGAAGGCAAAGGCGTTGTCCGCAAAAAGTATCGCCGCCGGCCGATGATCAAGATCATGGAAGAGATCGAGGACGAGGTCAAGGACAACTTTACGGAGCACCAGTTCAAGGTGGAGCTGGTTCAGGTCATGCAGGACGAGCTCAATGACCTGTCGGGGGCGAACAAGCCGGTGGAAGTCAAGTTGTTCGGCCCCGATCACAAGGAGCTCCGGCGGATCGCCGACGAGGTGATCGGCGAGATGCTCGAGAAAAAGGGCAAGGGACGGGGCATCAAGGGCGTGAACACGAACGTCCATGAAGGCAACCCCGACCTCATGATCATCGTCGATGGCGTGCAAGCCGCCAAACGAGGCCTATCGACCGATGCAGTCGAACGGCAGCTCAAGGCCATGTTCATGGGCCAGATAGCCACCCAGGTGCGCGAGTCGGCGGCGCGAATCACCGACGTGCGCGTACGTTACCCAGATTCGGCGCGCTTCGGTCCGCAAGGCTTCGACGCGGACCACATCCTGAACGGCCTGGCCATCGTGCTGCCCGACACCGCCTTGACATCGACCAGCCCATCGGGAGACCGAGTTTTGCGGCTATCCTCCATCGCCAAGGTAAAACGGGCTCGCACTCCCGACGAGCAGTATCGCGAGAACCAACAGCCCGCCATGTTCGTCACCGCCGAGCTCAATGAAGAGGAGGCCGGCCTGGGCTCCGTGGTCGCCGATATTCGCCAATGGATGGCGACCATCAACTTGCCGCCGGGCTACCGCTGGGAACTTGGCGGCCACTACCTCCACCAGCAAAAAGCCTTCAGCAGCCTGCTCATGGTGATGATTGTCGCGGCCTTCCTGGTTTTTATCATGTTGGCCTTCCAGTTCCGTTCCGTCGTGCTGCCCATGTTGATCTTTCTCACGCAGCCCTTGTCGCTGGTAAGCGGTCTGTTTGCCCTCTGGCTGACCAACACTCCCCTCAACGTCTCCAGTTATATGGGGGCCATCTTGCTGATTGGCCTGGACATGAAGAACGGCATCCTCCTCGTCGAATACATCCAGCAACTCCGCGCCGAGGGCATGGAATTACGCCCGGCGTTGCTCCTGGCGGGGCGAACACGCTTCCGGCCAATCCTCATGACAAGCCTGGCTGCCATTCTCGGCCTCTTGCCGCTGGCGCTGGGTATCGGTCCCGGGGCGCAGATGCAACAGCCTCTGGCGATCATGGTCATCGGCGGCCTCACCGCCAATATGCTCTTTACTCGCCTGGTGATTCCGGTCGGCTATCTGGTGCTGGAAGAAAGAAAAGGCAAGGCGTCTCCAGGCGGAGCCGGGATTACTTTAAATGCGCAACGTCCCTTGAAACCCATGGCAACAGGAGAAATCGCATGATTGGACAACGTTTTCGCAAGAGGTTACCGGTAAGTACGTTTTGGCGGCTTGCCCTTGTGGTCGGCGTGATCGTCGGCTCTACGCATACGGCACCCGCGGGCGAACCCGCTCTCAAATTGATCCAAACCATCGAATTGCAAGGCAAGGCGGGAAAACTAGACCACCTGGTCGTCGACTCCAAAAGCCAACGGCTGTTTTTGTCGAACAAGGTCAACAACACCCTGGACATCGTTGATGTCAAGGGCGGCAAACTCATCAAACAAGTGCCCGGACAGGGCGGCGCTCAGGGCGTGGCCTATGCCGCCGACCTGGACCGCATCTACGTCGCGCTCGGTACCGGTGGGTTCTGCAACATTTTCGACGGCAAGGACTACAAACTGCTCAAGACCGTCAAGTTCGCGGACGACGCCGACAATATCCGCTATAACCCTCGCACCCACCGAGTTTACGTCGCCCATGCCGAAAATGCGCTTGGCGTAATCGATGCCAAGAGCTTCGAGATTAAAGCGGACATCAAGCTGCCCGGGCCGGCAGAAGCCTTTCAGCTGGAAGTCGGCCGACCACGCCTGTATTTGAATTCCCCCTCCTCGAGCGAGATAGCCGTTATCGACACTGACAAAAATGACGTTGTCGGCCGCTACAAGCTCACGATGGCGGGCGGAAACTATGGTATCGCCCTGGATGAAGCCAACAAGCGACTCTTCATTGGCTGCCGGACCAAGCCCATGATCGTGGTAATGGATAGCGACTCCGGCAAGGAGATTACCTCGGTCGTCATTCCGGCCGACACCGATGACGTTTTCTATGATGCCAAACGCAAGCGCATCTACGCTTCCTGTGGGGAAGGAGCCCTCGCCGTAATCCGCCAGCTCGATTCGGACCACTACGAGCTTCAGGAAAAGATCGCCACCGTGAAGGACGCCCGGACTGCCTTTTTTGACCAGGAAACAAGCCGCCTGTACCTGGGCGTCCCTCGCCAAAAAGACAAAAAGGGCCCAGAAATCCGCGTCTACCAGGCCAATTAGGCATCGCGGCCAATTGAAACGCAAACTCCGTGAGCCGGGAGCGCCAGCGACCGGACGGGCAGCATCGCTTGCAGATGCGCGCCGTCCGCTCGCCGGCGCTGCCGGCTCCAACTACTAGCTTATTCTCCATCACTAGCCGAATGGCGGAAACGCCCTAATCTCGGTATCATGGTAGACTTGGCTTTTGTCAGCTCTTATCTAAACGGCTGCCATGACAAGCGTCCTCTTGCAACGAACCAATGCCAGTTTGCTGCGCCGCGTCCGCGTTGACGCCGCCGACCAGGCAGCCTGGAGCGAATTCGTGAACCGCTATGGCGGGCAAGTTTACGCCTGGTGCCGCAAGTGGCACATGCAGGAGGCCGACGCTCAAGACGTGACCCAGACCGTGCTCGTGAAGCTGGCGGTCAAAATGCGCAGCGTTCGCGTATGATCCGGCCCGGAGCTTTCGGGCCTACCTCAAAACCTTGACCCACTTTGCCTGGTGTGACCTGCTGGCCATTCGGCAGCGTCCGGGCGCTGGCGAGGGGGGCAGTGCAGTGGTGGACCTGTTGCAAACAATCGAGGCACGCGACGACCTGGTATGCCGGCTCACCAAGGAATTCGACCAGGAGCTTCTCGACGAAGCCATGGTGCGCGTGCAAGCACGCGTCGAACCACATACCTGGGAAGCGTTTCGCTTGACGGCCCTGGAGGAAATGGCTGGCGCGGCCGTCGCCCAGCGTCTGCAAATGAAAGTGGCTACCGTCTTCAAGGCCAAGAGCAAAGTGCTGAAGATGCTTCAGGATGAATTGGCCGCGGCGGCAGTGGCGGAGAACCTCCCCGAATGAGTACCTGTCCCTCTCTGGAGGAGCTGCGCCGGTTTCTGGCCAGCGATATGCTCGACTCCCAGGAGGCGGCGGTCGAAATCCATATCGACCAATGTGCCGCTTGCCAAAAGGTGCTGGATACGTTGACGGACGCCGCCGGCTTGCAGAAGGGCGCGCCGGCGGCTGAGGTTGGGCCCGATGTGAACGCCGAGACCATGATTGTCACGCCGGCGCCCGCCGCGAAATCCGGTGCCGCCTTTCTGCGTGATCTGCGGCGAAGTCCGCCAACCGAAGCCGTGCCCCGGCGACATGAAAATGATGCCACCGATGCGGGTGAGCCCGCATTGCCGGATACGGCAAAGGCGCCACTCCCGCCGCCATTGATCCCGGGCTACATCGTCGTCAAAGAGCTCGGTCGTGGGGGGATGGGCGTCGTTTACCTGGCTCGCCAGCTAGATCTTAACCGCCTCGTCGCCATCAAGATGATTCTGCGTGGGATCGACACCACGGCCAGCGAAGGCGCTCGCTTTCATGCGGAGGCGGCAACGATCGCGCGGGTGCACCATGCCAACATCGTCCAAATTTACGAAGTCGGCGATGTGCGCGGTCATCCGTTTATCGTTCTCGAGTATGTCGAGGGCGGCACCCTTGCCGATAAAATCGACGGCAAGCCTCTGCCTTCCTCCCAGGCCATTCAAATCGTCGCCATCCTTGCCGAAGCCCTGCAGACGGTCCACCAGCGTGGCGTGCTTCATCGCGACCTGAAGCCCGGCAACATCTTGCTCACGGCGGATGGAATCCCGAAAATCACCGACTTCGGCCTCGCCAAACAGGTCGACGCTGACGGATCGCCCTATGCCGGGCTGCGGACCCGAACTGGCGTGGTTATCGGCACGCCCAGTTATATGTCCCCCGAACAGGCTTCCGGCAATACCAAGACGGTGGGCCCCGCGGCGGATATCTATGCGCTGGGCGCGATCCTCTACGAGCTGCTCACCGGCCGCCCGCCGTTTTTGGGCGAGACGGCAATGGCTACTCTCAGCCAGGTGCTCTCGGCCGATCCTGTCCCACCGCGAAGGCTGCAGCCGAGGCTGGAGCGCGATCTCGAAACCGTGTGTCTTAAATGTCTGCAAAAGGAGCCACAGCGCCGCTACCTCTCATCGCAAGATCTCGCCGATGATTTACGGCGCATTTAAGGCGCGAGCCCATCGTGGCCCGGCCTATCGGCAGCCTGGAGCGGCTGGCGCGTTGGTGCCGGCGCAAACCCGCCCAGGCAGCCTTGTCCGCCGCGCTCATCCTTGTGTTCTGCGGCGCCCTGGCGGGGCTCTTTTTCTGGCAACAAGCGGAATTCGACCGGCGCCAGCAGAGTATAGAGTTCCGTCAGAAAAAACTACAGGACGACCAGCGCCGCCGGGACGCGTTGCGGGCCTCGGCTGAGAGTAATCAAAAGCTTGCCCAAAGCGAGCTCGCCGCCAATCGCTATGCCAGCGCTCAAAAGTTCTTGGGATGCGCTGTCGACGGCCTTCAGCTTGAAGCGGAGTTGGCTGATCTTCTGGGCCCTTTGGCCGCCCAGCACCAGCGCATCGGTAGTCTCGTCGAGTTTTACCGCCAGGCGGACCGGGCCGAGCGCCTCGCCTTCGTGGAGCAAGACAAGCGTGCGATGACCACCTGCGAAGCCGGCCTCAGACAGCTTGGAGTGCTCGATGCCAAGGAGAAATGGTGGACCATCCTGCCAAGTGCCGATCTTACCGGCACTCAGACCGAGCAAGTTCAGCGTGACGTCAACCACCAATTGATCTTACTGGCAGCCCTGTGGCTCAAGGACAAGAATGAACCCTCGCCGGCTAACAACGACAAAAAGGCCACCCCTATATACCCTGCGGTCCTCAAGGTCCTGGACCAGGTTCAAGAATATCACAAGTTTCGCAAGCTGCCGCGGTCGGTGGCCGCGCATTTATTGGAAACTTACTGTCGCGTCAGCCAATTTCAATTCGGCAGCGTGCGCAGGTTCGAGGGTCTTGAACCCGCCACTCCGGCGGACTGTTATTTTGTGGGCATGGCGCTCTTCTGGATGGGACAGAGCCCCGACGACTGGATAAGCAAAGCATTGAACTTGACCCTCAAGTTGCTTGGGCTCGACCTTGGCGAACCCAGGGCAACCTCCCAGCGGCTGCTACGCCGGTCAGCGGCGGAGGAGCCGGCTCACTTTTGGTCGCACTACTGGCTTGGGTGGGTGCTCATCACTTCGCAAGATGCCAAAGGAGCGGAGCTGGCCTTCACGACCTGCCTGACGCTTAGGCCCGACGACGGACCGGCGCTTGCCGAGCGCGGCCGTGCGCTGGCTATGCAGGCCAAAAGCAGCGACGATAAGCGCGCTGCCGAGGACGCCAGGAGCCGGTCCATCGGAGATGCGGAGTGCGCTGCGCGACATGCCCCCCACGACTGGTACGTCCAAATGCTACTGATCGACATTTTCGGGCGTCTTGGCATCAAGGATCGCGCTGTGCAAGCGGCTGCCCACATGCTGGAACTGTTGCCGCCCTCCCATTTACTCCAGAGCAGATCGCGCGAACAACAATTCGTGGCCCTCAACGCAGTTAAAGTTTATCTCGGCAAGCCCAATTCCACACGTAGCACCGATGCCGACGGCTGGAGCATTCTTGCTCTCAATCTCCTTCTGCTTGAAGACCTGGACGGCGCCCAGCAAGCCGCCGACAATGCCCTCCTCGGGATAGCCGATCAGCCGCGTGCTCTCGCCGTCCGTGGATGCATCGCCCTTGGCCGCGACCAGTTCAAGCCGGCACTGGCTGATTTTCAGGCCGCTCTGTCCAAGGAACCGCAAAACCTTGTTGCTCTCCTGGGGCTATCCCAGCTTTACGAAAAACTCGGGGAGCTGGAGTTGGCCAGGTCTAGCTATGATTTGCTCAAGCGCCTGGCGGTTACCGAGTGGCAAGAGCTACAGGCAAATGTGGGCAGTGCCCGCGTACTGCGCCAGCAAGGCCAGCTTGTGGAAGCGAGCCGGGCCCTCGAAAGGGCCCGCGCACTCGATCCGTTCGACCCGGCTATCCTTGCCGCCAGTTCCCCATAACCCCCGTGACCGTAGGAAGGATTGTTGAAGTCCGATCCCATCGCGGCGTTCCCTTTAAGCAAGGCCAGCACTCACATCGGTGACCGCCTGGTCCCAGATTTTGAACCAATTCGAGTTTTTGTCCTTGCCGATATGTTCCCAGAGGCTGTCGCCGATGGTCGCGAATACCGTGTCCGTTTGCATGGAAGCGCTGATGTGCGTGACGCCAGTGTCCCAGAGCTTGCTCCAGCCGACATTCCGATCGGTGCCGTTGTGCTCCCAGAGGGTGCCGCCGAAGCTAACGTAGACCGTGTCGACCTGATTGCTGGCGGCGGAGAAGTTGGTCACGCCCGTGGCCCAAACTTGCGTCCAGCCGGCATTCGAGTCCTTGCCCTTGTGTTCCCATAGTGCGCCGCTGAAATTAACAAAGACCGTATCCCCATCGGTCGTCGAGCCGCCCATGGAAGCGGAACTGATGCCGGTGACGCCGCTCGCCCAGATGTGCGTCCAGCCGGCGTTCTTGTCCGTGCCCTCATGTTCCCAGAGCGAGCCGCCGAAATTCACGAAGACCGTGTTGGCCTTCCCTTGCGAGGCGCTAATCTGCGTGACACCACTTGGCCAGACGGAACTCCAGCCGGTATTCTTGTCGGTGCCCGTGTGTTCCCAAAGTGCGCCGCCCATTCTGACGAATGCGGCCGGCTGGCCGGAACCATCGACACCCGCGCTGACTTCAGTGACACCCGTGCTCCAAACGCTCGTCCAGCCCGTGTTCTTGTCGCGACCGGTGTGTTCCCACAGGGCGCCGCCCATGTTGGCGAAGACGGTGTCGGCCTTCACAGAAGATGCACTGAACTGGGTGACGCCCGTGTCCCAAACCTTGAACCAGCCGGCATTTTTGTCCGTGCCCGCGTGTTCCCAAAGCGCACTGCCAATCCCAACAAACGCGCCGGACCCGGAAACCGCCGGTGCCCCTTGTTGTTGACCCGTCACCAGCCAGACCTTCGCCCCAAGCGAATGAGCCTGCGCCGCAGTGCCGTTCATCCCACGGGTGACATTGACGGATCCCCAGCTCGACGAATTGCCCCAGAAGCCGCCATCCAGCGTAATCTGCTCGTTGTCTACCAAAACGGTCACCGCACTGGTCCGGGGGTCCGGAAATTTCGTCCAGTTGTACATTTTCATGACGGTGTTATTGTTGCTCATCTCAAGCGCCAGGGAGCCCGAAAAAGACGAGTCGATCACCGCGGCCGACAAGAGCTGCCGATCCTCCAGCATCTCGAGAACCGGCCGCACGTGACGGTTCCGACTGGGCGTTCGCACCGATCGGCGCGGGCCAGAGGTCGTATCGCCAGAACGGAAGCATTTCGCCAGACGAAGCATGAGCTGTTTCATGGAAGGGTCCTTACTGACTCGCGGGGTTTTTTAAAAGCACCGAGGAACAACCAATTTGCCCTCTACAGTCAAATCAGCCCCATTCCACGAAACCTGACAGCGCTGCCGCCGAAATAGCGAAAACTTAAGATTAAAACGACGTAACTCATCTATTTGGTTGATGATCGGGAGAACTGAAATTCTTCGAGAATTCGGCACTGCTGCGTCGAGTTAGCCGCGATGCGGACTACCTGGAGTGTAGCGCAGCGGCGCCAAGGGACAAAGTAAGCAGCCAAATCCCAAGAGCCGGAGCACTTCACCGACACCGTTCCCTAAAATAGACATCCAGTCCACATCCAAGGAGAACATCATGCTCATCGCGCTGACAGGAGCAACTGGCTTCTTGGGCCGCTATATCGTGCGCAACCTCGTTGGCGCCGGCCACCGGCTGCGCTGCTGGTATCGCCCGGCCAGCGACCGCGCTGGCCTGGAAGATATCGCCCACGCCATCGACTGGCTGCCCGGCGCGCTTAATGAACCTGGGGCTGCCCACGAGCTTGTCGACGGAGCGGATGCCCTTGTTCACGCGGCCGTCGAGTGGGAGGGTCCCCGCAACCGTGGGCAAGGTCAACATGGCGCTCCCAGTGTCTTTTTCGGCGCCAATTTAACGGGCTCGCTACAACTCTTTCAAACCGCGTTCGAAGAGCAGGTGCCCCGCTGCGTCTTTATCTCCTCGTGTGCCGTGCATGATGTGATCCTTGGCGACCGTCCCCTGGATGAAACCCACCCCCTCTGGCCCAAGAGCCATTACGGTGCGCACAAGGCCGCCCTGGAAGCTTTTGTCCACAGTTTCGGTCTGGGCGAAGGTTGGCCGATCTTCGCCTTACGGCCCACCGGCATTTATGGCCTCGCGCACCCGCCAGCTCGCAGCCGTTGGTACGATCTCGTCGGCCAGGTGATTCGTGGCGAGGGCATTGCATCTCCCAGGGGAGGCAAGGAAGTCCACGCCGACGATGTCGCTCGTGCCGTGGCCTTGTTGCTGGCCGCCGACCCCAAGGTCATTTCCGGGCAAGCCTACAACTGCTATGACCTTTATGTGGCCGAACAAAACGTGGCGCGCGTGGCCAAGGAACTTACCGGCAGCTCAAGCACGATCGCCGACCTCAACCGCGGCCCCAAGAATTTGATCGTCTCCGACAAGCTGCGTTCCCTGGGCATGACCTTCGGCGGGGAACCCCTGCTGCGCATGACCGTACAACAGTTAATCGCCAGCACGCATGCCGTTTAGCCGCGAAAAAAAAGGACTTGCGACCACCGGGTCGCAAGTCCTTTCGCACTCTTGCCAGTTATCGTTACTACACCACCCGTTTACCACCACCGCCACCACCGCCCGTCGAGGTGCCGCCGCCGGTGGCCGTTCCACCGCCGCTGACACTGCCGCTGGCGTTAATTTTGATGCTCACCTGCCCTTTAAGGCTGCCGCTCAGCGCGTCCTGCACCCCCAGGCTCTGTGTGCCCAAGGAGGTGAGGGTCACGGTAAACGTATGGGTGCCCTGGTCAGCCGCGCTAAAGATGTAGTCGGCAGGCAGGAGATTGCCGCCACCCGAAGGCCCGCTGAAGTGGGCTTTGCCGGTATAGGTCGTGACCGGATTGCCAAAGGCGTCGACCGCGCTGACCACCAGGCTGAAAGGGGTGCCGGCCACGGCGTTGGCCGGTGCCCGGAAAGCGAAACCGACCATGGCCGCGGCCACGATCTGAATGTCGCGTTGCGCACTGATGATGGTCCCGTTGGCTGCGTCCGTTATCGAGAAGGCTTGACCTGTGGAACTCTTGAATGTCACGTTGAAGGCATGGATGCCGGCGTCCGCGGCTGTGAAGGTGTAATTCGCGGGCAACGTGGCCAGGAGGTCGCTGGTGCTGAAAAGCACTGTGCCGCGGTAACCCGTGGCGAGGTTGCCGAAGGCGTCGCGAGCGGTGACCGTAAATGATTGAGCGACTCCGGCAATGCCGCCGTGCAGCAATGTGGCGGTCAAAGAAGAGCCGGCGGCCGCGCTCACGAGGATGCCGGTCTGTGTGGCGGTAAGCGTGGGGTTGTACCAATCAAAAACCGTGAGCGCTTGCGATCCTGCCGTTTTTAGCGCGGCACTGAAGACGTGGACGCCCGCGTCCGCGATGGTGAAGGCGGTGAAACCCGGCAGCGCTGCCTGGTAATCGCTGCTGCTGAAGACCACCATGCCGGTGTAATCGGCGGCCACGTTGCCGAAAGCATCGTAAGCCGTCACCGTAAAGGACTGGTAGACGCCTGCCGTAGTCGCCGTAAGCGGCGTGACCACGAACTTACTGGCCGCGCCCGCGGTACCGATAATTGTCTCGCCGCCGGAAATCGTCACGTCGGCAACGGCGACGGCCGTGAGTGTCTGCGTTCCCAGCGTCATGGGAGTCACATCGAGGGTGCCCACGCCGTTGACCAGCGTGGTATCGGTAGCGGACATCACCAGCGCCGGATCGGACGCCGTGACATGAACGGTCCCATTATAAAGCGATGTCGAGTTCCCGTAGATGTCCACGGCCTGCACGGTGACTGTGTGCGGCGAGGCGATACGTCCGCCTCCACCTACAAGGCTAAGCGACCTTCCCACCGTCGGAGTGACGGATAACTGCCGGCGACGTACCCGAAACAATCTGAGGTGCTGTTGATGTCAGCGGAACGTCCGTCGCCACGATATTTTGGCCGCCGGCCGCGACCGTTTTAAGGATAGCCGTGAAGGCGTGGATGCCGGCGTCGGCGTCGGTGAACGCGTAATCGGCGGGCAGGACGGCCTGGGCGTCGGTGCTGCTGAAGTGCATCGTGCCTGTGTAAGGCGCACCGATGTTGTTGTAGGCATCAAGGGCCATCACCGTGAACACCATCGACGAGCCGGCAACCGTGGCGGAGGGCGCGGTCACCGCGAAATGCGTGACGGAACCCGGTGTTACCGTGACCGCTTGCGCGCTGGTTGCGACCAGCGGCGCATTGACCAGGATCGATTCCGTGCCCGCGGTATACAGATTGACGCCCGCGCTGAAGGTGTGGATGCCCGCGTCGGCCGCGGTGAAGTTGTAAGAAGTCGAACTGGACCGCGGATCGTTGGTGAAGACGCGAACCAGGCCGGTGTAGTCCGTGAGCAAGTTGCCGTTGGCATCGGTGGCCGTCACGGTCACGGGGACTGCGGCGCCGGCAACGGCGGTGGTCGGCGCGGAGACGACAAAGTTTACCGCCCCGGTGCCGATGTTGTTGAGAGCGGCGCTATCGTTGATCGATACCGCGACCGAACCGACGCTCGCTTCGGCGACGTCGCTTACTCCGTCGCGGTTGAAGTCCGCCGTTACCAGGGTGTTGCCAGTCGTGGCATCGACGAGAGAAGGAGCCTGAAACGTGCCATCGCCATTACCCAGTTCGATGGCGAACCCCGAACCGGTTCGCTCGACAAGGTCCCGCACGCCGTCCCCGTTGAAATCGCCCTGATTGATGTCCAGAGGAACGGCGCCCAGGCTATAGGTCTGGGCGAACCGGAAGGTGCCGTCGCCGTTACCGAGCAAAATGCCGACGCCGGTCAGATTGTTCGCGACTGCGATGTCGCCCTTGCCGTCGCCGTTGAAGTCGCCCACGGTCGCCGCGAACGGCGAGCCGCCAGTGGCGAAGCTTCGCGGAGCCTGCAGCGTGCCATTGCCGTTGCCGAGTTGCACGTTGACGCCGCCGCCCGTGTAGTAACCCTGGCTGGTTGAGACGATGTCGAGGTTGCCGTCGCCGTTGAAGTCTCCCGTAGCCACGGAGTTCGGGCCGAGAACGCCCGTGGAATCGACTTTTGGCTTGAAGGCACCGGTGCCGTCGTTTAGCATCACGCTCGTCGTGCTGAAGAAGTGATTGCCCGCGATGAGGTCGGGATGACCGTCCCCATTCATATCGGCCACGTCAATTTCCGTGGGCGGAATCGAGTAGCTGTAAGGGTTGGGTGCCTGGAAAGTCCCGTCGCCGTTGCCCTTGAGGACGGTCAGCGTGTCGATGTAATAGGAACCGAGGGTGACGACATCCAGTCTGCCATCCCCGTCGAAATCGCCGACGCGAACCTGGAGGGGGCTGCTATTGCCTGAGTTGGAGAGCTTCGCGGCCTGGAATGTACCGTCCCCGTTGCCGAGCATCACGCTTACGACGCCCCGCCCGGAGATACTGCCGACCGAGACAATGTCGGGAATGGCATCGCCGTTGAAGTCGCCGACGGCGCTGGCGGCGGCGGTCACGCCAATGGCGGAGCTCACCGGTGCCAGGAACGCTGGCACCATACGGTCCTCCAGGGCTTCAAAGGCTGGCTGAAAGCCTCGCGAGCGTTTATAGCGCGCTGCCTGGCCAGGCCGGCGAATCGTTTTGGAGGGACGAGCGAAAATATCACGGACCCAGGAAAAGAACATGGCAAATACCTCGATGACTTGAAGAAACACTGCCGCGCGACATGCGTAGCTACTTACCCAATCAAGATTGGCGGCCGGAGAGGACAGCAAATTCCAAAAATTTCGCGTAAACCGCCACTTCGACGAAAATAGCTCCAGTCCAAAGAATTTTGTCCTATCACACCCGTAATCTTGATGATGTTGGTGAAAGGGCACGCAGAAGGGGTGACGGCACGAGCTTGCCAATCCCGCTACCCAGGTATTTCTGGAGTGATCTTGCTAAAATACACGTGGGTAAGCGTCTCTCCCTTCGAGGCCTCACGGTGGTTGACGAGCAGTTTAACAACCTTATTCTTCGCATCCGCGCGGGAAGAAGGCGCGGCGACGGAGCTGGTGCGCCGTTACGAGAGCGCCATCCGACGCGTCGTGCGCATCCACCTTCGGGACGCGCGCTGCGGCGCGTTCTGGACTCCATGGACATCTGCCAGTCGGTGCTGGCGAGCTTTTTTATCCGCACGGCGCTGGGGCAATACGAGCTAGATTCGCCGGAGCAACTGTTGCATTTGCTGACCTCCATAACCCGCAACAAGTTGATCAACCAGGCGAAGCGGCTCCATACCAAGCGGCGTGACATTAGCCGGGTCGCCTCGATTGGCGACGATACCGACCGCGTGCTCGATCAGGCATCCGATCCGAGCGAGCAGGCCTCGGCCAAGGAAATCCTTGAAAAGGTCCGCGCTCGGCTCACTGACGACGAACGCTTCCTGGCCGAGCAACGTGCTCTCGGTCGGGGTTGGAAAGAAATCGCCGCGGAAGTAGGCGGCACGGATGTGGCTTTGCGTAAAAAATTGACCCGGGCGCTGGACAGAATCACGTCCGAGCTTGGGTTGGATGAGGAGCTTGATGTTTAATCCTGGCACAGACGCCCTGGATGCGATCCTCGACCGGCAAAAGCAAGCCTGGCTCGATGGCAGTAAACCCTCGGTGGAGGAGTTGCTGCGCGGCTCGTCCCTTCCCGACAGGGCCCGAGGCTCGTCTCGACCTCATTTACAATGAAATCGTCGTTCGTGAGGAACTGGGTGACGTCCCCTCGCTGGAGGAATACGCTTGCCGCTATCCCGACCTTCAGGAGGACCTCAAGCTACATTTCGAGGTCCACCGCGCGCTGAACGCCAATCTTTTTCTGGAAACCGCCCGCGCCCATGAAGGTGAGACGGACGCGGGAGGCGAGGCCATAATTGAGGACGGGGCCAGTCCCGAGCTGCCGGACTACGAAATTCTGGGAGAGCTGGGCCGGGGCGGCATGGGCGTCGTTTACAAGGCCCGGCACCTACGCTTGAAACGGCTGGTCGCGCTCAAGATGTTTCGGCCCGGTGGGCAGCCCTCGGCGCGTGAGCTAGAGCGCTTTCGTGCGGAGGCGGAAGCCATCGCGCGCTTGCAGCACCCCAACATCGTGCAAATATTCGAGGTTGGCCAGGTCAACGGCTTGCCCTTTCTGGCGCTGGAATTGGCCGAGACGGGCACTCTGAGGCAAAAGCTCGAGCAAATGCCCATGACGCCCCGTGCCGCGGCCGCTTTGATCGAAACACTCGCCCGGGCCCTGCAGCACGCGCATGACCGACACATCGTCCACCGTGATCTGAAACCCGCTAATGTTTTGTTTGCCAGGGACGGCACTCCCAAGATTACCGACTTCGGCCTCGCCAAGAGCCTGGTGGATGACGCTGATTCACCACGCGACGCGAGCCGGAGCGGCGAGCCTATCGGCACCCCACGTTACATGGCGCCCGAACAGGTGGCCGGCCTGCCCGACCAGATCGGGCCCGCGACGGACGTCTACGGCCTTGGCACAACGCTTTACGAATGCATGACCAATCAGGTCCCCTTTCTGTCGACCAGCGTAATGGAGACCATGGAAAGAATCCGTCACGAGGACCCATCGTCGCCGCGGCGTTTTCAACCCGCCATTCCTCGCGACCTGGAGACGATCTGCCTGCACTGCCTGCACAAGTTGCCCGGCAAGCGTTATGCCAGCACCCGTGCCCTGGCGGAAGATTTGCGTCACTTCCTGAATGGTGAACCGATCCGCGCACGCCGCACCCCGCACTGGGAACGCGCCAAGAAGTGGTGCTTTCGCCACCCCGCCCGCGCGAGCGTCATCGCGATGGCAGTCTTGTGGGCAGTCACGGGCCTGATGCTGTTCTTCGTTCGCGAACACCGCCTCGCCGGCGTTCGCCAGGAGGTGATCGACCTCGTGGCTCAGGGCAAGGTGCTTGCCGAGCGGCGTCAGGACCACGAAGCCAAGATCTTGTTCCAGTCGGCCATTGCCAAGGCGCAATCCGAACCGGCACTCCGCGATCTTGAATTGATGGTTGCCGGGTGGCTCGACCATAGCCAGCGCGGGGTGGAGCAACAGCGCTGGAAACAGCGAACTCCGCCCCCGCCATACGACGAGCGTCGCGACGAGGCGTTTTTGCAGTCTATCCTTATCGATCCGCGCCAAAAGGAAAGCCTGGCCAGTGCACGTGAAGCGATCCAGGCCTGCGCTGGAGTTCGCGATCAGTCCCGCGGAAAGGGAGCAACTGCTCCTTTTGGATGCGAACATGCTACTTCATGCCGGCGAAGCCGCCAATGCTCTCGCGGTGCTGGAACGAAGCGACGGCATTTCCTCGAGGCTGTGGCACAACAAACGCGCCGACTGCCTCGAACGCCTGGAAAGGAACGAGGAAGCCGGCCAGGAACGTTTGCTGGCCGCGCCGTTTCCTCCGGAAGAAACGTTGGAGCTTGTGTTTCGCGGGATTGATCTTCTTAACGGTGCCGACCCGGCTAGCGCGCTTCAGGCCTTTGCTAAAGTCCTGAGCCTGGAACCGGATCATTTCCTCGGCCGCTTTTTCCAGGCAGCCTGTTTGCTCCGCTTGAAACGGAGCAGCGAGGCAAAGATCGCGCTGACCGCCTGTATCGCCCAACGGCCGCTGTTCGTTTGGAGTTATCTTTTTCGCGGCGACGCCAACGTGCGGCTCGGTGACCCGGTTGGCGCCGCGCAAGATTATCAGCGGGCGCGCGCAGCCAACCTCACCGCGATCGCTCGCGAACACCTGGAGCATTCCTTGGAGATGTTGAACGAAGCTGTCGCGAAATTACCGGACGAGGGTCGCAAGGCATTTGGGGACGAGAACATTCTTACCGATGCCGGCTTGAGGGCTTTGCGCGAGCTTCCCGGGTTTCAACAAAAAGGCGCTGATTGAGTCGCCAGGGTACCACAGCCCTCTTCAGTTCAGCCGTGCAGGCATCTGCGGCCGGACTTTGGACACGTCGGTTCATCAAGGGAGAAAGTATGCGTCGGGGTTTCACGCTGATTGAGTTGCTTGTCGTCATCGCCATTATCGCGGTCCTGATAGCCTTACTGGTTCCCGCGGTGCAGCAGGTACGGCAGGCAGCGATAAATATGGAGTGCAAAAACAACCTGAAAAACATTGGCCTGGCCTGCCATTCGTTTCACACGACCCATAAATTCTTCCCCAGGAACACAGTCCGGCCGCGCGGCACCACGCCAATCGACGGTGAGCCGCAGGGCAACCTTAGCAACTGGCATAGCGGCACCTATGAATCCTGGCTCCGCCAGCTCACTCCCGCATATCGAGCAACCCAACGCCAGGGTGCAAGATGCCATCGCGATCCTGGGGTGCCCGGCCGACCCGCGTGGTCCGGGCTATACCGTGCCCGCCTATGGTTTCACCTGGTACGTCGGGCTTTATTCAAACCCCTCCTACGTCAACAACGGTATTATCGTGGATGATTCCCGGCTGAACACCAAGTTGACGGTGACAGACGCGCAGCATTCTGGACGGCACCAGCAATACGATTATGGTCGCCGAGCGGCCTCCCGCGGCCGACGGCCAGTGGGGCTGGTGGGATTCAAGCTCGAACATGGAAGACACCATATCACCCGCCCGGGGCGAGCGTCACCCCTTCAGCAGTGGCACCTATGGCAACTGTCCAGACGTGGCAACCTACCGTTTCGGCAATTACCAGGATAACTGCATGTTTAACGCACCCTGGAGTTGCCATCCCCAGGGAGGCAACTTTTGCATGGGAGACGGCAGCGTCCGCTCCATTGCTTACCTGGATGGCAATCAAAGTACTGGCTCCGCAACGCTCCTGGAAGACCTGGCCTCCCGGGACGGCAATGAAGTCATTGCCTCGAACTTCTAAGCTACGACCGGTGGCGAGCGCGGTGCCGGTTAGCCCGGTTGTTTTCCCCGGAATCGCGCGGTAGATTATATTTGACGCTTCGTTCCGTGAGATGAGCGTCGGCATTAGCGCACGCCGTGTGTACTCGTTGACAATAAGCCGGCGTGGCCGAATTCCTCTCCAAGGCGTTCGACCACGCCGGCTTTTTTGCGTGACCGGCAACAACGCTAGCCTCCTGCGGAAACGTTCACGGAAAGGAAAATCGCCATGGACGCTGCTGAGGAAGGTGCACCTCCGCCAAACCAGGGGATCGGAGCTGAAATACGGTTGATGGTGAGACGCGGCCGGGAAGCCTGGCACCTGGTGCCGCACAAGCATAAGTGGGCGCTGGCTGGGGCTGCCCTCGTCATGGCTTGCACGAGCGTCTGCAGCACCGCCCTCGCGCTGTTCCTGGGCAAACTCGTTGACGGCGTTCAGGCCGGCACCCTCGAGGGCAAGCCGCGCGAGACTCTCTACTACCTGGCGGCCTGGTACCTCGGCCTGATCGGGGCCGCCTACCTGGCACGCGAAATCCTCAACGTGCTGCGCCGCTACCTGGTGACGAACACCTGCACCCGCATCAATCGAGACATGAGCCTGCAGCTTGTGTCCCACATCATGAGCGTCCCGCTCGCCACCCTGCAACTCGAAAAGGTCGGCACCCTGCAAGGCAAGATCTTTCGTTGCGTCGACGGGTTGGTCCGTTTTCTCCGGCTTAACTTCATGGAATTCATCCCCGCTCTCTTGACGGGGCTGTTCGCCCTGGCGGCGACCGTCATCAAGGAGCCGATGCTGGCGCTTGTCATGGTGGGCGTCATCCCGATCACGTTTGATTTTGACGGTCCACCAGCTTCTATCCCAGAAGGAGGTCCGTCTGCAACTGATGCGCAGTTGCGAGGAGATCGACGGCGCGGTCGTGGAGCAACTTGGCGGGATCGAATACGTGCGCGCGGCCGACACCAAGCAGCTGGAAATGAATCGTCTGGCGCGCGCGACCGAGAAACGCCGCACGATGGAGGTTCGTCATCACTTTCAGATGTCACTTTTCGGCTGCGCCAAGGCGCTCAACGAGGGGCTGGTACACATCGTGGTCTTGGGGGTCGCCATCTACATGGCGGTCCAGGGCCGCATCAGCTTTGGCGACGTGCTGACCTTCTCCATCCTGTACCTCAACGTCATGGCGCCGCTGGCAGAGATCCATCGCGTCCTGGACGATGGGCACGAGAGCAGCCTGCAAGTTGGCGAGTTGCTACAAATGTTAGCCAAGCCGGTGGACCCCTCCTTTGCGACTGCGACAGTTCAAGTTGCGGCTCCACGGCCGGGCGAACCAGCCATCGTGGTCGATAACTTGCATGTTGAATACGTCGCGGCGGAGGAAAAGCACCCGCAGGTCCTGCGTGGCGTCTCGCTCACGATCCGTCACGGCGAAACCATTGGCATTGCCGGCCGTTCTGGCGGCGGCAAGTCGACATTGCTGAAAGTGTTGCTTCGCCTGATTCACCCAAGTGGCGGCAGCGTGCTGGTCGGTGGCGTGCCGCTGGAAGCCCTGTCGCGCGCGGCGATTGGCCAGCTTTTCGGCTACGTAGGTCAGTCCCCCTTTGTTTTCGCGGGCACGATCACCGAGAACATTGCCTACGGCAACGCCAGCCCGTGCGCGGAGGCTATTCAGCGCGCGGCGGAAATGGCTCACCTGCATGATGAAATAATGTTGATGCCGGGCGGTTACGAGGCGGCCGTCACGGAACGCGGCGCGAATCTGAGTGGCGGGCAACGGCAGCGCCTGGCCCTGGCACGCATCCTTCTCAAGCAGCCCGCCATTCTGATCCTGGATGAGGCCACCTCGGCCCTGGACAATATCAGCGAGCGGGAAGTTCAGCGCGCCCTCGGCATAACTAATAAGGACCGCACTACCATCCTGGTCGCCCACCGCCTCTCGACCCTGCGCGACGCGGATCGCATTTTCGTCTTCGACGATGGACAAATCGTGGAGGTCGGCAACTTTGAGCATCTTGTGTCAGCGGGTGGGGTCTTCACGGAGCTTTTCATGTCCGCTCAAAATGCCTCGTCCCCCAACACCATCGCGGGCCCCCCGCCGCCGGAGGCCAAACCGGACGTCAATGGTGAGAAAAAAACTGCCGCGCAGCCTCCTACGCTGTCCCCCGCCTCAACTGCCACGTCTGCTCAGGGTCCGGAAGTTATGCAGGAAAAGTAGCTGAAACACCGGCCGCATTGGTACGGTGGCTGCTCAAAAGGCGGGTCGCCTTGCACTTGGGTTATACCGTCCGTAGCAGGTCCCACACCTGCAAAAAAAACGTAAACGGCTATTTAATGGCGGGCATTACCGGCCAAAATGACGAGTTTTTCTGGGAGACCAGCCTTGCTCAGCATCGCTGGCGATGGTCCCCAGCCGAGACGGCACGCAATTTGCTTTACAAGCCGATACAGAACGGACCAGGAGGTGACTGATGAGCGCTTTGAGCAACTGCCAGGAGTGCGGCAAGAAACTTCGTGATTGCATATTCTGCCGGCGCTGCGACTGCGCGGTGTGTTCGTGCCGTTGCCTCGATCTCCACAATGCCAAGCACATCAAGACGCCGTCCATGCCACCACTGAAAGCACTCGCTCCAGTCAATATGGTCCCGGTGTCAGTAATACGTTAACCGCTGCTCAAGCGCATCGTTCATTCGCTCAAGCGACAAGGGCACTAACGGTACACCGCAATCTTGCTACCGTGAGTTCCATCGGCTTTTTTATACAATGCTCAGGAGCGATGGGACCTCAGCTTTGAGGATCTTGGTCGCCTAAAACCCTACCGGGAACTCTCGATGGAAAACGCGACATCACCAGCAATTCCACCGGTTGCTCCGCCGCGGCGGCTGCCGCTTTTTTTGCTTGGCGTGGTACTCTTTTTTCTGGGGCCGGCCCTCTACGCTATCCAGTTCCGGATGCATGTGTTGACGCTCCCCTGGTATCTGCCTGCTTTGGCGACTATCGGCGTCTTCTTCATGACAATTTCCGTCGGGCAACACGGCGGCCGGGTTCGCACTGCTTTTCTTTTTTTGCTGATTCTTGTTTGCGGCTTCGAATGGTACATGTTGCTGGTCGGCACCAGGACCCCGCTTTACACGGGGCCGGGCGAGCCAGGCCATCATGTTCCCGCATTTACAACCACCCTGGCCGATGGCACAACCTTCACTGACAAGGATCTGGAAAAGGGGACGCCTTCCCTCTTACTTTTCTTTCGAGGTCGCTGGTGAATTATCTGCATGGACGAGCTGGGCCAGCTCGAAGAACAGCACGCGGCATTCGCGAAGAGAAATGTTCGAGTCGTGGTGGTTTCCAACGATGACTTGGCGACTGCAGCCAAGACGCAAGCACAATTTCCCGATCTGACGGTCGTGTCGGACACGCATCAAAATCTGGCGAAGTCCCTGCAAGTTGTCCAACCCGGAATTGGCCCTGGGGGAACGGATACCAACGCGCCAACGACTTTTCTCGTCGATGGCGGGGGGACGGTGCGCTGGCTCTTCCGACCTGATCGCTTTATCGAGCGGCTCGCTCCCGACCAGGTGCTCGCCGCGATCGACAATGCTGAGAAGCGCTAAAGCCCCTGGTATGCGGTAGAGGGGTTTCGCCATGCCCCCACATTGGGGTGCGTTAGAGTAAAGATGACGCGGCCAAGCCTATTTGGTTCTATCTTCCGCCCAGAAACTTCATCAGCTGGCCGTCCAGGCCCTGACGCAAGGCGTCCGAGGCAGCATTACGGAGAAATTCCGCGTTGGCGGCCTGCAGGGCCTGGGGATCGAGGCGAGGGTGGTCGATAGTGCCGCCGATCGGCAACCGGACGGTTTGTTTTGCGAGCGTCGCGGCCAGAGGGTTGTTGACCAGCCAGCGCGGTGGCACGGGCATCTCGGCCACAAGAATGAGCGTGCCATCCATCCCAACCGAGCCAGATGTACGGATGGTAAAGTCGGGGAAAACTAACTCCAAATTTTGATGATGGACCCTCCCCCCGACAACCTGGAAGGGAACTTGCGTTTCCTTGACCAGATTGGTTTGCCCTGGCGCACGGAGCAAGGCGCGTCAGTTCTTTTACCAGCGGCCCAGCACCGAGCCTGGCCGAATGCAGGGTAAAGGTCCCCTTGAGTTCAGACCTGGTCATATCGGTTAAATCCAGTTGGCCGCCCTCGATCGACAGGGACACGAGCCCTTGAACGTCGGTTGCACCAGCCAGCGCGGGAACGACGTAGCCAAGTGCCCCCGAACACATTTCCGGCGTTAGCTGGGCGGCGCTCGACCACCAACCCCCTTGCCAGTTGGAGCTGAACCGATCCGGGCCTCAACTGTAACTCGGCGGACAAACGCATCCGTCCACCGTTCAAGGTCGTCTCGATCGGGGTCAGCTGTAGCCAGCCATCCCTTAGCGTTGCGCGTACTTTTCCGGGGCCGACATCACATCCATAGGCCTTGAGCGAGTTCCAGCTCAAACCGCCATCCCCCAGCGCTTCATGCCAGTTGGGACCGGCGCCCTTTGCCAAAACAAAACGCGTCAAGTTAACGTTGCTGGTAAATCCCATGGGATTTACCGCGGCATCCGCCGTGGAGGGAACGTCGGGCCGAGCGCCGGGCGCGACGAGCCACCGGCCTACGCGTTCCAGATCGCCCTGGGCCGTGGCCGCGCCGGCGACAATGAGTTTGTCGTCAAGCGCAGCCACCTGAAGGGTCGGCGCAAGCATCACGAGGGAGGGACAGCGGATGAGGGCATCCTTGAAGTTCGCACGGCCAGCGGCAAACTCAAGGTGCCCGGCGGCGGCTTGCAATTCAAAGGCGGGTTCACTTACCTTCAGGCCCGGACCAATGCATTGAAAATCGCGGTTCGCCATGATGAGGGTGGTGAAATCCACGCCATTTTCCGACCAGCGGACATTCGCCTGGGTCTCGGTAGTCCCATGAAGTTGCCAGGCATTGAGCGTGTTTGTCCAAGGGCTGGCCCGATTTTGCCAGCGTGTCATGTCCCCCGCGAGCTTTACTTGCAAACTTCCCCGGGGCCATGAAACGAGGTCGGCGATAGGACTGAGACTTTGGACATCCAATATATCCTGACCACACTCAAGATGCACAAAACCATTCTCTATCCGGTGCGAGCCATCGGGGAGATTTGTCCCGTCGCCGTGGAACGCAAGCGTCACGGCCTCCTCGTGCCAGGGTTTGCCCTGGCCGAACTGGCAATGGAAAGACCGCAGAAACCCGGCGCCCGCCAACTGAAAGCAATCCGGCTCTTTTTGCAGGACGGTAACCTCAAGACCGGCCGTCCCCTCCAGTCTCACCTGATTCATTTCGAAGAATTGGTTCAGGGGCTGGGCAAGTTCGGTTAAATCGAGCTTAGCCATCACGGTGAACTTGCCTGGAGAACTATCCGCATCGAGTTTCAAAAACTCGGACTCGGAACGCAATAGCTCGATAGCGGGAAGATTATTAGCCGTTTGGCGTACTTGAAACGTCAGCGCCAGTGGCCTGGGCCAGGCAATGTTTTGACCCGCGCGCACACCGCGAACGTCGGTGGCGTTGGCGTTGCCTCGCCAGAGGATGGCACCATCCACTTGAGCCACGCCCTTGCAGGCCATCGACAGGCGGCCGGCGATAACTCTGGTGTCCGGGGCGAGGCGTACCATTCGGGGCAATCTCTCGATCAGGCGAGCGAGATCGATATCAATCGCCAGGTCCAGGTCGGGGCCATCGTGACGCACCACCGGCCCGTAATCCAGGTCGAGGTTTCCCTGGATGGCCACGTGCCCAACGTCGCAAACGAGCTGCGCCTTTTCGATGAGCAAGCGGTGTCCATCATAAGACAGTTTCCATGGTACCTGGACCTGCGCCAGACTGAAGCTGATCCTCGCCCAACATGGCTCCGCTGGCCAGGCAATCTTGCCCGACCAGTTCGCCTTCAAAGTGTCCTTGGCCCTTGCTCCAGGTCATGTCCCATTGCCCACGCAGACGGCCCTCAAGTTGAATTCCAGGCTCGAAGCGCCGCAATACGGGTGCCGCCAAAGCCAGCGGAACATTATCCATTCTGCCCTTGATGACCGTTCGGCCCGCCCCGACAGCTGCCTGAGTTAAGTCCAAATGCAGCAAGCCCGGCGAACTGCCGGCAACAACTGCCTGGACCTGAATCTGTAAAGCGGGGGCATTCTCTTGATTGAGGCCAACGTGGATGGTTACTGGCTCCAGCACCCAAGGTTTCGCGAACGCACCATCATGGATAGTGACCCTGGCCTCCTTGAAATCGAGAGCCAACATCAGGGGAGACGATGCCTTAACGCCTTTGTCTACACCGCGCGATGGCGATCCTTCCTCGGCCGTAAAAAGCTTGGCGAGGGCTTTTTCGAGATTTGTGGCTTCTTTGGTGAAGACGACCTCGAGCGCCGCTTTCTCACAATGAAAGCGGCCCGGTTTCGAAGGGTGCAGAAGTATTTCGACCAGGCTGCTATCACTCTTAACGGTGGGCACAGTCATCAAGGGCTCGCCCGCCGCGTCGCGAACTGTCACATTTTGCAATATTACGGGAGAAAGCCAGCCGAGCAAGGCGCTGCCCACGTGGACGGAGCCTTTGATGCTGCTGGTGGCCGTCCGAACAAGCCAGCCCAAGACCGGCGTCTGGGCTATCAGCGTGGGCAAGAACCAGGCAATGAGAAGGACGCCTCCCAACAACATCATAATCCGGCGGCGCCAGTGACTCGAAGTACGGCTGGAAGTGGCTTCGGCAGCGTTCAAGTATGCCATGAGTACCTCGGGAATTGGTCGCAACCCGGTAGGGTCCCGGCAAATGTCACGCTAAGTGCGTGCAAAACGGTAAGCGAGTTCTAATCTTTGTTTCCATCCGCTGAAAGACGGCTTTCGGCCCGGCGGGAAGATGGTGAAAGTGCGGCAACTAGCGAAAATGCCTCACCGGTCGCCACGGTGCTGGCAGCTACAGATAAGATGAAGCGGCACCATCAGGGCATCGGCACTGCTTCCGGATCCAGTTTGATCGGCTGTGGCGTACCCATGCTCAGATGGATGGCAAAGAATTGGTCCTTGGCCTGCACCAGGACAGCGCGATCCGATAGGAGTATGCGCTGCTGGTTGGCATCATAAATGGTATAGATGCGCCCCCAGGGGCAGATTGCTGTCCCAGACGGTTTTGCCGGGCTGAACGATGAATGGCTGACCGCGGCGCTGCATCTTATTGATAAGGCTGACACCCTGGACAATTACTGGCACTTTGAGATCATTGCGAAAGCCCACGCCAGCGGCGAGAGGTTGTGCCTGGGCACCCTGCTCCGACGTAACGCCGCCGAGCAAAATCATGAGCATAACAGCCAGGTGACATGCCAGGTAGCGCACGGTCACGGTTCCTCGTGATTAATACCAGTAACGGAGCATTTCCCCGCCAGAAAACGAGTCGCGAGCAAATACTTGCGCTCCGTTGGCCTAACATTCTTCTCACCACGACGGCAGCACAGCTTTCCTGCTTCCGTGGTCCCGACTTAGCCTACCATAATCGCCAAAGTCCCACCAGTTTGTCTGGTGGGCTTCTTCGGCATAACCGGGGTGGCAGGTTAAACTGGCAAAATCGCACAGAAAAATGGCCGTCGCGCTAGCGTTTGCCGCAAGAATGATTGCTAGCCCCGGCAGGCGCGCCCTACAGTGATTTATAGGAATGAACGCTACAGGCCCGTTGGCGGCAATTTTCGCGCCGCGTGGACCGTAGGGCGGGCGCGCGGAGTCCGCGACAACGACCTTGATTGGTAGCCGAATTGCAGGAAATCGGATGCACGACCAGGTCTGGCAATTCGGTCAACCAAAGAACCGTGAGGGGCCAAGACATGTACTGGCTTGATACTCTCCTCCTTGCGATCATCGCCCTGGGTGCTCTGCTTGGTTTTTTCAGCGGTTTCCTGTGGCAGATCGCGCGTATCCTCACGTTAGGTATCGCCCTGTTCGCCACCGTTGCCTTTAATGAACCGGCAAGCCGTCTCTGCCAGGATAACCTGTTGCGCGACGCGGACCCTCGTATCGCCCAGGTGGTGGCGTACGTGCTGGTTTTTCTCGCGGTTTACCTTGTCCTGTTCCTGGCAACCCGGCTGGTGTACAAAGGCATAAAGGCTTCGGACCTCGAAATCCTTGACCGCCTACTAGGCGGGGTGTTTGGCGCCGGCAAAATGGCGCTCGTTCTGGGAGCGACCTGTCTGGCGGCGGCGAATTATCCTCATCCCACCACCCGCGATTGGTTGGCCAAGTCCAACCTCGCTCCGGCATTCGCCAACGGTATGGAGCACGTGCTGCTCGTAATCCCGGATGAATACAAGGAAAATCTGCGCGACACCCTGGTCAGCCTGCGCGAGCTTTTGGCCAAGTCATCTAACGAGATAGCATCACATTCCGATTGATCGTGGCACCCTCGCGTCGCGCCCGCAACCGCTTGCGCCGCGTACGGTCCAACCGTGAACTACGAGACCATGGCCAGGAAGGCGTCCGCAAGCTTGTGTACGCGGTCGTTTACCTCGCGGCAACTAGCCTGCCAGTCCGTGGCGGAGGTACCGGCCGGGCACGGGTCACTGCAAGCTTCTATATAAATCTTCGCCTTGGGCTCCGTGCCGCTTGGACGCATGGCGATCCGGGCGGTAGCGCCGAGCGTGAAGAAAAGAAAGTTGCGGGCCGCTTTGTCGGTAGCGCCCTTGAAGGTCCCCATCCATCCTTCTTCATTCTGCAAATCATCAAAAGCCGTAACCGCCATACCGCCGATCTCGCGCGGCGGCTCGGTGCGCAGGCGATTGAGCATCCGCGTCATGGCCTGTTTGCCCTCGATGCCAGGCTTGGCGATATTGCGTATCTCATTTCGAAAGTAGCCAAATTTCCGCTCGATGCCTTCCAGGTAAGCCACCACGCTTAGACCCTGTCGTTTCTGGTCGAGAGCCAGCTCCGCCAGAAGCAGAGCGGCCCCGGCGGCGTCCTTGTCTCTGATCTTGGAAGTGAGCAAGATGCCGTGACTTTCCTCGGCGCCGATGATGAAATCTTCCGGCGTGCCCCGCACATCTTCATATTGTCCGCGTTGTTCCAGTTGAGCAAGGACCTCGGCAATGTACTTGAACCCGACCAAGAGATTCTCGACGAGTTGCGCCTGGAAATGCCGGGCAATGCGGGCAATAAGGCCGGTCGACACCAGAGTCTTGACCACGATCGGGTTCCGCGGCATGTGGCCGGCCTCGCTGAGCTTCGCCAGTTTGAAATGTGTCAGCAAGGCCGCCAGCGTATTGCCATCCAAAAAGCGGAAGGTCCGCCCGCCTTTCTCCGGAATCATCCCGCCGATTCGGTCAGCGTCGGGGTCGGTAGCCAGGACCAGGTCAGCGCCTATTTCCTCAGCCAGCGCCTGAGCCTTGTCCATGGAGGCCGGGACTTCCGGATTGGGCGTTTGCGTTACGTTCGGAAAGAGGCCATTGGGTTCTAGCTGTTCCGCGACGGTTCGGACACGGTAGCCCTGCTTGACCAGGGTTTCCAGCGCAGTCATGGAGCCAACGCCATGAAGGGGCGTGTAGACGACGAGCAATTCATCGAAGCGAGGGGGGCTACCGAGCGCCTGCTGGCAAGATAGCTCGATGTACGCCTTGTGAGGAACATCGTCGAGGAACTTAATTTTGCCCAGACGAACCGCGTCGGACCAGGGCAACTCCTTGATGATGTCAACTTGATTGGCGAGGTCCGCCATGATTTGATCATCCGGCGGCACGGGCTGACCGCCTCGCTCATCGTAGAATTTGCCGCCGTTATCATCGGGCGGGTTGTGGGACGCGGAAATGTTCAGGCCACCGTGAGCCCCAAGAAGGCGAATGGTAAACGATAATTCCGGAGTGGCCAGGTAGCGCGTGCTGCCTTCGGGCAAGATAAAGGCCTGGATGCCGTTGGCAGCATAGGTTCGCGCGGCCTGCACGGCCAGGTCGCGGCTCGTTAGGTGCAGTACGGGATTGGGTAGGTCGGGGTTGTAATTCTTCTTCTGGTCTTCGAACCGGCGCACGTCATAGGCCAACACGACACGCAAGGGAGCGCTGCCGGGAAAACGCTCCTTCAGATACTCGCAATGGCCCTCGACGGATGCCCCCAGCGTCCAGGGATTCATACGGTTCGGCCCAACCCCCACCGCCCCGCGCCGGCCACCCGTGCCAAACGGCATAACCTGGTAAAACCGGTCCAGTAAGCCAGCAAACTGTTTCGTTTGAATGAGCCACTCGAGTTGGGGACGGTAACCACCGAACTCAGGTGCAGACAACCAGCGGCGTAAGTTCTGCGCCGCCTGATTCTTGAGACCCGGGTCGGCATCAATGGTTAGAAAGCCGTCCAGAGCTTGCTGGAGAAGATCCATAATTCGGTTGCCTTTATAAGGTAGCGAAGGTCGTGAAACCTCGTTAGCCATGTAGCGACATCGTCCAAAGGACCGATCCCAAAAGTGTTAGGGTTCCGATACCAGTGTTTTAGACGGTGGGCGTTCGGAAGGCGACTGTATACGTCGTTGGCCCCCTCATTTCTCTCGGATCTAATTGAGAAATGGGTAAAAAGCTCGTATATAATTATCGCGGCGGCCTAATTAAGTCCATTTGCGGAAACCGTATCATGTGATGGCGGCTGGAAGGTTCGCCCACAGTAGTGCACGCAGGCGGAAAAAAGTCGGCTGAATGGTGACCCAACTTTGGCAAATTTGATCTACGATTACGACGTCATCGTCGTCGGCGCCGGGCATGCAGGCATTGAAGCCGCCCTGGCGCCCGCGCGTATGGGGTTGCGCACGGCGCTCTTGACCATGAATGCCGACAGCGTCGGACAAATGAGTTGCAATCCCGCGATCGGCGGCGTGGCCAAGGGGCAAATCGTTCGCGAGATCGACGCTCTGGGCGGCGAGATGGGCAAGGTGATCGACGAGGCCGGCATTCAGTTCCGCATGCTTAACCGCACCAAGGGGCCCGCGATGCATTCGCCGCGCGCCAGGCCGACAAAAAGCAGTACCAGTTCGCCATGAAGCTGCGCGTCGAATCTCAGCGAAACCTCACGTTGCGCCAGGAGATTGTGGAACAAATCTTATTCGACGATAATCCGACAGCGGCAGGCAGCCACGCGGGTCGCCGCGCCCTGGGCGTCATGGTCCGCGGCGATACGCTCTATCGGGCACCCGCAATCATCCTGACGACGGGGACGTTTCTCAAAGCGCTCATGCACATGGGTGAAGCCAAGACGCCCGGCGGTCGGGCTGGCGACCAGGCGGCGGAAGCCCTGAGCGACAGCTTGACTGGATGCGGTTTTACCCTCGCGCGCTTCAAGACAGGAACGCCCTGCCGGTTGAATGGCCGCACGATCGACTTTACCCGGTGCGAGGCGCAACCGGGGGACGCGGAGCCCAGGCCCTTTAGTTTTAGCACGACCAAAATCGCCAGCCCGCAACTCGATTGCCACATCACCTACACCACGGAAGCCGTCCATGACCTGATTCGCGCGAATCTGGGCCGTGCTCCCATGTATTCGGGGCAGATTTCTAGCCGTGGCCCGCGCTATTGTCCCTCCATCGAAGACAAAGTGGTGCGCTTTGCCGACAAGACCCGTCACCAGATCTTCCTGGAGCCCGAAGGGCGCAATTCCCTCGAATATTACTGCAATGGCATCAGCACCAGCTTGCCCAACGATGTGCAACAGGGCATGCTGGCACTCATTCCCGGCCTGGAAAACGCGGAAATCATGCGCTGGGGCTACGCGGTGGAATACGATTATGCGCCGCCGACCCAGCTTCACCCCACGCTGGAAACCAAGTTCGTCGCCGGCCTCTATTTCGCGGGCCAGATCAACGGCACCACCGGCTATGAAGAAGCGGCCGCGCAGGGCCTCATGGCGGGCATCAACGCGGCGCTTAAAATCAAGCAGGAGCCAGCGCTCGTGCTCGACCGCAGTCAAGCATATATCGGCGTGCTCCTCGATGATCTGGTAACCAAGGGGGTCGACGAGCCCTACCGGATGTTCACGTCGCGAGCCGAGTATCGCCTGCTCTTGCGCCATGACAACGCCGACCGCCGCCTGACGGCGCTGGGCCGCCGCGTAGGCCTGGTGAACGATGCGGACTGGCAACGCCTTGAGCGCAAGGAAGCGGCCATCGCGCAATTAGCACAAAGGCTCCAATCAAGCAAACATGATGGAGACACGCTGGAGACATGGCTCAAGCGAACGGAAACGCGCTGGGAAGAGTTGTTGGCGTGGGAGCCGGGCCTGGCGCAGTTTGCGCCGGAGGTAGTTGAACAGTTAGTACTGGAAGCGAAATATGCCGGCTACATCGGCCGGCAGACGGCGCAGGTGGAACGCTTTCAGCGTATGGAAAACCGCGGCATTCCGGCGCATTTCAATTTCGCCGCGATTCCACAATTGCGCATGGAAGCCAAAGAAAAACTGGGACGCATCCGCCCAACGAGCCTCGGCCAGGCTGGCCGGATCAGCGGTATCAGTCCCGCCGACCTGGCGGTAGTACTCATGTATCTGGATGCGGGCTCCTCATAAACATCTCTGGTCAGGCAATTCCGGGAAAAAGTCTCGAAGAATCCGATTTGGTATTCCGATAAAGAGAGGCAAGACAGGAAAGCCTTCTCTGGACCGTGATAATCGTAATTTGGGACCATAGGGGCAACAATCCCCAACCAGCAAAGTATTCACCTTTAGAGAATATATTTAAGGCCATCGCCAGAAAATATTATGTCGTAAGGAGTTAGGAATTTGGCTTCTTGCCAAGTCGCGTTGACACGATTTGGCGGGCCGTTATAATCCTAATCGTCGGCAAGATTGGTAAATCTTCTCGGCGACTGCTAATTGCAGATGATCCATGTTACAGAGGATCCAGTTACGGTCGGTATCCGGGGCGATTTGAGCTGACACCGTTTGGAATCGACAGAGGCAAAATCAAGGATGATTTCGGTTCGCCGCCTTCTTTCGGGAAGAAGCTCGGGGAACCGCACTCGTGTGACTGGCACAGCGCCAGTGAAGGGTGGACGAACCCATGAAGACTGTTTTCACGACCGGCGAAGCCGCCAAAATCTGCAAGGTCTCCCAGCAAACCATTATCCGTTGCTTTGACAACGGGCAACTGAAGGGCTTCCGGGTCCCCGGATCCCGGTTCCGTCGCATTCCCCGCGAAATGCTGTACAAGTTTATGAAGGACAACGGCATTCCGACGGACGCCCTGGAAAGCGGCAAACGTAAAGTACTCCTGGTCGACGACGACGTCGAGTTGGTGGAGTTGATGACCAAGGTCCTGGAAGAGGATGGCCGTTTCGAAGTTCGCGTGGCCACGACCGGCTTCGATGCCGGGATGATGGTCAAGGAATATCGGCCCGACCTCATCGTTCTGGATGTCATGTTGCCGGATATCAATGGCAAAGAAGTTTGCCATCGCGTCCGCGCCGATACCACGCTCGAGGATGTTCGCATCCTCTGCATCAGCGGCATGATCGAGGAAGACAAGATCCAGGACTTGCGCCTGTCCGGTGCCGACGATTTCCTGCACAAACCATTCGAGATCGAAGAACTTATCGACCGGATGTGTTCGCTCATGGAAATCGAGACGATGGACACCACCACGGCCTAAGGAAACGCTGCAAGCGATGAGTGAGGCGTGACGGTACGTCCGCCACGACTCGCTCATCGCTTTCTGTTTTTCTTTCATTGGTCATCTCTTATGAAGGCACTGGGCGAGGCCGCTGTTGATTTGCCCTGGATTTTGCCCTGCGCCAATTCGCTGGTGGGGCTGACCAGGCCGGATGCCGCTTCGGTTTGGTCGGAAGTTCGCTTCGACCCGGGGCTGGTACTGCTCCTGGCGCGCTCCGCCGCCGACAATTCTTTTATCTCCCTGCTCCAACATACCTCCGTCCTGGAAAAGGCACTGACCTGGGTAAGTACGAGCCATGGTCCGTGCGTCGATTGGGGCCAAGGCGGTCCCGCGCGTGTCCAGTCGTTCTGCGCACGACAGGCCATGGTCGCCGAGGTCATCGCCGCCAGAATTGGTAGTTCAGCCGAACGCGCCTTCCTCGCGGGCATGCTGGCACCGCTGGGCTGGTTAGCCTTGGCCGCTCTTGATGGAACGCAATTGACCGGGTTCCTGGCACAAAGTCAGCGGCCTTCCTGGCAACAAAATGCCTGGGGACTCGACCACACCGCGATCACACGGCGCCTGGCGCGCTGGTGGCGATTGCCCGCGTGGCTTGCCGTCGTCATCGGCAATCTTGGCCTACATGCCAGTATCGTGGAAAAGCTCGGGGCCGATCCAATACTGTTCCGCGTCGTACAGTTGGCCGTGGCCCTGGTCCAGCAAAAAGATGGCGGCCTTGGTCTCTCGGTCGGCGACGACGTCGAGGGCTTGCGCATCGAACTGGGCATGACGGCATCCGACATTGATGTGCTTGTCGAGAATATGCCCGCGCCGCCCCTTCAAATCTGGGAACCTCCCACCCAGCATCCCTACTTGAAAGACCTGTTACGCCTGGCGCTCGACAATCGCAAACAAAACGACGCTGCCTGGGTCGAACGACTCCAGCAAGAACTCGATCAACTGCAAAAAGCCCTTGAAGAGCACTGCAAGTCAGAAAAGGAACGTTTGCAAACGCTCAAGCTCTCTGCCCTCGCCGAATTGGCGGCCGGCGCAGGTCACGAGATCAATAATCCGTTGGCGGTAATCTCCGGCCAGGCCCAGTACCTGCTCAAGCAACTGCAATCGGCCGAGGAGACGCTCGCCGAGGAAACGTCGCCGGCGGCCCTGCTCGATGACCTCAAAGCCAAGTTTACTCGTCCGCTCGAGGCCATCATCGGCCAGACGCAGCGCATCCATCTCGTGCTGACCGACCTCATGCAGTTTGCCCGGCCTCCTGCCGCTCACCGCCAGCTTGTACCCGCGGGTGCACTCTTACATGAGGTAAGCGAATCGCTGCGCGAGGTAGCCCGCCAAAAACAGGTGAATTTGGTTTGCACCGAACCGCCCGCGCATTGGGGCCTTCATATCGACGCCGGCCAGATACGCACCGCGCTAGGCGGCATGCTACGCAACGCCATCGAGGCCGCGCCGCCCGCAGGCTGGGCGGGCGTCCGCGTCGAAAATGGCGACGGTACCTTGAAGCTTATTGTTGAGGATAACGGGCCGGGGCCACGCCCGGCAACTTGGAACATCTATTCGATCCGTTTTATTCGGGGCGCAGCGCCGGTCGGGGTCGAGGATTTGGCTTATCCAGTGCCTGGAGACTGGCACGCCAGCAGGGCGGCGAGGTCCGCTTTGACGGACGTCATCACGATCTCACACGCTTCGTACTAACCCTGCCCGCCGCCGAGATTGTGCCAGCGCCGCAACTGGCCACCGCGCTGGTTGCCTGAGCCAATAACTTGTAAGTGGGTGGACGCTGGCCCACCACGTTTTACATCTACTGGTGGGTCCAGGGATCGCCTGCTGATGCACGAATGCTTGCAGCTGCGGGTCGAGTCAACGCGAGTTCGCTTAAGCTACCCTACGAATTCGGCCAGGCGATTTGATCACCTCGATGACACCTCTCCGACTAGCCATGCAGGAGCGAACGAACATGGAACCAGTTCTTCTGCCACATCTCCAGCCGCGGGAGAGTGAACCGAGCGTGGCAGCCCGGTTGGAACAGGGTGAATTGCTCACCTTTTCGCCATGCCCCTTCTCGTTGCCGGAGGGTAAAGATCGGGACTTTCTTCTGGACCAGCGGCTGGATTCGTCCAAAAAAAACATTAGTTACAACCCCCAGACCGGGGCACTCACCGGCGGCGCCAATCCGACGCCTGACGGCCAACTTCCCTCGATCATGAAGACATTTTCCGACCGCGCGCGTGACTGGCTGCGCAGCATGCTCCCCAGTTACGCCATGAACTGGCGGCCTGATCGCGTGAGTTACCGTCCCGAGGAAGAAGCAACCCGCAAGCTACGTTTGACCGCGCGCAACGATCTGCTCCACATTGACGCCTTTCCATCGCGGCCGACCCAGGGGTATCGCATCTTGCGCCTCTACGTGAACCTGCACCCCACTGATCCGCGCGTCTGGGTCACCTCGCAGACCTTTGAACAATTGCTCTCGCAATACGGCCATGAGCTTGGCTTGCCCAACATATTTAGCGAAGGTTGGGCCTCACGTTTCGGACAGGGTTTACTGAGCATCTTTCAACCCGGCAGCGGCGAACGAACAATCTACGACCGTTTCATGTTGCGGCTCCACCATTTCCTCAAAACAAACGAGCATTTCCAGGAGCGCGCTCCGAAACGCTTTTGGCATTTCCCCCCCGGGTCCGCCTGGCTAGCCTTCACGGATGCGCTCAGTCATGCTGACCTACGCGGCCGCTTCGCACTCGAGCATTCCTTTTTCATCGCGCCGCAATCGCTGGTCCTGCCTCACCGGGCCCCGGCAGCCGCCCTCGAACGCGCCTGTGGCACTCCGTTGATTCCCAGGGCCGCGTGACGCGAAACATTGCGCCAGCTCAATGGCCAGCACCCTGGCACAGCAGGGCTAAAGCCTGCGCCATTTGTTCAAACACCGACTCCCAGTCTCCTGGCCTGGGTTGACGAAAAAGGCGCATGGTTGGATACCAGGGGCTGTCCAGCCGGTCTGTTTGCCAGCGCCAATCCGGCACGAACTGCAGCGCAGTCCAGACCGGGACCCCCAGTGCACCCGCCAGATGGCAAATCGACGTGCACGAACTAATTACCAGATCAAGATTTCTCATCACCGCGGCAGTGTCGGCAAAATCGACCAGGCCTTTGCTCAGGTCGACAATCAACGTTCGCCCGCTCCAAGAAGTTAACTGCTCATTCTTCTTCTGAAGGCTGACAAGGCATACACCGTTCACGTCCGCCAAACATTCGAAATGCTTCAGAGGTATGGAACGAAATCGGTCTCCTGGCATTTTTGGATTACCTTGCCAGGCGATGCCGACCCTGAGGCCCCGGAGCGCCGTCAGGGCCTGGCCCCAATCCTCTACAAGACGCGGCGCCGGCCGCAAGTAAGGCACCTCCGCAGGAATTGTTGTCAACGTAGGGCTCAAGACTCCCGGCAGACTCATAAGCGCTATCTGCACGTCGAAGGAAGGCACTGTTGCCCCGGCGACAATGAGTTCATCGATGTCTTTAAAACTACTCAGCAACCGATAGAGGGCCGGCGGACACTCAAACACGACCCTGCCACCACGAGCTTTGACGAAAGGTATATAACGCACGAACTGAAAGGTATCCCCGAAGCCTTGTTCGGCATAAACGAAGATGGTTTTTCCCGCGAGCGGCGAGCCGTCCCAGCCCGGCTTTTCAAAAGAGCGTGGCACCACGCCGGCCTGCGCCCAGCGCTGCTCGAAACCTGGCCAGCCACGAGCGAAGTCCCTTTCTCGAAGACGCAGCAGGGCCCGATTATAAAGGGCCAATTTGCTCTCGGGTTCAACCGCCAGCGCCGCCTCGAAGCTTTGGCTTGCCTCCAGCAATTTCCCTCGTCCCACCAGGGCGTTGCCAAGGTTGCACCAGGCGAAGGGATGTATAGGATTGATGCGCACCGCATCTTGAAAATATTCGGTGGCTTCAGCATGCTGCCCGAGGTCAATGTGGCAAATACCGAGAAAGTTATAGAGGTCGGCATGATCCGGGTGCCGCCGCAGGACATCCTGGAAGCACTGGATGGCTTCGAGGACGTTACCCTGCACGCGAAGCACCATGCCCAGGTTGACGAGGGCATCGGCATGGAGGGGTTCGAAGTGCAAGGTTTGCCGAAAGCAGTCGGCCGCCTCATCAATTTGGCCACGCTGAGCAAGAAGTAGGCCAAGGTCGTAATGCGCATAGGAGTTGCCAGGTTCGATCGACAATGCCTCGCGATAACTTTGAATTGCCTCGTCCAACAACCCTTGATCTCTATAGGCACAGCCCAGGCTAAAATGGGCAAAGGCATGGCGAGGATTGAGTAGCAATACTTGTTGATAACAGGCACTTGCCCGTTCCGGTTGCGCCTGATGCAGGAAAGTGTTGCCAAGGTTGATCTGCGCACCGACATGGCCGGGATCCAGCAACACCACGCGCTGAAAACATGAACCGGCCTCCGTGATGTTCCCCGTACTCAGAAGAGTGATGCCCAGGTTGTAGTGGATGTCAGCCGCTTCGGGCTTGATGGCGACCGCCTGGCGAAGGAGGAGTTGCCCATCCCTGGTGCGCCCCATTTGATGAATAAGAACGCCTAACAGATGATAGACGTCGGCGTTGCCCGGCTCGATCTCGATCACTTGCCGATAGATGGCTTCGGCTTGCGCCAGGGCGCCTGTGTGATGGCAATGGGTAGCCTGGCGCAGCAACTCGGGAATGCTAGACATAGTTCTTTTTTACAGGATAATGGCTGGGGGCACAAAATAATTGGCCCTGCTCTGGGATGATGAGCAGGTTATTCCGTCCTGGCGGCTCAGCTCGAGACCTGATAAATACCGGCGGAGTTAGCGGTGACTGCAGGAAAACTTCAATGGCTCAATTGGTGCAAAGATGGCTTCCTCGGTCTGCTATTTCCCAATAACTGCTGGCTATGTGGTTTCCTCATTCCGGAAAACGCCAAACGGCTTTGCGGGCGGTGCGAAGAAGCGCTAACCACGGACCCGCACGAGTCCTGTCCGCGCTGCGGCGGCACCGTCGGGCCTTACATGAACCTGGAAGAGGGTTGCCCAACGTGCAAAAAAGAAGGCTACGCTTTCGATCGCGCACTGCGCCTCGGGCCTTATCAGGGCGTGTTGCGCGACGCGATCTTGCGCATCAAGGATAACCGAGCCGAACCCTTCGCTGAAATCTTGGGCCGCCTTTGGGCAGAGCGTTTGGCGCCGCGTTTGCGGGCACTGAAGCCCCAAGTTGTCGTGCCGGTGCCATTGCACTGGACGCGCCGTTACTGGGAGCGAGGTTTCAACCAAAGCGAAATCTTCGCGCGCTGCCTCGCTAAGAGCCTGCAAATCCCGTGTTATCCTCATTGTGTCCGCAGATTGCGCAGAACCCCACAGCAATCACAGCAAGCTTCCCGCGCCGCCCGTCGCGAAAATGTTCATGGCGCCTTCCGGGCACGTACGCGCTACCAATTAGCTGGCAAAACTATACTGCTGGTGGATGACGTTCTAACCACCGGCGCGACCGTAAATGAGGTCACCAAGGCACTAAAGGCCTTGAGGCCGGCAACAATCATTGTCGCGGTCCTGGCGCACGCCTGAGGCCCTGGCGCGGTGTACGAAAATCTCGCCTTCATAATTTCCGAGTCTTTATTTGATGCGCCCACATCGGGTTGTGCCGATTAGCGACTTTAAACCGGTCGCGAAAGGATAACCGGGTTTGCCCTGGCCCGCGCGGAAAAGCGCGACCGACTTAGCGAGAATTAGTTAGATGCCTTTGATAGCTAGGCCGAGTTTAATGGTGACCACGGAATCGACCCAAAGGAGTTTGACCTCGCCACCGGCGTACGTCATAGATTTATCGGCCCCGGATAGTTACACCCCACGGCAGCACGTAGCAGCACGCTATCCGGGCCGTGTTCAGCAGGAAGAAGCCACCATGTTGCGGTACAGTCTCCTCAGTGCGGTCCTGTTGGCCGCTGCCGGCTCTGCCCACGCATCGTCATGGGCCGACGGCATGTTCGATGAACTTTCCAAGGACTTTGGGTCCGTCCCCCATGGGACGATGGCGGTGCACCCATTCCGCCTCGTTAACAACACCAGCTCGCCGGTACGAATTACCAACGTTCGCGTTTCCTGTGGCTGCACGTCAGCCAAGGCCTTGCAGACCTACCTGGCCCCCGGGCAGGACACTGCCATCTACGCGCAGATGGACACCGGCCGTTTCTACGGCACCAAAAACGTGACCATCTTTGTGCAGTTCGATCAACCCCATTTTGAAGAAGTCCGCTTGTGGGTCCAGGCCAACAGCCGGGACGATGTGACCTTCTCGCCGGATAGCCTTGAGTTGGGCAAAATCAAGCGCGGGAACGCCGCGTCGGCCGACATTACCGTAACTTTCTCGGGTAACAGCCAGACCAAGATCACCGAAACGAAGTGCGAGAGCAATTATCTCACCGCTGAATTCAAGGAAGTACGACGCAGCAGCGGCGACGTTGCTTACAAAATCACAGCGAAAATCCGCGCGGACGCTCCCGCGGGCAAGTGGTACAGCGATGTCTGGGTGAAAACCAACAACCCCAACGTTCCCCGCCTGCGCGTGCCGCTCAGCGTCGAAATTGATTCGGCCCTTAGCATCAGCCCAGCCACGGTCATCCTGGGCCAGGTGAAGGCAGGCACGGAATCCGATCGCAAGGTGATCTTGCGCGGCGCCCAGCCGTTCCGGATCACGAACATCAGCGGCACCGACGAAAATGTGCGCGTTCGGGAAGCGAGCGCCGAAGCCAAGACGGTCCACGTGCTTACGGTGACAGTCAATCCCGTCGAGCCAGGCGAATGGAATCGTACCCTCAAAGTTCAAACCGATCTGAAATCCGGAGGGGAAATCGAATTCAGCACCCAGGCGAATGTAGTGCCTTGACCTGGTGCGGTCGGTTGCCACCTATGCCGAGCCAGCATTTATATGGGGACGGGACCTGATGAGTCCTGTCCCCATTTTTGTCGCGCGCTCATGTCAGGCGCTTGTGAAACTTCAGCATCGCCAGGCCAAACATGGCCACCCCCATGCTCCAGAGCACGAGAGCGTGGCCCCATAGCTCCGCCCAGCCGGCACCGCGAGAATGACGCCGCGCGCAGCATCGATGAGCCAGGTGGTGGGAAAAATCTGCGCCACATACCAAAAAACCGCTGGCATCGAGTCGAGCGGAAACACATAACCCGACAGAAAGATGGATGGCATCATCGTCCCCATGGCCATCTGGCCGGCCGCCTCCCGAGTGCCAACGCGCGTGGAGATGTAGAGTCCCAATCCCAGGAACGTAAAGACAAAAGGAAGAGCCAGGGCCAGCAGTGTGATGACATGTCCGTGAATCGGCACCTGAAAGACGGTGTACATCAAAAAAAGAATCCCACAGAACTCGAGAAACGTGAGCACCAGGTAAGGCAGCAGTTTCCCCAAAATGAGCTCGCTGGCACGCACCGGCGTCATGAAAAGCTGCTCGAGCGTGCCATTCTCCTTTTCGCGCACGATCGCGTTGGCGGACAGCATGATCGCCATCATCTGGCACATCACCACCATCAGGCCCGGAATGAAGAAATTCGCGGAGCGCGTGCTGGGATTAAAAAGGATTTGCGGCCTGACTTCCATGGGCAGCGTGCGGTCGCCCAACAGGCGCTCCAGAGAGGTGCGTAGGGCCAACGCATTGCTAACATTGAGGGCTTCGCCAGCCACGCTCGATTCGGAGCCATCGACCAGGACCAGGATGGAAGCCGTGCGGCGTGCCTCGAGGTCCCTGGAAAAATCGGGCGGGATCTTGATGCCGACGCGTGCCTGGCCCGCGATGATGGCCTCGCTCAGATCCTGATCCCGATAGACGGTCTTGACGATCTTGAAATCCTTGGAGTTCTCAAAGGCTTGCAGCAGCCGCTCGCTTTCCTTGGTGCCGGCGGCATCATAGACCACCGTGCGAATATTGCGCACGTTCGTGTCGATCGCGTAACCCAACATGAACAGTTCCAGCACCGGAATGAAGAGCGCGAAGAACAACGTGGCCGGGTCGCGAATTATGTGCAAAAACTCTTTCCGAGCCACGGAATAAGTTCGCTGTGTCGAAAAATCGTTGGTCATAACTTGACGCCCCCGGCGCGGCGAGCGCCGTTTATGCCGTGGTTTTCAATCCTTGTGCCCGCGACAATGTCACGAAAACATCTTCCAACGACGGCTCCGTCTCCACGGTACGGGCGTGCCCGATGCCCAGGTCGGCGGGAGCACATTCCTTCTCCACGAGCGCGTGAATGGACTGGCCGAAAATCGTCGCCTGCAACACGCCTGGGCTTTGTCGCAGCTTCTCCAGAACGTTCGCCGTATCGATCCCGTGAATTTCCAGCCAGCGGGCATTCGGCGGCGTCACGCCGGGGAGTTGCTTGAGTTCATGCGGCGTGCCCAGCGCCAGCAGATTGGAAAGATAAATATAACCAACCCTGGCGCAGCGTTCCGCTTCATCCATGTAGTGCGTCGTCACTACCAGCGCGATGCCCGTGGCCGACAAGCGGAACAGCAAGTTCCACAGATCACGCCGCGCTACCGGATCGATGCCCGCCGTCGGCTCGTCCAAAAAGATCAAACGCGGCTCATGAAGCAGCGCGCAGGTCAAAGCCAGCCGCTGTTTCCAACCGCCAGATAGCCTGCCCGAGCGCACCTCCAGGTAGGACCCGAGGCCTGTCAAGTCGATCAGTTCCTGCTGCCGCTCGCGTGCCTTGGCCTTGCTCAGGCCATAGATGCCGGAATAAAAATCCATGTTTTCCTGGCTGGTCAGGTCTTCGTAGAGCGAGAACTTTTGCGACATGTATCCGATCTGTGAGCGCACCAGCTCCGCGTCCCGAGCCACGTCATGTCCCAGGACGGTGGCCGACCCCTCCGCCAGTGGCAAAAGCCCGCATAGCCCGCGAATGAGGGTCGTCTTGCCTGAGCCATTGGGCCCAAGCAGGCCGAAGACTTCACCTGGCGAGACCGTCAAGTTCACTTTGTTCACGGCCGTGAGCGTGCCGAAACGAATCGTGATTTCCCGGGCTTCAATGGCGAAATGATTATTCATCGATGCTAGGCACCACCTGATGGTGGCGTAGGAGGCCCGCCAACGTAGGTTAACTTATCCTTCAGGAACGAAAAGGCTCGCGGGAGGTGGCCCTTCACGGCCGCCGCTCACCGCCCAGCGGTATGCGCACCTCCGCCGCCATGCCGGCGTTCAGCACCCCCTGGGCATCATCCACCTTCACCTTGACCGCGAATACCTGGTAGCGGCGCTCCTCCGAGCTTTGCACGTTACGCGGCGTAAATTCGCTGCTATTGGCCTTCTGCTGTACCCTTCCCTTGAAAACGCGTCGCGGCGAATCGATGGCGACTTCGACCTCCTTGTGGAGAGGGACCAGGTCCAACTTGGTTTCCGGCACAAAGATTTTCACCCACATATCGTCCGCACGCAGCACGCGCACCACGGGTTGACCGGCCGGGATGAGATCGCCGGGCCTTACCGCCATTACCTCCACCACCGCCTTGCCCAGGTTGTCCGGCACCTTGACGACCGCTTCTCGAAGATTCACCTCGGCCTCCTCGAGCTTGGCCCGTGCCTCGTCGACCTTGGCCTTGGCCAGCGCCTTGTCTTCCTCACGGGTCCCGCGCTCCAGTTCATCCGCCAGCGCCTGCGACCGCTGCCATTCTGCCTGGGATTCGTTCTTGTCTTCCTGGCGATTGCCAAGATTGAGCATTTCGGCCCGTGCCTTGACGGCATTGAACCTTCCGAGTGCCTTGTCCCGTGTGCCGACCGATACATCGTAGTCGGCTCGAGCCACCGATTTTTCCTGATAAAGTCTGGTAGATCGCGCCAGTTCCTCGTTGGCCTGTTTCAGTTCCGCCGTAGCTGCCTCAAGATCGCTGTTGGCCTGGGCTTTTTCTTCCTTGCGGTAACCGTCCTTCATCTTCTCATAACGGGCCAATGCCGCCGCGGCCGCCGCCTTGGCCGCGGCTATTTCCTCTTCACGCGGTCCCTTCAAGGCCTTGGCATATTCCGCTTCGGCTTGATCAACTTTCGCTTTGAGTTGGTTGCGCGTCGCAACCAACTCCGGTGCCTCGAATATCACCAGTTCTCTACCGGGATAAACCATCTCCCCTTCTTGAGCCAGCACGCTCAAAACGCGTCCACCCACCTTGGAACCCAGCCGGACTTCCTGAATTTCCACAATTCCCGGCAGCAGCAAATCCTTGCTGTCGGCCGTATACCAGAAATAGCCGACCACGCCGGCGGCTGCCAGTGCGCTGACCACGATCAACCACTTCATTCTTGCCACGAACCCGCTCCGAAACGAAAACCCGAGTCGAATCTCTTGTTAGTTTACTAAATTCCCGTGCACCCCTGGGTGGCACCGGCGCGGCGTTGCGCTTCTCAAGTGGGCCGCGGCACATGTGCGGCGCCTGCCGCGTCGCCAGTGTCCGATGATCGAGTTGGCCCATAAAAAATGAGAAATGGTCCCATCTTTTACCAGGACACACGGATAATGCCCCAGGCAGCAACCAACCCGTCACCGATTTTGACACCGCCGACGGGCATAATCAAAAAAATACTGGTCGCCAATCGCAGTGAAATCGCGATCCGCGTCTTTCGTTCCGCGCACGAGTTGGGCATTCGCACCGTGGCCATTTATGCCCACGAGGATCGTTTCGCCCTGCACCGTTTCAAGGCGGACGAGGCCTACCGCGTCGGCACGCCCGGCGAACCCTTGCGTGCCTATCTCGATATCGACGGCATCGTCAACATGGCGAAACGGCATGGCATCGATGCCATTCACCCGGGCTATGGTTTTCTGTCGGAAAACCCGCGCTTCGCCAAAGCTTGCCAGGAAGCCGGGATTATTTTTATCGGCCCAAGCGCCAGCGTGCTGGAAAATCTCGGTGACAAACTGGCCGCGCGGCGCATCGCTCGGGAAGCCAAGGTGAGCATTCTTTCCGGGAGCGATGAGCCCATCGTCGCCAAGGCCGACGCCCACAAGCTAGCCAACAAGCTGGGTTTTCCAGTCATCGTCAAAGCTTCGATGGGGGGCGGTGGGCGCGGCATGCGCGTTGCCCAATCGGCGGACCAACTCGACGAGGCCATTGACCAGGCACAGCGCGAAGCCGGCGCGGCCTTTGGCATTGCCGACGTCTTTCTCGAGAAATACGTACAGCGCGCCCGGCACATCGAGATTCAACTCCTGGGGGACCAGCATGGCAACCTCGTCCATCTCTTCGAACGTGATTGTTCCCTGCAACGGCGTCATCAAAAGGTCGTGGAGATCGCACCCGCGCCGAACCTGAGCGATGCTATTCGCCAGGGGCTGTATAACGCGGCCCTTGCCGTTGGCCGTGCCGCCCGGCTGGATAATGCGGGAACTGTCGAGTTCCTGTTCGACACCGAGAGCGAGCAGTTTTTCTTCATCGAAGTCAACCCGCGCATTCAGGTTGAACACACCGTGACCGAGGAAATCACCGGGTACGATATCGTCAAGACGCAGATCCTCATTGCCCAGGGCAGGTCACTCGGCGATCCGGAGATCGGCCTGGGCGATCAGTCCAAAATCCACCTGCACGGCTTTGCCCTGCAGTGCCGCGTCACTACCGAAGACCCGACCAACAAGTTCGTTCCGGACTACGGCCGGCTCAGCCATTACCGCTCGGCGAGCGGCCTGGGCATTCGCCTGGACGCCGGTACCGCGTTTTCCGGCGCCGTCATCACCCCGTTTTATGACTCGTTGTTGGTCAAGGTTACCGCTCACGGTCTGCGTTTTCTCGATGCGGCCCGGCGCATGGAGCGTTGCCTGCAAGAATTCCGCATTCGCGGCGTGAAGAACAATATTCCGTTCCTGACCAACCTTATCCGCCATCCCGATTTTTTGGCCGGGCGCTGCACGACAAAATTTCTCGATGAAACACCGCAGCTCTTTCAGTTGCCTCAGCGCCAGGACCGTGCTACCAAGGTCTTGACGTACATTGCCGAAATCATCGTCAACGGCCATGGCGATGCGAACGTACGGGCCATGACACCGGTGCAAAAAAGGAAGTTGATTCCGCGCGAACCAATTGCGATACCCCCCTACCCCTTCTCGCATGTCGATTCGCCCCCGCTCTTGCCCGGTTCGCGGGACCGTTTCAAGAAGGATGGTCCGGAGAAATTCGCGCAGTGGATACTCGATCAAAAGCCTCTGTTGCTTACCGATACCACGTTTCGCGACGCCCACCAGTCATTGCTCGCGACCCGGATGCGCACCTATGACATGTTGCGCGTCGCCCCGGTCTACGCCAGTCAGCATACGAGCTTTTTTTCCCTGGAAATGTGGGGCGGCGCCACGTTCGACACCTCCATGCGCTTCCTCAAGGAAGACCCCTGGGAACGCCTCGTGGACTTGCGCAAGCGCATTCCCAACATTCTCTTTCAAATGCTGTTGCGGGCCAACAATGCCGTCGGCTACGCGAATTATCCGGACAACGTCGTCAAGGCATTTATCAAGGAATCCGCCCAGGCCGGCATCGATGTCTTTCGTATTTTCGACGCCCTGAACTGGCTGCCCAACATGAAGTTGGCGGTGGAAGCGGTCCGCGAGCAGGGCATGTTGTGTGAGCCGGCCGTCTGCTATACGGGCGACATCCTCGATAAAAATCGGCCCAAATACAGCCTCAAGTACTATGTCGACCTGGCCAAGGCCCTGGAAAAAATGGGCGCCAACATTCTGGGCATCAAGGACATGGCGGGCCTGTGCAAACCCTATGCGGCGCAGGCGTTGGTAAAGGCCCTCAAGCAGGAAATCGGCATCCCCATACACTTTCACACGCATGATTCCGCCGGCGGTCAACTCGCGTCGCTCCTCATGGCGGCGCAAGAAGGCGTCGATATCGTCGATGCGGCCATGGGCCCCTTCAGCGGCATGACCAGCCAGGTTAACCTCAACACACTTGTCGAATGCCTGCGCTTCGGCCCACGCGACACGGGCATGGATTTCGCCATACTGCAGGCCACAGCCGATTATTGGCAAGGCGTACGCAAACTCTACCTCCCCTTCGAATCGGGCCAGGTCGCCCCCAGCGCCGAGGTATACCGCCACGAAATGCCCGGTGGCCAGTACACCAATCTTTATCAACAGGCGCAGGGCTCGGTGTAGAAGCACGCTGGTCAGAGGTGTGCCGGGTGTACGCCGACGTCAATCGCCTTTTTGGCGATATCGTCAAAGTCACCCCCACCTCGAAAGTCGTCGGCGACATGGCCCTGTTCATGGTTGCCAACAACCTCTCGCCGGCCGAAGTTTTGTCAACCGATCGTGAGTTGTCCTTTCCGGAATCGGTCGTGGAATTCTTTGAAGGCAAGCTCGGGCAACCGGTCGGCGGCTTTCCCAAGGAGTTGCAAGAACGAGTCCTCAAAGGCCGCCAACCGCTTGACGGTCGGCCAGGCGCCACACTGGCCCCCGCGAATTTCGAAGCCATCGCGGCCACGCTGGCCAAAACTCTCGGCAAGCCGCCCACGCCGCAGGAAGTTATCACGCACCTTTTGTATCCGCGCGTCGCGGCCGACTTCCACAATCATCTCGTCAAATATTCCGACATCAGTGTTGTGCCCACCAACGTGTTCTTCTACGGCATGGAGCCGGGTGAGGAGATTAGCGTCGATATCGAGGAGGGCAAAACCCTCATTATCAAATTCCTCACGATCGGCGACCCTCACCGCGACGGCCGGCGTTTGGTTTTCTTCGAGCTAAACGGCCAGCCTCGCGAAGTCCTTGTCGTCGACAACAGTCTCGTCAACGACGTGCGTACCCATCCCAAGGCGGAACCGGGCAACCCGCTGCAAATCGCCGCCCCCATGCCCGGCCTGGTTGTCCGGGTCAACGTGGCGCCCGGCGAAGAGGTCGGCCAGGGCCATAAACTCGCATCGCTCGAAGCCATGAAGATGGAAACCACCGTCTATGCCGAACGCGCCGGCAAAGTGGCGGAGGTCCTTGTGAAAGCGGGCACACAAGTCGAAGCCGGCGACATGCTGGTGCGGTTCGCGGAGTAAACTCGATAACCAATTCATGCCTGGAGGCGCCGTGCACGCGAAAGTTCGAAGAGCCGGTTTTGCCACGCTTATGGTGTTCCTGGCATTATCCACCTTGGGCTGTGGGCCCAAGGCCATCCGTTCCACCGGGGGCGGAACTTACCATGGCGTCAATGACGGCAACGTCACGATGTCGCGCGAAGTCAAATATGTTGTCGACGGCAACGCGGATTTCATGTCGCGCAATGAAGTAACCCAGGTGAACTTCGCTGGCGGTAAAGTGATCGTCGAAAGAACGCGCATCCTTTTAAATGACAAAGAAGTGGCCAAAATTCCCGAAGCCACCAAAAAAGTATTTATCGATTACACGGACGGCTTGCTTACCGTCACCGCGGATGGGACCAAGGTGCATGAAGCCAAACTGGCGAATTAACACGTAAATTACGACTCCGATCGAGGGGACCCCGCTGCGATCGGAGTGGCAACCCAAGTGAGTCGCTCAACAGAGACCAAGGAGTTTGCCATGTCTCACCCTCTCCGATTTGCCGTGGTCTTGGCTGTCCCATTCTTGGCAACCGCTATTGCGCCAGGCGCTCGCGGCGACGATAAGCCCGCCGAGCCCAAGATCATCTCGTCCAGTCCGAAGGAACTGGCTGCCATGAAGGCCAAGCTTCTTAAAGATCCCGGGCCCCTCAAGCCTGCTCTCGAACGCATCATCGCCAATGCGGACAAGGCACTCAAGCAGCGGCCGGTCTCGGTGCTGGACAAAAAGAAATCGGTGGACGGCGCCGATGCCCATGACTATGTGAGCTTCGCCCCTTACTTTTGGCCTGATCCCACCAAACCCGACGGCTTGCCTTATATTCGCAAGGATGGCAAGACCAATAACGACGTCCAGCAAGGGGATAAACGGAACTTTGGGTCCATTAAAAGCGCTGTCTATGCGCTGGCATTGGGGTATTACTTCACGGGCGATGAAAAGTACGCCGATCACGCCATGCCGCTGTTGCGCGTCTGGTTTCTTGAGCCCAAAACGCGCATGAACCCAAACTTCAATCACGGTCAGGCCATCCCAGGCACCGTCAATGGCCGGGCCGCTGGACTGATTGAATTTCGCGATATGCCGCAGCTTATCGATGCCCTCGGTTTTCTCGAAGGCTCGGCCTCCTGGACGGCGCTGGACCGCGCCGGCATGCGTAAGTGGCTGGGCGAGTATTACGACTGGCTCATCACCAGCCCTATCGGCAAGGCGGAAGGCCTGGCCACGAACAACCATGGCACCTGGTACGACGTGCAGGCCATGGCCATGGCACTTTACCTGGACAGAACCGACGATGCACGCCGCCTGGCAGAAGGTTTTCGCGAGCGCCGCATTGCCGCGCAGATTCAGGCGGACGGCAGTCAGCCACGTGAGTTGGGCCGTGCGAATAGCTGGGGTTACAGCGTCTTCAACGTCGTCGCCATGATGGCCATGGCCGAACTCGCCGAGCGCACCGACGTAGACTTGTGGCACTACAGGGCCAAGGATGGCCAAAGCATACGCCTCGCCCTGGACTATCTCGCCTCGTATATGGACACCAACAAAAAATGGACTGCCGGCGGGGCCAAAGAATTCCCCATCAAGGCAGAAAGCCTGGCCGGTCCATTCCAACGCGCCATTCGCGGCCTGGACGCGAAAGCTTATACAAAGCTCCTCAATTCCTTGCCGCCCACCGCCTGGCAAAGTCAGCCCGAACGCATTCTCCACGCGAAGTAGCCGGGGTCGTAAGGCTCCCCGCAATTTACCAGGGCAGCGGCTGGCCCAGGTGGAAATAGCCGCCGGTCGGGCCGTCGTCAGGCAGAGTTGCCAGTTGCACGCTGGTCTTGCCCCCTTCGGAGACTTCCATCGGGGCCGCCGCGCCGCCCATGTCGGTCTTCACCCAACCCGGATGGGCTGAGTTCACCTTGATCTTCGTGGCGTGGAGCTCCTGGGCCAGATGGACGGTAAAGGCGTTGAGGGCCGTCTTGGAAGCATCGTAAGCGAAGGACTTCTTGTTGTAGATAGGCGACGTCGGATCAGAATGAAGTGTCAGCGACCCCAGAACGCTTGATAGGTTCACGATGCGACCGGCCGGCGCCTTGCGAAGCAGCGGCAGGAGGGCCTGCGTAAGCGCCACAACCGCGAAGAAATTGGTCTCGAAAGTCCCGCGCAGTGCCTCCGGAGTAACCTGGGACGTGGTGTTGAAACCGCCCGGCGCCCCGAAATCAGCATCCTCCAGTTGCACGCCGGCGTTATTGACCAGGATGTCGAGTTTGCCATAACGCGTTTCGAGGTGCCGGGCGACTTCTTGATGATCTTCGGGACGTACGACATCAAACCGCATCGCCTCCACGGTCTTGACACCCTGAGACTTGAGCATTTCGGCGGCAGCCCGCCCCTTCGCCTCGTCGCGACTCGCCATGACGACCGTTATGCCCAACTTGCCGAGACCTCGGGCAGTCTCAAGTCCAATGCCCTTGTTCGCGCCGGTGATAAATGCGATTTTTTCCTGGGATGCCATGGAGTCCTCCTGTTTTGAAATATTAATTATAGGCACGCACATGTTCCCAAGCTAGCCGCGAGGCATAATCCGGGCGGTCGTGCACGGGGAGACGCCAGGAATTGGAACATACTTACCGGAAACGACCTACTTCCCGTGTACGAACCCATGAACCGCCACAGGTCCACTTTCCCATGGGCGAAAGCCCTCCACCTAAATAAAATGCGCGCAGCAATTTCGCAACCGACCTGCCGTTCCCGTGGCCTGGCAAGCCGTTATCATCTTGGGAGGGACGCGACCATGGGTGAAGCATTACGTGACTTTTGCAAAAACGCTATCGGCCCGGCTCCGGCGGCCGCTCAGCAGCCAAGTTCCTCCCAACAGCCGAGTCAAACCTCCTCCGGTGCGCCAGCCGCCGCCGATGAGCCGGCCGTCAAGTCGATCACGATCGCGCCGCCCGCCAAGTCAATCGAGTGCCCTTCCCAGCTCCAGCTCAAAGCCACTGGCGTATTGGAAGATGGCAGCACCAAGGACCTGACGGGCACCGGTGCCTGGAGCTCGTCGGCACCCGACCTGCTCGCTGTCAGTGGCAGTGGGCTGGCTTCGGGATTGCACGCCGGCAAGGTCACGGTCACCTTCAAGGCTGGTAAAAGTGGGGTGAGCGCTCAGGCCACGATTACCGTGCTGCCGCCGGTTTTGAAAACCATTACGATCAGCTCGCCCAGCACCTCGCTTGCCGCCGATGGGCAGATGGCCTTCTTCGCCAAAGGCGATTTCTCCGATGATACCAGCCGCGAAGTGACCAGCGAGGTGAACTGGCATTCCTCTAACTCGCAAGCCGTATCCATGGACAACAACGGCATGGCAATCGGGCACAGCCCCGGCACCGCGACCATAACGGCCACGTCCAAAGATACGAAAAGCAAGGCGACGGCCAAGGCGGACATCACGGTCAAGGGCCCGGCACCCACCGGGCCGATCAAGGAAGTTGACCTGTCGGGCCTGAAAAAAGACCTGAAGTCGACGAGCGGCGTCGTCAAGGCAGCACTCGATGCCGAGAAAAAGATGCGCGACACGGCGGCCAGCGGCGCCGTTGATCTCAATAAACCCGAGGCCGCCGCGGCAGCCATGAAACTCACCCCGGCCGCCAAGAACGATCTGAAACAGGCCTGGACCCCCGTTGAACAATCGCAACTACATCTGCAAAACGTTTTTCATCAACTGGAAGGCGCAAGCGATGCCCTCAAGACGGAACAGGAAGCCCTCGCCAATCTTCCCAAAAAGATGCCCGACCCGTCGCCCGACGAGGAAAACAAGGCCGGCGAAGCCGACGACAATCGGGCTCTGGCGGAGCATATCGTCGATTTCACCAATGTGGTATCCATCCTCGCAAATTCCATTAAAGGCATTTCGGGCCTGTTAGCGCCAGGGCTTCTGGTCGGACCTAATTTGATCTTCAGTTCGGATTTCATGAAGGACTGGATCAAGGGCCCAACGCAGGAATTGAAAGTGGTCGAAAAAGAGCTCGCAGACGTGCAGACTAAAGTGAACGATTTGATCGGCGCCCTGGGCAAAACAGCGGTGCAAAAAGTACAGGATGGCATTCTCGCTGTCAAACGAATCCAGGCGGACCTGACCGCGGCGCTTCAGGAATACGCGAAGGTGCTCGCGGACTACGGCAAAATGGTCGACTCCCTCTCCAGCGGCAAGGACCCCGCCATCCCCCCGCAAATCGGCAAGACCATCGGCGCCATCAAGCTCGCCTCTCAGCTATCGAAAGATGCGCAGCAAACTTGTCACGCAAACTCTCGCCTCGGACAAATATGCGGCCTATCTCGAACAGCTCAAATCACCGGGCACTGTCCCCACTGACAAACCCGGCTCCGTGAAAGTCAGCGGTGGGCTCCTCCTCGAAAAGGGAGGCACCCAGTACCTCTATCGCGGCGAAACCCAGGCCACTCTCCAGGACATGGTGCAACAACTCGAGTCGGTCAAGCTGGTCTACGACGCCGGTCAGGGGGACAAGGGGCTCGATAGCCTCGCGAAGAAATGGCAAGATGTCGTGGGGGTTTGAATCACGTTGGTCAGGCGGCGACCATGAAAATCAGCGCATTGCATGCGGGTTGATCGCAGAGCCTCAGGGCCGGCCGATGGTTTTATGCATTGGCCGTTCCAGGCAACCAAGACCGGCCCCTATTTTTTTGAGAAGGGCAATCAGGTCCGACGCCCCGGCGCCGCCGCTGGTCCAGTGAAACCTCAACGGGCAGTCGGCAGTAGGGGCTGGCGAGCGAAAAATGGTATGTATGCGTGCACCGGGCACCCCCCTTCATGACGCATATCATTTTGCATACCATTTTGCATACCATTTTTTTATGCGGCGGCGCTGCCGTGGCGAAACCCAGGCCACTCTTCCGGTGTTTAAACTAGCCCGAATTTCCGCCGCTTCCAGGTGTACCCGGCCATGCCGGCGATAGCGATGCCGAGCAAGGTTATCGTGGCGGGCTCAGGGACGGTGCCGACAGGCTGGTCAAACACCAAATGGTCCAGGGCAACCCCGCCCCCCTCATCGTCACGAATGTCCACGCCCGACCAGGTTACCAGGTGGATGCCCTCGGCCTGAATTGAATAGGTCTGCCCGCCAGTGTCAAAAACGGTGGACGAACCCACGAGGTTCCCCGCCAGGTCGAAGGCGGAGAGGGTCTGGGACCTGCGGCTGTCGCCAACTATATCTCCCCGGATACTAACGAAGTCGGTCGTTGCCGCCGTATCGCCAACAAAGAACGAAAACTGAATCTGCGGATAATGTGAGCTGTATGTAAGGGTCCCGCTAGGAGAAATACCACCGATCGCGTTGGGCGGACTCACACTCGTACCACCCAATTCTACGACTGCCGTGTTCTGGAAGAGGACGCCCAAGTTAGCGTACTGATCCGTCAGGACGGCATAGCTCGGCACGGGATTGCCGGAAATGTATGTCATGCCCTGGAGGTTATCGAAATCAACAGTAACCTGGCCCGCTCTGGCCTGCCCGACCTCGACCGAACAGAGCGTCAAAGCCGCCAAGCCTAAAATCAGCTGCCTCATGGAAGGCACCTTTGCCCGGGTAGAAGTTAATTTACAACCGCATATCAAGTGTGCAAAACGCAACGGGGAGGAAGCAGCGCCCACAAGCGTGCCGGGATCTGCAAAAGGAAGTTGAGATTGCACGACACACAGCCTATCGTGACGCAAGCGTGCGCCGTTGTCAAGCATTAACATGTTAAACTGGGTAAAATGGGGCTTTCTCCCCAGGCTTTCTACGTCGGCTGTCATAGGGCGCCCCTTGGGGCTGAGACGCCAGCTTGGCGGAAGGGTGGTAATTAAGCTCTTCTTTTTTTATAGACCTATGTCTCCTGCCGCACGAGACGGCAGGAGCCCACTGAAGTTCAACGTCAATTTTTTGGCAGCTTCTCTGCCGTGATGACCCGGGCCGTAAGATCGGCGTAGATCGCCCGGTAGGTGCCGTCCGGTTTCTTGTACCAGAAGATCAGGGCATCTTTTTGAGCAATTGTCTTGCCGGCGCCGAGGTATGCGTAATCGGTTTTCGGCATCGACATGAAGAACGGTGTTATCGCGCCTAGATTGGCCATTACGCGGGTTGCTTCCGCATCGATCGTGCCGTCACGGCTGTCCTTGGAGAACAGCACCGCCCATTCACCCCAGGCGGCCAGACTCGTGGGGAATTTTCCATTGTCTCGCTTGGTATAGCCGCGTAGGGCCTCGATGATGCTTTCTTCGCCGCCGGGCACGACCGGTACGGGTGCTGCCTTTTGGGTCCTGTATCCTTCCGGGGCGGTAAAGCTAAACAAGGACTCGTCTACACTGGCGTCGAAGCGAAGCTCGGTCATCGCCACATGGTAGTCCGCGCCGTTGACCGGAGCATCATACTCGATGCGCACGGGTTTTCCTGTCGCGTCATCGACCCACATCGTGACGACAAAATGTCCTTGCTTGGCGACAAAGCCCGTGACGCGCTTACCCTCAAGCTCCTTGTGCCCCAATTCTTTGGTTGGACTGTCTCCAAGGCTCTTGAGGGCCTGCAACCATGCCAGGAGATCGCTCCCCGCATTCTTACCTTGCTGCACGAGAACTGGGTCCTGGACAATCGCTACTTTTGAAGACTCGATCAAGGTAATGCGCACATGGCCCGCGGCATCCGTAATGGTCGTGACACCGCCCTCCCCCAGAATCTCGCTACGCTTGCGTCCATCCTCGGCGATGACAACCTTGGTTCTGACCGGTTGCTCTTGCCCCTTGATTGTTATCAGCTCAGCGTAAGACAGCGAACGCGCTTCCCGTACTTGCTTGAGGGCTTGACCGAAGGCCGAAGAGGGTGCTTTGACTGCCAACAAAAATAGGGTTGCCATGCCTGCAATCAACAGGAGGCCGGCGGCTGTCGTGAGGAGCTTCATGATCTTGGTCCTTGGGATAAAGGTTAGGGGCGTGCTGTGCTCGCGCTCGGGTCCTCCAAGCGCGTGTAGCGTGGCGGCAATCAACCTGAGAGGGGGGCCCTCCGGGACCGTTTCTCCCTGCATGGCTACTACGGCCCGGTCGAGGATATCGTCGGGCAGGTCGTTGCCCGGGAGATCTTTGGATTGGTCGTTCATCGGCATATCCTCTGCACGGCGTTCAAGTGATACGAAGGTAAGAACGAGCTATTGGCCGTCGTTTAGAAGTTCGCGCAGCCGCTGCCGAGCTCGATGGATGGTGACGCCGATGGCGTCGTCGGTCATGTGCATCTGCTCGGCGAGTTCACGATGGCTACGGCCACAAAGTACATGGAGATAGAATGTCTCGGCCTGTTTTTCCGGCAACTGTGTCAAGGCGCAGTGCAGCCGTTCGGATAATTCCAGCGCCACCACTTGCTCGAAAGGGCCCGGAGCGCTCGAGGTGGCCTCAGCCAACCGGCGCCTGAACCGAGATCGCTGCTGGCCGCGCGGCCAATTTGCCGATAGCGTTTCCGCAACAAGTCCATGCCACGCGCGGTCGCCAGGCTGCACAGAAGGGCGGGCCAGCATTGTACAGTTTGGAGTCGAGTGACCCGGAGCGCGGCAACGAACGTTTCTTGAAAGCAGTCTTCGACGTCCTCACGATCGGCAAGCAATCGCCACAGGATACGCCAAACCGCGGGACCGTTCTTTGCCAGAATGACTTCCCAGTTCGTCATGAAAAAGATCCGCGTATGGCTCGTTTGGTGCTTAGCGTTAACGGCAGAAGCAGCTACCAACAAGATAGTCGCCGACACGGCCCCGACCTTACAAGGATTAGGCAAGATTTTTTACGCGGGGGGGACAATCAGCGGGGGCGACTTGAGGGTTTGCAATGTCGGCGTCGAGCTGCGTGCGAAGAAAAGTATTACGCCCGGAGGGGTTCGAACCCCCAACCTATGGTTTCGAAGACCATTGCTCTATCCAGTTGAGCTACGGGCGCGACTGGCGCTTCAGAGAATCACTTTTGCGAGCTGACGTTGTCAACCAGCGTATGAATGGCGGCCTCCAGGTCGGAACATTGTTTGGCGATCTCCAGCATCACATGCGCGAGCGTTGCCACTTCGTTTTTGAGGGCGGCCAGGTCGTTGCCTGGCGTTTTGGCAGTCGTGGCGACCTTCTGGAGCAGCACATGGTCAACGTGGCTGATTCGTGCCAGGAATTCTTTGTCCACGGAGTTCTCCTTGGAGGAGCGCTCCGTCGGCGGCGCTAGCGGCCGGCGCGCCCACGGAACAAATTGCGGCCAACTTACTTGATGAACAACATTTCGCGATACGTGGGCATGGGCCAAAGATCGTCGGCGACGACGGTTTCCAGCTTGTCCCCCAGGGTGCGGAGCGCTGTCATGGCCGGCAGGACCTGATCGCGGAAGTGCTTGGCGTGGGCGTAGGCATCCCCCTCGGCGTGATGGCCCACCGACTTTTCCAGGCCGGCCGTCGCTTTTTGGAAATCGTTGATCGTACCGGTCAAGGATTTCAGCAGTTCGGCCTGGAGGGTGTTGTCCACGCCGGCCGTCTTGGTGGCGTTAACGGCGTTGGCTACTTCCGCCTGGTAGCGCAGGGCGGCCGGCAGGATCATCGTCTTGGCCATCATGGTCATGAGCTGGCCTTCGATGTTCACGGTCTTGACATAATTCTCGGCCAGGATGGCATAGCGGCTCTGCAGCTCGCGCTCGCTATACACCTTGTATTTACCGAACAGCTCGATCGAATCCTTGCGAATGACCACCGGCAGAACATCGACGGTGTTACGCAAGTTCGGCAGGCCGCGGCGTTCGGCCTCCTTGTGCCATTCCTCGGCATAGTTGTCGCCATTGAATACGACCTTTTTGCTCTCCTTGAGGATCCCTGCCAACAGCGTTTGAATCGCCTTGTTAAGGTCGGTGCCCCCCTTGACGGATTTTTCGAGGCTGGTGGCAATAAAGTCGAGCGACTCAGCCACGATCGTGTTGAGTACGGTGTTCGGGCCCGCGACGGATTGCGAGGAACCAACGGCGCGGAACTCAAACTTGTTGCCGGTGAAGGCGAAGGGACTGGTGCGATTGCGGTCACCGGGGTCGCGTGGCAGCTTGGGAAGCACGGAGACGCCGATTTCCATGAAGCCGCCCTGTTTGGTGCTGGTGGGCGTGCCCTTCTCCAATTGATCCATCACGTCCTGGAGTTGATCGCCCAGGAAGATGGAGATGATTGCCGGCGGTGCTTCGTTGGCGCCCAGGCGATGATCGTTGGCGGCACCGCAGACGGAAACACGCAAGAGTTCCGGATACTTGGCGACGGCGCGGATGACAGCCACGCAAAAGACCAGAAACTGGGCGTTGTCGTGCGGCGTATCGCCGGGGTTGAGGAGGTTTTCACCCGCGTCGGTCGACATCGACCAGTTGTTATGCTTGCCGGAGCCGTTGATGCCGGCGAAAGGCTTTTCGTGCAACAGACAAACCAGGCCGTATCTGTCGGCCGTGCGGCGTAGGATCTCCATCGTGAGCATTTGATGGTCGGTGGCCAGGTTGGAGTCTTCAAAGATGGGGGCAATTTCGTACTGGCTCGGGGCGACCTCGTTATGACGGGTCTTTACCGGAACTGCCAGTTTGAACATCTCGGCCTCGGCGTCGGCCATGCAAGCCAGCACACGTTCGGGAATCGAGGCGAAATACTGATCTTCCAGCTCCTGGCCTTTGGGAGGCTTGGCGCCGAAAAGTGTGCGTCCGGCGTTAATAAGATCGGGCCGACCATAGAAGAAGTTCTTGTCGATCAAGAAATATTCCTGCTCGGGCCCAACGGTGGTGAATACTTTCTTGCAGTCCTTGTTGCCGAACAATTGCAGAATGCGCAGGGCCTGGGTGGAGAGGGCCTGCATCGAGCGCAGGAGGGGGGTTTTCTTGTCGAGGGCTTCGCCCGTCCAGCTCAAGAAGGCGGTGGGAATCACCAGCGTGGCGCCGTTGGGCCCTTCATGAAGAAAGGCGGGGCTGGTCGGGTCCCAGGCGGTGTAGCCGCGGGCTTCGAAGGTGGCGCGGATGCCGCCAGAGGGAAACGAACTGGCGTCGGGCTCGCCGCGTACCAGCTCTTTGCCGCTGAATTCGGTGATGGCCTTGCCGTCGGAAACGGGCGCCAGGAAGCTATCGTGCTTTTCGGCGGTCAGCCCGGTCATGGGCTGGAACATGTGGGTGAAGTGGGTAGCGCCTTTTTCCATGGCCCAATCCTTCATCGCGGTGGCCACATTGTCGGCGATGGCGGGGTCGAGAATGGCGCCCTGTTTGATCGTTTTTTGCAGGGCCTTGTAGATGGACTTCGGCAGGCGTTGCCTCTGGACTTCCTCATTGAAAACATTAGCGCCGAACAGGTCTTTAAGATGGGTTTCCTTGAAATTGACGCGATTGAGTTGGTGTTTTGCGCTAGCGATTGCCTGGATAGCCTTGGAACGAAAGTTGCCTGACATACGGGTGTCCCTTTGAGCCATGGTAATTCTGGGCGGTCGTGTGAGGAAGAGCCCTGGCCGATGCCGCTTATCTCGGCGGTGAGCTGGAGATTAAGGCCTTTTTTAGGCGCAAACGAGGCAGATGACTAGAGCGAAGTGCGCATGTCGGGCGGAAGAGCATGGATTCCCGCAAAGGCAGGACTCACGAAGGGCGGCGGCTCCAAAAAAAGAAGCGAGGAGCGATTGCTCGCTCCTCGCCACTGCTATCTCGTCCCTAAATTAATTGCCGGCTTTCTTCTTGCCCTTGCCGCCGCCGCCGCCGCCCACTGTGATGGCGGTGATGTTCTTGTTGTCAGCATCGGTCGTGATCGTGGCGCGAACGCCCTTTTCGCCGATGGTGGTGAACTGTTCGTCCTTCAGGCCAGTGGCGATCGCGTCGCCGGCTTCCAGCTTCTTGGTGTCCATGTTGAACTTGCCCTTCGTGATCTTGGCATCAGCCTTGACGGGCAGCGTCATGTCCGCTTCGTCGGCCGCCGCGCCCTTCTTGCCAGCCTTCTTGAAGGTGACCTTGTTGCCGTCAACCTTCGAAATGATGGCCTGGATTTCGTCGCCCACGGCCACGCTCAGACCGATGACCACGATTACCGCCGCGCAAACAAACTTTCGCAACATGGTTGCTCCTTTGAAAAAAGTTCTAACCGGCTTCATGTCGGCCCTTTGCCGACACGTTTGATCCCTGTATGGCAAATTGTCTGAAAAGGACCCTGATATGGCCACCTGTTCCGAGGAAAATCCTCGGCTATGAGACTAATGTATTGAGGGAACATTAATTCATTATGAGAATTCCTTTTTTTGTTTTCTGAAGTCGGTAAAAAAATACTTGACCCTGCGCACACTTCGGTCATGATGAGACAATGCCTACTATGCCGGCACTTTTGCCGGCTTTTTACGTTACGGTATTCCCTTGCAAAGGAGCTTCGTCGTGAGTGATGGCAACAAGAACGGCCTGTCGCGCCGTGAACTTATGAAAAGGTCCGGCCAGGCCGCCGCCGTGTCGGCGTTCGCCGGGCTGGCCGTGCCGCTCGTGCACGCGCAGGAGAACAACACGGTGCAGGTGGCGCTGGTCGGCTGCGGCGGTCGCGGTACGGGCGCCGCGGCGAACGCGCTGGCCGTGCCGAACGGCAACACCCGGCTGATCGCGATGGCCGACGTCTTTCAAAACCACATCAACTCGAGCTATGAACAGATCCATCGCGCCCACGCGAAAACGATGGACGTTCCCGAGGCACGCCGCTTCGTTGGCTTCGACGGCTATCGACGTGCCATGGACGCCCTTCGCCCCGGCGATATCGTGATTCTCGCCACGCCGCCCGCCTTCCGCTGGGTACAGTTCGCCTATGCCATCGAAAAACGGCTCAACGTTTTCATGGAAAAGCCGGTCGCGGTGGACGGCCCGACGGTGCGCAAAATGCTGCGCCTGGCGGACCAATCTGAAAAAGCGGGGCTCAAAGTTGGCGTCGGCCTGATGTGCCGCCACTGCGTGGCACGCAAGGAATTATTCACGCGTTTCCGGGATGGCCAAATCGGCGATATCAACATGCTCCGGGCTTATCGCCTGGCAGGCCCAACCGCAACGGCATTTTCGCCGCCGAAGCCGGCCAACATTAGCGAGGTGGCCTATCAGATCCAGCGGTTCCACTCTTTCCTGTGGGCCAGCGGCGGCGCTTATTCCGATTTCTTGATCCACAACATCGACGAATGTTGCTGGCTCAAGGATGCCTGGCCGGTCCGCGCCAAATCCAACGGCGGCCGCCATTATCGCGGCGACAACATCGATCAGAACTTCGATTGCTATACCACCGAATTCACCTTCGGCGACGGTGCGAAGCTAATTCTTGAAGGACGCACGATGGCTGGCTGCACCAACGAATTCGCCAGCTACGCGCATGGCAGCAAAGGCTCGGCGATCATTTCCTCCAACGGCCATGCCCCGTCCCGAGCCCGCATCTTCCGCGGCCAGGATACCACGCGCACGGCAGATGTCACCTGGAGTTGGGGCGATCCGCGTCGAGAACCCGATCCCTATCAACTGGAATGGAACGACCTCATTATCGCCATTCGCCAGAACCAACCCTACAACGAGGTTCGTCGCGGCGCCGAGGCCAGCCTCATCACGGCGATGGGCCGCATGTCCGCCCATACTGGCCGGGAAATCACGCGCGAGACCATGCTAAACAGCGATCATGAGTTCGCGCCGCAAGTCGATCAATTGACCATGGATGGGCCCGCCCCGCTGCAACTGGGAGCGGACGGCAAATATCCGGTGCCGCGACCGGGCATCGAGACACGCCGCGAATATTAATAGACCGATTGTCGTTGCCAGAGCGTTTCATGTTCGCCGACCCGCCGAACATGAAACGCTCTGTCATTTCCGCAGCCGCGGGCGACGGGTTTAACTGTCCGCCTGTGTTGCAAAAAAAAGCAGCCTGATTACTTATGCCTGATAAACTCAATCTCATCACAGGTGCCACGGGCCTTTTGGGCAGCCATATCGCGGAGCAACTCGTCGCGCGCGGCGAAATGGTCCGGGCCCTCGTGCGACCTACCAGCGACGTTTCTTTTTTGCAAAGTCTCGGCGTGGAGTTAGTACATGGCGATATTGGCGACCCGGGGTCGCTGCGCGCCGCTTTCGCGGGTGCGCAGGCGCTCTATCATTGTGCCTCGCGCGTGGGCGATTTCGGCACCTGGAGAACGTTCAAGACGGAGGTGGTTGACGCCACGCGTATTGTCATGGAAGCGTCACGCCACGCCGGTATCAACAGGGTTCTTCATGTAAGCTCGGTCGCGGTGTACGGCCACCATCCGTTCATTCCGCCAGGCGGACTGACGGAGGAGACGGCATTGCGCCGCGGCTATCGTTTTGGCGATCATTATGGCCGTGCCAAGGCTCAAGCGGAGCAGGAAGCATTCACGATTTGTCCGGACGTGACCATCGTTCGTCCCACGTGGATCATCGGGCCGCGTGATCGTCACGGCCTGACACGACTGCTCCAGGCCCTGCGCCGCGGCTGGTTTACCCTGGTCGGCACGGGCGACAACTATCTCAACATCGTCCATGCCGACGACGTCGCGGCCGGCGCAATTCTGGCGGCCAATCAGGAGGCGGCGCGCGGGCAGATTTATCACCTATGCAGCGAAGGCGAAGTTACCCAGCGTCAGTTCGTCGATGCCCTTTGCGACGCGGAGGGGTTGCCGCGGGTCGTCAAGCATGTCCCGTTCCGCCTGGCCTACTTCGGCGGCACCGTGGGCGAAATCATCGCCCGCATGCTGCGCTTTCGCCGGGCGCCGCACATTAGCCGTTATTCCGTATCCCGCCTGGGCCGCTCGGCCGCGTACCGGATCGACAAGGCCCGCAGCCAGTTACACTGGTCTCCCCGGGTGAAAATACTGGACGGCTTGCGGCAAACTTTGCAGTGGTTGCGGGAATGCGATCGCAACACCTCCAAAGTGCCGCTAGCGCCCTGATGAGCCGCTCAAGCACCCGTCGAAGCCCTGGCTGGCGTGCTTTTTGGCTAATTTCGTTGCTTTTACCGCGGAAAATGCTAAATTTATCCCAACCCAAGTCAGGCGCAGCTAACATCTCTCCCTTTTTTGATAGGACTCCGTGATGGGAGAAAAGGTTGGTCGCTCCTTGTCCCTGTCTTTGCCGCGCCGTTTCGTCGGCGATCTTTTGCATTTCGCCCAGAAAGTACCCACTGTTCCGGTGCAGCGCCGGATGAATATCAGTCCGCTGGTGGCCGCGCGAACCAGGCTTTTCCGCGCCCGAGTTGGTGCGCGCTCTTCACCAAGGCCTTCGCTATGGTGGCGGCTAGCCGTGCCGACCTGCGCCGAGCTTATCTGACAATTCCCTGGCCGCATTTGTACGAACATCCGGTCAGTATCGCCTCGATCGCCATCGAACGCCGCTGGGAAAACGAAGATGCCGTCTTTTTCGTGCAAATTCGCGAGCCGGAAAATCACACGCCCGAACAACTGGATGATTATCTCCAGGCCTGCAAAGTCGAGCCTGTCGAGGGCATCGGCACCTTCCGCCGAACTTTGCGCGTCGCCCGCTGGCCGCGCCTGGTACGCCGCTTCATCTGGTGGCTTGGCCTCAACTTGACAGGGTACAAGCGCGCTCGCAATTGGGGGACCTTCGGCGTCAGCGTTTATTCAAGTCTTGGGGCCGAATCGCTCCATCCCTTGTCGCCCCTGACCACGGCCCTCAACTACGGTGTCATCGCCGACGACGGCACGGTCGACGTGCGCATTATCTACGACCACCGCGTCATGGATGGCTCCACGGTAGCCCGCGCCCTCGGCGAGCTAGAACAAATACTTAATGGCCCCATCACACGCGCCCTCCTCACGCCCACTCGCAATGGCGCGCTCGATCACGACGTTCATCCTATTCACGAGCGCGGAGCGTCCGCCCCCTGAACTGGACAGGAGATGGCGAGTTCGGGACTCGTCGGCGTGCCAAGGCCACCTCGTACTTTGGCTGATCGAGCCATTGCAATTGACCACCCGACCTATTAGCTTGCCGAATACTCCTTGACAGTAGGCCAGGTTTTCCCGACTATCGGCCCGTGGCCCTCGGACGTTGCGTTTCACCGGGGCCTGCTCGGTCGGTACGAAACCCCTTGTCAGGCGCTGGAAGACCGGGGGCCTTAAATCGGCACAAAGCGAGAACGAATAAAAGCTGCCGCACTCGGTGCGACGATTGGTTTCTGCCTTGAGAAGGTGCCGTCAGTCCTGAGCAGCCAGAATACCTTTGATCGTCCCGCATCCCCGCCGCTAATTCCCCAAGGAATACGCCATGCGCAAGAGTCTGGTCGTAAAGCTGGTGCTGGTGAATTCCGTGCTGGTGCTTTCCGGGTGCGCGAGGACGTGTGTGCAGGATGACAAAAAGGAGGAGCGCGAGCCGGGTGCGGCGCCCAGGCGTACGTGCACTGGAGGGAGCTCTGGGCACGTGGGTGGTGGCCATTATGTCGGGGGTTGGGGGCTGGGCCCGCGCGTGGGCACTTCACAGGCGGGACGCGGCCTCGGGACGACCAGTCATGTGTCGCGCGGTGGTTTTGGTTCGACCGGTAGCGCGGCCGGGTCGTGAGCATTTGAGGTAGTCCCATGCTACGCCACTCCATTGAACCCAGGCCCGACTGGGCCCGGCGTGTCGAAAGCCTTGGCTTCTTGTTCCATTCCACGCCCACTTCTTACTGGGATGAAAAGCGCTACTACGAATTTACTGCCGATCAGGTCGATGTGCTGGAAGAGGCCGCCGACACGGTCCAGGACTTGTGCCTCCAGGCCGTGGAGCATATCGTGCGGCACAATCTTTTCGAGCGTTGGCAGGTACCGCCCGACTGGTCGGCTTATGTCACGAAGAGTTGGGAACAGGGTGGGCCGACGATTTATGGGCGCTTTGATTTCGCGTATGACGGAACCGCCTCGCCGAAACTACTGGAATACAACGCCGACACGCCGACCGGCCTGCTCGAAGCCGCGGTCATTCAGTGGCACTGGCTGCAAGATATTAAGCCGGACGCCGACCAGTTCAACAGCATCCACGAATGCCTGATCGGCATCTGGAAACAACTGGGGCCTACCTTCCACGACACGGTCCACTTCACCGCCGTGGCCGATAGCGTCGAGGATGAAATCACGGCGCAATACCTGCGCGACACGGCGGTGCAGGCGGGCCTCCAAACGGCCTATTTGCCGATCAACCAGGTGGGCTGGGACCATGGCCGAAATTTGTTCGTGGACCTGAAGAATCGGCCGATACGCCATCTTTTCAAGCTGTATCCGTGGGAATGGCTCATACGCGAAAAGTTCGGGCCCTTTATCCCGAGAACAAGCACGTCATGGTACGAGCCACCCTGGAAAATGCTGCTGAGCAACAAAACCATCTTGCCCCTGTTATGGGAGATTTTTCCCGGCCATCCCAACCTGCTGCGGGCCGAGCACAAGCCTTTCGGATCGTCGTATGTGCGCAAACCCTGCCTGGGCCGGGAAGGGGCCAATATCCAAGTTGTGGCCGATGGCCAGGAAGTTCTGCACACGGATGGCGATTACCCAGGGCCTTATGTCTATCAGGACCTTTTTCCCTTGCCCGCCTTTGGTAAAAAACACCCGGTGCTTGGCTGCTGGATCGTGGGCAACGTCTCCTGTGGCATGGGGATTCGCGAAAGCGACGATTTGATCACCCGCAACAATAGCCGTTTCGTGCCGCATTTGTTCACGGCGCACACACCGGACTAATTCTTCAGAAAAGGAATGACGCATGGAATGGAACTTGCTGCTTGTCGTCAATGCGCTCGTGTTTGGCCTGGTCGGCATCTTCCTCGCCATCCTGGGCTTCAAGATCTTCGATTGGATCACCCCCAAAATCCACGTCGAAACAGAGCTTGCGGAAAAACACAATATAGCGGTGGCCATCGTCTGCGCCGCCGTGATATTGGGGATATGCCATATCGTGGCCAAGGTGGTTGGGTCGCCGTGAAGGGGAACTACCTGGTAAACGGTGCCGACGGGGACAAGGGATTACCACCTAAGGGCGATGGCAACGCCGCGGCGCTAACCACCTTCCAATTCGTTCGCTAAAGATGTTTGACAAGCGACGGGAGGGCGTTTAATTTAGGGTTTTAATCTTTAGGACCCTGGAAACCGTCATGCCGATTCTCATTTGCTGTACTCATTGCCAGGCACGCCTCAAAGTTGGTGAAAGGCTGATCGGCCAAGAGATAAAGTGCCCTTCGTGCGGCCAAAAATTTGCAGCCTCGGCGGAAACACCTGCCCAGGCACCGAAGAAAACAAATCCCGCGAGACCCAGCCGCGACGCAGTTGCCGCCGGCGCCGCCCAATATGGGCAAACGCCCAGTTCGTGATGACGACGATGGCGACCTTGAGGAGCGCTCTCGCCCTGGAAAACGCCGCCGCGATGATGATGACTACGATGACCGCCCGTCGCCTGCGCGCGGCGCCGCTCAAAAAAAGCCGGTAACAGCCAGTTGCTGCTTGCCCTGGGGGTGGGAGGTGGGGTGATTTTGGTTGGCATCATTATCGTCGTTCTGGTTATGGCCAACAGCCAGGACCAGACAAAAGTCGTTGTGGCCCGCGCCGCGCCTGCGAACGTGCCGCCCGTCATACCCGCTAACGTTGCCAGAGCACAGGGCCTCGCGCAGGGAATTGATGTACCTCAAGTCAATCCGGTGGCGCCCGTTCCCGGCAACATTCTGAAGGCGGGAGCAAAAATCACCGTGCGTGCCGAGGTTCAGGGAGTTCCTCCCAATTTCACGGGAGACTACAATCGGAGCGTTATCCAGGAACTCGAAATCGCGATACGCGGCCTGGGCTACGAACCGGTTCCTGATGGCGGCCTTGTCCTGGTCGTTCGGTCGAGCGTCGGCACTTCGGGTAAGGAAATCTCGGTGCGCTCGATTGGCATGCCGCCTCCTTCGTTTAGGCCTCCGCAAATCAATCCGGGATTACGACCCGGGACCCAGGGCCGGGAACAAGCTTACCCGATACCGCAGATCACCGCCGACGTGGTGCTGTCGGACGTCAGAGGCTCGGCTATTTGGAAAAACGAAAGCACTTTCGTTCCGCACCTCCTGATTTTCCACGGCGACCCCGCCGCGAAATGGAAGAAGTCATGTGGCGCCAGTTCAAATCCTGGCTGGGCACGAAGGCCATCGCCAACATGAAGTAGATTGCGACAAAACCTGCTGCTGGGCCTCCTGCCGATGGCCTAATGCGCGCACAGCGCACCTTGTTCGCCCCCCTCCCCTTGCCAGGCGACGCGACCAGCACGTAAACATAATCTCACGCGTCTACAAAACTGGAGAGTCCATGAGCCCTGATCCCCGCTTCGTTCGCGTCGTCGGTTACCTGGCCCTGACGACCGTCGTCGGTTGCCTCAGCTTGTTATTTTTTGATGCGACGCAGGGGCCACTGGCGGCTGATGAACCCACCGACGCTGTCGTCGCCTATCGAGGGGCCCGCATTCACACGGCTTCCGGGCCGGTTATTGAACGTGGCGTATTGGTCGTGCACAAGGGCAAGATTATTGCTGTCGGGCCGGATAGTGAAGTCAAGGTCCCGGCCGGCGCGGCGGTCCGGGACCTGGGCGGCAAGACGATTATTCCTGGCCTGGTCGATACGCATTCCCACATTGGCATTTTCTCTCGGCCGCAAGTAACGGGGAACGCGGATGGCAACGAGATGACCGGCCCGATACAGCCTGGCTTGCGCGCTCTGGACGCCATCAATCCAGACGATCCTGGCATTCGCATGGCGCATCGCCGGCGGCGTGACCACGGCGAACATTATGCCGGGCAGCGGTAACGCCATCGGCGGCCAGACGCTGTATGTAAAGCTTAAAGGGAGCATCGTCGACATGATGCGTGCCCTGTCGCGGCTGGTCCTGGGCGGAATCAAGTTCGCCAACGGCGAAAATGTAAAAGGAGCCTATGGCAATAAAAATCAGGCGCCCGGCACGCGCATGAAGGTGGCGGCCTTACAGCGTGAAATACTGGTCAAGGCGCAAGGGTATAAGCGGCAATGGGACAATTACAAAAAAGAGACGGCGGAAGGCAAAAGTGCTTCGGCACCCGAGCGTGATTTGGCGCTCGAACCCCTGGTGGAAGTGCTGGAACGGCGTCGCACGGTGCATTTTCATTGTCATCGCGCCGACGACATCATGACCGCGGTGCGGCTCGCCAAGGAGTTCAACTTTGAGCTGGTGTTGCAGCACTGCACCGAAGGATATCGCGTGGCACTTGAGTTGGCGAAGGAAGGAATCTGGGTATCGCTGACATTGATTGATAGTCCGGGCGGAAAACCCGAGGTCATGGGGCTACTGGAGGAGAATGCGGCGATCTTGCACAAGGCCGGTGTCAAAATCGCCATCAATACGGATGACTTCATCACCGAATCACGGTTTTTGCTGCGAACCGGGGCCATCGCCATTCGTGGCGGCCTGCCGGAAGAGGTCGCTCTCAAGGCACTCACTTTGCATGGCGCGGAGATGTTGCATTTGGAGGACCGCATCGGCTCCCTGGAGAAAGGCAAGGACGCCGACTTCGTTGTATTGTCCGGCGCCCCCTTTAGCGTCTACACGCAGGTGCTCGAAACCTACATCGAGGGGGACAAGGTTTTCGACCGCGCACTTCACCGGGACTGGACGTATCAAACCGGCGGCTTCGCGTTGCCGGATCGGGAGAAGCTGCCGAAAGCGGTGGCCGCTCCGCAAGCATACACGATCGCCAAAGCTCCAGAACTACCCGCGGGCGCACTGCCCTTTAAAGAAGGCGCCAGCAAGGTGGTGGTGCTGGCCGGCAGAATCCACCCGGTTAACAAAGAGGCCATCGAAAATGGCGTCCTGTTCGTGGAAAACGGCAAGATATCCTATATCGGCTCGCGAAAAGATTTCGAAATCCCCAAGGACGTTGCCGTGATCAGCGCGGCGGTGGTGACGCCCGGCCTTATCGATGCGCATTCAGTGATGGGGCTGTCCGGCGCGCTCAACTCGAAGAAGGTTGACCAGGACCAGGATGAAATTAGCGATCCCAATCAGTCCGACCTGCGCGTTTTGGATAGTTTCAACCCAACCGAGCCCTTGCTGCAATTCATTCGCGAGCAGGGGGTGACCATCGTACAGGCGCTGCCGGGCCGGGCGAACGTGATTGGCGGGCAGGCGGGCATTTTTCGCACCTATGGCCGAACCGCTGAGGGAATGGCCCTGCGTTTTCCGTCGGCCCTTCTGGTAAACATGGGCGAAATACCCAAGGCGACTTACCCCGGCAAACTACCCTCGACGCGCATGGGGACCGCGAACCTGGTGCGGACGGCCTTTGCACAAGCCCAGGCTTATGCCCGTAAGAAAGAAACGGCCAAGGAACCGCCAGCGGTCAATCTTAAACATGAAGCGCTCGAAGCTGCCCTGCACAAGAAAATCCCGGTGCTGTTCGCCGCGCATCGGGCGGATGATTTGACGACCGCGCTGCGATTGGCCAAGGAGTTCGACCTGAAAGCGGTGCTGGCCCTGGCGACGGAGAGTTATCTTATCGCCGACGCCATTGCCGAGGCCAAAGTGCCGGTCATTGTTCACCCAACCATGCAACGACCGGCGAGCATGGAAACCTTTAACAGCATTCTGGGCAACGCCGCCCTCCTGGCCGACAAGAAGATCCCGATGGCAATCTCGACCGCCTTCGAGGGCTACGTCCCTAAAACGCGTGTGCTGCGCTATGAAGCGGCCATGGCCATGGTCAACGGCCTCGGCTTCGACCGCGCCCTGCGTGCCATCACGCTCGAACCCGCGCGGCTGTTGGCCATCGATGATCGGTATGGCACTCTGGAAGCGGGCAAGGTTGCCGATCTCGTGCTTTATGACGGCGATCCCTTCGAGCACAGCACGCACGTGACGCACACCATCATGGATGGCCGGGTCATTTATGACCGCTCCGAATACTTAAAAATGCCGTTCGAAAGAAGGGTGCTGGCACTCATCGGCGGCGGGGAATTTGGCTGCTGCCTGGGCGAATGGTGAAGCAATCGCCAGGATTCATTTCGATGCCGCGATCAGGACTTCAACCAGGCGTCTCTGCGGCGAACTTACCGGCAAGCGTGCGCTGCTCTCAAGCGTCAGCCACTGGCTCTTGATGTGTAGCTTGTTTTTCAAGTGCCCACCGCGGTAGGTTCCAGCCATGCAACTTAGCGTGATGCGGAAGCGCGTGACCGTATGCTTCAGCACCACGATTTCATTGCCCAGGTCTGCCTTTAAACTCAGTTCGTCGAGAAATCGCGCGGCTGCCCGCGCCGCGGATTCTCCCGGAAGTATAGCGGCGTGCGGGAACTCCCAGAGGCCGGCCCAGCGGCCCGTGTCGGGTCTCTGCGCCATCAGGACCTTGTCGTTGCGGTGGAGAACCAGCGCAACTTCGTGAATCTGAGTCGGGGGCGCTTCCTGGCGCGATCAGGGATCGTTTCCTGCGTGCCGTCAATTCGGGCACGGCAATGGAGCGCCAGCGGACACGCCGAGCATGCGGGCGCCGTGGGAGTACAGAGTAGGGCGCCAAGCTCCATGAGCGCCTGGTTGAACTGACCGACATGTTTGGCGGGCAGCAACAGGCCGGCCGCTTCCCAGAGCAGCCGTTGTACGCTTCCCTGGCGCGGGTCGCGCCGCACGCCCAAAAGCCGGCACAGGACGCGGGTGCTGTTGGCTTCCAGAATCGGCAGCCGGGTATCGAATGCCTGCGAAAGCACCGCGTTGGTAGTGTAACGGCCCAGGCCGGGAAGAGTACGCACTATTTCGGGATCATTAGGAATGCTGCCGGCATGGCTGGTGTGGAGGACTCGCGCCGCCTGATGCAGGTCGCGGGCACGGCGATAGTAGCCCAGTCCTTCCCAGTGGCGGAGCACCTCTTGAAGCTCGGCGCCGGCAAGGCTGGCGATGTCCGGAAAGGACTTGAGAAAGCGCTGATAATAGGGAATGACGGTCGCGACTTGCGTTTGCTGCAGCATCACTTCGCTGATCCAAATTGCATAGGGATCGCGCGAGCTTCGCCAGGGTAGGATGCGGGCGTGATGGCTAAACCAGTTCAACAAACGCCGGCGCAGCCAGGCGCGCGGCCGAGGTGCGAGGAGACTTCGATCATGAGCGACGTTTTCCATCCTACCGCGAGCGGCGGGAGTATTTTTCAAGGATAGCCTTGGCGGCCAGGTGTGCCGGATCGTTCTTGGGGTCGGGCTTTTTGGGAGCAGGCGCCGACTTGGGAGCATCAGGCGCCGGTGTTTCGGCGGCGGGCGACTTCAAGGCCGCGATGTCCATGATGGTGCTGCCGCCGGGCACTTCTTCCTCGTCGGCGGTTTGGTCTTCTCCATTGGCGGCGCCTTCCTCCTGCAGGGAAAGCAACATGGCGGCAACGGACTCGTCGTCCTCGGACTTGGCCACCGGCGTCGCGGCCAGCGGCTTGGACGGCAGCGGCGTCGGCTTGGTGGCCGTCACCTTGGTCTCGATAACGACCTTGAATTCAAGCGGCCCGAGTTTAAGAATGTCGGCGTCCCGAAGGGGAACCTCGCCGGTGACAGGGACCTCGTTGACGAAAGTACCATTGGTACTGTTGAAGTCCCGAACGAACACGTTGCTGTCCTTGATCAGCAGGGCACAATGGCGTTTGCTAATCACGGCGCTCGCGGGACGGAGATTGCACTGCGGATCTCTGCCGATGATAAACTGCGGCAAGTTAATGGGGACGGCCTGTCCCTTTGACTTGCCGGCAGTCATGACCAACAAGCTCACCTTCATAAAGCGACCTCGATGCTGGGCATTTGGCGAAGGCGACGTTCCTTGGGGAAGAAGGTTCCCTCTTCCTTGCTCCCAAGTTTAGGCCATGAATGCGTTTCATGTCCAGGGAATAAGTCCAAGCGTTCCAAGCGCCAAAATGTTGAGAGGACACCGTTGGAGTCTAGAGGGATCATTTTACGCCTAAGCAGCGATATTAGGCAATCATAAAAATGAGCTTTTTTTGAGATGATGAACCGCGGCGACGCTGCCCACTTAATTTCCATAGGCAGCAGGCGCGTTTTGCTGAGCGGCTGCAGCTTCCTCGAGCCCCGCCAACTCGCGCGGCAACGGATAAGGCGGCGACGGCGGTATATATTGCGGTGGATGCTTGAGGTAATTGGGCGACGGCAAGGTCATGCCGATTTCGGGCACCCAGGTTTGACATCCGCTGGCCAGGCCCACCACCAGGCTCGCGCAGAGAAAACAAAAACCGCGGCGGTTCGTCTTCATGACCTTCGCCCTTTCAAGAAGAATCCGACACGTTTAACTTATCGGCACAATCGAAAGACTCCTTGAGCGTTTTTTGGGGGAAAGGTCAAGAAAATTAAAGTCCGCGGACCATTACCGAGACAGGTACGCGCTCCCGGCGTACAGCTGGTAAGCGGGGCAACGTGTGCATTTGACGCTGGTTCACATCGCCATCGTTGGTAATAAAGCCTGGATCGAAAGGGGAGCCGGCATATGGCAACTCGAGCTCAGCACCTATCAAGAAAGCCCGTTTACTTCCCAGCCCTTGCGATAGGGGCGGCGAATGAGTCGGTCGGCCTCGGGCACCTGGCGGAAGGTCAGCTTGGTGGCATCCCACTCAAGTGTCCTTTTGGGAAAGCGGGTCGCCACGCTGCCTAGCAGCACGGATTCGGTGAGCGGCCCGGAGTAGTCGAAGCCGGCGCTGGTTTGGCCGTTGCCGAGGATCGCGTTCACGAACTGATGATAATGATTGGCGCCGGCTACCTTCGGCATTTCAAAGTCGCGGAAATCTTTGACGGGCAGCAACACCGGGCGGGCAATATGCGGTAGCAACATCACCCCCTTGGCACCGATGAAAAGTGAGCCCTGGCCTGGCATTTTCTGAGGTGCCGCCAGGGCCTGAATTTCGCGCGGCGGCTTCTCGTCGCCGTCGTACCAGGTGACGCGCACCGTCCGGTCTTGCGTGTGACGGGTGCCGGGAAAAACGTAATGGATAATGGCATTGTTGGCCCAATTGTGCTGGCTGGGCGCTGGGCCTTCGGAGCGCACGGATACGGGCGCGGTAAGGGCGAGCGCTTCGAAAACCGGGTCGAAGATATGACAGCCCATGTCGCCAAAGGTGCCGGTGCCGAAATCGAGGCGGCGGCGCCAGTTGCCGGGATGGTAATAGCTCTCGCCGAGGTAAGATTGCATCGGCGCCACGCCGACCCAGGCATCCCAGTCAAGCGAGGCGGGCACCGGATCCTGGCGATCCGGCCGCGGCCGGGAATCACCCCATTTCTTGTCACTCCAGGTGTGCACCTCACGTACAGGGCCAATGGCCCCAGCCTGGATGAGGCGCACGGCCAAACGATAGGCCGGGTCCGAATGGATCTGGATGCCCATTTGCGTGATGAGCTTGTGCCCGCGCACGTATTCGGTCAAGCGGCGGACCTCGTAAATGTCGTGTGCCAGGGGTTTTTGCACATAGACGTGCAAACCTCGCTGCATCGCGGACATGGCCAGCGCCGCATGCATGTGGTCGGGGGTGCTGACGTTGACCGAGTCGAGGTTCTTTGCTTCCTTGTCCAACAACATGCGCCAGTCTTGATAAACACGTACTTCGCCGCCGGGATAGCGCTTGCGAACTCGCGCCTGCCGGGCGGTATCAACCTCGGCAACGCATACCAGCTGGAGGTTTGGATGACTGGTCAGGCTCGCCATGTCCGAGGCGCCCATGCCCTCGGCCCCGAAGCAGGCATGGCGAACGCGCCGGCTGGGGGGTTGGGACAAAAGGTTGGGCACGAAGAGCGGAGCGGCGATGGCGGCGCTTGCCGATTGTTGCAAAAACTGGCGGCGTGTTTTTTTGGACATGGTTCGTTCTCCACCCGGTGAGTAAGTGGCGATCTAGTGGCCTGGTCCCCTTATTTTAGGGCCTTCAGGACTTGACTGTGGATTTTATGGAAAGTACTGGCTTATAATTGGATGACATCTTTATGGATTATGGGCCGAAGGATTCCAGGAGGCCGGCGGTGGGATCGTCACGTCCACGGGAAAGAAGTTCGCATGCCTTGGAGTTACACTGGGACGAGCCGCACCATCCGCTGCCCGTCCGCAGCATGCAGGGGCCGCGGCGCTGCAACGGGAGCGCCCTCGATATGCGGGGGCCGCCATGGGTACACACCGGCGAGCTGCATCAGCCTTTTCGTTTTTGCGAGCGTATCCGGCGCCTGACCGAAGATATTTGTGCCCACATGCCGGAGTTCAAGCACATCCATGTGCCGCGAATCCTGATCAGCGCGCTCCAGGCGCGTAATGAGCGCCGTCATGGCTTGCAGGCGCGGGTCACGCCCCTGCGTTTTCCGCATGGACAATTACAGCGCCAGCGACGCGCTACCACTTTTCAGGTACAGCGTTATTTCCTTGGAGATCACGAATTCTTGTATCTGATGACTTTTTGCCTGCCCCGTTTTTTGGAGCAAGATTTCGACGATAAGTTAATCACGCTTTTTCACGAACTCTATCACATTGGACCAGAGTTCAATGGCGATTTGCGCCGCCACCATGGCCGCTATCAGTTGCACACGCACAGCCAGTGTCAGTACGACAAACACATGGCCGGCCTGGCCCGCGAATATCTGGTCATGCGGCCCAATCCAGAATTGAATGGTTTTTTGCGCCTAAACTTTGGCCAGCTCATGCAGCGGCATGGCGCCATTGTCGCCACGGTCGTGCCGCGGCCAAAAATGGTGCCGCTGCTCGGGCCACTCGCGGCCCGTAACGTGTGATGCACTATCCCGTGCCTATGCCGCGGAAAATTGTGCGAACAAAATGGGACCTGTTTATGGGCGTGCGGCGACGTGATTGCCCTGGCCAAGGCGTTGCTGCCAGCGCTGCTGCAATTCGCTCATTTCCATGGAATACTGCTTGCGCAGTGCGCTCTCATAACCTTCACGCAGGCCATCACGAACAAAGGCCGTGAAGACCTGGGGCCGCGCAGTTCGGTCATGAATTCCACGAGACAGACGCTCTGGGCATAAAACGCGCTAATGCGGCGGGGTTGCGGATAATCCTGAAGCTGCATCAGTTCTTGCACGCCGAAGAGCATGCCTTCCTGTTGGCCACGTTCCAGGTTCTGGCGATGCTGGTCCACCTTGTGCGCGGGCTCGGTCAAAACGGCGATCCCCTCGTCCGCCCAGCGCGGCACATGATGCTGATCGAACATGCCGGCGAGAACGACGTGCGTCGTTTCGTGCGGCAGGACGGCATCGAGCATGCCGGGATTGTCACAGCGCAGCTCCATCCGCCGGCTGATGATACGCTGGCCGTTCGGATCACGCTCAATGCGTGAATGCCCGGGCGAAGCGCTGGCAACGCCGGTCGCACGGCTATAATCGCTCGCGGTATTGTGAAGGACAATTTCGCACTTGGGCGACCAGGTCGCGCCGTCGTTGCCGAACCATTTGTGATACATGTCCTGGCGAGTTTTTTCCGCAACGGCGGCGATTTTCTCGATTTGATCGCGCGTTTGATTGTGAAAGATGCGAAAACTGCCAGTTTCGGCCACTTGCCAGCCTTCCTTGTTGCGGCCCAGGTGCTCCACGCCGCCGTGCGTGGCCAGGTTCTGGCCGGCGCCTGCGTCTTTTGGCGTTCTTCGATTTCACGCAACAGGGATTTGCCCGTCGCGTCAAGAGAGGGGGCCATGCCCAGTGCGCCTTGAACCTGCTGGTGAAGTTTGGCCAGCGGCAGGCCAGCGGGCGTGGGCTGATTCAATTGATCGACCACCTGGTTCAACAGGCAATAAGCCCAGCGGTCCCGGCTATTGGCCACGCAATTCTGGTCGGCCTGATAAGCTTGCTCGAACAAAATACGCGCCTCGGTGAAACGATGACGCGCGAATTCTTCCTCGGCCTTCGCGAGAAGTTGCAGCGCCTCTTGCAGTTTGTCCGACGACGCCGGAGTTTGGCGCCGGTTGTTCAGCGCGAAGGGATCGTCTGGAATATTGTCCTCGACCTTGGCCCGGACCATCGAGGGCTTGGTCAGCGTGGCTGCGATGGCCGGACTGTCTTTCTTCAGATGGCTGCGGGCAAAGTCCGGGAAGAACCTGGCGGGCAGGCTGCTGAGTGGGCCCACTTTGGGCTCCGGCGCCAGGATTTTCGGTGAGTTTTCCGGCGCCCGGAGAGAGGTGTCCTGGGCGGCGCTTGGTTCGAGGATGCACAACCGTTCCAAATAACGCTTGGCGCCTGTTGCGTTGTTGGCACGCCACAGATCGTTGATGTGGGCCCGGTAGGCCTTGCGCAGCAACTCCAGAAAGGCCGCATTGCCATTCACCCGCGGCAATTGTTCTTCCAAAATATCGACGGCTTTTTTGTTGTCGCCGGAAAAAAAGAAGGCCCGCGCCTTTTGCATGGTCGTTTGCAGGGCGAGCGTTGTTTGCATCGCGCTGTCGTTTTCAGAGGATGGTTCGGCGGGCAGGCGGCCCGGCGTCAAGACAATGATAATACCCAGCAACGACGTGGAGAAAAGTCCGGCTCGGACCATGCATGCATCCTTGCTTCTGGTCGATGTGAGGCGATCAGGAACCGGCGCCTTCCGTAGCGCTGTCCCTGGCCCAGTAAGGGCGTCACGTTAGAACAAGGATTAAAAAAAAACAAGCTGAAGTGAAGGACAGGTTACTTATTGGGATACGGCTTCTGCCAAAAGTTTTCGCCGGTCAAATTGAGGCCTGGCCGTGTTTCAACTGTGCAGTCGCCGCTCACGGCACACTGGCAAGAAAGCCGCATTTCCTGCTCGAAGCCGATGGCGGACAGCATGCGAAACATGGTCAGCTTTTCCATCGTGCCCTTTTTGCTCAGGTTCTCCATCCCCTTCTTTACCAGGACCTTGCAGGTCCCACAGGTCCCGTTCCCAAAGCAATTGAGGTATTTCGTCAGCCCCGGGTATACTTCCACGCCGGCCTTTTGCAGCTCAACGCGCAAATTGGAGCCGGCGGGCACTTCGATTTCACGTTTCTCGTTGACAAGCGTTATTTTCGGCATCGCGACGTATCCTGTGCCTGAATGTTTGGTTCCCTGTCGGGCAAGTCGGGGAAATTGTACAAAAGTTGAAAGCCGCTGGCGAGCGGCAATCCAAATAAGGCAGGGGATTCCTTTGCTGGCGGGCACATTCGCACGTGCCGTGACCCTGGCCAAATGGACATCTGGCATGCCTTCGAGGGCCGCATGGTTCGCTTCGCTCACATCAGCGATATTCACATCACCGCCCCTCTGCGGAATTGGCGGCGTGCCGACTGGTTCAACAAACGCCTGGCCGCCTGGTTCAATTTTCGTTGTCTGGGACGAGGTTTGCGTTTTCGCGACGCCGACCGGGTGCTAACGCAATTGACGGTGGAAATAGCGGCGCGGCAAATCGACCATGTCATCTTTTCCGGAGATGCCACTGCCCTGGGTTTCGAGGAAGAGTCGCAAAAGGCCGCCCAGCTTTTGCAGATCAGCAAGCACGCCGGGCTGGCCATTCCCGGCAACCATGACTATTGCACGGTGCCGGCCGCGGCTTCCAGAGGTTTCGAACGCGCCTTCGCTCCCTGGCTGGCCGGCGAGCGCATTGGCGAGCATACCTACCCTTTCGCCCAACGAGTGGGCCCTGTCTGGCTCGTCGGGGTCAATACCGCTACCGGCAACCGCTGGGCGTGGGACGCTGGCGGTGCTGCCGGACCGGAACAACGGAAACGGCTCGCGGAGCTTTTGAAAAAACTCGCTCCGAGCCCCCGCGTGCTCGTGACTCATTTTCCCATCTGTCTGGCCAGCGGCCAGCGCGAGCACGCCACGCATGGGCTGCGTGATATGCGTGAACTGGTGGAGGTGGCGGCACAGGGTGGCGTCGTGCTCTGGCTACATGGACATCGCCACCGTTTTTATTATCTCCAGCGGCCTCCGTTCGCTCCGTTTCCCGTAATTTGCGCGGGCAGCTCCACGCAGAGCGGCTTGTGGTCTTACGCGGAGTACACACTGGAGAGCACGCAGCTAGAAGTGCTCCGACGCGTTTACAATCCGACCAAAAATATATTTGAGAACGCTGACGCCTTTCAAATACAATTGCAGCAGCGCCCATCGTAACAGGGTTTCCCCACCTATAGCTTGTACAAAATGAGGTCGCCGCATGATCCGTGTATTTGGCAAAATTATTTTGGTGGTGGTAGCCTTCATGCCGGCACGCGAGGTGGCGGCCCAAAAAAACTTTGGCTTCGACAACCGCAAAGGCTCAGGCCAGGAGTACCTCGCGCCCGATGAATCGCTGCGCCGCTTCAAGGTGCCGCCCGGCTGGGAGGTTTCTGTCTTCGCGGCTGAGCCGGACATCATCAATCCCATCGCCTTTTCCATCGACGAGCGTGGCCGGCTCTGGGTGGTGGAGTGCTTTGAATATCCCGGTCGCACGCCAAAGGGCAAAAAACCTCGGGACCGCATCAAGATTCTGGAGGACACCAAGAACTCTGGCAAGGCAGACAAGGTTACCGTCTGGACGGAGGGCAAGGACCTGCCGACGGGGTGGGACCTGGCGACAGGCCTCGAGTTCGGCAACGGGGGCGTGTATTTGGGCGCGTCACCCTACCTTTTCTTTCTGAGCGACCCGCTCGGAACCGGCAAATGCACCAAGCAGGACATATTGCTCAAAGGCTTCGGCAGTGAAGACACCCATGAAACGCTCAACACTTTGCAGTGGGGCCCGGACGGGAAAATGTATGGGCTGCATGGCGTCTTCACGCATTCGGAAGTTGACGGCGTGAAGCTCGATGCCGCCGTTTGGAATTATGATGTGCCGGCCAAGAAGTTCAGTATCTTCGCGGAAGGCACCAGCAATCCCTGGGGCATGGACTTCGATCGCAACGGCGATTGTTTTCTGGCCTGCTGCGTCATTCCCCACCTTTTTCACATGGTTCCCGGGGGCAACTACATCCGTCAAGGGGGCACCGGTTTCAATCCGTATGCTTTTGGACAACTCAAGGAGATCTGCGATCACTCGCACCACAAGGAAAGCGGTTGGGCGCATGCCGGACTCATCGTGCTCGAAGGCGAGACCATTCCGCAGGACCTGCGCGGCAGTCTGCTGATGGGCAGCATCCATGGCTGCTCGATCAAGCAGGACAATCTTCGTCCCAATGGCTCGACCTATATTGGCACGCACTGCCCAGACTTCCTGATTTCGGGCGACAAGAATTTCAGGCCAATTAACATGCGTTGGGGCCCCGACGGCAGTATTTATCTCATTGATTGGCACGATCAAAATCCCTGTCACCAGGCTGCACCCGATAGCTGGGACATGACCCACGGTCGCATTTACAAGATCCAGCGTACAGGCAGCCCTCGCGCACCCGTCGTGGACCTGGCCAAACTCACCGACGAAGGGCTCGTGGGGCTGCTTTCCAAAGAAAACCCCTACGTCTACCGTACGGCCTTGCGACTACTCAAGGAACGGGGCAGCCTCAAGCGGACCAACAATCAACACGTTACGATGCTCAAGAAACTTCTTTTCGAAAATGATAATCCCGTGCACAGCCTACGTGGGCTGTGGGGCTTGTTCGCCGTCGGTGCCTTCGACGAAACAATTGCCCGCAAAGCCCTGGAGCACAAAAACCCCTACGTTCGTTCCTGGACGGTCCGGCTGTTGGGCAATGCCGGCCTGGTGAATGATGGTGTTTTGGCGCGACTGACGGCCCTGGCCGAAAATGAATCGGCACCCCAGGTGCGCTCGCAGCTTGCGAGCACTGCCCACGAGATTGCCAAACAGCCGACCTTGCCGCTCCTGCACGCCCTTATGTCCCATAAGGAAGATCGCCAGGATCCCAACATTCCCTTGCTGCTTTGGCTGGCGTATGAGCCGCACCTGACCGGACGGCAAAGTCAGGTGAATGATGCCGAAGCTACTCAGCGGCTAGCACGGTCAACGCGTGCGGCGGCCTTGGCCTGGCTCAAGGAACATGCGCCAGATAACCCACTCGTGACGGAAGAAATCGTGCCGCGCACTCTGCGGCGCCTGGCGGTCACGGACAGCGCGGACGATCTCGAGGCCTGTGTGGCATTTTTGGCGACAGTGCACGGGGAGGTTCGACGACAAGCGTTGGCTGGCCTGGCGCAAGGTCTCAAAAGCCGTCAAGTGGATGCGCCGCCATCGTGGCCAAAGGTTTTCGCGCTTCTGCTAAAAGATGCCGATGGCAGAACGCAAGAGGCGGCCCGACGCCTCGCCGTCAATTTTCAAGATCGTGAAGCCATCGCCCGCGCCTTGTCGGGCGCCAGCGATTCCTCGCTCAGTGTGGCCGTGCGCCTGGACGCCGTACACGATCTGGCACTGGCCCATCCGCCCGCCGGCCAGAAGATTTTGCGGGACCTTTTGATAAACGATGAGAAGATCGAGGTGCGGATTGAGGCGTGCCGGGCGCTTGCGGCCTATGACGATCCTGGCCTGGCCGCCTATGTTCTGAGCGGCTGGAAACAATATCCCGCCACGTTGCGCAGCGAAAGTGTGAACCTGCTCGCCGGCCGCAAGAACTGGGCGAAGGACTTGCTCGCGGCGGTAGGCAAAGGAACGGTGGCCCGCACGGATCTGAACGACAACACGATCCTGCGTATCCGCGGCTTTAAAGACAACAACCTCAATAAACAAATTGAAACAGTCTGGGGCCGCTTTCGCGATTCGCCAGGAGAATTGACCGCGCTCATCGATAAAATGCGTGGCCAGCTCGAACAGGGGCCGGCGTCGTTTCGGCGCGGCAGGCTCGTTTTCGAAAATCAATGTGCCAAGTGCCATCTGTTTGACGGCAAGGGCCACCTTGTCGGCCCGAATCTCGACGGTGCCGCTCGTGACATCGAGTATTTGATCGTCAATATCATCGACCCCAATCGTGTCGTGGGGCAGCCTTACTACATCCGCATGGTCGAGCTAAAAAACGGCCGCATTGAATCGGGCTTGCTCCATGCCGAGGACGAGCAATCCATCACGTTAAAAGTGGAAAATGACGTCCTCAAAGTCATTCAGAAGAAAGACATCGAGGGCAAAATTGTCATTCAGGACAAATCGATGATGCCCGAGGGGTTGGCCAACAATATGACGGTCCAGGATTTCCGCGATTTGCTTCGCTACCTGATGGCGCACCCGTTTCTCACGAATGTCGCCATCGCGCGACCGGAGCCGGGCATGCTAATCGACATTAACCAGCCGCTCGCCTCGCCGCAAATCAACTGGTCCAGGCCAGCCGTCAGCGTGCCGGGCCGCATTCCACTTCCCAAGACGATGGTAAAAGAGACGGCCCATGTCGCGGCCGAAGTGAGCGTCCAGGCGCCCATGCGGGCACGATTACAGCTAGGTGCGGCCCACCCGCTCAAAGTATGGCTGAACGGCAAAATGGTCTATGAAGGGCAGCCCAGCCCCGGACCGGTCCAGCCCGATCAAAGCAGCATCGACGTCAGTTTGCACGAAGGCCGCAATCAACTATTGATCCAGGCAACCTACCAGGGCGACCATGAGGCGATCTACGCGCGGTTTCTCGACCCAGATCGAAAAATCAGCCACGCGGAGAACTAGCGAGCTATCCATGAAATCGACCGACATCCGTGTAGACCAGGTCTCTTTTGGCCTAGAAGATTTTCGCTATCGAACGCCGATCAAGTTTGGCGGCATTGTTCTCGACCGCGTGACATTGCTCAATGCGAATGTCACGGTGAGCACGCGCGGCGGCCGGCGTAGCCGAGGTTTTGGCTCCATGCCCCTTGGCAACGTGTGGGCTTTTCCGTCCAAACTCCTCAAGTACGACGAAACTCTCGCGGCCATGAAGGCGCTGGCCGAACGGGTCGCCCAAATTCTCGGCGACCACAAGTCCTTCGGCCATCCCATTGATCTGACGGTGGCGCTCGAGCCTTATTACGAGGATGCTGCCCTCGAAGTGCAGGCGGCCCTGCATCTTCCTGAGAAGATCCCGGTTCTCGCCACGCTGGTCTGTGCCAGTCCGTTCGATGCGGCGCTTCACGACGCCTACGGCAAGGCACATGGTCTCAATTGTTACCGCACGTACGGCCCGGATTTTATGAATCACGATTTGGGCCATTACCTGGGGCCGGAATTTCAGGGAGAGCCACTCGACCGCTATGTCGCGCCAGTCGCCCCAGCCACGCCTGCCGTTGTATCACCTGGTCGGGGCCCTTGATCCGCTCGAAAATAGGGACATCGAGAAGCGGATTGGCGATGGGTTGCCGGAAACGTTGCCCGAATGGATTCGCGCCGATGGTCTCACCCATCTCAAGATCAAACTGAACGGCGACAATCTCGCCTGGGACGTGGAACGCGTCACGCGGGTGGACGCGATTGCATCCGAGGTCACCCCCTCGGCGCAGTGCCGCTACTCGCTCGACTTCAACGAAAAGTGCCCCAACGTCGCCTACCTGCTGGAGTTTCTACGCCAGGTGCAATCACAAGCGCCGAGCGGCTTCGAGCGTATTCAATACATCGAGCAACCCACCGCGCGCGACCTCGAGGCCGATCACGACAACGTCATGCATGAGGCTGCCAGGATTCGTCCCGTGGTGATCGACGAATCGCTGATCGACCTTGAAAGCCTTCGCCGCGCTCGTGATATGGGCTATACCGGCGCCGCGTTCAAAGCTTGCAAGGGGCAAAGTCAAACGCTGCTGCTGGCCGCGGCGGCTCAAAAGTATGGCATGTTCCTGTGCGTGCAGGATTTGACCTGTCCCGGTGCTTCATTGATCCAATCAGCAGGCCTGGCCGCTCACATCCCGGGGATCGCGGCGATCGAGGCCAATGCCCGCCAGTATGTTCCGGCCGCGAACAGGCCCTGGCAGGCCAGATTTCCTGGTATTTTCAAGATTACCGATGGAACTATAGCCACGGAAACTTTGACGGGAGTAGGCCTGGGGGCTGTCGAGGGGTGAGGTCCCAAAAATGACGTGAAAACGCCCAGTTACCGCGATGCCTTGCCAAGCTCGCCCGTCCGCGAGTCACGCGTTACTGCCGACACAAACGCGCTGCCGGCAAGCTGAACCTGGTAGCCTATTCTTCTCATGTAAGCCACATGGGCCTCGGGCCACGTGCGTTCCATGAGCATCGGCAGGCCCCCTTCCGTGTGCAGTCGCGGCGCTGCGATTGCCTCGCGCAAGGGTTGCTGCCGGGCTACGGCGGCCGTCACGACATCGAACACCGCATTGGGGATCCGGCGACCACCGTGCGCCCCCAGGGCCATAAGCGGCCGGTCGTCTTTCAGAATAATCGTGGGACACATATTGTGCAGCGGACGTTTTCCTGGTCCCGGCGCGTTGGGATGCTCCGGGCGTGGATCGAAACGCGACATGCCGTGACCCAAAATAAGGCCCAAACCGTCAACCGCGATTTTCGCCCCGAACGACTCCCCGTGCGTAAGCGTTAACGCGACCATCATGCCAGCGGCATCAACGACGCTCAGATGAATGGTTCCACCCCAGAGCGGCCCGTTGTTGGTCGTGGGCAGGCGCTGACCGGCGCGGACCGCCTTCTCGACCCGCCTGGCGGTCTCGCGGGCATACTCTTCCGACAATAAGCGGCGAACCGGGACGTCCGGCCTGTCGCCGAGCAGTTGCAGCCTGTCGTCCCAGGCGACGCGCAAGGCCTCCACCCGGAGGTGAGTCGTTGACGGCTCCGCGGGGTCGCGGTCCTGCCAGTCGAGGGCCCGCAGTGTGGTCAATGCCTGGAGCACGGTCAGACCGCCGGCCGTCAACGTCGCCGTGCGGATCGAACAGCCTCGCCAGGACATTGTCAGAGGCTCCACCTCGCGCGCACGGTAAGCCGCGAGATCGCCCGCGGTGACGCGCCCGCCGTTTCGCGCGAACGCCTCGGCGATGCGCTGAGCGATGCGGCCGCGATAAAAGGGTTCGACCGAATTCGCCTGGCCCAGCTCCTCGAACATGGCCGCTAAATCGGGATTACGATAACGGTCGCCAGCGGCCAACGGTTTGCCACCCGGTAACAGTAAACGAGCGGCTCCCGGATCGCGCGTCAAGGCGGCGCTGCGCATTGCGAACCGCCAACGCGAAGCTCGGCGACACCGTGATGCCATCACGTGCCAGGCCTAGCGCTGGTTGCACGACCTGGCGAAAAGTACGCGTGCCAAAGCGGTCGAGTGCCAGTTGCAAGCCGGCGAGCGTGCCCGGCACGCCAGCCGCAAGCCAGCCGGTCGAGTTCACCCCACCCTTCACACGGCCATTGGGGCCCAACGGAAACATGTTTGGGGTTGCCGATTGCGGTGCGGCGGTATTGAAATCAATGGCACGGACGCGGCGGCCGTCTGGCGTGGCAATCATCATGTGGCCGCCATAGCCGCCGGGACCGCACCCGCCCACGGCGACGACACCAGCGACGAGAGCGGCCGTGACCGCCGCATCGACGGCATTGCCGCCCGCGGCCATCATCTCTTCCGCGGCGGTTGCTCCTTCGGTTTGTCCGCTCGCCAGCCCCGCTGGTTGCCGCGACGGCTGGGCGGCCAATAGTGCTGGCGCTACCGCCATACTGGAAACCACGCCACCCAGGAACGTGCGGCGATCGACAGATTTATTTTGCATGGGGTCTCCGGCCGGGAAGTTTGCGAGAGAAGGCCGACGGACGCCGGTCGCCATAGAATATACCCGAGTTAACGGAGACCGCAAGCAAATGACCGATCGCATGGTTCACTGGCACGAAGGCATGTTTCTTCGGCCCCAGCATTTTCAAACGGCGCAGCGTTATTGGTCACGCCTGGTGACGGACAATAGCCGATGGGACAATCATTACAACTGGGGCCTGCGCGTTCTGGAGCTGGATAAGGATGCGTTGGCCAACTTTCGCTGCGTCGTGCGGGCGCTCGAAGCACGGTTGCGGGACGGCACCATGGTCATCATTTCCGATGACGATCCCTTGCCCCCCTTGCCGCTGGAGGAAGCCTTCGCGCAAAAGAGCACGCTCGAGCTCTTTTTGGGCGTGCCGCTTTTTCATTTGGGCCGGCCCAACGCCACGTCTCCCGGTGGTGGCGAGGAAGCTCGTTTCGTGCAAGACAGCATGGAGCTGGAAGACGAGAATACCGGCACCAATCCGCAAGTGGTCCCCATCCGGCGTCTGAATCCCAAGCTGTTGCTGTCCACCGACGTCTTGACCGGCTACGAGATCATTCCGTTGGGCCATCTGGAGAAGTCCGGCCGCGCCGAGTCCACGCCCCAGCTGGATGAAACGTACATACCGCCGCTCTTGGCCTGCAATGCCTGGGCACCCCTCAACGCCGGCCTTCTGCAAGGGCTTTACGAACGCATCGGCAAGAAAATGGAGCTGCTCGCCGACCAGGTTGTCACGCGCGGCATCACTTTCGACAACAATGCCCAGGGCGACGCGCTTATCTTCAACCAGCTACGCGAGCTCAACGAGGCCTACACGACCCTCGGCGTGCTCGTCTTCGCTCATGGCGTTCACCCCCTGCTCGCCTATGGGGAGTTGTGCCGGATCGTTGGCCAGCTCGCGATCTTTGGCCATGAATGCAAGCCGCCGGATTTGCCCCTTTACGATCACGACGATCTGGCCGGCTGCTTTTTCAAGGTGCGGCGCTATATCGACGATTTCCTGGATGTTTTCCGGGAACCGGAGTACCAGGAACGAGCCCTGATCGGTGCCGGCATGCGCATGCAGGTGACCCTGGAGCCTGCCTGGATGGAAGTGAACCGGCAGTTGCTGTTGGCGGTGCGTACCCCGCTGAATAAGGACGAATGCGTGGCGCTGCTCACCAAGACCGGCGGCCTCGACATGAAGATCGGCAGCTCCAACCGCGTGGACACGATCTACCGTGAAGGCTCAGCCGGCCTGCGCTTCTCGCACGTGCCCACCCCGCCCCGTGCACTGCCCACGCCCCAGGGGGTCGTTTATCTCCAGATCCTGAGCTCACCCCGCGACCCCGAGTGGCAACAAATCAGGAGCTCGCTGACCCTGGCCATCCGCATCAATGAAAACCTGGTTGCCGGCAACATCGAGGGACAACGCGTGCTAACCATCCGCCACGGCGGCCAAACCGTCACCCTGCAATTCACCCTCTACATCCTGGCCCAGGGAGCCACCAACTAAAGGCACCCTGCCCTCCCGCCACCGGGCCTGCATTCCATTCGTTTCACTGTTTCACACCCCCTTTCGGTGCAGTGAAACGAATGAAATGATGCAACGAAGGATAGAGAAGGGACGAATCGACCCCGAAAGATGTACCGATGAAAGTCAACCCTCGTTTGGCGTGATAACGGCACCTTTAGCACTCGTTTTTGGGACCCGACGCTGTGCCGCGGATACGGGTGCCTCTTCTCTATTCGTGGGTCGTTGGAAGGTAGCCGCCAAATGGAGGGCGGCTTCGTATAGCGGCAAACGGTAGACTGCGGCCCAGAGGTCCAGGACGTTGCCCTGAGCAGCGCAGTCGGCTTGAAAACAGTGAAAGAGGTTTTTCCCCAGGTGGACCGAGCAGGTATATTTTTTGATGGGCACGGTTTCGGGCGCTTCGGCATGGATCGGACAGGGACCGCGCCGTTGCTGAGCTTTGCCTCGGAACAGGCCCTGGATACCCAGGTGCTGGAGTACCTGTTCCATGGTGACCTGTTGGCGCAGGAAGGCGAAGTCCACCTTGGGTCGTGCCGGCGACGCTGAGGGTGGATTGACAGGGGTCAGCACAGGCTTTACGTTGGAAGTAGCCGTGGTGACCACTTGCTTTTCGGGGACTTGATCCCTTTTGTGGCCCACGGCTTTTTCGTTACTTGTCGTCGTCGGGGTTGTGGTGCGTGGCGCTTCGCTGGCGACTGGAGTTGTTATCTCTCGGGCCGTTATTTCGCTGGCCGGGGTGTCGACCTCCTGGAGCCAAGGGTAGCGCTGGGCATCGAAGGGTTTGCCTGTTTTCCAGATGGCGTAGACCAGGTGCAGGAGCTTGCGCATGCAATGGCCCATGGCGACGTCGCCGCGTTTGCCCTTGGCTTTGAGGCGTCGGTACAAGGCACGCAGCGCCGGGTTGGAGCGTAAGCCGGACAGGGCCGCCATCCACAAATAGCCGCGGACCAGGTCGTTGCCGCGTGGCGACATGACCATCGTGCCGAGTGGAAGGGGCCGCCCCTGCTTATTGACGCCGGAAGAGTGCTCCTCAGGAAAGATACCGAAATAGCCGACGAGGGCTTCGGGGGTGGCGAAGCGATCAATGTCGATGATTTTGGCGACCAAGATAGCGGCGGTTTGGTCGCCGATGCCGGGGATGGACGTGAGGTGCGTATGCTTGCCGGCCGGCAGCGCCGCATAGGTTTTCGTCAGCAATTGGCGGATTTTGCTCTCGGCGGCTCGGCTATGCCGTACCTCGGCGACTAGCTCGCCTACCAGCGCTTCGGCGACCGCGCCGCGTAAACTGCCGACGGATTGCTTGGCCGCCTGGTGTACTTCTTGAGCTTTGGCCTTGGACAGATAGGGGATTTTTTCCAAGGAGGCCAGGCGAGCCTGGCCGATTTTGGCGGCGCTGGGATACTTGGTCAGTAGTTCCAGGACCCAGGCGGCGGCAAAGTTATTGGTGACGTTGGCCAGCTCGGGAAAGACGCGGGCCAGAAGAAGGTGCAAGCGATTGACGGCCTGCGTGGCTTGTTTGCTTTGGGCATGCAAGCGTCCAGCCACCGCGGCGAGCACGGCCATTTCCTCAGGCACGGCGGCAGTGGCGGCGGGTTCTTCGACTACAGCGAAGCGGGCCATGGCGATGCTTTCGGTTTCATCGGTTTGGCGTTTGGGGAAATGGGCCTTTTGATAGTCCTTGTTGCGCTTGGGTTCGCCGATGGAGAGGGTCATGGGCAACGCCAAGTCTGCGCAGGAAGCGTTCCAGGTTGTTGGCATATTGCCCGGCGGCGTCGATGCGGATGTGGAAATGCGCCTGAGGATGTTGCTGGTGCAGTTGCTCAAGACGCTCCTGCATAGCTTGGTAACTGTCGTGGTTCTCCATCACAAGCAGTTTTTTGGCGGCAGGTTGACGATCGGGCCGCAAGAAGGAAACCACATGACCATAGCGGGCGGTGTCAATGCCGACGCCAATCGTGGCCAGCCTTTGGGACGCAGGCGCGGGGGTAGCAAGCCCGCGCCGATATGGTTGTAGGTGCCATGGCAATCTCCCGATGCAATGAAAAACTGGCTGGGTGAAAAACCATGGAGTCGTGAGAATCCTCCGGTCATTCTTCGGCCCGGTTGTCCTTGTGATAAGCGGTCGAGCCGCATGATGTACCAAAACCTCATGCCAAAGGTCGGAGGGAGTAATCTATCGGAAGAGGTCAAAGCCTCAGGGGGTCGCAAAGTCTCCTCACAACTACACTTGGCTATCATCCTACAAGACCGGAAGGATGCCACAAACTCCAGTAAAAAGAACATACAAGGGGGTCGAAGCCATTAGCCGGGGGTTGAGCGTAGCGATACCCCCGGGTTTGCGGTCACGTCGATCACCTCGAGCCAGGCAAGGGTCGTAGCGAGGACCCACGCTACGACCCTTGCCTTGGCTCGATCAGTTGTCATGTCCTTTCCCATTTTCCTGCCCCGCTCCGTTACACCGTTCCTGGACGATTCGCTCGTGTCGCAAGCGAGCACACGGGCACGGCTTCGTCGCAAGCCGTTGACAGAGAATCGCTTAAACATTGTTTTTCCCGTGTCTCACGGAACGGTGAGACACGGAAGATTCGAACGATTCTGAACGACCCCGATAGGGCGTCGAAGCCATTAGCAGGAGGTTGAGCGCAGCGATACCCCCGGTTTTCGGTCGCGTCGATCACCTCGGTAGAGTCGGGAGGTAGCGCGGTAGGTTAGGCGACGGTATGTCCGTGGGTCCGGGTTTCCCCTTCGTGGCTTAGTACCGAACGCCGTACCCCGTTTCTATCTCCCGCTCATCGAACCGGACGTGCAGATTTCCCGCATCCGGCTCTCGGACAAGAATACCAGGCGATTGCTCACGACACGCCCGGCGCCGTTCCACGCAATTGCAGCAAGTGCAATTTCCCGTGCAGAAACTCATTCGGGAAGCGTGCATACCCCCAAGTCCGCACCTTGTGTTTGGCGCCCAGCCATCGACGTAGTCTACGACGCACGTGTTTCATCACGATCTCGTAAACTTGGACAACGGTGCCCAGACTGAAGTAGTTCGCCCAACCGCGCAACTTGCGGTTGAGATAAGCTACTTGCTCGGAGACCTCCCGCAGACTCGTCCGCCGATCCGTCCATTCGCTGATGCCGCGACACAGCGCGCGGATCTTCTTGACGCCCGGACGCGGACCTACGTAGGCCTCGCCCGTCCGTCGCGAATGTTGACGACAGAACGTGTACCCCAGGAACGTGAACGCACCATCCGGCAGGGTCGCCCGACGCGTCTTCTTTTCGTTCACCGTCAACTTCAGCTTCTCCATCATCGCACGCATCGTCTGCATTGCCTCGTCGGCGTTGCCACGCGTGCAGATCACAAAGTCGTCTGCATAGTTGACAATGTGAGCGTCCAGCCGCTCGGCGTGGCCCAACTGCTTCCATCCCATGATGAACCGGCGCATATACAAATTCGCCAGCAATGGCGATAGCACTCCGCCTTGCGGCGTGCCCCGGTGTTCGTCCTTGTTGCGTGTCGTACGACGTTTCCGCCCGCGTTCGTCAGTCTCTTCGACCGGCGCTTCGAGCCACATCTTCACCAGATGCAACACGTGCCGATCGCTGACCCGACGCGCCACCGACTTCATCAGTTCGGCGTGCGGAATACTGTCGAAATACCCGCTCAAGTCCGCATCCACCACATCCGTATAGCCCGCTTTCAGCAACTCCTGGACTTCCTTGACGGCGTCCAGTGCGCTTCTCCCAGGACGGTACGCATATTGTTCCGGCTGTAGGTCGGCCTCGAAGATCGGCTCCAAGACCAATACCACGGCCATCTGCACCACGCGGTCGCGGATCGTCGGAATCCCCAACGGTCGCTGTTTGCCATCCGGCTTCGGGATCCACACCCGCTTCACCGGACTTGGCTGATACGTCTTTCCCTGGAGTTCCTTCGCCAGTTCCTCCAACCAACGAACCTCGCCATACGCTTCGATGTCCTGGAACGTCTGACCGTCTACTCCCGGTGCGCCCTTGTTGGACTTGCACCGGTCGTAGGCAAAAGCCAACACGTCCCAGCGATACAGCTTGTCGTACAGCAGATAGAACCGATAGGTCGGAGCTGCCTTCGCTTTCGCATGCAGTGCCGTCTGTAGTTTCACGACTTGGTTCGGAGGTTGCAGGCTCACGCCAATCTCCTTGCGGTCCCTACGTTCGACACTTCTCTTGAACTGAGGTCCCTTCCCTCCACCGGCGTTACCCGGCTTCAACGGTACTATGAACCTCTCCGACTCCCCCGCTCGCCACGTCGGTCCCTCGCGGGCTCGTGTTGATCTGCATCGATCACGAACGGGGGTCTCCCGTGTTGCCTTGGTTTCCTCTTGCGGCGTGCCGTCGTCACTACCCCGGCAGGACCATCGTCGGGGATCATGGGTCATTCCCCTGACTGCGACGGCTGTGGCCTTCCCCTTCCAGGGTGGAGGGTCGGCTCCTGCAAAACCCGTTTTCGGGGCCTGCTCAACGTTCACTCGCGTTACGGCCCGCACGCTCGCTGAATCGCTAATACGATCCTTTTCCATCTGAGGCTTCGACCTGACAGTCGCCCGCCAAGCCGCTCAAACTGCTTACCGGCTAGAACGACCAAGTTGCCGGGTGGGATTCGCACCCACAGAAAACCAACGCCTTTCACGGCGCACGCCCTGGTAGGGGTCGCAGCGTGGGCTAAGCTACGACCCCTGCCAGGGCAGGGCTTCCAGGTGTTCCTGCTTCGTAAATTATTATTGAAGCAGTTGTTATGAATGACACCTGAGAGGGAAAGGCATGATGCCGGCCGGAATCGTCCCCTTCGTGGAGCAGGCGCCGTTTTGTGTGATGACGCGGATAACTTTGGAACGTTTGTTCCTGCCCAAGCGTCTGGACGCTCTGTTCAGGAAGGCCGCTCAACGGCAGTACAAGAGGGAGTTGCTCTTTTCGCAAGTCATGGAATTAATGATGTCGGTGGTGTTGCACGTCGATCCGAGCGTGCATAAAGCCTATCGCAAACGCGAAGAGAAATTGTCCGTCACCGATCAAGCGATCTACGACAAGCTGCAATGCATGGAACCGGGCATTTCCATGCTCTGGTCGCCGACTCGGCAGTTCAAGTGGGGGTTGTGATCGATGCCATGCAGGCGAGGTTGCCGTCCTGGTTACCGGGGTTTCGCATCCGCGTTCTCGACGGGAACTTACTTTCGAAGACCCAGCGTCGCGTCAAGGAATTGCGTCAGACATGGGCGGCTGGCTTGCCAGGACGCGTGCTCGCGGTCTACGACCAACAGCAAGACCTGGTGACCGATGTGTTCCTCAATCCGGATGCCTACGACAACGAACGCGTCTTGCTCGATGACGTGCTGCAGAGCGTCAGAACGCAAGACTTGTGGATCGCCGATAGCAATTTTTGCACGCTGAAATTCCTCTTCGGGATCGATAAGGCTCCTGCCTGTTTCGTCATGCGCCAGCACGGTACTTTAGTCGGCAAGCCGCTCAAAACCCGAAAATTTCGCGGCCGAACCAACACGGGCCGGGTGTACGAGCAAGAGTTGGAACTGAGTTACGAGAACAAAACGAAGACGGTGCGGCGGATCACGCTGGTCTTGGATGAGCCGACGCGCGATGGCGATACCGAGATACATATTCTGAGCAACCTGCAGAAGAACGAAGCGACGGCCATGCAGATTGCCGAACTGTACCGCAAGCGATGGACCATCGAGGGACGTTTCTACGAACTGGCACAGACCCTCAACGGCGAGCCCAACACCCTGGGTTATCCGAAGGCGGCGTTGTTCGCGTTCTGCTTGGCATTGGTAGCTTCCAACGCGATGGCTTTGATCCGAGCCTGGTGCGTCAGGTTCATGGACCCGAGATCGTGGAGAATCTGTCGCGTTACTACATCGCCACCGAGGTGCGCGAGACGTACGTCGGGATGATGGTAGCATTGCCGCCATCGAAGTGGGTGAGATTCCAAAGCCTCAGCGCCAAGGAGTTGGCAGGCTTGCTGTGCGAGATCGCATCAAAAGTCGTCCCGAAAGCGCTACCGCAAAGCCCATCGCGGGCCGAAGAATCCGCCAACTCCCAAGGACCGGTACAAAAACGGCGGACATGTTTCAACGCAAAGGCTCATAGAACAACGCCGAAAGCCCCCCGAGCTGACACCTTGGAAGCCCTGCCCCTGCCAGGGTCGATCGGTTGTCATGTCTTCATTACCGGTGGTATCGCTGCGCTCACCCTCCGGCTAATTGCTATGACCCTTACCAGGGTCGGCCGTGGCGATATCTTCCCAGATCATACAAAAGGCCCGCGAGAAACGCTGCCTCGGCGAGGCCGCGATCAAGAAGAAGCGAAAAATCACTCCCAAAGGACCTCGGGGCTCACCGGCAAATAGATCGGCGCTTGAAAACGGCGAATTTCTTCATGCCAGCTCCCGCCACTGTGCCGCGGTTTATCATGGCACAAACGTCCGGGCCACACGAAGACCCACATAGACGCTTTGGACCGACGGCACAGAGAGGTTTCGGAAGGCAGAACGCACGTTCGATGGCGGAAAGCCGAATGAGCCGCCACGAAGCACACGGCCTACATCATTCTTGACAACTAATTCAGCCTCTTTATCCTCGCTTGCCGTGGCCTCGTTTGACTTCGAATAAGCCTTGTAACTCTCCTGACACCAGGTAAGCACGTTTCCCTGCAGGTCAAAAAAACCAAGGTCGTTCGGCTTCATTTTCCCCACGGGCCATGTCCGGTCCTGCGAGTTCTTCAGATACCACCCATATTTCGGCAATAGCTCGTCCGTTTCTCCGAAATATCGGCTCGTTATCGTCCCCGCGCACGTGTTGCATACTCCATCTCCGCTTCCGTGGGCAGACGATAGCCTGTGCGCTTCAAATAGTCAGGGGCCAGCGTCATGCCGTCGGCGTATTCGCCTTTATCGTTCTTCTGGTAGCACCACTGATCTTCGGGGATGCCCTCTTGAGCGCTCAGCCAGTTGCAATACGACGCCGCTTGAAACCAGGAGGTGCGAATCACCGGACAGTCCGGCGTTGGGGCATATTGCTCGTTTATTGAGAAGCTCGTGTCAAATCGTCGATATTCTGCCAACGTCACCGGCTTGGCGGCCATGGCAAAAGTTCGACTTATTCGTTTCTTGTGTGGCGGCTCATCGTAGTCCCTGCCCGCTTCCGTAACTGGCGAACCCATCGCCACATTCGCTGGGCCGGGAATCAACACCAGCCATTGCCCCTGGCTGTTGACGAACCACTGGGGCATCTGTTTGATGCCTTCGAGCCGCTTCTCCCTTTGCTCCCTGTCTTTCGCCAACTCCTCATTGACCTGTTTCAGCCACTCCTCCTGGGCCCAGGTCCGCAATAACCATTCCGCCGACGCGTGAATACCCGGATCGGACTCCCGGCGGTACATTTCCTGCAACTGCGCAAGCAGCGCCTGACGCTGTCCCGGGGAAAAATCCTTTTCCCCAAAATCTCCCAAACTCAAAATAAGTGCCCGCCGAATACTGACTTCCTTTTCCTCCAGCAATTGTTTCACGATGGCACCAGGCGCCGCACCCAACGGGCCGAACCGATGAATCAGATAACTCCTCATCCTCGGATCGGGGCTATGCTTTAAGAGCGGCCAGACCTTTTCCGGCTGGTTCATCTTGAGCATGGCCACGGCAGCATTCGCCTGCCGCTTCGCCAGCTTTTCCTTGGCAGCTTCCTGGCTGTCGATCTCCACGATGTCCAACGAAAAGGCACCCGTTCCCTTGAAGGCGGCAGCATAAACGTTGTACAGACCATCCTCTGTCGCCGTGAACGGCAGGTGAGCATCCAAATCCCCGCCGCTATCGTCGTCCCAGCCGAGTTGCTTGGCGTCCTTGTCTTGCAGAACCAGAAAAGAATCAAGCTCCTTGCTCCGCATCGTGATCGTGTACGTCATTCCCTTCTTCATTTTTACCGAGTAGTTTTTGGCAGGCAGGAAAGGGGCATATTTAGACTTCTCAATTTTCACGATGGACTCTTTAGGAGTCATAATTTCCGTTTTCGAGAGAATCGAAACGGACTGTAACGCCACCTTTTTGCTCAATTCCCCTTCCAGAAAAGGCAGCCCACGGACCGCCATCGACTCGAACTTTGGAAAAAACAGGGCGAATTGCTTGTCGTCGGCATCCATCACCAAATCGGCCAGGACCTGCGGCTGGTCGGCGGCATAGTCGGCGAGAATGTCCGCGGCCTGCGACCGTTCCTCATCGCTGCGATCGCCACTTGCATACACCACGGACAGCGCAGTCAGCAATTTCACACGGACGGGACGCAGCGAGTCGATCCACGCTGCCAGATCGACCAGGGACACATTCACCAGATCATTGCCCACGGCTTCTTGAACCTTCGCCCATTTGTCGCTTTTCGGGTCAAACTTCGCAAGCGCGAGGAAGCTCGCAGCCGTTGGCTGTCTTTGCCCTTGGCCGGTTCTTCGGCAACGGACCAGAGCCTGTCCAGCAGTTTATCCTTATGAGGCGCAGAGTCGTACAAATCGCAGGGATTTCATACGGATCGGCGTCAAGGAGCCGACCGCAGAGGTAATCGACCAGCCACTTATTCGCAGGCAACAGAGCAAGGTTGGTATTCACAGGCAACAGTGCGAGGCCGACATGGAGTTGCTTGCGTGCATCCTTGCTGGTTTCGGCCTGGGCAAAGTCAGTTTCCAGCAGCGGGTTGAGCCAGGGGCGATAGCTAGCCATTTCCTGCACAATCGTGGGGACGTCATTGGTGTTGGCATCCAGCAGTCGATCCCGCAACGCACGAGCTTTCAGCATGCCGTAGCCTTCGTACGCGCCCCAGCCGATCAGGCACAGCAGGAGGACACTAATAACCGTCCCTTGCACCAAATACACCTTGCGAGCCTGCCGCATCATCTTTCGCTGCGGCGGCGTCCAATTCTTTTTTGCCGTCAACCAGCGAATTTGCAGCCATTGGCGCAGCGACGGCAGTTGGCGGTTCTCCGGGCGGGCGTTCCACACCGACGCACGATCCGCCAGCAGCAATTCGGCCCGCCCTCGCCTCGTTTCCTTTTGCTTTCTGGTAAGCCATTCCCGCAGCGAGGGGACCAGATAATCGTGGGTCAGTTGATAATACCTCTGTCCCGGTTGAACCTGGACCAGGGAATCCTCGTCCCCTTTGTTGCCATCCGGGTCGGTCGGCGTGATGAGCCGGATTTCGCCATCGAGAAGGCGGATCAAGTCTTGAAAATCTTTGGGACGACTGGCATAGCCGGACGCTTCCAGAAGTTCGTCATGTGATTTCATCTGCCCCTTGATGTCGGTGCCGGTTTCAGGCAGCAGGGCTTTCAGGATGGCGCGGGCGGCCTTCTGGTGGTAGCGATGTTCAGGTGGTGCGGTGGCCGTGCTGAAAGTTTCATCAAGGAAGGTGACACCAACCCCCTCGGTACCGCCGACTTCCTTGAGCGTGGCCGATGTCCACGGCTTACCTTTCATCATCTCCGCAAAAAGGGCCAGCCGCACGCAGATGACCTTGCCTTCCTGAGCCAACCCAGAGACGGCCTTTTCAAGAAACTCCTTATGCTCCTTGCTGACAGCAAGGTCGGCTTCAGGCAAACACACTGAAAGCCCGACCAAAAGCCGCCAGCACTTTTTCGGCGTGGCGGATGGGGAAGAGATCGACAGCAGCCGAGTTCTGGCCTTCGACAAGTCGAATCTCCAGCTCCTGCATGAAACGAAAAACCGCCATCCAGAAATCGTCTCGCACCATGACGATACACTGCACCCTGTTGCCGTCGCACTGCCGAAGGGCCTGGACCAACTCGGTGTTTTCCTCTTCCTTTTTCGCATGCAGCCATTGCTCAAACTGATCGAGAACGATCAACACTTTTTTGCCCGCTGGAACCCCCTGTCCACGGCGCAATGCAGCCAGCATTTCTTTCAGACCCAGGTTGGCAGGCAGAAGTGGACAGCGTTTGCGCAGACCGTTTAGCAGACGAGTTTCCGTTTCTTCCGCTGTGGCCTCGATGTACACCACAATCACATCGCCCGACAGTTGCGGCAGCAAACCCGCTTTGACCAGGGACGACTTGCCGCATCCAGAAGGCCCCCAGATCAATCCCACTGAAAATGTCTTTTCGGGGTCCATTTCCTCGATTCGTGTTTTCCAGAACCGGATACTATCGGGCAAGCCATCACGATCACGAGGGCCAGGCAAGAGTTCAAGGAAGAAATCCGCATCGTTGCCGTCATAAGACCGCAACCCTTTGGGTACGATCTTGATGAGCGTGTGGTCGGAAACAGGCGTTGCGCACTTGGCGTGGGAACAGGAGGCTGGCAACGTCCGCTTCGTCGGGTTGTCGTTGGGGCAACGTGGGCTTCGCTGCTGGCGGCGCCGAACCCAAGAAGTGCCGCAAGTCATCGGCCATGTCCTTGCCAGTTGTAAACCGCTCCGTGGCCCGTTTCGACAGGGCCTTGAGACAAATTCGCTCCAGTTCCTTGGGAATGGTGTCGTCCACCTGACGTGGTGGACGAGCTTCTACCGCAATGATTTGCTCTAAAAGTTCCTCTACTGAATCGGCCTTGAACGGTCGCCGTCCCGCCAGCAACTCGTACAGGACCACGCCCAGGCTAAAAATGTCCGAACGACCATCGACACGATGCCCTTCACCACGGGCCTGTTCTGGCGACATGTAAGGAGGCGTTCCGGCAAACTTGGCCCCTTTGCCAAAATCCTCTTCATTCAAGGCCAGGCCGAAATCGGCCACAAATGATTTGCCGCTGGTGTCGATAAGTATGTTGCCAGGTTTGATGTCCCGGTGGACCAATCCTTTTCGATGGGCATAGTGCAGGGCCTCGGCCACCGTAGCAATAGTTCCGCTAACCTGAGTGTGGGCCAGCGGGCCTTGGCCAATCCTCTTCGCCAGGTCGCTTCCCTCGATTAGCTTCGAGACAACGTAGATCAAACCATTAGGAGTGGTGCCAACATCGTAGACCGGCACGATGTTGGGATGGTCCAGACTGGCAAGGACACGAGCCTCGGTCAAGTAAGCTTTGGCATCGTCGGGACCAATGATGCGTTCCGGGTTTGGCACCTTGATGGCCACGGGCCGGTTCAACTGGTCGTCATAAGCCAGATAGACCCGCCCGAACCCTCCCTCGCCCAAAATTTTGTCAATTCGATAGCGACCGATCTCTTTGAGTTGATCCGTTGGGTCAGCGACCGCCCCGGGAGGAACATCGCCAGGTTTTGTTGCCCACTTGTCGGCGTGGGGCGAGTCGTTTTTGGTGCTCATGTCTTGGGCGGCAGCAATGGTTCGATTTAGTTGGGAGATGCCAGATTTTAACAGGTGGGTTTTCTGATGGCAACAAGATGCGGGTGAATCGGAGCTTCGTGCACCGTCGTTTCCTACGCACCGTCCGTGCCGGTGTACCCCAAGTCGTGGATCAGGCTAACACGCTAGACAATCGTGCTACCTGTGCCGAGCCATGCCACTTACAATTAATATTGTCGGGGGTAGCAGCCCGTTGAAAAAGGGGTCAGACCCCCTTGAAGTGCCCAGAGTTTTCAACGTATTTACAGGGAATTGAAGGGGTCTGACCCCTTTTTCAACGGGCTGGTAGGAGTCGTTCGACGTTGTCGCCCCTTTTGACCAGGGGAGAGGAGTTGATCATGGACATTAAACGGGTTGGTACACAACCGTCCGGCAAGGGGCCAGCCGATTGGTTCACGGGCACAGTCCGCATCGACCCTTTGTTCAAGGCGCCCGCCCCGGCCCGCGCGGTCGGGGCCAACGTGACGTTCGAGCCGGGCGCAAGGACGGCGTGGCACACCCACCCGCTCGGCCAGACGCTCATCGTCACGGCCGGTTGCGGCCGGGTGCAGCGGTGGGGCGGGCCGATTGAGGAGGTCCGGCCGGGCGACGTGGTCTGGTTCCCGCCAGGCGAGAAGCACTGGCACGGCGCCGCGCCGACCACCGCCATGACCCACATCGCCATTCAGGAGGAGCTCGACGGTAAGGTGGTCGATTGGATGGAGCACGTCGCCGACGAGCAGTACGGCAAGTGACTCGGCCCGCGTGGGTCTGCTTGGCGAGTGAAGACAACCGAGGATGGGGCAATAGACGCCGCACAAGCGGCCTGTAACCCCCAATGGCGGGGAACTCAAACATTCGGCTTTGTTAGGGATGAAGGTTTGGATTTGTGACCGCGAAACCTTCGGCTTTCGCCGAGGCGATAAGTTCCGCATCGGCAGACAAAAGGGTCAGAGGCGGGAGGGAAAACTGCTTGCGGTTCTGTTCCATCGCGAACAAGGCCGCAAGTTGGACGGCATCGTAAGCCCGCAAGGCATGTTTTTCCGCAAGACGTTCAGCCTCATCGAGCAGGAGCGGAGTAATTTCAATAACCAGCAAACGGCTGTGCATTTCGGCATGGAAGCGGTTGAGAGCTTTGGTTGCGTCGGCCAAGGGCAATCCTCCCCCTTTGCAACGACGCGCCAGCGCGGCGGTCAATTCGACCGCCGCGATCCGGGCCAAATAAAACACATTCCCCAAAGGCGGCTCAAACAGCGCGTTGACCCAGGGTGTGCCCGTTTCGGTCACGTACCGCTTCACGAGGGCACTCGTGTCTAAAAAGTAAAGTTCCACCTAGCGACGCTCCGCGACGACGGACTCGGAAAGGGGTAGCCCGGCTACCGTGATCGGTTCAAACGGCTCGTCGTCCGCTCGCAGAGGCGGGGGCGCACTGCGCGCCGGAGGAGACCCAAACGACGCAGGTTGTCGTGGAAACGATCCAGTTCATTGTCGGTGGCCTGGGGATCTTGCTGCGCTTCTCGCGACAAAAGGGCGCACACGTACTCTTCCAAGGTGTCGTAATGACCCTCGTCGGCTTTGGCCTGCAATACCCGCTGCACAGATTCGGGAAGCGATATTTCCATGGTGATCTTTCCCTCCGCTGTCAGTGTAGCCGTGTAAATCTTGGCTGTAAAGCGTGCTTCCAGCCGGGAGCCCACCCGTGGAGGCCGCATGGCACTCCTTGGCGAAACGACTTTGAAACCAGGCGTCATCGGCCTGGGTAAGTTATCCGCAGCCGCGCTCTGCGGTTACCCTGCCAAGGAGCCAAATATGAGAATTCCCGTGATCCGTGGCGTGATCGACCGCAGAATCCTGGTCAATTTTCGGGTAGCACCCTGATGTTCTTGCCCGAGTGCTCCCCGCGCCTTTCCGGCCCAAGTTGGTCAATGGTGCAGGAATGGCCGGGGTTTGCCTGATTCGGCTCAAAAGCATTCGGCCCAGGTTTCTGCCCGCATTTTTCGGCATCTCCTCCGAAAACGCCGCCCATCGGATCGCCGTGGAATGGGACCATGACCATGAAATCAAGGAAGGTGTCTTCATCTCACGGCGGGATACTTCCTCCAGGCTCAACACCCTGCTGGGCGGGCGTTTGTTTCCTGGCGTGCATCACCATGCTACTTTTCAGGTAGCCGAAACAGGCGACCATTACCGGGTGGCTTTGGACAGCGATGACCAGCAGACACACTTGCTGGTTGAGGGCCACGTCACCCCGGAGCTTCCCAAAACATCCATTTTCGGCTCGCTCCAGGAGGCGTCCAATTTCTTTGAGAAGGGATCGCTGGGGTACTCGGTGACTGCCACGCCAGGCCAGTTCGACGGCCTGGAATTGCGGATCTGCAAATGGCAGGTGCATTCGCTGGCCGTGGACAAAGTGGAATCGAGCTTCTTTGCGAATCGGGCCTTGTTCCCGCCTGGCTCAGTGGAGTTCGATTGTGCGTTGGTGATGCGGGGAATCGAACATGAATGGCACGGGAGGGAAACGCTACGTATGGCACACCTGCTTCCAGCCCATGGTGAGTTTTCCGGTTGCGCCACTTCCCAGTCGATCCGACAGACGCGTGCGAAGGCGCCGGCGGCCGCACGGGCTCACTCGCCGGGCACCATCGCTTAACGGACCACGCGTCTATTCTTTGAAGATACGTTGGACGAAATGGTACAGATTGTTGCTCATTTCCGCGGTATCGTGCCCATTGCCATCCACGTGCCAGACGTGGGACACGCCCTTCTCTTTGAGGTAGTTGTGAACGCCCTGGCTGACGCGGATCAGGCCGTCCTTGTTGCCGCAACGCCAGCCATAGAAGGTTCAACTTCTTGGCAATTGTCGGATCGGGCAAGAGTTCGGCCGGAGGCCTGGTATTGGGGGCCGCGGCAATTCCGCCAACCCAGGCAAACTTGTCGACGTTGGTCAGGCCGATGTTCAAGCTCTGGCCGCCGCCCATCGACATGCCGGCGAGCGCGCGATGGTTGCGATCCGTTAGCACGGAATAGTGGGACTCAACGAAGGGGATGATGTCGCTGAGCAAATCCTTCGAGAATGGCTCGCCATAGCCCGCCTGGACGCGGCCCCCTCCCCCGTTGGCCACCGTCGCGGCGGCATCCCCGCTGGGGAAGATTATGATCAGCGGCTGAATCTTGCCGTCAGCCAGCAAGTTGTCGACGATGATAGGCGCTTTGGCCCGTTGCGTCCATTCTGTGCTGGTGTTTCCCAGGCCATGCAGCAGATAGAGCACTGGGTACTTGCGGTCCGCCGCATAGCCGGGGGGCGTATAAACGCGCAGGCGCTCGGCGCGTTCCCAGCGTTTTGGAGTCGTACTCAACGACCTTGACGTCGCCGTGCGGCACCTTGTCGCGCGCGGCATTGAATCCGGCGGGCGCATCGGGGAAGGCGGGTTTGTCGTCCGGGCCAAGTTTGATCGGGCCGCCGAAGCCGCCTTTGCCATCTTTCCCCGCCCCTTTGCCCGGAGCAGGCTTGGCCGGGTCGCTTGCCACGCGCTTGGCGGTAGCCTCTGAGCTGCCAAGATCGCCAACCTGGCGGGTGAACTTGATTTGGTCGACTGAAGCCTTGCCGGTGAAGGTGACGCGCACGTCTTTGCCCTGGATGGCTAGCAGTTCGATAAGCGTTAATTTGTCCCCGTCAATTTTGCCCTCCTTGAAAGTGACATCGCGTTTCTCACCATTGGTGTCCACGCTGGCCTTGCCGCTGATGGCCGTGCCATCCTGCTTGAGCGTGAAGGTGTATTTTTGCAGGCCGATCTGCGTGTCGAATTCGGCTTTCCAGGTGCCGGTTACATCGACCTTGCCGCCGGCCTGGGCCGTGCACGAAACTGGTCGGAAGCAAGAAGCATGCCCAGACAGCGATGAAACTTGGGACAAAAGTTAGACAGCGCATGAGAGGTCTCCTAGAGAGGGTAGGCGCCACAATTTTTTTCGCGAAGGTAAAGCGCACACCCACCACATGAGCGGTAGGTAGGAATACGCTAAATCACTTACTTTCAGCTTTGTTTTTGTCACGGAATAGCATCTGGGCAACAAGGTACAGGTCGTTCTTCCACACTGGCCAGGTATGGCCGCCGGAATCGATGTGCCAGATATGCGGGATGTTCTTTTCGGCGAGCGTATTATGGAGACTCTCGGAACCTTTGAAGGCAAGTTGATCTTTGTCGCCGGATGAAATCCAGAACAGGCGCAGCTTCTTGACCGCGCCTTCATCCGTAATCAGGTTGGCCGCCTTGCCGCCGCCGCCGGAGAAGGCGCCGAGCCAGGCGAATTTGTCGAGGTGTTTGAGGCCAATGTTCAAAGTTTGGCCCGCGCCCATCGACAGTCCAGCCAACGCGCGCTCGGTCGGCACCGACAACGTCGCGTAATGCGACTCGATGTACGGGATGATGTCTTTGAGCAGGTCCTCCTCGAAGAGGCTGCCTCCCTTGCCCTTGGCAGCCTTCTCGCCTGCTTTGGTCGGGAAGCCGTTGGGCATGACCACGATCATCGGCACGATTTTTTTGTCGGCGTAGAGGTTGTCGAGAATGATGCTGGCCGCGCCTTTCTCGCGCCAGCCGGTCTCGTCGTCGCCGCCGCCGTGCAGCAGGTAGAACACGGGATACTTGTTGGCAGCGTTGTAACCAGGAGGCGTGTACACAGTCATCTTGCGCTTGCCGCCCGTGGCCTTCGAGTCGTACTCGATCGACTCGACTTTGCCCTGCGCGATGCCTTCGCGCTTCTGGTCGAAGCCCTTGGGCGCCGCCGGCAACGGCGCCGGCGTTTCGCGCTGAGCGGCCCGGCCAGCACCATGCACAGGCAGACGCCCGCCAACAGACTCGTCATTCGTCTCATTGTGAATCCTCCAAGAAGAGATCAGGGAACCTTTTTCGAGATTATGTGGAAAAGTTGGGGATGCGGTCAGCGCTGCGGCGCACCTGTTTAGGCTTCGTCTCAAGGCCGCAGCAATGTCTTGATTGCGCGGCGCTCGTCCATGGCGCGGTAGCCCTCGGCCACCTGGTCGAGAGGCAGGGTCAGGTCGAAGACCTTTCCAGGGTCGATCTTTCGATCGAGTACCAGGTCGATCAGCTTCGGCAAGTAGCGTCGCACCGGCGCGGGGCCGCCGTGGAGGTGCACATGGGTGTAGAAGAGTTCCTCGCCCTTGAGCTGCATGGCGTGCGGGACGCCGACATAGCTCACGTAACCGCCTCTCCTGGCGGAATGGATCGCCTGCATCATCGACTGCTGCGTCCCGACACACTCCAGCACCGAGTCGGCGCCGACGCCTTTGGTCATATCCATGATGCGGGCCACGCCTTCGTCGCCGCGTTCGGCCAGAATGTCGGTGGCGCCGAATTCGCGAGCGAGTTGCTGCCGCTTCTCGTGTCGGCTCATCGCAATGATCCGCTCGGCCCCCATCTGCCTGGCCGAGAGAACGCCGAGGAGGCCGACGGCGCCATCGCCAACGACCACAACGGTTGACCCCGGCTTCACGTTCGCCGCGTCGGCGGCGAACCAACCCGTTCCCAAGACATCCGATGTCGCCAGCAGACTCGGCAGCAGATCATCGGCCGGCACGCCCGGTGTGGGCACCAGCGTCCCGTCCGCCGAGCGGCACGCGCAGCACGGGCGCCTGTGCCCTGGAGATCCACTCGCGCTGGATACACGATGACTGGTAGCCGTACCCGCAGTTGGGGCAGGTATTGTCGGACGTGGCGAACGAGCCGATGACGAACTGGCCCGGCTTCACGGCTTTCACCGCGCTACCGACCTCCTCGACGATGCCGCAGTATTCGTGGCCCATCGGCGTGGGCCCGGCGATCGACTGAATTCCCCGGTACGGCCACAGGTCCGACCCGCACACACACGTAAGCGCGATACGGATAATGGCATCGGTCGGCTTGACGATCTTCGGCGTATCGAGGTCTTCGAAGCGTACGTCACGCGGACCATAAAGGACTGTTCCTCGCATGGTTTTGTCCTCGTCGTTGATCCCGGTTACGCCAATTCCGACAGTTCGTAACCGGCCTTTTTTGTAGAGCTGTTTCGCCTTATTCTACGATGTCCTCGACGTCCTCCATTGCCCCTTGAGAGAATCGCGACGATTATTCCGTGCCGGCGGCTTTCGCATCGCCGCCGACCTGACCAATATTCTGCATGGTGGACTGGCGCATGGAGTTGACGGACGCGTTGTACAAATTCCCGCCCTTGAAGGTCGAGAACCGCGTCTTCCACAGCTCGGCGATTTGCTTTTTCTCTGGCTCCTCCCAGCCGGTTTTCACGTAAGCCAGGTGCCAGGCGTAAGTCAATTCCTCCACCTGACTGGGCGTCACCGGCCCCTGATAATTGGGCATCGCAGTCCAGGCGCGCGTGGCCGGCTGCGGACGCTTCTGCGCCATCTCGATAGCCTTGAGCACCTTGGCTTGTATACCTGGCGCCTCCAGGTGGCACAGCAATTCGCATAGGTCGGCATTGAGGCCGATGTTGTAATCCTCCGTAACGACCGGGAAGAGCGGGTCGAAACGCTTGATAATGCGTTCGCGACGGGAATCGTCCGGCTTCCCGAGGCGATTGAACAGCACGGAATAGACCCTCAGGATGTCGCATTTTTGCGAGTCTTTGAGCTTGGCGATGTCAATCCGCTCCAGAGCGTCCAGGATAGGCGCTTTCCATTCCAGGCCGGGAACCGCAGCCTTTTTGGCAACGCCGACATCGTCTTTCGCCTCCACCTTATCGCCGCCCTTATCGCCCCCCTTGCCGCCCGGAAAAGCGCCGCCCCCCTTTTTACCACCGCCGAAGCCGCCTTTGGTTTGATCCTTGCCTACGCTGCGAACCAGGGCCAAAAGACCATGAATCGCGGCCACCGGATTCGTCTCCTTGAGTGCGCGGTCTTGCCATTGCTTGACGTCCTGATGCTCAATCGCCACGCGGGCGGCATAGCGTGTGAAGCGGTCGTCGCTGCCCAGATACGACCAGGCGCTTGCCACAGCGGTAGGATCTTGTTTGCCGTGAAATGTTTCGAGCTTGTGGCGGATGGCGCGCTCTTTCGCGAAGGTTTCATCATTCTTGGCCGGAGCGGTCGATTCCTTGCCCACATAGGTCACGCGGTAAAGAGCGGATTGGGAATTGCCGCCGATGCAAAAATACATCGCGCCGTCCTTGGGATTGATGACCACATCAGTAAGCGACATGCCCGGACCGCTGAGAAATGGCTCCACAGTGGCCTGGTAAGAGCTCCCTTGCGGCTTGAGGTGGACGGCGAGAATGCGGCCATAACTCCAGTCGTTGATGTACAGGGCCTCCTGATACTTGGCGGGAAACTTGGCGCCGTAGCCGAAGGCGACGCCGACAGGGGAGCCGAGGCCGATATCGACAAGGGGAGGCAGCGAATCGGGATAGCGCGGCGGCATATTGCGCGAGCCGTTGCGGAAGCCGGCATCGCCGCCGCTGGCGGCCATGGAAACGCGGGAGGGGCGATACCAGGGCAAGCCGATGTCCCATTCCATGTCCGAATCGTAAGTGAACAGATCGCCGTTGTGATTGTAAACGGCGCCGTATTGATTGCGAAAACCGGCGCTATACAAGTCCCATTGTTTGCCTTCCGGATCGACTTTGGCGATCCAACCGGAGGGGGCCATTACTCCGCCAAAAGAAGCCAGCAAGGGATGAAGCGCATCCTCGCCCCAGATTCTGGGTAGGTAGGAATTCGCGAATTCCGTCACTTTGGTGCTGTTGCCGCAGACGACCGTGAGCGACTTGCCATCTGGAGAAAGCTGCACATAGTGAGGACCGTGATCGCCGCCGCCCTGGAGGGCGCGCAGCAGGGTGACCGTATCGTATTCGCCGCCGGGCTTCGACGCGGTGACGCGATACAGGCCGTTGGGACGGTTTTCGCCGCCTCCCTTGCCGCCACCACCGCCGCCGCATTTCATCACATACAGGCTGTCAAAGGCGTACAAGAGCCCATTGGGACTGGTGAGATCGAAGTCCAGTTTCTCGACCTTGGTGTCTTCGGCCTTGCCGTCAAGCGCCGGCGGCGTGATGCGAAAGATACCGGCATTGTCCCGTCCACCAGCGACAAGCCGGCCTTGGGGATCGACGGTCATGGACACCCAGCTGCCCTGGGTGGCCTGGGGCACGATGTAAAGGCGCTCGACCTTGAAGCCGTCGGCGACCGTGATGTTTTCAGGCGCTGTCGTACCGCCGGCTCCGCCTTTTTTGACTTTCTTGGTGTTGGGTGGAAAATTGAAGACATTCGAAGGATCGTCTTGCGCCTGCAATGGCAGCACGATCATGGCAACCAGGGCGAACCAGGCGGCGGCCAGCGCCGGTGCATGTGAGAAACCAGCACGCATGATAATTCTCCAGGGGAAGAGGTGGTTATTTCTTTTTCGCGGGGGGCGCAAACATCTCGTCATCGGGATCATCCTGGGAGATGGCGTAGGCGATCAGGTCCAGAATCTGCTCACGACTTAAATTGTCGATCAGTCCCGCCGGCATCGGCGATACCGGGGAATCGGTCATGCTGACAACCTTTTCCGCTTTGACGACAACCTTTTTTTCCGGCTGCAACAGGTTCGGGGTGATCTCGATTTCATCGTCGTTCTCCGAAACCATGCCCGTAACGAAGCGGCCATCGTCCAGCTCGACGACTTTTTGCCGATAGGCATCGGCGATAATCTTGTTGGGTTCAAGTATCGACACGAGAATATCGACGGGTCCAAAACTCGCGCCCTTGGCCGAGAGTGAGGGGCCGACGAAACCGCCCTGTCCGGCGAAAGTGTGGCAGGTGAGGCATTTGACCTCGGTGAAGAGCTTTTTGCCGTCCTCGAAATTGCGGTTGACCAGGCCCTCGACGCCAACCTTTTCATCCTTCACGAAATCAGTCATTTTCCAGTTTTTGGTGGGCGCCTTCGTTTGCTTGTCCTTGGTAGCCGCCAGCAACTTGATCTTCATCTCCTTGAACTGAATCGTCATGGTGGCCCCCTGGTGAATCTGCAACGCAATCACGCCCTCCTTGAGCGCTTTGGGACTGTCGTCGATCAGTTCCGCCATTAGTTCGCCATTGACCCTGGAGGTCATGTGGTTGCCGTTTGCCGCAAGAACGTAAGTGTTCCATTCGCCCAGCGGCTTAATAATGGACTTGAGCTCTTTGCCATTCTTTCCCGAGGCCAGCGGTTCCTGCTTTTTCTTGTTGTCGGAGTCCCAGGTCGTCTTGAAACCTCGTGGGGCAAAGATGCCGCGTTTCCCGGCCACGCCAGCCTCATCGTAATAGCCGCCGTCATATTGACCGTTGACGTCCAAATCGGCTTGATAGCCGCCTACTTTGTAGCCTTTCTCATCAAGGATCTTGGATCGGAACTGGACTCCGGAGTTGCCACCTTTGCCTTTCTCGGTCCAGCGATAGCTGAAGTGCAATTCGAAATTCCCGAACTTGGCCGGCTCGGCCTTGGATGCCGAAAGGACAAGGAAGGTGTGCTTGGAATTGGCGCTGGTTTCCGAACCCGTGATGGCGCCGTCTTTGACCGACCAATAGCCAGCATAACCCTCCCAGTAGGTTAGATCCTTGCCATTGAAGAGGTTGATGAAGCCATCGGCGTCCGGAGCCGGAAGCTCGACCTTGGGCGCGGACTGGTTTTTTTCGTCCTGGGCCCGGGCGACTCCCTGGCGGCCAGCGCTTGTCAGCGCCACGGCGCCAATGACCGCCAATGCCAGCGCCAAAATATGCTTGCTCATGATCGCAACTCCCGCTGCTCGAGTGGTGGTGGATCAAACCTCGTTGACAACGCCGTCGGCCACGGCAACGCCGCGCCGTTTCTGGCGACCTTGCGGCCGAGCAATTCCCTGGTTGATGCGCTTCCAGGAGATGCACCAAGTTGTTGATTTCGGCCTCTGTGAAGAGAGCCTCCATACGCTTTCGGGTTCCTTCACGATTCGCCCAGACTTTGGCGAAGATGCGCTTGCCTTTCGGTTTCAGTGCCACGCTCCGCGCCCGCCCATCCTTGGCGTCCCGCATTCGTCGGATGAGACCACGATTTTCCAAGAGCGCGAGCATGGCGCTTATCGTATTGGAGTCCGAGTGAGTGCGGCGGCAGAGCTCCGCCTGCGCGAGGACGGCGCCGTCGCTCAGTACGGCGAGGATCGGAAATTGGTCGCCCGTGATGCCGTAGCGTGCGAATTCCCCATCGGCCTGACGGTGCACTGCCAGGTAGGCGCCGCGCAAGGACATGGCGATTTCGTGCCAGGCGTCCATAGCCGCCCCTTCAGCAAAATGTACCCTACACGTAGCAAACTGGTTATCAGCATAGCTGCGGCTATTCGGAAAGCAACAAGAAATAGGACTCCCATTAAGTTTTAATGATTTTGCAGGTCAGATGCCTCGTCGCGACCTAGTTCCCTGGCGCGGGCGATGGCGGGGGCGTTCTCCGTGTCCACTGTCTATTTAACGGTCGATCATTCGCTGCGCGGCCTCGGAGTATCGAGCCCCCTGCACCGAGATTTGAGACGCGGTCTCCTCGATGTCGCGGAGATCGGTCTCGGTAAGTGCAACCTTGGTTGCAGCGACGTTTTCCTGCAGGCGATGCAACTTCGTCGTCCCTGGAATGGGTGCGATCCACGGCTTCTGGGCCAGCAGCCAGGCGAGTGCAATTTGGGCCGGGGTCGCGTTCTTGCGCTGAGCGATGCGGCCGAGCAGATCGACGACCGCTTTGTTCGCTTTTCGAGCCTCCGGCGTAAAGCGAGGGACGGAGTTGCGGAAGTCGGCGCTGTCGAAAGTGGTGTTCTCGTCGATTTTCCCCGTAAGGTAGCCCTTCCCCAGCGGGCTGAAGGGAACGAAGCCGATGCCAAGCTCTTCGAGAGTCGGGATGATCTCCCCTTCAGGTTCCCTCCAGAAAAGCGAATACTCACTTTGCAAGGCCGTGACTGGCTGAACCGCATGAGCGCGGCGGATGGTTTTCACTCCCGCTTCGGAGAGGCCAAAGTGCCGAACCTTGCCCGCCTGAATCAGTTCCTTCACTGCCCCCGCGACGTCCTCGATGGGCACGTTCGGGTCGACGCGATGCTGATAGAGCAAGTCGATGGCGTCGATGTTGAGCCGTTTGAGCGAGGCTTCCGCAACTTCCTTGATATGCTCGGGACGGCTATTGAGGCCGGCTTGCTTGCCGTTCGCGTCGAAGTGGAATCCGAACTTGGTGGCGATCACCACCTGCTTTCGTATGGGCGAAAGTGCCTTGCCGACCAGCACCTCGTTCGTGTACGGACCGTAGACTTCGGCGGTGTCGAAGAAGTTGATCCCGAGGTCAACCGCTGACCGCATCAACGAGATCATTTCCTGCTCATCCGCGGCGGGGCCATAGCCGAAGCTCATACCCATACACCCGAGCCCCAGGGCCGAAACTTCGAGGCCGCTCTTTCCGAGCTTGCGCTTTTGCATGTCGTGTCTCCTTTCGATTATCCCGTGGTTCATCTTGATTGCAGCGAGGCCAGGTCGATCGAGAAACATACTTCACGTCCGACTTAACCATCCGCGTTGACCTGAAACATTCTGTCGACCCTTTACTGGACGGCTGTTAACCACTTCTTTGAATGTGCACTTTTGTGATCCCCCTGTTAATATTCCCGCAATTCCAGCGCCGCCGACACAGTTAATATCCTGGTCAGAAGATGGGCCAGTCGGCGCCGAACAATCCGTAACATGGACGATGGCGACGTTTTTTGCATGACTGGTATTTGACCATGTTGCATGGGATTATCTCGTGGAATCGTTCGATCCACGGATCACTGCAGAAAAAGGCGGGCAAGTCTTCATGAGCAAGTCCGGGAAAAAGCAATCTGGCGAGATTGTCAAGGCATCCGCCGTTGACGCTGAATACAGGACCACTCTCGATGGGGTTGTCGAACTGCTCGAAGCGGCCTGCCGGTCTTCGGCGCGTGCGGTCAACGTGGTCATGACGACGACCTATTGGGAGATCGGCCGGCGGATAGTTCAGTTCGAGCAGGGAGGGAAAGACCGTGCAGAATATGGAACGAAAGTTATCGAGCAGTTTTCAGCGGATCTCACCGCGAGGTTTGGCCGGGGTTTTAGCTACGTCAATCCCACCCAATTGAGGAGATTCTACCTCGCCTGGCCGCGACGGCAGATTCTTCAGACATCGTCTGAAGAATCTGCCTATTCGTCACCAAATCCATCGAAAAGCGAGGGAATTGCGCAGATGCCGTCTGCGCAATCCGAACAGGCGGCGTGGGACCAAAACGCCTCGGCACGATTCTCGTTACCGTGGTCCCATTACGTATTGCTTCTCAAGGTCCAAAAGCCCGAGGCCCGCCAGTTCTACGAAGCCGAGGCCCTTCGCAACGGCTGGTCGGTCCGGCAATTGGAGCGGCAAATCACGACGCTGTTTTTCGACCGCACCTTGGCATCGCGGCACAAAGGCGCGATGCTCAAGAAAGGGGCCATTGCCAAATCGGGCGAAGTATTGACTGCCGACGACGAGATCAAGGACCCGTTCATCCTTGAATTTCTGGGCTTGAAGGATGAGTATTCCGAGAACGATCTGGAAGATGCGTTGATCCGAGAACTCGAATCATTCCTCCTGGAACTCGGAGGCGCCTTCACCTTCATCGGTCGCCAGAAACGCCTCCGCATCGGCGACGAGTGGTATCGAATCGACTTGCTGTTCTTCCATCGCAAACTTCGATGTCTCGTCGTAATCGACCTGAAGCTCGGCAAATTCACCCATGCTGACGCCGGGCAGATGCACCTTTACCTCAACTATGCGCGTGAGCACTGGACGAACGAAGGAGAGAATCCGCCGGTCGGCGTAATCCTTTGCACCCAAAAGGACGTCGCCGTCGCTCATTATGCCCTGGAGAACCTGCCCAACAAAGTCCTTGCAGCCGAATACCGCACGACCCTTCCTGACGAAAAGGCGCTGGTCGCCGAGATCGAGTCGAAACGCCGCTTGCTGGAAGCGCGGACAAAGCCAAGGGAAAACCGCCCGAAGTAAGACAGCTGACGGTCTGCTTGTCGAAATCGTCCATTTGAGGTGCCGACTCGTCCATACCAACAAATTGAAGGCCAATTGACGTACCTTTCACCCTATTCTATTCTTGAGAAAGGGTTTGCTCATGATTCTCACTATCGACGTTTTCTCCGACGTGATCTGCCCATGGTGCTTTATCGGCAAGCGGCGGCTGGAAAAGGCCATCGCTGCCCAGCGACTTGAGGTTCGAGTGCGTTGGCTCCCATTTCAACTTAATCCGACCATGCCAAAAGAGGGAATCAGCCGCAAGGAATATCGCACTGCCAAATTCGGAAGCTGGGAACGCTCGCTGGAACTCGACGCCAATGTTGTTGCGGTCGGCGTCACAGAAGGCATCAATTTTGCCTTCGACCGAATTGAACGAACGCCCAACACGCTCGACGCTCATCGGCTCATCTGGCTGGCCGATCAACAGGGCATTCAGGATGCGGTTGTGGAGGCCCTTTTCCTGGCGTACTTCACTAACGGCCGGAACATCAGCGACCGTCAGACCCTCATCGACGTGGTTGCCGAGGCTGGGTTGGACCGAAATAAGGCCGAGCTTGTCTTGAGCGGCGATAAAGGGATGGAGGCGATCAGGGAGGCAAGCGACCAGACTCGGCGTCTTCGGGTGGAGGGAGTGCCGTTCTTCATCATCAACGGGCAGAACACGCTGGCGGGTGCGCAATTACCAGATGCGTTTCTGGAGGCGTTTGGCCAAGAGGTAGCTAAGGGGGTAAGTTCAACGACGAGGTAGAAGACATCCCATTCTGGCAAATGTGCTTCAGAATGGGACCCAGGCAGTGAAGGAATAAACCTGCAACTGGACAGAATCAGACAGCGTGCTATAACTACACTGTCGCCAGCGCTTACCCAAATCTATTTCGGAGTCTCCAATATGGCGAGAACAACGGCAAAATTGAACAAGAGCGAAGCAATCAGAGAAGCATTTAAAGGTATGCCCGATGCCAATGCCAAGGCAATCGTCGCCCACCTGAAGGCAGAAGGAGTCGAGGTCACCGAAGGATTGGTCTATAAGGTAAAAGGGAGCGGCCCCAAGAGAAGGCCTGGCAGGAAGCCAGGGAGAAAGCCCGGTCCAGTTCCTCAAGTTCAGGCGACTGTTGCCGCCCCCTCTTCCAATGGTCATTTTGGAGTCGGAGCGTCAATTGCCGTCGCCAAAGCCGCTGCTGAAAAAGTCGGAGGGTGGGCTGCCCTGAAAGAAATCGTCGATGCGTTGGCATAAGGCCGAATTCCTGTTGCTTAATTACTGGCCTCGGCGCATTGGCGCTGGGGCCAGTCGCCTTATTGAAGGCTGAAGGCCGGTTCGTCATTTCATTCTCATGGATGTTGAAGGCTAATCTTCTCGTCCAAAAACCCATCCAATCTCGGCATCATCCGTCCCGATCCAAGCACCAAAATGCACAACGACGCAATCCGTGCCCCACAAGTTCCAGACCCAACCGCCTCTGATCCTCAAGTGAGGGTTTTTCTCCTCATCGTTTTATGCAGCAGTTCTTGAACTTCTTGCCGCTCCCACACGGGCAAGGATCGTTGCGTCCGACTTTCTGTTTCAATGCTCGCTTGTGAGGCAGGGCCAAACCAGATGCCCGTGGCAATGGTGGCCTTGCTTTGGGAAAATCCGTCGCCTTCTTGCCGGTCAACTTTTCCAAGGCGAACAGCATCTGGCCATTCGGGTCGCCCTCAAGCTCATTGACTCGTTTCCAATGCTCGGCCTTCTCTGCTTTCTCGGTCGCCATCCAGTCGTCGTATTCGGGGAATCGCTCCCCTGTAAGAGTGCAGGTTTCCAGCAAGCAATTTCGCAGACCTTTGCTGTCGAAGTCGAGTTTTCGTCCCGTCAACAATTGTCGTGCAGCCTCAATTCCTTCCTTGGCGAACTGGTACAGAAGCGATTCGGCGAGATGACGCCTGAATGAACTCATCTTTTTCTTTTTTGAGCAGGTTGAGGCTGATTTCCACCGCCAAGTCGGAGTGAATGTGTTCCAGTGGGTTGGTGGCGTAGATGCGAAAATGCTGTTTGGCAGTGGGGAATACCTCGGCAACGGCGTGCAACACGGCTGGCGTTCCGATTCGGGTCAGGGCTTCGGCACACTCCTCGTTCAGAAGGTCGGCATCTTCGTTGAGTTTGGCGACGATCAGAGTAATCGTGGATTCCAGGTGGGCTTGCCCAGCCAGTCGCACCACCAGTGGTTCCAACCACTTCATGGGGTGGTCGGTATAATCATCCAGCTTGACCGCGAGCCATTCACGGACCTTTGGTTCGCATTCTTGGCCGTAGCGTGCGAGAGCTTCCACGACCAGGTTGGCATAGCTCAGGTTGACTTCGTTGGAGTATCGTTTGTCCTTGCCTTCCTCGCAAAACTCTTCCAGTTTGCGCCAGCAAGTGGCCTGATCCCAGGAAAGCATCCGCAGGCGGTTGGTGAGACGATCACGCAGATTGGCAAGGAAGTGGCGAGCCTCCAAGATGTCGGACTCCCTGGGCAGAAGCAGCGTCGGAGCGGCTTCGACGAGGATCATCGACAGGTTGAAAGCGTAGTTCTCGTAGCTATCGGTTTGATCGGCGTTCAGTTCCTCAATGACCCAGTCGATGGTCTTTTCAGTTTGCGGCAAATCCCTGGACAATCCGATCTGCCGGTACGCATCGTCTTGCCTGCCATAAGTCTCCACGGCCTTGATGACCAAGGGCATGATGGAAAGGTCGGACGAAAACGCCTTAGCGAAGTAGGCGGTCGCTCGATCCCGAATCTCGATGTCGGGGTGGAGAATGGCCTCCTTGATCTTTTCTTGTGGGTATCGCATGGCTCGTCCTTTCCTTCCTTCTGAAACGGCGGCATCAATCTTCCCCACGTTCTTGAACCGCTCCCTTCAGGCCCAAACCTGCCACGACTACATCATGCTTCGCCAGTCCGGCAACTCCTTCTTCATTGCTTTCGTTGCCGACGTTGCATCAAACGCTGCTGGATCAAACTTGCCCCAATCCACTCCACCAATTGCTCGTGCCGCTCATGTTTCTTGTTGCCGATGGCTTCGAGGAAATCGGCATAGCCCCAGACGCCGCCACAATCCTCCGGTGGACAAGCTCTGGCACCTTCCAGGCAAAGAGGATATCTTACTTTCGGATCAACCGTCGGGCTTCCCTCCTCTCCTTGAACAATTGGTGTACCTAACTTTGAATCGCCCTCCTATACCTCTCCGAAGACCGCTTCACAACCTCCTTGCCATCCTTTTCAATTACCATGTCCCAAAACGCCCCGTAAATCCTGTCAAAAGGAAACGGCTCCACCTTCTTCACAATCCGCTCGACAGCCTGCGCCGACAATGGAATGTAGTTGGGGTACGCGTACATAAAGGAGACGTGCTTCCGATCTGGGACAACCTGGATGATGTCTCCAGAAAGCAGCGCTCCTCGGCCGCCAGCCCCACTTGCCCAATGCAACACCGTGCCGCCCTCGAAATGCCCACCGCAGCGGATCAAGGTCAGCCCCTCGGCCAGAATCCGAGTCTCCCCTTCCCAAAAAACGATTGCCTCGTCTGGCCGCATTACCCATTGGCGGTCGGCGACATGGAGGTAGATCGGGACACCGCCAAAGGCCCGGCTCCATTCGACCATGGTGGAATAGTAATGCGGGTGCGAAATGGCGATGGCCGAGATGCCGCCCAGGGCTTTCAGATATTCAACGATGGCGTCGTCGAGAAGCGAGATGCAATCCCAGAGGATATTGGTTTTAGGTGTTTTGAGAAATAACGCTCGCTGGCCGATGGCGAAGTGCGGTTCGATGCCGATGCCGATAAGACCTGGCTCCTTGAATTTGATCGAGTTCCGGTTGCTCAGTTTTAGCTTTTCCAGGGTGGTCCAATGCTGTCCGGTTTTCTTGACGTATTGGCGCTCGTCCTGGCAGATGGAGCAGTCGCCGGGCGGTTGCTCGCTTTCGGCGTATTGGGTGCCACAGGTTGTGCAAATGAGCATAATCTCACCACCCTCCCGGCAAGCCCCAAATTCTCGGTGTCACCAGTTCGACCAAGTTACCTGCGGGATCACGGAAATAAATGGACTTACCCCCGGACGGCCACGTTACCTCTTTCTCGATAACGACACCATTTTCTTGCAGCTTTTGCAGCCAGGCGTTCAGTGTCTCGGCCCCAATACCCAGAGCAAAATGGCCTGGCCCTTTGGCACCGTGACTTGGCAATGTGTCCCCTTTCAAGGTGGTGTCAGGAACAAAAGCAAGAAGGACATTGCTAGGCCCTACCTGAAAGAAAACGTGATGCCCAGGTTCTTTGCCAATGACCGGGAGGCCCAAAACCGTCTTGTAAAAGGCTTCAATTTTTTCGAGATCGTCCACGTAGATGGCGGTTTCGATGATGGCTTGAATTTTCAAGGTCGGGCCTCCCTGGGGTTGGGCGGGCGTTGGCGAGGATAGTGGGACAGTGAAGGATTATTTTATGAGAATTGCCACCTGGAATTTACACTCCGATGAGCCTCTTCACCAAGAACCTTCAAACTCTTCCCTCGCCACCGCCTGCTCAGAATTCATCCTATCGTCGTTGCCAGGATTTCGCCATAAAGGCGTGGATAGGCATGGCTTTTGCTGCTTCTCGACTAACTGACGCAACGATCCTTCAAACAAATCAATGGGACACATGCGATGCAACCGGTCCAATGGCGTAGGGTCGCCTGTTTCCTGCATTGATGATATGAGGATGCGGCCATGGCAAAAACTGGCGGCGATATTCTGATCGAGACGATCCAGAATTGGGGCGTCGACGTGGTCTTTGGATTGCCCGGTGATGGCATCAACGGCGTCATGGAGGCGCTGCGGCAACGGCAAGAGGCGATTCGGTTCATTCAAGTTCGCCACGAAGAAGCCGCGGCGTTCATGGCCTGTGCGTACGCCAAGTACACCGGCAAGCTCGGGGTATGCCTGGCGACGTCCGGCCCAGGCGGCGTTCATCTTTTGAACGGCCTCTACGATGCCAAAATGGACGGTCAACCGGTCCTCGCCATTACGGGACACCACTACCACGATCTCATCGATACGCATACCCAACAGGACATTAATCTCGACCTCGTCTTCAAGGATGCGACGGTCTACAGTACGCGCATCATGGGACCGGAGCACGTCCGCAACGTGACCGATCTGGCCTGTCGTCAAGCGCTGTGCCGTCGTGCCGTTGCCCACATCAACTTTCCTGTGGATTTCCAGTCTCAGGTGCCTGCTGACCGTAGCGACCGCAACGTCCCAAACCACACTTCCGAAGTCCTCGCTTTCAGCGCTGGTTTGCCGCACGACGACGATTTGCGTCGTGCGGCTGAAGTGCTCAACAAGGGCAAGAAGGTTGTGATTCTGGCTGGCCGCGGTGCGTTGGGCGCGAGCGCTGAGTTGGAGCAACTGGCGGATATCCTCGCAGCGCCCATCATTAAAGCGCTCCTCGGCAAGGCTTGCGTTCCGGACGACAGCATTTACACCACCGGCGGGATTGGGCTTTTGGGAACGAAACCGTCTCAAGAGGCGATGGAGACTTGCGACACGCTCTTCATGATCGGCACATCCTTCCCTTACATCGAGTTTTACCCGAAGCCCGGCAAAGTGAGAGGCGTGCAGCTCGATATCGATCCTGCCCGTATCGGCCTGCGTTTTCCTGTTGAAGTTGGATTGGTAGGCGATTGCCGGCTGGCCCTGGAACGGCTGCTTGGGATGCTTTCGAAAAAGAAAGACCGCAGTTTCCTGGAGGCAGCTCAAAGCGGCATGAAGAAGTGGCAAAAATTCATGCAGGATCAGGCTGAGCGCACGGACACACCCATGAAACCGCAACGCGTTGCTCACGAGTTGGGCCAGCGATTGCCTGACAATGCCATCGTCTCGTGCGATTCAGGAACGATTACGACTTGGTGGGCGCGCCACATCTCAGTGAAGCGCGGCCAGATGCACGCGGTCTCCGGCACTTTGGCGAGCATGGCCTGTGGCATGCCGTATGCCATTGCCGCTCAAGTCGCGTACCCTGACCGGCCTTGTATTGCTTTTGTCGGAGACGGTGGCTTTTCGATGCTGATGGCCGAGTTTGCCACCGCCGTCAAATACAAGCTGCCGATCAAGGTCATCATCATCAAGAACAATTCGCTGGGCCAAATCAAATGGGAACAGATGGTGATGCTCGGTAATCCGGAATTCGCCTGTGAGCTTCATCCCATCGACTTCGCAGCCTTTGCGCGTGCCTGCGGCGGCCAGGGCTTCACCATCGAGGATCCACTGAAGTGCGGGCAAGTGCTTGACGAAGCACTTGCTACCGAGGGCCCCGTCATTGTGGAAGCAGTGGTCGATCCGTACGAGCCGCCCATGCCGCCCAAAGCAACTTTGAAACAGGGCATCGAGTTGGCAAAGTCGCTCGTCCGCGGTCAGCCTGATGCCCGGAAAATTGTTGCCACGATCCTCGAAGACAAGATCAGGGAAATGATTTAGCAGCCCGTTGAAACAGTCCCTTCGAGAAGGTTACAAGATACGGCAGTTGTAAATCCTCTGGGACTCTGGCATTCACAACAGTCCAACCCTCCGCATGGGTTGGCTCAAGCTTGTGCGGCTCCATCCGGTTTATCCCTCATGCCGTGTACGTGACGGAGGTAGGTGCTGGATACCTCTGCTCGTTTCACGATGCCGATGACTCGCTTTTCCGGTGTCTCATCCACTACAGGCAGCTCCAATAAGTTGTTTTCCACAAGCAGCTCGAGTGCAAAATCGAGCGGATCACTTGGATGCAACGGGACCACATCGGTGCGCATCAAGTCCGCTGCCAAGATAATGGAACGCAGATTCGGAAACCTGGAGGCCAGGTGAACCTGCTCCAGACTGACCACGCCAAGAAGATGTCCTTCTTCATTGGTGACGGGTAAGGCTGAATAGGACGTGCTATCCAGCAAATCCATGACCGTCTCGAGGCTGTCCCCAAGGTGAAGCACTGGCACTTTCTGGTGCGGCGAAAGGAACTGTTCGACCTTCAATCCCGTAAGAACTTCCCGCACATAATCGCCTTGATGGGCTGGCGACCTGGACCGGCTCTCGACCTGGGAGCTGTAGATGGATTGTTCGTCAGAAAGGAGAAAGGTCAAAGCGCAGACCCAAAGAGTCGGCAGCAGAAGATTGTAGTTGCCAGTCATTTCGCTGACGATCACCAGCGTCGAGAAGGGCGTCTTGGCAGCGGCGGCGAAGAAGCCCGCCATGCCCACGATGACAAAACACGCCGGATGTGGCACCAAGGCAGGCCATAGCCAGTGCAGAAAGATGCCCAGCGCCCCGCCGGCGCAGCCGCCGATCACCATCGAGGGTCCAAAAACACCCCCGGACCCGCCGCTGCCGATTGTCAGGCCGGTGGTCAGTATCTTGCCCACGGCAATTGCGAATAGGACCAGAGCCAAAAAGAGACTTCCTTCAGCGGCGGGCGAAACGATCATGGCATCTTGCAGAGCGCCGTAGCCAAAGGACATCACCGCAAGCACCTGTGTTTCCTGACCGAGAAGGTAATAGAGCGCCACACCCAGCACACCCGTCAAAAAGGCACCGATAGCGGGCTTAAAATGAGGCCGCAGGGACAGCCGATGAAAACCATGGGTCAGAGCGTAAAAGCTGCGGGTGTAAAACATCGCTAAAACGACCAGGAAAAGAGCCAGGATGGTGTAACTAACCAGATGCAAGGGCTGATTAAACGTAAGAACGCCGAGCAGATCAGGCGGTAAGGAGAACAATGGTGCCCAGCCGAATGCCAGACCGAACGTGCAGTAGGCGATGACACTGGCAAGACCCGAAGGAATAATCACTTCGGACTCGAAATCTGGCGAACGGTATAGAACCTCGGAGGCGAACAATGCCCCGGCCAGCGGTGCCCGGAAGATTGCCGCAACGCCAGCCCCCATGCCTGCCGCCATGAGGATACGCCGTTCGGGTGGGCGCAGCCGGAGCAAATTGCCCAAAAAGGAGCCGAAGCCTGCTCCAATCTGAGCAATCGGCCCTTCGCGGCCACCTGAGCCGCCGGTGCCGAGCGTCAAGGCACTGGCGACGATCTTCACCAAAGGCACCCTTGGACGAATCTGCCCTTGGTGGTGATGATAGGCGTCAATGGCAGCATCTGTGCCGTGTCCCTCCGCTTCGGGTGCCAACGTATAAACGAGGAACCCGCTGAGTATCCCTCCGAGGGTCGGAACAATCAGGAGCAACCAGGGACGCAGCGCTTCAGAGGTTTCAGCGAAAAGCGGTGGCTCTCCGCCGGGGGAGTGAGGACGGTAGCCAGCTATGCCATCGAGCGAAAGGCGAAAAATGACCTGACAGGCCACAAAAAAGAGGATGGCCCCGATACCAGCAATGATGCCCACGACCAGCGACAAGCCGAGTAGACGGGCCTGGGGCCGAAGACGCCTATGGCTGAGTTCCAAAAACTCAGGGAACCAGCGCAGAGGATGGGAAGGAGCAGGAGATTCTGAATTGCGGTCCTGGTTCATGTGGGTGATTCCTTCCATCAACACGGTTCAAGTCTCGATCAGCCGAGCGACAGCGAGCTTTTGATTATCCTAGCCCGCCAAAGGGCAGATGACCAAAACCGCCGCCGTCCAGAGGAGCGCCACGACAAGACAGGCCAATCGGATCAACGACAGCACCATCGGCCAGCCACGGATCCAGCGGTAAAACGTAGACGAGGACACGAAACTTCGCCTGCAAGTCCGTATGGATCCCCGCGAATCACGTGCAATTTGCTTGCCGACCTCGGCAGCCGTTTGAACATTGTCGAAGGTAGCGACGAACACATCAAGCCGCGCAATGTCGGCTTACTCTTCTTCAATGAAGTGCCGGAGAAGTTTTTTCCCGCAACCCAGATCGATATCATCCATTTCCCCGAAGGTGTCGCCGGCAACCGACTGGACGAGAAGATCTTTCGAGGGCCGCTTGATCAGCAGTTGCGCGATGCCTTGACCTATCTCAGGAATACCGTCGTCAAGGAACGTATCACCAAGGTTCGCGATCGCGCCGAAGCGACTCGCGTTTTCAACTACCCTTATCCCGCACCGGAAGAGGCCCTCGTCAATGCCGTCTATCACCGCAGCTACGAGTTGCGAGAACCCATCGAGGTGAGGGTTCACAATGACCGAGATCGAGATTGTCAGCAATCCTGGTCCCGATGCCTCAATCCGGCGGGAGGCGCTCAAGGGCAAACAGTTCACCGCCCGTCGCTACCGCAATCGCCGCATCGGCGAGTTTCTCAAGGAATTGGAGCTAACCGAGGGGAGGGGGACGGGCATTCCGAAGATCCATGCGGCCCTAAAGGCAAACGGTTCACCAGCGCCGCGGTTCGAGACGGACGAGAGCCGATCCTATTTTATTGCGGAGATTCGCGTTCATGCTGCTTTCGCTGAGGCCCATGATGAGGCCCCAGTCGAGGCCCCAGTCGAGGCCCCAGTCGAACTTTCGGACGCTGAACGTTCGATTCTGGAAGTCTGCAAGGATGGGCCGAGAACCCGCCAAGAAATCTTGGCTCACCTTGGCTATCAAACGCTTACTGGTAACACAAAACTCGCGCTCCAGCGTCTCACCAAACTTGGCTTGCTCGAACTCACCATTCCGCAGTCGCCCAATAGCAGGCTGCAACGTCGGCGGATCACCCAAAAAGGTCGAGCCCACCCTTGCCCAGCCACGATAGCCGATCTTTTCGACCGGTCCCGCCAGAGGCCTGGCTCCGGCCTTGCCAATCAGCGTTTGGCGGCAAACTGACGGAAATCTATTACATGCACACGAAATCGTGCCACTCATAGCCGTCCGGCAATTCGTTGTAAGCGGCGAACTCGAGATGAAGAATACGCCGGTGGTTTGGGTTTCCGAGTTTGCTTGGAAGACTGTTGTGGGCCACAAGTGGGCGGATCAGCAGCACGTCGCCCTTATGGCACAGAATTTTTTGGGCGCTTGCTTCGTCGATGCCCATCGCCTTACCGGTAAGGTGCGATCCAGGAAGGACACTCATGGGACCATTTTCATCCGTGACGTCATCAAGATGAATTCGAGCGATCAGCATGCATTCCAGAATCGCTCGCGAGGCTTCGACGTGCGGCACACCGGCCTTCACCGTCGGGTGAAGGAATTCGCCACTGGGCCTGCGGTTGTCACGCACGGCGATGGTCAGATCCTTGTGCCACGGCAGTGACCAGGTCTGCACAGGGGGCTTATCGAAATAGAGGACGCGCACCAAGCCACCTTGAGGACCGAGTATTTTGGTGAGCAGCGCCGGTAGCGGCGGGCGCCGCCAAACATCTGCCCCTCCTGGCCAAAGCTCAAGCAGATTGCGTGCGCCAACGACAGCGCCCTCACTCTGAATCACGGCTGCTTTTGGCTCTTTGAGAGCTCGGCATAGCTCTGCCTGAAGTTGCTCAACTTCACCGGCGTGGAAAACGGCGGCAATGATAGCAAAGCCGTCGCCAACAATCTTGCTGAGAATAGGACTGACTGAAGATATGGACGCTTCCATTCGAAACACCTAGCATCCGAGTAAATCAATGAGACGAGCACCCTCAGTCACTTTCTCGATCGGTAGACCCGCGGAGTCGGCAATGATCATGCGGACTCTCTCGGAAACCTCCTCTCGCGTCCAACCAACGATCCGCCCGTCCGCTGTGCGGATTTTGCGCAAGCACAGGGCAGCTTGTCCCACCGTTCTACACGATAGGGGTGGATGGACAGCCAGAGGGCGCGTGAGCTTGTACGCGAGAAAAGTGAGTTCGACAATCGAGAGAATGGCGAACCACGTCCGCAAGGCCAATACCAGGAACCCGAGTGGCGTTAGAACCATGGCAGTGGCGATCCAAAACACCTCAGGCGAGATCACCAGTTCCGGCAGCTCAAATCCCGCGGCTTGCAGCTCTGCGCCAAGTGGCCTGGCGATCGCCGACTGGAAGAATGGTTTCCAGTTCGTCGGATCCTGAAAGATCCTTTGCGGAAGCAGCAATTTCATGCAGTTTTTCCTGGAGCTGCCGCAGAGCGATTTGTCGGCGCGTCGGTACAGATGAGTCATCCATAGTGTCGCTCCCGGTGCAATATCCGGCTCAGCCAGACTGTCTCCAATTACGTGTTATTTTATTATATGATTTGCGCGTCCGGTCCCACCAACCGCGTTTCCGGCCCATCGGACCGCGTTCACCAGGTCCAACCAATTGAGCGGCATGTCCACCGGCCAAGTAGCACTCAAACATTTTCTCTCGAACCTCCTTTGGCCGCTGCCGGATAATTGCCTCGCTTGTGCGCACAATCCTCCAGTAAGCAAGCAATCAAGGCGGTCCAGCCGGTCTGATGACTTGCCCCCAGGCCGCGGCCAGTGTCGCCGTCGAAGTACTCGTAGAAGAGGAGGTAGTCGCGCCAGTGCGGGTCATCCGCGTAGCGTTCGAAGGACCCGTGACAGGGCCGTGGCCGACTCTGCTGCGGCACGAACAGGGACGCAAGTCGCTCTGCGAGTTCGTGGGCCACGCCATTGAGGTCCAGCAACTGGCCCGATCCGGTCGGGCATTCAATCCGGAAGGTGTCGCCGTAATAGCTGTGATACTCGCGCAGGGCCTCGATCAGCAGAAAATTGATGGGCAGCCAGACCGGCCCGCGCCAATTCGAGTTGCCGCCCATTTGCTGAGAGTCCATGTCCCCGGGCACGTAGGCAACCGTGTAGTCGTGAGCGTCGCCGTCTGCGCGGAACATGTACGGGCGATCCTTGTACACCTGCGACAGGGACCGGACGCCATGCGGTGATAGGAATTCGCTTTCGTCGAGCAGGTAACGCAGGGCTCGCTCCAGCCGCTTCCTTCCGGGGAGAGAGAGCAGCAAGGAACGGTGCGGTTCCGTGCCCTGGATCTCAATTTCAGCGACTCGCTTGATCAAGTCCTTACGATTCGCCAAGAACCACTCGGCACGCTTGTGGAACCCTGGCAGGTTTGGCCGGATGTCATCCTCCCTGAGCACCTGCACCGCCAGCAACGGAATCAGCCCAATCAATGCCCGCAACTTGAGCGGTGTCGCCTTTCCGTTGATCAAGAGTTGGTCGTAGTAAAAGCCGTCGTCATCGTCCCACAGGCCTTGGCCGCCCAGGTTATTGATCGAGTCGGAGATGAAGACGTAGTGCTCCAGAAACTTGCTGGCCACATCCTCGTATGCCCGATTATGGTGCAGGGCGAGCTCCAGGGCGATCCGCAGCATGCTCGTGCAATAGAAGCCCATCCAGGCGGTGCCGTCCGCCTGTTGGAGCTGCCCGCCCGTTGGGAGTGGTCGGGAGCGGTCGAACACGCCCAGGTTATCCATTCCCAGGAATCCGCCGCTGAAGACGTTGCGACCTTCCGGGTCCTTGCGATTGACCCACCACGTGAAGTTCATCAGCAACTTGTGAAAGGCTCTTTCCAGAAAGGCGTGGTCGGTACTGCCGGTTCGCTCGAATACCTGCCAGCAAGCCCAGGCGTGGACCGGCGGGTTGACGTTGGAGAGGTCGTACTCGAAGGCCGGCAACTGGCCGTTGGGATGCAGATACCACTCGCGCAGCAGCAGCAGCAACTGGTTCTTGGCGAAGTCCGGATCGATGCGGGCCATCGGAATCATGTGAAAGGCCAAGTCCCACGCAAAGAACGCCGGGTACTCCCACTTGTCCGGCACGCTCAGCACATCCCGGCTGAACAGGTGCGGCCAGTCGCGGTTGATGCGCCTCTCACGCACCTCCGGCGACAGCGGCAATTTCGCATCGCCGTTGATCCAGTCGGGAACGACATAGTGGTAGAACTGCTCCGACCACAGGAGACCGGCATAGGCCTGCCGACTGATGGCCTGCTCGATAGCCGGTAGATTCTGGGGAATCTTCGCGGCGTAGAAAGCGTCGGCGTCGGTTTGGCGATCAGCGAAGACTTGATCGAAGTCGCGGAAGGGTTCTGCCTTGACCTCGCTCTCCTTCGTCAGCCGGAGGTAGACGGTGTGTTCACTCGTCGCGGGTAAATCAATGATGTACAACGCTGTCGCCTTCGTGCCCCCATCGGCTCGGACGGAGTCCGTGCGGCCATGTACGATGTAATCGTGGAAGGCGTCTTTGACGTACGGACTTTCGTTGGGCGAGCCGAACAGCCGCTGGGCGTTCGATTCGTTTTCGGTGAACAAGAACTCTGGCGGCCGGCCATCGGTGCGGTCTCCTGCCGTCAGCCGGAAGCGACCAAGCGTGACGTGCTCAGCGATCAGGCTACGCTCATCTGCGCGCGTGATGCTCGGCTTGGGCCAGCGGCCTTCCTCGTAGGCGGCGCCCCACGACCAGGTGTTGCGGAACCATAACGTCGGCAGCAAGTGCAGGCGGGCGGCCTCTGGACCCCGGTTCGCAACCGTCAGCCGAATCAGGATGTCGTCGGGAGATGCTTTGGCGTACTCCGCCGTCACATCCCAGTAACGATCACCGTCAAACGCTCCGGTGTCGGTAAGCTCGTATTCGGGCTCGCGCCGGCCACGGCGGCGGTTCTCCTCGCGGAGCGCCTGGTACGGGAATTCGACTTGCGGGTACTTGTAAAGGGCCTTGAAATACGAGTAGGTGGGTGTGGCGTCGAGGTAGAAGTAGACTTCTTTAACATCCTCGGAGTGGTTGCCTTCCGGGTTCGTGAGGCCAAATAATCGCTCCTTGAGGTGCGGGTCCTCGCCGTTCCACAGCGCCAGCGCGAAGCACAGACGGCACTCGCGGTCGGCAATGCCGAGCAGTCCATCTTCGCCCCAACGATAGGCGCGGGCCAAGGAATGCTCGTACGGAAAGCTCTCCCACAGGCTGCCGTCCGGAGAGTAATCTTCGCGAACGGTCGCCCATTGCCGCTCGCTCAGGTACGGCCCCCAGCGTTTCCAGTTCTTCAGACGCCGGGCATCCTCGTCCAACCGGCGTTCTTCCGCGTTTGTCATCATGCTCTGCCTTTATCGCTTGCATAATGCAGGAAGACCAACCGCCGACTCGGGTTATTGTCCGATGGCGAGCACGACTCGGAAACGCGCTTTGCCGCTCATCATTCGGTCGTAGGCTTCTGCAACACGCTCCAGAGGAAAGATTTCGTTCATCGAGCGCAAGCCTGTGCGGGCACTGAATGCCAGCGTATCCTGGGAGTCAATCGAAGTTCCAGAGTACCAGCCTTTGACCGAGCGGCATCCCGAAAGTAACCACAACGGCGACACCTGCATCAACGCGGCAGCCCTCGGCCGCCAAATGCTCCGCGATGCCGGCACCGATGCCCTTCGATGCGCCGGTGACAACGGCGACTTTGCCCTTGAGTCGATTCATGGCAATCTCCCTTGGTTTGAGCTGGATTCGTTCAGGTCGAGCCTGTTGCCCGCACAAGGGAATACCGTTTGCGGCCTGGAAACTTACAGTGAAAAAGCGCTGCCTTGTTTGCCGCAGCAACCAGGACGTCTCGGCGTTGGCTCATTCGATGATTTATTGCGGCCCAAGCATCCAGTCCAGGTTTGAAGGGGGCTCTATAAATCGAAAAAACTATTCCCGTGGACCATAAGCCCGCCGAAATGGGCCGTGGCGGCCATGACACAGGCGCCGAGCCACAAAGCGACGCGAAGAAACGTGCTTCGCTGGCCGCAGCGACTCTCTCGCTCGGACATCAAGGCAATCGCTGTCGCGCCGCAACCCGCCACGGTTCCGAGCCAACGGTGTACCGCGAGGATGCTCGTGCTCGCGCCACCGAAACCACCGACATCGGCGTGGAGCCAGCCCAGCGCCACTGCCGTCATGGCACTGGCCGCTCCCAGAAGGACGCAAAAACGCACCGTCGGCGATGGAGTCCATGAGCCTCGCCATGCCGCGATGGCTTCCGCGAGCGCCGCCGCCGCCAGGAGTGCGATGGGAAAATGAATCACGACGACATGAAATTTGCCGAACCACGCGAACAAGCGGATCATCGTAGATTGTGGCACCGATGCCGGCGGAGACGTGACAGTGCCAGTGGATTCTTGCGCAGCCCCGGGTGAGGATAGCAGTACCGGGGACGACTTCGACACGGGCGCTCCTGCCGCGATCCAGGCGCGGATGATTTCTTTTTCTTCCGCGTTGAGAGGGCCGGCCTTTGCACCCTTGGCTGGCATGTCGTCATCGCGGATCAGCGTCCACAGATAGGATTTGTCCGGCTCATGAGGGACTACCCATTCGGGATTCGCTGCCAGCGGACCTAACTCATGCAGATAGAGGGCTGCCCTCGGACGCGACAATCCACGGCCATGACACTCACTGCACTTGGCCGCGAATATCGACCGCACACGAGAGGAAAGGTCCTTCGAATCGAATTCGAAGGTGGTGCTGGCCCCACATAAGTTCGACGTCAAAACGCCGGCGGCAACCATCAATTTGAGCCGCATGGTCTTCATGAATAGACTCCCAGGGAGCGAAGGAAATGGGTGTAAGGCTGGCGAGCCCCACACCCGTTCGTCGGTAGGACGCAGGTGCAATCGAGAGTCCCGAACTACCGCTCATCCCAGGGTGTCATCGGTGATGGCCAACGTGCTATTGCGCTCGACGTAGTTCACTTTGGTCACGCCGATGAGGCTGCGCAGACGGCCCGCGGGGACATCGCGCATCGGCCCAGCGGACGGGGCCACGCCGGGCACGCCCTGGGGAAAGGCAGTCGAGCGTGCCGTGTGGAAGGTCACGTTGCCTTCGACCTTCTGCATGATCTGGTGAATGTGACCGTTGAGGACCGTGACCGAGCCGAAGCGCCGTAACAACTCCAGGGCCCGCTCGCTGTCCTGCGTACCCCAACCCCACGGTGCGTGGACGGTCCAGAGGGGGATGTGTGCGAAGACAACGATGGGCGTACTAGCGGACTTGCCGGCCAGATCCTGCCTGAGCCAATCGAGCTGGTCCGGTCCGAGCAGCCCCAGGCTGCCGGCACGAAGGTTCATGCAATTGTTGAGACCGACGAAATGCACGCCCTGGTAGTCGAAGCTGCGCCAGCCAGTGCCGCCGCGAACGGCGCCGTGGCCGTAGCGTTCCATGAAAGCGCGGCAATCGTTTTCCGTGACGTCGTGTTCGCCAGGCACGCAGTAGATTTCACCGGCGCGAAACGTGCGATGAAGCTGATCCACGGCATCGAATTCTTCCGGCCTGGCCAGGTGCGTCAAATCTCCCGTGTGCAAGACGAAGGCGGGTCGCTGCGGCAAGGCGTTGATCTTGGCAATGGCCTCGCGATACGTCTCCGCCACGTCCCGGTTCGGCTCACGGCTGAAGCCGAAGTGGCTATCGCTGACTTGCACGAAGGTGAAGCTCGCTGGCGCCGCGGACTTCTTGGCGTCCGCTTTGACCATCTCGGCATTCGGCTCCAGCGCGCGCAGCCCAGGATGCCGCCGCTCACCCCCCATACCATGCCGGTGCCGGCCCAGGCCATACATTTCAGAAAGCCGCGGCGATCAACGCCGTCGGCACTCGGATCGTTGATGATTCGATCTTTCATCGCGTTCTCCTTTGGAAAAGTCTTGTGAAGGTCAATGGCAAACAGCTACCAACGCATACCGAAAAAGCCGATCAAATATTCCGTCGATTCGAAGAATCCCTTTTTCCCAAGATTGCGGGAATATTTTCCAACATGCGGCGGTAGGGAAGAGTGACGGGGATTCAGGCCGGCGCCGTTTTGGGGCCGTACGATGTCAGAATGGTCGGTCTTCAATGACAATGAACCCAAGCCGTCGCCGGCCGAGGGGATGGTGGGCCTGTTCGTCGCGCAGCGCGCCCATAGAAAATGGAGCAAACAATCTGAAAGCGAGGAGACGCCTCTGTCGAAAGTTCCGTCGTTCAGCCCCAGCCAGCTCGCCCGGTTTGAGCAGGTGGTTTTGCCGCACCTGGACTCAGCGTACAACCTCGCGCGCTGGCTGACAGGCAGGGAACACGACGCCGAGGATGTGGTGCAGGACGCCTTCCTCCGGGCCGCCAAGTTCTTCGATAGCTTCCGCGGCGGCGATGCTCGGCCCTGGCTGATCACGATCGTGCGCCGCGCTTGCTACGATCGGCTGGAGCGCAACCGTTCCCAACAGTCCCTGACCGTCTTCGATGAAGAACTCCATAGCGACCAGGGCGATGACTTTGACCCTGTTCAACTGGCATTGAGAGAAGAGAACCGCGAAATGCTCCGGCAAGCGCTCGCCGAACTGCCGATCGAATTTCGCGAAGTACTGGTCCTGCGCGAGTTGGAAGGCCTCTCTTACAAAGAAATCGCAGCCATCACGGGACTTCCGCCCGGCACGATCATGTCACGGCTTACCCGGGCCCGGGAGCGGTTGCGGCTCTGCCTGGTCAAGAACCTGCGTGAGGGGGCCTGATATGAATTGCCACGACGCGCAAACCGTGATGCATGGATATCTGGATGGTGAGCTTGACCCGTCCGTGAGCCTTCAGTTCGAACAGCACGTCGGCACATGCCTTGCGTGCAGCAAGGCACTGGTCGAACAACAAGCGATGCAAACTGCCATGAAAGCGGATTCCCTTTACTTCAAGGCGCCAGTGCGATTGCAGGAGCGTTTACGCGCATCTCTGCAAAGCCAAGTCAGCGCCCGGCCGGTCCGCTTTCCCTGGCGCTGGGTTGCCGCGGCGGCCTGTGTCGCTCTATGCATTGGTGCTGGATTTCACCTGGCGCAAATCACGGTCAAGCCTTCGGTTCATGAGCGGCTGACCCAGGAGGTTGCATCGGCTCACATCCGCTCCATGCAGGCCAAGCATATCGTGGACATCGAAGGTCCGGATCGCCATGTCGTGAAGCCGTGGTTCAACGGCAAACTGGACTTCGCGCCGTCGGTACCCAATTTGGAAAAAGAAGGCTTCCCTCTTGTGGGCGGACGCCTGGACTATCTCAATGGAAGGCCCGTGGCGGCCCTGGTCTATCGCCGCCGCGAGCATCTCATCAATCTGTTTGTTTGGCCGGCGGATTCTGGCAACGAATCACGTGATTTTCAACGAGAGAGGCGACAGGGTTATCATCTCATGCACTGGTCAAAAGCCGGCATGAGCTATTGGCTCGTTTCCGACCTGGACGCGACCGAGTTGAGTGAACTGGCGCAACGGCTTTGGGAATATTGATACCAGCTTACTTTCCGCAGGCCTGGGCAATCTGGCCGATGAGCTTGGCCCAAGGGATGCCATGGCGCGGCAGACTGCGCCGTCTCAGGGATACACAATCCGATCCTGGCCGCCAAACCTGATTAGGCCCCGTCCACGATCTCCCGGATTACCCGGCAGGGGTTCCCGGCAGCGAACATGCCCTCGGGGACGTCCCTGGTCACGACGCTCCCCGCTCCGATGACGGCCTTCGAGCCGATCTTCACGCCGGGGCAGATGATCGCCCCGCCGCCGACCCACACATCGGACCCGATTTCGATGGGCTTGGCGAACTCCTGCTTGCGGCGCAGTTCGGCGTTCATCGGGTGCATGGCGGTGTAGATTTGGACCGCAGGACCGAACAAGGTGAAGTCGCCGACCTTCACCACGCACACGTCGAGGACCACGCAGTTGAAGTTAAAGAAGACCCGCTCACCCAACAAGATGTTCGAGCCGTAGTCGCAGAAGAACGGCGGCTGCATCCAGACCGACCCCCCGCCCCGACCGAACAATTCTTTGAGAATGCGTCGGCGGGCATCCTGGTCCCGCTCACGGGTCACATTCAAGTCCTGGCACAAGTCCCTGGCATGGTCCCTGGCCAGGACGAGTTCGGGGTCCAGGGGGTCGTACAGTTCGCCGGCCAACATCTTGTCCTTTTCGGTGCGCATGGAATCTATCTCCTCCTCTTCCGCTTCGCCGCTGTCTTCGCAGAGTCCTGTTTTACTCGCAGCTTCACGATTCGTTCAATCAGGTTGTAGGGGATCGGGCTTGTGCTGCCTGAAAGGGGGCATCTGGTAGCTGATCGTCTCCTCGGCGTCGGGCACAGTACGGCAGATCGTTTCCCGAACTTTCTGAAGGACCGCTCGCACGTCGCCGGGGAACTGCGAGATGGAGGCGTCGATGTCCTTGGGCTTTTTTGGCTTTGGCATCGTCGCTCCTCAGTCAATGCCCCGGCAACCTTATCTCAACCCCATACCTCGGTGCGACCGCCAACAACTTTTCGATCTCTTCCTTCGTTGGCGGCGAGGCGGTTGTGGCACCTTGGGCCACCGGTGCGCCGACCTCGAAGAACATCTTTTCCAGACCGGCAGGGGCGACGGAGATCAACATCTTGGCCGGCTTCTTGCCGTCGTTCTTGAAGGAATGTGGTGTCCCAACCGGAATGTTGGCGAACATTCCAGCCGTCGCGACGATCCGCTCCTCGCCGACGTGGAGGGTGATTTCGCCTTCGAGGATATAAAACCCCTCCTCTTCTCGGCTGTGAACGTGTGGTGGAGGACCGCCGCCAGGCGGCACGATTGCTTCCCACATGGCGTACTTGCCCTTGGTGTCTTCGCCGGTCGTCAGAAAACGGTAAACGTCACCGACCACGGCGATGGTGCGGCCCTCGGCGGGGGATCGGATAGTAGGGTTCATTCGCTTCATCCTCCCAAGGCAGCCAGAATTAATGGCAAGGAGTATTTTATCTTGATGCAGAAAAAAGACCGCAGGCCGAAGGCTTTTCAATAATCGCAAATCAGGAGAAAAAAATGTCTGAAAGACATCTGGCGGGGAAAGGCGCCTTCCTGCCCATTGGGATCGCATCCGTAATGGCCCTGCTGATCTGCGGGCTTATGGCCATCAAAGCCTCTGCCCAGGACACTAAACCCCTCACCCCGGTCGAAGCCATCAAGAAGGTCAACGAGGAAGTTACCCTCCGAATGCTCGTCAAAACGAAGAATCGCCTGGAAAAGCGAGGCGAAATCTACCTCGATTCCGAGGAAGATTTCCATGACGAGCAGAACTTGGGCATTGTCATCACCAGGACCGGAGCGGCAAAGTTTAATGAGGCGAAGGTTGATGATCCAGCCGTCCATTTCCAGGCAAAGACCATTCGGGTCAAAGGTACGGTCATCATCAAGGATGAACGACCGAGAATCGAGGTCGATGACCCTAAACAAATCCAGATCGTGGAGAAAGTCGATCTGCTCGGAGAAATTCTCATGGCTGATCGGCGGCAAATGGGTGGCGGAAACCACAACGCGAAACGGTGACGACCGCTTGAAGATATGTCATGCCGTCGAAGACCGCGTCAATCATGGCTGGGATTGATCCGAACGGCGCCCGCCGAAAGATCCGCCTCGAACTTCCTTCAATGCTTTTTCGAGCAGCCCGTTCACTTCTTCTTCGCTCATGCCGCCGGCCTCAACCTCATCATGGAGAGGTTTCAAAATCCCGGCAAACGTCCGCTTACTCCGCGCAGCTTCGTTTCCACGGCCTCGCGAACAACGGTATCGATGTCTCGTCTCGAAGCGTACTTCGTGCCGCCGATCTCACAGAGTATTCCATTCCGCGCGTCTACCTTTCTCGCCCGTCGCCTGGGCTTGCGGCCTTCAGTTGTTCGTTCTTGCGGGGGCAGATTGACGGTAATCGTCTGGAGGCCTCCTGGGGGTCCCACACGGAATTGTCTGCCTCCTTTCGGCACTTCAATTTCACGACCTCACCACCCAATTCCCGCATGAAGTCTGGCTCGCCATCGACCGGAAGGCCCGAATTCCGAAAGTCGAGTATCCGCCGTTGCGCATCGTCCGCTTTTCCGGCCCCGATCTTATCAACGGCGTCGTTGCTCACGATGTCGAAGGGATCATGGTTAAGGTGACCGATGCGGCGCGAACCGTGGTGGATTGCTTCGCCTATCGCAACACGATCGGAATCGACGTGGCGCTGGAAGCACTCCGCGATTGCCTGCGAAATAAAAAAGTAACCGTCGACGACCTGTATCGCGCCGCCAAGGCCCGCCGAATGGCGAATGTCATGCGGCCCTACCTGGAGGCGACGCTGGCGTGACCAAAGGCAATCCAAGAAACATCGTAGCGTCGGTTCGTGCACGACTGACTGCATTCGCGCGGAAACATTCCGAGGAACTCCAGGCCATCCTGACCCGGTACGCAATCGAACGGTTCCTCTACCGTCTGAGCGTCTCCCCGCATGCGGACAGTTTCGTTCTAAAGGGGGCAATGCCTTTTCAACTCTGGACCGCTGAACTTCATCGGACCACGAAAGACGTGGACCTGCTTGGAACGGGGAAAGTTCGCTAGAACGGCTCACCGAAGTGATGAGCGCCATTTCGCGACCGTTGTCCCGGATGACGGCCTCACTTTCAATTCGTCCAAGGTGTTGGCCAGCCGAATGAAAGAAGACCAGGAGTATGAAGGGGTGAGAATCACCTGCCCCGTCCGGCTTGGAAACGCTCGACTGCCGATCTTTGTCGAAGTCGGCCGAGAAACCAACCAAGTCCCCAGACACCAATCGCCATGGCAAAACCGAAAGCCGCTGATTTGAGCCAAGGTTTGCGTAGCGGGAAGTCGTAAATGTGGTAGGCGTGATGTGCACGAATCGCCAAGCTTTTGCCGTCGTCAGAGAATGTCATGGAGGAAAAGCCCAGATCGGTATCAAAGGAGGCTAACGGAGTCTCGGTAGTTAAATCATAAACGACAATTTGAACGTCTGGATAACTTCTTTGTTCCTTCTCAAACCAATTCATTAACCAATGCAACCACTGCGACATTTCGGGTCTTTGAGTAGCGAATATAACAAATCGACCATCCGGGGAGAGAATGGCATGCACCCCATTCACGTTCAATTTGCGATGTTGGCCTGTCGCTACATCCCAAAGGACAATTTCCTGGTTAATGCAGGACACCACGGTTTTGCAATCGGCAGTCAAATACAACCCCAAACCCAGATCTCTCGAATTATCATTTTCTTTCAAAAAAGAGACCAACTCGCCTCGAATTTCCCCGCCTGGCAGTTCGCGGACCAGCAGTTTATTTTTTTCTTGGCAGTATTCCAAAAATCTCCCCGGAAAAAACCACACATTATACAGCCAGATCTCCTTTATTTTCTCTTCTCCATCCGCGCCTTTGCTGTCCATGTCAAAGGAAAGATTGTCATGGTCAAAGGTCAAATTTCTAAGGGCCTTTCCGGTCAAAACATCGTGCGCAACTGGTGTATGTCGAGTCTCGTCCCAGTCAAGTACAAGGGACCGTCCGATGGCATCTCTGATCAAAAGAAACCTATAGTCCGGTTTCACTTGGATATTGGAGATTTCAAAAGGGTGCTCTGGGGCGATTAGTTCCCCAGATGGGATTTTTCTGACTTTCGTTTTTTCCAGGCCAAATTCAATAAAGAGTTTATTGTCCGGTGAAATTCCAAATGCAGGAAGATTCTTCTCGTCATAAACGAGGGAAAACAGTGGCTCTTCGCCGCCAAGTTCCATTAACGTTACACGGCGATTTAGGCAATCATTAAAAAACTCTTGAGTGGCAACGTATCGGAAATCGCTGAAAAATTCCGCGTAGGAACTACCTCGGGGCAACTTGAAAACTAATCGTTGGAAAGGCAATAGCGACCAGCACACGGCGGCCGTGATCAGGCCGACGACTATAGCAAATAGGGTGAGTTTTCGCCGCCAAAACGACCCCGGCAAAGGGAGGTAATTCATGGGAGCCCAGGATAACTGGAAAAATGCTAAAACACCAGGGAAGCTTTAGGCTCTGGAATAAGGCAAATAAAAAAGGCCGGTAGCGCTATTTCGCAACCGGCCTTTTAGTGGAGGCGCCGGGAATCGAACCCGGGTCTCGGTGTACTTCAGCGTCAGCATCTACGTGTGTAGCTAGCCAATGGTGACAGGCCGAACCTGTCGCGTTCATCCCTCGGGTCCCGGCTAACTGGGCCCCTTTGGGACTACCCGGCTGTGTTATTTAGCGGATGCTGCCTCCGGTAGCGACCGGCCTTGCGACCGGCCCGGGCCTCCGCGATCCTGATTTGGCGACCAAGACGGGACCTCTCAGGCTAAGCTCCCGAACATGGGGCTACCGTTTTATTAGGCAGCCATTGCGAACTGCGGTTCTGCAGTTGGTTTTTTGATCAGATGATTAACGTGGCCTTCTGATCAACCACGACACGCCACCCTACGCCTCAACTTACCCGATCGAAACCAGATCGCCCCCCTTGGCACGTGAGCCCCTGAACCAAGAGGCCTATGCCGGGGACAATGTATTGTATCGGCACGGGCCGAGCCATGGCAAGAGCGGACGTTTTCGTCCTTGGCCGCCGGGTGCGCGGCTAGCTTTGCAACTCGGCCAGGAGTTGCTGGACCAGTGCGAGAGGCTTTTGCAATTCGGGTGCAGTTTGCCGCCTTGAGGGCATCGAGGTAGGATCTGCCACGCTCGAGTCCGCGAGCGCGGCGCTCGGCTGGCATGTTGACCGAATCGATCAGGTTGTCGAAGACGTCCGCGAGCTTGCAGGCCTGAACCTGCCAGGGCGCACTCTGGAGGCGCAGCAGGTAGTCCGCCTCGCGAGCCAGTTCCGGCAAGGCCTTGTTTTTGGTGAGGCAGGCGACCCAGTGGGCTATCTCCGGTCCATGGCGCTCCGCTATATCGTCGAAATCGGTGGTGGTGTCCTCGATCGTGTCATGAAGCAACGCGACAATCAGCATGCGCGGGTCTTCAAAGCCGAAAACATCTCGAACCACCAGGCAAACCCGAAAAACGTGACTGACGTAGGGGGTTGTCTTGTCATGCCGCATCTGGTCGGCGTGGGCACGCGCGGCCCAAGAGGCGGCTTCCAGGAGTGGACGATAGGTAGCGACGACAGGGGGCATAAGTGATCGTTCGCGTACGTGAAGCGTTCGGCGGTCTGCTGCTGCTCTCTATGTCCCTTGATAGAGCGCTAGGCGGCCCGCGACAAATTGCTCGGGGCGATATTGTTGACGGGGCGGCGGTGGCCTTTCCACCGATTATGCAGCCACAAATATTGTTCCGGCGCCGAACGGATGACCCGTTCGAGTGCTTTGGTATAGCGCTCGGTGATCTGGCGAACCGCGGCGGCCCGGTTGTGCTGATATTCCTCGGGATAAATGACATCCTCAAGGACGACCTGATAGCGCATTGGCTCCGCCACTTTGCGGACGCCGACAACCATGAGGGGCGCGCCGTATTTTAGCGCCAGGATGGCGACGCCTTTACTGGTAGCGGCCGGCCGCCCAAAGAAATTGACCATTTGGCCGCGCGGGCCTGAATATTGATCCGCCAGCACCGCGAGCTTACCTCCGCCAGCCAGGGCGGACTGAATACCGACCAGGTCTTTTTTCGCCAGCATGGTTTGACCCATATGCTCGCGAATGCCGCGCATGTAACTTTCGAGGTACCTGTTGTCCAGGGGCCGGGACACTGCGTAGGTGCTGAATCCCCGGGCGCCAGACCGTAGCCCGCCAGTTCCCAGTTGCCGAAATGGGCCGTAACGATGAGCAAGGGCCGATCCGACTTGAGCAGCGACAGAATGGTTTGCTCATCCCGTCCCAAATCGAAATGGTTGCCCGTATTCTGGCGATGCACCTTGCGGGGGAGCTGGGTGACTTCGATCAGCAGCGTAAAAAAATGCCGGTAAGTCGCGAAGACCATGGCGTCAAGTTCGGCCTCACTATACCGCCCCGGAAATGCCTGCCGCAGGTTTTCCAGACCGATCAGGCGGTGGCGGCGATCGACGGCATAGGCGATCCATGTCAGGATGGTGATGAATGTTCTGGCCAGATCATGCGACAAGGTTTGAAACAGGCAAATAACAAGGCGCGTACCCAGGTAGACCACGCCCTGCAGTAGCGGCGACAGGTTTTTCCACTTTTTTCGGCTGGCCATATTTTACTTGCCGCCTTGCAATTGGCCGGAAACGTGCGCACCTCTGCACAAGGCGCGACATTTAAGCTTTATCGGCAGATTATCGGCCTGAACTTTAACGGAAGTTGGTAATCTGGGTAAGAATTGGCAATCTGGGAGAAACCGGTGACGTTACGAGGCGCCTGAATTTTAAAGACGCGCCTTGATCCAATGGAGTGCCTTGCGATGTGGTTCTTGCAAACCCATTTCGTTAACTAGTTTCGCCTTGGCTTCGTGCGGCCAATGAAAGGGCCGCAGTAACGGCTCACGTCGCGCCGCATAAGCCGGGGAAATGAAGTAATTATGCGTCACGAGCGCGGCGCCCTGACTCAGCACATAGTCAATAATGTGGCAAAGCTTGCGCGGGTTACGGGTAATCGCCTTGAAGGAATCGGCGAAGAAGAACGGGACTTTTTTGTCGGCAATCTGCTTGAGAAAGTGCAGCAGGCCCGGGTCGAAGGTGGCGTCCATGCCGCTCAGGACCACGGTGATTTCCGCCTTGGGCTTTTGCTTCAATGGTGTTAGCGGTGGCAGGACGGGGACGGGTGCGTCGGGCAACCGGTACGTGACCTCAGCACCTGGACCATTCGCCAACTGCCACAGAACGAACCAGGCGCGGCGATAATCTTGCGTGAGCTTGCCAAACACATCGGGCGCCCCGGCGCCAGCGGCGCAATGTTTGTCAGCCCCATTTTTTGAAAGAACTCCACGGCAGTTTCCGTTAGCACCGCCATGCCAACGTCCGTTATTATGGGCCGGGGAAAGGTTAGCTCAGGCATCGAAGCATTACTGGCCGCGAGGTCTTCGAGCAAGCTGTTGCGAATGGCGACATTGACCAGCGCGCGCACCTCCAGGTCCGCGGCAGCAGGCTCATAAAAGCTAGCTTCTTCCAGGCCAATCAACAGCACGGCCCGCCGAAAAGCAACGTCCCCCCAGTGTGCCAGCAATGAATTGAGCCGGTCCCGGACGTCCAGGGCCAGGATCTTTTGCTGGGCGGGGCTCAATGTGCACAGCGCCAGCTCCGGCAGAAGTATGCGGTCAAGGTACGAATCGACGAGCGTGGGGTGTGTCATTGATGAGAAGCCCCCTACCGTTCCCTGTTCTCAAATTTCATTTGGCGTATTTGCCGGAAGCCGCTTTGTTAACAAAAGTTAGCGCGAAGTCGTCGTGGCCTATGCTGGTCAGCGACGGATATTTGGTAGTTTATGGGAAAAAGCATAGATTACGGAACTTTTATCTTGACACCGCCATCGAACGTGGGCAATGTGAAGAACTTGTGATGGTTGGCCGGACTGTAACATCGAACTTTCGCCTCTCTAACACCAGCGCGTCAGGGCCCGAACGCGCCCGAAAGGACACGTCCCATGCTTCACTTCCCCTCGTGGAACTGGATGGTTGCAGGAACGTCAACGCCTCGTGCAAAACGTCCTACGACAACTCGACCCTGCTTGCCGGCGGTGGAGCAGCTGGAAGACCGCATCGTCCCCGCAACAACCAAGGCCCCCGTTGTAACGGCGCCCCGCCCGCGCCAGCGGCCGCGGTTGACGCCTTCCTCACGTGGGAAAAGGATTTCATCAAGTTCCAGGACTCCGTGCAAGCAACCGAGAACAGAAAGGACATGCTCAACTGGATAAAAGGCACGACGGGTACACAGCGGGCCGCCGTGGATTATTTCATCAAGCTTGACAGTGATTTGATCCAACTCGACAACGACGTGCTGGCGGTCGACAACGCTATCGTCGCCTACCGTCGCGCTTCCGCAGTTACCGCCGCGTCCAGCGCAAGATTATTCAGGCGGAAATTTCCCTGCAGACCCTGGTGGATAAGGCGCTGCAACAATTCAAAGGCACCGGTCAAGGGGGTAGTGGCAGCCTCGATATCTACCTCAAGCTCGAACATATCAAGTATAAAGAGCAGGCCGCGTTCAGCGATGCCAGCACGAATTTCTTGAAGATCGAACAAGCCTTCGTCAAAACAGATCTGGAAAAAGCCGCCGTCAAAACGGCCACCGACATCGGCACGGTGGTATCCCAGACGACCCCGCAGAATGCACGTGCGGTGGATGCGTTCCTCAAATTCGAGGAGGTATTCATCAAGGCCGAGGCGGATTTGTTCGGAGTTGGGCGCGGCATCACTTCCAAGGACGGTTTTTCGCAAGCTGTCGTGGATTATTTCATCAAGATCGATGACAACTATCTCAAGATCGACAATGACTTCCTCAAGATTGACAGCCTCTTCGCCAGCACCAGCGCTGCCGGCGCCGCCAACAAACTAACCTTGCCGCCCGACGTGAAGAATGACATTACGGCCCAGCTCAATGCGGTGATTAAACAGGATAAAGCGGACAGCCTGGCGTTTCAGAAAATAAAGATCGATCGCAGCGTCGATGCCTACGATTCCTACCTGAAGATACAAGGGCAGAAGCACCTCGAAGAACCGGACATCGCGGCGTTCGAGCGTCGCTTCATGAAGCTCGAACTGCAACTGATCGCGGCCGATCCCACCGACCTTGGAGACTCGGCCACCGGCGCCGCCGGACCCGTCACCAAACTTGGCAATGATCTTGCCGCTCTGGATGCGAACGAGACCCCCGCGCCCGCGGCCGTTGATGCCTTTATCAAGTTTGAGCAGGCCTACATCAAGGGAGAGAGCGACTTCCTCAAAATCGAGAATGCGATCCTGCTGCAGAATCCAGAGCTACAATCCACCGACGCACTCAACTATTTCATCAAGATCGACGGTGATTATCTCAAGATCGATGGTGATTTCAAAAAGATCGACAGTGCGCTGGGCGGCTCCAGTGCTACTGGCTCTCTCCTGCCTGCCGACCTCGTCAAAGAATTTACCAGCGAGTTGAACGACCTGAACGCCCAGGCCTCCAGTGCCAGAGATTTCGCGTTCCAGAAAATAAAGATCGACCGAGCCGTCGATGCGGTTGACGCCTACCTGCAGTGGGATCACCAGAAAATCAAGCTCGGCGCGATCACCGCGGATTTTGCAAGCCAATTCAAGACCATCGAACAAGACCTCATTGCCACCGATCCCACGGACCTTGGAGACTCCTCCACTGGCGCGGGCCTCGCCACGACGTTGGCCAATGATCTGGACGCAATGGTGGGCGACAACGTGCCGCAGGGCACCCGTGCCGTTGACGCGTTCCTTGAATTCGAAGAAGACTTTATAAAGGGCGAGACAAAGTTCCTCAAATTCCAGGACGAGGTCGCCCAGAAGTCGTCCGGCCAACTTGCTGGCGCCGCGGTCGATTTCTTCCTCAAGATGGATGCCGATTATCTCAAAATGGACGCCGACTTCGTGAAGATCAATACCGTCCTTGGAGCCTCGAGCGCCGCGGGCACCGCTCCGCTCTTACCCCCGGACGTGATGACGGAAGTCGCCGGCCAAATAAAAGACGTGACCACGCATGCATCCACCGCGATATCTTTCCCATTCCAGAAAGTAGAATTTCCCGTACCCCGTGACAGGGTCGATGCCTTCTTGAAACTGGACAATTGGAAGTTTAAACTCGATGCCACCGCGAGCGAACTTTCCATCAATTTCAGGAAGATCGAGATAGATTTTATAGCCGCTGACCCGGCCGACCTTGGTGACGCCGCCGATGGCACCGCAGGCCCAGCCACGACGTTGGCGAATGACCTGACCGCGTGGACCAGGGACGCGGCGCCGGCAGCCTCGCGCGCAGTCGACGCATACCTTACGCTTGAGGAAGACTACCTTAAGTGGGTGCCCATCTACCTTAAGATCGAGGAGGATATTCTTCAGAAGAACGCCGACAAACTGACAGCCGCGGCCGTCGATTTCTTCCTCAAGATCGATAGCGACTTTATCAAGATCGACAACGACTTCCTCAAGATTGACAATGTTCTCGGGGCGCCAAATTCAACGGGGTTGTCTCTCGCCCCGCCCGAAGTGATGAAGGACGTTACGGCCCAAATTGGCGACCTGACCACCGAGGCTGCCAGCGTCAGCTTGAATTTCACGAAAATTATCGTGAACAGGGCCGCCGACGCCGTGGACGCCTATCTGGAAATGGAACATATCAAATACAAATTGGACGCGACAGCGAGTGAATTCGCCCTACAGTTCGTCAAGATCGAGCAAGACCTCATCGACGGCGACCCGACCGACCTTGGGGACGTTTCGAACCCGGGTAATACCGTCTCCCCCGGCCCTGTGAGCACTTTGGCCACCGATTTGACTGGCCTGGCGACCGACGCGACGCCACAGGCTTCACGCGCCGTTGACGCGTTCCTCGAATTAGAAGGGGTGTTCATCAAGGGGGAGACCCAGTTCCTCAAGCTTGAAGACGAGATTTTGCAGAAATATCATGGCCATCTGCCGCCAGCATTCGTCGACTACCTGCTGCAGCTTGACAACGCCTACCTCAAGCTGGGTGCCGATTTCATCAAAATCGATCTGGCGCTGACGGGCGCCGGCACGACAGGCGGGGGAGCCGCGGTCGTAGGCAACGCCAGTCAATTTCCACCGGATGTTACCACGGAAATTGCCAAATTCTGGATACCGTCGCTGCAGGCAAATGGCGCGGATTTGACTGCCGACATCAAACTGCTCAAGCTGCCAGCCTCGGCGGCCGGCGCGGTGATCGCCTCACCGACGGTGAAATCCACAGCCACGTTCGACGCCTTCATGAAAATCAAACTGGAAGAAATGGAGCTGTCCGACGCGATTACCGGACTGGAGCTTGATAGCCACTTCATGAAGGTCGAGCAAGCCTTTTTGGACGGCGATCCCGACCGGCCGCTGATAACGGGACTGACCAAGGACATCCAAACTGTCATCAAGCTGTCCCCGATAGGTGATTTCAAGAAGCTATAAGGTAGTTAACTCGTGGGTGAGGTTTCCAGCCCGGCCGTTTTCACCACCAGGCAGGTTGGAAACCCTCACCTACGACTTAGTCCCGTATTATGACCACGACGCAGGAACCTTTCCCTGAAGCTGCCGCGCCCAGTCCAGAGGGTGGCAAGGCCAATTCCTACGATACCGTCCCCTATTCGATCAACTCTTTTCCTCAGACGCGCCGGACCGTCTGGCGACCATCGCCAAGCTTTTCCGCCTTGAGGCCGCGCCGCCGGACCGCTGCCGGGTCCTGGAGCTTGGCTGCGCCAGCGGCGGCAATCTTTTACCGCTGGCGGCCAGCTTCCCGGGCAGCACCTTCGTAGGCATCGATTTATCGGACCGGCAAGTGGCCGAGGGCGTGGCCGTGGTACGCGAGTTGGGCCTTGAGAACCTCAGCTTGAAAGGCATGAGCATTCTCGACGTGGGCGAAGACTTTGGCACCTTCGATTATATCCTGGCACACGGCGTCTACTCCTGGGTGCCTCCCCAGGTGCAGGACAAAATCCTCAGCATTTGTCAACAGCGACTGGCGCCAGCGGGCGTCGCCTACATCAGCTACAACACATTGCCGGGCTGGCATGCACGCGGCGCCATTCGAGAAATGTTGTGGTATCACACCGAGCAAATAGACGATCCGCTCGAGCGCATCCGCGCGGCTCGCGCCCTGCTCGACTTTTTGGCGGACAAAGTAGGCCCGGGCGACGGCGGCTATGGCGGCCTTTTACGCCAGGAGCTAAACGTGCTGCGCCAGACGCCGGACACTTATATTTTGCATGAGCACCTCGAGGAATTCAACGAACCCCTCTATTTCCATCAGTTCATGGAGCGGGCGGCAGCCAAGGAATTGCAGTACCTGGGTGAGGCGCAACTGGGCACCATGGTGGCCGGCCGTTTCGGCGAAGAGGCTGAGAAGAAGCTTCGCGAAATTTCGCCAGATCTGTTGCACATGGAACAATACATGGACTTTCTGCGGAACCGCATGTTCCGCCAGACACTGCTCTGCCATGCGCGGGCCCAGCTCAACCATGCGCTGCATTCCGACTCGGTGCGCCAGTTCTACATTGCGGCCCCCGTGAAGCCGGTTTCGGCCAAACCCGATGTGACTTCAGCCGCAGCGGAAGAATTCAAGAGCAGCGGTGCCGCCGTGCTGAACACCCGCGACCCGATCTTGAAAGCCGTGATGGTCCACCTCGGCGAGCAATGGCCCCTGGCCCTGTCCTTTGACAAGTTGCTCGCCGCTGCCCGTGCACGTCTTGGCAATGCAGGCACGGAAGCGCCGAGCGCAGAGGTCGCGCACGCGCTGGCGCTGCGCCTGCTGCACTGCTATACCACGGGCCTGGTCGAGTTTTCGGTTTCGGAATCGCCTTTTGTCGGCACCGTCAGCAAGCAACCCGTGGCCAGCCCCTACGCTCGCCTGCGCACGCCAGGGTGGCAAGATCACCAATCTTCGGCTGGAAACCGTGGAGATGGGCGAACCATCGCGTTTGGTCCTCAGCCACCTCGACGGCAGCCAGGACCAGAACTCGCTGACGATCCTGCTCGCGGATTGGTTAAAGAAAAAGACGGAAAAATTCAACGCCACCGAACGCTCCGCGCAATTTGTCGAGCTGGCGCTGCAGGGTTTCGCACGCAGCGCCTTGTTGATCGCTTAAAGGCGCCCATAAATCTCGTTTCAAAAGCGACCGTCCAGGCAACCACATCGTTCGGCCTTTGGACACTATCCTCGTAGGAAGACACCCAGAGCCCAGCATCTCCGGCACAACGGCTGTCGTTGCACGCGCCTTGCCTGTAGCGCGGCAAACGTTGAGCGTCCTGGATGCATGGCAGGGTGCATCACCGCGCCGACTTGGCCGTTCGTTTTACAGCGCCGTTCTTTTCGTACGCTGGCGGTATGTAAAGATTGATGGTCCGCAGCGGGACCGCGCCGGTATTGACGACCTGATGGACTTCTCCTTTTTCGATAACCAACAGCGACTGCGGCCGCAACAACAGTCGACGCTTATTCACGGTAGCGCGGCCCGAACCGGAAACCACGAAAAGCCATTGTTCGCAGCGCGGATGTTCGTTACCGCTCTCACCGCTCGACTGGCCAGGCGGCAGGATCATTGAGGCCGCCTGGGCGCCGCGCGTACCGCCGAGCACCTTAAAGAACGCCCGTTCCCGTCCTGTTTTAAAGTGCTTCATGGCTGCCCCTTTCGCCCTGGCGAAATTGTTCTCGGCCGGCTCCGACGTATCTATGCGAAGCCGCAGCCTTCATTCTAGCGTGCGCGCCAGCGCTCGGTGGCGGCTGTCCGCAGCGTGGACCGGCAGGCACACTTTTTGCTTTGCGTTGGGAAGAGAGGGTCAACGCATGACAAGTTGGTTTGTTACCGACTGGCATAAAGTTTTTGCTCCCCAGCTGTCACTTCCAGAGATTCTGGTTCGGGGAATCACCGTTTACCTGATGCTTTGTTTAATGTTGCGTGTGGTGCTCAAAAGGCAAGCCGGTCGCGTCGCCCTGGGCGATCTTTTGGTGGTAACTCTTGTTGCCGGCGTCTGCCGAAATCCGCTGGTGGCGGATTCCTATTCCATCACCGACGGATTATTGGTGGTTGCCACGGTGTTGATGACCGGTTATGCCGTGGACTGGGCCTGTTACTACTTTCCCTTCTTTCACGGTCTGATGCACGCGTCCCCACGCTGTCTGATCAAAAATAATCAGGTTGAGCAGGACAATCTCCGTCGCGAACTAATGACGGAGGGGCAGCTGCTCTGCAAGCTACGGCTGCATGGCATTAGCGGCGTCGACGAAGTGAAGGAAGCGTACCTGGAGGGGGACGGCAGTGTGAGCGTTATCAAAAATGACGCAGACGCAGGGTCGTTGCCGCAGGTGCTCAAGCCCGGTTTGCCAGCCATGCTGCGCTCTGGCGAACTAACAAAGTACGAGGCTGCGTTAAATCAAAAGTTACTGGAAACCCTCAAGTGGCATAACCAGCAAGCAACCGCCCTCAAAAACTTGCTCGGGGGCTGCGATTCGATTTGCAAAAGCAGTGGTAACGAAAAAGATAGGGGAGGCGAACATGGCTAATCTGGAAAAAATTCCCTCGTGGGATGATGCCACGGGTTCTCTTAACGTGATTATCGAGACATCGAAAGGTAGCCGCAATAAACTCCGCTACGATGCCAAGCTTGGGACCTTTGCCTTGAGCAAGGTGTTACCTGCGGGAATGGTCTTTCCTTTTGATTTTGGCTTCGTGCCCGCGACGCTCGCCGAAGATGGCGATCCGCTGGACGTTCTGGTACTGCTTGATGAGCCGGTCTGTGCGGGTTGCCAAATTTCCTGTCGCCTTATCGGTGTTATCGAAGCGGAAGAGACGGAAGACGGCAAAACGACGCGTAACGACCGTCTCTTGGCGGTGGCCGAATGTTCGCACGATCACCGCTGCATAAGTTCGATCAAGGATTTAAGCTCGCACCTGCTGGAGGAGCTTGAACATTTTTTCCAGTGCTACCACGATTTGGACGGCAAGCGATTCAAGACCCGTGGCCACCGCGGCCCGCGTGCGGGCGCGACCTGGTCAACGAGGCCATGAAGCGCTGGCGCCGCGGCAAAGCGGGCAAGCGCTCGGCTTAAATTGCAATTAACGTTCTTGTTTAGCGGATGCACTTGGCGAAGGAGGCAGGGCTAACGCGGACTGGGTTGGCAAGTATCTCACGAGGGTGCTTGGCGGGCGAGTACCGGGGGTTAAGTAAACGTGCTCGCGGGTGAAGGTATCTGGTGGACGATCAGACTCGCCTCCGACGATGGCGCACAGGGTCCGCCATATCTCTTTATCGCTCGCACGCGTCGTGTCGGATACCATCGGGACGGCAGAGTGCCCACTAACGAGGGCGTAGACCATGTCCCGGACGGTGGCACAGGCGGGGGGGAGATGGACGGCATAACGTTCCGTGCGGCGACACAACTCCCAGCGTACAAGAAGCACTCCAAGGATGCCCACGAAAATACAGACGAGCCCCGCGAGCGCCGCAGTAGCGCGGACCGCCGGCGTGTCACCAAGCACTCCAAAAAGGACGATGGTAACGACAATGGTAGACGGTCCCAGGAGTAGTAGGGGTATAAAAGATGCCGCCTCGATCCGCTTGACTAACCACGCGGGCCGGCGCAAGCGAGGAAGGTGCGTTTCTGCAAACCGGGACTGGAGTTCTTGCCAGTACTGCGCACGGTCGTTGAGGGGGATGAGATCTTCGAGGCGGGCTTGTGGTCGAACCTGTTCGCGTGGCACGCCGCACATTTCTCCGAGCGCTCGCCGCAGACGGTAGAAGGCAGTGCTCGTGAAACAGACCTGCGCCTGCCCACGGGGGACGCGGGCAAAGACGTAGTCATATAACTGGCCCATATTGAGGATTTTTTCCGCCTCCTCGGCGGGGATGATAATGTCGAACTTCTCTTCGACAGCCATCACGACGGCTAGGACGTCGGGGCCTAGACCTAACAAGTTCTCGCATGTGTCTCGTCCCACCGCATTCCTCCTCTAACGTGCTCACAATCGGCGCATAATATCAGCGTGCAAACAATTGTGCCAGTGTCGTTCGAGTGCGGGTGATTGCGTGCGGCGGGTTAGGGAGGCAGTGTCAATATGACCGCCATCCCGCGCAAGAGCTGGCTGAGGAGATCTATTGCCGAACGCCCTTGTTGCCAGCAAGTCCGCCACACCGACATCAGAACTGACTGTGCCTTCGCCCCGCCCCAGGTGCGACTGCCACCCCAGACCTTGCAGAATGACGCCGAAGCAAATCGCCAATTCGGCCCGCCAGTTGGTGGCATCGACCTCGGGATGCAATAGGAAGGTTAATAGGTCGTCCCTGTTGTTCCACAAGTGCTTGCGCTGACGTTTGCCGGCGCGGCGTTGCACTTCGGGGAGGCGGGTAAGATGTCGACTTGCGTGCGGAGTCCGGCGACTTCGCGTTCGACGATTCTAAAAAAGAGACCGGGCAGAGGCGCTAATCAATTACCAATTAACTTAAACCCGTTACATTTCGTAAGGTCGTCATCATTTCCTTGGCCATTTCTTCACTGCGGCCACGGTAGAGGATGAGGGCGGGATTGCCATGGTCGCGCGTGAGAGAAACATCGTATTGTTCCGGCCTCACGACATAGAACCACCACAGGATTGCGGGAACAATGGCGAGCGGCAGCAAAAAGAGGACGATGAGCCAGTCCCAAAAGCCAGACTGGTGCGAGACGCTGGTGATGACTCCTTCGTATTCATGCCAGCGGACGTCGGTAGGCGCCAGCGGGATGAACGCGACGCGCCAGGTCATGAGCAAACGGACACGGCCCTTCTTGTTGCGCGTCAAATTGACGCGCGGATAGGTGCCGAGCAGAAAACCCATGAGCGTGGCAAACATCAGCCAGCCGAACGCGGGTCCAAAGGCATTGGCGTCACGAGTAAAGACCACCGCCAGCAGCAAACCGAAAGTTAGTCCCTGGATTGCCAGATAGGCGGAGAACCTGGTGCGCAGGGGTAGGACCGGTTCCCACTCACGGTCTACCTTTTCATGGACGCGCTGATGCTTCGTGCCGGTCTCACGATTGAAACCGCAATGGCTACAAACCACGGAGCCGCGCTGCACGAGTTTCTTGCACTCGGGGCACTGTTCCTTTTGCTCGGGGTCGCCGGGAACGCGGTAGGGCTTGCCATCATCATCGTCGGTGCCCTCCATCAGCGGCGGCGGTTCGGGCAAGACAAGCCCGGCCAGGACCGGGCCTTTAATTGCCGACGTTACCACACCAATGACGCCGCAGGCGGGACATCTCATCTTGGGGCGCGTGTGGTCTGCCGGCACGGGAGCATGATTGCCGCAAGTTTCGCAGATAAGCGTGGCGGCCATGTCGGCCCCCTGGGGGACTGGGTTGTTGGTCATGACTCCGGTCGCGGCCGTCCGGCGTCCTACCGAAGGTCTTCGCCCGGACTACTCTACGATTTTAACAGCCCGTTGAAAAAGGGGTCAGACCCCTTCAATACGCTGCAAAACGTTGAAAACTCTGTTGGCTTCAAGGGGGTCTGACCCCTTTTTCAACGGGCTGTTAAGCTATTTGGATGGGTGGCGAGAGTAAAAAAGAAAAAGCCCGGTCCCACGCGGGACCGGGCTGGCGTTTTACGAAAGGAATTTAGCCAAGTAACAGGCTTGGTTCCCAGCCGACGCGTTCGGCGGAGGCGCGCAGTTTTTCGAGGGCGCGGTTTTGGATCTGGCGAACACGTTCTTTGCTGATGCGGAGCAGGTGGCCGATCTGGCGGAGGCTGTGCGTGCCGTTGCCGGTGAGGCCGAAGCGGAGGTCGAGGACCTTGCGTTCGCGGGGACGCAGGTTTTCCATGAGGAAGTTGAGAGCTTCCTGGCGTTCGGAATTCGTGCGCAGCGTGGTGCTTTCGTTATCGGGCATGGCCTCGGTGAGCTTAAAATCGCTATCGTCGTCGAGCACGGCATTGAGGGAAACGGGGGCACGCGTGGCGGTCTGCAGATGGGTCAAGTGCTCAAGGCTGCTGCCGGTGCGTGAGGCGAGTTCTTGCGGACTGGGCAGGTGCTTGCCACCGTGCGCGAGGGCCTCGGATTCTTGTTGCAAGAGGCCAAGTTCCTGCAAGTGGTGAGGCGACAGGCTGACCAGGTGGCTCTGGCGGGCAACCGCGATTTGCAGGGTTTGGCGAATCCACCAGGTGGCGTACGTCGCCAGGCGGGTGCCGTGGCTGACGTCGAAACGGTCGATGGCTTGCATGAGGCCGCAGACGGCTTCTTGCAGGAGGTCGGCATAACCCAGGGCATGGTGGCGGAACCGCTTGGCGACGTGTGCCGCCAGACGTATATTAGCCGAGGCCAACCGGTGCTTGCAATGAATGTAGCGGTCGTGGACGCGACGGATATTAACATGGAGGCGGGTGTCGCAGTCACAATAATCGCGGATAAACTGGGCCATGGGCCAGGGCTCGAGCGCGGGGCGATGGGCGCGGAGCTTCGGAAAATAACGAATGAGGACTTTGACCAACTCGCTCTTGCATTCCCAGAACGTGGCGAGGAGTTCGCGTTCTTCTTCGGGAGTCAGCAAGTCGGATGAAAAGATTGTCGTGCTGGTGTCAATGGCCACGGAAATTACCGGTGCCGGTTTAGCCTTACGTTGCTGGGTTTTCATGTCGGTCCTTCCTTAAAAGTAGATCTCGAGCCCTATAGCGTGAGTCCAGTTCTCTTGCCCTTGCCCCAAGGACAAGAAACGAACCGCACAAGCGACGAGGCGAGAGAGGAAAGCCCATGCTTTCCTGGCTGTTTGCCACTTCGCGGTCAACGATTCTCCGGTGTCCGTTCAGTGAACCGTGCCGGCGGAACCCTCCCCCGATGGAAGGGGCCTTTCCCGACACCTTCGGGAAAGATTTCACAATGTCTCAACGCTCGATGAATTGTAAAGCCGGCTACCGGTCATTACAAGTGTTTCTTGCAAATAATTTGAAAAAAAGAGAGATAGGCCGAAATGGACCTTGACGATTAGGAAAGCTGATATTTCTGCGCAAGGTTTTCTAGAAAACAAGATGTTTCGTTTAAATGGTCAGGCGGCGCTGGTGGTGGAGGTGCCAGAGCGAAGCTGTTCCAGCTCGGCCTGTGCATGTTGCAGGCCATGGATGAGAGCAAGCATCTCCTGGTTTTGGTGCTGAATCTCCTCAAAAAGATTGAAGCGGCCGCCCTGATGCAGCTGGTTGACAAGCCACACCATGTCTTCAGGCGGGAACTCGGCACCGGCCGGCGGCAAGGCTTTTACCAGGCGCAATAGACCGTCGGTCGCGGTGCCCGTATTTGGCGGCGCAGGCGTGCCTGGCTGGACTTCCACCTTCCGGGCACGTGGAAAGATTAGCAACTTGCGATCCACGACCTGAAAACAGAGCTCGGCCGTCTTGGTCTCGCGCAGTGCTTGCGCGGCAACGGCGAAGGCGCCCGCCGCGATACAGGACTGCTCTTGAGCCGGAAAGTGAAAGAGCGCCGCTATCTGCCGGGCCCGCTGCCTGGCCAGGAGCACATCGCGCTTGGAGACCAGGGGTAGAATTAATAGAGATAGCATTGGCGGTCATCCTTGACCTGGAGAAGCGAAGCTTCCTGCGACTTTGAAGATTGTACTAAAGTCGCGGTTTTTTTGGCCAGCCTAGTCTGGGATTTTTTTGGTTTTTGATCGCCCCGATTGACGATGCGGCCTTGATTTCTCATGATGACGACCAGCACCAATATTATCAGGAAGTCCTAACCAGGACGGGCCCCCTCGGGCCGTATCCTTGTTAGGCAGGACAACTATCAACCAAAGGAGACCACGATGAGCGATCAGTCCAAAATGGAAACGCCCCCGGCGGCCGTACCGCAACAACAGCAGATCCCAACCGATCACAGCTCCTTGTCCACTGTTTACACCAATTTCTGCCGCGTGAGCGTCACCCCCGAAGAACTGGTCCTCGATTTCGGGCTCAATCCCCAAACCAGCCCGACGCAGTCCGAACCGGTCAAACTGACGCACCGCGTCGTCATGAACTTCTTCACGGCCAAAAGGCTGCTCCTGGCCCTCAACAACGTCGTCGTGCAGCATGAAAACGCCTACGGCGCCCTGGAGCTCGACTTCCAGAAACGCGTGCGCAATTTGCCGAGGCCAACGGGCAGGCGCGCCGCGGCCGGGAATGTAAGGCTCCCCTGCTAGCTGTCAGCCAACGGCGGCGACGGGCTGAGGCCCTCGCGAGCTATTCGCCGCGTCGCCGCCGCTCTCGATCCAAACGACACATTCCGCATCCTGAATCAGGAAATCGGAATATCGAAAGCCCGCCGCCAGGATACAATAAGTTCAGGGAGGAAAATCATGCGCATAATCCTGGCCAATCCACGTGGCTTTTGTGCCGGCGTGAATATGGCGATCGACAGTCTCGAGCGTGCGCTGGAGCTTTACGGCACGCCCTTGTTCGTTTATCACGAAATCGTCCATAACCGGCATGTCGTCGAGCGTTTTCGTAAGCGCGGCGTCGTCTTTGTGGACGGCATCAACGAGATTCCCCATGGGGCCAATGTGCTTTATAGCGCCCACGGCGTGGCCCCCGCCATCCGCGCCGCGGCGGCGCAGCGCAACCTGAACGCCATCGACGCCACTTGCCCGCTGGTGACGAAGGTTCATCTCGAGGCAGTCCGCTTCGCCCGCGAAGGGTATATTATTTTCTTGATTGGGCACGAGGGGCACGACGAAGTGCTGGGAACGCTCGGCGAGGCGCCGGATAACATCCGCCTGGTGCAAACGGCGGAAGAGGTAGCCGCACTCGACGTGCCTGCCGATGCCAAGGTCGCTTACCTGACACAGACGACGTTGAGCGTGGACGACGCGGAGATCATCATCCGGCGCTGCGGCAGAGGTTTCCCTCCATCGGCGGGCCGTCGCGCGACGACATCTGTTACGCCACGCAAAACCGGCAGGAAGCCGTCAAGGACCTGGTCCCCGAAGCTGACGTGGTGTTGGTGTTGGGCAGCAAAAATAGCTCAAACAGTTTGCGTCTGGCGGAGTTGGCCCGCTGCCATGGCAAAGCCGCCTATCTTATCGACGGGGCCAACGAAATTCAGGACGACTGGTTCCGCGGCAAGCAAACCGTCTTGATCACGGCTGGCGCCAGCGCCCCGGAGGACGTCGTTCAGGAATGTCTGACCTACCTCCAGGAACGTTTTGACGCGACCGTGGAAAGCCGCACGGTTCGCGAAGAACACGTCAACTTTCCCTTGCCCCGTGAATTGCGGGTATTGACGAGCTAGTTATCGCGGACCGACGCCAAGGCGTCGACCGAAAGCGTTTTTTTGTTAGCTTGCGAATTATTAATGTCCAGGATGGGCGAGTTCCGGCTCGCCTGTTTGGCCGGCCGGTATTTGGCTAATGATGGGCGTTCGGCCCGGCACCGCGGCCGCAGTGCTGATGGTGGGAGTTGAACAACCACACGTGGAAGGCGCGATCTCGGGCTGGCTGTAGCCTTCGTAGGCGTAGTTATCGAAGCCGACACAACCAGACAACGGAGCCAGCGCGATAAAAATGAAAAGTCGCCTCATCGCCTCTCCCCAGATAGTTCAAACCAGCGGGCCTTATAAAAGACCGACGCGGCGGTGTCAATCCGGTTTGCTTTGCCGTTGCGGCCGGTTTCACGGCTCCATAAATTAAACATGCTTGAGGCACGGACAACTCCCCTTGGATTTTGGAAAGGCAAGCCATGCGCGTATTAGCGGCGATTGTGGTCGCGGCCATCTTACTGGTCCCCTGCGCCCACGCGGGGGACGACGGCGTCACGGGCAACTGGAAAGTGACGATCTTCGAAGACGGCAGCCAGAAGTCGTTTTGGCTTATTTCCCTCGCCAATAAAGGAGGGAAGCTCAACGGCATCGTGGAGTCGCTGGGAAACGTGCCGTCCACCGTTTTGGCGGACGCTAAACTCAATGGCGATGTTCTCGAATTCTCCCTCAAGCTCACCAAAGGCGCGGTCTTCAATTTCCAGGGCAAGCTGCCGAAAGCAGGCGGCAAAAAGATCTTCGGCTCACTGGCACGCGGTACCATGATGATTCCCGCTGTCATGGAGTCAACAACGGCGAAGAATGCCTTTGAACTGGAGCGTGAGATGGTGGTGCGCACGCCGAACGACCCGCGCGTGTTTGCGGCCGTCATGAACCTGCTGACGCAGGCAAGCGAGAAGAAGGTCCCCCCGAAAGAAGTGCAGGAGTGGACGGAAACCGCGGTGCGTAACGCGGAGAATTTCGGCCCCCGCTGGCAGATCGACGTGGCGCAGGAGTTGGTCGATGCTCTGTTGCGCATGACGCCAGCCGACGCGGGCGGCAAGGAAATGGGCTACGCCATGGTGGCAGTCGAGACGGCACGCAAGGCCCATAGCCTTCTCGACGCCAAGACCCCTCTGGAAACGCGGCTGCGCATGCTGACAGCGCTGGGGTCGGCCTTGAAACAGACCGGCCAAAAGGACCAGGTGAAAGAAATCGAAACCCGCCTCGACAGCCTGGAAAACCAGGCTTACACCGAATACCAATCGAAGGCGCTGGATTTCAAGATCGGCAAATATGCGGGCCGGAAGGCCAAAAGCAATCGCGCGGTGCTCGTTGAGCTATTCACGGGCGCCCAATGTCCACCGTGCGTGGGCGCGGACCTGGCCTTCGACGCCATGCCCAAGGCCTACGACACCAAGGAGATCGTGCTGTTGCAATATCATCTGCATGTGCCGGGCCCGGACGCGCTTACCAACGCGGATAGCGAGGCGCGGGCTGATTATTATGGCGACAAGATCCGCGGCACGCCTACGATCATGTTCAATGGGAAGGTGGCGGCGGTGGGTGGAGGCGGCCGCGAAGATGCTGCCGAAGTTTATGGCGAATACCGCAAGGCGGCCGATCCGCTTTTGGAGACGCCAACATCCATCCGCCTCCAGGCAACCGCGGCGCGTAAAGGGGACAAGATTTATATCAAGGCGTCCGTGCAGGACCTCGACAAGCCCGGCGACAAGATCAGACTGCGGCTAGCCCTGGCGGAAGACTGGGCGCGGTACAAGGGACGCAACGGCCTGGGCTATTACCACCAGATCGTGCGGGCCTTCCCGGGCGGTAGCGCCGGCCTGGCCCTGGACAAAAAAGACACCGAGCAAAACGTGGTCGTCGATTTAACCGAACTGCGAAGCAACCTCATCCGGTACCTGGATAAGGCTGGCAAGGAAGAGCCCTTCCTGGACAGCCAAAGGCCGCTGCGCTTGCGAAACCTCAACGTCGTGGCCTTCGTTCAAAATGACGCAACCCAGGAAGTGCTTCAATCCACGCAAGTCGCGGTCCGAGAAGAATAATTTGTCCCGGCGTCCTCCGTCGCTACCCCCGGACCGGCGGCTTATCCGCTACAATGTGAAAAATCGGTTCGCCTGACAATTTTTCCCCGTTTTCATCTGACGCCCACCGACGGGGAAGGAAGAAGCTGCTTGATTTGCAAAGAACCTGTATGCGATAATGAAGGACTAAAGAAGGCGACTGGGGGAACACCCAGCGCAAGGTAACAAGCTCCGCTGCGCCGGGGCCCAGGCCCTCCAGCTTTTCGTTGACGATCCTTCGACGTTCAAGGACCCGCCATGATTTCCTTTGTATGTCCAGGCTGTAGCCAGCCGTTGGACATCCAAAACAAAGTTGCTCAATGCCCCCATTGCGGCCACGCTTTGCCATTAAATTCACCAGCCACCGAGGCCCTTGAAGTTGATCATGCGAATCCGCCCGCCTTCCCGGTAGGCACGGCGAACTCGGTCCTCCAGAAGCCCACGGCCACGCCGCGCTTAACAGCGGGCATACCGCGATCGACCCTTCGACGATGGCGGCCCCGCAAGACCCTAACTTCGAAAAGACCATGTCCTGGTCCACCATGGCGGAGCCGCCTCAGGAGAACGCCACACACGAACTGGCGGCATTTCTTGCGCCGGCACAAAAGAAAGACGAGCTCGGCCGGCTTGGCTCCTACCGTATCCTCAAGATCTTGGGGGCCGGCGGCATGGGGGTCGTTTACCTGGCTGAGGACCTGATCCTCAAACGTCCCGTCGCCATCAAGGCGATGCTGCCGGGGGTGGCCGCCAAGTCCGTTAATCGCCAGCGTTTCCTGCGCGAAGCCCAGGCAATGGCGAAGGTCAAAAATGAACATGTCATCACCATTTACCAGGTCGGCGTGGACCGCAATGTCCCCTACCTGGCGATGGAGTTCCTGGAGGGGGAGCCGCTGGACGTGCGCTCGCGCGCGCGAGTCGCGCTTGACGCCCCTTGAAGCCGTGCGCATCGCCTGCGAAACGGCCGAGGGATTGGCTTCCGCCCATGAAAATGGCCTCATTCATCGCGATATCAAGCCCGGCAACCTGTGGCTGGTCAAACCGCGCAGCCGGGTGGTCATTCTCGACTTCGGCCTCGCCCGCGTGGCGGAGGAAGATGACACCAGCTTGACCCGCTCCGGCGTTATCCTCGGCACGCCTGCCTATATGTCCCCCGAACAGGCGCGCTCGCGTGATCTCGACGGGCGCTCTGACCTCTTTAGTCTGGGCGTCGTGTTGTATCGGATGGTGACGGGCAAGCTGCCTTTCAATGGCCAGGACGCTTTCGCGGTATTGGCGGCACTGACGCTGGAGGAACCCACGGGCGTCTGGGACATCAATCCGGACGTGCCCTGGCCGGTCGGTAAGATCATCAATCAGTTGTTGTCCAAGGACCCCGACGATCGTCCCGCCAATGCCACCGAAACGGCGCGCATGCTCCTCGCCATCGAGAATGAGCTGCGCAATCCAGCCGAATACTTCGCGCCGCCCCCCAAAGATCACAGTCGGCCGCCGCCGTCGCAGTTCGATGCGGAGCTTGGCGCCTTCGAGCTCGTGGACGACGCGGATGCCGTCGAGGTCGATGACCTGGAAATCCTGCCCGATGATGATGAGCCCGCGCAACCGGCCCCCGTCTTGCCGGCGAAACGACTCAAGGAGCTGACGGGCCATTCTCTTGGGGCGTACGATATCGGTCCCCTGGTCGGCCAGGGGCAACATGGGCTTGTATTCCGCGCCCGCGACCGCCGTAACGGCCAAACGGTGGCCTTGAAGGTGCTTTCTCCGGAGTTTCCCAAGAACGACGAGGAAACGCACGTTTTCACGCAGGCCATGGGTACCGCCATCCCCCTACGCCATCCCAACCTGGTCTCCCTCTATGGAGCCGGCAAGACGGGGCCTTACTGCTGGACGGCTCAAGAGTTTGTGGAGGGGAAAAGCCTGGCGCAGGTCCTTCAGGACCTCGAAAAGTCGCCAAAAAGTTCCTTTCACCTCGGCGTGCGCGTCACGTATCACATTACCCAGGCGCTCGAGTTCAATAAGTCGCACCGCCTGGTCCACGGCAACATCACGCCGAAAAACATCCTGCTCCGCGGCACGGACCAGGTGGCCCTCCTCAACGACCTTCGGCTCGTCAAGGCGCTGAAAGGCAGCCGCCTGCAACAGAGCATGCTTGAACAGAAGCTCACTGCGGAGCGGGCCTACCTGGCCCCCGAACAGGTCGACGGCGACAAGTCTTACATCGATTTCCTGTGCGATCTCTATAGCCTCGGGGCCATCGTCTACCATCTTATTACAGGCCAGCCCACCTTTCGCAGCCAAACACTCAAGGAAGCGATCGCGGAAATTCATGGCAGCGTACCGTTAAGGCCGCGAAAGATTTTGAAGACCATCCCCCGCGAACTCGAGTTTCTGGTCATGAGGATGTTGGCAAAGCGCCAGGAAGATCGCTATCAAAGTCCGGCGGAACTGCTGGCCGACCTCGCACCGATCGTCAAGACGTACGGTATCAAGGTATAGACGCAAAACGGAGTCACGGAGGACGCATGGCGGTTTCCATTGGCAAGGTCCGGTGCGGCGCGGGAGAGCCCCTCTTTTTCATCGCCGGGCCGTGCGTGATCGAGTCGTGGGACTTCACGCTGGAGATGGCCGACAGGCTCGCGGACCTGGCCCAAAAACTCGCAATTCCCCTTATTTTCAAAGCATCTTTCGACAAGGCCAATCGCACCTCCGCCAAAAGCTTTCGCGGACCAGGGCTCCAGGAAGGCTTGCGCACCCTTGAGGCGGTCAAGGAGCGTACCGGCTTGCCGGTTACGACGGACGTTCACGAAACGCACCAGGTGGAAGCCGTGGGGCAGGTCGTCGATTTGCTGCAAATTCCGGCGTTTCTCGCGCGTCAAACAGATCTGCTGCAAGCGGCGGGCAAGACCGGGCGCGCCGTCAACGTGAAGAAGGGCCAGTTCATGGCCCCCTGGGAAATGAAAAACGTCGTGGCCAAAATGGACGAGGTCGGCAACCATCAACTATTATTGACCGAGCGCGGTTCAACCTTCGGTTACGGACAACTGATCAACGACTTCCGCAGCATTCCCTGGATGCAAGAATTCGGCTGTCCGGTGATCTTTGACGCCACGCACAGCGTACAGAAGCCAGCGGGCAAAGGGGACAAAAGCGACGGCGAGCGGCGGATGGTGCCGTTCCTGGCGCAGCGCCGCGGTGGCTTGCGGGTGCGACGGCCTCTTTCTGGAAACGCACCCCAGGCCGGACGAGGCCCTTAGCGATGGCCCCAACGCTCTGGCGCTGGACGATTTTCCCAAACTGGTTGCCTGCTGCCTTCGGCTGCGACAAGCACTAACATGCCCATCATGAAAAAAATCGCCGCGCTAACGATCTTTCTCGTTCCCCTCATTCTCTGTTTCCAGGGCTGCACAAAAAGCCCGCCGCAGGCCAAGGGGACGAAAGCGGGCGCGGCCGCCGCACATGCGGATACGCTAAAGCCTGCCCTCGACCTGTTACGCGTCGCCACCGAGACCAGCAACTATCGCGATGCGCTGCACCTGTTCAATGCGCAGTTGGCCAAGAACACCGACAAACCGGTGCCGCCCCTCGGGACACCCGAAATAGAAGCGCTCCGCGTACGTTTTGGCCTGGACAAGGAGGAGCTCGCCGAACTAACCGCGGGCGTGTTCCGGCCAATCGATGCCTTTCACCTGCAAAGCTGCTTCTTGCTTCGCGACGCCAGCCGGCAACTGGAGGTGCCGAAGGCGCCCCCCTGCTGCAAGCGCGCTGGGCGTTTGACTGGACACTGCGCCGCGTGGCCCTTCATGAGCAGGCCGATGAAGGCTTGCCGGTGATGTTCGTATTGCGGCGCGGCTTCGGCAGCGCCCTCGATCGCGGCCTCGTCTTTCTGGCGCTCTTGCGGCAATTCCAGATCGAAGGCTGCTTGCTGGCCGCGCCGAAAGACCCGGCCGGAACTATCCTCGTGGGCATGCAGCTACCCGACAAACAAAACCCCGCCCTGTTTTTGTTCGACCCGCGCCTCGGAAGACCTGTCCCGGGACCTGGTACCAAGGGAATTGCCACCCTCAGCGACGTCCAGGCGTATCCAAAGCTCTTGACGGCATCGGGCCTTGCAATGGACGACGTTGCGAAGCTCGAAGCGTTTCAAGTGACGCCGCTGGAAGCGCTGTCGGCGCGGATGCGCTACCTGCAAGACCTCCTGGCTTACCATGATAAAGTCGTCCTTTTTCAGGACGCTGCCGCACTTGAGCGCGACTTGAGCCGTGGGGTGGGCCGCCCTGCCCTGGTCTGGGGTTCGGCGCCGCTTGCGCAAGCTCTTTCGCCCACGCGCGGCGCGGCAATTTCTTTCTTCGGAAGAAGGCGGCACCGACAAACGCGGCCGGCATCGATCGTTTGAGATCCAGCAAATTCCGTGGCCCCTCATGATTTTGCAGCTACAGGAGATGCATCTTTTCAGTCCCGGGGACCTGCCGGAACCCGCGACAACATCCTGATCGCCAACATTCAGGAACTCTTCACCACCTTTGCGCTGCAGCCCAGGGCCTATTTCCTGCATGGCCAGCTCGACACCGCCCTCAAGCGCGTCGACCGCATGCGCAGCGTGATCGAAACCGAGGAGGCCGCCAAACCTCTGGAGTCGTCTGCCTTTAAAAAACAACTAAGCGATTGGCGGGCACGTGTACAAGAAGCATATATCGCCCTTTTGGTGCGCAAGGAGGCGGCGGGGCAGACAAAAGTTACCTCCCTGTGGAGCGAAGATCGCTATTTGCCCAACGTGCTCAAGGTGGACAGCGAGGTCCCCCTCGAGCAGCCTGAAAAGAAGCTGGTGAGCCTCGTGCTCCTGAATGCCTGCCGCGAGCCGCTCGGCCAGCAGGTGACCTATTTGATGGCGTCGTGCCTGCATGAAGAAGCTGCCCGCTTGCAGGCCAGCCAGGAAGCGCTTGGCGCCAGTGGCGAAAACGTGGCGAGCGTCGAGGAAAATGCCCAGTCTGCCTGGCGCAACGCCCGCGGCGCCTGGACAAACAAGTACCTGGGCCGCTACCAGTTGAGTGTGCCAAGCTTGTCGAAACGGCTGGGCGAGATCGCTCAGTGCTGGAACCGCGGCGAACCCGAGACTGCCGTCGCGCTGTGGGAAGAGCTCCACAAGGAAATGCACATCACCTTCCAGGCGCGCCGCCGCCTGGCCGAGGCGCAAGAACATCTCGCTGGACCCAAGCCAGCCCGACAAGAACTAATCGCGGAGCTCGACGCCTTTGCCCAAAGCGATCTGCCGAAGAACCTGCTCAAGAACAGCGAAAAGGCCCGCGGATCACCAGCCCTCGCCCAGCGCCTCGCCCTTTTGCTGCGCAATTCGGCGCCTGCGGGAACATCTTTTGGCTGCGCGAAAGCCTGCAGGAACCCGCTGAGAAGAAGTAAATAAAAGCGCTAAACTAGGCCGGCTCGCGCGTTTCTTTCCGTGGGTTTTGCCACCGCGGCGCGATGCCCACATAAGGAAGTCCGCAAAGCCGTTTGATGCCGGCCCATTCGCCCATGTCGTTGCCTTCGACGCAATGGCCGATGAACTGCAGCAGATAGCCCGCCACGAGTGCCGCCACTGCCCAGTACCACTGCGTCCAGGGCAACAGCAAAAACAGCAAGATGCCCGCCAGGGCCAGCGGAATGCCGGCCATATGGATCCAGAAATTAAAGGGATGCTGGTGCCGCTCGAGCCAGTTGCGCAGCGCCTGCCGCAAGGGCCGGCGTTGAAGAAGCCGCGCGTAGGTTGAGAAGGCTCGCTCATGGGCAAAAATTTACCATGACCGCCGTGGGCGGCGGCAGATATAAAGCTGTCATCGTTGTATGGCCGGCGGCCCTGGTTGGTAGGCTACCCGGAGGTCATCCTCATGGATCGCGCACACGCCTTTGCTTTGGTTTCCGAATACGTCAAGGATGTCGGCCTGGTGCGGCATATGCTGGCGGTCGAGGCTGCCATGCGGGCTTACGCGCAAGCTGGGCCAGGACGAAGAGACCTGGGGCATCGTGGGCTTGCTTCACGATTTCGATTACGAACGCTGGCCCAACCCGCCGGACCATCCCCTGCAAGGCAGCGCCATCCTCAATAACTTGGGCTACCCCGATGACGTGATCTACGCGATCAAATCCCACGCCGACTACCTTCCCGACTGCCCGCGCGTCCATTTGCTGGATAAGGCGCTCTACGCCTGCGATGAACTGGCCGGCCTGGTCACCGCGGCCGCGCTGGTTCGGCCCAGCGGCATTACCGATTTAACCGCCAGCAGCGTCAAAAAGAAAATGAAGTCGAAGGGCTTCGCACGCAATGTTAACCGTGAAGACATTCAGCGCGGCGCGGCGGACTTTGGCGTCGAGCTGACCGAACACATTCAATTCATCATCGACGCCCTTAAACCCCTGGCGGCAGAGCTTGGCCTGGAAAAAGGGCTGGCGACCGAAGCGGAAGCGTGACAGCGCCAGGAGCGTTCGGAAAAAAAGGGGTCAGACCCCTTGTAGCGAACAGAGTTATCAAAGCTTTCGCGGGGTGTCGAGGGGGTCTGACCCCTTTTTTTCCGAACGCTCCCGGTGTCAGCCATGACAGGCTGCCCGTAGCCCTTCTGCATAGCTTTTGTAGGCGTGAACGAATTGCAACTCTTCCCGCAAGCGTTGATTGCGGAGCCGCCGGTTGCCCTTTTCGTGCGGCGGTGCCGGCATGCCCGCGGGCGGCGCGACAAAACGGGGCGCGGCGCGCCCAGTTCCTTCGCCAGGGCGGCGTAAAACATCATGACGCTGCACGGGATGATCGTCGCAAACGTTGTAGATGCGGCCAGGGCGGGCATGCTGCTCGGCCGCCAGTGCCGCCCGGGCGCCATCGTCGACATGGATGAGATTGAGCCACCGATCGGGATCGGCCAGCAGCGGCTCGCCGGCAGCCAGTGCTTTTTGCCGCAACAAACGACCCGGGCCATAGATGCCGGCGAAGCGCAGCACGATGGCGTCGGGCATTGTTGCCTCCAGTACCATTTCGGCGGCACGCACAATCTGCCCCGCCTCTTCCTCGGGGGCCGTGGCGGATTCCTCATCCACCCATTCGCCACCGGTTTGGCCATAAACGCTACTGCTGCTGATGTAAATAAACTTTCCCGGCGGCGGCAGTTTCCCAAGAACGTTGGCCAGACCGTCGACATATACGGACCGCATCGAGACGCCGGCCGTGCGATCAAAGCCCACCGCGTAAAGAACGGTGTCTACGGACGGCAGCTTGTCCAGCGTGGCGGGCTGGAGTACGTCACACACGATGGGCCGGCGCTGGGCCCCAGGGAATCGTCGGCGCGGCGCGTCGTGGCGAATACGCGCTGACCCTGCGCATGCCAGAGCGCCGCGACGCGTTTGCCCAGGTAGCCGCAACCAATGATCAATTTGTCCATGAGGCTCTCTCTCTTCCCTTGCCGGGAAAAGGACTGTAAAGTGTTGGTTCCCTGTCGCCGTTTACGTTATACATGACAGGGCAAGAAACGACACAGCGACGAGCGGGCGACCAGGACCAGGGGGAGAACTTCGTCATGGACAATGGCCAAAAAACCACCAAGAAGCTCACTCTTTTCGAGGACTCGCCGGTCTTCCAGATGGCCTGCCGCCAACTCGAATCCGTCGCGGAAGTCATCGACCTGGACAGGAATATTCTCGAGCGCTTGCTCCAGCCCAAGCGCTCGCTGGTCGTCAGCGTGCCCATTCGCATGGACAGTGGTGAGACGCGGAATTTTCTGGGCTTTCGCGTCCAGCACAGTCTCACCAGCGGCCCGGCCAAGGGCGGCCTACGTTATCACCCGAGTGTGGACCTGGGCGAGGTTGCCGCCCTGGCGATGTGGATGACCTGGAAGTGTGGCCTCATGAACCTACCCTTCGGCGGGGCCAAGGGAGGCATAGCCGTCGACCCTGAAAAGATTTCGCTGGGTGAGAAAGAGCGCCTGACGCGGCGTTTCACGGAAGAAGTTTTAAGCGTCATCGGCCCGCGCATGGACGTCATGGCCCCGGACCTGGGGACGGACGAACAGACCATGGCCTGGATCATGGACACCTACAGCATGAGCGTCGGCTACGCGTGCCCGGAGATCGTGACAGGCAAGCCGGTCGAGCTGGGCGGCTGTGTCGGCCGGCGCGAGGCGACGGGCCGCGGCGTCGTTTATTGCATCATGCAGGCCCTTCAGGAGATCAAGGTCAACGCGGCCGAATCGACGGCGGTGGTGCAAGGCTTTGGCAATGTTGGCGCGGTCGTATGCCAGGAGCTGGCGCTGCGCGGCATCAAGGTCATCGGGGTCGGCGACCGTTACGGCGCGATTGCCAATCCGCGCGGCATCGACATCGTGGCCCTGCAACAACACCTTGGCGCCGGCAACCTTCTGAAAGAGTTCAGCGGCGCGGGCCAGATCTCTCCCGACGAGCTGCTGGCGACGCCCTGCACCATCCTTGTGCCCGCGGCGCTCGAGCGCGTTATCACCGGGGCCAACGCCGCCAAACTGCGTTGCCGTATCCTGGCGGAAGGCGCCAATGGACCCACCACTCCCGATGCCGATGCCATCCTGGCCGCCAGCGATATTTTCATTTTGCCGGACGTCATGTGTAACGCCGGCGGCGTGACGGTTTCCTACTTCGAATGGGTCCAGGACATGCAGCAATTCTTCTGGAGCGAACAGGAGGTCAACCAAAAGCTGGAAGAGTTGATGCTCAAGGCATTCGCACAGGTTCGCCACCTCGCCCGCGAACGCAAACTCACCATGCGCACGGCGGCCCTCAGCCTCGGCGTGCTAAAAACCGCCAAAGAAAAAGCACGCCGCGGCCTGTATCCGTAGTGGCACGGATCGTATGAGACCCCGGCACAGATTACGATCACGCCTTCTCAAATAACAAATGCACTTCGGACGGCACCTGCTGGTGATCAAGCACCAGTTGCATTGGGTCAATCAACGGCTTCATCGTCTCTGACCAGGCCCCGGCCATCGAGCGCGTTTCTGCGTTGCCCTCCAGCGTGATGAGCACATGCCGATAGAGGTCGAGCATGTCGGAGCCGAACCACCATTCGGCCCGTTGCTGGAGGCCGAACTCTCGCGCCATCCAGGCGATCGAGGATTTGGTAAAGAGGTGCGTGTGATCGCAGACCAGGTGGCGCGGATAAACGTGCGGAAAGGCCATTTCCAGGAATACGCAAAAGCTGAAAAGCGGCAGACACAGGAAGACATAGCGCACCGACGCGTTGGCACGCAGGGCCGCCAGTGCCTGGCGCGGCTCACCCAGGTGTTCCAGCACGCCGATCAGCGACACCACCTCCGCCTCTACCGTAGCCAGGGTCGAGACCGTATCTTCGAGCCGGACTTGCCGGCAATGGTCGCCGGGGACCATTTTATTGGCGTAAGCAGTTTGCGAGGGGGACACCTCGTAACCCGTCGCGTGCCGCATCCCTTCGCGCAGGAGAGCGGAGACGAAGTAGCCTGAGCCGGCGCCCCAGTCGACATAGCGCAGGGATAGAGGGTCCACATTGGTCGCCCGCAACGCGTCCACGAGAAAGCGGACCTTCGGCACATAAACGGCATCTACTCGGTACTGGAAGGCGGCGGCATCCTTGCTCTCGTAGTAATGGCCATAAGCGGGATCTGCATAAATCGCGGCACAAAAGCTTGGCGTGTCCTCGTGCAAGCCGTTGAGATGACCGCAGCGGGTGCAAAAAGCGTAGGGTATCTCATGTTTGACAAAGGCAGCCGCGCTGGGAAGCGGCGCCGCGCAGATTTTGCAGGAGGTCCGCCGAGGCTGAGCCGTATAAAGGCGTGCCTGCGCTCGATTCTGACTCAGGGCATCCTCGTTTTCAGCAAAGAAACTTTGGCCAACGCCAAGAATCCCGGCCGCCTTCTTGCCAAATCGTTTCATGGCGTCCCCTACGGTCCGATGGTGCGCATGGTGCTAAAAGCGTTGGGCGTATTTTGTGGAAAAGTCGCGCAGCGGCAAAGAGTGGGGCTTGGTAGCATGGGCGGCATCGATTTCGCTACGACCTAGGGAAAAGCAATTCGACGCTTAGAGGGAAGGAATCCCCATGCTGCAGGCACCACGGCAGGCATCGCTGACCAGGTGTTTCCAGGAGCGCCAGTCCTGGTTTTCTAACCGCTCATCGGCCATTTTCCCGGTCCATTTGGCTCAAGGCACGGATACCGTCATTGTTTTCCTGGACTACTGGGCCATCAAAAACCAGCTTCCAGGCGTCAATTGTCTACTGCGTGTCTATGACAGTGCTGGTCGTCTGGCCGGACGAACGATGCGGGCCGTCGAGAATGCACACAACCAAATATCGCTTCGCGAGCTACTCGGCGAGGCCGACTTCGAGGGGATGGTGGAAGTCGAGTTTCTCAGCCTGCGCGATTTGAAGTTCCCATTTCCAGGTATCATGGTCTTTTATCGAAGCGGCCATCACTTTAGTGCCGTGCATGCCAGCGGCCGGGTTCGCAATAGCGATGAAGCCTACACGCCCAAGTATTCCGTCGAGACCAACTGGACTTGCAGGCACACCGGCGCGCGCACTCCTTTCGTGCACCTGTTCAACGGTCCGCGTCACAACGGCCTGGGTGAAGTAGAAATCAAACTCATGGCCTCTTCCACACGTGTACTGGCCACGCAAACGGTCAGTTTCGGCCTGGAGAGCGCCCTTTTCCTCGCGCATTGTTTTACTCGATGAACTGTTCGACCTAGAGGCCTACGCCGAAGGGGATTATTTCGCGGCCGTACGCGTGCCGGACGCCGAGTTCTATCCCCGGCTTATCGTGGGCAATTTCCATCGCGATCTCTCCTTCCTTGAAGCCACGCATACCTTTTATTGGAACGCCGTCCCTGACTATGTTCGTCCGCCCGACGAGGATATCAACCGGTTGTCCTTTCTGCCTCTCATGAATGTTCCAGAATTAAGTTTGGAATTAATCGGCTATCCCACCAATGCGCCTGGCCAGGTAACGGGGAGGGTGCGAACCGCGAGCGAATCCGGGCCCCTTGAAGAAACCGGCCAGCTCTTTGATTGCCGTACCGGGGGCGACGATATACTTCCGTGGCGTAAACGGCTGGAGCCCGGTTTGTCGTTTCAAGCCATCGATTTCGCCAGCGGCAACGTGCCGGCGCGGTTGAACGCTTGCTATCGCTATGCGGTCCGCGGCGCCGCGGCGCCTTTTAGCACGGACATCGCCTGGGGTGCCTATGCATGCGACTATCCAGCGCGGCATTCTCATTGGGGCCACGGCGTTGTTGGCGGCGGGTATGAAACCGTTGTCATGGTGCGCAACATGGCACACCGCAACAAGGAAGCCCATGACGCCAGCGCCTCGCTGACGCTGTACGGCCTGGACAATCCGGGCGTCACCCGAGAGATCATCGTCCCCGCCGAAAGCGCCCGCTTTTGCCGCCTTCGTGAGCTGGCCGGCAACACGTCAACACCGCAACTTATATCCTGGTTCTTGAAGTCCGCCTGTCCGACCCTGGACACATGCTGGGTCAGTTTTCATCCCGACGGCAGCATCTGCGGCGAGCACGGCTTCTAGCCATACGGTTCCGTGCTGTCTGGACACGGTATGGGGCCGCGCCGTAGTGGCTTCCTTTCTAATGAGGATTTTATCCTCGCTTCACGCCTGCTTTACAATGACTTCTTACTCTGGTGCTTTGCTTCGCGTAGACTGCTTCGTGGGCGCTTTTGCCAGTTTGTTGGCAATCGAGCCGGCACCTGGCGTGTTGTCGTTCACCAATTTAAGGAGGTTATTATGGCGGGTTATCTAAGGCGTGGTTTCATTTTAGTGGCGGCCGGAATTTGGGTATGTGCTCAGGTCGGGGCGCAGCCCGCCGGTACTCAGAAGGTACCTGACGCCCTGGTGAACGTTGGCGAGTTCGGCGAGAACATTTATGACCTGGCCAAGGGGAACGACTGGGTCAAAGTTGCCGAGAAGTTCACCGCGCTCAAAGGGGCGGTCAAGGATTTGCCGCCTACCGTAAAGCAGAGTAGCACCGACCAAAAACGTCTGACCGATAACGTTGCGGCCCTGGGTAAGGCGATCCCGGCCAAAGATCAACTTGGGACCATGCGCGCCGCCAACCAGGTGACGTCGGTGGCGGCGGACCTCACCGAGCCTTTCAAGCCGAAAGTGCCGAGCACGGTGACGAGGCTCGATTTCTTTGGGCGTGAGCTTGAGCTGGGAACGATGGCCAAGGACCAAAACCAACTAAAAAAAGGCGCCGAGGGACTGCGCCAGAATTGGGATAAAATCCGGTCGGACGTGAAAGCACGCGGCGGTGAAGCGGAAGCCAAGCGCTTCGAAGCCCTGGTGACGCAGGCAGGGGCCGCCAAATCGGTCGAGGACTATAGCAAGGTGGTCAAGCCCATCCTGGATGAAGTAGACAATCTGGAGAAGGTTTTTCTCAAATAACGTTAGCCGGGCCACGCCCGTGCCGCGTTCTAAGAGCGTTCGGAAAAAAAGGGGTCAGACCCCCTCGGTACCTTGCAACACCGTCGAAAACTCTGTTCGCTTCAAGGGGTCTGACCCCTTTTTTTCCGAACGCTCTAAACAAAAAGGTCAGCTCCCTCGCAAGGGGCTGACCTTTTCCAATTAAGGACTTTCAAAGGAAGGCGACCGACATTTTAAACGGAAGCGCCGGCGAGATAGCTGCGGAGCTCGCAGAAGAGCACATTGCAGCGTTCGCGCCAGGCCGCGGTGAGGGCGGTTTTTCTGTCGACGGCCCGCATGATTACCGTGACATGGAGGAGATTTAGCTGCTGCGGGTTGTTGCGTTCCAGCCGGAGTTCCATTTCGACAAAATCTACCTTTTTCCGGAAGCCAAGCCAGGAAAAGGGCCCGCTCGAGCCGCTCGAAGGACCGCCGCCACCCAGCTGGACGCGAATCAGGCCGGGAACGCTCTCCACGACTTCGCCGTGAAGGTCGTTGACGAAGCCCTTCAATTTGAAGGAGGCGATGGTATCGGGCATCCATGCTTCCATCTGATGAACGACGTTTTGCGGATCATACGTGATGGTTTGGGCGGGCAGGACGGTCTGCTCGGTGGCCTCGTCGACCGAGGGCTCGACCAGGGGCGCTAACTCGCCGTTGGCCCGCGCCAGAGCGGTGTCAAAACTTTCGGCGAGATCCATGGCGCTCGCGGGCCGCTCAGATGGGTTCTTGGCCAGGCAGCGCATCACCACGGCCTCGATCTCGGCGGGCACGCAGCGCGAGGCGCCCACGTCGGCAAAGGCAGGTGGCGGTTCCGTGGCATGGGCCAGCAGAACGTCCATCGTTTCTTCGCGCACGAAGGGCAGCCGGCCTGTCAATAACTCGAAAAGTATGATGCCAACGCTGTATAAGTCGCTGCGGTGGTCCATGTCCTCACCCTTGACCTGTTCGGGTGAGATGTAGCCCGGGGTGCCGACAGCGAAGTCGGCGCCCGTGTCACTGGGCTTGCTATACATGGCGGCCTGGCGCGATTCGACCAGCTTGGCCAGGCCAAAATCCATCACTTTGATTTTTTCGTAGGGCGTGTCCGCATCAACGACCATCAGGTTCGTCGGCTTGAGATCACGATGGACAATCCCCTCGGCATGGGCGGCCTGAAGCGCTTCGCACAGCTGGCCCAGCAACCGACCGGTGCGGGCGGGGTTGAGTCGGTTGTTACGCATCAAAAGGGTATCGAGACTGATACCCTTGATATATTCCATGACGATGCACGGCCCCTCGGGGTCGTTGAGGGAGGCATCGTATAACGTCACGACATAGGGATGCTGGAAACGCGCCATCAGCAACGTTTCACGCTGAAAACGCTCCTTGAATTTCGGGTCCGAGGCGATGTGGTCGTGCATGACCTTGACCACGACCTGTCGGCCCAAATCGGCCTGGCGACGAGATAAACGCGACCCATGCCTCCTTCACCAAGGAGCTTGATCGTTTCGTATCGGCCCAAAAATAAGCGGCCCAGCATGCGCGGACTCGTCAAAAGAATACATGGTCTCCACCTGAAGTGTAGGTTACATTTTGGCGGCGCCGGATTTTGGTTAGCATTTCGTGCATATATTCTATGAACATTTGAATAGTAATGAGCAAATGTCCGTCTGCGCCAACTCCTGTGCCGGTGCGGGGCCGTCGCCGATCAACACCGGACGGTCCAACTGGTCGCTAACCTGGCGTCCATGGCTGCCTTTGACAAGGGTGGCGTCCAGGGAAATGAGATCAAAGAGCGTTCGCATGCCTAATTTCTTTTGCACGAGCCGCCGCAGCGCGTGCCCCTTGGCCCACAGCAAGCCTGGATCAAAAAGCAATTCACAGGGATCGTACCCCGGCTTGCGATGAATATCCACGGTACGCGCATAATCAGGGGCGGCCTTGTCGTCCAGCCAAAAGGGATAGGCGAACCAGGCGTTCGGCTTCGCGAGCAACACAAAGTCTCCTGCCCTCCCATGATCGAGACCGACGTCGGCGCGCTGATCTCCCTCGTAAATGCGCTCGATGCCGGCCAGTTCCGCCAGTGCGCTCCGCACTTTGCCGCGCGCGGCCGTGCTTTTTAGATAAACGTGGGCCAGCTGATGATCGCAAACGGCAAACGCCTCACTCTCGAACGTGTCGAGCGTTTCGCCGAAAGGACCGGGACGCGCGGTGAGCAGGCCCGCCCGGCGCAAGGCCCGGTTGACGAAGATAGGCTGATCCACTTGCAGATGGGTGTACTCGTTGGTCACCCAGACACGAGCGCCGACAGTCTTGGCCGCATCTAAAAGGGGTGCACACGCCGCGTCCAACTCGCCAACCAGCTTTGGCCAGGCGCAGTGGTCTGGCCCCAGGCGCTGGGTATCGTAATCGAGGTGCGGCAAATAAACGAGCGTAACATCTGGCTTTTCTTCCTTGACGACGGTCGCCGCGCACTGAGCGATCCACTGCGTGCAAGCCAGCCCGGCCATGGGGCCCCAGAACGTGGCAAAGGGAAATGGACCCAATGTTTTCTTGAGGCGTCCGGCGAGTTCAAAGGGGGTGGAGAGAATATCGAAAGCCTTGTTGCCATCCGCGCCGTAGTGGGGCTTGGGAGTGACGGAGATAGCCACGTCCGCCCCCTGGTTGAACCACCAAAAAAGCTTGGCGCAACGAAAGGAGGGCTGCCGCTTACGCAGAGTGACGTAAAATTCCTCCGCCTGGACGAGGCGGTTCGATTGTTGCCAAAAGCGAACTTCCATGGTGTCGCGAAAGAGCCAACCATTCCCGACAATTCCATGGTCACTTGGCAGCTTACCAGTCAACATGCTCGCCTGCGCGGTGCACGTGACGGCCGGCAGCACTTCACGGAGCGGACGCGACCAGCCAGCCTGAGCCAAATTATTGAGCCGTGGAGCGAGCGGTAGGTGACGTGTGGTCAAGGCGACGGTATCGATAAGAATGATCGGCTGCATGAGCACCGCGCGGTTTTAAGGTTGTGAAGATTTCGGGCCTGCGAACTGTCTCAGGTATTATTGGCACAGAGGGAGTCAACGCGGCATGGGGATCTTAATTGCCGATGCTCTTGATCTTGTCATTGTGTCTCCTTCTTGATGATTGGCAACGCAACCATGAAGCGATTGGAGGAAGGTAGGGCGAGATGGGTGGGTGAACATGGTGACCCATGTCGCCCCACCCGAACCGATCTATTTGCCCTTACCAGCCCGTTGAAAAAGGGGTCAGACCCCTTCAATACCCCGCAAAAACATTGAAAACTCTGTTGGCTTCAAGGGGGTCTGACCCCTTTTTCAACGGGCTGTTACGCCAGGCCACTCCCGCCACTCGGCGGCCGAAAAGAAAAGCGCCGATCACCACAACAACGATCTTCTCTGCAATGCCCGAACCTAACCAGGTTAAAGCGAGCCACGCCAGCCAGAGGAGAGCGATTGCAACCGCTACGACAGCAATTCGCCGCATCCACGAGGGAACTTTGGTGTCGGTTGTCGGTCGGGAGAGCCAAACCAAGCAGCCGCAATGGGGGCAGGTTGCGTCTCGGCCAGGCATGGATGGCTCCACGCAAATCGCCTTACCACAGGTCGGGCAACGTGCGGGCCAACCTTCGGGCGTACGTGAAGAGATGGTCATGCGTCCCTCCTGGCGTAAAACCCGATGCAGGCGCTGGCCCCCATCGTGAAGTCTGATCGGTTGCATCCAGCGTAATCTGACGTTGGCAGCGACGCAAGAAACGCTTGGCACCGTCTACCCACCGTTATTGGACGGCCGGCTCAAAAACTCCACGGGAACCGCATCCGTCAGCCACACCCCATTGGCGGATAGAAAGAATTTGCAACCCTGGCCGTGCATTTCTCCGGCGTTCACCTGGAGAATGACTGGCTTCCCACGCCTGGCACCTACCCGAAGTGCAGTCTCGGTTTCCTTGGAGAGATGGACGTGGTGCCGCTTTCCCCTCTTCAAGCCTTCAACCATGATCGAGGCCAGGAATCGCTCGACCGTGCCGTGGAACAAGACATCGGGCGGTTTCTTTTCTTCCAGTTGCAGGTCCACTGCAACGCTATGTCCCTGGTTGGCACGAATGAGGTCGCCGGTGTCATCGAACGAAAATCGCTTTTTGTCGTTCGTTTCGACGCACTCGATCAATTCATCGTAAGAGATGGCGAAACCGGCACGCTCGCTGGCGGCAAGCAAGGCATCCACCGACACCCATCCACCAGGCTGAAGGACCAATCCCAAGGCATCCGGGGCGTGGCGCAGGTGTTTTGCCAGATACTTGCTGACCGTTACCAGTCTGCGGTCCATTACTTTTTTCCTAAAATGGCATCTTCCAGGAATGAAAGAAGCCCGCAGTAGCAAATTGCCACCACGGGCTGTTTTCGTTTTTTGTTCTGGAGGCGTCAATCCAAAAACGCCACGTTCTTCATTGCCTTCGACTGGTTTTCCGTGTTCATCAAAACTTGGTGCCAGCCGTGCAAGGTTATGGTGGCATGGTCGGCGTGACGAATTCGACCCTTGACGTAAACGCCAGGGTTCCGACGCATCATCCTCCAGCCCCAACCCTTCGCCTTCGGATTGCCCGCCAGGATCACCTTGTACTCAGCCTCGGTGACGCCGTTGGAGTGCCGGGAGCAGACGTAAACTGCCTCACCGCCCGTTCGATAGCAGAACTCAGCCCAATGCGGCTTGCCTCCGTTTCCACGGGTCAGCGGCTCATTCGGCAGGACCAGTTTCTCATCGAAAGCCTGGTCAGCCACCGGGATGAAGAACCACTCTCCCTGACGAATGAAGGCAGCGTTCTTGCGCCGGTTGCGCGCCTTGCCCTTGATTCCCTTGCGGGCCTGGACGGAGCGGACCTCTGCTGGCTTCAGAGCTTCCTTGGCCTGCCGAACGGTGCCAACAGGAGCGGTTTCAGGGATTCCAGCGACGAACCAGTGACGTTCATCGTGGCCGCAGAGGAACTTGCTCTTGTCCTTTCCGTCACGGACCAGGAGCAGCAAATGGCGGTCGGCAGGCTGCACGTCCAGTACGGCGACCTCGGCATCGACGCCGGGCCGACTAAAGATCTCGAAAAACTCACCCTTGCGGTCGGCCTGTATATCGAGGGAGATTGGAACGAACGGACGGAAGCGGCGAGCCGGACGTTCGGCAATCTTCAGCCGTGCGCCAATGCGGGCGAACTTCGTGTTGAGGAGGTTCGTGTCCATGAAGAATGGACACCGCTCTACAATTGGGGTTCGCATAATTCAAAAACTAAACGTGGGGATGGATCGCTCCACCCCCACCAGGTTTACTCGACAACTTCGGTGATGACGCCCGAGCCGACCGTCTTGCCGCCTTCCCGGATGGCGAAGTGGCTCCCGATGTCGAGGGCCACCGGCTTGTCCAGGCTGACGGCGACGGCGGCGTTGTCGCCCGGCATGACCATCTCGATCCCTTCCGGCAACTGCATTTCGCCGGTGACGTTCGTGGTCCTGAAGAAGAACTGCGGCTTGTAGCCGCCGAAGAACGGCGTGTGCCGTCCGCCTTCGTCCTTGCTCAAGACGTAAACCTCACCCTTGAACTTCGACCGCGGCCGGATCGTGCGCGGAGCGGCAATCACCTGGCCTCGCTGGATTTGGTCGGTCTTGATGCCTCGCAGCAGCAAGCCGACGTTTTGCCCAGCTTCGCCCTGGTCCAGAGGCTGCGTTGAACGCCTCGACGCTGGTGCAGACGCTTTCGAGAATGTCGCCCAGGCCGAGGATTTCGACCTTCTGGCCCACGGTGATGACGCCCTGCTCGATCTTGCCGGTCGCCACCGTGCCCCGGCCCTCGATGGTGTGAACCCCTTCGATGGGCATGAGGAACGGCTTGTCGATGGCCCGCTTCGGCTCCGGGATGTAGCGATCCAGAGCGTCCAGCAACTCGCCGATGCACCGGCTGAACGCCGGGTCGGTCGGATGGTCCAGTGCGCCCTTGGCGTTGCCACGGATGACGGGGACGTTTTCCCCGTCGAAGCCGTACTTCGTCAAGAGTTCACGGGTTTCCAGTTCGACCAGATCGATCAGTTCCGGGTCGTCCACGAGATCGCACTTGTTGAGGAACACGACCAGTTCGGGGACGCCGACCTGCCGGGCGAGCAGGATATGCTCCCTGGTCTGCGGCATCGGGCCGTCCACCGCCGAGAGCAGCAGGATGGCACCGTCCATCTGCGCCGCCCCGGTAATCATGTTCTTGATGTAATCGGCATGGCCGGGACAGTCGATGTGGGCGTAGTGCCGCGCTCGCCGTCTCGTACTGGACGTGGCTGGTGATGATCGTGACGGTCTTGTTCTCGTCACGCACCGTGCCGCCCTTGGCGATGTCCTTGTAGCTCTTGACCTCGGCCAGCCCTTTGTGCGGCCTGGACCGCCAGGATGGCGGCGGTCAGGGTGGTCTTGCCGTGGTCGATGTGACCGATGGTGCCGACGTTGACGTGAACCTTCTTCATGGCAAAAACTCCCCGGTTGCAACGAGCAACCGTGGGTTGTGGTCCCCTCGCCCAATCGCTGTTGCGATCTTTTCTCCACGACGAGCGAAACCAGAGCGTCGGGAACCCGAATGCCGAAAGGCAGGGGTAAGACACGGCGGCGGCGGGGAAGGTTCGCTTGCCGTTGAAAAGTCTCCGAACCATCGGGCATCAATCGATGTCTGAAATGTGCTGGAGAAATTGCATTGGAAAAATTGCTTTTGACTGCATCGAGAATCGAGTAAACTGAGGCCGTCATGAATCAGGAAGACCAAAAAACGATTTTGCGTGATCTTCATCGCTCCCTTGACGAGCGTTGGCGACCAGAAGACGTTACGCAGAAAATCATCAGTTTGCTCGACCCAAGCTCTCACGAACGGAAAACCTTGGGAAAAGCCGCGCAGGCAGGTGGGGAGAACTTCTTTTTCACCATGAGCCAGGACTTTCACCGCCCTTGCGATATGAGCAGACAATTGAAGGTTGCGGAAGAGTTGTTTGGCAGGAAATTCAAATTCGCTGCCAATGACGTGGAGCGGATCGAAGAGTGGCTCACGGAAACAGAACAGGTCATCGGCAAGACGTTTAACCATAACGACTTTAAGCAGGACCGATTGCCGAAGAAAGATCGCCAGAAGGCCGGAATCGGCATCTCTCGCCGTCAGTACAACAAGCGATTTCGGCTGACGGTGCGTTTGGAGATAAAGGCCAGCAAGCTGCGTCGGGAACAGTTCAAACGAGCTTTGACCTTGGCGAGCAAGAGCCGGCTTGCGGCCAATATCACCTGGGAGGATTTCTCGTCCGATCTGAACACAGCCTGTTTTATCGCCTACTTCGTTTCACGCTGCAATTTGCGGAGCCTGTTCACGAACACGTCGCAAACCCGGCCCTACGACGAAATCTGCGACGTTCTTATGCAGCGGTGCAATGGGCAAGCCGAAGTAACGAACTGGTGGGCTATCGCCCATGTACTTCCAACTTCAGAGATTCTTCGCCATCTCGATGACGAACAGAAGGGAGTACTGCTCGCCGATTGTTTCAATTTGATGAGCGAAGCGGCATCTTTTTTAAAGGAACTGTGGGAAAACAACCACTTCAATGAAAACATGGTGGTTCAACGAGGAAACGATTCGACCACCTGGAATGTCACCGCCGGAGCCTGGAACAAGCTAAGGGACGGCTGGTTCTCTCTGATGTATGACCTTGGAATGCTGGATGCGGTCGAGAAGATGTGCCCTGGCAAAGTGCTACGGTTGATGGCTGCCGATGTTGCTGCGTGGCATCGTCAATCTGGCGGCGACCTGCATCAAGATACGTCGATATGGAAAGAATTACCTCGTCCGTGGGCTGTGGTTTCGGGAGAATTTGCCTGTCCGAAAGAATTGGTGGACAGCCTGTGTAAAAAACACGGTCTCGATCCACAAAAATCTGGTTGGTCTGCACCAAAACCCGGCCGGATCATCGAGAAATTCACGCCGACGCCGGAATTGGTGCATGGTGTCGTCGTCGGCTCGCCTTTGCTTGCTTCAGTTCTTCGGAAAGCAGGTGTTTTTTCGGGAAAGAATGCGAAGAGGGACATTCCCCCTTCGACCCTGGACGAGATTCGTCGCCGTCACCGAACCCAGCAGGAACAACGAAAGAAGGAGAGGAGTCCAAGCAAAAGATCATCGACGGTATAACTTAGCGTGGTAGAGCGCCTGGCTCGTCTCCGGGTGACCGCTGGCTCAACCCCAGCCACCGTCACCGGTTTCTAGCCGCTCGATAATCGGCGATGTAGCTCAGCGTGGTAGAGCGCCTGGCTCTGGACCAGGTGGCCGCTGGTTCAACCCCAGCCATCGCCTCTTTTTATCAGAACGGTTGGTGTGCGAGAAATCGCCGAGGCTCTTTTGCATGCTGGTCCAAGGTAGAAGCAGTCCGATTGAAGTCGAGGAGAGTCCGTAATATTCTTGGAAGATAGCGGAATGTAAGGAATCCGCCTGTCCGTCAAATCGGCAGCACCTCAGCCACTTCAAATTCGATTCAAGAGGGACGACCGATGAGCGACGCAAATCCAAGGATTAAATGTAGGAAATGCGAATTCATATTTGAACCGGACGTAAAAACGAAAGGAACTTGGCCCTGCCCAAGTTGTCAGACGAAAAATCCAAATCTCAAGCGTCATTACAGGTCGGTGGCAGACTTATGTATCCTGGGCTTAATCTTCGCGCTCGTCGTCATCGTGATCGGTTACAAAAACGCTGGACTGAATCTCGACCTGCTTCTGCGGGTAGGCCAAGCGATACTCCTCCTGGTCACCATTGTGTTTGTGTACAAATCGAAGGCACCTTGGGCTGACACCTCGGCCAAGACTCTCATCTGGATCGTCTTCGGACTTGCGTTCGTCTTCAATGTTTTGCTTCCGCTTGCCTTGGCAGGGGCATTGAATATCCCGTTTATCCTCGTTTACGCTTTCGTATTCCCATACCTTTTCTGGCTGAATTCACGGGCAGGCAAATGTACCGCCTCGTCCACTGCTGGCCCATGACGCTGATGTATTGCCGCTTTTGAAGGCAATGCTTGAGGCTGCATTGCCCATGCAAGCCGATTTGGACCCGGAAATGACCCTGCAAGCCTAGATCCGGGCAGCAGAGATGCGCAAAAGCGATTCGAGAATGAACTGGATGAACTTCGGCAGAGGATGATCAAGGCGAGTTGGAAGCCACCTGGATCGCCCAAAATGAGATCGAGAAGCACCGGCCCAGGTGATCGTTGGCTCATCATGGGGCGATGAGGGAGCAAGGATTATCCTCTCATAGCCTGAATGAGTAACACCGTCCCAATCAAAATAAGGCCGATGTGGACGTAGCGGAGAAACGAGCGTCCGACCATGCGCTGGTTGATTGCCCGGCCCAGGAAGATCGCTACCAAAGTAAGGGGTAGGGACCAGAGGTAGCAACGAGTCACGGGTGGCGTCCACAGTCCAGCCAGCCAATATCCGCACATTCCGAGCAAGCTGGCTGGCAGGAAGTAGCCTTGCAAGGTGGCCCGAAAATGACCGGGGGACCAACGGCGAAGTGAACCGTAAATGACCAGCGGTGGACCGTTCATCCCGTATGCTCCTCCCAAAACCCCCGCAAAGAAGCCGAAAAGCCATGCCAGTCGGTCGTTCTTCAGCTCATACTGACTGCGGCTGACCAAGCAGAATACCGAAAACCCGATGATGACAATGGCCAGGATTGATTTAACGACCATTTCAGGAATCTCAGTCAGCAAAAAAAGTCCCAAGGGGATGCCGAAAAGGGTCGAGATTACCAGCCACCCGGCACTGCGAATGTGAATATGGTGCCAGTCCTGGGCGACAACGACTCCGGCCACGGTAATCGAAACAAGGGTAGCCAGCGGCACGGCCTCCTCGACCGGGATGACCAGGGCGAGTAGGGGCACAGCGATTAGGGCTTCACCAAACCCAAATGCCGACCGAATCAATGTGGCGAAAAAAAGCACGACCAACACTGCAGGGATCGGCCAATCGACTCCCATTCGTAGTTCCTTGGTGAACTCACCAACTTGACGCCGCCGTGAACCAGCCTTTAGTTACGAGTTCACACCCAAGTCCCGCTACAAATGGGCCATCGGTGGATTCATGTCGGATGAGCAAAAAACTATCTCGCATTTGGTCCCTGAAAGGTGGCGATCATCCATTTGCCATTCTCCTGCTTCACCATCAAGACCGTGAAGGTCGCCTCTCCATTTGGCCCCTTGAGAGTGCCACTGAAGTTGATCGCTTTGGGAAGATCAGGATTGATTTGCTGAGTCTCAATGGACCAAGATTGGAACCCTTTTACCTTGCGAGCGATTGGAAATAGGTTCGGGTCGTTGTCATATTTGCCCGCCAACAATTCCTTCAAGACGGCTTCGGTTTCTGGCCGTGCTTCTTTCACGAGCGGGTTGTCGGCATCGTCTTTTTTTTGAGCGACGGGTAGTGGGACTGCCTTCGGTGGGGGTGCAGGCTTGCAACCTACGTGAAGTCCACAGAGCAGGGTGACAAAGATGACCATTCTTGCATACATTCTCAAATGATTCTTCCGGCTCATTACTTCACCCTCCTAATCCTGTGGCCTATTATATTAGGCAAAAAAGGAACCCCGAAATGGTTGCCATTCACGAAGCCAGTCGCCCGACCTCCGCACCTATATTCCGCCGAGCAGCTTCTTCCAAATGGCTGAGAAGATGAAAAATCTTGGGTCTGGACAGGAATCGCTCAAGGACTTGCCGCCTTCCCTTCCGATATTCCGGTTCTGGCACCCAACCATACTCCAAGCGAATCTTTTGGGAATAAGCCTGGTAATCCGCTTCACTGGCACCGAGGATGGCGAGGTCGGCGTCGAGAAGCACCTGGGAGTCGGCATCTTCCCCGGCGTCATGCGATTTTGTTTTCAAAATCAGAGACGCCACCAATGGACCATCAGGGATGGATAACTCCTGGCAAAGCCGTCGGGCGTAGGCGGCACTTTTCTCCTCGTTGTCCGCTGCCTTGCTGTCGTAGATCACGTCATGGAGCCAGGCAGCGAGTTTGACGGCGTTCGGATTGCAAGCATGGACACCGAGGCTTTGCACGGTTTCCAGTACGTTTTGGACGTGATCGAGAGAGTGGTAAAATCGGCCTGGCCCGGCATATTGGCTGGAAATCTCGTCAAAAGTTTGATCGGCGAGCATTACGTCCACGGTCCAGGCATTGAGAAGTTCGTGCCATTTTCGGTGCAGCACATCATTCATGGAGGCTTCCCCCGAACCAATAGCGCTGCCTCGTGTCTGGATGGAGTGTTCTCGACCATTATACCCACGAAATGAGGTGGATCATGGACCAGCAAGACCTCGAACAACAGCCATTTTTTTCGAGACGATGAGCAAGCGCCGCAAGGGTTTCCCCTCCGAGACGAAGGTGAAGCGTGGCGTGCGGATTGTTCATGGCAACAAGGAACTGGCCGAGAGGCTGGGCCGGAATGATCTCTGCCCGTGCGGGTCGGGGAGACGGTTCAAGAAATGCTGCCTGAAGGCAGGCTGCTTTTGACGGGGTGAATCGGGACCACTACTTTTAGGGAGTGAGGAGAAAGCCCATTCGATCCTGGATCGGATGGGCTTTTTTTCGCATTTGGTTCATGCCTGTGCTGGTTGATTCCAAAAGATGCGGAGCATTTCGTTTCCGCCACGCTGAAACTCGTAGGGCACCGGCTGAATCTCAGTCCTGAAGAGCGACAGCGGAGTAACGCTTTTGACGCGACTCTCTCAGAGACCCTGAGCAACTACTTCTGCCGCGCGCAGGACGCGAAGCAAATTCGCGCCCAAAACCTTGTGGATGTCGGCGCGGGCATGGCCGCGGTTGAGTAATTCCTGGGTGATATAAGGATAGCAAGCGACGTCTTCCAGTTGGCGCGGCGTCGAGCCGATGCCGTCATAATCGGAACCGAGCCCGACGTGGTCGATACCGGCCACCGTGATGATGTGCTCGATATGATCGACGACGTCGTGCACGCTACCTCGGGGGAAGGGGTGCTCGCCACGCCATTGGCGCCACGCCTCCTGGTAATCGCGGTCATTCGGATACTTTTTATGCAGGTCACGGCCCACCTCGAACATGGCTTTCATGGCCTTGGCCCCCTCGGGCGTGATGAAACCCGAATAAAAGTTGACCATGACCACGCCGCCATTCTTGGCGACCAGCCGCAGGACGTCATCGGGAACGTTGCGCGGGTGGTCCGCGAGCGCGAAGGCGGATGAATGGGAGGCAATGACCGGCGCCTTGGTGATGCGCAACACGTGGCGCATGGTATCCGCCGAGACGTGCGAGATGTCCACGAGCATGCCCAGGCGGTTCATCTCCAGGACGACTTGCTCACCGAAGGGACTCAGGCCGCCGTGCCGTGGTTTATCCGTGGCGGAATCCGCCCAGTCCAGAGTGTCCGAATGCGTCAGCGTCATGTAGCGGTGCGCAAGCGCGTACAGCGAGCGTAACACGCCCAGCGAATTGGCGATCGAATGGCCCCCCTCGACGCCAATCAGCGAAGCGATTTTACCATCCTTGTGAAGGCGCACGATGTCGTCGGCGGTGTACGCCATCGCGAAGGTGTCCGGATAGGCGCGGACGAAGCGCTGGATGGTGTCGATTTGTTCGAGCGTGTCCTTTACCGCCGTGCCCGCTTTCGCGGTCTCGGCGGGCACGTAAGCGGACCAGAACTGAGCGCCGACGCCCCCCTTCCGCAGCCGTGGAATGTCGGTGTGTAAGGTCGGCTGGGCCTTGGCGATGTCCAGCCTGCGGAAGAACGGATCGCTCTTTTCGCGGAATTTCCAGGCCAGGTCGTTATGCCCATCGATAACCAGCGCATCGCGATGAATGGCCAGGGCGGCTTCCGTTAGCACAACGGGCGCGGGTTTGTCGGGCGCCCGGTCCGTCTGCGCGCCACACTTGCCCGGCGCGACCAGGAGGTACAGAAGGATGACCTGGAGGAGTAATATTTTCAAGATAACGACCTCGTCAAGAGCTCGACCTCGGCTACTGCTATTATGCGAGTACATTATCATTCAGCCAGCTTCCTCATAGAATCGACCAATGGACGAAAAGATCATTCCCCGAGGTGGTTTTCAATGAGTATCCGTTCGATCCGGCGTGCATTGTTGAGCGTCAGCGACAAGACGGGGCTAGTGGAGCTGGCGCGGTGCTCGCCAGCTTCAAAGTCGAGATTATTTCCACCGGCGGCACGCGCAAAACCCTGGCCGAGGCGGGGCTGACGGTGCGCGATATCGCCGATGTCACGGGCTTTCCGGAAATGCTCGACGGTCGCGTCAAGACGCTGCATCCACGCGTGTACGCCGGCATCCTGGCCATCCGCGACAATGAAGCCCACCAAAAGACCATGCAACAGGAGAAGCTGGAGTTTATCGACCTCGTGGTTTGCAACCTCTATCCCTTCGAAGCGACCCTGGCCAGGGCCGGGGCACTCCACGAAGACATCATCGAGAACATCGACATCGGCGGTCCGACCATGGTGCGGGCGGCGGCGAAAAACTATCGTGACGTCGCCATCGTGACGGACCCCCGACAGTACCCTTCCCTGCTCGAGGAATTGAAAATCAACCACGGCGGCGTGACGTTGACCACGCGTGAACAGTTGGCGGCGGCGGCCTTCGCGCGTGTCGCCGCGTACGACCAGGCCATCGCCAGCTATTTCGCGAAACGACTGGCCGGGGATGGCTGGCCCGCGACGCTGGCACTGACGTTCGAAAAAAAACAGGGCTTGCGTTACGGCGAGAACCCGCATCAGCGGGCCGCCTTTTATGTCGAACCGGGCATCAAGCATGCCTGCGTCGCCACGGCCGAAGTGCTGCATGGCAAGGAACTCTCTTACAACAACATCCTCGACCTCGACAGCGCCGTCAATTTGGTTCGTGAGTTTGGCGCGGCCGCGGCCGTGGTCATCAAGCATGGCAACGCCTGCGGCGCCGCGACCGGCCCCAACCTGGCCGACGCGTTTCAGCATGCTTATGAAGGCGACCCCTTGTCGGCCTTCGGCGGCATCCTGGGTTTCAACCGGACCGTGGACGAGGCCACTGCCCGGCAAATCACCGAACCCAATCGCTTCATCGAGTGCATCATCGCGCCCGGCTACGATCCCGAGGCATTTCAGCTCCTGACCACCCGTCCTACCTGGAAGAAGAACGTGCGTATCCTGCGCACTGGCCCTTTCGATAATGCCCAGGCACGTTCGCTCGACTTGCGGCGCGTCGACGGCGGCCTCCTGGCACAAACGCGCGACGTGGAAGCCGACGATTTCACGGCCGCCAAGGTAGTGACCCGGCGGCAGCCCACGGCACAGGAGCTTGCCGACCTGCGTTTCGCCTGGCTGGTCGCCAAGCACGTCGCGCAGCAATGCCATCGTTCTGGCCAAAGGGGGCATGGTGGTGGGCGTGGGCGCCGGGCAGATGAGCCGTGTCGATTCCGTGCACATGGCGGTGCGTAAGGCCGGCGCGAAAGTTGAAGGCAGCGTGCTGGCTTCGGACGCCTTCTTTCCCTTCCGCGACAACATCGACGAGGCCGCCCGCGCCGGCGTCAAGGCACTCGTCCAACCCGGTGGTTCGCTGCGCGATCAAGATTCGGTCGACGCCTGCGACGAGCACGGCCTGGCCATGCTCTTCACCGGCGTCCGCCATTTCAGACACTAACAGCCTGTTGAAAAAGGGGTCAGACCCCTTCAGTACCCTGCAAAAACGTTGAAAACACTGTTCGCTTCAAGGGGGTCTGACCCCTTTTTCAACGGGCTGCTTAGCCTATCCGAAAGGGTCTTTTAAAGCACGAAGAGTAATGTATGGCCGAGGCGGCGCAGGAGTTTTTGAAGGCTGTGTTGCGCAGCGGCCTGCTGGACAAGGATCAGCTCCTGGATGCCCTGCGCTCCTTCCCCAAGGAGCAATGGAACCAGCCGAAAAGACTCGCCAAACATCTCATTTATCTCGGCAAACTCTCACGCTTTCAAGCCCACAAGTTACTATCGGGAGCAACGCTGGGCCTGCGTCTCGACCACTATTCGATCCAGACTCCCATCGGGCGCGGCGGCATGGGTGCGGTTTACCTGGCCCTCGATCTGCGCACCGGCCATCACCTGGCGATCAAGGTTCTGCCTCCCAGGCGCGCCAATGCCGAGGAACGCTACCTGGCCCGCTTCCAACGCGAGATGGAGCTTTCCCAGAAGGTATCGCACCCCCACCTGGCGCAGACCCACGAAGTGGGCGTAAGCCAGGGTGTGTATTTCATCGCCATGGAATACATTCCCGGACAAAGCCTGCACCGCCTGGTAACGACCGAAGGAACCTTGTCGGTAGAACGTGCCGCCCGCCTGGCCAGCGAGATAGCCTCGGCGCTCGAGCATGCGCATGGCCTCGGACTTATTCACCGGGATTTGAAGCCTTCCAATATCATGGTCACTCCCCACGATCATGCGAAAGTGCTCGATCTGGGCCTGGCGATGATGGAGGGGGAGGTTTCCGACGCTATTGAGGTCATTGGCGGCCGTGGTTACGTCGTCGGCTCGGTCGACTACATGGCCCCCGAACAGACCTTGGACTCCACGCAGGTGGATGGCCGCTCCGATTTGTACGCCCTGGGTTGCGTACTCTATTTCACGCTCACCGGCCGGCCGCCCTTTTATGGCAAGACAACCAAGGAAAAGCTCGCTGCCCACCGCCAGGAGGTGCCTGATCCCCTGCAATGGCGCAATCACGAAGTACCGGACGAGTTTGCCGAGATTGTCCACAAATTGCTGGCGAAGAAGCCCGCTGACCGTTATCCGAGCGCGGCCCTGGCACGCGCGGAGTTATTGCGCTGGTGCCCCGTGCAAAATCTGCCGCCGGTGGAACATGAAGGAGATCAGGAGCAAGAGAACGCCGCGCGGGCGCTGGCGTATGCCCCGCTCTCGCCTGATGCGCTAGAGGCCGAAGCACCTCCGCTGGCGGCGGCGCTACCGGTCGGCGAGCCGACCTTGCCCCCTGAATTAATGGTGACGGGCGAGAAAAGCGGCTTGTGGCTGATCGTGCTGGGCGTCGCGACGTTCTGGAGCGCGATGATCTTGGTGCTGATCCTGATTTGGCTGTTGAAGTAGAGAGACCGCCGGCTAGCAGCCCGTTGAAAAAGGGGTCAGACCCCCTTGAAGCCAACAGAGTTTTCAACGTTTTGCAGCGTATTGAAGGGGTCTGACCCCTTTTTCAACGGGCTGCTAGAGCCCGGGGCTTATTTTGAGTTGCACTTCCATCTCCTTGCCATCGCGGCGGATGACGGCCACGGCTGCTTTACCGGTGGTCAGGCGGGCGGCGGCGGCGTAGCAGTCGAGTGGAGTGTCGGTCCAGCGTCCGTCGAGCGTCAGCAAGCGATCACCCTCTTTGAAGCCAGCCAGGGCCGCGGGGCTGGCGGCAAACACTTTCTTGATCGTGACGCCCGCATCGGCATCCCCTTTTTCTTTATGCACCGTCATGCCCACGATCCCTGCCGGCGCCAATACTTTTTTCTCGTTATTGAATTGCCCGGTCGCGATGATCTTCATCAGGTTTTCGAGCATGTCTTGCGGCTGATAATTCGTGGGCACAAAGGTCATCGTCTTGGCCTGGTAGTCGAGCGTCATGCGGTAACGGCCAAAGAAATTGAAGCCAACAATACCTTCGATCGGCCCGACAACATTGGCCAGCGCACCGACCGTCGGATGATCCATCACCATCGTGCTTACGCCGCCCACGTCGAGGTCGCCTACCTGGAGCTTGTCAATCTTGAACTTGCCCATGGAGCCGAAGATCGCGAAAAAGGGCTGCTTGAAATCTTTCGGGAAAACATTGGCCTCCTTGGCGACCTTGTTGTTGATCAGCGTGAAGGGGGCGCCGGTGTCAAAGATAACGCGATAGGGGCCCTTGCCATTGACCATGATTTGAATGGTCATGTGCTGGCTTTTAAGGAGCTCGAAGGGAACCGTGATTGGCTTGTCGTCGGCCCAGGCGGCCGGCGGCCCTGGCAGCAGGGCAAGCGCGAGAAGAACCCAGGGCCCGGAGCGTAGCAACCCAGAAAATAACATTCGCATCGTTAGAGCCCTTCTCCCGCTGTTATTTTCAGCTCGAGCTTCGTTTCGCCGCGCTGAACGTTAAGTCGCACAGGTTGGCCCGCGAGCACTTTGGCCGTCGCCCGCTGGACGTCGGCGCTGGCGGTGATTGCCTTGCCGTTCACTTCCTGGATACGATCGCCGGCCTGTAAGCCAGCACTCGCGGCAGGACTCTGGGCCAGCACCTTTTGAATCGTCACCTTGCCCTCCTTCTCCGTGAGCTCGATGCCCACGAAGCCCCGCGCATCGGGCGCCGCGGCGGGCGACAGGCCCATGAGCGGAGCCAGAACCTTCATGAGCGAGCCCAGAAACTCCAGCCCCCCCTGGCCAGCGTTGCCACCAAGGCGCTTTGGCGGCGGCGGAGCCCAGTCGAGCGGCGTCCAGCGCATCGTGTCCTTGGTGAAGTCGAACTCCATGCGGTATTTCGCCAGCAAGGTGTAGCCGAGAATGCCGTGTAGTTCGACCCCCGGCAAGCCCATCGCATTCATCCCTTCGAGCTGAAAGGGGGTGTCTACCACGCACTTGACGTCGCTGAGCGACAAACCCCCTTCGAGTTCAAACTTGTCGAGGATCACGCTGCCCTTGCCTTCGGCGTCCAGGCCCAGCTTCTTGGCAACCGCGGTGGCGACAATCAAAACCGGCGCACCGGTGTCCACGATGAAGTTGAACGGCCCCTTGCCGTTGATTTTAACGCGCACCATGATGTGTTGGGTTTCGGTCAGGGCATAAGGCACCTGGCGCGGCTTGCCGGCGTCCTTGGCGACTTCATCGATCACAACCGGAGTGGATACGGGAGCCTGGGTCTCCTTGGCGGGCGGTTCGAACTTTAGCGGCAACTTACGGCTGTTGTCCGCCGACGTGCCTCCAAAAAAGATGTAACACATTTCGTTGGACGTTTCTTCGCCCCAGCGAATCATCTGCGGCGGGCTGAAAGGATTGTTGGGGTTTTTCGCACTATTGTCATAAAAAGCGTCAACGTGCAGCTTGGTGCCTTTTTTGACCTGGATCGGCTGCTTGAACATGTAGGTTTCTTGCCAGTTGTAGTCCCACTCCTTGATCGCCACCAGCGTCATCGGCGGGCCGTCCGGCGGGGTCAACGTCACCGCGACCTCCTTGCCGATCATGTGCATATGGGGCATGACGGTATGCAGCGTAAAGTCAGCAGTCGCCCAAATATCCCCCTTTACCTGATAATGCTCGGCGCCAGCCGGCACGATGAAGAATTGCTGAAGCGCGCCCTTGCCGCCGGAGCCGCCGGGAAGCACTCCTACTTGCCAGGGCCGTTCGACCTTTTTCTTCGCAAAGTAAAGGCCAAGCTGCGTCAGGTCCTTTTCGACACGACCATTCCGATGGTAATGAACCTGCATGACCACGTCGGAGTTCTTGGGCAGGAAAAAGCCGGAATCGTCGGGCAGGAAGCGAGCCATCTGCCCGGGTGCCCAGCCGCCCAACCCGCCCAGGGTCCGGAAGCCAACGCTCATCGCGCTGGTGTAGCCTGGTCCACTATCCAGTTCGCTGTCGCCGGCATGGCCCGCCGCCGGTGTTTTCTTGGCCTGCGCCGCCTTTTCGAGCTTGCGGCCTGCGCCGCTGACGTCTATGAATTGCAGCGTGTGATGAACGACGCGCGGGTTGCTCGGCCGGACCTCAATGGCCACAACATATTGATCTTCCGTCAGGTTGGTCGGCAACACAAAGCACCGAAAAACATCGCGGCCGCTTGGTCCCACCGTAAAGTCAGCGTCCGCCTTGAGAATCAGGTCGGGGACGCCGAGTTGCCAACCTTCGGTGAATTGGCGAGGCGCGGGCGCATCCTTCGGATCGCCTTCGGGAGTGCCGCCATCGACCCACTCGGCAAGCATCGCGACTTCCTTCGCGGCCAGACGACGATCCCCATGAAATGCCGGACCGGCGACCGCTTTCCAGGGCGGCATCTCGCCTTTTTGCGTGTAACTCTTGATGTCGTCGGCCCAGTTGACGGCTTGTTTGTACGTCATCAGCGCGAACGGGCCTACTTCGCCCGGACGATGGCATTGCTGGCAGTGGTTTTGCAGGATGGGCAGCACGTCACGATGGTAGGTCACTTTTCCCGTCGCCGCGACCACTTTTTCGGGTCGAGCTATATGGCAACCGATGGCCAGCGTAGCAGGTACGGATACCGGCCGGCCGGATAGCATTTCCCCCAGCACCTGGCGCAGGTCCTGCCGCGTCGTTTGGTTATGCTTCTTGAGCCGCTCGGCGTAGGAATTGTCAATACGACCGCGATAGCGCAATACATAATCGCCATCGAGAACAAAACACTCCGGCGTCGTCTCGGCCTTCAGGGCCGTGGCCGCGGCGAGCTTGGCGTCAACATAAAAGGGAAAGTTGAGATTGAAACGCCGTGCCTGCTTTACCACTTCGGCGGCGGACTCGTCCTCGTTGACGGTCAAGCCGATGAAAGAAACACCATGCTTTTCCAGTTCCTTGGCAATGTCGGCGAGCGGCTGCGCATAGCTGGTCGACACGGGGCAATCGAAGGAATAAAAGACCAGGACAATCGCTTTTTTGTCCTTGAGCTCGTAAAGCGCATGGACCTTGCCGTTTTCATCTTTGAAGGTGAGATTGCCAATCTTCTTGCCCAGATATGCGGTCGAGGGCTCCGGTTGGGCGTGGGCGCATGGGATCAGGAGCAAGCTGAACGTTAGCACCAGGAGCGAGCGCAGTCGCATAGAGTTACCTCGTGGAGTTTTCGTAAAGCCTCATTTTATGACGTCGGCGCGTGCGAGTCTTACAATTATTTATTATACTTTGCCAGTGGCGGTTTGGTTTCAAGCAAGAGGACCTCTTCATGGAAACAACAGTCCCCCTGTCCACCCTCGAGCGCCGCATCTTAGGCGTTTTGGTTGAAAAAGCCAAGACCACACCCGACGCCTATCCGCTAAGCATCAATGCCATTGTGACGGGTAGCAATCAAAAATCCAATCGCGATCCGCTTTTGAACGTTTCCGAGCTCGAGATCGACGAGGTTTTGCCCGTCTTGCAACAAAAGGGACTTATGACGCGCATCACCGGCAGCCGCGTTGACCGCTGGCGGCACAACCTTTACGACGTTTGGAAAGTTAACAAGGTGGAATTGGCCGTCCTCGCGGAATTACTCCTGCGCAGCGCGCAGACCGAGGGTGAACTGCGCGGTCGGGCCAGTCGCATGGAGCCCATCGACGACCTCGATGCGCTACGTTTGGTCCTGAAGCCCCTCGCCGAGCGCGGCTTGATCGTTTACCTTGGCCAGGAGGGACGACGCGGCAGTCAGCTAACACACGGCTTTCATACGCCCCGCGAATTGGAGCACCTCAAAATAAGCGCCCGTTCGGCGGAAGCAGCCTCGGAAGTCGCGGCGCCACCCCTACAGCGAAATACCACCCCCGACACCGGCCTCGCGGAAGCAACGCAGGAAATCACGGCCCTGCGTACCGAACTGACCGGGCTACGCGAAACAGTGCGGATAATGCAAGAACAGCTAACTCGCCTCATGGAATCCCTTGGGGCGTGACTTGTAGCGTGGGCTTCAGCCTCAAGTTTACCCACAACTTTTGAAACCGATAGCGTCGGCACCGTCGACCATGTGTTGTAGGGCCATCCAGCCGCGCCAAAGGATTAGCCAGCCCGGCTGGTGATCGCCCTTGCGATTTTGATGGCCGCCTAATCGTGCCAATGCATAGAAGAAATCATACACGCTCATACTTGTGTTGGCTTTTTTGTGCCGCCAACCGGAGAGAACAACGACATAGCGCGCATCGATCAGCTCGGTTGCCTTTCGCTCTTTGGCATCGGGTCGACGGCTCGCGTCGCGCAGGTTCAACAAACTGACTGCTATCACCGATAGCAACGCGATCATTGGTTGCAGCGCCTGAGCCGATGTGAATTGCAAGTCCTCGATAGAGCAGCCGGTCTTTTGGGCCTTGTGATATTCTTCAATAATCCAGCGGCACTCATACCAGCTGGTTCGTTCCCAGGCATCCTCGAGCGTGGCGACCTTGCAGTTGGTGAGCAAGATCCACTCCAACGGCTCAACTCCCGCAGGCTGATCTACTTCGCGTACGCAAACGACCCACACAGGCAAGGGGCGTTTTTCATAATGGCCGCGACGCACGTGGGGTAAGGCAAGCAGGATGGGAGCAAACGCCACGGCGACCGTCGCAGTGCGTGCGGGCTGACCAGGCCGCGGCGCTATGGCGACTTGACGGCGCCCCTGCAATGGCAAGGAACTGCGCATAGCAGTGGAGGTAGTCTTCTTCACCGAGCGGAGTATGGCCGCGGTGGATCACGCGCTCGTTCTTGAGCGCACCACGAACTCGGTGCCGTGCGCCGCGTTCCGTGCCAGGAACTCAAACGTGTCGGCACTTCGGTCCGCGACATGTACCCAGTGGCAATTGGCTGGCGTGGGGCCCACGGCCGCCAAGCCTTGGATCCATAGTCGACTTTCGCGGTCGGCACGGTCGCGTTTGACCTTAAGCTTTTCCTTGCGACCCACGAGGCGACGCCGGTGCAGGATCTGGTTGACCACACCTAGAACCTCACGCCGCTCAGGATCGATGGCCAGACTGTTATGGCACAGGTAACCACGGTGGCAGCCACGGCTGCCGCCCACAGCCCCCAAGTCGGGATCGACCGCAGGCCCGTGTAGTCCAATTCCGTCGTGTCGTGGAGGACGAGAATCACCTTTTTTTCCTCTCGCATACGCTCCAAGGTCCGCTGGCGGTGAGTCCGCGCCCCGACCCGTGGGCTGAAGAGGGAGCACATAATGCGAAATGTATTGCGGTTAGTGATGGTGGCTGCTCTGCTGTTCACCATGGCATCCACGGGATCTGCCTGGCGAGGATGGTCTTGCCCGGGCGACCATCGATAATGCCATCAAAGCAACCGGCGGCGCCGACAAAATGGGGCAGCAGCGGGCCGCTACCTGGGAAGGACGTGGTGTCTATCATGGCTTCGGCGACGTGCGATTTACCATGGAGGGAGCCTGGCAAGGGAAAGATCAGGCTGCCATGAAAAGCGTCTCGACCTTTCCAGGCGGCATGTTTACTCGGATTGTCGTCGTCGACAAAGACCGCGGCTGGTTGGTCATGAACGATCAGGTGAATGAACTCGACAAAGCTGCTCTCGCGGAGGAGAAGGAACGCCTCTACGGCAACTGGGTGGCAACGCTGCTACCGCTGGCGGATCGGGGTTTTCGTCTCAAACACCTCGGCGAGTCCAAGGTCGCGGACCATGCCGTCACGGGAGTGGACATCGTGAGTGACGGGCACCGGCCGGTGCGGCTGTTCTTCGACAAGGAAACCGGGCTGATCGCCAAGAAAGAGACGCGGGGGAAGCCGACACCCGACAAGGAATCGATCGAAGAGGTGATTTACAGCGACTACCAGCTGATCGAGGGCGTCAAGCATGCGACCAAGCTCAAATTCATGGTGGATGGCAAACTGACCACCGAGACCGAGATCACGGTTGTGCATCCCACCAAGTCACTCGACGACAAGCATTTCGCCAAGCCGGCGGCTGCCAAATGAACCAGCCCTCAGCTCACCTGTAGGGTGGGTCAAGCGTAATCGCGCTGACCCACCGATGCGCCTGCCGCGCTGAGTTATTAGACTCGGTAAGGTGAGCCAGTCGGTAGATGGTCGTGGAATATTTTACCGCGCGTTTCGGTGGGTCAGCGCGAGTACGCTTCGACCCACCCTACGGGACTGGCCTGGCCGTCTGCCAACCGGACCCGGCATTCCTCATACAAGACGGCCCTTATCCAGGAAGGCCGCGGCCCGTCCTCTTTGGTTATTTCCTCGGCGTTTTTCAAAGTTGAGCCATTGGTACTTGCAAAATCGCTTCGCCCGACGGTATGAGAGATTCCGCATTCTGGCCAAGATTCCCAGCACCTTGCCGCTACAAGATTACCGCCACCTTGGGCGACAATGTTTCCTCCGCCTTGGGCTACCAGATTTCCTCCTCCTGCACGACAAGATTGCCCGCACCTTGCCACAAGTTACCGCCGCACCTGAGCCACAATGTTCCCTCCACCTGCTGCTACGATGTTCCCTCCACCTGCCGCCACGATGTTCCCCGCACCTGCTGCCACGATGTTTCCTCCGCCTGCGCAACAAGATTACCACCATCCGTGTGAAGAGGCTCCACCTTGATAGGCTCCGGCTTTGGAGCCACCGGCTGCTGTGGCTTTTTGTCTCCCCCGCCAAAGGCACCGGCCAGATAGGCGATGCCCGCCCCCACAGCGCCCACCCCCAGGATTCCACCCACAATTTCCGCTCCCAACAGCATATTGTCGTTCCCGGTATTATGGGCCGGAGGAGACGCTGGGGCAGGCGCACTCGGTTCAGCGGGAGGAGGGCCAACGACCTGGTTCCAAAAGTCACGGAAAATATCACTCATGATTAAGCTACCTTTCAGCGATAGATGTGGAATATTCGGCCGAGAGAAGGCGAAGACGTGGCAGTCGTCAAGCAAGGTCGCGGGGCGACCACGAATCACAGTCAGAAGAAGTATTCTACGGGTCAGGTGGCGTGAGGACAAGGACGGACAATTCTTCGAAATCCTTGCTGGAGCGGCGGGCTATCGGGGAGGCGGGCTGGGGCTAGACTGGTTCCCCCGCCCTTGGTTCCCACTCACGCGAGTCGTAAACTACTTAAATGGATCGACTCAATAAATATCTGGCTCATGCCGGCCAGGGTTCGCGGCGGCATTGCGATGATTTGATTCGCGCGGGACGAATTACCATCGATGGCATCGTCGTGCGCGAGCTTGGCACACGCATCGAGCCTGACCAGACTGTGGCCGTGGATGGCAAAACCGTTCATGCCGAGAAAAATGTCTATTGGCTTGTCAATAAGCCACGCGGCTATTTATGTACCAACCGTGACCCGGGCGGCCGGCCGCGCGCCATCGATCTGGTGCCGCACGTGGAGCAGCGCGTCTACACGGTGGGCCGGCTCGATGAGGATAGTGAAGGGCTGCTCCTGCTCACCAATGATGGCGACCTGGCCAACAAACTGATGCATCCGCGTTTTGGCGTGCTCAAGACTTATTTGGTACAGGTGGCGGGCAAACCGACGCGCGAGGACATGGAGAAATTGCTCCGGGGCGTCTATTTGAGCGAAGGCCAGGTCAAGGCCCGTAGCGTCAAGCCAGTCAAACAGCAAGGGGATAGCACCTGGCTGCGCATTGTCCTCAATGAAGGGAAGAATCGCGAGATTCGCCGCATGCTCGCACGCCAAGAGCACAAAGTCATGCGTCTTAAACGCATCGCCCTGGGTACGATCGAGCTGGGTCGCCTGGCCGTGGGGAAATGCCGGCCGCTTACTTCTTTTGAGCTCAAGACGCTCCGCCGCGTCGCGGAACCACGTGACAAGGTCGCGGCTCCGGAACAGGCAGCAACGGCACCCGCCGCCGGCAAAAAGCCGCAGCCGCGGGCCAGGGTATCTGACCCCTTTCTTGAGTCTGATGAATGAGCAGCGGCCACTTTTATCAGCACCGCGCCAATGTACTTATTAACTGTATTCTGGCGCGGGATACCTACCTCATCCGCCTGGACGTGCCCGAACTCGCCCGGGCCATTCGCCCCGGCCAGTTCGTCATGTTACGCCTGCCCGGTAGCAGCGATCCGCTTCTGGGCCGGCCCTTCGCGCTTTACGACACGGTCCTCGACAAGCAGGGCCAACCCTACGCCATCGACCTGGTTTATTTGGTCGTCGGCAAAGTGACGAGTGCTCTCGCCCAGTTGCAGACGGGCGCTGCCATCGACATTTGGGGGCCGCTTGGCAACGGATTTCCCGAACCGGTGACGCGGGACCATGTGGCGCTCGTGGCGGGCGGCATCGGTCAAACGCCGTTCCTGGCGCACCTACGTGAGCTCTTGGGCACGCGCGTCTACGGCGGGACGCCACGCCAACGCGTGCAGCGTGTCTCCCTCTACTATGGCGTGCGCAGGCGCGGACCTCGCGGCCGGCGTGGATGATTTCAGCCAGGCCGGCGCCACCGTTCATATGGCCAGCAACGACGGCAGCCTCGGCTATCACGGCTTTGTGACGCAGCTTCTCGATCAACAGGAAGCACCCGGTCACTTGTTTGGCTGTGGCCCGGAACCGATGCTCAAAGCCCTTGCCCGGTTGGCCGGGCGCAAAAAGATACCCTGCCATCTGTCGCTGGAAACGCCCATGGCCTGCGGTGTCGGGATTTGTTTCAGCTGCGTAACGGCGGTCAAGACCGGCGCGGGCTGGGATTACAAAAGAGTGTGCGTCGACGGACCGATATTCGACGCCGCCACCCTGCAATTCGAGTCGTAACAGGCTTCAGCGAGTTTTTCGGGCTTCATTCGCGGACGCGTACGCGCAAGACCGTGGGCCATTCGTGGGCTTCAAGCGTGCGCCGGCCGATCGTTGTTGGCTTGATGGCCTGAAGGGCGAGCCCCAGCATGATTTGCTGTTTGCCCAGCTTGGCTCGACCTCCCAGCAGCACCCAGCGCGATGGCTCGCCTTCACCTTCGGGCGTAATCATGTTGCGCTGGAAGTGTTTCGTAAACCCTTCATAGCTTAGTTGCCGCGGCCAAACTTTAACGCGTGCTTTATCGCCTTTGCGGAACTCTCCCAGTCCCGGCAGGATCCGCTCGAGCAGGTTGTCCGCATCGTCGATATCCACGTCGGCATCATTGCCAGCCGGGGCCACGACCACCAGGCGCAGCCGCACCGGCACTCCCTCGACGCGCAACTGGCGATCCCCCGTGCTCGGGGTCAATGGCGGGTAATCGCCGAGGTTCTCTTCCAGAGGAGATTTGGCGGCCGGCGTCGAGCGCTCACGGCCAAACATCCTTTTCACCAGCGACAACAAAATCAACAGGACAAGAAGGCCGACAAGGCCCAGCACGACGTACCAGCCCCAGCTTTCGAAAAAGTCGCGTACGCCCCCTTCGGGAAGGAGCCTGATCAACCATTCCGGCGGTTTGTGTAGAATGTCCATGGTGCCATTATAAGGAGCAGATTCATGGGGACCATCGTAGCCTTCCTGGCGTTGAGCTTTCAGCCCGCGGGTGACTGGAATAAGAAGGAGGCCACGTACCTTCACAATATTCACCAGCTAACTCGCGGTTTTGTCCGGGCGGGCGAAGGCTATTTTTCTCCCGACGGGAAGACCATCATCTTTCAAGCCGAAGAGATGGGAGCGAACCCCTTTTATCAGCAGTTCGTCATGGAGCTGGCGACCGGCAAGGTGCGCCGCGTCAGCACCGGGGTGGGCAAGACCACCTGCGGCTTTTTCTCACCCGACGGCAAGAAGATTATCTTCGCCAGCAGTCATCTGGACCCAAATGCCCAAGATCATTACGCCCGCGAACGGGACCAGCGCGCCGAGGAAAAGCAGGCCAAGAAACGCCGCCGATATCAATGGGATTTCGACCCGCATATGGCCATCTTCGAAGCGAACCTCGACGGCAGCGGCCTTAAACGTCTGACGGACGCGCCAGGCTATAACGCGGAAGGCTCGTTTTCACCGGACGGCAAGTCCATCGTCTTCTGCTCCAATCGCTCGGGTGAGAAAAATCTCGAGCTTTACATCATGGACGCCGACGGCAAGAATGCCGCCGCCTGACGAACGCCCCCGATTGCTACAACGGCGGCCCCTTCTTTTCACCCGATGGCAAAAAGGTCATCTTCCGCAGCGACCGCAAAAAGAAAGACCACCTTCAGCTTTACGTCATCAATGCCGACGGCACCGGCGAAAAGGCCCTCACGGACAACGACCAATGGGTCTACTGGGCACCCTTCTGGTACCAGGATGGCCGGCACCTCATCTATACCGCCGCCGACCATTCCGACCCACTCCAACGGCCCAACTATGATCTCTACTGGATGACCATCGCCACCGCGCCAAACAGTTCGGCTCACCTACGCGCCCGGCGCGGATGTGTTGCCGGTATTCAGTCCGGACGGAAAGAAGGTAATGTGGACCTCGACACGAGGGGAAGATGGTTCGTCGCAGTTGTGGTTGGCGGATTTTGAGGCGCCGCCAGGCGAGTAAAAAGCGTCGGGCTTTTTTTTAGCCACCAGGGATGCCTTCCACCATTATCCATCAAGCAAGCCAACGTTGGGGCGGTCAGGTTGGAAAATAAAAGGAATACTATGTCGATCAAACGTCCTTAGTAGCGAACCTATGTCTTTGCGTCCCAAGTCATACTCTTCCGTAAAAAGTGGCATCATGCGGTACAACTGGATAGTTTGTCCATCGCGGCTAACGAAGTTTTTCTCGGCAAGCAACAGCAGGGAAGTAAATTTAATGTCCGGGGAAAGGGGGCGGGGAGGATTGTCATTGGCGATCATCGTCACAGGACCGAATCCAATTTGTGCCTCATGCGGGTATCGAGCATTCGAGCGCAGCCAGTAAATTGGCCAAGCCCAGTTCAAATCCCTTAGTTCCGAATATTTCCAACCGGCTGGCAACTGAATAAAAAGCTCCGCGAATTGATATTCTTCTTCACCATCTGGCGTTGCCAGCCGCTCGCTGGACATGCCCGTAGTGAATAATGTTATGTGGTTACGCCCGTTTGCTTCTGGAACCACATGCACTGCTATTGCCGGCAGGCCACTAGGACTAGGGACGATTTCGATAAGCGATTGAGGTTTAACCGGGCCAAAGTTTTTCTTAAAATACGCCACAACTTCATCGCCGAGTCCTTTCGGCTCATCGTCCCCCGGTATGCCATCGGGTATGACGGCCTTCTTCGACCGTAGATAATCCGCAACGTCGTCTTTGCCCCAATCAACGGCGGTACTCAGCGCGTTCATCGGTGTGTTCGTTTGCTCGTTAACAAAAACACGATGCAAATCAGCCCCGTGTTTTTCCATAAGCTTTAACATTTCCAAAGAGTTTTTTTTGTTGCCTGCGATCGCACCAATAACTTGCCTTCCCTGATTGGGGTTGGCCCCATGTTCAAGTAGAAGCCGAACCATCGCAAGGTCATCTCTTGCGATAGCGCTCGAAAGTGCCGTTAAACGATTCGCGAAATTCTCCTCTGCATTTACAGGGCAGCCTAGGTCGAGCAATACCTTTGCAAGCGCCAGGCTTTTACCCTGCGCCGCCATTTGAAGCCAGGGGTAACCGCCTTGTCCACGATGAATGGAACTGTGGGTTTTCCAAGAGCAATTTTTTAGCCTCTTCAACATTGTTCTCGAGGATCACGTTGCCAATTGCGATTTCAATAGGCAACGCCGCATTCTGCGAACGCAAATATGCCGCGACGTCGTCTTTGCCATATGCGATGGAAACACTAAGCGGATTCATTGGCTGCTTCGTCTGCTCATTCTCAACAACCCGGTACAAATCCGCGCCGTGTTCTTCAAGGAGTTTAATTATCTCCAAACAATTCTTGTTGTTACTTGTAATTGCCGCAATGACAGCGTCATAAAGTGCCGTGAAACGACTCTCGTCGTCCTCTTCACTATTTACACCACGTCCTTGATCGAGCAGTACTTTGAGCATCGCCATGTTGGCGCGACTTGCGGCGATCTGAACCCATTGCTGACCTCCATAGCCGCGACGAAAAGCGTGTGGATGGACTGCTAGCAATCGTTGAGTTTCTTCAACCTTGTTTTGGTCAACCGTCGAGGCAATCGCGGCTTTTATTGCGTCAATGTCCATGTCTAACACATCTCCTGACGTCGCGTGTCGAACAATCATTACCGCGGCACACCACTGGTCATAAATATCTCGCCTATGTCAGTCAATGTCCGCTCCTTACTACCTCGCCTTGATGACCAATTTAGGACTCCCTAAAACCATAACTTCCCTTGGTGCTGGGCGTAATAGTGACTTTGATTCACCAAGGTATGTTCCTATTTCTGGCGACTCTTTTTGGGTGCGGTGCGCTCTCGACAATTCGGGCGAATGACAAACTTTATCGGCCCTATTCAATCACCGACCGCCCAATTTGTCACGCCAACCCCCGTTAATCCCCCATCTCAATCACATACGGCTCGTAAACTGCCCGATACTTTACATCCAACAGCGTGACGTTCGCCAATTGGGTCGGGCCGATTTGCCAGGTGCCGCGGCCTTCGTGGATGTGGCCGAACACTACCAGCCTTGGCTGGATCTCTTTGATGCGCTTGAGGAGATATGGGCAGCCGCACTGCTCGACGTAATCGCCCTTGGGGACGCCATCGCCAAACCCGCGCGGGGGGCCGTGCACTACCAGGATATCGGTGCCCTGGGGAATGAGAGCCCACTGTTTGCGCAAGCGTTCGGGATCACCGTTAAAGGCCCAGTCGAAGAACCAGGGTTGCCAGGGGGTGCCCCAAATGTTGAGCCCTTGCCAGGTGGTGCCGGCGTCCTGGAGGTAAGTCCAGGGCAAGTCGTCGGGCACGCGTTCGGGAGACCTTTCAAAAATGAAATCATGATTGCCGGCCACGCCGATGATCTTCCGCGCCGGGATTTGCTTCAGCCAGGTGCGAAAGGTAGTGTCGAGCCAGGTCTTTTGAAAGTCCAGGCCATGATTGCTGACCGGCGTGATATCGCCGGCAATCAACACCAGGTCGGCCGCTGGCATTGTTTCCGGCAACTGTCCATGCATGTCGCTCAGCGCGACGATCTTCATGCTCATCTCCGCGAAAAAAAAGGAATAGCGCGTGCTAAACCGTTCGGGGCATTATATCCTGTAGCGGGACTTTGCTTTTTCGTTTTCGGCTTCGGAGGTGGTGGATGATGGGTCGCATGAAAATGATCCTCGTTGCTCTGTTATTGTCGCTGGCCGCGGTGCCCGCCGGTGCTCAGGAAACCAAGGGCACGGAGCGGCACTTGCTTTATGTCGTCGCGCCGGGGATCCGTGATCTCCTGGAATATGGCGGGGCCGGCATTCTTGTGTTCGACATGGATAAGGAACACGCCTTCGTGAAGCGTATCCAAACGCCGGCGAGTGAGGTGCAAAAACCGGAGAATATCAAGGGCGTTTGCGCCTGCGCCGCCACGCGTAAGCTGTATTTCACCACGCTCACCAAGCTTTATTGCGTCGATCTGGTCACCGAGAAGACGCTGTGGGAAAAAACGCTGCCCGGGGGCTGCGACCGCATGTCCATCACTCCCGATGGCAAGACGCTCTACGTCCCCTCCTTCGAAAAAGACAACTGGAACGTCGTGGATGGCGCCACGGGCGACCTGATCACTCAGTTCGTTCCCAAAAGCGGCGCACACAATACGCTGGTTAGCCTCGACGGCACCGAGGCTTACCTGGCGGGCCTGAAATCGCCGCTGCTGCCTGTCGTCGACGTGAAGTCGCAAAAGATCGTGCGTAATGTGGGTCCCTTCAGCAACGCCATCCGCCCCTTTTCCATCAATGCGGATAAGTCAATCTGTTTGATCAACGTCAATGGTCTGCTGGGATTCGAGATCGGCGACCTCAAGACGGGGAAAATGCTTCATCGCGTTGAAGTGACCGGCTACAAGCAAGGCAAGGTCAAGCGCCATGGCTGCCCCAGTCACGGCGTGGGCTATACCCCGGATGAAAAAGAGATCTGGGTCTGCGACGGCGCCAACGCCATGATGCATATTTTCGATGCCACGGTCATGCCCCCCAAACAGGTCGCCAGCATCAAGTTGCGTGAGGAGTCGGGCTGGATCACCTTCAGCCGTGACGGCCGCTACGCCTATCCTTCGACACTCGACATCATCGACACCAAAACGCGCAAGATTGTGCTGTCGCTCAAAGACGAAAAGGGACGCGACGTGCTCAGCGAAAAAGTCATCGAGATTGTTTGGCTGGGGGACGCTCCGGTGGCGAACGGTGATCAATTCGGCGTGGGCAGAAATCGAAAATAGCTGGTAGCGGCCATTATTTTATTGGAGCTGAAAACATGACTCTCCATGGTTCTTGGTTGGCATTCTTGACGCTGGCGACTTGCGCGATGGCCTTCGGTGCCGATTTGCCTCCGACCGACAAATTGCCCGCGCAGCCGGGGTTTCCCGACCCGCTGGTGATGCTGGACGGCACCCGGATAACTACCAAGGAGGGCTGGCGGCAAAAACGCCGCCCGGAACTGAAGCAGTTGTTCGAGCATTACATGTACGGCGCCTTGCCGCCCAGGCCGGAGAAGATCGACTTCAAGGTTGAGCGCGTCGATCCCAAGGCGCTGGGCGGCAAGGCAACCATGAAACAGATTACCATCGCTTTCGGCCCGCCCGGCACGCCGAAAATGCAGGTGCTGCTCTTCCTTCCCAACAAGCGGCAAGGTCCCGCGCCGGTGTTTGTGGGCATGAACTTTTACGGCAACCATACGGTTGTTAGCGACCCTTCCATACCATTGCCGACCGCCTGGGTGCCCAAGAATGCCAAGGGGGTGAAGGACAACCACGCCACGGAGCAAGGACGTGGAGCACAGGCCGATGGCTGGGCAATCGAGCAAACCATCGACCGCGGCTACGCGGTGGCGACGGTTTACTGCGGCGACGTCGATCCAGATCGCGCCGATAAACGCGAGGGCATCCTGCCGCACCTGCGGCCCAAGGAGACGCAGCCCGGACCGCATGACACGGGCACCATTGCCGCCTGGGCCTGGGGACTGGAACGCGTGGTCGATTATCTTGTAACGGACCCGGACATCGATGCCGGGCGAATTGTCATCGTGGGTCATTCCCGCCTGGGCAAGGCGGCCATGCTGGCGGCGGCTTTTGATGAACGTGTCGCTATCGGCATACCGCTGCAGGCAGGTTGCGGGGGCACGGCGCCGAGCCGCAGCACTGTCGGCGAATCCGTGCTGCGCATCAACACCAGCTTTCCGCACTGGTTCAACGCCGCTTTCAAGGAGTTCAACGAAAAGACAGACCGCCTGCCGTTCGACCAGCATTGTCTGATCGCTCTGATGGCCCCACGGCCGGTACTCCTGCCCAATGCCGCTGAAGACTCCTGGGCCAATCCGGCCGGGCAGTTTGAAATGCTCAAGGCGGCCGAGCCGGTGTACCGCTTGCTAGGTGCCGGCGGCCTGGCCGCCAGGGAAATGCCCCCGCAGGGTAAATTGATGGACAGCACGCTGGGATATTACCTGCGCGGGCAAACACGCGATGACCGCCGACGATTGGCGCGTGTTCGCCGATTACGCCGATAAGAACTTACCGGCCAGCAAGCAAACTGCCCCAGGAAGTGCACCAGCGAGCGGCACGAAGAAAAGGGCGGAAAGCGCCCAACGATAAGGCAGCATGGAAAAAGCTATTCGATGGCAAGACCATGGCTGGCTGGACAGTAGCCAGGTTTGGCGGCGAAGGCGAAGTCCTCATCGAGGACGGCGCGGTCGTCATGGAACGAGGCGAAGACATGACGGGGGTTACTTACGACAAGAATGACTTTCCCAAAACCAATTACGAAGTGAGCCTCGAGGGCAAGAGGGTCAAGGGGTTCGACTTCTTTTGCACCACGACTTTTCCGGTAGGCGAGGCGCATTGTTCGCTGGTGATGGGCGGCTGGGGCGGTACGGTCGTCGGCCTGTCCAGCCTGGACGAAAATGACGCTTCGCAAAATGAAACCAGCACGCAAGCCGACTTCAAGACCAACCAGTGGTATCGCGTCAAGATTCGCGTCACCAAGGACCATATCGCCGCCTGGATCGACGATAAACAAGTTGTCGATGCTGACACCAAAGGAAAAAAAATCTCGATTCGACCCGAGTGCGACCTGTGCAAACCATTCGGCTTCGCCACCTGGCGGACGACCGGGGCCGTGCGTGATATCCGTGTACGCGCCCTGTCCGCGGACGAGGCGAAAAAGTAAGTTGTGAGTGCGTTACTATATTATCCATGCGGCCCAAATGCCGATAAACCCGCGCGCGGGGCGTGTAGCTTTCGAGGAGTGGACAATGCCAAGTTTGACGGTTGAGGGCCAAGGGGCCATCCAGGTGCCATCCGGCAAACGCCTGGTGCTGGCGCTCGAGGACGACGCCAAGATCGATCAGTTGCACGCTTGCGGCGGCAACGCGCGGTGCACGACCTGCCGGGTCGAGTTCGTGAGTGGCGAGCCTGACAAGATGACCGTGGCCGAGAAAAACGTGCTGAAGGCGAAGGGGCTGAGCGGCATACGGCTAAGCTGCCAGATTGTTTGCGACCAGGATATGACCGTGCGTGCCACCAGCCGCCTCGCAGGCAGCGGCCGTGCCGATGCGGGCAAACGCCCCACGGACGATCTTCAACCGCAACCCGTCGAGTGGACGCAGAAATGACCCATGCCTGGCATGACGTGACCCCCGGCGCCCACTTGCCTGCCGAGTTCTTGGCGGTGGTGGAAATTCCGATGGGCTCCAGCGTCAAATATGAACTTGATAAGGAAACAGGCCTTTTGCGGCTGGATCGCATCCTCTATTCGGCGGTTTATTATCCCGCCAATTATGGTTTCATCCCGCAGACCCTGGCCGAGGATGATGATCCTCTGGACGTCCTGGTGCTATGTCAGGAACCGGTCGCGCCGCTCACGCTCGTCAATGCCAGGACGATCGGGCTCATGACGATGATGGATAGTGGTAAGAAAGACCATAAGATCCTGGCGGTTGCCGTTGATGACCCCGAATACAACGGCTTTCACGAAGCGTCGGAATTGCCTACCCATCGCATGAATATGCTGCGGCGCTTTTTTCAAGACTACAAGCAACTCGAAGGAAAAGCCGTCGAAGTCGACACCCTGCAGCCCGCCGCGGCGGCCTTACCAGTCATTGAGCGCGCGCTTGCCTGCTACAGCGAGCAACGCCGCCGCGGCTTCAGGTCCGCGGGCAAAACACATTAAGACGAAGAAGACTATTCTCAAGGCGTTGCTTGCTTAGGAGTTGGGCATGGCGGCGGCAGCGGCGACCAGGGCGAATGATTAAGCAAAAAAGCGCCACGTCATAACATTTACGATTTGAAAGAGTTACGACAAATGATCCACCGGCCGAAAAAATAACGACTACTTTGGCCCGCCGCTTGCTTTATAAACACACGGCCGCTCGGTTTGCTCACTATGGGAGAGGTGGTGTAGCAAGTCGAGCGGCCTATTTTTTTTCGTGAAGCTCAATTCTTGGGTGCACTTCGCATCCCCTCGCAAAAATAGGTGGCGTCTCAGTTTGATAAGGGAAACCGCACCCTCCTTAGGGTGGACGGCAAAACGACCGCGGACTATGTCGGTGGCAGTGGCGATTGATCCCACCTGTCCGGGGTCAAAGCAAATTGGCAACCGACCCCGAAAGGGGACCCCGAAAGGGGCAGGGCTTCCAAGGTGTCAGCTGCTTCGTAAATTATTATTGAAGCAGTTGTTATGAATGACACCTGAGAGGGAAAGGCATGATGCCAGTTGGAATCGTCCCCTTCATGGAGCAGGCGCCGTTTTGTGTGATGACGCGGATAACTCTGGAGCGTTTGTTCCTGCCCAAGCGTCTGGACGTTCTGTTCAGGAAGTCGGCTCAACGGCAGTATGAGAAGGAGTTGCTCTTTTCGCAAGTCATGGAATTAATGATGTCGGTGGTGTTGCGCGTCGATCCGAGCGTGCATAAAGCCTATCGCAAACGCGAAGAGAAATTGTCCGTCACCGATCAAGCGATCTACGACAAGCTGCAATGCATGGAACCGGGCATTTCCAGCGCTCTGGTCGCCGACTCGGCAGTTCAAGTGGGGGTTGTGATCGATGCCATGCAGGCGAGGTTGCCGTCCTGGTTACCGGGGTTTCGCATCCGCGTTCTCGACGGGAACTTACTTTCGAAGACCCAGCGTCGCGTCAAGGAATTGCGTCAGACATGGGCGGCTGGCTTGCCAGGACGCGTGCTCGCGGTCTACGACCAACAGCAAGACCTGGTGACCGATGTGTTTCTCAATCCGGATGCCTACGACAACGAACGCGTCTTGCTCGATGACGTGCTGCAGAGCGTCAAAGCGCAAGACTTGTGGATCGCCGATAGCAATTTTTGCACGCTGAAATTCCTCTTCGGGATCGATAAGGCTCCTGCCTGTTTCGTCATGCGCCAGCACGGTACTTTAGTCGGCAAGCCGCTCAAAACCCGAAAATTTCGCGGCCGAACCAACACGGGCCGGGTGTACGAGCAAGAGTTGGAACTGAGTTACGAGAACAAAACGAAGACGGTGCGGCGGATCACGCTGGTCTTGGATGAGCCGACGCGCGATGGCGATACCGAGATACATATTCTGAGCAACCTGCAGAAGAAAGAAGCGACGGCCATGCAGATTGCCGAACTGTACCGCAAGCGATGGACCATCGAGGGACGTTTCTACGAACTGGCACAGACCCTCAACGGCGAGCCCAACACCCTGGGTTATCCGAAGGCGGCGTTGTTCGCGTTCTGCTTGGCATTGGTAGCTTCCAACGCGATGGCTTTGATCCGAGCCTCGGTGCGCCAGGTTCATGGACCCGAGATCGTGGAGAATCTGTCGCGTTACTACATCGCCACCGAGGTGCGCGAGACGTACGTCGGGATGATGGTAGCATTGCCGCCATCGAAGTGGGTGAGATTCCAAAGCCTCAGCGCCAAGGAGTTGGCAGGCTTGCTGTGCGAGATCGCATCAAAAGTCGTCCCGAAGCGCTACCGCAAAGCCCATCGCGGGCCGAAGAATCCGCCAACTCCCAAGGACCGGTACAAAAACGGCGGACATGTTTCGACGCAAAGGCTCATAGAACAACGCCGAAAGCCCCCCAGCTGACACCTTGGAAGCCCTGCCCCGAAAGGGTCAGAGCAATTAGCCGGTGGTTGAGCGCAGCGATACCACCGGCATGAGAACCCGACAACCGATCGGTAGAGTCGGGAGGTAGCGCGGTAGGTTAGGCGACGGTATGTCCGTGTGTCCGGGTTTCCCCTTCGTGGCTTAGTACCGAACGCCGTACCCCGTTTCTATCTCCCGCTCATCGAACCGGACGTGCAGATTTCCCGCATCCGGCTCTCGGACAAGAATACCAGGCGATTGCTCACGACACGCCCGGCGCCGTTCCACGCAATTGCAGCAAGTGCAATTGCCCGTGCAGAAACTCATTCGGGAAGCGTGCATACCCCCAAGTCCGCACCTTGTGTTTGGCGCCCAGCCATCGACGTAGTCTACGACGCACGTGTTTCATCACGATCTCGTAAACTTGGACAACGGTGCCCAGACTGAAGTAGTTCGCCCAACCGCGCAACTTGCGGTTGAGATAAGCTACTTGCTCGGAGACCTCCCGCAGACTCGTCCGCCGATCCGTCCATTCGCTGATGCCGCGACACAGCGCGCGGATCTTCTTGACGCCCGGACGCGGACCTACGTAGGCCTCGCCCGTCCGTCGCGAATGTTGACGACAGAACGTGTACCCCAGGAACGTGAACGCACCATCCGGCAGGGTCGCCCGACGCGTCTTCTTTTCGTTCACCGTCAACTTCAGCTTCTCCATCATCGCACGCATCGTCTGCATTGCCTCGTCGGCGTTGCCACGCGTGCAGATCACAAAGTCGTCTGCATAGTTGACAATGTGAGCGTCCAGCCGCTCGGCGTGGCCCAACTGCTTCCATCCCATGATGAACCGGCGCATATACAAATTCGCCAGCAATGGCGATAGCACTCCGCCTTGCGGCGTGCCCCGGTGTTCGTCCTTGTTGCGTGTCGTACGACGTTTCCGCCCGCGTTCGTCAGTCTCTTCGACCGGCGCTTCGAGCCACATCTTCACCAGATGCAACACGTGCCGATCGCTGACCCGACGCGCCACCGACTTCATCAGTTCGGCGTGCGGAATACTGTCGAAATACCCGCTCAAGTCCGCATCCACCACATCCGTATAGCCCGCTTTCAGCAACTCCTGGACTTCCTTGACGGCGTCCAGTGCGCTTCTCCCAGGACGGTACGCATATTGTTCCGGCTGTAGGTCGGCCTCGAAGATCGGCTCCAAGACCAATACCACGGCCATCTGCACCACGCGGTCGCGGATCGTCGGAATCCCCAACGGTCGCTGTTTGCCATCCGGCTTCGGGATCCACACCCGCTTCACCGGACTTGGCTGATACGTCTTTCCCTGGAGTTCCTTCGCCAGTTCCTCCAACCAACGAACCTCGCCATACGCTTCGATGTCCTGGAACGTCTGACCGTCTACTCCCGGTGCGCCCTTGTTGGACTTGCACCGGTCGTAGGCAAAAGCCAACACGTCCCAGCGATACAGCTTGTCGTACAGCAGATAGAACCGATAGGTCGGAGCTGCCTTCGCTTTCGCATGCAGTGCCGTCTGTAGTTTCACGACTTGGTTCGGAGGTTGCAGGCTCACGCCAATCTCCTTGCGGTCCCTACGTTCGACACTTCTCTTGAACTGAGGTCCCTTCCCTCCACCGGCGTTACCCGGCTTCAACGGTACTATGAACCTCTCCGACTCCCCCGCTCGCCACGTCGGTCCCTCGCGGGCTCGTGTTGATCTGCATCGATCACGAACGGGGGTCTCCCGTGTTGCCTTGGTTTCCTCTTGCGGCGTGCCGTCGTCACTACCCCGGCAGGACCATCGTCGGGGATCATGGGTCATTCCCCTGACTGCGACGGCTGTGGCCTTCCCCTTCCAGGGTGGAGGGTCGGCTCCTGCAAAACCCGTTTTCGGGGCCTGCTCAACGTTCACTCGCGTTACGGCCCGCACGCTCGCTGAATCGCTAATACGATCCTTTTCCATCTGAGGCTTCGACCTGACAGTCGCCCGCCAAGCCGCTCAAACTGCTTACCGGCTAGAACGACCAAGTTGCCGGGTGGGATTCGCACCCACAGAAAACCAACGCCTTTCACGGCGCACACCCTGGTAGGGGTCGTAGCTGAGCCCACGGCTGCGACCCCTACCAGCGTCGAGGTGATCGATACGACTGCGCTCAACCCCCGGCTAATCGCTTCGACACCCTGTCGGGGTCCCCTGTCGGGGTTCCCTATCGGGGTCCCATCAGGGCAACAGCCTGAGCAGATTTACCATGGTGATCGCGGTTGCCGCGGCTTCCGAGCCTTTATTGCCGGCTTTGCCGCCGGCTCGATTGGTGGCTTGTTCCATCGTGTCGCAGGTGAGCACTCCAAAAACCACGGGCACGCCCGTCAATAAGCTCGCCTGGGCTATGCCATGGGCCGCGCCGCCGGCCACATAGTCGTAGTGATCGGTGTCTCCCTTGATGACTGCTCCCAGGCATATCACCGCGACATATTTTTTTGACGCCGCCAGCCGCTGAGCCACAAGAGGGATTTCAAAGGAGCCGGGTACCCAGACCACATCCACGGCTTCTTCGGCCACACCGTGGCGGCGGAGGCCATCTTTGGCGCCGAACACGAGATTGTCGACCACAATTTGATTGAAGCGCGCCGCCACGACAACGAAACGGCCAACGGGCGGGACAAGAGTACCTTCAAAGATCGCCATATTCTTCCATTCCTGAAACTCAGCACGCGGCGGCCGGTTTGGATTTTTTAACGGTTTTCATAAGCATTATATGTCGTAACATGCCTCGACAGCAACCAGGAGCGGTCCAGCCACATTTTTCAACGGGAGCGAGGTATCCATGGAGAAAGTGACCGGTATCGGCGGACTTTTTTTTCGGGCACAAGACCCTGCCGCAATCGGTATTTGGTACCGCGATCACCTTGGCATCGCGCTAACGCCCACGAGTTATGACGCGCCTTCGTGGCAACAACAAGCCGGACCGACGGCATTCGCGCCCTTTCCGGCGGATACTGATTACTTCGGCTCTCCCCGGCAGACCTGGATGATCAACTTTCGCGTGCGTCATCTCGACGCCATGGTGCGCCAACTTCGCGCCGCAGGCATTGCGGTCGACGTTGATACCGAGGTCTATCCCAATGGCCGCTTCGCGCGCCTCGCCGATCCCGAGGGCAATCCCATTCAACTCTGGGAACCGCAAGGGCGCAACGCGCCAGACGCTGTCTGACACCCTCGTGATTCCAGCCTACATTTTTGAGGCCAGGCCTTTGAGCCGATACAAAACGTGCGGCAGCCCGCACCATACGAAATCCTTTTCATAGCGAAAGCCCACTTTTTCCATCACGCGCCGGGAACGCAGGTTTGTTGGCAAGGTGAAGCAGACTATTTCGTCTAGCTGCAAGCTCATGGCAGGTTCAATGCTGGCCGCCGCCAACTCGACTGCGAGGCCTTGGCCCCAGAATTCGGGAATCAGGCCATACCCGACCTCGACTTCGTCCTTGCCGTCGACATTCGCCCTGCGCAAGCCACCGCGGCCCACAAACCGACCGTCGCTGCGCAGCCGCGCCACCCACCAGCCAAAACCATGCTGCCGCCAGTGCTCCAGGTTCCGCTCGTGGCGAGCTTGCAATTCCGTCTCAGATACCATCCCACCCAATGTCGCCATGACGCGCGGGTCCTGTTGCATCGCCTGAAGGTCCGGATAATCCGTAGCCGTGATGCGGGATAACAACAACCGGGCGGTTGTTCGATTCTCGGGGAATAGCGTGGTCATGGCCATAATCTCAGTGGGTTCTCAAGCGTCTCACTGGGCCGCCCCTATTTCTCCGCGGTTCGCTCCATGTGCATATCACCGGCAATGTCGATGTCCATCGTAAACGTCATGTTATTCTGGGTGAACTGAGTCTGTCCCTTGAGCGCTACCGTCGCCTTCAACTGGCCGGCGGTGGAGGTCCCGTCGATGGCCGTGTCCAGGGTTGTTTTGAACTGCAAGTCAACGGTCTTTTCCAGTACCAGCGGCCCAAACTTCTTCACGGGAAAGAAGCCCGTGATCTCGATCACGCCCCACTGCTGGCCATTCTTTTTGTAAGCCTTGACCAACTTGCCCTCGCCGCGCACCTTGGTGATGTCGGCATCATCCTTCGGCGGGCTTCCTATCAAGGCAAACAGTGCCTCCGTGCCGATAGCCCACGACTCGCCGACCTCGACCGCCTTCTTGGGATATAACGCCTGCCCGACCTTTGGCCTGTTGGCTTTCTTCGCGAACTTGTCGAGGTCCTCGGAATCGACATCGCCACCCTCGGCTGTCACCTGGTAAGTGCCTTCCTTGAGCTCGTACACAATCGTCTTGCCCGCGTAGGATTGCTTCGCCAGGCGCCTTCCCTTCCTTTAAGGGCCTTGGAGTAAGTCTGCGTGAACTTATTAGGCCGCTTGTCGCCGCCTTCCAAAACCTTCTCGGTATATTCCATGTCGTCGATCTCGACCTTTTTTTCCTCGTTGAGAACCTTGGCGCCAAGCGCGATAGTGACCGAAGAGTGGATTTTAGACCCCGTGGTGACACCGATGCTTTTTCCGGCGCGGCGTCCTCTTTTGTCTTTATCGTGAAGCTTTGCGCCTGACCGTAAGTCGGCACGAGGGACAACGCCACAAGGACACTCAAGACGATCTGTGCACACATGATCTTATCCTCCGTATTTCAGCGGTGCGGGATGCCGAAGGCATGATAGAGGAAGCAACTCTCGTCGTCCAAATCCTGAGTGAGCTATCAAGAAACCGACCTAGTTTGGCTGGCACGTCTCAATTCCGCCGCGACGCGCAGAAATACTTCATCCCAATCACCGGCCCGCCGCTGGCGAAAGAGCCGCATGCTGGGGTACCAGGGCGTGCTTTCGCCTGCGAGCTGCCAGCGCCAGTCGGGAATAAATTGCAGAACGGTCCACACCGGCACCCCCAGGGCGCCGGCCAGGTGCGGCACCGATGTGCACGAACTGATAATGAGGTCCAGGCTCAGCATAATGGCGGCGGTGTCCTCAAAGGACTCCAGGCGGTCGCTCAAATCCACTATGGGCACATGGTCGCCAAGGGCATGGAGTTGTTCGACGCCTGTTCTTTCCTTTTGCAAACTAAAAACCTTGACACCTGGCAGCCGCGCCAGCGGCAGAAAATGATGCAAGGGAATAGAGCGGCTCCGATCACCAGGAAAACGCGGATTGCCCTGCCAGACGATGCCCACTCTGAGGGGCGCGGCTGCCGTTATTCCGGACTGGCCGGAGGTCAGCAACGAAAGCCCGGCCAGGTGCTGCCGGTGACGATCCACGAGGCTGGCATTGGCGGTGATATAAGGAACCCCACCGGGAATCGTTGCCAACGTGGTCTCAAAGACGCCGGGCAGGCTCAAGTGAGGTATTTGCAAATCGAACGCGGGCAACGCCGAGCCAGCGAGCACGAGTTCGTCCACGCCATGGCATGAGGAGAGTAGCCCGGCGAGGGGCGGCGGACATTCGAAGACAACCCTACCGCCCCGGGCGCGTACCATCGGCAAATATCTCAGGAACTGAAGTGTGTCGCCCAGGCCCTGCTCGGCATAAACGAGAATGGTTTTGCCTGCCAGCGGACGAACCATCCCAGCGCGGCTGTGCGAACCGCCGGGCCACCTTGCCCGGTTGGGCCCAGCGTGCTTCATAATCCGGCCAGCCGCCCAGATAATCTCCTGTTAGAAGCCGCAATAGCGAACGGTTCCAAAGCGCCTGCGTGTCCTTTGGATCAATGGCGAGCGCCTGTTCAAAGCATGCCGCGGCCTCGGCGAGCTTGCCCTCATTTTTGCGCGAAACTCCGAGATTGCCATGCGCACCGGCGTGGACGGGGTTTAGCCGCAAGGCCTGCTCAAAGCAGCGGGCCCCTGCTTCGAACTCGCCCGCGGCGATCAGCGCGTTGCCCAGGTTGTTGTGGGCCTCGACATGATCCGGTTTCACCCGAAGCGCTTTTTGGAAGCACTCGATGGCCTCGGCGGTTTTTTCTTGGTTCATCAGCATGATGCCGAGATTACTCAGCGCATCGGCATGATTGGGATTAATTGCCAGAGCAAGTTGATAGGATGCCAGCGCGGCACTGACATTCCCCTCATCTTTCAGAGCATTGCCAAGATTGTTGTGGGCATCGCCATGGTTGGGGTCGGCGGCCACTGCCTGTTGATAACACACGATGGCCTCGGCGGAATGGCCCAGAGCTTTCAGCGCCACGCCCAGGTTGTTGTGAGCATCGGCGTAAGTGGGGTTCAGGCGCAAGGCCTGGCGATAACTCTCCACCGCGTCACCGCTCTGGCCTTGCGCCTTGAGGGCATTGCCGAGATTGTAATGAGCGATGGCATAACTGGGCTTGCTGCGTACCGCTTCCCGATAGCCGGCGATGGCCTCGGCCAGCCGTCCCTGCGCTGCAAGGGCGTTCGCGAGATTGTTGTGGGCTTCCGCATGGTTAGGGTTCAGACGTAATGCTTCCTGAAAACAGGCAATGGCCTCATTGGCCTGTCCTTGACTGGCCAGCGCATGGCCGAGGTTGTTGTGCACGTCGGCATGGGCTGGATTGAGGGCCAGCGCCTCGCGATAACACGCGCAAGCCTCGTCGAGCGCGCCTACGTCCACGAGGGCGTTGCCCAGGTTGTTGTAGACTTCGGGATGGTTGGGCCTGAGTCGCAAGGCGGTCTGGTAGGACGCGATGGCCTCCTCAAGTTGCCCCTGGTCCTTGAGGACATTGGCCAGGTTGTTGTGCATGTCGGCATTATTGGGATCGATGCCCAGAGCTTGCCGATAACACGCGCCGGCCTCGGCCAGTTCCCCTTGTCCAGCCAGCGCGATAGCCAGGTTATTATGGGCCTCCAGGCAGTTGGCATCGAGCCTCAGCGCCTGTCGGTAGCATTGCATGGCGTCCGCCAAAAAGCCCTGGTCCTTGTAGACGATGCCGAGATTGACTTGAAAGATCGGCTCCGGCCGTAGCGCGATCGCCTGTCTGATGAGGGCGATGCCAGCCTGGGAATGACCGCTTTGATGAGCGAGAACGCCAAGCAGATGCAAAGCGTCGGCGTGATTGGGGTCAACCTGGAGTATTTGGCGATAGAGCGGTTCCGCTTGTGCCAGTTGGCCACTCGCATGACAGCGCACGGCCTGCGCGTATAAATCATCGGTCGCCGCCATTGAATCTTACTCCTAGCGTTGCCCGCACCAGGCACGCCACATGTCGCGATAGGCTGCCTCGATGCCGCGCGTGAAGCCGACGGCGTCCATCAAGGGCGATTGCTTCATGCGCTGGCGCAAGCTGCCACGGAGTATTTCCAGTCGCGGCAGATCACCGGCCAACTCGTGTGCCGTGCGGACGAAGTCATCGGCTGTATTCGCGGCCAACTCCGACAGGCCCAAGTTGGTCAATTGACTGAGGCCGCCGCGGCCGACGACCGTCTGGCCGACGAGAGTAACGACCGGCACACCCATCCAGTAGCTGTCGAGACTGGTGGAATGGCCGTTATAAGGAAGGGTATCCAGTCCGATGTCGATTTGATGGTAGAGCCCCAGGTATTCGGGCCTGGGCCTGGGGACATGAAACTGCACGCGCTCCGGTACGATGCCCTCCCCGGCCAGCAGATCGCGCGTTTGTTGGCGGTGACTGCCCTCGTGCGCCAGCATGAGCAGCCGTGAGCCTGGCGTGCCCCGGAGCACGCGTGCCCAGAGCCGCAAGACCTCGTCGTTGATTTTGCAAAAGTTGTTGAGACAGCCGAAAGTAATATGGCCACGCGCGAGCGCCGGCAGTGGGCCGACGGGCGGCTCCTCGCTCGGCGCATAATAACACCAAAAACTATGCGGCAGACGATACGACTTTTCGGAATACCAAGCATCGAACAATCCGGGCGGATCGAGATAGGGATCGGTCAGGCGATAGTCGATGGTCCGCAAGCCGGTACTGCCCGGGTAGCCGGCGAAGGTAACCTGCACGGGCGCCGGTTCGCGCGAAAGCGAGCAGGCTGTTGCCATCGGTATGTAGCGCCAGATCGACGAGAAGGTCGATCCCATCCTGCCGGACCCTGTCCGCCACGCGTTCATCGGGCCACCCGGCAATCGAGCACCACTGGTCGGCGCACCCGCGAAAATGTTCACTCATGGTGTCGGTACGCGGCAAATTGGCATAAAGCGTAATATCGAACTGACTGTGGTCATGCTCGCGAATTAGCGGCCAGACGTTACGGCCGACGACATGCACGCGAAAATCCGGCGATACATAGCCGATACGCAGGCGCCGCTCCGGCGCTCGGTCGTTGTCATAACGAGACGGCACTGGCAACTGCGCCTGTTCCACTTGCCAGCGACGATGTTCCTCGAAGAGTGCCGGCGCGTCGTAGCCAGGCGCATAGTGCAGGCTAAGTAGTAGATTATCGTACCGGGCCTGGTCCCTGGGCGCCACCTGCATGGCGGTCCGAAAGCAACCGAGCGCCTCCTGCACCTGTCCCTGGTCCTTGAGAAGGTTTCCCATGTTGTTGTGGGCTTCGGCGTAGTTTGGGTTGAGACGCAACGCGTTTAGAAAACAGACTGCTGCCTCGGTCAGCTCCCCTTTCTTGAGCAAGGCGACACCCAGGTTGTTGTGTGCCGTGGCCAGCGTCGGATTTAGCCGCAGGGCGTGGCGGTAACAAGCGATTGCTTCGGCTGCCTGGGTCGGGTCGGTGAGGACTTCGGCGAGATAGGTGTACGCTTCCACGTGATTGGGATTAAGCCGCGCTGCCTCGCGCAAACAGGTAGCCGCCTCGGCAAACTGCGCCTGCTTTCTATAGACCAGGCCCAGGTTGTAATGGAAAAGAGAGGCGCCGGGGTTCAGCGCGATCGCCTGACGGATGAGGGCCACGGCGGCAGCGTGCTGGCCGGTTTGATGCGCGAGACCGCCCAACAGATGGAGGGCCTGCGCATGGCGCGGGTCGGCAGCGAGCACCCGGCGATAAAGCCGTTCGGCCTCAATCAAATCACCGCGCTGATGACTGCGCAGCGCTTCGTTGAGGATATCGTCAGGGGTTGGCATGGTTGATTTCTTGACGTTTCGTGCACCACGCGTGCCACATGGCCCGGTACGCTCCTTCGATGTCACGCGCGAAAGCGCCGGCATCCATCAAGATGGAGCCACGCATGCGTTCGCGCAAGCTGGCGCGTAAGTCAGCAAGCACCGCCAGATCGGCGGCAAGGCACTTCGCCGCGCGTGCAAAATCATCAGCATTGTTGGCCGCCAAATCCGCCAGGCCAAGGTTGGTGAGCTGGCTTAAACCACCTCGGCTGACAGGACTGGCGCCGAACAGCGTGATCACCGGCACACCCATCCACAGCGCGTCCAGGCCCGTCGTGTGACCATTGTAAGGAAACGTATCAAGAACCATATCCAACTGGTGATAGAGCGCCAAATAATCGGCCCGGCCCACGCGTGGCCGAAACTCCACGCGCAGCGGGGAGATGCCGTGTCGAGCCAAATGTTCGCCAGTCTTCTGGCGATGGCTTCCCGGCGTGGCCAGCAACACCAGGCGCGAGTCGGGAATGGCAGCCAGGACGCGTGCCCAAAGATCGAGCACCCTGGCGTTGACCTTGCAGAAATTGCCCAGGAACCCAAAGGTCACGTAGCCATTCCGCAGCGCGGGCAGCGGCCCGACAGCGGGCTCGTCTGACGGTGCATAATAGCACCAAAATGAATGCGGCAAACGGTAGGTTGTCTCCGCAAACCAGCGCTCGCCAAGGCCGGGCGGATCGAGAAAGGGATCGGTAAGGCGATAATCGATGGCCGGAAGGCCCGTGCCTCCCGGGTAGGCGGCAAACGTGACCTGAACCGGGGCGGGCTTGCGGGCGAAAATCCCCAGGCGATTGCCCGCCGTGTGCATGGTGACATCGACAAGAATATCGATGCCGTCCTGGCGCACCTGCTCGGCGACCTGCTCGTCGGACCAGGTGCCAACATCATGCCACTGATCGGCACAATTGCGGAATTGCCCGGTGACCAAGTCGGCGCGCGGCGTGTGGGAATAAAGGAAAATGGCAAAGCGCTCATGATCGTGATGGCGCAGGAGAGGCCAGATATTGCGCCCGAGCACATGATTGCGAAATTCCGGCGAAACGTAGCCAACGCGCAGGCGGCGCTCGGGAGTCGGTTCATTGGTAAACGAAGGTGCCGCCGGAGCCAGCGCTTGAACCATTTCCGTATACCTTTGGTGCTCCTCAAAAAGAGCTGCCTGGTCATATTCCGGATCGTAAAGCAGATTGAACAAATGGCAGCTTCGCCATGCCAACTTCGCCGGCTCAAGCTCACAGGCATTCCGATAACAGTTGACGGCCTCCCCTGCCCGTCCCTGGTCCCGGAGAATGTTGCCAAGGGCTACATGAGCCTCGGCCCGCCTGGGGTCCTTTTGTAAACCCTGACGATAAGCCGTTTCGGCCTCATCGGGTTGCCCTCGTTCGAAATAAATGCTGCCCAGGTTAAAAAGGGCGTCGGCATGGTTCGGATTCACGACGACGGCCTGGCGATAACTCACGATCGCCTCGTCAAGCTGACCCGCGGCCTGTAGGGCGAGGCCAACATGGTAATGCACCATCGCCAGGCCCGGGTTGATGCACAGCGCCTGGCGTAGGGACGTTAGCGCCTCCTCCCAGCGCCCCTGCTCATAAAAAGCGTTGCCGAGAATATGATGAAGCTCCGCGCGCTCGGGATTTGTCGCGAGCGCCTGCCGGCAGCTCGCGATGGCCTCGCCCCATTTGTTTTGTGCCTCGGCATGGGTGGGTTCGAGGCGTAAGGCGGTGGCATAACAGGTTAGCGCTGCGCCCAGGTCCCCCTGCTCCTTGCAGACGACACCCAGGTTGACGTGAAATACGACGGCGCGGGGATTACGTTCAATGGCCTGACGAATCAGGGCCAGCGCTGCCTGAGGATGGCCGGTCTGGTGCGCCAGGACGCCCAGGAGATGCAGTGTATCGGCATGCGCGGGGTCAGCCTGGAGAATTTGCCGATAAAGTGGCTCCGCCCTGGCCAACTCGCCGTTCTGATGAAAGCGAAAGGCATTTTGGAATAACTCGCCGACATTGCCCATAACCTCAATTGTCCTTGACCTTGCGTCTGGCGTCAATCGGCCTTAATGTATCACCTGCATTCCAGGAGGAGCGAGCTGTGCCAACCGCACTGGTGACGGGATCCGCAGGCCTGATCGGATCCGAGGCCGTCACTTTTCTCAGTGCCCGGGGTTTTAGGGTCCTGGGCATCGATAACGACATGCGCCAGCGTTTCTTCGGTGCAGACGCTTCCACCGCACGAACCCGGCACCATCTAGAAGCCACACTACCCAACTATGTCCACCATGCGGTTGACGTGCGCGACGCCGAGGCGGTCGGACGCATCTTTGCCGACGCCGGTAGCGACCTGGCGCTGGTCGTGCACACCGCCGGCCAACCGTCTCATGAATGGGCCGCCGGTGATCCCCGCACGGACTTTGCCGTCAATGCCAACGGCACGCTCAATCTGCTGGAAACCACCCGCCAATATTGCCCCAAGGCCTGTTTCATCTTCACCTCGACGAACAAAGTTTACGGAGCCAATCCGAACAAGCTGCCGATGATCGAGCGCGGCACGCGCTGGGAAATCGATCCAGGACACGCGTATTATGAGCATGGCATTGACGAGGCGATGTCGCTGGACGACACCACGCATTCGCTTTTTGGCGTCTCCAAGCTGGCGGCCGACGCACTCGTCCAGGAATACGGGCGCTATTTCGGCATGAACACCGTTTGTTTTCGGTGCGGTTGCGTGACCGGGCCGGGCCAGGCAGGCGGCAAGATGCACGGCTTTCTCTCCTACCTGATGAAATGCGCAGTCGCGGACACGCCCTACACCGTTTTCGGCTATGGCGGCAAGCAGGTGCGCGACAATATCCATGCCTTCGACCTGGTCAATATGTTCTGGCATTATTATCAAGCGCCCGGCCGGCGGCCGTCTATAACGCGGGCGGCGGCCGGCATGCCAACTGCTCGGTGCGTGAGGCCATCGCCCAGTGCGAACAATTCACGGGCCGCAAGATGAAAACGTCCTATTCCGACAAGGCCCGGATCGGCGATCACATTTGGTACATCAGCGACACGCGCAGGTTCGAGACCGATTACCCCGGCTGGTCCTATGCCCACGACCTGAAGAGTATTCTCAAGGACCTACACGAGCGCCGATAGCCAACGCCGCCCATAGCCCGCCGCGCCAGCAAGGGATTTTTCCCCATCGTCCTCGTTAGCGCGGCGGGATTCACGGTTTCAGAGTGAGGGAACGGATGCTGTTCAAGAGCGTGGCCATCACGGGAGGCGCGGGCTTTGTCGGCTCAAACCTGGCCCTGAACTTCAGGCAGCGCTGGCCAGACCTGGCGGTGTTCGCGGTGGACAATCTCCGGCGGCGCGGCAGCGAGTTGAGCCTGCCGCGTCTGCGCCTCGGCCGGTGTTCCCTTCGTCCATGCGGACGTGCGCAGCCGTGAAGATCTTGAAACCTTGCCCGACGTGGAACTGCTCATCGACTGTGCCGCCGAGCCCTCGATCCAGGCTGCCACCAAAGGCTCCCCCCAATACGACTTGCAAACCAACCTGGCCGGCACGCTCAATTGTCTGGAGTTCGCCCGCACGCGGAAGACAGCCGTGCTGTTTCTCAGCACCAGCCGCGTCTATCCGATCGCGCGCTTGAATGGACTGGCTTATCGCGAGGAGGCCACGCGTTATCGCTGGGATGCTGACACGGGTGTGCCGGGCTTTTCCGAGCATGGCATCGCGGAAGATTTTGCTTTGGACGGCGCCCGCTCTATTTACGGGGCGACCAAGCTGGCTTGCGAGCTGCTGATTCAGGAATACGTCTACAATTTTGGGCTCAAAGCCCTGATCAATCGTTGCGGCATTCTGGCCGGCCCCTGGCAGATGGGCAAGGTGGACCAGGGCGTCGTAAGTCACTGGGTGGCAAGTCACTATTACGGCAAACCACTCGCTTATATCGGCTTCGGCGGCCAGGGCAAGCAAGTGCGCGACATTCTGCACGTGGACGATTTGTTCGAACTGATCGCCGCCCAGCTGGCGGCGCCAGGCTTATGGGATGGGCGCCTCTACAACGTCGGCGGCGGCCAGGAGAACTCAGTGTCGCTGCTGGAATTGACAGCGCTATGTCAGCAAGTCACCGGCAATCGGCTCTCCTTTACAGCCGTTCCCGCAACCAACCCGCTCGACGTGCGCATCTACGTGAGCGACAACCGCAAGGTAGAGCGCGAGCTTGGCTGGCGGGCGACACGGAACATTTCGCGGATAGTAGAAGACATTTTCAACTGGATCGCCACCCAGCCAGACACCCTAAAATCAGTCCTCAGCTATCCTGGCTGAGATACGTAGGGTGGGTCAAGCGTACTCGCGCTGACCCACCGAAACAAACGGAAAACACGGCAGCGATGTCGGTGGGTCAGCGCGAGTACGCTGGGCCCACCGACACCGATGATGCCCTATTCCTTCGGCTGGGTGATGCCCCGAAAGTCATCCGTGCGGAACGGCGATGCCGGCAGGCCTTCGCGGTTGAAGAGGTTGACGAGCGGATGGTCGGCCCAGCCGTAACGGACCGCGACGGGTGCGTCGACAAGCTCGCTGCTTACGACCACGGTGTCGCCGGCGATCTCGGCCTTGGCCTGGTAAAACTTGTGGTCCTTGCCGGCGATGGTAAAGCCGAGAAGCGGCGCATTCGTCGAGCCCTCCTTCACGCGCCAGGCTGCCTTGCCGCCTTTTTCCAGCGTTGGCTCCATTTCTTTGGTAACGAGACCACCGCCGATATTGTTGAAGCTGACGATCGCTTTGTTGCCGTCGAACTTGACCGCCTTGTAAAGCGGCCCGGAGTAGATGATCTTTTCCCCGTACGTCCCAGCCCGCGCAGCCAGGGCGAGACGCTCACCTACGGGGCGCTTCGGCGTGGGATGAATGTCATACTCATTACCGAGGTCGGTGATGACCGCCATGCCGGTGTTCTTCAGCTTGAGCGTCAGCGCCTGCGCCTCGCGCAGCTCCGCCCAGTTGCTCTCTCCCGGCTCTTTTTTCATGGCATTGAACGGGGCCAACTGCACGAAATAAAACGCCAGCTCCGGGTTTTTCCAGTCGGCGCGCCAGTTCTCGACCAGGCCGGGATGAAGGGTGCGGTATTTGTAAGCCTGACCGGCGTTGGCTTCACCCTGGTACCAGATCGCCCCGCGCACCGGATAGTTGAGGAGCGGATAAATCATGCCGTTGTAAAGGGCCGAGGCCGAGTTGGCGTTTAATTTCTTTGGCTCCCCTTCCTTGACTCCCGCCGCTGCCAGCGCCGCGGGGCTCATCCAGGCCTCGATGCGCGTGCCGCCCCAACTGCTGTGAATAAGGCCCACCGGCACTTTCAGGTCGTCTTGCAGCGCACGCCCAAAAAAATAGCCGACGGCCGAGAAACTGTTGACCGTTTTCGGGTCCGCATCGACCCATTTGCCGCCCACATCCGTCTGCGGCGTTGCTTGCGGGTTTTTCTTGACGTTGAAGGCACGCAGCATGGGGTTGTGCGGCGCGGTAGAGGCGTATTCTTTGTCCGATTTGTTGCTGCCGCCGACAGACCATTCCATGTTCGATTGTCCGGAACAAATCCATACTTCCCCGACGAGTACGTCCTTGTAGGTAATCGTGTTGTTGCCCTTGATCGTCAATTCGAAGGGCCCGCCGGGCAGCGCCGGCCGGCACGGATAACAGCCAGTTGCCCTTGTCATCCGCGATTACCTTGGCCGACGCGCCACGAAAGGTGGCGGTGACGACCTCTTCCTTGTCGGCAGTGCCCCAAAGGACGGCCCTGGTTTTTTGCTGAAGGACCATGCCTTCGCCGCACAGCGCGTGCGGCTTGACGTCGGCACGTGCCCCCTGCGGCAAGGCCGCCAGGCAAAGGGCGCCAAGAATCATGCGAAATTTCATCGGGATTCTCCTCAGAAACAGTTGGGAAAGGGATTATTTACCTTGGCCCGCGACGCGCAACTGCGTCGAGAGATAATAGGGCAAGCCTTCGCTCTGGTATTCCAGTTCTGCCAGGAAAACCACATGGCCTTCGGCAGGAACTGCCACCTCGGCGATGATGTCATTACCATTGATTTTGAGGGGCCGATCGGTCCATTTGGCCTCGCGGAAATCGCGTGTCGCGGCCTGGGCGGACCAGAGGCGCGCGGCTAGCGGCGGCGGCTCAGCCTGCACCTTGAGTGTCAGCGACGCTCCCGAGCCCTCGTGTTGCCACTTGAGCCGAGGCATGGGGAGATCGTAAATCTGCTGGCGGGCAAACGCGGCCAGCGTGTTGCCGGCCCGTGACAGGTCCGGCAACAGCGTCACCCCGTCGTGCTTCTGCACGAGGTTGTGGCCGGCGTTGGGGACGTAAAGCACGCGTTTGTTTGGCTGCAAATCATCCCAGTAAAGGTTCAGGGCATCTTGCGTCCAGTAGGGATCGTTGGTCCCGTTGATAATCATGATGGGCTGCTTGACCCTGGCGCGATAGCTCCAGGGATCGACCATGGCCCAAAGCTTGCGTGCATCGGGGGTGTCCGGCAGCGGCACCAGTCCTCGCTTGGTGTAGTCGGCAATCATGGCACTGTACTTGCCATACGATTCAAGCTGGTGCGGCAATTGCAGCCGCATGTTGAGCGTGTCGATCACGCAGGGAGCCAGCGCCTTGACACGCGGGTCGGCGGCGGCGGTCAGCCAGGTCGTCCAACCACGCTTGGAAGCACCCGACACCACAAAATGCGTGATGTCGATTTGCCATTCCTGCTTCGCGAAGGCCTGCAACGCGTCCATGGCACGAACCAGGCTCTTGGTCATTGGAAAAAGCAAGGGCCAGGTTTCGTCCTTGGTCTGCAGATAACGCACGAAGGTTTCGGCGATCAGGGCGTCTTCCTTCAGGCCGCCAAAAAGCGGTTGATTGGGAACACCGTAGAGGAAAGCAACCGGGGCGTTCATCTTCCTGGCCAGGTCCATGCCAAAGGCAATGCTGGCCGGCGTCGCCTTGCCGCCCTGGTTCCAGAGAAACATCGTTTTGGTCGGCTTGACATTGGCCGGCAGATAAACTTGAAGCTGATGTTCCCAGGGGATGCCCTGCCAGACCTGCGAGACCATGTGCAAATCATAAATAGTCCCGCCGGCGACCTCTTTCTTTTCATTGAGCTTCCACGCAAACGCGGGGTCGGGCGTGTTGACGTAGTCGACCACGTCAGCGTTTGCTTGGGAAAGGCCAACGAAGAGGGCCAGAGTTACAGCAAGGCAGTGGCAAAGCTTTGTCATCAAGAAGTCCTACTTCAGAAAGCCCAACTCGTGCTCGCGTCTATACACCGGGGAGGGCCGCGCGACACTTCGCGGCATCCGGCCCCACCCCGAGCTCTGTGATTAATTCTCGTCTATTTCTTCTCGTCGGATTTACGAACCGGCAAGTAGACGTTCTTGGCGTTTTTGCCGTCCTTGGTTGCGTCGACTTTGATCATGTAGCCTTTTTCCATGCAGTCATCTTTCAGGCCATCCGGCCCGGTGCCGCGGTCGCCCCCTTTGGGACCCCAGAATTCGGTTTTGGAAGTGACCGCGAAGGTCTTGTCCTTGCCACTCTCCAGCTTGATGGTAAAGTGGCTTTCCTTCAAATTAACCGACTTTACTGTACCGACGATGACGTCCTTGGGGATTTCGAATTTCTTGTCCTGGGCCTGGTCCTTCGCCTTGTCCTTGGCCTTGTCCTGAGCCAGGCCCGCCTGCAGGAACAGGCCGCAGAGGGCGATGCCAAAAACAGTCATACCCAACGTACGCGCGAACATGGTGCACACTCCTGGAGGTTAATTAACGCAATGCCCAAGTGACACATGCAGGGATTTTCCGCGAATCCGTGGGGAGCGTCAAGTAGGCGCCTTTTAATTCGATTTGGTTCACAGAGTGGCGTTGGCTGCCGTTGCCATGGCCCGGCAAACGCGATCCTGGATTTCCTTGCCGCCGATGATATCATGAGGGTAGGAAGCTGTCCGCTTGCGACCAGTGGGTTCCTCCTCCGCCACGTAAAAAACAAGGACTCATGCCATGCTCGATCTCATCGCTGAAATCAAGGCCCTCAAGAAGACTAAGAACGCCACCATCCTGGCGCACTATTATCAAGAAGGCGAAATTCAGGAGTTGGCGGACTTCACCGGCGACAGCCTCAAGCTAGCCCGCGCCGCCACCAGGGTCCACACCGACACGATTGTTTTCTGCGGTGTTCACTTCATGGCCGAGACGGCCAAGATGCTCAATCCGACCAAACGGGTGTTGCTGCCAGACCTGCTGGCGGGCTGCAGCCTGGCCGAAAGCTGCCCAGCCGACAAGCTCTTTCGCTACCAGGAAATGCTCCGCGCCAATGGCCGGGACTTTCAGACCGTGACCTACATTAACAGCACGGCAGCCGTCAAGGCGCTCTCTGACTGGGTAGTCACATCGGGCAATGCCGAGGAAATCATTCGCCGCGTGCCGGCCAAACAGGAAATCCTCTTCGTGCCCGACCGGCACCTGGGGCAATACCTTCAGGAAATCACCGGTAGGCCCATGATCCTGTGGGACGGTGCCTGCATGGTGCATGAAATTTTCAGCGTGGGCGATTTGCTGGCCCTGCAAAAGAAGATTCCCCAGGGTATCACGCTGGCCCACCCGGAATGCCCGGCCAACATTCGCGAGCATGCCGATTTCGTCGGCGGCACCGAGGCCATGATCAAGTATGTCGCCGACCGTCCCGAGCCGCACGATTTCTTCGTCGCCACCGAAGCGAACATGATGTGGCAGCTGCAGAGCAAGTTTCCGCAGCATCGCTATCATCCCGTGCCGGGCATAACCTGCGCCTGCAACAAATGCCCCCACATGGCCCGCAACACCCTCGAAAAGCTCCGCGACTGCATGGAGCTCGGCAAGCCTGAAATTACCTGGCAACCTTCTTTCGAACGAGCCAGCGAAGTTTTGCAGCGCAGCTTGCTGAATTAAGCGCCTGCTCCGTCAACTCGGTATTTGCTATGGCCCTGGTACCGCATCATTTCTTGGTGAATCTGGCTTACCCGTGCTCCTATGTAAAAAAAATGCCGCGGCGCGACGACGACCGTTTGCTCGATCTGCCCACGGATTGCCGCATTGACAACTTCGCCGCCATGGACGACAGGCGCAACCTCGCCGAAGTGCTGATCGCCTGGAACGAGCTGGGCCTGGGGGTGCAAGTGGAAGTGCGCGGCAAGGAGAACGCGCCCGTGGGAGACGTGGCCCGGCCGTGCGCCTCGGACGGCGTCACGCTATGGCTCGATACCCGCGGCGATCGTACCAGCCATCGGGCCAGCCGCTATTGCCACCAGTTTCATTTTCTGGCGTCCGGGGGCGGCCCCGCGGGCGATGAAGCCATCGCGACGCAAACCAAGATCAATCGGGCCCTGGCGGACGCTCCGCAGACGCCGGCGACGATCGCCATGCGACTGACGTCCCGCAAAAGTGGCTATATCCTGGAGGCGTTTGTGCCGGAGGCCGCGCTCCATGGCTACGACCCGGAGCAGCATCGCCGGCTTGGGTTCTATTATGCCGTCCGCGACGATGAGCTTGGGGAGCAGGTCCTGGGGGTCGGTTCCGAGTTCCCCTTTTGGGAAGATCCGACACTGTGGAGCGTTCTTGAACTGGTGAAGTAAGATATTTACCCTGAAAGGTTGGTGCGATGCCGATTGAATACCAGGTCGATCTGGAGCAACGTCTCGTACGCGCGAGCGGACACGGCAAGCTGACGTCGGAAGAGATCTTCGCCTATCAGCGCGAAACCTGGTCGCGTCCCGAGTTGGCGGGTTTCAATGAACTCATCGACATGCGCGACGTGGTCACGTTCGAGCAGCCCTCGAGCGCGCGGATGCAAGACCTGGCCAAGCTGGCCGCCGGCATGGATTCCGCGCCAGCGAAGTTCGCGATTGTCGCGCGCGACGATCTGGCCTTCGGCCTGGGTCGCATGTACCAAAGTTATCGTGAAACGGATCGGCAAAGCATGAAAACGGTGGGCGTTTTTCGCGCCATGGAAACCGCACTGCAATGGTTGGCCCAGCGAGAAGGGCCCACGCGTGAGGTCGAGATTCGGAACGGGGGAGCATAGATGACGATGGGTTTGCCGCTCTTGACGACATCTTTCAAATCGCCAGGTTGGGATAGGTCCTCAACGGGCCTCGCGCCAAAAGGAAAGGTCCTCGTTGCCAAGTGCGGTGGCCAGTTCACAGGTGTGCTTCCAGCCGTTGTCGTCGGAGGTCACGCGAGCTACCCGCGCGAGCAGCGACGCCTTGGCGGATGACAGAGGTTCGACGATGAGCAAGGTGCTCTTGGGAAACTTGCAATCAAGGTGAACAGAGATTCCCTGCGCGGAGATTTCCTGTATGGTGGCGAACTTCGCCTCGGCTATTTCCTGACCTTCGGGGCGAACGCGTGCTTGCCGATGCCCCAGCACATGGGCCGTCGCGCGTCCCAAAGTCCGGCGCTGATCTTCCCCGGACGCTTGCGGCCCCGCGACAATCTCGTGTTCGATACGGCCCTTGCCATTTTTCTTGGCCTTGTACATGAGCCCATCGACCCGGCTGATGAGCAGGTCGACATCCAGGGCGGGCCTCGTGAACGTTACGGAGCCAATACTCAGGGTCGCCGGCCAGCCACGCGAAGTCATATCTTGCGCTAACATCGTTTGCATGCGCTGAAGCAACGCCAGCGCCCCATCCGCCTCGGTTTCCGGCAGCAACAAGGCAAACTCATCCCCCCCAAGTCGTGCCAGGAGGTCTGAACTCCGCAAATGCGACTGGATGGTCTTGACGACCTGGACCAGGGCCGCGTCGCCGGTGAAGTGACCAAAGCGGTCGTTGAGCTGCTTGAAGTTATCGAGATCAAAATAAGCGAGAGTCAAAGGATGTGCGGACCGGCCGGCCCGTTCGGCCTCGACGGCCGCGGTTTCATAAAAGGTTCGGCCATTGGCCGCGCCAGTCAAGGGATCGGTGCGGGCCAGGAGGTGCTCGCGCAGAATGGATACGTGCAAGCGGGCCACCAGACTGGAGGTTAGCACCAGCGTTCCAAAACGAACGATGCCATTCCAGATGCTGGCCACCACGGGAATCGTTGGGTTTTCGATGTAATCGACGAAGTGCCAGGCGACCGCACCGGCCAGCGCGATGATAATACCGTGCGCGAAACCACTCCACCAGGCGCACAGGGCGACCGGAATGAGATAGAAAATGCCGAAAGTGAGAAAGGGCCCGGTGGCATAATCGAAGAGCGCGATCAGCCCCACGAGCAACAATGCGCCAGCTAACATGAGCGTGCCGCGCAGGTCGCTCATAAAGCCGACGGCCGCGAACCCTTCGTCCGATGTTGCCAAGGGACTGCGCAAGTCAGCCTGTCCGGGCTCACGCGCCGGGATGGGAAGTAGTTCGGTGCTAAGCATGACACGAGCCTAGCTTATAAAAAGGAGGTCGGTGCCCTGGAAGGAGAAAAAAACGCTAAATTTGCCGAAAGGCCGGAAAACGGCACCCTAATCGCCTGAACGCCAGTCGTGTGGTATCGTTGCAGGAGCGAACCTTCATCCCCTTTGGCCGATATATCGAGGCAAGCATGGTAGATCAAAAACCCACAGCCCCAGAAAAGGGCCAACAACAGCCATTGTCAAATCGGCGGGCCACGGTGCGCTATCGTTGTGTAACGCCACGGCCAGGACGGGCCTTTCTCGCCAATGCCAACCAAACCCTGCAGGCGCTAATCGTGGATATGTCACTGGGGGGAATCGGCTTGATTCTCGACCGGGCCCTGGAGCCGATGACACTCGTGCGCGTGGAGCTAGGGATGGGCGGCAATGATCTGCAGGTCGACCTGGCGGCCCACATTTGCCATGTCACTGAACTGGAAGACGGCCGCTGGCGCTTTGGTTGTGAATGGGTTCGGCCGCTCACGCAAGATGAACTTGATGTACTGCGCGGCCGGTCGTGATTCGCGAGACCCGTGACTGGCGAGACCGGAAAGGGGTAAATTAAGCCCAGGTTGATAGGACTGCTAGCGTTCCACGAGGTCTTCGGCAATCTCGTCCCAGTTCACATCGTGGAAGGCTTCCAGCAAGAGCTTGCGATAGACGCCATCCAGCTTGGCCGGCACGTCACGTTCAAATTCCTCGCGGAGTTGCACCGTCAATTTGCGAATGGCTTCTCTCTCGAAGGCGCCGCCGTTTTCTTTTACGCCCTTGGACCAGAGGGCGGACTCGCGCTGGTTGGCCGCTTGTTTTTGCCAGTAGGAGAAGGTCGCGTTGTCTTCCTGAAGGTAATCCGCAACCAGCTTGGTGGCCGGACTGTTTTTCCGTTTCTGTCCAAAGGACCGGCGGCCCTGTCCCATGGCGACTCTTTCTTCCAGGGGCACGCTGCCCGAGTTGATGCTCTCGTAGGGTGAGCCCGTGCGCGCGGGCTTCTTGCTCGAGCCGGAGTCCTCGGGGCTACCCATGGGGTCGGAGAAATAGTCGGAGACTGACCGGCGTACCTTCTGGTCCTGACCGCAGATCCACATGACGAGAAAGAAGGCCATCATGGCGGTCACGAAATCGGCGTAGGCAACTTTCCACGCTCCACCACCCTTGCCAGCCATCCGTCGTCTCCTTGTTACGCAGCCTCTTCGATGATTTGTGTCAATTCACGCTCGGCCGGACGGCAATCGGTGCCGACGACCCGCAGAATACGGTTGAGCACTTCACGCGGGTTTTCCCCGCCGCTCATGGCCACAACCCCGCTCGTGATCGAACGAAAGAAGGTCGATTCCAATTCGCCGAAGTACTCCATCCGGGCCGCCATCGGTCCGAGGTAACCGTACGAAATCAAAATACCCAAGAATGTACCAACGAGCGCGGCACCAACCTTGTGGCCGATTTCGCTGGCGGGCCCATCGATGGCACCCATGGTGATCACAATGCCAAGGACGGCGGCGACGATGCCGAAACCGGGCATGGCATCGGACGTCTTGTTGAGCACGGCCACAGCCGCGTGATGCTCCCTTTCAATCACCTTGATCTCGTCCTCCAGGGCGGCGGTGAGTTGGGCCGCGTCGGTATTGCCTTCGAGGATAAAATAAAGTGCCTTTGTCAAAAACGTCATGACGTGGTGATTGTTGCTGATGCGCGGATACTTTTGAAACACGGGGCTTTCATGGGGGTTGCCGAGGTGCGAGTCCAGCGACAGCAAACCGTCGCGGCGGATCATCTTGGCCAGGGTGTTGAAAAGGCCAAGCAAGTCGGCATAAGCGGCCTTGCTGTAGGGAGAGCCTTTCAAGAATTGGAGCAGGCCGCGAATGAGGTCCTTGAGCACCTTGCCGGGGGCCATGATGATCATGGCGCCGATGGAAGCCCCGCCGATCGTGATGAACTCGGAGAGATGGATGAGCGATGCGACCTTCCCGCCCGCCATGGTGAAGCCACCAAGGATCGATGCGATCACGAAGAGAGCACCGAAGATTACTGCCATCCATCACCCCCAAATCCCAGTCGGTCGTAGTGCATACATCGTTGTCGAAGTCGCGGGCACATTCTTGCGTGGGTAGCTGACGACCGAGGGAAAAGAGGCCAGGCGCCGTAGCGATTATGTCGCCCATGCCGATGAAGGCCGCGTGATGGCCGGCGCGTAAATAGCGAAGGCATTGACCACGACGGTGGCACCGATTGTTGGGCCGGCGCATTTCCGCTGGGAATGACGACAAACGACATGGCTTTATTTTCGCCGTCGAGCGGAAGGATTTTCTCGAAACCGGCCCCCTGGATGTGGCAACGCCTGGAAACCAAACTGGTCAACAGGTGCCCGCACGGGCAGTTACGGCATCGTTTGCATCTGCAGACCCGCAGGCACGTCATTTGCTTCGCTACCCGGCCACCCCAGGATGGACACCCGAGACCTCGCCATGATACCTATCGCCCTACCCCCAAATCCCTCGACACCCACCACCGCGCCGAAGAAGGTTGCCGATAACACAACGGCCGGCGAAGGAACATCCGCTGGCAACACTTCGCCTGCCGGCAACAACGATCCTGGAACTTTCGCGGACCTCCTGGCACGGGAACATGCCAAAAAAGCGCTCGTGGTCAAGGTCGCGAAGGACCTGACGGTTGTGGAGCCGGAGGCTGCCGCGCCAGGCCCGGCAAAGCCGGCAAAGAAGAAAGAGACCAGCGCCGACCAAACGCTGGCGGCCCTGGTCTGGCCCGGTGCCGTCCTTACCAGCGCTGCCGTGTTACCCGCCGCTTCGCCATGTGCGAGCGCCGGCACTGACACGTCGGCATCAGGAGACGTAGCGCAGGGTCCAGCCGTGAGCCTGCTTACTGGCGAGGCTAGCGCCTTCTCCGCTAAAGACGGTGCTGCCCTGGCGCTGAAGGGCCTCGGCCCGGTAATCCCGACGGCAGTGACGCCAGCCCCACGCGAGGTTGGCACACCGGTGGACAGCAAAAAGCTTGTCGCTCAGCAGCCCCCTGAATCCGCACCCGCGATTGATGCCCCGGCGGTCCCCCCTGGCTCTCAGGTCCTCACCAAGGTCGCGCTGCCAGGCGAACGTGAGGCACAGCCCGCTGTCCCGGCCGGCCCGCTCCAACCGACCGCGCCTTTGGCAGGCGACGTGGCTAAACCAGACAGGGAATCGGGCACTTCATCCGGAGGCCTGACTACTGGACAGGTTGCGGGGCCTGCCCCGGCGCCGCTTCATGTGCCCATTGCGAATGGCACCGCGAAGGCTGTCCCAGCGCCCGGGCCAACACTCGCCGACCAGGTGCAAAGCCATGTCAGCCTTCACCTGGACCAGCTTCGGCAACTGGGGCGCGTCGAAGTGCAGCTTGATCTCCATCCACCGGAACTTGGACGTGTGCAACTGCACCTCGCCGTGGAGGATGGACATGTGAACGTGCGCATGATCGTGCAAGACGACGCTGCCAAGCGCTTGCTGGAACAGCAACAGGAACCATTGCGCGTCCGGTTCCAGGAAATGGGTGTCAGCGTTGGCCAGTTCGACGTGCGCCGTGACGGTGGCGCACCGTACCAGCAGCACCGCCCCGCACCCGAAGCTTCCACACAAACCTTACAATCAGGTTCGCCTGGCGTCGACAGGTTGCGAAAAGCTTATACTCGACTTGCGAAAGCCAACGGTCTGGTCGATGTACTCGCATAGGACCATTCCAAGCGGGGCCAAGAAACATCCGTGTTTGGGCCGCCCTGGACGTCACACCCTGGACAGACATCATGAGTAGCATTGCTTCAACTCTGGGAACTTCCAGCCTACTGCCGGCTACCGCCGCCAGCCTCAATTCGCCGACGGCGGCCTCGGCATCGGCGGGTGGCCCGCAACAGCCGGATTTCATGAAATTGCTGATGGCGCAGATGAAAAACCAGGACCCATCGAGCCCCACCAGCGCCACCGATTATGTCACGCAAATGGCTCAGTTCTCCTCCGTCCAGGGCATCACGCAGCTCAATCAAAGTATTTCCACCATGCTCGCCATGCAGGGCCTGACCCAGGGAGTAAGCCTGATCGGCAAAGCAGTCACCTATACCAATGCGGCCGGCAAGACCGCGACGGGGACTGTAAGTTCCGTCACCATGGTCGGCAACCAGCCGCAACTGGTCATTGGCAATGCCAACGTCGGCTTGAGTCAGATTCAAAGTATCACCGCCAGTCCTAAGACCACCGGCACACCCACAAGCACAACCACCGCCGGCGCCGCCAGCATGTGATTTTCATAATTGTGAGGACCTTTTCATGGCGATGGACGCACTGTTTTCCGGAGTCACCGGGCTCCAGGTAAACCAACAAATGCTCGACGTCGTCGGCAATAACCTGGCGAACTCGAACACCACCGGCTTCAAGGCACAAAACGTCAATTTCAGCGATCTGGTCTACCAAAACCTCAGCCAGGCGACGGCCGCAAGTGGAACTGCCGTGGGCGGCACCAATCCCATCCAGATGGGGTCCGGCGCCAAGGTCGCCTCGGTCTCACCCAACTTTCAACAAGGCACCTTGCAATCGACGGGCAACGACCTGGATGTTGCGCTGCAGGGCAGAGGATTCTTCGTGGTACGTAACGGTGCGCAAAGCCTTTACACGCGTTCCGGCTCGTTCGGAGTCGATGCCAACAACTTTCTGGTCGATCCTGCTACGGGTAATCGCGTGCAGCGGTTCGGCACGACGGGCGAAGGCAGCGCCACGACCCCAGCCTTCCAGAAAGCGGGCAATGATGACATTCTGATTCCCGTGGGCGCCGGCGTTTCCGGGTCCGCCACCTCCAGCGTCATTCTTCAGGGTAACCTCAGCACGACGGCTGTCGGACCGCTGGCGCAAGTCCTTACCTCCGCTCAGGCCTTTAAAGCAGCCGGCTCGCCGCCCACCGCGGCTTCGCTACTGACAACCCTCAATAGCCTTAGCGACAACACGAGTGCGTATGTTGGGCAGAACGGCAACTCGCCGGGCGACTCCATTACCATTCAAGGTGTCGACGGCACGGGAACGCAAGTCAATGCGTCACTGGCTGTCGATGGGACGACGACCCTGGGCGACGTTATCAATGCGATCAATACCAATTTCAATGGCCTGACGGCGTCGCTGGATGCATCCGGCAATCTCGTGGTGAAGGCCAATGCGGTTGGACCCAGCAAGGTCAGCCTCGCCATCGCGGACGCGGCAGGCGACGTGGGCGGCACAACCTGGGGCAATCACCTCATGGACGTTACCACCGTGGGCAAGAACGGCGATACCGTCAACACCAGCATCCAAATTTATGACTCGCAAGGGACACCGCATACGCTTAATATGGTTTTTCAAAAAGCGGCGAACAACACCTGGAACATGACGGGACAAATTAACGCCAATGAAGGAACCATGACGGACAATTCCGTCAGCAACATTGTGTTCAACCAGGATGGTTCGTTTAGCCAGGTTACCGGCACTGGTGTGGGTAACCCCACCATGGCCGTGCAATTCAACGGCTTTCCCGCTCCGGAGATCCTCAACTTTAATCTTGGCAACTCGAACAGCTTCAGCGGTTTGACTCAAACGGGCGGAGCCTCGTCGGCTGTCGCCACGGGCCAAGACGGCTACGCTTCCGGCTCGCTGTCGTCGATTTCCATAGGCAAGGATGGAGTGATCAACGGCGTGTTCACCAACGGCCAGACCCTGGCGATCGCTCAACTCGCAGTGGCCAACTTCGCCAACCCATCCGCCCTGGACCGCGTGGGAGACAATAATTACGCGTTGACGAGCGAATCCGGGCCCCCCTTGATCGGCTCAGGGCTTTCGGGCGGCAATGGCGCCGTCGAGCAGAAACAACTGGAATCGTCCAATGTGGATGTCTCTCTGGAATTCACGCGTTTGATCATTGCCCAACAGGGTTACGAGGTAAACGCCCATGTCATCACGGAAGCCAATCAAATCCTGCAAGCTCTGACAAACATCATCAGGTAGTCAATCGGCTGATTTACCAGACTCTACTGGGCGGAAGGTTCTCCCCAATCCAGCACGTCGCGGACCTTCCGGACGAGGGAAGCAGGCGCGTACGGTTTTTGCAACAAGTGGAAGCCTGGACCATTTAGCCCCCGCTCGAAAATTTCGTCGTCGGAATAGCCCGTCATAAAGAGCACCTTGAGTTCGGCAAACCGCGTTCGCAGGACTTTGGCCAAATCCACGCCGCCCAGGTTGGGCATGACCACGTCCGTGAGCAGCATATCGATGCTGCCGGAGTGCTCATCGGCGATCCGTAAAGCGTCCCGGCCGTCGTCGGCTTCCAAAATGGTATAGCCATTCGACTTCAAATAGATTGACGCCAAATGGCGAATGGCTTTTTCATCCTCCACGAGCAGGATTGTTTCCGTCCCCGCGAAGGCGGCACTTTTCGATTTGATCGCGGCGCGCTCGGCCGCCTCTAGATGGGCGGGCAGGTAGATGCAAATAGCGGCACCCTTGCCAACCTGGCTGGCGACCTCAATCTTGCCGCCGCATTTTTCCACAATGCCTTTCACAACCGCCAGGCCCAAACCGGTCCCGCGGCCAAGCGCCTTGGTCGTGAAAAAGGGCTCGAATACGCGCGCCATGACCTCCGCGTCCATGCCGATGCCCGTATCCGTGACCTTCAATACGACATGGCGGGCCTGGCCATTTTTGGCGGACCCATTCACGGCGCCGCGCTCTGTGACCGGGTCTCGATCGTCAAACGGCCGCCGTCAGGCATGGCATCGCGTGCGTTGACCACCAGATTGATGAGCACCTGGCCTAGCTGGCCCGGGTCCGCCCGCACGCGTCCAATGGCAGGGTCCAGATCAACGCGGAAGTCGATGTCCTCAGGAATGAGGCGCCGTAGCATGGTCTCGGTTTCGCTTACCACGCTGTTGAGGTCTAATAACTTGAAATCAAAGATATGACTCCGACTGAAGACCAGCATTTGCCGCGTCAACGCCGCGCCGCGCTCGCCGGCATCCTTGATCGCGCGCACCGGTTGAACGAGATCATCGTCGGCCGGCAGCTTGTCGAGCACAAGTTCACTAAAGCCCAGAATCACCGTGAGCAGATTATTGAAATCGTGGGCCACGCCGCCCGCGAGTAGACCAATGGCTTCCATTTTTTGCGATTGCATCAATTGCATTTCCAGGCTGCGCCGCGTCGTCTCGGACTGCAAACGCTCGGAAATGTCCCGGACGGCGGTCACAATATATTCGCGACCGAGGCGCACCAGGCGACAACTGATTTCCACGGGAAAGGTCGTGCCATCGGCCCGCCGATGCTGGCTCTGGAAGGCGATGGCACCGGCCCCGCGCATTTTCTCGAGATATATGGCATAGGACGCTGGCGTTACAAGCGGATCGATGTCGAAGACACTCATCTCCAATAGCTGCTCGCGCCGATAGCCAAGGTCGGTGCAGCCCTTTTCGTTGATATCTAAAAATCTTCCCGTTGCCGGATCGAGCACCTGGATCGCGTCGTGCGAACGATCGACCAGGGCGCAAAAAGCTGCAAAGACTCGACAGCTTTCTTCCGGTCGGTGACGTCGACCACGCTGACAATGATGCCGGCGACCTCTCCCCGGGAATCATGCAAAGGCCCCATGATCTGCATTGACCAACCTTTACGCCCGCTGCTGGCAACCTCGTAAGGAAAGTCCGCCAAGGTCAACGTCTCGCCGGCCAGGGCACGCTCCATATGGGCAGCGACTTCGGTATTGTTCAAAAACGGAAAGACCTCCAGCGGCCGTTTACCCAGGACGTCGGCCGCCCACACACCGCTCATCTCTTCCATTTTGCGGTTCCAAACCCGGTAACGACAATCGCGATCCATCACGATCAGACCGTGAAGTGCGCTGGTGATGATTTGCTCGTTGAACTGGTGAGCGTCGCGTAAGGCATCCTCGGCCTGTTTGCGAGCGCCGATATCGATTGCGCAAAAAACGGCTGCCACGATCTCGTCTTTCCGGTAGACGGGCCCAACACGCACCAGCCAGTAACCCCTGGCCCCGCTGGGCAGCGACGGGCCGAGCGTTTCAAACTCCTGGGAAGCCCCGGTCTGAAATACCTTTTCCAAATGGGCACGGATAACAGGTTCCGCGTTGGGCGGAACATGCGAAAAAATGCTGCTGCCAATGACTTCGGCGGCGGTTTGATGGGGTAACGTTCGATTAACGAACAGAATTTGCCCCTGGCGGTTCGCGGTCATGACGTGGTCCGGGGCTGTCTCCAGGATCGACTGCAGCGTTGCCTGGGAGGCATTGAGTGTCTCCTCCGCCCGTTTGCGGCCGGTGTCGCTGGCCATGAACTGGTCCACGCGCACCCGATATTCGCGTGCCAGGGACAAGGCGATCAAAACCATCCAGGTCAGCACCGGAAATAGCCCAAAATACACCAGTCCCACTCTAAAAACCTCGATCAACATCACGGCCACAACGGCACACAGGGTGCCACCGCTGGCCAGAGCTACCAGGACCGCGCCAAGCCGGTCGCGCGACCACATGCGGACCGCCGCACCAAGGCCAAAAAGATGGACCGTAGTGACCGCGAAAAAAATGGGTGCGGCCCACCAGCGCGGGGCCGCGAAATGTGGAAACGTCGCTACTTCTCCCCAGGGTAACTCTTCCTGCTGGATGGCAGTAACACCGCCGCCGATGGGTACGACAAGCATGTTGATGGCGGCGAACGCCAGAAGAAAGCCGGACAGAGTCAACACCAACGGTCGCACGCGCAAGCCGCTGATAAGTGTCAGCAGCCATAACGTGGTCACCTGGGATACCAGGCCGAGCGTGGCCCTGGCGTCCACTGCCGCCTGGCAATCGCGTACGCTCTGGGCCGTGATGATGCTGACGATGCAGGAACCCAAGCCGGCGCAAACAGCGCAGTGAATGGAAAAAACCAAAAACGTTCGTTCTTCCCTGCCCAGGATCCACATCCAAAAATAATGGATCGCGGCAAAGGCGAAAAACCCGATGAGCAGCACGTTGGCAAAGATATAGGGGCCCAAGAGAGCCTCCCGCGTGGGGCAATAAATTTCATTCCCGGCTGCCAATTCTAGCCGGCCCGCTGACGGTTGCAACGATTGATCCCCGCGCACGGCCATATTTTTCCGGGGTTATGCCGCTTAAGAGCGATTCGCCGAAAGCGCCTGCCCTGCCGGTAATGTAGGACTTGGCGTGTGGTTTCGGCATGCGGATGGCGAAGTTTGGGAAAAAGACACAAGCCGGGCGGTCTTTAAGCGATAATTTTTTCGTGCTGGTTTTCACGTAGCCTTTGGAGGACGGTGTCATGATTTTGAAAGCCCTGGTGATCGATGATTCGCGCGTGATGCGCAACATGGTGATGCAATCGCTGCAAAAAACAAAATTGGCGGACTTCACCTTCATCGAGGCCGAGGATGGTGTCGACGCGCTGGCTAAATTCAATCCCAGCGAAATCCATATTGCCTTCGTCGACTGGAACATGCCGAACATGACCGGCGTCGATTTCGTGCGCAAGGTCCGCGCCATGGGCAACGCCGATGACATCCCCATGGTGATGGTCACGAGCGAAAAATCGATGGGCAAGGTCCAGGAGGCGCTCGATGAGGCTGGCGCCGACAGCTACCTGTGCAAGCCATTTACGGTCGAGGAAATGCAGGTCAAGCTGAAGAAGGCGATCGACAAGGCGGGCCTGGCCCATTTGCGCCGCCAACGTCTCCTTCGTGAAAAACAGCAGCCGCCCGCCACCAGCGGCCTTTTTCGCTCGATCTTCGGTTAACAACTCCCGCGGGAGGAGTTGCCTGACCTCTTTAGTTCCGCCACTGAGAACATTTAACCGCGAGGCCCTCTCATGTTAGCGACCCAATCCCCGGAAGCACCCGCCTTCCCGGCCCCGATCGCCGATGCGGTCCGCCAGGCAACGCGGTCCACGTTCGGCTCCATCTGCGGAGCCGAGCCGGCAGCGCTCGCCAGCGGGCAAAAGCCCCTGCCCTGCTCCAGCGTGGTTGGCGTGATTTCTTATACCGGGTCGGTGTCATGGTCCTTTGCCCTGGTGTTGCCGGAAAAAACCGCCCGGGCGCTGGCCGAGAAATTCTCAGGCTTTCCCATTCCCTTCGACAGCGCCGACATGGGCGACGTCGTTGGCGAGTTGGCCAACGTGGTCGCCGGAGACATCAGCGCCCGTCTGGATGCCAAGGGCATCGCGGCCCAGATGACTTTGCCCACGGTCGCCCGCGGCCAGGCCGTCGAATTGCTCATGCCGCCTGGTCTGCCGACCGCCTATCTCGGTTTCTCGACACCGCAAGGCCCCTTCTGGTTCCGGCTGGTCGCCGCCAAACCGGCAATCGGCTTCGCCCATCGGGCTGCCGGCACCTAAAAGACGGGGAATGCGCCAATGACTGACGATACCGATCTGGTCCGGGAATTCCTCATCGAAAGCCAGGAGAACCTGGATCAACTTGATCGCGATCTAGTTGCGCTGGAGGCCGATCCGGCCGCTGCCGAGCGCCTCGCCAGCGTGTTCCGCACCATCCACACGATCAAAGGGACATGCGGTTTCTTCGGTTTCGGCAAACTCGGGTCGGTTGCTCACGCCGGCGAAAGTTTGTTGAGCCTGTTGCGCGACGGCGCCTTGATTTTGAATCCGCGCATCACCACCACGCTGTTACGCATGGTCGACGCGGTGCGCGCCATGCTGGCCACCATCGAAAAAAACTCGACCGAGGGGGATGGCGACTATCAGGACCTTATCGCTGAATTGACGCTCCTGCAGGAGGTAACGCCAGACGCGGCCTCGCAACCAATCTCTGAAGCCATAATGCCTCGCGAGGCGTCGCAACAAGCAGTAGCGGCGCCGGTCCGCACGACGTCCGGGGAATCGGCTGCTTGCAAAAGCGCAACCGATGGCGGGGCCTCCACCCTGGCCGAGAGCAACATTCGGGTAGACGTCGGCCTTCTCGACAAACTCATGACCCTGGTCGGCGAACTGGTGCTGGCGCGTAACCAAATCTTGCAAGTCGCCGCCACGCAGCGGGACCCGCTCTTTCTCACCACCACGCAGCGACTCAATCTCATCACTTCCGAACTTCAAGAAGGCGTCATGAAGACGCGCATGCAGCCCATCGGCACCATCTGGGACCGCCTGCCCCGGGTCGTTCGCGATCTGGCCATGGCCTGTGGAAAAAAGGTCCGCGTGGACATGGCCGGCAAGGACACCGAACTGGACCGGACTGTCATCGAGGCCATCAAGGACCCCTTCACCCATATCATCCGTAATTCGGTCGATCATGGCATTGAAGGGCCGGAACTGCGCAGCCAGCGCGGCAAGCCGGCCGAGGGCTGCCTGTCCTTGCGTGCTTGCCACGAGGGTGGCCTGGTCATTCTTGAAGTGCGCGATGATGGCGGCGGCATCGATGCGGAACGGGTCAAACTAAAAGCACTCGAGCGCGGGCTCATCACGCCCGAGATCGCGGAACGCATGAGCGTCCGCGAACTTCAGGGCCTGATTTTTCTCCCCGGCTTTTCCACGGCGGAAAAGGTCACCAGTATTTCTGGGCGCGGCGTTGGCATGGACGTGGTCAAAACCAATATCGAGAAAATCAATGGCACGCTAGAGGTTTCCAGTACGCTGGGCGAAGGCACGACCTTGCGGATAAAGATCCCGCTCACGCTGGCGATCATTCCCGCGTACTCATTACCAGTGGCGGCGAGCGCTACGCGCTGCCGCAAGCTAGCCTTGTCGAGTTGGTGCACGTCGATCCTGAAGGCACCGGGCACGGCATCGAGTATGTGCATGGGGCCCCGGTCTACCGTCTGCGCGGCCGCTTGCTTCCCGTCGTCGCATTGGCCGACATCTTCCGCCGAGGGTCGGCCTTGACGGCAAGGACCAACGGACCTCTAAACCTCGTCGTGCTGCAAGCCGAGCAACAGCAGTTCGGACTGGTCGTCGATCGCATCAACGACACGGAGGAAATTGTCGTCAAGCCGCTCAGTCAGCAACTCCGCGGCCTCTCGCTCTATGCTGGTGCCACCATCATGGGCGACGGCCGGATCGCGCTCATCCTCGACGTGCTTGGCATCGCGCAACACACCGGCTTGCTCACGGAAGGCCGCGACCGCAAGCCCCTGGAGGAAATGGTCCCGGCCGAGCGACTGTCCGACCAGCATGCCTGCTTGCTCGTCCAGGCTGGCAAGGAACGTCGTCTGGCCATTCCGCTGGCCCAGGTCGCCCGCCTGGAAGAAGTCGCGACCCGCGCTATCGAACGCGCGGACGACCAGCAGGTGCTCCAGTACCGGGGCCAGATACTCCCGCTCCTTCACGTCGGCACTCGGTTTTTTGACGATTTGCCCGATCCGACCGCCGATCAACTGTCGCTCGTCGTTTGCACCGAAAATCACCGGTCGATCGGCCTGTTGGTGGAGCGCATTTTGGACATCGTGGCGTCGCCGCTGGACCAGCGATGCAAGGGTCAGCGGCCCGGCTTGTTCGGCGCCGCGGTCATTAACCAACAAGTGACCGATTTGATGGATATCACTGGCCTACTGGAAACGATGCACGCTTAGAGGCCAAGGGGAAAGGACCACCATGAGCCAGCCACGCCGCCTGTGCACGTTCTATTTGGATGGGCTGTTCGTCGGCATCGACGTGAGCCAGGTCCAGGAGGTGTTCCGCTTTCAGAATATGACGCCCGTGCCCCTGGCGCGCGCCGGTCATCCGCGGGCTCATCAATCTACGCGGCCAGATCGTCACCGCTCTCGATCTGCGTACTCGGCTTGGCTTGTCCGAACGGCCAATCGGGCAGCCGGGCATGAATATCGTCGTGCGTTCCGGTGAGGACTCCGTCAGTCTCCTGGTCGATGCGCTCGAAGATGTCATCGATGTTCATGACGAGGATTTTGAAGGCCCGCCAGCTTCGCTGCATGGCCCGGCCAGGGCGTTGATTCGCGGGACGTACAAACTAAAAGACCGTCTCCTTCTCGTTTTAGATGCGGATGAAGCGGTACGGCTGCCGGTCAGTGCCTGAATGTAGGGGCTAAATGTGCCGTCTCCTGGGGACGGCGTTTCATGGGGAGAATATATGAGTGCCTCGCGTCCTGTCCAATCATGGTTTGGTAGCCGCTCCTTGACGACCAAGGTGTTGTTGATCAATGGCATAGTCTTGTCCATTGGCGGTGTTTTGACGCTGGCCTATCAAGCGGAAACTTCACGTCAAAATACGGTGGCACAATGCCTGGACCGAGCCAAGTCCACCATTGAACAATACTCACAATTGCGTGCGTACTATACCGAGGTCGTTGTCAAAAAGTGCCGTGAAATCGCGGGCGTGCGTATCGACGCGGATTATAAAACGGCGCTCCACACGATTCCTTTGCCCGCGACCATGATCCACGATCTCGCGGACTTGTCTCGCCAGGCCTCCAGCGGCGTGCTCCTGCGCTTATATAGCGAGTACCCCTTTCCTAGCCGGAAGGACCGTCTCCTCGACCGTTTCGCCCTCGACGCCATCACGTTCCTCAAGGCCGCGCCCGCCGAATTGTTCGTCCGCACGGAGATCGAAGACGGTAAAGAGACCCTGCGCGTGGCCTCCGCGGACAAAATGGTCAACCAGACTTGCGTGCAGTGCCACAACAACCATGCGGCCTCTCCCAAAACGGGGTGGAAGTTAGGTGATGTCCGGGGCGTTCTTGAAGTTTCCATTCCCGTTGAGCGTTATCTCGCCAAAAACGCCGCCGCCACAAGCATGACAGCGTGGATAATCGCCCTGAGCATCGCGGCGACCATGACGATCCTGGCGATTCTGCTTGGCCTCGTCCGCCGCCGCCTCGCGTCCACCATCGGCCTGCTCGATAAGGTCGCGGCCGGCGATCTGAGCCAGCGCCTCGCCGCGGGCGGCGAAGATGAAGTCGGCCGCCTCAGCCGTGGGCTCAATCAAGCGCTTGATCACCTGTCCCGGCGGACCCTCATGGTGTCGGCCGCATCGATGCAGGTTGGTGACAATATTCAGACACTCGCCACGGGCGTCAAGGAAATGCACATTTCTATCCAGGAGATAGCTCGCAACTCTTCGGACGCCGCGCGTGTGGCCGACCAAGCCGTCGTCAATGCCGGCAATGCCTCGGAATCGATGGCGAAATTGCAAGAGAGCAGCGCCGCCATCGGCAAGGTCATCAAGGACATTACCTCGATTGCCGAGCAAACCAATCTGCTGGCGCTCAATGCCACGATCGAGGCGGCGCGGGCCGGTGAGGCAGGCAAGGGCTTCGCGGTCGTCGCCAACGAGGTCAAGGAATTGGCCAAGGAAACCGCCCGTTCCACGGACGACATCAGCCGTAAAATCGACGTCATTCAAGCAGACACGGCCCGCGCGGTGAAGGAACTTGGCCAAATATCGGGCATCATCAATCAGGTGAACGAGTATCAATCCACCATCGCCAGCGCCGTCGAGGAGCAATCCGTGACCATGCACGAGATTGCTCGGCACGCCGGCGAGGCGGCCGAGGCCTGTGCCAATATCGTGACTAACCTTACCAGGGAAGCAGAGCCAGCCTCCGTGCCGGCCAAAGCAACCACCAGGCCCGCGGGAACGGCACTGCACCTCGACCGTAGAAAGGAACCGATCGTATGTTGAAAAACGCATCGTTACGCCTGAAGCTACTTGCCCTGAGCGTCATGTGCGTCGGCTCCATCGCGGGCATCATGGTCTTTGTCCTGTACCAGACCCACCATGCCAGCGCGATAGCCGCGCACGAGTGCATGGAGCTGAGCTCGAACGACCTGGACCACACGCTTCAGGGCGTCTACGCCATGTGCCAGACGCAGCTCGAAACCCAGCAACAAATGGTGGATATCGCTCTCAATGTGGCGCGCCGCCTGGTCAATGAGGCCGGCGGCCTGCACACGTCGGCCACCGAAACCGTTGCCTGGAAAGCGATCAATCAATTCACCCGGCAAACGAGTGACCTGACGATGCCCAAAATGCTGCTGGGACAAAAGTGGCTCGGTCAAAACGCGGACCTCGCCACTCCCTCCCCCGTCGTCGATGAGGTCCGTGAGATCACCGGTCTGACATGTACCATCTTTCAACGCGTCAACGACACCGGCGACATGCTACGCGTCGCTACCAACGTTTTCAACCTGGACAACAAAACACGCCCCGTTGGCACTTTTATTCCCAGGTTGGAGCCCAACGGCAACCAAAACCTCGTGGTCGGCAGCCTGCACGAAGGCAAAACCTATCGAGGCCGCGCTTTTATCGTCAAGGACTGGTATGTCACCGCCTATGAACCGCTTTACGACGACGCGCACGAGTTGATAGGCAATCTCTATGTCGGCGTGCCGCAAGAGAACGTCCCCAGCTTGCGAAAGGCAATCAACGAAATCCGCCTGGGGCGAACGGGCCATGCTTTCGTCCTCGATTCCACAGGCACTTACGTGATCGCCCATGATCCAGGTAAAGAAGGGCCGGACGTCATTAAAGACCGTAGCCCCGCGGAAAAGGTTTTCGTCGACGCCATCTGCACCAAAATAGCCGGCCTGCCCGCGGGCGTCATCGCCGAAATCGCCAGCGAGCGCCGGGGCACCGACCAGGCCGCTGCCACGAAAATGATAACGCGCCTCATGCATTTTCAAGGCTGGGACTGGATCATAGGCGTGAGCGTGCCCGAGGAGGAAATCAGGGAAGCCGAAATGCATCTGCTCAAGGTGGGGGCGGAAAGTCAGCGGTCCATTGGGTTGGCGGGCGGCGCCGTCGCCTTTTGTGCATTGACCCTGTCGCTGATCCTGGCCCGCCTTATTCTCCATCCGCTCAAACAGGTCACGCAAGTGCTTGAGGCAGTGGCCAGCGGCGACCTGACCCAGCGCCTGGCCATAAATTCGCGGGACGAGCTGGGCCGCATGAGCGAGAAAGTCAATCAGGCCCTGGACCAGGTCTCGCGGCGAACGCTGCTGGTCTCCGAGACGTCGGTCCAGGTCCGCGACAACATTGTCACCGTCGCCACCGGGGTGAAGCAAATGGATGATTCCATCAAAAAGATCGCCGAGAACTCCTCCGAGGCGGCCAACGTGGCCCACAGCGCCGTGACCAGCGCCGCCAACGCCACCACTTCCATGGAAAAGCTGGCGGCGAGTAGCGCGGCCATCGGTAAGGTCATCAAGGTCATCACCTCGATAGCCGAGCAAACCAACCTGCTGGCTCTCAACGCAACCATCGAAGCGGCTCGCGCCGGCGAGGCGGGCAAGGGCTTCGCCGTCGTCGCCAATGAGGTCAAGGAACTGGCCAAGGAAACCGCCAAGGCGACTGAGGACATTAGCCGTACCATCGACGTTATCCAGACCGACACCCGGCAAGCGGTCGAGGAGTTAGGCCAAATCGCGGCGATCATCCACCGGGTCAACGAGTTTCAAAACACAATCGCCAGCGCGGTCGAGGAACAGGCCGTGGTGGTCAACGAGATTGCCCACAACGCCGACGATGCCGCCCAAGCCTGTGCCGACATCGTCGGTAATCTCGCCAGTGGCGAAAGCGCTGCCGAGACAGAAGACGATTTACCTCGAACGCCGCGGGCGCTGGTGCCGACCTATCGGTTTGGCGCCGGCTTGCCGGCGCATTGGGAAGCGCCAAACGGCCTTGCCTCGCCGCGGAAATATTGACCATGGTCGATCAAAAAGCCCTGATTGCCGGTGCCTATCGGTTGCAACCGCTGCCGACCAGCGTTCAGCGGTTGGCTGCCCTGGCGACGCAAGCCGTGCCGGACATCGCCGAGATCGTTGACGCCGCCACTCTGGACCCGGTGTTGACGGGCAGGCTGTTAAGGGTCGCCAATTCCGCGCGCATACCCGCCAATACATGGCCGGCACTGTCAAGGAAGCCGTGATGCGCATGGGCAGCGGCATGGTGCTGGGGCTGGCCATGGGGGCATGCTGCGCGTCCGCTGGTTGTGGGAGTCATTCCAGGTTACGGAATTCGAGGCGACGACTTCTGGCGCCACGCGGTGACCGCCGCGCTCGTCGCCGAGGTAGGCCGTTCCTTCAGTAAGTCCCCATGGTCTCCCGCGGGTTTCACCGCCGCGCTGCTGCATGATTTTGGCAAGATCGTCCTGGGCAACTTCTTGAGTGAAGATTACCGCCAATGTTTGCAACACACGGTGGGCCGGGGAGGCCGGGAATCTTTCGAGAGGGAGTATGAAGTTCTCGAAGTGCAGCATGCCGAGGTTGGCGCCCTGATCGCGCAGCACTGGAAGCTTCCGGACAACATCGTGCAGGGCATCATGCACCACCACGACCCCGACGCAAGCCCCGAGGTTTTGGCGCACGTTACCCATCTGGCGAATACGGTCGCCCATGGATTGGACGCGGACGCCGAAATAGCGGACGAGTACCATCAAACCCTCATCCCGACGCTTGAACACCTGCGCATGCCCGGCGATATCCTGGGTGCCCTGACGAGCAAGGTGAAGGCACGGCTTGCCGAACTGGAAGAGATGTACCGTTGAGGACGAGGCGTCGCGTTTCTTGCTGTAACGATTGAAGGCCAAACGGCATGTCCCTAATTCGCGTGCTGATCGTTGACGATTCCGTCGTGATGCGGCGCCTACTTACGGACGTTGTGGCCGCCGATCCAGCGCTGGCAGTCGCCGGCACGGCCGCGAATGGGCGCATTGCCCTGGAAAAGATACCGCAACTCAATCCCGATCTCGTCACACTTGACGTGGAAATGCCGGAGATGAATGGTCTTGAGGCCCTGGCCGAAATCCGCCTCCGTTACCCACGCCTGCCGGTCATCATGTTTAGCGCCATCACGCAGCGCAGCGCCTCGGCCACTCTGGAGGCCCTTACGTTAGGCGCCCGCGACTATGTGACAAAACCAGCGAGCGCGACTACTGCCACGCAGCGCCATGCAGCAGCTGCGTGACGAGCTGATTCCGCGCATCAAACTCTTTTGCGGGGCCAAAACGGCGCCGCCGACACGCGCGCCGGGACCAATGGCCACGCGCCCGACCCCAACGGCTTCAACCCGAGTGGATGTGCTGGCCATCGGTGCCTCGACGGGTGGGCCGAATGCGCTTGCCCAGTTATTGCCTCAGTTGTCCATGAAATTGCCGGTGCCTATCGTGATTGTCCAACATATGCCACCGATGTTTACCCGCATGTTGGCGGAAAGACTGACCGCCACTTGCAAAATCCCGTTCGGAGAACCCAGGCCCGGACAGCCTCTGCTACCAGGCGCGGGCTGGATTGCGCCGGGGGACTTTCACATGGAAGTTACGCGTGCCGACAATCAAGCGCGCCTGCAGCTGCATCAAGACATGCCAGAAAACTCCTGCCGACCGGCCGTGGACGTGCTTTTTCGTTCGGCCGCCAAAACCTTCGGGGCTGGCGTATTGGCCGTGGTACTCACGGGCATGGGACAAGACGGCCTGCGCGGCTGTGAAAAGGTGCGCAGCGCGGGGGGCCAGGTCTTGGTTCAGGACGAAGCCTCAAGCGTGGTCTGGGGAATGCCGGGAGCAGTCGCCAAAAATGGCCTGGCCCATGAGATTTTGCCGCTGAGTGGCCTGGCGATGGCCATCGTTCGACGCTTGCAAATAGGCCGTGTGCGGCTCGATACCAACTTGGGTGCAGTCAAATAAAGCTGAGGTCTTCTGGTGCCGTTGAGCTTCACGGATTTCGAATTTGTTCAAGCGCTGCTTGCCAGGCATGCGGCGATAGTGCTTTCGCAGGAAAAAAACTACTTGGCCGAATCCCGCCTGCTCGTCCTGGCACGCCGTGAAGGTTTCGCTTCTCCCGCGGAACTCATCGCTTGCCTGCGTCGCGACCCCAGCGCCGGTCTGGGGCAAAAAGTCATCGAAACGATGACAACCAATGAGACTTCCTTCTTCCGTGACTCCCATCCGTTTGAGGCTTTGCGTAGAGACATCCTCCCGGCACTGCTCGCCCGCCGCGCCCGAGATTGTCGGCTCTCCATCTGGTGCGGGGCCTGCTCCACTGGCCAGGAGCCTTACAGTATCGCCGTCCTGCTACGCGAGCATTTCCCGCAGCTTATCAGCTGGAAAGTGCGGATCGTCGCGACGGACCTATCCACGGATGTGCTGGCCCGGGCCAGCCAGGGCCTGTTTTCGCAACTGGAAGTGAATCGTGGCCTGCCCACTACCCTGCTGGCCAAATACTTTCACCCGCGGGGAACGGAATGGCAACTCCACGACACGGTTCGCGCCATGGTAGAGTTTCGCCAGCTCAACTTGATCGAGCCCTGGCCGCCAACCCCGGCCTGGGATGTGGTCTTTTTACGCAATGTACTGATCTATTTTGACGTAGCCACGAAAAAGATGATTCTTGGCAAGCTTCGTGATTGCTTGAAGCCCGACGGCTACCTCTTCCTGGGCAGCGCCGAAACAGTCGCCTCGCTCGATAACGGGTACGAACGCTGCCCGTTTGGCACGCCCGCCTGCTTTGCGCTTAAAGCGCCTCAAGGTCACCCGGTATAAAATTTGTTAATACTCGCAATCCAGCCGTATTAGCGCGCCGCAGGTGCATTGCACCTCGATTGCCTTGACGGTCTGGCCTTCCTTGTGCAAGACGATCTTGGGTTCATTGGGCTTGTCGCCTACACTCGCGCGAACGGTTGGCGCCGGCGGTGTAGCGCTCTTCTCTTGATGGGCGGCGCCCGAGCGCACGAAATGTGCCGGGATCACTTTACCCGAGAGGTTCGGGCGTTCCATCCGGTCGGTTTCCTTTTTCATGATCTGCTCTCCCGTTCGAGACTCACGCGGCATCATCTTCCTTCGCCCGGATGTGTTCCTCGATGTGGTGCTCCGCCGACTTGAGCAAGCGCGAAACACGCGACTCGGAAAGATTCAGCACCCGGCCAATCTCCTTGAGCCGAAGATCTTCCATGTAATAAAGCGTGATGGACAGGCGCTCCGATTCCGGAAGCTGCGTGATGGCCTCCACCAGCAATTTTTTACGTTCGGCGGTTTCCAGCAAGGCGTCCGGGCCCTCGGTTGTGTCCGCCAACTGCCCACCACTCGAGGCCGCGATTTTGTCCCAGGAAACGTTGCGTGTCATTCGCATGGCGGCCAAACATTCCGTCACGTCATCCTCGGTCAGGCCAGTCTCCTCCGCCAGCTTTTCGATGCTGGCCGGCGCCGCCATGGATTGCAGGCTCCGCCGAACCTTCGCCGTCCGCTCCAGCAAATCTTGAGGCAACGGACAATTGCGGCGGAGCTCGTCATAAATGGCGCCCCGAATTCGGGTATACGCGAAGGTCTTGAAGGTGATCCCCCGCTCCGGCTGAAACCGATTGGCCGCTTCCACAAGGCCGAGGACCCCCGCCGCTTCGAGATTATCCAGGTCGACACCGCGCGGCAGTCGTGCCGACAACCGGCCGAGAATGTGGCGCACCAGACCAAGGTTTCCAAGAATCAGTTCCTCGCGCAGTGTTTGAGCGCTGACTTGTTGGTACACTTGGGCCGACACAAACACTTCCCTTCACCCACGGGAAAACGTCCTACCAAAGGCCCTGCAATAACAGGAACTGCCCTTTATTGCAGAACTTCCAGGACATTTTGCCCATTTTGTGGCGTACCCCTGGATCGTCAGGCCACCGGCGCCGGAGGATACAGGGTATCTTTCTTTTTCGGCATTACTTGCCTGCTAAATAAGGTCTTCCGGACGAACCAGCGCAACTGGCTGAAGGCCAAGATCATTGGGAACTTCTTGATAGGCGACCACGCTTAAATCCGCCAGCGACCTAACCAGGGCGCCCCGCAAGGGTCGACGCAAGACAGTGTCCGTCAGCAGGGCGACTTCCTTGCCGGCGACGTGGGATTTGCGCCAGTTGTTGGCCAGGCACACGATCAGCTTTTCCAGGCGCAAGGGCTCCAGGACCAGGTTTCTTTCGTGGAGCGCGCGGCGCAGGTCCATTTCCAGGCGCGGGTCGAGAACGATGGCCGCCAGTTTGGCTTGAGGGTCCCGAAAGCGGTCGCAGATGATGCGTCCCAAATCCGTGCGCATGCGCTCCGTGAGTTCCGCGGGGTCCTTGGTCGACGCCGTATGGTTCGCGAGGCTCTCCAAAATGCGCGTCAGGTTTGAGATCGGCACATGCTCCTCCAACAGCAAGGTGAGGACGCGGTGCAAGAGGCCCATGTTGACCACCGTGGGAATCAACTCGTCCACCAGGCTCGGCGAGGTTTCCCGTACCTTGTCGACAAGTTGTTTGAGGTCCTCCCTGCCCAGCAACTCCGCCGCATTCTTCCGCAGCACTTCGCTCAGGTGCGTGATCAGCACACTGACCGCGTCAACGACGGTGTAGCCTGCCAGTTCCGCCCTCGCCTTGTCGTTCTCGGCGATCCATTTGGCCGGCAGACCAAAGGCTGGCTCCTGCGTCGCTTCACCTTCCAGCGCGAACAAGGGCTCGGCGGGTATCAGCGCGAGATAACAGCCCATGCGGATAATGCCGCGGGCCACTTCCCGGCCATTGATGAAAAAGCGGTAGGCGAACGGGTCGAGTTGCAGATTGTCGCGAATGCGGATGGACGGCACCCACACGCCATTCTTTTTCGCCAAATCCCGGCGCAAGCTCATCACCCGATCGACAAGGACGTTGCCCTGCTCCGCGCGGGCCAGGGGAATCAGTCGTGCACCGATCTCGATACCGACGCGATCCGCATGCAGAAAATCGTCCACAATCGCTTCGGAGGAGGTCCTTTCGGCAGTACCAGGCGCCGCGGGCGTTGCCGCGGGCGTCGCCTCGGCGGGCGGCACCTTTTTGGACCAGCGCGTCGCTTGCCAGAAAAGAAACGCCAACGCTAAAAATGGTAGCTTGGGCAGGCCGGGAACTGCCGCCAGGCTTAGCAGAATGGTGGCCCCCATGGTCAACGGCTTGGAGTTGGTCATGAACTGCGTGCTCAATTCCTCACCCAGGCTCGCTTTCGACGTCGCCTTGGTCACCAAAAAACCGGAGGCGATGGCGATCAAAAACGCCGGTATTTGCGATACCAGGCTATCGCCGATCGTAAGCACCGAATAAGTATGTACGGCCCCGGCGACATCCATCCCGCGCATCAGCCCCATGATGATGCCGCCGACCAGGTTGATGCCGGTGATGATAAGGCCCGCGATCGCGTCGCCACGCACGAACTTACTGGCACCGTCCATCGCACCATGAAACTCGGCCTCGCGCATCAAGTGGTCGCGCCGCCGGCGTGCTTCCGGCTCGGCAATGGCGCCGGAGTTCAGTTCCGCATCGATGGCCATTTGCTTGCCGGGCATCGCATCCAGGATGAAACGCGCCGCCACCTCCGAAATGCGCCCCGCACCCTTGGTGACGACCACGAACTGGATGACCACGAGGATGCCAAAGACCACCAACCCCACGAGCAAATTGCCCTGAACCACGTAATCGCCGAACGCGCGCACGATCGCCCCGGCCTCGCCGCTAAGAAGAATGGCCCGCGTGGTCGACACGTTCAATGTCAGGCGAAAGAGCGTGAGCAGCAAAAGAACGGACGGAAAAACGGAGAAATCCAGCGGCTGTTTGGCGCCGATCGTGATGAGCAACAAAAGCACCGTGAGCGCCAGGTTGAGCGTGAGCAGCATGTCCAGGATTGGGCCCGGCAACGGCACCAGCAAGATGCCGACCAGGCCGAAGAGCCCGATTGCCAGCACCATCTCACTGCGTTGGCCCGCTATCGGCACCGCCAACGTCGCGCCTCCCGAAGCCACCGCGCGCACGCCCTTCATGGCATTACCTCATTCGTCATGGAGTCTTTCGTCCTTGATCCATGCCCGCGTCTCCCTTGAGTCGGTAGACATAGGCCATCAATTCGGCAATAACCACATACAGGCCCAGCGGTATGGACTGATCGACCTTCACCGTTTTGTAGAGCATCTGGGCCAGCGACCGACGTTCCACGACCGGCACTCCGTGCCGGCGCGCGATGTCCTTGATGCGCTGGGCAATATGGTCCGCGCCCTTGGCCACGACCTTGGGTGCTGCCATGCCGGACTCATATTGCAAGGCCACCGCATAGTGGGTCGGGTTGGTCACCACCACCGTCGCCTTGGGAACATTGTGGAACATCTTGCGCTGGGCGTTGTCCCTCTGGAGCTTGCGAATACGGGCCTTGGTTTGCGGGTTGCCCTCGTCCCGTTTGTGTTCTTCCTTCACTTCCTGCTTGGTCATGTAAAGCGAGCGCTCGAAACGCCAGCGCTGGTAGGCATAATCGCTGACGCCGATGACCAGCAGCGTGCTCGCCAACCCCAGCGTGATGCGTATCGTCAAGCGCCACGCATTCGCCATCGCCCCGGCCAGGCTGGCGTCGCCCAGGTGCGTTATTTCTTGGCCATGTTGCCGCACGATCCACCAGGCCACCACGCCAATGGCCAGGATCTTGCAGATCAAAAACAGGCCGCTCATCAACTTGTCCCAGCCCAGCAAACGCTCGAACTTAAACGGAAAGACACGCTCCCAGTTAATGGCCAGGCGACCGAAATTCAGGTTAAAGCCCACCTGCGCCACTCCCAGGGCCAGCGTGGTGAAAAACAACAGGCCAATCATGATGCCCGCGATGGACAGTCCCTGGCCGAACTTGGCGACAAAGATATTCTGCACGCCGCTGGTGGTCAGGTCGCTTTGGGGCAACAGCGCCAAATCCAGGCGTGTTTGCGTGAGCAAACCGCCGCCGAGGCTATGCGCCAACCACATTAGCCCCGCCGCGCCGACAAACAAAAGCACCCCGGTGTTCAGCTCGGCGCTTAACGGGAATTGCCCTTCCTCGGCGGCCTGTTCGCGCCGCCGCGGTGAGGGTGGTTCCGTCTTCTGTTGCAGATCAATATCGTCGGCCAAGGTTTCTTCCTCGCGGCGGGCCTATAAGCGCAGCAAACCCAGAAAATAGGAAAACAAGCCAAGCATGCCGGCCAACACCTGCGGCAGCATAATCAGCGTGCTGCCAAGAAATACAAACACACGCACCGGAAAGCCCACGGAATACAAATTGAGCTGCGGCGCCGCCCGCGTCATCAGGGCCAGCACCACCGTCGTCAGAAACAGGCACAGCGCGTATCGGCGCCACCAACAGCAGGCCACCTTCTTCGGCCGCACTGACGGCCATGACCGGGTCCCAATTCGGCAAAGGAAAGCCCTGGCCGATCGGCATGACGCGAAACGTCTCCTGCAAAAGGAGGAGAAAGCCATGATGCAGGTCGAGTCCCAAGAAGACCACCGACGCCAGCATTTCAAAAACCACGGTTAACGCATTGGTGGAGCCGTCTCCCGAAGCGGTCAGCACGTTCGCGAAGGACAGGCCGCCTTCCTGCGTGATGAACTCGGCAGCCACGTGCGCCGGCAGCAAGAAGAGGCCCATCGCGAAGCCGAGCACCCCGCCCAGAATCATTTCACGTCCCACCGCCAGCCCAAAGCCTACCCAGGAGCCCAGCCCCAGCGCGCTGCAACCACCCGCCTGCGCCAGCGAACCGCTCGCCTCCGTGAAAAAAACCATTGCCAGCGCCAGCGCCAGGCCAATCTTCACTGTGCGCGGCATGTTGCGCCGCCCAGCAGTGGCAAAATGTGAATGAAGGTACCAACCCGCGCCAGCGTCAAAGCGAACGCGGCCACAAAATCATCGATCACCGCGCGACCTCCGCGGCATTGGCGATCATGCTCATCGTAAAGTGAACCGCCAGTTGCAAGATCCACCCCAGGCACAGCAGCATCACGCCCCCGACCGCCAGCAGCCGTGGCAAGAAACTCAGCGTCTGCTCCTGAATGCTCGTAATCGTCTGCAGAATGCTGACGACCAGGCCGACTACCAGGCTCACCGCGAGCGCCGGCAGCGCGATCAGCATGGCGGTACTTAAAAAATCACGCGCGAGTTCCAGTACCTCCGCAATCGTCATGGCGTGCGTCCTCCGCGTTTTCTGAGAGCGTTCGGAAAAAAAGGGGTCAGACCCCTTGAAGCGAACAGATTTCAATGCTTTTGCAGGGTAGTGAGGGGGTCTGACCCCTTTTTTTCCGAACGCTCTAACTAAAGCTCGCGCCGAGCGCCTGAGCCACCAGATGCCAGCCGTCAGCCAGGACAAACAGCATCACTTTGAAGGGCGCCGAGACCACCACCGGCGGCATCATCACCATGCCCATGGCAGTCAGCACGCTGGAAACCACCAGATCGACAAGCAAAAAGGGCAAATACATGAGAAAGCCCATGATGAATGCCGTCTTTAACTCACTGATGACGAAGGCCGGGACCAGGACACGAAAGGGGGTGTCCTCCGGCGTCTCCGGCGGTTCAAGCTCCGCCATGTGGATAAACAGGGCCAGGTCTTGCTTTCTCGTTTGCCGGAGCATGAACTTGGCCAACACAGCGGTCCCCTTGCCGACCGCCTCCGACCCGCTAATCTTCTCGGCCAGGTAGGGGCTAAGTCGCCTGGCCGTCGAGTTCATCCCACGTCGGCCCCATGACAAAGAGGGTCAAGAACAGGGATAGCCCCATGAGCACTTGGTTGCCCGGAATATCTTGCGAGGTAACCGCCCGGGCGCGAATCCCAGCACGATGATGATGCGCGTAAACCCGGTCACGCACACCAGCAGACTCGGAATAAGGACCAGGCCGCCGAGAAAAAAGCGCAGTCTGCAGCGGAGCGGACAAGTTTTGCAAAATGCCCAGCCGCTGCACGCTTTCAACGATGTCCGCGGGCACCTTGCGCCTCCTTGGCCTGTCGCCGAACTAGAGCGTTCGAAAAAAAGAGGGTCAGACCTGCTCGCGGTTCACGGCACCGGGCTCAGTTTGGGTCAAAACGTCCGCGAAGTTTTCCGGCAGCGGCACGATGGACTTGATCCCGCTCCCGTCCACACCGATCAATACTTCGCGATTGCCCATGTGAACCAGGTGAACGGAGCAGCGATTGCCCAGCGGCAAAGTCTCCAGCAGACGCAGCGTGCGCGGTCCCGCCACGGCGACTCCCCGGCGGCTGCAGCCAGCCGCCGCATCGCCCAGATGGACACCACCGATAGACCGAGAACCACGAGCGTGCCGAAGGCCAGCCGCGTCAACATGCCCTGCGGATTGGGCATGTCCGGTAGGGCGGGCGCGATATACTCGCCCTTGCTTTTGCCCTTCGCTTCCGAGCGTGGCTGGTTCTTTTCAATTGCCATCTCACCCGGCAATAACTGGGGCACCAGTAAGCCCGCCGCCACGGCGACAACGGCCACGATCCCCATCGTCACCCACGGTCCGCGCGGCACCAGGTGCAGCACCCATCCCCGACATTGCGGTCGCCATGGCCCAGTCCTTTAGAGAGAGATTGCCTTCGGTCTTATCGGCCAGAGACCCTGGCAGACTTTAACGAATGTGCGGATTATGCAGTGTTCAGTGTTTTTCAGTCCCGGCAGGGACGGGCCGAGATTAGCCCATCGATTTATATTTATCGCTGGGCTATTACCGGCCATTCCTTACGGGCACCACGGAGGCGGGGCTCACCGCTTCTTGATCGCCTCAATCTCGTTCACATCGTAGGGCGTGCCGTCGGCGCGGTAAAATGTCGTGAAACCAGAGCTTGGGCTCAGGCCCACCTTGAGGCGACCCCCAGGGGTAGATGGTATTCGTCTTGCCGCTGACAAAGCCCCAGTTGTAACAGGCGACTTTTTCCTCTTTGAAGATGGGCAAACTCGTCTCGAACCGGCTGCCGCGTGTGCGTGCCATGTATTCCGTGCAAATGATCGGCCGGCCATATTTTTTGCAGGCCCTCGATCTCCTTACGTAACGAATCAGCCTTGTTGTAGTTGTGGAAAGAAATGATGTCCGACGCTTCGAGTTGAAAGGCGTTGAGCGTGGGGTTGTCGAACCAGACGCCAACCGTGAGGGGTTGCTTGGCCTTGGCGGCACGTGCCCAGAGAAAGGTTTCCGCGAGGAGCGGCAGCGACTTATCGCCAAGACCATTGTTGCCTGGCTCGTTGTACAGGTCCCAGGCGAGCACGCGTTCGTCGTTGCCAAAGGTAGCAACCATGTCGCCAACATAGCGCTCGAGCCTGTCCCATTCCGTTGGATTGGTGACGACGGCGGTGCCAGGGCTTTGCACCCAGCCGGAATTGTGCACCCCCGGAGTCGGCGCGGCTGCTTGCCGAGCTTCGGGTGCTGGTTCCAGCAATCGTCGAACAGCACGAACAACGTGCGAATATGATGTTTGTCTGCTATCTCCAGATATCGGCTCACGCGTTTCTTGAAGCCGGCCGGGTCGGCTTGCCAGGCCAGGTCGTGGAGAAAACGCGCATGGTGTTGAAACCCAGCCCCTCGGCCCAGCCCAGTTCCAGGTCGATCGTCTTGGGATCGAAGGTTTCTTCTTGCCACATTTCCAGTTGATTGATGGCATTATGAGGGATGTAGTTGCAGCCGGCGAGCCAGGGCAGTTTTTGATACCAGGCGTTGGCTTTTTCCTTGGACCAGCGCCCGACTGGACGGTGAGCTGCGTTGCGACCACTTTTTCCACGTGGCTGGGTTTTCAAGGAGCTTGATATAGATGCCCCCCACCGTGGACCGCGCTTGAAAGCCGGCCTGCTTGGCGTCGGTAGTCCAGTACCAGTCGGTCAAGGGGACACGGCTCTTCGATTCCTCGCGAAGCGATAGAGCGGATCGACAAAGGCACGAAAATCCTCCGGAGTCTCGGCCAGCGTCGCGGTCCAAACCGTCCAATCCAGCTTGGCGTATCCCTTGCGATTATCCAGCGGCAAGCCGTAGGTGTTTTGTTTTGTCTTGTAATAGGAGATCGCCTTGCGCGCTACTTCGGGCGGAAAAAGTTGCAGGCCGAGCAACTTGTCCCAGACGAGGTTGTATTTCTGGCTCCAGGTTCCAGGCCGGTCGAAAGCGAGGCGATAATGGTCCCCATCGTCCGCCATCTTCACCCATTGCCTGGCCATGTTCTTGGCGGTATCGCGAAACGCGGCGCCTTCTTCCTTCTTGCCCACCATGTCGCACAACAGGGCATAGCCTCCCAGGGCGACGATGGCCTTGACGGACAGATTGGTGTTGTGGGCGAGATGGCCGGCGAAGTCGTCGGTACACAATTGGTTTTCCGGGTCGAGGCCTTTGTCCTTGAGGTAGTTGGCCCATTTGCTCATGAGGGGCCAATATTTCTCCGCGAGCCCGGCGTGGCCGTCGGTCTTGGCCAGGGCAGCCATCATCAGCAGCATGTTGCCGCATTCTTCGACGGGCATCTGGTTGCGGTCCGATTTCTCGCCGCCGCCATAAACCTGCCCATTCGCCTTGGGATAGGTGCCCAGGTCATGCGGAGCGTAGGCATGCGGCCAGCGCGGCATGTTGGCGTAATCGAGAATCGGAATGAGTTGGCCGGCCAATAACTTCGTGTTGAAAAGCAAGAAAAACGGACTGGATGGGCAGGTAACGTCCACCGTGGCGATGCAGCCGTTGCTAAAGTTCTCCTTGGAGAAATAGAGCGGCGTGCCATCCTTGTCGGCAACTAATTTATGGGCGGCGACGCATTGGCGATACGCCAGGGCGCAGAGCTGGGCATAGTGTTTGCCGCCCGCATTGTTCGAGATCCGCCATGATGTCCGCGTCAAATTTCTGGCATTTCTTGACAAGCGCCGGGTAATCTCGGGTCAGCGAGGCGCAGCAGGGCCGGCAGCTCCAGGCCATGGCGCCGCCAGTAGGGTCGCAGCTTCTGCTGGTGATATTCGATGGCATACCCGTCGTCGTAGGCCAGCATCAGGTGGCGCGCCACCGGCGCAGTCACCTGTGCCCAGGTCGAACGAGCAAGCCAGAACGGGCCAATCTTCCTTGGCGGGCCGCGGCATGCGCAGGTCGTCCGTATCGTCGAGCTTGCCCTCAATAAATCCAGTCCGTGCCGTGCGGTCGGAAGCCATCACGCTGATAGTTTTTTCTTGCGGAGGCACGGCCAGCGTGAGATAGCCCCAATCGATGCGCAGATTGTCGCCCGCCCTGGCGAGAACGTTTTGGTCCTTGCTCCCCATGCGCAGGACCTTCAGATCGCCCACCTGGTAACGGCCCCAGACGACTTGTTGCTCGGCCTTATCGACGACCCACTCGCCAGAAACGTCAAAATAAAGGGATACGGCGTGGCTCTTCGCATCCGTCGAACGGACGTCCCAACTTATGTAGGTGACGGGCCGTGACAAAATGTCGAGGTCATCGAGCAGCGCGGGGTAGTAAAGGTCAACGTCAGGTGCACGCCCGCTTCGGCGAATTGGTAGATGGTGCGCGTCGGCAGCACCTCGACGCTTATTTGATTCATCGCCGGGACAGGTAGCTGCGCCGGCGCCATGAAGCGATAAGGCTTGCCGTCAATCCTGGCGAGCCCACACATGGCATTGGTCGAGCCAGTCCAGTGCTTGCTCCAACTATCGGTAAGGCGGTCGCTCATCGACCAAACGCTGAAATAGGGATCGTGGGTCACCAGCGGCACGGCCGGCGGACGGAAGGCATCAGGCTGAGCGAGGGACTGTGCGGGCAGCAGGGCCAACACGGAAAAGACGAGACAGAAAAAACGCGGGATAACGTGGAGAGGCATGTTGAAGCTCCTGTGGCTGCCGGGGGGACGCGGCGCCGCACCCATTGGAGAAGTCCATGGGCCGGGACATTGTCGAGTTGGTCTTGAATATAGAAAGAACGGCCTGGAATTGCCAGAGGTTACCTGCCCCGCCAAAGTCTAGGGCTGGGTCGTCTCGGGTCGCGTTAAACGCGTTTCGCCATCATTGCTAACGCGGCGAAAATGCCCCAGTGCCGTGCGCGCCCGCTTCGGCCGCGGGTCGGGGCCGATGGCCGCTTCCGCCGTCACACGATATTCATCTGTGCCCGACTTCTCCACGGTAATCTTGACCGTTGCGTCCGGCAACAAATCCTGCCTTTCCAGCTCAAAGGCGGCGGGATCGTCCAGCAAACGCGCGGCGGCCAACTCAACGCCGGAGCGCGCTAGCCAGTCGGCCTGCAGCATTTGCTCGCGGTCGCCAAGAACGCGGCGCTCGGCCGCCATCTGCATGACCACCACCGACATGACTACCGTCAACACGGTCATCAGCACCAGCGCCATGACGATGGCGACCCCCTGGCGGCGCCTGGCTATTGTGTGCCGAATCATCGCCAGTCTCCTCCCAGTGCAGCCGCGATTTCCAGGGTCTGGCCGGGCAGCGGCATTCCTTGTCGCAATGGCATTAGCTCGAGGCGAATCATCTTTGGACCCGTCGCGTTTGAACCTGTCCCCTAACGAACGCGACGTCCGTCTGCGCACCATCCACTGCCAGGGCGACTTCGGTTTTTTGTTCCTTGTCGAAATCGAGGCGGCGCAGGCTTTTCTCGCGCAGAGATAAACAACGTGGCTGTCTGCCGACATTTGCAGGATCAGCGTGTGCGCATTCGCTTCGTAGTCCCGCCATTTCGCTGGAGCGCGTATCGCTTTGGCCACGTCGCCGCGAAATTGATCGGCGAGCAAATGGTTTCGCACCAGGTTATCAAACCCCAGGCGCTGGCCGCGCTCCAGGTCGAGGGTATCTTTGAGAAGCAGGGTCATGATTCCGGCGACGACCGCGAGCAGGAACATGACAGCGAGCATTTCCACGAGCGTGAATCCTGGCCGGCGGCTGCGCGAAGTCCTCATGGCTGGCCCCCAGACTTAGGCGCCGTGCGGCTGCTGAAGAGGGCCGTCAAGGTAACACTTTGCGGCGACGGCGCCTCGAATTGCCAGTGTACCGTCACGAGCACGCGCCGGGTCAACGGCTGTTTCGGCTCGGCCTGCACCGTTATTTCGATCTTGCCACCCGGCAAGAGGGACTCCATCGCGGCGGGAACCTTGTGAGCATCTGCCCAGCTTTTATCCAGATTGTCCCATGGCTGGGCCCGCGCCTCTTCCATGAGGTTGTCGGCCAATTCCAGGGCGGCCTGGTGGGCGGATGTTCGCAAGCGTGCCTGTAGGCCCATGGCCAGGCATTGCGCCACGATGACCATCAGCACCGCGACGATCGCGACAGCGACGGTACACTCCACCATGGTCAGGGCCGGCCGGTGCCGGCAGCCTGACGCGTGGATGTCCGCAGGTTTAGCCACCATTGAGGCCCTCGATCAAAACGGTGAGAGGCATGAACATGGCGATGGCGACAAAAGCCACCAACGTGGCACACACGACCACGGCCAGTGGAAATACCAGCATCGCCAGGCGCTGGGCGAACAAATCGCCGCGGCGGATGAGCGCATCGCCAAGCTCCTGGAGCGCCCAGGGCAGGTTTTGAACCTTGGCGGCGGACGCGATGAGGCCCTTCATGGCTTTGGTAATCAGGCCGTTCCGGGCCAGGCTGTCCGCGAGGGGTTGGCCGTCCGCGATGTCCGCCGCCAGCAATTGCGCGCGGCCATTGATCGCATTGGGCAAGAGAAAGGCCGCGGTGACGTGGTCCAGCACCTCGGGCAGCGGCCGGCCGCTTTGCATCATCAGGCCCAGCGTTTGTAGAAATCGTCCCCTTGCCTGCAGGCGATAAATTCGCCCGAAAAATGGCAAATACCACTTGGCTCGTGAGCTAAACAGAAAAATATTGAACAGCAACAGACAGGCGACGGGCGCGAGCCAGGCATTTCGGAAAGCGCCGACGCTGGCCGACATAAGGACCTTGGTCGGCTCCGGTAATGTCATGTGAAAATCGGCAAAGATCTTCTCGTACTTGGGGATAAGGAAGATCATCATGAAGGCCACCGCGCCAGCGAGGACAGCCAGGATGAATACGGGATAGGCGAAGCGTGGGATCACCTCCAGCCAGGCTGGCGGGCGGCGCTCGGCCAGGCGACTCAGGGTTTCACCTTGCCGGCCGCAATATTGGCCGACCGAGATGCCCAGGGCCGCCTCGCGCGACACCACGCCGGGCACCTGGGCGAGGGCGCGGTCGAGTGCATGACCATGCTCCAGCAGTTCAAGAACGCGCCGGACCTTGGCGTCATAACAATACTTCGCATGAAACCAGAAATAGCCGGGAAACACGAAGAAAAGCAAGCAGCCCACCCAAAAGCGATAGCCATAGCCGCGCGGCCGGTCTTCCCAGTAGGCACGCAACATGGCCTCGACGGGCGCCTGGGTGACGGCCGCCGACCTCAGGACGAAAAGAAACTCTTCCTGCCGGCAAAAACGGTAGTGGAAGTAAACATAGACCTCCCAACACCAAATGACTGACAGGAACAAATAGAGCAGCGCGCCGCCGCTGCCCAGTGGGCGTATGAGAAGGACCGCCGTCAACAGCGGAAAACCCACGAAGAACCAGGCCTGGAGCAGCATGGCGACGACGATATTCATCGGTGCCCTCCCGTCAGGCCTTCCATTAGGGCTAATATCGGGCTCATCAGGCCGAGAATCAGCACAGTGCCCAGGCCCATCGCCACGATCACGATCAAGAGTGGCGGCAGCACCGTCCTTAGCAGCCTGCCCCGACCCTCCGCTTGCCGGCGATACAACTCCGCGACCTGACGTAGTGCGGGCCCCAGCGTGCCATGACCTTCACCAAAGGCAATCATCCAGACAACAAGTTCCGGCACGAGTAGTTGGTGCCAGAGCGCCTTGCCCAGCGGCACGCCCTGGCGCAGTTCTTCCTCGATCTGCTGCGCACCTTCGACAAGGTAAGGGTCGCTGGAGGCTTCCGCGGCCAGGTGCAGCCCTTCGGGCAAAGGAATGCCCTTGTCGACAAGAATGCCGAGCAAGTCGGTAAAAGCGGCCAGCCGCGCGGACCGGACCAAAGTGCCAACGAGCGGCAAGGAATAAACAAAAGAGGCCCATGCCGTTCGCCCGCGGGCGCTATGCCCCATGCCCCAGCGTGCCAGAATGATTAGCAACAGGACCAAGACGGGCGGCAACACCAGCACCTCCCAGGGATGCCCGCCAATGAAAAACAAAACCCGCGTGACGAAGGGCACTCTCATTTTAAAGTCATCGAAAATCTTCATGAACCTCGGCAAAACCACGGTGGCCACGAACAGCAGCAAGGCAAAGCCCACGCCCAGAACAACGGCCGGATATAACAGGGCACTGCCAATCGTCGAGCGCATGTCCGCGACGGAGCGTGCATGCAAGGTAAGGGTGCCAAGTACGTCCGCGAGCCGTCCGCTCCGAATCCCCGCGGTAAGCAAGGCGGCATAAAAGGGTGGCACGCGACCTTTTTGCTTGTCCAGCGCCTGCGGCAATGTCAAGCCGCCGCGTAGATCGTCGCCGAGTTGCTTGGTCACTTTTTGCAGCCTGCCCTGGCCCATGTCTCGCGCCAGGGCACTTAGCCCCTGGTCAAGGGGTAAGCCCGCACGGGCCATGGCCGCTATCTCATCGTTGAGCTGAATCAAATCTTCCGTCGTTAACTGGCCGCGAGCGGCAGGTTCAGGCGCGGAAGGTTCAGACGGACTGGACATGAAATCTCCAAGTCGATGGGCAACAAGACCTTGCGGAGAAATAATAGCGGGCACTTCTGGCGATCTATGGTAAGCGCATGTCATCTTCTATGAAATAGAACGCCAGCACCAGCAAAACCTTACAAAAAAGCAGCTTCATACCGTTGCCGATTCGCGCGCTACCGGGGCGCGCACCGGCAAAATATCGAGCGACCTCCAGAATGCCTCGACCGTAGGCCGCGCTTCCGCCGACAAACCGCCACCCGCATAGAGTACACGGCGCATACAAATAGCCCAGGTTCCGGGTGTCACGGTCCAGCCCGCCAATGTCGTCGGCCAGACGGCTGGTGAATTCAATCGGCGTCTCCTGGTCGGCCCTGCCGCAAGTGTTGTCCGCTGCCCAGGCTTCGAGAGCCTCGAAGCTATAACGCGCCAGGTCGTCGTCGGACATGGTGGCGGCCCGGCCGTCATGAAATGGGTTTGAGAATGAGACAAAAGAAATGCGGAGTGGGCGCGCGGGCGCTGCATCCACATCGTCGAAAGCTTGCCTGCGTGGCACCCGCGCCCACAGCCCCTCCCAAAAAGAACGCAGCGCTTCCAGCAGCCGAGCCGCCCAATCACAAAAGTTTGCCAGATAACGAAGGCCACCCGCAATAACAAATAAAAGAGCAACAACCACGACGAGCCCAAAGACTATCCATTTAAGCAGCGTGCTTAACTGCACCAGCAGATCTTTGGCCCATGTGCTCCTGTTCAAGCCGTCGGCGGAGCCGGCTGGTTCATTGGGCGGGTCCGTGGCTGGCGCTTGCCGCTCGCTGGCGACGTTCTTGTTGGCATTGTTTTCGTCGGCGCTTTTTTCTGCCTTATCGTTACCGCTTTTCTGACCACTCCTGGCGGCATCGGGATCGTGCTCCTGACTGCCGGGATTGCCTGGGCCCTGGCCCGCTTCGCCCTGGGAAACGGCCATCTTTGAGGCTGTCACTTTTTCGGAAGGCGCACGCCCCAGGCTTAAAAGCGAGAACTCCGCTTGCGGTCTGGGCAGCACGGCGCCGACCAAGAGCACGATAACCAGCAGGCCCGCGCCCAGGCCTAGCCACGATGTCGTCACCAACTTCGGCATTTCAAGGTGCCGCTGACGCAGGTAGCGCCGCAGGCCGAGGAAAGCAGTTGTCACCAGAAGCCCGAGAGCGCTGGCCAGGTACAAAACCATCAGGCGAAAGGTATACGACCGCCGGTCCACGTCGTTGGCGTCAATCAAAGCTTGGCCAAGGCCGAAGGTCGGCAACGCCGCCAGGCCGAAATAGACGACCCAAACACCGGGCGGTCGCGTTTGGCGTTGCTCGTCACGAAAACGTCGGTAACGATGCCACCAGGTGGCTGAGTTGCTCCGTCCTTTTCCAGACAGTCCGGGCAAATGCTTGTCAGGCAGAGAGGAGGGCGGCAAATCCGCGGCGGGATGTGTGCCGGGGTCCTGTTCTGGCTTTTCTTCAAGTCCGGCACCGCACAAAAGGCCCGTCCCGGTGCTTTCGGCTTTTTCATCGATATAGGTGCAGCTATGGGTGAGTTGATATGCCAGCCACCAAACCAGGCCGACGAGCCCGGCATTGATGAGCCAGCTGAGCACAGCCATTTCCGGTGGATAATCGACAAGACTGCCCATGCCCACCCACACGAGAAAGGCGAGGACGAGGCCATAAAGAGGCGCACGCTCCGCCAACCCAGTTTCCATGGCGATGCGCGCGACCAGCACGATGCCGAAGGTAAAAAACAGCAAAATAGCGTGCAGCCGGCCGGCGTACTCGCCGCGATAGAGTATCGCCACCAGGAAGAAAACCAGACTGACGATCATCGCGATGATCAGCGCCGGACTTAGCGCGATCGTGACATAGTCCGCCAGCGTCGGCTTGAGTTTCGCAGCCGCCATAAAGGCCCGCCAGGATAGCTATGGAAAACTTTACTCTTCCGCCGAATCCATCTCGTAAGGAGTCTGCCGCGTCCAGTCCGGTCCATCGTCCGTCGGCTCGGCAACCGGCGCGACATCGAACTGGCCCCGGCCCATCACCTGTTGCAAACAGAGCGTGGGCAAGGCCGCCGGCCTGGCCAGATGGCGCAGCATCGCGCACGCCTTCCGCCAGCAACCTGCCATGCGCCTTCTCGAGGGCCAGGCCATCCAGACAAACGAGAATGGCGGTCAGCGCGAAAGCCCGCGCGACGTAGAGTTCCCAGCGTGACGGACGTTTCCACCGATACGTCGCCGAGCAGCGCCACCAGGGTGGCATCACGCGGCAGCCGGCCCGAGGTTTCGATGATGAGCCCGCCAAGCGACATGCCGTCGGTCAATTCCACGCGAGCCAGCGTCTCGCGCAGGCGCTGCAAATGTTCGGCGCCGCGGCGGGTCTCGACCAGGATCGGTTCGAGTCGTTCGCTGGTCTCATGCATGGCACCGACACCGCGCGGTCTGCCTGGTACGCGGATCGACTTCCCAGCCCTCGCGGCGAATGCGGTCCGCTGCGTCGCGGGCATTGGTGACCAGGCCCACCTGTTGCCCCATCTCAAAGACGGCATTGGCCAGCGATACCGCGGCCATGACCGCCATGTCCGATCGGTAAGGCTCGCGCTCGGCCGGATAGTTGTCTTTGTGGAAATCGAGCAGGATCGTGGCTCCGCTCAGCGTTGTCGGTTCGTAGATCTTGCTTTGCAACTGGCCCGTGCGTGCGGTCGCGCGCCAATGAACGCGGTTAAGCGGATCGCCCGCTTCATAGGCGCGCACTCCGGCGATACGCGTGGGGTCCTCGTAAAGACGGTGCGTCAGCACCACTTCACCGATGGGCCGGCGCGACGCCAACTCATACCCTTCCAGCGGCACGGTGCGCGGGCAGACCAGCAAGAACTCGGGCGTCGTGCCTACCGCGAAGCGGCGATGCAGCCCAAAGACGTCGCCACTCTCCAGGGTTACCGGCCCAATTTGAAAATAGCCGCGTTCGAGGCAGACCAGGGTATAGCGCAGCTCCACTTCTTGACCGGCACGCAGCATGGCGATCTTGAGGCGTTTGCCCTTCACGCGCAGCCGGCGCTGGTCGAGGGCCTGGCGCGGGAGCATGTCTTCGGCGAGCACCCAGGGCACAGGCCAGGCACCGCCGTTGCGTATCGTCACGATCACCGCGACCTTGTCGCCGATCTCCAGCGCGGCTACCTGGCCAGCCGGCGCCGAAAGGCGTCATCCGCCTGCTGACGTGGACATGAGCAAGCCAGTTCCGGGCCAGAAACCTGTTAACCAGCAACGTCCCGAGCAGCACATATGTCGCGTAGGCCAACAGACTTGATTCCAGGAAAAACGAAGCCGCCAGCAACAGGGAGGCGGCATAGTACCAGCGCATAAATCTTTATTTCCAGTTGTCATTCTGCGCCTGGCCGGCCGGTACGGGGGCGGCCACCTCGGCGACAATACGGTTGAGCACCATCGCCGGCGTTATTCGGCGTATGCGTGCCTCGGGACGTAAAATCACGCGATGGCCGAGCACCGGCAGCACCATTTTCTTGACGTCGTCCGGTAAGACGAAATTGCGGCCTGCGACGGCCGCCAGGCCCTGCGCAGTGCGGAAGAGCGCCAGCGAGGCACGCGGGCTTCCCCCCAGAAGGACATCCTCATGCTCGCGCGTCGCGGTTACCACCTCGAGGATGTAGCGGCGTACTTTATCGTCCACATGGATGCCGCGCACCCCTTCCTGGGCGGCCACCACGTCCGCGGCTTGCACCACCGGGCCGATATCATCGATTGGATGCCCCGCCTGTAGCCGCTGCAGCATTTTGGATTCTTCCTCCATGCTGGGATAGCCCAGCCCCAGCCGAATGAGAAAACGATCGAGCTGCGCCTCCGGCAGCGGAAATGTCCCTTCATGATCGATCGGGTTCTGGGTGGCGATCACAATAAAGGGGGGCTTGAGGTTGTAACCCTGGCCGTCTACCGTGACGCGCCGCTCGGCCATGGCTTCCAGAAGCGCTGCCTGGGTGCGGGGGGTTGCCCGATTGATCTCGTCGGCCAGCACCGTCTGCGCGAAGATCGGTCCGGGCCGGAACTCGAACTCCGCGGTTTTTTGATTGAAGATGGAAACGCCGGTGACGTCGGTCGGCAATAGATCAGGGGTGCACTGGATGCGCTTGAAGACACAACCGACGCTCCGGGCCAGCGCGGTGCCAGCATGGTTTTGGCCACGCCCGGAACGTCCTCGAGGAGAATATGGCCTTCGCAGAGATACGCGACCAGAGCCAGAGTGATCTGCGGCCGTTTGCCGATGATCACCTTCTCCATGTTCGTCACGATCTTCTGGACGAGGGCCGCCACATCGGCACGACGTGCTTCACCAGGAGGGGTATCGGCAACTGCTTCGTTCTTGGGCATGGATGTTCCCGTCGACAATTGAGGCGCAGCGTGCCGGCACCGGCTTGGCTTGCAAGTTCGCCAGCGTCCGCCGGCATACCGCCGAGGGAGCCGGCAATTCGCGGCGCAGCACGGCCGCGATATCTAGCCAGGTGCCCTGCCCTCCGATCAGGCTTTCCACCACCGCCTGGCAGGCACGGCACCCGTCGAGATGGGCGCTCCAGGTCGCGATCGAGGGTTCCGCAAAATCGTCACCGATGATCTTTTGCCACACATTTTTGGGCGGACAGGAAGTTCCCGCCATCGATCACCTGTCCATTCCGAGTTGCTCCAGCGGCCTCAGTCGTTCTCCAGACGGTCGATCTCTTCCTTGATCTCCTTCAAGATCCGGCTCTTGATGGCATAGATGTTGGTCACCGATAAGCCCAGCTCCCTTGCGACGTCCTGACCGCTTTTATTATCCAGTGCGGTCTGGACGAAGACGCTCCAGTGGGCCGGGTTCGTCTGCTCCTGGACATGCCTGGCGGCGGCATGGAACAGGTGCTGCCGCCGCTCCTGCTCCCATTCTTCCTCCGCGCAGCCGACTCTTCATCGACACGTAGCGCCCTGCCGGCCTCGCAAAAAACCTCGTAGCGCCGGCCGCGGGCAGCATGAAAATCGCGAATGGCGTTCAGCAGTACCGTCAACAACCATTTCTGAAATCGCCCCTTGGGTCGCTGGTAAGTACCCTTCAGGACCGCACTCAAAACTTCCTGGGTAATGTCCGCGGCATCTTCCTCCTGCGGCAGGCGCCGGCGGGCGAACTTGAAAATAAACGGCCCGTACAGTGCCACGAACTCGTCCCAGGCATCTTTGTCCCGTGGGTTGCTCAGACGCCCCAGGAGCGTCACACGCGTTTTCGGCCACGGCTCCACGAGTTGGCGTCCTTTACACGATAGTACGCTGTCCGCCGGAATACCTTACAAAAAGTTTTCTTCATTATACAGCGGCCGGGGTCGCACGAAAGAAGCAAAGCCGACTCCGCGCCGGCACCATAGAATAGGCGAAGAAAACATGCCTCCGCGCAGGGGGCGCTGGCAATCAAGAGGTCTCCATGCCGACAAAGCTTGTGGTGCTCGCCGGGCCCGATGAAGGGCGCATGTTCGAAGTAGGCAGCGAAGCGCTGCTTTTGGGCCGTAGCCGTGCCACCGGCAGCCATCTCCTCGACCCGCATGTATCGCGCGTTCATTGTCAGATCCTTCCCGAGGGTGATACCTTCGTCTTGAGCGACTTCGATAGCGGCGCCGGGACCTTCGTCAATGGCAAGCGCATCAGCAGCCGGCACGTACTGCTTCCGGGCGACATCATTCGCATCGGCAGCACTCACCTGCAATTGACAACCGACGGCGCTACCGTGCCTGCCGCCTTACCCGTGGACGCGCGCGACGTTCCCCCCGTCGTCAAGCCGGCCTACGGTTCACGCGTCGCCAACTGGGTGCAGGGCCTGGCGGGACAAAAAATCTCCCATTACAAGGTTGGTTCGCCGCTGGCCCGCAGCAAGTCCGGCTACGTCTTCCACGCCCGCGATACGCGCCGCAACCTGCCGGTGGCGCTCAAGGTCCTCGAACCCAGCTTCAGCCAAAGCGAAGAAGCCGTCCAAAAGTTTGTCGAGGCGATGAAGCAAGTCCTGCCGCTGCGGCACGCCAACCTGGTCAAGGTTTATGGTGCCGGCAAGGCGGGACCCCATTGTTGGGTAGCCATGGAATATGTGCCCGGTGAAAGCCTGGCCGCCGTCATCGGCCGCATCGAGTCGGGCGGCATGCTCGATTGGCGCAATGTGTTGCGTGTCGGCACGTTTCTGGGCCGCGCCCTCGATTATGCCCACCAGAAGAAGCTGGTGCATCAAAATGTCACGCCGCCCAATATCCTGGTGGGCAAAACCATGGCCCATACCAAGCTTGTCGATCTGATGTTGGCCACGGCTGTCGAAGGCGATCCGCTCACCCCGATTTCAGCGGCGGGCCTGCCCTCCGAAGTCCTCGGCTACTTGCCTCCTGAGCGAACCGACGGCCCGGCCAAACTCGGCGATGCCCGTGCCGATCTTTATGGGCTCGGCGCCAACATGTATGCCATGTTCACCGGCAAGCCCCCCTTCCGGGCGGATACGGTCCACGAACTCGTTAACAAGATACGCCTGGAAAGCCCGCTATCTCTCAAAGCACAGCAGCTCGGCCTGCCCGAACCCCTCGAGCAAATCACCCACAAACTCCTTGCCAAACGTCCAGAAGACCGTTATCAGACTGCCCGGGAGCTAGTCAAGCATCTTGAGACGCTGGCCAAGAGCCATAACCTGCCCGTGTAGTACCGGTTGCCTGGATAACAACGGCTGCATGGCCTCGTGCCCATTCTCTCGGAGATTAGCGCGGCATTTACGCTACGGTGTCCACCCGTTTTCTGTCGAAGACAAACGCGGTACCCTTTGAGGAGACACCCATGCGAACCCTTCGTTACCTTTTGATCGGTATGTGCCTGGTGGCACTAAATGGCTGTTGCCATCGGCCCTTCTTCGCGCATCGCCGCGCCGCCTGCGGTTGCGGCCCGGCTTATGCGGCACCGGTCTCTTCCTGTTCCTGCTTCCTGGGCGCCCCAACCCCCATGATGAACGCGGAGCCCCCCGTGTTCACGGCACCGATGCCGCAGGTCGGCCGCTAATTTGCATATGGCTGACAGTTAGTCAGCTCGCTTGCTCTCGCCTAGCACATTTCGTTTCGGGCCAGGACGGCCCGAAGCTCTCTTGCTTGTGCTCGGACAGGCGCAACCTGCGCCGGTGAACTGGTTATCTCCTGAACCCAGAACACGAACCTGAGCATAAACAACGCCATGAACCGGATTCGTGACCGCCTTAGCCTTTACCCAATAGGTAGTCAAGGGCCCAGCAGCCACGGGCATGTTCCTTGGTATCGCGGCAATGTTGCAGAATATCGGCGTTCTTGCAGCCGGCCTGTTCGAGGAGTTCTGCCAACTCCGGCAACTTGCTGAAAGCACGTTCCGCGAAGATGACTTTCGCCAGCGCCACCACCGGGGGAGTTCGCCAGGCGTTCACCAGGCCGGGCTCGTGAAAGGGATTGCCGATGACATCGTAAAGGAGATCGCACTGAGCGATGCCCTCGGCGATCCAGGCGGCTTCCGGCGTGAGAGTGGGATGGGGCGACGTCGGCAAATAAGTTGGGGCGGCACGGTTCGCGGCCGGCGACTGGTGGGCCCAGGCTCTTATCGCTTCCTTGCTCCAGGTCGCGGCCTCATCAGCGGGATCAGCGGCTTCGAGCATGCAGACAACGGCTTCGGCGGCTCGTGCCTGGGCCGCGGCCTGCCATTCCCCCACCATGATGCGCGGCCGGGCCGACTCGAGAAAAGCAGCCTTGGCCGCGACGAGCGCACCATGGAAGACACGCTTACCGACCACTCCATCCGCATACAACTCGGCAGTCTCAATGGCCCCACGGCTACGCTCGTCGGCCAATAGCGGCCAGATCCGTCGGCAACAAGCACAACCGAAGAGCCGCAACTTGCTCGCTCACCCGCTGGCGGCGCAGGCCAAATCGGCCCAGGAAGGCCGCGAGTCCCTTGGGTTTGAGTTCTCTGAGAAAGGCTAACATTTCATGCGGGTTCGTGCTGGAAAACCACTGCGCCTCGGTCATGGTCGCCGCCTTCAGTGACAAAGGTGTCGCCTGGCCAGCGTGGGAGGGGCCACCGGCAGTTTGTCGGACGACTCCCTTATACCATGTCGGTCCATTGTCGAGCCAGGGTGCAGGGCCGGCTTAAGAGATTTTAAATAATGGCGTGCCGGTTATTCTGGAAATGATTAGGAGCGTTCAGAAAAAAAGGGGTCAGACCCCCTCGATACCCGCAAAAACCTTGAATACTCTGTTCGCTTCAAGGGGTCTGACCCCTTTTTTTCCGAACGCTCTATGGAAGGGCCTCGATATAGGCAACCTCCGGTAGATGGCGTCGCAATTCTTCTTCGATACCCATGACGGCAGCCATGATCGAGCTGGGGCAGCCGCCGCACACGCCGTGCAGGCGAATGCGTGCGATGCCGTCATCGACATCGAGTACTTCCAGCAGCGTACCGTCCATGCTTATGCCGGCCCCACCTTCGTGGCAAGAACCTGCGCCATGCGCTCCTTCAAGGAAATGGCCCCATCCAACATGAGAGATCCTCGCGAAAAGCACTGAAACTGTGGGCATGTCAGCCGACGGCGACCGCCTGTACCGCCATCTCGTCGCTTTGCCCAGGCGTATTCTCATTGGCCCACCAGGCAGCGGCCTGGTCATTGTCCCAGCTTTCCGCCGCGCTACAGGCAGCGAGTGCCTTATCCAGACTGGCGGCGTCGGGGAAGCGCTCGTCGGGATTCTTGTTAAGACATTTGAGCACAATTTCCTCAAGGTCCGGCTGTATATCCGATCGCAACTCGCTGGGCGGAGTCACGGCGGCATGCAAATGGGCAACAAGCAATTCCATCGCCGAGTCGCGAACAAAGGGGGGCTGACCGGTCAGCAGAAAATAGGCCAGGCCGCCCATGCCATAGATGTCCGTGCGCCCGTCCACCGCACTTTTGCCCATCGCCTGTTCCGGCGATATGAAGGGAGGTGAACCGAGAATGGTCCCCTGGACGGTCAGCTTGATGTCGGAGTCCACTTTTTTTCCCAGATCGATGTTGTGGACAACCAGCCCAAAATCCAAAAGCTTGGCCACGTCGTAAACGCCTCCGCGCCGGCAAGCGATGACATTGTTCGGCTTGATGTCGCGATGAATGAGGCCGATAGAGTGCGCTTCCTGCAAAGCGGCGCAAAGCTGCCGGAGAAAATGTATCGCGCGCCCGAAGGAAGGGGGCCGTGGCGTTCCACCAGTTCTTGCAGACTCAGACCGGGCAGATACTCCATGACGTAATAAAAGGTGCCATCGGCGGCATGGCCATAGTCATAGATTTCGACGGTGTTCCAGTGAGTCAGGGTCGCCATGGCCTGCACTTCGCGCTCGAAGCGCGACAAGTTGGTGGGATCGCCGGCCTGGTCGGGACGAATCAACTTGATAGCGCAGGCCCGGCGCAGCAATACATGTTCGCCAAGATAGACTTCCCCCATTCCGCCCGAGCCCAGTTTACGGGTCAAGCGGTACTGCCCTAACTTGCGCGTGCAGCGCCTCCTCCTGGAGCTCTTGAATGCGATAAGAGCCGAAGATGGCGATGGCGGAACCGGTTCCGAGCACGCCCATCATATTGAAGACGGACCAGCCGAGGTGCTTGCCAAAGAGCGGGCAATCATTGCCGGCGACGACCATCAGTACCAGGGGAACCAAGACAAACAAGCCGACGACGGAGGCACAACGCCTCCAGGTATTGGGGATGAACGTGCCGTAGAGAACGAGCAGCACAAACCAACGCAAGCTATTGCCCATGGTGGCCAGGGAAACAAAGAGCTTTTCCTCGTTTTCGTCATTGATCCATTGAAGGTATTGGTTATTGTGAAAAAACCGCAATTGCAAATAGGCGAAGTAAAGGCCCATCGACCCAAATATCCCGATCTCGATCAGGCGCAGCCCGCGCACCGCGAGGGGAACCCTGCTCCAGAGCAACGAACAAAGCACCGTCAAGATGGCCACCACGACGGCATGTAAGGCGAGCCCGAGTGGCTCAACGGGCGTCGATGCGCCTGGTAAGATTAAACTTCTCGCCAGGAAGATGGCGGAGCCAGTCAGCGCGATCAGGCCGGCCACGCGCAGCCGTTTGCGCAGCAGGCAATGCAACTCATCCGTCAAGTGCGTCGTCGTTCCGGGCACGAGCGCCATGCAGCGGCGGGACGGTGTCGCGGACCGAGCCGGCGCGCTGGCAGCGACGGTAGTTTTCGACTGGGAATCCATTCCAGGCCTCGCTTCATTGGGGACCGGGCTCATGAATGTTAGCCTCAAAAAGGGCTGGCGGGCGGCGCCCTTCCAATAGACGCTCCGAAGGGCCTTTTCATTTTACACACTTGTGGCGAAGATTCATGTCTGATCGGCATATCGCGCGCTCAATCGAGGCCATGGGCGATCCATGGTGTTTCTTGACGATGGGTGCCCATATCTCGATGATGGGCATGCCTGCGCTGCGCGTGTGTATGACAGATTTGCTTCACCACGGATGATGCCGAGCCGCGCATCGTAGGGTACTCCCGGAGTCTGGTGATAAAAATGAATGACCGACGCAGAGGAGCCTTGATCGGCCTCGCCGTAGGCGATGCGCTGGGTGCCGCGGTAGAGTTCAAATCCCCAGGCAGCTTCGCCCCCGTCACCGGCTTCCGCAGCGGCGGGCCACACCGCCTGGAGCCAGGGGAATGGACCGACGACACTAGCATGGCGCTGGCGTTGGCCGACAGCATCGCCACTGTGGGCTGGGACTTGAATGACCAGGCGGAGCGTTATGTTCAATGGTGGCAGACCGGCAAGTATTCCGTGAATGGCCGCTGTTTCGACATTGGCATCACCACCAGAAGTGCGCTGAGCAACTTCGTCGCCAAGAAAAATGCACTTGTTTCAGGCGACCGCTCGGAAAACGCCAGCGGCAACGGCTCGATCATGCGACTGGCTCCGGTGCCAATCCGATATGCCGGTCTTTATCCCAGCAAGGTCGAAGAAATTTCACGGTTCGCTGAAGAGTCCAGTATACCGACGCACGCCAGCGAACAATGCCTGTCAGCGTGCCGGTATTTGGGGATTGTTCTCGCCGCTTTAATCCAGGGCGAGGACCGTGACAAGGTTCTATCGTCGAATTGGGAACATTTGCAACGTCTCAATAATATCAAACCGTTGCATCCCAAAATCCGGGAGGTCGCCGAGGGCAGTTTTCGGCAGAAGCAGCCGCCAGCCATCCAGGGATCGGGCTGGGTGGTCAAGAGCCTGGAGGCATCGTTGTGGGCCTTCCACAATGCCGCCAGCTTCGAGGAGGCCGTCTTGAGTGCCGTCAACCTGGGCGACGACGCCGATACCACGGGTGCCATCTGTGGGCAGTTGGCCGGGGCATATTGGGGCGAATCTGGGATTTCCGCATCGTTACGATCTGGTTTGGCACGGATGGATATGATCGAGCAGGCGTTGGCGGGGATAATGGGGGAGTAAAGGCGGAGAAGCGGTGCCGGTCATCTCACCACGGCCGGTTTAAGTCCTTTCCCGTGGAGCAAGACGCTCATTTCTAGACGTGAAGGGAGAAATCGAAATGGCGACGTGCTTGTTAATTACAGCGACTTGCAACAATTCTTAGGATGCTATCTGGACCTAAAATTGGCAGGATCTGAATTCGCCAGACTGGCCAACAGCCGTTGCCAATTTTGCTTGAAGACTCGCAACAGGAAGCGATTCTAAGAGTGCTGTATCAGCTTGAGATGCTGATGGCGGAAAAGCTGCCGCCTGAGGACGTCGGCAGAGTTATGTTAAAGATGAACTGTTATTACAGTCCAGTGAACAGGGAGTTTTCGAATTGGTTTTCCCAAATGAAAAATAAACTTGAAGACGCGCCAGCACCAAAATATCCACCGCTGGAGTTGACCCCTCAGGAACGAGCGGCTTATCGACGAAAGCTGCGCACGGGCTGTGCAAACCGATTAAGCCAGGCTGTGTAATTCGTACCAGAATTTCTGAGACACATCAGAATCGGAAGGGAGAAACAGTATTAGAGATCGAAGCTTTCATAATCTTATGACGTACCGGAAAGGACGGCGATCGCCATTTGCGGTCTATTGGGAGATGCGAGCACTCGCGTCAAAATACGATGTTAAAAGGACAATCTTTTGCCCCGGTGAAACATTGACTTTATGCCGCACCAGGAAATGCGATCGCGATCCAGCGATTCGAGATTCGCTTTCCTCACCGCGTTCCTGTACATGTGCCGAATCACGTAATACGACCTCACTTCGTCGGAACAACTTTCCGGATCTTTCTTACACTCGTAAGACATCGTGTTTATCGCCGCCGACAAAACGCCCTAAACCGACAGAAGCGTGAATAGCTGAATCTTTTGAGAATAGCTTCGATTTAATAAATGGTGCGGGAATGCCGCGTCTCTGCTGTTAAAAATCGTTCACAAACAGGCTAATTTCAAACCTGGTCCCCTAGTTCAGTAGACATGGTCGAGCGACCTTAACAATTGTCGCCATTATAGTGCATCTGGACCTTACCATGCCCCAACCAGCCATTCGCCGCTGCCTCAAGAGAGGGCAACCTTTACGGCGCGGAGAAATGGGTCAAACGCACTGCGGAGTGCCTTGGGACTGACGAGCACCGCTTCGCCTGGGGTCGGCCAAAATCGAGGTCCTCGCTCAGCCTGTAAAAATCTAAATGGACTTTGCTCAAACAGGTGCCGCCTTTGAAGACCAGGCCGAGGTGGAAGTGGTCTTCCAGGTCCTGGAGCACCAGCGAACAGTAGTAGTCTTTTTCGATGAGAAGGGAACGGAATCCCGTGGTGGAGGCAGTGTAGGTCAGTGCCTCTTGAAACCGCGCAGAGTCATGATGATAGTCGGTAGGCGGCTTACTTTTAGTCATCGTTTACCGCCACTCCCCAACGCTTGTTAATTGCGCCTCGTTTGGACCGAGTCGGAATCCACGGGACAATACTTGTCGACGGTCGTATGGCCTTGCCTAGTTTTCGTAATAGCATTTCTTGAACTCCCAGCTTTTCAAGCAAATAGCCAACGCGGCGCAGCGTGCCTTGATTGCCGAAACGCAGGCAAGCCGCGGTAAGTTCTGAGGCGATCTTGTCGTCCTTGGCAAGCTCAGTAGTAATCCAGTCGTAGCCTTGAGGCAAGCTATTGAATCTTGACCAGTCGTAGATCGCATCCATAAGCGAGCGAGCCTTTGACGAATAAGGTACCGCAATGCCTTCCGGTGTTGTAACCCGCTCGGTCGTGCCAAGGCGATCATCTATAACCTTAATTAAGGTGAGCCGGATTGCACCGGTTTCCCTTTCGCCCGAAAAGCGATTATTGTAAGCAAAGATGCGGTTTGGCATCTGGTCAGTCCAGCCGTACCGGTTGAACGTGTTCGGGCCGCAGATTTGGTACTTTCCTTGATGATCGTTGAGCAGGCTGGCAAGAACCGCGAACTCGCCCGGACTCCATTTACCGCCCGGTGGCAAACGCTGAGGAACAAGGTAGAGGCCGCGACGTACCCGGGCCACAAGCCCTTTTCTGGTGAGGCGGCTTAGTATCTTACTTTCTAGGTTTGGGGTCCAACCTAACGCCTGGACCAACTCATCGGTCTCGACGGAATTCTTACTCCTCGCCTGAATGTAGGCGAAGAACTGGGTTTCATACTTTCCGAGCGTTGCATCCATTGGTATTCTATTTTTTGATAATGCCATATAATGGCATTTTTGCGAATTACATAACCACAAGAACTAACAGGACATCTAACACAAAATGTTGCTGAAATCAATGGTCTGCACCCTTTTCTCAGCCCCGACTTGGCGCACATTGACAGCACGTCGAATTGGGTTTCATCCCTTTCGGCGTTGACGCTCGGTGACAACTCGCGATGGATCGACTTCGAACCTTGGACGCCAAGCGGCGATTCCCGTTCAAGAATCGCGAAAGGGAGCGTTGTCGTTGGACGCGCGCATTCGGCTGGAACAATTGTTGAAGAGCATTACCGACACCCTGCCGCCAGAGGCCCGTCCCTCTAACGTGTTTGAGCACGCGTCAACCGATCGCGGATGGCCAGCCATTCGTCGTTATCAGGCGGCCAGGCAACGACAATCCGGTCCAGTTGGCAGGCATCGAGCTCGTGCAAGGCGGCGTACAGACCGGCGGCATATTCCCGCGGGGTGTTCGGTAACACGATGGTACTGACCTCCTGGCTTGAGGTCCCAGGGGCAAGGTAAGTAAGCCACCCCACGCGCAAGCCTTGAGCGTGCAAATGCCGGGCGTGGGAGCCGCCATCCTCCGCGACACATTCGAGCGGCGTGCGCGGTGCGTAATGCCGGTCGAGTAAACCTGGAGATTTGAGCGGTGTGCCATGGGGTACCGGCCCGGAAGGCGAAGCGGGCCGACGATAGCTTCGATCTCCCTTTTTGAAATCAGGCCCGGACGCAAAAGAACTGGCGGCGTGCTGGTGAGATCGAGCACGGTCGATTCCAGGCCGCCGGAGGTTGGGCCGGCGTCGAGAAGCAGGTCGATGCGGCCGTTCAGGCCTTCAAGGACGTGGGCGCCGCACGTGGGGGAAAGCTGGCTGGAGCGATTGGCACTGGGGGCCGCCAGAGGAACATCGCAGGCCTGGAGCAGGGCCAGTGCTGTTGGCTGAGCCGGCACACGCAGGCCGACGGTCGGGCCCGAGGCCGTTACGATAGCGGGCATGCTGTCATTTTTGGGAAGCACCATGGTCAATGGGCCGGGCCAAAATACTGCCGCCAGTTGCGTGGCGGTTTCTGGCCAGTGTGCCGTCAACTTGTGCCTGCGTGGGCACCTGTTACGTGAACAATCACGGGGTTGTTGGCGGGCCGTCCCTTCGCCTGGAAAATGCGCGCGACCGCGGTTGCGTCCAGGGCATTGGCTCCCAGGCCATAGACAGTTTCGGTGGGAAATGCCACCAAACCGCCCCCGCGAATGATGGCTGCCGCGCGCGATGGCAGCCGGGTCGGGATTATCGGGGTCCACTCTTAAAACTAGTGTGTCCATGATCACCGAGGCGTGACTGGCGCTGCCAAACAGGGGACGGGGCCCTTGAATTCTAGACTACGCTCTAAAAAGCGCATGATGGCGGCGGCCACGTCGACGCCGGTTGCTGGCGCCAGAGCCGCCAGCCCGGAACCGCGTTGACCTCCAAAACGTAGTAGCCTCCCAAAGGGTTGGGAAGTAGATCGACACCGGCAACGCAGGTACCGACGGCTTGCGCGGCCGCGAGCGTAAGTTGTTCCTCGGCGGGCGTAAGCTTCACCGGCTCAGCGCGGCCTCCTTGCGCGACATTGGTCCGCCAGTCGTTGCGGGCATAGCGGCGGATGGCACTGAGTATTTTACCGCCAATCACAAAGACGCGCAGGTCCCAACCAGGGTGCGCAATAAATTTCTGCAGGTATAAAACGCTTTGCAAGCGTTCGAGCGCGCGAAGGTGCGCCAGGCCATCTCGACATCCGTGACACGCACCATGCCGCGTCCCTCGGAGCCAAAGAGCGGCTTGACCACGACGTCCCCACCCAGCGCTGCAAAGGCCGCCAGGGCAGCATCGGCGTCCTGGCAGGCAACCGTGGGCGGTACCGGCAGGCCGGCGGCGTCAAGCCGGGCGCTGGCCAGATATTTGTCGACACACGTCTCGAGGGCTGCCGGCCGATTCAAGACTTTTTTGCCCTTGCTTTCGAGCCTGTGCAGAACATCCATGCGAAAGACGACTTGTTCAAGCGACCCTGGCGGCATCGTCCGGACGATTACACCATCGAACTCATCGAGCGACGTGCCTTGATTGGGAAGGGTGGCCCGGACGCCGCGAAAATCGATCGGCACTGCCTGGTGACCAGAGCTGGCGGCGGCGCGGCACAGGTCACGCACGTGCCAGCCGTTGCCTCCCGAGAGAATCGCGATTCGCATAGCAGGCTTTCCCAGGCGCGATGCTGCCGCTGCCGGCCCCGACTTCAATATCAGGGCACGTCGCCGAAAAACGATTGGTAGAGCACTTCGGTTTTTGCTTTGCCAAAGACGAATGAACGTCCGGATTTCAGGTTGATAAAGACGATCTCGGCGGGGCTAAAGAGCATCGGGTCGATCGCGTAGAAGTCCTGGTTACAGCGCTGAAAGATCGAGGCAAACGTGGCGCCATAATCTGGTGATGCCGACGCGGGTACCCGGGGGCCTATTTCGGCGAGTTGATCATCTTCCGCCTGCACCCAGAGGACGACTTTACCGCCGTAAAGAATGGCATCGTTGGTCCGGCCAATGGCGCCCAGCTCGTTTTTGGCAACGGGCGGCAAGGGAGCCGTGCCGAGCCCGGAGACCACCTGATTGAGATCGAAGTGCAATTCATGCAATTTATGGAGCGCCGTCTCCAGCGACCGCGCCACGACTTGCAACGTGCCCGCGAGACTGGCGGCTGGAGCCACCAGCAAGCTGATTTTGTTGGCCGGCAGCGCCAGTTCCCTGGCGAGATGCTCGATCACTTCGTCGTCGGGCAATTTGCGAGCTTCAAGGCAGCCGACCGCTACGGCTGCTTGCTCGCGACCCGGGATGTGGTCGAACAACTCTTCCTTGCCGTGGAGAGCGCGCATCGGCCCGGAGCCCATGGCGTAGAATTTACCGACGCCAATCTGCCAGCCGGCGTACTGGGACGCCATGCAAGCAAGAACAGGCTGGTCGCTGGTGACCTGCACCTGCGGACACGGGATACCGGCAACTTCACCCCCCAGCAGAGAAACCTCGGCCTGGCCCGCGAGACAGACGCGGGCCAAGGACAGCCCCGCCTGGATGCCGCCCTGGACGTTGACGCCACAATCGAGGACACGGGCGCCGGCGGCGCTGGTATGGACGTGAATCCGTAAAGCAGCCGCGGTGGAAGCCATGTAGTCCGCCAACCGCTGCGCGCGTTCGTTGAGGTTCAGAGGCATGGCCACGTCGAGGCCCTCGGGATAACAGGTCACGTTGATCGCGGCGACTAACCGCGACCTGGAAGCTCAAATGGGTTTTATCAGCCAAACAGGTGGCGGTCGAGGGCTTGCGCCTTTTCCCGTAACAAGTCGAGGCAGGCGCGCTCGCTGGCCGCCTGCGCGAACATCGTCATAATTGGGTGGCCCTGACCAATACTGGCTAGAGGATGCGGAATGTCCGCGTACTCCGGATAGTCGGTTGGCCACGAGTTGCCAAGACTATTCAACCAGGGGCCCGTGGCCGGAAAGATCAATGGGCGGCGGGCGAAGAGAATCGCCTTGCCATGAACGATTTCGCTTCGTGGCAATGGTGCGGTAATATCGCCCTGGTAACCCTCGACGAATGCCGCGCGGTGATGATCGAATAGCGGACATGCCAGCCCGCGTTCCAGCACTTCGGCGCTCGCGGTATAGCGGGGATTGATCTCGACTGGCCAGGGCTGATCGTCTTGCAAAATAAAATCCACACCAAAGAAACCACGCAGCCCGAATGCCCCCACCAGCGCGTTGCCCAGGCGCCTTAGCCCTGCGACGGTCGCGGATGCCAGACGCAATGGCCCGATACTCCCGCAGTATTGAAAGCCACTGGCATGGAGCCAGGACTGCCCTACCAATTGGGTGGTGGCGCCGAGAAGCCTCGCAAGACCATCGCGTTTTCCCACAAACAAGGCGGAGCAGGATTTGCCCTCGATCCACTCCTGGTAGTAAAAACCAGGGGGAGAAGTTTCCCCTCGCCAGCGCGTAATGTGAGCGCCGCCGGCACCGCGGTAGGGTTTGGTAAGCCAGACCCGGCCGTCAGGTGCGGGAGTCGTTGCGGAGGTTGCCGGGCAAGGGATATTCGCACCTCCCAGGACATCGGCCACCAGGCGCGGTGAACGCACTTTGCGAAGCACTTGTCCCGGGTTGCCCCAAAGTGTTCTCTCCCTGGCGATGCCATCGACCAGTTCGCGGATAGTTTTCAAGCCCGCCCGTGTAGAGCCAGGGACCCGGCGGGGCTCGCCGGCTAGCAGCCAGGAACCCCCGTGGATAGCTGGCACTTGCAATGGTACGGGCGGAACATTGGTTTTGCAGATCGGCGTCGGCGAACAGGTCGGTACACCAGGGGCGGCAGACTGCCGCGCGCAAGACCGACCAGGCGGCAGCCCGCACGCTCGCTCCCAACAAGACTATCTGCTGGTCGTTCATCGGCCCAGCGGTACGCAGGCCGCATCCTGGCGTGCGAGAATTTTGCCGAGATAATCGAAAATTTCCGCCGCGAACCGCTGCCCGTTAAACTGCTGCGCGAAAAAACGCAAGGCGTGCGGGTCGAATTCGCCCGCGTGTTTCTCAAAGGTCTCGATGGCGGCCACCAGGCATGCCGGTGTTTGTTCGTCGAACCAAACGCCGGTTGGTTCACCTGCTCCCCCATGAAGCGGGTTGATCGTCTCGGTAGCCCCGCCACGGCCAAAGGCAATTACCGGTGTGCCGCAGGCTTGCGCCTCCACGGGCACGATGCCAAAGTCCTCCTCACCCGGAAACAAGAGGGCCTGGCAGTGTCGCAGATGGTCGCGTACCGCCTCATCGGGCTGCCAGCCGAGAAACTGAATCGTCGGGCCGGCCAGGGCTCGCAGCTTTCTATCATCCTGGCCCGAGCCGATAACCACCAGGCGGCGTTTGAGCTGGTTGCAGGCGGTGATGGCCAGGTCGAGACGTTTGTAAGGCGCGAAGGCGGAGATGGCCAGATAAAAGTCCTCGCGTGCCAGCCGAGCGGGGCAATAATAGCTGGTGTCCACGGGCGGATGGATCACTTCGCTCGCGCGCCGATAACAGTCGAAAATGCGCTGCTGCACGACCCGGCTATTGGCGATGAAATGGGTCACGCCAGCAGAGGTCGCGCGGTCCCAGGCACGCATGCGTGCCATCAAACGCTCCACCAGCCAGCCTTTCATACCGCGCCACTTTTGTTCACGGAAATAGCGCCGCGCAGGTGCCAGGCATAGCGCATGGGCGTGTGACAATAGCAGACGTGCGGCACTCCTGGAGGAGCGGTCACTCCCTTCGCGACACAATGGCTGCTGCTTAAAACCAGCTCGCAGGCGGGCAAACGCCACCCCACCGCCCACGGCATAAGAGGCAGCAAGTAACGATAATACCGATGAACGGCGGGAAAAAAACGCAGGAAACTGGTACGCGGCTCCAGCGACTCGATGGCGCTGGCGACAGAGCCTTTTTTATGTAAAAGCGTGTACAAGCGGGCGCGCGGCCAGCGCCGACAAAAGACTTCCAGGACCTTTTCGCCCCCGCGCATGCCTGTCAACCAATCATGCACCAGCACCACGCGCAAGCTATCGAGCGCATCCATACATTGGCCTTCTTTCCGACCGAAGTGTACTCCAGGCTTCGCTTTCCGAAAAGAGGAATAATTGGCCGGTCTGTTGACATTGGCGTGGCAACATGAAAAACTGAATGTTTCAGCATTCTCGCGCGAGACCGCCTTCCCATGTACGAATTGACGACTTCCTTGTTGGCACGCGCGTGCCGGATTTTCATGGCCCATGCTTATCCGGATGGGCCGTCGTCGGTTCCCGCGAAAAAAAGGCTCTATTGCGACCTTCCCAGCGACCAGCCCCTGACTGCTTTTTTGCCGCCCGCGGCCTGCGCGGTCGGCGTGTGTCAAGAAATGCGCGACGAAACGCAAGCACTCCGCGGGTATGCGCTACGCCTGGGCAGCAGTACGTTCCCGCACCTCAAGCTGCGCCGCCCAGCAGCTTACGATCAATCATGAACCCGGTTGGGTCTTCATGGTCGATACCCATGACGGCTTTTCCACGAACCATCGTTTCCCGCCCGCTAACCATCCCGATGCCCAGGCCTGGCTCATCCTGCAAAACAATAATCGTATCCTGAAAGAAAAGATCGAAGCGGGCTTTGAGCAAGAAGGCATCGCCACAATGAACTCCGTTCTAAGGCGCGACTTGCAAGGCTGAAGCGAAGCGGCGACAATGCCTGAACTTAACGCACAACCGAAACGGGGCCCTTGAAACCTAATCGCCTCCTCCTCGTTTTTGAGAAGGCTCACCCCGCCTGTTCGTAAAAGAAATAAAGCGCCAGCGTAAAACCGATGACGATGACAACCCAGCGCACGTAAATCGGGCGAAGCCTCAGGGCGAGACGTGCGCCGACGTAGCCGCCGATGATCGCCGCCACGGTCATGGCCAGGGCATAGGACCAGACAACCTGCCCGTCGACCACAAACAAAATGGCCGAAATGCCGTTTATGCAGAACGCTAGCCAGGTTTTCAGGGCATTCATTTCGTGGATGCTGCCCAGGTCGAGAAAAGCGAGGGACGTGAGCATGAGGATGCCGATACCGGCGCCGAAATAGCCTCCATAGATGGCGACGAGGAACTGGCAAGCGACGACGACCATGCGTGTGGTCCCCGTCGGCGGGCCGATGTGCGGCTTTTCCCGGCGCAGCGCCCGCATGATGTAGGGTTGCAGGAGAAACAGGATGGCGGCGAGCAACACCAGCCAGGGAACCAGGGCCTTGAAGATGCCCTCCGGCAATTGCGTAACCAGGAGGGCGCCGAGGATGCCGCCAAGCAAACTCGGAATGGTCAGCAAAATAATCCAGCGCCGGCAGGCGTGGAGTTCCTGGCGATATCCCCAGGCGCTGGCGATGGAGCCTGGCAGGAGCGCGAGGGTGCTGGTCACGTTGGCGGCCACGGGAGAAATGACAGCCAGTAGCGCGGGAAAAGTTAGCAAGGTGCCGCCGCCCGCGATGGCGTTCATCGCGCCGGCGGCCAACGCGGCCAGACACACCCAGACATAAATAGCCATAAAAAAAAGAACTCCGGAGCACCGGATTTCTTAGTTGCCTCCCTTGGGGAAAGTAATGCGGAACAGGTGCCTGCGCAGTGGTTCGGACTCGATTGCCAACTGGGCATTGTGGTGCCCCAGGACGACGGTCACGAAGGATAGCCCCAGCCCCATGCCCGCGCTGATGCCGGCGAAAAGAGCATTGTCGCGTTTGGTGGAGAAATGCGTCTCGCCGGAACGTCGGCGAACTTCTTCCGTCATACCAATGCCGTTATCCTGAACTTCCAGGACGGGTCGGTCCTCCACCACGCGCGTGCGCAAGGTGACCGAGCCCTTCCAGCCGGCCGCCGCGATCATTCCCTGGCGGAGATGCGCGTCCGCGCGCGCATCGCCGTGCCGGGCCTGTTCACGAAGGTAGTTGCGCATCTCGAACGTGGCATCGCGGGCATTGAAGAGCAAGTTTTCCATGGCTTGCTGCAGGTGGGACGGGTCGCCGTCGATCCAGAGCGGTCCCGGAGTGCGTTCGAGCTCCAGGATCAGCTTCCATTTTTCCCGTGCCAGGTCGACCCAGGTCTTGTGCAGATCAAGGGCGAGCACGTTGAGGTCGAGGCGCACACTGGCGAGCTGGCCCGGGTCGCGACGCACGGTTTGCAATATCTGCTGGAGTCGTTCGGTCACGGTACCCAAAGTTTGCTTTACTTCACGTAGGATCTGGGCCTGGTCGGCGGGTTGCTCCTCCAAGCAGCGGCGCAAAAGGTCGTTGGGCGCACCAGGAGATTTTTGATGTTATGGGCATAGGAGCCGGCCATGATGCCGATATTGGCGAACATGTGCGACTTTAATTCCAGGTTTTGCCGTTCGGCGTCCTGGTGTTTGCGTTCGGCTTCCTGCCGCCGCAGCTCTTCTTCCAGGCGTAGTTTTTGGGCTGCGCTCATTTCTTGCTGAACAAGCAAACGTTGACGCTGGCGGTCGCGCTCACGGCGTTCATTGACGTAAATCCAGGCAACGGCGAGCACCGCAAAGAGAAAGCCGAGGGCCGTCAACCATAGCCGTCGCGTCGTTTCCTGGCGCTCCAGAAACTGCCGCTGCAAATAAGCATGCAGATGATACTGCACATCGACCCAGGCTCCCGCTTGCACGGGTTCCCTGGGCAATTCGCGAAATTGGCTGTGCTGGCGCGGCAACTCGGAGTCCCAGAAGATCGGCGCCAGCTCCCAGGCGGCGTCAAACGAGACCGTGATGCGATAAATCAACGGAAACAGGGGTAGTTGTCCCGGATACATCTTGGTGGGCGGGTTGCCGAGCGCCTTGAGGTGTTCTTGAATCTCCGCCCGTTTCGTTTTCAAAGGCGTAAGCAAGTCCCGTAGGCCGACCTGCACGCGACCACGCTCCGGTGGGCTGGCCGTGCTCAGCTGGCGAAGCAATTGCAGGCGACGATCGGCGAGCTCCAGGTAGCCGCGCGTCAGGTCGGGCAACGTGGTAATGACACGGGCCTCGCGTATCCACTCCTTGACGGCCTCCTGATCGTAGATCTCTTCGCCGTGCAGCCACCATGTCAAGGGTTCGCGCAGCAGCATGATCACCAGGGCGGCCAGTATGATCGGCGGCAGCACGGCGCGGACAATCCACCAGAGGTATCGCCGCGACGATATGGCGACGCTGGCCTTAGGGAACATGGACGTAATTTTCCTCCGGGTCGGACCGATCATAAAAGACATGTAACGGTGGAGTAAAGGTCCGCCATGTTTTCTCGGTTTTTTCGCCGCCGGCGCGCGATACCGTGATCGACGCCTCGGGAAGGTTGCGTGTGCCGTCGAAGACCGGCTTCAGCCATATGACATATTCCCCCGTGTCGGCCTGACGGTTGCCATCGGCATCGAAAAAGTGTGCTCCGAGAGGACCGTCATTGGGAACAAGATCATTTTGAATACGGCCCTTGTACCAGTGCGTATGTCCCAGGCGATCGAGAAACTCGTCAGCATTTTTCACGAGGCGCGGCGTCGATTTACCCCCCGGCCCAGGCGCGGCGCTGTTGAAGGCAGCCAGCGTCAATACCTCGACGATGTCGCGATTGAGAAGCATTTCGTGCGTTGCGGTGTTGTTGACGATGCCGTCCGGCCCTTTTTGGCCGAAACCGGCCTTGGCGTCGATGGGATTGCGATGGCTGAAAAAAACCAGCGGTACGGGCATGTCCTGAATGTTCCAGACCACATTGCGGTCGCGATAGATATTGTTGAAGGAAATGGCATCGCCGCTAACCACCACGACATTGCGCATTTCCAGGGGTGCGCGCCGAACCAGCGCGCAGAAAGCGCCGGGCAGGCTGAACGCCGGCCGGCAGGGCCAGGAGTTGCGGTTGCTCGCGAAAATCCGGGTTGCTGGCGAGGAAAAGACCAACGGCAGTCGCTTCGCTTGGATTGGGCTCGAGAAAGTCCCCGACACTATAGTCGATGTAGTTGTTGTAGAACGCGGTGAAAGGAGCATCCTTGGGACGGGTGGACTCGGTTTGCCGGGCGAACACCTGGAGAAATAGCTCCGCCAGGTCGGTGGAATAACCGTTGTCGCTCCAGGCGAGGGTTGACAAGAAATAGGGTTGCCACTGGCCAACGGCGCCGAGAAATGCAACCGTGCCCAGCACCTGACCCTGACCCACGCTGGCAACCGCCGTCGCGGGGTCGAGCGCGCGTCGCGTGCTGACCTGAGGGTTTTGCTGAATGAAATCCAGGACGGTTTCGACCATGCGCGTGTTGGTGAAACAAAAACGGAACGTACGTTTGGCGTAGACGTCCATGAGCAGCGGCCAGCTGGAATGCGGCAGCTCGCCCGCCTGGTAGGCGCGCGGATAGTAGCGTTCCGCCGTGGCATTGGTAATGAAATAAACCGGAGCAGGGCCAGGCCAGACGGCGCGAACGTCGGCGAGCGCCCGGGCCTGGTACAGGGCATGGTCCGAGGTATCGCCGCCAATAACCGCCAGGGGGGGCGTGGCCCGCTGACTGAGGCGTTCAAACCACCGACGGCTGGAGTTTTCGCCCGATAGCTTGTACCAGCGCACCCACAGCATTTTGTCGGGATCTTCGTCAAGATAAAGGGCCACTTCGGGCACGTCGGCCGTCAGCGGGAGAAAGGCCTTGTCCAAATTCACTCGCAGCGCGCCGAAGGCCGGGGGTCGCTCTTTTTGTAGAAGCTCCAGGGCCGCGATGAAGCGTTCCCAGGCATCGCCGCTGGTCGCCGGCGCGATCCAGGCAACTTCCTGATGGCCCGGCGCCACGTCGAGAACGCGCAGCCTGAGCTGCGCCCGGCCAGATACGCGCGGTCAGGTACGCGAGACTCAGACCGCCCAGGACCAGAGCACAGAACAACAGCACGCGTGCGCAGGCCCATGACATCACTCCTCCTGCGCCAGCAGTTCCACCGCCTCACGAAGGCCTTTGTGGCTCTCGAAGAAGCGCAGCGCCAGGCCGTCAAAGAGTGTCAATAATTTGAGTAGCTCGCTGACGCGCTGGAAACGTTTCTGAGTAGCCTCCGCGGCCGCGCTGGCCCCGAGTTGTTCGGGAGAAAGCTCGTCGCGGCAGCGGCGCAGCGTCGTGAGGATGGGGTCGATTTCGCGTCGTTTGCGCTGGTTGGCGACCAGGGCGAACATTTCCCAGATGTCGCTCAGCGACTGGTAAAACTCTTTGCGGTTGCCTTTTTTGTGAACACGACGGACCAGGCCCCATTCCATGAGTTTGCTGAGATTCATGGAGACGTTGCCGCGCGAAATAGCCAGGCGCGCCATGATGTCGTCCATGGACAAAGCCGATCCGCAAATAAAGAGCAGCCCATGGATGCGCGCCATCGTGGGACTGATCCCCCACAGATTTGCCATGTTGTTCCACAGGTCCACGAATTCGTCGTCGATGGCTTCGAGGCGCTCGGAGAGGTCGGCCTTGGCAACTTTCATATTTTTTATTCCTTTTAGGAAGATGTGAAAATCTTAGCGGGCCGGCCAAGCGGTTGCAAGATGGTGACGCTCACCAACGCGGCAATCGCCCCGGAAGCGGATATGCTCTGGACGTTTCAGACGAATGGCGTCGGCTTACTTCTCGTGAATAGACAGGGTATAAGCCCCCTGACCTTGATGCAGGCAAGTGGCGATGATGCGGTAGCTACCCGTGCGCGGGCAAGCGAAGACAATGCGCGCGTCGAGGCCGTTGACGCCGCGGCCGCTATCGTCGTCCTGTGCCAGCAGGCGACTGGCGCCGTCTTCAACGATCAGATAAGAATCGAGTTGAGCGCTCTTGAGTTCCAGGAGATAAGTGTGCTGGCCCACCAAGTTAACCTTGTAAATATGACTGGGGCTCTGCGTGCGGGGATCGTGGGCATCAAAGGGACCAAGCACACCGTTGAAATCGCCCATGCCGCCAACCAATTCCGGGGGTCGACCAGGAAGCATGAGGAAAAAGGACGCGAGGCCCACGACGATCAGCAACACGACTACACCGCCGACAATCAGGCCAACCTTGACGCCGACCGGCATGCCGTCTTCACGCGGGCGGGCCCGCTTCCTGCGCGGGCGCTCTTCTTCCTCCTCGTATTCATCCAGGGGCCGGGACCGGCGCGGACGGCTTTCGTGCTCGGCGTCGTCGCCAGCGCGGCTAGCTGTTCTTTTCGGAGATCGCGACAGCCTGGGGAAGAATTCCTGCTCGTCGGCGCGCGCCCACTCGCTCATGCCGTCCTGCCATACGAGGTCCGTGGGCCTCAAAAGGCCGCGCTCGGCCAGGCTTCTCAATTCGTTGGCCGACACCGGGCCCCGCTGCCGTCGATCCGTGGTGTAATACCAGTCAGCCATAGGAAGGCCCGGCGTAGGGAAAGTTTGAAAAAATCTAGCAAGCGACCTCTTTTTTAGCGATAAAACCAGGCCATTGCAAGAAAAAAGCCAAAACGACACCCAAACTGGGTGTGCAGCTGTTACTTGGGTGGGAAATTGGCTGGTTGACTGGTAGGCTGGATGGTGACCTGAAAATCGACAACCGATTCTTCACCAAGGAGCTAACCATGGCCGCACGTGCCCTGCCCGCTACTGCCAACGAAACCCGCGAGGAACGCATCGAAGCTCTTATGAAGGAACTTCGCCCGAAAGTCGAGGCGGCAGTTCGGAAGATGGTGGAGCGGGCCGTGGATGTGCCCGAAGCGGAGGAATTCGGAGCCATTGACTTCGAATTCCGCGACGCGGGACAAAAGCTAGCTAACGATGTCCGGCAAGCCAGCGTGGTGAGCCGGAAAAAAAGGGGTACATAGGGTGCAGCCTGACCTGCCCATGCTGCCAATATGCGGCGAAGTTTCACTCCTACCAACAGCGGTCGGTTGTGACCGTGCATGGCGTCTTAAAGGTTCGACGGGCTTACTACTACTGCCATCGGTGCAAGCAGAGCTTCCTTCCCTACGACGACGCGCTGGGACTGGTGGACGACATCAGTCCGGGGCTGATGCCGCTGGTATGTTTGGCCGGGACGCTGCTCCCCTTTGCCGATGCGGCGAGCGACATCCTCAAGCGCTATGCGGGGGTGCGTCTGTCGACCTCGACAGTGCTGCGAAGTACCGAAGCTGCTGGAGAACGGTTGCGGGCGCAGCAGAAAGAGGGGCGGATGGTCCAACCGCTGCACGCGGAGCCGAAGTGGAAGGCTACGCGCGAGGCCGACCAACCGGCAGCCTACGTGGGCCTGGACGCTTTCAGCGTGCCCATGCAAGGCGTGCAAGCGAGCAAAGCGGAGCATCGCATGCTGTACACGGCGTTGCTCTATACGCCCGAGAAAGAACACACACGCTACCTGGTCGATTTCAGACTCGAAGCTCTGGCAGAACAAGTACGCTCGCAAGCGCGGGCGCTGGGCATCGGCGAGGTGAGCGACCTGATCGCGATAACAGACGGTGGCAACGGCCTGGAAGAAGCCTTGCAACGCCATCTCGCCGAGGATCTGACGACAATTCTGGACTGGTATCATGCTGCTGAACACCTTTGCGACTTTGCCAAGGTGTGGCACGCTAACGATGAAGAGGCTCGTTCGCAGTGGCAGCAAGAGGCCAAGGGTATTCTCTATGAACAAGGGGGCGAAGCTTTGCTCGTGTATTTGGGCGCCGTCGAGTTGCCGACCAGCGCGACGGCGGAGGTTCGAGAGGAACTCCGCAAGCTGATCGGCTACTTCAAGAACAATCGCCATCGTACCGACTATCCGACCTATCGGAAAAAAGGCTGGGACATCGGCAGCGGTCCGACCGAAGCCGGTTGCAAGATCATCGGCGAGCGCTTGAAGGGCTCGGGAATGCGTTGGGTAGAAGACGGAGCAGCGACCGTTGCGGCGTTACGTGCCCTCTACGTCAGCGGTGGCAATTTGTGGGACGGCTTCTGGTCCCAACCGCACCGGCTCGCCGCGTAAAGTCACCCAAGTAAAAGATTCACACCCACCCAAACTTAAATGGTCAATCTCGATTCTTCAATCGCCGCTTGCTCCCAACTCCGGCTGCACAAGACTTACATTCTTGCCGCTTCGTCGAAGTAACGCCTCGGCCGCCTGATAGCCACTCCGGACCGCCCCTTCCATGGTGGCAGGCCAGCCCGTGGCGGTCCAGTCGCCGGCCACTAGCAAGTTGTCCAGCGGCGATACCTGCGGCGGCCGCCAACGATCGACGCCGGGGACGGCGCTGAAGGTGGCCGCGTGGTCCGTCAAGACGCGTGCGTGCAGCAGGCGAGCCGCCCTCATCTTGGGAAATAGCTTGCGTAATTCAGCCAGGACGAGGTCGCGCACCTGCTCATGACTCAGGCCCCGAAACTGGCGCAGCGCTTACCACGACCTGAACATAATACTCTTCCGGCCCGGTGGCGCCGCGATTGAAGACCCACTGGCCGACGGAACCGACCAGCACGACGTGTTTGAGGTCAAGGACCGGCCGGTCGAACCAGCAATGAACGCTCGTTATGGGCGAGGTCTCCAGGTTCTTCAAGTCCCCGAAATAGGCAAAACGCTCCACGGTACCTATCGGCACGAGATCAAGAAGACGCTCGAAGGGGACGGCGCTAATGTACCAGTCGGCGACGAGCGGTTCCCCTTGACGCTGCCGCAAGCTCTCGACGTGATCGCCTACGATGGTAAATTCTTTGGCGCCCTGCCGCAGGCGCACGCTAACCTCATGTTTTGCCAGCCACGCCTCGAGTTCGGCTCCGTACAGTTTTCCCAGTGGCACGGAGGGCAGCTCGATTTCGAAGCCCCGGCGATGACGGAGAAAACCGTCCAGAAAAACCTTGCGGCATAGCGAAGGCCAATGCGGTCGGGTGTTTCGTTCAGTGCGCGTCACCAGCACCAGGCCCCAGAAACGATCGATGGTGCGGGCGGTTTGATGATGCTGGGCAAGCCAGTCGCGAAAAGGGGGATCTTCATCCCCCCGGGCTCGTTGCAGACATAGGAGCCCCCAGCCGATCCGCAGCTTGTCAAGTGGCGAAAGAAAGTGCGCCCTGACGAAACTGCGTGCCAGGTGGAAGGGCGCCGGCCAGGGGTCCGCCTGAAAACGGCTCCGGCGCCGGTCGGGAGTCATAAAGACCAGCGTTGGCTGCGGTTCGAGGAAATGATCGATTCCCAGGGTGCGGCAAAAATGGGCCAGGTTCGTGCAGCAGCCCATGCTGACATGCTGGCACGTATCGACCAGCTGGCCGCTCCAGGCGTCGTGAAACGAGCTGGCGCGTCCTCCAAGCCGGGCCCGCGCTTCCAGGAGCGTGACCGCAAAGCCGCGCGGAGCCAGCGCCGTGGCGGCGGCGAGCCCGGCCAGACCTCCGCCGATAATGAGAACGCGCTGAGGCATGCTGATCTTGCAAAAAGGTGTAGGAACCCGCGGGCCGGTTAGCGTGCTTGCCCCGCGCAGGCGCGCATGTAGCGGATACTGTCGCGCGCGATAGTAACCGGGTCGGGAGTGTAATCGAAGACCTCGACCGATACCCAACCAGGATACCCGGAGTCTTTGAGCGCTTGAAAGACCGGCACAAAGTCGGTGTCGCCGAAGCCGGGCCCCCGGCGGTTGGCGTCGTTGGCATGGAAATGGCCGGCGGTTTTGCCATGAAGCCGAATGAGTTCCGGGGTCGACATGACTTCGGTGCTCATGGCCTTGACGTCGAGATGCAGGACGAAATTGGGGTGACTCAGGCGTTCGATGATCGCCAGCGCTTCCGCGCAGGTATTGATGAAGTCTGCTTCGGGCGGCGACAGGGGTTCCAGGCAGAGTTTGACGCCGACATCCGCGAACGCGCGGGAGGCCTTCTTGAAAGTATCGACGGCATAGTCGGTCGCCTGCGCCTGCGTCGCACCGGAGGGGATGCGTCTTTGCGCCGGCGACCCAAAAACCATAAGGTCGCCACCCAGATCACGGGTACAGCGGGCCAGCTCCATGAGATAATCGGCCGTTTTTTGGCGAACCGCGGCATCAGGCGAGGTAATCTGAAAGCCCTCGGTTTTGGCCAGTACCCAATGCAGGCCGATGATGGCGAGCCCACGGCCTTCGGCTTCCTGGCGGATCGTTTGCCGACGCGCGGGCGTAACATCGGTTATGCGCGGCGCCAGGGTGAAGGGCGCGATCTCCAGTCCCTGATAACCGAGGTTGGCCACCTCCTGACACACGCGCGCATGGTCCCACCCTTCGAAGGTTTCGTTGCAAATGGCAAAACGCACGGCAAAACTCCCTGAAAGGATTTATCACGTCGCTGGCAAAATGTCCGGATCGATTTGAAGCGCATCCGCCATTTTGTTGAACTGATTATAAAGGCCGACCACGGCCAGTAGCTCGCCATATTGTTCGGGCGTCAATCCCAGTTTCTGACAGGCCGCCGTGTGCGAGTTGATGCAGTAGCGGCAACTGTTGGTAATGGACACGGCCAGGGCGATGATTTCCTTGGTGAGCAGGTCAAGCTTGCCTGGCTGCATGATGGCCTTGGCCTGGGCCCACGCGCGGTCAAGATTGTCCGGGTTGGTCGCGAGAGCCCGCCAAAAATTGGGGACCTTATCGATCTTTTTGGTAGCCTTGATATCATCGAAAATGGCCTGGACGCGCGGTGCCGCTTCGCGCTCCTCGATTAGTTTTACCGTTGGCATGCCCGCGACTCCTTAATCTCAGAGTATTCTCTCTCAGGGTTTCACGTTCAATTTCAATAAATCCCGGATTTCCATCAATAGCTCCTGGTCCCTGGTGGGCGGCGGTGGCGCGACGACCTCGACCTTCTTGGCACGCATGACGAAACCGAGAAACTTCACGATAAAAAGGAAGAGGGCCAGGGCGATGATAATGAAGTTGACGACGTCACCGAGAAATATTCCCGTTGGAATAAACTTGCCGTTGATCAAGACGCCATAATCTTTGTAACCTTCCGGGCCTGGAACGACCAAGGCGATCAGGGGCATGATAATGTTTTCGACGAGCGAGGCGACAATCTTGCCAAAGGCGCCCCCGATGATCACGCCCACCGCGAGATCGATCACGTTGCCCTTGAGTGCGAATTGTTTAAATTCGTCCACCAGTGAGAAAACTCTTTTGGCCGGGTCGATCATGGATTCTCCTGCCACCAATAAGTGTTAAGTGGGGACTTTGGCCAAGTTAGCATACGATTTTCGGACCAGATTGAGTTTGTCCCGCCAGCAAAAATCCCGCGCCAGACGTTCTTGGCCCGCTCGTCCCAGGCGCAACCGCAAAGACGCATCGGCGCAGAGGTCTGCGAGGGCATCCGTCAGGCGCGGAACATCGCAGGGGACCAGGATCCCATCCTGCTGATGGCGTATCACGTCAGCGACTCCGCCCGCGGCATAGGCGATATTGGGGACACCGTTGGCCCACGCCTCCAAGAGCACCAGGCCAAAGGAATCGGAGCGACTTGGCAAGGCGAACAGATCGATGGCCGCGAAAAAATCCCGCTTTTGCGTGGGATCCAAAATCCCCAGGCGCACGACGCGAGCCGTCAGCTCGGCAGGGAGGCGCTGCGCCAGGTGGTCCCAATACGCTCGAAAGTTAGCCATTTCCGGCCCAGCCAGCAGGACGCGTGCCGCCACGCCGCGGCGCCATAACGCCGTGGCTGCCTCCAGCAGGTCAATTGTGCCCTTTTCGCGGCTGTTATTGGCGAGATGGCCGATGACAATTTCGTCCGGCCCAAGTCCCCACGTTTGCCGCGCGGCAGCGCGGTCACCGCCGGTGCATTCGTCCACAGCAACGCCCAGGCCCTGAAGAATAATCTTTTCCGCCGCGATGCCCATATCTCGGGCGGCTGCTTGCTCGCTCGGCGTTTGCACAAACACGCCGTCAGCCTGGCGCAGGAGCCATTGCAAGGCCGGCGTGGTGTAGCCCCGCCGCGTGGCGTCATTGGCTTTGGTCGGGTCGCCGAGGTGCAGGAACGGCGTTAAAAAAAATGGCACGCGCCATGCGCCGCGCCAACCGGCGTGCGCAAACGATCGGCCAGGCATAGGGGAAGGCGGCCGCGTGCACGATGTCGAAGGGCCGATCCAAACTCGCTGCCGCGTGCCACATGCCCGGGCTGATTGGATTGCAGGGCAGCGTCATGCATTGCCAAAAGCGATTGGGAAAAAAGGATAGCAGTTTCAGCAGATAGCGGCGACCGGGCCAGGTCCAAAGCGAATACCGGCGCACTTCAACGCCGTCATCCTGGGAGACACTCGCCGGCAATCGTGAGGCCCGTGCCGACCAGAACGCTTCGAGGTCGATGGCGGTGCTGGTAAATACCGTGACCTCATCCCCCTCGGCCGCCAGGAAACGGCTCAAACGGGCAAAGTAGGCTTCCGACCCTCCCAGGGCCGGGGGATAGCGCTGAATAAAATGGGCTATCCGCATGAAAACCGCCCCTGTCTCCGGGCAAAAGACTTGGTTCGTCCTCGAAATTAGGTTAGGATTTATTTAAAGATAATTGAGGGGGGAGTAAATGACGTGGAGATGCGTGCGCAACTAGTGTCACTGGATGGCGGGCCGCCGATCGACATCGCCAGGGACCTGACGCTGGTCGGCCGCAAAGAGGATTGCGACCTACGCCTCGACCACAAGAGCGTTTCCAAGCTTCACTGCGTTATTGTCAAAACGGATAATTTATTGTTGGTAAGAGACCTGGGCAGCACCAACGGCACGCGTGTCAATGGCCAACGCATCCGGCGTGCGGCTTTATTGCCCAACGATAAGCTGACGATCGCCAATTTTCATTATCGCATCGCGTTCGGTACAGCGCCCGCCACACCCGAAGAGCACACCATGCAGATGGATGCCAAGGATGTCGCGCAGTTGGTCAACAAAACCAACAGGCCGGCCGACCCTCAGGCCGACAGTTCCGTGGATATGCAAATTGTCGAAATACAGGCCAATGTCTTGCCGGACGTCTACCCGGATGACGACAAGAAACGCTAACATCGGACTGCTTGCGTCGCTTCCTTAACCTCGCAACCAGCGCGCCAGCAGCTGGTGGAAGTGGTAGCCGCCCCCTTCACGTTTCACGCTGAAGCGGCCCGTGTCATATGATTTGCTTTGCAAGCCGCGTTGCACCTCGGCGCACACTTCTTGATCTTCGAGCTGAATTTGATGCGCGACGGCCATGCTGTCGGTGATAAATTCCTGGTTTTCGGCGCCATCGGTCTCGGCAAAATAAAAGTCGAATAGCACACGACAACGGCCTGGGCCGAGGGGAAGCACCAGGTTGGTATCCATGACACCCTGGTAGATATTGATCATCAGGTTGGGAAAAATCCACCAATAATAGGCGTGGCTGCCGGAACGGACCGTCCCCACCGTCGCATCCGCCGGCACCTTCAGCGGGCTGCTTTGCACTGTCCCATGAGGTAGGTTTTCGACGCGATAGTGAGAGTAATCCAGGGCCGCCGCCAGGCCGGGATGCACCGTGTTGACATGGTAGCCGCCGTCCTGATAGTTATCGACAAACACTTTCCAGTTGCAGTCAAGATCGTAGGCGCGGCGCCGCACGAACTTCATTTTTCCTAGTCCCATGAGGGCAGTACGTTCAGGAAAGGGTGCCAGAAGGTCACTCAGGCTGGTTGCCGGTGAGCCCTGGTGTGCGAAGACAAGCGGGCCGGACATGGCGACGGCCAGCGGCGTCAGGCCCTGCTGCTCGCGGCAAAAATCCTCCACGCCATCCCACTCGGGTGTGCCCCGCAGACGTCCTTGCAAATCGTAGGTCCAGCCATGATAGCGGCAGCGTAATTTGGCGGCCCTTCCCTCGGGCTGATTGATGACCTGCGCCGCCCGATGCCGGCACACGTTATGGAACGCTCGAAGATCTCCCTGGTCATCCCGTAACACGAGAACTGGCTCGCCGGCGATGTTCGCGGTCACGAAGGAGCCCGGCTCCTTCAGCTGGTCTGCGCGCGCCACGAACTGCCACGACGCTCCGAAAACGCGCCGACACTCGAGGTCATAAAGATCGGGATCGTGATACCAGGCACTGGGAATCGTACGCGCCGTTGCCAGGGGCAAGCCATCGTCAAATGCCCGCAACATGGCTTCGAGGTGGGGTTTCATGATTTCCCGTCGTTGGGTCGACCAACGCGATCAACCTCTGGTCAATTCGCCCCGTGCGGAGTCGTTCACAAGCAGGTCGGCGACGGCCTCCAAAAACCTGTCCAGGCCAAACGGTTTACGGAGGTAATCATCGGCCCCAAGCATCTCGGCATAGGCGCGGTGTCGATTGCCTTCGTTGGCGGTCATCATGATGACTTTGGGGCTGGCGCCGCCCCGACTTTTGAGTTGCTCCAGGACAGAAAAGCCGCTCTGTTTGGGCATCATCATGTCCACGACGACCAGGTCGGGGGGGTCGCGGTCGGCGGCGTCGATGCCTGCCTGCCCGTCGGCGGCGGTAATGACCCGGTGCCCCTTGGCTGTCAGTACCGTTCCGAGGGCGGTAAGGATTTCGCGATCATCGTCAATGAGTAGAATCGTTTTTGGGTCCATGGGATGGCGTGTGCTCGTACAATAGCTTCCTGGCGCTGAGAAACTCTAACTGCTTCCATTATAGCATAATGAACAACCCAGTGCTTGCCGCCGAACCTGGCTGGACGATGCCCGCCGAATGGCAGCGCCATGAGGCCACCTGGCTGGCCTGGCCACACCATCATGCCGACTGGCCCGGCAAATTCGCAACGATCCCATGGGTTTACGTCGAAATTGTGCGCCACCTGCATACCGGCGAAAAGGTCTTTATCCTGGTCAACGATGACGCCCATGAGAAAAAAGCTCGCCGGCTGCTGAAAAAGGGGGGCATCGACGCTTCCCAGGTTCAGTTCTTTCACATTCCCACCGACCGGGTCTGGACGCGCGACTATGGCCCAATTTTTGTTCACAATGCCTGTGGCGAAAGGGCCTTGATCGATTGGCATTTCAATGCCTGGGCCAAGTACGACAACTGGTACAAGGATGACGCGGTGCCAGGTCAACTCGCCCAGATTCTTGAGTTACCGGCGCGCACGCCCCTGGTGGGCACGACGCGCATTGTCCTGGAGGGGGGTAGTATCGACGTCAACGGCGCCGGCCTGCTGCTCACCACGGAAGAATGTTTGCTGAGCAAGGTGCAGGAACGCAATCCCGGCCTGGCGCGCGCGGACCTCGAGCAAGCGTTCGCGACGTACCTGGGCATTCGCAAGGTGCTGTGGCTGGGCAACGGGATCGTGGGTGACGACACCCATGGCCATGTCGACGACCTGGCGCGTTTCGTGGCACCGAACACCGTGGTCACGGTGGTCGAAAAGAATGCCGCCGATGCCAATCACGTGGCGCTGGAGGAGAACCTGCGGCGCTGCGCGCCATGACGGATCTAGAAGGCCGGCCGCTCGCTATCATCGAGTTGCCCATGCCCGCTCCTGTTCTTTTTGCCGGACAACGCTTGCCGGCAAGCTATGCGAACTTCTACATCGCCAACCAGAAGGTGCTGGTGCCGACTTTCAACGATGCCATGGACCGTGTGGCGCTTGGCATCCTGGCCGATCTTTTTCCAACCCGCCAGGTGGTCGGAATCCATGCGGTCGACCTGGTTTGGGGGCTGGGGACCCTGCATTGCATGACGCAACAGCAACCGGCGCTCGCTGAGGTCCACTAACTTTCCGCCTCGAACCTTTTACCACGGGAGTTCCCCATGCCGCCGAGCGTTCTGATCCTGTCCGCGTCCGTGGGCGCCGGGCACATGCGTGCCGCCGAGGCGGTGGAACAGGCCCTCAAGCAGCTGGTGCCCGAGGCCCGGGTCACCACGCTGGACGTGCTGGAAATGACTAATGCGATTTTTCGCCGGGTTTACGGCAAGTTTTATATCGACCTGGTGAACAGGGCGCCGCATGTTCTGGGTTACTTTTACGACATGCTCGACCAGCCAAGTATCTCTCCCAACAACCCGGGTGATCGCTTGCGGCTGGCCCTGCAAAAACTCAACTTGACGTCGTTCATGCGGTTTTTGAAGTCGCAACCATGGGACCTCGTTATCAATACGCATTTCTTGCCGGCCGAAATCATCGCCTCGCTGCGCATACAGGGGGAATTCACGGCGCCTCAGGTGACCGTGACCACGGATTTCGACACGCACCGTCTCTGGGTCAATCAGCCCTGCGAACGCTACTTCACCGCCACCACCGAGGGTAGCCTTTACCTGGAACATTGGGGCGTGCCCGCTGGCACCACTTTCGCCACCGGCATCCCGGTGCATCCCGTATTTTGTGAAGCCAAGGACCGTAACGCCTGCCTCGCGCGTCATGGCCTGGATGGCAGCCGGCCCATCGTGCTCCAACTCGCCGGCGGCTTCGGCGTCGGGCCCATCGCCAAGTTTTTCCAGGCCATCCTTGAGACCAAGGTGCCTATTCAACTCGTGGCTGTTGCCGGCCGTAACGAAACTCTCAAGGCGGAGCTGGAGAAGCTACCCGTGCCGGCGCCACACCTGGTCAAGGTGCTCGGCTTTACCAAGGAAATTGATGAGCTTATGAACGTGGCCGACCTGGTGGTATCCAAACCGGGCGGTTTGACGACCTCCGAAACACTCGCACGCGGCGCCGTGATGGTGATCGTGAACCCGATCCCCGGCCAGGAGAGCCGCAATAGCGATTATCTGTTGGAAAATGGCGCGGCCATCAAGGTCAACAATGTCGCAACCATGGCGCACAAGCTAACCCAGCTTTTGACGGACAAGGAGCGCATGGCCAGCCTACGGGCGAACGTCGAGCGCCTCGCTCGTCCGAGAGCGGCCTTCACCGTCGTCGAAAAGTCGCTGGAGCTCATCGGCGGGCAGCGCTCGTAACAGGAACGGCGAGGTAATCGTTGATTGCGGGATGACAATTAGTTCGGCTCATCGGGAATTTCGAGTTCACCGAGGAAGGCACCCATCCGAGCCGGCGGGGCCTGCTCCGCTGACTGGCATTCAGCGATCCATGGATGTTCTGGTGTGAAGCCGCATTCGGCAGCCAACAGGCCCTGGGCCTGCTTGAGCTTGGCGCGGGCCGTGTGCCAGGCCATGACTTCTTGAATCAACTCCGCCTGGGCCTGCGCAGAACAAAGCGCTGTGCGGAAACTTCCACGAGGGAACCAATGCCGCGCTGGCGTTTTTCCTCCACATCCTTGAGCTTTTCCTGCGCGATCTTATTTTTTTCCTTGGCCAGCGCCACGAGGGTGGCCTTGCTTTGGATCGTATGAATGGCCTGACGAATTTCCTGCGCCACCACGAATTCTTGCTCCTGGAGCATCTCGTCCATTTGTTGCCGCCGTTTGTCCACTTCCTTGCGGCCGCCCGGGGTGACGCCCGCGCCCATGAAACTGATAAAACTTTCGGCCCGGCTCATCCCCAGGAAGCCGTTATAGGAACGCAATAACAGGAGCATGGTAGGCAGCGTCTTGGGATCGACATCCTCGCGCGCCGCTCGGATCATGGTAAGCTGGGCGCCTGTTTCATGCCCACGGCGACGGCCGCTTCCGGGTCGTCCGTGGTCTGGACCATGTTGAATGATTCCACTGGCCAAAGATAACCCTGCAGGCCCAGGGAGTGCCAATTCAACAGTCGGCCCAATTCGCCATTGATTTGCTGAATACCCAACTCGGCGTGCGCCTGGTCCGCCGCCATTTCCAGTTGTTGCTTTTGCATTTGCGCGAACTCGGGCGGTGCCTTGAGTCCCTGGCTATTTAGCTTTTGCAGGTCCGCCATGGTTTGACCTGCCAGGACCAGGTTGTCACGCAGCAGATCGGCTTTCGCTTCCAGTTCCGCAAGCCGGTAGAATAGCTCGAGGGCAGTGCCGGCCGCCACGTTGCGGGCCTCAACGCTGGCATGACGCAGCAGGGTCTGCTTCGTCCGCGTGCTTTTGGAGTTACGTGTCAGGCAGTTTTTGCTGTCGAGCGCTTCGGATTCCTTTTGCATCATGTCTGCCGTGCCCGACTTGGCCGCCGCGCGACATTGCGTGTCGTGGCGCGCTCATGCCCCAGAGCGTGCGTTCATCCGGCCTGGCAACTGTGGAGGCCGCACCGACTTCGGTTTCGGGCACGATTGGCGTACGCCGGACTACATAGCCGGTCTCGACTTCCTCCGGCTTCGTGGGCGCCGTGGCAGGAGATGGGCAATGCATGCACCCAGGCAAGGCAAGCGACGCCAGGAGCGGCCACAATAAAAGCAAAGCCTTGCGCGGCATAAGGGGTCTCAAGGGAGGCGGCGAAAAATCACGGTCGCTTCAAAGCGGTCTGCTGGCCCGGCCGCCACTTTAACGGTCGTACCAAGAAGATGGCGCCTGCTTAACTTTCGGATCGTAGTGCCGGATTTCTTGAGAAAAAGCCAAAGTGAAGCGAATTTACTCAACTCTGGCGGGCAGCGCAAGCCAGAAAGAACGCACGGATTGGGTGAAAAAGACTCACCAGGCTGAAGATTGAAGGTTGGGACGAAAAGACGTGTTGGCACGGGGCCTTGCGAAGACTCGCGGATTCACAAAGCCCCGTGCCGATTTGAAGAGTGGGTTTGGCAGGTCAATCTCTTCTAGCGTAAAAAGGTGGGACTCGCTTCCAACTTCTTACACCTCTTAGATAAGCAAGCCCGGTGCCGACACGCGCATGGCGCTGCTGATTTCTAAAACTTAAATGCAAGTTATTTATTACCAGCTAGTTATAGAAAATGTCAGAATTGGCGAAAAAAAAGTGAAGTTGGCCGTTCCTGGCCGGTGTCGCTTTTCGCAACAGTTTACTGACCCATTTTCGATGGTTTGCTCATTTTTGCCCCTTCATCCAATTTCGTTCGATGAAGGTGGTATCGACGTGCCCTTCGATGAAATTGGAGTGATTGAAGATTTCTTTATGAAGGGGAATCGTGGTTTTGACGCCTTCCACGACAAATTCCGCCAGGGCGCGACGCATGGTAGCCAGCGCCTCGGCGCGTGTGGGCTGGTGGACCAGCAACTTGGCGATCATCGAATCGTAGTTGGGCGGCACACGATACCCTGGCACGACATGCGTGTCCAAACGCACGCCCGGGCCACCGGGAGTTTGCCAGCGTGTTATGGTCCCGGGCGAGGGCCTGAAGTCCGCGGCGGGGTCTTCGGCATTGATACGGCATTCGATCGCCACGCCACGGTGTTCGACTGCGTCCTGGGTAAAGGCCAACTTTTCGCCGGCCGCGATGCGAATTTGCTCGCGAACCAGGTCGATACCCGTTACCAGTTCGGTGACAGGGTGCTCAACCTGTATGCGGGCATTGACTTCGATGAAGTAATATTTGAGGTCCTTGTCTACCAGGAACTCGCAAGTGCCGGCGTTAAAGTAATTGGCCTCTTTGACCAGCCGAACGGCGGCATTGCATATCTCCAGCCGCACGGCATCCGGCAGGTTGGGCGCGGGGGATTCCTCCACGAGCTTTTGATGACGGCGCTGCAGCGAACAGTCGCGCTCCCACAAATGGACAAAATTGCCAAGGCGATCCGCCAGCACCTGCACTTCGATGTGGCGCGGTTGCTCGACGTATTTTTCCAGATAAACGCTGCCATCCTTGAAGGCCGCCTCGGCTTCCTGCCGCGCGGATGTGAGCCCGACGCGCAGATTGATGTCGTTGCGGGCGACGCGCATGCCGCGACCGCCGCCGCCAGCCGCGGCCTTGATCAGTACCGGATAGCCCATTGCTTCGGCCAGACGTAGGGCCTCCGCTTCGTCCTGAAGCAAGCCCTCGCTGCCGGGCACGACGGGAACACCGATCTTCTTGGCAAGCTTGCGGGCCTCGTTCTTGTTGCCCACCAGTTGCATGGCCTGGTGCGGCGGACCGATGAATTCAATCTTGCAGTCCCGGCATACCTCGGCGAAATGTGGGTTTTCCGAGAGAAAGCCGTAGCCCGGATGGATAGCTTGCACGTTGGCGATTTCGGCGGCGCTGATGATGCGTGCGATGTTGAGATAGCTTTGGGCAGCCGGGCCCGGTCCTATGCAGATGGCATCGTCCGCGAGATCCAAATAGGGCGCCCCGCGATCCGCTTCGCTAAAGACCGCGACCACCTCGATGCCCAGATCTCGACAGGCGCGGATGACTCGGAGTGCGATTTCGCCGCGATTGGCCACAAGAATGCGTTGGAACATCAAATAAACCGAAATCCTGACGCGGCCTGGCCGCAAACGTGAAGTAGCACCGTTCTCAACCTGCCGGATCGACTTTGAACAAAACTTGGCCGTACTCCACCGGTTGCTGGTTTTCGACAAGGGCCTCGACAATGACCCCGCTGCATTCGGCCTGGACCTCGTTATAGAGCTTCATGGCTTCGATGAGACAAACGACGGTCTCCGCCGTGACCTTGCTACCGACTTTGACGAAGGGGGGCTCGCCCGGTTTGGCGGCCGCGTAGAACGTCCCGGGTGTTGGACTTTTGATCTCGAGGAGGTGTTTGGCGGGCGCCGTCGCAGTGGCGGGTGGCTCCGCATTGCCGGGCACGGCGCCGACAACAGGCAGCGCTGGCGACGTAGGCGAAGCGCTAACCGAGACGACAGGCTGATAGGCGCCACGCCGCAGCCGCAGACGCTGATTGCCGTCACGCAATTCGATTTCGCTCAGGTCGTGTTGCGTCATCAAGGCGACCAGCGCCTTGACGGTACGCACATCGAATGGGCCCGCCGATTTGCCGGCATCTTCACCCTTATCCGTGGTTGGCGGGTCGCTCTTCCGCGGGGCTTTGCTTCCTTCCATGCGTGAACTCAAGGGAACCTCAAAATATATGGATGGCGGCGTCAAATGTTTTGGGTACGCTGGTCAGCACCTCGCAGCCTTCCGGGGTGACCAGCACGTCGTCCTCGATTCGTATTCCGGCGTATCCAGGGAGATAAATCCCAGGTTCAATCGTGATCACCATGCCGGCCTGCAGGACCGTCTCGGTGTTCGCGCGCATGATGGGTGCTTCGTGAATCATCATGCCGATGCCATGCCCGATACTATGCGTGAAGTTGTCTCCGTAGCCGGCGTCGCCAATCAGCGTGCGCGCGGCGGCGTCAATATCCCTCGATTTCGCTCCCGGCCGCACCGCGGCGATAGCCGCGCTCTGGGCCCGCAGGACGATATCATATATTTCCCGGATCTTCGGCGGCGGTCCCAACGCCGTGCCCGCGGCCTGGCCTGTCGTTTGCTTGCGCCTGCACCGGTAAAGGGTGAATTGTTATGTGTCAACAGAACCCGTGTCAAGTCGCTTTTGTAAAAACGCCCCTCGGCGCCCCAATCCACCAGGAGCAAACCATCTTCACAAACCCGTTTGGCGGTCGGCGGAGCGTGCGGCAACGCGGCGCGGGCGCCGACGGCAATGATGCTCGGAAACGCGGTCCCCTTGCCACCCGCGCGGCGAACAAAATGATCCATGTTGTCCGCCAGCTCCTGCTCGGTGTCGTTGGGCTTGAGCATGGCGCGGAACATGGCGAAGGCCTTTTCGGCGTAACGGATCGCCTCACGGATTTGCTCGATTTCGCCGGCATCCTTGACCATACGTAAGCGTTCGACGCGGTCGAGCGCGGGCTTCCATTCCACCGTTTTGGTCAAATTGCTCAGTGAGCCGAACTCGGCCACACTCAGGTGACCACTTTCAAAGCCAACGCCGCGGAAGCGCGCTCGTTCGATGGTGGCCGCGGCCGCTTCACCGAGGGGCTGGACCGCCGGGCGGATGACCGTTTCCAGGCCCGGACATTCCTCCGCGAGTTGCTCGCTGAAGCGGGCATCGCTGATAAGGAACGTTTGTTTGGGGCTAATTAGCAGACAGGAGGAATCACCGCTGAAGCCGGTGAGGTAACTAACGTTGACCGGATGGGTGATGAGGGTCGCCTCTAGGCCTTCCCTCTGGAGTTGCTCAATAAGGCGATCACGACGCGCGGCGAACATCAACGACCCCGGGCGGCCAGAAGAGACTGAAGGCGGATTTATTTTAGGGGTTAGGCCGGAAAGGGCCACGTATGCCGCCGCGCCTCGCCGAGATGGCCCGCGCGGCTACCATTGCGCCAGCAGCGCCGAGCGCTTGTCCATGAAAAGGGGAATACGTCCGAGCTCCATAACGTGAAGAATTGGCCTGATGTCCGCCCGGACCCGGCACAAGGCCATGGTACTGCCAAAGGTTTTGAGCCAGCGGTAAAACTCCTCGATCATGCTCACCGCCGAACTTGACAGGCGGCGGATGTTTTTGCAATCGAGCAGCACACGCAAATTGTTTTTATTCAGGTGGTCGCAAAGTTCCTTTTTGATCAAGGATATCTCGGCCTCCTCCACCAGAATCGTATCCGTGAAACGGACGGTGGTGACGCCGCTTTCCCGCCCTATCCGCAGCCTGCCGATGACCACGCCACGCTGCGCGCTAAGGTTGTCGATTATTTGTTGCGCGGCCTGGCAGGCGTTGTCCGCGCGGTGAAAGTTGTCGGCCCCTTCGTCAAAGAGCTCCAGGGCGCGCGTGACGTCCAGACACCTGGCCGCCCATTCTTCCAGATCACGTTGGGAGAGCGGTTTCTCGCGATACTGCACCATGAACTGCAACTTGCCGAAGGCGATCACGTCCCCGGCATGCAGCGGCCATTGCTCGCCGGGCGGCAGCAAGGAATCATTTACCAGCGTGGGTGAACCGCTGTCCATATCCTGGATGAATACTTTACGGTCGCGTGTCACCACCGCGCAATGTTTAGGCGCGAGCTTCTTGTTCCGAAGCTGGCACATATTCTCCGAGCCAATGAGGAACAAGTCGCGGTCGATTTTGACCACGTCCCCCTTCCTACTTCCCTTGGCTACGATGAGATAGAACTTCACTGCCGCTCCTGGTTACTGGCCGGGTGACGCGGGGGCCTTCCCAATTATAGCTTTTTCGCTGCGCAGCTGGGCGTTACATTGCCTTCAGACTATCCAGATGCCGACAAAATTGCTTGTCGGTTCTCGTGCACAGGCTCTCCGCATGGCATGCAGAAGTCGGCTGCTTCCCAAAGCCCGCAGTCGTGCAAACGGGGTGCCGGCCCCGGCCGGCGTCATGCCTGTGACAGCGTACCGGCAAAAGTCACTTTACATGGCGGATCAATGGGCGTCAAAAAGAATCCGGCCCCGCCTGGACGTCTAAAAGGTGGGACCAGCGAGTTCTAAATTACGTTGCTCGGCGGGAGTCATGACCGAAAAAGGGGCGGCTTCGCGTGCTTCGGATAGAGAACGCCGGGCCGGTGTGGCCTGGCCAAGATTGCGCCAGATGCAATAGAGATACCAGGATGGCCGGGCTTCGTCGGGGCGCAGGCGCGTGCGCGGCACTCAATTCGCCGGCGGCCTTGCAAAAAAGGGCCTCAGGGGACAGTTCCTCGTCCTTGTCCAAATTGAGAGTTCCCTTGCCAAGCCAGTACAGGCCCATTCCCCGGTTGAGATGGAGTTGATATTCGTCCTCTTCCTCTTCACCGAGTTCCATGAGTCGGCCATGGCAGTGCACAAGCTGGGCATAGTCGCACTTGGCTTCCTGTTGCAGGTCGGCAACCGTGCGTTCGAACTGAGCTTGGGCCTCGTGAGATTTCCCAAGGCGATGCAAAATTTCCGCGTAGTAAAAGCGGCCGTTGCGGTGGTCTGGGTGCTCCTCGACGAACCGAGCCAGCGCCACGCTGGCCGCTGTCTCATCCCCCTTGGCCACAAAGGCGGCCGCCAGGCTGAGATAGCTGCGCGTATCCGGTTGCTGTTGGGCGAGGGCCTGGCGGTAGTAGGCAATGGCCTGATCGGCGTCGCCCGCACGCATCGCCAGTTGCCCTTTTTCCCAATCGGAAAGAGGAGCTTTTTGTCCCAGGTCCAAGCCGCTCAGGCTGTGGCAACCCAGGCAAAAGCAACAAAACAGGCAAACGAGACGGACACGCATGGGCCGGCCCACGGGCAATAATAATTTCCGACAATTATGTCAGTTATCGCCTGAAAGCGTGGGAAGATTGAAGGAAAGAAATGGATTTAAGCATTGCTCCGACTTTGCCGCATGCGCCGGCAAGTGCTGCCGCGGCGCCAGGCGGCGCCGCCCCCTGCCGGCACCGGCAATCAATCGCTTTGCATGCTTTCGCTAAGTTTGCTGAGGGCTTCGCTCTCGATTTGGCGAACGCGCTCGCGGGTGAGGCCCAGGCACTCCCCAATTTCCTTGAGCGTTTTCGGTTCTTCATCATCGAGCCCAAAACGCATGCGCAGCACCGTGGCTTCGCGCTTGTCCATCTTGTCAAGCAATTCCATGACATGCGTCAGATCGTCGGCCTCGACCATTTCGATATCGGGCGACTTGGAATTGCCATCCATGACCATTTCGTCAAGGGACCAACCGGTGTCGGCCTGGTCGGTCTGGGGCGCGGCATTATAAACGCGGATGGCCTTTTTAATGATAGCCAGCTTCTTCTTGGGCAAATCGAGGCTTTTGGCCACTTCTTCATGAGTCGGCGGCCGGCCCAGCTCATCTTGCAATTTTGAGGTGGCTCGCCGCCATTTCGCCAATAATTCCACCATGTAGGCGGGAATGCGGATCGTTTTGGCCGTGTTAACCAGGGCCCGTTTGATCGATTGCTTGATCCAGTAGCTGGCGTAGGTGCTGAAGCGCGTGTTCATGGTGGGGTCAAAGCCCTCCACGGCGCGCAGCAAACCGAGGTTCCCTTCCTCGATCAAATCCTGGAGGCCTAATCCCTTGCCGGTGTAGCTCCGGGCGATGTTCACCACCAGGCGGAGGTTGGCCCGTACCATGCGGTCGCGTGCCTCGCTGTCGCCGTCCTCGATACGGTGCGCCAGCTCTTTTTCCTCGTCCGCGGTCAACAGACGCGTCTCGTTGATCTCACGGAGATAAGTCTCCAGGGGAGATTGCACAGAGGGACCGCGAGGCCTGCGTGGTCGAGTCATGGGGAATATCCAAGGCAAAAGATGTCCCAGTTTCACTAGCAAAGTTATCGACGCTGGCCACGAAATACCTGGGCCCAACGGACCGATTCTTTAGCACCCGACGTGCCGCGCTGCCGGCGCGCCCCGTTCATCTTCTATCACCCCGTCAATGCACCTTTCGCGCCTGTTCGTTACAATCGCGCCAGCCGGAAGAGCATGTGAATCGGTCGCCGAAACGGCTCTGGTGCCCCTATTCAAATTCAACTCGTTGTCCGCTCAGGCTCGGCCAGCGCCCTCGCAGCCTCAACCGCAGGAAATGCATGTCGCCCGCCTTTTTGGGGCTGCGCACCTTCCTCGCCACGAACACAGAGTCCGTAAGTTGAGTAACGCCCTATTGTAACAAAAAGTGAACTGGCTCACCAGAGGCGCCACGGGCGGCCCATTCCGTCATTTTCGTTTTTGACAAACCTATGTCCATAACCTAGATTTTTCTTCGACTCCCCTTTTTTTCCCCGCAAAGGGCACTCCATGCTGGATTCCACTTGCTACCTTCCCAACGACGCGACCGCCTGGTGCACCAACGATGAACGGCGGGCCGCCCTTCGCCATGCCGCGAGCGTGCAAGTACGCTTCGTGCTCGTCAGCGCGGCGGGCGAACGGACAGTCTTGACCGGCAAGGTCATCAATCTCTCGCATTATGGCATGGGGCTGATCGTCTCGCAGGCGCTGGGACAGGGCCGGCTCCTGGAAGTCGAACTCAAGCGCAAAAATGGCACATTCGTTCGTAATCTCCTGGCCCGCGTCGTGCACGAAGTGCGCGAGTCGAGCCAGGCCTATGTCATCGGTTGCGCTTTCATTCGTGAACTGGAAACTGACTGCCTGCAGTTTTTCCAGGCGGATGCGGTTCACCCGGCCGGGCCCGATTGCCGGCGCTGGACTCGTTTTCCCTGCAATGTGGAAACCGTTTGCTACACTTCGGACACAGCGCCGGGAGAACGTCGCTCGGGCCGCATCCTCAACATTTCGGCGGGGGGCGTCGGTCTCCAGCTGCGTTGCGAGTTTTCCGAAGGGACCTTGCTCCATTTTGAACTGCCCGCCGAGATGAACCTCGCCAATCAGAAAGTTCTGGTGCGCGTCGCCCGGCTGATGGAGCAACCCGATGGGAGCTGGTTTTTGGGTTGTGAATTCGCCGATGAATTGACCGTGGACGAGCTCAAATCGCTGTTGCGGTAGTCTTGACCGCCAGGCCGCGCTCGTCAGTCAGCCCTGTGCGCCACCCGCCGATAGATCAGAATCGCTGCCCCCAGAGCGCCGAAGAGCACGCAGAGCAGCAGCGTCGTATGCCACCACGCCCAGCTTGTGCCTCGTTCGCGTTTGGGCAGGCCGCCGGTGATCTCCTCCGCCTGAATCCTGATATTGCTAATCCGGGCATCCATGGGTGCCGTCGAACCGCCTGTATCAGCGAACACACGCACCTTTCTGATACCGGCGTCCGTGAAGGGGATGCGGCGTAGTTCGCGCAATTCGCCGTCCGGCGTGTCGGCGACCAGGCAGAGCAGATCTTTCTTTTCACGCTTGATCATCATCGTCCCGCTCTGCGCTTTAGAGGGATAATCTTTGGAGTCATATTTCATCCCCCCTTCGCCCGGCCTACCTTCCGAGATGATATAGCCGTTCACTTTGCCGCGCTGGTAGCCGCGTGCCAGGGATACGTTGCCGTATTTCATCTCCGTGTCGATCGCGATCCCACAGGTGACGCCATAACTCGTGCCGGCCTCGTCCGGAGGGCTCACCGCGAGCAGGTCAAAATTAACTGAGATTTCAAAGTCGCCCCCCATTGCGAAGAGAGAATAAAAGCCGGTCTGCGATTCCGTGGCGCCGGCGGGGGTTCCGGGAGACCGAAAACGATATCCCAGCGGCTCGTGCACAACGCTGTTGCGGTCCGGACCATAGGCCCCGAATTTGGAATCCAGGAATTTTGCATCGACGGTCGTGTTCAGTTCATAATTGAATGGATTTTCCGGAACTGACGGTTGCGAAGAAGAACAGGAGGCGAGGGTCAACGCGACGACAGCGAGATACCGCGTTTTCTTCATGGTAACGTGACCTCTTCCTTGCCTTCGGGAGACATGAGCGCTTCCATGATCGTGGGATCGACGTCAAACGCCAACGTGTGGACGGTGCCGTCGGCAAACAAAAACTGCACCCCGGAGAAATGTGCCGATCCCCAGTTGTCCTTGTAATTGATAAAGGGACCGTCCTGCTGGAGGCCGATGCCGTCACGCGACGTTCCCTTGGAGCCCCCCACAAAAAGGGACTCGTCGTAGTACCAGTTATCCTTTTGTACGCTCACTTCGTACGCCTTTTCTCCCACCAGGATGGTGTTGGAAAGGCCATCCGGAAACTGGGCCATGGTACGGCATTTGGGCCGGTTGGCAAAGGCGTGAAGGTCCCACTTCTGCGGCGAGATAGCGGTGCTGGCACCGTAGTCCGTGCGTGCCCACGGCCACCCGCCGGTTTTGTACTTGCCGTAATCGTCCTCCGGCACGCAAGGCATGGCGTCGTAAAGCCGGCGGGCCGGACAGACAAAAACCGCGATGCCGACTTTCCATTCCGGCTCTTGCCACATGGTCACCTGATCCACGTAGGGCAACACGCAATAGGCCCAGCTGCCGGTCTGGTCCTGCGGGCTCATCGTCGGATCGCCCATGCCGAATTTGTAGGCGGCGTTGGTCGTGTAATCGAAGGTTTCCGGCGTGAAAGTGGAGCCGTCGGCTGCCGGCATCGTTTGTTTGCCGTCCCAACCGCCGTTGCTTGGGAAAGTCTTGTAGTTGTCATGGAACTGAATCAGACCGAGGCCAAGCTGTTTAAGGTTGTTCGCGCAGCTAACCATGTCCGCTGCCGCGCACACCCGCTGGACGGCCGGGACCAGCATCGACACGAGCACCGCGATGATCGCGATGACGACCAATAACTCGATGAGCGTAAAAGCCTGCCGCCAGGCCTTGGCGGCCGGGCACGACCCGGGGTTAATCGTCGCGGCATTATCATGGGCACCTCGCCGTCGAAATCAGCAGTATTCGACGACACCAACGCCGTTGCCTAACACGGGTGATAGTTCTTGCCTTGTAAGGCGATCCCCTAATTTAGTGCCTACAGACGGTACTCTGGTACACTTTTTCGAAAGATATTTTAAATTTAAAGTACAGCAAGCCCGGTGGGTCGACGGCCGGGCTTGACGCTCATGCAAAAAACTGCCTGGCCGGATCGCCGACACTTCTCGCTCTCCACGCGATAAATTGAGCGGACAGCCGGTGACCTATCACGGCACAGGCATGCACACTTGTTCGAGCAGTTTTTCGCAGCGATCCTGGAGCAGGTCCGCCAGATTGGGCAACGGTTGTCCGGCCGGCAGGCCTTCGCTCAAGGCCGTCAGCCAGCGCGGCAAGCCGTAGAGGATCGCGAAATGTTCGAGGTTCGCTGGCTCCAGTCGCGCGTGCCGGCCGCGACGCTCGGCCTCTTGCCAGACTGTCTTGCTTTTGCCGGTCAGCACAGATCATCCTCCGGGCGCAACAGGATCAGATGATCGATCACTTGTGGCGTGACATCCAGCGACGCGAGCTTGATTTCCAGGTCCTTGGGCTTGCCGGCGCCTCTACCCAGGAAGAGACCGATACCCACCTTCCATGGTTGGCCATCCTTGCATACCCAGTGCGCGATCGTTATGACGCCGTAAGTCGGGTGCTCGCCAAAGGACCATTCGGGCACGACGTGTTGCAGACGCCAGGGGCCAACCTTGACGCCATGTTCATGGCAGGCTTGCAAAAACGTCGCCAGGCCCGCTTGCAACTCGCGGGTGGCGCCGGTGAGCGACCCCTCGGGCGTCAGGCGCCGTGCGGGCTTCCTCCAGCGCGATGTCCCAGGCTTCGCCAACCTGGGCACTGGGAGCTGGGCGTACTCCCGAAAACGGCAGAATTACCGGCGCTGGCAAGGTATGGGCGGTTCGCGGCCCGTCGTCCGTCGCGGGTGTTTCCACCAGCGTGAAGGACTTGATCGTGGGGACGCCGTCGCGTGTTCTGTTGGTTGTGTCTGCTTCGTCGTAGGCGGTCTTTTGCACTTCGCCGTAGACCAGATGATCGAAAAGGTGCCGGAATTGTTGCAGCATGTCGCGCAGCGTGGGTTCAGTGCGTGCGATGCGATCGACCTGTTCGTCGAGGAAGGGAAACAGGGGCGGCAACTGTTCATGATCGGGCAAGGCAGCGGTCACGGTCTGCAATCGTGCCTGCGCGACCCGGCGCACCAGCTCCAGGGGCGGCGCCTCCAGGCGCAACGCCTTGATGGTCCCATGACCCGGCACGTGGACCGGGTTGTTGAGCCGATCTTGAATATAGCCGTCGAGGGAAGGCACGAAGCGGTTCCACAAACCGCGCTCAGCGAAGACCAAAAAGCACATGCCGCCGACTTGATGCATGGCTTGCACGATGCCGGCGAAGAAAGCCTCGGCCGTGCGATGGCCATCGTCGGTACGGCGGGCCAGCAGCAAATCTTCGAGCTGGTCGAAGGCGACGACAACGGGAATCTTCAGGCCCTGGAAGACCTCCATGAGCACTTTGAAGAGGCCCAGCACCAGGTCCTGCCGCGTCGGCCGCACCTGGAGATTAAGCTCCGCGAAGCCATAGGTAAGGAAGTTGGCCAGCTCGCTCTCATCGCCGAGCAGGGCTACCCGCGCAAAGCCTTGATAGATATGCCGGCGCAACTGGCCGGCGGCGTTGCCCGGTTCGGTGCGGTCGACAGTCTTGGTCAACAGAGCGCGCAACGCGACTCCCCCTCGACATTGCACTCTGCACACAGGCGGCGCAGTTGGCCAAAGCCGGCGGTGGTTTGCGGTCGGGCGAGACTATCGATCAACCATTGCGAGCGCTCTTGCGCCTGGCCGCTGCCCAGACCAAGCTTGCGCGCCCAGCGGCCGAGGCCGGGCGCGGGAAAAAGGTCCATGAGCTGGTCCTTGTCGGCGGAGCACAGGGCGCGATGGAACAGGCCGCGCGTAAGTTGCTCGCTCACGAACTCCAGGGGCCGTCGTCCCTTTTGTTTGGCGCCTCCCAGCAAGGTATCGATTGTTTGAAAGAGCAGGTACTCCATGAAGTCAGTGTCTTTTTGATAGGTCCCGGGAGTCACCAATAACTGCCAGGCGCCTTCATTGCCATGTTTGATGGAATGGAGCAGATGCGTCTTGCCCGCGCCCTTGTTGCCGAGGATGGGCACCATCTCGGAATGCGTCCCGGGAGCGGAGCGATAGAGATCCACCACGCCCAGGAGCTGGCTCCGTTCGCGGCGAATAACTCCGGTACATGAAAACGGGCACAAACTTCGTCGTCCGGGTTGCGCACGAAATAATTGCGAAACGGATTGCCCGCCTGCCGCAAGATTGCCAGGTTTTGTTCGGAAAGGCGCGATTCGCTAGCCATGACAGTCATGGGATTATCCTCAATGAAAAACGATAAGCCGGTCGCTCGCGAGCTCTGCCTACTCCCGCAGACTGGCGTAATAGGCAACTTCGTGCCCCGCAAGCAGAGCGCACGCGGGCTCGGGTAGTTCGTACAAAGGGCCGGTCCAGGGATGGAGGTAGATCTTGCCGTCGTCGTGAAGGCGCCGCAGCAAGTCGTGGAACTGACCATGCGTGACGGTGGCATTGCCGGTCTTGAGATGACGATAAAGCTCCGGCAGCGGGCAATCGTCGAGCCGACTCACCTCGTGGCGACGGGCGAGGTAAGTCAAAAGGGCGCGCGGACCGGCCTGTTTCAATGATTGCGCTCTGGCGGCCAAGACACCCTCCGTGGCAAGCCGTTGGTTGATGGGCCCGCGAGGCCCTGGTCGCGAGAGTTTACCGCCAGGCGGCCTTTTCGTGCAAGATCAGGAAAACTGTTCTTTCCTCGGCTGGCCATCTCGCCTATTATCGCGGCTGGATTTTTGGGTCTTTAACATGGAGCAACCGATGAACTGGATGAGGAGCGGACTGACCGTCGCGCTGGCCGGCTTACTGGTGATGCTGCCAGCCAGCGCCAAGACCAGGCCCCACCCGCGCCAAAACACGACAACCAGGTTTTGCGCGACACGCTGAAGGAAGTGATCAACACCGGAGCCGAGCTGTTCAACAAGAGCGGCGACCATGCCGGCTGTTATCGTCTCTATCAGGGCGCCCTGCTGGCTATCAAACCGTTTCTCGGTGGCGAGATGCAAAAAGAAATCGAAGGCTCTCTGACGGAGGCCGAAAAACTACCCCGCTTCAGCGATCGCGCCTTTCGCACTGCGCAAAACCATCAACAACATTCGGGGACTACCGGCGAGCAAAATGCCCTAGCTGGTACTAACGCTGTGCAAGGATTAAGGGCCCCAAGAGAGAAGGTCGCTGCCACCAAGCACCACCTGGTCGAAAAAATCTCCGTCTCGGCAGTATGGGCTGGCGGGCGAAAAATGGTATGTATGCGTGCACCGGGCACCCCCCTTCATGACGCATAGCATTTTGCATAGCATTTTGCATAGCATTTTGCATAGCATTTGTTATCCGGCCGTACCGAGCGGTAAAACAGTGCCAGTTTTGAGCGGGAAGAGAGAGCCAGCCGATTCGGCCATGGTCTCCTGGGTCATTTCTTTTTCAACATGTTTCCTTCCCCCTCTAGTTGCTTCCCGGAAGTATACTTGCCATCGTAAGGCAGGGTGCGCTATGTCAAGCACAACGCTCTGGCAGGTCTCGCCGAGGAGCTAGCTCACTAAAGGGATCGATTTTTTTGCAATTTATCGCATCGGGATATGGCACTGCTGCTTAAAAGCTAGGCGAAACAATTCAGCGGTGGCCGATCAGGGTAGTTAATTACAATGGCATAAGTCCAATCATCCGCATGTTTTCGATTGCTGTGCGGATAGGTAAGCACGGGCACATCTTGGTTTGGCATAACGCTTGCATTAGGCATTCACGAATTTCACGATCGCGATAATTTTTGCCGTGATCGAGAAAGGAGGATGCTTCACTTTCGCACATTATTTTGTTAGTTTCCGCCATGCCGATGGCGAAAACTTACCAAAGGCGCTCGGTGTGTTTGGAGAGGCGCAGCCGAGCGCCTGTATGTTTTTTTCATCGGATTGGTGGCTGTGTCATGAGGGTGTCAATCTGGCGCGCTCGCCAAAAATTTATCCGTCGCGTGTCAGCATTGGAAGTCAAAGAGCGCCATGTCGTTTATCTTGCCAGCTCATCTTCGGCCAAGTGCCCGTTTCCTGGCGTTACAAGGGCCATTTTTTTTTGCCGGCAACGGAGGTATGATACGTTTCGCACTCGCTTATTTGACCCGACGAAACGAGCATTACCATGGCCGATCTGAGTCTTACCGTTGATGGTTTGAAATTACCCAACCCATTCATCATCGCTTCCGGGCCGCCGGGCACTAATGCCAACGTCATCGGCAAAGCCTTCGACGAAGGCTGGGGCGCGGTCATTTGCAAAACCGTGAGCCTGGATTCGTCGAAAGTGGTCAACGTTCAACCCCGCTACGGACGTTTGCGGGCCGCCGGTTCGGATGAGATCATCGGCTGGGAGAACATCGAACTCATCAGCGATCGGCCCTTCGAGACCTGGATTCGGGAATTCAAGCAACTCAAAGACAAGCATCCCAACGGGTGTGCTCATCGCGTCGATCATGGAGGAATATCGCAAGGACGCCTGGGTAGAGATTATCGAGCGCTGCCAGGACGCTGGCGTCGATGCTTTCGAATGCAACTTCTCCTGCCCGCATGGTCTGCCCGAACGGCGCATGGGCTCCGCCATGGGCGAAAACCCGGAGATTTTGGAAGAAGTCTGCCGGCTGGGTGATGACGACGGCCAAAGTGCCGGTGTGGGCGAAAATGACGCCGAACGTGACGCACATCGAGGATCCGTCGCGTGCGGCCCTACGCGCCGGCTGCCAGGGCATCAGCGCCATCAATACCATCCGCAGCGTCATCGGCGTCAACCTCGATACCCTGCGGCCCGAGCCATCGGTCGAAGGCTACACGACGCCCGGCGGCTATTCCTGCAAGGCGATCATGCCCGTCGCGCTCGGATGTGCATGGAGATCGCGAAGCTGATCCAGCAACGATTTTCCGGGACGATCCCTGTCAGGCATCGGCGGCATCGAGTCCGGACGGGACGCGGCCCAGTTTATTCTGCTGGGGTGCGATACGGTGCAGGTCTGCACCTATGTCATGAAGGTGGGTTATCGCTGCGTCCGCCAGATGTGCGACGAACTGGCGGCTTTCATGGACGCAGCACAAGTTTGGCAACCTGGCGGACTTCAAGGGGCACAGCCTGCAGTATTTCACGACCCATTTTGACCTGGTCCGCCGCCAGGCGGAGGCACGCAAGGCCGTGGCCAAGACCGAAGGCCAACGCGTCAAAAATGACCAGGAATGGCGCGGCGACGACTTTGTCCGGCAATCCGATGCACTGGCGCGTGGCTAGCGTCCCTCCACTGGCCTGTCACCCTCCGTGTGTCGGCTCGCGCTTCAACATCCGGCCGTAGTCCTGAGTGCCCACGAAATGGCCTCCGCGAACCTGAATGCGACCGCGAACGGTAACTGTGTCGGCCCTGCCCTGGATTGGCCAGCCTTCAAAGGCGCTGTAATCGACGTTCATCTGCTGCGTCCGCGCGGAAATGACGCCTTGTCGCTTCGGGATCGAAGATGACCAGGTCGGCGTCGGCACCCGGCTGGATAGTGCCCTTGCGCGGGAAGAGGCCAAACAGCTTCGCGGCCCGCGTGGAGGCCACTTCGACGAACCGGTGCATATCGAGCCGGCCCGTCGCGACGCCATGCGTGTAAAGCAGATGGACGCGGTCCTCGACGCTGGGAATGCCGTTGGGAATCTTGGTGAAATCGGCGCGGCCCATCTCCTTTTGCTTGTGAAAATCGAAGGGCGCGTGATCCGTGGCGACGGTATCGATCTGCCCGGCCCGCAGGGCGTTCCACAGGGCCTGCTGGTGCCGGCGCTCGCGCAAGGGCGGCGACATGACATACTTCGCGCCTTCGAAGTTGGGCCGTTCCGCGTCGGTCCTATCACAAACCAGATAAGGGATCACGGTTTCGACCGCCAGATTGAGCCCGCGTGCCCTGGCGTGGCCCGCCGCGGCGAGCGCCTCCGCGCAGGACGTATGCACGACATAGACGTGTGCGCCCGTAAGCTCGGCAAACGTCGCCAAGTGGTGAACGCCTTCCGCCTCGACCGCCGGGGGCCGCGACGGTTCGTGCCACTCGGGCCCCGTCTTGCCTTCCGCGAGCAGTTGTTGCTGAAGCCGTGCCACCAGCTCGGCATTTTCGCAATGAGCCGTGACGATGACGCCCAGCCGCCGGGCCAGCTCCAGCGTCCGGAACAATTCGGCGTCGTCGATGCCGAAGGCGCCCTTGTAGGCAAGGAACACCTTGAACGACGCGGTACCGTCAGCGACGATGCGGCGCAGAACTTCGCGGGTGTTATCGTCCCAGCGGGTCACTCCCATGTGAAACGCGTAGTCGCAGGCCGATCGTCCGGCCGCCTTGGCCTTCCACAGCTCATAGGCTTCGAGCGGATCGTCCGCACGGCTGGGGCAGACCATCTCGATGAGCGTCGTGGTGCCGCCCACAAGTGCGGCCCGGCTGGCCGTTTCGTAGGTATCCTTGGCGAGCGTGCCCATGAAGGGCAGATAGATGTGGACGTGCGGATCGATGAAGCCGGGGAAGACAAACTTTCCCGTCGCGTCAAGGATGTCGGCGCCGTCGGGCGCGGGCAAATCGGGGCCGATGCGCGTTATCGTTTCGCCATCGCACCAGATGTCACCGCGGTAGCGCGCGTCGGGGGTGATAATCTCGCCGTTTTTGATCAATAGAGACATAAGCTTTCCTTCCGGATCTCGACAGGCACTATTTTAGGAATAAGACATTTAGAGCGTTCGGAAAAAAAGGGGTCAGACCCCCTCAATACACGGCAAATGCGTTGGAAATCTGTTCGTTTCAAGGGGTCTGACCCCTTTTTTTCCGAACGCTTTTAAGGAATATGTGAATCTTTGGTTGCGCGAACCTCTCCTCGGCGCAACAAAACTGTCCAAAATCGAGAAAACAGACCAGACGTCGGGCCGCCCAGGTTCCGTGAGCTTCGCTTGCCGGTGGCTTCCCCTTGGTCTCGCGAACAGGCTGAAACTGATTTTACCAACACAGAAATGCACCTGAGGTAACTTTTTATCATGAATGCCGACGTTGCCGTTGTGCCTGAGCCAATCATCGTTGCCGCCGCGCCCGCGATCCCGATACCGCCGACGCCGTTCGCCTGGCGCGTGCTTATCGCGTGCGCCATCCTGGTGCTTGGAGGCGGGGCCTACTTGCTGCAACCGCTCATCGGCACACGCGGCCAGGCTGTCGCCGGGGTATTTTGCTTTTTCGGCATCGTCGCCGTGTTCTCGACCAACCTACGCGCGGTCAACTGGCACACGATCGGCTGGGGCATTTTTTTGCAGATTCTTCTCGCGCTCCTGGTGTTGAAAGTAGACGCCGTTTACTGGGGATTGGAAAGGGTCGGCGATGGCGTGAAACAGTTCATCCAATTCTCTGATGCCGGGGGCCGCTTCGTTTTCGGCAATCTCGCGGATGCCCGGCCTGCGGATTTCGGCGGAACCTGGTCAAGACTTTTTCCCACCGGCTACATGTTTCAGTTCGCCTTCGTGGCCCTGCCGCCAATTCTATTCGTGTCCGCTTTCTTCACCGTGCTTTATCACTTCGGCATCTTGCAATGGTGCGTTCGCCAGTTGGCGCGGGTGATGGTCCATCTCATGCGCACCAGCGGCGCTGAAACGCTTTCGGTATCCGCCAACGTATTCATGGGGCAGACCGAAGCTCCGCTCATCGTCAAGCCTTATGTGCCGCGGATGACCAACTCGGAGCTTTTCACCTTGATGGCCAGCGGCATGGCGCATATCTCCGGCGGCATGATGGTGGTTTACATCAACTACGGTGCGAACCCCGTGGCGGTATTGACGACCTGCGTGATGGCATGCCCGTGCAGCCTCTATTTGTCCAAGCTATTCATGCCCGAAACGACCATTCCCGAGACGAGCGGCACGACACACACCGGCGACACCAAGTCCCCTTACGTCAACGCCATCGATGCCGCGGCCTCGGGCACCACCGACGGTCTGCGCCTGGCGTTAAATGTGGCGGCCATGCTCATCGTCTTTATTGCTTTCGTGGCCATGTTCGATGCTCTCCTTGGACTTATCAGCCCCGACCTGTCGCTACGCGGTGTGTTCGGCTGGCTCTTTTCGCCGGCCGCGTTTCTGATGGGGGTCGAGCTCGAAGACGTGTCCAAGGTCGGCAGCTTGCTCGGCTCCAAGCTGGCGATTAACGAACACTTCGCCTACCTGGAAATGAAGGCCATGAAAGCTATCGCGGGCACGATGTCGGAGCGCTCCTACCAGTTGACAGCCTTCGCCCTGACGGGTTTCGCGAACTTTTCGTCGGTGGGAATTCAGCTGGGAGGCATCGGCGCCCTGGCTCCTGATCGGCGCCATGATCTCGCTCGCCTGGGCGGGCGCGCTTCTTCGTCGGGTTCGTGGCCACCCTGCTCAATGCCGCTATAGCCGGCGTGCTGCTGTGATTTCTCGTGATGGAAATTGCCGATGAACAATAATCTTGCCGTGGACGAAACGCCGGCCGTCCCGTGGTCTGCAGATGCACAGGACCTGGGCTCGGCCACCTCCGAGTACCTCAGCCGCGACATGGCGCCCGTCCCGCCCGCCGAGCGCACGTGGCGTGCGCGCGACTTCGCGGTGCTATGGATCAGCATGTCCGCCTGCGTGCCTACGTACATGCTCGCCTCGTCCCTAATCGAGACGGGCATGAACTGGTGGCAGGCCGTCCTGACGATATTCCTGGGCAACTGTATCGTGCTGGTGCCGATGGCCATGAATGCTCATGCCGGCACCCGTTACGGCATTCCCTTTCCCGTCTTTTGCCGGGCGGCCTTTGGTCTGCGCGGCGCCAATGTGCCGGCCCTGATGCGTGCCCTCGTGGCGTGCGGCTGGTTCGGCATTCAGACCTGGATCGGCGGCAGTTCGCTGCACACCATGCTGGCCGTCTGGTTTCCTGACTGGAAAAGCGCACCCAGGATTGACGGCCTGGACATTACCTTGCCCCAGCTCGGTTGCTTCGTGGCGTTCTGGTTGATCAATGTTCTGGTGGTATGGAATGGCATCGATACGATACGCGTGCTGCTGAACATCAAAGCGCCGCTGCTCATCATCCTCGGGCTGTTACTCCTGGGGTGGGCCTATGTCCAGGCTGACGGCTTCGGACCGATGCTCACTCAGCCATCGCAATTCGAGGAAGGGGGCCGCCTGGCCGGCCAGTTTTGGCACTTTTTCGTCCCTGCGCTGACGGCAAACGTCAGTTTTTGGGCGACGCTGGCGCTCAACATACCCGATTTCAGTCGCTATGCCCGTTCGCAGCGTGATCAAATCGTCGGCCAGGCCATCGGCCTCCCGACGACCATGGCCTTTTATTCGTTCATCGGCGTGGCGGTTACTTCGGCAACGGTGGTGATCTATGGCAAGGCGATCTGGGACCCCGTGGAACTGCTCACGCGTTTTGAAAATCGCGTGATCCTGGTCCTGGCCATGCTCTCGCTGTGCCTGGCGACCTTGGCGACGAACATTGCCGCCAATGTTGTCTCGCCGGCCAATGACTTCGCCCACCTGAAGCCGCGCTGGATTTCCTTCCGTATGGGCGGGCTCATCACCGCGCTCATCGGCCTGTTGATTCAGCCCTGGCGCCTCCTGGAGACCGCGGACATTTACATTTTCAAGTGGCTGGGCGGCTATTCCCTGCTGCTGGGGGCCTGCGGCGGCGTGCTTATCGCCGATTACTGGATCTTGCGCCGCGGGCGCCTCGACCTGGCCGGCCTCTATAAGCGCGAGGGGCCCTACTGGTATACCGGGGGCTTCAACATCATGGGAATGATCGCACTGGCGGCGGGCATCCTGCCTTGTTTGCCAGGCTTCCTGCATGCCATCAACCTGGCGGAAGTCCCCGAATTCTGGACGAGGGTTTATGATTACGCCTGGTTTGTCAGCTTCGGCCTAGCGCTGGTGGTTTATATCGTGCTGATGATGGGGAAGATCGCAAGAGTAAAACCGTAGTCTTCCTCTTCATCCACTCCTTGGAGCCAAAACGCATGGACCCTTTCCTGGCCGCCGCCATCGGCGAAGCCCAAGCTGGTCTCGCGGAGGGTGGTATCCCCATCGGTTCGGTTCTGGTCCATGAGAACAGGATCATCGGCCGTGGTCACAATCGGCGGGTCCAGCGCGGCAGTGCGGTTCTGCACGGCGAGATGGACGCCCTCGAGAATGCGGGCCGGCTACCGGCCTCCGTCTACGCTCAATGCATCATTTACACGACGCTATCGCCGTGCGCCATGTGCTCCGGCGCCATCCTGCTCTACCGAATTCCGCGCGTCATCGTGGGCGAGAATGTAACCTTCATGGGGGAAGAAGAACTGCTGCGCAGCCGAGGCGTCAACGTACTGGTTCTTCAGGAGCCAACCTGCATTGCCCTGATGAAAAAGTTCATCACCGAGAAGCCGTCGCTGTGGAACGAGGATATTGGGACCTAGCAGCCCATTGAAAAAGGGGTCAGACCCCTTCATTACCCTTCAAAAACGTTGAAAACTCTGTTCGCTTCAAGGGGGTCTGACCCCTTTTTCAACGGGCTGCTAGCGATGTTACGGCGCCGTGATCTGTCCATAAGTTTCCGGGCGGCGGTCGCGATAGAACTGCCAGGTATTGCGCACCTCGCGAATCACGTCAAGATCGAGGTCGCAGACGACGATGTCGTCGGTATCGCGTGACGCCTCCGCCAGGATCTTGCCGCGCGGATCGCAGAAGTAGCTTTGGCCGTAGAATTCGCCGATGCGCCAGGGCTCTTCCCAGCCGGGCCGGTTGATGGCGCCGACGAAATAGCCGTTGGCGACCGCATGGGCCGGCTGTTCGAGCTTCCAGAGATATTCCGAGAGGCCGGCGACGGTGGCCGAGGGATTGAAGACGATTTCGGCACCATTGAGGCCCAGGCAGCGGGCCCCTTCGGGAAAGTGGCGGTCGTAGCAAATGTAGACGCCGATCGGGGCAAAACGTGTCTGAAAGACCGGATAGCCGAGATTGCCGGGCCGAAAGTAATACTTCTCCCAAAAGCCTGGCTGGACCTGCGGAATATGCATTTTGCGAAATTTGCCAAGGTAGGAACCGTCGGCGTCGATGACGGCCGCCGTGTTGTAGTAAACGCCGACCTGCTCTTCCTCGTAGACGGGCAGGACCAAGACGATGCCATGCTTCCTGGCGATTTCCATGAAGCGCTTGGTGGTCGGGCCGTCGGGCACGCGTTCGGTCAGCTCGTACCATTTGGTTTGTTGCTCGGCGCAAAAGTACGGGCCGTAGAAGAGTTCCTGCAAGCAGATGATCTGGGCCCCCTGGCCGGCAGCCTTGGCAATGAGGGCTTCATGCTTGTCGATCATCGCCTGCTTGATTTTTTCGACAGGGGAAGTAACCGGCTCACACAATGTCGCCTGGATCAAGCCGCCGCGTACGATTCTGGCCATGACTGCCGCTCCCAACGTGGTAGGTACGGAAATTCGGGATATACTATGCGAAATTCTGGCCGCGCCAAGCTATAAGGATGTAACCATGTCGACCGCCTCAACAACGAACGCGCCTCCCGTGCCTTGCCTCATCGGCGGGCGTTTCGAAGCATTGGCCTCTGACCGTAGTGGGGAAGTCTTCAACCCATCCACCGGCCGTGTTCAGGCCCAGGTTCCTTTTTGCACGGCCGCCGACGTCGATCGCGCGGTGCGGGCCGCCGCTGGCGCTTTGCCAGCCTGGAGCGAAACGCCGGCCGTCGAACGGGCGCATGTCATGTTTCGCTTCCGCGAACTGCTCAGCGCGCGTCCGAGGAACTGGCGGCGCTGGTGACGCGCGAGCACGGCAAAACGATGGCCGAGGCCCGGGCCGAAATGCAACGCGGCATCGAGATGGTCGAATTCGCCTGCGGCATTCCCAGTCTGCTGATGGGCCAGACGCTCGAGAACCTTGCCCCTGGCGTCGACTGCGAGACGAGCCGGCATCCGGTGGGCGTCTGTGCCGGCATCACGCCATTCAATTTCCCGTCGATGGTGCCGCTGTGGATGTTTCCGGTGGCGCATCACCTGCGGCAATACCTTTGTGCTGAAGCCTTCGGAGAAGGTGCCGCTTTCGGCCATGAAGCTCGGTGAACTGCTCACCGAGGCGGGCTTGCCGCCGGGCGTGTTCAATATCGTGCATGGCGACAAAACAGCGGTCGATGCCCTCATTACCCATCCCCTGGTGCGCGGCGATTTCCTTTGTCGGCTCGACCGCCGTCGCCCGGCATGTTTACGAGACCGGCACGGCCCATGGCAAAAGGGTGCAAGCCGCGGGCGGGGCCAAGAACCATCTCATCATCATGCCCGACGCCGATCTGGAACAGGCCGTCAAGGCGCTGCAGGCGTCGGCCTTCGGCTGTGCCGGCGAGCGCTGCATGGCGGGAAGCGTGGCCGTGCCGGTGGGCGGGATCGCAGACGACCTGGTCGCCGGCCTCAAGCGCGTGGGTTCCGCGATGAAGGTGGGCGCCGACCGACGGCGGCGCCAGCAGTGGACATGGGCCCGCTCATCAGCAGCGCCCACCGCGACCGTGTCGCGACCTACCTCGATGTCGCCAAACAGCGAAGGCGCCGACGTGGCGCTGGACGGCCGGGCCTTCGCTCTTCCCTCGGCCGGCTTTTTGCTGGGCCCAAGCGTCGTCGATCGCGTCCTGCCGACCATGCGCCTGGCGCGAGGAGATCTTTGGCCCGGTGCTGTCGGTGATGCGGACCGGCAACCTGGAGGAAGCGCTGGCCGTCGGCCGGCAATGCGAGTACGGCAACGGCGCCAGCATTTTCACGCGCAGCGGCTGGGCGGCACGCGAGTTCAAGCGCCGCTTCAACGCGGGCATGATCGGCATCAACGTCGGCGTGCCGGCCCCGATGGCCTGGTTTCCGTTTACCGGCTGGAACAAGTCCTTCTTCGGCGACCTGCACATCCAGGGGGTCGAAGGCGTGCACTTTTATACCAAGCAGAAAATGACGATGACCCGCTGGTTCCGCACCGCCGCCGATTCCCATGCCGACCCGATCTGGAAATCCGGTAAAGCGTGAGGTCCGGGTCAGGATGACGATTGCTTCCGTGACACGACGAGACCGTACGACAGTCATTTGCGCTGCCGTTTCGCACGCCCGACAGACCTGGTGAGGAAAACGCTATGATCGCAGCCTCTAAACGCCGCGAGTTGCCGGTCTGCACCCATGTCCCGGAACCCTACACCGGCCCCTCAAAGGAACAGGTCCTCGCGCTTCGTCGTCAATATTTGACGCCCGGCCTGATCACCTACTATCGGGACCCCCTGCTGGTCGTCGAAGGCCACATGCAATACCTGTGGGACGAGCGGGGCATGCGTTACCTCGATGCCTTTGCCGGGATCGTGACCGTCTCCGTCGGGCATTGTCATCCCCATGTCGTCGACAAGGTGCGGGAACAGGTCGGCAAACTGCAACACACGACGACCATCTATCTGCACCCGACAATCGGCCAGTTCGGCCAAAAGCTGGCGGAACATATGCCGGCGGGATCCGACCTCTCGGTGTCCTATTTCACGAACTCCGGCAGCGAGGCCAACGAGTTGGCCGTGCTCATGGCCCGCGAATTCACCGGGCGTTCGGAAATCATTACCCTGCGAAATGCCTACCATGGCGGAACTTCCCTCACGATGGGACTGACTGCCGTCGGCACCTGGAAGTTCAAGAGCAACGGCGCCACGCCCGTGAAAAACGCGACTCCTGGCTACTGTTATCGCTGCCCCTACGGCCTGACCTATCCGAGTTGCGACATCCGCTGCGCCCGCGACATCGAACCTCTTATTCGCCAGGAAACCAGTGGCGAGCCGGCCTGCTTCCTGGCTGAACCAATCCAGGGCGTCGGCGGCACCGTGACGCCGCCGCCGGAATACTTTCAAATCGTCTATGACATCGTGCACCGCTTCGGCGGGCTCTGCATTGCCGACGAGGTGCAAACAGGCTTTGGCCGTACCGGCGCTCACTTCTGGGGCTTCGAGAACTGGGGCGTACGCCCTGACCTGGTCACCATGGCCAAGGGCATCGGCAACGGCGCCCCGCTCGGCGCCTGCGTAACCCGCCCCGACATTGCCAAAACCATGACCAACCGCGTTCACTTCAACACCTTTGGCGGCAACCCCATCTCCATGACTCAGGGCCTGGCCACGCTGGAAGTCATCGACCGCGACAACATCCAGGAAAATGCCCGCGTCGTCGGTGGTCATCTCAAGAACGCGCTGCTCGCACTGCAGGAACGCCAGCCCCTCATCGGCGAGGTACGCGGCCTGGGATTGATGCTGGGCGTCGAGCTGGTGCGTGACCGCCAGACCAAGGAACCGGCAACCAGCGAAACCGCTGAAGTGATCGAGACGCTGCCGCCAGCGCGGCCTGCTGCTCGGCAAGGGCGGACTCTACGGCAACGTCCTGCGCATCAAGCCGCCCATGTGCCTTACCAGGGATGACGCCGACTTTTTAGTCGACTGCCTGGGCGAAGTGCTCGACTCACTGGGCGGCCGAGCTTGACTTCGAAAAGCAAGGCTACCCTTGGCGGAAGAACCGAATAATTGAGGTCCATCTTAGACCTTATTCTTCCTCGCGAACCGTCACCCGAATCTGGTTTTCATCTGCCTTTACGGCTGAATAGACAATCGCATAGTCTTCCGCATCCACGGTCAAATAAATCTCGCCATGTGGAGCATGCTGGAGTTTGAATTTGCCGTCGGCTCCAGTCGTTGTCTTCAGGTTGAGAAAATGGTTGGACGCTATTTTCGCACCGGCTTCGGGGTCGCCTTGGCCTTTGACCACCAGACCGATGATAGTGCGTTCCGATGGCAACAGGCGAATATCCGGCAGAGTCGTGTCCATGTCGCTGACCAAGGTGGTCCGGGGAGACAAAACGCCGGTATGCCCGGTTTTATTGACATAGACTGCGACCTCGCAGCCGGGCTGCAAATCGGGAAACCGGAAACGGCCTAGGGCGTCGGTGATTGGGAATTCCGTGTCGGGCCCATAGCGCCAGGGTTCCTCCACTACCCTTTCAAACAATGTTCGCGACAAACCGACTTGGACTCCAGCCATGGGTTGGCCTTTGTCGTCAACGACTCGGCCGAGCAAGGCAACCGGGGCGGCGCGGTCCAAAGCGACGACGACCGGTTCACCGACATTCTCGGCCTTGGCGAGAACCGCCTTGGGCCAGGCGAAGCCCTTGGGGGCGAGCGCCAAGGCGTAGGTCACTCCTGGTTTTAGCTCCTGGACCAGAGTGGATTCTTCCGCGTTCAAACTCGATGACCTTAAGAAACGCTTACCAACTTGAATCCAAAACCATTCGAAGCCATCGATCTTGCCTCCGTCTTTGGGTTGCAGTTTCACGCGAAGAGTTGGCGGCTTGACCTTGGGGTCTGGGATTCGCTGCACACGCACACGAACGTCTTTGGCCCCCGCGATTGTTTCTTGGGAATTAAGCATCTTAGTATCACTCGCTTCCACCTGTAGCCAAATTTTGCCGGGCAGCAAACCTTGCAATTGAAATCTTCCGTTCGCGTCCGTTTTGGTCATATTTTTCACGGTCTGACCCTCTACCTGGGGGAAACCATCGAAAGCCAGGAGCGATGCGCCGGCAACCACTTCACCATCGTAGTCGGTCACCACCCCTTCAAGGGAGAGATTTCCAGGAGGGATTTTTAGCTCGCTCACTTGAAACGGTTCGTCTTTCTCCAAAAAGAAACGCGCCGATTTCACCCCGCCGACGCCCTGTTTGTCGGCATAGAGAAGGAGGCGTTCACCCTGGCGGAGCTTTTTCAATTGGAACTTCCCTTCGGCGTCGGACATGGTTTCCACGCCCCAGGGAAACTCCACTTGGCCAAGGATGAATCGCCCCGCCCTAACGCGTGCGCCCACTACGGGTTTACCATCGGCATCGACTACCCTCCCGCGTACGGGGATATAAACCGCTGGTGTCAGATCAACGACCAAGGGTTCCATCCGTTTGCTGAACTCAAATTCTTTTGTGATAAGAGGGTTGAATCCGTTGGCATCAATGAACAAGGAGATAATGCCATAAGCACTTTTACCCCAGGCATCGCCATCGTACCGGTTCCCCGAAAAACTTCCCGAGCCATAGAAATGCCGCTCGTTGCCACGAATAATGTAGTACGTCGCGCCATTGACCTGCCTGCCGTCTGCGGTGCGCAGCCTTATCCGCAAACGATAATCCTGGTCTTCCTCCCGCTTTTTTGTGTCTTCTGAGCCCAACGTAAATGTCGAGAACCCGAAATCCGCATCGGTCTTCGTGGTTGCTTGCAGAACCAAATCGGTTAAATCACGCTGAGGCATGACTTCGACGGTTCGGTGGTGATCGGGTACGGCCATCTGCGGCCCTTGAGCCACGTAGACATAACTTGGTCCTGGACTGACGTAAAATTCGAAGCGTCCTTGCTCGTCGGTCAAATCCATGCGATGGGCAGCCCCGGAACGTGGACGGTCAGCCCCATAATAGCCGACGGTAAACTTCGCAAGCGGCTTGCCGGTGACAACGTCAATGACTTTGCCCGCGAGGCGACGTCCTTCGCTTGCCCGGAAATTCACCGTCAAGGTTTTGCCGGCTTGTACCATGACCCCTTCTTGACCGGGTGCCACAAGTTTTGAATTCTTGTTGAAGGCCCACAATGATGCGTTGTATTGTCCGGGCAGCAAACCACCTATAACGTACCGACCATCCTTATCTGACTTGGCGTCCCCATAGGCGCCGGTGTTTAAGGCTCCTTCGCCGACGTATTGTGCCCCAATTTGGGCCATGGCCAAGGGCTTGCCGGTTTTGGCATCGGTGACCTGACCTTCGATTCGACCGGCCGGACCGACCACTATCCTGCCCAGGTCAATTTTGTCCTTGGGTACGTCAAGCCGCAAAGCCAGTCGATCACGATGGAGTAAGCGTAGGCCGATATACTCGGTTGCGGGGAGCATGATTTTAAATCTCCCGGTCGCATCCGTTTTCGCAGTAGGCAAAAACAGCTCATCGCCGCCGTAAGAGGCGTGAAGAACACCGATGGTTTTGTGGAACAGGGTTTCGACCCCCACTGGAAAATCAACCAGGGGATTACCTTTTTCATCCACCAATTCTCCCTGGATTTGTCTCGTAAGAGGCAGGAGCACCAACCGGAAATCAGGTTTCTTGGCGACATCGGTACTATTTCGGGAGAGAGTAAGCCATCCAAGCCGGTCCTTTTCACGCACGACCAGCATCCTGTGCTCCAAATCATTACTGCCCCCTGCTATGGGAACTTTAAATCGGCCCTGACCGTCTGTGCCAATTCCTTGATAAGTTCTCCTGCTTGGAGCACCAAGATTATGGCGTCGGGGACAGGTTTGCCCCGTTCATCCACCACCGTTCCCGTCGCATACTCCTTTTGCTCCCCGGCCGGTAGAGGTGCCGGCCCGACCGTGAACATGGAAAACCACAAGATCGGTGGAACGATCATCGCCACTATGCCCGCCAACCAAGGGCGGGGCGACTTCGGAGTCGGAGCGATGCCGAGCACTCTTTGAACACGATTGAGCAGGCTCATACGGTTTCCTCCGATAGTGACCGCCCAACCGGAACGTGGTGCCCACAGGGCCAGGCGGGCGACGTGTTCCAGGGTTTGCGCATAAGTCAAACGATCGGCCGTTATGGACACGGCCAGGGCGTCGCAGCATAACTCGCGATCCTGGCGTAGCCGTGCCGACAACCACCACACGGCAGGATGATAAAAGAGGAACGTTTCAATCAAACGTTGCAAGAAATTGAACCACAAATCATAGCGCCGCAGGCTGCGCAAGTTCATGGGCCAAAACGGCTTCAAGCATGGCCGGAGACAACTCTGTCAGCCAGGCCGTTGGGATGAGAATCAAGGGTCGAAGGATTCCCAAGGCCAGGGCTTCGGGGACGCGGGAACTGAGGAAAACCCGCGGCAAACGCATGCCGAGGGCCTCAGTCAAGCGCTGCACCATGCCGCTGATTTCCCCGGGGATCGGCGTACGCGGCCAACTCCAACGGTATAAACCGACAAGGCCGAACATGAGGCGAACCCCGAATAGTAATACGCCGAGGCTCCAGCCGGCTATGATCCACGAATAATAGGTTTTCCAAAGATTTGGCTCGACCGGTACATTCGCGATTGCCGGCGCGGAAGCAATTGTGGGTGGTGCCAAGGCAGTGTTTACCGAAGGTTGCGTGGCCACGGTTCCGGTTTCACCAGAAGTGATGCTCGAAGGAGGATTCGGCATGAAGGTGTAAAAGGTGACAAGAGGGGCAACGGCCATCGCCAATAACCCGGTCAGGCCGATGCCATACCGCCACTCCGGCGAACGTTCTCGTAGCAGGTGGAACAGGCCGCCGACCAGGAAAGCGATCAGCATTCCTTGCCAAAGAAAGTGCAGCAAAGCCTCGGCCAACGGACTTTGCCAGTTTTCCCAATTCGGAATCTGATTTGTCCTCCTTGCGGCGTTGGTGTTCTTCGATTAGCCGATGAATGGCTTCTAGCTCTTCTTTGGACGGGTCCGCCTGTTCGAGCAAACGAGCGACCAATGTTTGAGCCGAGCCTTCGAAGACGCGTGTAAGTAGGTCCCCAAGCATGGTGCGCTGGGCCTTGTCGGGCTGGTAGCGTGCCGTATAGCTAAACGCCCGGCCGGCTGGCGTCCGCGTTACCAGTTTTTTCTCGAACATCACGTTCAGGAGGCTCATGACGGAGGTGTAAGCGCGGTCGTCGGGCAACAGGTCCAATACTTCGCGCACTGTGGCCGGGCCGTGCTCCCACAGGATATGAAGGACTTCCAACTCTTTAGGCGTCGGGTGTGGCAATTTCGGCCGGGCCATTGGTCGCTCCTGTCAGTCGATGCAACAGGAGCGATTCTACTGTTTAGCCAGTAGGTGTCAACTGCAAAACCAGTAGATGAGAAAACCTGTCACGGATTTCAGTAAGGACCGCATTCACCGCCCGAAAATCCAAGATCATACCTTGGAGGACGAGAATTCTACTTGCGTAGGGACAAGGCGCCATTTGGCTCGCCTCATTTCGTAACTGGAACCGCGTTTCCCCTGAATTCAAGATATTGTAACCTGCCTATTTTACGTCTCCGCGCGTCTTCCGATAGTGACTCTACCGCTTATTCTATCCCTGCGGGGCGTCCTTGCGGCTCTTTGCCGGGCGCCTGGCTTTTTCCTGGACATTTCATGTTTTCCTCGGTAGTTTCAGGTCTGTGCAATTTGCGGCACCTAACACGGAGTCGTCGAGAAAAACGTCATGGCACTGCGTTCTTTCATTGCCGTGCTTGGTCTCATGCTGGCCGCGTCCGTCGCGGCCGGGCAGGAAGTTCCCCCTGCTTTCTCATCGGCTAACCAGGGCGAAACCGCGCCGACTTCCGAGGCGATCTTGGATGCCTACGGCGATCCGCTGCCGCCCGGCGCCAGGGCCAGGTTAGGTTCGCTGCGCTTTCGTCCTGGTGGCAACATTATTGGGGCCGCGCTGTCGCCCGACGGCCGCTGGATCGCCACTGGCAACAACAGCGACCTCATCATTCTCTCCGATCCAACGACGGGCAAAGAGGTCAGCCGTATCCGCCTGGCGGGTGGCTACGGGGCCTCCAACCTGGCCTTTTCGCCCGACTCCAAGAACCTGGCGGTGCTGGGTTACTCCCCCTTCATGCAAATTGTGGCCGTCCCCAGCGGCAAGCAGATCGCCAAGCTACAGGTTCCACAGCCAAACAATAATCGCATCGGCGGGTTCGCCTTTTCCGGCGATGGCAAGATTGTCGCGGCCAGCAGCGACAATTATGGACAAAGCAAAAACTTCGTGCACACCTGGGAAGTCGCCACCGGCAAGCTCCTGCAGAATTTCGAGATCTTGCAAAATTCGCAGATCCGCGCTGCCTTGTCGCGTGACGGCTCGGTGCTGGCCACGTCGGGGTACTATAACCCCCGCAAGGGCGGGGAAATCAACCTGGAGAATGGGCGGACCATCCAGCTCTGGAACGTGCGCACGGGCAAGGAGCTACGGAAAGTCAAAATCGATCGCAATCCAATCATGGCCCTGGCGCTGAGCCCCGATGGCAAAACGTTGGCGCTGGCCAGCGGCGCCGCGACCTTTCATCTCCTGGAGACAGAAACGGGCAAAGAGCTACGCCGTTTCGCCGGCCGGCGCGGCCACACGCAGCTGCTGCAATTCAGCCCGGATGGACAGATGTTGGCCGCCGGCTCGGCCGATGGCATCGTGCAACTCTGGCGGACCAGCACCGGCGAACGGCTGGGCCTGTCCGAAGGCCCGCGCCAACGCGTCTTTTCCATTGCCTTTCCAACACCGGGCGAGGTCTGGGCCCTGGGCATGGAAGGACAGGCCCTGGCCCTGTGGGATGCCGCCAGCGGTCAGCGCAAGTCGCCGCAACCGGGCCATGCCACGCCGGTGCGCTTCGTCGCGTATGCACCGGACGGCCAAACACTCCTGTCCGGCGGGCCCGACGGCAAAATATGCTGGTGGGACAGCAGCACCTTCAAGGAGATTCGCACTCATTTTCTCCGCGACGAAGACGCCATGCGCCTGGGCGGCTTCCCTGCCGCCACAGGCAACTATGTCCTGTCACGCGATTGCAAGTTGCTTGCGATGGCCTCTGACAGCGGCACCAACTCGATTCGCCTCCTCGACCTGGCCAGCGGTAAAGTCCTGTGCGATTTCGACGCGCCCCGCAACGCCAGCCCGGCCAGTTTCGCCTTCTCGGCGGACAACGCGCGTTTCGCGGCCGTGGGCACCAAGGGCGTCCATGTTTGGGAGGTCGGCACCGGTCAGGAGTCGCACTTGCTGCCTTTCAAGGCGCTGGCCGCCACCAACGGCAGCGTCACCGGCGGCAGCCTGGTCTTTTCGCCGGATGGCCACATACTCGCCGGGGCACGTTCCTACTACGAGCCCGTGACGGGCACGCCGCTTGGTGAGATTTACCTGTGGAACGTCGACCAGGGAACGGAAATCGCCTGCATCGAACTGGCAACGCACCAGAACGGCACCATGGCATTTTCACCAACGGGCGAAGTGCTGGCGGTGCCGATGTTCAACGAGGCCGTCGTGCTCTTCAAGGCCGCCAGCGGGCGTGAGCTGGGCCAGCTCGAAAGCAGCCAGGCGGGCCCAATCCAGGCGTTGACGTTTTCGCCGGATGGACGACTGCTGGCGGGGGCACAGCAAGCCGGTAATTTAGAGCTCCTGGGATTTAACGGTACCATGGCCCCGCCTGTCGCCAGTGGCAATCGTTTGTTTATCTGGGAAATGGTCTCCGGGCAGCTCCGCCAGGAGTTTATGGGCCACCAGGGCACCATCAATTGCCTGGCGTTCTCCCCTGATGGCCGGACGCTTGCCTCCGGCAGCGCCGATACCACCGTGTTGCTCTGGGACATCAGCGGCAAGCGTCTTGAGACGGCCAGCACCATGCCCCCCGAAAAGCTCGAGGCGGCCTGGCAAGAGCTGGCGGAAAAGAACGGCAAGCGCGTTTATCAGGACCTGATGACCGCCATGATCAGCGCGCCGGACATGACGCTAGACGTGATACGCAAGAACCTGCAGCCAGCCCTTGGCATCAAGGCAAATCATCAGCAAATCGAGCGGCTGATCACCGATCTGGACAATGAACAATTCGCCGTGCGCGTCAAGGCCACGGCGACCCTCGAAAATCTAGGCAAAGTGGCCGCGCCCGCGCTGCGCAAGGCACAGCAAAACCATAAAAGCCTCGAGGCGGAGCGTCGCCTCAAGGCGCTTCTGGAACGCCTCGACCGCACCACGCTTCCGACCGATGAGCTGCGTGAAGTCCGTGCGGTGGAAGTGCTGGAAAAGATTGGGTCGGCACAGGCCCGCGCCCTTTTGCAAAACCTGGCGGGCGGAGCACCCCAAAGCCGTCTGACCATGGAAGCTCAAGCCGCCCTGGGACGCCTACAGGCAGGCGGTCCTTAAGAGCAAGCCGTCCTCCCCATCAATTCGCCTCGGCAGGGTTTGGCTCGATCTTCCCCGCCAGGCCTTCTGCCTCCGTTACCATGTCGCCGAGAAGGCCCAGGCCCAGTTCCCAAAAGGCCGGGTCGGTCACATCGACACCCAGTTTGGCAAGCAGCACGTGCGGCGCCTGCGAGCCGCCAGCCGCCAGCAATTCGAGATAACGGGGCACAAAATCCGGCCCGTCCTGTTTGTATTTCTGCACCAGCGCCAGCACCAGAAGTTCGCCGAAGGCATAGGCGTAGCAGTAGAAAGGGGAGCGGATAAAGTGGCCGATATAGGACCACCACGAGGCGTAGCCGTCACTCAGCGCCACCGTCTTGCCGAACATGGCCTGGTTAGCTTTCATCCACAGCAGGTTGATGGCCGCGGTCGATAGCTCGCCCTGTTCTTTGCGAGCGCGGTGCAAATCGAGCTCGAAACGGGTCAGGACGACCTGGCGAAACACCGTGGCGAAGGCATCTTCAATCTTGCTGCACAGCATGGCCAGCCGCTGGCGCGGCTCGGTGTAGAGCTGCTGCAGACGCTGAAAGGTCAGCATCTCGCCAAAGACGCTCGCCATCTCCGCCGTTGTCAGGGGCGTATCACACTGCAGATAACCCTGGTCCCTGGACAGGAATTGGTGCAGGCCATGGCCCAGCTCATGGGCCAGGGTCATGACGTCGCGGATGCGGTCGGTAAAGTTGAGCAGAATATAGGGATGAACGCTGGGCACGGCGCTGCTGGAGAAGGCGCCGCCGCGTTTGCCCGGTCGTAGCTCGGCATCGATCCAGTTGTTGTCGAAGAACTTGCCGATAATGGCGCCGGCTTTGGGGCTGAAAGCCTCGTAACTCTCCTGCACGATGCGCCGGGCGCTCGCCCAGTCGCAGGCCGGCATGTCCGCGAACAGAGGCGCATAGCGGTCGTAATCGTAAAGCTTGCCGAGCCCGAGCAGCTTGCGCTTCAGACGGTAATAGCGGTGGACCAGGCTGTAATGGCGCTCGGTCGCCTGCATCAAGGCTTCGACGACCGGGCCGGTGATTTCATTGGCCAGGTTGCGCGGAAAATCGGCTCGGGATACTTCCGCAGCCGGCAGTCGGAATCATGGTCAAGAACGATGTTGTTGAAAATAAAGGTGAGCAAGGGGGCCTGCCCCTCGAGCCCTTGCGAAATGCTCTTGGCCGCGGCCTTGCGCACGCTCCGGTCGGGGTCGTAGAGCTTGGCGAGCACTTCCTGCAAACTGACTGTCGTATTTTTGCCTTCCACGCGCAAGGTAAACTTCATCGTGGCATTGGTTTCCTCGAAAAGCCGGCCAAAGGCCGCCTTGCCGGTGGTCGCCTTCTCATCCAGGATTTTTTCTTCGCCTTCACTCAAGAAGTGCGGCTTCCAGATACGTTTCTGCTCCAGGTAATGATGAAACCGGGCCAGGTCGGCATGGTTCAGGAGCGCCTGCACGACCGCGTCCGCGAGCCCAATCCATTCCAGGTCGAAAAAGATCAGGTGCTTGTTGATGGCGGTGCGCTGCTCGCGCGTTCTGGACAGCAAGGCTCCATGGCGTGGATCGTCGGTGCGTGCCGCATGAACGAGCGATGCGTATACCGCCGGCTTGTCCATGAGCTCGTACAGGCTCTCCAGTTCTTCCATGGCCGTCCGCATGAGGGCGGCGCCGCCGGCGTCCAGGGCGGCCACCTTGCCACGGTAGGCTTTCTCGAACGCCTGCGCCCGCTCGAGGGCGGCGGCGAGATCTTGCTCGATGCGTACGTCGGCCACGTCGGCGTACAGATCGCGGAGGTCCCAGGCTATGCCGGCAGCGCTATTCGTGGGGGTGGTTGGTGTCATGGGGCTTAGGTTAGTTTTTCAGGAGGGTTGGACAAGCTTTGCCGACAAAAATGCCTTTTCTTATTTTTCCTCGCCGTCAAAGTCGTTCCGAACCGCACGACCTGAACTTGATCGAAAATAAACCGCGCCGGAAGCAGCCTTTTCCCTGGAGTCGCTGCCCGCCCTGTTTAGAATCGTAGTGGAGGAAAAAACATGAAACCATTGACCGGGTTCGTCAAGAAGTGTTGCATCATCGCCGAGAACGCCAAGTATCCCGCCCTGGAGCTTTATTTGACGTATGTGAACTGGTGCCTCAACGCCGGCGCCCCGGTCCACGACCAATTCAGCTTCCTGGAAATGATCGAAAAGCACGGCTTCAAATACTCGCAGCGCAAAAACGGCTGCTGGTTTCGCGGCATTTCCGTATTGCCAAACTATCGTGTCGAGTAACGCGGCCGGGAGCGAATTCCCTGAGTCGCCGCGAACGCCTACAAATCCCGCAAAACACCGGAAGTCTTTCGACTTTCCCTACCTCACCGAGCGCGAGTTCACTTCATCAGCTCTTTTTGCCAGGCCAGCTGGGCGGCCAGACCTTCGTCGAGAGGTGTCTGGGCTTCCCAGCCGATGTGGCGGCGCAATTTACCCGTGTCGGCGAAAGTCGAGCGCTGATCGCCCGCACGGGCCGGTGCTGATCGTACGAGGGCCTTGCGGCCGGTGAGCTTTTCGAGCTTGGCCAGGATTTCCCACACGGATGCTGTCTCGCCGCCGCCCAGGTTGTAGATTTCCCCGGGCGGTGCCTTCACCGCGGCAATGGTCGCCTCCGCACAGTCACCGACATAGGTATTGCCACGCACCTGGTGGCCATCGCCATATATCTCGATGGTTTCGTTTTTCAGTAACGCCTGAATGAACCGGTAGTAGCCCATGTCAGGCCGTTGCCGTGGACCGTAGACGGAGAAATAGCGCAGGACCACGAGCGGCAGGTTGAATTCATCGGCGAAACAACGGCACAGGTTTTCGGCGGCCAGCTTGGTGACGCCGTAAGGTGAAATGGGACGCGTCGGCAAAAATTCATCCCCCGTGGCGAAGCGGCCATAGACCGACGACGTGGACGCATAGATAAAACGCCGCAGCAAAGGCAGCTTGACGACAGCTTCCAGCAGGCGTTGCGTGGCGGTCAGGTTGCAGCTTTGATAGAGATCGAAATCCGTCCAGCTTTTCGTAAGCCCGGCCATGGCGCCGAGGTGAAAGACGACCTCGACGTTTTGTAAAACGCCGTCCAGGGGTGCCTGGCGCAGGTCGAGCTCGTGAAACGTGAAGTGAGGCGAGACCCTCAGGTTCGCCAGGTTGGCTTCCTTGACCGAGCGGGGATAGTACGGGATAAAGGCATCAAGACCCGCGACGGAATGGCCGAGTGCCAGCAAACGCTCGCACAGGTGCGACCCAATAAATCCCGCGGCTCCGGTGACCAGGCAATGCATATTAGCGGATTATTACATCCACCTTGTTGACCAGGTGCATGCCCTCGCGGACCGACATTATGGTTTCTTGGGCCAGTTGCTTGAGGTAATAGCTGTTGACACGCCCGGAAATAATCAGGTTTCCTTCCGTGCCCTCGACGCAAAGATTGCGGAGGCCCGGATGGGAACTTTTTTTCAGGGCATGAGCCGCTTGCGCGGCAACGTGAGTGGTTGAAAACATGGCCTTGCTCCTCCAGTGACGCAGCCGGCATTCGGCCTTCGCATCGCTCCACCGCGAAAACCACCAACCGAACGCCATACCTGACAGTTAGATACTAAGCGTATCGCCGAACCAATGCAAATAGTTTTTTTCACGCAAATTGACGTGCCCTTTTTTGTCCGCGGGACGCTCGATAAAACAGGGCGTCCGCGAGCGAAGGGGCACGCTCTAAGCTCAAGTCGCGCCCACATGAACAGCAGGCACGGGCAAGCCTTTTTGGCCGAAATACCAGGCGAACGAACGGCGTACGCCTTCCTCGATCTTCACGCGCGGCTGCCAGCCCAGTTGCGACTTGGCCCTGGCAACGCTGTAGTACGTCGGCCGGCCTATCAGGAATATCGCCCGGCGCGTGATGCGCGGCGGCTCCTTGAACCGGCACGCCCGCGCAATCGCTTCGATGATAAAGGCGCTGCGCATGGCCAGGAAAAAGGGAATGTGGCGGGTAACGCGCTGCAAGTCCCAGCGCATCGGTCATCGTGTTGATCATCACTTTTTGCGTGACTTCGCCTTCGCTGCACAGGTTATAAGCCTGGCCCTGGGCGGCGGGATGATTGGCGGCCAGGATGGCGCCTGCCGCCACGTCGCTGACATAGATGATGTTGAGAAGGTTGTCCCCCGAACCGATGATGCGCACGCGTCCTTGCTGCAGAGCGGGAATGATGCGCGGCAGAGTGATGCGGTCGCGCGGGCCATAAATCCAGCTGGGCCGCACCACCGTCACGGCCGGGAACTCCCAGGCCAGCTTCTCCGCCATCAGCTTCGAACGCGGATAGTAATCCCAAAGCCAGAACTTTTGCCCCAGCGGGGTGTCTTCGGTGATCTGGCGGCCCGGTTCGATCTTCGGATGGCCATAGACGGAAATGGTGCTGACATGTAAGAGGCGGCCGACCTTCTCGCTCCGGCAAGCCTCGACCAGGTTACGCGTGCCGGCGACAGCTTCGGCCTCGAACGTGGCCCATGGCCCCCAGTCGCTTACCTTGGCCGCGCAGTGATAGACGATGTCCGCCCCGGCGACGGCGCGCCGCAGGGCGGCGGGGTCGCGCAGATCGCCGGTCTCGATGTCCACGCCCTGTGCCCGCAACCAGGTCGTATCGCTGGTGGGGCGCACGAGCGCACGGACCTTTTCACCGGCGGCCCGCAACTGTTCGGCGATATGGCTGCCGAGCTGTCCGGTCGCGCCCGTCACCACGTTGATCTTTTCGGTCTTCATTGGGTCATTACATCGAGCACAGTTGGATTGACCGGCGGCGCTTGCGGAGGAATGAAATAACCTTCCACCACGACGGCTTCCGCCTGATAAATCGCCTTTTCCATAAGGAGACCGTGCAAACGTCGTAAATTGTAGTGCGGGACCATGGGAAAGAGATGGTGCGGCAGGTGATAGTCGTTGCCGATGGGAAAGACCGCCATGCTAATCAGCGGATTGACCAGGAAAACGCGCGTGTTGGTGAAGCGTTCGCGGTCGGCATTGCCATGTTGCACAATCTGGCGCAGGACCATGAAGAAGGCGAACGATGTCCCCAATGGCACAAGCCACAAGAGGCCATAAAAAAGCCACCAGGGCATGCCCGTGAGCAGGGTCGCCCAGGCCAGCGCGGCGGCGAGAACTGTGTAAAAGGTCAGGCGCAAGGCCACGCCATAGCGCGCCGGGATGTCGCTTTTGATGGCATAGTCCTCGAACCAGGCCTGGGGAACGCAGCGGAGAACCGCCATGCCCAAAAGCCACCAGCCAGCCGGGAACACCGCGAGAAGGGTCCATTGTACCAGGTAGACCGCCAGCGTGACCGTCGCCAGGAGAATCAGCACGTAGCCAAACCGCAGCAGGGAGAGCGGGCGCACCTGGTGGCGATTCAGGCGATAGGGTGACTTGTCGCCATGATGTACCTTGAAGGTGGCGCGAACCAGCACATAGGCGATCAAGCCGGGAATCCAGAGCAACTGTTTAAAGAAACAGGTCCACAGGAATTGGCCGCGCGTCATCGGAAACTGGAAGCGATGGCCCGATAGCCGCATCTGCGCCAGTCGGGATCGAGTTCCGGGTCGTTGGGAAACTGATGGTGCCCCAGGTGCTGCACCCGGTAGCTGTGGGTGGTGCCCAGGATCGGCAACATGCAGAACCACTCCGAGACCAGCTCGTTGAGGAGCCGGTTGCGAAAAAGCATGTAATGGGCCGCCTCGTGCGTCAACGTGGCCAGCCGGTGCTGCCCTGCTCCGACGAGAATGATGCACAGACCGGTAGCGGGCACGGCCCAAAAAAGGGACAGGCCATTATCCAGGAGGAAGTAGTAGGACCAGATGGTGGCGCCGATGCAGACGGCCAAAAAGGCATACTCGCGCCAGATAATACCAGTTGGTGATGTTGTCCGTGCGGCGCAGCGAGTTCACCTGCCGAAGAAACTCGGGGTCCTTGAATTCGCGTGCCTCATGCTGAACAAACGTTTCGAGCATCGGTAGCAGGCCCCGGGATTTACTCATAACTAAAGGTAGCGGAACCGGGCCTGTTTTCAAGCGTCCATTGACGCGGCGGTGGCACTGGGACCGTATGCAACTGAAGATTCCGTATTTCAGATCTCTGCTTTTAGATTGGTGATGACAGAAATAAAAATGTTTCGGCGCGGGTCTGGTGATTCCACCTGTGCCAACCAGCTGAAATTCAAAGATTGCCTGCGTGATCGGGCGTGAAGTCAGGGCTCAAGGAACGGGCAGGATGCCCCCGACCTCCACGGCGGGGTGCTTGACGGCAGCCAAGTCTTTCGTAGGTTCATCTTTAGAGCCTTCGACATTTCCGAACGCTCTTAGCGGTACACGCCCGCCTTCCCTGGTTCGCAATACCTGCCCAGGCATTCGCCAGATCATTCGAGGCTCTTATTTCATGTGCGGCATAGCGGGTATCGTCGATTTATCCGGGCAGCGTACCGTTCCCGCCGGTATTCTCCAGCGCATGGCGGACGCCATCATTCATCGCGGGCCGGACGACGACGGCTACCTGGAGCGGCCGGGACTGGGGCTGGCCAACCGTCGGCTTAGCATTGTGGGGCTCGCCGACGGCAAACAGCCTATTTACAACGAGGATCGTTCGGTTGCCGCCGTCTTCAACGGCGAATTCTTCGACTATCCCGAAGCCAAGGCGGCGCTCGTCGCCAAGGGCCATCGTTTCGCCACTCATTGCGATACCGAACTCATCCCGCACCTGTGGGAGGACCATCAGGAAGACATGTTCGTCCGTTTGCGTGGCCAGTTCGCACTGGCATGCTTCGACGAGCGGCGCCGACGCCTCATCCTGGCGCGCGATCGCTTTGGCATCTGCCCGCTTTTCTGGACGCGCCGGACCGTGGATGGCGGCGATTGGCTCCTGTTCGCTTCCGAAATCAAGGCCCTGCTTGCCTCCGGCATGGTGCCCGCCCGTCCCGACCTGCGCGGCATCGACCAGGTGTTCAATTTCTTCGCGGTCCCGGGCATACCGACCTGCTTTGAAGGGGTGAATACACTCTTGCCGGGCCACTATCTCAAGGTGGACCTCGGCCATCAGGGCCCGGGCGCCCCGGTTAGCAGCCACGCCTACTGGGAGATGGATTTCCCCGATCGGGGCCAAGAACTGGATACCCGCGATCCGGCCAAGCTGGTGGACGACTTCGAAAAGGTGCTGCTGGCAGCGGTCGAGCGCCGCCTGCGTGCTGATGTGCCCGTGGTGTCGTATCTGTCGGGGGGCATCGATTCAAGTATTGTCGTCGCCATGGCGGCCCGGCTACGGGGCAAGTCGGTGCCGACATTCACCATTCAGATCATGACGCCGCACCTGGATGAAACCAGCCAGGCAGCCGTCGTGTCCCGCCACATTGGCGCGACCCCCATCGTGGTGCAGGTCGGCGCGGCGGAAGTCCTCGGCACCTATCACGAGCTAACCCGCGCCGCCGAAGCGCCGGTCGTCGATACCTCGTGCACCGCGCTCTTGATGTTGGCTCGGGCCGTCCACGAGCATGGCTTTAAAGTTGCCCTGACCGGCGAGGGCTCGGACGAATGGCTAGCCGGCTACCCCTGGTATAAGGTGCATCGTCTTTTGAGCTTCGCGGACGCCGTGCCCGGCTTGCCGCTAAGTCGGATGCTGCGCCGCGGCATTGTGGCTGTGGCGGGTGGCAGCCAGGGCTCGGCGGACTATGTACGGCGCGTGAGCGAGACGCTGGGGCATCATTCCGCGTTCCAGGAGATCTACGGCATCATGAGCCTATCGCGGGAGCGCTTCTTTAGCCCGCGCTGCGCGAAGCGCTTGCCGACCATATGCCGTACCTGGACGTCGAGCCGAACCTGGCCCGCATGGCGCACTGGGACCCGATGAACCAGGGACTCTACTGGGCTGGGCGGATCCATTTGCCGGGGCACCTGCTGTCGCTCAAGGGCGATCGCGTGGCCATGAATTCCTCCGTCGAGACACGCTATCCGTTTCTCGACGAGGAAGTTTTCGATTTCCTCGCCCGCATCCATCCACGCTGGAAAATGCGCGGCTTCAACGACAAATATATTCTGCGACTCCTGTGCGAACGTTACTTGCCCAAGGAAGTCGCCTGGCGGCCCAAAGGGATGTTCCGCGCACCGCTCGATAGCTTTTTTGGCAAGGTGGTGCCTGCCTTTGTGGAGGAACTGCTCAGCGAAGATTCCCTCCGCAAGACCGATTATTTCAACGTCACCGCCGTTCACCACTGGCGGGCCGCCCTTCAAGAGAAGCGCGTTGCGCCCGTTGCAGCTTTCCGGCATCGAACTCGGCCTGGCGGCCGTTGTGGCGACACAACTGTGGCATCATACCTTCATCGATAGCTCGCTATGCTCCCTCCCAGGCGGCTGGAAGAAGTAAGAATTGTCAACCACAGGTACGGACGGAAGCCCGTAGGGTGGGTCGAGCGTACTCGCGCTGACCCACCGAAACCCGCGGTAAGTACGGGTGTTTCGGTGGGTCAGCGCGAGTACGCTCGACCCACCCTACATAGCTTCAGTTGGTAGTCTTAACGTCGCCAGCGATCCAGCGCCACCGCGCCGACGATCACGGCGCCGAGCACGACAAGTTGCATGGCGCTTTCCAGGCCCATCAGGTTCATGCCGTTCTGGATCACCGCAATAATGAGGGCGCCGACGAGCGTGCCCAGCACCTTGCCTTCGCCGCCGGCGATGGTGGTGCCGCCCACCACGACGGCCGCGACCACATACATCTCATACTTGTCGCCGTAGGTGGACATCGCGCCCTGAAATTGCGAGGTCATGACGATGCCGCCCAGTCCCGCGAGCACCGCGCAGAGGACATAGACGATCAGCATGACCCGCTTGACGGGAACGCCGGAGAGCCGGGCCGCCTCCGCGTTGCCGCCCACCGCATAGACATGCCGGCCGAAAGTCGTCCGCGTCATGAGCACGTGCGCGGCGCCATAGAGCAGCAACATCAGTACCACCGCGTTGGGCACGCCGGCGAAATCCGCGGCCCGACCCAGCCACATGGCTGACGGCGGCATTTCCGAAATCGTTTGATGGCTACTCAGATATTGGGCAAGTCCGCTGGCCGCCAGCATCATGCCCAGCGTGGCGATGAATGGCGGCACGCGCAGCAGTGTCACCGTCAAACCATTGACCAGCCCCAGTGCCGCGCAAGCCAGCAGCGCCAGGGCCGCGCCGGCCACGAGGCCCCCTTCCCCCGCCTCACGGCCCCCTGCCCAGTCGCGCACCAGCAAGGCCGACACCACCGAGGCCAGTGCAAGCATGCTGCCCACCGAGAGATCAATACCCCCGGCGATCACCACCATCGTCATGCCCACGGCGAGTATGGCGATGATGGCGATTTGATTGGCGATGTTGCGGAGATTGTCAGCCTTGAGAAAATTGGGCCACAGATAGGGCCGCGGCGTGACCACCGTAATCGCTGCCGCCGTGCGTGCCCCGCCCGAGGCTGGACCGAGGTGAGGATATCGTTTAGGCAAGTCGTTCAAGACCGCCCAGCGGCCGGCGCGCGTGGTGGCCAGGATGACGTCGACGGCCGCCCCCTCCTTGTCGAGCTTCTCGAGAAGAAGACGGGCAGTGCGGGGGGGCCCTTGCACGCTGGCGACTACTGTCGCTGACCCCGCCCGCAAGACCCGCGCCGCTTCGTCGACGAAGGGCATGTCCTCGTTGCCTTCGCCGCCGATAATCACGACATTGCTGCTCGGCGCGGGGCGTTGCAACAACTGCTTGGCGAGGGCCTCTCCCGCCGGCGCGCCCTCGGCGACTTGCTCAGCCAGCGTCGCCGCGCTGAGAATCGCGCAAAGCCCCAGGAGGATCACGACTATGCCAAACTCAGAAAGAAAACGTTTCATTGAGTTAGCCCACCGCCATTCGAAGAATGTCCGCCTGCGTAGCCCGAGCGACGTCCTCGATCTCTCCCACGATACGCCCCTCGTGCATCACCAAAATCCGGTCCGCCATGCCCAGCACTTCGGGCAGTTCCGAGCTTATGAGCAAAATCGCCTTGCCGTCGGCGGCCAACGCATTGATGAGCTGATAGATTTCGTATTTGGCGCCGACGTCGATGCCGCGCGTCGGTTCGTCGAAGAGCACCACCTCGCAATGCCTCTCCAGCCACTTGGCCAGCACGACCTTTTGCTGGTTGCCGCCCGACAAGGTGCCGGCGCGCTGCTCCGTGCTGGCCAGCCGCACCTGCAGACTCTTGATATGCCGGGCCAGCGCCGCCTTTTCTTGCCGCTGCCTGATCCAGCCACCGCGCGACCAAAATTGCAGGTTGGGCAAGGCGAAATTCTCACGCACCGAATGGGCCAACACCAGTCCCTGCGCCTTGCGGTCTTCGGTCAGTAGCGCCAGGCCGGCCGCGATCGCGTCACGCGGTGAGTGGATCGCCAGCGGCCGGCCATCGAGGGTGATCTCGCCCGCGTCCCGCCGATCCGCGCAAAGATTAACCGCGCCGTCTCGGTCCGGCCGGAGCCGACCAGGCCGGTAAGCGCCAGCACCTCGCCGCGCCGAATCGTAAGCGACACGTCCCGCACAGCCCGGCCGCGTCGTAGGCCATTCACCACGAGGCGCGGCCCGCCGACACATGCCTGGCGCCTGGGAAATTCCTGTTCCAGCTTGCGTCCCACCATCATCTCGATGAGTTGTTCCTCAGTCGCCTCGCCGATGGGGCGGGTGCCGACGTGGGCGCCGTCACGCAACACCATCACGCGGTCCGCAATGTCGAAGATTTCGTCCAGGCGATGACTTATATAGATGATGCCAAGCCCCTGCCGCTGGAGATCGCGAATGATCCCAAAGAGATTTTCGACCTCCTGGGCGGACAGCACGGCGCTCGGCTCATCCATCACCAGAATCCGGGCGCTCGTGGCCAGGGCCTTGGCGATTTCGACAATCTGCTGCTGCGCCACCGTGAGATCACGGCACAGCGCATCGGGATCGATGTCCATACCCACGCGCTGAAACAGAGCGCGCGCTTCGCGGTGCTCCGCGCCGAGTCGCAACCAACCGAGATGAGCCCGCTCCTGACCGAGAAAGATGTTGGCGGCTGCCGACAGCGAAGGGACCAGGTTGAACTCCTGGTAGATGACGGCGATGCCGGCACGCAGGGCGTCGATGGGTGAACGGATTGTCGCTTTTTGGCCGTCAATCTCGATAGTTCCGGCATCCGGCAGACTGGCGCCTGCCAGGGTCCGGACCAGCGTGCTTTTGCCGGCGCCGTTTTCGCCCAGGAGCGCCAGCACCTCGCCGGCGCCAAGCTCCAGATCGACGCCGCGTAACGCATGCACGCCGGGAAATGACTTGCGTATCCCGCGCATGGAGAGGAGAGGCGGCTTGGCCATGAATTTATTTATCCAACTCCTTGAGGGCGTCGGCTTGCCAGTACAGGCGCGGTTGCACCAGCAGCACCGGCGGCACCTCCTCCCCCTCGAAATACTTGATGATGGCCTTGGCCGTCTCGCGGCCGAGCTTGTCCGGGAACTGAATGGGATCGGCCACTATCTTGCCATCCCTGATTGCCTGCTTGCCCTCCGGTTGGCCATCGAAGCCGATGATTTTCACACGGTCGGCCCGTTCCGCCTTTTCCAGGGCCGCGCGCGCTCCGAGCGCCGACGGATCGTTGATCGCGAAAATCCCGCGGAGATCGGGATGCGCTTGAATCAGGTCTTCCGTCGCCCGGTAAGCCAGGTCCTTCACGCCGCCGCCCGGCAATTCCTTGACGATGTCAATTTTGCCCACGCCGGGCTTTTCGTGGTAGGCGGCCAGCACGTCCTTGAAGCCCTGCACCCGCAACAGGCACGATTCGGCGGGCTTGTAATCGAGGATCGCGATCTTGCCCCCCGCTGGTCCGAGCACCTGGATCATCGCCTCGGCCGCCTGCCTGCCGCCGGTGTAATTATCGGTCGCCACGTGAGCGACCACCTTGACGCCCGGCGCCAGGCAAGCAATGTCCACGGTGAATACCGGCACCGACTTCGCGTTGGCCGCGGCGATCACCGGCCCAATCGCCTTGGAATCGCAGGGACTCAAGACGATGGCATCCACCCGGCTGACCAAAAAATCTTCCACCTGTTTATTCTGGGTGGCGACATCAAATTCGCCGGTCACGATCACCACATCGTAGCCATGCTTGTTCGCTTCCTCGGTCAAGGCGTTGCCGATATCGATAAAGAATTGATGCTTCCTGGTGAGCACCGACACGCCGATCACTTTTTTGGAACTCGGTTCCGAATGGCAACCGGCGACACTACCAAGAATGGTGATGGCCAGGAGGACGAAGCGCACCATGAATGGCTACCACCTAAGTTCAGGAGGGAAATAGCGGGCGATCAGGTCTTCGTAATAAGGGCGCAAGCGTTCCACGTCCGGCCGGCTGGCGGACTTGCTATACAAATCAAAGGGATTGAAAGCCCGCACCCACTGGAACATGGCGCGGTCCTCGTCGTTCATCAGATGGGTGTACTCCCCTTCGCGGTGGCAGGGGTAGAACGAGTGGTAGCGGATCATGTACAGGGCCTCGCGCGGCAAATAATCCTTGACGACCTGGTAGAGATACTCGTCATGCCCCCAGGAAAGATGCACCTTGTCCAGTCCGCAGCCCTCCTCATAGATTCCGCACCGGGTCTGGTAGGCCGGGTTGGTGCTGTCGGGGTTCTCGCTAAAGTACTCGGCCAGCACGATCTTGTCCGAAAAAGCACACCCCACTGGGAAGGTGTCGCCAACGACCGCCCACTGCGGCTCGCCAAACAGGCACAGGACCTTGCCCAAATCGTGCAACAGACCGGTCAGCACGAACCAATCCGGCTTGCCCGCGGTCCGCATGGCCTCGGAAGTTTGCATCAAGTGCTCGATCTGGCTCAGATCGGTATCCGGATCGCTGTCATCAACGAGCGTGTTCAGGAACTCGAGGGCCTCCCAAATTCCCATCCGCCGCTTGGCCAGGGGCAGATACTCGGTTTTTTTGCCAAGCACGAAAGCCAGCGTCTGATTTCGGTGGTTGAGTTGATAGAACTCACGCACGCCGGGCCGCACATCGGCCTCATAGTTACGAAAAGCTGTTTTGCCACCCATCTTTAAAGTTCTCCCGGATCTTTCCGCTCGGCGTGACGCACCAATTGTAGAATATGCCGCGCCAGCCCGTCAATCAAAAAGCGAATCTGCGTAAAACATCGTATGCATGTAGGGTGGCGTCGAGCGTACTCGCGCTGACCCACCGAAATATACGAAACATACTTGCTGGGGACATTGAAATCCACGTATTCATGGTCGTCGGCCATCGTTCCGCGCGGGATCGGTGGGTCAGCGCGAGTACGCTCGACGCCACCCTACAAAACAACAACAAGCTCTATTCTCCCTTGGCAACCAGGCGTTTTACGTCCCATAGGCGCATTTCCCCGCGTCCGCCGCGGTTGAAACCGCCGCCGCTCGCTAACCACTTGCCATCGGGACTGAAAATCACGCATTCAACCCATTCCTTGTGGTCGCGAAAGACCGCACGCTCGGCACCGGTAGCCAGGTCAAGTACGGCAACGTCGCCGAATTTGTTTTGCAGCCCGCCGCCGACGGCCACCAGGGTGCTGTCCGGTGACACGGCCAGGGACAGAATCTTGCTTTGACCTTGGTAACTTATCTTTTCCGTGAAAGTAGCCAGGTCCCAAACTTTGATGATTCCGGGCGTGGGCGGCGCACCTGCCCGAACGGCGGTAAGGAGATACTTGTTGTCCGGCGAAAAGGTCAAAGTGCCCACGCCGTTTGGATGAGCCAGGATTTGACGTACCTCCCGCAGTGTATCAACATCCCAAAACCGCACGGTGCCATCTATGCCCGCGGAAGCCAGCAGCTTGCCATCGGGACTCAATACGAGCCGGCGCACCGGCTTGGTATGCCCGTGGCCAACCTTGATCTCCTTGCGTCCGTCAACGTCCCACATCCGGATCGTGCCATCGCCGCCGGCCGAATATAGCTTTTTCCCATCCGCCGCGAAGACCAGCGAATAGAGACCGCCCGGCGGCCCGTTGAGAGTGACCGCGGCCTCTCCCTTGGCCAGGTTCCAAATGATGATCTCACCTGGTGACTTGTTCGTTTCGGCGGACCAATTTCCAGAACAGCTAGCGAGTAGGTTGCCCGCCGGAGAATAAGCAACCCCGTAAACCGAAGCCGAATGGCCTTTCAAAGTTTGCCGCAGGGCATTGGTTTTGCCATCGTAGATGCGAACCACTTTATCATGACAGGCAACGGCCATGCCCTGGCCATCCTTCAGGAACGTGGCGTCAAAGACAAGACCCTCGGGAAACCACAGACCCGGCCCCGGGTTCGTACGAAACGACTTGATAATACGCACCGCGCTATCGCGCACTTCCGCATCCGAGCTTTCCTTGGCGGCCTTGGTAAGCAAGGTCTGCGCGGGCCTGCCCACGGCAATCAACTTGGTTTCAGCTTCCAAGCGTTTGTCAAAGGAATCGTCACCCAGTTGCGTGATCAGCGCCCGGATGGTTTTTTCGTCCGTGGCTTGTTGCACCGGCGTGGGTGAACCCTCCTGGGCAAGCACAACCGCCAGCGCACAACAGCACAACGAAACCAGCGCCACCACACGCACCCGCTTTGAAGGTGAACATGGACTACCCCTTTAATCATTCCCGATTCCCCGACGCGCAAGCAAGCGAATGCCATCCGACGTCCCGCGCTGGATTATCAACGGCGGTAGCCGCCGGCAAGGTCGCGAAAGATTTTGCGCGAATGACCGTTCGCGCTCCGTAGGATAGCATTGATGCAACCTTTATCGAAGCAACGGGGCCTACCGAGGCGATAACGGACTCGTTGCCGGACTGATGATGTCGTGCCTGGCCGCAGTGGTACGCGGAAACTGACGCTATTCCCGCCTGGCTGATGGAGATCCAATCCCAATGCACCTCAGAAAAGTTGGTCTCCGTGCCCTGGCGCTGATGGTTTTATTGGCGGCGCCCGCCACGGTGCCCGCGCAGCCGGGGTTTGCGTGGCAATCCGCCGCTCCGGAAAGCCAGGGGATGTCTGGCGCCAGGCTGGCGGTGCTGAAAGACAGCCTGGCGGTGAGAAATACCAGCGGTTTCCTGGTCATTCGTAACGACATGATCGTTTATGAATGGTATGCGCCCGGGCATGGTCCGACGGTCAAGCATGGCACGGCTTCGCTGATCAAGGCGCTGTTGGCGGGGCTTGGTCTGGGTATCGCGCTCGAGGATGGGTTGGTCGACCTGGACGATCCGGTGGCAAAGTATGTTCCCGAGTGGCGTGACGACCCGCGCAAGAGCAAAATTACCCTGCGGCACCTGGGCTCCCACACTTCGGGTTTGGCGGACGCCGAAGTCGTCGGCGTGGCGCACGATAAGCTCGATGGCTGGCGGGGCGATTTCTGGAAACGGCTCGAGCCGCCGAATGATCCATTCACCATCGCCCGCGACCAAACGCCGGCCGTCTTCGATGCGGGCGCGCAGGTCCAGTACAGCAATCCCGGCATCGCCATGTTGAGTTATGCCGTCACGGCGGCGCTGCAAAAGTCGCAGCAAAAAGATTTGCGGTCACTGCTGCGCGAGCGGGTCATGCGGCCCCTCGGCGTGCCGGATAGCGAGTGGGCGGTCGGTTATGATCGGACCTTCACGGTGAAGGGGTTGCCCCTGGTGCCGGCGTGGGGCGGCGGCAATTTTACCGCGCGGGCGGTGGCCAGCATTGGCCGCTTGCTGTTGCATGGGGGAGATTGGGAGGGCAAACGCATTCTCAGCCCAAAAGTTGTCCGCCAGATAACTGGGTCGGCCGGTCTGCCCGGCAATTGCGGCATGGGCTGGTGGACCAATGCGGACGGCCGCTATGCCAAATTGCCCAGGGATGCTTTTTGGGGCGCCGGCGCCGGCGATCAGGTCGTCCTGGTGGTGCCGAGCCTCAACCTGATCATGGTGCGTAATGGCACGGCACTGGCGAAGTTGCCGAGCCCGACCGACGCCGTCGGCAAGCCGCGCGACGTCTTTGCCCTGTACCACGATGAAAGAACGGCACTACTCTTCGAACCCGTGGTGGCGGCGGTTACGGGCGCGTCACCGACCGGTCGCGCCGCCCCCTATCCGCCAAGCAAAATCATCACCGGCATCGACTGGGCACCCAAGGCGACCATCGTCCGCCAGGCCAAGGGGAGTGATAACTGGCCCATGACCTGGGGTGATGATGACTTCCTCTACACCGCCTACGGCGACGGCTGGGGCTTCGAGCCACTGCTGCCGCATAAACTCGGCCTTGGCTTCGCCAAAGTCGCGGGCGCACCGCCCGACTTCAAGGGCAGCAACATACGCTCTCCCAGCGGCGAGCAGATTGGCAATGGGGCCGTCGCCAAAAAAGCCAGCGGCATCCTGATGGTGGGTGGCGTTCTTTATCTATGGACACGCAACGCCGGAAATTCGCAGCTCGCCTGGTCGAGCGATCATGGCAACTCCTGGGTATGGAGCGACTGGAAGTTCATGACAAGTTTCGGCTGCCCCACGTTTCTCAACTATGGCAAGAATTACGACGGCGCCACCGACGACTACGTCTACGTGTACTCGCACGATCACGCGGACGCCTACGTGCCGGCCGACGTCATGGTCCTGGCACGCGTACCCAGGGAGCGCATCAGAGAGCGGAGCGCTTACGAATTTTTCAAGTGCCTGGACGCCGATAAACGGCCCGTCTGGACGAAAGCGGTGGACGAACGCGGCGCCGTCTTCGCGCACAAGGACGGCTGCTGCCGTTCGACAATCAGTTACCACCCTGGATTAAAGCGCTTCCTTTGGGTGCAGACGTTGCCCGCGCTGACGGGCAACAAGGTGGACAGGCGCTTTGAAGGGGGCTTCGGCATTTACGACTCCCCTGAGCCCTGGGGGCCATGGAGCACGGCCTATTTCACCGACAAATGGGACGTGGGCCCTGGAGAAACCGCCAGCCTGCCGACGAAGTGGATGAGCCGTGATGGTAGCGACGTCTACCTGGTCTTTTCCGGCGACGACAATTTCTGCGTGCGCAGGGGCTCGCTTATTTTGGGACATCCGTAGGACGGCTTGCCAAGCCGTCCTATTTCATGGCGGGCACGAACCTCAGACGATCGCTGGCTGTCCTGACGATGAGGGCCCGAACGTGTGTTCCGGCCGTGCTGCGTGATGCTACCCAATGCCCAAACCGATGTTGGAACTTGACGGGTCCTTTGGCGAAGGCGGCGGCCAGATATTGCGTACCAGCCTGGCGCTGGCGCTTATTACCGGCCGGGCTTTTCGCTTGCGCAAAATACGAGCCGGACGTGCCCGCCCCGGGTTGCACGCGCAGCATCTTGCCTGTGTCAATGCCGCGGTGGCAATAAGCGGTGCCCGGGCAGTCGGAGGCATGCTGGGCAGCATGGAATTGACTTTCGAGCCTGGCCAGGTCGTGCCGGGAAAATACAAGTTTACCATCGGCACGGCAGGCGCGACGGGCCTGGTGCTGCAAACCGTGGTTTTGCCGCTGGTCTTACGGGCTAAAGCCCCCAGCGACATAACGATCGAGGGTGGCACCCATGTGCTGGCCAGTCCCTGCTTTCATTTCTTGGATGTCACCTGGCGGCGCTACCTTGAGCTCGCCGGCCTAAAGATGGGGCTCCTGCAAAAACGGGCGGGCTTTTATCCACGAGGCGGCGGAGTGGTGGAAGCCCAGCTATTGCCCTGTCCCCAGCTAAATGGGCTCTTCCTGATGGAGCCAAACAGGGTAACTTCGGCGACAGGCTTCAGTGCGGTCGCCGGCCTGCCCGCTCATATCGCTCGCCGGCAACTCGAACATGCGAGCCGGCGGCTGACGGCGGCCGGCCTGAGCGTAGACTTACGCGAGGAAACCTGGGCAGGCGGTCCGGGGAGCGTCCTGGCCATTGTTCTCGGTACGAAGCCGGTGCCTACCCTCTTCTTTGGACTGGGCGCACGCGGCAAACCGGCGGAACAGGTTGCCGAGGAAGCGGTCGAGCAGACGCTCAGCTACCTGCGAGCCATTCCGGCCGTGGTTGACGCCCATAGTGCCGACCAGCTGGTGCTGCCATTGGCCCTCGCGTCGGGACCTTCTAGCTTCCGTGTGGCGGAGATGACGGAGCACCTGTTGACGAATATTGCTGTCATCAAGCAATTCTTGGACCGCAATATTTACACCGAGGGCGATCTCACGGGCCCCGGCGTCGTCCATATCGCGTAGGCCAGGATGGAAACCGGGCAGAAATGCCGGGCGAGACTTGCCGTTAATTCGACCGAACGAAAACAATCGAGGGGGGGAAAGTGACCGGGAATTGGCTGGTTAGCAGCTCACTGTGGGGGCGAGAAAGCACCGACGGTGCTTCCAATAGCGAATAACCAAGAAGTGCTCGAATGACGGGTGCGGCGCAAGCTACTTAACTGGCGCCGCCGACGGTGTTGGAAACCTTGGTGAAAGTCTTGTTGGCATTCGTGCCGACGGCAGTAATCGCCGTGATGCACACCACGATAATCATGGCCAGCATCACCGCATATTCCACCGCGGTCGGGCCATCTTCCTTTTTCAGGAAATTCAGCGTGGCATTCACTAGGTGCTTGAGCATTTATTTCTCCCTGCTTTCAACACGGGTTCATCGGCAAAGTACAATAGCACAGGCGCCCAGGACGTTGCTCGATACGTAACCCTAGCTTTTTTTAAAAGCTGTCAAATTATTAATGTTCATGAACAGCGAAGAATATGCGAAAAAAAGTAGCGCTACCCACAACAGCGCGGGGATAACCTTCGCGCAACAGGGCCGTATCGCCGAAGCCATCGCCGAATTTCGCCAGGCTGCCTCGTCGAAACCGGATTTCGCCGAGCCATGGTTCAACCTCGGCATAGCCCTGACGTCGCGGGGCCAGGTGGAGGAGGCAGCGGCCAGCTATCGAGCCGCCCTGGCTCTGCAACCGGATTATGTTCAGGCTCACAATAATCTCGGTCTCCTCTGCCTGCAACTGGGCAAGACCGCGGACGCCATAACCTGCTTCACGACCGCTCTGAATCTGAACCCGGATTATGGCTCCGGGCACAACAATCTGGGCAATGCGCTCCGGGAACAGGGCAAGCTCGACGACGCGGTCGCGAGCTACCGCCGGGCTCTGGAACAGCTGCCGCACAGCGCCGAAGTGCACTTGAATCTGGGAATCGCGCTCGCGGGGCTGAGTCAAGCGGCCGAGGCCGCGGTCCAGTACCGGCAGGCCTTGAGCCTGCGGCCGGATTATGCGGAAGCTCATAACAGCCTGGGCAACGCCCTCAAGGAACAAGGCGAGCCGGAACAAGCGGTGGCACATTATCGCCAGGCCCTGGCCCTGCGACCGAACTATGCCGAGGCGCACAACAATCTGGGCCTCGTCCTGGCGGCCCAGGGGAAGCTGGCGGAAGCCGTTCACAGCTATCAGGAAGCGTTGGACCTGCGGCCGAATTATGTGGAAGCGTACACAAACATGGGCAACGCCCGCGCCGCCCAGGGACGGACCGACGAGGCCGTTGCCTGTTATCGGGAGGCGTTGCGGCTGGAGCCGGACCGGGCGGAGGCACATAACAATCTCGGGGTGGCGCTGCGCGCCCAATGGAAGCTGGATGAGGCGGCCGCCAGCTACCTTGAGGCACTTCGCCTCAAACCAGACTATGCCGGTGCGCACAATAACCTGGGAATCGTGCGGGCGGCGCAGGGCCGCGTCGAGGAAGCGGTGGCGTGTTATCGCGAGGCGGTGCGCCTGGACCCCAGTTATGTGGCCGCGCACACGAACCTGGTCCTGACGTTGTATTTCTGCCCGGACCAGAGCATGGCGGCCATTGCGGCGGAATGCCGGCGCTGGAACGACCGCCACGCTGAACCGTTACGCCGCTTTATCTTGCCGAACCACAACGACCGCTCCCCCGGGCGCCGGCTGCGCGTGGGCTATGTATCGCCGGATTTGCGCTGGCATCCGGTCGGCCGCTTCCTGCTACCGCTACTGGAGGCGCATAATCATGAGGACTTCGAGATCTACTGCTATGCCGCCAGCGCCGAGCGCGACTGGGTTACCGAGGCCTGCGCCGCTCATGCCGACGTGTGGCGACCAGTATTTGCCCTTACCGATGAGGAATTCGCGCAACTTATTCGCCGCGACGAAATCGATATCCTGGTCGATCTGGCGATGCACACGGTGAATAATCGTCTTCTGACCTTCGCCCGTAAACCGGCCCCCGTGCAGGCGACCTATTTGGCTTACGTGGGCACGACCGGTTTAACCACGATGGATTATCGCCTCAGCGACCCCTATCTCGACCCGCCAGGCGGCCCGGACGAAGCCCTCTATTCCGAGAAAACGGTGCGTTTGCCGGATACTTTTTGGTGTTTTCGTCCCGATCCGCAAATGGGGCCGGTCACGCAACTGCCGGCGAGTACGGCCGGGCACGTCACGTTCGGCTGTCTCAATAGCTTCTGGAAAGTAAGCCCGGCCGCGCTGACGGCCTGGGCGCGTCTCCTGGAAGGACTGCCCGGGTCACGCTTGTTGCTTCATGCCTTCGCCGGCTCTCATCGCGAACGCGTCCTGAACATCTTCGCGAAATACCATGTCGCGCGCGAGCGCATCGTTTTTATCGATCCGTTGCCCGCCGCTGACTATTTTCGCATGTACCAGGAAATGGATATCGCGCTCGATCCTTTTCCGTACGGTGGCGGCACCACGAGCTTCGATGCCTTGTGGATGGGCGTGCCGGTGGTGACGTTGGCCGGAGACAAGGGCGTGGGCCGGGGCGGCTTGAGCATCCTGGCCAACCTGGAGTTGACCGAGCTGGTGGCAGGCACGATCGACGACTATCTGCAAATCGCCACGAAACTGGCCCTGGACCTGGCGCGGCTGAGTCAACTGCGTGGCTCTCTGCGCGAGCGCATGCTGAATTCACCGCTGATGGACGCGGCACGCCTGGCCCGCCATGTGGAAACGGCCTACCGCGCCATGTGGCGAAGCTGGTGCTCCTCGCCGTAGCATCTGGTTTTCAGCCTGACGGGACGCCGGCGAGGTCACACGGCGACAAACCGGCGGCACGACCCGAATGCAGTTGATACAATTTTCGATGCACACGAGGCCCGAGAAAACACAACGCGGAAGGTGACAACATGAGCGCGGATCGGCTTGTTTATATTGGCACGGATGGAGGAGCCACCACGTCCAAAATAGGCGGCGTCTGGGACGACGGCAACACGGTCTCGACGAAAGTGCTACAGCACGCGACCAACAGCGGCGCCGGCCCCCTGGCGGTGGTCCAGGGCTGGGTCGAGGCAGCGACCAATTATCTGGGCCAGAACGGGCTTTCCTGGGAAAAGGTTGGCGGCGTGGGCCTGGCGATTCCCGGGCCCTATCAACGTTACGGCGTGCTCGATCACTCCGCCAACTTGCCGGATAGCTTCACGGGCTTCGATATCCATGCGGCCTACAGCAAGGCCCTGGCGGAGCGTGCGCGTTGGCCGGTGCCATTGACGGTCGGCAACGACGGCAACCTTGGCGGCGTGGCCGAAGCCCACCTCGTGCGCGGCGGCGGCACTGCCAGCGTAATATTGCTGGCGCCCGGCTCCGGGCTCGGCTGTGCGTATGTCGATGGCAAGGGGACACCTCTGGACGGTGATACGCTCGCCGGCATGGAAGCGGGCCATATGCCGGCACCATTGCATCTTTTGCAGGCCAAGCCGTACAAGTGCGGTTGCGGGCGAACCTGGGGATGCATTGAAGTTTACACGACACTCAGCGGCCTGCCGCATCTCCTGGCGGAAAAACTCGCCCAGCATCCCGAACATGAGTTGGCGAAGTCGCCCCTGAGTCCCCATGAGCGTGCGCTGAGCCTGCGCGGCCTGGCACAAAAAGGAGACGCGCTGGCGACGGAGCTATTCGACTTCCAGGCCAAGGCGCTGGGCCTGCACGTTGCCAACCTGGCCATGGCCCTCGACCCAAAATACGTGGTCATCGGCGGCGGCCTGATGGACCCGGAAGCAACCACGCAAGCCTTCCGCGACCGCTATTTGCGCGTCGTGCGGGAAACGGCCCTGCCCTACCTCTGGCCGCCTCAGCGCGGCTTCCTGGCCATCGTTCCGGCATCGCTAGGCGACCTGTCGCAGGCGATCGGAGCTGCCCTGGTGGCCCTTTATAAAAATAAAAAGCGCTCAGCTTGACCGGGGCCGCGAACGTCGCCGGGCGTATCACTCTTCGCCGAGAGCCTCGCGTAAGCGGGTCAGAGCGCACACCCAGAGCATGCGCACGGCGCCGACGCCACGGCCCATGCGGCGGGCCACTTCTTCGTGCGCCAGGCCCTCCATATTGCGAAGAATGATGACTTCGCGATAATCGTCGGGCAGGCGGGCAAGCACATCGGCGAGTAGCACTTCTTGTTCATTCTGGGCGGCCTTTTGGCTGGGAGAAGATCCGGATGCCGCCATGACCTCGTTCAACTGTCTCGACGATTGGCTCAATTGCTGATCAAAAACTACTTCCAGTTCCATGTTGCGTCGTGCTGTGCCGTCGTAGCGCCGGACTTCATGGGCAAATACATGGGCGAGAATTTGCCGCAGCCAGGCCAGCAACTCCGCCTCGGTCTGTCCGCGAAAGCCCGGCAGATCACGGCACGCTTCGAGAAGAGTTTGCTGGACAAGGTCCGACGCATCGAATTTTCCCTGGAAACGGCTGGCGCCTTGCAGACGCGTAAGCAGTTGCAGCCAGGGACGGTAGCGCTCTGACAAATAGCTCCAGTGCAGCGCGATCTCCCTGGCGCAGCTTGTCGATCAACGACGTGGGGAACGAAGGGCCCTCAGTCATGGACCTTTCCCTCTTGATCAAGAATTCGTGTCCTGCCCCGAAAGGAGCGCCGGTCTGAACATACGTCGCACGGCCCAGACCAGGCCGGACACAATCATCGCCAGCGCAATCGGCAGGAAACCAACATAAAGGGGCAATAACAGAACTCTAAACCATCCGTCCGCCGCATAGCGTTCGTTGGGCTCGAAGCCGGCATGATCTTTGGTGATCATCAAAATCGCCAGACCGGTGGCCAGGACCAGCGCGACGGTCAAAAAGACCAGGATGCGCCGCCAGCGCCCTGGAAGCTCCAGTACAGGAGCGTGAGCACGAAACATAACATCATCACCGCCGGGCCAAGCGGCACGTTTGCCGAACTCCAGGGCAGCCGTCGAAATACTGGGTCCATCAGTTCCAGGCCGGCGTAGTCAAGCGGCGTGGGCGAAGCCGGGTGATAGTGGCCATCCGGCAGTGTTGGCAGCAGGCGCTGCGCCGTTGTTTGGAGGCGATTGTCCTGGTTCCACAGGACTGTCGGCGGGGCCCTGGACGCCGGGGGATCGATGAGACTCGAGCGTATGTCGACGCTATCTTGCCTGAGAAGATCGCAACGCCAGGAAGTCGTGCCGGTTTTGGTGTCCAGAAAATAGAAGGCGACATCATTCCAGAGGGCCAGAGTGCCGGGTTTGCCGTTTTTCGCGGGCCATACCTTTTGAAGGTTCATGAAACCGCGTGTTGGCCACGTCCACAGCTCTTTTTCTTCGCGCAAACTATACGCCCGCACGCCATTCTCGTTCTGGTAGATGATCGCCTCCTTGCCACTGCCGTCGAAATCCAGGGCGGTCCAGACGCGCGGTCTTGGCGACCCAAATTGTTGGACACCGACGCACCAATTTTTTGGCGTGTCGTGCCATCCGAATTAAAAACGATGATGTTGCGCGCCGTCCTGTTGTCCTTCAGCCTTTCACTCACGCCCAGGCAGATGACATGCTTGCCATCGCCGTCTGCGTCGACCAGGAGGGGCGGCCAAACATCAAGATCGTACGCTTCCCAGTTCCAACGCCATTTCGGCCGGCCATCCCGACCATCAAGAACGGCCAGCTCGCACGGGGTCCTTCCCTGGTTTTGACTGCCATAAGTTGTTACCACCACCGCGGGCATGCCATCACCGTCCAGAGCGGCGGCGGCAACCCGAGGCCAGAGGTAGTGAGTCGCGGTAAATAGGACTGGATCGGTTTCCCACAGCGGTTTGCCATCCCGGCCACTGAAGGCGCAGGACCGCGCGACCGACGTTATTGCCATGTTCATCCACTTTCTCCGGTACCCAGAGCACCAGGTCGAGAACGCCGTCGCCGTTCAAATCATAAAAGAGGTTGCGGTCAATCAGTGAACGGCCCGTGTAGGTCGTCGGCAAAATTGGGATTTTCCACAGCAAGACACCGTCCTTGCCCGACAAGGCAGCCAGGCACAAGCCTGACTTGTCCATCTGGGTGGCGACCAGGATGAGCGGACTGCCATTTTGATGAAGGTCGATGTAATCCAAAAATGGGTAATGGTATTCGAGGTCGGGCCTTCCCCATCCGGTGGCCACGGACATGCCAAGCTCCGGCCCTCGCCAAAGTCGATGGCCGTCCGTACCGGAGAAAGCCGAAACTGTCGTATGGCTGCCCTTGTCGTCAACATGGTTTTCCCAGGCAATCACGTCCGGAATGCCGTCTTTGTCGATATCGATGAGGAGTAGCGGTTCGTACTGGTTGGAAAGCGGCTGGGCACATTTCAAATGCGCGTGCCACAAAAGATGGCCGTCGCGCCGGAGTGGGCTTCGATGCCATCGTGAAACTCCAGCAGATCAACGACACCGTCGCCATCGAAATCCGCGCCGCGCTGAACGGTGCGCGGGCGGCGCCATTCGACGGGTGGCACGCCTTTGAAGGCAACGAGTCGACGTACGCTGGCACTGGCGGCGATGTGGAAAAGATCAGGAATGCCGTCGCTGTTAAGGTCCACCACGTGAGGATCGGCAACCTCTGGCAAAAGGTGCGTGACCAACCCCGTGCTGGCCGCCAAAACATAGGTAACCGCCTGTCCGCCCGGCCCACGGACGACTGGCACCACCAGCTGGGCCCGACCATCCAAACCGGTTTGCCACCACTGGAGCCTGCCTGGCCAGAGAAAGGGATTCGTTTCCCTGTCGACCTTGTGGCGCCGTCTCCACAGGACGCTGCCATTTTCGCCGGAGAGCGCATCGACCTGAAGGCTGGTGGCATCTTCGTCCCCGACAGACAGGCGCGAGCCTATGGACGCCACGAATATTTCGGCGTGTCCATCGCCGTCCAGATCGGGACCGACAAGGCAGCGCACCGATTCACCGGTGGTGCCGGACTGGCTGAAGGTCGACGCCGTCGACCATAAGCGCCGTTGCCACAGGGTGCTGCCGGTGGCGCCGTCGAGGGCCTCGACGCCAAGCCAATGATGGCCGAGGCGGCTCCAATCGTCCTTGATGGGAATGATGATCTTCGGCTTACGGGCGCCGTCGAGATCGGCCACCCAGGCCAGCTCCGTTCCTGGTGCTCGCCAGGTATTGCGGTCGGTATAGGCGGGGCACAGGAAGGACCGCTCCCAAAGAGTCGCGAGCTTAGCCAGGCCAACCATCCGCAAAGTGAGTTCGCTGTTGTAATCCTTGTCATCTTTGCGAACAAGCAAGAGGACGCCGGGATCGCCGGCGAAGTCCACCACCCGCGGCGCTTGCAGGGGACGCGCTCCAACGTCATACGCGGGCCAGCTCTCCTTGCCGGTCTTCAAGTCGAACCCGAAAAGCTTGGTGTTGATGGCCAGCAGGACCGTGTCGCGTCCCTGAAGTTGGACGATTGAAGGCTTGTCTGGAAATAGCTTGATAAGTTCCTGTTGATACGTGTTGGCGAGCTCCGGCATCTCGAAGGTGCTTCGCCACAGGCGCTTACCGGACCGGGCGGTGATCGCTTCGACGTAATAGGTCCGGCCGATCCTAAATTCCTTGCCCGCCTCGGTCCATAAATAGGCACTGAAGGAAACGAACGTCGCAATGACGGTGGGCTCGCCCTCGATGTTGACGACAACCGGCTGCCCGATGATGCCGGCTTGCTCCGCGGATTTTGTCGGCACCAGGGGGTCCTCGTTCGGGTCATAGGTCGCGGGCATGTTCGGCGGCGCCCGGTACCACCACAGGACCTTTCCCGTCGTGCCGGACAGGGCCAGGAGCGACGGGCTGACGCGTGACGCCAGTATCAGGTCATCCATGCCATCGCCATCCAGGTCAGTTGCTGGCTGAGCCAGGCCGGGAGAATTGCCCGTGCCGTGACCCTGGGTGCTATTTATTTGCAAAATATCATCCCAGTCGCCCCCCGAAGGATTATTGCGCGGATAAGGAGAAGCGTTGGGCTTCACGGGGAACTTCGCGAGGTCACTGGGCCAAACCGGCTTGAGTGTGGCACCATTCACCAGCCGCCAACCGGCATCGGTGCGGTGGACGAGGTGCGTTTGGCCGTTGAGTTCAATGAGCATCGGTGCATCGGAACCACGAAACTCGAGCGGCGGGCCCAAGAGCCGGTCGAGCATCTTCACGGGAACCTCATGCCTGGTGCCGCGTTCAAGGTCGACGTTCCAGGTTTCGCTCAATTGTCCTGAGGCGGCCAGGCGCAGGCGGTAGGAGCCGTGCGCACGGCGACGGGCCTGGGAGTAGGCACCGGGAAACTGGGCAGAACCAGTTCGTCGTGTTCATCTAACAACTCGGCGACGAGCCCCGGGCCTTCGGTGGTGAGGACCAGGTGGCTCAGGAGCGACGTCTGGTAAATGCTCCAGCCAAAATAGCCCGCGCCAAGCAAGATCGCGGCCGCTGCCGCCGCGACGCCGGCCACGATGGCGCTGGCGCGTTTCTTTTTGGCCCAGCGTAGCGTTCTTTCCACAAGGCTTACCCGCCGCGCCTTGATGGGCCGGTTCTCAAGATAACTACGCAAATCGTCGGCCAGATCACGGGCCTGGGGATAGCGTTTGGCCGGCTCCTTGTGAAGGCATTTGAGAATGATCGTTTCCAGGTTGCGCGGCAATTGTCCCTGAATCAGCCGGGGCGAGCGCGGCTCGGTGGTTAGAATCTGCGTGATAACGCCCTGCGGCGTCTGGGCGTCGAAGACGGGCCTCCCGGTGGCGAGCTCATAAAGCGTGGCTCCCAGGCTATAAATGTCGGTGCGATGGTCAATCGGCACCAGGGCGGAGGCAGCTTGCTCGGGGCTCATGTAGCGCGGCGTGCCCATCAGGACGCCAGCCGCGGTCATGGTCACTTCATCGGCGCGCTTGGCCAGGCCGAAGTCCGTGAGCCACACGGTCCCTTCCGGATCCAGGATCAGGTTCGAAGGCTTGATGTCCCGATGGATGACGCCCCGCTGATGGGCGTGCGCCAGGGCTTCCGAGGCTTGCAGCGCCCAACCGGCGACTTCGCGAAAGTGCTTGGCCGTCTTGGCATTTTTCCCTTCGGCGCCGCTTTGCGTCAGCACCTCGGCCAGGCTTTTGCCCTCGATAAACTGCATGGCGTAGTAATGAACACCCTGTTCGCAGCCGACGGCGTGAATCGGCACGATGTTGGTATGGTGCAGGTGAGCAACGGTTTCGGCCTCACGCTGGAAACGCTTCATGACATCGGCATCGGCCACGGTGCCAAAACGCAGCACTTTGAGGGCGACCTTGCGTTTGAGCGAGATCTGCTCCGCTTCATAGACGACCCCCATGCCGCCGCGACCCACCTCGCCAACAATTCGGAAATCACCGAGTTGCGCCGGCGTTTCGCCCGCGGGTTTCGTGGCCTTATGGACGAATTCGATGCCGGAGAGACATTGCTCAAGTTGGTAGGCCAGTTCGGGATGATCGGCAAGCAGCTTGGCCTTTTCCGGTGCTCGGCCAGCCTGCAAGTCGGCCAGATATTGGTCGAGCACGCGCAGCAGCTCGGCAGCTGATCCCGACGGCACGAACTCGCCGGTGGCTTCGGCAGACGTTCGCCGGTCGATATGGTCTGACGTCTGATCAGGGTCGGACATGGTAAGCCGTGGGAGTCAGGGAATCGGGTTGTCTAGAGTATTAGGGCCGGGCCTCTCAGAAATGTCACGCGAAAAAATAAATCTTCCTGGGCTGCGCCACCGAACAGCGACATTGCACGGCTTTCCTCCTCTTGACCCCGGCGAATCCCTTTGCGATGGTCCTGCCGTCGAATTCGCGCGAGGACAAATGCCGTGGACGGTGAATGTTTCCCAGTTTCTCACAGCAGCGCACGCCGGCGCAGCTTATCCAGCTGGTGGTCCGACCAGCTTTTTGCCGGCGTCTGGAAGGCTAAATCCAGGAATCGCTTGCTGCAGTCGGCCTGGCCACCCCTCCTCTTGATGCTGCTCGCCGCGCTCTTCTTTGGCACCCGACTTGGATGTCCGTTATTGGAGCCTGAAGAAGCGCGCTATGCGGAAATCCCGCGGCAGATGTTGGCGGAAGGCCGTTGGCTGACGCCGGTGCTCCACGGTGAAGATTATCTGCAAAAGCCGCCGCTGCTTTACTGGGCGATCATCGTTTGCTACGAAATCTTCGGCGTCCACGACTGGGCGGCTCGCCTGGTGCCGGCGCTCGCGGGCCTGTTGGTCGTTCTCGTGACGTATGCCTGGGCACGGCAAACGGTCGGGCCGCGCGCCGCTTTTCTGAGTGGGCTGATTCTCTGCCTGTCCGCGAAGTACTTGTACCTGGCGGGCATGGTAGGCATGGACAGCCTTCTGTGTCTGTGGGTACTCGGCGGCCTGGCGTCTGCGCACTGCGCTCTCGAGCGCCACCGGGCCGAGAGACCCACGCGCGGAGTTGTCGGACCGCCGTGCTCCCCAAGCACAAATCCTCTTCTCGTTGTCGGCACTTTGTTGCGGGCTGGGCGTTCTGACCAAGGGGCCCGTGGCGGCTCTATTGATACTCGGCCCTTTGCTGATATGGTCCTTCCTGGATGCACGCTGCCGCCGCGTCACCCTGAAGTGGTGGGTAGCCTATGGCGGCATTGTGTTGCTGGTGGCCGGGCCATGGTTTGTGGCGATCTCCTGGTCCGCGCCCGACGCCACGGGGACCTTTTTTTGGTTGCACAATATCGTTCGCTTTCTGGCACCCTTCGACCATGAAAAGCCAGCCTGGTTCTATCTGCCAGGCCTGATCGTGGGTACCCTGCCCTGGGCGTTGCTGCTGCTGCCGCTCGTGCCCTACCTGCTCCGCACCTCCGCGCTGGGCACGCCGCCGGCCGGCCGGCCTTGGTTTCTTCCTCGTCGCGTTGGTCTGGAGCGTAACCTTCTTTTCCCTGTCGGGTTGCAAACGCACCGCTTACATCCTGCCGGCGCTGCCGGCCCTGGCTCTGGTTCTTGGAACTTTTCTCGCGTGCGTCTCGCCCTGGAAATATCGAGCCCGCGTGCGCTGGCGCTCGGTACCGCCGTGACGGCTGGCCTGCTCCTCCTGGCAGGCTTGTTCTTGTTGCCGGAATATCACCGCAAGTTCGGGCTCGCGAGTACGGTGTGCCGCAAGGGGACCTGGGCGGCAACCTGACGGTGGCTTGCTATCCGCGGCGCTGGGATTCGGTCAGTTTCTATTTGGGCCGGGAAGTGTTGGGCTTTGGTCCAGAGGATCGCTGGCGATTACTTTCTCAGGCGCTGGCGACGCCGACCCTGTTGTTCGTCAGGAATGATCAGGCATCTTTGGAAATGCTGCAAACCTTGCCCGCCAGCCTGGAGTTCGTGCCGCGCGGAATTCAGGGACCGCGCCTACGCGTTGGCGTCATCCAGCGGACGGCACTCGACTGATTCGTTTTCGACCACTAATTCTTGCTGAAAAACAATTTTTGGTTGTTTTCCTTGCCGAGTGGGTCCCGTACGAAGCGTTGGTGGCAACCCTGGCAAAGATCATAGCGGAAGTGCTTGTTGGGCTCCTCTACCGCGCTGTCCGTTTCCTCCAGGTTTCGCAATAACTCGCTCACCGCCTGCATGTGGTCTTCTTCCAGGTCGGCTTCCGTGACGTCGGCCATCTCTTCGGCGCTAAACGCCTCGATCTTGACCACGTAACGCTGGTCCTCACCGGACGCCAGTGCCTTGCCACAATGATCACAAGTGAAGTGCAACATGGCCGCATAACCCCCGCGCACGCGTCCGAGATAGGGGCAGAATGCTGAACTCGAACACGCTAATTTGGAAACACTGCCGTCGAATCCCCTTATCCATCCGTCGCAGGTTTACGTAGCACTGTCAAGCTTCTTTTACAATTTCAGGCTTGATTGTTTGGCAACATTTTCAATGCGGCAAGCTTTGCCGTCTGCCTCCCGAAAGCTGCCGGTTCCGCAAGCCCTTGCATTGCCAGGAGTTGATGCCCAATCGGCGCCGGGCCTCGTGCGCCGGCACGGCTCTTGCTTTTACTTCCAACCATGTGGACACCGGAGCCGAGGCGCGTAAACTCGCGGTGGTCCCGCCAAACTTACCAGATGATCCGGGCCATTAAATAAGGGGTGAAACATGAGCAAGCAAGACAACAATTTGATGTGGCTGAAGGATACCATCGATCATTTGTCGGATAGCCGCGAGCAACTGGAGTGGGCCAAAGAAGGCTGCGCCTTGAAGATGCTGACCGACTCCATGCTCCGTGACCTTGATTGTTGCCGACGCCTGTGCGAAGCATTGCGCCGCCGCGGCCAGCTTGCCGAGGTGGGCTAGGCAGCTTTTCCCGAGGAGGGCAAGCCCCTGCATTATGGGGGGTTTGCCCACTTTTGCGGTCAGGGCCCTTTTTCAACCAGGCCAAGAGCATTCCCAAATCCCCCGGCTTCCCCCGCCACCGGCGATCACCCCTGATCGCCGGTTATTTTATTGTCCAGGCCTTTCTCCATTTCCACCAGCTTCCCGGACCACTACCCCCGTCACAACAGTTTCCACCCTTAAAGCTAGGGGCCGGGTAATCCTCACAAGACGCCTTGATGGTCATCGAGATGCAAAACTCCAACCGATATAGGAAGGTGAACGGGTTGAGGTTGTTCCGCGACCGGAGGTCAAAGACGCAATCTCAATAGTTGGGTCAAACGGGGTCAGGCTTAGCCCCATTCCTTTATGGGCCAATCAGGAGGCATTTATCATGAGGATCCGCATGGGAGCGCCGCTCGTCGTCGCCCTGGTCAGCCTGTTAGCGGCGACCGGATCGGCTTCAGCGTCGTATTGCGGTGCCTGTGGGTTTTCGGCGATTCAAACACCCGCATGCGACGCGCAATGTTGCTTTTCGGCCAACCAGGAGCAGAACAAGGTCGTTTACAAGTTGGTGTATGACACCGTAACGGAGAAGCGGTGGCACACCACGTACAAAACCGTGCAAGAGACCGTGAATAAGCAGGTCACGAAGACCTGCTACAAGGAAGAATGCAAGACGGCCTATCGCCAGGTGCAGAAGCAGTGTTTCAAGGACGTCGTGCAGGAATGCACCCGGCCCGTCCAGCGCTGCGTGCTTGAAGAGGTCCCCTTTACTTGCTACAAGCAGGTCATGGAGACCCACGTCAAGCCTTGCGAATACAAGGTCTGCCGTAAGGTAGCCAAGGTTTGCGAGAAGGACGTTTGCGAAGTCGTTTGCCGTCCGGTCTACGAACAACATTGCCAGGTTGCCTGCCACCAGGTTCAGCGCCAGGTGTGCGAGCAACATGTCAAGGAATGCTGCCAGACGATTTGCCGTCCGGTATGCGAAACGCACTACAAGAGCGTCTGCTCGCAGGTCAGCAAATGCGTGCAGGAGTGCCACACGAAGGAAGTATGCTCCAACGTTTGCCGCGACGTTTGCGAAACGTGCTACAAGGACGTTTGCAAGAAGGTTTGCAAGCAGGTCTGCACGACCAAGTGCGTGACCAAGCACGAAAAGTATTGCTGCGAGGAAAGCTATTGCAAGCCCGGCAAGACGTACACCGTCTGGACCGAATGCTGCGATTGCTGCTTCGACCCCTGCAGCTGCAAGAACGAGCACTCCGTCAAACGTGTGCGTTCGACCTGCAAGGAACCGGACCAGATTTGCACCCGCAAGGTCTGGAAGACCCGCACCGTCAATGAAATGGTGCCCTGCACGACCACCGTGTACGAAAACGTTGTCGAAAAAGTTCCCTTCACGGTGACCAAGAAGGTGTCCGAAGTCGTCCGCAAACAGGTTCCCTATACGGTCAGCCGTCAGCTTCGCGGTGCTTACGTCAACGACCAGGGCGCGACCAGCGAATGCGAGGCCCCTGGCTTCGCCTTCAAGGAAGGCGCTGTCGCCACCCGTCAATGCCCCTACACGGTGCAGAAGATGGTGACGGAAGTAGTCAAGAAGCAGGTCCCCTACACGGTGACCCGTTGCTTGACGGGCGCCTATGTTGACGAACAGGGTGTTGGCCATGACACCGAAGGCCCGGGCCGCTCCTTCAAGGAATGCCCAGGTCAAGGTGAACCATACCTACACGACCGTCAAGAACGTTCAGGAAAACCGGGTCAAGAAGGTGCAGTACACCGTTTGCGAAAACGTGGTGGAAACCTGCGTGAAGAACGTACCCTACCAGGTTTGCAAGATGGTGCCCGTGCAGATGACCAAGAAGGTCACCAAAACCGTCTGCGAAATCGAGAAGTACACGGTTTGCAAGAAGGTCCCGTACACGGTTTGCGAAACGCAACCCTACACGGTCCGCTGCAAAGTTCCGTACACCGTTTGCGAAACCGTTCCCTACACGGTTTGCAAAAAGGTCCCGGTTTGTGTTGCTGAAGACGTTTGCGTCAAGGTCTGCCGCAAGGTCCCGGTTTGCGTGCCCGCTTGCCAGCCGGCTTGCAATGCCTGCGAAACCTGCAAGGCTCGCGTCAGCCCCTGCAAAGAACGCTGCTTCAACAACATGACCTGCAACACCTGCTCGAGCTGCGATAGCGGCACCAGCTGCTCGACCTGCTCGACTTGCTCGACCGGTTGCGACGTCTGCAAGAAGGAAGGCCTCTTGCAACGCCTGTTCCGCAATCGCTTCTGCTGCGAACCGACCAGCTCTTGCTGTGGTTCGTGCGGTAGCAGCTGCGGTACCGATAGCTGTGCACCCGCCGCGGTAGCTCCCGTTCCCGCCGGCACCACCGCCCCCATGGCCCTGCCAAAGAACTAGTGGCCCCGCCGGACTGGGGCTGCTTGACCTCTCCCCGGTCCGGACCTAACGCGCTGCAAGCCAGGCTCGGAGGCGCCCCTCCAAGTTCTGGCTTGCAGTGTTTTTTTGGCTCCAACCTTTCTAAAGTGTCATGGTGTGGGCTTGAGCCCACACAACCTCCCATCCATCCACTTCAAATTCCTTGCCCTACTCCGAGTTCACGACTACCATGGGGCAAAAGTCCAGGATTCGCTGTGCCGGAGATCCGAGCATGATGTTCATCAGCCGCTGTTGCGCGTTGTCTATGTTGGCTTCCGGTCTGCTTGGCGGCATGACCTTTGCGCAGCAGGAGCCAAAGAAATTCGACAGACCCGCCCCGCGAGCTCCCAGCGCTCAGCCAGTTCCTGGGCGTCCACCAAGCTCGCGTGTCGATTTCCAGGGCGATCCTCTGCCGGCAGACGCGCTGACCCGATTAGGTTCCGCGCGCTTGCGGCATGTCATGGTGCGGCGTATCGCCTTTTCGCCGACGGGCCAGCTAGTAGCCTCCGCAGGCGGCGATGGCACGGTACGCCTCTGGGATGCCGCCACCGGCAAACATGTCCGCACGCTTTTCACCGACGACCCGGGCAAGGCCTTCAACAATGCGCGCTGGCAATTCAGTGTCGCCTTTTCGCCCGACGGCAAACGTGTGGCCTGTGGCGAATTCAATCCAGGCTGGTCCGCGAAGACGATCCGCATCTGGGACGTCGAGTCGGGGATGATCGTGCTTACCATCGAGGGGCACAAAAAGGGCGTTACGGCACTGGCCTTCGATCCCAAGGGAGAGCGTTTGCTCTCGGGAAGCGCCGATGGGACGGTTCATGAATGGGACACCAAATCAGGACAGGAAAGCACCAGCATGGCAGGCGGTGGCAGCCCGGTACGCGGCGTGGCCTACAGCCCCGACGGCAAAACCATCGTGGCGGGCGGCGACGATCGTGTCATCAGGCTGTGGGTCGAGACCGCCGGCAGCCGCGTAGCCAGCGACTGGACGACGGCACCAGCCGAGATTGAAGCACTGGCGTTCTCCGACGATGGCAAAACCCTCGCCTGGGGTAGCCGTGACAAAACGGTCCACGTCGGCGACCTGGCCGGCACCAAGGATAAAGTCGTTTTCACCGGCCATCCCGACACGGTCCTGTCCGTGGCGTTCGCGCCTGGCGCCAAGACCCTGGCCTGCGCCAGCAATGGCATCCACCTGTGGGACCTCACAACCGGCAAGAAAACTGGAATATTGAAAGGGGATCAAAAGGTCGTCAACAGCGTTTGTTTTTCGCCGGATGGCAAGACCCTGGCTTCAGGCGGCTTTGGCAGCCCCGGAGCAGGTACGATCGCGCTGTGGGACGTGGCCACGGGCAAGGAACGCTTTCCCCAGAGCGGCCATGCGGATATAGTTCAGGGCCTGGCCTTCGCCGCAGGAGGCACGCGCATCCTATCCCTGAGCCGGGACGAAACCGTTCGCTGGTGGGACTGGCAAAGTGGCAAGCAAGAGCGCCTGCTACCCTGGGAAGGACTTATCATCCAGGGAACACAACGAGGCTTCGCCTTCAACCGCGCGAACGATCTCCTCGCCTTCGGCGCGCCGACGGGCGAAATCGCCCTGTTCGACATCAAGACGGGCCAAAAACAGGGTCAACTGGAGAAGATCCATGGTCCTGTACTCGCCGCGGCCTTTGATCCCACAGGCAAGCACCTGCTCACGACGGATGGCAAGGCAGTCGGCCTCTGGGATGTCGCCGGCCGCAAACTATTCAAGCAACTTCCCGAAGACCCGGACGGCACCAAGTTCGTCCTCGCCGCGCCCAATGGCCGGGTATTCCTTGGCGGCGAGAAACAAAGTCGGCTGTGGGACGTCGCCGCCGATAAACTGATCCACGACCTGCCGATCGCCGGCGCGAAATACCATTCCATGGACATCTCGGCAGATGGTCATCTGCTTTTTTGCGGCGACAACAGCAACCACGCGGAAATATGGGACCTTGATCGAGGTGAAAAGACCCGCACCTTGTCCGGTTTGAAGGGCTACCTGCGTGTAGCGGTCAGCCCGGATCAACGACTCCTCGCCGCAGGCGGTTGGCAAGGCATTAAAATCTTCGAAATCGCCACCGGCCACGAACGCCGCGCCTTTGAGGATTACGTGGGAGATGCCTACGCCCTGGCTTTTTCACCCGACGGCCGAGCACTCGCCGCGGCCGTCGGCGATAGCACGATCATGGTTTGGGACGTACCGGGAAAAGCGTTGGTGATGGAGGATAAGGCGCCAGCCCTGGAGGCACTCTGGAAAGACCTGGCCGCGACGGATGGCGTCACGGTACACCGCGCCATCTGGGGCCTGACGGCCCGTGCGGATAAAGCGGTGCCATTCCTGAAGTCGATGATCAAGGCGCCAGCGAAAATGGATGTCAAAAACCTCGCCAAGCTGGTAACCGACCTTGATAGCGAAGTTTTCGCGGAGCGCGAGCATGCGACCCTGGAATTGCAAAAGGCAGGCACGGCGGCCGAACCACTACTCAAGAAACTCGTGGCGGAGTCCCCGAGCCTCGAAGTAAAGGCACGGGCCAAAGAATTGCTCGACGACATCGCCAGCGGCAATAGTTCCCCAGACCGCATGCAGGTCTCCCGGGCGCTGGAAGCTCTGGAATGCGTGGGGACAGCCGAAGCCGTCAAGTTACTTCGCGACCTGGCACAAGGGGAACCGACGGCCCAGCTCACGCGTGAAGCGCGCACGGCGGTGGAGCGGCTGACGCAACGTTTGGCGGACAGGCAGTGAACCGGGCCGCGGCTTGCGGAGGAGCCTCGCGGCAAGTCGCGGACCGCACCTACAAGCGCGCGATCAGCAGCTCGCGCTGAAAGATCAACTCCTTGGGCAGCTCCCCCGCCAGCTTTAAAAACAGTTCCTGATGCGTGAGAATCTCGCGTTTCATCGAATCGGCATCGACGGCTTGAGCCGTGGCGAATTGTTCCGGCGTCAGGTCCAGGCCCGCCAGGTCGATATTGTCTGGGCGGGGCATCCAGCCCAGCAGGGTCTCGGCGGCATAGGCACGGCCCCGGCAGCGGTTGATGATCCATTCCAGAATGCGCATGTTTTCGCCATAGCCTGGCCACAAGAAACGTCCTTCGTCGTCCGTGCGAAACCAGTTGACCTGAAAGATGCGCGGGCAATCTTTCATTTTCCGGCGCATACGGATCCAGTGCGTGATGTAGAGGTTGATGTTGTAACCGCAGAAGGGCAGCATCGCCATCGGGTCGCGGCGGACCACGCCCACCTGTCCGCTGGCTGCCGCCGTCGTTTCCGATCCCAGGGTCGCGCCCACGTAGACGCCATGTATCCAGTTAAATGCCTGGTAAACCAGCGGAATCGCCTTGCTGCGCCGCCCGCCGAAGATAATGCCCGACACCGGCACGCCCCCCGTATCGTTGACATGCGGATCGAGCACCGGATTGTTGGTCATCGGCGTCGTGAAACGGCTATTGGGATGGGCCGCCGGCCGGCCACAATCCGGCGTCCAGGGCTCGCCCCGCCAGTCGAGGCACGCGCTCGGCGGCTCTTTCGTCTCGCCCTTCCCACCACACGTCGCCATCCTCCAGCAGGGCCACGTTCGTGTAGATGGTGTCATGCGAGATCATCGCCACGGCATTGGGATTGGTGCGAACGCTGGTGCCGGGCACCACGCCGAAATAGCCAGCCTCGGGATTGATCGCGTAAACCCGGCCATCTTCCGGCCGCACGTACATCCAAACGATGTCATCGCCTACGGTGGTGATCTTCCAGCCCTCGTCGCGATATTTTTGCGGCGGGATCAACATGGCGAAGTTGGTCTTGCCGCACGATGAGGGAAACGCGCCGGCGATGTAGGTCGTTTCGCCGAGGGGATCGGTGACCCCCATGAGCATCATGTGCTCCGCCATCCAACCTTGCTGGAAGCCCTGGAAGCTTGCCAGCCGCAGGGCCAGGCACTTCTTGCCCAGGAGAGCATTGCCGCCATAGCCGGAGCCAAAGCTCCAGATGGTATTGTCCTCGGGGAAATGGCAAATATGGCGCCGCGCCGGGTCCAGTTCGCCCAGCGAATGCAAACAGCGCGTGAACTCCGCGCTATCGCCGAGTTCCTGCCAGGCCACCGCCCCCATGCGCGTCATGATCCCCATGTTGACCGCAACGTAGATCGAATCGGTGATCTCCACGCCGACACGCGCCAGGGGCGAACCCAACGGGCCCATGACGAAAGGCACGACATACATCGTACGCTGGCGCATCGAACCGGCAAAAAGTGCTGTCAGGCGTGCATACGCTTCCTTGGGAGGCAGCCAGTTGTTGGTAGGCCCCGCGAGGTTTTCGCTGCGCGTGCAAATGTAGGTGCACTGTTCGGTGCGCGCCACGTCGTTGGGGTGGGAGCGGTGCAAGTAGCAGCCGGGCAGCTTGGTCTGGTTGAGGCGCAACAAGACTCCTTCCGCCACCGCCTCATCTAAAAGGTTTTGCTTTTCACTGGCACTGCCATCCAGAATACGAACCCGGTCCGGCTGGCACAATTTAACACACTCGCCCACCCAGCCGCGTACCGCGGCGTTGCCTGGCAAATCCCCGCTCAAAGGCACCGCCAGTTCAGTCTGCAGAGCGGCATTGGCAGCAGTCATATCGACCTCCGGACGTCCGCAAGAGCGATGTGGCTCCTTGCTTGTTCCTACACAAAATCAGTATAGCGGGGTTAGTGGCGGAGAGCAGCGAGGGGCGGCGAAGTCGACGAGAAGGTGGCGATTGCGCTGTACGCCCCTCGCTCCAGCCGCTTGTATTCTCTCCCACGTCCATTACAATGTGCAGCCGGGTAATATCCGCCACCTTTCCGGAGATAGCCAACATGACCGCCGCGGCACTTCGCAATTTTACGTTCATCGCTACCTTGCTGTTCTGGCAGGCCGTCGTCCCGCTTGCCGGGCGCAAGCCATTCCGCAGCCGATTCTGCTTTGGGACAAGGACGTGCCGCGTGCCACCGGCACTTCCAATGAAGACAAACCCGCGATCTACGCTTATTTGCCGGAAGCCTCCAAAAATACGGGCGCCGCGATCCTGGTTTGTCCAGGCGGCGGCAATCAAACACGTTGCGTGGACTTTGAAGGCACGCTGGTCGCCAACTGGTTTCGTGATCGCGGTATCGCTGCCTTTATCTTACGTTATCGCATCGCCCCTCTTTATACCGGCGCCGAGGCCCGGCTCGACACCCAGCGCGGCGTGCAGTTCTTGCGGCGCACGCGGATAAATTCAAGATCGCTCCGGATCGCATCGGCGTCATCGGCTTTTCCGCCGGCGCCGCCAATATCTGTGGGGCGACCTTTAATGCAACAGCGGGCAAGCCGGACGCCGCCGATCCCGTCGATCGCGTTTCCAGCAGCCCCAACTTCATGATCCCCATCTATGGCTCCGCGGGCTTGCCGGAACAGACGACTGTGCCCTTGCCGCCGACTTTCATGTTTTGCACGGGCGAGGACGCCGGCGGACTGGGCGGCATGCTGACCATGTACGCCAACCTCCGCAAAAAGGGAGTGCCGACCGAGGTGCACTTCTTTGAAAAAGGCCCTCATGGCGTTGGTTTTGCGCTCGGCGATCCCGTTCTTGGCGCCTATCCCGATCTGCTTTACAACTGGCTGCGCCTGAAAGGCTTCCTTACCAGCGCCAAAAGGCTGTCGCTGGCAGGCATCGTCAAGCTCGATGGCGAAGCCTTGCCGCGCGGCACGATCATTTTTCATCCGCTCGATCAAGTTGGAGCGGCGCCGGTGGTGGGTTATATCTTCAATACCGGCAAGGTGCGTGGCGAATACCTGGTGGCCGCCAGTGTCGGAGCGGTGCCTGGCAAATATCGCGTCGAAATTCGCCAGGATGCGGTCCACTGGGTGAGCAATGTCAACAATCCCATGATCAGCAAATATCGCCTACTGAGGACCGGCACCGAGGCACAGAAAAAAGAAGTGACCGACTATGCCCGCGAGCGCAACCTCGAACCGACCATCGAAAATCAACGGGTCTTTCGCAAGGTTCATCCCAATGACCAACGCGACATGAGCGTGCTGGTAACGGGAGACGGCACCTTTAAGTTTGACGTTGAAGTATTCAGCAAGTGATAGCACTTAAATTGGAGACTCCATGAAGATTCGCGATTATCTCGTCGTTCTATGGTTCGGCGTGGTCAGTCTGCCAGCCGTGCCCGTTCACGCCGCGGTCGAGGGGCCCGCCGTATTTGGCAAAACGGCCAACGGCACTGCAGTCGAGCTCTACACCCTCACGAATGACAAGGGCATGAGCGCCAAGGTGATGACCTTCGGCGCGGTGCTCGTCGATCTGCGCGTCCCGGATAAAAACGGCAAGGCGGAAAGCGTGGTCCTGGGCTTCGACAATTTCAAAAACTACGAGAAAGGGGGCGTGTACGGCGCGACGATCGGGCGCTATGCCAACCGCATCGCCGACGCGCGGTTTACGCTCGATGGCAAGGAATACAAACTGACCAGCAATATTCATGGCGGTAAACGCGGCTTTAGCAACGTCCACTGGCAAGCCCAGCCGTTGCCTGGCCAAAACGCGGTTCGCTTCAGCTATCTCAGCAGCGACGGCGAGGAGGGTTACCCGGGAAACTTGAAGGCGTCCGTCACCTATACGCTGACCGACAAGAACGGTCTGCGCATTGACTACGAGGCGACCACCGACAAACCGACGCCGGTCAACTTGACGAACCATACCTATTTCAACCTGGCCGGCCCAACCTCCAAAACCGTGCTCAATCATCGGCTGGAAATCCCCTGTTCGACCTATACCGTCTTCGACAAGCGCTCGATTCCGACGGGCGAAATCGCACCGGTTGCTGGCACGCCGCTGGATTTCACCAGGGCGAAAAGCATCGCCGACGGGTACGCGGAACAGAAAAAAGCGGGCGGCAAGGTCGGCTACGATCACAATTACGTTCTACCCGGCAAAAAGGGCGAGCTGGCGCTGGCAGCCAAATTGGTTGAGCCGGTTTCGGGGCGCGTGATGACCGTACGCAGCGATCAAACGGGCATGCAGGTTTATACCGCGAGCGGCAATGCCATTTGCTTCGAGACGGAGCACGCGCCGAATTCGCCGAACATCCCGCAATTTCCGTCCACGATCCTGCGCCCGGGCGAGACCTATCAATCGGCCACCATTTTCGAGTTCACCCACGATTAATTTGGGCACGTGCGCAGGGAGCTTGTGATGGACTGGATTCCGCCCCTGGTCGTCTTTATCGGCGTCATCGTGATATGGATCGGCGTCGAACGCCTGCAGACCCGCCTTGGCCGGGTGGAGCGCAAGATCAATGCACTCCTGCGACATTTCAATATCGACGCGGCGCAGGGCGTAGCATTATCCGATCGGGTCCAGGAATTGGCCCGCGATCCGAAGTGCAAGACCGCGGCGATCAAGCTCTATCGCGAAGAGACGGGAGCTAGCCTCGTCGAGGCGAAGGATGCCATCGAGGCGTTTATCAGCAGCATGTAAGGCCGCTGGCACTACTGTTCCGCCATGGCGCGTTTTTCCGGCTGCATCGTCGCGGCAATACCTCGACCTTCGCCGGCCGGCCGATCCGTGTCTTTGCCGGTGGCTTGCGCCACCGCCGTGGCCGCGGTCACGAAAAAGGTATCGTATTGCAGGCGGCACCAGACGGCTTGCTGATGCGCAATTTGTCCCGCGGCCAGAAAATCCTGGAGGCTGACGATGGAAACGGGCCCCATCGTCTTGCCTTCGCTCTTGAAATACCAGACTCTCTCGTGATGCTGACTATCCATGTTGTCGGTCCTTCTCGCTCACGTCGTCCAAAAATGCCCTGAGTTCGTCCAGGTCCACCGGCTTGGCGAGGTGCATGGTGAAGCCTGCCTCCCGGGAGCGACGGCGATGTTCGCTGTCCGGGTAGCCCGTGATCGCCACCAAAACGACCCCTGCGCATTCCTTTTGTTGCAGCAAACACCGACCAAGCTCCAGGCCATCCATGGCCGGCAGCGCGATATCCAATCGCGCCGCACCTGGGCGAAAAGTGCGGGCTATTTGGAGGGCCTCCTCGCCCGAGTGACAAACTCGTGCTTCGTGGCCCCAAAACTTCAGCAGCATGGCCAGCGTTTCGGCGGCGTCCGGGTAGTCGTCGACCACCAGTACACGCAGTTGCCGGACAGGTGGGTTTGAATCGTTAGACGCTGTTATTAGCTGATCAAAAATATCCCTTCGCAGAGGGCTTGGCCGGCTTGACATCGCCTGATCTCATAATTAGCCTGACGTCCTTGTCAATTTTGTTTTCCTTTTGAAACCTATTGTTCGCCGAGACAGGGCTGTATTACTGTCCGAAACCGTACAAACGCCAGCGAATATATAAATTATTTTCAAAAACGAAAGTGTAGCAGGGGCAGGCTATTTATTGAAACGTAATGCCCCGCAGATACTCCGTATCAGAAAACGCAAAGGGTTCGTCCAAGCTGCCTCAGAAACGGCGTAAATGAGGCGCCGCCGAACCTCTAGCTTACCCAATTTATCTAAAAGGTACTTTGCGTCTTTGCGTCTTTGCGTCTTTGCGCGATACGACTGTCTCGCGCTAAGACGCCAAGGCGCAAAGTACGCTAAGCCTGGAACCAGTACCCCAGGGACCCAGGGGGACATCCAAATATGTGTCCCCCTGGGTCCCTGGGTGGTGCTTTTTGCTCAACGGTACACAACTACTTACATTAGTGACCATACCTGCCGTTAAGCCTTACGGCGGCCGGGTCGGGCGTTATTTAATGGTGCCTCTATTCTGTTCCATGAAATTCTCCTAAAGGTACGAGCGTACCCCGTCCGGCAAAAGTCAAACTGTAAGAGGCTCACGGCAGCACATTGGCACCGGAAGCAACGTTTTCTCGGTTGTGAACAGGGCAGTTGTCAGGCTTTGCAAAGCGCCACAGGGAGGCGAATGAAAATAAGGACAACCGCTCGGACGAATTTTGTTTGGCGGCGTGGAGTGACATAGTCAGTGTCACTGGCCTATAAATAGAGATTTAGGAACCCTTACAGAAAAGCGGCGACTGCGAAAAATCGCTCGAGGCGGGTACCGGCCATTCCAAAAACCAGTCAAAAACCAGGACTTACGGCACAATCGCCGTAAGTCCTTGGCAGCGGAGAGGGCGGGATTTGAACCCGCGGTAAGGGTTTTAGCCCCTACACCGGTTTAGCAAACCGGCGCTATCGGCCACTCAGCCACCTCTCCAGGCACCTTTTGCCAACGCTATCTTATCCCAAGGAACCTGTTTTTGCCACGCGCGGGCGCCTCTTTTTGGTGTGATTCGCCTTTCCTTGTGCGATAATGGCGCCATCAGCGGTAATGAGGATCAGACATGGACTGCGTGCGTTGCGAGCAGGGACATTCGTGGAAGGTCGACGGCAAGGATACCATCGCCGTTTGTCCCATCTGCGGCGGCGTGCCGCTGGCTCCCAAAACAGCCGATACCCCGGCACTTCAGCAAGATCAAACTATCGGTCAGGATTCGTTGGTCCGACCGCATTCCAAAGAAGAAGATACCACGTTTGTTGTGGAATCGCCCCCGGAAGCTGACGAAGTCGCGGCAAGCCTTGATCGCACCAGCGCGGGTGACGACGACCAGCCCGAGCCAGGTACGCGGGCAGACGATGTTAGCGCGGGCGAACACACCATCGGCGAATCGCCGGCTGCTCCGGCGGCCGCTGATCGGACCCTGGGCGACGCTCCGCCACCGACGGAACAGCACACCAAATATGTCGATCATACGATCGACCTGGGCAGCGGCGCCGCGGCGCCAGCGACTGATAGCACCCTTCATGTTGGCGACGATAAGCCAGGCACTTTTCAGGCGAACGTGGCCGACGACAAGACGGGCGTTTGGGGCCCGTCTGCCTCCGGAGGCTCGCCGGGACGCGACGCTGACCGTACGGTGCCAATTGGCGACCTCGCCCACGCGCCAGCCAAACCGCCGCGGAACACGGTGAAACCTCATGGGGGCGTGAAAAGAAAGAAAGACCCGCTCGATGGCAAAACCTCCGTGGCCGGCTACCAGATCCTGGGCGAATTGGGCCGCGGCGGCATGGGAGTGGTCTACAAGGCGCGCGAGCCTGGCGCCAACCGCATTGTCGCCCTCAAGATGGTGCTCAATAGCGCTCACGTGGGCAGGGAAACCATGGTCCGCTTCAAGATCGAAGCGGAAGCGATCGCGCTCCTGCAACATCCCAACATCGTACAGCTCTATGAGGTCGGCGAGGAGGATGGCTGCCCCTTCTTCTCGCTGGAGTTCGTCGAGGGGGATAGCCTGTCGAAGAAAATAGAAAACACGCCGCAACTACCCCGCGACGCCGCCCGCATGGTACAGCTCCTGGCGGAGGCCATGCACACCGCCCACCAGCGTGGCATCATTCATCGCGACCTGAAGCCCGCGAATATCCTCCTCACCAGAGACGGGGTACCCAAAATCACCGACTTCGGGCTGGCCAAGCGCTTCGAGGACAAGGGCGAAGGCCAGACCCGCACCGGCGCCATCATGGGCACACCCAGCTACATGGCGCCCGAACAGGCGCAAGGGCGCACCAAGGAGACCGGGCCCGCCGCGGACGTTTATTCGCTGGGAGCCATTCTCTATGACATGCTTACCGGGCGGCCGCCTTTCCGCGGCTCGACCTTGCTCGAAACCCTGCAACAGGTGCAAACACTCGAACCCGTGGCACCCAAACGGTTGCAGCCTTCCCTGGAACCCGATCTGCAAACGATCTGCCTCAAGGCACTGGAAAAGAACCCCATAAAACGCTACTTGACCGCGGGCGCGCTGGCCGAGGACCTGCGGCGTTTCCAGGCGGGCGAGCCGATCCTGGCGCGACCTACGCGCTGGACGGAACGTACCTGGAAATGGGCGAAACGCCGTCCCGCCGTGGCCAGCCTTGTTACCCTCAGCGTGCTGGGCGTTATCAGCCTCCTGACGCTGGGTGGCTTCTGGCTCGACTCGGAAAGACGTGCCGCCGAGACCAAACGGCAGGCGGCCGTCGATAATGCCGCCAGGCAAATGGAACTGACCAGGGCCGCGGAGCAGATGGCCGACCTCGAAAGAAAGCGCGCCGCGGAGCAAACCGCGGCCCGCGACAAGGAAGTCGTCCTGCGTCAGGCAGCCGAGCGCAATTTCAAGCGTGCCAAGCTGGCCGTCGATCAAATGCTCAGCGAGGTCGGCCAGGACCGGCTGCGCTACATCCCGCTCATGGAGCCAGTGCGCCGCGATCTGCTCAAAAAAGCCAAGGCCTTTTACGACGACTTCATGCAAGAGCGCAGCAGCGATCCCGACATACGCCGCGAGGCGGCACTCGCGCAACAGCGCGTCGCCGACATTCTCGAACTGCTGGGAGACTCCGCCACGGCCCTGGGCGCCTATCAAACCGCGCTCGAATTGCTCCAGCGACTGGACCAGGATTATCCCAACAAGCTCGATTACAAAAAGGACCTGGCCAGCGTCGCCAATAACTTCGGCAATTTGCTCAAAGACCTCAAACATAGCCAGGACGCCGAGAATATTTATCGCCGCGCTCTTGATCTACGCCAGGCCCTCCATGATCGTGACCCGCAGGCGGCCGAATCGGCGCTGGAACTCGCCAAAAGCCACAACAATCTGGCCCAAATCCTCTACGGCATGGGACAGGGCAAAGAAGCGGAGGTGGAATTCGAGGCGAGCCGCCTTATCCTCAGCAAACTGGCCCATAGTCCTGGAGACGCGCAATACAAAGCGGAGCTGGCGCGAACGCTAAACAATCTCGGCACTTTCCAGGCGACGATGGGGCCGCCGGGAACGGCCGAAAAGGCTTATGCAGAGGCCAACAAGCTGCTCAATGAGTTGGCGGCCAATGAACCCAGGAACGCCACGCATCGTCAGGAGCTGGCCAAGAACTATTTCCTCCAGGGACGTCTCGCGCGTGACGCCTCGCCCAAAGAAGCCGAGGAGCATTACCGGCAGTCCATCAAGCTGCGCCGGGCTGGTCAAGGACTTTTCGAGCACGCCCGTGTATCGGCAAGAGCTCTCTAGCAGCTACAGCGATTTGGCGATCCTCTTCCAGGCCGCCGGCAAACAAAAAGAAGCAGACGACGCCTACGATCAAGCCCTGTCCATGCAACGGCAAATCGTCGAGGATTTTCCGCATTTGCCGGACTATCGCCGGGCGCTGGCGTCGAGCCTCAATAACCGCGGCATCATGCTCCTGGGCAGCAATCGGCCCAAAGAAGGGGAAGCTGCCCTGGTAGAGGCCATGAACCTGTTCTCGAAGCTTACTCAGGAGAACAAGGACGTCGCCGAATACGCGCTCGAGCTGGCCAACACGTACCTGAACCTGGGCGGCGTCTGGCAGGCAAGCCAGCCGCAAAAGGCGCTGGACAGCGTGCGCCGCGCGCTCGAGCTGCGCGAAAAGCTGGTCGCCAACAATCCCGGCGTGGCCGAGTATCAGGAAAAGCTGGCCCGCGCCGAAAGCAACCTCGGGCTGATGCTCCTGCGCCAACAGCCACAGGAAGCCAGGGCCCTCTTTACACGCTCTTTGAGCACCTTCTCGAAGTTGAACCTGGCCAATCCGAAAAACCCCGACTACCGCGAACAGCAGGCGGCCAGCCAATATAACCTCGGCAACGCCTTACGCATCCTGAACCAGCTTCCCGAAGCGGAAACGGCCTGGCGCGGGGCGATTGCTCTCTATCAAGATCTCGCCCGCGACTATCAGGATGCGCCCCGTTACGCGCGCGAGCTGGGTAAACGCTACAACGACCTGGGCATTTTTCTGGCGGGTGCCAAACGCGTGGCGGATGCCGAAAAAGCCTGGCGCGACGCCATGGTTGTGCAGGCTGCACTCGTCGCCAAATATCCCGAGCAGCCGGAGTATCGCGCCGACCTGGGCCGCAATGAATGCAACCTGGGCATCCTGTTCGCGCAGTCCGGCGAGTTCGCCAAAGCAGAGGCCCAATACCACAAGGGCATCGCACTCATGGAAGAGTACGAGCCCAGGCTACAAGTCACGCCGGCCTATCCGGCCTATATCGGCGAGCTCATCAAAACCCATGTCAACCTCGTCAATCTAATGAGAGCGCAGAACAGGCCGGCCGAGGAAGAAAAAAGCCTGTTACGCCTGGTTGACTTGCGCGAGAAGCTCGTCCAGGCTTTCCCGCAGGCGGCCAACTTTCGCCTGGAGGCAGTCGCCCTTTACACCGAGATCGGCAAACGGGTTTTGCAAAATCAGAAATTTGGCGACGCCAAGTTCTTTTACACGAAAGCTGTCGCCCATCTCGTCACCTTGACGGGCGGACCCAAGGTTGCCGCGGACCTGTGGACCAACCTCTACCTTACGGAGCTCAACCTGGCCGCCAGCCTGATTGGCCTCAAAGATCATGCCGGGGCTTCCTCGGTTATCAAGGAATTGCCCGCCGAAACCCCCGGTAAACAGCGGCAGGACCATGTCGCCGCCGGTTTGCTGGCGCGCTGCGCCACCCTGGCGGACACTGACGAAGAACTCGCGACGACCTATGCCGAAGGCGCCATGACGCTGTTGCGCCAGGCGGTAAGCAACGGCTTTCAGGACGCCGAGTTTTTGCGCAAGAGCGAGGATTTTCAGGCCTTGCGAAGTAGAGATGACTTTCAACAGCTCATTCAAGAGTTACCGGCAGCCAAAAAGGGGTGATGCTGCCTCGGCTAACCGGGTACCCGCACCACGCGCGAGCCTGCAATTGGAGGCGGATTTGGAGGCTGACGACCTTCGCCGACCGCCGCCACGCCACTGCGTACCTGGGCGGCCGTCAACAATACTGTTTGCTCATCTAGAAAGAGCGGCGAGCCCACGGAATCCTTGATGGCTTGCCACAGGGCGCCGCGGCGCCGAAGGTTTCGAGCAAGAAATAATCGGTCTGATAATCATCCAGGATGCGCTCCAGGCGAACACGCCAGCCAGGCGCGAGCTGCGGAACATAATGACTATCTTCCAGCAGTGCCGGCGGAAAAAAGAAGCCGCGGGTATCGGTATATATTTTACCGCGTTCACGCAGCCGCCAGCCAATATAGGCGCCGTAGTCGGGAGGAGCGAAGAAGCGGCCATGGATGCCCGCCGCCTCCATGTGATCCAGCGCGGCCACGGGCCAATCGGCCGCGTTCCGCCGGGGCATGTGCCGTGACAGCGGTGGCACCACGGAGATGACAAATAACACCGCCAGGGCCGCTGCGGGCCACCAGGGCTGCAAGCGAAACCAGGGGCTGGCCAGCATTTGTTTCGCCTTGCGATCCAGCCGCAGCAGCCACGCGGCCAGGCGCCAGCGCAGACGCCCCCGACCATCGACCAGCCTGACCGGCTTGAAGGTACGCTGTGCCAACAGCTCTTTCACATGGGGCACGCCAAGGGCCAGCATCACGAGAAACCAGTCCAGCGCACTGCGAAAAGCGACGTTCGCCAGGAAAGCGAGACCGGCAATGAGCGCCACTTCCCAGGCACGATATTGTCGACCGCGCCACACCATGGTTACTGCTACCAGGCCGACCAGCGCGTAAATCAAACCAATTTGCAGGGGTGCCTTCTCCAGGAGCACGGCCAGGGGCTGCATTTCCACGAACACGCGCATGATGGGGTGCGCCAGCTCGGGCCGAAAAGGATAAAGCAAGCGCTCGACCGGGTCCGGGCTCAAGAAAGTTGCCGCCAGGGCCAGGCCGCCCACAATCGTCAAACGTTTGAGGCTGGCCGCGTCCAGCGGTTTGTTCCAGCCCAGGCGCACGTTGATCCACTCCCAGCCGATCGCACCCAGCAACAGGCCCTGGCCCATGATCACGCCGGGGTGCAGGTTCGCCCAGAGAAGCATGACCAGCGGCAACCCCCACGACAGGCGTGTGCGGCCGACGCAGTGATTGTGCAGCATGGTGGCGAGCAAAATGATGCCGATGCTCGAGCAATAGAGCGGCCGTAGGTTCCAGGCCGACGACAGCACAAAGACGGCCGCGATTATGGACAGGGCGATGCCGTGCCAGGGAACGGCCTCGCGCCGCAACTGGCGGGCGACCAGCAATAGTGGCGTGATGACCAGGATGACCTTGAGAAACTTGAGGCCGCCCAGGCCAAAAAGGTCCCAGAGCACCCAGAGGGCGACTTCATAGAGCCATTCAAAATCGTGAATGACCGCGCCCGCGATGGTATAGGAAAATGATTCGGGAACTGCGCAATTGGCCGGTCTGAACGATCAGCTCGCCGGTCCGCACCTGCCAGGACCAATCGAGGTCGCCGAAGACGCCAAAATAGAGTGCGGCCAAAAAGAGGACGACGACCAGCGAACAGATGTTGGGAACATATTTAGGGGGCATGCGACGATTCGGCTGCGCGATTTAGCGTTTCTCGGTATTCATGCCCAGCATGCTCAAAAAGAAGCTGCCGTAGACAGTTTGCACGCCGGTAATCATCAGCAAAAAGCCCCAGAGGGCACAACGAAAGGAAAAACGCACATCAAGCGGGCCCATGTCATTGCCGAACCAGTGGCTAAAAAGCCAAACATTGACGAGCAAGCCACCCAGCAGGCTGGCGGCGCCGATAATCAAGCCACGTTCCAGATTGAGATGTTTGAAGAGATTCATCGAAAAGGTATTGGCGGGCAACAGGCCGCTCGTCCAGCCATGAATCTTCGCGAAACCCCATAGCCAGAGCGTCTGGTAGCCCATGAGCGTGCACAGCGTGCCCAGGAGCATCGTGTGGATATCAAAAGTCACGCCACCGACCTGTCGAGGCCCCGGTGTGAGCCAGGCCATAATACCCAGGCCGCCGCCCAGGAGCAGCGCGGAAGGAATGAGATAAAGCCACAAAGGACACATGAGCAAAAGAAAACGCAAGTGACGCCAGCCATCGCGGAAGCTGCGCAGGTGAGGCGGCCGGTCACGGCCATCGGGCGACAGCGTGGTCGGCACCTCGCTGATTTTCTGCTTGCTAAGGCTGGCCTTCACGACCATTTCGCTCGCGAACTCCATGCCCGGCGTCGTCAGGTTTAAACGCTGGTAAGCATCCTTGTTAAAACCACGCAAGCCGCAGTGCGCGTCACTGATGGGCGTGTGAAAAAACAGATTCAAAATGCCCGTGAGCACAGGGTTGCCAATGTAACGATGCATCCAGGGCATGGCGCCCGGCTTGATCCCGCCCTTGAACCGATTGCCCATGACCAGCTCGTCCCCCTGGCGAAGCTTTTCCACGAAGGGTTCTAGTCGGGTGAAATCGTAGGAATCATCCGCATCGCCCATGATGATGTATTTGCCGCGCGACGCCGCGATGCCGCCCTGGATGGCACTGCCATAGCCCTTGCGCGAGACAGCCACGACGCGGGCCCCCTGGTCGGTCGCGAGATCCTGAGAGCCGTCCGTACTGCCGTTGTCCGCGACGATGACTTCGCCTTCGATCCCCATTCTTGCGAGGCTCGCCTTCGCCTTGGCCACGCAACGGCCAACCGTCCGCGCCTCGTTGAGGCAGGGCATGACGACGGTAACCTCTAAATCTTGGTCGATGACGCGCATGGGGATAGGCCTCGGGGATTAGGGGGACCGGGCGCACGGAGTTCGCGTCTCAACCATAGGTCACGAACAAGGCAGGGGCAAATAACGTGGCAAAGTGTTAACGAATCGTTACAAAAACAGTGGTTTAGGCCTGTTTTGGGCCTGGCGCGTCAGCATGCCTCACGGGCTCAACAATAAATGGGTTACTCTAGCCTTGGCGCCTGTGTAGCCGATCTGGAACGAACCAAGCAACTTGTGCGGCTAGACGAAGAGATCGATCCCTATCTCGAAGCGGCGGAGATTCAACGCCGCGTCTACCAGGCAGGCGGCCCGGCACTTCTGTTCAGCCGGGTCAAGGGCTGTCACTTTCCAATGGTCAGCAACCTCTTCGGCACGCTGGAGCGGACCCGCTTTCTCTTTCGCGACATGCTCGAGGCCGTGCGCCATTTGGTGGAGCTAAAGGTAGATCCCGCTACTTTCTGGAAAAACCCCTGCGCTGTCGCGATGTTCCCAGAGCGCTCTGGTATGCCCGGCCCAGGATCATGACGACGGCCCCGTTCAGGCCAATGAGACCACCATCGCCCAGTTGCCGCAGCTGGTGTCGTGGCCCAACGATGGCGGCGCGTTCATTACGTTGCCGCTCGTCTATACCGAAGATGTGTCGACGCCCGGCTGGCGCCGTTCCAATTTAGGCATGTACCGGGTGCAGCTTTCGGGAAATAAGTACGTTGCCAACCGGCAAATCGGCCTCCATTACCAAATTCATCGCGGCATCGGCGTTCACCATGCGGCGGCGCTGAGCCAGGGGAACCCCGTTCCGCGTCAACATCTTTGTGGGCGGCCCGCCAGCTCTGACGCTCGCCGCCGTGATGCCGCTGCCGGAGGGCATGCCCGAGGTGGCCTTCGCGGGAGCACTTGGCGGCCGGCGCGTACGCCTCGTCGACACCGGCAATGGGTCGTTGCCCGTGGCGGCGGATGCGGATTTTTGCATCACGGCGGTCGTCGAGCCCGAGCTGCTGCCGGAAGGGCCTTTTGGCGATCATCTGGGCTATTACAGCCTGGAACATCCTTTCCCGGTTTTGCGCGTTGACAAGGTCTATCACCGCACCGGAGCGATTTGGCCCTTCACGGTCGTCGGCAGGCCGCCGCAAGAAGACACGAGCTTCGGGGAGATTATTCACGAAATAACGGGCCCGATCATTCCCACGGTCGTTCATGGCATCCACGCGCTCCACGCGGTGGATGCCGCCGGCGTTCACCCTTTGCTGCTGGCCATTGGTAGCGAACGCTACCTGCCCTACACGCCCCGGCGCCGGCCGCAAGAGCTACTGACCTCCGCGCATGCGCTCCTGGGTCAGGGGCAACTGTCGCTGGCCAAGTATTTGATGATCGTGGCCCGCGAAGACAATCCGGACCTGGATATCCACGACATTCCCGCGTTTTTGCGTCATCTGCTGGAACGTGTGGACTGGCAAAGCGACCTGCATTTCGAAACTCGCACGACCATCGACACCCTGGACTACTCGGGCAGCGGCTTCAACGAGGGCTCGAAAGTGGTCATGGCGGCGGTTGGACCAAGCGCGCCGCGAGCTTCCCACGGAATTGCCGACGAACCTATCTCTTCCCGATGGTTTTGCGCAACCGCGCGTGTGCCTGCCAGGTATCATGTTGGTGCAGGCACGACCGGAGCGCGCGGCGGAACAGTTCTGCGACCGTTATCAGCCAGGCGAGCCGCTCAATGCCTTTCCTCTCGTCGTGCTTGTGGACGACAGCGACTTTGCGGCCCGTAGCGTCAATAACTTTTTGTGGGTGACGTTTACACGTTCCAACCCGGCCGCCGACATTTATGGGATCGGCGCCGCCACCCGGCAGAAACACTGGGGCTGTGCCGGCTCCCTGGTCATCGATGCCCGCATCAAGCCGCACCACGCCCCGGCGCTGGTGGAGGACCCCGCCATCACCCGCCGGGTCGATGCCCTCGCCGCGCCCGGCCGCCCGCTCCATGGGATAATTCAGTGATGTAGCGCAAGGTATTAGGCTTCCACCGCTTGCCCCAAGAGGGCTAGGCGCCCATATTCTGCCTGCGCGCTCGCCGCGCCGCGATGAAAGAGCGCACGCACAAAATCAGGAATACGCCACACAAGGCCGCCATGATAAGCTGCCCCGTGCTTGCCAATCCCAGCTCCGCGCCGCCGACCAGGGCACGGATCACCATGACGAGAGGGACTACCAACCCGATCAATGCCAAGAGAGCAGCCACGTGCATGGCGTGCATGCGCATCTTTTCATTCTGCGCCAGGATGCCCATAAGAATCAGGGCGACGCCAAAAAAGGTCGGAATGAGCGACGTGATTCTTGTTTTCTCCGGGTCCGCCAGCGCAAAGAGCACCACGCCCAACACAGACAACAGCGCACCAAAAATTAGGGCAAGCGGGGCCACGTAAATCTCCTGATTTAGTATCTTGTTCGTAGTCGAGCCGGCGAATGACCTGGCGGTCAACGCCGACCAGGCACCATATATTCCTATTTATCGCCCGGCTGTTTTCCAGGAGAACGACAAATGACAAACATTCCGCCGCCGCAGCTCCTTCTGCAAATGCTCACGGGCTACTGGGTGTCCCAGGCTATCTACGTGGCCGCCAAGCTGGGGATTGCCGACCTGGTCAAGCCCGCTCCGCAAACCAGCGCCACCCTGGCCCAGGCGACCGGCACGCATGCTCCATCCCTTTATCGTTTGTTGCGTATGCTGGCGAGCGTTGGCATCTTTGTTGAAGACAGCCAGGGACGCTTCGGCTTGACGCCGCTCGCCCAGTGCCTGGTCGATGGGCCAGGTTCTCAGCGCGCGGCAGCCTTGATGATGGGCGAAGAGCATTTTCGCGCCTGGGGTGACCTGGAACACTGCATCCGCACCGGCAAGACTGCCTTCGAGCACATCTTCGCTTTACCAGTTTTTGATTTTCTCAGCCAGCACCCCGACAAGGCCAAGATTTTCGACGCCGCCATGACCGGCATTCATGGCGCGGAAACCCAGGTCATGCTCGACGCTTACGATTTCAGCGGCATCGGCACCCTGGTCGATATCGGCGGCGGCAATGGCTCGGTTCTCGGCGCCGTTCTGAAGCATTATCCAGCAATGCACGGCATCCTCTACGATCTGCCGGGCGTCAGCGCGCGCGCCAGCGACACATTTGCGAGCCTGGGGTTAAGCGAACGTTGCCAGGCCGTCGGCGGTAGCTTTTTCGAAAAGGTGCCCGGCGGCGGCGACGCCTACATCATGCGCCACATCATCCACGACTGGACGGACGAACAATCGCTGACGATCCTGCGCCATTGCCGGGCCGCCATGGAGCCGCACGGCCCGCCTGTTGCTCGTTGAAAGCGTCATTCCGCCCGGCAATGAACCCTCCTTCGCCAAGCAGCTTGACGTGAATATGCTGGTCATTCCCGGCGGCAAAGAACGAACCGAAATCGAGTATCGCGCCTTGTTGCACGCCGCCGGCTTTCAACTGACCCGTATCGTGCCGACGGCCATGGAAATCTCGATCATCGAGGGCAAAGTGAGCTAGCCTGTTTTAAGACTTGCCAGTCCGCTTGCGCGAGTTTTTGGAACGTACCGGCTTGGGCGCCAGCACAGGTGCCGAATGAGGTGTGGTGTCCGTCAGGCGGTTGAGTGCGTTCTGGGCGGCGATTTCCAGGAAACGTTCCTGGCTGCGGCACGGCCGGCTGGCTAGCTTCGCGCGTGATCCGCCGATAGCTACCATCGGGCAGAAGCTCGCGCATCTTGGTATTGTCCTGCAACGTAATCGCCAGGACTTCGCCGATCAGGCGCTGTTTCAACTCCGGAGCTTCGACGGGAAACACCACCTCGACGCGCCGGCTTAGATTACGGTCCATCCAGTCCGCCGAGCCAATGTAGACCTGCGGATCGCCATTGTTGTGAAAATAAAACACCCGGCTATGTTCCAGGAACCGGTCGATAATGGCGTAGACGTGAATGTTCTCGCTAATGCCGGGCAACTGGGGCCGCAAGGCGCAAATTCCACGGCAAATAAGGTCGATCTTGACGCCGGCCTGACTGGCCCGGTAAAGGGCCTGGACAATTACCGGCTCAAGCACACCGTTGACCTTGGCGATGATGCGGCCGCTCTTACCAGCGCCTCTGATTGGCGGTTTCTTGCTGGATTTTCTCGAGCATGAAGGACTGCATGCGGCTCGGAGCGACGATCAACTTACGCCACTGAGGCAGCTCGCAGTAGCCGGTCAAGTAGTTAAAGAGGGCGGAAGCGTCCTCGCAATATTCACTTCGGCAAGTGAAGAAGCCAAGGTCGGTGTAGAGGCGGGCCGTTTGCGGGTTGTAGTTGCCCGTGGCCAAATGGACGTAACGTCGAATCCCGTCCTCCTCGCGGCGAACGATGAGCGCGACTTTACAGTGCGTTTTGAGGCCGACGAAGCCAAAGACGACGTGGACACCGGACTTTTCAAGCTCGCGGGCCCAGAGAATATTGCGTTCCTCATCAAGCCGGGCCTTGAGTTCAATAACGGCGGTGACCTGTTTGCCATTGTCAGCCGCCAGCGCCAGGGCACGCACGATCGGTGAGTCGCTGCTGGTCCGATAGAGTGTCTGCTTGATGGCCAGCACGCGTTCATCGGCGGCAGCCATCTCGATAAAATCAACGACCGGGCTGAACGATTCGTAAGGGTGGTGGATCAGAATGTCACGGGCGCGGATGGCGGCGAAAATGTTGGGGGCCATCCCGAAGTCGGCCACCGGCTGGGGCACAAACTGCCGGTCGCGCAGATGGGCGAAGCCCGGCAAGCCATGAATCTGAAAGAGGGCCGTCAGATCGAGCAGCCCACCGATGGGATAAACGTCGCCGGTATCGAGATCCAGCGATTGCACCAGGAAATTGCTGACCTCCGAGGGCGCATCCACTTCCATTTCGAGGCGAACGGCAAAACCGTGCCGCCTTTTGCGAACCTCCTCCTCGATCGTTTTTAGGAGATCTTCGACTTCGTCATCGTCGATTTCATACTCGCTGTTGCGAGTGACGCGAAACACAAAGGCGCGATCGAGTTGCATGCCTGGGAAGAGCTCGTCAAGGTGCAGGCGGATTGCTGTCTCGAGCGAGGTAAATACGGTCCCCTTCTCCGCCGGCAACGGCATGAAGTGCGGCAATACCGCCGGCACCTGGACCACGGCAAAGAGCGTTTCCGGGCTCTTGGGTCGTTGCAACAGGACGGCCAGGTTGAGCGATTTGTTGAGCAAATGCGGAAAGGGATGCCCGCGATCGATGGCCAGCGGGGTAAGTACCGGAAATATCTCGCGGCGAAACACGTCGTCCAGATGTTTGCGTTGCTCGTCGGTAAGGTCCTTGGGCCCGAGGAGAAGAATGCCCTCCTGAGCCAGCGCGGGCAGCAACTGTTCGCGGAAGCAGCGATAAGCCTCCGCCAACATCTGCCGCACGGTCTGCCCTATGCGATCGACCTGCTCGCGGGGCCATGCGATCGGCGCCCGAACCGACCGGTATGCCGGCAGTCACCTTTTGCTGCAAACCGCCCACCCGAACCATGAAGAATTCGTCGAGATTGGAGGCAAAAATAGCCAGAAACTTGAGCCGCTCCAGCAGCGGCACGCTCGGATCGAGCGCCTCCTCCAGAACCCGGCGATTGAATTCGAGCCAGCTCAATTCCCGGTTGATATAGAGCGCCGGGTCTTCAAGATTGGGCGGGGCGACAGCCGGGGCAGTAGTCGCGGCCTCGACGGCCTTGCGCGGCGGCGCGATTGTATCCAAGGTGGGCACCAAGTCTCTTTCTCCAATAGGGGAAAGATCATTATACAAGGATCGCCTGGTGCACCGCCTATTTCGTAGCGCGGACTTTCAGTCCACGCGACCCGGCCGTCCGCGACGGGGAAAACCATGCCAACCCAGCCTTTCCAATTGGACTGCATTCCGTCAAAATGAAACCATGTCGCACATTTCGATTCTTGGTGCCGATGGCGCAATCGCGAAGCGTTTAAGCAATTACGAGGCGCGCCCCAGCAACTGGCGATGGCCGAGGCCGTCGGCGATGCCATTGCCGATCGCCGCCATCTCATGGTGGAGGCGGGCACCGGTGTCGGCAAGAGCTTTGCCTATCTCGTGCCGGCCATCCAGGCAGCCCTGGCCGATAAAGAATGCCGGATCGTTGTTTCCACCCACACCATCAGTCTGCAGGAACAACTGATCCGCGCCGATATTCCTTTTTTGCAAGGCGTCTTTCCCAAACAGGTGGAGGCATTGCTGGTCAAGGGACGCTCCAACTACCTTAGCAAACGCCGCCTGCGCGTGCGCAGAGCAAGGCGGACAAGCTTCTCTTCGAAAGACGGGCGTTCGATCAGCTTCAAACCATTGGCCGCTGGGCACGCACCACTGCAAGACGGCACGCGCAGCGATCTTGAATTTCGCCCCATCGGCCCGGTCTGGGACCTGGTGGAAAGCGATTCGGGCAATTGCCTGGGGCGAAAGTGCAAAGATGTAGACAGCTGCTTTTACTACCAGGCCCGCCGCAAGATTCAGCACGCCCAGGTTCTCGTGGTCAATCACGCCCTTTTCTTTCTCGACCTCTTCCTGCGCGGGCAACAACGTGAGCATGGCATCCTCCCCGATTACCAGGTTGCCATCCTCGACGAGGCCCACACGCTCGAAGATGTCGCCGCCGAACACCTGGGGCTCCAGATCACGCGTGGTCAGATCGACTACCTGCTCACCAAGCTCCTGCACGAGCGCAAAATCGGCATTGGCTCCGCCGTTCAGGGCCTTTTGAGCCAGCACGGCAGCGACGAAGCCATGGAACAGGTGTTGCGGACACGCCAGGAGAGTGAGCGCTTCTTTCAAAGCCTGTACTTCTGGCACCAGGACCATGAAGCCAAGCATCATCAAGGCCAGCCGCCGCGCGAAACCCTGCGTCTGAGGCAGGCGGACATTGTGCCCAATTTTTTGTCCGAGGAGCTGGATAAATTGGCCGAACATATCCACGCGGCCGAAGAGCAAATCCAAAACGAGGAGGAACAGATCGAGTTCGCGGCCGCCGCCAGGCGTTGCCGGGCACTGGCGGACGGCCTACGGCGCTGGCTCGACCAGGAGCTTGCTGGCCAGGTCTATTGGCTTGATGGAGTAAAAGGCGCCAACAGCAAGGTCACGCTTGCCAGTGCGCCCGTCGATCTTGGCCCCCTGCTGAAGGCCCACTTATTCGACAAGGTGCCCACCGTGATCCTCACCAGCGCCACCTTGAGCGTGGGTGGCAACGGCGGCTTCAGCCACTTCAAGGACCGCCTCGGCTTCACGGGCCGCACCCTGCAACTGGGCAGCCCCTTCAATTACCGGGAACAGGCCCAGCTCCACCTCTTCCGCCAGATGCCGGACCCGGCCGCCGCCGGGCGCCAATTTGAGGAAGCCTGCCTGGCCAAGATCCAGGAATATGTGCGGCGTACGCAGGGCCGGGCTTTTGTCCTGTTCACCAGCATCCAGACCATGCAGTACACGGCCGACCGTCTGCGCGACTGGTTTTCCGACGAGGGCCTGACGCTCTTGTGTCAAAGCGACGGCCTGCCGGCGAGCCAAATGCTGGAACGCTTTCGTCAGTCAAGCGGCGCAGTCCTGTTCGGCGTCGATAGCTTCTGGCAAGGCGTGGACGTGCAGGGGGAGGCCCTGTCCAACGTCATTATCACCAAGCTGCCCTTCACGCCGCCGGACCGCCCTCTCGTGGAAGCACGCGGCGAAGCCATCACCCAGGCCGGCGGCAGCCCGTTCCTGGACTATGCCCTGCCGCAAGCGATCATCAAACTCAAACAAGGCTTCGGCCGCCTTATCCGCACCAAAGCGGACAACGGCATCGTGGTCATCCTCGACCCCCGCGTACTGACCAAAAGATACGGCCACTGCTTCATCGACGCCCTGCCAGCCTGCAAAACTTTTGTCGATGGAACCCTGACCAGCACGCTCCGCATGCCGTAGTTTGCTTTGCATTACACGTAGTGGCATCCGTCCCCTGCCGCCTTGCGTGGCAGGAACGAAAGGTCTGTGGCTAGAGGGAAGAGTGTGGAGATGCACGTCCCCTGCCACCTTGCGTGGCAGGAACGAAAGGTCTGTAGCTGATGCGTGACCTTGCTAAATTGATCGACCGCGAGGATCCGGCCTGGCCGCTCGTGCAAAGCTGGATCGACAAAGCGGCGGTGAAGGTCGAGGTGCTCCCCGCGGAGACCGCTGCTGGCGATGCGGCCTTGTGTGCCACTCAGGTGACGACGCGTAGCCCAATGGGCGCCATCACCCATCATGCGGCTGGTATCTTGATCGACCATGGTTGGCTCCGGGTTCTTGCGCGGGCAAGCATCCCCGCTTCCAGCGTTCGCTGCCGGAATGGAACGATGGTCGCTCGAACGGATACTATTTGGTGGCCGATGACATTGTCGGCGGCTTTTTCGCGCTCAATGGGGGTGCGATTGGCGAGGATGCGGGCAGTATTTATTACTTTGCCCCCGATGCGCTGTGCTGGCAGGCTTGCGGGCTGAGTTATTCGCAATTTATCGAGTGGGCGCTGTCCGCGAAGATTCGCGCGTTTCTACAAATCCCTACGCTGGCCGGGCTGGATTACCGAGGCCAGGCAGGTCACCGGGGACCAGGCAATTAGCGTCCAGCCGTTTTTGTTCACCAAAGGGCCTCCCCTAAAAAAGCGCTCGCGTTGCCAGGTACCAGTCGCCGAGTTATATGACTTGCAGCTAAGCCTCGTGCGCCAACTCGACGGCATGCCGCCCAGCAAGGGCCGCCGCGGGTGATTGGGATGGCCAGACCTGCTACTCTTTCCTCACCAGCAATTTCTGAAAGCGCATCCAGGATTCCAGGCGATTGGACCAGTCGGCGATCAGCGGGATGTTCGACTCGCGCAGCCCGAAACCATGCCCACCGGTCGCGTAAATGTGCAGTTCGGCGGAAACGTTGGCCTTCTTGGCGATCAGGAAGTTTTGGACTGCGCCCTCGGCGAGTTTATCGTTATAGGCCGCGACGAAGAACAGGGGCGGCAGGTTCTCCTTGGTGATGGTCGCTTCCGTCAGCTCGTTTTTGCCCGCCTTGGCGCCAAAGCCGCCAGCCGCATAAATCAGCGCCGCGTAGTTCAAACGTGAGCTGATTTTGTCGATGGCATCCACCTCGTCATACGACCTTTTCTCCGGGTTCAACAGGACATGGTTGGTCACGCCCCCGCCCGCCGAAAAACCAATCATGCCGATCCGCGTGGCGTCGATGCCCCATTCCGTCGCCTTGGAACGCACCAGGCTAACGGCCCGCTGGCCATCCTGGAACGCGGCCAGGGGATTATTTGGCCGGCGCGGCACACGGTACTTGAGGACGATCCCCGTGACGCCGATCGAACTACACCACTTGGCCACGTTTTCGCCTTCCATGTCGATGGAAAGAAACTGGTAAGCGCCGCCCGGCGCGATCAGAAGGGCCGTGCCGGTGTCCTTCTCCTTCGCAGGCCGGTAAACCAGCAGCGTCGGCTTGACGATGTTGGTCACCTCGATGTGGTCTTTCTTCGGCGTCGTTTTTTCCTCGCTGCTGTCGCTACTCTCGCCCGGCGCTTTGCCCGGCCATAAATTCACGACCAGCGGCTCGGCGCCATGGCTTGGCGGCAGAACAAAGGCGAGGAGAAGAATCGAGGTGATAAGAACGGGTTTCATGGGGAGGGACTCCGTGGAATTGGCTTATCGCGGTGCTATTGTATGGGCAGGTGGCCGCGAACCGCCCGTTTTTTCTTGCAAAGCCCACCCTCCGCCCGTACCTTTCGTGCTGGCAAAAAAATGAAGTTCGACCAACAAAGCTCTTTGAGGGAACATCATGAAATGTCGCATCGCGTGGGCCATGGCAATGGCAATGAGTGGCCTGTTGTTGAGCGCCGGCGTGGGGTCAAAGTGGGGAAGACAAAAAGGAGAACACCGCCGCGAAACCATCGCCGCGGCAATCCAAGGGTGGCAATCCAGACGCCAACTGGATGAAAACGCACGAGCGCTTTGTCAACACCGCCAAGAAAGGGGACATTGATTTGTTGCTCATGGGTGACTCCATCACGCAGGGGTGGTCCGGCAAAGGTAAGTCGGTCTACGAAAAGAACTTTCCGCAGCTCAAGGCTGCCAATTTCGGCATTGGCGGCGACCGCACCGAGCACGTCCTGTGGCGTCTGCAAAATGGCGAGCTCGACGGCTACAAACCCAAGGCGATCATGCTCATGATCGGTACCAACAACATCGGCAATTCACCTCCCAACACGCCGGCGGATACGGCCGCGGGAGTTGAAGCCATCGTCAAGCTGTTGCGTGCCAAGGTCCCCAGCGCAAAGATACTTTTGCTGGCTGTTTTTCCACGGGATGAAAAAATTGACTCGCCCAAGCGCGTGGCGGTGAACGAGATCAACAAGATCATTGCGAAGTTGGGGGATGGCAAGCAGGTGGTCTACATGGACATCGGCAACAAGTTTTTGGACAAGGACGGCACGCTATCGCGTAATGTCATGCCCGACCTCTTGCATCTAAACACGGAAAGCTATCAGGTATGGGCCGACGCGGTGCTGCCGACGCTGCAGCAAATGTTGGCCTCGCCGGCAACTGGCGAGAACCTCAAGAAATAACAGCAAATGCGGCAAGGATGTTGAGTTCACATTTTCGAGACGCCAAAAAAAAGGGGACAGGACCATCGTGGTCCTGTCCCCTTCCTCATGCGTAGACAAGGCAGGTAAGCTTACTTTATCGTAAGGGCAATTTCTAACTGGGAAACAGCGGTTTGCACGGCCGTAAGGGCGGCGGGAGGTGCATTGGCCAGTTGCGGCGCGATGGCTTTGAGCTGGACAATTGCCTGGGCGAGTTGCGCGTCGGAGACGTTTTGCGGCTCCTTGCCCCCCTTGCCCGCGCCCGTGCCACCTTTGGGCGCTACCGGTTTCTTGCCGACAGGCTGCAACGAATGAATCGCGACATGAATTTCATGCACGGCGGCCGCGCGATGCCCCTTGTAATCATGGTCTGCCTGTTGCAAGAGCTTGGCGGTAGTACGCAATGCCGTAATCTGGGCCGCATAAGGATTTACGGTCTTGGCGGCCTGGGCCTGCGTCGTGGCGGGCTCGAGATAGATCGCCAGCGCGATCAAGGGAATCACGGAGAGCATTTGTCGTGAAAACGTCATTAAAGAACCCTCTGTTGCAGATTTAAGGACCGGGCTATCCGATTAGAGTATATGGGACCATTTGCGGAGTTCCCAGCAATATTAGTTAGACACCGGGTCTTCTGCAAAGTTCCGTGCCTCGATTGTACTTGTGACGACTTTGAGCCGACTTTCAAAAAAGAATGGCGTTTTTTCAAATAAGGGCGTATCCTTAAAATGGGAAAGGCAGTTCCCAAGAGGAATGATGCGGCCCTTTCGAGATCAGGGACGGTTTTTTCTCGCCGGCGTCAATGATATACGCTGGCAAATCGGCCTCACGATGTTATCGTATGGCACCTCTCTCCTGGGGTATGGCGGTTGTTCATGGAACCCGAGGTTTGAGCCATGGCGGACGGCAATTTCTCGCGGCCTTCTCAGCCCAAGGACCGGCCGGTCAGCGCCAGTCTGGCGCCATTTGGCCCCTTTGAATTGCTGGCCAAGGTCGGCAGCGGCGGCATGGGCTCGGTCTACAAGGCGCGCTTGATCGGCACCAAGGAACTGATTGCCGTCAAGATCGCCAATCCGGTCGTCGCCGCCGATGCCACCCTCTCGCAGCGCTTTGAAAACGAGTTCAAATTAGCAAGCAAACTCCTCCATCCTAACCTGGTCCGGCCGCTCGATCATGGCGTCGAAAAGGGTACCCCTTATCTGGTGATGGAATTCGTTCCTGGCCGCAGTCTCCATAAGCAAATCCAGGAGGCCGGTCCGATGGCAATTGGCGATGCCATCATGGTCTTCGAACAGGTTGGCGCGGCGCTCGCCTACATCCATGAAAACCACATCGTGCATCGGGACATCAAGCCCGGCAATATTCTGATCGACCCAGATGGCCGGGGCAAGCTGGCGGACCTTGGCCTCATCAAGGACCTTGATTCCCAGGTCATGTTGACGCAATCACGGATGGGGCTCGGGACGATGGAGTTTTGCGCACCCGAGCAATTCGAGGACGCCAAACACGTCGACCTGCGCTGCGACATCTATGCGTTGGCGGCGTCCTTTTACGTGGCCGTCACCGGCAAATATCCATTCGGTCCCGGCAGCCAGATGCGGATCTTGATGCATAAGCTCGATCACCAGTTCACGCCGCTGTCCGCCATCCTCAAGGACGTCAGCCCGGCGCTCGAGCAGTTGCTCAATCGCTCGCTGCATCCGGACCCGAACGTGCGACCAAGCTCCGTCGCGGAATTTCTCAAGGAGATGCGCAGCATCGAATCGCCGGCGGAAAAGCTGGTACCGAAAGCCATGCCGACGAGCCCGGCCACGGTGGAGAAAAGGGGCAAAGGCAAGCGCCATGCCGTGCGCATGGCCACGACCCTGGGCGTTTTAAGCGCCTCCCTCAAGGATTCGTGGGCCGCGAACATCATGGATATTTCGACAGGGGGTTTGTGTCTGCAAATCGCCAGGCGCTTTGAACCCAAGACCCTGCTCAACGTGCACTTGCCCGATGAAAAAACCGGCACGCATGTGCCCCACCTCGTCCGCGCCTGCTGGGTAAAGCAACTGCCCGACCAAAGCTGGCTCCACGGCTGCATCTTCGTGAGCGCCATGGAGGACGAAGATTTGGATCGCTTTCTCTTCAATGGACTGACGCAAACCAGCAAACTGCACAACACCACTACTGACCAGACTCAGGCCTGACCACGGTATGTCAATACCCTGCCTATTTCGCCATGGGCTGCCAGGTTTCGGCATCGTGCCAGGTACGGCTCAAATCGTGGCGGCGGTTGTTGACCAGGTCAAGCGGATAAGTCACGTTTGATTTGACCGTGTCGGGAAATAAGCCGGCGACCGTTCCGGCCGCGACCACCAACTCCGAGCATATCCAGCTCGAACGATCGAGATCCGTCCGCGCGAGGAAGAGCTCGCGAATGGGCCCGCGAAACCGTAGCGGCGTTCCCTGTATAAGCAGGCGCAGAATGGCGTAACGCTTGCCGTCCTGGGCCAGGGCGAATTTGGTCAATGCCTCCGACTGCGCGGCGCTTAATTCCTGCCTGGAGCGACGCACCGTGATGGTGCCCTGGTAATCTTCCACAAACTTGGGCAGGCGAGTCTTCAAATCCTGTATCGTGACCCAGATGGTATCATCTGGCCCCGCCTCGAGCACCGCCAGGTTGCCGTCCTCCTTTTTGACGACGATGCCGACGTGAAGCGGCGGCCCCGTTCCCGCCCAAAGAAAAAGCACCGTCCAAAAGGGATTGTGGTCGTCGAAGAAAACCAGGTCCCCTTCTCTGGGAACATAGGCCTGCGCAACCGACTTGTCGGCACCTGTCTTCTCCGGCACCACTTCGCCGATTGCCACGTCACCAATACCAGCGACAAGCACGAGCGACAACAACGCACAATTCATATGGGTCCCTCACTTTAAGATAGGCTTCGACAATGGTCTCCTCGATATTGTAGGCGGCTCGTAACCGGGCGAGTAAGCCCCTGCCTTGGGGATTAAAATGCGGACTAGAATGTAAATTACATCAAGGAAGCAACGTGGCAGTCGCTTGGACATATCTTGTTTACTGTTAATTACTTATGGCGAACAAAATCCGGAACGATATTTGCTCTTTTATGAGGATGCCAGGGGGCTTCTCACGTCGCAAGGAGCTAACCAATGCGATCCACCCTTCGTTTGACGATATTGATAGCTCTCATTTGGGGCACTTCCCACGCGCCCGTATTAGCGCAATCGCGGCCAATAAGGCGACCGGCGCTTGCTGGCATGCATTCCTTCGCTACCGCCTCGCCGCCAGCTAGTTTTTCGCATCCAGTCGTGAATTTTTTCCCGACCCCATTTGGAACCCTTATGCTTACGACCCGTCAAGCAATTAATCCCGTGACGGGTAGCTTCCTGTCCCAGTCCACAGGCAGATTTGTGATCCCTACCCGGAACGATAATCTTACCTTGACCAACACGCAGATCGAATACTTCAATCCGAATGCCCCGATGATGATGAACCCGTACACAACGGGGAACCCTGGCGTCACTTTTTCCATGATGACCGCCTATCCCGTGCCTTACGCCAACCCTTATGCCGCACCAACCGCGAACGGGATGAAGAACAATAACGGAGTAGATATGAAGAGCATTGTCGATGCCCCGGAAGTCATGAAAAACAGGCAGGCGCTCGGCTCAGTCGGCATTCCCACGGAAAACGGCCACATAAAATGGCCCCTGGCATTCCGCCTCATGCCGCCCGAGAAAAAGCGTGCACTAACCGACACTCTCGAAAGTGAGCTCTTGGCCCTGGCGAGCGAAAGCTCGGCCAGTACTTATAATCCGGTCACCGTCCTGGCCGCCAGGAAAAACGTGCAAAGACTCTCCGGCTGGCTCAACGCCCACCAGAGCGATTTTGCGGAGGCCACTTATCAGGAGGGCGTGGGTTTCTTGCGAACACTCAACACCGCCCTCTCCATGGGGGGATAAACCGTATACGAAGTCACAAGAATTCGGGCTCTTCCGTCCGAGTTTTTGTGGCTTCGGCTTTACTTCCCGCCGTTTTGAAAACGTTCCAGTGCCTTGCGTCTGTGCGTATCGAATAGGTGCAGATTTATAAGCTCCTCCTCCACGCGCTGGGGCGTCACCACGTCGTCCTCTTTTTCACGCAACGACCGGGCGACTTCCGCAACGAGTAAATCGCTGAGCATTTCTTGACCACGATGGAGAAGTTGCCGCAAGTTGGCGTCCGTGAGCGGGCGACCCAGTACCTGGCTGAAATGTTGGGCCATGGCCGCTGAGCGAACCGTTGGATTCTGTGCCTTGTAGAGCATCAGCGTGTAGTACGGTTTGCCCGTTTCCTTTTCCACTTTTTCCAGGCCTTTCCAGGCCTGATTCATCAATTCTTCAACCCAAACTTTGTGAAAATCCGCGTCCTCCTGCGGAACATCCGGCTGCACCGGCTCGGAGTCAGTCCCCTGCATAATCTCGCGGCGTTTGCGGTTTTCGCGCTGGTTGCCGCGGTAATAATCTATCACCATGCGCTGCAAAATGGCCTTCAAGTAATCGCGAAAGCGCCCCTGGCCGGGGTCGGCGCGCTGTAAAAAAGGATGAATGTCGAGCACGCGTTCTGCGAACCTGCTGAACAATTCCCCGGCCGCGTCGGTGTCGCCCAGGCGTGCGCAAAGATAACGGTAAACCGCGTCGTAATAGCGAACCAGCAATTGCTGCCGTGCTGCGCTGGCATCCTGGCCCTCCTTCTGCCCGGCCTTGAAGACGACAGACCATTGCGTTTGGCCAAATTGATACCGCGAATGTTGTGTGCTGAAATCTGCCATGAAGCGCCCTCCCCTTTTCAATGGGTCGGTCTCAGAGACCGCGTGCCGATGCCGACAACGCGACTGTAGGGTGGGTCAAGCGTACTCGCGCTGACCCACCGAAATATACGGAAACTTTTCCAACGCGCCCTCAGCTCGGCTCGTGAGCTTGCCTGACGCGGACTAAACCTTTTAGCGGTTAGGTGAGTCAGCGCGATTACGCTGGACCCCTGTCTGTATTCATCTTGCCCGCGCATTTCGGTGGGTCAGCGCGAGTACGCTCGACCCACCCTACTCCAGGTGGATTCCGTCGGTAAAGCGACCTTGCTGGCGATTTTAACAAAAAACTTCGTCACAAACGATCCACGCGCCGTTATGGATACGGCTCAAAGAAAACGCGGGGCCAAAAAAATGGCCTCGAAAAACAAGAACCTTTTAATTCAAGGAAAACTTCAATGCTTAAGAAACTGCGTTTGCTGAGTGTGCTGACTGCATCGTTTATCGCGACCAACCTGGCTTCGGCCCAGGACCCCGTCACCCAACGGCCCGGCCAAACGACACCGACGTCGATCCAGGCCCCCGCCGCCACCAATCAAGCCGCCCCGACGATCGTGAATACGTCGATGGTCCTCACCGGCAGCGAAACCTTGCCTGGCTACGGCAAGTTAACTTTTACGGTTCTGAATGGCGGCCGTGTGTTCATGGTCGATTCCAACAACAAGCCGGTCGAAGGCAAGGCACGCGTCGAAGGGAACCGCGCCATCTTCACCTTCACCGATTGCATATATGAAGGGACGAGCCAGGGTAACAACGCCTTCACGGGCCGCGCCTGGTATACCGCCGGCAGCCGCGTCGGGGAGACCTGGGAATTCCGCGTCGTGGTTCGCCCGACCGCCAAGTAACAGCCTCCTTTCGCGCGGGGCGAACTTGCGAGCCCCGCTTCTGCCCAAAACCCAAACTTTTACCCATACACGAGGATTCCAACCATGCCTACTTCATCCATGACTGCCTCATGTTCGCTCCGACGCCTGGTCTTGACGCTCTGTTTATTGACCGCCTCCCTGGTCCCCGCCGGGTCGGCCCATGCCGCCCGCAATGACGTCCCCGTCATCCATCTGATCGCGATTGGCGACTCGCTCGATAGTAGGCTCGGCCCCAAGCTTGCTCAAGATGCCCGCAACATGGCCACGACGTTCGAACAAGCGTTCGCCAGGGCTGGCCGGAGCGAACAGCTCCAAACTCACTTGATCCTGGGCGAAGACGCCAGGCCGCGGGTTATCCTCGACTTGATCGCCCGGCTCCCCATAAAGTCCAACGATACGCTCCTGGTTTACGATTCCGCCCACGGCGTCATCGATGGCAACAACCGCCACTTGCTTGCCTTCGACGAGGGCAGACTACTCGTGGATCGGGCTGACCTGCTGGCAGCCATGAAGGCTCGCAGTCCCCGCCTGGCCGTACTTTTGACGGACGTCTGTAGCGGTTATCTCCCCAGCAGCGGTCTCGCCCCACGTCCCCTGGTGCCGGCGACCGAGCCGGTGACCATGAACTCTGGCAGCACCATGGAATGGGCCACGATCCGCAGCTTGTTTCTGCAGCACAGCGGTGTTATCGATATGACCGCGGCCGAGCCCGGCTACAATGCCCTGGCCGATAGCATCAACCCCGGCAGCATGTTCACAAACGCACTGGTCAAGGTTTTGAAAACCCCTTACGCGGAGTTGGTCCGCAACCTGGACCGTGACGGCGACCGCGAAATTCAATGGGACGAAATTCTTCCGCAGGTACGCGGACTGGCGGCACGAGTCTATCAAAACCAGGTCGGCCTTTACGACCATGCCCAACAGGCCTTTGCCTTGTCCTTGGGGGTTTGGACGCCTGGGGCAGTGAGCGTACCTGTGCGAGTCGCGAGCGGCGAATAAATGCGGGCAGCAAGTTTTTTAGGCAGCCTGTGCCGTCTTTCAATGCAGAACGCCTGGCGAGGAATCTTCCTTGTCAGGCGTTCTTGTCTTTGGCCCGGCGCCGGCCCAAATGCCTATAATCGGCTAAGTCGTTATCTGAATTCAGTTAATAGATAGCACTTCGGACTCATCAGGCGACAGGATCGAAGGGCCGATGTTATCTTAATCTGTCTAACCCCCACGTGCCCGCCAACCGGCACGCGAAGTGCTTTGCATGGGGCCAAACTCCGTTGTCGATGAAGGGATGGCCTGAACTTGCCTGTACATCAACCGCTCGCGCGAACTTAATCGCAGTCTCGATGTATCCCCTGGGCCGCGTGAGGTTAAGCCTGCCGCGGCGGACCCGCTGGGTGCCGATATTCGGCTGCTCGATGAGTTGCTTGGCGCGGCGATCCGCCGCCTGGCGGGCGAGGAAGCCTTTCAGTTGCAGGAGGAAGTGCGCACCGCAGCCGGCGCCCTCCGAGCTCAGCCGTCAGTTACCGAGGCCCGCCGCCTCTGCGAACGCCTCGATCTTCTCGAGCTGCCAGCGCTGCGTACCCTCATTCGTGCCTTCAGCACCTATTTCGATCTTACGAACCTGGCGGAACAGCAAGCACGCATCCGCGCCCTGCGCCACCGTACTTTACGACAGGCACCCATCCCGCTGACCGAGAGCCTTGAGGACGGGCTACGCCAGTTGCGCGACAATGGCATCACCGCCGCGCAGGTCCACGAACTCTTGCAGCGTGCCTTGATCGCGCCAGTATTTACCGCCCATCCCAGTGAAGCCCGCCGCCACACCATCCTCGAAAAGCTCAGCGCTATTTCGCGCCAGCTCAACCACATGGAGTACAGCAACCTCTTGCCCCGCGAGCGCGAACAAGCCATCGCCGAAATATCGCAAACCATCGAAACCTTTTGGCTCACCGACACCATCCGCCGCGGCCGCCCCACGGTGCTTGACGAAGTGCGCCAGGGCCTGCGCGTGGTTGAAACCGGCTTACTCGACGTGGTCCTGCGTTACTATCGCGAGCTTGAGGCCGCCCTGCATCGCGTTTATCCGGAGTTTTGGGACGAAATCGACAAACGAGATAGTGGCGGTGCCGCCAAGGCGGAACAGCCGCCTGCCGCCAAGTTCAGTTTGCGCCGCATTCCCGCGCTGCTCAAGTTTGGTTCCTGGATCGGCGGCGACCGCGATGGCAACCCCAATGTCACTCCCACCATCACGGCCCAGGCCATCCGCCTGCAGCAAGAAACCATCCTGCGCCATTATCTGGAGCGCGTCGAGGAGCTTGGCAAGGAGCTGAGCCACTCCGATCAGTTTGTTTGCATGGGCCCGGCCCTCCTGGAAAGCCTCGCCCACGACGCCGACGCCTTCCCCGAGCTGGCGCCGAAGAAAGCTCATGAGCCCTATCGTGTCAAATGTCGCTTGATCGCCGGCAAACTGAGTCGAACCCTGAAATATCTGCGCGACCTCGAGCCGCGCTGGACCGCCGATGATTGTGCCGCGCCACCCGGCGTCTATACCGACCGCAAAGAGCTGCATGCCGACCTGACGGCCATCGCCACCGACTTATTGCAAACGGGCGCCACGGCCGCCGCCACCGGGGCGGTACAAGACCTGATTCGCCTCGTGGAGGTATTCGGCACGCACATGGTGACGCTCGACGTACGCCAGCATAGCGCGCTGCATAGCCAGGCGATTGACGAAATCATGGCCTGGGCCCAGATTTGTCCCCGATATGGCAAGCTCTCACCCAACGACCGGTTCGATTGCCTCGTCAAGGAATTGCAACAAACGCGGCCGCTGATTCCTACCCACCTGCCTTTCTCGCCCCCCACCTGCGAGGTCGTGCAAACCTTCCGCACGCTGGCGGCCGTGCTCGAACAGCAATGTCCCGAGGCCGTGGAAGCCTATATCATCAGCGGCACCACGGAGGCGGCCCACCTGCTCGAGGTATTGTTGCTGGCGCGGGAGGCACGCCTGTTTCGGCCGGCCGAGGGGATCAGCCGACTCAACATCGTACCTCTTTTCGAAGCGCTCGAACCTTTGAAAAACGCCGCCGTCATCATGCAACGGCTTATCTCGCTGCCCATCTATCGCCAGCACCTGCACTGCGCGGCGACCTGCAAGAAGTCATGGTCGGCTACTCGGACAGCAACAAGGAAAGCGGCTTTTTGCAATCCGCCTGGGCCCTTTATCGCGCCCAGCGCGAGCTTGGAGAACTGAGCCGGCGCACCAAGGTGGCCATGCAGATCTTCCATGGCCGCGGCGGCGCCATCGGCCGTGGCGGCGGGCCGGCCAACCGCGCCATTCTCGCGCAGCCCCAGGGCACGGTCGAGGGCCGCGTGCGCTTCACCGAACAGGGCGAGGTCATCGCCGATCGCTATGGCCATCCCGCGATTGCCGAGCGCCATCTCGAGCAAATCCTCAATGCGGTGTTGCGGTGCAGCTTCACGATTGCCGCCGATCGACCCGATCCCGTCTGGGAGCACGCCCTCGAACGGCTGGCCGAATATGCTTGCCTGCATTACCGGGCCCTGGTGTACGACACACCGGACTTTGTCACCTATTTCGAACAGGCCACTCCCATCGCCGAGATCGCCAGACTCAAGATTGCCTCGCGCCCGCCCCGGCGCAGCGCGGCCCAGGGCATTGCGGATTTACGAGCGATCCCATGGGTTTTTAGCTGGATGCAAAACCGCCACACGTTGCCGGGCTGGTTTGGCCTGGGCAGCGCCGTCAACGATTTCTTGACGAAGGAGATGGGGGATATGTCTCTGCTGCAGAGCATGTACCAGGGCTGGAGCTTCTGGCGACACCTTGATCGACAACGCGCAAATGATTCTGGCCAAGGCCGACCTCTCGATCGGCCGTCTCTATGCGGACCTGGTGGAGGACAAAGAGCTCGCCAACCGCATCTACGAACGAATCGCGGCGGAGTTTCGCCAAACGGTGGACGTCATCTGTCAGATCACGGGCCAGAAAACCCTTCTGGAAAATGTGCCCGTGCTGCAGCGCTCGATCGAGCGGCGCAACCCCTTTGTCGATCCCTTGAGCTATGTGCAAATCCTGCTGCTCAAACGCCTCCGCGCCGGCCAGGAGCCGCACGATGAGCTGCTGACCGCCGTCCTCGAAAGCATCAACGGTATCGCCTCGGGGCTCAAGAACACGGGTTGAGCCGGCGGACCAGCTCGACAGGCTTGCCATGAGGCGTATGCAAATAGGCTTGCCGCCAATCCTCCCGGCGCTCCGCCATGTTCGTCGCCCGTCACCAGGCCCTTGGCAACGCAAAGCGTCTCCAGGGCCGCCAGCCAGTGCTGGTAGTAGGTCGATCCCGCATCGGGGTCGCCCTGGCGCTGTGCTTTTTTAATCTCGTCAGCCAGCGTGGTCGCCCATTCCTGTGCCGAAAAGCAACCAGCCTCCATTAAGCGCACCGCCAGCGCAAACGCATGTGCCTGCCACGGTTCCGCGAATATGGGGCTATCGGGTAAGTCAACTTTAGGCATCTGCTCCCCCAACTTGGTTTACCGCCCCGGTGGTATCTTACGCCGATCACCGAATTAGCGCCGCCGCCAAATTCGGGATTGCAGCGACGGGAATTGCTTCAGTATAAGGACAAACGCGACGAGGCGGGCTGATTTTCTTCCTGAAAAACAAGGGGCCAGGCGTGACTATCGGCAAGACAACGTCGGAGATGCCGACCCTGGCGGCGGCGGACGGGCGCCGGGGCTACTTTTCCACCGGCGTCATCAGTTACTTTCGCGACCGTTTCGGCCCGTTCCGGCACATCCTATTATTTCTGCTCTTGCTCAACCTGATCTTCAACTTTCCCTTCCAGGTTTTGCACCATTGCCAGCTGATGTTGGCGGAATACAACCTCGACGCCCCCTATCACTATGACCCGCGCCTTGCCGAGCGACGTCTCTACCTGAGCCAGGCTCCTGACGTTGACCTCGTCATAACCGGTGATTCACGCGTGGAGGCGGGCATCAATCCGGAGCTCATCAAAGGAATAAGCTCTTTCAACCTGGCGCTCGGGGCTCAGACGCTACCCCTTACGAGCCCCATTATCGTGGATACGCTGGAGAAGCTTGGCAAGCGGCCACGCTTTCTTCTCCTCGGCATCACTCCCGATTATATGAGTGTGGCGGCGGGCCGCGACGCGGGCACGCAGTATCATCTGCGACTCTATCCGCAAGGGGAAGCCTCGTCGCATACCTTGTCCGCTTCCCGGGTAATCGAGCGCTGGTTGCCCGCGGTTTTTTATCGCGAGACCGTGGTGCGTGATCTCGGGCGCTTAACGCTGCTGGCACAAAGTGCGCCTCCCGACAATATCTGGGGCTTTGCCTTCGTCAAGAAGGTATCGTCGTGGCCGGAGTACTTCAGACTTTTCACGGTCCCCATGAATGGGCTTGGTTACAATACCGACCTCCTCGGCGACTATTTAGCGGGCGATTATCCGCCAGCACAGGGCGTGCGCGAGCGGTTGAAAGCCCCTTATCAGCCGGATAGCGACGGCCTCCGTGTATTGATAGACCAGTTGCGTGCGCGGAAGATCGAGCCGCTGTTGATGATCATGCCCTTTCACGACTCCTTTTATGCGCCTGGCTTGCACGCGCACGTCAAAGAGCCTTTACGCGCCGCGATAGTTGACGTCGCCATGCGCAAGGAGGTCCTCCTTTTGGACGTTCCTTTCGATACCGGCGAGTCGAAGAACTTTTTCGACGGCCATCATCTTTCGGCGCGAGGAGCCGAGGCCTTATCGCTGGCGGTCAATGCCCAGCTCGAAAAGGCGCGGTCCTCGGGTGATCTCGAGCGCCGCTGGCAGAAATTGCCTTAGAGCGTTCGGAAAAAAAGGGGTCAGACCCCTTGAAGCGAACAGATTTTCAACGCTTTTGCAAGGTATTGAGGGGGTCTGACCCCTTTTTTTCCGAACGCTCTTAGAACTTCTGATACAGAAATGACACACTCACGATGTTGCTGAAGATAAACAGGACAATCATTACGGCTGCCAGAAAACCGTAGCTCAAAATCTCACGGCGCGGTAGGCCTATTTTGCCACTCTCCGTGAGCTGGCAAGCCAGCGCGATCAATACGGTAGTTGCGATGGTCGCCCAGGTGATGGGCAGCGGGTGAATCGGTTGCGCAAAAAGGTTTCCAAGCATCTGCCAGGCGAAGTCGAGGCTTGCGCCTCGAAAAATCACGAAAGCGAGCACAACGGCATGAAAGGTCAAAAGCCAACTCCACACAGGCCACGCCGGAACTCGCGCGCTGAGAAAGCTGCGCGGGATTCTGGTAAGAACATAAACAATCATGTACGCCGCGTGCAGGAGCCCGAAAGTCAGAAATGTTAACTTAAAATCGTGCCAGAGCCCGATGAGAACCATGTTGACCAGGATGCTCAGGACAAGTCCAAGCCAACCCCAGGTACGCAGCCCAAAATAGCAAGGCGTGAAAACATAGTCGCGCATCCATCCAGTTAGCGACACGTGCCAGCGTTTCCAAAACTCCTGGATGTTGCCCGCCAGTAGCGGGCCGGCGAAGTTGGCAGGCGCATCGATGCCGAACAGCTTGCCCAGGCCCACCGCGATGTCGGAATAGCCCGAGAAATCAAGGTAAAGCTGCAGAGTGAACAGGTATCCGGCCTGCCAGGTGGCCAGCCCCGGAAACGTCTGCGGATTGTCGAAAACCACGTTGACCGGATAGCTGAGTTGATCGGCCGCCAGCTTTTTGAAAAACCCCAGGCCGACCAGCACCATGCCATCAAGCACGATGCGGCCAGGAATAGCCAGCGTAGCGCGTAGTTGTTCGGCGAAATCGTCGGTGCGTTGAATCGGCCCACACAGAATTTGCGGAAAAAAGAACACCTGTGCGGCCAGTACAACCAAATCTCGTTCCGCGGGCATTCGCTCCCAATACACGTCAAGCAGATAACTCAGCAGCTTGAAAGAATAAAACGAAATGCCGAGCGGCACCACCAGGTCGGCCAGGCGAAATACCGCGTTTTCCGGGCCTGAACCCACCAGGTTGTTGAGTGCGCCATCCAGCGGCTGGAGCGCCTTGAAAAAGAAGAGTGGCCCCAAGACAATAGCCAGGCCCACCCCTAGCCACAGGCGCCGTTGCCGCTGCGAAGGGCAGGTCTCGATGATGCGGGTCAACCGCCAGATGGCCAAGACGACGCCCAACAACAGCATGCCGTAGGGGATGCTCCAGGTCAGGTAAAAAGCCAGAGAATAGACCAAGAGGAGCGATGGGCGCCAGCGCATGGGCAGCGCGTGGTAGGCGATGAGCCCGATCAAGAGACATAAAAGAAAATCGTACGACGCGAAGCTCATAAGTTTCCTTCATTCAGGCCGCGGCGGTTTTGAGCTTCGCCTCAACGAGTTTCGCCAACTCGCCGACATTGGCCAGTTTCATGGCGTCACGCATTGAAATCTTGATTTTGAAGCACTTTTCGACCTCCAAAAGCAACCTCACGTGGCTTAGCGAATCCCAGCCATCCACGTCGGCTGCCGTCGTGCCCGCGGTCAAGCGCACCGGGCCGCCGCCAAAAACCTTGGCGCTATTGTCTCCAGCTGCTGGAGTATCGGATCCATGAAGAGCTCCCGGGTATGGACTAAATTCTTCGCACCTATTGGCCGAGCCGACATACATTACGCCGCTGCCGTCGTCACCGCGGCCTTGGCCGCCAGGTATTTGGACCTGTTGGCCTCTCTGCTAATCTTGCCGCTGGTGGTCTTTACGATCCACCCGGCCGGCACCAGATAGGCCTCGTTTATATAAACGTCCAGCTCACGCATGAGCGCTTTTTTCATGGCCCGCGCGATTGCCTGGCGTTCTTCCGGCCGCACGGCCGGTGTTTCGGCAATAACGACGATTTGTTCACTGCCAACACTTTCGTCGTAGACGCCGATGGCCGCAACCCTGCCCTTCTTTACGCCTTCCACCTGGTTGGCGGCAAATTCCAGGTCGTGCGCGTATAAATTGCGGCCGTTGACAATCAGCAAATCCTTTTTGCGGCCCGTGATGTGGAGTTCCCCCTCCGCCAGGAAACCCAAATCTCCCGTGTAGTACCACCCCTGATCCATGACCAGGGCGGTGTCTTCAGGTTGTTTGAAGTACCCGGAGAATAGGCAGTGGCCCGCGACTGCGACTTCGCCGATGGTACCCTCGGGGACTGCCCCGCGCTGATCATCGACGATGCGCACTTCTAGCCCCGGTATCGGCTTGCCCACGGAAAGGGACCGGCTGCTCGTTTGCCGCGCCGCCATACTTCTTCTTTCGACTACCGGCTCATCCAGGGTCGTTTGCGTGACGGCAAAGACGGTCTCCGCCATGGCATAGCAGCTTTGCAGTTGGCCGCGGCGGACCCCCCAGCTCGCGAATTTGTCGAGGAATATATCGAACGTTGCCGACTTGCACGGCTCGGAACAATTGATAAATGCCTTGACGCCACTCAAATTAGCCACCGGCTTCGCATCGATCGTCAATGCCATGTGTTGAAAGCTAAAATTCGGCAACCACACGAAAGTGGCTTGGTATTTATCGATTGCCTGTAGCAACGTGACCGGGTCATACAGCCATTCGAAAGCGCCCATCGCCACCACGGGGACGCCCAGGACTAACGGTTGCAGAAAGCATGCGATGAGGCCCATGTCGTGGTACAGGGGCAGCCAGCTCGCGATCCGGTCAGCGGACGTGATTCCCAGGACCCGTGCATAGGCGCGGATTTGGTTCAGGACTGCCCGATGCGACAGGGCAATTCCTTTCTTCAATCCGGTCGTGCCCGAAGTATGCTGCAAAAAAGCAACGGCGTCCGGATCGACGACCTCAAAGGTCGGTTCGAGCGCGGACACGACGCAATCCACTTCGCGCGGAGTAAGTCAGCGCCAGCGTGCTGGTATCGACGTGTTGATGAATGGCCGGCAAGTTGTCTTCGTAGGTAACCAGGACCCGCGTACCGAGCCGGCTCAGCAACTTTTGCTGATCGCGCCAGTAGCTGTCTGGGTCCTGCTTCGCAGAGGGAAAAGGCAAAAAAGAGGGGACGGCCCGCGCCAGCAGCGCCGACAAAGGCATAGAGCAAATCCGGCTCATGCTTTAAAACAATGATGACCGAGCGCCCGGGCTGGCGCCAGCCTGGCGATAACGCCGCGCGTAAACGGCCGCGCCGAAGGAGCTCGCCATAGGAAATCGTTTCGGACCTGCCTTCGCTGAGAAAATACGTGAAAGGCGACTGGCCACGCTCACGGTAGTGCAGTGCCATTTGTTCCAGCAGGGTTTTACACATGGATGCTTCTCGCGCCGGAGCAGCGGTGTCGCCTTCCCCACGTGGGGGAGGTGGTGTGGGCTTAAGCCCACATACCTCCGCTCCGCTCGGGTTTGCCGTTTATACTGAAGCGATTCCCCTCCGTGCAATGCCGATTCCGGCCCGCGCGTAAGCTGGGTAGTTTGTGGAACAGGTACTTCTGTTGTGGGACAAAAAAAGCCAGGCGGCGGGGTAATAGTCCCGCCGCCTGGCTGATGACATCAGACAATACTTACCGACAGCATGGCCCATTCGGGCAGCAGGCGCCGTCCGGACAACAAGATGCCTTGCTCGGCGTTTGGTTGAAGCCCGTTATGGCCAGGGTGGTGCCAGTCACGGTCAGCCCCAGCACCAGGGCGAGGCAGGTGAAAAATTTAATGCGCATATACTTCTCCAAGTGTAAAAGAATTTGTGAAAAACAGTCACTACGCTTCCGTCGGACTGCTTAGCACAGCCAGACGCACTTGAAGACATGGAGCAGGCAGGCAGGTGGATGCGAAGTCGAGAAGAATTCGCCGGGATTACTTGGATCGAGTGGGAAAAAAGCGCTAACGGGCGAAACGAGCGGCAGGGACAAATCGATGTCCAGTCGAATAACCTGGGAATCGATGAGGATAGTCGCCCGCTCGGCACATGGGCAGCCGGGAGTCGCGGGCGTGGTTGGCTTCTCAACGGGTGCATGCGAAACAGGCCTTGAGCAGTGGCAACAGTCAGACGTCGGCGCTGCTTTCCCCGCGCTTCCGGAACCAATCTGGCCGGCGAAAATACAACACCACCCCTGGGGCCACACAAGGACCAGGCTGCAAACTAAAACCAGGGATCGAATAATTCGGCTTCCCATGTCGCCATGCTACGCGGTTTGTATCCACAGGTCAAGTAAAGTCGAGAGGGGATGCATTAGGGAGGCAAAAGAAAAAACCTGTGTTAAGTCCCGGCAGGGACGGCAGAGAATAGCCCGGCGATTCATATTCATCGCTGGGTAGGCGAGCGGGAAAGAGATTCAAGTCCCGGCAGGGACGGCAGAAACAGGGCAGAAAACGCAATTTGTTGGCAATGCCGTTTCTGCCGCCCCTACCGGGGCTAACCGGTGGTGGCGCAGGCACACCCAGCGATAAAATCGCTGGGTTAATATCGGTCGTCGCTACCGGGACTGAAAGACAAATACCGGCCTGCCTCTTATGCCCGCACCGCTATGTTGACATACGTGTGCACGTGGGGCAGTACGCGATAATTCCAGATGAAACCGGGCCCTTCCAGCCGCCAGAAGTGCCAGTTATTGTCGGTCGCGCCCTTGTCGCGATAGAACGCCAGATGGATGCGTTCGAGGCCGCCGTTGCGGCGAACGATTTGCATGACCTCGTCGGTATCTTCACGACGGAACGGCGACAGCACGTCGCGCATCACGCTTTCGACCAGGCGGCGTTGATCGGCGGTCAGATCGGCGCTGCTGATGCCAGGGAAGCCGTTGGCGCGGAAACGAATCGACGGCTCGAGTTCCCCCGGTGTGCCGGTAACGACGGCCTGGCGGCGTTGAGCATCGGTCAGGGAGTCAAACACGCTCAAAACGCTGCGGGTCTGATAATGGAAGATATTGCGATTGCTGTAGCCATCGGGGCTGTGGCCATAGTACATGGGCCCGCCGAACGCGGTGTCGGGTTCCGAGTTGCCATCGCAACGAACTGTGAGGTGATGGCCCGAGAAAACCCAGGCGAACTGGCGATTATTGGTGGGATCGCCGAATATGTGGGCGCCGCAATTCTGAATGGATTGACTGTTGTCGAAGGTGCCGCCGCGGGTGATCTTGCGATAACCGTCCTCGTCGGAAGAGATGCTCCGCAGGATGCGCTCGACCAGTTCTTGCTGGGCCGGTGTGTAGGAGTTGCCGATACGGTGTTGGTTGATGGAGGCATTGTACATGCGCATGCGCGTCGGCAGTTGATTGGCGGCTGCGCCATGGTTCCAGGGCATGACGACCTGGCTTTTCTGTTCCTGAGAAAGTCCCGTGTAGAGTTCCTGTATCAGCGCCTCGGCCGGTTTGGCCTGACGATTGGCGGGCGCGGCTGCGCATCGGCCCAGACACGTGGACCACGCGCGGCCACGGAACCGGCGGCCAACACGGTGGCTGTGCCCGCGATAGAACGCATGAAACCACGCCGGTCCACGGAAGTCGAGTCGGTACATTCCGGGCAAGGGGGATTGTCGTTCTCGGTCATGCCAGATCTCCTTTTGGAACGAGAGGAAGGCCGGAGCGGCCCGAGGGAAGGAGCGATTTCGCTATCATGTTCCGCCGTCCGGGCGATGTCAAGCGCTTAAGTTTTTCGGGCGGCCGTTGCTGATCGTGCTATATTTGTTTGCAGAGGCCATGAAAAGGCAAAAGATCGTTTGGACCCCACCAATATGAATAAAACCATCTGCTTGCTAGTTGCCCTGGTGAGTTTGGCCTGGGCCCAAGTCGCCACGGCTCAAACGGAGCTATATCGTTCCGCGCAAAGCGGCCCCTGGTCAAACCCAGCCACCTGGGAGCAGGGCCAGGCGCCGGCGGCGCAGGCGAAAGTGCAAATCCGTGAAGGGCATACCGTCACCTATGACCTGGCTAAAGGCCCCGTGATCCGTTTCATTCACGTGGCTGGCACGTTGACATTCGCCCGCGACCGCGACACCCGCCTCGACGTTTGCCTTATCAAGATCCAGGCCGGCGCCATGGCCACCGACGAGGGATTTCACTGCGATGCCCATGTCCCGGACTTTCCGCAAGGGGCCGTTCGGCCCGCGCTCCTGGTAGGCACGCCGGAAGCGCCCATGCCCGCGGAGCATACCGCACGGATTTGCCTCACCAACCTTCCTGGTCCCTACAGTGATTCCTTGCCCGCCATCCTCTGCTGCGGCGGCCGCATGGACTTTCATGGCGCCCCCTTGAGCCATTCCTGGGTCAAACTGGGCGCGGACGCGGGCAAGGGCGCCGCGACGGTCATGCTGGCCGAAGCGGTCACCGGCTGGAAAGCTGGCGACAAGGTGGTCATTACCGCCACGCACTCGGAGCGCGGCACCGGCGGCACCCGCCGGCCTGGCGCACGTTCCGTTACGCGCAAGACCGAGGAACGCTTTATCAAGGAGGTCCAGGGGCAAACGCTGACGCTCGATCGACCCCTGACGTACGATCACCAGGGCGTCGGCGATTTTCGTGGGGCCGTGGCCAATCTGAGTCGTAACGTGATCGTCGAATCCGCCGATCCCGAAGGAGTGCGCGGACACACCATGTATCATCGCGGCTCGGCCGGCGCCATCAGCTACGCCGAGTTCCGCCACCTGGGCAAGGAAGGCGTGTTGGGCCGCTACAGCATTCACTTTCACCTCTGTGGCAATTCGATGCGCGGCAGCTATGTGCAGGGCGCCTCCATCTGGGACAGCCATAATCGCTGGGTGACGATTCATGGCACCAACTTCATGGTGGTGCGCGATTGCGTCGGCTATCAAAGTGTTGGCCATGGTTTCTTCCTCGAGGATGGCACCGAAATCTACAACGTTTTGGATCGCAACCTGGCCATTCAGGCTTACGTCGGCAAAAAATTGCCGAACCAGGCGCTCCCTTTCGATGCCAACGACGGTGCCGGGTTCTGGTGGGCGAATAGCTTTAACACTTTCACACGCAACGTCGCTTGCGAGAATGACCGCTATGGCTACCGCTTTGAAGCGACGCGCACAAGCAAATTCGATGTAAACTTGCCCGTGTTGCTGCCCAACGGCAAACGCGAGGTGGTCGATATTCGCATCCTGCCTTTTATCCGCTTCGAGGATAACGAGGCGCACTGCGACGGCAAATATGGCTTCAACCTTGGCGAAGGGGTCGCACGCGTGGGGCCCGACGCCCGGCACCCGTTCGTGATACGCAACATGAAAATATGGGACGTGCATTACGCATTCAGGCCGCAGTCCCCTTCCGTGCTCGTCGAAAACATGCAAATCGACCATTGCGACTATGGCGTCTACCATCCCAATTACGACCATCACGTTTACAAGGACTTGACCATACGCGCCACCCAGGAAGAGCCCTTCAACCGCGGGCATGATGACGACAGCATTCAGTATGGCCCGTTGACGGTCGACGGTCTCACGTTCATCGGGCACTTCAAAAACGAAGTTCCTCTCATCCAGATTAGCGACGACAATCCGGGCCTCACGGAAACGCACATTCGCAACTTGAAGGTGGTGGAACCGGCGCGCCAATGGCGGCCGCGCGATCGTGAACCTGGGGGGCGGCGCCCGGCCCACGCCCAAGACGCCGACATGCGTCCCCGTCTATGTGCACGACTATTTCGGCCCGGGGCGACATGCCAAGATCATCAGCACCAAATCGCGCGACCTGAACGGGGACGGCCTGCGCTACAGGGAGGAACCACCACTGACCGGTGATTCTTCACGCGTCGCCGAGACGGCCAACGTCGCTTTTCCCAAACTGCTAGACCCGGTGGATGAAATGATGCCTGGCACCATCATCACGCATGTCCGTGATGCCGGCAAAGGCACGCTGATTGTAAGCGGCACCACGACCGATAATGGCACGATCAAAAAAGTGCTTGTCAATGGTAAGGAAGCACAGGCCAGCCAGCCTAACTTCGCGCAGTGGCGAGTGACATTAACGAACGTGGGCGCCGGCAACGTGCGCATCGAGGCGTTTGCCGAGGACATGGCCGGCAACGTCGAAAGCTCGCCGCATCAAATTACCTGGAAATAGCAGTTCGCGCTACCACCGTTTTTGCATTTCCCGCGCCGCGTTCATACCGCAGGTGCCCATGACGCCGCCGCCGGGATGTGCCGCGGCGCCGCATAGATAAAGGCCCTTGATCGGTGTGCGATAATCGGCCCAGCCGACGACGGGACGGAACATGAAAAGCTGGTTCAGGTTCATCGCGCCCTGGAAAATATTGCCGCCGGTAAGGTTGAAGGTTTTTTCCAGATCGACCGGCGTGAGCACCTGGCGCGCGATCACCGAATTTTTGAAGTTGGGCGCATACTGATTGAGCAAATCGAAACAGCGGTCGGCGAATTTTTCCCGGTGATCGTCCCAGGTCCCTTCCTTGAGCTTGTAAGGCGCATACTGGACAAACATGGACATCAGGTGGCGCCCCGGCGGCGCCACTGTGGGATCGACGGACGATGGTAGGGTGCACTCCAGGATGGGGTCTTTGGAAGGCCGGCCATACTTGGCGTCGTCGTAGCCACGCTCGATGAAGTCCTGGTCGGGACAAAGATGGACTGTGCCGCGATGCTGCGGACCGGCTTCCCGGCCCGGGAGTGCGGTGAAGTTGGGGAGTTCGGAAAGCGCCACGTTGATTTTAAGCGACGCGCTGTCATAATTGATGCGGCTGATAGCTTCATTGAACTCCGGCGGCAACAATTTGGGATCGAGCAAGCGCTGAAAGGTAAGATGGGGATCGAGGTTGCTCGCGACTTTGGGGGCGTGGAATTCCTCGCCCCCCTTAAGGGCCACGCCCTTGACCGCATTGCCCTCGACCAGAATTCTGGCGACTTCCGCCTCGGTGCGAATATCGACCCCTAAATCCTTGGCGGCCCGCGCCAGAGCGATCGTGAGGCCGCCCATGCCGCCGCGCACATAGCTCCACACACCTTTTTTGCCATTGGTCTCGCCCATGACGTGGTGAAAGAGCACATAGGCGGTACCCGGCATGGAGGGCGCGGCGAACGCGCCAATGATGGCATCGGTCGCCAGGGTTGCCTTCAGTTCCTCGGACTCGAACCAGCGATCGAGGATAAGGCGCGCGGGGCCAGTGAGGATTTCCACGGCCTCCGCCATGGCCGGCCCCAGTTTTTGAAAGGACCGCGCCAGGTTAAGCATCTTCAAGGCACCGCCGATGCCGGGGCGCAGCAAGTTGGGCGGCGTCATCGTCAGCGTTGGCTCGATGACGCCTGCGACACGCTCCAGCATCTTTTCATACTTGGGGTAGTTATCCGCATCCTTGGTGCTGAATTTGGAGATTTCGCGAATATTGGCCTGGGAATCGGGCCCCAGGAAAAGGTGGCGCCCATCCAGGAAAGGGGAGAAAGATGACGGATTGCGTTCGACGGCGGCAAACCCATAGTCGGCCAGGCGCAGCTCGCGAATGATTTCGGGACGGAAGAGGCTGTTGACGTAGGCCGCCGTGGAGACCTTGAAGCCGGGAAAACTTTCCTCGGTTACGCAGGCACCGCCGACGATATAACGGCGTTCGAGCACCAGCACTTTCCACTTGGCCCTGGCCAGGTAGCAGGCGGTCACCAGTCCATTGTGGCCGCCGCCAACGATGATCGCGTCATACTTTCCCGCCATCTTCATTCTCCAGGCCGCGCGGATCGCAACGCGACACGCGCGGGTCGGAATGCCGGCTTAATTCTCCCGGCGAACGTACACCTGTCCCGTATCGACATGCTCGAAAGCCAGGCTCTTGAGGAACTGAATGGCCGGCTGGTTGTTTTCACGGAGCTGCGCTTCGGCGATTTCGAAATATTGCTCCTGAACCTGGCGAAGGAGCTGCGACAACAGGAATTTGCCGATTCCCAGCCGCCGCAACTTGGGATCGACCTCGAAACCAAGTATGCCGATGGCTGGCTTGCCCCAGCGCTGGCCGAACAGGTCCATCTCCCAGACGAGCGACGCCGCCGCGATGGCGTTGTTCTGCTTGTCCTCTAACTGGATTTCGAGGGGATCGAGAAAGCCGAGGATGCATTCCTTCCAGTAGCTGTGCAGGCTGCGGGGCGAAGCGGCGCGTACCTGAAAACGCTGCCGGTGCGGCGCGAAGCGCGGATCGATGATGCGCACCGGTTGTTCGAGGTGCCGCTGCATGATCAGGGTCTTGTGCTGAATCTCGTAATGGTGGTGGAGGAAGAAGGGCTCCGCGGCCGCATCGCTCGTCAGGAAGCCGGGAGAATCGGCGCCGCCGTAGAGCCCCAGGTAAAACGGATTGAAGGGCCAGTGTGGCCCGGCATAAAAGGTTTTGGCGCCGCGTTCCCGCAGGTAGCTTTCCGAGCGGCGCAGAAGTTCGCTGCCGATGCCGCGGCGTGCACAGTCGGGCCGAACACCCAACATGCAGGTGACGCCCGCTCCGGGCTCATGCCCGGGGACGATGGCGGCATGCACGAACCCGAGACAGCGCTGATCTTCCTCGGCGAAAATAAGGCCGGCCGGGTCGAAAATGGGTTTGGCGAAAACGAAGCGTTCCAGGGGAGAACTATTTCGCAACGTGACGGCGCCTCTCCCGGTGAAGGCTGCCGTCCAAATATCCACGAGGTGAGGCGGGTCCGTGTTCCTGAAGGTGCGATACTCGACCACGTAGCCCCCGGGTTTTGATTGATCGCAGCGCGCTGACCGCCCCAATTGTCATTGGTCTGGCCCGCGCACCGATAAATCAAGTGAATCCTTGGAGGTCCCTAAAATAAGTGACCGTCCCCACTCATGCCGGGGGATCAGGTCCCTTTACTTTTGAACCTCTTAATCGCCGCGCAGCGTCAATCCAAACTGACGCAGTTTTTCGCGGACTTCGGTCAGGCTGGTCATGCCGAAGTTTTTGGATTCGAGGAGTTCGTCGGCAGTACGCTGTATGAGGTCGCCCATGGTGTTGATGCCCAGGCGATTCATACACTTGCGGGCGCGGACCGACAGGTTGAGCTCGCTGGTCGATTTGTTCAGCACCGCCTGTTCCTGGTCGCTCAGCGGCTGTTGGTTGGGGAAACGTCGCTCAAAGGTGGCGCCCTCTTCCAGCGATTGGCCCAGGCGCAAGCCCTTGGACCCCAGAATCTCCTTGATTTCAAGGAGCGAGGTTTCGCCGAAGTTCTTGCTGCTCATGAGTTGCGGCTCGCTGATCCGGGTCAGGTCCCCCAGCGTGCGAATGTTCATTTTCTTGAGACAATTGCGGCTGCGCACGGAAAGCTCGAAATCGGTGACGGGAATTTCCAGGACCTGGCTGAACCTGCTATTCGCCATGTCGGCGTCGGGATTGTAGTACATCGTCACCGACGCCTGCGAATCCTTCAAGAACAGGCGTGCCTGTTCGTTGTCCGGTTGCGCGTGCAGGATGTTCTTGTAGCAATCGACCGCCTTCTCATACTGATCGACGTCCTCGTACAGGATGCCCAGGTTCATGAGCAAACCGACATGGAGCGGCGGATGATTGAGACAGCGCTCGTAAAAAACGACGGCGTCCTCATCGTTGCCCGCCAAATCGTTGGCATGGCCTAATTGAAACAGCGCCCCGGTATGACCCGGATCGAGTTCGACGGCACGTTCCAGATGGCGAATGGCGTTGAGCCGTTGGCCGTCAACGAGCAGCAGGCTGGCCAGTTGAAAATGATATTCGGCATTATGGCTAGCCTGGTCTTCGAGCTTGTTGAGGAGTTGGCGGGCATGCGTGAAGTCTCCCTTGAGGCGGAGAATGCCGGCGCGCTGCAACTGGACCTGGCTGGCGGTGTAGCCCGATTTTTCCGCCTTTTCAAAGGCCTTGAGGGCTTCGTCGAGGTCTTGCCGTTCGAGAAGCGCCTTGCCGAGGTAAAAGTTCGCCAGTGCGCCTTCCGACTGCTTGAAATGTTCCACCGCGTCGATCAGGTGGCCCAGGAAGAAATTGGCGATGCCCAGCTTGAGCTGCCAACGCTTGGCTGCCGCTCCGGTGGCGGCCTCCGCCTTCTTCTTGAGTGCCTCCGTGACTTCCCGCAGGGTCCGATATTGGGTCTTGCCCTGGGCCAGCCCATTGCGAAGCTGCTGGACCGTCCCGGCGTCGCAATCTTCGCGTTCCACCAGCAGGGCTTTAAGATCGATAAGGAGCGCTTCAACCATTTGCGGTCAACCTCCCGAAAACGAAAAGGATTAGTATAGCGGCCCTGTTCTTCTTCGCAAGGGGAGGTAAGCTACCTTGATTGCGTTGTCGTTTGCTGCCGCCGCGCCGCCATGACTTACTGGCACGTCTTGCCAGCGTCTGAAGCGCGGGCGGACGGCTGGCGGGGATAGTATTCGCGCCTTGGTTCGAGGGGTCGCACGCATGTCCCGCCGCCACAATGAAACCGAGTTGCCCGCCTGTTACGCGATGGTGCACCCGGGGCTCGAGGAAATTGCCGGCGAGGAAATCACGCGCGAGCTCGGCGGCACGGTGAAAAAGGCCGGGCTTGGCATTGTCGTTTTTCGTCTGCCGGAGATCGATCGGTCCATTCTTCAATTGCGAACCACGGAAGACGTCTTTTTACTGGCCTGGGGCACCGATGAATTGACCTATCGCGCGGAAGATCTGGACCGCATTCGCCGCTGGACGGAGAAGGAAGCCGACTGGCCCAATCTGTTACGCATCCACCACGCGGTCAGGCCGAAACCAAAGGCCAAGCCAACCTATCATCTCGTCTCGCAAATGGAAGGTGTGCACGGCTACCGCCGGGTGGACGCCCTCAAAGCCGTGGCACGTGGCCTTACCGGCAAATTTCCGGAGAGCTGGAAACCGGCCGACGAAAATGCCGCGATCGAAGTATGGCTTACCATCAATGGCGCGACCGCGGTATGCGGTCTGCGCCTCTCGGACCGCACGATGCGTCATCGCACCTATAAGGTGGAACACTTTCGCGCATCGCTGCGGCCGACAATGGCGGCCGCCCTGGCCTGGCTCGGAGATCTCAAACCCAAACAGTTGGTGGTCGATCCCATGTGCGGCGCCGGCACGATCCTGGCGGAGGCCGTGCTGGCCACGCGCGGCAATCGTCTGGCGGATGGAACCGGCTGGGACCTTACCTTTCGCGGCGGCGATGTAGACGCCGCCCATGTCCGGGCGACCGAGACGAACCTGCGCCGCCTGGCCCCGGTGGCGGTGAACCAGTGGGATGCGCGGGAACTGCCGCTGGAGACGGGCAGCGTCGATCGGATTCTCACGAACCCCCCCTTCGGCAAGCAGCTGAGCACTCCGGCCGCTATCCTGCCTCTTTATCGGGACATGATTCAGGAATATGACCGCGTGTTGCGTAAGGGAGGCAAGGCGGTCTTGCTCGTCGCCGACGCGCCTGCCCTTAAAAGCGCAGTCCAGCGTGTGAACTGGCGGCAGCAGCGCCAGGTGCCAGTTCGCGTCCTTGGCCAGCGGGCCATCATCTTCGTGTACCGCAAGGATTAACAAGCCCAATGAAAAAGGTGTCTGGACGACCCTTGGAGGAGTCCAGACACCTTTTTCGACGGCCTACTTAGTGGATCGATTACCGAATGACGTTCCACAAGTTGGAATGGTCGTCGGTCCACCGATACTTGCGGTTAGGTTCGGGATAGTTGGCTCGCCAATAGAAATGATGCGGGTCGCCGGGGTCCGCCTTGCTCTCGCGCAGCTCGCTGGCGTAATTCGGCGGCTCGACCAGACCGCGTAAATACTCAGCTTTTTTGGCGACCATGACCCACTCCGAGGTATACCTGCCCAGGTCCTTGGCGGGGGCCTTTTGTGCCATTTTTCGCGCATTTTCGCGGCCGGGCGACTCATCGTGACCGCGGCTATAAGCATAGCCCAGCGAGTCCGCGACGGCGGCGACTACCAGAGGCAAATCGACGTAACGATTGGAAGTATGGATGCACAGGATGCCCTCTTCGGTGAGGTGCTCGAAGTACATCTGCAGCGCCTCCTTGGTGATCAGGTGGACCGGAATAGCGTCCGAGCTAAAAGCGTCCACGACCATCATGTGATAGAAGTTACGCGGTCCTCCCGGCGGTATCGCGCCAAAGTTGAGCGGCACCCCTTTTTCATCTTTCTCGTGAAAGTTCTTGTAAGGCAGATCCATGCGCAAACGAGCGTCCCCCATCAAGACCTGGACCTCGCAGCCCCGGCGGATGGCATCCTTGAGCGAATTGAAATAGGTTTTCGGATTGTTCTTGCCCGCGTACGTCGAGTAGGTGAAAGGCACCTCCTCGGGCAGATTGGTATAGGTGAAGTAATAATCGTTCTTGCTCAGCGGCAACGACAGGCGACGCACGTGGTTGTCGATTTCATAGTAATGCACGTGCTGATACGGCCGGCCATAGGACGCCATCGTGCCCGTACCCAGCCCGATCGTCGCGAATGGCGGTTCCGACCACAAATCGACAAGGGAACCCACCGGCAAGCTGCCGACGCCGAGCGCGGCGACGGTTTGCCCGACCAATGACACAGGCAGGCGCGCATCGGCTGCGTAGGTGTTTGACTTGCCATTCTTCCAGTCATTGGGGAACCAGTTGAATTTCTCCATCACGATGCCCGCCGGGCCATAGCGGTGGTAATAGGTCGTGGGCAGGCGGCTGTAATCTTTATCCGGCTTGCCCCAGTCGGCTTTGTTGTCCGGCTTGAGAATGTTCATGCCATGGTCGATGTGGCCATGAATGAGGTTGGTGAAGGCCACGTCCGCCTCGTTGGGCGGATTATCGCCATGACCGATCTTGACGCGCAGGATGCCGAAGTAGCTGCGGTCGGCGTACAAGTTCGTTTCGCCCCCCGTGTTGCTGGCGAAGGCATGAAAGGCCATGATGACGGCGATGGCCAAGCCAAAACGCAGCGGCCGGCCATAATAAAGCGCGGCGATGACCAGGGGAATGCCGTAAATGATGAAGTACTTGCCCCCCTGGGTGGCTTCCGTGTCGCCCCGCGTAGGCTTGGCAATGACCCAGAGCACCAGCGACAACGCCAGCAAGCCCAGCGGCAACACGATATCCATGATCCGGCTGGTGGCGGGGTTCGCACCAACGCGAGCGATCGAGCGCGGCGCCGGTTGGGCCGGGCCCTTGAGCTTTTTCTGTGCCGGCGCCATCAACACGGGGTGCGCGGGCTCGACGAAACTGGCAACCAGGTCGTCGGACCACCCGGTCTCGCGCAGCTTGGGACGCAACAGACAGGCACACATGACGGCGATATTGAATTCCCAAACATAGATAAACAGCACCGGAGCGATGATGCCGTTAAACATGCCGCCCAACATGCCGCCGAACGACATCAGGAGGTAAAACTCCGTCAAGTGCTTGGTGCTGGGTCTGTCCTTCGCCAGTTCACCATGACAGACGAGTGCGGTGACGCCGAAAGCGATCACGTTGGCCACGATCGGGCCCCACATGCCGCCCAGGATGTCCATGAAAATCATTACGCAAATAAGAGCCGGCTGCAGGTAAAGCATGAAAGTATGCGGCCCTTCCGTCCAGGTCACCGGCCATTTCGAGAAGACCAGGATGAAGGAGAGCAGGTAAATGGTAAGCGGAATGAGCCAAAATAGTGGAATGGGCGACAGGTCGGTCGTGATGTGCGTGGTCACGCCGAGCATGAGGCTGGAAGGCACGGCCGCCAGCCCGATCCAGCGCAGCCGGCGCCAGGTTGTCATTTCATCGCTGGAGGTCTTGATCGACAAATTGTCGTACGTTTCCCGCGAGCCAAAAGGACCGGGTTGAGGCTTGCCCTTTTTGAAGGCAGTGCTCTTGGAAAACGGTGACGCTGGGGCCGCCATCGCTGGAACGTTCGTGCCCACGGCACCCGCGGGTGGCGGCGGCGCGGGCTGTCCCTCGGAAGCGGGTTCGACCGGTGGATAGCCCCCCGCCAATCTTACTTTCGCTTCGCCGGAAGGACCCCAAACCATGGCAGCGCAGGCGAAGACCAGGATCGTCAAGACGACATAGCCGCCCGTCCACATCCACTTTTGCGGCTCCAGGTTCATGAAAGGTTCAATGACGATCGGGTAGAGAATGAGCGCGAGCATACTGCCGAGGTTGCTGGCCCCGTAAAGGAAATAGGGGTCCTTGGCGGCGGGATGGCCCGTGCTTCCGAACCATTTTTGCAGCAGCGGGGCACTGGTGGACACCACCAGGAAGGGGACGCCGACCACACCGAGCAGCAATATCAACGTGGATATCAGCGGGTTGGCGCCGAGGGTGGGCACCCAGTTCTCGATGTTAAATGGGCCCTGCGGAATCAAAAACAAAAAAGGAACGAGCAAAAACAAGCAATGCACAATCAATTGCCGTCGCAGCGGCAGCTTGGTGCTCGAAACATGCGTATAGAAATAGCCCGCGAGCAGGACCGACTGGAAGAACACCATGCAGGTATTCCATACCTGCGGCGTGCCGCCCAGCTTTGGCAAGATGGTTTTGCCGATAATCGGTTGCACCAGGAACAAGATAAAGGCGCTAACGAAAAGGGTGACGGCAAAAAGAGCTAAGGCCAAGGGACTACCTCCAGGACAACGCCAGGACAACAAGAAGCAGACATGCCGCGCCAAAGCTTGTGCACCGCGACACGGCCGAGGTCTACCCGGCCAAATCTCAGTGCGCAGAGCGCCAGCTTTGTCTGCGCGGCCAACAATCGAACGACGCCCCGCTACGCGGGACGCGCCGATCACTTTCCTACGCTGCTTCATAGCGAATAGTTTTAGAGAAAACGCACAAAAAGGCGAACAGCCCTCGTTGCCAGGCGGCCCTGGCAACGAGGACTGTATCATTTAGCGAAGAATGCTGACGATGTTCGAGAAATCGTCGGTCCAAAGTGCCCGTCCGGGAGGAATGGGCTTGAACCAGGTTTGAACATTGTTGCCGCCCAGCTCTTTGGTCTGCGCCGTCGGCAGGTACTTCTCGTCGTTGGCCAGCATCACATACTCCGAGCCAAAGTGACCCAGGAAGGGGATCGTCTCTTTGCGGCCGACGTCATGGCCCACCATGGCCACCATGCCGATCTCCCGCGCGATGTCCGAAACCGGGGCCACCAGATCCATGTGACGATTCGAGGTATGCACGCAGAGCACGCCATCCGGCGCCAGCTTGCTGCGATAGAGCTCAATCGCCTCCTTGGTAATCAAGTGGATCGGAATGGCATCCGAGCTGAAGGCGTCGACGACGATTACCTTGTAGTAATGGTCCCGGCGCGAAAACTCGTCGTTCGGAATAGGCAACTTGTTGTAGAATTCTTCCTTTTCCTTGGGCCGGCTATAAAGCGCGCTGTCGGCCGGCCGCTCGTTTTTCATCGATTGCCGGGCGTCCCCCATGATGATTTCCAGGTTGGCGCCCCGGCCGATGGCGTCGCTCACATACGTGAAGAAGGGATCACGGTCGCGCCACAGATACCGGCGATTGATCGAGCCATTCTCATTCTTCGGCGGCAACGAAAAGTTACGGATGTTGTCGTCGATTTCATAATAGGTCATGTGTTCGAGCCAACGGCTATACCCGGCCATCGTGCCCGACCCCAGCCCGATCGTCGCGAAGGGGGGTTCGGACCACACGGCCGCGAGCTGATCCAGCGGCAGGATGCTCATCCCCATGGGCACCGCGCCCAAACCGATCATGGAGACCGGTAGCCGGGCATCGGCATAAAACGATCCATGGGGACCATTGAACCAGCGGTAGCGATCCATGATAACTCCCACCGGTCCCTTTTGGTGGTAATAGGTGGTCAAAACGCGGCGCAGCGGGGCCGGCTCATGATAATTGCGGCCATGGTACGTTGTGCCGTGCATGAGGTAGGTGTAGTCGGAGATGAGCGCGTCGCCCCCCTTGGCATCCTTGACGCGAATGTCCGGATCGAGGAATTTCATCTGCCCTTCTTCGTCCACCGTCTTGAGGCGTTCCACATCTTCAAGAACGCGCAACACGCCGAAGTAGCTGCGGCCGGCATAGACAACGCGATCCGACTGCGAGGTCATGGCCAGGGCCACGAACATCAGGCGCTCATGGCTAGCCCGAACCGGAAGGAACGCCCGAAGCCGAACATCATGCAGAAGATCATCCCCGGTCCATAAATACCCAGGTTGATTGCCTTGGGCCAGAATTCGGCGGCCCCATTATCGCTAAAGCCGAGAAACTTGAGAACCGTGATGAGACCGTTGCCCTGCTGCCCCAGGTACCAGCCCCAGTTATTGCGGGCGTTATTGCGGATCCATAAGGTCAGCGCGAAAACAAACAGGGCGAGCAGAAAATCGAGTGCATAATTAAGGAGCCAGTAGCTTCGCGGGGCAGGCCGGCCCACCGACTTGGCCATGTTATCGCCCGTATCGCGCACCCAGTTACCGAGGCTGGGAAAGGCACTGATGATCAACTCGTCGAACCAACCATTCTTTTTGAGCGTCGGCCTCAAAAAGCAAGCCACCGCGATGGCGATGGGATATTCCGCCACGCCCACGAAAACCTGCGGAGCAATCATGGCATTGAAAAGGCCGCCCAGGGCGCCGCCGACCGACATGAGCAGAAAGTATTCCGTCAGGTAGCGGGTCGTGGGTCTATCTTTGGCCAGTTCACCGTGGCAAACCATGGTGATGAGAAAGAAGCCGAGGAAAGAGACCATCGTGGCGAAGAAAGGGTCGAACCCTCCCTTCAAGATGATGTAGAAAAGAAGGATAATCGCCGGCACCCCCGCGAATACCATGAGGTCATGCGGCGTGCCAACCCACGGCACCGGCCACTTGGCGAAAACGAGGATAAAGGAGGTCAAATACAGCGCGAGCGGGATTACCCACAAGAGGGGAAACGGCGACAGATCGACCGAAACGTAGCTGGTCACGCCCAGCATGAGGCTGGATGGGGCGAAGGCCAACAGCACCCAGCGAAGACGCCGCTTCCAATCGACCACGGCCTTGCTTGGTTGCGAAACATCCACCGGCGCAGGCGCCGCCGCGCTCGGCAACTGGATGGAGGGCCGTAGCGGCGGCCTGACACCCTTCTTGCGACTGATGCCAGTACGAGCGACGTTGGCGCGGGCCCCGCCTTGAACGCGGCGCTTGGTTCGGGGGGCGCCAGGTTCGGCGGCGGTTGCGGCGCGTCGCCTAGCGGAGGAACATCCAGCTCAGGCCCGCCGGCCATGGCCAAACCCGGCATGGATTTCCACACCAGCGAGGCGCTGGCGAGGATCAGCCCGCCCAAAATGACATAAAGCACCAGCCAAACGTACCCCTGACTGTGCAGCGTTATCCAGGGCTCCACCAGAAAGGGATAGGAAACGAGCGACAGCAGGCTTCCCAGGTTGCTGGCTCCGTAAAGAAAGTAAGGATCATTCGCAGCCGGGTGCCCCGTGTTGGCAAACCATTTTTGCAAGAGCGGCGCACTCGTCGATACCACGAAGAAGGGCACGCCGACCACCATGGCCAGCAGCAGCAGCGTGGAGAAAATCGGGTTCGAACCAGCGGGCGGGACCCAGCCGGTAATATTGAACGGCCCGTTGGGAATGAGAAAGAGGAATGGCAAAAACAGGAGGATACCATGAACAATAATTTGCCGCCGCACGGAAAGCCGAGTGCTCACGAAGTGGGTGTAGGCATAGCCGACGAGGAGTGCCGTCTGGAAGAACAACATGCAGGTATTCCACACCTGCGGAGTGCCTCCTAACTTTGGCAAAATCAATTTGCCAATCAAAGGTTGCACCAAGAACAGCAAAAAGGCACTGACGAAGAGCGTAAGAGCAAAAAGCGGCAAGGCCAAGGGCCACCTCCGTGAAACCGTTCCAGAGAGCGTCTATTTTCAGCCGATTATTGTAGAAGAACATTTTCAATTTGCAAAGCAGCTTCGAGACACCTAAATTTAACGCCGTCCCCTGCCACTTCGAGTGGCAGGAACGAAAGGTCCATAGCTGAATAAATAAAGCGCCCGTCTTCGTCCCCTGCCACCTTGCGTGGCAGGAACGTAAGGTCTATAGCTAGAAAAATCCCGAACCACCCCTCCCCGTCCCCTGCCACCTCGCGTGGCAGGAACGAAAGGTCTACCAGCTAGAAAAATCCCGAACCACCCCTCCCCGTCCCCTGCCACCTTGCGTGGCAGGAACGAAAGGTCTACCAGCTACATTTTTGGCCACCGCCACGTTCTAGCCACAGACCTTGCGTTCCTGCCACGCAAGGTGGCAGGGGACGTGCACCTCCACGCTTTCCCCTCTAGCCACAGACCTTGCGTTCCTGCCACGCAAGGTGGCAGGGGACGACCATTTTTCCCAACAAACACTGGACCACGCCTCGGCCCCACGCTATCTTTATTTTCACCCACTTTTGCTCATCGCGGGGCCCGTGACATGCATCCTGAACCCCTCTACAAGGTGACAGATCTGCGTCCGGCCTACCAACTTCGCTACAGTTGGACCGGCTGGCCGTCACAGACGTCGTTTCCAACGGATATCTTGCCGACAATCTTGGCCGACATTGCCCCCGAGTGGGAAAAGGATGGCCTGCGTGTCCTCGAATCGTCGCTCGCTTCTGACAAGTTGCAGATCACGGCGAGCGCCACGCCCGCTGTCGCTCCCGTGACTTTGGCCGCTCGCATCAAGGGTCGTTTGCAACATCACTGCCGGCGCAAGGGCGTCCCTATCGACTTCAGCCGCAAGCTGGCAGTCCGCTCCCTCGGCGACCCCACGCGATGTCAAGTGGAAGCATATATAAGTAACCAGGTCCCGCATGAGCCGTTGGCCGACGAGCGTTTCAGGGAAATTCTGCGATCATTCACGGTGGTCAATCCCGAAGTTGATCTCGCGAAGCCAACAGAAAGCAACAGCGGACGTTACTGGTACAATCTTCACCTGGTCCTCGTTGCCAGTGGCCGATATCGCACCGGCGACCCGGCGACGCTCGCCAAGATACGCGACACCACATTGCAAATCTGCACCAAGAAGAGCTATGGAGCCTCCCGCCTGGCCGCATTGCCGGATCATCTGCACATCGCCCTGCGCCCGAACGTGACTCATACCCCGGAAGAAATCGCCCTCTCATTTCTGAACAACCTGGCCCACGTCCTGAAGGCAACCTGGTGGCAGCCCGGCTACTACGTCGGCACCTTCGGCGAATACAGCATGGCCGCCATTCGCAGCGAATGAAACGAACGGGCGCCTGCGACCTCGCGTGGCAGGAACGAAAGGTCTACAGCTAAAAAAAATGGGGCGCCCTCCTCGTCCCCTGCGACCTCGCGTGGCAGGAACGTAAGGTCTACAGCTAAAAAAAATGAGGCGCCCTCCTCGTCCCCTGCCACCTTGCGTGGCAGGAACGTAAGGTCTACAGCTAAAAAAAACAAAGCACCCCTCCTCGTCCCCTGCCACCTTGCGTGGCAGGAACGAAAGGTCCAGTAGCTAGAAAGCAACGGCTCGCGCATACCCACCCCTCCTCGTCCCCTGCCACCTTGCGTGGCAGGAACGAAAGGTCCAGTAGCTAGAAAGCAACGGCTCGCGCATACCACCCCTCTTCGCCGCTAGCCACAGACCTTTCGTTCCTGCCACGCAAGGTGGCAGGGGACGTGCACCTCCACGCTCTTCCCTCTAGCCACAGACCTTTCGTTCCTGCCACGCAAGTTGGCGGGGACGTGCACCTCCGTCTTCCCTCCTCTAGCCACAGACCTTTCGTTCCTGCCACGCAAGGTGGCAGGGGACGTGCACCTCCATCTTCCCTCCCTCTAGCCACAGACCTTTCGTTCCTGCCACGCAAGGTGGCAGGGGACGTGCACCTCCGCTCTTCCCCCTCTAGCTACAGACCTTCCGTTCCTGCCACGCAAGGTGGCAGGGGACGTGCACCTCCACGCGACGCGGCAGCAGACTCCCACGCCGCACGGTCCCGCCGGCCGCCGCTGCATATCCTAACAGCACGGCTTCTGCCGGGGCGTCACCTTCCCTCACGAGGACTTCCGACATGGCATTCACTGTCATCGCCACCTGGCCCTTTGGACAAACTGCTGTACGTGTCGCCCTGCCCCTCTTGCGAGATGGCCGGCCGGCGCTTGATGCGGCGCTGCTGGCGCGCAGGCTGTCGAGGATGATCCCGCGGTGATGAGTGTCGGCTTCGGCGGGCTGGCCAATCGCATTGGTACGGTCAGCCTTGACGCTTGCGTCATGGAAGGGCACACGCTTGGCTGCGGGGCTGTCGCCGGCCTGGAAAATATTCGTCACCCGGCTGCCCTGGCCCGCCGCGTCATGGAGCGTACTCCTCATGTCCTTCTCGTCGGCGAAGGGGCCCGGCTGTTTGCGCTGCAGCAGGGGTTTCCGCTCGAGACGCTCAACACTCCCGAGAGCGTGGCCGAGTGGTACCAGCGGCGACCGCAGGAGCCCGCCGCCAATCCGCCGCGGGCGCCCGGTGCCGACGACCACGACACGGTGACCGTGCTGGCGCTCGACCAAAAGGGCTCGCTCGGCGGCGTGTGCAGCACTTCGGGGCTGGCTTATAAATTGCCTGGAAGAGTGGGCGATTCGCCCATTATCGGGGCGGGTCTCTATGTGGATGACACTGCCGGGGCTGCCGGCGCGACCGGCGTCGGTGAAGAAATCATTCGCATCGGCGGCAGCTTTTTCGTCGTGGAACAGCTACGCGTAGGCCGTTCGCCGCAGGAAGCCTGTGAAGCCGCCGTCCGCAGAGTCAACGCCCTGGCAACCCGCCGCGGCGTCCACCCCGCGCAGGTGGCTTTCCTGGCGCTCGACCCCAAAGGGCGCACCGGGGCTGCCGCCACGGCGGGCACCAACTTTCAGTACGCAGCCGCGACCGGCACCAAAACCGAACTACTCAAGGCGCGCGAGCTGGGCGTGGAGTCCAGGTAAGAGCAACACGCATCATCCCGGATCGCCGGTTCAAATGTCCTTAAACGGCAATGACTTACGGAACTTGAACGACCGTTTGCCCACTATTCGTGGTGTGAGTAGCGCCGCTGGTACAGTGAAACCTCAACGGGCGGTCGGCAGTAGGGGCTGGCGGGCGAAAAATGGTATGTATGCGTGCACCGGGCACCCCCCGTCAGGACGCATACCATTTTGCATAGCATTTTGCATAGCATTTTTTTATGCGGCGGCGCTGCCTTGCCTTAAATTTCGCATGACAAATTCGCGAATATCCCTTAGAGCATTCGGAAAAAAAGGGGTCAGACCCCTTGAAGCGAACAGATTTTCAACGCTTTTGCAGGGTATTGAGGGGGTCTGACCCCTTTTTTTCCGAACGCTCTTATTGAATCACGCTGAAATAGGGCACCACCAGCGTGTTTTGACGCGGATCGAACGAACCCTCCTGGGGGCCGGGGTTGCCGAAGATGGACTTAATTGCCAGACCAGGCGCGGCGATGCCAGGCGCCGGCGGCTCCACGCCGGCCGGGCCTGCGGTTGTAGGAGTTGAAGGAAGTTTCAACACGGGTGCCACCTTGGTCCCCGCACCATGGGTCTTGCTAAAGACCTGAGTCAGCGTCACTTGATTCGTGTTGTAGTCAACTGCCTTCACCGTGACTGTTTCTTGCAATGGGTTGTTGGTACCGGTATCGACATAGAGCTTCATGCCTGGCCGGATGCGGAAGTTCACGTTCATTTGACCGGGGATGGTACTCGTCAGGTTCCATGCTGTTTGATTTAGCGTAATTGTTTGCGTCACATTCGCAGTTGCCGTATTCACGAGTTGGAGGTACGCGAGATTTGGAATGCTGAGCGTGCCTAGCGTGGTTATTCTCGCGAAGTTATAATTGTTGACGTCGTTATACTGCGTAGGCTCGGGCATCGCGATATTGGTTCTGTCGACGATGGCAAACATGCGGTGGCGAATGTGACGATTCTCGCTACGGCCAATTTCCGGGCCTAGTTTGACGGGATAGGCAGATTCATCCGTAACCTCAAAGAAACCCACCGTGAGCCATACGGCGAACACATTGCTGCGAGTGGTCGTGCTATTATAGATCTTCGTGAGGACTTCATTCGTTTTGAACGGAAAACTGCCGGTGCTGCCCGCAGGGGGAGCTTTGGGAGTGGGCGTACTGGACGTGAGCGGATATTTAGTCTTTGTATCAATTTGTTGAAACAGCGGTATCGACGGTGTTGTCGAATTGCCCAGATTATACCAGCGCAGGATAGTATTCTGCAAACCCAACCCATTCGGAAACTGCGCATTTGCAGCAGGCGCCGGCGAAGGCGCCGCGTTGGGATTGACTGGATTAACCGCCAAATTTGGAAAGAGACCGACACCAAGGCTCTTGAAGGGCGTATCAAGAGGATTTGGAGGGCTCGTAAACGCTCTACCCAGGTCACCCACGACATCAACGTCGTCCGTCGCGCCAGGTACGCCGCCGGCGAAATAGGCGGGCGTTCGAGACTTCATAAAATTCTGATATAGAGTTTGGAATGCATTATCGGCAGCACTCCCGAGTGCGCCTACTGTCATATTGGGATTATCCAATATCGCGTCCAAGATTTCTCTATCCCAGATGGTATTGATGTTTATCTTTCCCGGAACTCTCCCGCCCGGGGCGGCCGGTGCAGGCCAGGGCGGCGTTTCAACCGAATCCAGTAACCGATAAATAAGGGCGTTCTGATCGTCCCAAGGTGCCCGGTGGTCCCCGGCCGCGGCTCCAAATTTCTGTGTATATTCCCAAGGATGATAACAAGAGACATTCAGAAGTTCCAAGGGGTTAACGAGTTGCCTGTCCATGTGGACGGGCCAGAAAAACGGCGAGTCAAGCGTTTGAGAAGCCGAATTTCGATTGGGAGCAAATTGATTTAAATCGGCTTCGACAGCATTGTGTTGCGAAAATGTATTCTGGACCGCATTAACCTTGGCTGGGTTCGGATTCTGCAGTTTCGTGACACTCGCCACGTATGGTTGCTTGCGACCGATAGTTCGCCAGGTTGAGAACGTAGGTGGCGTTGGCGGTAACTATTTGTTCCCATTCGGCATCATATTTAAATGACGCATACAGCCCGTTGCCGGTATTGATGTCCTTGAAATAATCTACCGTCACATAAGGGTTCGTCGTGGCGTTAAATGGTAATATCGGATTGGCAAGCCGCTGTAGGAAAACACCATATGTTCTATTTTGCGGCAGTGTCGTCACACTGACTCGGCATAGATAAAGCCGGGAATAGCATCTGCGCGCTAGGTGAGGCATCATCGTAGGATGCGGAGAACGCCAAACCACCGGCGGCGGGGTTAAAAGAATAGCCCGTTCCAGTGCCGTTTTGCTTGGGAGGAGCGGGCCCAACCACCAAGAAACCAGCGTGTGGCCTTGATGTGGAGGAAAAGCCGCTGTTTTGGTAAGCAGCATCCACATAAGAGCCGACCGGCCATGTGTTCAATGTCTGGGACGAAGGCGCCGGCAGAATTTTTCCCGTATTGTTGTCGAAAGAGGTCAAAGGATCGACCGCCACCACGATTTGATACACAACTTGTGAGCCGTTTTTTAAGTAGACAGCATTGGGGCTCGGCGGTGCGCCGTTGGCTGGCGCCTGGCCAACCAACGGAGAGGGATTGTGTAACTCTACCCAAAAATTGACATTATAATTCGTCGCCTTGTTAGTTAACGGCTTCCCAACCGTGAAACCGGGATCTGAGTAGTTGTTATCGATTTGGGCGAAAACTTCGTTCACGACCAAGCGGGGAAGTTCCGTGCCAAATAAAATATCATTGGCGTTGTTCGGATCCCATGCCCAGGCGGTCATGATGTCGTCGTCGTCAATGAAATCGACGATGTTAAGTGCGAGTTGCGCAAGCCATCGTTTCGCCGACTGAGCAGTAGCATTTGTTAATTGAAGAAGCAGTTGGTAAATGTCCTGGGCCATGTTCGTGCGCGCCGTCAATGCTGTGGCCGCTGCTGGAGCATCTGCGGGCTTGACTACGCCCGTTGTTGGGTCCGGAACTGGGTAGGCCGGTAATCTCCGGTTGAGCCGCGCCCGTATCTTATTTCTACCCGCGCTGGCACTGTTGGAAACGCTCGAGCACAACTAGGATCAAACCCTTTAAGAGGGGTACTACTCGGATTTGGGGCCAGAAATGACGGCGCCGGCGATGGTATTGCAACTGTTGGGTAGGGTAGCGAGGCGCCGATAGCATAGTTGATAGGCGTCGTGAATGCCTGTGAATTGTAAGGCAGCAAACTCGGTCTGTCCATATCCATGCTACGCAGCGTGGATAACCAACGAATCCTGGCGGATTGCGCGGGGGATGTAGCCGAGTTGAAATTGAGGGGGAGGTTAGCAAATACATCTGACGTCATCGACGGCGACCCCGTCCCTTGAAAACGGTACAACGCCTCAAGTTGTGCCATGACGAGCGCGATTCTGTTAGATGTGCCCCCCACCAATGGATTGTAGCCCGAAGGATGTATCGAAACTGCGGGATTGTTGACAGTCAGTTCGATAGCCGTGGCATTATCCCACGACTTTGGAAACCCAGGAAAGGCTTGGATCAAGTTCTTGGGATAGTTCGTATCCGGATAGGTTCCAGCCGGGTTCAATCCAGGATAATTCGTGCCGGGTGGATTTGCCGCTGCTGTGTTCGCTGTGTCTCCGGGATAAAAGAACGGCATGCCAGGGCTTTGTCCATAGTCTATTTGCGAAGAATAGCGTGGAGGCGCTGGCGGCGGCGCAGGAAGGATACCGGGCGGAACGCTAGGATTTAATGGATATACACCAGCGTTATCTGGCTGGGACCCCGGTGTAGTGGCGGATGTGTACACATTTGGTCCATAGCGGCCGATGGCGCCCTGAAAAAGCTTTCTCCATTCCGTTGTCCAAGCCGTATTGGCCGTACCTTGAGGCGGTGCTAATAATTTGCTCAAATTGACTTCCCAGGTTCCCCAACCCTGGTGCGAAAAGTGTGACGGGCCAGCGACCAGGGCGGAAATGGGGCCGGGGTTTGCAATGTTGCCATGAACGAACAAGTTCAGCTTGCTGTCCAAATCAACTATAAGTGGGGCAAATAGGGGTTTGTAGCGCTTGCCGTTCGGCGCGGTCAGCACACCAAAGCCAAGGTCCATCCAAATACTGTCATTGTTGAAATAACCGGTGCCGGCACCATTCCGCATACCGGGCCCCCATTCCATGTTCTTGACATCACCGCCGCCGTCCCAATCGGGGGTAACAAACTGCGGGTGGTATGAGACGTGCGGGCGCAAGCACATGTATTTGGCCCAGGCGCCCAGCGGATCAGAAGAATTTGTCGGGGCGACACCCAGCCACGGACGATGGAACGAAGGAATTAACACCTCACCATTCCCGTTCACCGCCGCCAAGAACATATTGTTGAGATCTGGATAGGTATAATTCGCGTTGCCACCGACATAAGGTCCGGGAACGGCACTGCCCGGCGCTGGCTGGCCTGTTTCCGGGTATCTGGTCGGCACACCAGGGTCGGTTTGTGAGAAATCGGTGTTATTAATGAGAATCAAGTTATTTTTCGTGTTCGCGCCGGGTGGGACATTTGGCAGTGATAGGTTAGTAATCGGGAAGCGCATCCGTCCCATGCCGTTGAATGGGACCACATTGTAATCAGCGGGATTGGAACCATACATAGTTCGTGCTAGACTATGCCCGCGCATGGCGGAATAAGGGTTTTCCGTATCGTAGATAAATTGACTCAAAAAATAGGATAGCAGCATTTCCGGATTGGCGTCGGCCTGCGCCTGCGTCTCGGCCTGGGCGGCGTAGCGCGAAATCGCTGATTCCGCCTCGGCATAGAAGACAAAACTCAAGGCCACCGTGGCGAACAGGGCCAACATGGCCATCACGACCAGAAGGACGATCCCGGAACGGCGTGTGCCTGGGACTTCCTGATTAGTCTCGATCATGACAATCTCCCGGTGCGAGGAACATAAACGCCCTAAGAGCGTTCGAAAAAAAGGGGTCAGACCCCCTCAATACCCTGCAAAAGCGTTGAAAATCTGTTCGCTTCAAGGGGTCTGACCCCTTTTTTTCCGAACGCTCTAACAGCCCGTTGAAAAAGGGGTCAGACCCCCTCAATACGCTGCAAAAGCGTTGAAAACCTGTTCGCTTCAAGGGGTCTGACCCCTTTTTTTCCAACGGGCTGCTAAGCCAATCACATGTCCTGAATTATTGTTACCTGGCGTGTCACGTGCGTTTTCGTGTCCCAGATCCGCAGGACGATACGCAACGCCTGTATGGAAAATGGAGCTGCCGGCACGGATTGCGATGGCGGCGTAATTACCGGTACCGGTGGCTGCAGCGCTGACCCGAAATAGGGTGCCGGCAGCGGCGGCCCCTTGACATAATTCGCGGTATCGAAGGGGATGTAGACGCCCCCGACCGATAAATTGACATCTTCAAAATCCGGAAAACTGGGGTTGGCGTATATCAGGGGAGCATTGGCGGGACCGCGCGTTACCATCGAGTGCGGCGACTTAAAAACCTGGACTTGAAAAGAAATGACGTTGCCCAGCAGCACCGAAGCGCCGCTCTGCACAAAGCCGCGCGGGGGTATATTGCTTCGAAAGGGACTGCTGGGGTCGCTGAAGTAAGCATAAGGATTGAAGGCTCGCGTGGTGTAGCCATTCGCCAGGTCGTTTGGACTATAAAACTGCATCTTGGCCCCGGCCGGATTGCCAGAGAAATTCCCGTAAGGCGCGCAGTTGTTATTTGGATTGGCCGGATCGGGCACGAGGGCCAGGCCGGGCGGGTTGTTGGCGTCCGCGGTTTCCGGGAGAACGAGGTACTGGCAGCGGTAAAGCGCAAAGAGGGGAATGCCGGGCCCGCCGGGTACGCTGGGACTGAGAGTCGTACCCGTGGGCAAGAGAAAGTAAGCGATTTCCGCCCAGGGGCTGTTCACGGCTTGATTGCTGGTGAGAAAAACCGCGTCGCCGCCGAGTTGTGGATTGTTTTGCTGAAGATAACTGGTGGCGACGTTACCAGGGCCGGACGCGGTGAAAACCTTCTCACGGGCATTGCCACGCAATTTCACCGAGAAATGCAGCCAGTGATCAATTGCCCTCATCGAGTAAATATTGTTGATGGGCTGCACGGGCTTACTCAAAGGGGGTGTATCTTTTGGGTCCGCCCCTTCATAATAGCCCGATGGCTGATTCGGATTGGACGGGATATTACCCACGGCCAGATTGGTGCCTGTCGGGAAAATGGTGGACAACGAGGGATTATTAAGCGGATTGTTCTTGGGGGGATAGCCCTGGCCGACAACGAAAAAACCTTCTCTGATCTTGCCGGTATTCGCTGGATCGATGAAAGAATTCGCTGGATCGCTGAGTCGGCGTCTCCCCTCAAAGTGGTCCGCACTCAGGTCCGCGCGCAGCACCGTGGTGGCGGTGCGCAACTGCTCCTGCAAGTCGCCAATCGACTTCAGTCCGCTGAAGGTTTCCAGGCCCTGGACGAAGCACTCCGACAGGATCACCATGACAAAAACAGTGAGCGCCATGGCGACCAGCATTTCGACGAGGGTAAAGCCTTGATGAAAAAGGACTCGGGAACCTTTTCGGTCTGCAAAAACTTTGGCGCCAAGGCCCGAAAAGGTACCCGACCCCTTTTTCAACGCGTTGCTAAGCATAATGGAAACTCCACGCGGGCAAGTTAATTGGGTTTCCGGTCGAGGTGCCGCTCATACACGTCGGCGACCCCTTCAAGGATTATCACCGTGCCGTTGGCTACGCCCCCGGCGGGGAAGTTGCGAATGCGCTGCTGCACCTCGTATTCGAATTTCGTGGGCTGGCCAGGCGACTCCGTCACCCCCACGACGCGGTAAAAGTTGCCATGGGCGCTGCCGTAGTTGACACCCTTCACGATGCTGGGCACGTAACTACAATCGAGCAGCCAGTCGCCGGGCCGGACACTTGGAGGGACCTTGGGATTGCCGAGGGCACCCCAATCTATCGAGATGGTATTCTTCGTGAGATCAAAGGTCGCGCCATAGGTGGCTTCCGCAAGGGCCAAGCCCCCAGTCAAGGCTAACGGCCGTTTGTTGTAGACTACTACGGAGCAGGTAACTATGGAAGGATCGGCTGAACGCGGTCTTTGAACGAGATAGGCCCAGGAATAACGTATATCTCGGCGGATGATCGCGGGTTTGCCGGCACCAGGATTGGGGTCGAGGTTGAATGGTGTACCGCCGTCCGTCGATTCATCCGCGCTAAAGATCAAATCATCCTGCAACGTGAACCATCGATACGCCAGGGTTAGTGGGTCTGGGCCCCAACCACTAACATTTTGGGGGGCCACCTTTTTATCTGGAATGAAGCTTACGGTGGAACGGGCGATCAAGCCGCGCGACAAGGTCGACCCCAGACCTTGCCCAAGAAACCTCTGTGTCACGGCGCCCGGCGGCGCATTGAGCCAGCCGATGGGATCGACATAAACCGGATAACTGGGACCATTGGGGTCGGCGGCATACAGCCCGCCAGGCAGTCTTCCGTTGGGTACGCCGGCTACTTGCGTACGGTCATTTAGGATAAGATTGGTGTCCTGGAAAACGTCGGCAACCACCCTCGCCGAACTTGAATTCAGCTCCCACAAAGCTCCGTTGGTCGCGGATATGGTAGGCAGCGGCCAAGTGTTTCCAGCCCAGCGTGGATGACTTACCAGAAAATCATTGCGGATGTCCCATATGGTGGCGATGGCACTGGCGTTGGCGGCGGCTTTGCTGCAAGCATCGTCTTGAATCGCCTGCGCCATGCGCAAGGCGCCGAACGGGAACAGGGTCAAGAGCGCGATCAGTCCGATCGCCATCACGAAGATGGCCACCAGCACTTCGACCAAAGATACACCCGGACGCTGTTTCATGAAATAACTCGATCCTGGGAGGCGGCGACGTGATATCCCTAATCTGTCGCGGCCGAAAACGTCGGCCATTTATCTGATGAACTGGTACGGGTTCGCTCCCACGGCCGCCGGGAAGGCAGCCGTCTGACCCGAGCGGACGTTGATGGAAACAATGGTTTGCTCACTCAGCGCGGCGACGGCCAGGTCCGGGTTGATGCCCGTGGATTGCGAAGGTTCGTACAAACGCACCCAGAGGTTGATTCGCTCGTAAGGAAAACTCGGGGCCAGAATAGACCCAGACGGGGAAAAAAGAATATCGACGTTGCTGGTTCCACTGGGGTTAAGGCTGTTGAGCGAGTTTTTATAATCGGTATTTGTTTTCAAATCGATGATCACGGAGTCGGGCAATTGCAAAACGTCGTCGCCGGTCACCCTCGGCAGCCGCACGATCCGATACTGGCTCGTCGGCGAGGTCTTGGGAATAAACGTGGTCATCGGGCTATTCAGCACGAGGGTCGTAGTTACGCCGCCTGTTACGGACGTGATCGTCCGCATTGGACCGCCGCCAAAAACTTCCAGGTAGTCGCCGGCCGCAATTTGTCGATTGGCGACATTCATCTGCAGCGTGACTTGATTCATGAAATTGATGTTGGACATGAAAAGTGTACCGGCTGTGCCTGAGGTGGGCCCGAGAGGCACCGACGAGGGAAAGTCATCGGGTTGTTCGATGTACTGGCATTGCCGGACCTGAAACGGATAATTTATCGGCACCGGCTTCCCGCTGTTGGGGTCGATAAGTGTTTGGAGATCGACATAGGGATTGAGCAGGCGAACTCCGCACGGCACGCGGTCGCGCAAAGCTTTTTGTTGCGCGGTGAGGAGCCATTGCTGCAGCATCGTGGCGCCGGTCGCGGCCCGGGCATTATTCCCCAGGGTGGGAAGAAAGGCGGCCGCCAGCCCCGCCAGGATCATAATCAAGGCGATGACCACCAACAGTTCAATCAGGGTAAAGGCACTCCGGTTTTTGTTTTTCATGGTTAACAGCCCGTTGAAAAAGGGGACAGGACCCCTTGGCCATCGCAAAAACATTGGAGATTCAGCCTTGCAGAAGGTTCGCTTCAAGGGGCCTGACCCCTTTTTCTCCAAACGCACTTACTGAATCGCGAAACTATAAACGTTGTCGGCTTCTTCGTGCGCACTGCCCGGATCAGCGGCAATACCCATGTAGTTGGCTATGTTTCTATCCAAACCCAGGCTGTACCAGGGGAGTTGCCGGCCGACATAAGGTTTGTTGTCGATGGGCGATAGCGTCGGCACAGCGGTGGGCGGAAAGCCGGCGGCGTTGATGTCTCCGGTCGGGCCCCAGGATACGATTGTGGGTATGACATAACAGGCGGCGTTTTTGTTGCCATTACTACCGGTATAGGCGATCGTGTGCACGTACTTTCTGAAGTTGGCGCGCCCAGGTCCTTTCCAGTTGAACAGCACACCGCCCGGATCGACCGGGTCCGCGTAAACCGGCGCAGCCGGGTTCCAGGCGGCCGGATTCGTCTGCTGCAGCTTGTCGCAGTGGGTGGGGAAACGGAAAAACGATAGCGGGTTGCCCCAGCCGTCCACGATCTCCTTGAGTCCGTCGCCGGCATCACCCAGCGCACGGTTGGGGCTATCGGCGATGTTGGAGGCACCTATGGAATCAACGGTCAGCGCCGTGCCATTGCGCGAGACGGACAGCGCCATGAAGAGACAGGCCGAGGACTCGGTGACGCCGGGCGGGCCCAGGTTAGGGTCCTTGGCGAAGTTATCGAACTTGCGTGCCCCTCCGAGAGCGTGTCCCAGGGCATCGCGGTAGGTGCCGTTGTACTTGCGCAGAGCGGGAGGAATAATCGGGTTGTTTGCCGTTGGAAAGTTATAAGGGAACGGATTTAATATTTCGCCATAGGTCTCCGGAAATGCTTCCATGAGGCGCATTTTGATCCAGATGATCCGGTTGCGCTCGCCGGTTCCCGTCAGGTCGGGGCCAAAAACGTTGTCGATGGCGGCGAACGGACCTGACAGCCCTGTCTCCTTGCTGGCTTCCTGGATCACAAATGCCCAATGTTGTTTGAGCGTCTTGTCGACAGCGGCAATGACGCCTCGGGTGTTGGACAGGCGCTGGCTGACGATCACCCGGGTAACACCATAGGCCACGAGCGACGCCAGGACGCCAATGATGGCGATCACTACCAGGATTTCGATGAGCGTGAAGCCAACTCGCGCGTGCTTCGGTTTCCAATGGAGCGGCATGTCAACTTCTCACTAGGGTGTCTGTAATTGATTGGGCGTAAAGTTCGAGCGATTATCTTTCCAATAGGCGGACGTGTCAGCCGATAACCCGATGACCGCGGGGTTCCAGTGACACCGCTGCGGCGGTAAATTCGGGGAGCTAAAGGGATAAGGGAGTGTGGCTGGTACAATCGGCGGACCGGGCGGCGGATTGGGAGGCGTTGGATTGGTAAAATAGCCGTCGAAGCCCGCGGAGATGATCTGAAAACTGGACGGATTTAAATAATTGATACTGAGATGTCCTTGCAAATCCTTGGTAACCGAATCGTAGTAAGGCGCCACGTAATCCAGGGCTTGAATTTCATGCGAAAAACTCCCCTGCTGGTTGTAAGTCGAGTTATAGCCATTTTTGCCTTTACCCGAGCTAAAATAAGCATAGGGGCGTGCCGTGTCTTTCCAGTTGTTGAGGTAGGAAGGGAAGCCGCTCGGCGCGCACCATGATCTGTTGCTTTGGTCGGCAATAAACACCGGCCCCGGCGGCCAGGTTGCTATGCAGGGCACAGGGTCAACCAGCCGCGCCGGCTGAAACTGAAAGAAGGAAGTACGGGTCTGATTTACCCCTGGAATGACGGGACCACAGGGATTGGTGGGATCGGGGGAAAAGCCCTGCGTTCCACCCGGGCCGCCCAGGAAGAACACGAGACATTGATCCCCTTCCAGTATCACGCCGCCTTTGGGGCCCGGGGGAGGAGTATTAATTCCGTTCCATGAATAGTTAGTGAAGTTACCCATCCGAGGCCAAAACTGATTGATATACCCCAAGGACTCGAGGTCGAGGGCATCGGTAGCCACATAATCAGCCGCATTGGCACGCAGGCGAATTTTGCTTGGTGGATAACTTTTATATGTCGCCTTGAAATTGTTTACCGCCGCTTGCAACTGCTGGATATCCGAAACATCCTGCAAATCAGGCCCTTTTCTTAGCAGCGGAAACACCGCAACGATCAGGATGCCCGCCAGGACGCCGATGATGGCGATCACCACCAACAGCTCGACCAGCGTGAAGGCGCGGCGCGGGCTGGCGGCCGTGACAGGGTGCGGTGCGGTAGCTGGATTGTGCATGAAGTTCTCCATTATTTCTTCGTCCCGCTAAGGCCTTCGAGCAAGCTCAAGAGCGGCATGAACAGGGCGACGACGATGGTGCCGACGATGAGGCCGAGGACGACGACCATGATGGGCTCTAGCAGCTTGATGAGGGCTTCGACGAGGACGTCCACTTCCTCGTCGTAGACGTCGGCGATTTTGTTGAGCATCGTGTCGAGGTCGCCGGTTTCCTCGCCGACGTCGATCATGTTGACGACCATGTCGTCCACGAGCTTGCTTTCGCGCATGGGCTGGGCGATGGTTTCGCCCTCGCGGATCGACTCGTAGACGTTCTGGAAGGTCCTTTCGAAAACGGCATTCATGGCTGTTTCGCGAACGATGCCGAGGGCTTCCAGGATGGGGACGCCGGAGCTGATGAGCGTGCCGAGCGTGCGCATGGTGCGGGCGACGATGGTCTTTTCGATGAGCATGCCGGAGACCGGGATGTAGAGCTTGACCTTGTCGAGGCAGAAGGCGCCCGTCTTATTCATGCGCAAAAGTTTGAGCGTGAGCCAGATGGCGACCGGGAACAGCGGCAGCAGGTACCAATATTTCACGAACCACTTGGAGACGTTGATGAGCAGTTCCGTGATCCAGGGCAGCTTCATCTTGAAGTCGGCGAAGATCTTTTCGAACTTCGGAATGATGAAGATCATGATGAACGACAGAATGGCCACGGCCACGCCGACGACCACGAGGGGATAGATCATGGCCCCCTTGACGCGGCCGGCCAGGCGCTGGGCCTTTTCCTTGAACTCGGCCAGGCGTTTGAGAATGACTTCGAGGGCGCCGCCGGCCTCGCCCGCCTTGACCATGTTGACGTAGAGGCGATCGAAGCATTTGGGGTGTTTGCCGAACGATTCGCTGAGCGTTTGGCCGGATTCGACATCGTCGACGACGTCGATGAGGGCGTTCTTGAGATAGCCGGGCTTCATTTGCCCTTCGAGGATTTTGAGGCTGCGCAGGACGGGCAGGCCGGCGTCTTGCAGCGTGGAGAACTGGCGGGTGAAGGCCACCAGCGACTTGGTTTTGACGCCGCCGATGGTGAAGACTTTGCCCTTTTTGCGCTGGACCTGGCCCTTCTTTTTCTTGTCCTTCTTGCCCTTGACGGCCATTTCCTTGAGCTTGGTGACGAAATAGCCCATCTGGCGGATCTTTTGTTGGGCCTCTTCCTCATTGGTGGCCTCCAGCTGGTCCTTGACCTCGCCGCCGGTGGTGTCCATGGCCTCGAATTGAAATGTGGGCATAAGAGTGAGGAGTGAGGAGAGCCCAAGGCGCGCGAGGCGTGACCGCCTGGCTAAAGTGCTTGTGATTACCTCACTTCTGTCTCCTCCTTCCTGAAAGGTTGCGTACCCGAATGAGTCCGAATATTCCGGCTATTGTTCCCAGGGTTGGGGTCCAGTGTTTGTCAGAGCGTTTTATGTTCCGTTGATCACGATACGGTGCTGTAACCCTTTCAGGGTAAAATCATGTTTCTTGATTCGTCCCCGGGTTGGAGTACCAACCCTGGGCTAATTGGTTTAACCCCGTTGGGGTAAGGAGCCGTTTACCCCGTTTTTGGTGTTCGACATACGGCACCCGTGTTTGTTGTCCGGTTTGTTGTTCCGGACGTTTTTCGTCCCGCTGATCACGATACCGTGCTGTAACCCTTTCAGGGTAAAATCATGTTTTTTCGTTTGCCTCCCCAGGGTTGGGGTACCAACCCTGGGCTTTGTGATTTAACCCCTTTGGGGTAAGGAGCCGTTCATTCCGTTTTTGGTGTCCGACATCCGTAGTGTTGGTCCTGTCGTTCTGCATTCCCAAAGGTTCACTCACCTCACTTACGCTTCGTCTTCCAAGACCGTTTCGTGGACTACTTCTTCGATGGTGGTTTGGCCGGCGAAGATGGCGCGGAGGCCGGATTCGCGGAGGGTTGTCATGCCCATGCGTGCGGCAGGCTTCGCGCATTTTGTCTGTGGAGGACCCGTTGCTGACCATGTCGCGGAGTTCATCGTTCATGGTGATCAGTTCGAAGATGCCCTTGCGGCCGCGGTGGCCGGAGTTGTTGCAGCGGTCGCAGCCTTTGCCGTAGAAGAACTTCTTGCCGACGATGTCCGGCGGCCGGAGGTTGAGCTCCATGAGGAGTTCGGGGCTGGGTTCGAACTCGGTGCGGCAGTCTTCGCAGATTTTGCGCACCAGGCGCTGGGCCAGGATGCCTTCGAGGGTGGCGGTGATAAGGAAGGTTTCCAGCCCCATGTCGCGCAGGCGGGTGATGGTGCTGGGGGCATCGTTCGTGTGCAAGGTGCTGAAGACCATGTGGCCGGTAAGGGCGGACTGCACCGCGATCTGCGCGGTTTCGAGGTCGCGAATTTCACCGACGAGGATCTTGTCGGGGTCTTGACGGAGGATGGCGCGCAGGGCGGCGGCGAAGGTGACGCCGATGTCGGTGTTGATGGGCACCTGCACGATGCCGTCGATGTCGTACTCGACCGGGTCCTCGGTGGTGATGATTTTTTCGGTGATTTCGTTGAGCTCGTTGAGGGCGGAGTAGAGGGTGGTGGTCTTGCCGGAGCCGGTGGGGCCGGTGACCAGGATGATGCCGTTGGGCTTGTGGATCATCTCGCGAAACTGCGCGAGCATGCTCGGACTCGAGGCCGACGCGGTTGAGATCGAGGCCGACGTTGCCGCGGTCGAGCACGCGAATGACGCAGCTTTCGCCGAACATGGTGGGCAGGATGCTGACGCGCATATCGACGGAGTTGCCGCCGACGTTCAATTCGATACGGCCATCCTGCGGCAGGCGGCGTTCGGCGATGTCGAGGTTGGCCATGACCTTGATACGGGTGGAGATGGCCATGGCGAGATGGCGAGGCGGCGGCACCATTTCATAGAGAACGCCGTCGCAGCGGTAGCGCATCTTGTATTCATCTTCGAAGGGCTCGAAATGAATATCGCTGGCCCGGTCCTTGATGGCCAGGAGCATGACCATGTTGAGCAGCTTGCGGACGGGAGCGGCGTCCTGAATTTCCATGAGGCTTTCAAGGTCGATGCTGCCTTCCCGGCGGTGCGGCCCTTCCTCGCCGTCCTGGAGGGAGGCGATGATGTCCATGATCGATTCTTCCTTGCCGACGTAGCACTTCGAAAGCACTTCAGCGATGGACGAGGGGTCGGCCAGGGTGGCGACGACTTCCTTGACCTGCAGGAAGTTGCGCAGGTCGTCGAGGGCGGGCAAGTTGCTGGGATCGCCGAGGACCACCGTGAGCGAATCATCCTTGAGGGAGAGGGGCAGGACCTTGTAGACGCTGGCCATGGTTTCGGGGACGCGGGTCAGCGCTTCCGGGCTGGGCTTGAGCTCTTCCGGACTGAGCAGTCTGAGCCCGAACTGATCGGCGAGAGCTTGCTGCAGCTGCACCGGGGTGATGAGGCCGCGCGACAGCGCCGCCTGGCCCATGAGGACGCCGGAACTTTTAGCTTCTTCAAGGACGGCCCAGAGCTGATCTTCATCGAGATAGCCAAGATCGATAAGGACCTGGCCCAGACGACGACCGGAGCGGCTGCTGCTGCTCGATTTGACGGGAGCAGGCTTATGGTCCTTGGCGGAGACAGTCGGCTTGCCGGCGGGCTTGGCCGCGGCGGGCGGCGCGGCCTTGGCCGGTGCCTGACCTGGCGCGGGTTTGGCAGCGGGTGCTTGACCCTGGACAGGCTTGGCGCCAGGGACGGCTGGCTTGGCTACCGGTGCTGCCGGTACGCCGGGCTTGGCGCCGGGCGCGCCAGGAATGCCGGGCTTGGCGGGCACGGCGCCAGTGGCGGGCTTGGCCGTGGGCGGGATAGGCGGCTTGGCGCCGGGCTGCGGCGCGGGCCGGGGAGGCTGCCCCGCGGGCTGTTGCGGTCGGGGTGGTTGGCCAGCGCCGGCGGCGGGCGCTGGCTTGGCGGCGCCTGGCGGCACGGGCGGCTTGCTGGGCCCCGGCTTCTTTGGATCATTCGGTGTGGACATGGTGCTTACCTATCGGGCACGCTCGGGCTGGTACGGTTTCGCTGGAACCGCACCTAACAGCCCGTTGAAAAAGGGGACAGGACCCCTTGGCCATCGCAAAAACATTGGAGATTCAGCCTTGCAGAAGGGTCCTGTCCCCTTTTTCAACGGGCTGCAAACGGTGTATCATTCAATCTTCTGGCATCAATCATCATCGTCGTCATCGTCGCGTTTGCGGCCGCGACGGGGGCGATCATCCTCATCTTCGTCCTCATCGTCATCGTCCAGGTCGGCGTCTTCATCGACTTCGCCGCGTTCGGCGAGAAGGATACGGGCGGCCAGTTCCGCCGGCTTCTGCGATTTGCCGAGGGCTTCCTCCTTTTCGACCAGGCCGTTCCGCCAGAGGCGGAAGAGGCTATCATCGAGAAGGAACATGCCATCCTTGCGGCCGGTCTGGATGCTGGAATCGATGCGATAAGTTTTATTTTCGCGGATCAGGTTGGAGATGGCGGGCGTGAGCACCAGCATCTCATAAGCCGCGATGACGCCTTCGGGCTTTTTGGGCAGCAAACACTGGGACAAAACGCCGATGAGGGCGGTCGATAACTGGGTACGGATCTGGTCCTGTTGTTCCTGCGGGAAAACGTCGATGATGCGGTTTACGGTGGACGAAGCGCTGCTGGTGTGCAGCGTGCCGAACACGATATGGCCCGTTTCGGCGGCTTCGATGGCCGCGTGGATCGTATCGAGGTCGCGCATTTCACCGACGAGAATGATGTCCGGGTCCATACGCAGGGCCCGCTTGATGCCCTCGGAGAAGGTGGGCACGTCGGTCCCGATTTCGCGCTGGTTGACGGTACATTTTTCGTGCTTGTGATAGTATTCGATCGGATCTTCGAGCGTGATGATATGGCGATCGTAGTTGTGATTGAGGAAGTTGATCATGCTGGCGAGGCTGGTCGTCTTGCCGGAGCCGGTGGGGCCGGTGACGAGAATCAGACCGCGCGGCCGGACGATGAGGCGTTTGATGGCCTCGGGCATGCCGACCTGTTCGAAGGAGAGAAACTGGCTCGGAATTCGCCGGAGAACAAGGCCGATGCTGCCCCGCTGTTTGAAGACGGCCACGCGGAAGCGAACGCCGTTGAGGTATTCGATGGCGAAGTCGGAGCCCCCCTTTTCTTGAATCTCTTGCTGGCAGCGGTCGGGGGTGATGCTCTTCATGAGTGCCGTGGTATCGTCATTGTCGAGGCTCTTGGTGTCGAGCCGGCGCATGCGACCTTGATGCCGGAGCACGGGAGGCTGGCCCACGGTGATATGGAGATCGCTCGCCTTGAGCGTCACCACCGTGTCCAGAAGTTTTTCCATCAGTACGTTTGTGCCAGCCACCGCAGCGACCCTTCAGAAACGTGAGGTGAGAAAGGCTTTGCTTTCCCTTATTATTCCGGCCCATGCGGGCCAGGCAAATTTATTCTTCGAAAAAAGCGAAAAGACGACAAAAGCCGCAACTTGGTCCCTGACCCTTAATCATCCGCAAAGCGCCTGAGCACCGCGGCCGCGAGCCGGCTTCTCTTTGGCGGTGTCCCACCGCCTGACATCCAGGTGAGCGAGAGGCCACTCGCCAAGGCCCAGCCGGGCGTCAAAAGTAATTTCAACCGGCCTGGCAGCTGGCAGCTTGAAGCCGCGCAAATCGGCGCGCTGCTGAAGCTTGCCAGGTCAATGCAGCCTGCCCAGATGGAACAAATAGTTAGCCTTCGGCGTGATGACAGATGCTGAGGACTTCTTCCAGGGTAGTAATGCCATTAACTGCTTTCATGACACCATCTTCCAGCAAGGTACGCATGCCCAGGAGGCGGGCCTGGCGGCGGATGACCTGGGCGGGCTCGCGGTTGAAGGTCATTTCGCGGATGGCACCATTCATCTTCAGCAATTCATAAATTCCCTTGCGTCCACGGAAGCCGGTGTGGTTGCAATTCGAGCAGCCGCGGCCGCGCACAAATTGAGCGGTGGCGACGATGGCGGGGGTCAAACCGGAGGCCTGAATTTCGGCATCCGGCGGTGTGTCCTTTTCCTTGCATTTGGGGCAAACCACCCGCACCAAACGCTGAGCCATGATGGCAATAACTGAAGATGCGACGAGAAACGGGGCCACCCCGATATCCTGCATACGTGTAATAGCGCTGGGCGCATCGTTCGTATGCAGTGTACTAAAAACTAAGTGTCCTGTCAGAGAGGCCTGCACGGCGATCTCGGCCGTCTCCTGGTCGCGAATTTCGCCGACCAGAATAATGTTGGGCGCTTGACGTAACATGGCGCGGATGATCCGCTGAAAATCGAGCCCGATGCTATGTTTCACCTCGCATTGGTTGATGCCGGGCAGGTTATATTCGACCGGATCTTCGGCAGTGATGATCTTCCGATCAGGTCGATTAAGTTCGTTCAGCGCGGAGTAAAGGGTGGTCGTCTTGCCGGAGCCGGTGGGCCCGGTAACCAGAAAAATGCCGTTGGGGCGTTTGATGATTTGTTGGAAGCGCTTGTAATCGTCCTCAAGGAAACCGAGGTCCTTGATGCTCACTTGTATACTCTTGCGATCTAGTACACGCATGACCACTGATTGGCCGTGCGTGGTCGGCAGAATGCTGACCCGCAAGTCGAAGTATTTACCCTGGACGATCATCTTGATGCGCCCGTCCTGGGGGCGGCGTTTTTCCGAGATATCGATGCTTCCCATGATCTTGATGCGCGACACGAGCGGGGCGAGCAGGCGGCGCGGCGGGCTATCGCGCTCGACAAGCACGCCATCGATGCGATAGCGGACGCGCACGCGGTCGGCGAAGGGCTCGATATGGATATCGCTGGCCCGCAGGCCGATGGCCTCGGAAATGATCAAATTAACCAGCTTGACAACGGGGGCGTCGCTCTCCTCGGCGGCGCCCTTGTTGGTGGCTTCGGTCTCGGTGAAGTCGATCTGCGTGTCCGTGAACTCCTGAAGCATGGAATCGACGGATTCGGTCTCGGTTTGGCCGTAGTGGCGGTTGATGGCCTCCACGATCTGCTCGCGGGCAGCCAAAACGGGCATAATCTCTTTGTTCAGAATGAATTGCAGCTTCTGGATGGTGTCGAAATCGGTCGGATCGTGAACGACGATCTTCAGGGTGCCGTTTTCCTGGGACAGGGGAATAATGACGTTTTCGCGGGCCACCGATTCCGGCACCAGCTCGATGACGGAAGCGGGAATGGTGACATCGACCAGGCTCACGGACTGCATGCCCGAGAACTCGCCGATGGCGACCATGACCTCTTCCATGGAGCAATAGCCGAGCTTGATGAGGGCGTCCTGAATCTTGGCGCCGCTTTGCTGGGCCATACCGCGGGCTTCGTTCAGTTGGTCGGCACTGAGAACCTGTTTTTTGAGAAGGATTTCGGTGAAATCGCCGCGCCCTTTGGCCATGGATCAACCTCGGTGCAAAAAAAGAACGTCCAGACGTGCGTCGGGTGTTTTAATAATCTCCACATTAACCGAGCGTGAAAGGATGTTCAAGGGGCTGCCCGGCGGAATTGCAGCCGGAATTAGGCGGTAGTCGTTGCACCATTTCATTCCTTTCACGCTAATTCCATCGTTGCAAAAGGGGTATGGTTGCGTGAAACGATCGAATGGCCCTTTTGGCGGTACAGCTTTCCCAGCTTGTGGCCTGGCAAGTGCGAATGCGGGCTGATTTGGTGAATGGGCCTTGGCAAAAAACGTGATGTTAGTGGAGGTTCCCTCGTTCCCTTAATGGCGCCGGAGCGTTTGCCAACTCCGGGCTACCCAAGGCGGTGAGATAACGCCATGCAACCTCTGCTCCTCTCGATTGCGTGTTTGCTGACGGGCGGCCCGGGTGGGGAAGCGGAGGCGTCCTTTCTCTACCAGCCTTCCTATTCCATGGATAAGCTCCTGCGCGGGCCCGTCGAGGCTTACGTGCCGCAGCCGGGCGATATCATGCTGGCCACCGACTCGAACGTGTTCTGGAAAATCACGCATGATCTCGCGCTGGCGTTTGAGCCGCATAATTCGGGCATCTTTTTCGCCCGTTCGGATGGACGGCTGGCGCTTTTAGAGGCTGGCCCCAACGACACGCTCTTTATTCGAAGCATGGACGCCTTGCCGCACATCGGCTCCTACGCCGCCAAGGGGCCCTTGTGGGTCCGCAAACGGCGCGTGCCCATCACGCCGGAGCAATCGTGCGCCCTCACGACGTTCGCCGAGCTCCAGGAGGGCAAGTTCTTCGCACTGCCGCGGTTGGGCCTGCAATTGACCCCTTTCCGGCGCACGGCCCGCTGCGCACCACGTTCATGGGCAAATCGAACCCGAATCGCATCAGCTATTACTGCTCCGAGCTGGTCACCGAGTGCCTGGTGGCGGGCGGCCTGCTCGACCGCGAAATCGCCCGGCCCAGCGCGACCTATCCCCACGATCTTTTCTTCGAGCATTCGTTCAATCCCTACATCGAGCGCCATTATCATCTGGGCGATTGCTGGTATCCCCCGGCACGCTGGACCAACTGTCCCTGAGCCATCCTCAACGTCACATCCGGGTTTTCAATTCGGGCAGGCACCGTTATAATGCTGCCTGACTCTGGGTCGTACCTCCCGTCGCGGCCGCAGGCGAGCGCAAACCCTGGAAGGTGAATGAATACCACATTATCCGAACCCACGATGTGGCCCGGAGGAGCGGCCGCGTCTGGCAAAGATATCGCCTTTCTCATGGAGAGGTATAACCTCATTTCGCAAAGCGCCCAGATTTTTTGGGCGGCGCAGTATCGTAAAATCCGCGAGCTGGGCAAGGGGGGCCAGGGTGTTGTTTATTTGAGCGAGCGCCAGGGCAGCGACCTTTTCCGCCTGCCGGTGGCGCTCAAGGTTTTCTCGCCGGAACAATACCAGCACGCGGCTGCCTATGAGGCGGACATGGCGCGGGTCGCCGCGATGGCTTCGCGCGTGGCCCTCATTCAACACGACAACCTGCTCGACCTGCACAATTTCATTTCCCATGAAGGCGTGCGCATCATGGTGATGGAGTGGATCGACGGCTTCGATCTGCGTGACCTGTTGACGCAACGCCTCTACGACCGCTCGAAGGAAATTCTGAGCCCGGAGCGCTGGCAGTACGTGACCAAGGTGATTCTGGCCAGGGGCGTTACCCAGCCGCGCTTCAAGCCGGGCGTGGCGATCCAGATCTTGCGCGAATGCCTGGCGGGGCTCGGGGCCCTGCACCGTGAAGGGATCGCGCATGGCGATCTCAAGCCGGCCAACATCATGGTCAAGCGCACCGGAGCGGCCAAGATCATCGATATCGGCTCCGCGGTGCAGCTAGACAAGCCAAATTTCCGGCGTATGTGGTCGCCAACCTATGCCGCCCCCGAGGTCCTGCGCGGCGGACAAAACACGCGACTCTCCGACCTGGCCAGCCTTGGCTACATCCTGATCGAAATGCTCGCCGGCCAGTGTCCTTTTGACGGCCTGGCCGAACTCGACAAGCTCGTGGACGCCAAGATGCAGTTGGAACACTGGCTCCCGGACTTTCTCCCGGATGAAGTGCGCGACAACGAACTCTTGCTGCATCTGTGCCGCAAAATGACCGCGCCCGACCCCGCCAAGCGCTTTCAAAACGCGCAGGCGGCCGATCTCGACCGCAAAGGCGCGGCGGATTTTCACCGCCAGCTTGTCAAAGGCGACCTGGCCAGCGAATACGAGACGGACCTACGCAACTGGCTCGACGAGCTAAACTGAAAGCGGCGCCAAAACAAGCCCGGCGCCGTTGTCTTATCGCCATCGATACTATTTCATATCAATAACTCCGTCCGAAACTAGCTATCTACCCTCGTTTTGGCGTGAGCGCCAGAAAGGATTCCGTATGCTGACCCAAGCGCGGTTTCTACTCGTCGTCCTGAGCATCGCTGTGGCTGGCTCGCTGGTTCAAGGAGCCGACACCTTCACGCTCGACCCGGCCCATTCCTCCAATACTTTTATGATCCAGCACATGGGCATCAGTTACGTCCACGGCCGCTTCAACGACATGTCCGGCACGCTCACGATCGACAAGGCCGACCCCACCAAGTCATCGTTCGCGTTGACCATGAAGGCGACCAGCGTGGATACGAACCAGCCGGCGCCGACAATCACCTGCGCAGCCCGGATTTCTTCGACGCGAAACAATTTCCCCTGATCACCTTCCAAAGCACCAGCGTACGCCCGGCGAAGGATGGCTATGACGTCACCGGCGATTTCACAATGCACGGCGTCAAGAAATCCATCACTGTCAACCTCATGGGCGGCAAGACTCTCGACTCCAAGGGGAAGACCAATATCGGCTTTTATGGCGCATTTGAACTGCACCGCGGCGACTTCCGCGTTGGCGGACCGATGGGACTCGGCGATGAGGTGAAAATCTACGTCGGTCTGGAAGCCGTCAAGAAGTAACCCCTCGCCCTGGATCACGGGAACGCCCATGCCCGACTTTGTGCTCATGACGCAAGCGGCGGTGCTGGCCGGCATCGCGGCTGCGGTGGTCTATCTGCTTTTCGCCGCGCCGCGCTGGTCGCCAAGCCCCGCGCATGAGCCTGGGCTGGACCTGGGGTGTCGGGCTGGGGTTTTTCCTTGGCTGTTGGGCGTTCGGTTTCTGGCCAGCGTGGCCCCCGGTAGGCGACCGCGAACGCTGGCTGACCATTTTGCTGCCCGCAACCCTAATCGTGGGATGCTTGACCGCCGGTACCCATATGCCTGGATGGTGGGTATGGCTCCCACGCCTGCTCCTGGCCGCGGCCGCGACCCCAATTCTGCTGTTTGGCACAAGCTATGTTGCCGATATCGCTGGGCCGGGAACGCGCGAATGGCCCCTCCCGCAAGCTCTTCTTATCATGAGCGGCCTGGCGGCGACGCTGGTTGTTGTTTGGTATCTTGTGGAGCAACTGCAGTATCGCACCGCGCCTGCCGCCGTGGGTGCCGCGCTGTTTTTGACAACGGCCGCAGCGGGGATCGCGGTCATGCACTCGGGTTATACCACCGGCGGCCAGATGGGCATCGCACTCGCTGGGTCGCTCGCGGGCGCCAGCGCGGCCGCCTTCCTTCTCGCCGGTCCGGCCCTCAAGGTGCGTCTTTCCGGCGCGGGTCTCGTTGGCCTCTTCGGTGTCATTATCGTGGGGCGTTTCTTCGGCACTCTACCCAATCGATACGCAGTCTTCTTGATGCTTGCTCCGCTCATGCCCTGGCTCACCGAGTTCCCGGGGGTGCGACGCCTTAGCGTGGTCGGGCGTACCGTTCTGGGCCTGATCCTCGTGGCGCTACCCTTGATTCTGCCCGTGGGCGAAGGCCTCAAGGCGGCCTTCAACGAATCGAGCCCGGATGGAGAAGTTTCCGCGGAGCTATAGTGTCTCACCCATTTTCGTAGCCTCTCCACCGCCCCAAAGGCATGTTCCGCGCAAGTAATACGTTTACTGTCGTTGTTTTAATGAGAAAGTTGTCGTGTCCGGGCACTTGTCCTCATAAAATATTAATAGTCAACAGATTGCGAGGCCCGTCATGAATACAAGAACACGTTTGGTTGGCATCGGCCTGGCGATTTTGGCCCTCAGTCCCTGTGCCGTGGTCACGGCGCAGACGGGCGGCCAGCCTCCGCCCAACGGCGGCATCGAGGTGCAGCCGCGTGGGCCACTTCATGAGTCGTTTGTCCAGCCCTTTGATCCAAATCCAGGACCAGGGCCGGCATATGGCCAGGCGCCGCCGGCGCCCATTCCGGAAAAACCGGCGGACATACAGCCTGGAAGCGAAAGCGCTCAGTGGATACCGGGCTATTGGGCTTGGGACGCCAATAGAAACGACTTCGTCTGGGTGAGCGGCACCTACAGAAATGCTCCTCCAGGCCGTCGTTTTATCCCGGGCCAGTGGACAAACACTCCGGACGGCTGGCGCTGGGTCGCTGGCTACTGGGCTCCAGAGAATCAAGGTGACATTCAACTTGCCGCCCAGCCGCCGGCCAGCCTCGAAGTTGGACCATCCATGCCGCCGCCGGACGACAATAGCAGCTATGTGCCAGGCTACTGGGCTTATCAAAACGATACGTTCATCTGGCGGCCAGGCTTTTACGCCCCCCTGCGGGCGGGAAGAACCTGGGTGCAGCCGCGCTACATCTGGACCCCGAACGGTTACCTGTACAACAGCGGCTACTGGGACTATCCCCTTGTCGATCGCGGCCTATTGTTCGCGCCTGTTTGGTTTAACGGCACGCCCTGGCGCACGGCCGGCTGGTACTACCGCCCGAATCATGTAATGCCGCTCAATGGCGTCCACGCGAACTTGCAGCACGTCAATCAGCTCGCTCTGACGCGTCCCGCCAACACGGGCACGCGCATCGTCGCCGGGGCTGGTGTGCCACGTGTCGTCAATAATTCGTTGGCCACGCCGAGAGTAGTCCACTCAGCGGTCGTATCCAGCGCGATCCACACCGCCCCCGCCCGCGTGAATGTTGCTCCGGCCAGAGCTGGATTCACCGCGGCGGCGACTCAACATCATGTGGCCGCGTCTACTGCCGTCCATGCCGGCAGACCGGCGGCTGCCGCGTCACACGCCCATGCCACCGTTAGCCATGGCCGTAGCGGCGGCGGCGGTCACGGCCGACGCTAACTAAGCCGCGTTCACGCGCAAGGGCCACAGTTCGTCCCCTGCCGCCTTGCGTGGCAGGAACGGAGGGTCTGTGGTTAGACCATGGCGGCCACCGGGAAATTTAGCTGTAGCACCTCGAGGTGGCAGGAGACGAGGAGGGGCCGTTCGGAGTTTTTTCTAGCTATGGACCTTACGTTCCTGCCGCGCAAGGTGGCAGGGGACGGGGAGCGACGCCGGCTGGCCGCGAACTCAATCGCGGCCAGCCGGCGCAAGCCGCTGTTTAACGGTTGGTCCGGTTGAACCAATAGATGCCACGGCCTGTAGGCGTATAGGTCAGGTAGTACACCTCGCCCATTTCATCTTCACCAAACGACAGGACGGGCAAGCCGCGGTCTCGAATTGGCCGGTTGGAAACGACGCGTCCCTGCTTTTCATCATAGCGCAGGGCGCGGATAAATGTGGTGACATAGTCGGCATACAGGTAGGCGCCATTCAGTTCCGGAAGACGTTTGCCCCGGTAGACGAAGCCACCAGTGATCGACTTACCCATGTCATGGTTGTATTCCCAGATGGGATCGATCATGTCCTCACCGCGGACGCCATCGTTGTTTCCAAAGGGATGCAGACCTTCGCGTACGTTCCAGCCATAATTGCCGCCGGCCTTGAGGATATTAATTTCCTCGAACAGATTTTGGCCCACGTCGGCAGCCCAAAGTTTGCCCGTCTTGCGATCAAACGACATGCGCGAGATGTTGCGCAGGCCATAAGCCCACTTCTCCGGGCGGGCATCGCCCTTGCCGACAAATGGATTGTCCTTGGGAATGGCGTAAAGAAGGCCATTCTCTTTATGGCTGACGTCCAGACGTAGCACACCGGCGAGTAACTGCTTGAGATTTTGGCCATTGCCATAAGGGTCGTTGGCGGAACCGCCGTCGCCAAGCGCCACATACAGGTAGCCATCCGGCCCGAAGCAAATGGTGCCGCCATCGTGGTTCCAGAACGGTCGCGTAAACTTGAGCAGAATCTCTTCGGAAGCGGGGTCCGCCTGATCGGGATTATCCTTGCTGACGCGAAATCGCGCCAGGACGTTGGTCAGCTTCTCGGCTTTCAGCGAATAATAGACGTAAAACTCGCCTGTTTTCTTGTAATCCGTCGGAAATGCCAGGCCGAGCATGCCGGTTTCGTTTTCTTTGTCCTGATAGAGCACCTTGGGCTGAATATCGAGGAAAACCTTGGTTTCCGTTGCTTTTTGATTGTTGGGGAAAACGTGAATAACGCCTTGTTGGGTGGCGACAAAGACGCGATTGCTGCCATCGCCGGCATGGGTAAGCACGAGCGGCCTGAGCGGATTGGGCAGCCCCTTGGCGGTCTCCCCCTTCCAGCCGCTCCACTGCAAATCCGGGAATGCCACCACGCTTTCCAGCGCGAGCGGCGTATCATCGACTTCTTGCCCGGGCACCTGAGCACGCACCGCGGTCACGGTGCCTGCCTTCATGTCGGGCACCAGCAGAAACTTGCCGCTACGATCCAGGCAGAGATCAGCAGCCGATTGAAAACCCGATGCCACCAGGATGGCCTTGGCGCCGGGGCGAGGAATGACATGAACGGTGCCGTGCTTCCAACTACTGATAAAAAGCCGGCCGAAAAAATCATAAGCCAGGCCATCGCCGCCATCGAAACCTTCCGCCACTTTCCTGACGTCGCCATTGTCGAGGCGGATGCGCAGCAAATCTCCGGAGAGGAAGTCAATCGTCAGCAGGTGAGTTTCACTGTCAAGTGCCAGGCCGTTGGGAAATTTAAGCAAAGAGGAGTCTTTGGAACTGGTGATCTTGCTGACCTTGCCCTTGCGATCTATTTTGTAGATCGCTCCGCCGCTGCCTTTGAGGTCGCCGGAATCACTCACATAAAGATTGCCTTTGGCGTCGGCGACGAGGTCATTGAGAAACAGCGGCGGCGTGGGGAATGCGGTCGCCGGCACGAAGACGCTGGCCTTGCCCTTCAGGTCGATTTGCCAGATGCGGTCTTTGTCCGCCGTGAAGAGCCACTTGGCCCAGGAGGTGAGTCCCTTGGGATCATTGAGCCCAGTCGCGAAGGGGACAGCCGAACCGTCGACCACCTTCATGATGGCGCCATCGCCATCTTTGCCAAACTCGCCGATCGAGCTGATATAGATCTGGCCGTCGGGCCCGATGGCCACCGATTCGGGGTTTTTGAGGCCCGTAACGAGAGGGCCGACTTGCAGGGTGGGCAGCTTTTCCTGAGCCGACAAAGTCGTCGCCCCAACGAGTAAAAGCGCCAGGGCTGAAACAATTGTTTTCAAGACAGAGACTCCTGAAGGTGCGTTAAATATCGATCTTTCAGAATAGAATAGCGAAGCGCGGGGAGATTCGGAAAGAAGATCCGTGCTTATTCTTCTTCCTCGCGAAGCTTGGCCATCACCGAGTAATCTTCGAGGGTGGTGGTATCTCCGGTGGTTTGTTTGCCGCTGGCAATATCGCGAAGCAGGCGGCGCATGATCTTTCCCGAACGCGTCTTGGGTAACGCTTCGGTGAAGCGAATCTCATCCGGGCGTGCCAGGGCGCCGATTTCCTTGACGACGTGAGCCTGCAATTCTTTTTTCAGCTCGTCCGTCGCCTGGATGCCGCCAATCAAGGTCACAAAGCAGGAAATTCCTTCTCCCTTGATATCATCCGGCTTGCCGACGACAGCGGCCTCGGCGACTTTTTCATGGTGCACCAGTGCACTTTCCACTTCCATGGTGCTGAGCCGATGGCCGGAGACGTTGAGAACGTCATCGACACGTCCCATGATCCAGAAGTAGCCGTCCTGATCCTGGCGAGCGCCGTCGGCGGTGAAATAGACATGCGGCACCTGGGACCAGTATTGCTGCTGGTAGCGCTCATCGTCGCCGTATATCGTGCGTAGCATCGCGGGCCAGGGTTTTTGAATAACCAGGAAGCCGCCCTGATTGGCAGGCAGAGGCCTGCCCTGACGATCGACGATGGCCGCCACGACACCCGGCAGCGGCCTGGTTGCCGAGCCTGGTTTGGTCGGAATCGCACCCGGCAAGGGCGCGATCATGATCATGCCCGTCTCGGTTTGCCACCAGGTATCGACGATCGGACAACGCCCACCACCGATGATCTGGTGATACCACATCCATGCTTCCGGGTTGATCGGCTCACCCACGGTACCCAACAGCCGCAGGCTGGACAAATCGTGTTTTTTTGGCCATTCGTCGCCCCATTTCGTGAAAGCCCGAATAGCGGTCGGGGCCGTATAGAAAATGTTGACGCGGTATTTTTCAATAATCTCCCAGAAGCGATCCTCGCGCGGATGATTCGGTGCCCCTTCATACATCACCGTCGTGGCGCCGTTGGTCAGCGGGCCGTAAACGATGTAACTATGGCCGGTAACCCAGCCTATATCGGCGGTGCACCAGTAGGTGTCATCTTCCTTGAGGTCGAAGACCAGACGGTGGGTGTAAGCCGTACCCAGAAGGTAGCCGGCCGTAGTGTGCAGGACCCCCTTGGGTTTGCCCGTCGAGCCGGAGGTATAGAGAATGTAGAGCGGGTGCTCGCTGTCGAGGGGTTCCGCGGGGCAATCGGCCGAGGCGGTGGCCATGAGTTCGTGCCACCAAAGATCCCGGCCCGCCTTCATGTTAACTTGTTGATTGCAGCGATTAAAAACGATGCATTTTTCCACGGTCGGCGACTTGTCGAGCGCTCCGTCGACATTTTGCTTGAGCGGCACGACCTTACCACGCCGCCAGCCGCCGTCCGCGGTTATTACCAGTCTCGCCTTGGCGTCGTTGTTACGATCGGCGACCGCCTCGGCCGAGAAACCGCCAAAAATGATGGAATGCGTCGCGCCTATCCGGCGCAGGCCAGCATGGCAATGGCCAGTTCTGGAACCATGGGCATGTAAATTGTCACACGGTCGCCGGCCTTGATCCCCTGCCCTTTCAGGACATTGGCGAACTTGCAAACCTCCCTGTGTAGATCTTGATAGCGCAAAACGCGACTTTCGCCCGTTTCACCTTCCCATATGATGGCCGCCTTGTTCTTGCGTGGGCCGGCCAGGTGGCGGTCCAGGCAATTGTAGCTGGCATTTAGTTTTCCCCCGACAAACCACTTGGCGAAAGGTTCATTCCACTGGAGGACCTTATCCCACTTCTTGAACCATGTCAGCGTCTCCGCCTGTTCCGCCCAAAAACCTTCGGGGTCATTATTGGCACGCTGGCACAGCTTCTCGTATTCGGCGAGGGACTTCACTTCCGCCTTCTCCGCGAAAGCCTTGGGCGGCGGAAATTGCCGCGTTTCCCTGAGGACGCTCGTGATATTTGGCGCGGGAGAGGACATGGATAATCTCCTGAAATACGCGTACGGCTCGCTGACAATTCTAGGCGGGCGCCGGGACAACGGCGACGGCGCAGCGGGACTTTGCGCCACCCGGCTATCTCAGCCCCACGCCGAGCCTTGCCCGGAGTTTTTAGCGGCCCGCGGCTATCTTGCCGCGCTTGCCGCAGTGACCCTTTGACCAGGGTGGCGCGGCTTGTTAGAATCATTTAATTCCTGACCACGCGATGCTTTCAGCAGGTGAAAGATGATTGCACAAGCCGTTGGCCACGATATTTCCTATTTCAAACGATTCAGGATGGAGATTGATTTGCAAACGGCTTTGCCCGCGGTGCCCTGCTTGCCCTCGGGGTATAGCTGGGTTCCCTGGGAAGATCGCCTCCTGGAGCATCATGCCGAGGTGAAATACCAATGCTTTCTGGAAGAAATCGACGCGATCGTCTTCGTGAGCCTCAGTAGCCGTGACGGCTGCCGCAGGCTGATGCAAGAAATTGCCGCGAAACCGGGCTTCAAGCCGGAAGCCACCTGGATGATTGCTAACGCCGACGGCTACTGCGCCACCGTCCAGGGCGTGCGCGAACGTAGCGGCGTGGGGGCGATTCAGAACCTGGGTGTGACCGCGCCGCATCGTGGCCTTGGTTTGGGGACGGCGCTCCTCATCAAAGCCTTGCATGGCTTCCAAAAAAGCGGCGCCCACGCCGCTAACCTGGAAGTGACAGCGCACAATGACAGCGCGATTCGGATTTATCGTCGCCTTGGCTTTCGCTGTCGCAAGACCTTGTACAAGGCCGTGGCGCAGCCGGCGGCTTCGTTACAGGACCTGGATTTTGACCTGGTCTTTTAGCTTTCCCCGCAGTGGAGAACTTTTGAAGTGCCCCAACAAGTTTTTCAGCACACCTTTCCCAATGGCTTGACCCTCTTGGCCGAGCGCATGGATCATGTTCGCTCGGCTGCCTTGAATTTCTTGGTGCCGGCGGGTTGCGTCTACGATCCTCCGGCAAGCCTGGGCATGGCCTCGGTGCTGAGCGACATGATAACGCGTGGAGCCGGGGAACGCTCGAGTCGCGAGCTCAGCATGGCGCTGGACAACATCGGCCTCGACCGTGATGAAAGCGTGGGCCAGTTGCACATGCGGTTTTGGGGCGCTACCCTGGCTCGCAATATCGGCGCCGCGTTGGCGATCTACGCGGATATTCTTCGTCGTCCGCATTTGCCGGCGGAGGAGATCGACGCTGTCCGCGCCCTGGCAATGCAAGACATTCTCTCCCTGGAAGACGAGCCGCGACAGAAAGTGATGGTGGAACTTCGGCGGCGCACCTGGCCTCATCCGCTCGGTCAGGATCGACGCGGCACGATCAAGGGGCTCAAGAGCCTGACCGCCGCCAAGATCCGTAAGCATTACGAGCAGCTCTTCGGTCCGCAAAAAATGATCGTGTCGGTGGCCGGGAACATTGAATGGTCCGAACTCAAAGATCAGGTCGAGGCTCTTTTTGGTGATTGGCAAGGCGGCAACGAAGGTAGCCTGAAATTGAGCAAAACGATGACCGGCCGCGCGCACATCGCCAAGGACACCACCCAGACACAGATAGCGATTTCCTATCCCAGCGTGCCCTTTGGCCACCCTGAATATTACGCCGCGCAAGGGGCCGTGCAGGTCCTCTCGGGCGGCATGGGCGCTCGCCTGTTCACGGAGGTTCGGGAAAAACGCGGTCTGTGTTATTCCGTCTGGGCCAGTTATCAGACGTTCAAGGATCGGGCCTCGATCCTTTGCTATGCCGGCACGACGAACGAACGCGCCCAGGAAACTCTCGATGTCACGCTGGGCGAACTCAAGCGCCTGACGGAGGGAGTCACGGCCGAAGAAGTCGAGCGCGTGCGTGCCGGGCTCAAGTCCTCGATCATCATGCAAGAGGAATCGACGTCCGCGCGGGCCGGGGCGCTGGCCTCGGACTGGTATTATCTTGGGCGCGTTCGCGCGATGGAAGAAATTCAGGCGGCGGTCGATGCGCTGACGCCGCGCAGTATTCTTGACCACGTGCGTAAAAACCCGCCCGCCGACTTTACCATTGTCACCCTTGGCCCCAAAGCCATCAAAGCTCGACCGCAACAGGCCCTCGCGCCTGCGGCTGGCCGCGCTGCTAAATCCCGGAGTTAACAATGTCCTTTCAGCAACATACCCTTGCCAACGGGCTACAGATTATCGCCGAGGTTAGCCCCTCCGCCCGTTCGATGGCGCTGGGTTTCTTCGTCCGAACCGGGTCCCGCGACGAAAAGCCGGAGGTCGCGGGTGTCTCGCACTTCCTCGAACATATGGTTTTCAAGGGGACACCGCGGCGCACGGCCCTGGAAGTCAACATGGACTTCGATCGCATCGGCGCCAACTACAATGCCTTCACCAGCGAGGAAAACACCGTTTTTTACGCTTCGATTCTTCCCGAGTATATGCCCCAGGCCGTCGACATTCTGGCCGATATTCTGCGGCCCAGCTTGCGCGGCGATGATTTCGACATGGAAAAGAACGTCATCATCGAGGAAATCGGCATGTATGAGGACCAGCCCATGTGGTCCGCCTATGACCATGCCAAAAAGACCTTTTTCCGCGAACATCCCCTGGGCAACAGCGTGCTGGGCACTCCGGCCAGTATCACCGCATTGACACGCGATCAGATGCAAGCCTATTTCGACAAGCGCTATGTCGCCGCCAACGTTACCGTCGCCGCCGCGGGCAATTTTTCCTTTCCCGAGCTCGTCAAGCTGCTCGAAAAAAGCTGCGGCGAATGGAACACAGGCCGTGCGCCGCGTCAGGGAGTCCGTCCCGCCGTGGCGCATCCGGCCCTTGAAATCGTTAAAAAAGAAAAGGTGACCCAGGAACATGTCGTCATGATCATTCCCGGCCCGGCGGCCAATTCTCCCTTGCGGCATGCTGCCGACACGTTGGCCATGGTGCTTGGCGACGACACCGGCAGCCGTCTCTATTGGGCTTTGGTCGATCCGGGACTGGCGGAATCCGCCGATGTCAGTTACCACGATTACGAAGGGGCCGGCTCCTTCTTCACGTCATTCAGTTGTGAACCGGAACAAACGCAAAAAGACCTGGCAATCATCCAGGGAATTTTCCGTCAGGTACAACGGGACGGCATCAGCGAAAGCGAGTTGGCCCAGGCCAAGAGTAAGGTGTTGTCACGCGTCGTCCGCGCCGGCGAACGGCCCATGGGTCGCATGCAGGCCATCGGCATGTCCTGGACCTACCTCGGTAAATATCGAAGCGTTGATGATGAATTGAAAGCGTTCGAAGCGGTGGATTTGAAAAAAATCGGCCAGGTTATCGATCGCTTCCCCTTTGAAGAACAGGCCATCCTGGCATTGGGGCCTCTGCGAAAACTTCGTGCCTCGAAGGCCAACGGCAAGAAATAACAGCGTTCTCAGCAAACGGTCCAGTTAATAGTCACGGTTGAGCTTACCCCGGAACTCGGATCAAGGGCTGTTATTGTCACCACATAGGGTGCATCACTCGCGGCATTGGTGGCAATCGTGCCGCTGATCAAGCCTGAGCCGGGGTCGATCGTCAGTCCCGCCGGCAGCCCGCTTATGCTGAAGGTTACCGCGTAGTTGTCGGTATTCGACCACGAAAGTCCAAGGTTGATCCCATCGCCCGTCTGGCTCATTTGATTACCAGGACTGTACAAATTCACGATTGGCGGGCTCACTGTCCATTTTAGTGTAGCCGAGGCGCTCACGCCGGAACTGGTGTCGGTGGCGGTGATGGTCACGACATAAGAGGCGGCCTGGGCCGCGTTATTAGCGACGGTGCCGTAGAGGTAGCCCGAGTAAGGGTCGATATGCACGCCTGGCGGCAAGCCGGTGGCGCTGAAAGTCAAGGGAAAGCTATCTGAGTTATAGCCAGATTCAATCACGCCCACCGTATCGCCCGCGAGGTTCGTTTGATCGCCACCCGAATAAATATTCACGACGGGTGGATTCACGGTCCAGTTGAAGGTCTGGGTGGCAGTCGAGCCATTGCTATCCGACACATTAATTGTCACGACATAGGGTGCTCCATTGCCGGCATCGTTGGGAATACTTCCCGAAAACGTGCCGGAACTATGGTCCATGGATAGACCAGGCGGAAGACCGGTGGCACTGTAACTCAGCGGCGCATTCGGGTCGCTGTCGGCAGCCGACACCGACCAATTGACACCGTCGCCGGCGAAGTCCGTCTGATCGCCCGGATTGTACAGTGTGATCGACGAGGCATTTGCCCCTTGCGCAGTCCCATTGCTGCCATACGAGCCACTCGATGGATCTTGGGAAGGCACTCCCGTACTACTGCCGCCATTCCAATCGGGCGGACCATTCGGATCGGTGCCACTGGAGCCGCCGGGATCGCCTGTCGGATCGGAAGTCTCGGGACCTTGAGGGTCGCTCAATGTTTCAGCAAGTAAATGGTACACCACGGGAAATCCCCCCGTGCCGGTCATGGCGCTGAACACCACGGTGTATGTTCCCGGTGCCAGCGAGACATTGCCGCTCGTTGGGACTGTGTTATCGGCCTCCAGCGTGAAAACGACGTGACCGGTCAAATTGACGATGCTCATTTCGACCGCGGTGGAAGCCCCGGGGTTCGCCGCAACAGCCGCCAACACAAAATGCATTAGCTCGCTACGAGAATTCACGATCAACGTGTCGACCATTTGCGGCCGCGAGCTGGTTAGCAAACCATCGGCCACATCGTTGAGCGCGGCACCATGGGGACCAAAATCGGCTCCGAGGAAATAATTGCCGACATTCCGGCTCTGTCCAGGCTGAGCGGGCACGACCTCCAGGTAATAAGTTTGCTGCGGGATGGCATCATTCCATTCCACGACATAGCTGAAGCCGTCGTTTACGATGACGGTCGTCGGCAGGAGGTTGCGATTGGCATCATAAACGCGAACCCGGGCGGCCAGCTCGTTTTGCAAGCCCCAAACCATTGCGGTCAACACACTCGCGGTCGAGCCCGGCGAAGCCAGGGCGCCTTTACCGTGTAATAATCATTTTGAGAGACGGTCAGGAAACTGCCGCGATACGTGTCGGAATACGTTCCGCCTGGGCCACTCGACGGGGGCGGCAAGCTGGTGGCCGTTGCAAAGCTGCCATTGGTGTGGACGGTATTGAGGAGTATGTCGGTGGCCGAGCTCACTCCCTGAGTAATTGTCGCCGTCACCGGCCTCAAGAGATTATTGAGCAAGGGTAGCTCATTGACCGAAAGCTGATACGCGCCGATACCAAAGGAATTCGACTGCCCACTCGCGACTTGAATGTAGTACCTGCTCAGCGGCAAAACGTTACGCAGGTGAATAACAAAGCCCCCTTCCATGGGATCGGTGCTGGACGCCTTGACAATAGTATGACCAAAGGCATCGTATACCGTGGCGCTGGGCGTCAACAGGCTGATCCCCTGGGTTCGTACGGTCAAATCGACCCCGCCCAGGCCGAGCAGGGTGTTAAACGAATAATAGTCCTGGTCCCGCAATGTGGTGACATCACCCGTCGCCTGCATGGCCAATATGCCGTTGCCGTTGGCCAAGAGATTAAGCGGCCTGGCAGTGCTCAACTGATTGTTACCCGCCGCGCCCTCGAACGCATCGGGCGAGCGCGTTCCATACAGCGCCTGCAGCGCGGCGCAATCTGCCACGCTGGGCACGGAGCGCACGCCCTGATAAGCCATATCCATCACCGACGTGGGATCGCTATTATCCGGCAAACCAAAAACGTGACCGGCTTCATGGAGCATGACGGAAAACAGATCATACTTCCCGCCGCCATTGACTCCGAAATTCACGCCGCTGTTCAACTGGACATCGCCCGACCAGGTCCCGCCGGCCAACTCGAAAGGCGTCGCGACCGCCTCGGCGCCCGCTGGCATGACACAGGCGGCCACGCGAATGTCACCGAAGCGTGCATCGCGCTGGACGGCACCCGCTGTACCCAGAGGCAGTCCATCATCGGCAACGACGCTGATATTGATGTTGGCCTGTGCGCCCAGGTCTGAAAAGCTCGCAAAATCGCGGTTTCCCAGGTTTTCGTGGGTGCGGCGGCATTTAGTGTCTGGAACAGGTTGCTGACATGGTTGCCCACCAGGGTACCATCCGGCACGAAGCTTAGCGTCAAGTGACCAGGGTCTGGCCAGGGATTGCCCCACGTCGCCGGCGTGCAGCGATCTTCAAGCAGTTCAACGCCCAATAATGGCCTGCGCCTTTTCATGAAAGACTACCCACCACAAATGCCTTAGCAGCCCGTTGAAAAAGGGGTCAGACCCCTTCGTTTCCCTAAAAACATTGAAAACTCAGTTCGCTTCAAGGGGGTCTGACCCCTTTTTCAACGGGCTCTTAGGATGCCTTGGGCCTCGACCGCTGCGCTTGCGCCGCTTCCACCAGACGGCGGAACTCGTCGCAAGGACGAAGTGGATTGAGGTCGGCATCGGTCTCGAGCAAATTGAGTCCATAACCCTGGCGTAAGGCCGAAGACAACAGCTGCAGCGCACGCACCGATCTTCAGGTTGTTGCGTCGAAGTGAGCGCATAGATGCAAGCAACCTGGTACAGCCGCAAAGGACTTGTATCGCGCAACAACGCCTCTTCGGCATCTTGATGGGCCAACTCGCGCTTTCCCAGGCGCGCATACAGGACACCCCGGCCACCTCGGGCCTTTACCGAGTCCGGATAGAACGCCAGGGATTTATTGAGCACTTCGAGCGCTCCTCGTTGCGGCCCAATTTCTCCGCCAGCGCCATTGCGCTTGTTTTGCAGTGCATCCGCCGAGCGCGGGTTGAGGCGCAGGGCCTGCTCAAAATTAGCCAGTGCGGCTTCCGGTTCACGCATCAGCAAGTAATAACCACGGGCTAGCCAGCTTTTTTCATCCTGGGGCGGCCGGCGCAACCCCTCTTCGTAATCGCGTGCCGCCCCCTCCTTGTCACCCTGTTTTTCGCGAAGGCGAGCACGTAAGAAATAGAGCCGTGTGGCGCCCCCGCGCTGCAACGCCTCGGTCAGGTCCCCCTCGGCCTGCGCATATTGTTCCAGTCCTTGATGGGCCAGCGCTCGATTCAAATAGGCGTCGGCCAGGTCGGGCCGCATGCCGATGACGGTGTCGAAATCCGCGCAGGCGGCGCGATAATCGAGCTGTCGCAAGAGCGCCAGGCCACGATTGAAATAGGCCCACGGATTGCTCGGACGCAACGCCACACACGTGCCGTAACTAAACTCAGCCTTGCTATCCATGCCCAGCCGCTCGTAGCAGTTGGCCAGCACAAACCAGGCCCAAAAGTTAGCCGGTTCGAGTCGTGTCGCCTTGAGCAATAGGGGCAAGGCCTCACGTAGCCGACCCCCGGCCACGTAATCGCTGGCCAGCCAATAGTGGTCGGCAGCCGTGACTAGAGGTAGTGTCTTCGATTTTTCTCGGCAGGAGCTTGCTTCGGCGTCGCGCCCGAGGGAGGCGTTCAAATCTCCCCGCTGCCGCCACAAGGCCGGCGATGCGGCCGCCCGCGGCGAGCAGGACTCGGCTCGTTCGTTCATGAGCAGCGCACTTTCCAGAAACCGACGCTGAGTTTCAGGTTGATCGCTGTGCTGCAACGAAATCGCTCGCGCGAGCAGCAACAATAGCTCTCCCATGCCGTCCTTCAGTTGCTCTTGCTCCCCGGCCGGCAACGAGCTTACCAGCGGGTTTTGTAACCAGGCCGGACCTTCCAGCACGCTGTAGCAATCGGCCAATCTTGTGCCCAGGGAGACGCCGCCGGCTAATTGATCTGGTTCATTGGCGCACGTGTAAAGAATGAAACGGGCCGCCTTGAAATTGGTCTGGAACTGTTCGAACGACATCAGCGCCCGGGCATGTGCTTGCTCTTCGGTAATGCGGGCATCTTCATGTCCCTTCATGACTTCGAGTTGATGCTCGCGAACCACGGAATGCAGCCCGAGCGCCAGCAAGAAAATCGCAGCGCATACGGTCATCAGCGCCCAGGGGTGTCGCCGCAGCCACTTGTGCATGCGTTCTTGGCGCGATGGCTCCGCCACATGCCTGAGAGGTCGATGGCTGTGCTGCCTCTGCAAGTCTTCTTGCAATTCTCTGGCGCTTTGGTAACGCCGCGCGGGGTCCCGTTCGAGGCAGCGCTGTACGATTGCTTCCAGCGCGGGGGAGACGGCCTGGTTCCATTTGCGCAAGGCTGGCGGCACGACGCCCCGGTCGGCCAGGATGCTTTCGAAAACATTGACGCAGCAATCGCTTTCCCCAAACGGATAACGCCCACTAAGCAATTCGAACATGATGACGCCGAATGAGTACAGATCGGCGCGAAGGTCGATTGGAACAATGTTGCCCTGAAATGCTTGCAGTTGTTCCGGTGCCATGTAGGGCAAGGTGCCCGCCACCCAGGCCACCACCCCGTCCGGCCGACGTTTCGTGTCTTCCGCGGCATTGAAATCGAGGAGCATCGGCCTGCCCTCGTCGCTTAAAAGGACATTGGCGGGCTTCAGATCATGGTGAACGATGCCATGCTCATGAGCATGCGCCAGGCCGTCCGCCAGTTGCACCCCTATCCAGACGATGGCCTCGACATAACTCAAACCGGCGAATTGCGCCGCGCAGCACTGGTCGGCGGCCAACCTGCCGAGGTAGCCGCTATCGCTCGGTTCGGCCAGGCGCCCACCGTTGTCACCGGTTTGGCAATTGAAAACCTCCGCGGGCGGCTGCTTGATTACTTTGGCTAGCGCCAACCCTGACGTCGGCAAGGAGGCCTGGGTTTGCACAAACTTCAGAAGATCCTGGAGCGTCGTCCAACCCTGGTAGGGCATGCAGACGGCCTGAAACGGCTCGTGATGATGTACGGAGTAAACCGGCACGATGCTCGGGTGTTGCAGTTGCGCCAGGGCGTTGGCCTCGCCCCACAAATCCGCCGCCACCTTTACAACCACGGGTCGATTGGCCAGGTCCCCTTGATGGGCCAAATAGACGCGGCGAAGCTGCCACGTCCCAATTCAGCGCTCAAATGGAAGCCCAAGAACTCCGAACCTGCGTCCGGCATGCTCGTCAGCGCTCTTGCCAGTCGATCCGCCACCTGGGGATCGTGACGATATAGGTCCTGAAAGAGCCGCACATGCTCCTTCTTGCCTGGGAACGGCGCGGCCCACGGTTCGGGGGTGGCATCCGCCTGGCCGGCAAGCTGGCGGCGATAATATTGAAAGGAATGGGCAGTTGCTTCGATGGATGGTTCCGAGAGATCAAGCGGAGCAGACGCCTGGGCCGCTGGCGGCGCCGGCGGTTTGCGCGATATGACGGTGGGTGGCTCTTCACCGGCGGACGGGTGCCGCGGATCGTCCAAAAAGGTCCCTGAGGCCATTTCTATTCTCCACCCAGTTCCGCGTCCTCAACCATGAAGGAAAGCGCAGACGCTGGATACTTCGAGTGGATAAATGGTTCACGAACGAATCGGAAGCAATCCCAGGCAACGTGACCCGGAAAAGACGGATTTGTTATTACAACCTAAACATGCGCCACAACCGGCCTTTTGTCAACTGTACAAGAAAAACTATCGAGCTCCGACATGCAACATGACTGCCCTGGCCCCATGTTCGGTGTTTTTTCCCTCCCGCTTGGCCAAAATAACAAAAGGACGCGAGCACGGCGCCACCCAGGACTCGGCCTGGATGACGATCGTCCGGCGGACCTCGTTTTCATTGACAAGGATACCGTTCAAGCCGAGGTCCTGAACGCGCACGCCGTGGGGCAAGCCGCGAACTTCCAGCGGAACCCTGCCCAAGTAGCCTTGACGGCGCTCTGATGTGAACCGTGAGCTTCACCTGCTCACCCGGACGAACGGTGATAGCTGTTTCCTCCGTAAAGGCAACGATGTCGCCTGCGTCAACTGCTTGCGGGCCCTGGCCGAGCGCTTCCTTGCGAATTGTTTCCGTGCCAATCCTCGCCATGCCACTCACCCGGAAGGGCGACGGCGACGCGGGCGACTGAGCGTCGTTGTCCGCGTACAAAGCAATATCCGTGCCACTCTGACCCGATTCGATCACGGTCGGCGGCGCACTAAAGCCGGGTGGCAGGCCTTCAAAACGTATGTCGATGGGGCCATCGTAGCTGTCGAGGCGATCCGCACTGATACGAATAGGCACGGCACCCCCACGCCAAACCGAGGGCTTCGCGGGGCTAAAGCGGATGTTAAAGCTTGGTCGCGGCGGACGGACCGTCAAACGATAGGCATAGTTGTCGCCTCCTTGACTACGTGCGTCTCCAACGCGAACGAGATAGTCAGCATCGGCGGGAGGGTCGAACAGGATACGTGAATCCCGGCCATACCCTGGTCCACCGTCGTCATTGCTGTAGTAGAGCGTGAACAGGGGGTAACCATTGGGCGACAGGGGCGTGGCGGGCGGATGCAGACTTACTTTGTACATGGGTTCGTTTTGGCTGTGATGCATGGGCGTGGTGTCAAGAAAACCGCTTCGCTGACCATTGGCACTGAAGAAAAAGCAGTCAGCGTCCGGATGCGTCGGGAGTGCCGCGATTTTCATCAATTCGCCGCCGGCGTAGATGAGGTCGTCAGTGGCCAGCTCGTTCCAGGCCTCAATACGGATGCCCGCGGCGGCGGAATCGTGATCGCGGAAGGTCACATAGGTCTTGGCCTGGCACCGCAGCAGCGCACGAGGCACAGGTTTGCCCTGGATGTCAAGAACGTCCAGCACGGTATCGAGCTCGGAGCCAAGGCGTCGGGCATTCGTTTCCAGCACCAACTGTTGGCCCTTTTTCGCCGTGAATTTCCAGACGTCGCGTTGACCTGCTTGAAGGATGTCGCCCATTGGCCGTTCCTGGCACCGATACCATACCGGCATTTGTGGCCTTAACGTTCTCGTACCCCGCCTTCATGACCACTTCCGGAAATTCGCCGACGACAAGGTCCAGCGTGCCCAGTGGCTTACCCCTGGAAGACGTGATCGGCGCCATGATTTTGCTACCAGGAACGGCATCGGCCGGCACCTTCACCAGGACTTGATTCCTATCGAGGAAAACGCCCTTGACGTCGATCATCGTTTCGCTGCCGCGCTCTACTCCCAAGGGAAAACAGGACGTGACCACGGGCACTTCGCCCAGGATCAAACGATAGGTCATGTTGGAACCGCCGCGAAAATCCCGATCCCGAACCCCCACGGCAACCACACCCGCATCAGTGAAGGTGAAACCCAAAAAACCAACGTTTGTCGCGGCCAGCACCCGGTCGCCGGTGCCGGTCAGCTCCAGGAAGGGGTCAAACTTGGCCTGCTTGTCGGTAGCTTCAACCTTTACCCCGAGCTGTTGGCCCTTTTTCACCTCGAAACGATAGAAATCGACGGCCCCGGCCTTGCCCAGCTTCCCTTCAATTACCAGTGGCAAGGGGACAACCGCCCCGTGTCCAGGCGAATCACCCGGCACGAGATCGGCACGCATGTTGGTGCTGCCAGTCTCACGAAGCGTGGCACCTGTCTGACCATCGATGGACTGCAACGTGCCATCGTAGCGACCGACCGCGATTTGGCCTTGCCGTACCGCCAGACAGAGCCCTGCCTCCGGAAGCTTTTTGTAGATCTTGCGTTCGACCATACGCCTGGCGTCCCAGGATTTGACGACTTGATCCTGGCCCAACGAATAAAGCGTCTGGCCGTCTTCCGAATACACAATCTTCTGCACCGGCCCTTCGTGCGCGAATACAGATTGAACGATTTTGGCGCCGTCGTCCCGGACCTCATAGGTGCGTATGCTCTTGTCCGCGCCGCCGGCCGCGAGACGTTTGCCATCAGGGCTCCAGGCCAGCGTGTACAACCAATCACTGGCATCGCCCAGCGTATAAAGAAGCTTCGCCGTCTCCACGTCCCACACCTTGATGGCCCGGTCCGCCGAGCACGATGCCAGCCGTTTGCTGTCTGGACTGAAAGCGACCGCATAAACGGCGTCGCTGTGCTCCTTCAGAAGGCGAGCAGGCAGTGGCTGGTCAAACACCCCTGGCAAAGCCAGAAGTTTGATCCGCGTATCATAGCTCGCGCTGGCCAGATATTTGCCGTCTGGAGAGAACGCAACATCGAGGATGGCGTCCTCATGAAAATCCGCGAGGGTGCGTGTCACTTTCGAGGAATCGCCCATTCTCTGCAACAAAAGCCCGGAGCTGGCGCCAGCGTGCCCGATCCCCGCGGCGAGCATGTTCGCACGCGCGTAAAGGCGAGCGCGGTGACGTTGCCCGTCTGCGGAAAGTCCGCGACGTTGCCGTTTTGCAAATCAATCAACTGAAGGAGTTTATATTTGCCCAGCGCAATGACCGAATCGGCGTAAGCCACGCTGGTAATAGGCGCCTCGGTTGGCTTGCGGGGCTTGATGTTGGGGATAATGTTCTTGACTATCCCGCCACCCTCCTTGGCACCGTCGCGAACCCACGTCCGCAGCAGGAGTGTCTCCTCCGGACGCGGATGAATTTTGGCCGTCTTGGGAGGCATCACCGGCTTCGACTTGCCCTCCACCGATAGCACCAAGGGGCTTTCGTCGGGCTTGCCGGCGACGAGAACCAGCCCTTTGTCCGACCCTTCGAGGATCCCCTTATAAGTCTCGAGGTTCAAACCGCCCTTCTGCGCCTTGGCATTGTGGCATTCGAGGCAGTATTTGGCCAAAAACGGGCGCACGTCCCCACCAAAGCTCGGGGGTTGAGCGACGATGACCCCGGCGTGGGCCAGCACCACGCCCAGAGCGAAGATAATTGATCTCATTGGGACCTCTGCATCGTCATTTGCTGCTAACAGCCCGTTTAAAAAGGGGTCAGACCCCCTTGAAAAGGGGTCTGACCCCTTTTTAAACGGGCTGCTAACGATTGAATAAAAACTCACGGCCGGTCAGCACGGCCCAAAATAGGTCTTCAAGCGTGTCACGACGTGCTGAATTCGGATTGCCAGACGTGTCAGCCAGCAGGCTGAGGAACCGCGTATGTTCCGCGCGGTCGGCTGGCGACAGAGCGCCAGTTCAAACAGGCGGCGAACCGCCTCGTCGTCGCCAATCTTTTCGGCCAACCATTCCTCGACGCGCGAATTCTTGGCGCGAAGCTTGTCATTGAGGGTCTGGCCGTTGTAGAGATGGAGCGCTTGCGTCACGCTTGAATCTTGTTGCCGCTCACACGAACAAGTTTGGCCACGTTCCGGCCTGCCGAAGGCGTCCAGGAACTGCGAAACAAGTTGCGTGTCCGGCAACTGTAAAGCGCGGGTACCCAGCGGATAGTCGGGCGTACCGGCGTTGCCTCCCGACGTGCCGATCTGCAGCTTGTTGAAAGAGGTGGGCACCTTGGTGATGGCGCTGTACCCATCCAACACTACTTCGGCGGGCAGGCGCCGGACCAAGTAATGGGAATAAAAGCGATCATCGGCTTTATTGCCCGGCAACGACAGGGAGGAACGCTGGTATGTTGCGGACTCCATGATCGTGCGCATCAGATATTTCATGTCATAATGATGCTCGCGAAAATCGTGTGCCAGCGCTTCCAGCAGTTCCGCATTGGTGGGCGGGTTCGTTTGCCGAAGATCGTCTTCGGCTTCGACCAGGCCTCGGCCCATGAAGTTACGCCAGACGCGATTGACTATGGCCTTGGCGAAGAATGGGTTTTCCGCGGCAGTCAACCAATCGGCAAAAAAAACCAGCCGATCCTGACCGGCGCCAGCCTCCTTACCATCCAGCGGTGCCGCCGGCATCGGCAGGCCTCGGCGTGGATGCAGCACGTCGCCAGTACTTTGCGATTGCACGGTGACTTCGCCAGCCCGATCGCCGTTCTTGATGATTACCCGCGAAAAGAGGTTGGCCATGCCCCAGTATTGGTCCTGCGTCCACTTTTCGAGCGGATGGTTGTGACAGCGCGCAAGTGATCGACGTACCCATGAAGGTAAGCGCCGTGGTTTCCGTCAATGCCGTCACCTCTTTGTGGAGCACAAAGTAGTTGGCTGGACCATTTTGCAAGCTGCTTCCTTGCGCGGTGAGGATTTCGCGAGCGAAATGGTCCCAGGGCTTATTGTCGGCCACGCTTTCACGCACAAAATGATAAAACGAACGCATCGCCGGCTGGGGCAATTTACGGCTGGAAATGAGCAACAGATCGGACCACTTGTAAGACCAATAATCGACATATTCCGGCCTGGACAACAATTCGTCAATGAGCAGCGACCGTTTGTTTACGCGACTGTCCGCCGTGAACGGCGCACCTCTTCGGGCCTCGGCAAGGTCCCCGTGGCATCCAAAAAAACGCGGCGGATGAACTCGCTATCTGTCGACTGAAGCGAAGGCGGAATGTGCAGCGCCGCCAACTTGTTGAGCACCAACGTGTCGATAAAATTACGCCGCGGCGCCTCGGCGAAAACCTTCGGGTCGATGTTGTTCGGCAATGGCGAGGCGATGCGCGTGGACGCAACCAGATTGGAAAACGAGACCGTCACGGCAGTCTCGCCATGGCCACTGACCTGAACTTGCCCGCCGTCGTCCACACTCGCGACCAGATCGTCCGTGCTGGCAAAACGTGCCCAACGTGTTACGTCCGCCGCGCGGCCGTCGGAGTAGCGCGCACGCACGAGAACTTGCAGCTTGTCCTTGGGCTTCAAAACGGCGCCTATCGGAAAAACTTCGAGCGCGCTGAATGTGGGGATCACCGGGACTCAGGCCAGGCGCTCCAGACGCGATCCAGTCAGCCAGAAGGTTGTACTCCGGCGACTTCACTTCGATCTTGAGCCCGCCCCCGTGTGCCACGGCCAGCGTGGGCTTCAGAAGCATAAGGCTTTGTGCTGGTTCTACCCGGTTGACCCGCCGGCCCTGCACCTGGCGCGTGAGGACGAAATAATCATCGCTGGGGGCATAGCCGCGGAGAGACAACTTGAAGCCTCCCTTGCCAGCAAGCGCACCGTGGCAGGCGCCTGAATTACACCCCGCCTTGGTCAATACAGGCAATACATCGTTGCGAAAACTCCAGTCAGCAATCTCCTTGGATTTCATCACTTTAACCAGGGTGGCGGTATGGCTCGTTCCAACTGTCGCGGTAATCGTGGCCATACCATCACCGACGGCCCGAACGCAACCGTTGTCATCGATTCTGGCGACTGTCGGATCGGAGGACCCGAAACTGCGCCTGGTTGGTCAGATCGGCCGTGGCTACTCCCGCGCCACCGGCGATCACGACCAGGCGCTGACTGGCCTCTGGTCCGGTGAGAACGATATGAGGTGGCTGAATGGATAGTTCCGGGCGCCGACGGTGGACACTGCGACAAGAAGTGTGACGAGATACATGACCTGTTAGGCCTTCGGTTTAAATGTCCTGGAGTAACGGGCCTGCAGTCCTGAGATCCAAGGAGTAGGGCCTCCTTAGAGCGTTCGGAAAAAAAGGGGTCAGACCCCCTCAATACCCTGCAAAAGCGTTGAAGGGGTCTGACCCCTTTTTTTCCGAACGCTCTTATTACTTTTTTTAAAACAGTTCCCGAATCGGCTCTAGCCCAAAGTCCACCATGGAAATCGGACGATTCTGCGGACCGGGCAGTTCGCGATGATGGTCAATTCCCAACCCACGATAGAGCGTGGCGGCCACTTCGCCCGGTGTGACCGGCCGCGATTTAGGACGATAACCCAACTCGTCCGAGGCACCGATAACTCGGCCGCCACGAATTGGACCACCCCCTATAAGCATGGACCAAACGCCAGGATGGTGGTCTCGGCCGCCGGCAGGGTTGATTTTGGGAGTTCGGCCAAATTCGCCCATGGCGGTCACCATGGTAGTTTGGTAAAGCCCCCGCTCGTGCAAATCCTCCAGCAACGCCGTATAGGCGCGGTCGAAATTAGGTACGACTTCCCGGGCCATCTGGTTGATGTCGGTGAATGGGCGGGAGCCATGTATGTCCCAGGTAACTTCATCAAACACTGTTTCAAACATGTTGACGGTAACAAAACGGACGCCCCGTTCGACCAGGCGCCGGGCCAAAAGACAACTTTGGCCGAAGCGCGTACGGCCATAACGGTCACGCGTGCTGGCAGGCTCCTGGTCAAGCGCAAACGCCGCCCGCGCCTGCGGACTGGACATGAGCCGATAGGCAAGGCTGAAATTACCATCCATCTGGCGTGCCTGCGCACTGTCTTCAAACGAAGCGATGGCGCCGTCGACGGCATCGCGTAGGCGCTGGCGGCGTTCCGAACGTGCGCGGAGACATAGGGGGGCGGCAGGAGGTCCGGCACCTGAAAATTGGGTACGGCTGGATCGGCGTTCAGAATAAACGGGTCATACTGACGACCCAAATAGCCCGCGGTGTGGCCATGGGGAAGATTGCCCCCCGTGCGCCCGATAGGCCGAGGCAATAAAACGTGGGCTGGGACCTCGCCGCGTTGCCCTTTGACATAACCGAGTACGCAACCCACGTGAGGATGCTCGATACCGCCGGTAAAGAGCCGGCCCGTCTGCATCATTTGATAGCCGGTGTCGTGCACCGCGGTAGCGGTGTGATACATGGAACGAATAATTGAGTACTTGTCGGCATGGCGGGCCATGCGCGGGAAGATTTCGCTGATTTGCATGCCTGGCACGTTCGTGGCAATTGGCCGATAGGGGCCACGAACTTCCGCCGGGGCGTCGGGCTTGGGGTCCCAGGTATCGAGCTGGCTGGGGCCGCCGACCAAAAAGAGCATGATGCAGTTGATGTCGCGGTCGGGTTCGGTGGCGGCAGCCTTGTGAGCAAATAGGCCAGGCAAGGTCAGGCCAAGCGCCGGTATCGCGCCCGCATGCAGGAAGTTGCGCCGGGAGAGCCCGTCACACAAGGAGGCAGGCCGCTGCGCATCGAACCGCAACATAGATTTTTCCTCGGTTCATCGTCGTGGCGTTAATACCAAGTTACCCGTCTCGCCCGCGCGGGTCAAACGAATATGCCTGTACATCTCTGGTCAAAAATTAGCGACATGCGGTAAGATGACCGTGCCCGCCAAGGGCTATTCGACGGTTATATCAAGGAAAGTAGGTTGACATGCTTGGCGTTAAGATGACCCCGCGCGCCTTTCTGGAACGGGTCGCCTTGGAAATGAATCGCATCGACCCGGACCAGGTACAAACGCTCGCGGACGCTGTCTTCGATTGTTACCAAAAAAGTCGCTTTGTCTTCATCATCGGCAATGGCGGTAGCGGCTCCAACGCCTCGCACCTCTGCGAAGACCTTGGCAAGGGTACCATTCGACGGGAAGACTTTGAAAACGACAAAAAGAAACGCCTGCGCGTTCTAAGCCTCACGGATAACACGCCTTATATTCTGGCCTGGGGTAACGACGAGGGCTTTGACCGGGTTTTTGTCGAACAGCTCAAGAACCTTGCCAGCCCGGGAGACCTGCTCGTGGCCATCAGCGGTTCCGGCAATAGCGCCAACATCCTCAGGGCCGTCGACTGGGCCAATCGCAATGGCGTGCGCACCTTCGGTTGCACCGGCTTTTCCGGCGGCAAACTGAAAAACCTGGCCCACCACAATCTGCATGTCCCCCTTGACGACATGGGTATTGTCGAATCAATTCACCTGGCAGCCTTCCACTGGGTCGTTGACAATCTTCATGGCCGAATTGGCCTCGGCGAAAAATGACCGGCAAGCCCTGCGCCGCCCCTCTGTGCCAATAATCTCTGAGTCTTTCATGGCGCCCTGAGGCCTATGGGTAAAATTACGTAGCGTGGGCTTAAGCCCACGCCACATTCCCACAGCTAAAAATTTATAAGACCACCGAACAAAAGTAAGTTGCGACGATACTCGGCCGCTACGTCAGACAAGCTCCCAGGGGTCGATAGAGTCTCTCCGCGATTTGCTCGACGGACCTCGCTTCGCCAACCGGCCTATCGAAATGCCAGCGGCGGTGGTCTGGAACGAGATCATCTCCGAGAGGCCAGGGCAACAGGGGCTCATGACCCAGGGCACGTACGAGCTTCGTGCTGTTCATGGACACATTGCCGGCGCGTGGTGGCATGGGGCCTGCTTCCAGGCGCGGGCAGCCCTTGAGTAGGTCGGGGTCGTAATCGCCCACGCGATTGATAATTTGCGCGATTTCGTAAAGCGTGCTGGCGCGGCCCACCACAGTGAAACAGACCCTGCTCCTTATTGCTGAGAAAATGCTCGAACACGTGGTTGAGGTGGGCACAATAGGTACACGAGCGGACCTCATCAAAATAAAGAGTGGCCGGCCGGCTCGCGCGGAAACGGGACTGAATCCAATCTATCGCGCCGCATGATGGTTGAAGCTCGGCCCCATCGGCAACGAAATTCGCAAGATCGCGGCGTGCGGCACGCTGCTGGTCAACAACTCCTCTGCCTGGACCATGGTTTTGCCGTAGATGGTCACCGGGCTGACGGGATCGGTTTCCACATAAGCTCCCTGCCCTTCCCCCGCAAAGACGAGGTCGGACGAGAGATGCACCAGGCGGCAGCCGTGGCGACGTACGTTGTCGGCTATCGACCGGGCGCTCGCGACATTGAGCACTGCGCCATGGCGGGGTCGAGTTCACACGATTTTAGCTTGCAGTTGCCCACGGCATTGAGAACGGAGCGAAAGCCATGGCGATCAAAAAGCTCGCTCATGCCGGCCGCATCCTCGGCGTCCAGGACGGCGATGCCGTCGCCTTCGAGTCGCCAGGTCTGGGCCGGTCTGGTGCCGATCACCTGGCCAGGATAGCGCTTTTGAAAATAATGGAAGGCGCTGTAGCCGGCAACACCCGTGATGCCGGTAATGAGCAGGGGGAGACGAGAACGTAGCATCATCCTATTATCAGAGTTTGCCGGGCGATGGCAATTCATAAGATGAAAGCGCGGAGGAACTTTCAATATGGAAATCCATGGACTGAAGTTGTCGCTGTCGGTGCAGGACCTCAACGACTTGATGCGGAAATACTTGCCGCCGAATCAACCGATCGACGACCTGGCAATCGCCATAACGCCCACCGGTCTGACCATTACGGGCATTTACCCGATGTTTATCAATGTACACTTCCAAACCCAGTGGGTGCTGGGCATCGACGGCGGCAAAATAACGGCCCGCCTGGACCATTTCAAAGCCATGGGGGTGCCCGGCAACATTTTCAAGAGCGCGATTCTGAAAATGGTAGCCGACCTGGCCAAGGCGGAGACCTGGCTGCGCATTCAAGGAGAGACGATGGTGATCGATGTCGATGAGTGCCTGGCAAAATTCGCGTTCGCCGCCCGCACGAACCTGACGGCCATCGAGTGCCAAACCGACAGAATTCTGCTGGAAGGCGCCTCGAAATCGTGAGCCAGCTACCTTACGCGCCAGGAACAGATTGCCCACCAGGCTGAATATCAAAATCACGCCGATTAAGTAGAGCCACCATGCCGGCACGCTGTCGGTCCTTTTCAAGATGCGGTACCCGCCGGAACGGGCCGCGTCCTCGTCACTGATGGCTTCGCCCGTCGTCAGGCCCTGGAACATGGACGTCTTCATGCGTTGTCGGGCAATTTTCGGCGGATCGCCTTGCAAGAGGCATTCGAGGTCGATGACAAGCTCCGCGGGTGAGGGATAGCGGTCGCTTTGTCTTTTGGCCATCATGAATTCGACGACTTCGCCAAGCCCCGACGATAACTTGGTGTTGAGGTGATCGGGCGGCGTGAGTTCCTGAGTCAGATGAGCACGCAAAACCAATTCCGTCTTGGGATAAGGAAACGGCGGCTTGCCCGTCACCATGTGATAAAAGGTTGCGCCCAGTGAATATATGTCGGCCCGGCTATCGACGTCCCCCTGGCTGTTGATTTGTTCGGGGGCGATGTAATAGGGAGTGCCGATGGTCATACCTTTTTCCGCCCGCGCCAGGGCGTGATCCGTGGTACCGCGAGCCATGCCCAGGTCCGCCAGCTTGGCGACGCCTTCGGCAGTAAGGATGATATTGGCGGGCTTGATGTCGCGATGAATCAGTTGTTGACGGTGCGCGTGGATCAGGGCTTTGGCGATTTGCAGCACGATCCCGATGGCTTCCTTTTCCTCGAAAATCTTGCCGGCTGCCAGTTCCTCCTTGAGCGTCGTCCCTTGCACGTATTCCATGACGAAATATTGAATGCTACCGGCGGAACCGACGTCGATCGCCTGCACCACGTTGTTGCTGGAGAATTTGGCGGCCAGGTGGGCTTCGCGCTGGAACCGTTCGAGGAAGTCGCCATTGGCCGCCAGCTTGGGCCTCAGGATCTTCATGGCCACGAGGCGATTCATGCTCAATTGCCTGGCTTTGAAGACGGTGCCCATCGAGCCCTTACCGAGAACTTCGAGGAGTTGGTAGCCGGGGATGTGATGCTTGGTAAGGTTCTGGAGTTCGCCGCCCAACCGTTGGCCTGGCCCTCGGTGACGAGCCCTGCCTCGGCGAGCCGCTCCAGGATGTCCTCGCGCGACCAGCTGGCGCCCTCCGTCTCCAGGCGCCGCGAAACTTTCGGTATTCCTCGCGCGTCAGGAAGCCGCGGCTGACCAGCGCATGGGCCAGCTTTTCTTCTTCTAGTTTAATGGCGTCCGTTCTGGCCATGACGGGCCCGCGTGAAATATCAATGAATCGCCCCGTAATCCTTGCAAGTCGCGGGCAATCCTTGTTAAGATTATCATATCGAACCTGCGTGCGCCTCGCCGCGTCCATATGAAGGAGTTTTCACGCGACCACGAGGCCTGGAGCGAGTTTTGGTTCCGCGACAAGGGGGTTCTATGTCCAATGTGAATTCGGCACTGGATGCCAGCGTCTTGGTGCTCAACAAATTGTTCATGGCGGTCCATGTCATCTCGGTCCGACGGGCATTCTGCCTGTTATGCAAAGACCTCGCCGAAGTCGTCAACCTGGAAGACGGCCAGTTCGCCACCTATAACTTCGCGTCCTGGCGTGAGGTCAGCGAATACCGCGCCAAGCACTTCCGCCAGGAGGAGGATGATTGGGTGCGCACCGCGTGCAGCCAAATTCAGGTGCCACGCGTAATTCGGCTCTTTGCTTATGAGAAAATGCCGAAGCACACGGTCAAGTTTAACCGCCGCAACATATTCGCCCGTGACAACAATCAGTGTCAGTATTGCGGCCGAAAATTTCCGACCACGGAGTTGAGCCTCGACCACATAACCCCGCGCAGCCAGGGGGGACAAAGCACGTGGGAAAATATCGTGTGCGCTTGCATCAATTGCAACGTGCGCAAAGGGGGCCGGACGCCCAAGCAAGCTCATTTGAGCCTGATACGGAAACCGGAAAAGCCCAAACGTAGCCCGCTGCTTAACCTCAAGCTCACGCACAAGAAATACCAATCGTGGAAGACGTTCCTCGACAACGCGTATTGGTCCGTCGAGCTCAAGTAAACGCACGGGAAGCGGCGCGGTCTCCTGACCCGCCGCTTCCCGAATGCCATCACGGTGTCGTCTTTATCTATTCCCGATCCAGACAATCAATCCAGCGCACCACTTCGCCAATTTGAGCATCGTCGAAATACTCACGCCCGCGACCTGCTATTTCACGATATACCACCGAGAACTTGCGCTGCTGCAATTGCGTGCGGCTATCGGCGATGCTCTTGATAAGTGGATCGAGGTCGCCCCCCGCCAGAAAGAATGCCAGCCGCTGACCCGGTAGATTGTCCTTCACTTGCGTCACGACCGCTCCCGTCGTGACGACGCCGCGAAACAAATCGCGATTGCTGAAACCCAGATAGATGGCCATTTGGCCGCCGACTCCCAGGCCGTGCGCCACCACGCGCTGCCGATCGATCGTATAGTGGCTGATCGTCTCGCGTACGGCCGCGACCACGTTATCGCCCTCGCTAGGGACCCAGCCGGCTTCGTTCTCCGAGTTGGGACAAACCATGATAAGGTGGTTTTCCTTGCAATAGTCGCTCCAGGCATCCGCGATATTCTCGACATCCGTATCCTTGTTTTTGCCGGGCGGGTGCAGCCAAACGACGAGGCCATAGGCGATGTTCGGGTCGTAATCGTCGTGCACGTAGATCCAATATTTGTGCTCGCCGTCCACCGTGTGTCGTTTGAGCAGGCCAGTCTCCGCTTTGCCGGGCTCCGCGTCCGCTTTTGCTTCTTTGTCGGCTTTCGGCTCGGCAACCTTGGCCGGTTTGGCTCCCTTGCCATCTCCTTTTGCCTGCTTTTTAGCCGACTTATTCTTTTCCAGGGGCTCCAGAGCCTTGCGCAAGGAGGCGACTTCCGGCAGCTTGGCGGGAATCGGCGGCTCCTGTCCCGTCATGGTCCCGGGGACTTGCTCGAGCGTGGCTGTCAACGTTGACGTTTTGCCCTCTCTGGTCTTGACCTCCAACTTTACTTCCGTGCCGGGCGTCTGTGTGCTGAGCCAGGCCATGAATTCGTCCCGACCGGAGACATCGCCGGAAAACTCCGTCGGCCCGTATTTGACGATGCGATCGCCGGGCTTGAGGCCTGCCTGCTCCGCGGGGGTATTGGGAAAGACATGGCGGACATCCACCCCCAGGCGCGGATCGTCACGCATCGGCAGAATTCCCAGGTAGGCACTGGCGGTTACCGTCATTTGTCCCACCAGCTCCACCTGATCGACCGTCTTGATTTCCTTGCCGCGTTTGTATTTGAGCGAGATTTTATCCCCCTCATACTTCGTGCCCAAAACATGCAGGGCCTGGGCCATGCGCACGATGGAGTGCCCATCGATTTCAACGAGTATGTCCCCTTTTTTGAGGCCGGCCCGGGCAGCCGATGACTCGTTCGCAACTTCATTGATCTCCGGCACCGCTCCGTACATGTCGGTGGACTTCATGCGCACGCCGAGCAGGCCCTTTTTGAGGTCCTTGCCCAACTTGAGGCGCGGCAGCACCGCCAATACATCTTCCATGGGAATCGCGAAACCGATGCCCGAATCGTACCATTCGAACCCAGCGGTGACGTCTTCGCCCTCGGGGGAAGCGGGCACCAGGATTCCTTGCACGCGGCCCAGCATATCAATGAGCGGCCCGCCGTAATTGATCGGCGAAATCTTGGCGTCGGTTTGCAGCGCCTTGCCCCAAATACGCCCAAGGGCGCTAATGATACCGACGCTGATTGACGGCGCTGTCGTATGTTTCGAATCGAGGGTTCGTCCCAGCGCAATCGACCATTGACCCTCGGCAATCTCCTTCTTGGGCACATAAGCCGGCACCGGCAGTCCCTTTTGTTCGATTTTGAGGAGAGTCAACATTCGTGAGGTATCCGTGGCAACTTGCGTCGCGATGAAAGGCTCGGGATGACCGGGCACGGCCACCAGAATTACGGTGGGCTTGTTAACGAAATTAAACGCGCTCGAAATGACATAGCCGTCTTGATCGACGATGACCCCCGTCGTCGGCCCAATGGCCTTGCGGAAAACTGGGCCCTTGGGACTGGGGACAACCATATCGATGCCGCCTTGCGTGACAATTTGCACCACCGACGAGGAGACCTTTTTGGCCGCATCCTTGGTCATCCTCTCCAATTGCGCGTTCGGGTCCTGAGCGCGGACCGTGCGTCGCAAGTGCAAATGCCATTAGTGCCATGCACAGTTTCATGAGCTAACCTCAAGGGATATCGTTGATCGTGGCAGGCGGCGCGGCGTCCGCCGGTTTTCAAGGCGAAGGACCCGCGTTAGTTTTGTTGGGCGCCTCTTTGGGATACTCGGCGATTTTAAGCTTGATCGTTTTGAGCCGTGCGCCGCGCTGCACGTCGAGCCGGATTTCCGTGCCCGGGCCAGTTTGTTTCATGACATCGCGAAAGGCTTTGATGCTTGGCACTAACTCACCGTCCATGTAGACGATGAGGTCGTCCGCCCGCAAACCCGCGGTCGCCGCTGGAGAGCCGGCCAATACCTCTTCAACATACGGAGGCGTCAGGCCGATGACGTTGGGCACCAGGACTATGCCATGATAACCTCCACGATCCTCCTTGTTTTTCCGCTTTTCGCTCTGTTTGTAAGTGCCGGCAATGGATTCCTGGACAAAGGTGGCCATGTCGACTTTAACCGTTTTCTCATCGCGCTGAATGTCGACGCGGGCTTGCACCGGAGTGGCGTAGTTAATCCAGGTATCCGAAAGCGTATTCTTCAATTCACGGCCCACGATACCGAGTAGTTCCCCATTACGATTGGTAATGACGCCGCCGGCGGCGCCGGGATTGTTGGCGATCGCGTCCACGAAATAAACTTCGCCGATGTAAGGGGCATCAAAGATGCCGCGCCGGCCCCGCAATTCGGCGTAGGCCGCGATTACTCCGCGTTGTACGGTCATGGGCTCATCGCGCGTCGCTATTTGAAAGCAATTGCTGAAGGCGAGCACCCAGTCCCCCGGCTCGGCCAAGGGCCGCGCGGCTGCCCTGGCAAAATCGAAGTAGGGCAGGAAATCGACCTCATCCTGAATTTTTATCACGGCCACGTCGAGTTCGGGTTCCCGGAAAAGCAACTTGCAATGGTAAAAACGCCCGTCATAAAGGTGTACGCGGAGGTCCGTGGCGGACAGAATATGATTGTTGCAGGTCAGAATGTGCCCTTTCGGCGAAACCAGGAGGCCGGTGCCATAAGACGGCAAACCCTTGAAGCCGCCCGCGCCAAAGAGCTTGACCATCTTCTTGTTGACGTCGGTCACTGTGTCGGTAAACGACTGCTGCCCCTGTAACGTGGCCAGCGTACCCAACACAATGGCGATACCTGACAGCCGAATAAAAAGCGATTTCATACGCAAGGATCTCGAAAACGGTGATTTCAGACGGGCACGCACGCGCTTACTTTTTCATGGTGACGGCCGTTTCATGGTGACGGCCGTGATGTTGATCGTCCCGTAATGGCCGTTGCCGTATTGAACCTGGAGGCGATGCGGGAACAGACGACCATCGATAAAGCGATAGTCGCTCAAGTAAACTTCGCACGGGTCTTCGTTTTCATTGAGGCGAAGCTCAAAGCCGAGCAGTTTTTGATCGCTCTGGGCGAAAAACCATTTGGTGAGGAATGGGCCATGCCGGGTGTTCAGCACCTCGGTGTCGATGCGCGTCGCCGCCAGCGGTCCAAGGCTCTTATCGTCGCTCGCCAACGGCGGCGGATAAAAGGGCTCATGTCCGCCGTGGCTGAAATCGCTGAAACCCTTGGCTCCCAGCGTGAGCAAGCGCTGATAAACATACATGGCCGCCAGAAAACCGCCCGAAGTCTCCGGCACGCGCAGCGCCGCCGGTTCCTGACTTTCCTTGAAAGGCTCCAGCACGTAGGGGAAGTCGTCGATCTTGACGCGAATGACTGCCTTGCTGCTCGCGCCCTCCTTTTCATCCACGATATCGATGCGCGCCCGGCTTTCGCTCCGGAGCTTTTTGAGCCGAATGCCCCCCTCGATCGTCCAGTCGCCCGCCAGTTCGCTAAAGTCGCCATGTTGGCGAAAACCCTTCATCAGGCGGGCTTGTTCGAGCTTGTTGAAATAGAAATTGGCAAACCCTTCCTTGGCCTCGAAGTACTTGGTCGCCGGCGAAGGTCGTGCTTTGGGCGCCGGCGGAGCCTTGGGCTTGGGCGTTTCGTCTTTGGGCTGCATCGGATCGTCAATGCCGCGCCGCTGCATCCCCATAAGCCTGACCAGAATTTCCTTGCGAACCTGGTCGCGACGGAATTCCAATGGCATACGCCAGCCACGCGGGTAAAGGCCGAGCACGTTGCGATAGTGATTGACGCTCGTGACCTGGCGGCCGGCAAAGGAAAGGATTTCGTCGTCCAGATCGAGACCGCGCCGGGCGACGTCGGAATCCTCCAGAATCGAGGTCACGATCATGCGGCCCAGGCCACCCTTATCCGTTTGCGTGGTGACCAGGGCGCCCAGGCTGGCGTGGTCGGCATCGAGCCCGGCGTGGAGGTGACCCAAAAAGTTCTTGATCTGATTGATGGAAATGGCGTAACCCACGCCGGAGTTGACCCGGCCACGTTTGTCGAATGATCCCCGGCCGTTGATGCCGATCAATTCTCCCGCCATGTTAAAGAGCGGGCCGCCCGAGTTGCCGGGATTGATGGACGTATCAACCTGGATGCAATCGGTGTATTCCAGGATGGTGCCGGCGGGATACTGGTAGCGGTGAACGCCCGAAACCAGGCCAAAGGTGATTGTTGGCGTGAAGTCCGTCGCCAACAAAAAAGGGTTGCCCATGGCGAAGGACCAGTCCCCTTCGCGGACGGCATCCGAATCACCCAGGACGGCAGCAGGGAACTTATCACCTGCTTTTTTGGGCAGCAGCTTGATAAGTGCGACATCGCCGACCTTATCGAGCCCCACGAGCACCGCATCGTAAAGTACGCCGTCGGGCAGGCCGCACTGCATGGTCGGGCCGGTCGGCTGGACAACGTGAAAGTTTGTTAGCGCGAAACCATCTTCACTGATGAGGACGCCGGTGCCGCCCCCCTGTCCTCCTGCCGCGAAGATGGCCACCACGGTAGGCTTGATCTTCGCCACCACCGCCACACGCGCCGCCTGACTTTGCAGGACATCCTCCTGCGACCAGGCCGCTGTCAGGAAGACGCCGGCAAGAACCATGGCGAACAACCGCGCGAATATACCCATGAGCTTTAGTCCACTCGTTAAGTCGAGGTTCGCCGCATCACTGGCTTACCCGGGCATCCGCCAAGGTAGCATGATCGTGCAGGTCGAGAAGGTTGCGCGAGCTAACAACTATCCGGAGAACCTGTACGTCCTTGACATTCAAGGCGACCTCTTTTTGCGTCTGCACCGACACCGTCTCGTTAAAGACTTTCTCACCATCACAATAGATGGTCACCAGCGCCTGGGTTTCCGTGCCGGTACGGCCATCCGCGCCCAGGCGAGCCTTGAATTCCTTGTATTTGCCGCCGAGGTTATAGGAAAGCTCGGTATGCGCATGAAGTGACAAGCCCTTGGCATATTGCTTGTCGAGAAGGATCGGCTCGCCGTCGAGGTTCATGTCCTTACGGTAAGGGGTGACGAGCCCAATGCCGGAACGCTCTACGACCTTGGTGGGCTCGAGATCCGATAGGTAGGTCAGTTTGCCATTGTTGAAATCCAACCGTGCCAGCACCTCACGCCTCAGGGAAACCGTTTCACCAAAACCGGTAGTAATAACGAGCTGTTTGTCATCGCCATACGCGATCCGGACGGCACTTAGAGTGTTGCCATCGATGTCGTGCACGTGGCAGAGTGGCGTTTCGGCCGCCAGTTGCGTGCGATAAAAAATCAAGCCGTGCAGACGGGTGAGCAGCACGCCGATGGCATCAGCGCCGTCGCGCCGAAATTGTATGTTCAAGCCCTTGGCATCGATGTCGCCGAGCGTGCCTTCAAGGGCGTTAAGTTCCCCTTCACGCAGGATGATGATGCGGTCACGCTTGCTCTTCTGAGCCAGCATGTCGTCGAATTTCTTGCGCAGCGCCGGATTGTGCGCATCCTGAACGAGCCACGAAATATAGTTAAGCGGCACCTTAACCGAGGCGCCGGAGATCAAGGTCAGTTCGACGTCATTGCCCTTCCAGGCCACAGCCTTGCAATGGAGAGTGCTATCGTCAAGCAGGCGCACATCGGTGTATTTGACGGACGGCGGTATCTCTTTGACGGGCGCAACTCGACGGCAAGAACTTGGGCCAGGGGCGTTGCCACCGTGCCGGCATCGTTGGTCAGGGTGACTTCGGAGCCGGATATAGCCGACAAGGTTCCCGCGATGGTTTTGCCGCCGAGGGTGCGGAGTTCATCGGCAAGGAGAGAAGTCGCCGTCACAAGCAGAGCGAAGCCGCAAAGGTAAGCGCGAACCATGAAGAAATCTCTCCCGGGTAGCAGGCATCGCCGCCGCCGTCCGCCAATCCTATTGCGCGGCATCTCTGTCGCGAGGCCGTGGGCATGAAGAGGGGATCACTTGTTGTCCCCCTTGGCGATCCGGTTGGTAATCTCGAATATTCGTTCCTGGCGTTCAGACAAGTTCGAGAGCTCCCGACGGATCGTGGGGTTCGAAGTCTGCTCCCCTTCCTTGGGTTCGTACATTTTGCCGTACGTTTCCGTGCGGGCGTTCACACGAATCTGCATCGACCTGATCATTTTCAATTCGGCAAGCTGATCGAGCAACTTCTGGTCCGGCGGCGGTCCGGAGCTGCCTCCACCGCCCCCCTGCGATTCGGACCGGGCCTTTTTGAGCGCCTCGATCATTTCCTTGAGCGTATCGATGATGTCCTTTTCAATGGCCTGCGTGACGATGCCAATATCGGTGACTTCCAGGCGGCGCTGGACGTGCATCATGTCCTGCCGGACCTGCTGAAATACCTCCGGAAAGGCCACCGCCGAGCCCTCGGCCTCCAGCATTTCGATGGCCTTGGTCGCCTCATTGACGATGTCTTTCTCATTATCCGAAAGCTTTAGCGAGTCCTGCTGGTTCTGCCGGTTTGGCTTCTTTTCCGGGAGTATTTCAACTACCCGAAAGATGCCTTCGGTGCCGCCCTGTACCTGAATTTGCATGGCGAGCATCTTCTCGCACCGCGCCTGCAGGGCCGCTAATAAACGCTCCAGTTCTTCCTCGCGAATCTGACGCAACAAGTCTTCCAGCCGCTTCTTCGCTTTTTCAAGGTCCTGGATGGCCTTACCCTGGTCGTCGCTTGCATCTTTGTTATCTTTTTTGGCGATTTTATCCTCGGCCTGCTTCATCTTGTATTCCGCGTCCTCCACCTGCTTTTTCCCGTTGGCGACACTATCCTTGGGTCCTTGCGGCTGCGGTGGCGGCCCCTTTTCACCGGCTTTGGGCGGGTTGGTGGATGGACTATTTTTGGCTTGTCCCTGACCTTCGCCACTCTTCCCCGACTTGGCCTCACCTGGCTTGCTTTCCGACGGTGAGCCGGCCTTGGCTTCATTCCCCTTGCTCTCACCTTTCTTGCCTTCCTTGCCCCCCTCCTTGGCCTCCCCCTTACTGTTCTTTTCACCGCCCTGATCGGATTTCTTGGCAAGCACCTTGGCAACTTCGCTGGTGGCCTTGGTGACCTGGTTTTGATTTTTCTTCAGTTCTTTCGGGTCGGTTTTGCTTCGATCTGTTTGCCCCTGCACAACTTTTTGTTCGTGAATGATCCGTTCAAGCTCCTTGATTAACTTTTCAAGGCTGAGCCGTTCTTCGCGTAGCTTGGAATGTCTCGGGTCCTCACGCATCTTGGCGAGAATTTCCCGAAGATCGTCGGCGAGCTTATGGCTGCGTTCATCGAGGATCTTGAGGTCACCAATGCCGCCAAGCTTGTTAGTCTTGAGCATATCGACCATCTGCTCGAACTGCACCGAGATGGAAACGTCCTTGGCATGTTCGAGCACTTTCTCCAAAATCTCGGCGCAGGACGTCTTCTTTCTTGCCGCTGCGTTTCAAGCGGTCTTTCAGTTTGAGAAGGGCATTCTCGAATTCCGAAAACTGGCGTGCGAGGATTTGCTCCCGCAGGCGCATCTCATCCTTTACCTTGGCAATGTCCGCGGCCGATTGCCCCGGCAGCTCCTGGGCGCGGCTGACTAGCCCGATAGCCAGGAGCGTCAGTGCCATGGATGTCAAGACGATGCGTGCCTTCATGAACCAACTCCCCGAACTAAGCGCCAGGTAGTCCGCTCCTAGCTAGACGAACACTTCGCCCCTGGCCAACACCATTAAACCCGGTAATCGTTTCTCTGTCACGTCTTATCGCGACTTTTCCGTGTGCCGGGTGTCGCCGACCTTACACAGGCGGTGGGTTCCTTTCCCCAAAACCGCGCTGATGCCAATACGGATAAGCCAGCGTTGTGGCACTGGCTTTATCCAGCAGGGCTACTTGCTCGGCTGTTAGCTTCCAGCCAATGGCCCCAAGGTTTTGCCGCAACTGCTCCTCGTTACGGGCACCAATAATCACATTGGCGACCGAAGGCCGATGAAGTACCCAGTTGAGCGCGACTTGCGGCACGGTTTTATGCGTCTGCCGTGCTACCTCGTCGAGAGCATCCACCACGGTGTAGAGATATTCGTCGCCGACCGGCGGGCCGATATCGATCACCACCTTGCTTTGCAGACGGCTATCCTTGGGCAGCGGCTGGCCCCGGCGTATTTTGCCCGTAAGGCGGCCCCAGCCGAGCGGGCTCCAGACCACCGCGCCGACCTTCTGATCGAGCGCCAACGGCATCAATTCCCACTCGTATTCACGCCCTATCAACGAGTAATAGGCCTGATGGCACACATACCGCGCCCAGCCATGCCTGTCCGACGTGGCGAGCGACTTCATCAGGTGCCAACCCGAGAAGTTGGAGCAGCCGATGTAGCGAATTTTTCCCGCTGTCACCAGGTCGTCAAGCGTTCCCAGCACTTCCTCCAAAGGAGTCATGGCGTCAAAGCCGTGGAGCTGATAAAGGTCGATCCAATCGGTGCCCAAACGCTTGAGGCTGGCATCGACAGCTTGCATCAGGTGGAAACGGGACGAACCGACATCGTTAGGGCCCTGTCCATTCCGAAAGGTACCCTTGGTGGAAATAATCACCTGCTGGCGACGACCCTTGATTGCACGACCGAGAATCTCCTCCGCCATGCCGGCGGAATAGATGTCGGCGGAATCGAACATGTTGAGGCCCGCCTCCAGGCAGATATCAACCAGTCGCGTCGCCTCGGCGACGTCGCTCGTGCCCCAGGCCTTGAAAAATTCATTACTGCCGCCGAATGTGCCTGTTCCAAAACTCAAGGCCGGCACCATGAGCCCGGAGCCGCCAAGTTGCCGATATTCCATGCGAATACTCGAGCCTGGGTTGGTTGCAAAACTTGCTATGCCCGCTCGTATTGTAGGATCATTTTGCGGGGTAACCAGGGAAGCCGGTGCAGAGTCGCAGATGGGTTGCTTACTGAAACGCTGGCAGCTTTGGCAGGTACATTACGGATAAAATGCCGCCCATTTTGCCTGGCGGCAAAATGGGCGGGCGTAGTCACCCTTCGGTTTATACTCGATCTACTTCGCTCCATTCGCGAACATCTTGATCATCTCCCGATTGAAGGCCGGAATATCCGCGGGCTTGCGACTGGTCACCAGGCCCTTGTCGACCACGACTTCTTGATCGGTCCACGTGCCGCCCGCATTGTGAATGTCGGTTTTTAGTGATGGCCAGGATGTCAATTTGCGGCCGCGAATTGCACCCGTTTCGATGAGCGTCCAGGGACCGTGGCAGATAGCCGCGATGGGTTTGCCGGCATCTACAAACGACTTGACGAAGCCCACCGCTTCCGGGGTCATGCGGAGTTTGTCGGGGTTCATCACGCCGCCAGGTAACAGCAGGGCATCATATTGGTCGGCCTTTGCCTTGTTGAGCGAAACGTCAACGCCGATGCTTTTGCCCCACGCCTTCTCGTTCCAGCCCTTGACACTCTTTGCTTCCGGCGAAATGATCGTCGTTTTCGCTCCCGCGGCATCCAGAGCGGTTTTCGGGTCAAATAACTCTGACTGCTCAAAGCCATCCGCGACGAGAATTGCCACCCGTTTACCTTGAAGCGCCGCGCCGGCCGCTGACGCGTTTCGCCGACACTCCCAATGCCGTCGCCAAGGCCAACGCCAAGAATACCGACGCACACCCAAAAATTGACCCAGTGCTCATGATCAGCTCCCTTCGATAAGGAAATTGCAAGTGCGGAAGCGATTTGCAATTGCAATTAACAGGCCAAAAAGTGTCGAATTGTCCGAATGCCAACCACCCCATGCGACGGGGCCCTGCGACTCTCAGATGCTATATTCCACAACGTCCACCCACATTTCGGCGAACCAACCCGGCGCCGCTCCGCCTTCGAACGCCGCCAGGATTGTCTCCGCCACCCGCAACGCCTGAATGCGCAACTCGGGTACGGCGGTCGTTTCCCACAGCGAGCCTTTAAGCATCGGACCGATGGCGTAAAGAGATTCCGAAGTCACGCCGCCGCCATCAATCACGCGAAAGTTGGCATCCGCGCCGATGCCCATGTCCAGCTCGTCCGCGCGCACGACACCACGGTCAAACAAGTTTTGATAAAGCGTGGTCCTGGAGTTTTTGTAGCTCTCCTGCGGGCCCGTACAGTTCACCACCCAGCCTGCATCCAGGGTCACACGCTCCCTGGCGGGCGACTTTTTGTCCACCGTCACGCGCATGCCATTCTCGGTAGAGGCCAAGGCCTGAACGCGCCCCTCGATAAGTTGCAACTTGCCGCTGGTCAGCGCCGCGCTCAGGCGTTCGTGAATCGATTGGGCAATCCGGTGGCGGGTAACGTTCCAGCGCGTGCGATAATCCCGGCAGAACACCCGCTTTTCTTCGATCGGTAAAACTCTGCCAGACGCGTTGTGTGAACGGCCGCAACTTATCGACGACAATGGCGGGGTTTTCGCCACGGTCCCTTAGCAGCTTACAATGGAGTTCCATGAGTTTTGTCAGGCCGGCGAGCCCCAGTCCCATTGGATCTGCGGGCGGAAAATCAGCATAGGCGATGCCCTGGAAATGCGGCAGCGGCAACAGGCCCGTGCGCGAGACCGCGTAGATGGTCCCCTGCCAGGCGAGCGCAGACAGCGTCAGAAATATGTCGATCATGGTGAGGCCGGCGCCGATCAGCACGACATTTTCGCGCCTGTCCGCCCCCGACAGGTCGAGCGGCCGCCATGGATTGCTCACAAACCGCGGCTGCTCATAATTGCCAGCCGGCCATTCCGCGGGTGCCTGATTGCCCGTGGCCAGGATTACCTTGTCCGCCTCGATCGTTGGTTGTTGGCCAACCACCACGGCAATGCCTTCCGGGCCCGGCACCAGATCGAGCACTTCGCCATTTACGAACTCTATGTGCCGGGGCGGCACGGCGTTGCTTTGGGAATGAAAAAACAGCAGCCCTTGCAAATAATCCCCATAAATCTTGCGCGGCACAAACTGCTCGCGCAATACGGCTTCAGGAACGTCGGCGTACTCCGTCCGCGTGCCCAGCCATTCCAGGAAATGGTTGGGCTGGTCCGGAAATGCGGACATATTGCGGGCGGCGACGTTGAGAAGGTGCTCGCTTTGTTTCGTGCTGTAGGCGATGCCACGGCCCAGCGGCGTACCATTGTTGATGATAACGATCCGCAGCGGACACTTTGCCAGGCGTGCCAGATTCACGGCCGCCAGAGTGCCACAAAATCCGCCCCCAACGATGGCCACTGTCTTCACGGACAAATCTCCCTCGAACGGTTGGCGTCGCTTAGAAAAGTAGGGGGTCGTACCTGGACCGCCGCGAGCCTGTCCAAGAATTGCCGCAACGCACGATGGCTCGTCGCGAAGAACTCGCTATTGGCCAGCATTTCTTCGGCCGTCTGGATATATTTGCCAGCCACCAGCTCATTGGAACAACAGGGCAGAAAGCCACGAACGCTCGCCTCGCTCATTTCCAGGTGAAACTGCAGGCCAACGACCGTTTGATTATAAACGAAAGCCTGGTTCGCGCAACCCGCGCTGCTCGCGATATGGACCGCGCCGGACGGCAGGGCGAACGTGTCGCCATGCCAGTGAAACACCATGAATTTCTTGGGCAAAAAGTCAAACAGGAACGAGTCCTTGGCAGCTTGCGTAAATTCGACGGGGAACCAGCCGATTTCCTTGTGCGGGTTGCGGAACACCGGCGCACCCAGGACATCCGCGATCAATTGCGCTCCCAGACAAATGCCCAGCACCGTCTTATTGGCCCGGATCGCCTGATCGATAAACCGCTTTTCGGCCGTCAGCCATGGACACTTGGCCGTTTCGTATACGTTCATGGGGCCGCCCATGATGACCAGCCAATCGATGTCATCAATATTCGGGAAGTGGTCGTCGGCATAGAGATGGGTGCCCGTCAGGGGATGCCCATGGTCCCGCGCCCAGGTTTCGATGCCATCCAGGCCCTCGAAGGGTACATGCTGGAAATAATGGATTCTCATAAGCCGGCTTGCTCAAGGCTTGAGGACCGGAAAATAGGTCGCGCTCAGCCAGAGCAGCACGCCCAGGAGTGCCAAACCCAGCAGCAAGCTGCCGGCAATGAGCTTCTTTTCCACCGGCAGCAGCGGTTCATAGGGAATGCGCGCCATTTCCGTGGCAGTGTCCGCTTCCGTGACCTGGTCGCGTGGTTCCGGCAGGGGTTCATTCATGGCAGCGCCTCAAAATTCGATTAGCAGCCCGCTGAAAAAGGGGTCAGACCCCCTTTTTCAACGGGCTGTTAGCGGAAAAATAACCAGGAGATGACCAGTCCGATCCAGATGACAAAGCCGAACAGGCAGACGACATAGACGGCCGCCAGGCGGGCGATGCCCTCCGCCCAGAGTTTCTTGAAATTGGACGCCAGGCCGATCGAGAAAAACGTCATCACGAAGAACAAGCCGCGGAAAAGATCGATCTCGCCGATGCCAGCTCGCAGGGGCCCCGGGGATGTATCCGAGCCGATCAAATCCGGCTGGCCGGCACCCACGATCAGCAACACCATGAACGCCAGCACATAACCGAAGACAAATTTAGGAAAGCGATTCCAGATGTCGGCCAACGGCACCTTCTGGCCAGCCTTGCGTTCGATGCCATAACCCCAAACCAGCGCCAGCACGATGGCCCACACGCCGATAAACAGGTCGATAAACACCTTGACCGTCGTGGTAGTCAGCAGCATCAAGCCCGATGTCGCGGCCGGATCGGAGGCAAAGAGCGCCTGCAGAATCGCGCCGCTGGATATCGCCGCGCCATCCGTCTTGACGGCCAGCCCCATCCAGGCCGCCGCGACCATGGGATAATCCGCCAGCCATGTCCGCGCCAACACCGGCAGCAGAATGAGCTCCACCACCGAGAAGACCACTACCAGGGACGATACCATCACCGGGACGACGGGGCGGGCACGAATGGCGGCACCGGTGGTAATGGCGGCCGACACGCCGCAAATCGAAATGCCCGACGCCAGCGGTGCGGCCCACTCGCGGCTGAAGCCGAAAAAACGCCGGGCCACGAAGTAGACGAGTGCCCAGTAAATAAGGTACGCCTCGATGATGGCGGCCAGGCCGCGAAACATGATGGTTTCAACCAGCCGCGTGGCCCCGGCGGCCTTGATGCCGAGCGAGGCGCCCAGGATAACGATCGCCATCTTGATGAACCACTCTGGCCGGGCAGCTTCCGCCAGCCATTTCGCCAGGCCAGGGAAGAAGTTGCCGATGATGAGCCCCGCCGCCAGCGCGACGATAAAACCAGCCTCGCCCGTCAGCCCCAGCGATTGACTGATGCCAAAGCTTTCACGCTTGTCCGGGGTGGCGGCGATATAGGCATTGTGGCCGATCAGGTAGCACAAATAGGAGATGCCGAAAACGACGGTAAAGGCGGCTGCGAACCGGCGCAGGTTCAGACCGATGAGCCAGGCCCCAAGCACCAACACCACTAACAGGAAAAGGTAGGTGAGTAGCAGGCAAACGACGCCCGGAAGGGCCGCAAAAGTTCCCGACGCCGGCGACATGCCCTTGATGACGTCCATCCAGACGTTTGTCTTGACGACCCAGCCAAAGGCGTCCACCCCCACGAGGGGAAGCGCCCCCAGCATCGTCAGGGCGATACCGATCACTACCGCGAGCCCGTCTTCCGTATGGAGCCACGCTTTCATGACGCCTCAAGTACTTGGCCAGAATATTTCACGGGTACCATCTTAGGCGGGGCAGCGGACGCGGCAATGCGCAGTTGCCCCTCACCCCGACGACCACCCGAACCCACGTTTATTTCATCGTTTCACTATTTTGTCTTGTCGAAGACTTCGCGAATCCTGGCAGCCCGGTAATCAAAGACCCTTTCGAGGTCCGCCTTGACGAAATATCTCCGCGCCAGCCGGCCCAAAGGTCCCAGGGGCAGCGCATAGCGCACGACGTCGCGCATGAGGGTACCCCCCTCGGTGGCCGCGAACGTATGCTCATGTTCCCACAACCGGTACGGCCCGCGCAGTTGCACGTCGGAAAAGCGCAGCGGCGGCGACCAATCGTTGATGAGCGTCACCCAGCGCAACGGCAAACAGTGCCAATAAAGTCGATACTCAATCCGCGCCCCGCAAACATCCTGATTGGCGCCGGCGTCAGCACATGAAATCCCAACCAGGGCGGCGTAATAACCTCCAGATTCGCCGCATCCGCGAAAAAAGCAAACACCTCGCCCACGGGGCGCAGGATCAATTGCTCACGCTCCAGGGTATAAATGGTGGGAGATGCCATTGGCAAATTCCGAGTTACAGCAAAGCCCGATCAAGCACGCGCATAACGTGAAAAGTTCAGCATACGCTTCCAATGCCGCCAGGCCACGGGCGTTGGCGGAGTTTTCGCGGCCCCTGGCTATCGCGACAGGTTTTAAGTACGGCAACTAGCTATAATCAGCGGTACTGGAAGACCCTCTTTGAAAGGCAAGACAAACCTGCAGTTTTTACACCAAAGGTGTTACATCCCAAAGCCCAGCGTCGCGATAGCGCACGCTGGGTTCCCGACCACGATTATATTTTTACACCGAAGGTGTTACATCACCGCCTGCCGACACGGTGATTTAACCCCTTCGGGGTATTGGGCCTCTACGCCTTACGACCCCAGGGTGCGCTAACGCGACCCTGGGCTTTGGGATATAACACCTTTGGTGTAATCAGATCCAAGGGTGAACCTAGCGAACCCTGGGTTCCCAGCCCGCAACCACATTTTTTAATGAGTTAAACTGCTGTTGAGTAATGGTCTCCGGGTTGCAGTAGAGAGGAAATTGATAACATGACTGACTTCACCGAATTCATCGCTGAGGTGATTGCTAATCTTGTCCAACATGACACCGCGACGCCTGAGACTATAACAGGTTGTTCTCAACACGAAATTGAAGAGTTCGAGTGCGCAACAGGAAAACGCATTCCACGGTCATACCGGGCGTTTCTTGCCGCCATGGGAAAAGGTGCCGGCGGATTATACCGCGGAACCGACGCCTTCTACCCTAGAATACTCCACATGAACAAAGGGGCGAAGGAGCTCCTAGCAGAGCAAGAAACGCCATTAACGCTTCCTCACACATCAATTGTCTTTGCGATGCACCAAGGCTATATATTTTGGTTTCTTGACGACTATAATAGTGATAATCCACAAGTATATAGCTACTACGAAACAGGGGCGAAGTTTGATTTGATAACGACTACTTACACTGAGTATGTGTTAAGGGATAGTCTGGCAAAGTGGTGTTAACGCCGGGTGCCATGGCATGGCCCGCGTTCCTTCCTCCCCCCCCCCCCTCCCCTCCTCTTCCCTCCCCTCCTCCCCCCTCCCCCTCTTCTCCCCCCCCTCTCCCCCCTCCCCCCCTCCCCCCCCCCTCCCCCCCCCTCCTCTCCCTCTCCCCCCCTCCTCCCCCCCCCCCCCACCCGGCGCATGGCCGCACGCTGGGTTCCCGACCCACAACCACATTTTTACACCGAAGGTGTTACATCGCCGCACGCCGACACGGTGATGCAACCCTTTCAGGGTATGGGGCCGCTCCGTGTTACGATCCCAGGGTGCGCTACCGCGACCCTGGGCTTTGGGATATAACACCTTCGGTGTAACAGACCCCCAGGGTTGCGATATGAAAACGAATCTCACCATACGCAATTGCGAATCGGCCTTTCGCTTTCGGTGTCCGAAAAACTGGCTGGAACTTAGCCTGACCGCGTCCGACGAGATTCGTCACTGCGCTGTTTGCAATTGCGATGTGTTTTTTTGCAAAACCGACGAAGAGACCATCAAGCACGCCAAGGCCGGGCACTGTATCGCGCGTGAGATTCCAGACGGAAAACAGCTTCCGCAAATGTACGTCGGACGCCCCAAGAACCCGCCAGTGCCGACGCCAAAGCAAGAGAAAGCCCGCGAGTGGTCAGCGCGAGAACGGGGCATCGACGATTCAATTAAGAACATCGATGCGGATCGTTCGTGCCCGCAGTGCAACTATCCGGCGCCGCCTTGGCGGGAAACATGCCGCGTCTGCGGCTTGAAGATGGGTCGTGTGTCTGAATGAGCGGTGTGCCGCCACTATCGTGCTGGCACCTGACCAAGGCAAGAGAGCTTCGGCCTATGGGCCAAGATGCCCTGGTCGGGTTTCTGTTGGGGATGGTCGCACACCGAAATGGCGAGTTGGCGGTTTCTGTCGAGAACTCGTAAGCAGGTAACAGACGAGGCTTTTCGCGGATTGTTCACCGCGCCGTCACTTCGGTTCGCCCCTTTTACTCGCTGCGAACGCGCGGTACAGCAGCATATCGTAAACGATCTTTAATCCGCCGGCGAGAAAGAACGGGACGCTCATCAAGCCCGCGCTGCCAACAAAAATCGTCGCCAGCATGGGCGAGATCGGTTGCACCGACTGAACGGGCGACGCCCGTGACTCCCGCCGCCGCCGAGCGTTCATCGGGGTGCACGACGGCCATCGTGTAGGCCTGGCGGGTCGGCACATCCATTTGGGAGATGCTGAAACGCAACAGCAGCAGGCCCACTGCCCAATTCACGTCGGGCATCAGCGGAACGAGGATCAACAGCACGTTCGAAGGCAGGTGCGTGAAGACCATCGTGTTCACCAGCCCGATGCGCCGCGACAGCCAACCGGCGGCCAAGGCCGAGACGCCCGCCAGCAAGTTGGCGAACAGGAAGATCGTGCCGATCATGGCCGGGTCGAGCTGGAACCGAACGTGGAACCAATAGGCGATGATGCTCTGAATGACAAAGCCGCCGCCGAACGCATCGAGGGCGAATAGCAGCGATAATTTGAAGACCGTCCACCGGGATTCGTGCAGGCCCAACAAGGTTTTGCCCGGCGGGCGGGGCTGGCCCGCCACATTCGCTTCAACAGCCGGGGACAACAGGGCAAACCCGGCGATCAACGCCACGCCGATGGCCGCATACGCCAACAAGACCGGGCGGTAGGCAGCCGCCCCGGTCAGGCCAAGGTGCTGCGCTGCTTCGGCGATCAGTCCGCCCGCCAGCGCTCCCAGGGCCGTCGCGAACGAACCGGCGAGGTTATACCAGGCGAATACGTCCGTGCGCCGTTCGTCGCTGACGATGTGCGACAGGGCAGCCTGCTCGACGGAAAGAAACGGCCCGATCTCGTTGCCGCTGGGACTGATGACGCCGATCGTGGCTGCCGTCAGGAGGAGTAGGAAATTGCCGGTCGAGACGAAGACGATGCCCGCCAGAATCATCAGGACCGCGCCGACGATCAACGTGCGGCGCCGGCCCAGCCGGTCGGCCGTCGTCGTCAGCCAGAGAGAGATGGCCGTGTCGCCGGCCAACGTGAGCGAGAGCAGCAGCCCGACCTCCCACTCCTGCAGGCCGACTTCGACCAGATAGAGGACCAGCACGACCGAGAGCAGCCCGTAGGCGAACATCCGCGAACAACGGGTCGCGAACAGCAGCCAGCCGTCTCGTGTCAGTTTGCCCGCCAGGCTCACGCGGTTTTACTCCCCGCTTGAATTGGGGAACCGAATTGGTCTACTTCACTTTAGATGGCAGCCCTTGAGTGGCAACGACGCGCACGCCAATTTTGTCAACCTGCAGGCGCACGCCCCGAATGCTCGATCCCTTGCCTTCCTCGTAGTAGACACAATACACCTGGCGGCCTGGCAACTCGACCATGCTGGGATAGGCACCGGTCACCGAGTCGATGGGCACCGGGCCTCGCCAGGTTTTGCCATCGTCGGCCGACCAGTGGAGCGATGTGGCCGGCAGCCGATGGCCCAGAAGAACAACGCCGCTGCTGTGGCGAAGGAAATAGGGTGCGTGTCCCTTGAAACCAAAAGATGTCACCGGCCCCCAGGTCCGGCCCTGGTTTTCCGAGAGGGCATAGTGCATGTCCACCCTGGAAGAACGGAGGGCCGCCAGCAGCTTGCCGTCCTTGAGCGGCACCACATCGGTTTCCGCGTCCAGAAAGACCCCGTCTTTTTCACCAATCAGCGCCAGGTCGGTCCAGGTTTTACCGCCATCGAGAGATTTGACCGTGGCGCCAAAGGACACGTTCTTTTCCTGGTGATAGAGGCCCAGGATCAGCGCGCCATCGGCCAGTTGCCGCACCGGCGACGAGCAGGCAAAAGCATACGGTGCGTCCAGCGCCAGCGCAACCGGCTCACTCCAGCTCTTGCCCTGATCGGCGGAACGAGCCAACCACACGGCCAACCGATCCTTGCCCGGCCGGTCCGGATGAGGCGTAAACCAGTTCAGCAATAGCGAGCCATCCTTGAGACAGGCCACCGAGGGGTCACGGTCGTCATGAGCCGTATCGACGACCACGACCGGCTGGCCCCACGTTTGGCCATTATCGGCGGAACGCACCGCCATGATGCGTCCCCCCTTGGGCCAGGCGGCGTTGGGCGCGGAGACATGGCCGTAGCCCGAATAGAACACACAAAAAAGCTCGCCGTTGCCCAGTCGGCAAACATCGGGAAAGGCAGCATAACCCCCCGCGGCCTCGCCGGAACAAACGATCTGGTGCTGGGCAAGAGCCGTGGATGTCACGGCCAAGAAGGTGATCACGGACCAAGTGGTTGTTCCAGGTGCCATGGATTTACCGAGTATAAGGAAAGAAGTGTCTGAACCTCGTCGGCGCTTGCATGTTTTCAATGTTTGAAAGGTGTCCAAGGGTCCACACACCTTGCCAAAGGACGGCTAGCCAGCATGCCGCATTATGTCCTCGAAGGACCAAGGCTGCTCCACCGTCAAAGGCACGTCGGGCGAAATAAGATGGGAATCCAAACCAGCGCCCGGCGGCAACGTCCCAGACGCCAGCAGCTCGCCGCACACACAACAGTAGGTTTCAGCCTCGCCGCAGAATTCGCACATCGCTGGTCCTCCCGGGGTGTTTTATTATCCTGAAGAAAAAATGCCAGGCAAGAGGAGGGTATGGGTTGAGGCCTTCGGCAGACTTGACGATTCTGCGGGCATGATTTCATTGCGTGTTTGGAAGAAATGGAGGTGCACGTCCCCTGCCACCTTGCGTGGCAGGAACGCAAGGTCTATGGCTAGGGATGAAGACGGAGGCGCACGTCCCCTGCCGCCTTGTGCGGCAGGAACGCAAGGTCTGTGGCTAGGGATGAAGACGGAGGTGCACGTCCCCTGCCACCTTGCGTGGCAGGAACGCAAGGTCTGTAGCTAGGGATGAAGACGGAGGTGCACGTCCCCTGCCACCTTGCGTGGCAGGAACGCAAGGTCTGTGGCTAGGGATGAAGACGGAGGTGTTCGTCCCCTGCCACCTTGCGTGGCAGGAACGCAAGGTCTGTAGCTAGGGATAAAGACGGAGGTGCTCGTCCCCTGCCACCTTGCGTGGCAGGAACGCAAGGTCTGTGGCTAGAACATGCCGGCGACCGCAAAAAGGAGGCGCGTGAGGTTGGTTTCTAGCTAGTGGACCTTTCGTTCCTGCCAGGCGAGCTGGCAGGGGACGAGTACAGGGCGCTTTATTTGTTCAGCTTAAGGACCTTTCGTTCCTGCCACGCAAGGTGGCAGGGGACGGGGTGGGGCGGGGCAGCTTGATTTTTCTAGCTCTAGACCTTTCGTTCCTGCCAGGCGAGCTGGCAGGGGACGGGAGCGGCTGCTTAATATGAGCGGCGAGGGGACGCCAGGATTAAGCCGCGTCGGCGAAGAGGTATCGAAGGAAGCGGGAGTGTATGGGAATCGAACCCACTGGGAGCTTTGTTCAAACCCCCCACTGGTTTTGAAGACCAGGGCCCCCACCAGAGGTGCAAACACTCCCGGAACTCATCTCCGCCTTGGTTTTGCCGGCAATTGCCGGTTTTTCCTGGCGAATATGGGTCACTTTAGGTTTTACCGGTCTATCGGTCATGCGTCTACCGGCGCATAGGAATAGCCTCGCCGGCCGCCAATCCTTTTCGCGAACCCGTCCTGTCATGCCCGTGTCTTCATTCCTTCGTTGAAGCGACCCGCCCTCGACATCACGGGAGCCAAAATGACCCAAAGAGTGAACGGTCTGTCCATCCGTGGCTGCCGTTTGGAAGAGATTGAAGCCGTCCTCGACCTATGGAAGCAGGCCGACGCTATTCCTAGCGTCACGGACACCGCTGATAATTTGCGGAGGATTGCTGCCGATGCGGGCGCCAGCGTGCTCGTGGCCGTGGTTGAAGGACGTTTGATCGGCTCGATAATTGGGACATTTGACGGCTGGCGGGGCAACATCTACCGGCTTGCTGTCCATCCGGACTACCGGCGTCAGGGAATTGGCCGTGCGCTGGTGGCTGAAGTCGAAAAATGGTTCAGCCATCACGGAGCCAAACGCATCACGGCGCTGGTTGCCCAGGAACATGGGTGGGCCACAGGCTTTTGGGAGGCTGTTGGCTACGGTCGTGACAAGCGCATTGTCCGCCATGTCCGAACTCTCGTTGCCGAAACCCTGGAGCCGTCACAAGCGGCTTCGCCGAAGATTATCGTCAATGAGCAGATCCACCTTGCCGAGCTTCAACCAACTGACCAGGCGGCTTGTGTCGAACTCTTGACGGACAAGGAAATCTACGACCTTACCCTGCGTATCCCTTACCCGTACACCGAAGCGGATTTTCAAAGGTGGCTGGGTATTGTTGAAAAGATGAGACAAGAGCATGGCCGTCCCCTTCATTGGGCCATCAGGAACGAGAAGGATTCCTTGATTGGCGGCTGCGGCTTCAATGGTGTGGAAAGCGGCGATTGCCAACGAGCCGAAATCGGCTACTGGCTGGCGAGGCAGTATTGGGGACGGGGTATCATGACCGCCGTGGTCCGCCGGCTTTGCCAGGTTGCCTTTGCCGAACTCGGCACCGTAAAGATCGTGGCTCACGTTTTTTCTGCGAACATAGGTTCCGCGAAGGTGCTGGAGAAATGCGGCTTTCAGCAGGAAGGGTATCTGCGAAAACACTTCCTGAAGGATGGCAAGTGGCTGGATGCCAAGTTGTTCGGGTTGGTGAAGGAGTGATTTCCTGGGCATTACGACAATAATGATGGGACCCAGATTAGCAAGGCCGGTAGCCAAAACGCAAACTCACCCCTGGTTCCCGACCCCTGCCAGCTCGCTGGCAGGTGCGCAAGGTCTGTAGCTAAAACGCAAACTCACCCCTGGTTCCCGACCCCTGCCAGCTCGCTGGCAGGTGAGCAGGTCTGTAGCCAAAACGCAAACTCACCCCTGGTTCCCGACCCCTGCCAGCTCGCTGGCAGGTGAGCGAGGTCTGTAGCTAAACGCAAACCTTCCAACGGAGGTCGGGACGTGAGTATCGTGGTCGCCGAAACGGACAAACAAGTTCAGGTGGCTCGGCTCCTTTTCAAGGAGTACGCTGCCTCGCTGCCATTCGATCTGCAATTTCAAGATTTCGAGCGGGAACTCGAAGATTTGCCAGGCGACTATGGCCCACCTGGCGGTCGCCTCTTCCTGGCTTATGCCGAGAACAATGCGGTGGCTGGTTGCGGTGCCCTTCGTCAGTGGGAGCCCGGGATCGGGGAAATGAAACGGTTGTTCATTCGCCCGGCTTTTCGGGGGATGGGTTATGGAAAGAAGCTTGCCCTGAAAGTGTTGGAGGCAGCCATGAACCTGGGGTATGGAAGGGTTCGCCTGGACACGACCCCGACGATGACCGAAGCGATTCGTTTGTACGAAAGGCTTGGGTTCCGTCGGGTAGAGGCTTACCGGGAGAATCCGATTGAAGGAGCGGTTTTTATGGAGGTTGATTTGGCCGGATCGAAGACTCACTGGCCGGCATGGGGACGTGTAGCTACAGACCTCGCTCACCTGCCAGCGAGCTGGCAGGGGTCGTGTAGTGGGGACCGATTTGCTTAGCTACAGACCTCGCTCACCTGCCAGCGAGCTGGCAGGGGTCGGGTCGCGTTTCATAAAATCTATTAACACATTTCCAGGTTCCTGTTGATTCTTTCACGTCCGGCGCCGCCGTTGCCGATGTAGGCAGATAGGCACCCGTGCGCCTTGCCGAGGCTCTCAATTGGGCCGTGGGTAGGGGCATCCACATGGGTCAGCTTTATTTCTTCACGGGACGGGCAGATGGCATCTCAGAACGCTGCGCTGGCGGGTGATATCAAGGCTTTCGGGCACTACATTCAGGCCGAACGGGGGCTCGCGAAAAACTCGGTGTTGGCTTATGGGCGTGACCTTGAGCGTTTCCAGTTGTGGGTGGCCGATGGGGGTCTCAAGGATTACTTGCAGCCGACGGTGCGCGAGCTGACGCAATACCTGGCCTATTGCCGGGAGGAAAAGCTGGCGGCACCGACGGTGGCGCGGCACCTGGTGGCGCTCAAGATGTTTTATCGCTACCTTTGTCTCGAAGAACGCGTGGCGAAGAATGCCGTGGAGCTGATCAGCTCGCCGGCCCTGTGGGAGCGGATCCCGCAGGTGCTCAGTCCGGAGGCGGTCGACAAGCTGCTGATGGCGCCGCGCGGCGATGAGCGCTTTTACCTGCGCGATCGGGCCTTGCTCGAAACGCTCTATGCCACCGGCAGTCGGGCTTCCGAGGTGGCCGACCTGAAGCTGGCCGACCTTTATCTGGACGCGAGTTTTTGTAAGTGCCAGGGCAAGGGGAGCAAGCAGCGCCTGGTGCCCCTGGGCGACAAGGCCATCGGGGCGCTGCGTACCTACCTGGCGAATTTGCGGCCGGTGCTGGTGCGGCCCAATCCCGAGGCACCGTGGGTATTTATCAGCCGGGGCGGCAAGGCGCTGACGCGCGAGATGCTCTGGGTGCTGGTGAAGAAATATGTTCGCCGCGCCGGCCTCAACACCAAGGTCAGTCCGCACACGTTACGCCATAGCTTCGCCACGCACCTGTTGGCCGGCGGCGCCGATCTGCGCACCGTCCAGGAGCTGCTGGGCCACGCCAATATCCGCACCACGCAGCATTACACGCACGTGGACGCCAGCCGGCTCAGGGCGGTGCATCAGAAGTTTCATCCGCGCGGGCACTAACAGCCCGTTGAAAAAGGGGTCTGACCCGAATGGCACTTGAACTTCCATAACCATTGACGGGGTAAGATGCTATAGACAAACACGGCCTTCCTTGCGCTTGTTGTATTTGCAAAGACACAACAACACGGCAAGGAGGCCGAATATGGATGGTGCATTTCGACAGGCGGTTGCCCAGGCGCGTTGTCATGGGAAGTTATATTTCGCCAGCTTGCTGACAGAAGATCATATCAATCAGGCATTTGGTCGAGCAAGATGGGTTTGGCAAGGGTGGCTCTACACCCCATCCGTTACCATCTGGATTTTTCTCGCGCAGTGTCTCAGTCCTGACCATTCCTGCCGCGATGCCGTGGCACAATTAATCGCCTGGTTGGTGGCGAGCGGTAGGCGGGCGTGCTCGGCCGTTACGGGGGGCTACTGCTCAGCACGCGACCGCCTGCCCGAGCAAGCCTGTAGGCAGTTGGCGTGCGACATCGGCCATCAGGTGGATGAAGAGACGCCGTCTTCCTGGCGCTGGTTGGGGCACCGGGTGCTCAATGTCGACGGTTCGACGATCACCATGGCCGACACTCCGGACAATCAGGCTGAGTATCCGCAACAGCCCCGTCAGAAGCGCGGCTGTGGCTTTCCCATAATGCGGATCGTCGCGGTGTTTTCCCTGGCGGGGGGCACAGTACTGGACGTGGCCATGGCCAAATATCAAGGCAAGCAGACAGGAGAGAACAGTTTGTTCCGCAAGCTGTATGACCTTCTGCGCGTGGGGGACGTGGTGATGGCGGATCGCTATTTCAGTGGCTGGTTCGATCTGGCTATGCTCTGGCAACGCGGCGTGCACAGCGTGGTGCGCAAACATCAACTGCGGCGCACCGACTTTCGCACAGGCCAGCGGCTGGGCCCCAATGATCATCTGGTGTGCTGGCATAAACCGACACGCCCCGCTTGGATGCCCCGCGAACAATACCAAACGTTACCCGCTGCCTTGACACTGCGCGAAGTCCGCGTCCTTGTTGAACGGCAAGGATTTCGTACGCGGGAATTGATCGTGGTCACCACCTTGCTAGATCCGGAGAAATATTCAGCAGCAGAGATCGCCAAACTTTACCGGCGTCGCTGGCAAGCGGAACTCAATCTAAGAAGTCTCAAAATCGTCATGCAGATGGATCATTTGCGCTGCAAAACGCCGCATCGAGTTCGCAATGAGTTATACATGCACTTGCTCGCCTATAATCTCATCCGAAAAGTGATGGCGATGGCAGCATCCAGAGCAGGTGCAGAGCCATGGACAGTAAGTTTCAAAGGAGCCCTGCAAACCCTGAGCAGGATGCTGCCGCTCCTGGAAACAAAAGTCTTGATCGACGACTGGTGTACCGCGCTGCTGCACGCCATCGGCAGCCACGTTGTTGGCAACCGCCCAGACCGTTTCGAGCCACGCTTAACAAAACGGCGTCCTAAGCCCTACCAACACTTCCGAGAGACGCGCGCGACTTACAAAAGACGATTAGCATAAATGACTTATGGAAGTTCAAGTGCCATTCGGGTCAGACCCCTTTTTCAACGGGCACTAGCTGTTACTGCGGCAAGAACCTTTCATAGGTGTCAAAGAGCAACGTCTTTTCCGTGGGCAGCTTGGCGGGGATAGGTGTTTTGGTGCCCGGCTGCAGCCAGACATATTCGTTTTTGCGGAAGTCGTGTTCCTCCCACTCCTTGCCCTTGGCTTCAAACACGGTGCCGACGTATTCCACGATGTTCTTTTCGGTGGGCAAGGTCTTTTGCAACAGGCCCGAGCCCTTGAGCTTGTCGGCCTGAACGGGCACCGCGTCGGTCAGGGGATATTTCTTATCCCCTTTCTTGGCGCCCTTGATCGTCTTGGCACAGGCCAGGGCAGTCGTCTTGCTCGCCGCGTCGTTCTCGCCATACATGAAGACCATCGGCGTGGCGTTGACACGTCCAGAGGTATCGAGCAGCCTGGGCAGACTTACTACCCGGCTACCCAATTTTGAGGAAGCACTGAGCCAGATCGCCCCGATAACATTTTTGCCCTCGGGAATATTGGAAATCTTGGCGGGCGTCATGAAGGTCTGCGGCGTGAACTGGTAGCGATGCCATTCCGCGTTGAGCCAGAGCGCTCCCAGGGTCGCACCCGTTTCCGCGCCCAGGACGATCAAGCTCGAAGTATTGCAACCGCCGCCGGCGTCGTTGCGATTATCCAGAAAGGCCTTGGCCGCGGCGATGTCGTTCACGAACACAGGGTAATAAGCTGTGCTCATGTCCTTGAACTCTAACTTTTCCTTACGCGGGGCGCCCTTGATCGAGGCCAGGTTGCGCGGTTGTTTCCAGAAGACTGTCCCCTCGAAGTCGGAACTTTGCCCATGGCCACGGAAATCGAAGGTCAAGACGCCATAGCCCGCTTCGTTGAGTGACTCCGCCAGCGAAATCCAGTTCTTCTTGCGGCTATCTTCTTCGAGAGCATGCAACATCATGACGGTCGCGGCAGTTTTTTTCCCTGGGTAGAACATGCCCTGGATATCGACGCCGTCAACTGTGGTGAAGCGGACTTTTTCACCATTGCTGGGTTTTTCCGCCTGAGCATCGACCAGGGACAAGGCGACGCAGCAACTGACGAGCAAGGCAAGACAGATCGAGATTTGCACCCGACACGCACTGAGCATAGCGAACCTCCGGTGGATAAAAATCGCACCAACCCTCATGGATCATAAACCCCGGGGATAGGGGGGTCAAGTTGCTCGGCGCTTTATCGTTTTTGCGCCAGACTTCGCCCCAAAAGGAGTCAAGATCCCCCCGGCCTGGTGGACCGAGGAGGATCGCAGCGCGACGTTGTCAGCACGACCCGCACGTTGTTTCTCGATATCTTGCGTGGAGTGGGCTTCAGCCCACGCGCAACCAGGCGTGGGCTCAAGGCCACCCCACAAAGACCAATAAACAGTCGTGCCGCCACGGGTCACAGGGGCTGTTTCCCGCGGCGTCACGACTGGTACCTGGGGCTTCCCAACCCCAGGGGCCGGTTCCGTGACCTCTATTCTCCGAGTGATCTCCCTTGTTCCAAGCTTCTGGAACGATCACCTTCCATGGCCATGGGACCGGTGGAGGAGATTCGTGTAAATCTCCGAGGAGTCTTCTGGAAAGAATGGCCAGGCCGCCAAAGGCACCCCAAAGCCAGGCCGCGACTCCCGCTGACACCGCATCAAGCCATCGTCACCACCTTTCCTGGATCACACGAGGACAACGCAGTCTGCCTGGCCTCGCCAAGTTCCGCGAAAGCCCGAAGCTGCGTCGCTTCGACGATTATCCGCCGCGCTTGCCCGTTTGCCAGTGAACAGGAGTCAAGATCTTGCGTAGAGTGGGCTTCAGCCCACGCGCAAGCCAGGCGTGGGCTCAAGCCCACGCCACGACCAGTTTAGGGGTTTGCCCCGTCCGCTCATGACGCGCACCTTGCGAAAGCTTGGCTTGGCCTTGACCATTTGTAATCAATGAGCATATTTCTGCACCCCGTCTCTTGCCGAAAAAAAATCAAGCAAAGGAGAAGACATAATGAAGAAGTTTCAGCTGTTGGCCCTTACCCTGGTTTTGACCCTGGCACAGGCCGCGCAGGCGGGCCCGCCGGTGCGCATCGGCATTGGCATCGGCCTGGGGGTGCCCTATTACTACCGCCCCTACGGCTATCCTTATTATTACGGCTACCCGTATCCCTACCCCTACACCGTACCTGGGCCCATCGTGGTGCAGGCGCCCCCTGTGGTCGTGTCGGGCGGCACAGTCGTGGGCACCACGCCGTCGGCTTCCTACGCTTCACCCACGTTCACGGCGGCCGAACCGACGCCCCTCAACCCGAGCGCGGCAACAACCTTTGACTATCACGTCTCACGGCTCGTCAACCCGGACGAAAACATTCGCCGCGAGTCGGTCATGGAACTGGGCAAAATGAGAAATGAACGGGCCCTCGATGCGCTGGCTGCCACGCTGGCGGGAGACAAAAGCGCCGCGGTGCGCGAGAGTGCGGCCCGGGCGCTGGGGCTGATCGCGTCGCCACGCTCGCTCACGGTGCTGATCCAGGCCGCCCAGGCCGACAATGATCGTGAAGTCCGCCATAGCGCTCAATTCGCCGTTGAAAACATTCGCGGCAATATGCAGCGCAACTAAACCGCGCCACCAAGATAAGAGGGGACAGGAGCCCTGGGTCCTGTCCCCTCTTCGTTTTGCTTGTGCGGCCAGCGTAACCCTGGGCACAGCGCCGAAATAAAGCCACAGCGCCACCGGGCGAACATATCATAAGCTCATGTTTCGCTTCGATCTCTTGCACACCGATGGGGCAGCCCGGCGCGGGCGGCTGCACACCGCCCATGGCACCGTGGAAACACCCGTTTTCATGGCCGTGGGTACGCAGGCGTCGGTCAAGGGTTTGACACCCGAACAGCTGAACTCCGTCGGCGTGCAGGTCGTGCTCGGCAACACCTATCATCTCGCGTTGCGGCCCGGGGACGAGCTTATCGCCGAACTCGGCGGCCTGCACACCTTCATGAACTGGCAACGGCCCATTCTCACCGACAGCGGCGGCTTCCAGATTTATAGTCTGGGCAAGGACCGCGCCATCGGCACGGCGCCGGAGGCCGTCACGGCCAAGCTGGCGTTCAAGATAACCGACGAGGCCGCGACATTTCGCTCCCATCTCGATGGCACTTTGCTGGAGCTCAGCCCGGAAAAGGCCGTCCGCATTCAGGAAAACCTTGGTTCCGACATCGCCATGTGCCTGGATGAATGTCCCGCCTTCGACAGCGATCCCGCTTATCACCAAATCGCGGTGAAGCGTACCATCCTCTGGGCCGAGCGCTGCCGCCAGGCCCAGCGCCGCGCCGATCAGGCCCTGTTCGCCATCGTGCAAGGGGGCATCGATCTGGAGCTGCGCGCGACGTGTGCCGCGGCGCTGGTGGCGCTCGATTTTCCCGGCTATGCGCTGGGAGGCTTCAGCGTGGGCGAAACGGCGCCGCAGATGGTGAAGGCGCTGGCACCGACAGCGGCTTTGCTGCCGGCGGGCAAGCCGCGTTACCTCATGGGGGTGGGCCGGCCCGAGGATATCTTGCACGCCGTGGCCGCCGGCGTGGACATGTTCGACTGCGTCTTGCCGACGCGCAATGGGCGCAACGCCATGGCCTTCACCAGCCAGGGCCCACTGCGCCTCCGGAATGCCTGTCACAAGCGAGATCCGGCCCCCCTGGAGTCCGATTGCCACTGTCCGACGTGCCGGCATTATAGCCGTGCCTACTTGCATCACCTGTTTTTGGCGGACGAGATGCTGGGGCCGACCCTGCTGTCGTTGCACAATTTGGCCTACTACAATCGGCTGCTGGCCGACATCCGGCAGGCCATTGACAAAAATTGCTTTGGCGAGTTTTGTTCAGTCAGCCTTGCCCGCTGGGGCGTAAGACTTTAAGATAGGCGTTTTGGTACTCTAGATTATTTGACGACCCGAGCCGGGCAGGAAGCTCCTTCGAATGTTATATGCCTCTTTTCTTTTCGCTCAGGCAGCCGAAGTCGCCGCCGAAAAAGATGGGGCTCCCGGCGGTCCGCCGCCCTGGTCACCGCTGCCGATGATCCTGGCCATGGTGGCCCTTTTCTACTTCCTCATCTTTCTGCCCAACCGCAAGGAAAAGCGCCAGCGGCAATCGCTGCTGGGCGCTCTCAAAAAGAACGACAAGGTCATCACCAGCGGCGGCATCATCGGCGTGGTCCTCAACCTGCGGGAGGGGACCGACGAAGTCACCATCAAGAGCGATGAAACCAAACTGCTCGTTCTGCGCAGCAGCATCGCCCGCATTATAATCGAACCCGAGAAAGAACCCCAAAAGCCATGAAATCCTTCTTCTGGAAATTCGTCATTTGCCTGGTCCTCTGCGGTTTGGCCGCGTGGGCTTCCATCGACGCCATCCTCAAGTTTCAGGATGGCTCGCCGGGCGGCTTCAAGTTCGGCGTCGATCTCGTGGGGGGCACCATCCTCGTCTACGAAATCGATCTGCGCAAAAATCAGGACACGGACAACAAGTTCGACCCCGTGCGCGACATCAACGTGCTGGCCGAGTCGCTCAAGCGCCGCATCGATCCTAACGATCTTTACAACATCGTGATTCGCCCCGCGGGCGGCGAAGGCCGCGTCGAAATCATCCTTCCCACCGGCGGCACCTACCGGACCGAGAAGGCCGAAAAGGCCTGGAACGACGTGCTCAAGGAAATGGAAGTGAAATGGAAGGTCAAGAACCTGGCGATCGGTCGTGGCAAGGCATTGGAGCTGGCGGACAGCATCCAGCGGGAGTTGTCCGAATCGATCTGGGAGCAAACGCTGGTCGGCACGCCGGAAGCCGCCCGCAAGCTGATCAAGAACGCCACGGATTACTGGGCCGAAATTGACAATGACAAGGAACGCAAGGCCCTCGAACAGCTCATCGAGGAAAAGCGGCAGAAAAAAGAGAACATGCTCAAGCCCTTCGAAGAGGCGATCTTCAAGGCCTTGATTGCCGCCGACGTGCAACCCTCCGACAAGACGATCGAGCAATGGGTCAAAAAGCAAGCCTGGGACGAAATGCTCGAGAAGGCACGCGCCAACTGGCCCTTTTTGGCCCCCTTCAAGGCGGAAATGGGCCGTATTCCCGCCGATAACATCGAACAGCTCATTACCTTCGTCGAAGCCCGTGGCAGCACCATCGGCCAGGCCGGCCTGGCCGTCATCGAACCCTTGACGGGGCCAGGGCTGCTGAAGGGCGGCTCGCAAAACATCGACGTCAAGGCGCTCGAGGACTTCATCAAGGCAAACTACGGCCCCTCGTTTACGCGGATTCAAAAAGACATCCGCGACTTGACGGAAAAGACCGGTCGCGGCAAGGACCTGACCGTCGAGGAAGTCCAGCGCATCAAGGACCTGGTGGCCAAGGTCGGCAGCCTGGAGTTCCGCATCCTGGCGAACAATAAAGACGACATCAAGGGGGAAACTGCCGCCATCGAAGCCATCGATAGTGCCAAGGACCTGGACGACCGCGCCAAGGCCGGCCTGCCGCCGATGGGCCCGACCAAGCCGGACGATCAAACGGCGCCGCTGCAGTTTGAGTTGAAACTGCCGCGCGACCAGAAGAGCGTCGTGACCTATAGCTGGGTCGAGCTCGGGCCGCAGGAACGTTTTTCCCTGAACCTGGACAACGATGCCCGCACCGACCCGTCCCGCAGCTACACCTTCAACCAGGTGAAGATGGACAAGGCCTTCCGGCTGACCGACCAGACGAATCGCCCCCGCTGGAGCGGCGCCCTGTTCTTTGCCCGCAAATGCCTGGACCGCAACCTGCCGGATGAAGAACGGCGCGCCAAGGACTACGAGTACTTCGTGCTGACGCGCGACCCGGAATTCAATCCCGACGATCCGGAGCTCAAGACGCGTGTGCCCAAGATCGACGGCAGCTACCTCAAGAACGCCAGCACGGGTCAAGGTGCGGACTTGCGGCCCGCAGTCCATTTCGAGTTCGTGCCGGCGGGCGGCGACCTGTTCCGCAACATCACCCGCAAGAACGTTCCCGACGGCGGCGGTACTCCTGATTCGCAAACTTATCGGCACCTGGCCATCATCCTGGACGGCCTGATCATGTCGGCGCCGACGATCAATTCAGAAATCAGCACCCAGGGCCAGATTTCAGGCAATTTCACGCAAAAAGAAGTCAACAACCTGGTGAACATTCTGCGTGCGGGGCGTTTGCCCGCCACTTTAAAGCAGCAACCGGTCAGCGAAAGCACCATGGGCGCCGACCCTGGGCCAGGACACGATCGAGGCCGGCGTGAGGGCCATCCTCTTCGCTTTTCTCGCGGTCCTCATCTTCATGATCATCTATTATCGCTTTGCCGGCCTCGTCGCCAGCATCGCCCTGCTCGCCAACCTCGTGCTGACGGTAGGCTTCATGGTTTCCGTGCAGGCCACGTTCACCCTGCCCGGTCTCGCGGGCCTGGTCCTCATGCTGGGCATGGCGGTCGACGCCAACGTGCTCATCTACGAACGTTTGCGCGAGGAAAGGGAGCGCGGCGCCAGCCTGGCCATGGCCATACGCAATGGCTATGAGCGTGCCTTGCCCACCATTATCGATACCCACCTTTCGAGCATCTTCACCGCCATCGTCCTCTACGTGGTGGGCAACGACCAGCTCAAGGGCTTCGGCATCTCGCTGACGGTCGGCCTGATCATCAGCCTGTTTACGTCGCTGTTCATGACGCGGCTCTTTTTCGATTTTTGGCTCAGCAAGGGTTGGCTGCACAAACTCAGCATGCTGCGGCTGTTCGCCAAGCCGAACATCGATTTCATGGGCATCCGCAATATCATGTTCGTCGCCACGCTCGTGCTGGCCATCCTGGGCGTGACGCTCTTCATCGGACGCCTGCCCAACGATCTCAACATCGACTTCGTCGGCGGCACCGCTTACGGCGGCAAGCTCACCAAGGGACTGACCATTCAAGAATTGCGCACCCTCGTCGATCAGGAGAACCAGCGCAAAATGCTTGGCAACGTGCAGGTCAAGGAAGAGGAAGGTTCGCACGGTTACCAATACACGCTCACCTACAAAAACCCCGACGGCACCACCGACACGCCGCGCACCATCAACCTGTCGAATCCGCCGGTCGCCGACCCGATCCTGGTCAAGGACACTCCGGAGGAAAAGGCCCGCTATAACGACAGGCTCAAGAGCGTCGCCAAGGAACGCGAGGCCCTCATCCAGGTACGCGCCGCCGAGTTGCCTGATCCCTCGGTCGAGCAGATCTTCTTGACCCAGGACTTCAAGACCGCCGACGCGGCCCACGACCAGTCCCGTTCCCCGAACTTCACGGTGCGAACTTCCGAGAAAGAGCCGGAGCTGGTGCAAGCAAGCCTCGACCGCTTGCTGCGCGACCCCAAGACGGGGCAACCGCTCATGAAGAAGGTTTACATGGCCTACGATCAGAACTTCGATCCGGCCAAAAACCGCGAGCTCCGCCTCAGCTTCTTCGACGACAAGGAACATACCAAGCCGGCCACCGCGTCCCCGAGCTTCGTCAAATCTCTCTTTAGTCGTGAAATTCAAAAGGCCTTCGGCACCGCGGAAAAAACGAAACTCCCGGCCTACGAAATGTACACGGAAGGCAAGAGCGACCTTGATGGCCGTTTCGAAATGTTGCGCCTCAAATTTGACTTCAACCGGGACAAGGTCAATGCCGCCAAAGTTCAAGAAGCTTTACGGCGGACAGAAACCGCCTTCGTGGATCGTCCCGTGCCGGACCGGCTGGAAAACTTCGACAGCCAGCTTGCCACCGAAACACGCTTCCGCGCCCTGGCGGCCATCGTGGCCAGTTGGGGGGTCATCCTCGTTTACCTGTGGTTCCGCTTTGGGAACTGGACCTTCGGGCTGGCGGCTGTTATCTGCCTGGTTCATGACCTGTTCTTTACGATGGGCGCCATCGCCGCTTGCCATTTCTTGCACGGCACTTTTATCGGCGACCTGCTTGGCTTTGAGGACTTCAAGATCGACCTTCCCGCGGTAGCGGCCCTCTTGACGCTGGTGGGCTACTCGGTGAATGACACGATCGTGGTCTTCGACCGTATACGCGAGGTGCGCGGCAAGAACCCGGACCTGACGCCGCAGATGATTAACGACTCGGTCAACCAGACTTTAAGTCGTACCGTGCTGGCCTCGTTGACCACCTGGCTCGTGGTCTTTGTGCTCTACGTCTGGGGTGGGCCGGGCGTCCATCTCTTCGCCTTCGTCATGGTCGTGGGCGTGATCGTCGGCACCTATAGCTCGATCTACATCGCCAGCCCGCTGTTGCTCATGCTCGGCGAAGGCAACCGCTCCACGGCCAGAACGCTCGAGCGTCGCCCCGGCAGCCAGACCGAACCAGCGACAGTATAAACCAGGCGCCTGGCGCTCCGCTCTTGCCAGTAGTGATCTGGCGGGAGCGGAGTGCCACTTGACGCCAACACTTTGCGGCCCCGCGCCACTCTGTTAAAATAAGCCCGGCACCAACGTTTCTTTCCGGGCGACATTCATGACGGGCTTTTTCTCAGCGCGCCGATGGTGGACATGGCTCCTCCTTTTACTTCTGGCCACGCCCGCGCACGCCGGGCTCTATTACTCCGGCGAAACCTACGCGGACTTGCCCGCCGAGTGGCGCGGTTTTTTGCTTGACCAGCGCACCTTGCGTAATTTGGCGGCCAAGGCTACGCCGCAAAACCCGGAAAGCCCGGCGCGCCTGCGTTGCCTCGATGAGGCGGCCCGACTCGAGAAAAAAACGACGCTGACTCCCGACGAAACCGCCGACCTCGGCGCGCTTTACGTACGCCTCGGCGATACCGCCAGGGCGATCGCGCTGCTGCGCCCGCGCAGCGCGCCCAGCCGAATAACTTCTATATAGCAGCCAACCTGGGAACTGCCTGGCAACTGCAAGGAGACCTGCAACAGGCAGCCCTTTGCCTGGAACAGGCTGTTCGCCTGGCGCCGGGCAAGCGCCAACAGGCCGAGGAATATCATCTCAAGCTGGTCCGCCTGCGCCTGACTGGGTCCGACGGCCTGGATGATCTCTTCGGTATTCATTATCAAAACGATCGCGGGGACTATGAACCCGGCCAGCTCTCAGCCGCGGAAAGAAAAAAGCTGCCCGCCAAAGCGGTAGCCATGACGCAGCAGCTCGCCCTCTGGCTGCCCGCCGATGGCAAGCTCCTGTGGCAGCTCGCCGAGCTGGCCAATGCCCACGGAGACGTCAAAAACGCGGCCGCCATGATGGATGGCTGTGTCACGCAGTTCGGCATGAGCCATCCCGAGCTCCGCCGTCACCGCCAGCTTACGCGCAGCCGCCGACGTACTGGCGAAGGCAGCTGCCCGCCCAGGAAATCCACGCCACGAAACACGCCGGCACGCTCGCGTTTCGCTCGAAGCGGCCCCTCAATGCGCACCCGGGTGCCCTGCCCTTGCCGGCCATCAGTGCCACTGGCATCAATGTTGTGCCCTGGGAGCTCTTGACCGAAACCACCCTGGACACTCGCTTCCGCCCCACTTTCCCCAAATATCTTCAGGAGCTTGCCGACAAGGAGGTCAGCCTCAACGGTTTTATCCAGCCCCTGGGCGAGGACATCGCCTTGACGTCCTTTCTGCTGATCGAGGCGCCGGTGGGTTGTTGGTATTGTGAAATGCCCGAAACGACGGGTATCGTGTATGTTGACCTGCCGGCGGGCACTACTGCCTCTTTCCAGCGTGGGCCGGTGCGGGTAATCGGCCGGCTAAGCCTGAATGCGGGCGACCCCGAGGAGTTCCTCTACACGATCCATGATGCCCGCGTTGCAGGAGTAGATTAGCCCGCGTGCAAACAACCCCCCAGTCGGAGATTTTGCCATGGCCCTCTCCGCGGCGCAAATTCAGGAACAAAAGAAGCAGGCCGAGGAGCTGCTCTTCGCGGGGCCCAATAAGCTCGGCTTCGCCAAGGGGCTATTTTTCGGCCATTTCAAGGCGTCTCTCGTATTTCCCTGTGCCGAGATCGCTCCGGCCGAGAGACCAAATCTTGAACAGGCGCTGACCCTGCTGCGCCGCTTCGCCCTGGAGAAAATCGACGCCGCCGCCATCGATCGTAATGCCGACATTCCGCCCGAGGTCATTGCCGGACTGGGAGAGCTCGGCGTTTTAGGAATGACCGCGCCGCGTGCTTTCGGCGGCCGTGCCTTTTCGCAGTCGGCCTATTGCAAAATCATGGAAGTGATCGGCGGCCATTGCTCCTCGACGGCGGTTTTCGTCAACGCGCATCACTCCATCGGGATTCGCGCGCTGGTCCTGTTCGGCACCGAGGAGCAAAAAGCCCGCTGGCTGCCCGACCTCGTGTCCGGCAAGAGCCTGGCGGCCTTCGCGCTGACGGAACCGGAGGCCGGCTCCGACGCCGCCAACGTCCAGACCATGGCCGTGCCCAGCCCCGACGGCAAAACGTTCTTCCTGACGGGCACCAAACGCTATATCACCAACGGCGCCATCGCGCAAGTGCTCACCGTGATGGCCCGGACTCCTATCCCCAACTCCACCGAGACCAGCATCAGCGCCTTCCTGGTCACGCCCGACATGCCCGGCTTCCAGGTCGTCGAGGCCCGCATGCCCAAATGCGGCATCCGCGGCACCGCCACCGCGCGGCTCGCCTTTCACAATATGCCCGTCCCGGCGGCAAATATCCTGGGGCCTTACGGCAAGGGCTTGCGCGTCGCCCTGACCGTGCTCGATTTTGGCCGTACCACCTTCGGCGCCAGTTGCACGGGAGCGGCCAAGACCTGTTTGCAAGCCGCGGTAAGCCATGCCAATGCGCGCGTGCAGTTCAAGGAAACTCTCGGCGAATTCGAGCTCACCAAAAAGAAAATCGCGTCCATGGCGGCCCATACGTTTGCCATGGAAGCGGCCACCATGAACTGCGCTTCCCTCATCGATCGTGGCACCGACGACTACATGCTCGAAACCGCCATGCTCAAGGTCTTTTCGACCGACGCTCTCTGGCAAATCGTCAACGACACGATGCAGATTTACGGCGGCCAGGGCTATTTCTCCACCGAACCTTACGAGCGGATGATGCGCGACGCCCGCATCAATCAGATCGGCGAGGGAGCCAATGAAGTTCTCAAGGCATTTATCGCCGTCGTCGGCATGCGCGGCGTCGGTGAGTCGCTCAAGGGAGTCCTGGGCGCCCTGCGGCACCCCCTCAAGGAGATGAGCACGCTCTGGCAGTTCGGCAAAAGCCAGCTCGCGCAACGTTTTCATGCCCCGGAAGTCCCGGTGCACAGCGCCAACCTCAAAAAAGAGGCCCACGCTCTTGGCGCGCGCATTCGCGAGTTCGGCATAGCAGTCCAGCAAACCCTGGCGCATTTTCGCAAGAATGCCCTTGGCAATGGCGCTGCCGACAAGGGGGAGGAACTGGCCATCATGGAAGTGGTGCTGAGGAGCCAGTATATGCAGGAACGCCTGGCGGACGCGGCCTGCGATCTTTACGCCATGAGTTGTTCCCTGGCACGTCTGGATTACCTGGAGACGCACACCAACGGCCACGCCGCCGAGATGGCCCGCGACGCCAGTGCTGGCCGCTATTTCCTGGCCATCGCCAATCGCCGCATCAAACAAAATCTGGCGGCTCTCTGGGACAACAATGATGACATGACGACGGGAACAGCGAACCAATTTCTGCATTGAAATAGGGTTAAAAAAGGGCGTCAGGACCTGCTCCTGACACCTTTTCCAAGAGCTGACACCTTTTTTAAAACCGCACATTGAAGGATACCAGCGCTTCGATGTTATCCGGGCGTGGTCCCGTGACCGGGGCGGCGACGGCGATCCCCAGAGTGGAATTGCCGACCAGCACAAAATTCATGCCGAAGGTAAGGGTGACAATGTTGGGAGAATAGACCAGGTCGAGATTGCTCGTGTGGTTGAGCGGCGTGAAGATATGACCCTCGACCGTTGGTACGATGCCCCGCAAGAACGTTTCCGGACTTTTATAGAGCCAATAGCCCACCGCGACGTCATTATTGATCTCCGTGATGTCCCGGGTATCCGTCGGCACCACCAAAGAGTGAAAGCCCTGGGCAAAGAGGCTGCCGGCGTTGATAATCCAGCCGGTGTAGGGCTGTATCAGCACGGACCGCAGGGCGTTGCCGTCGGCCAGGATGAGGCGATGATCGGCCGAGGGGACCGTGAGCGCCAGGCCGCCCGATAATACGTTACCTGTCGTGAGGTTATTGATGACGGCATACTTGCCGATCAAGGTCAGGTCGCCAACCTCGTGATTGACCAGGCCAGAGATACCTGCCCCCTGCGTGGTTTGCAGAAAGGGTAGACGCATGCCGAAAGAGGCATTGCCATCGAGAAAAGTATTCTCGAAGCCGATCAACTCGCGATTAAGTCCCAGGTTATTGCCCCCGGCATTTACACGGTCGAAATAGTTGTAGGTGAAAAAGACGCGGTCGGTCGGCCGGGGACTCTCGTTATCCGAGATTTTAAAAGAGCCGGGCCCGATTAGCGGCACTTGAATCGTCGTGAACCTGGTCACGGTGCTGGCGGGGATGACCTTCGTGATGGTTGTCGGCGTCGGCGGGATCGGCGGCGAAGCGAACGGATTGCCAGGGATCGTCGGACCCGGAACGGTAATCGTCGAGGCCGGGATGACGGTGGTAGTACGTACGAGCACACGCCCCAGACCTCCCGAGCCCAGATCGCCGAACATGGCCGGATTAAAGGAGGCGCCGCCTTCGCCACCCGCCGCCGGAGCCTGGGCAAATGCCTGGGAATCGGCCGCAGGAGCGCCCGCCGGCTGGCCCGGGTCCGTCGGCGTACCCGCCGTCAACGGGCCTGATACCGGTGGAGCGCAGTCGCACGGCGCCGGCCGGCGAAAGAGAAACGACGTCAATTCAAAGGATTGCGCAGATACCTGCCCGGCCATGACGCCGGTGGCCAACAAGCCAATTATTGCATGACGAACGCTCATCACTTCCTCCTTGAAACGCGGCAACCCCGGACGGCCTGCGCCACCTGATATTAGGTCGAACGGTTCTAACGGGAAGTTTGAATAAATCGAGGGGATTGCAGAAAATAAGGCGTCAAAATGGGGTATTGGCAACGCTGCCGGCACAGCGGATCAAGTGTTTTCGCTGCCAGGCCTCCGTCGCATTGCCAATGAGGAAGGCAGGAAATCAGGAATAGCCTCTTGGTGCGTGTTTATTGGCTTCCTCATCGGTAATGCGAAGAAGCAGAGTAAACGCTACAGACGATTGAGAAAAAAGGGTCCTGATACGATGGCACTTGAACTTTCATAAACTATTTGGGGATCATCCGACTAAAGCATACTTGGTTTGGTGTAGTGCATAGATTTTCAGCTTGAAGAATTCGTGATCTCGAAATCCATAGGCCTGGTCGGCCAAGCTCGGTTGCAGAAATTTCAACAACTCACGACCCTCCTGCCGTATGACACTCTCTACGTTGCAGTTTTGATTTTACCGCGCTTGCTTCTGGAAGGTTTACCTCCAAGGCAGCCCGTTTTTTCTTAGGGGGCCTTTGGCTCTATCACACGCGAGGCGGTTGTTAAGGACCACATCCACGCTGTCTCGTAGAAACCAATCGAAAAGCTCGGGAATGATGTTTTCAAGCGCCTAACCTCGACTTCTCGGCCAAACGAAAGTCTTCCTCCGCAGCAATATTGAAGGACGAGGCAAAAATCTGAATCATGTTGTTGAAAATATGGCTACGAAGGCTGATTTGTTGATCTTTTTTTTCCAAAAGCGAGTCCCTTACGCGGGTGAATCGTGCCCTAGGCCGGCGCAGTTGATTGTGGATAGTTATACACTCTTGGAATTACCGTGGCTTTAAACTCCACCAAGGAAATACCTGTGGAGAACTTCCAGCTGAAACCGGCAAGGATGGATTCGAGTTTTTGTTTGCGCGGTTCTGTCTTTCGCCGATCGAGTTGGATCGTTGTGTCAAGAAGAGCCCGGCGGACATGGATGGCTGCCGCAGTTGTAGCTTGCTTGGTATCAAGAGGGTTGACCGTTTGGCTCGACATGCTCCACCACTTCTTCGATGCGGTAACGCTTCACAACGCGCGGTTCGCAAATAGTGCCACGTAACGGATCTAGACCGCGCAGACTTGATCATTTCAAAGCAGGTATCTAAAGTCGCTTCGTCCACCAGATAGCGGACGCGAAGAAAGCCTACAATATCCTTTAAAAAATCGACGTGTCTTCTATTCCAACGCGAGTTGTTTACTTGGCCCTGGATAGCCACAACGGTACGCTTGAGAAACTCACCTTGTCCATAGGCGCAATCGTATAGGTCCTCAAGGAGCACTTCAATTTCGACCACGACTTCGGCGCCTTCGTCGCTCACCTCGTTATCGACCAAGAACGTATCTATACGTTTTCACTCGTTAAAGACGTCGTCACAGAGCCGTCGGAATTCTTTGTAACCAGTAGCGTTTGTTTGAGAAACTTTGAGAGGTGGAGTTTGTTTCGGTTGACCACCTCGCGGTACGTCTGCAAGCCCAATCGGTAGGCTGAATGGACCTCTGAAAATGTTCGCTCGGAACCGCTTTTTTCAGGTGATGGTAGTTCACCTTTCACTACGGGTTCAACGTCCCGCTCCCCCAACGATATCGGACTCGAATAAGAGCGTCTTTCCGCCATGGTTATTTCTCATCGTTCAAGTTGACAATGCCGCTACGCACTGACTCCGCCCAGCCCCAACCCTGATGCAGGAAACCAGGCCAGTCAAACGCCTCAGCGCTGAACTCTGTCTCGTAGGAGTGCTCTACATCAATTTGGGCAGCGACTGGAAAAACTACCCATGGGGTTCGACGTTGCTTCATGAGGGACTTTCATTGCATCTTGTTGCTTGTCGCTCTAGTTGCCGAGTTCGGCCTCAATAATCGTTCGTTAAAAGGTGGCTGTCTTTCTTGGCGGATCACTTTGCACTCTACTCGACGGCGCTGATACGCATTCACTTCACCCCAAACCAAGTCTTCGCTCGTCACAAACACGAAATCCAGGGCCGTTTCCTTCCCTCCCATTAGGTTTCTCAGCCCAGCATTTGGGGCACAAAGCTTAAGAGAGAGCATGTATCGCGATGCCGAATCAAGTTCATTGTCCTCAAAACCCTTCTGTAAGATGATCCGAACTGAAGGCTGGTTAATACGTTTTATCTCAAACATAGGCCACAGCGTATCGAATATCTTGCAAGTCTGATCGAGAAATAAATCGAACGAGACCGCCTGGGTTTGCTGGACCGACATGGCATCGGAATTGAAACTCGTTGTCATTCCGAACTGATCGTTCTTGAGACTGCCCGCCGTGGGCGTTCTTTGAGTTGTTATCCATCCGTCCGCCAAGAGGTTTTCAAGCTTGACCATCGCATGGCCGCACCGGTCAAGATACCGGTAACCTTGGATGAAGCGAATCGACGCTTGAATTTCATGCACTTGAAATGATGTCGCCGGGATAATTCTGCCCTCGAATTAACACACCGGCACCGTAGGACTTTGAACGTTCATGAATTAGGATATCACCTGGCAGTCAAGGGAACAACGAAGTCACCCCGTTCGCAAGGTCCCCAACGCGTGTCTTTTACCGATTTTGCCGCCATTCTTGAATTGAGGGTCGTTTATTGCATAGCCTTCTGGCCATTTTTGCCAATATGGATGAGCACGGCGCGTCGAATTGGGTCAGGCAACCTCGGCCAAGCGTCGAGAATGCGCTTGGCCGGGGGAACTTGCCGACACGGTGCCTGTTTTCGTTTCTTTGTGCATCCAGGATATGTTTTCGGAACACCTTGGCCCGTCAATATTTACGGAACGTAAGCTATTTAACAGTAAAACCGTTCCCTCTGCCGGCCCAGAGGGAACTCTTACGGAAAAGGAGAAAGGATCTCCTTCGGCGGCCCGCGATCATGAGCCATGCGCTCAAGGTGATCTTGCACATAAGCGGAGGCGTCAACCCTAGGGCTGTGGCACGTGGAGGTCACAGAACGGATACGAGGAAAAAGAGTTCAGACCCCCTCGGTACCCTGCCATAGGGTTGATAACTCTGTTCGCATCAAGGAGTCTGCCCCTTTTTTACCCAACGCACGGTCCAGGGTGTCACCGGACAACCTTTTCGAACCCCTATCTTGTGGCGTATTTCCTGATCATGGGGTAACGGTAACCTGGAAGGATGAATTGACCGATTGTCCGAAGCGATCGGTCGCTTGGATGGTGATGGTGGCGGTGCCACTTTGCCCCTGGGCGTATTGAAGACCGAGCATCTGGTTGGCCCCGGCGTTGAGGGATGCGGTAACCAATCCTGGGTTGGTATTGGAAACGATGGAATAAGTGAGCCATTCGGTGCGTTTGATGATAGAGAAGCTTTGAATGCTGACGAAATTGCCAAGAGTGGCGTCGGTCGGAAAGTTAGTACCCGTGTAATTATTGAGGGGTATCGTGGAGAAATCACCCCCCTTGTTCGCGACCGGAGTGCCGGCCAACGTATTGAGCATTGCCTGGTCGTTGGCTCCCAGGATTTTTCCAAAGACCGTGAAGCCCCCGTTCTGATTGTCGAGGTTCGCCGCATTGTTCGCGAGGTTGAAGAAGAATTGATCGGTGGCGCTGTTGGGCAGATTGGGCAGTTTGGCCATGGCGATCGTTCCGACGGTGTTGGAAATGCCGAATTCGTTGGGGACCGCGGGCAGGGCGGCAATCGGATCGAGGGTGTGGTTGACGGCGTTGAAGGTATAACCGCCCCCCTGGAGCACAAAGCCGCCTATGAGGCGGTGGAAGATGGTGTTGTTGTAGGCGCCGCTTTGAAGGTAGTCAAAGAAGTTGGCCACCGTTTGCGGGGTTTGGGTGTCGAATAGTTGCACATCGATCGGTCCGGCGGACGTATTGAACTGGACAATGCTGGAGGTCATGTCGGGGTCGGTAAAATTGGCCGCCAGATCGATCGTTGTGCTCGCGCTGTTATGAGGCACGGACACGTTAGCGATTGGCGTCAGGACCGTCGGCGCGTTGTCCTGTCGGGTGAAAGTGCGATTGAATGTGACTTGAAGGCCGGAAACGCTTTCGACCTGGATTTGGAACTGATTGGCGCCATTCACCAGGGCGACGCTAGTGAAGGTGAAGTGGCCGGTACTGTCCGCGCTCGTCGTTGCCAAAACGGTCCCTTGCAGGTCTTTCAACGTAACGCCAAAACTGGGACTGGTAGTGCCATCGAGCGTGACGCTGTTCAGTGATGTTATTTGATCGCCGACCGTGCCAGTGTCGAAGTTGGGATCGAGGTCCATGGAAAATGGAGGTGTCGCTCGGTCCAGCGTGAAGGTTAGAACGAAGACCGGCGAGACGATGCCGTCCTGATTCGTGGTTTGTAGGCGGAGCGTATGAGCGCCGTCCGCCACAGTCTGGCCATGGTTAATGGCGGTTAACTCGCCAAGGTCAAAAGTGAAGGCACCGTTGTTGAGTTGATTGGTCACATCGACAAAGTTCGCGGTGTTGGTGTCGTCCAGACCGGCAATAAACGTGGCAACCGTGTCGGCATGGGAGACTGTGCCCGTCACCGTGGGATCGGTTGTGATGCCGTCTGTGGCGGAACGGCCAGTATCATCGGCGAGGGCGGCGCTGACGAGAGAGCCGATCACTATGTTGATGGTCATCGTGGCTGAGCTGCTCAGCGCCGGGCTGCCACTATCAGTTACCTGGACTGTGAGGCTGAAGGGGGAATTGCCCACCGTCAGCTGCGTATTGTTCGCCACCGTGATCTGCCCGGTGGCCGGATCGATCTGGAAGGTATTGCCGGTATTGCCCTGGGTAATGGCATATGTCAGATGCAGACCTGCATTCGGCTCACTGGCCACCACGGTTCCCACGATGGTGCCGTTTTGACTCTCGTCAATCACGTTAAAGGCTTGATTGTCAATCGTGGGGGAGGCGGCGACGCGGACGCTGACCGTGGCCTGGTTAGAAACGGTCCCATCGTTGTCCTTGACGGTATAGGTGAAGTTGTCCTGGCCGGTGAAGCCGGTGTTTGGAGTATAGGTCACGGCCCCGGTGTTCGTATCGACGGCCACGGAACCGTTTGTGGGGTTCTGCGCGATAGTGACCGTGGCGGGATTGACGGTGCCGTCGGCATCGGTGTCGTTGGCGATAACATTGATGATGGTGGCTTGGTTGGGGTTGGTAGCAGCCTGGTCATTGATGGCCACCGGCGCTATATTGACGACCGTGATGGAAACGGTGGCCACATTAGAGACGGCCCCCAGGTTATCCTTCACGGTGTAGTTAAAGCTGTCTTGGCCGATGAAGCCACTGGTTGGCGTATAGGTTACGGCGCCGGTGGTCGGATTGACGCTCACCGCGCCGTCTGCCGGGTTTTGCACGATCGTCACGGTGGTCGCATTGATGGTGCCGTCCGCATCGGTGTCGTTGGCAAGCACGTTGATGACCGAGCTTTGGTTGCGATTCAATGTTGCCTGGTCATTGTTGGCGGCGGGCGGCGCATTCACGTGGACGCTGACCGTGGCCACATTGGAGAGGGCACCATTGTTATCCCTCACGGTGTAGGTGAAGCTGTCATTGCCGGCGAAACCGGCGGTGGGTGTATAGGTCACGGCGCCGGAAATCGCATCGACCGTCGCGGCACCATGGCCCGGGTTCTGAACAAGCGTGACTGTGGTGGCATCGACGTTGCCATCGGCGTCGGTATCGTTGGCGACCACGTTAATGATCGTGGCCTGATTTTCGTTGGTGGTTGCCTGGTCGTTGTTGGCCACGGGGATTGCATTGACGACCGTGATGGAAACGATGGCTGTGTTCGAGACGGCACCGTTGTTGTCCTTAATGGTATAAGTGAAACTGTCCTGACCGGCAAAGCCGTTGGCTGGCGTATACGTTACGGCCCCAGTGGTTGGATTGACGCTCACCGTGCCGTTTGTTGGGTTTTGCACGATCGTCACGGTGGTCGGATTGACGGTGCCATCCGCATCGGTGTCGTTAGCAAGCACGTTGATAACTGAGCTTTGGTTGCGATTCACTGTCGCCTGGTCATTGTTGGCTACAGGCGGCGCATTCACATGGATACTGACCGTGGCCACATTGGAGATGGCACCGTTGTTATCCCTCACGGTGTAGGTGAAGGTGTCATTGCCGGCGAAACCAGCGGTGGGCGTGAAGTTCACGGCGCCGGAAATCGCATCGACGGTCGCGGAACCGTGGGCCGGGTTCTGGACAAGCGTGACCGTGGTGGCATCGACAGTACCATCGGCGTCGGTATCGTTGGCGACCACGTTAATGACCGTGGCCTGATTTTCGTTGGCGGCTGCCTGGTCGTTGTTGGCCACCGGGGGTACATTGGCAACCGTGATGGAAACGCTGGCTGTGTTCGAGACAGCACCGTTGTTGTCCTTAATCGTATAAGTGAAACTGTCCTGACCGACAAAGCCGGTGGCTGGCGTATACGTTACGGCGCCGGTGGTCGGATTGACGCTCACCGTGCCGTTTGTTGGATTTTGCACGATCGTCACGGTGGTCGGATTGACGGTGCCATCCGCATCGGTGTCGTTACCAACTACGTTGATAGCTGAACTCTGGTTGCGACTCACTGTTGCCTGGTCATTGTTGGCGACGGGCGGCGCATTAACGTTGATCGTAACGGCGGCCCCATTGGAGACTGCGCCATTATTATCTGCCACGGTATAGGTGAAGACATCATGGCCGACAAAGCCGGTGTTCGGCGTGTAGGTGACGGCGCCGGTAGTCGAATTGACGCTGGCGGTGCCGTTGGTCGGGTTTTGGACAATTGCGACCGTTGTGACGTTGAGGGTACCGTCGGCGTCGGTGTCGTTGGCAAGCACGTTGATGACCGTCGCCTGGTTTTGGTTGGTGTTGGCTTGATCCACGTTGGCGACGGGCGGCACATTGACAACCGTAAGGGAAACGGTGGCCGTGTTGGAAACAGCACCGGCATTGTCCTTGACGGTGTAGGTGAAGCTGTCCTGGCCGATAAAACCGCTCGTTGGCGTATAAGTCACGGCGCCGGTGGTTGAATTGACGGTCGTGGTACCGTTCGTAGGATTCCTGACAATATTGACCGTGGTGGTGTCGATAGCACCGTTGGCAGTATCATTGGCGAGCACATTAATGACCGCGCTCTGGTTACGGGTCGCCGTAGCCTGATCGTTATTGGCAACGGGAGCCACGCTGCGCCGCGCCAGGTATTTCGACGTGGGATTCAGAATCCGCAATGCCGCCACATCCTCGGTATTCATCGGCAAGAAGGACAAGCCGCCAAACTGAACCGTGAAACCGGTTGCCAGCAAACAGCGATCTTCTAGCGCGTCCAGTTCGAGCCGGCATCGTTTCCGTATTGGCCGGGAGGCTGGGCGGGACTGCGAAGCGCTAAATTTATGTGAGCCCGACGTGAGGAGATTCGCAAGCCAACGCAACATAAAAGGGCTCCTTACCGCCGCTATCGCGACGGAACTGGCATCTCTGTTAGGAAAACGGTCAATTGCTGGCAGGAACTTGACGAGTTGTAATTCGGTTCCGCTGAGGTTGTTCAACAATCCAAAAGACAGGCCTTCACGCCCAAACGAATCCGTGGGCTCCCTCGTTATTACCCCCACATTTTATCCATGTTTCCCCAATCCAGGCGCGAAATTCGCACTTATTTTCCGTGCCGGCACCGATTTTCAGTAAAAATACTCAGTGAACACACGTATATTTTTCGCTGCCACGCAAAAATATACGTATGCGGAAAAGAAGGCATGCTTACTGATCGCAACTTGATTCAATTCTGACCAATTCGATTACAGCCGTGGCAGCCAATGTCCGAAATAGAGATTATCCGGATTATTCCGCGCATTTCGGTGGGGTTTCGCAACCGCGAAGCACCTTGCATCTGTGAAAACCGATGGTCGCATTAAAAAGGCCGATCCAAATGAAATGGCACAGCCGTCTCTCAATCAAAATGTTAGCTGCCTCGACGGCAGCATTCCTGGCAACTTCGGTCGCCCGTTCCCAATGCGATGAGTCAACGCCCCAAAGCTGCTGCCCGGCGGGCAACGTCGGCCTCGGGGAGCGCCCCCCTATCCGGTACCTTTCCGCGAAGGATGGCATTGAATGTTTAAAGGACTTCGTTGTTTTCATGGATAGCCCCAGCTGCGGCCGGTTTTGGGCCGATGGCGAGCTGCTCCTGGGTTGGCAGTCGCGCCCGCGTATTCCTGCGTTGGTAACGTCCAGCCCAGCCGGGACGCCCTTTGGCACGGCAGCGGTGTTGGGGAACTCGACGACCACCACCTTGTTTGGCGGTGGCAACCTCGATCAAGGAACTTTCACCGGGGGAGCCTGACCATCGGCGCCCTCTTCCCGCGCTCGGATATGTTTGGCCTCGAAGCGAGCGGCTTTGTCTTTGGCACGCGTTCCTCCAATTTCAGCGCCGGGTCGAACGGCGCGGGCAACCCGCCCATCGGCGTGCCGTTTTTGGGGGCCGTCACTGGTAAGGAAGCCGCCAACGTCGTATCGTTCCCGGGCACTTTCGCGGGAAACGTGAATATTGATTACTCCAGCCAGCTCTGGGGAACGGAAGCCAATTTCGTTCTGCTGACGGGTAGCGATCAGGACTATCGTCTCACGTTGCTAGCCGGCTTTCGTTATGTGGATTTCCAGGAAAATCTCAACATCAACCAGAACACCACCGTGTTGGCGGGCGGTGCCATTCTTTTCAACGGCACGCCCGTGACTGCCCCGAATGGCGTGCAAATCTCGGATGCATTCGGAACGCGTAATCAGTTTTACGGCGGCCAGGTGGGTGTTCGTGCCGGACGCGACTTCGACCTTTTTTCCGTGGACGTTACCGGAAAACTTGCCCTGGGTGATATGCACGAGGTGGTAAACATCGGGGGAAACTCTTCTTTGGTCACACCGACAGGTGTAACCAACTCCGTGCCAGGCGGCTTGTTTGCCCTCTCCAGCAACAGTGGAGTACAAAAGAAGGAAGTCTTCGCCGTTGTACCGGAAGTCGCCTTGCGGCTCGGCGTCATTCTGACACCTCGGCTTAGCATGTTCATTGGTGGTAATTTCCTATTCCTGAGCAGCGTTGTGCGTCCCGGCGACCAGGTCGACAGGAGCGTGAACGTTGCCAATGTTCCCACGAGCTTTGCCTTTGGCGCGGCCGGCGGCCCCACCCGGCCCGCAGCCGTGTTCCAACAAACGACCTTATGGGAAGCCGGCGTTAATTTTGGCTTTAAGTTCACCTATTGAGACCAGAGCAAAAAAAGCAATCTGACGACAACTTGGGCAATGAAAAAGTGTCAGGACCTGTCAGACCCCCTCTTGAAGGGATCTGGCAGGTCCTGACACTTTTTGAACGTACTGCTAACCCGCGGCACACCAATTAAAACCTCGCATTGAAGGACACCAGCGCTTCGATGTTATCCGGGCGTGGTCCCGTGACCGGCGCGGCGACGGCGATCCCCAGAGTGGAATTGCCAACCAGCACAAAATTCACGCCGAAGGTAAGGGTGACAATGTTGGGAGAATAGACCAGGTCGAGATTGCTCGTGTGGTTGAGCGGCGTAAATATATGACCCTCGAGCGTCGGTACAATGCCCCGCAAGAACGTTTCCGGACTTCTATAGAGCCAATAGCCCAGCGCGACGTCATTATTGATCTCCGTGATGTCCCGGGTGTCCGTGGGCACGACCAAGGAGTGAAAGGCCTGGGCATAGAGGCTGCCGGCGTTGATAATCCAGCAGGCGTAGGGCTGAATGAGGACGGACCGCAGCGCGTTGCCGTCGGCCAAGATGAGGCGATGATCGGCCGAGGGGACCGTGAGCGCCAGGCCGCCCGATAATACGTTGCCTGTCGTGAGGTTATTGATGACGGCATACTTGCCGATCAGGGTCAGGTCGCCAACCTCGTGATTGACCAGGCCAGGGATGCCAGCCCCCTGCGTGGTTTGCAGGAAAGGCAGACGCATGCCGAAAGAGGCATTGCCATCGAGAAAAGTATTCTCGAAGCCGATCAACTCGCGATTGAGTCCCAGGTTATTGCCCCCAGCGTTTACACGGTCGTAATAGTTGTAGGTGAAAAAGACGCGGTCGGTCGGCCGGGGACTCTCGTTATCCGATATTTTAAAAGAGCCGGGACCGATTAGCGGCACTTGAATCGTCGTGAACTTGGTCACGGTGCTGCCGGGGATGACTTTCGTGATGGTTGTCGGCGGCAATGGCGGGCCGTCCAAGTTCGGCGGGGCCGGAATCGTAATCGTAATCGTAGTGGGTGGAATGACGGTTGTCGTACGTACCAGCACGCGCCCCAGACCGGCGGAGCCCAAATCGCCGAACATGGCTGGATTAAAGGAACCGCCGCCTTCGCCACCCGCAGCCGGGGCCTGGGCGAATGCCTGGGAATCCGTCGCTGGAGCGTCCGCCTGTTGACCCGGATCCGTCGGTGTCCCTGCCGTCAACGGACCTGAAACCGGTGGAGCGCAGTCGCAGGGCGCTGGCCGGCGAAAGAGAAACGACGTCAATTCGAAGGATTTCGCCGCCACCTGCCCGGCCATGACGCTGGCGGCCAACAAGCCAAATATTGCATGACGAACGCGCATCGCTTCCTCCTTGAAACGTGGCCACCCCGGACGGCGTGCGCCACCTCTATTAGGTCGAACGGTTCTAACGGGAAGTTTGAATAAATCGAGGGGATTGCAGAAAATAGGGCGTCAAAATGGGGTATTGGCACCGCTGTCGGCACGGCGGATCGTGGATTTTTGTTGCAGGGCCGCCTGTCGCATTACCAATGAGGAAGGCAGGGAAGCAGGAATAGCGCTTGTCATGTTTCCTTACGAAAGTCGGCCGGTTTTTTGTCTTTCAGTCCCATCAGGGACGGCCGAAAGTAGCCCAGCAATTTATATTTATCGCCGGGATAGCCAAGTGCCGACGCGACGGTGCCGGCAGAAACGACACCATTTACCGCAGGAATCGAAAGTTTTCGAACCGACAGAGTTTAGGGTTGGTAAACACCTATTTCTGGGGGCCGCAGCTTGTTACACTATCGCTGGAGCTTTTGTCCCGTTGTCCGGCATTACGCAATCGGTCGCAATGAATTTAGGCTCTTCGTGAAGTCGAGTGGGTAAAAAAGTAGATCATCTTACCTATTTCAAAGCTTTGGGAGCATGCACGTGAGGATCTTCAGACGTAGATATTCCTCATCGCGGAAGCCGTAGGCGCGTTGCTGGATGACGCGTATTTTGTTGTTGAGACCCTCGACGAATCCCAGGGCGACTTTGTTGTTGGCATGACAGTAAGCCACGATGCCGTCCCAGTGCTTCTGGATCATGGTCGCGAACTCCTCGTAGGGTTTCAAGCGTTGCCATTTGAGGGACTCCACCCAATTGGCGAAGAAGCGTAGAGCCCAACCGGGTGCTCGTAGCCCCAGAGCTGTTCGAAAGACTCCTTGAGGAGGTAGGCTTTGTATAGTCGCTTGTTGGCGTTGAATAGCAGCTTCAACGCTTTTTTTCCCTTCAGAGTCAGGTTGCGCCAACGCGACAACAAAGCATACTTTTGCCCCTTGATGTAACGGCGGCCCGGCCCCGTCAGCCGGGCGTATTCTTTCTTGCGGACCTGTCCAAAGCATCCTGCAAATGACGCAGCACATGGAACTTGTCGTAGATAATCAGGGCCTGGGGGGCATTGCCTTTCTTGCGGGTGGAGTTGCGGAACGCCTTCCACATGTCCATGACCGCCAGGCGTATTTTGCTGGATTTTTCGGGGCCGAGCCAGGCAAAGAACTGGTCCATGCTCGCCTCGGAGCGGTCCTTGCCGCCGAACCAATGGGCCTGCCGCGGATCAGGTCGCTGACCACAATGCGGTAGCTGTGGCCTTTGCCGATGGCGATTTCGTCGATGCCGATCGCCCTGGGGTCAGGCTGGCTGGCCCGTCGGAGTTGCTCGGCCATGTACTGCTTGTCCAACTCCTTGACGGTATGCCAATCCAGGTCAGTTCCTCGGCCACCGCCTTGACCGAACTGTCCCGGCAACGCCGTCCCACGAAGAAGGCAAACCGCTTCGTGTAAAAAGGATTGTTGGCCAGCCAGTCCAGACGTTCGGTCTTCACGCCACGCACCACGAACACTCTACGCGACGAATGAAGAAATCGAGATAAACGCGCTTGTCGCCACAGGAGAGGTCGCGGACACGGCGTGACCTTTGATCGTAAAACGCGGCAGACACCTGACCACAAACCCCACAGGCCGTTTTTTTCCGCGCCGCTGGAGGGTGACGACCACAGCGACCGGATCGCCAAAGATGCCATGGACGCTGGCCAAAGGATCGAACCCAGGGAACCGATAGACGTCGCGTATTTGTCGAGTTGATGGCATAGGTCCATCAATACAGATTTCCCCTCGAAAGAAAAGAACGTTTTTGCAGCAAATAATCAGCTCTCAGGGGGTCTGGACGCCTAAATTCACCCACTCGACTTCACGAAGAGCCTGAATTTAATTGAGCCCAACGAGGGCGCTTCCAACTTATTAAAAGATGCAACATTCCGGGCGGAAGCGGCCGCTGGTAAGGATTGTGGGGCGACAGCATACGAGTTGGAAAATTCCGCCGGTGGGAAAACGGGCGGCACCCTCTCGATCAGCCCAGTCAGAGGGGCTGATAGAGTATTTCATCCGACACAAAATGGCCAACACGAAGATAGCAATCACCACCAGGTGTTTACTGATGGGTCGTACGTATATGACCCACTATACTCGGCAACGCCAGTTCCCCGGGCAGAGTATGAGGCTCTGATCCGAATATTAAATGGACCGGTTGAGATTAATTACTTCCCCGTTCAGCAATAGGAGATCTTCTGTGCGCTTTATGGCAGAGGGGGGTCGCAGAAAAGGGCCCCCCTTTACCCGACTGGACCTTTGCCAGCAGAAACTTTGCCGTAAAATAAAAACCAAAAATAAGCAGGTGGCAAGGAGGTGACGCAGTGACCGAAAATGAATGGATGACCAGCACCGACTCGGTTAAAATGATCGAATTCTTTCATGGGACGAAGTTTGACGTTAGACTGAGACGGTTTGCCGTGGCGTGTTGCCAAAGAGTCAGTTACCTTATTACAGATAATGTTATCCGTGCTACGGCTATCGCCGGCGAGGCGTTTGCTAACGACCATCGAAACGAAAAAGGAACAATCAAGGTCATGGCGGCGGCGTCAATTACAGCGCGTCGCCATCTAAGTCTTTACGAAACCTCCGCTCATCGGCATGAGCTTCGGGCAGCAAATGCAGCAATAGCGAGTTGTGCTGAAACTGACTGGAAGGCAGCGGTGAATGCCATGCGGGAGGCTGCCCGGGCGGCTAATCGGGCCGACCCTGATTGCGGCGACTGCACTGAGATTCTACATCAAGCCGATCTTCTTCGTTGCATTTTCGGCAACCCCTACCGAGCAATCTCATTCAACACCACAGTTCCGACGTGCGAAAATGACACCAGTCTGATGTTGGCACAGGCAATTTACGATAAACGTGCATTCGACCGACTTCCACTCCTCGCCGAGGCCCTCGAAAAGGCGGGTTACCTGGATCCTGACGTTCTTAATCACTGCCGCCTGCATGGTAAGCATTTCCAAGGTTGCTGGGTGTTGGATCTGATTTTGGGAAAAGGTAATTATGAACGAAGTTTTATTCCGGGCTCTCAACGCAGTGCTAGCTAACAATAGAGAACAGGCCTCGGCCATGTGTCGCTACATGAAGGATATCCTGGGTCCGAAGGGCCTCAGAAACAACTAGCCTTATGGACTTCGGCCGTATGCCGAAGACCATGAGGCTGGTTGCCAGCAATCAAAAACTGCGGTCGCCAAGTCCGTTACTTAAAATCCTTGAGCTTGGAGCTGGCGGCGTCACCTACCGAGTTCGCTGACGTGGCGGCATTTTTGTATTCGTCTTCATCCACGTCCTTGCCTTTCGATAACTTCATCAGGTCGCCCGAGGCTTTGCTGGCGGCGGACTGGACGGCCTGCAGCGCCGTCACGGTTTGATTCAGCATCACCTTGCCCTTTTCCAGCTCGGTGATGGCATTCTTCATTTGGGCAATGCAATCATCGATGTCGCCGATGGTCGCTTTGGGCGTGCCCGGAATCAGGTTATTGGGGATCTTCACGGTCTTGCCGGCAACCCCTTCGTAGGACTTGAGTGCCTTGTCGAGGTCCTGGCCCTTGTAATCCTTGGGTTTTACGCCCGCCCAGTAACCTGCCGTCAGAGCATTGGCAACGCTTGCGCCCATCAATTTCTCCTGTTGTTAAAGGAACCCGGTGCTGACCTTTCGCCAATGGGAACGCGCCCCGCCAGGCAAACTTGCGCCTGGACCTGGAAGCGTGCGCCTACTTGGCGGCACCCGGTTGCACCGATTCTATGGAGGCGGCGACCCATCCGCCAGAGCGAACATGGTGTGTGCCCGGAGAGGAGGAGATACTACTTGGCTAAAAAACCCGTTGCCTTGGCCGGTGGTCAAGAGGATCGGGCTAGGCGGCTGGTTCAATCGTCACGCCCAGGGGACCGAGTTTGCGGCCATCGAGGTGAATTTCGTGGAAGCTGCGCATTTGTTCGACCTTTAGTTCCGCCACCTCCTTGGAGCCGGTCCAGACGACGGCCCTGCCCTTGCTGTGCGCTTCATGGGTGACGATAATGGCACGCTCTTCACTAAAACCGAGCGCCTTGCGCAATACGCCGATGACGAAATCGAACGAATGCTGTTCGTCATTTTCCAGGATAACGTGATAGGGGGGCAATCGGCGGGTGCCCCTCTGTCATTTTCCTTCGGTTTGGTGGAAACCATCGGCTCGGGAAGGGCTAGGTCGCTCACGGTCGTCTCCCGCAGAATTTTCGCGTCGGCTACGTAAAGAATAGCCTATGGAGAGAAGGTAGGGAAGCAAAAACGCCGGGATTTTGGCGCTCGCCTTGACAGAACGCGCTGCGCGATGCTACAAGCCCTAGAATGCCGGGATGCGCTAGTTTTCCCATGGATGGGGCATGATCAAGCGAAAAAGCCAGATTTTGGTGCTGTGGTTCTTTTTTTGGGACCTTGGCCTCACGGGTTTATCCTGGATCGGCGCTATTTTCTGCGCTTTCACTCCGGCTTGTTCGAGGTCCACAAAGAAGTTCCGGACGTCGTTCAGTGCCTCCACAATCTGCCGCTGGTGCTACTTATCAGCGCGGTGGCTTATCGTTTGACCGGCCAGTACGCCATCCATCGTTTCCGCCGCCTGCGGGAAGAATTCGCCAGCGTCTTTCGGGGCGTGGCCCTCATGGGCCTGCTGGTGGTGGCGACGACCTTTGGCCTTCAAGACCGCTATGAATCGCGAGCAACCTTTCTCCTTTATGTCGCCCTGACCATGGTGCTGATATTGGCCGCGCGGCGCTGCTCCTGGGCGGCGGTGCGCTGGCTGCGCCGGCGTGGCTACAACCAGACCCAATCCATCATCGTCGGCACAGGCCGCGTGGCGCGCAAGACGGCGCGCTCGCTGCGCGTGACTGCCTGGCTCGGAGTCAAGAACATCGGCTTCGTCGAGGACCAACCCACCCTGTGGAGCAGCGATCTGGATATCCTGGGGACGCCGGCGGACCTACCCCGGCTCATTGAAAAATATCAGGTCTCGCACGTTTTCATCTGCTTGCCGATGAACCGCTATCATGAGACACGCCGGATCTATGACATCCTGTCGCATACCTATGCCGAAGTCCGTCTGATCGCCGATGTTCCGCAACTCGCCGGCCTGTCGCTGACCACGACGAATTTTGACGGCATGCCCATGATCGGCCTGCGCGAGAGCCCGCACTTTGGCTTCAATGTCGTCTTCAAACGCGCGCTCGACATCGTCTGTCGCTGCGGCCGCGCTCGTCGTGCTGGCACCCGTGATGGCCCTGATCGCCGCGCTCATCAAAATCAGCAGTCCCGGCCCAGTCTTCTACCGGCAAGAACGTTGCGGCCTCAATGGCTTATCTTTTCAAATGCTCAAGTTTCGTAGCATCGGCGCCGATGCCGAGAAACAAACAGGGGCCGTGTGGGCCGCCAAAAATGACCCGCGCCGCACGCGCCTGGGCACCTTCCTCCGCAAAACCAGCCTCGATGAATTGCCGCAATTCTTCAACGTCCTGCGCGGCGACATGAGTCTCGTTGGTCCACGTCCGGAACGCCCGGTGTTTATTCACAAATTCACAAAGACAATCCCCAACTACCAAACCCGGCATTGCGTCAAGGCCGGCATCACCGGCTGGGCACAAGTCCATGGCTGGCGCGGCAACACGTCGCTGCGCAAACGCATCCAGTACGATCTGTACTACATCACGCACTGGACGCCGCTGCTCGACATCCGCATTTTGTGGATGACCCTGTGGCATGGCATCATCCATCGCAATGCGTATTAAGAACGTTCGGAAAAAAGGGGCAGACTCCTCGATCCCCTGCAAAGACGTTGAAAATCTGTTCGCTTCAAGGGGTTTGACCCGGTGTCAGCCCCCTTTTCATGGCGCGTTTTCTGAGCCGACACCTTTTTTCCCCTCGTGGCAAGTGCGGTTACTTCCTATTTATTTTCCTGAGGGCCTCAGTAGCTCGCCCGGAGATTATTGCACTTTTATGTTGTGTTAGTTTCAAAAGGAACGGCTTTGCAATGGCTGCGTTCCGTCCCAAAGCACCCAAGGCGTCGACAGCGGCCCATTTTATATCCCAATCCTCATTCTCAAGAACCCTTATGAGTTTGGGGATAATTTCCTTAGGCGATTTTCCCACTCGTGTAACTAAATCACAGCCATCGTCAGGGTATACATCAATAAAATCACTAAAAAACGGCGACACCAGGTCGGGATCACCACTAATCTCCCAAATTGCGTTGACCGCAGAAAACCGTGTTGCCTCCAAACCTTTGCTTTTATTATTCGCTATTTTTATCAGCGCCGGAAGAAGGTCCCAGGCTTTCTTTTTGTACTTCTTAACAATATGAATGACGTATCGAACCAATTCTGCATCGTCTTGAGACAACAATGTTCCTAATGGCATAAGAAGGCTAAGAGGAAATACTGTGCCGTATGTAAATGCTAAATACAGGTTTTGCTTTAATTCCTCGGAAATCTGTCCCTGAATCAATTGGCGGATTCTTAATTCAAGCTCCGAAACTTTTTTTGCCATGATGCCCTCATTATCATTAACCGATAATTGGGTTCCCCTTTGCATCCCGGAGGTGGAGAAAAGGTGTCGCGACCCTTTTCAGCGAGCCTGGCTGGCCCAGAAAACGCACCTTTAAAAGGGTCCCGCGCCGGGTCTGACACCTTTCTCTCCGAACGCTCAAAAGGTCATGCCCCGAATTAAAGAGTTGCCCCTTGTCCCCAGGTAACAGAATACGGCGTATCAGCTTGATGGGCAGGCCGCCCTGGCGGACGAACTCATTGTGAAATTTCTCGAGGCTGTAATCCTGGCCGCGGGCCTGGCGGTAATCTTCGCGCAGCTTGTAAATCTGCAATTTACCCAGCGTGTAATAGAGGTAGGTCGGGTTGTAGGTGCCGCGGCGCGCCTCCGCGAAGGAGGTGCTTTTCTCTTGAAAGCCTTCCTTCATGAAATAGGCGGTACCCTCCTCGACCGTCATGCCCTGCGTGTGGAGCCGGATGCCGACGATGTAACGACAGTCGCGCCACAAGGCCTCGGAGAGTTGGGCCAGGCGAACCTTGAGATCGCCGCCGCCGAAGCCCTGATCGACGATCATCTGCTCGCAGTAATGGGCCCAGCCTTCCACGTTGGTGCCGCAAAAAGCGAGCTTGCGCGTTTTGGTGGGGAACTGTTTGGCATAGAGAAACTGGATGTAGTGCCCGGGAAATGCCTCGTGAATGGTAATGATCTCGGTCGATGGCCGGTTAAAGAGGCGCAGGTGCTCTTCCTTTTGTCGGGCGCTCCAATCTTTTTCCGTGGGCGTCACGTAATAGAACGCCTCGGTGGCCTTGGCTTCGTAAGGACCGGGCGTGTCCATGGACGCGAACGAACCATTACGGGCATAGGGCGGAGTCTCCATCACCAGCGGCCGTACTGCCGACGGAATCGTAACGATGTGGCGGTCGATCACGAATTGCCGTGTCTTTTCCAGGGTCTGGCGCACGGACTCGATCAACTCCTCTTCCTTGGGATGATCGTTCATCAAGGCCAGCAAAACCTCCGTGGGGCTTTTCGTCGGGTCAATTTTCTTGGCAGTCGCCACAAACGCTTCCTGATCACGCCGCAAATTGGCCTCGCCGACCGCCAGCAGCTTATCCAGGGGCATGTCGACAATTTCCTCATAGAGAAGCTGTTTCGCGTAACTGTCGGCGCCGATGGCGTAGCTCCCCTTGGCACGGGGCAATAAATCTTCCTTGAGCCAGGTAACCGTCTCCTCCAGGATTTTCACGACCCTGGTGTTGGCATCCTTGAAATCCTGCAACAGGGCGGCGTCGGCGCCTGCGGCTTCTTTCGCCCAGGCGGCGACCTGATCCCGGAAGAAGCCGACGGAGCCCTCGCACATCCCAAGGGCCAGATCGGCAAACTCCTTGGGCGGGTTTTTTACATTGAGGCGCATGGCCTCGAGCAGTGCGGGAGTGGCCTTGAGACGGGCATTGATCGAGCGCAAACGGTCGGCGGGCGGCGCGAAGTTGCGTTTCATGAGCCCATCGATGGCGGCCCCCGGCGTGCCCATGTATGTCATGGGGTTTTTGTGCCAGTTGCCGACGATTTCAATGTCCAGCAATTCGGCACGTAACTGGCCGTCAAGGACCTCGGCATCGATCGCGTCATCCTCGCTGAGCTTGCCGCCGCGCAGTTTTTCCAGTCGGCCCAGCAGCTTCTTGACGGCAGCCACATGCTGCTCGATGGCGGCCGCCGCCCGGTTTTCGAGTTTGTCGTCATATTGATGCAGACCCACGGCAGTGCCGTCCGTGGGTCGCCATTCATAATAAACCTCGAAATAATCGTCCACAAACCGGGCAAATGCCCCGGCCTGCGCCCCGTCTTGCGACAGGCCGACGCCGGCCACGAGCGCCAGCAGCAGAACCAGGCAGGCCGCACAGACCAATCGGGCTCGAGACATGAGGTTTACTCCGGTGAAGGTTGAGCGATCTCACTTGGCCGTGGCTGCGGACCGGCAATATTTTACTGCTTTTGAGTGGCTGCGGAAAACCGGCAGGGTTAACCAAGGATCCCAGCACTCCTCGACGCCGCGCAGCCAGCCTCGAACTAAACCCGTTTTTGTTTGCTTTGGCACACGTTTCTCTTTAAATTAGCCAAGATATGTCAAATCGAGCGTTCTTTCCGGCCTGGCAAGAATCCGCTTGTGTGTCTTGGAGCGAAAGCGGTATCGAGGCTGTTTGACCCCTTTTTTTTCGAACGCTCTTAGGCCCTGTCGAATCCCTTTAAAAGCGAGCCAAGCATGTTCCTCTCCTGGTGGCTGAGCATTGTCGGCTGTGCGCAATCCAAAACTGGCAATGGCCGCCAGGTCAAGCGCCGCCGTATGCCGCGCAAATTTCGCTCCGCCCTGACCGTGGAACATTTGGAGGACCGCGTCGTTCCCACCTCCGGCACCGCTCACATCTTCCTCAACCTCCAAAACGCCCCGGCGCAGCTGAACACCGTCACCGCGGCGCGCGGCAGTATCGTGCCGGTCTTCATCGACTTCGCCGCGATTACCGCCGGCAGCATTGGCGGCCTCGGCGGCGGCGCCTTTTTCGTCCTTTATGACCCGACGGTGTTATCCATCAGTGAAACCCCAACAAGCGTGGGGTCGGACATCAAGCTTGGCAGCTTGGTATCAAGTCTATCCACTTTCTACAGCCTGAGTACCGCCTCGGGTTTCGACGTCGGCGTCGTCGCGGTGGGCCTTGTCCATTCCGGGACTAATTTTCTTACGGGAACGCCGACCGGCCATTTGATTGAGCTCGATTTCCATGTCGTCGCCTCTACGGCGCCGATTGGCAGCAGCACCCTGCTCGATCTGCAAACCGTCTACACAGATGTGACAGGCAATCAGAGGCTAACGCTCCAGACCGACAAATTTGGCGTGAAATACAACTCGAGCCCGCCGCCAACGGCTTATGCCAGTACTTCTGTGCCGCCGCCCTCCGGCGTGGAGTCCCTCAGTGGCTTGACACAACCCGCGGCCACGGCCCCCGCGACCTTCAGTCCGAGCGATGCGGACACTGACGATGCTTCCATTCAGATTGTCGCCCGAACGCCCCTGGCACCCGCCGCCGCGCCGGACACGTACAGCATGGCCCCCAACACGGACAACTTCACCCCCACCATGTCTGTCACCGGGCAAGCGCATGGTGTGTTGGCTAACGATTCCCCGACTGCCAACGGTCCCATGACCGCGCTCTTGACCCTGCCTGGCGCCACCGCCACGACGGTTCCCGCTCTCACGATCTTGAACAACATCACCGGGGCTAGCGAATCCGGCCGGACAGTCACAATCACGACCGGATCAGCGTACAATTTATTGCCGGGAGAGACGCTCACTATCACGGGCGTCGCCACACCCGGCTACAATGGGACCTATCAAATTGTGAGCGTGCCGGACAACCAGCACTTCACCTACAACACGACGACACTGGACCTGGCGCCCGACCTGGGTTCAGGCAACGCCACGGTCATGACGCCAGCGACCACGCTTTATGCCGGCAACATCGCCCACGGTACCATTGTCCTGAACGCCCTTGACGGCAGTTTTATTTACACGCCCGTCGTGGACTTTGTCGGCACAGATACATTTACCTACAAAGCGGTAGACGCGGCCAGCAACACGGCCAGTGCCAATGCCACGGTGACCCTTTATGTGGGCGGTGTGTTGAACATGCCGCAAAACATCAATAAGGATGCCGCCAATCAGCCTATCGTCCTGGGATCCCGTGTTGTTGTGCCTGTCAATGTCCTCAACCCCAACCCGATCAATAGCGGCGGCCTGGGCAATATCACGGTCGGCATCAATTACGACGCTAACGTATTTGATCCCAACAATATCACGATCAATGCCGGTCCCCTGGTCGTCGCGGCCGGCTGGACTTCGTTTACGACCAATGTCACCAACCCCGGTCAGATCGTTATCGCGACGAGCGCCACGGGCGGCAGTCAGCCGATCGTATCCACGACGGGCGGTGCCGTGGCCCTCATCACTTTCAACGTCATCGGCCTACCGACCGGCGCCAACAAAACCAGTGTCATCAATCTTTCTCAACAGGTGCCTCAGATCTCCCAATTGGACGTAAACGGCATCGGGATCCCGACGTCGCTGCCGCTGGCTATTGCGCCTGTAGATAACACCAACTTCAACGGTCCGCCCGGGCCGGATGACGGTTCGGTGACGTTTGGCGGTCAGCAGCCGCTGAATTACAGCGCCGCCGCCAATCCCGGCGTCACTTCCTATGCCTTGCATGTCAATGCCGGCAACGGCAACCTGGAGCTGGTGGATATCCACAATCCGACGGCCGTCCTGGCCACCTTGCCCGCGGCCCAAGCCAACGGCGTGACAATCACGGGCCACCCTGGCGGCAACGACACATTGACGCTCGATTACAGCTCGGGGTATTTCAGTGTCCCCACCGGCATCAACTTTAATGGCGGGGGCGCCGGCACGCTGAATATCCTGGGGGGCGCGTTTGTCAGCGTTACGGATAACGCTTCCGGGCCAGGCGCGGGTAACCTAAGCTTGCATCCGTCCGCCGGCGGCGATACGTCAGTGACGTACGCCGGCCTGGCCCCAATCACCGTGACCTCCACTGCGACGGACGTAACGATCAATTTGCCGGCCGGCACCCAGGACGCCATCCTCAAGGATTCTGGCACAATCGGCATGGAGACGATCAGCGCCACCGGCAACTCCTTCGAAAGTTTCACGTTTGCCGATCCCACCGGCACTCTTTTTGTCAACGGCACCAGTTCGGCGGCCGAGAAGCTCAACGTGCAGTCGCTCAACGCTTCGTTCGACGCTAATCTGAACATCAATCTCCAGGGCGGAGCCGACGAGATCGACTTTACCGGCCCGCAAACTGTTGCCGGCAGCAAGGCTCTTACGGCCGCTGCCCAGACTATCGGTCTTTGCGCCTCCTTAAACGTTGCGACCATCGTCGGCACCGCGGCAACGGTCAACGTCAGCAATGCAGCCTCCCTTCAGGTCGGCGCGGCACTGGTAACCAGCGGCGGTATTGTCAATGTGGCGCCGGGCAGCTACGCCGGCGACGTGAACGTCAATCAAAACGTCACGCTTGCCCCTGGCGGACCGACCACGACCGGAATGGTCACGCAAACGGGCAATCTCGCTTTCACGAACGGCAGTTCCACCTCCTTCCAATTCGTCATCAATGGCCCCACGCCGGGCACCCAATACGATCAATACACAAGCAGCGGCACGGTGAGCCTTAATGGCGCCAACCTATCATTGAGCGGCAGCTACGCGCCGGTTGCCGGCACCGTCTTCACACTTGTTAGCGCAGCCAGCGTGACGGGCACCTTCCATGGCTTTCTCGATCTAGCCACCGTGCCTTTCAATGGCCAAAACTGGACGATTCATTACGGCGCTACCAATGTCACTCTTACGGTCGATACGCCGTCTCTCATTGGCCAGGCCAATGTGTTCCTCAACCTCCAAAACGCCACCGCGCAGCTGAACACCGTCACCGCGGTGCGCGGCAGTACCGTGCCGGTGTTCATCGACTTCGACACGATTGCCCCCAGCAGCAACGGCGGCCTGGGCGGCGGCACCTTTTTCGTCCTTTATGACCCGATGGTGTTATCAATCAGTGAAACCTCAACAGCCTTGGGGTCGGACATCAAAGTTGGCAGCTTGTTATCAAGTCTACCCAATTACAGCCTGACTACCGCCGCGGGCTTCGACGTCGGCGTCGTCGCGGTCGGCCTTGTCCATAGCGGGGCTACTTTTCTTACGGGAGTGCCGACCGGCCATTTGATTGAGCTCGATTTCCATGTCATTGCCGCAACGGCGCCGATTGGCAGCAGCACTCTGCTCGATCTGCAATCTACCTACACAGGTGTGCTAGGCAATGTGAGGCTACTGAACGTGGCCGACGAAGTGGGCGTGAAGTACAACTTGAGCCCGCCGCCAACGGAGTATGCCAGTATTTCTGATCCTCAGGCCTTCGGCCTGCAGCCCATCAGTGCCTTGACACAACCCGGGGCCACGACTCCCGCAACCTTCAGTCCGAGCGATGCGGACCCTGACGATGCTTCCATTCAGATTGTCACCCAGTTGCCGAACCTGGTGCCGACCGTCCTGCCCGACACCTACAGCATGGCCCCCAACTTGCCCGCCTTCAGCACCACGATGACCGTCACGGGCCAGCCGAGCGGCGTGCTGGGCAACGATACCAAGACCGCCAACGGCCCGATGACCGCTCTCCTGACGAGCGCCGGCGCCACCTCCACTTCCCTCCCCGCCTCGATTAACACCATCGCCAGCGCAAGCGAGACCGGCATGGTGGTCACCATCACCACGGCAGCGGCAAGCACCCTGGTCCGCGGCCAGGCGGTCACGATCGCGGGCCTAAGTGTGGCGGGGTACAACGGCGCTTACGACGTCGCCACTGTTGTGGACAGCACCCATTTCACGTACAACATCGATCCGACCAATCCGGCCAAACTCAACTTGCCGTTTGATGCCGGCTCAGTCACTTCCACGGCCACCGCGACGGCCACCACGATTTACAGCGCGCCACCAATGCTGGCACGGTGTGGCTCAACGCGGCCGACGGGACCTTCGCCTATACGCCACTGCCTGGTTTCACGGGGACCGATTCGTTCACTTACAAGGCCGTGGACGCCGCCAGCAATACCGCCAGCGCCAATGCGACGGTGACCATTTATGTCGGGGGCGTGCTCAATATCCCCCAGGGAATTAACCGGGACACCACGAGCGCGCCCATCACCATCGGCTCCCACGTGGTTGTGCCCGTCAATGTCTTCAATCCCAATCCGATCAATAGCGGCGGCCTGGGCAACGTCACCATCGGCATCAATTACGACCCCACCATATTTGATCCGCTCGCCATCACGGTTACCCAGGGAGCCGTAAACAACGCTGCCGGCTGGAACCAAATCACGACCAAATCGAACACGCCCGGCCAAATTGTCATCACCACCAGCCTGACCGGCGCCGGCTCGGCCATCACCGCCACCACCGCCGGTTCGCTGGCGCTGATCACCTTCAACGTCATCGGAATCCCGAGCAACGGCAACCATACCAGTGTCATCAACCTGTCCGAAGCCAATCCCCAGACGTCGGATCTGGATGTCATCGGCGCCGGCAATTTCGCGGCCCTGCCCCAGGTGTTTGCACTCCAGGACAACACCAACTTCAATGGCCCGCCGGGAGTCGATGACGGCTCCGTCCAGTTCGTGAGCGTCGTCAATGGGAACAACACCTCGATCTCTCTCGGGCGCCACAGTCAATGGCGGCCCCGTTGCCGCGGTGACCTACGGCACTCCGGTGACGTTGACGGCCATCGTGACCGACACGTCGGCAAGCGCCCCGCCCACGGTCGGCTCGGTCGATTTTAAAGACGGCGCCATCGACCTGGGCGTAGCGCGCACGCCGGGCACTCAAACCGCCAACACCACTACCTTTGTTTTGACTCTCACGCCCAACCAATTGCAGGTCCTGCAGGCTAGCGGTGGCGTCCACACGATCACGGCCTTTTACACCGACGGCACCAGCTTCCTGGGCAGTTCCACCACCCTCGCCGGTGGCCTGACGGTCAGGCCCGCGCCGCTCACGATCACGTCCAAGACGAACACCAAGGTCTACGACGGCACCACCAGCGCCGCCACACTGCCGACAGTTTCCGGGCTTATTGGCAAAGATCAAATCTTTGGCCTGGCGGAAGCCTATAGCGATAAGAATGCCGGCAGCAGTAAGACGTTGTCCGTTAGCGCATACACGATCAATGACGGCAACTACGGGAATGATTACGCCGTGACGATGGTTAACAACACAACAGGCGTCGTCACCAAGGCGACATTGACAATCGCCGCGACCCCGAATGAAAAGACCTACGACTCGACGATCACCGCCGCGGCGCTACCAACGGTTACCGGTTTACAGGGCACCGACACCGTCACAGGGCTGTCCGAGGTGTATGGAGCGCCACCTGTGCCGCCCGCGGGCGGGGCCGGCAACGCCAACGTGGGCGTGGCCAAAACTCTGACGGTCAGTAGCTACACGGTGAACGACAGCAACGGCGGCAACAATTACACCACCACGACCAGCTCCACGAGTACCGGCGTCATCGACCAGGCCGCGCTCACCATTACCGCGACCACGAACGCGAAGACCTACGATTCCACCACGACTGCCGCGGCGACGCCGACCGTAGCGGGCCTTTTTGGCACCGATAGTGTGACCGGCCTGGCGGAGGTGTATGGCGACAAGAACGCCGGTTCGAGCAAGACGCTCAGCGTGACCACCTTCGCGGTCCACGACGGCAACGGCGGCAATAACTACACGGTCGCGACGGTCAACATTACGACGGGAACAATCACCAAAGCCGCGCTGACGATCACCGCGGCCACGAACACCAAGACCTACGACGGCACCATCACGGCCGCCGCGCTACCGCTGACGACAGGCCTCGTCGGCAGCGACACCGTGACCGGACTGGCCGAAGTGTATGACAATTCCAAAACGGGAACGGGCAAGACGTTGAGCGTCGTCACCGCCCCTCGTGCGGTTTTCGGCGCGGCGACCCCAGGGGCGATTTTCAGCCAACTGGGCTACGTAGTGAACGACGGCAACGGCGGCAACAATTACACCGTGAACACGGTCAGCGATACGACCGGCGTCATCAACAAGGCGGCCCTCACGATCACGGCGCTCACCAGCACCAAAACCTACGATGCCACGACGACTGCCGCGGCCGCGCCCATCGTCGCCGGTGTCATCAGCGGCGATTCCGTGACCGGGCTGAGCGAAGCATACACCGACAAAAACGCCGGCCCGGGCAAGACGCTGAACGTGAGCGACGGCTACACCGTCAACGACGGCAATAACGGCAACAATTACAGCGTGACGACGGTCGCCAACACGACCGGCCTGATTAACAAGGCCGCCCTCTTGATCACGGCTGTGACCAACACGAAGTTCTTCGACGGCACCTCCAGCGCCGCCGCGACGCCGGCCGTCGCGGGCTTGCAAGGCAGTGACTTGGTCCTCGGCCTGGCTGAATTCTACACCGACGCCAACATCGGCACGGGGATAATGCTTTCCGTCGGCACCTTCACGGTAAACGACGGCTACGGCGGCAGTAACTACATCGTGACGACGGCCAATGAACTGACGGGCGCCATTCTTCCGCCCGGGACCGACGTGTCGATTCTCAGTAGGCAAGAATCGGCGTTAACGCCGCCCAAAGGAAGCACGGCACCCTATCTATTCACCATCCATTTGGCCCAGGCCCTCACACAAGCGGTCACCGCGAATTACAGCACCTTCAACGGCACCGGCGTCACCGGGGCGAAAGCAGGCACCGACTTCAAGGGCGTAAGCAATGTCACCGTGACGATACCCGCGGGCGTGACCGACGTTCCTGTCAGCATTACCCTCCAGGGTGCACCGCCGCAGATGCCCGGCGGTCCGACCGACAAATTCTTTACCGTTCAACTAGCCTGGGCCGTCAGCTCCGCCAGTAAACAGCAAAACATCGTGACCGTATCGGCGACCGCCGACATCCGACAGGTCTTCGCGCCTACAATCAGTATCGCGAGCAGTCAAATCGTGCACCTTGCCAATGGCACGTATGGTGTCGGCATCAACGTGCTTGGCGGCTATCCATCGCTCGCTTATGCCCAGGCGGACGGCCCGGCATCGGTAGGCTACTCCACGGCCAACGGCACCGCCAAATCCGGCACCAACTACAAGGGAACGTCCGGAGTGTTGGCCATCCCCGCGTCCGCCCTGGTCTCTGGGAGCAGCACGGTCACGGTCCCCATCACGGCCATCGGCGCGGCGGCCGGCCAATACTTCAACGTGAACCTGGTCAATGCCGGCAATGCGGCGTTGGTGCCCGGTTCGACGACGGGACAGGTCTTTATCTACAATCCGCAAGTCGCGGCCGGCAGACCGACCGGTGCGTCCGGGGGAGTCGTTCTAACGTCCATCAGCCAGCTGACGTCCGTCATCAAGGCGGCGGAAGCCAACTGGGAAGCGCTCGGCGTCAACGCATCGATCTTTAAAAACGTCCAGTTCCAGATCGGCAACATCGGCAACGGCGTGTTGGCCAACACCGCCGGCAATGTCATCACCATCGACGCTGGCGCCGCCGGCTTCGGCTGGTACACGAATCCAGGCGCGATTCCCGACGCCTACTTCGCCACAGTTGGCGCCGCGGCCGGCCACATGGACCTCCTGACCGTTATCGAACACGAATTAGGTCACATCCTGAGCCTGGACGACGTGGACGGCGGTAATACCATCATGGCCACGACGCTGGCGGCCGGCGTTCGGCGGTTACCATAGAGGAAAAAGCCACGGAATCTCATGGTGGCTAATCCATCCGTGCCATCCGTGTAATCCGTGGTCAAGCGCCTCCATATCCCCCCATTTCTCCAACTCCTGCAAAGAGCGCCGCGTCGCCAAATACTTGGCGGATTTTCTCAAGCTTTTGCATGCCCGTTGTGGTTCGGTAAAGCCGCGGGGCAGCGAATTCCGATGAAGTTATCATGACCGAAACCAAAGACATCCTGAAAAAAATCGCGGCGCTGCGCGTGCGCCTGGACCAGGCTCAGGGCCCTGATCTGGAGAAGACGGTGCCGCACACACCGCTTGAGGACAGCGGCGTCGTCAGTGCCGTCGCTCTCCTCGACGAACGCGCCCGCAACGGCAGCCGGCAAAATAGGCTGTTGGACGACGTCCTGCGGCAAATCAGTGCCGATGGCAGTGCCGTGCCACTGTTGCCGCCAAAACTTACCGCGCGCGGGCACACGTCCTCAAGCGTGGACGGAACCTGTTGCACCAGTTGCGGGAAATGCTCGAAGACCCGTTGCTCCAGGCCGACGATGATGATCCGTTGACCACTTTCCACGCCGACATCGCAGCCATGCTGGACGTTTTGCTGCGCACCGTGCAGGCCTTTCCTCCTTCCGCCAGCGCGCAACTGCGCTTGTGCGAGGGGCTGGAAGCGGCTGAGCGCCTTATTGAAGAACGTCTGATTATTCTCAACGCCGCACTCACGCAGCGGCGGCGCGTGTCCGGGCGTGTCGATCAGCTGGCCGACATTTTCCGCACGCTCGCTTCAGGGCAGATGATCAATCCCCAACACATCTTGGCCCTGGCCGAGGAAATCGCCCGCGAGGCGCGTGCCCAGGAGCCGTTGCGATTCCTGCAGGCAGCGGCGGAGGATCCGCCGCGATTCGTGGCGGCCCATAGCATCACCGTCGCCCAGGTAATGGCCCGCTTGCTTTACGACGATCCAGAATGGCAAGGCCGCCTCGAGGAAGCTCTCCTGGCCGCCCTGCTCCACGACGTCGGCATGGTCCGCGTGCCGGTTGAAATCCTGGCTGTCCAGGGACCGCTCAGTGACGAACAGCGCCGCCTCATGGAGCGCCACCCCAATGTCGGCGCCCATATGATCAGCCGTATCATGCCAGGCGGCGGCATTTTCGTCGACGGCGCCACCGATCACCATGAACGGCTCGATGGCACCGGGTACCCCAACGGTAAACGCGACCACCAATTGTCGGCGTTTGTGCGCATTCTGGCCCTGTGCGATGTTTATGCCGCCCTGGGCGCGCGCCGCCCCCACAGGCCAGCGCGGGAAACTCGTACCGCCTTGACCGATACGTTGCTCCTCGCGGACCAGGGCGTTCTCGATCGAACGCATGCCGAAAAACTGTTGACCCTGTCCTTCTATCCCATTGGCTCTGTCGTCGAGCTGAACGATGGTTCGGCCGGCTACGTCCTGGGGACCCATCGAGGCCGGGTGGGCATCGAGAACCCGGGCAAGCCAATTCTGTCGTTGTTGACTGGTCCGGGCGGGCAGGCACTGGCTTTTCCCCGTCTGCTCGACCTCAAGGACGATACGCGGATGATCGTGCGTGGGATAGCCGCCGGTCCGCGCCGCAAGGCACTTCTGGAAAAATATCCGGAGCTGATCTGATGTTTGGCGTCGGCGGTGAATACTGGACCGCCATGCGCCACCCGTGGTCATGCCTGCTCTTCGTACTGCCGCTGCTCATCATTTACGAGCTCGCGCTGCGTAACCTGGGTGCCGATCCCGCGGAGACGTGGCGTAACGGGGCCGATGTCTGGCTGCGTTCGGGGCTCGCCAGCATGGGCATTCCGCCCGCTTTCGGCCTCCCCCTGGCCTTGCTGCTCATCCTGCTGGCGTGGACGGTGCTGTATCGCGAAGCCAGGCCAGCCGATCCCCTGGGCGTGCTCATCGGCATGTCGGTGGAATGCGTTATTTTCGCCGGCGTGCTCTATGGCATGAGCCAGATGATCTGGCCGTTCCTGCATTCGTTTGGCGGCATGCTCGAAGGCCAGGCCGCACGCCTGCCGCCCCTCGGCGCCTTCGCCAACGATACTCCTGCGGGGGCTGTCGCCGAACCCGCGCTGATCAATCTCGTACGCTATCTCGGCGCGGGGATTTACGAGGAAGCCCTCTTTCGCCTGCTGTTCTTTTCCGGCCTGCTGACTGCCTTCAACCTGGCCGAGCTGCCGCGGCGCTGGGGCATCGGCCTGGCAGCGCTGGCTTCGGCCTTGCTGTTTGCCGGTGCGGCACAATTTGGGCGCCGGGGGCGAGGCGTTTCAGAGCTCCCTTTTCTTTTTTCGTACCTTAGCTGGCGCCTATTTCGCGTGGGTCTATTGCGTGCGCGGCTTCGGCATCGCCGTGGGAGCCCATGCCGGCTATGACCTTTTAGTTGGCCTGTTCGTCAGCCCGACCGCGGGGTAGCGGTTATTTTTCTTTACCGCGCAAGGCCACGAACTGTCCAAAAACGTCCCCCACCCCGCCGGTGGCGGCATCGCCGTCATGCAGCACAAGTCCGTAACGCAATTTCAGGTGAGTCCCCCTTGGCCAAGCGGCACCAACTCTTTCTTGACCGAGCATCGTCGGGAAATCCTGGATTTGACTCGGCCAAAGGGATTGGCGGCATCGAGGCCGTAGCCGCGAATATGCCAGCAGGCAGGTAGGCGTTTTCGGGGTCGTCCAGCATTGCCAACCCCGCCGAGCTTGCCATCGATCGGGCCAGAATAGTCCGTCCAGGCGCGAGCGATAGCCCCAGCAGTCCTTTTCACCGACTTTGCACCTTCGGCGTTTTGCAGCTTGCCTTTGCCCTTGTCGGCCCGAATTTGGTCATTGATGCGAATGCCCCATCGAACCCTCCTTGGTATCGCCAAAGGTGATCGGGCAAACGCTGGCATCCAGGTCGATGTCGAGAATCGACCAGGCGGGCCTTGCCATGAGTCGGAAAACCAAATGACGCGGGACTTCGTCCATGATCTTGGTGCCGTCGGCCATGCCGCCATTCGTTGTGCGTTGCCACCTGCGGATGACCCCCCGTGCCGCCGGTTCACCGACTTTGGCGCAGACGATGTTGCCATGCCCCTTGGCTTCTGACCAGAAATCGACGCCGTCGACGCCGCTGATCTTCCTTGTATGCGCAAGACCCTCGGGAATGACATCGCCGTGGCAAAACCAGGCCGATTTCTGATGAATGTGATCGTGTCGATTCGCCGGGAATGTCCTTGACCATCGGCCAAGAGCGTGTCAGCGAGGCTCCGTTGGGGGCCAGCACGGGCCAAAAGATCGGCTTGGCGTAGTTGGTGCCGAAGCGATAACTGGTGACCACCTCCGTCCCCACCATGAAGTCCAGTTGGTCAGGGGAGACCTTCTTGATGGTCACGGCTTTCTTGTCCTGCGCCACCAGGTCCTGCACCGCCAGGGGCGCGGACCCTGTCAGCACCATCAGGACGGTCAAGGCAAACCTTTTGCAAGCTGGCATCTGTGTTCCTCCGCTCCCCGGGGCCAGGGGCAGTAAGCAACTGTTCGTTGTTTTTTGTCCGGCAGACACAAATATATGACGTATGCTTGCCAAGAACTACGTTTATAGGCCCTGAGTGTGCGCTTGCAGATTCACCTCCGGTGGAGGCCGGAGCGATGCTAATCCTTGGGGACAAAAGCCAGAATAACGGCAGGCTGCCCTGGGTAACTTTCAGCCTGATTGCCATTAACATCCTGGTCTACTGCGCCCAGTGTTTCCTCGGCGACTCCTTCACGCGCGGCTTTAGCCTCGTCCCCAAGGAGATCAGTACCTTCACGGACCTGACGAAGCCGGAGCGGGTCGTGGCGAAAGTGCCGAGACTTATCCGTGGCCAGGGAGGCCGGCAACAGGTTCAATATCGCGAGGTGGACATCACCATCGCGCAAGCACCGGGCCCTTTCCCCATCTTTTTGACACTGCTCACGTCGATGTTTCTTCATGGGAGCTGGCTGCACTTGATCGGCAACATGTGGTTTTTGGCAATTTTTGGTCGTAACGTCGAATGTGCTCTCAACCATGGCCGGTTTCTTGCTTTCTACCTGGCCTGCGGGATATTGGGCGGGCTTGTTTATACCGCGACGGATGCCGCGTCAGTACTCCCGGCCCTGGGAGCCAGTGGTGCCATTTCGGGCGTTTTGGGTGCCTATGTGGCCATCAATCCGCTGAATCCTATTTCGATTTGGTTCGGTTTTTACTTCGGCATCATTCCAGTGCCGGCTTTTATCGTTGTAGGCGTCTGGTTTATCTTCCAGTACCTGGATGCCTTCCAGGCGCTGGAATTAGGGGGTACCAACATTGGCGGTACCGCCTACTGGGCCCATATCGGCGGTTTTCTCGCCGGTATTGCCATTATCTGGGGAGTGGTGTTCACCCTGAAACACCGCGAGGCGAGCGCCGCCGCCCTGATCGACGAAGAGCCCGACGTACCAGGTCCCGCCCACCAGGAAGCCATTAGCGCCGACGATCCTTTTCAGAACTGCCTGCCGCCAAGCACCGCGCTCAAGACGCCTGGTCGCGGCGCATTCCCGTGAGCCGTGGGTCAAATCATGCGCAACGGGGACAATTCCCCGTGCCAGCACTATACTGAATACCAAGGTTTTCCCACGGTAAAGGAGTGCTCGCATGAGGTTCGTCAAATCGTTCGCGTTTCCCTTTCTGCTAGTTTTGGTTCTTCCGGCGATGGTCAAGGCACAGGCCAAAACCGTGCCGCCCACGATTGTCGTCCGTCTTAATTCCATCGATGCGCTGGTTCAGCATGCCAAGTTTCTGGCCAGTCTTGTAGGCCAAAACGATGCCGCCCGGCAAATCGAAGGGCTCATCAAGTCCACGCTTGGCGACAAGGGCCTCGATGGGGTCGATTCCACTCGCCCGCTCGGAGCTTATGGCCGTATTGGCAAAGAGCTTGACGACATCTCCGGGGCCGTCCTGATACCGATCGCCAATGAAAAGGCGTTTCTTGACCTGCTCACTAAATTTGGGATCACCACCATTCGGGGCCGCGATGGCGTCTACACCGTCAAGACCAACACGCCGATTGACGCTTATCTGCGCTTCGCGAACAAATACGCCTACGTCACGGCCCTCAACACGGCGGCGCTGGACGAAAAGAATCTACTCGATCCGCTCATGGTGCTGGCGGGCAAACCTTCGACGCCGTTCGCGCTGACCATTCAACTGAACCAGATTCCCGATGCCGCCAAGCTGATAACCACCGGGCAGGCCGAGCAGGTGCTGCAAGAGGCGCAGAACAAAACGATCGAGGGCGAATCGCCGGCGCAGAAGGCGTTTCGCGTGGCCGCGCTTCAGGAGTCGGCCAAGATCATCGCCATGGTGCTGAAGGACGGCGGCGAGCTCAAAACGGACATCGATGTCAATCAGGCCTCCGGCGATTTGGCCGCGAGTTTCTCGATCTCGGGCACTTCAGGCTCCGAGCTGGCGAACAAGATTCAGGCCATGGCCAAGGGCCCGAGTATGTTTACCGGGCTGTTGAAAAAAGACGCGGCCTTCAACGGCATGGGTCACATCAAGCTGTCGGCCGCCTTGACCAAGGCGCTGGTGAACGTCATCGAAGAAGCGCGGACCAAGGCCCTTGAAGGCATCGCCGACGCCGACAAAAAACAGCAGGCGGACACGCTTTTCAAAGTCATTTTGCCCACGTTCCAGACTGGTGATTTTGATGGCGCGGCCGTGGTGATGAGCAAGGGACAGAAATTGTCGGTGGTCACGGCCTTCAAGGTCAAGGATGGCAACGAATTGGGCAAGACCATTCGTGATTTGGTTAGCACCAAGCTCAAGGACGCGCCGCCGGCGGTCAAGGACAACATCAAGCTCGATTTTGAAACGGTAGGCGCCACGAAGATTCATAAGATCGATTTGGCTTTCCTGGGCGCGGAAGCCAAGAAGCTCGAAACGTTGGTCGGAACGCCAGTTTTGTATGTGGCCTTTCGCAATGACGCCCTTTTTATGTCCCTGGGCAAGGACAGTTTGCAGGGAATCAAGGAAGCCCTTCCCGTGCAGCCCACCGGCACGAGCCCCCTGTTTTTCTACGAGGTGGACGTCGCCCGTCTGATGTATCTGGCGCCGCCCGAACAAGCGGACGCCGCCAAGAAATTGTTTCCGACCAGTTCAGGCGGCATTGTGCGCCTGTCGGTCGACGGCGGGCAAGCGATTACCGTGCGTTTGACGATGAAGGTCGCGGCGCTTAAATTGCTCGGGCAAGTGCACGAGGCCGTGGCGCCAAAGTAATAATCACGTTAAGGTTCAGCCCCGGCGGGGACAATCGTTCCCGCCGGGATTCTGTTTCGTTCTGGAGAGCTGTAGCACGCGACCGGCGATGCGGCGCGGGCTCCGCCCGGCAAATCAAGCGCTCCCCTTTTCTGCTCCACGAGTTCCGCCAGACGGTCCCACGTTTCGAAATTTAACTGACCCAGCGGCCAGGCTTCGCGCTGCCAAAGCAGTCGGAACACTTCACGCCGCCAGGGACGTGCCAGCGCCTGCAAACCCGCCACATCGAGGATGACCAGCGCCCCAGCGCGTGGCAATTCAACCTTCAGCAACAATTCGTTGGCCTGCACGCTAATGACCGTTTGCGCGTCGCGAGCCTGTTCGGCCAGGCGACACAAGATGTCGGCAATCGCTGGGTTATATGCCGCCGCCAGGTGTGGCAGCAGCTCATGACGCAGGCGATTGCGCGTGAAACCCAGATCCTGGTTGGAACTATCTTGGCGATAGTCCTGGTGCCGCAGCTCCAGGTAGGTGCGAATGTCGGCACGCCAGGCCGTCAGCAGCGGCCGCAGCAAGCGAACTCCGGCGCCAAGCGCGCGAACCTCCGCCATGCCGGTCAAACCCTGAAGCCCGCTGCCGCGCAGCAGGCGAAAGAGGACGGTCTCGGCCTGGTCGTCGGCATTATGGCCGGTAGCGACCCAGGAAGCTGCCGTTGCGACGGCAATTTCCTCGAACCAGGCGTAGCGCAAGCGGCGTGCCGTCGCTTCAAGATTTGCGCCGGTCTCCTCCGCCACGCGGGCAACTGCGCACCGGTTCGTCCGGCACGCTATTCCCCACTGTCGGCATTGCTCGATGACGAAGGCCTCGTCCGCATCGCTTTCCTCACCGCGTAGTTGATGATTGAGGTGAGCGACCACGAGGTTGCCAATCACGCCCGCGCTTTGCAAATTGCGCAAGAGGATCGCCAGGCAAACGCTGTCCGCACCGCCGGAAAGAGCCACAACGCCACGGGTGCCAGCGAGCGCGTGCCGCACGCAAAAATCGGCGACAACACCAGGCAGCATGGATGGCTTCACGGGGTTCGTCTCAAGAGACGCCGCGCAGTTCCCGCAGCTTGGCGCCGATGTCCTCGGCCTTCATCAGCGTCTCGCCGATAAGCACTGCCTTCACGCCAGCGGTCTGCAGGCGCTCCATGTCGGAGCGGGTGCGAATGCCGCTTTCACTGACGACGCAGGCTGTCCGGGGCATCAGCGGCAACAGATCGAGCGTGTGCTCCAGCCGGGTCACGAAGCTGCGCAGGTCGCGGTTGTTGACGCCGATGATTTCCGCTCCGGCCGCCACGATGCGCGGCAGATTGTCGGCATCGTAGAGCTCAACGAGCGCCTGCATGCCCAGCGCAGAATGTCGGTCAACAAGGCGCCTAACTCGTCCGAAGTCAGAATTTCAGCGATGAGCAGCACCGCATCGGCACCGACCGCCCTCGCTTCCAGAACTTGATACCGATCGAGAATGAAGTCTTTACGCAGCACGGGCAACGCCACCTGCCGGCGAATCGCCTCCAGGTAAGCCAGACTGCCCTTAAAAAAGGGCTCATCGGTCAGTACGCTGATGGCGCTGGCGCCATTGGCTTCGTAGGTGCGGGCGATGACCACCGGATCGAAGGGCGAGCGCAGCACGCCGGCAGACGGCGAGGCTTGCTTCACCTCCGCGATAATGCCAACCCCCGGCCCTTTTTCCAGAGCCAGGCGAAAGTCACGGACGGGCGGCGCAGCGCCACACGGCTCAGCAGGTCCTGCTCGGGAACCCTGGCCCGCGAGGCCGTGATTTCTTGCCGCTTGGAGGCGACGATTCGTTCGAGAATGTGGTTCATGGCTATCCGGTTGCGCGCCTGACTAAACTTTCATTCAACTCTCTATGATATCCAAGAAAAGGACCGCACCGTGTCACTTTGGGAACAATTTCAGATAGGGTCGCTGGCTTTCGCCATCACCGCGGGAGTGGCGGGCGCCGTCTGTTTGCCCGTGTACTGGAAATACCGTGGGCGGCGACTTCTCCCCTTGCAACGAATCCGCCCGGCACACTGGACGGGACGTGAAGTCTGGTTTGCTTTCGCGTTCTTGATCATGGTGCCGTCGATCGCCACCAGTCTCCTGGCTGGAATCGGCTTCTTTCCAGTGATTTTCGATGAGCCCCCGCCAGAGATCCGGCAAGCTTTATGGGCCTCCCCATTAATATTGCTCCTCGCCCTCGCCAGCCTCAGCGGCGTCCTCTTCCTCGTGTCGGGCACGCGCCTCTCGCACCTGGGGCTGAGCCTGACCCGCTTACCACAAAACTGCCTTCTTGGATATTTTAGTTTTCTGGCTTTGACTCCCTTGGTCCTTGGTCTTCACCTCTTGATAAGACTGCTCTTCCAGACCTTTTTCGACACGGGTTTTGAGGTACATTGGCTGGAGAAGCTGGGCCAGGGCGAACTGATGACGGCTGAATGGGTCTTGCTTTTCTTTGAGGCGATCGTGCTGGCGCCAGTCATGGAAGAATTGTATTTTCGCGGCCTTATCCAGGGTTGGGTCCAGAGTGCCGATTTCGCCGGTCAGGCTGGTACGTGGCGACATGCCGGTGTGGCAATCGGCTTACCTGCCCTGTTATGGTCCGCATCGCATTTTGGTGTTTGGCCGGACCCGATTCCACTATTTTTTTTGGGGATCGGACTGGGCTATCTGACGTATCGCACCCAAAACTTGGTGCCCGCCCTGGTAGTACACGCCCTTTTCAACACAGTCGCCTGCCTGGGACTGCTTTTGCCGTAGCAGCCCGTCGAAAAAGGTGTTTGGACTATCGCCAGCGTCAGGGAGCCATGTCCCCTCACGTTTTTCATAACGCTCGTAAACTTTGCTTGTGTTCTCAATACTTTTTCGAAAAGAATCAAGTGCTTTACCAAATTCGCTTTTGGCCCCCTGGCCCCCACTCGAAGGGGATTGGAGCGGTAGGACCTTTTTTTGGAGAATCTTGGGCCATTTTTCGGTCCGCCGGAGATTATATGGGTAGAATGCAGTCCGCATCTTCAAAGGACCAAGAGCATGGCGAAATCGCTTGACCATTTCATCCAACGGTTGCGCATCACACTGGATCCTTTGCGGCATACGAGAGATTCGGACGGCCAGCTTTTAACGCGCTGGTTAAACAGCCACGATGATCGGGCCTTTAGCGCGCTTGTTTGTCGGCATGCGGCCATGGTCTGGCGCGTCAGCCGCGGTATTCTGCGTCAGGCAGAAGATGCGGAGGAAACCTTTCAAGCTACCTTTCTCGTTTTGGCCCGGAAAGCGAGCTCCCTCCAAAGATCCTCATCGATTACTGGATGGCTTTACCAAACCGCGTACCACTTGGCCCTTAATGCCCGAACGGCAAAGCTTCGTCGCCTCCGTCACGAAGAGCGAGCTTGCCTCAGGGCAACTACCGATCCTCTGGACGAAATCAGCGTACGCGAAGCGCGTTACATTCTTGCCGAGGAACTAAACCGCTTGTCCGTCGTCCACCGCGAAGCCATCCTGCTCTGCCTCTATGAAGGGGCCACGCAAGACGAAGCGGCTAAACGCCTGGGCTGTTCTCTCAACACTCTCAAACGCCGTCTGGAACGTGGACGTTCGCTACTGAGCAGCCGCTTGTCCAAACGCGGTCTGGCCCCAGAAAATGCTTTTGCCTTGACACTTTGCACACGGGCTCATGTGCCCATTCAACTACTGCAGACGACTATCACGACGGCCAGCAAGTTTGCGGCGGGTGAAATGATCACAGGCGGTGCGGCTTTTCTGGCCGAGGGGGCGCTGCGAATGTTGTTGGTGAAGAAACTGGCCGTTTATTGCACTCTTTTCGTCGGCCTGGGAAGCTTGACGGTGGCAGGTGCGTGGTCGTCGGCACCGGGGAACCAAACACATGTGACGAAGGCTACGCAGTTCGCGAGGCCGGAAGCACCAATAAGGATGACGCAAAACTTTGCTGGCGCTGCGGGCTCGGAAGAAAAGCTACGGCTGGACGCCGACGGCCGTCCCTTGCCGCCCGGCGCGGTCGAACGCATCGGAACCAATAATTTTCGTTATGGCGGACTCTTTGTCAACGTACTGTACATGCCAGGTGGGAAGGTCATCGCGTCAACTTCGTCGGACGGTTATCTCAATAGTTGGGACGCGGCGGCCGGCAAATTGCTTTGGCGTTTCAAGAGCAAATATTTTTTCGAAAACGCGATTGGCGTCAGCGTTGACAATAAGAGACTGGCGGAATTGAGCACATTTGATTACACGCTGTTGGAATCGGGCACCGGCAAGCTGCTGGTTCGGCACGAGTGGCCCGACGACAACAACGAAAAAGTTATCTGCCTGGCGATTTCGCCGGATTTGGGAACTCTGGCTCGAGGCTGCAGAGATGCTTCCGTCCGGATATACGACGCGGGAACAGGCCAAGAAACCGTGCATATTACCCTGGGACAAAACGCTCAACTTCCGTTGCCGTCGAAACAGGCTATCGAGTTTTCCGAGGACGGCAAGACAATCTATGTATTGACGGTCCAAAAGTCTGGGCTCAACGTGCCTAACCAAATGCCGCAACTCATGGGTTTTGACACGAAAAACGGCAAACACATTCGGACCCTGGAGTTTCCGAAAGAAATGACTCGCCCCTACCGTTTGGTCATATCGCCAAACCACCGAATGCTGGCCGCGTTGGAGCGCGGACGCGATTTAGATCGAGTGGTTCTCTGGGACTTGACCACCGGTAAGCAATGCCATCTCATCGAGAAACAACTGTCCGTTTTGAGTTGTGGCGCTTTTTCCCCTGATAATGCAATTCTTGCGGTCGGCAGCCAGGGGACCGAAGTGGTGCTGTTTGACACCACAACCGGAAAAGAACTGCGCCGACTGCACTCAAATTCGAACATCAGCGCGACCTCCCTGGCATTCGCCCCGGACGGCAAAACACTTGCCTGCACGAACGGGTGGGGATGTATCACTCTATGGGACCTCGGCACCGGCAAGCCAGCACCGCCGTCGCCCCAGCCTAATGGTGTTGGCCTCATTCAGTTCGTGAAAAATGGCAATGAGATTGTGTCATTCGGGAATAGTATCGACTTCTGGGATGTTACCAGCGCCAAACCGATTCGGAGCGTGGCGTTGGACCCGAAATGGTTGATTTCGCAGTCGATTTCGCCGGATGGCAAACTAATGGTTGCGCATTTGCGCGAGGGCGATTTGGTAATTATTAATGTCGCGACCGGCGAGCTTGTGCGCACGCTTTCCGCACATAAAACCCTCGTGCATTACACGGTATTTTCGCCGGACGCCGCCAAGTTGTTCTCGGCCGGGGGATTTGATGATCCTCGAATCCTCATTTGGGACGTTGCCACGGGGAAGCAGATTCGCGAACTCAGGGACCACAGCGCCTGGGTGGATAATCTCGCGGTATCTCCTGATGGCTGCTGGTTGGCTTCCGCTGCTTTCAATCCCCTAGCGAGAGGTGATTATGACATTCGGATTTGGGAGATTGCTACGGGCCGACTGGTTCATCGTTTAACACCTCGGCGCGGCTCAACATTCGCGATGACGTTCTCTGCCGATAGCTCTCAGTTGGCGGCGGTCGGGGGCGAACCGGGCCGGGCCAATAATTCAGGCGAAGTCCAGCTTTGGGAAGTTGCAACCGGCAAAGAAGTCCGTGCATTCATCGGGCATCAGGAACGCGTTAATCGCGTCACGATTTCCGCGGATGGCCGCATGCTCGCCAGTAGCAGTACCGACAACACGCTACGTTTGTGGGAAACAGCCACCGGAAGGGAGCGAGGTCGCATCAAAGGGTATGAATCATTCGGGAATTCCCTGGAATTCTCGCCGAAGGGAAGGTTGCTGGCTGCCGTCAGCATGGATGCCCCTATTTACCTGTGGGATCCATATGCACTCGAAGAACTTAAGTCACCCCGCACTAGACTTACCAACGGGCATGCGCAGAAGCTTTGGCAGGATCTGGCTGACATTGATTCGCAGGTGGCCTTCAAGTCCGTTTGTGAGCTAATTGCCCGCCCGAATGAAACAGTCGGCCTTTTGGAAACCCAGTGGCAAAGATTGCTCCGCACGAGTCCCAAGAAAATGCACAAATGGATCGAGGAACTGAGCAGTGAGCAATTCACGGTCCGCAAAAACGCCACCGCGGAACTTGAGCGATTCAAGACAGGCCATGAAGACCTGTTGCGCGACGCACTCGAAAAGGCAAGCTCCTTGGAAGCGCGGCAGCGGCTGGAAAAAATTGTATACCAGACCGATCCGCAGCGTCTGCGCCTTAACCGCATGTTGGAAGTTCTGGAACAACTCCACACCGCGCCGGCTCGCCAGTTTTTGCAGACGTTGGCCGAGCAACGAGAGGATGCCGTAACTGCGCGGGAAGCGGCGGCCAGTCTCAAGCGGTTGGAGCAGCAGAAGTAAGGCCCGATGGGTTAGTTTTGTTTTCAGCGTTCCAGGGATTGCCTGAGTGCTGGTCATTAGCAGATGACCAGGGGAGGGAAAAAGGGGACAGGGCGAGCTTGCGTCAAGAAATGAAGGGCAATGTCGTTACCGTGGCCAAACGCCCGTCCGTGGTGGGTTCAACCACCAGATCGAGCCCCGGCGTTTGAAAGCCGCGTTTGAGGTAGGCCAGCGCGATGACCTGGTTCAGTCGCTCCGAACGGACCGACGAAGTAACCTGGCCGACTTCCGCTTCCGCCTTGAAAAGACGCGAGCCCGGCGTCAACACCGCACCGGCGGCGAGCTTGATACCGAGCAGTTGTCGATTCACCTGCCCGCGATCGTGCGCCATGACGATTGGCTCCTGGCCGAGAAAACAGCCTTTCGTGTAGCAAATGGCCTGGGCCGTCCTGCCGATCTCCATTACCAGGCGATTGTCGTCGATGTCCTTGCCAAAGGCCGGAAAGCCAGCTTCCACGCGCAGAACCTCGTGCAGCCCGGGGTCGGCAAAGGGCACCTCAAGATTCAGGGTGGTGCCGTGCGGAAAAAAGATGTCGAAACCGGCCAGGCTCAGGCCGTCGAAACGCCGGACAAAACCAGCCGCCTGGCCCGGTAAGCTTATGCTAACGTGCCCCAGGTGCTTTAGTCCCGCCAGATCGCAGCCAAAGGCCCGCTCAATGATGCCTTGCGCACCGGTACCCACCAGGCGATAGAGTCCCAGCTCCGCCGTCCGGTCGCTAACTTCCACCTGTTCGCTGATGAGGTAATGGTTGAGATGCTGGACTAGAACACTCGCCTGTCCTGGCGCCGCGTCGAGCCAGAGGACCGCTTGCTCGTTAACGCGGAAGTTGCCGACAAAAATATGGCTAACGACGCGCGCCTTGGCTGTCGTTAAAAACGCCTCGCAGCCAGCCCCATCGGCAAGGTTTTTCACGTCCTGGGTGCAAAGATTGTGGAGAAACTGCCGTGCTTCCGGCCCAGACAGCTCCACTTTGGCGTGGGAACTCAAGTCGAAAAGGAAGGCATTATCCATGAGAGGACCCCTGCGAAATGGCCGGCTGCAGGCGCAAGGTCGCCAGCGTCTTATGTGCATCCGGCAGTACCAGGCACGTCGCTGCGCCGGTGAGCAGGCCCTGGACGAGGTCAGGGCCTGGCAACGGGCTCGCATAGAGCCGCGCCACGGCATCCGCGGGCAGACGGCTCAAAAGATGAAGGTGGGCCTTTTCGGCGGCGCTGGCCCACAAAAAGGCCGCCGTCAGATCAGGCGGCTTTTCCTTGAGGAGGGAGCGCAGGCCGCCCATGGGGTCCTTGTGCCGGCCCATTATCTCCGCGGCATGTCCCAGGCTGGGCAATGCATCCGTGAGTAAGACGATCTGGCCGCCTCGCTGAACGACACTCGCGGCGCTGTAAAACGCCTGCGCCAGATCGCTAAAGGTATGGCGCTCAGGGTTGCCCCCAATAGTCGCGATGACGATGTCCGCCGGTTGCTCGGCCGTCACGTGCCAGCGAGCATCGAGAAGGCGTTGGCCCTCGCTGCTGCTTTCGATGGTGCCGCCCAGTACCTGAACCACCTCGTCGCCGGCGCCTTCGATGACCTGCACCAAAAAAGGCGCCCCCAGCAGCCAGGCAACCTCGGCGGCTTCCACCCGGATGGCCCAGGGTTCCGCGCCGGGCGCGTCCAGCGTCAGCCGGGTCGCATATTCTTGCGCCGTGGCTTCATCGCTGAGGTTTGGATAAAGGGCCGTCTCCGCGCCCGAGATGCCGTAACGGGGATCGTAGCCGCGGCCGGTCAAGAGAATGAGCTGATCGGCATCGACGGCCGTGCGGTTGATGTAGACGCGCCGGCCCTGCTTCGTGGCGGCCAGGTAGCTCAACTTGCGGCGGTTGGCGGGCTGATGAACCTCGACTTCGACGTCCTGGAACTCATCCGGCAATTCCAGAGCCCAGGGCTGACCCGTGGATGGCGGCACACACAGTAACGTAATGGCTTCTGGCGCCACACCCGCATCGCGAATATGCTCCAAAAGCGGTACCAGAATCTCGGTTAAGCGCGGCAGGTGTTCGTCCACCGCTATGGCGACATGATCGTCGGGAGTGAGCGCGCGGCGTAGCGCCGGAAAATTGAAGGGATGTTCGAGGGCGTGCCGCACCGCGCCTGGCAAATCGGTGAGCGCCGGAGCGTCGGCGCCGCGCACTGGGGACCACGTTGCCGTCGGGCACGTCCAACTCCAGGTCATGCTGGCCCCAGGCCACCCGTTGCCGCATCAAATTCCCGCCACGCTAGACTGCCCAAGAGATCACACCGAATGAGTATAATAATATTGATTAAACGGCTAACGTTCGCAGTGCCCCGCCAGGGCTCCGGGACATGGAGACACCCATTCATGACAACCTCGACCTTTACTAGCACAAACCCGGCCAATCATGCCGAGGTGATCGGTGTTTTTCCGCGCGGCACCAGGGCAGACGCCGATCAGGCGGTGGCCGCGGCCCGAGCTGCCTATCCCGCCTGGCGGCGCGATAGTCGCGTGCGCCGGGGCGAGCTTTTCGACAATCTAGCGCAAATCGTTAAACGCGAGACGGATGCGCTGGCCCGCTTGATGGCGCGCGAGTGCGGCAAGGTCGTCACCGAATGCCGCGCGGAGGTGATCGAAGGCCTGCACATGATCCAGTACGTCTTCGGCACGGGACGCATGCCGATGGGTGACGTGCTAGCCTCCGAAATACCGGAAAAGGACGCCTTCATGCGGCGCAAGCCGTGGGGCGTGGTCGCCGTCATCACCCCCTGGAACTTCCCCTTTGCCGTGCCGCTATGGATGCTGGGCCCCAGCCTGCTGGAAGGCAACACGGCAGTCTTTAAACCCTCGGAAGACACCCCTGCCATTGGGCAGCGTCTCGTGGAACTTTTCCAGGAAGCCGGCTTTCCGCGCGGCGTCATCAACCTCGTGCATGGAGATGCCGAGGCGGGCGAGGCGCTGGTGCGCAATCCGGGCGTCAACGTGGTGCTCTTTACCGGAAGTTATGAAGTCGGCAAGCGCATTCAGGAGATTTCGGCCAGTATTCCCGACCGCATGGTGGCCAACGAAATGGGCAGCAAGAGCGCCGTCATCGTCTGCGAAGATGCCCAGCTCGATCTCGCGGTGACGTGCGGGCTGGTCAGCGCCTTCAAGACCAGCGGTCAGCGCTGCGTGTCCGCCAGCCGCCTTCTCGTTCATGAAAAGATATTTGATCGCTACGCCGCGCAGCTCGTGAAGCAGGCCCAGCGCATCCGCATTGGCGATCCGCTCGACGCGACCAATTTCACCGGCCCGGTGATTAACCAGGCGGCTGTGGACAAAGTGCTCCACTATAACGAGCTGGCCAAAAAAGAAGGTGGCGAGATTTTGCTCGAAGGGGGCCGGCTCACGTCGGGCATGCACGCCGGCGGTTATTTTCTGTCCCCTTTCATCTACCGTATGAACCACGATTCGGCCAAGCGCTCGATTCGCGAAGAAGTATTCGGCCCCCACCTGGCGCTCATTCCCTTCAAAAACAACGATGAGGCGGTGAAAATCTATAACGATACGGATTATGGCCTGTCGGTCGCCGTCATCACGGAGAACTTCCGCACCATGCGCTTCTTCCGGGAGGAGTGCGATTATGGCATGGGTTACGTCAACCTGCCCTGTATCGGCGCGGAGGTGCATTTGCCGTTCGGCGGCGTCAAAAAGAGTGGTAACGGGCACCCTTCCGCGGCCGGACTAGTCGAAGCGGTCACCCATAAAACATCCTGGACTGTAAATCATGCCGCCGAGGTAAAGATGGCCCAGGGATTGACCACAGACGTCTGATCGTTTATTTCCAAAGGTTGCCTGACCTGCTCAGGGCTGAATTCTGCAACAGACTGCGTTTTTTTTAGGTGTGGAGGAACAGGTTTTCATGTCCGTTGTCGCTCTCCCGGCCCTCACTCCCGCCGTTCTCGACCGCCTGCTGGCGTCCGTTGACTCCGCCGTCATCCTGGTGGCGCCGCGTCTGCTCCGACGTATCATCAAGTACGATCGCCAGCTCACCCACCTTGGTTTGCAGGTGCCGCACCGCAAGAGTTACGTCATTGGCCGCGATGCCCTGCTGGCCCTGGCGACTCCTGCCGAACTGGACATCGACGCGCGGCGCGTGTTGCCGGCCACTGTCATTTTGCTTTATCAGCTCGAACCGGAACGGCTGGCCGCGGCGCCGCCGGAAGAAACGCTGATGAAGTACTGGCGCCTGCTCTTCCATGCGCACGTCCATGAAGCGCTGGCCAGCCGCTTCCGCGCCGGCGCGATAACCGACGCCGCCCTGCGTGGCGCATCCATCAACTCGGCCAGACGGAGTTTGCCGAGGCCTGCGCGGTGATGCGGCAGGAAAAGTATCTCTTGCCGCCTTACGACGACCGCACGGCTTATGAAGAATTCGCGGCGCTGTTTCTCGAGCTGCGCTGTTTCGCCAACTATCAGCTGCCATACTTTTTCCCGGCCATCGAAGATTATGATCCTGTAGACCAGATCCTGGCGGAGGACATCGATGCGGCCGCTCTGTTCGCGGCGACACGGCTTCCCGGCGCGCCCGACCCCGACCACAACGATGACGAGACAGAGGACTTCGATTTACCCAGGCCGGCCGCGGCGACAACCCTCGTCTGGACAGGTTCGGACAAGCAATATCGGAGTATGACGGCTGCCGCGGACAAGGCGGCCGCCAAGGGCAATGATGTGCGCGCCGCCATCGAGCGTGGCCGCGAGCCCAGGTCGCGCCGCCCATGCTAATACTCGAAGCGCAGGAGCGTGCCGCGGCGCAGCTTGAGAGTCTGCTGGCGCGTTTGCAAAAGGCGCTTCACCTGGCCGAAAGCGAGCTGGCGGCGTGGCGAACGGCGCTGGCTGCGCTGTTGTCGCAGGCGGCCCAGCAATTCTGGCCGGCCGAGGCCCGCCTCCTTTACGACTTGCAAAAGATCTGTATCGATCGCGAACGTCCGCTCTACCGGCCGGACCTGGTCGAATGGGCTTATTCGGGTTTCCATCAGCCGTTGCTGCGGCCGCTGCCCAATCAGGCGCTCGTGCTGGCGGTCAAGCACCTGCGCGTGGCCATCGGACGACTTGCCTCGGTGCGGGTGACGGACGTGCAACGGCAGAGCCTCAACAAGCTCCTGCATGACGCATTGCACCATGGGGAGGAAAGGCTGCGCGATTGCTACCGCCGGCCGCTCGCCGATGCGCTGGCACGCGTGGGCCTTGAGCCGCATAATCTCCCGGAGCGACTGGGCCGCGACAAGCTGATCGAGGAAATGCTGGACCGCATCACGGAGCGCGGCTTTCTGAACATGAGCGATCTGCGCGATGCGCTGGCGCGCAATCAGCTCAAGCTTGAGGACCTGGCCAGCACCCGCGCTTTCTTTCAGGGGGACCCGCTCATCCGGGCGAATCGTGAACTCGCCCAGGATGCTTCCGAGGTCTACCGGCGCGGCGAGTTTTACCTGCGCTGGCTACAGCGCGGCAGCTCGCTGCTCTTCGGCACTCCCGCCGGCCGCTGGCTCACGCTGTTTATTTTGCTGCCCTTTCTCGGCGCCTTTGCCACGGTCGTCGGCGTGGAAGAAATACTGCACCTGGTCGGGTTTCACTCCCAGGCTCACATCGACAGGCTCGAAAAAGAACTGGCCGCCGCCGAATTTGACGAAGACGAAGCGCCGGTCGTTCAGCACAAGGGCAAAGCGATCGTGCGTAGTCCGGCGTCGGTGGTGGCGATTATTGCGCTGGCACTTTTCTATTTGCCACTGGTCCATTTGCCGAAGTTTCGCCAGTTTGTTTGGCGCTGTGCCCTGTTGGCCTGGCGCGCCATCCGCGCCGTTCTCATCGACATACCTGTGACACTGTTTCAGGTGTCGGGCATGCGCTGGTTTGTGCAGAGCCGGCCTTTTTTGTTGTTCATTCGCTATGGCCTCAAACCATTACCCGTCGCGCTCGTGGCCTGGGCCTTGCTCGCTTTTAACGGAGAAGGCCCAATCAGGTCGGCTGGGGGCGCGGGGCTTGCGTTTGTCGTCGCGGCACTAATCATCAATTCCCGTCTGGGCCGTGATTTTGAAGAGGTTGCCATTGACCGGACGGTGCGCAATGTCGAATTCGTGCGCGGCCTGGTGCCTGGCCTTTTCCTGCTGGTGATGAATTTCTTCCGGGCCATTCTCGAAGGCATGGACCGCTTTTTTTACGCCGTCGATGAATGGCTTCGCTTCCGCGGCGGCGAGGGCCGGATCGCACTCGTCTTCAAGACAATGGTGGGTTTCGTCTGGTTTCTGATCAGCTACGTCATTCGCCTTTATGTGAACGTGTTTATTGAACCAACATTCAATCCCATCAAGCATTTTCCCGTCGTGACCGTGGCGGCGAAGATCCTCGTGCCTTTTTGGCCGGTGCTCATTCCGCTCTTTGGCGGCCCCTTCGAATTCCTGGGGAGATGGACGGCGTTTTTCATGGCCAATGTCGTCCTGCATTCGCTGCCGGGTGCGGCGGGTTTTCTTGTCTGGGAGTTCAAGGAGAACTGGCGCCTTTACCGCGCCAATCGGCCTGCAACCTTATGCCCGGAAATCGTCGGCCATCACGGGGAAACGATGCTTCGGCTCATGAAGCCCGGCTTTCACTCGGGAACGTTGCCCAAGCTCTATGCCAAACTGCGCAGCGCGGAACGCCGGGCCCGGCGCCACGGCACCTGGAAGGCGGCCAGACGGCTGCGCGAAAAATTGCATGAAGTCGAGGAAAGCATTCGCCACTTCACCGAGCGCGAACTCATTGCCTTTTTGGCGGCAGGTAAAGACTGGTCCCATGGCCTTATCGAACTGGTGCGCGTGCGTGCAGGCTCCAATCGCATCCACCTCGAGTTGGCGTGCGCCGGGGCCTCAGGCGCCGCCGACGCGGGCAACCTGGAGCTTCATTTCGAGGAGTTATCCGGCTGGCTGCTGACCTCCATCGCCCGGCCGGGATGGCTACCACAGTCTGGCGCCGGCACAGCGGGCCACGTTTACCACTGCCCTGCTGGGATTTCAGCACAAGGCAGGAGTACACATCGTGCGCGAACAATTCGAGGCCAGCTTTGGAACCGTGTGTCCGCCTTACGATGTGGTCTCGACGGGTTTGATCGCCTGGGTAGGGCCCGACCATGAAACTGAAGTGATGTACGATCTGACGGAAGCGCCAACAATTCATCCCCGCCTCGCGGACGGCACGCTAACCGATAAATTGCCCACGCTGGCAGCCAACGAACTACTGCTGCGTAACAAGCCAATTACCTGGAAAGACTGGGTCGCGGCGTGGGGAAGATAGATTGGCGACAGATGAAAAATGCGGACTTGCGATTTTAGATTGGAGTCTAAAATCCCAAGTCCGCATTCGGTTTTTAATCTCCGTTTATTCCTGTGCCAACGGCATCTGGGACGTATTTACCGTGGTGAAATCCACCGCGGCTGTTTGCCCCGGCACAATCGGCACGGCGCGTTCGACGTGAACCTCTTGGCCGTTTTCCATCCAGGACGCCCTGACGCGGTACGAATAGGTGTAGCCGCGTTCCAGCGCTGGCGAGGTAAACATCCGCCGCGTTCCAGAACCGGCAGACATCAGGTTGTTGTCGACCCATACCTTGGCGTCCGCCTTCGGCAACGTCACATTGATTTGAGCCACCTGGCTGAGTTGTTCGGCGGGCGGCATTGCCGGTGCCAGCGGTGGCGCGACAGGGGTCACATACGTCGGCGGCACGACATACCCGTAATCCAGGTAAGGCGCGCCGTAGCCGCTGTAACCATAACCGCCGTAACCGTAGCCACCGTAACCGTAGCCGTAAAAACCGGGGTAGAAGCCGCCGTAAAAGCCGCCACGATAGTAGCCGCCGCCATGGCCGCTACCACCATGAGCGGACCCACCACCATGGCCACTGCTGGCATGGCCACTGCTTGCATGCCCACCACCGCCGCCCCCATGGCCGCCGCCCCCACCGCCACCGCCTTTGGCTTGTGCGTCGAGGCCGGGCCAGGCGAACAGGAGGCCCAGGCCCATTACCCCTGAGATCAGTGATTTATACATGACTGCGCCCCTTTCAAAGGGAGAGGAGACTTGCATCCATGAGAAGAATAAGGATTGGCCGTCGGGCGTGAGATGCCCGGTCCATCTAATTACATTGTACACCTCCGCCGGTTCGCCCTCCAACAAAAACCACGCGACCCGCCATATTGAACGGTTAGATGTACCTGTTACGCCGTGTAGGCACGTCCAGGACGCGGCGCCCGGAAAGCTGCGAGCACGGTGCGCTAAAGTTCCGGCTGATGACATACGTTCTCTTGCCTCGACGGGTTCAACGAAGGAGGCTACTAGCGGAAGCGGTACTTGTGAATTCCAGACTTAGCCTCTTGTTTTCCGAGACTTTTTGAGAGAAAATAGGCGCGAATCTCGCGATCAACTCTCTCTTCAGGCAGTGGGCACGTCCCATGACCAAAATCGATTGGCAGGCTCTGGCATTGAACAAGGAGGTCCTGCGCGAACCAAGTCCGGATGGAAGTCGTATCATTTTGTGGCTCAGGGGCCAGCGCATTAAAGGCCATCAGCACTGGGAACGTATCACGAATGTGCCCGGCGCGGAGGTTGCCCAGGAACAGGGCCTTTGTTTCACCCAGGCCACGTCCTTGCCCGCCCGGCAAAAGCTCAAAAGCCTGGTGGGAAGGCTGCTCGACAGGTTCCGGCAGCCGGCCGGCTCGACGAGTTGGCTGTTACCCACGGGCGGACTCGCCGAACAGGCGGGCGAACGCCAAAGTGGGCTGTTGCTGGTATGGGGGGACGAGGAGACTGGCCCTCCCGATGAAGCGCGCCTCAAAGCACGTTGGGGCAGCGACAACCAGCTACGCAAGCTTGGCGGCAATTTATTCGTCGTTACGCCCGCACCAGCGGCGGCGCCGACTGGCGGAACCTCAGGAATGCTGGGCAATCCGCGTGAGCAAGCAGAAAAACTTTTGGCCGCCGCGCGCGAGCGCGCGACCATCGTGCCGAGGCGATGGCGCTGACGGACCTCGGTATCGTCTTTTTGCGCGGCGGCGAAGCGAACCGCGCCCTGGTGATTTTGGAAGAAGCGCAGACAATGGGCCGCAAACTGGCGGATCGAGCCCTGGAGTTTGACGCGCAAACCAACCTGGCCCTCGCGCTTTTGGCGGTGGGCCAGCCCGGACCTGCCCAGAAGATATTGGGGGAGGCGCTCGCCTTTGCTCGTGAGACGGGCGATCCATTCAGCGAGAAAAGAGTACTTGCCAACCTGGCCGCGGTATTGGCCGGCATGCGCGATTTTAACGAGGCCATCCAGGCGGTGGACCATGCCGTGGCCATTGCACGGGAGACCGGCGACCGGCCCCATGAAGCGGAACTCCTCTGGTTTCAAGCCATCTTGCAGGCGGACCTGGGACGAAATGAACTGGCCTACAAGCTGGGCCAGGCAGCCATCGACATCCATGCCACGCTGCGTAGCCCGCACGTCGGCTGGCTTTCCCGCCATCTGAAGCAATATCGGCAGGGCGAAGTCCCGGCAGGCGGGACCGACGCTGCCCCCAGTAGACACCCGGGCGGTTATTACACCGGGCCTGCCATCGCGGTAACGCCAGCGCCTGTGCGCGACCCAGGCCTGCTCCGCACGGCGGCGAGCGCGGTGAAAGCGCTCACGAACACATCCGCTGCCGGCATGAAGACCGTCAACTCCACCTTGTACCAACAACGGCAAGAAACCTGCGCGGCTGCGCGCATCACACCGGCATACGCTGCAAACTCTCCGGCAGCTTCACCAGCGCCAAGGCGTGGTTTACCTTTGAGACCTGTCCAGCGAGCAAATGGAAGGCGTAGATAAGGTATAACGCGCTTCGGGTCAATCTTGATGAGAGGCTGAGACCGAAGCGACGCTTTGCGGCGTCGGTGCACCATGGCGTGCCCTTCGGTGAGGAAACCTGGCAGCAACGGACGGCAACCGCTTTGGGGCTGGAATCGCCCTGCTCCGGGCCGGCCTGCAAGCCGGGTACAGAAATCTAACCGGAGCCCTTTTGATTTTTCAAATGGCTACTGATGCAATCCGATTTGCCTGAATAACGCGAACTCAGGTAGACTAGTTGAGTAGACCAGTTCCCCGGAGTCCCTTTATGACATCAGTCGGCTCCTACCAGGCCAAGACGCACCTGCCCGACCTTCTTGAGCGAGTGGCACACGGGGAAAAGATCCTCATCACCAGACGCGGCAAACCCGTCGCCCTCCTCACGCAGCCACCTGAAAAGGTGACGCCGGATGTGCGCCAGGTTGTCGAGGACATGCTCGCCTATCGGGATCGTCAAAAACGAACCACCGGCAAGCAGACGATCCGCGACATGATCGAAGAAGGCCGCAGGTTTTAGCCATTTCCTTCCACGAGGAAGAAAAGTTGGGGTGTAACCGCTGTTCCGCAAAAGACCGAACCCTAGGGTTTGCAGGGATTTCCGGGTTTTTCAAGAAGCATAGCCACACGGACGGAGCCGGAATCGCAGTTTCCGTTGTAGGTTCTACGTGAAGTAACCGTCGCATGGCCCGATTTGCCCGCACTTCACGATCTTGGCGTCCCTGTCAAGATGCTTACCGGCGACGCACTGCCGGTTGCGTGTTAGACCGGCCAGGGAGTCGGGTTGCCGAATATCCGTCGCGTCGCGGACTTGAAGGCCCAGAGCACGCAGGACTCGCATTCGGCAAAGACGGCGGTTACAATTGACATTGCTTTCAATCAGAGGACGCAGTCCCACATTATTTCTCCGAGTAGATTATGGGCTGGAGATTTCGACGTTTTAAGCTTGTAGCGGGCAGGAATAATGTCCAGGCACGAATCAAGAGACACATGGGTCACAACTGTTTGGAGACCCATATCATCAGTCATGATGTCCAGCCTCTCGAGCAGGTGAATCTCCAACTCGTTCTGGACAAATGGACGGAACAGGCGGGGCAATCCTCGGAAGTGTTCGGATATACATTGGCCCAATATGCATTCGAGAAGAGTCTGGCTCATTTTTTGAGCATCCCGGAATCGGTTGCACCCGTGGAACGAGAACATGCCGCCGTTAATACCAACGAGACGCTCGCCTGCGTTACTCGCGGAATATATCTTCTGAAATTCCAAGAGCAACCCATTGTCATCATGATCCAAAAAGGTGATTCCGTGATGCGCAAGCCACCAAAATTAGAATTGATGGGCGCGACCGCGAACTCACCCAGAATGCCTTTCACCAACTCCTAGCTGAAGCCAAGAGCTATAGCGTTTTCAAGGGCAAATGTCTCACTTTGGAGAAGGAACGGATTTTTGATGAAGGTGTACGCATCCGGTTTCATTCTTGGGCTCCAGTTGCGCGAGACTCCATAGTTCTTCCCGAGAACCTGATGCAAGTGTTGGAACGAAACGTTTTGGGTAACTTGCAACATGCGGAAAAATTACGCCGGTCCGGTTGGGCAAGTCGCCACGGTGTGCTCTTTCATGGCCCACCTGGGACCGGAAAAACTCTCGTTGTGCGCTACCCTGCGCAAGCTTGCAAGAATCATACCATTATTCTGCTTACTGGCAAACAGCTTGGAACCATCCGCGAGTCATGTGAAATCGCCCGTCTGTTGGCCCCCAGTATTGTAGTGGTGGAGGATGTTGACCTGATTGCAGAAGACAGGTCAACCAATAAACAACCAGTCTTTCTGTGTGAACTCATGGACGAAATGGATGGGCTTGGCGACAAGACCGATTGCATCTTCATTCTCACCACCAACCGACCGGAAATATTGGAACCAGCTTTAGCAGCCCGGCCCGGTCGCGTTGACCAGGCCATTGAGTTTCCGCTCCCCAATGCCGATTGCCGACGGCTGCCTTTTTGAACTCTACGGCCGGCTTTTGGATTTGCAATGGGTCGATTTGGACCGCTGGATAGCCCAGACAGACGGCGCCAGCCCGGCTTTCATCGCCGAACTTCTACGTAAGGCGGCGTTATTTGCCGCCGAGCGAGGGGAGGAGGTTCCGTTGAAAATTCGGAATGCCGATATCGATCAAGCTATCAAAGAACTGGTATTTTTTGGCGGTGATTTAACGCAAAAGCTCCTTGGTTATCGCAGGGAGACGTAAACTGTCGGCTAGCAGCCTGTTGAAAAAGTCGAAAGACTCTTGACAGCTGTGGTACAGTATCGGCCATCAGTCAGGTGTTCTATGCACGGAAGAAACAGGAGTCACGATGGCCCTGGGAAAATGCAAACGGGAACAGCAGGGACTGTGGATGGCTACCACCGACCTGCCCAAGTCGCCCGGTCATCCGTTTTATCACAAGCTGAACCAACTGCTGGCCGCCGCCGGCTTCGACAACCGGATCGAGAATCTCTGTCGGCGGCAGGCAGCCGATCGGCGACATGATCGAAGAGGGCCGCGGGTTTGAGTCATTTCCTTCCGCGAGGAAGAAACGTTGTCAGGTGAGATTTTTGTTGAAGGAGACAGGCAACGCAACTAGACCGGTTTCCACAAATCAACGTCAGACTCCAAGTCCTCCCATATTATCTTGTCCGTTAGTTCTCCACACGTCACAAAGTCTCCCAACGCCGCGAATCAAGTCGTATCCCAGAATATGGTGCGGGTAGCACGACTCCAATTCACCTCTCTGTATCCAGATCTCGCCTTTCGTTGAGTAAGGAATGGACGGATTACGAGCGTATGTGGGAGCGCCGTCGGCCCTGAGAAAGGCGGTACATACGTATTGGTTATTCTTTCCGCCTGCGATGTGAACGGATTTACCTGACCAGGATATGTCAGATCGTGGTTCGGGAGGGCCTTCCGCTACAATGAGGATGCTAACGTGATTGCCGTTTAGCTGGTCGAGTGCGTCCCACACCTGTTCCAGGTGCTTTAATTCCTGTCCCCCGCTACCCTCAAGAGTGAGGTAATTGGCAAACATCAAGATATTCCTCGAGATCCGCTTTGCGGCTCGGTGCACCGTGGCGTGTCCTTCGGTGAGGAAACCTGGCAGCACCAAACGGCGGCCGCTTTGGGGCTGGAGTTTTCTCTTACGTGTGCACAGCGTCGAACATGACGAAGGACAGGGGGCCGAACAAAACTACGGGAAACCAGGCGGCGAGGGCGGGGGAGATGAACTCATTGTCGCCCAGGTGTTTGCAAAAGAACACCGACATGAAAAAGACCGCGCACAGACCCAGGCACAGGCCCGTGCTGAAGAAGACGTTGCGGTTTTGATCGCGCAAAATAATCGACAGGCCCATGAACACCAGCAGCATGCCAAGAATGGGCCGCGTCAGGCGCATATGGAAAACTACCGCCACGCTGGCGACCTGCGAGCTATGCGCCTTCGCCAGTTCCTTCAGCAAGTTCAGGGTCGAGCAGTACATGTACCAGACCTTGGGCCGGATCATCGTGTCGAAATCGATGTCGTTGGTACGCAAAAAATAGTTGCCGGGCGAGGTGTTTTCCAACAGCTCCGTTCCGGTCCAGTTATGGATCTCCTGCGGAGTGGTCTCCGTGAGGAGCCAGCCCTTCTTGGCCGGGTCGTAATGCGCTTCTTTCGCTTGCAAGAGGGTAAGGCTGTCACGGCCTAGCTTCGGCGGAAAGACGCAGGTAAAGCCCTGCACCGACAGGTCCTTCTTGATGGCCGAACGCCCCGAAATATGGATGCCGTTGGTCTCATAGCCCCCTTGCACGCCCGTCTCCTTGTCCCCCTTGAAGTCTCGGCTTTCCGCCATGTAGCTATCAATGTTAGGCAGCACAAATTCCTGATTCAGCGTGGACATACCCAGCATCAGAAAGGCGGCCAGGAGAACGGGCCGCACCACCCGCCGCGTCGACACACCGGCGGACAGCATCGGCAAGAGCTCATTGTTGCGCTGCAAAAGGGCGACGGTGAACATGGCGGCCAGCAGGACGATGGCTTCGCAAAGCCGATCGAAAATCTGCGTGGTTTTCATGCCATAGTACATGAGAATGTGGTTGAGGACCTCATTGAGGCTGTCTTTGCCTTCCGTGAAGTTATCGAGATTGGTGAACAAATCGACGACGATGAACAGGCCCATCATGCTTACCAGGCATATGAGGTAAGCCTTGACGTAGCTGACAATCATCTGCCGGTCCATGAGCGTAAGCATGACAAATGGCCTTAAGTGCGTAAAAAAAGGGGTCAGACCCGGGCCTCATGCGGGTGCATTACGAACATGGCGTCACTGGTCAGAGCTTTGGCTGGCCGATTCGACCGGCATCTTCTGAAAATTCGCATCACGAAAAGGACTATCGGGTCTCGGCTCGCTCTTCGATCGGGGCTGATACTGGAGGACGTATTGCACGATATAAGGATTGGCGGAAGAGCTGACATATTCGCCGAAGCCATGGTTTTTGAGCTCCCGCAGAGCCTCGGCGGGCGTCCAGCCCTCATATTCTTGTCGGTAAAGGGCAGCCAGGACGCCGGTGCGATGGAGTCCCGCCTTGCAGTGAATCAAAACCGGGTAGGTGTTGGGATCGTCGAGCAATTTCAAAAACGCATCGACCGTGGGGGGATGAATTTTGGGAAACTGGCGGCTATTGACCAGCTCGACTGGCAGGAAGACGAACTTGACCCCCAGTTCGCGGCAGATCTCGCTTTCCGGCGTCGTTCGTAGCGTGAAATAGTGATTGAGCACCGCGGGGTCCGGTGCTTCATCCTGAAGATTGATGATGGTTTTTATTTTGTATTTCTCAACCGCGTCGCGAAAACCTTCGGCCGTCAAACAGCCGCTGCGGTACATCTTGCCTTCCGTGACGGTCCGTAAACGCTTCGCGTAACGATAGGTCTGGCGATAGTGAACGGTTGGCACCAGCACCATGAACAAAACCAGCGAAGCGCCCATCGTCCAGCGCCAAAAATTGGAAATAACCACGGCATCTTCTCCGTAGCAGCCCGAGAAAATCGATCTCTTTGCCGTACTTATATGGCAACAATTCGCCAAAACCACAAGGCGAAAAGTGGACAAAATAAGGGGACCTGGCCGTCATGAAAGGATGTGGCTGCCGCCCTTACGCGCCCTTTCTCAACTCATCAATCTTCGCCATCAAGACTCCGGTCACTTCCTCGATCAGCGCCCGCGTGCGCGGACGATGGTAGTAAGCGGCCAGGTCGACCGGTTCGCCAAAGGTGACGTGCACGGCCTGCCGCGTCGGCAGCACCCAGGAGTTGAGCAGTTGATCGGTGCGCGGTCCGCCCGCGATATAGGCGGGATAAACGGGTGCCCGTGATACGAGCGCCAGGAAGGCCACGCCGGGCTTGGCGGTTCGGCGCCGTCCCAGGCCAACGCCGCTCAGGTTGCCTTCGGGGAATACCCCAACCATGGCTCCTTGCTGCAGTTGTGCCAGCGCGCGGCGCAGCGCATGTGGGTGTTGCCCGGTGCGAATGACCGCCACGCAGCGGAGATGCTTGAGCACGGCATGCGCTACGGGGTGAACGTTGAAGTGCTCGCTGGCCACGAGGAAGCCGAGCGGGCGGTCGCAGGCGGCAAGCAAAAAAGCGGCATCCGCGCTGCAGGTGTGGTTGGAATAGACGATGGCCGGGCCATCTGGGGGAAAGGGCCGGGAGCGATTGGCCGACCACCGGTGCAGGAGCCGGCAGTAAACGAAGGCTCCGCGCAAAATGACAAAATCCATCCAGGTCAGCCCCGAAGCCAGCCAGGCCCGCAACAAGGCATAAATCGCCACCAGAACACACGCCAGGGACCACATATCTTGTGTTTCGCCAGATTGCCGCATTAACCCCATTTCTTATTTATGGGGGGATCGATCTGGCTGCCATGCTGGCAGAACCCGAATACGCAGTAAAGTTCTCTTCGCGGAATGCGGTTTTTAGGGGATGTGCGGGGGGATGGTTCAGCCACGAGGGCCAACAAGACGAAGCAAATGGAGGGAATTGGTAAGTTCAAGCCACACCCAGCCGACCTCTTTAGCCGTGTGCCGAAGGGGCCAGCGCACCACCATTCGCAAAGGGGAAGGCTGTGAGAACATTGACGGGAATGGGGCTTTTGCTAATCCTGGGCCTCGCGACCACGAATGCCCAGGCTGCCTTGCTTAACAGTGGTGAACTCGCCGCTGTCAACCGCAGGATCAAGGGCAAGGTTGTCGATCACACCGCCAATCATGGGCAAGACAATCGCATCTGGTCGCGCGCCCTGCACCAAAAGCGCGATCTGTATGTTTACTTGCCGCCCGATTTCGATCCCAATTGCGAATATCCCATTGTTTTTTTCTTACACGGATTCGGCGAGGATGAGCAACTTTTGCTGCGCCTGGCGCCCATGATCGATGATGAGATCACCAGGGGTACCCTGCCACCGCTCATTATCGCGGTGCCCGATGGCAGCATCACCGGCCAACCCAGTTATCTGCAACCGGGCAGTTTCTTCATCAACAGCAATGTCGGCAACTTCGAGGATATGGTTCTGCAGGATGTGTGGGACTTCGTGTGTAGCCACTATCCCATTCGTTCGGAGCGCGAGGCCCACGCGCTGGTGGGGGTCTCCATGGGCGGTTTCGCCGCCTTCAATCTTGGCATGCGCCACCGCAACGCGTTCGGCGTCGCCGCCGGGCTGCATCCTCCGCTGAACCTCCGCTGGGTTGACACCAACGGCAACTATTTCGCGAACTTCGACCCGCGCTCTTGGGGCTGGCGCAACAAGCTCGAGGACCGCCGCGAACCCATCGCCAGGTTCTACGGCGGGGTCGTCAAGGTACGCATCGGGCAACTTATCGACCCGCTGTTTGGCTTTGACCAGGACGCGCTGCAAGAAGTAGCCCGCCAGAACCCCATCGAGCTGATGGTCAACACCAATCTCCAAAACGGCGAGCTCGCGATGTTCGTGGGCTATGGCGGTAAAGACCAGTTCAACATCGACGCCCAGGTTGAGAGTTTTCTTTACATGGCCAAATGCCGGGGAATCGCCGTGGGGGTGGCCTACGAACCTTACGGCCGCCATGATACGGGGACGGCCATCCGCATGTGGCCCCAGATGGTCGAGTGGCTGGGCCCGCGCTGGCGCCATTTTCTATCAAGTGATGGGCTGATGGTAGCGTGGGTCGAGCGCACTGGCGCTCACCCACGCGCGGACCAGCGTCCAGGATGATTTAAGGCTCGCCGTGCTGTTCCGCGGCCAACCTGGCGGCGAGCGTCCATAGAGACGTGAAGCCCTTCGCCGTCTGGCTGTCGAAAAGCTCGAGGTTAGTCTGATTGGCCAGCCGGCTATCGTAAAGAGTATGCGGGCTGCGCCGGCCAAGTACGGTGACCGAGCCCTTGTAGAGTTTGAGACGCACCTCGCCAGTGACATGTTTCTGCGTCTCTTCGAAAAAGGTTTGCAGGGCCCGTCGCGCATCGTGAAACCAGCGGCCCATGTAAACCAGCTCCGCATAGCGCTGGCTGATGGATTCGCGGACCTGAATCATTTCACGGCTATGCACCACGCTCTGCAAATCACGGTGCGCGGCCATCAGGATGGTCGGCACCGGCACTTCATAGAATTCCCGGCTTTTGATGCCGAACAAACGATCTTCGACGACGTCCGTCCGGCCGACGCCATGCTCGCCTCCCAGTCGATTCAACTCGCGCACCAGCTTCAGCAGATCCATTGAAGTGCCGTTGAGCGTGCGCGGTACGCCAGCCTCGAAGCCCAGCGTAAGGAACGCGGGCTCGGCCGGCGCGTCTTCCGCCGAGCGGGTCAGCACGAAGGCGTCGGCCGGCGGCTGCTCCCAGGAGTCGGCAAGGCCGTGGATATAAAGGCTGACTCCCCAGAGATTGCGATCAACCGTGACGGGAGTGGCCTTGGGTTCCTCGATCGGCAAGCGGCGCCGACGCGCATAGTTCAGCTTGTCCTCCATGGTTTTGAGGTTCCATTCGCCGCACCGGCGCCAGCACCTTGAGATGGGGGTGTTGGGCCGCGATGGCGGTCTCCAGGCGAACCTGATCGTTGCCCTTGCTCGACGAGCCATGGGCGACCGTTTCGCAGCGTTCCTCACGCGCGACGCGGACCAGTTCCTGCGCAATCAGGTAGCGGGCCAGCGCGGAACCTAGAAAACAACTCCGCTGATAGACCGCGTCCGCTTGCAAGACCGGCAACGCGAAGTCGTGCAGAAACATCTCGCGCCGATCGATGACCTGTGCCGAGCTGGCGCCGAGCTCCAGGGCGAGTTCCCCCAGCGGCTCCAGATACACCTCCTGGCCGAGATTGATCGACAGCGTTACGACGTCGTAGCCCCGCTCATGCACCAGCCAGTGCAAGGCCAGGCCCGATTCGAGGTCCCCGTTGAAAGCCAAAATGGTTCGCGCCACGACAAAGGCCCTGTCGGAAAGGAAACAGGTATACTTGGCAACCGCGCCCGGCGCATTCGGCCCCTGAATAAGGAGACGGACCCGCTGGCTTTGCTAATGGCACGGTTAACGATAAGAGGTTTTGTACCCGGTTGCGGATAGGGGGGCAACGTAATAAATCAAAAGGGGGCGTTTTGAGCCCCGAAAGCTCGTGCGTTTGCTGACGCAGGATGCTTCGCAATATCTCCTGCCAGCCGCTCCAGGGACCACGCGATGAATTCGTTCGACGCCGCTTCGCCTTTCGACTCCCGCTATTATTTTGCCGATGCCGGGTTTTATGAGCGTCTGCACCCCTTCATTTCCGAAGGGGCACAGGTTCAGTACCTGGCGCGTGTCGAAGCGGCGCTCGCCGAGACGCTCGCCGACTACGGCGTCTGCTCCGCGCGGCTCGCCGCCGAGATCGGCGAAGCCTGCCACGCCATCACCCCGCAAGAGGTTTATGAGGAGGAGAGCCGCATCCAGCATAATATCCGCGCCTGGTCAATTGCATTTGCCGGCGCATCAGCGCCGCCGCCCGGCCTTACGTGCACCTCTTCGCGACTTCCGCCGACATCATGGATACCGCCCGGGCCCTGTGTCTGACCGAAGTCACGCGGGCGGTGATCGTGCCGGACCTGGTTGCTCTCTTGCGCCAGTTGATCGCGCTCGCCCGTGCGCACGCCGATACGCTCCAGATGGGTCGGACGCATGGTCAGCACGCGGTGCCCATGACGTTCGGTTTCGCGGTGGCGCTCCATGTTTCGCGCGTTGGCCAGCGTCTGGAGGCCATCCGTCAGGCGACCGGCAACCTGCGCGGCAAATTCGCCGGGGCCGTTGGTGCTTATAACGCTCTGTCGCTGCTGTCGCCGAAGCACCTGAGGAGATTGAGGCAGCCTTGATGCGCAAGCTGGGCCTGGTGCCGCCCGAGATTTCCAGCCAGGTGGTGCAGCCCGAATATGTCGCGGATTACGTTTATGCCTTAACGTCCTGCTGGGGCGTGCTGGCCAATATCGCCGATGATTTTCGCCACCTCCAGCGCAGCGAATTGCGCGAATTGCGGGACAAGAAGGCGGCCGATCCCAACTCCCCGATCGTCGGCTCGTCCACCATGCCGCACAAGGTCAATCCCAAGGATTTCGAAAACGTCAAAAGCCTCTGGAAGGCATACATGCCGCGCCTCACTACCGTGCTCATGGACCAGATCTCCGAACACCAGCGCGATCTTACCAACTCGGCTTCCATGCGTTTTGTGACCGAATTCGTGGCCGCCTTCGCCTACGGCGTCCACCGGCTGCGCGGCTCCCTGGCGGGCATCGAGCCGGACGCCGCGCGCATGCTGGAGATTGTGGAGGAGGGCAAGGACCCGGTGACCGCGGAGCCTCTTTACGTGTTGCTGGCCATGGGCGGCCATCCCGAAGGGCATGAAGCCGCACGCGTGCTGGCCCGCCAGGCACGCACCAGCAAGAAAACCCTGGCCCAGGTTATCAAGGAAACCCGCAACCTCGATCCCTATTTTGCAAAGCTGACTGCCGCTCAGAAGGCCATCCTGGAAGACCCGGCAAAATACCTGGGCGCGGCAGGGCAGCGGACCCGCGCACTCTGCGCTGCCTGGGAAAAGAAACTGGACAGTGTCATCCTCATCTGAGGTGCAATGCCGCCACGAACGACTCCGTTTGCTTGGCGTGGACGCCGCGGGAATTCATAGCCAATTTCGCGTTTACCCCCTTTACCACCCCGGGCCGATCTCTTTTTTCGGATTGGCGGTTTGGCCATCCCTTGTTATGGTGGCCACCTCTATGCCTTTGCTTTTTTATGGCTAGCTTGCCGCCCGATAGGAGACCGAGACATGTCCTGGCCCTTGGATCCCGATGTACTCATGTGGATTCAGCTTGCCACCGGTTTTTTCGGCGGGCTCACCCTTCTTTATCTGCTGCGGGCGTTGGGCGCAAGCTGGGCCATGTTTCCGAAACGGTCGTGCATTTTTCTCCGAAGGGAGGCTGCCAGGATGCCATTGTCCAGGAGCTGAAAAAAGCACGGCGGGAGATTTTGGTACAGGCCTATTCGTTCACTGCCGATCCATTAACCTACGGTCTGGTTGACGCCAAAAAGCGGGGCGTCAAAGTAGAAGTCCTCCTCGACCGCAGCAATGAGATCGAAAAATATTCCGACATGCACATCCTTCTCGAACAGGGCCTCGGCCCACTCATCGATGCCGACCACCCCATCGCCCACAACAAAATCATGATTATCGACCAAAAGACGTTGATTACCGGCAGTTTCAACTTCACCAACCAGGCCGAAGGGGAAAACGCGGAAAACCTCCTGATTATAAAGGGGAATTCGGAACTGCTTGGCCGCTATCGCGACAACTTTTTTCATCACAAGGCCCATTGCAAACCCGCCCAAATGCGTGAACCGGAAACCAAGGGCCGGCACCGCGCCTAGCAGCCCGTTGAAAAAGGGGTCAGACCCCTTGAGTACCCTGTAAAGGGGGTCTGACCCCTTTTTCAACGGGCTGCTAGAACCTCGTGGGCGTTAACATTTTCCAAGGGGCCTGGAATCGCCAGGCCACATTGCCCATCGAACAATTGACAATTCCTTCATGAAGTGTTAATTTTCATAAAATAATCGTTCAGTTTTCCAGTGTCGCAACCACGACAACTCTTATGGCGCGGGAAGTAATGAATTCAACGTATACCGATGTCCTGGAAGAATGCCAGGAGGCCATCGGCTATCGATTTATCAAGCCAGCTTTGCTGCGTGCCGCCCTCACGCACACGTCGGGTGCCGACACGCGTTTGGCTTCCAATGAACGCCTGGAGTTTTTGGGCGACGCCATTCTCGGCCTGGTGGTCTGCGAACAGCTATTCTTGCGTTTCCCGAATACGAGGAAGGCGATCTCACCAAGGTAAAGTCGGCAGTCGTCAGCCGCCGAACCTGCGCCCGCATTAGCAAACTTCTCAACCTGGGCGATTTCCTTTTTCTCGGCAAGGGCATGCATTTGCAACTGGCCATGCCCGCCAATCTTTTGGCGGACGTTTTCGAATCGCTGGTGGCCGCCATCTACCTGGACGGCGGCCTGGAATCCGTCAGGCCCTTCATTCTCAAGTACATTGGGCCGGAAATCGAGGAAGTAGCCGAAGGCGCCCACGCCGGCAACTACAAATCGCATTTGCAGCAGGTGGCCCAGCGCGAGTTCAACGAGACCCCCCAGTACCTCTTGCTCGACGAAAAGGGCCCCGACCACAGTAAATGCTTCAAAGTCGCCGCCTTCATCGACAAACGCCCCACCTTCCCGGCTGCCTGGGGCCGCAACAAAAAGGAAGCCGAACAGAAAGCCGCCATGAATGCCCTCGCGCAAATTGCCGGCGAACCAATCCCTTATGCCACCGATTGACGAACCGCTTCCCCGCATGTTTTGCCCTGCTTGAAAGATCGCCCGATGCCGATGCCTGCCTATCCCATCTACTGCCACACGCCCGGCTGCAAAAACCTGGCCGCCTTTAAAATCGCTTGCCGCTGGAGCGACGGCTTGCAAAGCGAGCTCAAGACTTATGGCTTATGCTGCGACGATTGCCTGAAAGCCTGGTTTCAGCAGGGGCTCGCCAAACATAAAGCCTGCCGACTCGCTCCGGGCGAGACCCTCGATGCTCCGGGCATCTACCACATGAAACACGGGCAACGCGACCGTAAACTCAATCGCCTCGAACAACTCGAAAAAGACCTCGCGAGCTAAGTCCAGGCCCTCGTTTCGCTCTTTGCCGCCCCACGCGCCAGGCCTGAGCCAACTACCGACTTCCCTCTCATCCACCTTGGTTGGTACCATCGAGCCTCGCGCCGCTGGGCGGATTTCACGTTGTGGCCAACTACCACCAGCGCCGCCATGGACAGCCATTCTCACGGGGTTTATCATTTGCCTTAACGGTTGTCCGGGAACTCGCTTTGGGGTTGAGGTGGAATAGTGAAGGATCATTTGCATGAAAACCACGCTGACGTTGATCATGATCGTCCTGTGCGCCGGTATGGTCGCTGTCTGGAATATTAATGGCGCTCAGAACATGAACGTCCCGCCGATGGATGGGCGCGGCTATCCACAGACGTTCTATCAGTCGTTCAAAGGCAACCCTGTTAAACCGCCGAAAATGCACTTCGTTGGTCGCGACGCGCAGGAGTTCGTGAAGTTTGAGCCGGAGGGGCTGCGGATCACGCTACCCAGCCGGCAGGCCACCCCAACCCAGTGCCATTGGCCTGGCCACCGATTTCGCGGTGGGCGGCGATTTTGAAGTCACGATGTCATTCGAGATATTGGCCGAGCCCAAACCCGAACACGCCGCGCGCAGACAAAAGTCAATTTGCGCGCCGTGCTCAACAGACCGGGAACCAACATGGTGGCGCACCATCGCCGGGTGACGCAGCGCGGCAACGATTTTTTCGTATGGCGAAGCCTGAAGAGCGACATGTCTGGGCGTAATGAACAAATATCGGCATCCCGGCCCACGTCGGCAATGAACGGCCGGCTGCAACTGGTTCGCAAGGGATCGACGATCGCCGCCAATGTCGCGGAAGGCCCAGGTGGCGAATTCACGCTGCTCAAAGAATATCCCTTTGGGGATGAGGATGTAAACGACGTGGCCATTGTCGCGGCAACAGGCGGCCCCGAGGCCGCCCTTGACGTTCGGATTACCGATTTCATGATTCGCGCCACTTCTTTTCCGTCCACGGCGGCCGACAAAGTGGTCGCGGTACCCACGGGAACTACCGTACCGAACAACTTGGGCGACGATACCGCCAAGGGCAAGCTGGCGGCGGTATTGCTCATCGGGCTGTTAATCACCGTGTCGATTGCGTTCGCTCTATGGTTCGTGGTTCGGCGGCGCCCTGGTGTTGTCGTGTCCGACGATAACGTGAACAAAAGCGAAACTTAGACCAGTCGGAGCGATAATGCCGGCAATGGTCACGACAGACAACAGCGCGAGCTGTCCCGAATGCACACACTGACCCCCACAAACTCATCGCTGAGCCACATTCCCGAGGATGCGCGGGCCCAGTGCTGGGACGTGGTGGTTGTCGGCACCGGGATCGGCGGCTCGACGCTTGGCCATGCGCTGGCACGGCGCGGCCATGCTGTGTTGTTTATCGAGCGCGGCAGAATGCTCTTTGCCGACCCCGCCGTGGTGCGCGGCACGGCCCTGGTTCACCAGGCCGATCCGGCCGAGCGCCTGCGGCATGGCTGGTGGCCGACGCCCTTTCGCAACGCGGCTTCCCTGGCCAATGGGACCTCTTTTCACCCGGTCGGCTGCGGCACCGGCGGCTCCTCCGCGGTCTTCAGCATGGTGATGGAACGGCTTCGTCCGCAAGACTTTACGCCGCGGCGATTTTTTCCCGCGCGCACGACAGCACCTTGCCGGAAGCGTGGCCGATCACTTACGACGAGCTCGCCCCCTACTACGCGGAGGCGGAAGAGCGCTATCGCGTGCGTGGCACTCCCGATCCTCTCTTTGCAGCCGGTCCCCTGGCGATGCCGCCCGAGCCGACGCCACGGGAACTCGCCTATCTGCAGCAGTTGTCGGCCTGCGGCCTGCACCCCTATCGCTTCCACTATGCCTGCGAGCGCGTGCCTGAATGCGCCGGGTGTACGGGCACCCTCTGCGCGGGCTTGTCGCAACGATGCCGAGAAGAATTGCCTGCGGCCGGCCCTCGAACTCCATGGCGCCCACATCCTGCCGGAGTGCGAAGTGACGCGCCTGACGGCGAGCGGGCGCGCCGTGTCCACGGCGACTTGTGCCTACCGCGGAGAGCAGATTGAGGTGCGCGGCCGGATTTTCGTGCTGGCGGCGAACGCCTACCTCACGCCACGCCTGCTGTTGCAATCGAGGGGAACGGATCAGCCGCACGGCCTGGCCAATAGCTCTGGCCTGGTCAGGCGCAATCTCATGCTGCACGCAACGGACCAGGTATTCGTGCGTACGATTGACCCGGTGGAGACCGCCCCCATGGGCCACGGCATCAGCCTCAACGATTATTACCTTGTCGATGGCATAAAACTCGGCAACCTCCACGCCCACCCCGCATGAGATCGCCGTCCGGCTGCCGCATGGCGCCAGCGGCCACCGCGCCGTGCTCGGTTTCGCGAGCATTGTCGAAGATCTTCCCTATGCGCACAACCGCGTTCTGCCCCCCGATGGCACAGCGAGCTGCCCCACCTACCACTACACCGTTCCCGACGAGCTGAGGCAACGCTGCGCCTCGCTCATGGAACGTTTTTGCAACGACCTCCGCCCCAGGTTCGAGACCCGCCTGGTGAGCGACACGTTCGCGAACCTGAACCTCGCTCATCCCTGCGGCACCTGCCGGTTCGGCGACGATCCCCGCACCAGCGTTCTCGACCGAGACAACCGCGCACATGATCTCGATAACCTCTACATCGTCGACGCCTCGTTCTTTCCCAGCAGCGGCGGCCTGCACCCGAGCCTTACCATAGCGGCCAACGCACTACGCGTGGCCGAGGGCATCGGGCAACGGCTTTAGCGGCCCGATGAGCGGGATTGGACCGGGGTATTAGTATGTTGCCATAGAATCTGGAGGACCTTATGCATTGGGAGGAGCTTAAAAACATTGACATCAAGACTGTTGATTCTAACCGCATAGTCGCAGACTACGATTTACTTATCGATACGGTGGAATTAATGTTACCTGGTTATGCACCCCGGCACATTGCAGTTGGGTTCCAGGGAAGTTCTGCCTTTGTGAAACAGCCTCGTCCGAGTCCGGAGACGTTCGCCGCGGAAGGAAAACTATATCCGGAGTAGGACGTTGCTACATTTAAGGCGCGGCCAATCAGCAGCGCTATTTTTGGGATTGAACCCTCGTGCCCGTTAAGGACATGGCTAGCGCACCCGTTGGGGCTTAATGTTTGTTGGTGATCGTGGGTACCCAGGCTTTCAGCCTGGGCTAGCATAAAGCGCCCCGTTGGGGCTTGGTGCTTGTTTTGTCGTTGTCCCCAGGGTTTCCCTTGACGGCAAGGCATTTGATTTGAATCTGTTCCCAGGCACATGCAAGAGGTAGAGGCACCATGAAGCGCGAATTCGGAGAGAGAACCAAGCTCCAACGGAGCGCTCTTATGATAGCCCAGGCTGAAAGCCTGGGTAAACGACGATACAGACAATATTAAACCCCAACGGGGTGCTCTAACCATCCAAGCAGGCCAGGTCGCAATCTCATGCCGCGATACTCGTAGCAACCATAGCCCGCCGCGCAAGCAAGGGTTTTTTAGCCAACTTTTATCATACGTTGGCCTGGCGTTTCTTTCTTTCTGGCCATAATTCATGCTCTCCCGCATCGCCCCTTTTTTCGCGACGACCCCAGCGCACGACTCCGGGCGGCTCGCCCTTCCTGGTTACTTGGCCGCAGATCTTAGTTCCTCTAGCGGCCGTATTAGGCCGTTGATACACTCGTGGGCCGTTCCACATTATGGCGGGAGGTAATTCATGCTGTTGAGTAAGCTGAAACACTGGGGGTTGCTCGTCGTCCTTGCAGCGGCTGTAGGCTCCGGCACGCTTTGGCAGGCCCGGAACCTCACCTGGGCCGACGAGCCGGGCGCGAAACCTGCGCCGCCGCAAGCAGCAGTGCCCGCGGATCCCGGCCGTATCCTGTATGGCTGCGACGCCAAATTGTACATCATGGACCCCGACGGTGAGAATGAACGCCAAATCGAGCTACCGCCCATGGGAGGCCGAGCCCCCGCGAACTGCCTGTCACCGGATCGACAGTCGCTGGCGTTTTGGACCCTCGACACCAACGGGGATGTCGTGGTGTCCGTGCGCGCGCTCGACGGCAAGGATTTCGGCACCAAGTTTGAATTGAAGGAGGCCGCTGGCTTCATCACGTTGTTCTGGTCGCCAAGTGGCCAAGAACTGCACGTGAACCTTGGAGGACCAGAGCCGGAGATACGCCATTTTCGTATCGATGTGAAGGCCGGTAACGTAACCCGCCTCGACGTGCTGAAGCACTACCTACTCGCGGATCAAACGCGCGACGGCAAGCTGTTCTTGGCGACTTCCTACGGCACGGAAGCCGCCTGGCGCCCGAAATCCATTCATCTCATGACGGCCGCAGGCGGGGAGGAAAAACTCCTGGCGAAGAGGGCGAAGGGCTGGATATCGGCCGAAAGGCTCGCGCCTGACGGCCGGCGCGCGCTCGTCATCCACAAGGACAAACCCTATGTGATCGACATCGACAAGCCCGGCATGCTCAAGCCGGTGGCCGGCATCCCACAGGCTGCCGAAGTAAACGCGTGCGCTCGGGCGCCGGACGGCAAGCACATCGTCTACGTTATCGGGACAGTTCATTTCCTCGATTCAGAAGCCTTGAAGAAGTTTGAGTCTCGGCTCGTGGTCGCAGATCCGGATGGCGGCAATGCAAAAGTCGTGCGTTCGGAAAAGGGCAAGGTGTTCATCGGCGTGGACTGGCGCTGAAAGCGCCTTCACAAGAAATCACAGCTCACGTGCTCGCTGGCTCACCTCCCCACGGGCACGCAGAGCTGTTACGAGTTGCGCGTCGGGTGCCATGTCATGGCACCCGACGCGAACCAACAGAGCGACGGCCCCCGAAAATCCCACTTGATTGACTTGGACTGAACTGGCGGGCTAAGATAACGTCTAGCTTGGTCAACCGGGGTTTCGGAGTACCTCAACCCCGGGTACAACGTCGCGAGGGTGAGCCGATGAAGGTCAGTTGGTCCGTGTTTGTTCTTGGGCTGACCGTGGTCAGCTTTGGAAAGTGTGTTGAACCAGGCGAGACAGCTTTCGATGTTGTGCAAAAAAGCATTAAGGCACACGGTGGGCCAACCGCAATCGCCAAACTCAACACGGCGTACATCAAGAGCACATTAAAGGGGACTATTCCCAAGCTTGGTCCCGTAGACATGGCGATGGAAGACACATTCGACCTGCCAAATCGTTTTAGAAAAGCCTTAAAAGTAAAAACTGCCGACAAGCAGGTCGCCATTACGTGGGCGATCGATGGTAATAAATGCTGGTACAAGCAAGACGAATACCCCGTCGTTGACATCAAGGTCGAGCGCGCACCAGATTCGCAGTACCATCCGCTTAACATGATCCAACAGCTTGTCGGAATCGTCGACAATGTCGATTTACGCCTGCTTCAGGACCGGCGAGTCGATGATCAAGTACTCACATCCGTCGAGGCGACACACAAGGGAAAAATACTGGCGACCTTCTATTTTGAAAAGGAAGCCGCAGTCTTGGCCAGAGGCAAAACCAGTAAGGCGATGCCATTATTCGCGCCGGATAAAGAGATCGAAATTGAAATCGTTTTCAAGAATTACATAAAAACTGGTGGTCTGAATCTGCCGATGAAACAATTGGTTTTCCATAACGGTGAGAAGATGATCGAGATCGATATCCTCGCCGTCAAGCTGCTCGATAAACTTGATGACAAGCTATTTGAAAAACCTGCCAAGTGAAGCCGAGGCTGTTTTGAGCCGCGCCGGGTGGCCATGCATGCCATGCAGTGGCTTCCGATGCCCACCCCGAGTACGGTGTGGGCATGGCGGGCACGAAGCCGTCGAGCATGGTGAAGAACTCGATCAGGATTTTCTTCGCGTCGGGTGCCATGTCATGGCACCCCGCGCCGCCAGGTAATCTCGGTGCGGAGCAAACGACCCGTGACTGGGTCTGTCTGCAACGCCTGTCGATCTCCAAACTTCTATTGGGGAAAACGGAGGTGCTTCTTCAAAAACGTCAGCGTCGCCTGGAGATGAATCTCGTGTCCCCCATTGAAGAATTCGATGGCGGTGCGGTCTGCGATCCCCATCTTGGCGTAAAAACGGCGGACTTTGGCATATTCGAAGGCGACGTATTCATCCAGACCGACACCGTCCGCGTGACCGCGCTCCACCATGAAGGGCCTGGGGGCGATCAGCGCGGCCATTTCCGCGTAGTTGAAGGTATTGGCAAGATCGAATTCGTACATCTCATATTCACCCGAGAACATATAGCTCCCTGGCCACTCCAGGTTGATGTTCTTCCAGATCCATTCATTGAAATCCCCTGAACAGATCGATAGGCAATAATCCAGGAGCAGCGCCGGAATGCGCATGGCCACCTTGCCGCCATAACTGAGACCATAATAGGCGATGCGCGTCCCATCGACAAAATCCAGCGTTTTCAGCCATCCCAGGATGCGCTCGTGCTGGCGAACGATGAAGGCATAAAGCGTCAGTTGCAGCGGGTTGGCTTTGCGGACTACCTGGCGAAAATCGTTTTTGAAGATGTAGGGGTTTTGTGGAGCAAAAACCACGAACCCTTCGTCCGCGAGTTGGGCGCCGAAGGAATTGTAAGCCTTGGACCTTCCCTTCGGGTTGACCACGACATCCGGCCGGCCTTCCAGCCCATGCTGACACACTACGCACGGTCGTCGCTCGCCCGGTTTGATGTCATTGGGAACCAGCAGGACTCCAAAGCTGAAAACGTCCTCGTAAACGTCCAGCACCACTTCGTAGCCTTTCCACCTGGGCGTTTCATACAAGAGCCTGGTGCGCGGATTCATCGGCAGGCTCGGCTCGGGCAGCTTGCCGATGATTTCCTTCCAAAAATAATCGCGCAGGGGCTCCTGCGATTTCTGCAACTTTTCCACGGACGACGTATCAAGCTTCGACCAGAAAAACTCCTCGCGGCGCTGCTTGGCAACCGGCAAGAGTTTTTGCGTGTAATCGACAAGTTGGTCGAACTGGCGTTTCTGGCGTTGGTCGGGGTTGAAGTTCTTTCGATTATCCTGAAGTTTGGCCTGGGCGGTCCTGGGATGATCCGGATCAACGCCGAGGTCTCTCCAGAATCCCGGCGACTCAATCAGGAAATTATATCCGGCGTCCGTTAACTGATTGGACCAAACCATTGCCCTGGGAAACGTCTTTTTGTCCGGAAGGGTAACCATAATGCGATCAATTTCCTTAAACGAATTCTTGACCGGAGGCGCGGCGTAAAACCCAGGCGCGGCCCCGCTTCGGCCTGATCGTGCGGCGGGTGGATCAGGGGCTTGAAACGACGTTTCCCAGGCAATAAGAACGCGCGGCACGATAAGTCTGAGAATCTCTCCGTCGCCGAATTCGCGCAACTGACTCCAAATATTACGGTAAATGGGTTCCTTGTAAACATCCTCGCGCGGCCCGAAATAGCCATCTACCACCGTCACTCGAATCCGCGTGTCCAGAGCGGAGCTGAAAAGCGCCAGCAGTCCTCCTTCCCCATAACCGAAAACGGCGATTGGAGGCGAGTCCTTCCCCTGACCAAACCAATCGACGAGGGCCAGGACCTTTTGTACCTCGTAACCAATGACGTGCCGGCCCATTTCGAAAGCCATGCGATAGATAAATTCGCGGTGGGTCTGGTTGGTGAAGCGCTGCAGCTTTTCGCTTCCCGACCAGGTATCTTGCCGATTAATTAGAACTGGAACCACAACCCGGCAACCTTCCTCAGCCAGGATGCGGGCAAGCTGCCAATCTGTCCCCGGAAGACCTGGAGAAAGCCCCACCCACATCTCCGGCGTCTGGTCGGCATCTGGAATTACCACCACACTGGCTTTGGCCTTGCCCCTGGGTTCGAGCAACAAACCCTCGCCGTATACGCCAGGAAAAACGGGCCAGCGGACCGCGTAAACCGTGTACGTTTTGGTCTGGGCCACTAACGCTTCTTGAATGGTTCCGCCAACAACCTCGAGTTCCTTGACCGGCAAACGCTCATCGACGGCACCGATGATTTTCTTGAAACGGTCACGATTGGGCTGCACCGATTTGGCATACGCCTCCACCGAGGAATAATCGGGCTTCCAGTAATCTTTGCGTTGGGCAACCGAAGCCAACGTCGCGCGCGTGAGGTAGCGGTCGATGCCGTCGAGCATTTGCCGGGCCAGGTCGCCTTTCATTGCCAACGGCTTCGTGCCGGGAAGGGTCTGGGCGCTTCCTTCACCGGCAGGGAATGGAAGTACGGCCAGCGCCAAAAGACAAATGGATCGCATACTTGTCTCCTTCAGGCTTCCCGCAAGTCGAACTTGGCCTTACTCCCGCAACGGCTGCCCCGAGCGCAAATAGGCGAACAGGTCGCGTGCCTCCTGGTCGCTCAGGCCGTCTAGCAAGCCCTCGGGCATTAGCGAAATACCGCTCGCGCTTATTGATTCGATATCTTCATTCAGCAAAACAATACGCTGGCCATCCGCCATGGCTAACACCACCACGCGCGCGTCCTTCTCGACAACGATGCCGCTCAGAGTGCGGCCCGTCTCGGTGACGACCACGGAACTTTGGTAGCCGTCGCGAATTTCCGCGTTTGGGTTGACGATGTGCAGGAGCAGGTTGACGACATCATCGCGTTTGAACGAAGTCAGGTCCGGACCGACGCTGCCGCCCACGCCGTGCAAGGTGTGGCAATTGGCGCAGCGGGCGGTGAATAGTTTCTTGCCGGGGTAAGGATCGCCCTTGCCGGCGCTCACGACCCCGGCGAGGCGGTCGATGTTTTGACGCATTTGTTCCGTGGTGGCGCCCTGGACGTCGCCCCAGTGTTTCTTGACCGACTGCGCGATGTGGTCATCGCGATGGAGGAGCAGCTTGCGCAGCGTGGCGAGCGGGATCGACTTGGGCGCTATCTTGCCGTCGTCCACGGCGGCGAGCAGTTGCCGGCTCCACTCGCGCCGGCCCACAAGTCAGCGCTTCGGCGACCTCGCGCACGTCGGCGGGCATGCCCGGCAGCAGCCTGACCACCTCCCCGCCGATCTTATCGTCCTTGTACGCCTGCAGGGACCCAAGAGTTGCTTTTTGAAGCGCGGCAGACTCCGGAGCTGACAAGAGCGCCAGCAACGGGTCGACGCAGCGCGCCTGCCTGGCTTCGCCGAAGATGTCGATCAGTTCGACGCGAGCGTTGAGCGGCGTCTTCGGGTCCTGGATCAGCGCCAGCGCCTTGGCGATGGCGTCGTCCTTGCCCTGACGGACGCCAAACGCTATCGACGCGCCGCCGAGCTTGGCAATTTCCACGAGCAGTTCGTCCGGCAAGCCGGCGCTCGATCGACCCTTGAACGCTTCCTCGAAGGCCTTGAGCAGAATCCGCCCATGCTGATTCTCCGGAGCCAGCCGAAAAAGCTCGATGCAGGACTGGTAATCCTTTTGCGCCGGCCAGGGCAAAGCGTTTCATCAGGCGCGGGAGTATAGTTTCCCGCACCATTTTCGCGTGCCAGAGCGACGATTCATGGAAAAGGTCGAGCACCTTGGCGCGGTCCTGGCCACAGTGTACCTCGAGCGCCCACCAGAGCAGCAGTGGCAGGTGGATGTCGCCGGCGTCCTCGTCATGCGTCAGCAGGCTCGTCACGATCGGCAGACCTTCCGAGGCGGTGAGACGTTTGGCGCTGGCCGCGAATTGGCTGCGGGCATGCAGGCTAGGCTCGGTCAGCGCTATCTCCGCAAGTTTGGCTGCCATCTTCTCGCCCAACCGAAAATCGTCGGCAAGCAGGCGCACGGCCCAGAGACGCACCTGCGGCTCGGGGTGCAAGATTGCCCGTTCGGCCAGTGTTGCGTCGAAACCTCCGGAAAGGTTGAGCGCCCACACCGTTTCGAGGGCCAGCTGTCCCTTGGTTTCGAAAAGTTGACTGGTCAAGGCCGGCAGAAGGGAGTGATCCTTGCGATCGCCGAGCAAACGTTGGGCCGTCTCACGCTGCCAGCGATTGTCGACATGGAGAAGCTCGATCAACTCGGCGGAGCTCTTCTTGCCAAGATCGGTCGGCTTGTGTGGCTGCGCAGCGCGGGCGCTCAAACGATAGATGCGACCGGTGTCGCGGTCTATGACGCCGTCGTTGTGGCCAAGGTGGCCGATCTGCGCCTCGTAAAAGTCGGCGATGAGCAGCGACCCATCCGGCGCGGGCTTGATATTGACCGGATGAAACCAGGTGTCGCTACTGGTGACCACTGGGCCGAGGTCCCTGGTCTCGAAGGACGAACGATCCGGCTTGATTGCGCTCAACATCACGCGGCCTTGCAGAGGCTCTACGGCGAAGATTTCACCCCGGTAGCGCGCCGGCAAGCCGTCCGCTTCGTTGAGAACCCAGGCGTGGCTGAAGCGCTGGGATTTGTTGGCCTTCATGGCCTTGAAATAGCCGAAGGAAAACGGGTTCGCGAGCACGCCGTGCTTGTCGAAGCCTTTCTGGTAGGAGGCGCCCTGCACGTAATAAAAGCCGCGTGTATCGCCGCCGTTGTGGCCGGAGAAAGCGCGGCCCTGAGCGTCAAACTCGACGTCAAATGCATTGCCGCCGCCCTCGGCAAAGATCTCGAAACGCTTCTTCTCAGGATGATAGCGCCAGATGTGCTGGCCAATCATCTGAATCGGCGTCTCTTTCACTCCGGGCCGCGTGACGTGAGCCGTGACCGTGCTGCCCTGGGCGCCGTAGAGCCACCCATCAGGGCCCCAGCGCAGGCTATTGGCGCACGAGTGCGTGTCCTCTAGACCGAAACCTTGTAAGTGCACAACGGGAGGCCCGTTCGGAGCGTCGCCGTTGTCCTTGGTCGGATAGAAAAGCAGATATGGCGGATTGAGCACCCAGACGCCGCCACGGCCATGGGCTACGGAAGTGACGATGTTCATGCCCTCCAGAAAAACCGTGTGCTTGTCGTAGGTTCCGCTTCCTTGGGTGTCCTCGTGGATCGAGATGATGTCCCGACCGCGGAAGTGCTGTGGGGGCGGCGGCGGGACCTTATCGTAGACGACGCGCCAGAAATTATCGCGGCTCAAAACCTTGAGCCCGGCCGGGTGCGGATACTGGATGTACTGAACGACCCAGAGCCGCCCCCGCGCGTCGAAGCTCAGCGCCAGGGGTTGTTTGACGATTGGCTCGGCCAGCACCTGGTCGAAGCGCATATCGTCGGCGACCTTGAACGATTTCGCCGCCTCCCCAGGCGAGAGCTTGGCGGGCGGAGTTTTCAAGTTTTTGGCCGGTTGCGCGGCGGCAAACCACGGAACAAGAGTGACGAAGGCGACTCCTACGCCAAAGCCAAAAAAAGCGGTGGACTTTATCATGGCTACCACCTGGTTGTTTGGCATCCCGCAAATAGATATTCGTTTCACCAACCGCCTGCATCCTCTCCTCAATACGTGAGAAACGTGAAGGCGTCAACCAATAAATGACGCCTTCATAGCCCGCCGCGCAAGCAAGGGGTTTTCCAGCTCTTAACCAATCCTTGCTTGCGCGGCTATTAGCTACAGACCTTTCTCACCGGCCGGACGAGCCGGGCCGGGGCCGTGTGGCGGGGTGGGTTTGGTTTAACTACAGACCTTTCTCACCGGCCGGACGAGCCGGCCGGGGTCGTGCGGTGAGGTGGGTTTGGTTTAGCTACAGACCTTTCTCACCGACCGGACGAGCCGGCCGGGGTCGTGTGGCGGGGTGGGTTTGGCTAAGCAGCGCCCGCTCGCCTATTGCGGCTGATCGGAGCACGGCATATTGTAGCATCCATGCCAATCGTTGGTCCCGAGACGGGCAAGACCCTTTTTAAACTGGAGATTGACGACCCACGATGAAACTACCTATTAGCCGCGGCTGGTCAGCTTTCGTCATCCTGTTGGCGAGCGCGTTGTGCTCGCTTAACCCGGCGGCGGCCGAGGTGCTTTTCAAGGCGGATTTTGAAACGGGCGACTTCAGTCAATTCAGCGGCAAGAGCAAGAATATCAAGCCGGGGCATATCGAGGTCGTCACCGATATCGTTCACTCGGGCAAATACGCCGGTCGCTTCACCATCCACGAAGACAATGTCTTCAACGCGCGGCAACTGCGCGTGCAGGTCAATGGGCCCAAGGTGACGGTCAAGGAAGGGTCCGACACCTTCGCCTCGCTCTACCTGTACATGAAAGACGCACCCAGGGACCGGGATAACTTCTTTTACTGGGAAGGCAGCCCGCCGCCCGGTTACAACAACGTGATGACCTGGTGGGTCGAGCCGAAAAAAGATGGCCCCGGCACGCTCATCAAATACGGCACCGGCAACCTGGGCCGCAAGGGCGTGCACTGGGAGGCGGACTTTACGATTGGCCAGTGGCACCAGCTCGGCATGCACATTCACTGGTCGGAAGACCCGGCCCGCGGCAATGTCAAGCTCTGGTGGGACGGCGCCATGGTGCTGGACAAAAAGGTGCAGACCAAGGGACCGCAAACCGTCTACTTCTCCCAGCCGGGAATCCATCGCGACCCGCACTCCAAATCGGTAGACACGATCTACTTCGATGACATCCTGTGCGCCACCACGCTCGCGGAGATCGAGATCCAAAAGCCGAAGGCCGTGAAATAAACGCGCTGCGGCACGACACCTCTTGAAGAGCACTCGCGCTCCCTGGCCCATGGCGGCCTTGTCTTGAGCAGAACAATCTGGCTATGATGTTGGCTTCCTATTTGCACACATGCGACCGCTCCAGGCGCTTGCCCGAACGCCTGGCTGACTCGTATTGCACTGTTATCGAGACTTCTCTGGAGGATGGCAGCCATGTTACGGAAGGCGCTGGTCGTGTTTATGTTGCTGGGGTTAACGGGCTGCTCGCAGGAGCCCGCCGCGACCCGCGTTAATATCAAGGCGGCGATTGAAACAGGTCCCGCGCGGGGCCCGGCCGAGGCACTCGCCCTGGCGCAGCCGGCAATTGAGGGAGACGACGGCAAAACGGTCGACAACCTGGTGGCCAAGTATACGGCGCCTGCCAAGCAGGACCGCTACGAAACGGCCATGAATGAGGCAGCCGGCTACCTCGCCGAGAAAAAATACGCCCGCGCCCTCGTGGCGCTCGAAGATGCCCGGGGCATCGACGATAACGAGCCGGTGCGGCGTGAAATTGACAAAGCCCGCGCGCTGATCGCCGAGCAGGCGGCCATCGAGCACACGACCAACGATGTGCGTGCCGTACTCGCCGAGGGGAAAGCGGACGATGCCGGCGTGATTCTCACGTCGGCCCTTAAGCAATATGGTGGTTCCGACGCGGCCGATGAATTGTCCGGGCTGAAACGGCAGGCCGACACGCTCCGCGCCGTGGCCCTGCCGGGCGATGTGGAGCGTCGCGAGCGTTTTGGCCGGGAGGCCAGGGCCGCGGTGGAAGACAACAACTTGCGCGTGGCCGCGCTGGCTTTGGAACAGGCCCTGCAGGCCGGCGAGGATGCCGAGTTGCGGCGGCAGTTTGACGCCCTTCGCGATCGGCTTGGCCGTTACGACGATGCGCGTTTCCGCGCGAGCAACCTGCACCGCGACCCGTCACGCCTGGAAGACGCCCTCGCAGCCCTGCGCGAGGCCGGTCAAGCGTGGGACACCTTGCAAGTGCGCCAGGAGATTGACGAATGCACGCTGGCGCTGCAACGGCGGCGCGACCGCGTGGCCGTGGCCGATTTCGAAGTGCGCGGCGAAGTCGGCATTCCCGCCGCCGGGCGGGCCGTGGCCGAGGAGTTGTTGCCGGTGCTCAAGGCGCGTTTCGACGTCGTCGAGCGCGAGCAAATCAATCGTGTGCTGACCGAGCTGCAACTGGAAGCAGGGGAACTGGCCGCCAGCGACTTCGGCCAACAAGAAGTAGGCCGGCTTGCCAGGGTGCGCTACCTGATTGTGGGCAGCGTTTATCCGCTCAGCGGCGTGACGATCAATGCCCGGCTGGTCGAGGTAAGCTCCGGCCTGGTGGTGCAAACGGCCAAACTGAACGGACCAAGTATTGATGCGGTGATGCGGCGGCTGCCCCAGCTTGGCCAGATGCTCATGATGAACGACGAACAGAAGCTGGCCTTCGAGCAAGCCTTGACGCTGCAAGCGCCGCAGGTGCAGCCGGTGCCGCTGGAAGCGCCGCTACCGCCGATCCCTGTGCTGAACGAGCCAGCGCCGCCGCCGATCATCGCCTATTCGGCGCGGCCGCCGGCGTTTGGCGGACTGCTCATCGTCGACTTTGCCCGCCTGCCGCCCCCGGTGCCCGCCGCCGAGATCGTGATCGTCCAGGAGGACCCCTTTCGCCGCCGCCTTCTGTCGGTGGCGCTCGAACTTGGCGACAACTTGTTTCGGCGCGGCCGGCACCGCGAGGCCTTCGTTCACTATGAGCTGGCCCTTGGCTTGAGCAATGGACAGGTGGAGGTGGCGCGCCGGGTCGAAGAGTGCCGGCCGCTCGTGCCACCGCCCGTCGTCATCGTGCAACCGGCGCCTGGTATCATTCGGACCCAACCGGCAATCTATGCTTCCCGGCCGCGGCTGGCCGTCTTCAACTTTCTCGTCAACAGCGAGCCCGGCCTGGTGCCGCCCGCCGTGGGCGACTGGGCAGCCGACCAGTTTGTTTCCTATTGCGGATCGTCGTTTGAGGTCGTCGAGCGCGGCGAGATCTGCTGGTACATGGGACGCCTCAACATAACGATGAAAGACGTCCTCTACAATCCGGCAGCCCGCCGCGCCCTGAGTCAGGCACTGAATGTGCGCTACTTCCTGTTTGGCACGATCCAGCAGACCGCGAGCTTTGACGTGTCGGCACACATGATCGACGCCAACACGGGCGCCGCCACCGGCACAGGCATGATCCACGTGCAGGACCACAACGAGATAAAACTGCGCATGCAAGAACTGGTCCGGCAAACCGGCGCCGGCAAGGTGGAGCAAGCGCAAATGGCCAAGGTAGGCGCCGCCAGTGAAAACGTGCTGACGGAAGCGCCAAGCAACTCGCCGCCGGCGAGCCGGCACTTGCCGCCGCGACGGCCCGTGCGGGACTGCAGGCGGCTCCCGGCAGCGTGGCGCTCTTGGCGCTGGCGCAGCAGGCGGACCTGAAAAAGCAGCAAGCTGATCTGGAAGCGGCACGCCGCCTTACCGCCGAGCGCGCCCAGGCGGAAGCGGAGAGCGCCCGTCGCCAGCAACTGGAGCTAACGAAGCAGAGTCAGGCGCTACGCGCTAAGGCCGAGGCTGATGCGAAATCGCGCGACGAGGCCAGTCGCCGCAACGAGGCAGCGCAGAAGCAGCAGGCCGCCGAGCGGCTCCGCGCCGAGGCCGCCGCCGCCACACGCAAGGGGGATTATCCTCAGGCTTTCCGCACGCTGCAAAGCGCCGCGGCCTTGAACCCGAGCGCTACCACCCTGCAAGAGCTGGCTCAAGCCAAGGCCAAGAGCGAGGAGGCCGCGCGTCAGCGCACCGTGGCCGACTCGGCGCAGCGCGCGGCCGAGACGAAACGCCTGGCCGATGCGGCCGCCGCCAAAATCGCCGACGAACGCCGTCGCCGGGATGCTGACGAGGCCCAGCGCCGCAAGATGCGCGAGGAGCAGGACCTGAACGAACAGCAACGGCTTGTTGGCGTGGCCAAACAGGCCCTGGGCAAGGGACAGTTCGACGCGGCGCGGTCGGCCCTGGATTCGGCCCGCGCGCTGAAGGCTACGGAGGAAGTCGCGAAACTCTCGAAGGAAGTTCAAGACGCCCGCGCGCTAGCCGCTGCCACGGCCCAGGGTGCGGCCGCCCAGCGAGATGCCGAGAAGCGCCTGGCCGACGAAAAAGCACGCACGGCCAAGATCGAAGCCGATACCAAGCAAAAGCAAACCACCTATGAGGGCCTGCTCCGGCAAGCCCAGCAGGCGCTTGCCGATAAAAAATACGATCAAGCAAAGGGCGCCTACCAGGAGGCGGGCAAGCTTTTCCGCACCGATGCGGTGCTGACCGGTCTGCAAGAAGCCGAGCGTCGGCTGGCAACCAACAACGCCGCCCAGCAAGCCGACGCCAAGGCGCGGCTCGAAGATGCCAAACGCCAGGAAGATTTCAAACGGCTGGTTAGCGCGGGCGGCCAGGCCATGACGCTAAAGAAATATGACGAAGCGGAAAAGGCTTATACCGACGCTCTCCGCCTTCAGCCCGGAGACCCCGCGGCGACGGCAGCCCTGCGCCAGGCCACGCAAGCACGCCTTCAGGCCGTCCCCGAACCGAAGGTGGTGCCGAAGGTTGAACCCAAGGTGCAGACCAAGGCCGAGCTCGACAATGCCAAACGCCAGGAAGATTTCAAACGCCTGATTACGCGCGGGCGGCCAGGCCATGACGCTCAAGAAATATGACGAGGCGGAAAAAGCCTATACCGACGCTCTCCGTCTTCAGCCCGGAGACCCCGCGGCGACGGCCGCCCTGCGCCAGGCTACGCAAGCACGCCTTCAGGCCGTCCCCGAACCGAAGGTGGCGCCGAAGATCGAACCCAAGGCGGAAGTGAAGCCGGTGCCGAAGATTGAACCCAAAGTGGAGCCCAAGGTCGACCTCGAAGCTGCCAAACGGCAGGAAGATTTCAAACGCCTGCTGACCGCGGGCGGTCAGGCCATGACGCTGAAGAAATATGACGAGGCGGAAAAAGCCTATACCGACGCTCTCCGTCTTCAGCCGGGAGACCCCGCGGCGACGGCAGCCCTTCGCCAGGCCACGCAAGCTCGCCTTCAGGCCGTCCCCGAACCGAAGGTGGTGCCGAAGGTTGAACCGAAGGTTCAGACCAAGGCCGAGCTCGACAATGCCAAACGCCAGGAAGATTTCAAACGCCTGGTTACCGCGGGTGGCCAGGCCATGACGCTGAAGAAATATGACGAGGCGGAGAAGGCTTATACCGACGCTCTCCGTCTTCAGCCGGGAGACCCAGCGGCGACGGCCGCCCTGCGCCAGGCCACGCAAGCACGCCTTCAGGCCGTGCCCGAACCCAAGGCGGCGCCGAAGATCGAACCCAAGGCGGAAGTGAAGCCCGTGCCGAAGGTTGAACCCAAAGTTCAGCCCAAGGTTGAGCCGAAAGCCGATCCCCGCGCTGAGTACAATCGCCTGATGCAAACGGCAGAGAAGCTGGAACGCGAAAAAAAGTCGACGGAAGCAATTCAGACGTATCATCAAGCACTGAAGCTCATCCCCGACGATGGTCCGGCCCTGGCCGCCCTGCGCCGCACCGAGTTACCACAGCTGTTGGCCGCAGGCAAGGCGGCGCTGGCGGTGCGCAGGTTTCCGGATGCGACGAAGGCCTTTGAGGCGGCGCTCCAACTAAACGCGGAGAATGCCGAAGCCAAAACAGGCCTGCAAAAAGCCCGCAAAGGGACGCCTTGAGAGAAAGCGAGCGCCCCTGAAGGGCAGATCCTCCAGCAGGAAGCGGTAGCGGCAGAGAATTTTTGTCGTGGCAGATCAGATCGGAGCACCTAATCAAGCGAACCAAGCTGCGATAGCTGTCGCCAGAGAGGCGCTGCGGAACTTCTTCACTCAGATTGGCTGATTAGCCTGCGGCAGGGTGTCTGTACGTCAACTACTCCGTAGTCTCTGTCGATGCCAGGTGAACGAAAGGTTTGCCGTGGAAAACCAACGTGCCGATGAGACAACGCAATCGAGGCATACGGTGGAAGACCTCGTTGCTCTCAAGAAAAGGTTGGACTCGAAAGCCAACACTAATCCGAAGGATGACTCATTCTTAAAAATGTGGCAATCGTTAGCAGGTGATCAAGCGGCTGGAATGCTTATAGGACCCGAAGAAACCAAAAAAGGCTTAGAACATTCGTCGTGGCGGGTACGTTTGGCTGCCATATCGATTCTAAGAGAGAAATGGAAAATGTATCGGGAATTGGCGCCAATCATTGAAAAAATGGCCTTTGAAGACGAGGAGCCACAAGTCCGTGCGACCGCGTTATTCTCCTTGGCGTGCTGCGTTGAAGGCACCAATGACGTAAGAATTGGAAACCTGTTTGTTGGCATCGTAAAGAACGAAACATTGGCCAAGGAGTTTCGAGAGGCCGCCTACGGTGGCCTGTTTCGTTTGCGAGGACCGACGGCAGGGCAGCCACCTTTGCCTGGACGGTATCGTTTTCCGGAAGACATTGACTGGCACTTTGTAGAGTCATTTGTCGGATAACCGGTAACGGTTCGCCGAAAAACCGCGACATATAATTTCTGTCGCACCCGCAAAAGGGACGTCGGAGTGCTGGCGGTCGGGTGAGCCAGATGGAGAAATGCCAGAAGGGCCTGGCGGCGCGGGCATGCGGGCGTCCTGGCTTTGGTTGCCGCGAACAGGAAATTGGGGTTGGCGGCGAACCGGGGCGCGGAGCTACCATGGTAACATGGACGAGCCCTCGCTTTTGACGGTCGCCCCGGCCGGCCTTTATTGCCCGCGCGGCGACTTTTACATCGATCCCTGGGGCCCGGTGCCGCGTGCCGTCATCACCCATGGCCACGCGGACCACGCACGCCCTGGGTCGGCACAATATCTCGCCGCGCACGCCGGCGTGGCGATTTTGCGGCGGCGACTGGGCCCTGAGGCCGTCGTGCAAACCGCTGCCTACGGCGAAACGCTCCGCCTGGGCGACGTCAAGCTCTCACTACATCCGGCAGGGCACATTCTTGGCTCGGCGCAGGTGCGGCTCGAAGCGGACGGACATGTCGTCGTCGTCTCCGGCGATTACAAGACCACGAGCGATATCACCTGCGCTCCTTTCGAGCCCATCAAGTGTCACACCTTTGTCACGGAATCGACCTTCGGGCTGCCCATCTATCGTTGGCCCGAAGCAGCCACCGTTTTCGCGGCGGTCCAGGACTGGTGGCGGGAGAACCAGGCCGAGGGCCGGGCCAGCCTGCTTTTTGCTTACGCCCTGGGCAAGGCACAGCGAGTGCTCGCGGGGTTAGATCCTGGGCAGGGGCCGATATTCTGCCACGGAGCGGTCGAGGCGCTGAACGAGGCCTATCGCGCCAGCGGCGTGGCGCTGCCGCCGACGCGGTACGTCGGCGCGGAAAAGCGTGCCGACTTTGCCGGAGCGCTGATCGTGGGGCCGCCATCTGCCCAGCGGTCACCCTGGGTCCGCCGCTTTGGCGATTATGCCAGCGCCTTCGTTTCCGGCTGGATGCTGGTGCGCGGCGCGCGGCGGCGGCGCGCCGTGGATCGCGGGTTCGTGCTGTCCGACCACGCGGACTGGCCAGGGCTCATGGATGCCATTCGCCAGACGGGAGCGACCCGAATCCTGGTCACCCACGGGCAGATCACGCCGATGGTGCAGTGGTTGCGCGAGCAAGGGCTGGACGCCGCTGGCTTACAGACGCGCTTCGAGGGAGAAATGGATGATGGCCAGGCGGAGGAGGAGCCATGAAGGCCTTCGCCCAGCTCTTCACCGACGTGGATGCAACCAACAAAACCAGCCGCAAGCTGGAGGCGCTGACCCGTTATTTCGCCACGGTGCCGGCCGCCGATGGAGCCTGGGCGGTTTTCTTCCTGTCGGGCCGCACGGTGAAGCGTGTCTTGCCGACGGCGCGGCTGCGCGACTGGGGCGCTGAAGCCGCGGGCATTCCCGGCTGGCTCTTCGAGGAATCGTATCAAGCCGTGGGCGATCTTGCCGAGGCGGTGAGTCTCTTGTTGCCGCGCAATGATACCGGCACCGAACGGCCATTACACGAATGGGTCGAGGAGAACTTGCTCCCCCTGCAGAGCGCGGCGGAGCCCGAACAGAAGCGGCTGCTCCTGGAAGCCTGGCGAAGCATGAGCCAGCCGCAGCGCCTGGTGTGGAACAAGATCATCACGGGCGGGTTTCGCGTGGGCGTCTCGCAGCGGATGGTGGTGCTGGCGCTGGCCAAGGCCGCCCAGCTCGAAGCCGCCACCATCGCCCACCGCCTGATGGGCGAATGGCGGCCCACGCCGGCTTTCTTCACGGGGCTGTTGCATCCGGAAGTTCTCTCCGCCCGGAACAGTCAGCCCTATCCTTTCTTCCTGGCTTGCCCCCTGGAGGCCGACCCCGCCACGCTTGGCCCCTTTACGGACTGGCAGGCGGAATGGAAGTGGGATGGCATACGCTCCCAGCTCGTACGGCGCGATGGCCAGCTTTATCTCTGGTCGCGTGGCGAGGAGCTGGTCACGGAGCGCTATCCGGAAATCATCGCGGAAGCGGCCCGCCTCAAGGATGGCACTGTCCTCGATGGCGAAATCCTGGCCTGGAAGAATGGCCGGGTGCTGCCCTTTAGCGAACTGCAGCGGCGTATCGGACGCAAGACCGTGGGCAAGCGCCTGCTGCAAGACGTGCCGGCGAGTTTCCTGGCCTTCGATCTTCTGGAACAGGGTGGCCAGGACCTACGTTCTGTGCCGCTGGCCGACCGCCGCGCGCGTCTGGAGGCGCTCGCCCTGAGGGATGGCGCCGCGTTGCAGCTTGGTCCACTGGTCGGCGCCGCCTCGTGGGATGAGCTGGCGCGGAGGCGTCTCGAAAGCCGCGAGCGCGGCGTCGAAGGCGTGATGCTCAAGCTGCGCGTCCCCCTATGGCGTGGGCCGGGAACGTGGTCCCTGGTGGAAGTGGAAAATTCATCCCTATCACGTCGATGCGGTGATGATCTATGCCCAGCTAGGTCATGGGCGCCGTGCCAGTCTCTACACCGACTATACCTTCGCGGTCTGGGACAACGCGGAGCTGGTCCCGTTCGCCAAGGCCTATTCGGGGCTGAGCGACGAGGAGATTCGCGAGGTCGATCGTTTCGTACGCGGGCACACGCTGGAGAAGTTCGGCCCGGTCCGGCGCGTGAACCCCGATCTCGTCTTCGAGCTCGCCTTCGAGGGGATACAGCTCTCGACCAGGCACAAGTCCGGCGTGGCCGTGCGCTTTCCGCGCATGGCCCGCTGGCGCAAAGACAAAAAGCCTGAAGAGGCGGATACGCTGGCGACGCTGCGCGGCCTGACCAGGCTCGCGGCGCGTAATCAAGACGCGGAAGAGACAATGCCGAGCTTGTTCGATCTTGATGAGGGTAGCGCCGCATCGGGGCCGGGGTAATTGACGCATATCCAGCGGCGCCGCGAGCCTTTTTATGCTTCAGGTGAATCCGCCTCCGGCACGCCTGGCGCTACCGGGGATTTATCCAGGAGGGGAACCTCCAGGCCCAAAAAGCGGCGGGCCGCGAGGCACTTCTCCATGAGATACTGGCGCGTCATGCGGTGGTCGGCACGGACCTCGGGCGGCAAGATTTCCGGGTCGCTGACGCCCAGGCGGATGTGCCGCCAGAAATCGAAACGCTTGTTCTTGGTGGGCGGCCCGCGAAAATAAGAGAAGTAGCTGCCCCAGCCCCCTTCCAGCCAGCACACCAGCACGGGTGTTTGCGGCCGCTCATTCAAAATGTGCCACACCCCCTGGCCGAACTGTTTGAGAAAGACCTCTTCCTTCTTGCGCAGGGCGCCTTCGGGAAAGATCAGCACGCAATCGCCACGGTCGAGGACCTCGATCACTTTTTTGAGCTCGGGCACCTCACGGCGAAAGGTGGTTAGCTCGACGCGGATGGTCTCGGCCAGGTGCGTCACCACGAAACGCACGGCGGGAATATCGTAGAAGGCGCTGGTCAGCATACCAATCAGGCGGCGTGGCAAAACCTTGGCGACCCACACCGGGTCGAGCCAGGCGCTATGGTTGACGACGACGAGCATGGGGCCATGAGTGGGCAGCGACACCAGCCCGGGACCGTAGCCCTTGATGCGGTAGAGCGGCCAAATCAGGATTTCCATGAACTGTTCGAAAACAGGTCCCACGAGGAGCCGCCAGGACAACAGGGCGAGCGCGCCAGCGGGCGCCGCGATCAGCCAAAGCTGGGCGGAGGCACTCCAGTCGAGCCACCTCGCCAGGCCAAAGAGCAGGCCGGCCATGAGCGCCGTCACCAGATAATCGGCGAAGTTGCGTACCGCCATGCCGTTGCCGCGGGCATCGGCGGGCAGATCGCGCTGATAGGTGGCAGCCAGCGGCACATTGATCAGGCCGACCATGATGCCCAGGACCACACAGAGAGCGTCGCCAGGCATGGCGCCCCACGCGGCGCCGATAAGACCAAGCGTCAAACCCGTGGCGCCGATCGGCACCAGGCCCAGCACGCGGCGCGGATGGCGCTGCAGGCCCGCCAGCAGAGAACCCGCCGCCACGCCGCCCAGCACCCAGCCGCCCACGCCCAGCAATGCTTCGAAGGAAAAGCCCCCGTCGAGATTGGCGGCGATCAGGGCGCCCATGAGGCCCGTCAAGAGGCCGCGCAGGGTCGCCAGGCCCAACAAACAGCCGCGTGCTTCCTTGACCCTCCAGATCCGCTGGCAATCCCTGAAAAAACCGGCCAGGGCCGACAAGGGGGGCTCCGGACGGTAAAGATCGCTGGCGAAGGAGACAAAATAAGAGAACACCAGGGACAGCAACAGTAGCCAGCTAACGTAAGCGAGAGGAGTATGGCCGTGGCCCAGGAGTTCCGGCGCCACGCCGGCACCAAGCATCAGGCCGGCAATGATGGCGACCGCCGAACCCAGTTCGAAAAAGCCATTAATTCGCGTGAGCGGCCAGCGCGTATCCTGGGCGGCGGCCGGCAAGAAAGCATAACGGATCGGCCCATTGACAGCACTCGTCAGGGCGACGAGGGCCCAACAGCCCAGCAAGCCCGCGGCGGCGGCCCCCGCCATGAAGAAGACGCCGACAATGATCAGCGGGCACAGAGCAGAACCCACCAGCACGCGCGTTTTCGACAGGCTGTTGCAGAGCGCGCCATTGATCGGCGCCAAAAAGACCGCCGGCACCATCAAAATCAGCGTCACCAGGTGCCAGGCACTTTGTTTTTCCGAGTGCCCCAGGCCGGCGAAGCTGAGCGCGACGTAAAGGCGCAGGCAGTTGTCCGCCATCACGCGGGCGACATGAGCAAGCCACAACGAACCTAACTGCAGGCGGGCGGTCCACACGGGGTGTTTCCGATGATCAGGGTTCGTTGCATGGTGATCATGCGTTTGCACTGCGGGTTTATTAGGTACCCTTGCTTGCGCTTTGGGCTATGTTATTTCGGGCTATTTACTTTTGGGGTAACCTCGGCGGCGGCGAAGGCTGCCTGGGGGCGTAGGATGCGTTCGGCGTCGGCTTCCGCGATGATGAAGACGGCGTCGCTGCCGGGAACGGTAGCGTAGACGCGCTTCGAATCGCCTTCCGCCCGACCGATAAGCAGGGCTCGCTTGCCCGCCGGTGTGTCGATGTCGATTGTCCACACCGCGGGATCAAGGCCGTAGAGTTTTAGATCGGCCTTGGTATCGACCACGAAGCGGGCCGCCTTGAGGCTGGCGAGCGCGTCGAGCGTGTCGGTAACTTGCTTGGCATTGATTTTGGTTTCCGGGCTGGAAACCAGTTCCCAGTTGCTATCCTTCTTCTTGAGCACAAAAGAAGTTGGACCGGTGTAACTGATTTTTTCCACCTGCGCGGCATCCAGGGCAGCCCAGGGTTTGCGACTGCGGTATTCGGCCGACAATAAACCGCTGAGCTTCGCGTTCAAGGTAAACACCTGGTCGCCATCGGCCAACATGGCGTAGCGGCGGCCTTCCTTGTCGGCCTTGCCGACCCGCAGGTCGAGCGCTTCCTTGTCGCCGTTCCAGAAGTGCCACTGGGTTTCCGGAAGATCCAGGCCATAGGGCTTGAGGTCGGCACCCTTGAGGGCCACGATTTCCTCGGCGCGGGGCCGCCGCAAAATCTTGGTAAGCTCGTCCAACTCGGCGCTTTCCGCTTCCGCCTTGGTCGGCTCGATCATGGCCCAGCCCGTGTCCCCATGCGTGAGTGTGACCTTGCGGCCCGCGTGCTCCAAAATCACCTTGTCGGAGTTCGCCAGGCCGGGCAGATTGCGATCGGCGAAATACAGTGCCGGCGCCACCAGGACGCGGGCCAGGTCCGGCGCGATCACAAACACCGATTCCCCCTTGTCGAGCAGGGCGTACCGGTCCTGTTTTTTGTCGTCAGCCTGTTTGCCGATCTTGAGAACATGCTCGCTCGCCCGGCCCTGCACGTCCGTAAGCTTCAGGGTCAGAACCGCTGCCGGCTGGTCGAGCCCATAAGTGGCCAAATCCTTGGCGGGATAGGCGGCGACCCGTTCGGCACGCAACCGAAACAGTTTTTCAAGGAGCTGGCCGACGGTTGGATCGTCGGCCGCCTTGTCCGCCGGTTTGGCGAAACGCCAGGAGTCTTCCTTTTTGACGAGATCGACGTCGCCATCCGGCATTTGCCGCTGGATGGCGGTGACCGTATCGAGGTCGAACTTGAGCACGCCGCGATTGACAAAATCGAGGTAGCTGCTCGCCAAGCCCCCCGCGGTGCCAGCATCCAGCACCGCCACCTCATCTTGTTTATCCAGCCGGGCGAAGCGGCCGCCGTTGTCGGTCTCCTTGCCCAGGGCCAGCTGATGTTCCTTGGTTTTGTCTTTGTCGTCCGCCACCGTGACCGTCAATGTCTTCTCGGGTTTTTCCAGCCCGAACGCTGCCCAGTCAATCTTCTTGCCATAAGCCGCCACGCGGGCCGCGCAGGTTCGACCAGGGCCGCAGCAGGTTCTGCACGGCGTCCTCTTCAGCCGGGAAGGTCGGGGCCGGAGAGCCGACGATCTCCCAGACATCTTTTTTTTGCTCGAGGGTAAAAGGAGCCGGCCCGGCGCTGTGCACCTTCTGAATCGCCTTGGCGTCCACGGCCAGCAGCTTCTTGTCGAGAAAGTCCAGCGGAGTGTGGTCGAGCGTGGCCACCGCTTTATCGCTGAGCACAAAGATGGCGTTGCCCTTGTCCAGCTTGGCGAAGCGGCCCGCCTCCTTATCGACCGCCTTGCCGATCTGCAGCTGATGCTCCGGATCGTCCTTGGCGGTGGGTACGAGCCGAACCGTGAGATAGGGCTTGTCCAGGCCATAATCCTTCAAGTCCGTGGCGGCGTGGGTCACGAAGCGATTGGCCCGCAAGTTGGCGATCTCGTCGGCTATCGGATCGGCGACCTCGGCCATGGCGTCGGCATCAAACGGCCCACGCAGTTTCCAGGTTTTGCCGTCGGCGATCAGGCGATATTCCTGGCCATCCTTCTGGATCGCCAGCTCGTGGATCTTTTCCTTGAGCCCGTGGAAGAACTCCAGCGGGCGATAGGCGAGAGAATCGCGGTCCAGGTCATCGTGGGTATCCTTTTTCAGGACAAAGATGGCGCCCTGGTCGAGGCGAGCGTAGTATTCCTTGTCGCCGCGCGCTTTGCCCACGCTCAAGGTGTGCGCCGGCTTCTTGGCATCGGTAAACTCGATCTTCGCAGTCAGCGCCGGCTTCGCCAGACCGTAAGTCTTTTCCAGTTCGTCATCCTTGGGGCTGTCGGTTATGAATTCGACCGCTTCGAGCTTTGTCAATTCGCCGGCCAACTTGGCGGCCTTGGCCGTATCGACGTCCACCTGCTCGGGCTTCGTGAGCTTCCAGGTGCCCTTGTCCTGTTCGAGCGTAAAGGAGCCCGCGGTGCGCTGAATTTCCAGCTTACCGACGTCGGCGGCCGCCACGTCCAGCACCTTGCGATTACGATAAACGTATTCGGGCCGCCGCGCGAGCTTGAGCACCGCATCGTCAACGCTATTCACGCGCGGCCAGCCCTCGACTTTGACGTAGAGTTTGTCCTTCTCTTTTTCCTTCGTGCCCAGATCAAAGGCGATGTCGCGCGTCGTCTTGGTCTTGTTGTCCTTGGGGCCTTTTTCTTCCTCGATGGTGATCTTAATTTTGGCGGCCGGCTTTTCCAGGCCCACGGTTTTCAAGTCGGCCTTGTCCAGGACGTCGGCATCCTTGGCCTGGAGATTGGCGAGCTTCTCCAGGAGATCGTTGATGGGCCCGTTCTCGGCGTCTTCCGCCTTCGGTTTCTCCATGCGCCAGCGCTCTTTTTCCTTGCTGAAGATGAGCGGTGTTGACGCCGTCGCCCCCCCGGCGGCAGGCACGTCGATTTCCAGCCGCTTGACGTCGGCGGCGCGGAAGCGCGCGAGCTGGGGATCGCGCAGGCTGGCGATGGGAACATTGATGTCTTTGAGCTTGTCCGCCTTGATCTCGAAAATCTGCTCGTTATCCTGCAGCTTGGCGAAGCGATAGGTTTCGGGTACCATGTCGAAATCTTGCTTGGGGGGCATGAAAGGCTGTTGCGGCATGGCCGGCTTGGGCACTTTCGTGAGCTTCGTTTCCGACTCGTTGCCAATAAAAACCTTGATCGCCCGCCCGCCAGTGCCCGTCACGGTGACGATCGTTTGCGGGTCCTTGAGCCCGAAATCCTCCAGCTTTTTATCTTTCGTATCCACGAACCGTTCGGCCCAAATATCGGGAAAGGCCGTCAATAAGGCCTTGAGCTTGTCCGGATCGACATGGTCTTTCACCGGTTCGACGATTTCCCAACTGTCGCCGGCTTTCACCAGCTCGAACGAGCCCTCGGGACTTTTCACCGCGACGCCTTTGGCGGCGAGCATTTCAACTTTCTCCACCGGATCATTGTCCTTGGCGACACGCTCATAAGGGAACAGCGCCCGCGCCTGGTAGCGATCCTGGCTCCGGTCCAGCGCGGCCACCAGTCCGGGGGCGAGGCGCACGATCTCCGGGTTGTCGTCCAGGCGCAGATAGGTGGCCCGCGAGAAACGATTGACGGGAGATGGGTCCTCGCCGAATGCCAGCGTGTGCTCCTTGCCCTTGACCGTTACCTTGACCTTGAGGGCCGGCGGCTCCAGGCCATACTTCTTGAGGTCCGCCTTGGACGTTAATGGGGTGGAGGCAAAGCGCGAGTGCAGGTCCGTCAGAGTTTGCACCAGGTCCTTGACTTCGCCGGCACGGACCGGCCACTTGCCCGGCAAGGACCAGTCATCGGCACCGGCCTGTTCGAGGATGACCTTGGCGCCGCCGCGCTCGATCTCGATGCGCGTCAAGGCGTCGGCTTTCAGGTCGTTCGTCAAGAATTGTGTCGTGGGCCCGGCGACGTCGTCGTGCGGCAAATTCCGAACGATGAGCCAGCCTATACCACCCAGCGCCACCAGCACGGCCAGAATGAGAGTGGTTTTGAAATTCATGCCGATCATCCTTTTCACTAACGTTCGAAAAAGCCAATAACCCAGGCCCGCCGCGACTGGAAAAGCGCGCGTATCAGCGCATGCGGCGCACCATGAAGACCAACAAACCCAGATAGACAAACACCAGGGGCATGCCCAAAAACGTACCCCAGTGCCATAAGTCCTTTTGCGTGTCGCTCAGTTGCACACGCGGGTATTGCCAGACCTCGTTGTCCCGTGCCAGGAGATCGTCGCGCCCCAGGAGCCAGTTGCTGGTGTCCAGGAGCAATTTTTCGCGAATGGGCGTCAGGCGCGGCCCGACAAACACGCCGCCGTGCCCAATGACGGCCACGCGATCGCTATGAGGACCATTGCTATGTGGCCCATCGTTACGAGGCCCATTGTCCCCCTTGTCATACCACGAAGCGGGCAAAGTAACCTCGGCGGCCGCGGCGATGGGAAATGGACCGCGCCGTCTCTCCTCGGCGGTGCCGTTCTTGGGGTCATCGAGCTTGGGCAGTTCGAAGCGCGGCGTCCGCTCGCGCGCCGGGAAGGGGTCATCTTCGTTCCACGATTCGCCAGTGGCCATCATGAGAACGTGGTCGAGGGGCGGTTCGCCGAAGGGGCCCTGGTAATACACCGGGCGCGGGTGGCGTAGCCGTAAGTCCATCGCCTCCCCTTTACCGACGCTGCGACTGGCCAGGCGCAGGCTCGTGCGGATGGGGTGCTCGAACTTTTTCGCCTGGCCAGGCGACTTGCCGGACAGGACGCGCCGGGCAAACCGGCGCCCACCTTCCAGTCGAACTCGACGGGCGGCACTTCGACCTGTGTCCCCTGGATAATCAGATTGCCGCGCCTTTCGGCGAAGGACTTCGTTTCGACGTTGAAGAGAATCGTTTGCTTGGGCAATTTGAAGCCCAGTTCGGCCAGCGCCATTTCGAGGGAATCGACGCCGCCGCTGGCGAGGTCCGGCATCTCCATATCACGCTTGGGATCGTTGGACGGCCCCAGCAGAAAGAGGACCGGTTTGCCCGCTTTCATGAATTCCTTGATGGCGCCGATCTGGGCACCGTCCAGCTTGTGAGCGCGATTAAGGATGATGTCGCGGCGCGGAATGTCGAGAAAGGTCATGCGCGGCACGATGAGCAGGTCCACGTCGGCCAGCAGCCGATTCATCTTCGCACCGAGATCGGTGATGCGTTTTTGCTCCTTCAGATTGTCGATCTTGAGGTCCTTCTGCTCATTCTTCACGGTGGCCAGGTCCCCTTGTTCCTGTTTGAGGCCAAGTTCATTGAGGGCCAGGCTCGTCTCGATATCGCGGACCAGCTCCATGCGGTCCTCTTCCGCAATTTTCACCGGCAAGATCTTGTATTTTTGGCCGGCCTTGTCGAGCGACTCCAGGCGGGTACGTTCGACCAGGGAGGGATCGCGACGGTCGGGCAAGAGCACGATCGCGAACCGCTTGTTGAGGTCGGCGATCGAGACGTCTTTCCAGATCGCTTTTTGATCGTTCAGGTCGGCGATTTCCTTTTGCCGCTCCTTGATGGTGGTCTCGAGCTCCTGGCGCTGCTCTTCGAGCCCCTCGAACCTGCTTTCGTCGAACGTGTAAACCGTCGCCTCGGGCCCCATCTCGCTCCATTTCTTGAGAATGATGTCGCGCGTGTCGAACCCGTGCGAGACGAGGACTTTCTTGGCGCCGCTCATCGTCAGCCGTGGGTCTTGCGGGTCTTCGAGGCTAAGTATTTCATGAACCACCGCGAGGCCCACGCGGGGCCTCTTTTCCTCGATGTTCAGAATCTTGTTGGCGAAGGGGCCGGCGCCTTGATAGTTGAGGACCAGGTTGCCTTTTTTGTTGTTGGCCGCCAGCGAGGCTTCGCCATCGAGCTCGTAGATATCGTTGAAGCCGAGCCGTTGCACCCGATCCTGGGCGAGAAAGAAGATGCTATTCTCGGGCGCCTTGTCGATGGCCTCCGCCAAAGCGGGCGATTTCTTACGGATGTCTTTAAGCTTGGGCTCGAAATCCTCGTCCTGAATACTCAAGATCTCGACGCGAAAACGGGGCCCGAGTTCCTGGAACTCGTCGGCCAGGTCCTTGACCTTTTCCACGATCTTGCGCTGGGCGGCTGCTTGAAAATGGGCCAGCTTGCTATCGGTGGCCTGGCCCAGCGAAGCCGTGTCGCGCAGATAGACGACGATGTCCGTTTCGCCGCGCAATTGTTCGAGTTCGCGACGAATGTCCTTGTCGATGGTGAAAATGTGGTCGCTGGTGCAGTCGAAACGCTGGTAATACTCAAAGGAAAAGACATTGATGCCGACAAGCAGGGCCAGCGCCAACGCCAGTTGCAGGGCGACATTCGACCCCATGGCCCCGCGCTGCGAGAATACGGACCCCACGAGCCCACGCATTTCCACGAGCAGCGTCAGCAGCAGCAGGCCGGCGCCGCACCAGGTGACGATCTGCCCCTCGGCCACGCCAATGGCCTGCCAGAGGACGAGGCCGACGATCAGCGCCATCAGCCCGGTCAAGCCGGCCAGGCGCACGAAAAAACGACCGTTGGAATTGTTGCTTACCGCCATCGTCGACTCTCCAAACTGCGGACCGTCAAAAAGAGGCAGAACAACGCGACCGAGGCGTACAGGACCAGCTGCCGGGTATCGAGCAGCCCCCGGCTAAAGTTGCGCTCAAAATGCAAGGGGACCGTGAAAAAGAACAGCGCCCGGTAAAGGGTGGTGCCCGTGTCCATTTCCGGCCGCCAGAAGCCGGCGACAATAAACGCCAGGCCGACAAACAGCGACAGAAGGGCGGCCACCATCTGGCTTTTGACCAGGCTGCTGATGAACATCCCCAGCGCCAGAAACATCGCGCCCGCCAGCGCCAGACCGAGGTAGGTCGTCACCACCGGCCAGGGATCGATGCCCGTCGTCGTGGTCCACCAGTCCCAGTCCAGGAGCACCGGCAGATAGAGGAGCGTCGGCAGCCACAACAGAACATAAAACGCGAAGCACGCCGCAAATTTGCACAGGACGATCTGCCAGTCGCGCAGGGCGCGGTGAGCAGCATCTCGAGCGTGCCGCTGCCGCGTTCCTCGGCGAAGAGGCGCATGGTCAACAGCGGCGGAATGAACAGAAAGACCAGCCAAAACCAGTTGTCGCTGACCATGGGCTGCATGGGAAAATAAACGCCGCGCGAGCCGGTGGCGGTGAGCTGTACCATGGTCAAATAAAACAAATGACCCGTGACCACGAGAAACACCGTGAACACCACGTAGCCGATGGGCGAGAGAAAATAGGCGCCGAATTCACGGCGCATCAGGCTGAGAGTCGCATGCATAAGGCAGCTCCGGGACGACAACATACTTGGCGCACGCGTTTTCTGGCGGAAGCGCCGTGATGGGGACAACGTCAGGCAGACTGCTCCGTAATCCGCACGAACAAATCTTCGAGGGTAGGCTGCTCCGGCGCAGCTCGCGCAAATGCCAGCCTTTTTCGACGGCCAGGGCACACAGGCTCGGCGCCAGCACCGTCATGTCGCGGCCCCCCAGGCGCAGGCGTGATGGGCCGTCAGGTTGGATGCTGGTGACGCCCGGCAAGCCGCGCAAGGCGTCGGCGTGGACCGGTCCGTCGAAAACAGCCAGCAGCGACGCCTGCTCCCCCGCCTGCCGGTGCAACTCGGCCAGCGTATTCGAGGCCGCCACGCGTCCGCGATTGATGATGATGACGCTATCGCAGGTCATCTCGACCTCGGACAAAATATGCGTCGACAGCAGGATGGTGTGTTCCTGGCCCAGCTCGCGGATCAATTCGCGCGTCGAGCGGATTTGCGTGGGGTCCAGTCCCGCCGTCGGCTCGTCGAGAATAAGCACGGGCGGCGAGGTCAACAGGGCGTCGGCCAGGCCCACGCGTTGCCGATAGCCCTTGGAGAGTGTGCCCGTGATCTGCCGCGCTGACATCGCTCAGCCAGCAGCGTTTGAGCACGTAATCGAGCCGTTGGCGGCGTTGCCGGCCCGACAACCCCTTGATGCCGGCGCGATAATGCAGATATTCGTTGACACGCATTTCTTGATAGAGCGGACAGCTTTCCGCCATGTAGCCGATGCGGCGGCGGACTTCGACCGAGTTCCAAAAGACATCGAACCCGGCAATCGTGGCCTGGCCGGAGGTGGCGGTCAGGTAGCCGGTCAGGATGCGCATCGTCGTGCTCTTGCCAGCCCCGTTGGGCCCCAGGAAGCCGACGATCTTGCCAGCCGGCACGTCGAAGGAGATATCGCGGACGGCCGCATAATCTCCGTAGTATTTCGTCAGTTTGCTCACGTGAATCATGCCGGTCACCCTTCCCTACCATCACTACCAGTCCGTTGAAAACGGGGTCTGACCCCTTTTTCAACGGCTTCCCTACCATCACTACGTTGCAAGAATCAAATTAGGGGCGAAAAAAAGCCCCGGCAAGGGAGGCCTGCCTCCCGGGCCAGCGCTTGGCCGGGAGAATACCCCTCTGCGCACCAGTCAAACGTTGTTCTTGGTATATAGACGCCCGTTGAAAAAGGGGTCAGACCCCTTGAAGCAAGGGGGTCTGACCCCTTTTTCAACGGGCTGATAGACGCGTCGGCCTGTCGCTACCTGGCTGGTGTTTGCCCGTGCGCGGGCGACGTGGTTTCCGCGATGCTATAGCCATCCTGATCGCGGCCCTGGTAGGCGGTGATAAGCTCCGCGAGAAAGCCGATCGACATCATTTGCGCCCCCAGCAGCAAGGCCACCGCCGCATAAATCGTCAGCGGCCGCTGATGCAACGGCTCAAAAAGGTCCGGATACCAGACGCGGATAACCCACGTGACCCCCAGATAGATAAGACCCAGTGTGCCCAGCACGAAACAGAGCAGGCCGATGCCGCCGAGCAGATGCTGCGGCCGCTGGCCAAAGCCCGTGAGAAACTTGACGGTCAAGAGATCGAGGAAACCCTTGACGAAGCGGCGCACGCCGTACTTGGAATGGCCGAACCGGCGCCGCCGATGCTGAATAACCAGTTCCCCCACGGTGAAGCCGCGTGCCGCCGCCAGGACGGGGATGAAACGGTGAAGTTCGCCATAAAGGCGAATTTCGCGGAAAAGGCCAGACCGGTACGACTTCATGCCGCAGTTGTGATCGTGGAGCTTGACACCGGTAAGCCAGCTCACCATTCCGTTGAACACCCGGCTGGGCCAAACCTTGTGCCAGGGGTCGTACCTGGTCTTTTTCCAGCCACTGATGACATCCTTGCCATGGCGCATGGCTTCGAGAAAGTTGGGAATCTCCGCCGGATCATCCTGCAAATCGGCGTCGAGCGTGACGATAATGTCGCCACCCGTCGCCCCGAACCCGGCGGACAACGCCGCGGCCTTGCCGAAATTGCGGCGCAGACGAATGCCCTGGACACGCGGATACTCCTTGGCCAGCCCGGCGATCACTTCCCAGGAACCGTCGCGGCTGCCATCGTCCACGAAAATTACTTCACAATCCAGCCCCGCGCTCGGCCACCAGCGCCAGCTCGCCATACAGAATCGCCAGACTTTCACGTTCGTTGTACACCGGGATGACGATGGAAATCATGACGGAACGGCCCCGTTTGTCCGGACCTGGACCACCGCAAGCAATGGCGACATTATAATAGGGAGGACGCCCACGCGCAACGAGCAAGCCAAGGATTTAATTCATGGACACGCCCTGGGCCCAGGCTTACCTGCGGCATTTCGCCCACCACCTGGGCAAGCCGTTCGACGTCGAGCTGTACCATTCGGCGACCGGCATACCCTTGCGGCTGGCAACCTACGACATGCGCTATAAAGGCTTCCGGATCTACGCCTCCATCGGCCTGGCCGACGAGGTCAACGAGGACGTCGGCGAGGTAATCCTGCTGGCCGACAGCCCCTCCAAGGACGTCCCCTATCTCTTTATCAACTCCCTCTTCTTTATTCTCGACAAGTCCATCCCCCTGGCATCCCGCTTCGCCGTGGCAGGCGTCGATTCGCTCCGCCCCGACTTCGCCGAGCACTATGGCAAGGTCGCCATTTACTACGATCGCGCCGACGGCTTCGACAAGGGCTTTGGCGAAGTAACCTGCGGCGCTGAAACAGGCCAAGTTTTCCAGGGGGTCTTCATAGCCGAAGCAGAACTCGATTATCTTCGCCGGAAGGGCCCGGACGCCTTCGCCAAGGCCTTTAGCAAACAGGACGAGGAACTATGCAGCCTGCAGCGGCCATCGTGTGTTTAATAAGCTGTAGGACGATGCTAGCACTACGCCGGGTGCCATGCTCACGGTACTCCGTGAACATGGGCGAGATATCCATTTTTGGCTGTGTTCTATTGGCAACATCGTTTACTTCCCCCGATAGGCGAGCCATGCCTCACCGAAAGTCCCGCGCGGCGGAGTACGCCGGTTTGCGTACCGGCCCCTTGTGCTTGGATCGGGATTCGTTGCCAATGATCCTTGGTTCCTGATGGTGCCCATGCTTACGGAGTACCGTAAGCACGGCACGCGGCGTTATCGGTGTGGATGCCGCTACGATCACGGAGGTGGAGGGTCGTTGCCCCGAAAGCATCGCACGAAAAGCCACCACGTCAAAGCATAGAGTAGACCCGGTACACATCCCCAATCCAATAGTAACGGAATCCACCAATATTCATTTAGAAAATGGATAGGGATTAACCAACTCCCTAGAGCTCCAATCCCTCCTCCAAGAAGCGGGATCATCGATCTCGACTCACGTCCGGTGAAGCACAAGAATGCATTGTGTGCATTCAAGCCGATCAACCAAATGGATGCTATCAATAACACACCCGATATAACGTATGTGATCATCGAGTCGCTCATAAAATGGAAGGGGGAATAGTAGGTCCACGGTAGATTTTCTGCCCGAATAATCCCTTCCACCATCCGTCAATTCCCCAGCCGCTCGGCCAAACGACTTTCCCTCCAGCGGGCAACGTGACTGTTCCAACTTTGAAGTTGGTTAAGGTTTTTGCATCCCACACTCCTTGCCATTTGTGTGAACAGTCTCGAATCGACGGCATACTTTCAAAAGCCATATTGCGCCAATTGCAGGGGAAAGAGAAACGATAATGAAAACGAAAAAAAAAACATCCAATAGCCAAAAATCCCGAAAACTCCAAACTGTAGGCAACGGCGAGGACTGCCAACACCGTGCTTGCCCCTCCCAAACCAACTGTAAATCCGATAAGAAATGCGCGGGGCCTACCGACGAGGCGTTTTCGAAAGTTGTCCGCAACGATGGTTTTATCTCTCGCAGGAATAGCCACCAGTACCTCGATGCTGATTGCAACTACCATCGAGGGAAGCAGAATAAAAAAGGCCAAGGCACCCATAGCCGGGTGCGGATGACTTGGCAGATTCCAGAAAGCAAAACCAATGAGTACAACGACGAAGGCTGATAAATAGCCTAAATACATTATGTACATGTTTGCTCTCGCTACGTTAAGCCGGAAGTATGGTCCAAGAAAACTACTTTGTTGTCACGGTTCCGTATACTTGCAACCGACTAATCAAATTCAAAAAGTCCCCTCCAACAGCGAGAATATGACGATTCTCTATGTCACGGATGAGCTGCGTGAATGCTGCGATATCTTTGTATGGTTCTAAGTAGGCGGCAACTGCACCATTGATGAAAAGGCCGAGTTGCGCAACAAGCGGGCCAGCCGCCGTCTTGACGGCTTGATTGTATAGTTTATTCTGCAAAGCCGTTCATGCAGCCAAAACCTTTTCCGAAAGCTTTGGACCAATCAAGGGTGGGCGCTGCAGAAGGTGTCAGGACCCTTTGTTTCTTCCCAAAGTGGTCAGACTCGATCCCAATGGCGATCATGGGACGGACTTTGCGATTGTCAGCAAGGACTCTCATCGTGCCTCAAAAAGCGGCTGGAAGCTGACCCGGTCAACGCAAAACTCATTCTCGACGTGGAAATCGCAGTAATAGGTCACGGTGACACCTAAACCTTCGTAATAGTTCCGTTTCAAAGCACATCCAGCGGTGAAAAAGGTCGAGGAAATGCCATAGCGATTTAGCCCGAGGATCGCGTCGACCTGTTTTGCTGTCATTCCTTCCTTAATCAAGCTTCCCAATACCCGCCCCTTAGCCCGTTGACATACTGCTTGAGACTTTGCCCATGCCGTATCGATCCGTGGGCCAAGTTCTGGCAACTCGGCTGCATTGAACGTAAGAATCAAAGCGGTAAATATGTGTGCCATAAAAAGGATTTCGGTCCTGGCCTGACGAGGGAGGGTACGCAGGCATATTAGCCAGATAGCTGGATAATCCAATGCCAAAAACGGTAGCTCTGTCCGTTTTGAGCGCAAAGCTCAGCCGATCATACGTTATGATACTTGGAAGGAAAACGGGACGCGCGGATCGTTTTCCTCTGCGTGAATCCACCTAAGTTGCCGGTTTCTTCGGACGACCGGAATTGCGGAGGGTATTCCGGATTCAGCTTTTTCGCTCATCGCCGTTGCCAAGTCTCCGAGCCAAATGGCTGACAACGTTGGACGGACCGCCGCACCGCTTCGAGTTCGGCTTCGGTCTCCGGTCGGTTGACAATCTTTTCCCCAAACCCCCAGGCAGAGGCACGGCGTGACGATAGAAGGGATGCGCGTGCTGGTGGTTTTTACGTACCGACCTTTCGTTCCTGCCACACAAGGTGGCAGGGGACGGGCCGGGTAGCTTAATTTGTTTAGCTATAGACCTTTCGTTCCTGCCACGCAAGGTGGCAGGGGACGGGGCCCCGCGTAGTTTTTTTTAGTATAGATCTTTCGTACCTGCCACGCCAGGGGCGGGCGGCGAGCGGTGCCTCCAGCGACGGCAATGTGACGGCGCCCCTCCGCGAACTGCCATTGACCTTCTTCGCCAGACGCTTTATATCCTCGCCCCATTATGAAAACGACGCTCTTTCTTGGTTTGGTGCTGCTATGCTCCGCCGCGGGCTCCGGGTTGGGGGCGCAGGAAGTTGGTGCGGCGCGAACCTGTGGGGCAGGTGCTGGTCTTGCAGAGTGACCGGTGCATGGAAGGGGATGTCGAGAAAGTTGGCGATCAGTACCGCATACGGCGCGGGGCCAGTGAAGTCTGGTTGCCGGCCGAAAAGGCGGTGCGGCTGTGCGTGGATTGGGAAGATGCCCTTGTTTATATGAGGTCGCGCGCAACCTGGGCGATCCGGACGAGCGTCTGCGGCTGGCACGGTGGTGTCAGACGAACAACTTGCGGGCGCAGGCCCTGGAGGAGGCGAAGGCGGCCCTGGACATGCGTCCGGCGCATGCCGAGTCGCGGAAAATGGTGGGCGTGTTGACACGTACGCTGGCATCGGCGCCGGCCGCCAGGACTGCCGCGGTGTCGTCCACCAAGATGGTGCCCGCGGCACCGGCGCCGGACATCAGTGCCGATGCTTTCGCCCTGTTTAGCACGCGCGTGCAGCCGATCCTCATGAATACCTGCGTCAATTGCCACAGCGGGGGACGCGGGGGCGATTTTCAGTTGCTGCGCACCGAAGGGGGCCAGCGCGGTGCCACGCAGGCCAACCTGGCCGCGGTGCTGGCACAGGTGCGGGTGGACCATGCACTGATCAGTCCATTGCTCATCAAGGCCGTCAGCCCTCATGGCAATGCGGCCAATGCTCCGCTCAAGGACCGGCAGTCGATCCCCTTCAAGACTTTGGAAGGCTGGATTAACTACACGCTGGCCAATAATCAACATTTGAAATATGAAGCGGATGCCGACCGTCGCGGTGCCACCGTGACGACTGAACGACCTGTCCCGCCGCCGCTATTGGATAAGGTTGTCTCGCACTCGGCCCCGCGCCTGGAGGCTTCGCCGGCAACGCCGCCGCCAGCCACGCCGGCCGTGCAGGCCGCCCTCGACCCCTTCGACCCGGCCATCTTCAATCGCCAAATGCATCCGCCCAAGTAACTACCGCTTGATCCCCGCGATGGTTTCCAGCGCCAACGTCAGGGCGTGGGTGCCTTTACGGCCATAGCCCTGGGCCTGTACCGCCAGGTAAAGCTGGTGGGCCAGGGCCAACCCCGGCATGACCAGGCCCATGCTCTTGGCTTCATCCAGGGCGATGCCCATATCCTTGATGAAGTGTTCGACATAGAAACCGGGTTCGAAGTTGCGCGCCAAAATCCGCGGCCCGAGGTTTTCGAGCGATTTGCTGCCGGCGGCGCCCACGGAAACGGACTTGAGGACGCTTTCGACATCGAGTCCGGCCTTGTAGCCATAAAGTAAGGCCTCGCAAACGCCCATCATCGTCGAGGCAATGAGGATCTGGTTGACCACCTTGGTATTCTGGCCGGCGCCGGGGCCGCCCTGGTGAATAATTGTCTTGCCCATGGCTTCGAAGAGCGGGGTCAGACCAGCGATAACGTCCTTGTCGCCGCCGATCATGATCGACAGGGCGGCATTCTTGGCGCCGACGTCGCCGCCGGAAACTGGTGCATCGACGCTATGGACCCCCTTGGCCTTGGCCGTTTCATAAATCTCGCGGGCCAGCGTGGGATCGCTCGTGGTCATGTCCACGATGACGGCTCCTGCTTTGGCACCAGCCAGGGCACCCTTGGGCCCGAGGTAGACTTCGCGCACGTCCTTGGGAAAGCCAACGATGCCAAAGATCACGTCGGCCTGCTGCGCCACCTGGAGAGGGGAATCCGCCCACACGGCACCGAGTTCCAGAAGCGGGGCCGCCTTGTCCTTGGTGCGGTTATATACCGTCGCCTTGTAGCCCTTTTCGATGAGGTGCTGGCACATCCAGCGGCCCATGACGCCGGTACCGATCCAGCCCAAGCGCGTTTTACCCGGTTCTGCCTTAGTGATGGCCATGTTGTGCCTCGTCGTTGGAAAATAAAAGCGCCGCGTGGCTTCACGATGAAAAATTATCCTAATGATTTGTCTTGGCTTTGTCTTTCCCCTACTATGCTGATATTCTTCACGGATCTTTCACGGTTTCCGCCATGATCCCCAAGCTGCGCTCTCCCATAGTGTTGGTCCATGGTTTGCTCGGCTTCGACCGCATCGAGGTGGCCGGCTTTACCCTGTCGGAGTATTTCCCCGGCATTCTGCAGGGTCTCCAGGCGGCAGGCAATCGCGTGTTCGTGCCGCGGCTGAGCCCGACGGGCGGCATCGCCGACCGTGCCCAGCAGCTGAAGGACTTTATCGACCGAGTGGCGCCCGCCGAACCGGTTCATCTCTTTGCCCACAGCATGGGCGGCCTCGATGCCCGTTACATGATCTCCTGCCTGGGGATGGGGCAACGCGTCCTGACGCTGACGACGCTGGGGACGCCCCACCGCGGCACCGCCTTCGCCGACTGGGGCATTAGCAGGTTGGAACGCCTGATCAAGCCGATTTTCGATCTTGTCGGCGTGCCCACGCAGGCGTTTTACGACCTGACCACGAGCCGGTGTGACGCCTTCAATGAGCGGGTGCGCGACGTTCCCGGCGTGCGCTACTTCAGCGTGGCCGGTAAACATGACGGTCACATTTTGAACACCAAGTTTTTGGTCCCCTATCACATCGTGCTGGCGAAGGAAGGCCCCAACGACGGCGTAGTCTCGGTAAACTCGGCGCGTTATGGCGAATGCCTTGATATGTGGGAAGGCGATCATCTGAGCCTGGTCAACTGGTTCAACGCCGTGGCTCCCCACAGGTCCTTTGGGCGCGACCCGATGGCGCGCTATGGGCCCCTGGTGCGACGTCTGGCCGATGCGGGATATTGAAGCTGGGCCGTAGACGTGTCCTTCCCCATTCCCCGCAATTTTCCCGCCAGTCCTTGAATAACCCTCATTGTCATTACAATCGTCATCTTCGGAAAATATTTCCTAAACTGCCATTCGCCGGGTGCCGATACCTTTTCCACGTACTCTTGGATTGCGCCGGGAGTACATGGATGATCCCGTTCAATGGGGTGCATGATGAAGCGATGGGCCGTAATGTTCCTGGGTCTGACGTTGACCACGGGGATAACAACTGGATGTTCGCAAAAGTGCTTCATGGCGGAAAAGGACTTAACGAATGGGATCCCGGCGGGTTTGGATGGCGGCTACGCGCAAACGCAAGATCTAGTTTCGCCAAGCGGAGCGCAGATCGCCGCGCCCGCGACGATCGATCATCCGGACCGACCCGCACGCTACCTATCTCTGCAGGAAGCCATCGCCATCGCCCTGGAAAATGGTGCCACGGGGTCCAAGAATGGCGGCGTCAATACGACGGGCCTGGTCGACGACAGCTCCCTGGTGGCCACCGGCGGCTCGCTCGATGCGCAGTCCGACCGCATGCGCGTCCTGGCCCTGCAACCCGCTATTTCCGGCGCGAACATTGAAGGCGCCCTGTCCCGCTTCGACGCCCTATCGGCCACCAGCATGGCCTGGCAAACCACCGACGAATTACCGCAAGGTTTCACCCCCACGACGAACGGGCAGAACGCCACCTTTAGCACCTCGATCATCAAGGCCCTGCCGAGCGGCGGCGTGGTCAATACCTCCCTGCAAGGCCAGTACACCCTGCTCACAACGCCGCCAGGCGGCTTCATCAATCCGAATTACACGGCGCGGTTGACGTTCGGCTACGAACAACCCCTGTTGCGTAATTTCGGCGTTGAATACAACCAGCTCCTGCCGCGCCTGGCCGACGTTAGCGGCGTCACGATGCCCGCCGGGGCGCTCAGCGCCTTCAACAGACAGCAAGGCCAGACCACTTCCGTGGCGGGTCAGCCACTCGAAGGCATCCTCATCACCCGCCTGCGTTTCGACCAGCAGCGCGCCGAGTTTGAACGCCAGACGCATAACCTGCTTCTCAACGTGGAAGTCTCCTACTGGAACCTGTACGAGGCCTATGGGGCCCTGTACTCCAATGAAACGGTCTTGCGGGTGTTGCACAAGCTGTGGATGGACACCTATTACAAGGCCCAGTCGGGCGATGCCAAGGCGCCGCCGGATGTGCTCGCGCAGATTCGCGGCCAGTATGAAGAATTTCGCGGTGAACGCACCAACTCCCTGGGAGCGGTGCTGGAGGCCGAACGCAACCTGCGCGGCATCCTGGGCCTGAAAGCCGAAGACGGCACCCGTTTGGTACCGGCGTCCAAACCCAGCCTGGCTCATTTTCAGCCCAACTGGGACGCCGCCCTGAACGACGCCCTGATCCATCGCCCGGAGCTGGTGCTCGCCCGGGAAAACCTGCGTTTTCATCAAATGGTGCTGACGCGTGAAAAGAGCTATTTGCAGCCCGACCTCCGTTTCGTGGCCCAGTACCAGCCCGTGGGCACCGGGAACTCGCTCAGCGGCAGCGGCGCCAACGGCAACACCAATGCCCTGCAGGCTCTTTCCGGCGATCACTTCAACGACTGGCTGGTGGGCCTGAACCTGTCCGTGCCCCTGGGCTATCGCCTGGAACATGCCTCGGTCCGGTCGGCGCGGCGCAACTTGCCCAGGCCTATCACGTTCTCAAGGACCAGGAAGATCGCGTCACCCGTACCCTGACGCAGCAATACCAGGGCGTCAACAAATGGTACCGGCTGATCGAGGATCGCCGCGCGGAACGCCAGGCTTATGGGGACTCGCTGGCCAAGAAATTCAAGAGGGTCGAGCTGGGCAAGCAGGCCATCGACCTGGATCTGCTCGACGTCCAGCGCCGCCTGGCCCTGGCCCTCACGAAGGAATACCAGGCCATTGCCGAGTACAACAACGCCCTGGCGCGTTTGGAGTTTGCCCGCGGCACGATCATGCAGCATGACAATATCGTGATCGCCGAAAACGGCCTGTCGCCCTGTGTGGAGGTGCGTGCGGTCGACAACGAAAGAGATCGCACGAAAGCCCTCATCTTGCGCGAACGTCCCGATCCGATTACGCAACCGGGACGCATGACGTCGGGCATGGACATTCCGATGCCGTCGGAGGGCGCCAGCGTGCCGCCGACCGCGGAGGCAGCCTTCCCCTCGTCCGCCACTGGCGTGAAGGAAGAGACGCGTATGGTACCCGCGCCGCTACCGGCCGGGGCACCGCTGCCGGTTGAGCCAGCTTTCACTCCGGACACCGCCAAGCCCGCGCCGCTGCCGTCGTCGGTGACGGAAGCGCCGGCGACCAACAACGCGCCGCCGCCACTACCGATCGGCAACGATCCGGGCCTGCGGACACCGCCGCCCCAGGTCGATCCCTTCAGCGAAACAGAACTTCCCTTCCCCCAGATCGTACCCGGCGGAGCACCCACATCACCGCCGGAGATCACGGTACCATCCGTGGTGCCGCAACCAGTCGCACCCCCGCCCCTGCCCTGAGTCATGTGATTGAGCAATCGTGTGCGGCAAATGTAGGGTGGTGTCGAGCGTACTCGCGCTGACCCACCGAAATAAACGGACGCAGGGCACGTTCAACGGAACGCGCCGATGTCATCGTGTGTTTCGGTGAATGTAGGGTGGTGTCGAGCGTAATCGCGCTGACCCACCGAAATAAACGGACGCAGGGCACATTCAACGGAACGCGCCGACGGATTTTTGCTTGAACGGGATCTTATCTTCGTGTGTTTCGGTGGGTCAGCGCGAGTACGCTCGACGCCACCCTACATGTCCCGCATTACCTCATTTGTGCGTTTTGTTGGAAAGTGCGTTTCGGTGGGTCAGCGCGAGTACGCTCGACACCACCCTACATTGCCATTTTTGTCCATTTTGCCTCAAAGAGGCGGAAAACTGACCTCGGACTCCTTGGATTGCCGATGAAGCCTAGTGCGGACATGTGCTGCCGTTGCACTTTCCCGCCTGGAGGGGTATAGACGACGCAATATCCCAGCAGGGCACCTTCCGGGCTACGCAAGGACGCGTCCTATGTCATTCAAGGTTCTTGATCCGCGGCCTTTCCTCCCGCCGGCCGACCGTCTCGACTATGCACGCGACATCCTGTGCGGCGAAGCTGCGGCCCTCGAGCAAGTTGCCAGCCGGCTTGATGGCGCCTTCCTGGAAGCCGTCGAAATGTTTTACCGCTGCTCGGGCCGGGTTTGCATCACTGGCACCGGCAAATCTGCCGACGTTGGTCAAAAGATCGCCGGCACTCTGAACTCAACTGGCACGCGGGCGTATGTGCTGGATGTCACCCGCGCCATGCATGGCGACCTGGGCATGTTGCATCCTGACGACCTGGTGCTGGCGTCAGTTACAGCGGCGAGAGCGAGGAAATTGTCCGGTTGCTGCCCTCCTTGCGCCAACTGGCGACCGGGCTGGTGGCGCTGACCAGCGCCGGGCAAAGCACGCTGGCCCGCAAGGCCGACGTGGCCATTGTGCTCGGCCCACTGGAAGAGGTATGCCCGCTCGGCCTGGCGCCCAGCACAAGCACGACGGCGATGATTGCCGTTGGCGACGCCCTGGCGTTCGTGCTGGCGCAGATGCGCGACTTCACGCACGAGGATTTCGCCCGCTTTCATCCGGCCGGCAGCCTGGGCCGCAAACTGCTCAAGGTTGAAGCGGTGATGCGCCAGGGAGATGATCTGCGTCTGGCCCATAGCGAGGAAACGGTGCGGGCGGTGTTTGCGCAGGCGCTGCCAGGGACGCCGCACGGGGGCCGTCATCCTGGTTGACGCGGCCGGCGTGCTGGTCGGCATCTTCACCGACAGCGATCTGGCCCGGCTTTTCGAACAGCGTCGCGATCACGCCCTTGATCGGCCCATTCGTGAAGTCATGACCGCGCAGCCACTCACCGTGCCCCTCGGCACGCGCGTGACGGATGCCATGGAGATTCTGAGGCGGCGCAAGATCAGTGAGTTGCCGGTGGTGGACGGCGGCGGCAAGCCGGCCGGCATGATCGACATCACGGATCTGATCGGCCTCGTTCCCCGTGAAGAAGCCGAGCGCTTGACGCGGGCGGCGTCGTGAGGCCAGGGGAGAATATGGCACTCCTGCACGAGCGCTGCCAAAACATCGACATGCTGGTGATGGACGTCGATGGGGTCTTGACGGATGGCCGCATTATTTACACCGACGCGGGCGCGGAGATCAAGGGGTTCCACGTGCGTGACGGCTCGGGGCTGAAGCTATGGCTCCGGCTGGGCAAAAAGGCCTGCATCCTGACCGGGCGCCGTTCCAAGCTCGTGGATCGTCGTGGCGCGGAGCTCGGGCTGACAGAAGTGGTGCAGGGAATGGAGAACAAGTTGAGCGCGTTTGGCGACATGCTCAGGCGACATAAAGTCCGCGCGGAGCAGGCTGCTTATCTCGGCGACGATTTGCCGGATGTTCCCGTAATGCGCTCGTGCGGCCTGGCCGTGGCGGTGGCCGATGCCTGCCTGGAAGCCAGGGCCAGTGCCCATTATGTGACGCGCGTAGCGGGCGGCCACGGCGCCGCCCGCGAAGTCGTCGAGCTGATATTGCGTTCGCAGGGCCGCTGGCAGGAAGCGCTGCGCGCCGTTGGGAGCAGGGGATTAAACCATGTGGACGCCGAAGCGCATTCTCATCTTGCTGGGCGGCTTGACGCTCTTCGTGGCCGGCTACTTCGTTTACGCCTATTTCCTCGGCGGCATCGACGGCTTGCCCGTATTGACGGCTGAATACTTGCCGCTGCCGCCTGGCCAAGTGACGGAGGACGACCCGACGAAAGGGCGTAAGACCGGTGAGTCGGAGCTCAAGCTGAACTACGCTTTCGGCAATGGCTGCGAAGAGGCCACGCGCAAAATCAAGATCGATCTCCGTTCGCGCGAGGTCATCCTGGCGGCGCAATATTTCGAGATAATTCCCGACGGCCGGGTCAAGCTCCAGCCTTTTAGCGCCGCGAAATTCACCGAGAACAAGGCGGGCGGCCATCCTGAAATCAAGACGATGAAGTCCGATTCCGCCTACCTGACGCTGGACAAGCCCGTGTCGAACATGGCGCAACTGAGCAATTGCAAGATTATCGGCGTGGAACTGGTCAGCTTGACCTCTCCCATCATTCTGACTCACAATCGCAGTACGCCCGAACTCACCGATGACCTCGAGGTCATCATCACGCGCGGCTCGATGTTCTATCTGGAGAAGACGAACCTGATCTGGACGGATGGTTTCGTGCAACTTTTCGATCACAAGACCGAGCCGCACCCGACGATCATCACCGCCAAGGGCATGGAGCTGCAACTGGCCGAGGAATCCGGGCCCAACCGTCCCAAAACCACCAAGGTGAAGGGCAAAGAGAACGCCAGCAGCGCCCTGGAAATGATCGTGCTCAAGAACAATGTGGACATGAGCATGTACCTGGACGCCAACGCGGGCTTCCCGGCAGGCCCCGGCGAGGGTTCCAAGGAAAAGGCGCCGCTTGCCAAGGGTGAACTGCCGGAGAAATCCCATGTGGTCATCAAGACGAATGGGCCCTTCCATTACGATCTCAAGAAGGACTTGGCCTGGTTCGATAGCCCGCCCCCTTCAGGCACCGGCGGCGCCGAACAGGTGCTGGTGATACGTGAGCACAAGGCCGCCGACGGCAAGAAATATGATCAGCTTTTATGCAATCACCTCGAATTGCAGCTGCGCAAGAAGGAAGAGGACGATCCCAAGGGGACACGGCCCAAGGCGCCACGCGACGCTGGCATGCCGGACAAGGAGATCGCCACCGCCCTGGCCACGGCCAGCGTGGGCGACCTGGTCGTGCTGACCATGGATTCCGAAAACCTGGAAGCCAAGGGCACCGAGCTTCATTACATCAGTCCGACCGCCGGCACCGGTCCCCAGACCATCCTCAAGGGCGCGCCGCTGCGGGCCCTCAAGGACGGTCACAAGATCCTCGCCCAGGAACTGCGCCTGGTAGGCGCTGACAAGTATGGCAACGGCCAGCGCGCCTATGGCCGTGGGCCCGGGCAAATCGATCTGTTCGATAAAACCAACCCCACCAACTCCCACCCGAATCACGCCAAGTGGAACGACAACCTGCTCATCGTCAAGGAACGGGACGGTGACAAGTTTCTCGATGTGATAACCATGACGGGTAACGCATCGTTCGAGGACGACGTGCACAAGCAAGCGCTGAGCGGCGAGCGGTTGCAAGTAACCATGGAATCGAGCTCGTCATCAGGCGAGGACGGGCGCAAGGTTGAGATAAACGCCAGCAGCGTGGCCAAGCAAAATCTGCGCAGGATCGAGGCCTTCGAGAAAGTACGGGCCCATGCGCCGGAATACATTCTTCGCGATGCGAAACATCTGGACATCCGGGTGCGGACTGGTCCCGGGCCTGGCGGGCAACTGCCTGACGTCTTGCCGCAGCCGGTGCCGCCACCTCCGCAAACATCGTCCCTGCCTATCGGTGTGTCGCGCACGGTCGCTTCGCCGCCCCCGCCAGCAGCGCCGCAGCTGGCCACGCCGCAGCTAGGCGCGCCCCAGCCAACCGTGCCGCAAGTAACAACGCCCCAGATCAGCGCCACGCCGGTGCTGGCGCAAAAAACGTCGGTGCCGGTGCCGGCCAAGGTCGGCAAGCCGCTGGAGCTTTGGGCCGAGGACGTCGTGGCCTATGTCATCACGCAGGGTGACAAGAGGGAGCTGGACGAGCTGATTACCGAACGAGCGGTCCATGTCCATCGGGACGCCGAAGAGTCGCAAGATAAAAAGGCCACGAACAACGGCGTGGACATCACCGGCGAGATGTTGCACCTGGTCCACCACGCGCGTGGCGATACGCTGTTCGTCTTCGGCGATGCCCGCAAGCCGGCACGGCTGCAGCTCGGCGAACTGCTTATCATGGGCCCGAAGGTGACCATCAACCAAAAAGACAACATGGCCGACGTGGAAGGGGAAGGGGCCATGAGCATGCCCAGCGACACTTCCTTTGAGGGGGGCTCGACGGGCAAGGCCAAGACCCTCCTGAAGATCCACTGGAGCAAGAACATGCTCTTCGACGGCAAAAAGGCCGACTTTTATGGCAATGTGCAGGCTTACCAGGACGATGCCAACATGAAATGCGATTACCTGGCCGTCCGCCTCGACCGCATGGTTTCTTTCAAGGAAGGCCAGAAGGAAAACCAGAACGCCAGCGTCGACCATCTCATGTGCGACCGGAACGTTTGGGTCGAGGACACCAAACGGGACGCCACCGGCAAACGCGTGCAATTCGATCGACTGCACGCAACCCAGCTTGACGTCGACCATCGCGATGGGCCCGTCATTGCCCACGGCCCCGGCATGATCGAACATCTGGCCGCCGGCGATGCCGATGATCCGCTGAGTGGGCCGACGCGCCGGCCGAAGGATGATGGCGCCAAGAAGGAGAGTGTCTCCAAGTTGACGCGCATTCGGTTTGAAGGGCGGATGAATTCCAACAACAAGGACAATTCGCGCAACGCCAAATTCTACGACAACGTGGAGGTCTTTTACTTTCCCTCCGAAGACCCCAATGCGCAGATGAATCCCGACAGGCCCGTCAAGGATGGCTTTTACATGCGTTGCAATAACCTGAGCGTCTATACGACCCAGATCGCCAACAAGAAAAGCCAGATCATGGTCGCGGAAAACAACGTGAACTTTCGCACCGATGAAATATTCGGCCGGGCATCGGTGATGAAGTTCAATGAGAGCGAGGAACAGGTGATCTTCCTCGGAGTGCCCGGCAACCCGGCCGCGTCTGCGCCAGCAGGTGGCGGGCCAGGCCCAGCCCAATGACGTCAGCGGCAACACCATCATGCTCAATCGCAAGACAGGCGCCTTCAAAATCGGCGGCGGCAACGTGATTTCAGGCGGCAATTAAAGTTGCAGGTTCCGGCCTAGCAGCCCGTTGAAAAAGGGGGTCTGACCCCTTTTTCAACGGGCTGCTATTCCTTGCAGGGCTGCACGCGAATCGCCAGGATCAGTCGCTCTTTATTCCTGGTCTGGTAACGCGTGACGATGGGCAAGAACTTTTCGCACGCACATTCATAGACGATCTCACCCTGATCCGGCGCGATGACAGCCAGGCTCGCCTTCTTGTCCTTGTCGGCCCCCTTGTGGACGGTGATCGTCACGGTTTTGTCATCGACGAGCGGCAAGATGGACCTGGCATCGACGGCCAGCGTCTCGGTGGCCATGCTCTTCAGGTGAAAGCTCTTGAGACTGGGGTTTTTAATCCGAATCTCCGCGGCAATCTCGGTCAGCTTGCCATCGATGGTGTTGCCTACCTCGCTGGCCAGAATGACAACCAGGGTAACTTTGACTTTTTGTCCCGCTGCCGGCGCGGGAACCTGGGCACAAACCAACATCACGCCGAGAACCGCCAACAGTTGGAACACAATAAATCGCCTTAAGTAGCAAACACCCAATAGCAGCCCGTTGAAAAAGGGGTCAGACCCCCTTGAAGCGAACAGAGTTTTCAACGTTTTTGCAGGGTACTGAAGGGGTCTGACCCCTTTTTCAACGGGCTGCTAGGCCCCGCCTGGCCCCTGCACATTCCGGCCTGGTTCAGGAGCCGTCAATCCTCTTCCGCTTCCGCACGGGCCCAGATGATGGGCCGGCCCGAGCCCATATCGTGAAGCTCGGCAACGAGATTATCACGCTGGGCTGGCTCGGCGCTCGTCAATGTAACGTCCCCCGGCCCCGCCAACTCCAGAGGTCCGTGCAAAGGGAGTAAGCCGACCACCAGTGTGCCCGTGTCGGCACCGTCAACCCTCAATATGACCACTTCCTGCTCGGTAGCGACGGGAAACGGTGCATCGTCGGCTACGGGCGGCACCTGTCCCGGGAAGCCCAGCAGGAGCAGGCTCAACAGGGCGCAGGCAGCCATGGCCATCAAGGTCACGCTCTCGCGTCCTCGCGCCTGCCCGGCGCTCCGGAATTTCGGCCCGTGGAGCAGCATGGACACGACTGGCAACATTATTGTAGATCACTTGCCAGCTGGCCGTAGAAGGCTCGGACGGCGTCGTTTCGAGCCACAGCTCGCGCAGCCGGCGGCACTGGTTCAGCTCAGCCCGGCCGGCGGGGCTTGTCTCCAGCCACTTCTCCAGGCGCAGGCGCAGCGGCGTCAGATCGTCGCGCCCTCGAACTCGCCGTCAAAGTAGGCGGCCAGCAGTTCGGGATTTGGCACCCAGGCATCGCTGTTGGCGGGCGTCATTGTGGTTTCGTCCAGCTTTCCAGCAAGTTACGCAACTTGAGGCGGGCGTAGAAGAGCCGGCTCATTACGGTGCCGATGGATATACCCAGGACCTCGGCCACCTCGCGGTAGCTTAGTTCGGCCTCGGCATGCAGGACAAACGTCTGGCGCTGTGCCGGCGACAGTTGCGCCAGGACGTCCTGAAGCTTTTGCCGCAGGTCAGCCCGCTCCAGGTTATGGCCGGGCTCCTGTTCGAAGAAGGGCTCCAGCTCTTCGCGGCTTTTTTGCCCCCAGGCGTCGATGCTCACATGCTCACGCCGGCCGCGCTGCCGCCCCAGGTCCAGCGAAGCGTTGCTGATCACGCGCAACAGCCAGGTCTTGAAGGAGCTACGTCCCTCAAAATGCGGCAGGCTGGTCAGCGCCTTGATGAAGCCGTTCTGCACCGCATCGAGCGCATCGGCCTCGTTGTTCAGGAGGCGATAAGCCACCCGGTAGGCCACGAGCCGGTGCCGGCGAAATAATTCTTCCAGCGCATCCTTGCACCCTCGCCCTGCGTGGGCCAGCAACTGTTCGTCGCCAAGGAGCGGCAGGCCAGTTCCTACAGCCATGGTGAGCGAGTCTCCCAAGAAATAGACGACGACGCGAACTCCGTTATTTTATTTTTACGCCTTCGACCGGATAATCGCCAGCAAAATATAAAGTTGGCCGCGTAATAGCGCCGCGGCCGTGGTCGTTTTGGTAGAATCAAGCGCATCGCGTTTTCACTAGTCACGGAGTCCGGGCACCCATGTCGTTACAGCCATTCGTCCACCTGCATTGCCATACCCACTACAGCCTTCTCGACGGCGCCAGCCGGGTCCCCGAACTGGTGGCCTTGACGAAGTCGCTGGGCATGAACTCCATCGCCATCACGGACCACGGCAACCTCTTTGGGGCGATCGAGTTTTATCGAGAATGCACCAGCGCCGGCATCAATCCGATCATCGGCTATGAAGCTTACGTGGCACCGGGTAAACGGGGCGAGCGCGAGGCCAAGCGCCGCGGCGACGCCGGCTTCCACCTGACGCTCCTGGCCCGCAGCCATACCGGCTTCAAGAACCTCGTGCGCATGTCCTCGCTGGCCTATACCGAGGGCTACCATTACGTGCCACGCATCGACAAGGACCTTCTCGAGGCCCACAAGGAGGATGTCATCTGCCTGTCGGGCTGCGCTTCGAGCGAATTCAGCGAGTTTTTGCTCAAGGACAATCTCGCCGAGGCCAGTGAGCTGGCGGGTTGGTTCGCCAGGGTTTTCGGCAAGAATTTTTACGTGGAGATTCAAAACAACGGGCTGGACATTCAGAAGCGCTGCGCCGCGGGGGCCATCGAAGTGGCCAACCGCATGGGCCTGCCTCTCGTGGCGACCTGTGACGCCCATTATCTTCGCCAGGATGACAATATCCCTCACGATATCTTGTTGTGCATCAACACCGGCCGCACCCTCAAGGACGAGAACCGCATGCGCTACGGCAGCGACCAGTTCTACGTCAAGCCGCCGGCGGAGATGTATCAGCTCTTTCCGGGGCAGGAAGAAGCGGTGCGCCGTAGCCAGGAGATCGCGGACGGCTGCGCCATCAAGCTCGATTTCAAGGCACGCCATTTTCCCGTCTTCACGCCGCCGGACAAGAAAAACCCCGAAAAGTATCTGCGTGAGTTGTGCGAGGCCGGCCTCGACGAACGTTACGGCCCCGGCGCCGCCCGAGGCGCATGCCCGGCTGGAGCTGGCGCCGCCGACGACTCGAGCTGGAACTCGACATCATCTGCCGCATGGGCTTCGCGGGCTATTTCCTGATCGTTTGGGACTTCGTCCGCTTCGCCCTGAGCAAGGACATCCCGGCCAGCGCCGCGGCTCGGCGTGCGGCGCCGTGGTCAGCTACGTTTTGAAGCTAAGCCACGTTTGCCCCCTGGAATTCGATCTCCTGTTCGAGCGCTTCCTCGACCCCAATCGTAGCGAGGCGCCCGATATCGATATCGACTTTTGCCAGGAGCGGCGCGAGGCGGTCATCGCTTACGTTCGCGAAAAGTACGGCGAGCAGAGCGTCGCGCAGATCGGCACCTTCGGAACCATGGCGGCCAAGGCGGCGCTCAAGGACGTCGGCCGCGTCATGGATATTCCGCTCGAACGCATCATTCGGCTCACCGCGATGGTGCCGGCCGTGCTCAACATCACTCTCGACGAAGCGCTGACGCAAAGCACCGACCTTAAAAAAGAATACCAGGGGGACCCGGAGGTTCGCCGGCTGATCGACATGGCCCGCAAGCTCGAGGGCACCAATCGCAATGCCGGCACGCACGCCGCCGGCGTGGTTATCGCCAATGGGCCGATTATCGACTATGTGCCGGTACAGCGCGTCCTGCGCAAGGGCTATGAAAATGGCGGCCGTGGCTCCGAGCCGGTCATCACGACCCAGTGGGTCATGGGGGATCTCGAAAAGGTCGGCATGCTGAAGATGGATTTTCTCGGGCTGCGCACGCTCACGGTGATCGACAACACCTTCAAGCTCATCCGCAAGTCCCATCCGAACGGCCCCACCAACTGGGGAGCAATTCCAGCGGGGGACGCCAGAACGTTCGCGCTCCTGCAAGCGGGCGATGCCAAGGGCGTGTTTCAGCTGGAATCGGAGGGGATTCGCGAGCTGCTCAAGCGCATGAAGCCGGACAATATCCGCGACCTGATCGCGACCAACGCGCTTTATCGACCTGGCCCTTTGGGCGGCGGCATGGTGGATGCCTACGTCAATCGCAAGCATGGACGCGAAAAACCGACCTACCAGCACGCGCTGATGGAAGAGGTCCTGTCCGAGACTTATGGAGTCATGGTCTATCAGGAACAGGTCATGCGGGTGCTCAACCGCCTGGGCGGCATCGAGCTCGCGAGCGCCTATGCCTGTATCAAGGCCATCAGCAAGAAAAAGCAGGAAATCATCGATGAGCGCAAGGCGGAGTTCTTGCGCGGCGCCCAGGAACGGGGCGTGAGTGAAAAGACGGCGCGGGACATCTTCGATCTCATCGTGCAGTTTGCCGGCTATGGTTTCAACAAGAGCCATAGTGCCGCTTATGCGCTTTTGGGCTACCAGACGGCCTACTTGAAAGCGAACTATACCGCGGAGTTCATGGCCGCGCTGTTGAGTAGCGAGGTCGAGGACAGCAACAAGCGCGACATCATGGTCGAGCACATCGCGGATGCACGCCGGCTTGGCGCGGAGGTGTTGCCGCCCGACGTGCAAACGTGCGAACCGGATTTCACCGTCGAAAAGGGCAAGATCCTCTTCGGCCTCACGGCGATCAAGGGACTGGGACGCGGGGCGGCGGAAGAAATTCTGCGTGCGCGTCAGGACAAAGGCCCCTTCAAGGACCTGTTCGATTTTTGCGAACGCATCGATCACACCAAGGTGCCGAAGGCGGCCCTGGAAAAGCTGATCAAGGCGGGCGCGTTCGACCGCCTGGGCGGCCATCGCTCTCAGCTCATGGAAGCCCTCCCGCGCGCCCTGGCGCCGCCGGTCAACTGCAACAGGACCGCCGCCATGGCCAGGGCAGCTTGTTTGAAGTGGTTGAAACGACCAGCGCGGCCAGCAGTGAGGTGGAAGGCTTGCGCCCCATGCCGGAATGGCCGCCCACCGAGAAACTCAAATATGAAAAGGAGGCACTGGATTTTTACATCTCCAGCCACCCGCTGGCGCAGTATGGCGGCGCCATCGAGCGCTTCGCCTCCCATACCATCGACCAGCTCAAAAGCACGCCGGCGAACCAGGAGGTTTTCTGCGCGGGCATGTTGACGCAGGTGCGGGCCATGGACACCAAGAAAAGCGCGCAACGGCAATACACGCTACATACGCTGCAAGCTCGCCGATTTGAACGGCACGGTGGATTGCGTGATGTGGCCGGACGACTACCTGCGTTACAAGGACCTCATCGAGGAGGACAAGATCGTCTTCGTCGCCGGGACGGTGGAAAAAAACCGCGATGAGCCTGGGCTCATCTTGACGCGTGTTTTAACCATCGAACAGGGACAGCGCGAGCGCACCACGGGGCTCGTCCTTCTCTTGAGTTTGCAAGTGCACAAGCCCGAGCAGATCGAGGCAGTCGCCCGTGTTCTCGAACGTTCGCGTGGCACGCTGCCGGTTTTTCTGCACATGCAGGACGCGGTCGGCAAATGGCTGAAGCTCAAGGTTGGCGATCAATTCCGAGTCAACCCCGCGACCCTGGTAAAGGCCGATCTGGAAACGATTCTGGGGCCTGGCCGGGTATTGTTCTCGCGCCATGGCAATGGCCGGCATTAAGCCCGGGTACCAAACATGATGCATCTCCGTCTCCGCGGGACCCCCTTTGTCGTCGCCTGGGTAGCGAGCCTGGCGCTGGCGGGAACGTCCCTGGCTCAATCCAAGGCGACTGCGCTTACCAGGCAATTCGGCTGGCAGACAAATCTGGAGGGCGCCAAGACCACGGCTCGCCAGACCGGCAAGCCGATCTTCCTCGTTTTTCGCTGCGACCCCTGAGGGGACTGCCACAAGTGGGACGAGCAGGTTGTTCGTCTGGAGAAAATCGCGGATGTCGCCGACGCCTTTGTCCGAGTGCGCCTGGTGCAGATTACCGGCTACGACCTCAATATTTTCGACTTCGACCAGGACCTGACCTGGGCCGCCTTTTTCATGAATGCCGATGGCCTTGTCTATGGGCGGTTCGGCGGCCGGGACGCCAGCAGTCCGGACTCGCGTAACTCGCTGCCCGCCTTGCGCCATGCCCTCGAAGGTGCGCTGGCCACGCACGGCACGCAAAAGGACGACAAGCCCGCCCTACCGGCGCCGGTTTTCGTCGAGAATTATCCTTCGGCGCGCAAAGTGGTCCGCAATGGCTGCATCCATTGCCATCAGGTCAAAGAAATTCGCCGCCAGGAAGAAAAGGATGCCGGCACCTGGAAGCGTGACAGCATCTGGGTCTATCCCTTGCCCGAGAACGTGGGGATCAGCCTGGACAAGGACCGCGGCGATCGGGTGCTGGGTGTCAATCCAGGCTCGCCGGCAGCCAGGGCTGGCCTCGCGGCGGGAGACACGCTCGCAAAGCTCAACGGCAAGAGGGTGCATTCCTTCGCGGATGTTCAATACGCCCTGCATTACGGGCCCCCGAAGGGGCACATCGACGCGGTCTGGATACGCGACGGCCAACACGCCAGCGGCAGCCTGCCGCTTGACGAGGGCTGGCGCAAGACCGACCTCACCTGGCGCCCGTCAATGCTCGACTTGCTGCCGCGCTTGACGGTCTTTGGCTACGACCTGTCCGCGACGGAGAAAAAGGCCCTCGGACTGGGCGAAAAACAGCTGGCGTTCCGGCAAGAACCAACAGTCCACGCGGAAGCCCAGGCCATCGGCGTGCGCGGCGGCGACATCATCGTCGGTGCCGACAACCTCAAGATGGAAATGACCGCGCCCCAGTTTTTGGCCCATGTCCGTCAAAATTACCTGGTGGGGGACCGCCTAACCCTCAATGTTTTACGCGACGGCAAGAAGCTCGATTTGACGACCAAATTGCGGTAAGCCAAGCTTGGCGAAGTGCACCCGTAATGTTTTTTAACTGGCCCCGGAACGCCGGGTGCCGTGCTTACGGTACGGCGTGACCAACAATGTTGCAATCCTTAGCCATTTTACGTTTAATCATGTGCTTCCGCGGGTTTTTCGTCGGCCTGCGGGCCGGGGGTAGGTGAGAAGCCGGGGAAAGGAGCGTATTTTTCGCAAAGGCCGGCCCTGGGAGTTGGGCCATGAAAACCGATGCTTTGCCAACCCCCGTGGGACTCAAGGTTCGGCGTCGCTTTGAAAGCAATCGCCTCGCTGCGGATTGCCAAGTACGAGCTTATGAGCTGATTTTGCCCGTCGCCGTTTCGAGGGAAATTGGACCGGTGCCGCATCAGCCAGTCGAGAGTGAGCGGGTAGATAAACAAACCACAAAAAGTTCGACCAAGTAGCTATCGGCCATTTTTTCTAGGGTTTTTTAAATGAGAATATTTCAAAAAAAATGGCGCCTTATAAAGCTAGCCATACTAATGATCTGTTTTCTAATTGTAATGCCCTTTTTCGGATTTTCATTCTTGATTTCTTCTTCTTCCTTGGATGATCGGCAATTTCGCCTAATAATATCGGAGTATTGGTTGCAAACCTTTGAACCAGCCATATGGGATTCAAAACCTTCAGAATCGCTTACAAAAGAACTAATTAATACACCGGAATTTCTTGAACTTAAACAAGCTTTGAAAGAATTTCAAGGTAATATGGAAATGGCCCCTGACGTGAATGACCCCAAGTAATTTACATCCGAGAGGTACTGTGGCCCCCTCGCCGGGTGCCGTGCTTACGGTACTCCGTAAGCATGGGCACTATCAGGAACCAAGGATCATTGGCAACGAGTCCCGATCCAAGTACAAGGGGCTGGTACGCAAACCGGCATACTCCGCCGCGCCGGACCAAAGATCTTGCTTATGTCGTACTCCGCTTGTGTTGGCCAGATCAGCAAATGGGCGTGTTCGGGCATAATGACATAGGCCCAAACATGAAAGGCCAGCTTTTCTCTGGCTCGGTTGATCGCATCAATCAACCAATTCCGGCTTTGTCCTTGCCCAAAAACGTCTGGCGTCGAAAACAGGAAAAAGTCAGCGCGTGAGCTTCACCGGGGTTGTTGTAACGCTTGCAGGTCTTTCGGTCGGGCATGGCTCGCCTATCGGGGGAAGTAAACGATGGTGCCAATAGAACACAAGCAAAAATGGATATAAGATCCTAACCATGATTCCGGCAAATATATGGGAATAGATATAATTATTGAATAGCTCTATCTCGCCCATGCTCACGGAGTACCGTGAGCATGGCACCCGGCGCGGAAATCATTGGAATGAATTCTGTTCAAAATGGAAGCAATCATGCATGTGACGATTATTAGGGCGTGCGGTATTGTGAGCGTACTTTGTGGTTTGTGCTTTACAGTGATTTGGATGCTGGATCCCGTGGTCCATATCCAAAGCCAAATATTACGAAATACTATTCTCGTGGGCACTGCATTAATATCGGGGTTGATAAGTCTATGCTTCTTGCGAAAGTACGGAGCCATGTTGGCATGGTCTTCTTTAGTTACTATGATTGCTTGGTTTGACGGAATCTTTCCGTCACAGAAGTATTATGATTGGGATAGGCCTTCCGTGTTGATATCGCGTATTCTTGCCATTCTAGTATTCTGTGCTGCGTTTATGTCCGGTTTGCTTGTTGTACGTACGAAGAAATCATAATCTGTGGTTAGGATGCGCTGAGTAGGGTAAAATCTCGCACGCCGGGTGCCCGGATCATCGAACAATTAGTCTGTTGTGGCAGGGTTATCCGGTACTCCGGATGACCCTGCTTCACCGTGAAGCGACCTTTTCCCTGAAGATCGCTTCAGCTTCTTCTTGAGTTTATCCGTAGAAAATAATTCATGAAGATAAATTGTGGTAAAAGGGTTTTTAGGTACTCCGATATGCCCCATCTTGGCGGTGATGGGATCCATTCACCGCAGTCAGGGTCATGCACGGGTACATGCATAACCCTGCCACAACGCCTGCCGCTTGACGAGGGCTGGCGCAAGACCGACCTCACCTGGCGCCCTTCCATGCTCGACTTGCTGCCGCGCTTGACCGTCTTTGGATACGACCTGTCCGCGACGGAGAAAATGGCCCTTGGACTGGACGAAAAACAGACTGGCGTTCCGGCAAGAACCAACAGTCCACGCGGAAGCCCAGGCCATCGGCGTACGCGGCGGCGACATCATCATCGGTGCCGACAACCTCAAGATGGAGATGACCACGCCGGGTGCCGTGCTTACGGTACTCCGTAAGCATGGGCACTATCAGGAACCAAGGATCATTGGCAACGAGTCCCGATCCAAGTACAAGGGGCCGGTACGCAAACCGGCGTACTCCGCCGCGCCGGGTGCCGTGCTTACGGTACTCCGTAAGCATGGGCACTATCAGGAACCAAGGATCACTGGCAAAGAATCCCGATCCAAGCACAAGGGGCCAGCCCGCAAACCTGCGTACTCCGCCGCGCCGGACCAAAGCCAATCTTCCGGCGTTTGGCATAGGCCGCGCCTAACCGGATTGTTGTGCATATATTCGATCTGTTGAAACACGGTGCGGGGTTCGAAAAGATTGCGATCGTAACCTCCTCCGCGCTGCCAAAATCGATAATGCGTTTGGCCCTTTGGTTGACGATCTTCCATGTTTTTAAGAAAATCGGGAGCCTCGTGCCGCACAAAAGCCAGAGCTCGGTTGGCCACGGACTTCTTGATGGCCTTAAGAATCTTGCTTATGTCGTACTCTGCTTGCGTTGGCCAAATCAGCAAATGGGCGTGTTCGGGCATAATGACATAGGCCCAAACACGAAAGGCCAGCTTTTCTCTGGCTCGGTTGATTGCATCAATCAACCAATTCCGGCTTCTGTCCTTGCCCAAAAACGTCTGGCGTCGAAAACAGGAAAAAGTCAGCGCGTGAGCTTCACCGGGGTTGTTGTATCGCTTGCAGGTCTTTCGGTGAGGCATGGCTCGCCTATCGCAGGAAGTAAACGATGTTGCCAATAGAACACAACCAAAAATGGATAAAAGTTATCATAACCATGACTCCTGCAATTACATGGGAATAGATATAATTATTGAATAGCTCTATCTCGCCCATGCTCACGGAGTACCGTGAGCATGGCACCCGGCGCTTCGGAAATGTTACATTGCCGCTGGACCAGGACCTACCAGCCCGTTGAAAAAGGTGTCGGGACCCCGTTGTTCTTGACAAAGTTGTGGGGTTCGATCACGATGACGGCATGGAGCGGCTCGGCCCGTCGGTCCACACGTAAATAATGCCAGCAATGAAGGGCCCGATAGTCAAGCGAAGATTTAGATGGCGCAGCGACGGTCAAGATGATCCGCCGCTTTCCCTCCGACACAACTGCCCGCGCTTTGCTCACGCCAGGAAGCAAGGCGCTTGATGATCTCTGGGACACTCTTGAAAGAATACAAATCTGATTTTTTGATTTCTCAGCCGTTTGGAAGAACCCACTCGGCGGAATATGGCTGGGGAATTGCTCGTTTATCATAAACTACCCAAAAGGTCATGATGAAAAAGCGATTTCTGCAAGTGATTTTGGTAATCCTACTTGGGTTGACGGGGTTAGTTTCATATCAGTGGTGGGCCTGGTGGACGGGACCGAGAAATAAGATCACTCAGGAAACCGTTGGGCAGATTCAGCATGGAATGAAATTGGAGCATGTGAAGGCAATTATTGGCGGTGCCCCAGGTTACTACCAGAGACCCGCCTTCATTCGAACAGCATACCACTTCCGTTTTAGTGACCCCGCAACTAACACTCAATCCTTCTGGTGGGTATCCGATGTTGGCCAGATTGAGGTTTCCATTAAGGATGGCGTTGTAACGGAGGCTCATTACGCTCTATTGCCTTGACCATTTCGTACACACGCTGCCTTTCGGTGTCGAGATATATCCCAGGAGCTGCCCCTGGAGTCCCGCATCAGCATGATCGCCCTTGGCGGTTGAGATTTGCCATCCTCGGGTAAATTCTACCGGGATGGTCTGGGGTGTTTGCCATCGTCCGCCAGCCAAGAACGTCGCCTTTTTCAAAATGGGCGGAACCGTGCATGCTTAGTATCCTTGGGATAAGTTGGCCGGGCATGCCCAGGTGCAGGAAGAGGCAGGTCTCGAAAGCGGTGCTCAGCGGGTCACTGGGGCTCACGTGACTGCTTGATCAACTCCTGAGTTTCCACATAGCGGCCCAGCTTGTCGATTAGAACCGCCATTCGCTGGATAACACTCGCCGCCCAGGCTACAACAATGGCGAGGAATAGAGATACTGCCCATTTACCTGCCCATGCAATTGCCCACCCTGCGGAAAAAACAGGGTTGATTCCAAGACTCACTGCAATCACTGCCATTATCAAGAGCATCACGAGCAAATACAACTCCATCCTAACGGTTCCCCAGCCAAGGGAAGGGACTGGCCAGTACCGAATCCGCCTACACTGGTTGATTACCGTTCGTTCCTGTTCGGACAGAGTTGGTGGTTGCAGCACGGCACGCTCATTTGTGATAAAGAAACACTCATAAACATTTAACCATACCGTAACAGCAAACCAGTTTGCTTGCAAGAAAATGCCGAAAGCCCAAGGTCGCGACGAGCAGGCCAGCGATTGCCGAGCCGTGCACGTAGCGTACTCGCGGAGTAAGCGGTTTTTCGTCCGGTCGCGATCCCACCGCTTACTTTGGGATTCCCCTGCGTGCGCGGCTCGGTCGTCATTTCGCGTGCGGATTGCATTTCTTCCAGGCTCCCAGGTACTCCGCCGTGCGTTTGCCGCCATCCTTGGCATTGCCGATAACCTGGTCCTTTGCAACCACCACTTCAACGTCTTGGGACACCATTGGAAGACCCTCGGAAAGAAGGCGTGCGCTGTTCGCATCTGCGTCGCCGACCGCTTCTGCCGCATCGCCTTCCACATGGTCGCCGGCCGCCAGGTGTTCTGCCATCCCGGCCTGCAAGGACGCCACTACATCCTCGACAAAACTCACCGCTTTCCATCGTGAACACCAAACCAGCGGACCCGACCTGCTCCGCGATCTCGAAGCGGCTGTCGCACAACTGCCTCACAAGGAATACCAGGCCGAAGCCGGACCCCTCCACGAAGAACTGAAAAAGTTTCAAGCGGGCCGCCGCCGCGGGCCGCAACTCCTCGGCATCATCTTGCCGATTGTGTTGGCCCGCCTGGGGGTGGGCGCGGTACTATCAACGACGTCAAGGGAGCAAGACCCCCACTAGCTGAACCGGGCTCACGAGCCGAGAACGCCTATCGTCCCCAAGGGGCAAACCCTTAGAAAAGCTTGGCGCTCTCTCGGATCACCAACGCCTGATACGGCAGTGTAGGGTCACTCCCCTGATATACCAGTTTGGCGAGACGGTGATTCCCCCAACGAGAGAGACTGGTTCGTGCGTTCCTTCAGCTTTCCCTGACGCGCAAAAAAAAACCGTTCCTGAACGGCCCGTGCTCCGTACGTACTTAGCTGTTTTCCCAATTCCAATATGGCAGTCTTTTCCTCTCCAATCGCCTGGCCACGTTGACCTTTTCCAAGGGGGGCACTACCGTCGTCCACGTCGAGCAGGCCTTCAACGCCTTAAACCAGCCCACCAGCCTCAAGCGTTACAGCTCGGGTTCCCCCGGGGCGTTGGTAGCTTCGACCATTTATAATTACGACGATGCCGGCCGCATCACCGGCATCAAGCACGCAACCGCCAGCGCCAACCTCGATAATTACAACTACTTCTACGATGCCGCCGGCAACCTGCAAGCCGAGATGCTGACCCGGACCACCATGACCGCGGTGATCACCACCTATACCTACGATGCCACCAACCAGCTCCTGGGCGACACCAACGCTACCTTCACCTACGACGCCACCGGCAACCGCACCAACAGCGGCTACTCGACCACCACCGGCAACGAGGTGACCAACGATGGGCTCTGGACCTACACCTACGACGCCGAAGGCAACGAAACCGGCAAGAGCAACGCCACCGATACCTGGGATTACAAGTACGACAACCGCAATGAGCTGACCGTGGCCGACCACCACCTCACCGGCACCGTCACGCTTGACCTCGTGGTCACCTACACTTATGATGCATTCGGCAACCGCATCCAGCAGTCCTACGATGCGGATGGAGCCGGCGCCGGCTCCCCCGTGGTCACGAAATTCGTGCAGGACGGCTGGAACCCTGCCCTCAAGGGCAGTACCGGCAATTCCCGCTGGAACGTGCTGGCCGACCTCGATGGCAGCGGTTCTTTGAAAACTCGGTATTTACGCGGCGACGTGGTCGATCAGCTCTTCGCCGAGCTGGCCTACAATGGCTCCTCCTTTACCCCCAGCTGGACTTTGACGGACATTCGCGGGTCTGTGCGCAACGTGATCAATAACTCCGCGGGCGTGGTGGATTCCATCAATTACGGGGCATTTGGCAACATCCTCACCAGCGAGACAAGTTCAAGCGACCGCGGCCGTTATGCCTGAACTGGACGGGAACTCGATGTCGAAACCGGCCTGCAATACAACCGGGCACGGTATTACGATTCGCATACCGGGCGGTGGCTCAGCCAGGACTCCGCCTCCTTTGCAGCCACCCGCACAAATTGGAGGCCCGTAAGGCGTCCGTTTGACAATAGTTACTTACACTGGGACCTTAATCATGTATGTGTTGTTACTCCGGGCCCTGTGGTGTTTTCGACGACGCAATTATGAAAAGGCGATTGCGCATCTGAACCGCGCATTGGGCTCTAACCGTGAAATCTCTCAATTGTATCGCGTTAGAGCGTGGGTATGGGAACGCCTGGGCAACTGGGTAGCTGCGCTCGATGATTATAATCAAGCTGTTCGGCTGATGCCCGCAGACGGTGCGACCTTCCTTGATCGTGGGCAGCTTTTCTTGTCACTAAAACGTCCCGAGGAAGCTATAGTGGATTTGACACGGGCCATTTCTTTGGATCGCGGCCTTAATAAGGTCTTCTACCACCGCGCTACTGCATGGTACAACATCTGCCAATACGAAAAGGCGCTCGATGATTATACGGAGGCGATAATTCTTGACTCGAGAGATGAGCATGCCCTCTTGGGGCGCGCTAACTGTTACTCCAATCTAGGTCGCCTGGAGCAAGCGATGTCGGATTTAAATATGGCCATCAAGATGAAGCCGGCTTCGGCGGATTCCTATGCTGCCCGTGCGAGTGCCCACCTGAGAATGAGGCAATTGGATCTTGCACTAACGGACTCCGCCGAGGCAATCCGGCGAAAAACGCGCTGGTTGGCAATCGCGTTCCATGTTCGCGCACAAGTCCGATTAAGCAAGGGTGACGTTACTTCGGCCATTGAGGACTACACAGAATCGCTAAAGCACCAGGCCGAGGGCGTTGAATGTCTGGTTGGCCGCGCTTTAGCCTGGCTGGAAAAGGGCGATACCGAGAATGCGTTTGTCGACTGTCAGAGGGCTATAGCACTGTCCCCGGATTATGCTCCCGCATATCAGAATCTCGGTTGGACACTCATCAGCCTTCGGCGCTATCGGGAGGCTCTGAATAGCTTTGAGAAAGCCTTAAGCATTGAGCCAAACAATTCAGTTTATCGCGAAAGCATCGCGTGGTTATTAGCAAGTTGCCCAGACGCGGACGTTCGCGATGGCGATAGGGCTGTTAAGTATGCCCAAGAACTCAAATGGGGAGGAGGAACCTCGGAACTCCAGTGGCTGAATCTCATGGCGGCAAGCGCTGCCGAGGCTGGCAAGTTTGACGAAGCCATAGTCCTGCAACAAGCTGCAATCCAATTAGCTCCAGATCCAAAAACAAGCGAAAGGGCTGCCCTAGGCGCCTTCTTGGAAGGGAAGGCGTGGCACATCCTACCCAATGTGCGAACGAGATAGTAAGTATCAAAAAAATGATCCGCAAGGTTCGGTACTAATTCCAATATCCAATACTTACGCGCGAAGGCATTGGACCCAAGCGGATTGGAAGTCAGGATGTATATCAGACCTGTCAACGTACCAGGGACCGACATAACCGTGCGGGGCGACGTTGCTATCGTTGTCGGCGGACCGCCGTTCTATCAAATAGGTTCTTCTGGGTTTTGAGTGGGTAAAAAATCCCTCTGGAAGGAAAGACGCTGATGGATGACGTTGGGTTGCCGAAGATGGGGTTTTGAGAAATTTGCTTGTTGGAGGGGCCGCGCGACCGATGGATTGCTAAGTTGGCCAAATCACTCGGGAGGATTTGGCGATGCAAGATCGACAACTTTACCAGCAGGTTTTGGGTCTGTCGGCACCTTGGTTCGTGGAGCGAGTCGAATTGGAGGTGAACGACGGGAAAGTGCATATTCACCTGGCACATGAAACCCAGGCGAACTGGATGTGCCCGGAGTGCGGCAAGCCGTGCCCGGTCTATGATCACAGTCCGGAGCGAACGTGGCGGCACCTGGACACATGTCAGTATCAAACGATGCTGTACGCGTCGGCGCCGCGGACGAATTGCGCGGAGCACGGCGTGCGTGTGGTGCGGTTGCCATGGGCGGAACCGGGTGGGCACTTTCACGGCCCTGTTCGAGAGCGCTTGGCGATTGATTGGCTCCTGGCGGCCAGCCAGAGCGCGGTCGCCAAGCGTCTGGGACTTTCCTGGGATGAGGTGCATGGCATCATGGCGCGCACGGTCGAGCGTGGTTTGGCGCGACGGCAAGCGGAGCCGATTCCTTACTTGGGCGTAGACGAGAAAGCCTATCGCAAAGGACATCGCTATCTGACGCTGGTGAACGATCTTAACCAGGGCCGGGTGCTGTACATCGCGGTGGGCCGCGACAAGGCGAGCCTCGACGGCTTTTGGCCCACACTGAAAGTCAGGCAGATGGCTGCCATACGCGGTGTGGCGATGGACATGTGGGAGGCCTATGAGCAATCGGTACGTGAGCACGTGCCGCAGGCCCAAGACAAGATCGTGTTTGACAAGTTTCACGTGGCCAAACACTTGGGCGAAGGGGTCGATAAAGTGCGGCGCAACGAGAACCGGGAACTTCGCAAAAGCGGGGACGAGCGGTTGGTGGGGACGCGTTATCAATAGCTGCGGCATCCCGACAACATTGCGGACGATCAGTGGCGTGAATTTCGCGAACTGCGGCAAAGTAAACTGAAAACCGCGCGGGCCTGGGCACTGAAGGAACAGGGGATGGTGTTGTGGGATTACCATTATGAAGGTCCGGCACGCAAGCATTTCCACTGGTGGTATCAATGGGCGACCCATAGCCGACTAAAACCGATGATCGAAAAAGCCAGGATGTTGAAAAAACGCTTGGCCAATGTTCTGACCTACCTGAAACATGGCATCACCAACGCGGTGAGCGAGGGATTGAACTCCAAGATCCAGTGGGTAAAGTACACGGCTCGCGACTATCGCAACGTGGACAACTTCATCAAAGCCATCTACTTCCATCGCGGGGGCCTGAAGCTGGCGCCCTCACCCACTTAAAAGCCGGAAGAACGAATCAGGTTTGGATGCATCGCATTTCAAATGGCCTTTTATTACAGGGTATTTTGGGAATTGTGCGGGCTGGGCTGACAAATACAATAAGGATACAAAAGGCCTCCAAGCTGATTTGAATAAGCAATTTTTAAAGTATTTCCAGGTTAAAGGAATGAGTTGGAAATATGGGTGGGATTGGATTGGCGCAAGTCACATAGCAATTGAGATAAAGTTTGCAGATGGAACCATCATATACCTTGACGACGGCAACAAAGGTGGAGTGGGTCATGTCTTTTATCCTGGAGATGTACCCAAAGAGTGGAAGCCCTATTACCCATTATACGCTACTCCCCCCTCAGTAAGGCTGACGAAGAAATGCAATCAAACAAAGATTGGAATTGTTAAATGGGCGCTTGCTGTGAACTGCCGCCAAGAAAAAGGCACTGGTTTTTGCGTGCAAAGTATTCTTTTGCGGCGCTATGCAGTTTGCTTGCTTTGGCGGTTTGGATTTATTTCAACTACTTTTGGACACCCGGTTGGCTCAAGACTCTCGTCGGGCATAATAGCGAAGCGCTAAGTGTTGAATTCTCGCCGGACGGAAAAACCTTGGCAGTAGGAGACGTGAATGGAGTAGTAGTACTATGGGACTTGGACTCTGGCCGGCTAAGATATACGCTGAAGGGACATATTTCCCAGGTCGGGGCTTTGGCATTTTCTTTAGATGGGAAATTGCTTGCATCGGGAAGCTCGGATGGAAGTGTCCGACTCTGGGATACCGCGACTGGGGAAGAACGTTGTATCTTAATAGGACATCCTCGGCCAGATCAGAGAGGTATTCTCGAAAGTTGTGTTCTAGCGGAGGAGAAAAAAGCGGCGTATCCTGCTGGTGAGAGTGATTTCTTTTCATCAGCTGGCCCAACGAGGGCTGGAAGGATACGCCATGAACCAGACTACGACTTTCAGCAGCGTTATTCCAGAGGAAACGGTCGATGTGGAGGTCGCCAACTTCCGTGAGCATTTCGAGGGACGCAGCCTGCTCGATCAGGTGGTTCGTCGGGGCGCTCAGCAGATGCTTCAGCAGGCCATCGAAGCCGAGGTACAAGGATTTCTCCAAGAGCAGGACGGCCGGCGGGACGAGTGTGGCAATCGCCTGGTGGTTCGCAACGGCTACCAGCCGGCCCGGAAGATTGTGACCGGAGCTGGGGCCCTGGAAGTGCAAGCGCCACGAGTCCGTGACAATTCGCCAATCAAGAGCGAAAGGGTCCAGTTCAGTTCAGCGCTTTTGCCCCCGTACCTGCGGCGAAGCAAAACCATCGAGGAGTTTATTCCCTGGCTTTACCTCAAAGGGATTTCGACCGGAGATTTCTCGGAGGCCTTGCAAACCTTGCTCGGCGAACAGGCCAAGGGGTTCAGTCCGAATGTCATCGTTCGCCTGAAAGACCAGTGGACGGCGGAATACGAGCAGTGGAGCCGCCGTGACCTCACGGGGAAGCAGTATGTTTACATTTGGGCGGACGGTATCCACGTGAACGTTCGCCTGGAAGACACGGAAAACCAGCGGCAATGTCTGCTGGTGGTCATGGGGGCGACGGCAGATGGCCACAAGGAATTGCTTGCCGTCATGGATGGCTATCGCGAAAGCATCCAGAGCTGGACCGAGCTACTCGTGGATCTGCGACAGCGTGGCTTGACGATAGCTCCCAAGTTGGCAACGGGAGATGGCGCCATGGGTTTTTGGGGAGCGTTACGCACGGTCTACACGGAGACGCGGGAGCAACGCTGCTGGGTGCACAAGACAGCCAATGTGCTCAGCAAAATGCCCAAGAGCGTCCAGCCCCGAGCCAAGGCCGACCTGCACGAGATCTGGATGGCCGAGACCCGCGAGCAAGCGAACAAGGCGTTTGAGACCTTCCTGGCGAAATACCAGGCGAAGTACGATGGGGCTTGTGAATGTCTCCGCAAAGATCGAGAGCAGTTGCTGACGTTTTACGATTTCCCGGCGGAGCAATGGATACATTTGCGGACGACGAATCCGATCGAATCGACCTTTGCGACCATACGCCTACGCCACCGAAGAACCAAGGGCAATGGCACCAGGAAAACCAGCCTGGCCATGATGTTCAAGCTCGCCCAGGCGGCCCAGAAGAAATGGCACCGACTCCATGGTTCGGAGCGTTTGACTCTTCTTCTCCAGGGCAGGATTTTTGTGGATGGAGTGTTGCAGGACGCCGCTTAATTCCCAGATTCTGGAACACAACATTTGACAATACCTCGATCAGAAACAACTACGGTATCCGGTTTATGCCGTTTCGTTTTCCCAAGATAGCAAGTACTTGGTTGCAGGCGGCCTTGACGAGACGGTGCGGCTTTGGGAAGTTGCGACCAGCAAGGAATTGGCGCAACTTGAGCACAGCCTTCCAGTGATCTCAATTGGCTTCACTTCAAATGGAAAGTGTTTGGTTTCCATGACAGATGACTGCGTTTTCAGAATTTGGGACTTGTCTCGACGGATTGCGGTAAAACAGTTTGGTGATTCTCACATGCGTTCCGGGTGTTCCATGGTGCTTGGCCCTGAAGGAAAATGTCTGGCTGTTAGCGGTTTAGCGCTTGGCACCTCGTGTATTGTCGAATTGTGGAACTTATCAACGGGAGAGAGACAGGCTGTTCTAACTGCCGATTTTAGCTTTCAGGATTCTCCTGTTTGGTCCTTGGCGTATGCGGCAGATGGCGGCACTATAGCTGGTGTAACGTCTGGGGCAAGGATCGTTTTCTGGGATGCACATTCCGGCAATCTCTTGGGGCATCGCCATTTCAGTAGGGCTGGTTCCATAGCTATCAGCCCTGACTGTAAGACGCTTGTTAGTACGCACTCGGACGGAACTGTGAATGTATGGGATTTTGCAAGACTAATGCCGAGACGATAAATGTGATTGGCAAGTCGGTCCAGAGGTATTCTCGAAAGTAGTGTTCTAGCGGAAGAGAAAAAAGCGGCGTACCTTGCTGGTGAGAGTGATTTCTTTTCATCAGCTGGCCCAACGAGGGCTGGAAGGATGTGCCATGAACCGGACTACGACTTTCAGCAGAGTTATTCCAGAGGAATCGGTCGATGTGAAAGTCGCCGGGTGTGTTTAGCGACAATTAGAAATCCCCACCGTGTTGCCTCATCCGAATATGTTACCGTAGCCAGAACACAAAAACCACCGGTGCGGGGGCGGCAACGGAAGGAGGCCGTAGGCCGACTGGAGTTGCCGCCCCCGCACGCGCGAATCGCCTGGCAGCCTTGAATATGGCCGGTAATGGTTAGGTTTACTTGTCCGCCCCAATAACGAGCAGCCTTTCACGCACGCTCTTTCCGTCCAAGCAAGTGTAAACGAGTTCGCGGGCCATCACGCGACGCCATTCCCGCATGCGCCGCTGCAAGGTCCGTAGCTGGCCCTTTGGGAACCGACCGGGATACTCTTTTTGCAACCGCTCCCACAAGGACTTGGCGGTAGCGTCCGGGGTTTCCTGGAGCCTCAATAGGATTTCGGGCCATACGCTCTCAAAGGGGTCCTTCCGGGTTCGCCACGAGCGGGCCTGTGAATCCTTTGTCCGATGAGTTGGGCGCACCTCCCCGTGCGCCACAACTCCGGTAGCTTCGCGAGAAATTGCTCCAAACTCTCCCGGCCCAGACCACTGCCCAATTCTCCTGAACCCAGCGAGGCTAAAGCCGATTGACTGTCCCGAATCCGGTGCAAAAGCTCCAAGGGATCCAGGGGACTCCGGTCGGAACGCAACTTCTCCTTGTTGGCTTCCGTAACCGAGGCGTGCCCCAAAAGTCGCTCGCACGGGGTGGCGGGTTTGTGATAGAACTTCTTCACCTTGGCACCCTCACGTTTCTTGGACTTGAGCTTGAACGACGGTTGAAAATAATTCACAAACAAACGCACGGCCTGAAATAATTGGGCAAGGCACTGCCCCGCTACTACTCCTGAGAAGCGTTCGTAACCAATGAATCGCCGGACCACAGCACCATTTTTCTGCTCAATCCAGGCCTGATCATTCTTCTGGTAGGCCCGCGAACGTGTAAATTCGAGTTTCTGGTTTTGGCAATAAGCCAGCAGCGTATCATTGATGAAAGCACTGTCATTGTCCGTGTCGATCCCAAGAATCGGCACCGGGAACTGACGACGCATCACTTCCAAGCCCTCGGTTACCAACGATTGCTCCCGAGCCACCAGGGGAATCGCCTCCGTCCAACCCGAACAAACGTCCGTGGCCACGAGACTCCACAAAAATGTTCCCTGCACCGAACTGCCACCGTGCGAAACAAAATCGATCTCAAGGAATCCTGGCAATGGCTCGTTCCAGTCCGCAAAGGTTCGAATAGGAACCTGTTTACTCGGCTTGGTTTGCACTTTGCGCTTCTTGCGATGGCTCGCTTTGCCACGCACGGTGGCTAACAGGCGGTCGATGGTAGCCGCACTGACCGAAAGAAGACGCTGACGAACCGTAGCGTCCAGGGCCAAGTGGCCATGCCTCTCCAGGGCCGTAATGAGATTGGCCAGAATCGCCTTGAGACGCTTTCCGCAGATCCGGTCGGCCGCTTCCCAGAGGACGACGAGGGCTTCCCGTACCGCCTCATCATACGTCCGGCGACCAACGGCTGGGGCTTCCGCCGCAGCGGTCCGGCTGCCGCCGAGTAATCGAATTCCATGTTTGCGATGAAACCCGGCCATGGCTACGAACTCGTCCAAAATCTTGGTCTTCTCTTTCTTGAGGGCCTGCTGGTAACGTTGGTGCAGCGCCCAAGAACTTCGCTTTTCGCAAGTTTGCTGATCGTCTTGGCCATCGATTGCCTCCGGAGGTTGGTAACATCCAATTGAGGCAACGATACGACTTCGGTAACAAAAACGATGAGTCAATGCGGGCACCGGTTACAGAAAGGCTCGTCGTTGAAAAAGGCGGCGATGAAAACGGACATGGATCGTAAATCGGGGCGTAAATACCGGGAGGGTAAGGTTCCTAGCGAAAGCCGGGCGGCACATACCTGGCGGACGCGGCTCGATCCGTTGTTGGCGATTTGGCCGGAACTGCAAGCTGAGCTGGAACAAGCTCCGGGTCTGCAAGCGAACACGCTCTTGGCGTTAATGCAGGAACGTCATCCGGGGGAGTATGGCAACGAGTTGCTACGGACGTTACAGCGTCGCGTAAAGCGTTGGCGAGCGACGTCGGGACCTGGCCAAGGAAGTGTTCTTCGCGCAAGTGCATGAGCCGGGGCGATTGGGAGCGTCTGACTTCACGCACCTGACGAGGCTGGGCGTAACTATCCAGGGGCAGCCGTTAGCGGCATTTGGCCTACCATTTCGTGTTGACGTACTCGAACTGGGAACACGTGACGCTTTGTTTTTCGGAGAGTTTCGCCAGCCTGAGCGAAGGCTTGCAAAACGCGTTGTGGGCATTGGGCGGAGTGCCGTTACGGCACTGCACGGATCGGCTGACGCTGGCGGTGCATCCGGATGGCAACCCGGAAGTTTTCACGCAGAAGTACCAGGCCTTGTTGTCTCATTATGGTTTGGCGGGAGAAGCAACCAACCCGGCGAGCGGCCACGAGAACGGTGATTGCGAGCAGAGCCATCGGCAATTCAAGCCGGGTGCCGTGCTTACGGTACTCCGTAAGCATGGGCACTATCAGCAACCACGGATCATTGACAACGAATCCCGATCCAAGCACAAGGGGCCGGTACGCAAACCGGCCTACTCCGCCGCGCCGGACCAAAGCCAATCTTCCGGCGTTTGGCATAGGCCACGCCTAACCGGATTGTTGTGCATATATTCGATCTGTTGAAACACGGTGCGGGGTTCGAAAAGATTGCGATCGTAACCTCCTCCGCGCTGCCAAAATCGATAATGCGTTTGGCCGTTTGGTTGACGATCTTCCATGTTTTTAAGAAAATCGGGAGCCTCGTGCCGCACAAAAGCCAGAGCTCGGTTGGCCACAGACTTCTTGATGGCCTTAAGAATCTTGCTTATGTCGTACGCCGCTTGTGTTGGCCAGATCAGCAAATGGGCGTGTTCGGGCATAATGACATAGGCCCAAACATGAAAGGCCAGCTTTTCTCTGGCTCGGTTGATTGCATCAATCAACCAATTCCGGCTTCTGCCCTTACCCAAAAACGTCTGGCGTCGAAAACAGGAAAAAGTCAGCGCGTGAGCTTCACCGGGGTTATTGTATCGCTTGCAGGTCTTTCGGTGAGGCATGGCTCGCCTATCGGGGGAAGTATACGATGCTGCCAATAGAACACAACCAAAAGTGGATAAACGTTATCATAACCATGATTCCGGCAAATACATGGGGAATAGAATATAATTATTGAATAGCTCTATCTCGCCCATGCTCACGGAGTACCGTGAGCATGGCACCCGGCACACAGGCCAACCTTCACGCGGGCCTCGCCATACGATTATGGGACGATTCGGTTTTTTACGAAACAGGAGCGCCGGGTGCCGTGCTTACGGTACTCCGTAAGCATGGGCACTATAAGGACCAAGGATCATTGGCAACGAATCCCGATCCAAGCACAAGGGGCCGGTACGCAAACCGGCGTACTCCGCCGCGCCGGACCAAAGCCAATCTTCCAGCGTTTGGCATAGGCCGCGCCGAATTTCGCGCCCGACGATTTCATGGTCGATCCCATCCCCTACAGCCTGGAGGAATTCCTGCCCGAATCCTCCAAGCGGGCAAGCGCCATGGCAGCCGTGGATAAAGTGAACAACTTCGCCAGGGATTGGGCCGAAAACCACCGCGACCAAACTTTCGAGCCGGAACAAATTGGCGGCGGTTGTGCCCTGTTAAAAAAGGAAACCATCCTAAAAATGGGTCAATTTCCCTCGCGCACGCCGCTTGGAACCTTCGACTTGATCAACCTGAGCCAGCGCGTCCGCCAGCTCGGCTACCGCCTGGCCGGAGCGAAGGAAATGTATGTTCACAACTTCGGGGTGCGCGGTGTCGTCCGGAGCGCCATTCGGCCCTAACTCATTTCACCAGCCAGCCACGGTAGCGTGGTATGCCAAATTCCAGGCACGGCAGCGCCGCCGCCTAAAAAAATGTCATGCAAAATGGTATGCAAAATGATATGCGTCATGAAGGGGGGTGCCCGGTGCACGCATACATACCATTTTTCGCCCGGCATCCCCTACTGCCCGCCCGGATAGCTGACTGTTTACAGGCGAAGGTCGGGGCACTGTCCATGCTTTCGTGGCGGCTTGTCAACGATGACTCCACCGCCAGCCAGCCACGAAAGCACGCCACCCGCGCGCTCCGCTGGGCGCCACGTGACTTGGTCATCGCCACCCCAATCGATAAAATCCACGGCAAAGGAGACCTGCCGTGCGCGTGGCCCACTTCGATTGTTTCAGCGGCATTAGCGGCGACATGACGCTTGGCGCACTTGTCGATGCGGGAGTAGCGATCGAAGCGCTTCAGGAGGGTATTGCCTCGCTGGGTCTACCGATCAAGATCGCCGCGGAAAAGATCCGCAAGGGCGGCTTCGCCGCCACCCACGTGCGCGTCGAGGCTCCCGAAGAATCCAAACATCGCCATCTGCACCATGTGGAAGAAATCCTGGCCAGGGCACGCTTGACGGCCCGTCAGCGCGACCTGGCGCTGCGCATCTTTCGGCGCCTGGCCGCCGCGGAAGCCACGGTCCATGGCCTGCCTGTTGAGAAGGTGCATTTTCATGAGGTCGGAGCGCTTGACAGTATCGCGGACATCGTCGGTTCGGCCGTGGGGCTCGATTTGCTCGGCGCAGAGCGCTTCAGCTGCGGGGCAGTGGCCACCGGCTCGGGCATGGTGCAGTGCGCCCACGGCATGATGCCGATTCCAACTCCAGGCACGGCCGAGCTTCTGAAAGGAGTGCCGCTCAGGAGCTCGACAATCAAGGCGGAGCTGACGACGCCGACCGGCGCCGCTATTCTGACGAGCCTGGTCGACGAATGGATCGACACGCCGGCCATGACCATCGAGCGCATCGGCTATGGCGCCGGCAACCGCGACCATATCGAACAGCCCAACGTTTTGCGGTTGCTCGTGGGCGAGGCGCAAGGGGCCTCCGGCCGCGATCGTGTCTGGGTGCTGGAAACCAATCTGGACGATGTGCCATCGGAAATTATCGGTTACTGCGTGGATCAACTCTTCGCGGCCGGCGCGCTCGATGTCTTCAGCACGCCGATCTTCATGAAAAAGAACCGCCCGGGCGTCTTGCTTACCGTGCTGGCCACGGAGTTGGCAGCGACCCGGCTGGAGGAAATCCTCTTTCGGGAAACCATGACGTTCGGCGTGCGCCGCTATGCCGTGGATCGTCATAAACTGGAGCGCCAGGCGACAACGGTGCCAACTCCGTGGGGCCCTGTCGCCGGCAAGCTGGGCTGGCTGCCAGGGCGTCCGCCAATATTCACGCCGGAATACGAGGATTGCGTGCGTGTCGCGAGCGCCCAGTCCTTGCCTCTTCATGAAGTTTTTGCAAAAGTTCGCCAGTGTTATCATTCCTGATTCATCGCTTTCGCGCTTCGTCTCGAAAACGCGAACGATCAATCCTAATAAAAGGGCCCTGATGCTTTCCGCAAATCAAATTCGCCGGCAGTTCATTGATTTCTTCGTCGACAAACATGGACATACGTATGTCCCTTCCTCCAGCGTCGTGCCGCTGGACGACCCGACCTTGCTGTTCACCAACGCGGGCATGAACCAGTTCAAGGAAGTGTTTCTCGGCACGGGCACGCGACCTTACCGGCGGGCCGCGAACACGCAAAAATGTATTCGCGCCGGCGGCAAACACAACGATCTCGATGATGTGGGCAAGGACACTTACCATCACACCTTCTTCGAAATGCTCGGCAATTGGTCCTTCGGCGATTATTTCAAGAAGGAAGCCATCGCCTGGGCCTGGGAGCTTTTGACGGGCGTCTGGGGCATGGACAGGCGCCGCCTGCATGCGACCGTGTACGAAGGCAGCCCCGAGGAAGGGGTGCCACGCGATGAGGAGGCACTTGAGCTCTGGAAAACGGTCACCGACATCGACCATGCCCATATCCACCTGGGCAACAAGAAGGACAACTTTTGGGAAATGGGCGAGACGGGACCCTGCGGCCCCTGCACCGAAATACATATCGACCGCACGCCCGGACGGCAGCGGCGGCCACCTGGTCAACAAGGGCACGCCGGACGTTATCGAGATCTGGAACCTGGTCTTCATCCAGTTCAACCGCAACCCGGACCGCACCTTGACGCCGCTGCCCGCGCACCATGTGGATACGGGCATGGGTTTTGAACGCGTGGCGGCCGTCCTGCAAAACAAGGCGAGTAACTATGACACCGACGTCTTTTCGCCCATCATGGAAGCCTTTGGTCAACTGACCGGTAAACAATACGGCGGCCGGCTCGACGACAGGGCCGACACCGGCTTTCGCGTCATCGCCGACCATGTGCGCATGGCGACGTTCGCGATTACCGATGGCGCCCGGCCGGGCAATAAAAAACGGGACGCCGTGTTGCGCAGCGTCATCCGCCGGGCGGTTCGCTTCGGCTATCAGTACTTCGAGTTGCGCGAGCCTTTTGTCTTCAAGCTGGTGCCCGTGTTGGTGAAGCAAATGGGCGAGGCCTTTCCAGAATTGACAGCCCATCCGGACCAGGTCGCCGACATTATACGCGCGGAGGAGGCCGACTTTTATCAAACGATTCAGCGCGGCATGGTGCACTTTCAACAAGCGGCGAAGGAAGCGGTCGCGACAGGCCGCATCCCTGGGGCCGACATGGCGAATCTACAAACCACCTATGGCTTTCCCAGCGACCTGACCCTGCAAATGGCCCAGGAATTGTCATTAACCGTGGATGAGGCCGGTTATGAGGAAGCGATTCAAAAACACCGCGAGGTATCGGGCCAGGGCCGCGAAAAAATGGTCGTCAGCGCGATAACCGGGGAGTTGCCCAGGACCGACGATTCCCTCAAGTACAAAGGCAACATTGCCAAGTGCAAGATCGTCGCCTGGGTGAAGGACAACCTGGTCGGTACGTCGGGGAAACTGGCTCCGGGCGACCAGGTTGGCTTGGTGCTCGACAAAACCAATTTTTATGCCGAGCAGGGGGGACAGGTAGGCGACAAGGGCACCATCACGTCCAAGACCGGCACGTTCGATGTCGAGGATACCCAGCGCCTGGGGGACAGCGTCTTGCATGTGGCGGCGCTGCGCGAGGGCACCATCAAGATCGGTCAACCGGCGACGTTGACGCGCGACTCCGCGCGCAGTGATACCATGCGCAACCACACCGCCACCCACCTGCTCAACTGGGCACTGCGCAAGGTCCTGGGCGAACATGTGGAACAAAAAGGTTCGCTGGTTGACCCCAACAAGACTCGATTCGACTTTACTCATCAAGAACCGCTATCCGCGGAGCAAGTTGTCGAGGTCGAGCGGCTTGTCAACGAGAAAATCTATGCGGATTTGCCGGTTACGGCAGCGCAACAGCCCCTGGAGGAGGCCAAAAAGTTGCCGGGGGTACGCGCGGTATTTGGTGAAAAGTATCCCGATCCGGTGCGTGTGTTAATCGTCGGCGCCAAACAACCCGACGAAGCCACGCTGGAGCATTCGATCGAGTTCTGCGGCGGGACCCATCTGACGCACACGGGTGAGGCGGGTTTCTTTAAAATCATCGGCCAGGAACTGGTCGGCAAAGGTGTGCGGCGGTTGACCGGGGTGACGGGACGGGAGGCGGTGCGGACGGTGCAGAAACTGGCAGCCGTTGTCGACGATTTAACGGGCCGCTTTCATTGCAAGGCGGATGACCTGGCGGGACGCGTGGAAGCGCTGCAGGAGGAGGTCAAGAAACTGCAGCAGCAGCTAAAAAAAGGCTCAGCCAATGATCTGACGAGTGCTGGCGATCAGTTGTATGCGGCCGCGCAGCAGATTCACGGTGCCACGGTGATCATCGGCGAAATGCCCCCCGGCCCCGACGAGCAGTTACGCACGCAGGTCGATCGCATCAAGCAGAAGGCCGGTAGCGCGGTGGTCGTCATTGGCTGGGCGGACGACGGCAAGGTGGGGCTGCTGGCGGCGGTCAGCGATGACCTGGTGCAAAAGGGTTTGCACGCCGGCAAGTTGGTTGGACAGGTGGCCAAGGTGGTGGGCGGCGCCGGCGGGGGCAAGCCCACCATGGCGCAGGCCGGGGGCAAAGAGCCCGGCAAGCTGGCCGACGCCCTGGCCCTGGCCCGGCAACTGGTGGCTGAGCAGTTGGCGAAGTAAGCCTACCCCACAGCGCCGGGGTTCCTGGCAAGCCGTGGCTTTCTTTTTTCAGATGGTCCATCATGTGGCATTCAAGGATGTTCTGGCAGCTTTTCGGCACGTATAGCGTGCTGATCGTTTTTTGCCTGGGATTACTCGGTTTTGTCGTGGGCAGCCAGCCCGAGCCGCTGGATAGGGCTTCGCTGCAACACCTGGTATGGACGGCCGCCGCCTTGACCGGTTGCCTGGCCCTGGCGCTGGCATTTTGGATCGCCCGGCGCATCGCGAAACCGATCCGCGAGTTGACGCACGGCGCTGAAGAAATAGCCGCCGGCGCCTATGGCCAGCGTGTCTTTGTCGAGGGGGGGGACGAAGTTGGCCTGCTGACGCGCACTTTTAACCACATGAGCGGCCGGCTCGCGTCACAGTTCGCGCAGCTCGACGAGGACCGCCAGCAATTGCGCACCGTGTTGAGCAGCATGGTCGAGGGAGTGGTGGCGGTCGATCCGGAGCAGCGTGTACTTTTCGCCAACGAGCGCGCTGGCCAACTCCTGGAATTTTCCACGCGCAATGCCGTCGGGCGCTTTCTCTGGGAGCTCGTGCGGCACCGTTCGATCCATGACGTCATTCGCGGCGCCATGGCCAACGGGGAACAACAGACTCAGGAACTTACCTGGAATGGGCCCGGCAGCCGATCCCTCAGCGTGCATGTCGCTCGATTGCCGATTACGGCCTCACCGGCCCATATGCAGTACCCCCGCGGCTCCGGAAGCGGCTCACGGGGCCGTGCTGGTCTTTCACGACAATACCGAGCTCCGCCGGCTGGAACGTGTCCGGCAAGAGTTTGTCGCCAACGTCTCGCATGAGCTCAAAACGCCCCTGGCGATTATTCAGGCCTGCGTCGAGACATTGATCGACGGGGCGGTGGACGATCACGCTCATCGTGGCAAGTTCCTGGAGCGGATAGCGGATCAGGGCACAAGGTTGCATAACCTGATTCTCGATTTGCTGCGTCTGGCCCGTATCGAGTCCGCCACGGAGGCGTTTTCGCGTGAAGAACTGGAACTGGCCACCATCGTGCACGAATGTTTGGATAAGCACCGGACGCTCGCGGAAGGGAAGAAACAGCGTTTGGAAGTGGTCCCTCCGCCCGCCGCCGAGGGCCCTGCCATTGTCTGGGCGGATGAGGAAGCGGTTCGCCAAATACTCGATAACCTTATCGATAACGCGATTAAATACACGCCCGAGGGGGGCCTGGTGCGGGTGGCGCTGGGGCCGCGACGATGACAAGGTGATGCTGGAAATCAAGGACACCGGCATCGGCATCGCGGAGGGAGATTTGCCGCGGATCTTCGAGCGTTTTTATCGTGTGGACAGGGCGCGTTCACGCGATCTGGGTGGCACGGGGCTAGGCCTGTCGATCGTCAAGCACCTATCGCAAGCCATGCAAGGTTCGGTGCGCGCCGACAGCCGGCTAGGGGAAGGCAGCACTTTTACCGTCTATCTGCCCGCGGTGCATCCCAAATAAGTCATTCCTGTTCGGAATCATGGCGCGCGGCGGCCACCAGGAGCGGTTTGCCCGTGGCCTGGCCACGCTTGGCGCGATGTAAAAATGCCGAGATCAAGGTAATGCACAAGAGGATAACGCCAAGATAGAAGGCGATCGGCTCGATCCGGGAAATAGCCACGACTTGTTGGTAGCCATTGGCGACGGCCTTGCGCGTTTCAAGTAGCCCCGTTTCCACGGGAGTTTTGCTCAGAAAGGCCGGCAAGGCTGGCACATTGTCCTTGATGTAGGCATCCACCTCCTCGGACGGTCTTTTTGTTATGTCCGTGCCCTGCGCATTGCGCCGAACATTGTCCACAAGCGGCGAGCGTTTGACGAATTCCGTGAAAAACCATGGCACGAACAGGGTACAGAACAACAAAAACCAGGTGAGCCGCTGGCTAACGACCTTGCTGGCGAGTGGGATTTCTTGGATCTTGCGGCCGTGCGCGAGCACTTCCAGCTTCTGGTTGCCCAGCCAGCCGCGTGCCAGCGGGGTAACGTAAAAAGTGGCCTTGCTGTCTGGCATGGCGGCGTCCAGCACCTGCTCGGTGGGCAGGATTTGTGCCCCGGCCCCCAAAAGACGTACGGTAACCTGGCCGTGGTGCGGTCCGGCGGCCTTGGGCCACCACACTTCGGCGGTGTAGACACGCTGATGTTTCATCTGACGGAAGTAGCGGACACGGAGCGGAGGCAAGCTGGCTTCTCGCCCACCATCAAGGTCGAGCGAACTGCGTGTTTTGCCCTTCGCGGCGAACTCCGACATTTTGTCTCCCGTTGTCATGGCCCTGGCAATTGCGAAAAAATGGTGGATAATGTAAAAAGTCTACCAATCTCCATCTTGGGGGCCAAGGGTAAAATGCTCACGGGCCGAGTTAACTCATGCCGAGTTTTGTCCACCCTCTCTATCTAGCGTTGCTGCTGCTGGTGCCGCCCATCTTGTGGCATTGGCGAAAACGGGGCCGGGCCACCTTGCGCTTCTCGAACACGGCGTTGCTCTCCGGCTTACCGCGCGGTCGAAGCGTTCGTGCCCTGTGGGCCGGCCTCTTGCTGCGCGGCGTGGGGCTTTGCTGCGTGATTGTGGGGCTTGCTGGCCCGCGCTGGCCGGATGCCGGCACACGTCTGCCCACCGAAGGCATCGCTATCGCCATGGTGGTCGACGTCAGCGCGAGCATGAACACCCCCGATTTCCTGTGGCAAAACGAGGTGCTGACGCGGCTCGAGGGTGTCCAGAAAGTCTTTCACGCCTTTGTGGCTGGCGGCGAAGTGCCCAGTGGCGATAAACTAACTGCCCGACCCCAGGACCTTATCAGTCTTATTACGTTCGCGACGCGGCCGGAAACCGCGTGTCCACTCACGCTGGACCATGCCGCCCTGCTCAAGGTCCTCGATGCGGAAGCGCCCGCACGCTCGTTTCCGAGGCAACAACCAATCCAGGGGACGCCATCGCCTGGGCGCTGGAATCGCTACGTAAGGCAGCGCCGCGCCGCAAAGTAGTCATTTTTCTCACCGACGGAGAAAGCAACGTGCCGCCGCCGGCCTTGACACCCCGCCAGGCTGCCCAGCTCGCCGGTAATCTCGGCATCCCTGTTTATGCGATTGGGGCAGGCCCTGAGTTCGCCGACACTCCCAAGGAGGTCGCCGGTGCCGCCGCTGAGGCACGCAAAGTCCTTGAAGAGATTGCCAGAATCACCAGCGGTCGAGCTTTTCAGGCCGGCGACGGGAAGGCCCTCGGCGAGGTCTGCAACCAAATCGATCAGTTGGAGCGCAGTCGCGTTCTGAGCTTTCAATATCGACGCTACTACGAAGGCCACACCGGGTTCGCGGTGGCGGCTCTGATGTCCTGGCTGTTACTCATTGGGTTAGAAAATACGTGCTGGCGGCGATTGCCGTAAGTACTCGGAACTGGTGCATCCCGGTTGTGGCAAGGGATGGTAATGCACGAATCGATGTCAACCTGGTTTGCTTACCCCGCCCTGCTCTGGTGCCTCGCGGCGCTGCCGGCACTGGCCATCCTGCTGTTTTTCGTCCAGGCCCGACGTCGGCGCATGCTCAATCTGCTCGGGCACCCCGCCGCGATCGAAAAGCTCCGGCTTGACAGGCCGCGGCTTCGGGCTGCGCAAACGCTGGCTTTGTTTCTCGGCCTTGGCACGCTCATTATCGGCATCGCCGGCCCGCGATGGGGGCGTATGCTCGGCTCAGGTGGCGCTTATCGGAACGAGACCTGGTCCTCGTTCTCGATGTTAGCCGTAGCATGCTCGCCGAGCAGCCCAGCCGGCAAGATCTCGCCAGGCGAGCGCTCAGTGACCTGGCGACGGCCTTGACTGACCAGGGTGGCCTACGGGTGGCGCTGGTCATTTTCGCCACGCATGCGCAAGTCGCTTTCCCACTGACAGCCGATTACGATCATCTGCTCGACGCCGTGACACGTATCGATGCCGACGACTTGCCGCCTGCCTTGCGACCACGAAGCGGGGAAACGCCGGCTTCCGGGACGCGCATCGGCGAGGCATTGCGTCTGGCGGTTCACGTGCTCGACACGAAATTGGGCGGCGATATCTTGCTGCTTTCCGACGGGGATGACCCCGCGCGGGATGAGGAGTGGCTGCCCGGCGCGGAAGAGGCACGCCGTCACCAAATTCCCGTTCATACCATTGCGCTGGGCAATCCCGGAGAAGACTATACGATCCCCTGGGCCGGTGGCGTTTTGGAATTTAACGGGCAGCCGGTGCACACGCGCGTCGATGAAAAGCCCCTCAAGGAGATAGCGCGCCGGACAGGCGGCAAGTATCTACCGGCTTTCACCGGCAAGTTATTGCTCGGAAAGTTGCTGCCCACCATCCTCTCCAGGCAGCAGGAAGAGGCCGTTGCCAGCGAGGAGGACGCCTTGCCAGCCCGGGAGCCGCGTCATGCCTGGTTTCTCGGCCTTTCGCTGCTGTTGCTGGCGCTAACGCTTCTCGGGAGTAGAGGCCGTGCGGATCGCGGGCAATATGCCACGCTCGCCACCGGAGACGCCGAACCACTCGCTGTCCTGGGTTTTCGGCGCACCAAAACGACAGCAGTCGTGCCTCTGGCATTACTGGCGTGCACGCTTATCAGCGCCGCCGTTGCCGGACGTCGCGGCCCTATTGCGCAAGGGCAACGAGGCCTTTGGCCGTGGGCAGGTACGGGAGGCATTGGGTTATTTCGAAGCCGCCGAGGATTTTACCTCGGATCCCGCGCTTCTATCTTATAACGAGGGGGCCGCGCTCTATCGGCTCGGACGCTTTGCCGAGGCTGCCCTTCATTATCGGCGCTGCTGGAAGACTCGTTTATCCCGAGCAGCCGCCGCACCGCCGCGTATTTTCAGATGGGCAACGCCTATTTGCAGGCTTCGCGCGGGAACGACCGTGGCTTACTCGAACAAGCCCTGCGGGCCTATCGGGAATGCTTGCTCGACGATGCGACTGTGCCGGAAATCCGCGCAGACGCGCGACATAATCTTGAACTGGCCCGTTTGCTATGGATCAAGACTCTTCCCAATCCGGACGAGCCACCGCTTGACGTTAGTGAGGAGCCACCAACGCAACAGCCCGGGCCCAAGAATTTCAACCCTGGCAAAGACGCCGCGAAGGGCAGCCCCGCGGATGGCGCGGGGACCAGGCCGGCGCCGGGCAAAGCACCGAAACCGGCGCCAGCGGCAGCAAATCACAGCGCGCCGTCACGGGGCCGATCACCGTTTTACCCGATAAAAGTGAGCTGGTGCCGCTTTCTCCGCAGGAAACCGCGGCCCATCTCGCGGAAGTTGCCGAGCGAATTCACCGGGAACGCCGCCAGTATCGGCTTCATGCCGTCACCGTCGCCGACAACGTCAAGGACTGGTAAAGCATGGAATGGGCAAGGGAATAAGGGCCCTCAACAAGGGAAGGTAATGACGAAGAATACTTTGCGGACCGCGCGGGCGTTCCCTTCCCCTGGGGGCCACCGCGCTGGTCGACGGAGTGAACTTTGCCCTGTTATGCCGGCACGGGACGGCGGTGCGGCTGGTGCTAACGCCCCTCGACACCGATGAGGCGTTGGCGGAGATACCGCTCGATCCCATCCGCCACCGCACGGGCGATCACTGGCACATTCTCGTGGCCGGCTTGCCGCCGGTCTTTCGCTATGGCTGGCGTGTCGACGGTCCGCGCGGGAGCACTCATCGCTTCAATCCCGACAACGTTCTTCTCGATCCGTCGAGCACCGCGCTCGCCGACGGCGCGACCTGGGGTGGCAACGGCGCTGCTGCCTCGGCTGGTGCCAAGGGGGCGAAGCGCGGCACTTCACGCCGCAGTCTATTTCTGCGCCGGCCCTACGACTGGTCGGAAGATGCACCGCCGCTCACCCCGCTGGAAGATTCAATCATTTACGAGCTTCACGTGCGCGGCTTCACCTGCCATCCCACGTCCTGCGTGGCGCATCCCGGCACCTTCGCCGGTTTGGTCGAGAAGATTCCGTATCTGCAAAAACTTGGCGTGACCGCCGTCGAGTTGCTGCCCGTCCATGAGTTCGACGAGGACGATTGTCCCTTCACCAATCCACTTTCAGGCGAAAAGCTCCGTAACTTTTGGGGTTATAACAGCATTTCCTTCGGAGCGCCCAAGGCTGCTTACGCGGCCACTGGCCCCGCTCACGGCCAGGTCACCGAATTTCGCGACATGGTCCGCGCCTTTCACCGCGCCGGCATGGAGGTCATTCTCGATGTCGTCTTCAATCACACTGGCGAGGGGGATGACCGCGGTCGCACCTATTCTTTCCGCGGACTGGACAATGAACTTTATTACATGCTCGGGTCGGGCGGCAATTATCTCAACTTTTCCGGCTGCGGCAACACGGTCAACTGCAACCATCCGATTGTCCGCGATCTCATTCTCAATTGCCTCCGCTACTGGGTCGCGGAAATGCACATCGACGGTCTGCGCTTTGACCTGGCCTCGGTGTTCGGCCGCGATTCGAAGGGCAATGTCCTTTTGGAGCCGCCAATTGTCGAAATGATCGCGGAGGATGGGGTGCTCGCCGGCACCAAGCTCATTGCCGAGCCGTGGGACGCGGGCGGTCTCTATCAGGTGGGTGGTTTTCCCTTTGGGCGGCGCTGGTCGGAATGGAACGGCCGTTTCCGTGACGATGTCCGCCGTTTCTGGCGAGGTGAAACTGGCTTTGTCGGCACCCTGGCCACGCGCCTCTGCGGCAGCGCCGACCTTTACGAACCGGCAGGGCGCACACCCATCCATTCGGTCAATTTTCTGTCCTGCCACGACGGCTTTACGATGTGGGACCTGGTCTCCTACAATCGCAAACATAACGACGCCAACGGCGAGTCCGGACGCGATGGCAGCGACGATAATTTTACCTGGAACTGTGGTACGGAAGGACCGAGTCTCGATCCGGGAATCATTCGCCTGCGCAAACGGCAAGCAAAAAACCTACTGGCCACGCTCCTGCTCGCCCAGGGCATGCCGATGATTTTGGCCGGTGACGAATTCTTACGCACGCAAAGGGGCAATAACAACGCCTGGTGCCAGGACAACAGCCTGAGCTGGATCGACTGGGGACTGGCCGACAAACACAAAGATTTCTTGCGGTTCACGACGATGCTCATCGCTTTGCGCAAGCGCCATACCGCGTTGCGGCGGCGCACTTTTTTTCGCGGCACCGGACCCAATAACGATTTGCGGCCGGATATCATCTGGCACGGTACAGCACCCTTCCAGCCTGATTTTACCGCCGCTAGCCTTACTTTGGCGTATTGTTTGGACGGCACGCAGACGGACCGGGAACTTGATCGCGATTTCTACATCGCCTGCAATAGCTGGTGTGAAGCCATCAACTTTCGCATTCCGCCGTCGCCGACGGGCCGCCGCTGGCGGCGGGCAATCGACACCTCCTTACTGTCGCCGTTGGATATCCTGGCGCTCGACGAAGGCCCCCTGGTGGCCGAGGATACCACCTATCCGATGATGGCCCACTCTCTCATCGTGTTGATTTCGGAAGCACAAGAACCAGCGGGGAAATGAGCGGCACGCTGCCAAGGCGCGCGGAGGCTGGTGCTAAATCGTCGTTTGCACGGACTGGAAAAGGTCGGCAATGCGCACCCGCAGGCCGAGGGCTATGCGGTACAGGGTTTCCACGGACGCGGAGTTTTTGCCGAGTTCGATCTGCGACAAATAGCCCAGGGACACATTGGTACGTTTGGCCATCTCCGCCAGCGTGAGGCCCAGGGCCTTGCGGCGCTCGCGAATCGCGTTGCCGAGCTGCTCGCGCAAGGCTTCCTCGGACATCCGCAACAGCCCACGGCTTTCGAGGCAGCGCGTCACCGTCTTTTGCAGATGATCGAGGGCAAAGGGCTTGGTGATATAATCGTAGGTGTGGCTTCGCAAACAGTGCAGCGCACTATCGATCGAGGGGTAGGCGGTAACGACGATAATGCTCGCGTCCGGCTGATAGGTGTGAATCCATTCCAGGACGGTTTGCGATTCGAGCCCCGGCAGCACGTAATCAAGAAGGATAAGCTGGTATTGCTCTTTCTTCAGCTGTCCCTCGATGAGGGCGGCGTTGGTTTGAACTTCAATACCGAAGCCCCGGCCCTTGAGCGCCGACTGGATCAGAAGGCCGATGGCGGCGTCATCGTCCAGGACCAGGATCCTGACGTCGCTCGCTTGTTGAAGTTTGCCGATGTCTTCCGTTTCTGAGCCGGATATCGGAGGAGCGCGGAGAGTAGCCACGGTTATTTTCACTCCTTCAGTTTTGCAGCCTCATGAACTAACGGCGGAGTTCGGTTGTCAGCCCCAAATTTGCATGTCAAGGGTTCCCTTTTTTACAAGATTAAGGATGAATCAACATTCGTAGAAGCTCGTAGTTTTGCTTTATTACGATTTATTAAGACATTCGGCCTTCAAAATGCGTAAATCAACTAAAGGTCGCCTCGCCCACCGTCAGCGCCGCTGTCACGAGTCCTGGTCGATCTCTATTGGCTCCTTATAGTCGCCTTTCTCATGATTCTCAAACAAATTCCAGAAGATTTTCGAGTCGAAGAATTGACGGACCTCCAGCCGGCAGCGGGGCCTTTCTCGCTTTACAAGTTGGAAAAGAGTGACTGGACGACACCGGACGCCCTGGCCGCGGTGAGGCGGCGCTGGCAGCTGGATCAGCGCCGGCTATCGTTTGGCGGGCTCAAGGACCGCCACGCCCAAACGCTGCAATACTTTTCCGTTTTCCACGGCCCGCAAAGAAAACTGACGCACCAGGGCTTTGCCGTCACCTACCTGGGCCAGATTGCCGAGCCCTATGTTTCTCACCATATCCGCGCCAATCGCTTTCAACTGGTACTGCGAGACGTGGCGCGGGAAGAGGTGGCTGGCTTCGCGCAGCTCTTCGAAGAAGTGCGTTCCTGGGGCGTGCCTAACTACTTTGACGACCAGCGCTTCGGCTCGGTGACGCCGGCTGAAACCGACGCGGGTGAACCGGCGCCGCCGCCGCAGTTCGTCGCCAAGTCGATCATTCTGGGCCGCTATGAAGAGGCCCTGCAACTGGCACTCATCGCCCGCTATCCCCATGATCGCGGGCCGCAAAAAAGGGAAAAAGCCGCTCTACGTGCTCACTGGGGCGACTGGGCCAAATGCGTGGGCGTCTTGCCGCGCGGCCACGCGCGCGACCTGGCCGGTTACCTTGCCGGCCACCCGGATGATTTCCGCGGCGCCCTCGTCAGGCTGCGGCCCGAGTTGCGCGGGCTCTATTTATCCGCCTATCAAAGCCACCTGTGGAACCGCATGCTGGCCGCCTGGCTCCAGGACCATGTGCCCGCCCCACACCTTGAGCAAGTTCGGCTCAAGCTCGGCGCCGTGCCCATGCACCGCGTCCTTGATCAGGCCAGTCTGGAAACCCTGCGCAATTTACTATTGCCCCTGCCCACCCACCACGTTCAGCTCGACGATGCCGATCCACGGCGGCTTTACGTCGAAAAAGTCCTCCGCGAGGAAGGCCTCACCCTGGAACAATTGAAACTCAAAGGTCTTCGCGAATTATTCTTCTCGCGCGGCGAGCGCGCGGCCCTGTTGCTGCCCGCCAACCTGAACTTCGCACCCAGTCCCGATGAAACCCATGCCGGCAAACTCAAGCTCACCCTGACGTTCGACCTGCCCCGCGGCTGCTACGCCACCCTCCTCATCAAACGTCTCACCTCCGCGGAGGACCCTGAATAATCTGGACAAATGCCTCGCCCGGCGCTGACGGCCACCGAAAAATCGCCCACTCGACGTGACCTCCCCTTGCAGGGGAGAAATGACACTCATATATTTCAAGAAGGCCTACCGTGATACCGACCACGGGGACGTAGCTCAATTGGTTAGAGCACCGGACTGTCGATCCGGAGGTTGCGGGTTCGAGTCCCGTCGTCCTCGCTTGTTAATCGTACAACTCAGTCGAGGGCCTGCTTTCGCCGAATCCATGAGATCACTTCGACTGCCCTTGAGAGCGGTTCTCTACCTAGATAATGGTATTTGGCTGGCTCATTGCCTGGAGTTCGATTTGATTGGGGATGGGGCGTCTCCTCGCCAAGCGCTCAAAAGTTTGTCGGCTGCCATTCGGTCCCAAATACGCACTTGCATCAAGCACAATCGCCCACAGAATCTCTTTGTCCAGGCCGATCCAAAATATTGGGAAATGTTTGCAGCTGGCAAGAATATCGCTGCGGGCGAACTGAAATCGAAGCAACGCATCTCGTCCGTGACAATCGAAAAGATGGAGGCGCGGCAATATGCGGACCCTGACCCTATCCCTGCATGAGGCATGCGCCCGGTGGATCGACCGCTAAAGCTTAGGGACTTGCGAAAGATTCTACGGTATTTTGGAATTCAAGAAGATCCCTCCAAGGGCAAAGGCTCGCACACCACTTTCTTGGAACTGGATTCGGAAGGCAAAGTCATCGCGAGTTATCCGGTGCCGACGAATCGCAGTGAGGTTCTTGTTTGCTACATCCAGGGCTGTCGCAAGCGATTTAAGTTGCGTTCCAAGGACGGCGTCTCGGACAAAAACTTCTATTCTCACTGAGCTTCGGCACAAGGCTCATTTGGGCGATACACCAAAACAATCGTAACGATTGTTGGCTGGAGCATTGTTTTCCGTTTCAGGGAGAATACCTGTCGACCAAACGATTTTGGATTGTTGTTATTGCCTTCCTTAGCTCTGGATCCGGGCTGCTCTCGATCTTGGTTCAGCACGGATCAACCGGCAAACCGCCGGAACCCATAAGTATCAAATCAATCTAAATTGTTCGCCAGTCGTCATACCCCCTGGAACCGCCAGGAATCGGCTTCGCCTTCGTGATCCGCACGATCACCAGGCGTGGGTGGAGTTCGTAAGCATCTATGAGCTAATGATGCCAAGTAAAATGGCCAAAGTATTTTGGGCCGCGTGTTTAATCACATGGATGACAATCCTCGACCGAGAGGGCCTGGAAGCTGCCTCATGCGCGTGAAGAGACGTCTCGCGCAAAGACGCCAAGGGGCAAAGTTAACTTCGGAAGGAATCATCACGAAAATAAACACGGCTAATTCTTCGCGCTCCTTTCGAATAAGCTTGACAACCCCTGCGGCCCGGGATCGAATGACAAATTATGCTGACCAGACATTCCCCGCATCAAGAAGGTGGACCTTATGAGTTACGCCCAGACGATCCTGCCGGAGTTTGACCGGGAGGTAGCTAACACGCGGAAGGTGCTCGAGCGTGTTCCCGACGACAAGCTGGATTGGCAAGCCCATCCCAAGTCCCGCACCATCGGCTGGAATGCCAACCACCTGGCCGAGATTCTGGGCTGGGTTGACGGGACCCTCACGTCGCCCTCGTGGGACATCGCCCCGGTCGGGGGCGAACCCTATCAGTCCCCGAAGCTGACCAGTCGGCAGGAGATCCTCGAGTTGTTTGATCGAAACGTCACCACGGCCCGGAAGGCGATTGTGGCCGTGAAGGACGACCAAATGACGCAGCCCTGGTCGCTGCTCAAGGCGGGAACACCGATGTTCACCTTGCCGCGAGCGGCCATGATTCGGGGCTTCATCCTCAACCACCTGGTCCACCACCGTGCGATCTTGTGCGTCTATCTCCGCCTGAACAACATCCCAGTGCCCGGAATGTATGGCCCGTCGGCGGACGAATTCACCGGCTGGTAGAAACCGAAGCCATCTGCCTCTACGAAATGCTAAAACCTATTACAATATCCTTCGCTCAATAACCGAGTGTTCACAGGCAACCGGAAGGCACCTTATGAAAAAACTACCCCAAACCCCCAGCGCAATGCTTGCAGCCGCCATCGGTCTGGCGGTGTTTTTAGGTCTCTCCCATATGGCTCCGGCCGACGACGTCGCGGCCAAGCCTTACAAGATTCTTACCACCACGCAGATTCCCGCCGCCGGGGGGATTGACTACGTCACGGCCGACAGCGTCAACCGCCGCGTTTATGTCGCCTGCGGCAACGCGGTCAGTGTCTTCGACCTCGATACCTACAAGCTCACGGGCACCCTGGCCAAGGCGTCCGGGCATGGCGTCGCGATAGACCCGGAAAGCCACACCGGTCTGGTCGCCGGCAATCCCGCGACTTTTTTCAACACGAAGACACTCGAAGCGATCAAGACCCTGCCGGCGCCGGGCGCGGACGGCTATCTCTTTGACGCATCAACCCACCACTTTTTTATTCTGAGTCACCGTGCTCCCAACCTCCTCGTGGTCGATTCCAAGGACGGTTCCATCGTCGGCAAGGTGGACGCCATCGGGCCGAACGGCGCCAATGCCTCCGTCGAGCAGGGGGTCTCGGATGGCGAGGGCCATCTCTATTTTGACGTGGCCAATGAGCATCACATCGCCGTGGTGGACGCCAAAACCCTCAAGGTCACCGGCCATTTCGACCTGGGTGAAAAGGGCAACGGGCCGGCGGGCCTGGCCATCGATAACAAGAACCACATTCTTTTCGCGATGTGTCGCGGCGGCAAAGGCGGCACGCCCACCTGTGTCGTCCTCAGTTCGGTCGATGGCAAAATCATCACGACCCTGCCCCTGGCCGGCAGCAGCGACGGTGCAGTTTTCAATCCGCGCACCATGGAGGCCTTTAGTTCGCACGGCAACGGCACGCTGAGCGTCATCAAGGAAAAGAGCCCCACGGAATTTGTGCTCGAAGAGACCGTGAAAACCAAGGCCGGCGCCAAAACTTGCACTCTGGATGACAAGACCGATCATGTGGTTGTGATCACGCGCGAAGCCGCTCCCGGAGGAGGGAAGCAGCAACTGCTGGACGTCATATTTATTGGTCGATAGCGTGAAGTTGAAACGGCTTTATTCGAATATCAAGACTTGATACCGCACTAGTTTTGAACAGGAGAGGAAGCCGGGCCCTGGCTGGTCCAGCCACAAGCAGCTTCATCAATCAAGACGCCGAACCCCGGTCCCCGCGGGACGTCAATTTGCCCGGCAACGATTTTAGGTTGGCCGCCTACCCACGTTAGCCACGGCCGGCCAGACTCGGCCAAGGGCTGGGGGTCGATGGCGGCCAGGGCGTGGAGGGCCCATATTTCGCCGCCACGATGGGGACAGACGCGCACGCCGTGTTCCCTGGCGAGCGATAGATCTTCACCAGCTCCGTCATGCCGCCACACCAGCAGACATCAGGCTGGACGACCTGGTGTAGCCGCCGCTGGATCAATTCGGCAAAGGCCGCTGCCGTGAATTCGTGCTCACCGCCCGCAATGGGGATAGGCGTTCGCAGGGCCAGTTGGGCATAACCAGCGAGGTCGTCGGGCGGCAGCGGCTCCTCGATCCAATCAAGACGAAACGGCGCCACAAGCTCGGCAAAGCGGAGGGTGAACGCCACATCCCACTTCATCCAGGCATCGACCATGAAGGCCACGTGGGCACCAACGCGCCGCTCGCGCCTCGCGCACGATCTCGACCAGCGCGTCCAGGTTGCCGGCATTGGCGCCGAGATGGATCTTGAAAGCCTGGTGCTTGCCGATGAGGGCGTCCGGAATATCATCCCAGACCGTGGTGTAGGTGGGCACGTGCCCGTGACTCGGCCCGCCCAGAAGCTGCGCGATCGATTGCTGCGCCGCCTTGCCGCGCAGGTCCCACAAGGCGAGATCGACGCCGCTGAGCGCCATGATGGCGACTCCCTTGCGGCCAAACGGCAGCGTCGCCTCATACATGGCCTGCCAGTGCGTTTCCACGGGCTCGACGTCCTTGCCCAGCAACAGCTCGCGCAGGACCGTGCTGATAATGTGGACCGCCGCCTCGCCCCCTCCCCCAACGCCATAGCCGACCAACCCCGCATCCGTCTCGACCGCGACGAGAATTTGCCCCAAAGCCGTTCGCCACCCAGGCGGCGACGGACATGGCGGCTTACAGGCCCGAATGGCGATGATCTTCATGCATTTAGATTAGGATTTTCGATAGGCCAGTGAGCGAGTAAATCAAACGCAGGACAAGACCCGGCGTGGCGGCAGCCCAAGGGTCATGGGGGGTGCGCTGCCGCGTGCGACCGCCATGGGCTTTGGCGCTTTTGCGCCCTATCCTGAAACAGAAGGCAGGGCATCAAACCCACAAATCTTACGAGGATATCACATGTCCAAATGGGCGACGTTTTTGGTCTTCACGTTTTTATTTACGCAAACGGCTACCGCGCAGGTGCCGGTTCGCAAGTTTGATGACCCCGGTGCCCCGCCCTTCAAGGTGCTGAAGACGGGTGAGAATCCGCCGCTGGATGCCGACGGCAATTTCGTTATCGGCCCCGAATATAAGCCCGCCCCTGAACGCAAGGCGGTCGAAGGCGTTCCCCAGGGGAAGGTGAAGCAATTCAGCATCGATTCGAAGGAGACCAAACTCTTCAATCCAGGGATTGCCCGCAAGGTCTTCGGGAAGGTGGATCCGCAAAACCCCAAGACCCTGATCGTCGAAACCCACCCCATCGACTACAAGCGCCAAATCACCGTTTACATCCCTGACCAGTACGTGGCGGGCACCGCTGCGCCGTTCATGGTGTGCCACGACGGCCCCAAGGGCAAACCGGACATGGGGCTGCCGCATATTCTTGATAACCTTATCGCCCAGAAACGTGTGCCGCCGATGATTGCCATCCTGGTCGCCAACGGTGGCGGCGATGCCCAGGGGCATGAGCGTGGGAAGGAATATGACAACATGTCCGGCCTGTTCGCGGATTACATCGAAGCCGAGGTCCTGCCGCGCGTGGAAAAGAACTGTGAGGTCAAGCTGACCAGGGACCCTGACGGTCGCGCAGCCATGGGCAACAGCTCCGGCGGCTCGGCCGCACTCATCATGGCCTGGTATCGCCCCAATCTTTACCACCGCGTGCTGACCACTTCAGGCACCTTCGTGAATCAGCAATGGCCCTTCGACCCCGAAACCCCCGATGGTGCCTGGGGTTTTCATGAAACGATTATTTCACAAAGTCCGAAGAAACCTATCCGGATCTTCCTTTCCGTGGGGGACCGGGATTTATTGAACCCCAACGTCATGCGCGACGGCATGCATGACTGGGTCGAGGCCAACAACCGCATGGCCAAGGTACTGGCGGACAAGGGCTATCACTACCAGTATCTCTTCTGCCGCAACGCCGGCCACGGAGTTGGCAATGCCAGCGCACAATTCCTGCCTCATGCCATCGAATGGGTGTGGCAAGGGTATGCGAGCAAGTAGAGCACCTGACTCAAATACCGTGACGGAATGAAGTCTGGCAGGTGGATCCCGAGCCACAATTCCTTCAGAACCAAAACACGGTGGCCTTGACGCCCGCCCTGGCAAGATGGGGGTCAAGTCGCCTGGCGAGCTTTGGCCAGTTAGCGTGCGGTACGGCTGGAAAAAGGTGATGCTCCAGATGATAAAGGTGGTCCATGGCCAAAATTGAGGCGACTTTACCTCGGAACGCTCGGGTCTGAAAGAGTTCGCCTTCGCCATTTACGTCGTGGGGAAGGTAGGAGGTAATCAGCGGGATGACCCAGCTTCCCATGATCATCAACAATAAATAAAGCTGCAACATGGGAACGAAGGAAAATGCCGCTGCCGTCATAAGTGCCAGGGCCGCTATTCCCTCGCAGATGATCCATTTGCGATGGTGAACAACGTTTCGCCTCGCCCAGAGCCAAATACGCAACTGAAAAATAAAACCATCAGCCAAGGCACCCAGGAATGACATGCGTGCCGCCGCACCCTCGACGTCGTCTGGATGGGGATAGCGGGCGTGGTGATGAAGGTGGGCGGCCTGGTAGGCGTGGCCACTGCGGAAAGCCAGCAACTCGACCAGGCAAAGGAGGACGTCATTAGCTTTTTTCGACAAGCCCAGATTGCGGTGGACAAGGTCATGGGAAGTTGAGCCGTAGGAAATAAAGCTCAGGCAAACCAGGCACGTTGCCGCCAAGAACCAATATTCGAAAGCGGCGAAAAGGAGGTAGGCCCCACACCAGAAGAAGGGATAAGCGATTGTGAGTGCCCTTTGCCAGAGCGGTAGGCAAAGCAGGTCAGCGCCTAACTCACGAATGTTGGGAATCGGGTGGTGGATGTCGGTCATGAGGAAGCCTCCACCGATTCGTGGACCTCTTTTGCCACCATCGCCTTGAAGGTGAGGATCATGCCCGTAATAAAGACAACCGCGCCGATCACGGCCGGGCCCAGGTGCAGGGGGTCGGTGTAGCCGATCGCCGGGTGTACGCCAATCGCGGTGGCAAAACCAATGGTGCCCGCCAACCCCAGGACGCCCCACAGGTTCGAAGAAGGCTTGCCACGCCATACCGTGAAGAAAAAGGCAACTCCACAACAACAGACGCCGCCGCCAAAGCCCGCGCGGTCATGGGCGATCAGTGGCACCAGGCGTTCATTGATCTGGTTTAGCTCGCGGACTTCTATACCCATGAAGGCCAGGTCCTGAGGCACAAAGACGCTGGTCATGCCAACGATGCAAATGGTGAGGCCACCGCAAATCAGACCCGCGCCCGTTGCAAGCAAGCACGCTCTCCCCAGTCCACGCCAGGAGAGCCACGGCCAATGAACCGATGGGGCCAGTAACGTGCGCGTGCCGGCGATGTCCGTCAACGTCGGATACGATCGGTACAGGCCGATGACGAAGCAGGGCAAGAGAGCCAGCGTGGCCAGGCCGTGCCAGCTATCAAGGTATCCATAACCGAGGTAGGCAAAAAAGCTACCAAAGCCTACCACTCCGGATACCACCAGGAGCCACCAGGCCCACGCCTGCCCCTGTCGCAGAGGAGCATTGGTCAGCCAGTAATAAAGCAGGCCGATGGCGATCAAGGAACCGCCGAAGGAGATACGATCATGAATCATGAAGTGGACGATCCGGCATTCGTGCAGGACGCACAATTCCTGAGCCGTCATCCCCAGAAATTGCTCATCGTGCGGCAGGAATTTACCTGTTACCCCGAGAAAAACCACGCCAAGACCCGCGGACAGCAAAGCGACTGCCGAGAGCGACAATAAGAAACGCCCATTTTCGAGGGAAGGATATCTCACGAGCAACCTAATTAAGACCAGGTCCCGCATCAAAAACTATCAATTGCGTACGGCCAGTGGCAGTATAACCTCTACCGTAAATATTGGCGGATTAACTGTTTTTGTGTTCGATAAGAACTGCCTGCCGGATCGCTTATGTCGTGGAGGAGAAAGGGCCTATCAATTGCTTCGGCTTTGCTTACGCCACGTTGCCGGAACACGCCGAATCGGGCAAGGAGAGATTTACGGTGGAGTGGAATAGGATGACGGTGCGGTATGGTAGGATATCCTGCCTTACTTCCGCCCGCAGCGACTCCTGGCTCAGCCGCCGATGCTTGCCAGACTTTGCTCCGAACTCATCTCCTAATTGATTTGTCCATTTATCAACCGAGAATCTCTGTCGTAGATGGGATTCGATCAGCATCGAAGGAACCCGGATCGTGCTTCATTATCCGAAGATTCCTGATAGTCAGCACTACCCAGGTGGACGGTGCGTGGCCTTCGAGAAATACGACGGAACGAATCTCCATTGGGATTGGGATCGTGAGTTTGGCTGGCACAGCTTCGGGACTCGACGGGATGAGTTCGCACTCACCAAGATCGGCATCGAACAGTTTACCCGGGCCCACGGTCACCTTTCGGACTCCGTCGAGATTTTTCAGGCTCGCCTTGCTGATGGCATCGAGAAAGTATTCATCGGCGTTGGCAGGTATCGGGAGTATGCCAGCCTCAAGGTCTTCACTGAGTTTTTCGGGCCACGGTCGTTTTCCGGTCTGCACAAATCCGATGATCTGAAACATCTGGTGATTTTCGATGTTTTAGCCGAGCCTTTCGGTTTGGTCGGACCAGAGGTATTCTTGGGCGATTTCGGGCATCTCTGCAGTGCAAGGGTCCTTTATCGAGGAAAAATGACCGGGAAGTTTTGCCATGATGTTCGCCAAGGAAATTACGACGTGAGGGAAGGGGTAGTTTGCAAGGGAGGTAAGGGCGGGGACGACCTGTGGATGGTCAAGATAAAAACCTACGCCTACATGGAAAAGCTCAAGAAAGCGTTTGCCGACAAATGGGAAGAGCATTGGGAATAAGAAGAGGCATGTCGTGCTTTGACAGTCGCCATTTTCGGTCCTACCTTCACCGGCGATCCTCGTGCGTCGGTAGGCTGCGATGTTCAGTCGCCAAAGCGGCCTTAGCGTGAGTGAAATGTCGGCGATGAACCTGCCTCGAAGGAGGGGTTTCTATTCATGTACTGTTTTACCCTGGCGGCCATTTTCTGCCAGACAGGTGGCAGGCGGGAGGGTAAACTGGTTCAGAAAGGGCGGCATGAACATGAAGGCCATCGACAAGTCGTTTAAGCAACTCTACGGCAAACCGTGCTGGGGGCTTCATTACGAGCGACTCCTGAATTTGTCGATAAACTTCGGCAAGCCGTCACTTCGTGTCCGGGAACCGTTCAAGACGGGATCTAAATCCAAAGCTGTCAAACAACTTGCCGCACGCAGGTCGGTTACGGTTCGTGGGGAATGGTGGCTTTGGATTTACTGTTGCTACTGGCAGCTGACCTTGGACGGCCTTGAACTGGCAACTGGTTCTTCCTCATCCCGGCGAATGGAACGGGCAATGGCTAAGCTTGGGGGACAAAAACTTGTCTCTACAGAAGTAGAGACAGATACGGGTGCCACACGCTTCGTCTTCGATCTCGGATGCGTACTGCACTGCCGTAGGTTCGTGCGAGATACCGATGACGAACTGTGGACGCTGTATAAGCCGAGTGGGTATGTCCTGTCAGTTTACGGGAACGGCACTTTCAGCCATCAACGAGGCACAGAAGTTGAAAAGCGATTTCAGCGCATTGAGCATGGCGTTGGTGGAGTGGACCGATAGGCGAGTGAACGCAAGCTGCGATTCTCACCGCACCTTCGACCGCTTTCCCCTCCTGGCCAACGAACTGGTAGAACCAGAATGTGCCGACAAAGAGATCCTTGGCCATTTGATAGGGCCGGGTCCGCACGTGAGGGATGGCCCGCAAAACGGCTGATGGACGGGTTGAAGGAATAACGAGAACGACTTCAAAGCAGAGGTAACTGTATGTCGGTCGCATCGGACGAAGGATCACCGACTGATTCCACGCGAAAGGAGCGCTGGGAAGACTTCAAAACGCGTTTGCCGATTGGCAGGGAAGTCATCGGAACGGTCAAGGCAATTTGTCCGTTTGGAATCTTTGTCGATCTTGACACCGAATTCCTGGGGCTGATTGATGTTGGCCATTCTCATTTTGGTCCGGGTGTAAGGTTGCCGAAAGATCAAAAACACTGGCCGAACCAGGGCTCAAAAATTGAGTGTCACGTCAACTACTTTCGGGACAATAATCAACAGGTCGGCCTTGGCTGGAAGACAGAGGTTATGATGAACGAGTCTGAATGGCTTTCCTGCGCCGATCCAAAACCAATGCTGGATTTTGTCACGGAAAAGGTGAGCGATCGCAAGCGACGCCTATTTGCCTGTGCCTGCTGCCGGCGCACTCAGAAAATGATGACGGATGCACGAAACAGAATGGGCGTGGACGTGACGGAGAAGTATGCCGATGAGCTTGCGTCCAACGAGGAATTAGCCGCTGCCACCGAGACAGAAGTATGGGCACCAGTCATCTTCGCAGCCAAGGCCAATGCCAAGTTAGCAGCATGGTACGCCGCCCGAGGAGAAGCCGCCGACGCACTTGGAGGTCAAGCCGAAGATGCTTCCTGGACCCAGGTTAAAATGGAAGGCTGGATGTCAGCCAGGTTGGTAGCTTTCTTGGCACAGGCTGAGTTGTTGCGTGACATCTTCGGCAATCCCTTCCGCCCGATTGCCGTCGACCGCTCTTGGCTCACTCCCACCGTCAAGTCTCTGGCCCAATCCATCTACGACGACCGCGCCTTTGACCAAATGCCCCACTTGGCCGACGAACTTGTAAAATCGGGCTGTGATAACCAGGAAATCCTGGTCCACTGTCGCGGGGCGAGGACGCATGTGAGGGGGTGTTGGGTGGTGGATTTGGTGCTGGGGAGGGAGTGACTTGGGGATTGCACGGAAGCACTGTGTGGGAAAAGGGGAATGGACAGATGGCAAACTCCAGTATCGAACTTCGAGATCGTTTCCTGGGCTGCCTATTGGGTTGCGCCGTGGGTGATGCTCTCGGCGCTCCCTACGAGGGTTTGTGGGCCCACTCCATCCCCGGCATGGAAACGCTGCTGTCGGGCTTCGCTGAATTTGAGGGCTTTCCAACCGGTCAATACACCGACGACACGCAACTGTCGCTGGCTACCGTGGAGGCGATTCTTGAGGCAGGGGATGTTGTTCCCGCTGTGGTTGCTCGCTTTGTTGCCGGATTGTGGAAAACGCAATCCGTCATTGGGCCGGGTGGTGCGTGTACGCAAGCTGCCCATCGGTTTCTCAAGACAAATGACTGGACTTCCTGCGGCGCTCCGGTGGGCCAGGCGGGAAATGGGACGGCGATGCGAACGGCGGTCCTGGGGCTTTTCTTCCTTCGAGACACCGAACGGCTCGCTGATGTCGTAGCGGATATTTCCCGGATCACACATCAAGACCCACGAAGCGTGGCGGGCGGCGTGGCAATAGCTAAGGCCGCACAGCTTCTTACGAATGACGTTTGTTCACCGGAAGAGTTCTGCCAGGAGATAGCTGAGGCCACCGAAGTCTACGAGCCCCATTTCGCTGGGATGGTGCGGGAATTGCCTGAGCTCATAATGAAAAGCGCTGAAACGACACTGCAACACATCGCCTGGTCGGGAATGGCGAGGCCAGAATTCGACAAACCGATCATCACTCCGTTTGTCATCCCCACCGTCCTGGCGGCGTTGTGGTGCGTGCTCCAAAATCTCGATTCCTGGTCCAAAGCAGTGGCAAGGGCGATTGGACTTGGTGGCGACGTAGACACGCTGGGTGCCATCGTGGGGTGCTCATGGGTACGAAACTCGGAGTAGCGGGCATTCCTGGTCATCTGGTCGAGACAGTTCTTGATTCGGAGAAAATACGGCTCTTGGCTATCCGTTATCATGCGCTGGTTGCCAGGAAGATGTAGTCATGGCCGAGGGGCGTGGGAGCCTAATTACCTCGGACCTTCCTGAATGGGCAAAAATGCTATTTATACTCGCCAGGTTGAAAGCCAAGAGCTTGGATTTCCCCCGAAGTTGCATCACGGAATTCGTCGTATTTCACAGAATGACATTTAGCGCAAATTGGCGGATTCAGATCATGTAACCGCCCCATTTGCTGTCCACTGCGTTTCCCTTGAATCTCTGTCACTGTCCCGATTTCGGCGCAAATGAAAACGACAAAGCCACATTTCGGGCAAGCGGCAAAGACCAACTCTCCTTGCCCATCGCAGCAGGCGCACCTTTCTCCCACAAGTTCCCAAGTCGGTGGTTTGAAATCCATGATGGCCCTCAAAGGTCAAGCGACCGTTATGGGTTTCCTATTACAGGATCGCTGCCAATGGGACATCTTATCTCCTATGCACATGATCCTATCCCTGTGCCTGCGGAGCCGAAACAAACCTCACCGCATCCGGGGCGTCCTTGTCGATGTGCCAAATGGGATCGATGCCAGGCGGGAGCGGGTCGACCTTCACGAAAATCCGGGCTGGTGCCGCCGTGAAGTAGAGGCCAAGGGCAGGACATAGCCAACCTTCCATTGGCTGACCGGCGACATTGCCCCTATACCAGTTGCCGAAATTCTGCGAGGCACTTACATCTTTTCCTGGAAGAACTTCTGGATCACCGCTCCGAAGCCACGTCAATTCGGCGTCGGCCCCCTTGAATGGCTCCGAGCAGAATTGTAGGGTGAACCCCTTCGCTGCCTGCGGAATGGCTTTGTCCTCGACCAGACGAGACATCATCTCCGACATTCCCAGGACAAAAGCCTCCTCCTTGAGGCCGGTGCGAGAATCGTCAAAAGCCCAGGTATTCCCCAGGAGGTACGGGTAAATGATGGAGGGAGTCATGGGGTCCTCAATAGTTCTTCTGACTGATCCTGTCCGTCGTGACGAATTTGAGTTCACGATCCGTCGCTCCATCCATCAGGACAGGGTCGACCGCCCATTGGTTCACTCGCATCCTGGCAAGACGAAATGGCATGGCGCATTCCGTACACCGCGAAATCGTCAGACTGGCTCATTTTATCTGGAAAACATGGGCTTCCACAGCGTCGGTAAAGGAAACGCGGCTGCCGCGCTGCGGACCTGACAGACCTAACTCCGGGTTTTCCCCCGTAGCGCTCCAATGTTGCCTGAAGGGCGCGCCAACCAAGACTTGAAACGGGACACGCAGCGCGGCATCATGCGCGATGCTGGATTTTAACGCCAATGACCTCTGACGCCTGCCATGAACCAACCTGAAATTACCGAAATCGATCTTCCCATATGCCATAACGAAAGCGGCCGGCCGGGGACGGAAGTTGTCGAAGCGGTGCAACTTGGGCCACGACGTTTTCGCCTTCTTTATTCGCCAGGGGTTATCGAAGGACTGGCGAAAGGGGATGAGATCGAGCTTTGCCGGACCGATCCAAAAGGTTTCGTCGTTCTGAAGCGTTCCGGGATGCTTTGCGTTTGGTTTTACTTCAGGGAACTTGGCCGTAACCAGGGGCCGGATGGGGATCAGGTGCGGGCCGTCGTCGAGGAATTTGGCGGGATTTGTGATGGTGGCGGCAATACCCAGCTGATCTTTTCGGTCCCCATAGGGCTCGGCTTCAAGGCAGTCGAGGCCTTGTTTAACGATCTTGTCGGCCAATATCCGGGTTCTTCATGGCTATACGGCAATGTGTACGACCCCTGGAATGACTTCAAGCCCCTGGGATGGTGGCAGTAGCCCAGCATGACTTTGAATGGAAGCCGGCAGGCATTGGCGGTGTCCACCCAGGCTAACTGGGTTCTCGGATAATCCTTTCAAATTCAAATTCGCAGCTCTGTTCCTGGCAGCGAAACTCCTCGATTTTGATGGGGATGCGGGTTTTGTGCGGTGGGTTGTCGAGGTCGGGCATTTCTTCGAATTCCATTCTCGTTTGCAGCAGGGATGCTGTTCCGCCACACTCGGGACACGTCTCCGTCATGGTCGGGCTCCTTGTTCGCGTTTTTTGAACAAAATCATGGCCGCCCGGCGCCGGGCGAAGTCCAGGTCGCGGTGGGTCAGCACGAGTAAGTTCGGCCGGCCATTTCATGCCGATGAATTACGCGTGGCGATAATAGTGTAGCAGTGCATTTTCGTGAGGCACGGGAAGTTCGAACTTTTTGTGCCTGGCCATTGTCTCTTCCTGTTGTCGCCTGGTGTAAAATAAGGATGGAGGTTTTCATGGGACGGATCATTTCCAGGACCGGCAAACAAGTGCGTCCAAAAACCGCTCTGAAGGGCAAGCGTTTTCGCTGCGCCAGGTGCCGCAAGCGCAGCCCGAAACCCGTCCTGGCGCCGGCTCCCTGGTACTGCCCTAACTGCCTTGACCCGGGCGCGGAGCTACCATGTCCTTCGTAAAATGCAGTGTCGATGGCTGTGATCGAAAATTGCAGCCGATCTTGAAGGTAGACCCAAAAGACCGCGAGACCTGGTTCTACCGGGAGTGCGACAGTTGCTTCCGGCCGGTCTGCGCCAGGCATTCTGTCGAGAACAATGGTCGCATCCTTTGCGACCGCTGCGGCCGAGTGGCCGATGCTAAACGTATGGCGGCCGGTCTTATCGATCTTGACATCCGGCCGCGCCTCGAGCGCGGAGACTGAGATTACAGAGCCGCGTTTCGCTCGCCAGGAGCACCGTCGATGATACAATAACAGAGGAAGCTCACTGTCGATACGTAAGGGATGTGGTTTCATGAACAGTGGTATCAAGCCAAAGCGAGGAGTCGCCAAAATGGAATTCCTTATCTTCGCGGGCATTCTGGTGGTTTGGGTCCTGCTCCAAATATGGGTATTGCCGCGTTTTGGCGTGCAGACCTGAATGAGCAGACAATGCCAGCCGAGTTCGGCTGTCAAAGATCTCCAGGATGATAAGGTCGGCACGAAACCTGGGCAGGATGCGAGTCCTGAGGAAGTCTTGCATTGAGAACGTTTCATTTTTGTTTTTCACTGGCATTTTTCAAGCTCCCACGGATAATGTGAGTAGCTGCCAGTGACCTATTCGATTTCCGCCTTGGGCAGCCCTGCCGCTAACGCTTTAACCTCACGAACCAGAGGACATCCATGTCCGCCACAATGGTCGAACGCCAGGTCAAACGTGTGCGTCGCCGGTTGCGAGCCAGCGTCATCGCCAGTACCCTGGTTGGCTTCTGGGCCATTGGGCTGTTGCTGTGCGCGGCCTGGTTCTTGATACGTCCCTTCGTCATCGCTCCAGCGGCCGACTGGGCACGTTACGGCATTCCCGCCTGTATTCTTATCGCTGCCACGATAGCCGGTTTGCTCTGGTCCTGGTGGCGCACGCCGCAATATGTCACCGCGGCTCTGGCCCTGGATCGGGAATTTGGGCTCAAGGAACGCGTGACGACATTGGCGCTGCTGTCCTCCGAGCAAGCCAGTAGTCCGGCCGGCCTGGCGCTGGCCGAAGATGTGCAGGCCCAGGTGGCCAAGCTCGATGTCGCCGCCAGGTTCCCGCTTCGTCCGCGCTGGTCCAGAGGCATGCTGCCGCTCGGCGCCGGCGTGCTGGCGCTGGCATCCAGCTTTTTCGAGCCGTCGCTTGGCGGCGCCAGCAATCGGCCGGACACGAAGCAAGCCGGCGTGGCGGACCCGAAGGAGATTCAGCAACAACTCGAAAACCTTCGCAAGGTCGTCAAAAAAGACAACGATTTGGAGGACCTGCCGAAATCGAAGGAGATGGAAGAGCTCGACCGGGAATGGGACAAGCTTGTGCAAAAGCCGCTCGATCCGAACAACAAGGAACAGGTGCGCAAGCGCGCCAATGAACTCGCCAAACTGGACGAAAAACTACAGAAACGCGTCTATGATCTCAAGGACCAGAAGGCGAGCCTCAAGAAGAACCTCGACAAGCTCCAGTTCGACAAGATTGGTAAAGAGCTTTCCGATGGCCCCGCCAAGGATCTGGAAGATGCCCTGGCCAAGGGCAAATTCGACAAGGCTCGCGATATTCTGGAAAAGCTCCAAAAGGAACTTAAAGAAAACAAGCTCAGCAAGGAGGAGCAACAAAAGCTCGCCGAGCAAATGAACGAGCTCCAGGACAAGCTTAAACGCATTGCCGACCAAAAGGAGAAGAAGGACCAGCTCCAGAAGGATTTCGAGGACGGCAAAATCAACCAGGACCAGCTCGACCGGGAGATGGCCGAGCTCAAGCAAGAGTCGCGCGGGCTTCAGGAACTTGACGAGCTGGCGGAGATGCTGGGCCAATGCAAGGAATGTTTGGGGGCTGGCAACAATCTGAAAGCGGGCGAAAGCCTCAAAGGGGCCCTGGAGAAACTCAAATCGATGGAGCTATCCGAATCCGAGCTAAATCGTCTGCTCACGGATCAATCCATTTTGCGCAGCGCGCTCGACGGTATGCTGGAAGGCTGCGACGGCGACTGTGACGCCAATGGCAACAGAAATGGGCTGGGCAAAGGCAAACGCCCGGGCGGTATTCGTCCCATCGGCGAGGACCCCGACAGCAACGACGTGGACGCCCGCGAAAAAGGCATCACGGACCCGAACGGCCAGCAATTTATCACCGGCTTCTCACGCGGGGGGACCTTCAAAAAAATCCCTTCGACCGAAGTCGGCGGCGCCTTCAAAAGAGCGGTCCAGGAAGCGCCCGAAGCTATCGAGCGCCAACGCATTCCGCCCGACGCCGAGTCGCAGGTGCGCGGCTATTTCAAGAAGCTGGGCCGGCAATAAGCCTTTCTTGGGGCCAGTCCTGTTAAAAACCACCACGAAAACGATAAATTCTCTTTCTTCACGCCGGGCGTTTGCCTTTTGGGCAAGCGTGACCTAAGTTTGCCTTGTCCTCAACTTTTGGGGAGAAGAAGAGGACCTCGGGGCCGTGCGGCAGTGAGGGGATTGTCGGCGGCCCATTTATACACCCCGTCATTGTCAAGCCCATGAGGTTTTCCTCGTGGGCTTGATGATTTTACGCGCTGCCATAAAAATTCACTGGCCCGCCGCCGGCCCAACCTGGGTCGTCGAGGCCCCTGGAGCTTCAAAATGCAGCTTTGCAAAATATCCCTTGCTGACGGGGAATTGCGTGTCGGCATCCTGGCGGATGATTACGTACGTCTGCTTACCCTGGATTCGCACGGTTCGCTGAGCGATATCCTCCATGCGGCCAACCCGCGCGTCGCCGCCCTCGACTACCTTCCGGAGAATAGCCCCAAACTGGCTCTCAAGGAGCTCAAGCTGCTGGCCCCCATCGATGAACAGGAGGTCTGGGCGGCAGGGGTCACCTACAAGCGGAGTCAAGAAGCTCGGGAACGCGAGTCCGTGGGTGCGGCCCAGTTTTACGACAAGGTCTATACGGCGCCGCGGCCGGAGCTGTTTTTCAAGGCCCCGCACTATCGCGTTGCCGGTCCCGGCGAGCATGTCCACATTCGCCGCGATAGCCACTGGAACGTGCCTGAGCCGGAGCTGGCCCTGGTAATTTCGCCGCAACTGAAGCTGGTCGGCTTCACCATCGGTAACGACATGAGTTCTCGTGATATTGAAGGGGAGAACCCGCTTTACTTGCCGCAAGCGAAGTTTTATGACCGCGCCTGCGCCCTGGGGCCGGTAATCACGCTTGTGGAGGACATGCCGCCGCTGCCGCAAGTGACGATTGATTTACAAATTAACCGGGCCGGTAAAAATGTTTTTAAGGGGACGACGAGCCTGGATAAAATGGCCCGGACCTTTGAAGATTTGATCTCGTGGCTTGGCAAGGAAACATCGTTTCCGCATGGCGTCGTGCTCCTTACGGGCACGGGCATTGTCCCTCCCGACGATTTCACCCTGGCGGTTGCAGACGAGGTTCATATCGATATAGCTGGCATTGGCCGCCTTACCAACACGGTAAAGCATCGCTAAGATGCGTTCGGAAAAAGAAGCGACCCCCTCGATAGCCTGATCACTTCGAGGGGGTCTGCCCTTTTTCTCCGAACGCTCTAACGAGCCATAAAACGCGGGCTCGCAACCAACGTCCTGGAATGTTTTACGCCCCGTCAAGCAACGCCCAAAATCTTTGCGCAGCTTCTCCTGTCTCGCTAGCCTTCCATGGCTATATTGCCGTTTTTGCCAGTTTTGTCGGCTATGATCCCCCTGCCAAATCTGCACGGGACAGGGCTCTCGCGAACCCCTATTCAACGATACGCAGATTGGCCGAAACCGAAGACAGCGAGCGCCTGGCGGTGGGCCCGTCGCTAACAAGTTGTGACGATTACGGCAACTTGGGTGTCACGCTCTGAGGCAAACTTAAGCGAGTCACTCGGCCGGAGGTAGCAGGGATGCAAGCAAAAATCCAAGGCATGGCGGCTTTGGCGCTCCTTACGATGGCGGGCGCAAGCCGGGCAGAGGATTTAATCTGGCGGCCAGCGGCGCCGCGTTCCACGATAAGCACCAGCACCAGCACGCCGATTAGCTTGGGCATGCCGGAGCCGTTGGCGCAGTCTCCCATGAAGCCGCGCATGACGACGATGCAGCCTATGCCCCTTTGACGCCCAAGGCGCCACGAATCTTCGTGAGGGCCCAGGGGGCGGATCCAGCACCGCCCCCGCCGCCACCTCCGCCGCCCGGCATGGGCGGCCCGATTGCACCCTATGGGGGCCCTAACCCAGGCGAGGAAGGGTTTAACTGTGGCGTTGCCAACACACCCAAAGCAGGCGGCGGCTTTTGGTCCAAGTTCTGCGATCACGCGAAGGGCTGCTGGGAAGATGTGACCGGGTCCGTGACCAAGGGGGGCACCGGCACGCGCTTCCAGAGCGATCATAAATTCGACGTGTTCGCCTCGCCGGTCTCCAATCCGTTTTATTTCGAAGACCCGCGACACTCACCGAGGTCCGTCCCCTCTTCATCTGGCAGCACACGCCCTCCGCCAACCCGATATTTGCCGGCGGCAATAACTTCTTCCTGGGAGCACGGGCCAGCGTCGCCTTCACCGAATGGCTGTCCTTGACCGTTGATGAGTTGGGGCTGGTGTTCATGGACCCCCGTAATCCCATGGGAGACTTCAGTAAACACCAGGGTCTCTCGGAATTACATCTGGGCCCGAAGGTTACCTTTATCCGCAATGATGTCAGCAACACCGTGGCGGCCTTCGGCTTGATCGTTGAGGTCCCGGTCGGCACCGGCACCGTCTTCCAGGACACCCACACGCTCGGCTTGACTCCCTATTTCAGCATCGCCCAGAACTTTTTACGAAGTAGCTTCGGCAGCTTTAATTTCATGAACACGGACGGCTACTCACTCGGCCTCGGCGCTCTGCGCGGCGACTTCTTTTACGCCAGCTTTCACCTGGATTATGACGTTGGCAATTTCAAGAAAATCTATCCGCTTATCGAGTTCAACTACGCCAATTACACCGGCAATGGCTCGCGCGAACCCATCAACTTTGAGGGCCGTGACCTGTTCCATTTCGGTTCCAGCAGCGTTCATGGGTTCAACGAACTGACTTTCGCCCTTGGCCTACGCTATAAAGTGTCGGAAGCGCTGCAATTTGGCCTGGTGGGCGAGGCCAACATTCTGGGCGGCAACGCCCGCCGCATGGACGCCTTCCGCCTGACGGCCGATGTGATCTTCCGCTATTGATCTGAGCCAGGAGACTTGGCTGATCAAGTACTGGCTGATCACGCAATAGCCACCGCGGCGCCCGTTCTTACCGATTCACATTCCTTGTGACAGAGTACCAGGGCGTCGCGTGCCAGTTTTCCCGACAACAGTTCCGGTTCTTGACCACTCTGAACGCCGTCGACCGCCATCTGGATTTCGCGCGTAAAAGGGGCAGTCGGGTCGCTGTCGTCCGCGAGCTTGACCTGCTGCGCGGCGCCGTCGATGCCATAAAGTGTCAACGGGCAAGTGCCCGACTCGAAAACCAAAGTGGCCTTTTCCAAATAGAACTCGTAGCCGTGCACGAACGGCCGGCCTTTTTGCGCCACAGCCCCGCTGGCACAGGAAACAACCGGGCCGCCCGGGCCATAAAGATATTGCGTGGTGAGGTAGGAGACCACGTTGTCCACCAGCACTCCCGTCGAAAAAACCCGCCCGGGAACGCCGCAAAGCAGCCGGATGAAATGCGTATCGTGAATGTGCAGATCGATGGCTGGTCCGCCCGTCTTGACGGCATCGCCGCTGTCACTCGACCAGTCCGGCTTCGAGATCACCCGTTTGCAGTGGCCGCCCAGAAACTTGCCATATTGGCCCTCCCGTATGACCTGGGCAGCAAAGGCGAACTCCGGAAAGAACGGCAGCACATGCGCAACCATAAGCAATCGGCCCGCCTTTCGCGCCGCCTCGACCAAGCACATCGGCATCGTCAGCCTCCAGCGCCAGCGGCTTTTCCACGAGCACATGTTTGCCGGCCCGCAGCGCCTTGAGGGCAGTGTCCCTATGCAGGTAGGTCGGATTGCAAATATCGATCAGATCGATGTCCTTGTCGGCCAGCATGCTGTCCAAGTCGGCATACTTCTTGATGCCCGCAAGGTCCATCATCTCACCGCGCGGCCCGAAATTACCCTGAATCGAGCGCCAGTCCCCCGCCAACTTCTTTTGGTCCCGACTGCATATCGCAACAACCTTGCCGCCCTGCAATTTCAAGGAGGCGAGGTAGTGGATCATGCCCATGAAACCGACGCCGACGAGGCCGATTTTGATCATGACTTACGTCCTTAGGTGCGAATGAGTTGCGACTTCCATGAAGTAAAGCTCCGCCTAAGCCGTTTCCTACACTGGATTGATCCGTGTCTCATGCGCGCCCCATAGGCACGGAATCGCATGCAACCCATACGCCCATAATAACTTAAAATCCGATTCTTCCCGTGTCTCACGGTCCCGGTGAGACACGAAGTCCTCAAAAGAACGGCTTGGGCGAGGCCTCACTCCATGAATTACATGGCTTCCATGATTCCCATCATTTTCCCACGCTTTTACATCCATTCTTTCGAGAACTCTTTCGATTCCAACAACTCGTTCGAGGCCACTTCGACGAGGGACCACCACCTACTCTTTTTACAGTCGCGGTCGAACAAGACCACGGGTGAGGGGAATCGCAAATTGCCTATAACAGGCCAGCCAGTTACATTGGGCGTGGAAAGGTGTTGAACCAAAGCTGTCAGGAGCCTTGAATATGAGTTGGCGAAGCGGAGCACGGTTGTTCATCGACATGTGGCCATTGATTCAGCGACATGTACCCCAGGAAGATATCCGCTCCGACTTCGTGCGCGACTTGATTGACTTCTTTCAGGGCTGGGATATGGACGGGACAGACCTTCGCGGAATCCATCCTGAAGTAGATAAAGCATTGGACGACCTTGATGTTGGGCAAGAGTAGTCGCCTCGACCGTCGAGCGTGTACCCCAGCACAAGCCGAGCAAGTTAATGAGCGGATCGCCGCCACACCGAGGAACGAGTCGCCCAGTGCGCCGCCGCTGGTCCTGCGGCCATCGACCGCCGCTTGACCGAACTCGCACAGGAATGGGACATCGACGCACACTCGAAGCGAACGCTGCCACTGCCTCGCTTATCGGCCTCACCCTCGGAGCCACGGTGGACCGGAAATGGTTCATCTTCCCTGCCGTCGTCGCCGGGTTCCTGCTCCAGCACGCCGTCCAGGGGTGGTGTCCTCCGCTGCCTATCTTTCGACGCCTCGGCTTCCGCACGCAGCCGGAGATCGACTACGAACGATACGCTCTGAAGTCCCTGCGAGGCGATTTTTTGGCAATTTGGACTCTTCCGAACGCCACGACGGGGCGAGCGGAAGGGAAGCGGTCGAGGCGATGCGGCGATAAGCCAGAAGGAGGCGAATATGTCCTGGGATTGGCTCTTGCCGACCGCTCTCGCTGTCGCCTTCTTGCTACTTTGGCTGGTCATTCTGCCCCGGCTGGGCGTGCGGACCTGAATGACCAGTAAGTGTCAGTTGGACACTTCGAGACAGAAGGCACGGCCTACAGCCAGCCACGAACAACCCGAAGAATCTGCGGAGCGGAGGGCTAACAATGAATAATCCTTTCACAATGAAGTCCTGGTCGCCCTAGGTGACTTGAACACGAGGTCACTCCTTGGTCCCTATCGAAGTCGGACACGTTGAAGGAGTCGACGCCGCCATCTTTTCGTCCGCTGTAACTTCACCGCCAAAATAGCGCCGCTGGAAATAGAGCGCCACATTGACCAGACCGATCATCACCGGAACCTCGACCAGAGGGCCGATGACGGCGGCGAAGGCAACACCGGAATTGATTCCGAAGACGGCCACTGCCACGGCAATCGCCAACTCAAAATTGTTGCTCGCCGCCGTGAACGCAATCGTGGTCGTCTTGGAATAGTCCGCCCCGCTCTTTCTGCCCATCCAGAAACTCACGAGGAACATCACGACGAAGTAGATCAGCAGCGGCACGGCAATCCGCAGCACGTCCAGCGGAATCTGGACAATGAGGTTTCCCTTGAGGCTGAACATGACGAGAATCGTGAACAGCAAAGCGATCAGCGTGATCGGGCTGATCGTCGGAATGAACTGCTTCTCGTACCACGTTCGCCCTTTTGCTCTCAGCAGTACGAACCGAGTCGCCATTCCCGCCAGGAACGGAATGCCAAGGTAGATGAAGACGCTCCAGGCGATTTCACCGATGCTCACCTGCACCGTGCTTCCTTGCAAGCCCGAAAAGTGGCGGCAGGACGGTGATGAACACCCAGGCGTAGACGCTGTAAAACAAAACCTGAAATACGCTGTTGAAAGCCACCAACCCGGCTGCGTATTCGCTGTCACCCTTCGCCAGTTCGTTCCAGACAATGACCATCGCAATACAGCGAGCCAGACCGATCATGATCAGGCCGACCATGTACTCCGGGTAGTTGTGCAGAAACAGGATTGCCAGGGCGAACATCAGAATCGGGCCGATCAGCCAGTTCTGCACGAGTGACAGGCCGAGAATCTTCCAGTTGCGGAAGACCTCGCCCATCTCCTCGTAGCGGACCTTCGCCAGCGGCGGGTACATCATCAGGATCAGCCCGATGGCGATGGGGATGTTCGTCGTGCCGACCTGAAAGCCGTTGATCCACGGCTCGATCCCTGGAATAAAACGGCCCACGGCGACTCCTGCCGCCATCGCCAGGAAAATCCATAGCGTCAGGTAACGGTCCAGGAAAGTGAGGCGTTTGGCGGGTCCATTGCTCATCTTCTCATCTCCCTTCGTCTTTCGCTCGCCTCGGCAAAAGGTTGCACTGATTCATGCAAACCATTTTTTCCAAGGCCGACATCCGTAGACGCCCTTATGCTTGCGGCTTCACTGCAAAGACCCGCACGCTGGCGGCGTAGTCGTTCACGTTGTAGCGTGTCAGCAGATCGAGCAGCCGGGCGTGCAGCGTGTCATCGGGCCTTGGCGTCGAACAACATCCAGTTTCGACAACGGTGAGACTGGAGGCCGCAGGCGGGCAGCACCCGCCCTGGTTTTCTACTTTGGCGTAGGCGTTGAGGTCGGCCCCGGTGTCGATGACCTCTACAGCGGCGAATCCCGCTTCGCTCAGTTGCCTGCGGTAATCTTCGATGGGGATGGCTCCAGCGATGCAGCCGACGTAGGCCATCAGGTCCTGGCCGATCTCGGCGGGCAGCGGCTTCTTGAGGGCAATGTCGCTGACCGCCAGCCGTCCACCGGGCTTCAACACCCTGACGATCTCCCGGAAGACAGCGGGTTTGTCAGAGGCCAGATTGATGACGCAGTTGCTTATCACGCAGTCCACCGATCCGGCAGGCAGCGGCAGCTTGTCGATGGTCGCCTGATAGAACTCGACGTTCGTGATCGGTTGGCCGTTCCTGCCCTTGGCGGCATTTTTGCGTGCCAATTCCAGCATCTCGGTGGTCATGTCGATGCCGATGGCCTTGCCGGTTGGCCCCACCTTCGCCGCTGCGAGGAACACGTCGAGGCCACCACCGCAGCCGAGGTCCACCACGACTTCTCCGGGACGAAGATTGGCGGTCGCCGTGGGGTTGCCACAGGACAACCCCATGTTGGCCTGCGATGGGATGGAAGCCAGTTCTTCGGGCGAATAGCCGAACGCCTCGGCCACGGCGCGGACACCGGTATGTTCAGTGGAAAGGCCGCTCGTCGCGACGGCCCCGTACTTCGACTTCACCGCTTGTTCGATAACCTTTGACATGATGTACTCCGTCTCACAGTGATTGGATCAGTTCCTTGACTTTCATTTCGATCAGATTCCGCACTTCCCGAAATTGCTTCGGTGTCATGTTCTTGGGGTCGGGAATGTTCCAGTCCAGCCGATGCTTGGCGAGAACCAGGGGGCATTCGTCGCCACAGCCCATCGTGACCGCAACTTCGACTTCCTTGCCGTTGAACGCGTCCAACCCCTTCGACGTATGCGTGGTCAGGTCGTAGCCGAGTTCCTTCATGGCTTCGACGGCCTTGGGGTTCACCCGACCGGAAGGGCGAGAACCGGCGCTGAACGCCTCGACTTTTCCGGCCCCGTGGATGCGGGCGAACGCCTCGGCCATCTGGCTGCGGTTCGAGTTCTCGACGCAAACGAACAAGACTTTTTTCACGAACACAACTCCTTCAAGTGGCCCGGCTTCCCCGTCAGGTCACTCGCAACCCGATCTTGTGCGACCCTGGCTCCGGTCGCTGACCTCTTCCATGAGACACAACCCCTGGTCCAGCAGGGAGCGCACGCAGAGGTCCACAAGCCGGTAGTGGATGTTGTTGCCGTCCCGACGTGACGCCAGGATGCCCAGGTCGGAGAGTCGCTGAATCTGGTTCGACACGGCTTGGGGTTTCATCCCGACCGAGGCGGCGAGGTCAGTCACGCACAGTTCGTCGGCCCGCACCAAGGCGTGCAACAGACGAAGGCGGGTGTCGTTCGCCAACACCTTGAACACAGCCGCCAGCCCACCGGCCTGGATCGGAGACAATAGAGGGCGGTCCTTCAGGGCCGGTTTTGTGCAGCAACCGTCTTCGGCTCTTACTCGTTTCATTGCTCACCACTTCTCTCGATTATCCACTAATACACTATACGGTGTAATTGTGATTTGTTCAAGGGGGCGGGTCGGGGGTCGAAGATGGGAGCGGTATGCTGAAGCTATCTCATTGCCCTCGCTAGTTCCGTCGATCCCCATGGCTCCCGGTGAAGGCGACTGCTGATGCCCTGCTGCTGATTGAGTCAAGATGGGAATTTGACAAGGGGCAGCGCAGAGGCATCTCAGCGTTTGGTGCCTTTCACTTGAGGGCAACGCCCTGGTAAAGGTAGCCGTGTGTCTTGGGCGTTCTTTCCAGGTAGGATGCCTCAACTTGGACGGAAGAGAACGGCTGAGCAGCGACCAGCTCCTTCATGTTCCGGTCAAGGTGACAGCCATCGGCCAGGCGCATCTCCAGCCAGTTCAGGTGGCGCTGCCACTTCTGCACACTTGGCTCCGGGCTGAGGCCGTGTTCGAGGAACAGCAACTTGCCGCCTGGTTTCAGCACCCGGCACACTTGGCTCAAGGCTTGGCTCACGTCCTTGATGCTGCAAAGGGTAAACGTGCTAACGGCGCAATCGAATTGATTGTCCTCGAATGGGAGCCGCTCACCGCTGAGAACCCACTGGTCAACTTCGATCTTCGACCGCCTGATTCGCCGCTGTGCCAGCCGGTGCATTCCGGCGTTCGGATCGACCGTCGTGATTCTTCGGACCTGGGCGGGGTAGTACGGCAAGTTCAGCCCGGTCCCGAAGCCGATCTCCAGAACTTCGCCGTAGGCCGCGGCAAGCAGTCGTTGACGATGCTTCGCCAGAAAGGGGGTCTGCATGAGGAGGTCACAAAGCCGAGGGAATATGACCTCCGAATAAAATCCCACGGCCCCTCCCCTGATCCGCCAAGTTACCCGTCCCGCCCGCGCCAAACTCGATTGCACCGCTTAACCGACCTCGTTTGTTTTCGGGTAAAGCAGTTGATAGGTTTTATACCCTCCGCCGATGTTGACGGCCTTGAATCCCGCCTGGAGCAAGATGCGTGTCGCCAGGTAGCCCCGCTGCCCCACCTGACAATAGGCAGCGATTTGCCGGTCACGGGGTAGTTCGTCCACCCTGGAACGCAGATCATCTACCGGGATGTTCACGGCTCCGGGAATGTGGCCGGAAGCAAATTCCTGCGGCGTGCGAACGTCCAGCAGAAACGGGCGCTCGGATGCAGTAGCGGACAATACCTCCTCGACATCGACCTGGGGATGATCTCCACGCAACAACCCTCCAGCCACGAAGCCAGCCATGTTGATCGGGTCTTTCGCCGATCCGTATTGCGGTGCATAGGCCAGTTCCATTTCTTCCAGATCGAACACGGTCATGCCCGCCTGGATCGCCACGGCCAGCACGTCGATCCGCTTGTCCACACCGGCCCCGCCCACAGCCTGCGCTCCCAGCACCCGGCCCGTCGTCGGATCGAACAAGAGCTTGAGTGTCATCGCTTCCGCACCGGGGTAGTAACTGGCGTGATGGGTCGGGTGAACGTAGACCTTGCGGAAGGGCCGACTGGCTCGACGTAGCGCCTTTTCAGAAGCGCCGGTCATCGCCGCCGTGCGGTCGAAGAAGCCGAGGATAGCGGTCCCCTGCGTTCCCCGGTACTCAGTTGAGCGACCGAACACGTTGTCGGCGGCGATCCGGCCCTGGCGGTTGGCTGGTCCAGCAAGCGGCACTTGGGTCGGGTCGCCCGACACAACGTCTTTGACCTCGATGGCGTCACCAACTGGCAGCCAGCTCTGGGCGTGGCGGTGCCTTGGCCGGTGGCCATGGTCGGGATTAGCTCGGCAGCTACAGCATCTCGACTAGCACCGCCCGCATCTCCTTGTGCCGGTTGATCCTTGGCGTCTGTTTATGGATCAGGTAAATCATCCGCACACGGCAGACTGTGAAGTATATTTGGTGCATCCAGGAATTGATCACGTGTTTTGCGGGGGAGGCGTGCGGCATCGGGTCGTCGTTTCGCATAGTCCTGCTAACAGCCCGTAGAGGTAACACAACCTTGCATAGCGGTACATCGCCATGAAGGATGGCCCTCCCAACCCTGTCAAGTCCGCACCGATCCCACTCGGGGGGTGGTTCGTCGGCCTAATCGTCTTGCTGGCGGGGTTCGCCTACTTGTTGTACCGCCTCATCCAGTCGCGGGGGGAGTGGCCCGAAGATGCCGAATCCACGGGACTTCGCGTCGGCGAGCTTGGGCTCGTGGGAATCGGCGTCCTTTGGATGTCGGGAAACATCCTGCATCTGAAGTTTTTTGCGAAGGGCGCTGACGAGGACCCGGGAGATGTCGACCAAATCTCGCCAGGCAGCAAATGAGGTGCAAGAATGGGAGCGTACCATTACTTCACGGCTCACGATGCCCATCCGGAGGCGTCTCCACAGCGGCTCTGGCGCGGGTGTTTACGAAAAGCAAAAATTTCCTGCTCAGGTCACCTGAGCCGGTTGATGTCGCAGTAGAGAATCGAGGCCATCCATGGGATTAACGTGCACGAGTCTTCACGTTTTCGCACCGCAGGCGATGAATCTGGACGAATTCGTCCAGGCAACGGGTGAGCGTCTGGGCTGCCAGCGCGTCGAGAATGCCGACGAGGCGGATCGGGAACTGATCGCGGTGCCCGCACCTCCCTGGATCAGTTTCTTCGACCTTTCGAACCCGGACGCCGTTACCGATGAGGTGATGGACCTGGCCAAGCAGCTTTCCGCGGTCTCGCATCGCCCGGTGTTGCTCACGTCGATTTGGGATAGCGATGCGTTCGGCTTTCTCTTGTTCGAGCGGGGAAAACAGGTCGATGGCTATGCGTCGATGCGCGGGCTGTTGCCGGGACGGACCAAGAAATGGCCGCCCCAGATGAGGGCCGCGGAGTGGGGCCGCGTCTTCGAACGTATGCTGAGCGCCGAAGCGATTGAATCCGTGATGGAAAGAGGGCTCGTATTTGCCGATGACCTGCTCATTCGGATCTGTAATCTGCTTGGCTTGTCGCCAGAAATCGCAAGGAGCACGAGCCGCGATCTGAAAACCCAGGCGCTGCCGCATCAACAGTGCTATTACTTCCGAAATCGTCCGCAGCCCGGAACCAGCGTCCCGGTGACGCAGACGTTGGCTTACAAGGGGCCGTGCTTAACTTGCGAGATTCCGCTGGGAGGAGTGGCTTCGATCCCCGTCGAATTGAACGCGCCAGCGGGTGCATTCATCGACCCCGTGCTGGAGTTCTCCGGGTCAGCGCTCGACTCGGGGATCGTTTCGGTAACCGACGCGTACGGCCTGTGGAGTTTGGGGCTTGAGCACATCCGTGCCGGCGGCGTGCGACGCGTGGACGCCGAGATAACTTCGGCAGAAGCGGAAGGCCGACGTTCTGTTTCGAGCGTGCCTCAAGGGATTGATTTGTGCGAAGTTTGCGTTCCCGCCGCGAAAGAAAAGCATCCTCTCGTGGTGGATGACGTTTCGTGGAATCGCCCTGGGCACGGGCGAAATTCAGGTTTGTTGCCTGCCGAGCGTTACAGCGCCGGAGCGCCTGCCGTTGCGTCCGACATTCCTTGCCGAAGTTCGCTGAAAATGCCGAGTCTGGGCCGCTGCGGTCCATACATTCTTTGCTAAGCTTCTGTCCAGGCCTTTCGGGGTCAGAGCCAGTTCGCGGTCTGCACCGCGACACCTTTTGCTAGGGCGTGGTCACCGGAAGCGAGTAGAGGTAGGCCCCTTCGACGCTTATATTGCCTAGCCTCTTTCCGCCCCATCGGATGGGTGATACGCGCGGGCCAGGCGCACGGCCGTGGATGGCAAGTACGTCCTGGGCGATCGGGTTGCTCGGTCCGATCAGTTTGATCTCCAGCGGGTCGATCCACATCGGTTCCGGAACTCCCCGGACCAACGGGTGCAGCCGCCTGTAGGCCTGCGCGAGTCCTTCCTTATCCACGACCGGCGACACGATGTAAAAATACCATCTATCGTCCTCGCTGGCCCTGAGCCAGAAGGCGGCCGTCACGGGGAAGCCGCGCTGCGAGACTTCCTCGACGAGCTTCTGACCGTCGTCGATCAGATTATCTACCAGTGATTCCGTATCCATTGGAGCACTCCGTCAGGTTTATTATCAATCGCATCGAAGAGGGCCTGCGCTTGCGGCCGAGTTCTCTGCTCGTAGCGGCTGGTCTCCTTCCAGTCCTTGGCCACGCCCCAATTGGCGAATAGTGCGGCGTTGGCGGCGGTGTCGGCGTCGAGCGCAGGCTTGAGGTTCGCCAACTTGACCAGTTCTTCGAGATCGTGCGTCCAGCATTTCTCGGAAAACTTCTTATCCTGAAAGATAGCACCGGCAGCCTCGACATGGGCCATGATGCATGCCTTCAACCCGCACTCAACCGTGTACCCGGCGAGGTAATAGGCTCCGGCCGGCCTCCCGCTAGCCAGCAGGCATTCCGCGTCGAGGATCCGATCCTCCGCCAGCTGCCGGAGCTGGGCCCTGTTCACAGCGCTGCCCTCCGCATCTTGGTGCCTCCACGCCTCGCCAACATCGTCTTGCCGGTCGGCTCGGCCTCCAGGGATCTGGTGCGATGCCTCGTTGCTATCTACCGCCGACAAATAGCGATGCCCTCTTATGTCTATAGTTTAGTATAACCGGTCTGAGCGTGGGGAAAGCAGGTCCGGCGAGCGGACCGCCTCCCGTCTCGAAGTATTTGGCGCGACACGATCCTAACCGAGCGTCGGAGCACGGTTGTCGGTGTCGAGGAGGGTAGTGCCTAACGGCCATGACAACCACCATTACAAGCTCCCGGCCCGACAGCGCCGACGCCAAGATGCTTATTACTGAACTTGAAGCCCATCTCGAGCCGCTCTATCCGGCGGCAAGCAGGCATGGTTACAGTGTCGAAAAGTTGATTTCACAGTCGGTCGCCTTTTTCGTGATCCGCCATGACAATATACCGGCCGGATGCGGCGGCATTCAGCTAGTTGGCACGGAGTACGGCGAACTCAAGCGGATGTATGTGTGTCCACGCTTTCGGGGATTGGGGCTCGCCAAACTGCTCCTGGATCACTTGGCAGCCTACGCCCGCACCTGCGGCGTCAGCCTTCTACGGTTAGAAACGGGTATTCACCAGACAGCAGCCATCAACTTTTATGAGCAGGCCGGGTTCCAACGCATCCCTCCGTTCGGAGTCTATGTAGAAGATCCGCTCAGCCTGTTTTACGAGAAGCGCGTCGGAGCCGACGCACGCAGCGGGCAGGAGAGTTCAGGATGAATATCGTCGAAAAGAGCGTCTCCGCCGGGGCCCGTGCGGTTTTTGACCTGGACGAGTTCCTGTCCCGGCCGTTGTACGCCCACCTGGCCCACAGCTCTGACCAGGGGCCGCGCGAATCGCCCGTCTGGTTCCACTGGGACGGTCAAGCCGTCTGGATCATCGGCGGCACATCGTTCCCAGCAAACCTGAAGCACGAGCCGCGGTGCGCCCTCGGCATCGTGGACTGGGAACCAGCGACGGGGTTGAGCCACCACGTCGGGATGCGGGGCCGGGCGGAGGTGCTCCCGCTCGACCAGGCGATGGCCAAGGCCATCTTCCGAAGGTACTTCGGACCGGACGAAGGGGACTGGGACCCGCGCTTCGATTACGCGGCGCATGGCCAGGACTCTGACCTGACGATGGTGCGGTTCACGCCCGAGACGGTGGTCGTCCGCGACCAGTCCTACATACCCACGCGCTGGGCGCAACACGAGGGGTTGCGGCGGCAGCAACTGGCCCAACCTGACGCTGAACCGGACCGGCGGGGCACCTAACATCGGGGGAGCCCGGCAAGTAGACGACACCCCGGGCATCCAAGTGAGTTTTTTCATTATGAAGGCGAGTTCGCGGAAGATCGGAAGCATCCATGCTGGGGCCAGCCTCAAATCCTTGAGAAGTTCCCGCCGCTTGTCCGCGGGTGTGCATCAGGAATTCCGCTCAAATCGGACATATTTTATATTGTACTCATTGAAAAAAGTCCGGTTGCCGAGTATAGTTAAAGGAGTGCCGGGGAAATCATGCCCAAGGTCACTTGTTTCGAGATAGCCGGGCTGACATGTTGGTTTTGGTCGAATGATCACGAACCCCCACATTTTCACGCCAAAAAGGAGGGCGAGTGGGAAATACGGGTCAAGTTCCCAGAAGGCGAGACCCAAATGTTCGAGACGGTGTGGGGCGAAGATCCGGGCGGAAAAATCCTTCGCCAGCTTAAGAAAGCGGTGATTAAGAACCGAGCAAACCTGTTGGTCGAGTGGGAGACGAACGTAAACCAATGATTACCAAAACGTTAATTCGACGTACGATTGGATTCTTTGCGACTTCGCCGCGACTCGCCCACGCCTACCGAAGTGCCGCCAAACGCAACAAGGTCTTGGCCCGCTTGGCGGGAATTCACGAACTCGGTCAGGCGGATGTCACCCATGACCTCGGTAAGCACATTGGCAGGTTCCAGATCGTCGTTCTCTCCCACGCGGATGAAGACCACCTTGTGCTGGCCGATGAACGCCTAGAGCCGATGCTTTCTGAGGCGTTCCACCTGCTCTTCACCGAACCGACCACGCACCCCGATCAAGTCGCCCAGTGGATGAGGACGACGAAGATTCGGTCCGAGAGTCGGCTTCATGTCGTAAAGGTCGATGATCTTGAGGCTCCGCAGGTGTCTCAGTTGCTCGGACGTGTCTGCTCCGCACTCGGGCGGGACGGTACCCGCGGCAGCATCATCGACGCTTACCTCACCGCCAATTCGCTTCTTGTTCGGGGTCCGAATCACCGGATGCTGCACGTCCCCATCAAGGATGTTCTTGCTCTGCGAGGCCAGTCCCATGACGTGCTGCGGAACTTCGAGATAGATCCAGATGGTTCGTTCATCTACTGGCCGGACCTGGATGTTCATTTGGGGTGGAATCAGTTCCTTCAGGCGGTCGATCCGGAAGAAGTCCGAAAGGCCATGCAACGAAGCGAGGGCTTTAACAGACGGTACGGGTCCGCGATCCGCAAGCTTCGCGAGGGAGCCGGATTCTCGCAGTCGAAAGTCGAGGGACTCACCGAACGGCAACTACGGCGAATCGAACAAGGAGAATGCCGGGCTACGACGACTGCACTCACCGCCCTGGCGCACGCTCACGGTCTAGGTGTTAATGTTTACATGGAGAGGTTGGCGAAAGCCATGGAGTGAGTTGCCGCTTTTCAAAGGTTTTCCAGTCAAGAACCTCAAGCCGCCAACTTTGGTCGCCGTGGCGAATCGTGGCGATCGCTATTCCTATTTCGCCACTTTATTCGCTCTATGTGATCTGCTGTTCATTGGGGTTCGGGTTTGGCTGGCCTTCACCGTCTGCTACCGGATGGAGGGCACAACAAAGTCACCGCAAAACTGCCGACGATTGCCGCCTTCTTGTGCATCAAGGCGATCACTCTTATGCGAGCGGATGAAGAAGAAGGATGCGTGCTGATTGCAGAAGGCATCGCCATCCTTCGAGACAAGTTCGCTCGCCTTGACAGCATCGGCCCCGTGTGGGCGGCACAAACCGCGGAGGAGGCCACTGCTGGGACAGCCTTCGATCTCGAAATGCAACAACGCCGAGCCTACGAACTCGTGAACGCCCTCTTGCGGCAAATTGATGAAGCGAAGTAAAGGTTGTTGGAACATCCGCCTTCGTGCGTGGCGTCGCGGGGCCGGAAAAAGCAGAGTGACCCATGAGGGAGCGATGATCTTCCGACTTTCGCAAAAGCTGAACACCAAGATCAAGGCCGGGACGTTACCTGCGCCTACCTCTGGACAACAACCCGCTTGCCGACTGGTCAGCCCATTTGTTTGTTGCGGATCGAGCGCAGTACATCCTCCTGAGCAACACAAAGTCGCTGATTTCCACGTTGATGTTTGGAAAGGGCATCACCAGCAACAGCGACTTCATCGAGCGGGCTTTGAGCAGCATTCGGAAGTTCATGAAAGACGAAAGCCAGGAAACGGCCTACGAGCGTTTTATCGCACCCGCCAGCGGCACGGTGCGGTTTGCCAAGGCGCTGAATCGCTCGGTAACGGGGTCGATGAACGAAATGACCAAATATGCGGCGTACTGGTTGGCGGCTGGGGACGTAGCACTTTCTGAAATCGACTCCCGGCTCAAGGAGATTCCCATGTCGGCCCTGAGGCACGACCGCTCAACTCACGGCTTTCCACGAGACGTGTTCGAGGAGATGGTGAGCATCCTCGATCCTGATGGCGCCAACGACCAGGGGTTTTCTATCCGTAACCAAAGCTTTTACGGCGGGGAAGACCAATGAACCTAAAGGAAGGACGTGATCTGACAAAGCTCGAAGAAATCCCCAACGTCGGCCCGGCAATCGCCGCGGACCTTCGCCAATTAGGGATCACCACGCCCACCGAGTTGCCGGGGCGTGACCCGTATGCGATGTACGACGACCTCTGCCGCATCACAGGCCAGCGTCACGATCCTTGCGTGCTGGACACGTTCATCGCCGCCGTCCGGTTCATGGAAGGGGAGCCAAAGAAGCCTTGGTGGAAGTACACGGCAGAACGAAAACGAAAGCTGGCGGCACGAAAGGCCGGGGGCCGGTAGTGGTACCATCGCAGCAATTTGCTCCATCAATAGCCCATCCCTAGCTCCTGGGCTTCGGCGGTCATCTGGTCGAGAATTCTGGCTCTGGCCTCGTCGTCCTTACTTTTGTAAGCCATCAAGTCGTCGAAGCGAACGCGGCGGTATTTCCCGACCGTTCGGCACGGGATTTTTTCTTCATCCAGCAGCTTCACCAGATAGGGGCGAGAGACGCTGAGCAGGTTGGCGGCTTCCTGTGTGGTCAACTCTGCGTGCGTGGGAATCAGGGTCACAGCATTGCCCTGGGACATCTCGGTGAGCAGATGCAGGAACATGCGCAGGGCGGACGCTGGCACGGCGACGGTTTCGGCCCTATCGCTATCGTCGAGGAGCTGGATGCGGACGCTGGACCGTTTGCCAAGCTTGTGGGCTGCCAGGCGGCGACTGGACTCGCGAGCAAGCAGAGCATCGGCCTCAGTCGGGGCAACGGTTTCAAAATTCTCAGAAGTCAGTGCGGTCATGGTCTCTCCCTCCAGTGCGTGACAGAGGAATGATACCACATTATCGAAGCCGTCGCAACAGTCGAAATAGTCGAAACGTAAAAGAACGGCGATGATGCCAAGTTTTTCAGCAAGAAAAAACGTGGCCGCTCGGGATCGCACCTTGCGCCCGGCACCGCCGGCGCTGCGGCATCGCGGCTCTTCGCGGAAATGAGAGAACGCCAGCCTGGGGTCCGCGGGGACGGCGATGAGTGCTCCCGCGACTATCCCCAAACGCCCGTCCCTCCATAAAATACTTGACAGACAGCCACCATCGCGGAAGTTAGCTCTATTCTTCGCCTATTCTCTTGAAAGGTTACCCATGCCGCTGTTTCGGTGCTGCCGTTTTTCCGTCGTGCTTGTCGCTATCTTTATGCTCACGCTGGCCTCCTCAGCCCGTGGCCAGGCCGGCAAGAAGGCGACTCTGCCGACGGTGCAGGCACAGGCCAAGGCCGAGGCGCTGGTCGAGGAGTTGTTCAAGGAGGACTTCGCGAAGGCAAGTAAAGATCCGGCGGCCAGGGGTCGGCTCGCGGTTACTTTGCTACAAGAGGGCAAGGATACGGGCGATGATCCCGCAGGACGTTACGTCCTTTATCGCCACGCGCTCGAGCTGGCGTGCGCGGCGGGGGACGCGCCGACGGCGCTGCAGGCAGTTGACGAACTCGCGCTCGGCTATGGCTTGCCACTTGCCGAGGTCTTTACCATGAAAATCCAGGCGCTGACCAGGGCCGGCAATGCGGTCAGTTCGCCCGATGCCTATCAGTCCGTGGTGGATGGCTCGCTGAGTTTGCTCGAGGACGCCCTGGCCGCCGATGACTTTCCCGCCGCCAACAAGCTGTTGGCCACGGCGGAGCATGCCGGCACCAAGCTAAAAAACGTCAACCTGGTGGCGTCGATCCGGAAGCGCGCGGCGGACATCGCCCGCCTCCAAAAAGAGTTCGCCCACTGGCAGCCCTTCGCGGACCGGCTGGCCAACAATCCGCGCGACGCGGAGGCCAACAGCGAAATGGGCAAATATCAGGCGTTTTTGAAGGGAAACTGGGAACGCGGCTTGCCTTTGCTGGCGCAGGGAACGAAGGGGCCCTTGCAAGAACTTGCCGCCCTGGAAGGTACAGAGCCCAGGGAAGCGGATTATATTCGGCTGGCACAGGGCTATTTCGAGCAGGCGCAAAAGCTCAAGGACCTGCAGCAAACGCACGTGCTGCTGCGTTCTTATTATTGGTACCAGCAAGTCCTGGCTGCCGGTATGCCGGGTAAGGGTACCGACCAGGTCGAACAGCGCATGCAAGACATCATGAAACGCGTACCCGCCGATTACAGGGTGGGCGAGATCGCCCAGGAACTCAAGCGCTGCGATGGGCACTTTGGGCCGGTCTTCTCGGCTGCCTTCTCGCCCGATGGGCGGCGAGCGATTTCGGCCAGCTCCGATGGCTCGCTGCGTCTGTGGGACACCAAGACCGGCAAGGAAATCAAGCGCCTCGATGGCCACACTGGCCGCATCTGGACCGTGGCTTTCTCTCCGGACGGCCGCCGCGTCGCGGCCGGCGGCTTCGACAACACGATTCGCCTGTGGGACCTCAGCACGGGCAGAGAGGTTCGCCGCTTCCTGGGCCACACCGATTATGTTCGCAGTGTCGTTTTCTCTCACGACGGCCAGCATTTGCTCTCCGGCGGCGACGATCGTAGCGTGCGCCTGTGGAACGTGGACACCGGCAAAGAGATTCGGCTCTTTCCCGGGCACGATCATTTCGTTTGGGGAGTGGCACTGTCGCGCGACGGCAAACGAGCACTATCCGCCAGCCTCGACAAGACCATCAGACTTTGGGACGTCGAAACCGGCAAAGAGCTTAAAAAGCTGGTTGGCCACAAAGATACCGTCATGGCCGTCGCTTTCTCACCTGATGGCCGTCGGGCCCTGTCCGGCAGTACGGACAGGACGCTGAAGCTCTGGGACCTCGCGTCTGGCCAGGAGATGCGGACTTTCACCGGGCATACCGGCTACGTCCATGGCGTCGCCTTCGCCCCGGACGGACGGCGGGCGGTGTCGGCCAGCCAGGATCAAACTTTACGACTTTGGGATGTCAACACTGGCAAGGAAGTGCGCGTGCTGGAGGGCAACCGCGATCAAGTATGGTGCGTGGCCTTCTCGCCGGATGGCAGGTTGGCCCTGTCAGCGGGCCAGGATCAGTCGCTACGCATCTGGGGAGGCGTGAAGTGATGCGGTATAATGCTCATTAGGTATTCATGAGGCCGAAACGTATCCCCTTTGGCTTGGCGGCCTCCCCTTTGGTCCTCTAACGGCTCCTTTCCAGACCTATGAGCACGCTCTATCTCGCCACGGGACTGGAAGCCTTGGCCGATCGGCTCGCCGACCTCATCGACCGGCAAGCGCGCACGGGTGATCTCTTTGCGCCCAACCATATTGTCGTTCCCAATCGTCAGCTCGAAAAATGGCTCCGGCTGCATCTGGCCGAGCGGCATGGCATCGCGATCAACCTGCGCGTCACTTATTTGGAACAGACCTTGTGGGAGATGTTGCGGGCAGTCGATCCGCGGGCGCATGCGATTGTTCCCGAAATGCTCGACGCCGACCGCTATCGGCTGTTGGTCCTCGCCGTGATGCTCGGTGACAAGGACCCACGGCTCGACTCGTTCCAGCAATACTTCCGGGGCGAAATCGATCCGCGCTCGCGCCGCTCCTGGCGCCGGGCCTGGCACCTCGCCGACATGTTGGGCAACCTCATACGCGATTACGAATATCACCGGCAGGACGCGCCTATCCAGCCCTGGATCAAGCGGATCTTCGCGGAACAGCCGACCGGCGACCAGCTCAACGAGGCGGAAAGGAGCCAGTTCGCGGTCTTCGATGCCATCGTTCGAGAACCCGATGGCAAACGCGCTCTCCTCAACAAAACGACCGGCCATGCATACCGCACGCTTCCCCAATACGCCATGGAAGTGCTTGAGGTAATTGGTACGCCCAGGCCGGCCGATGACACCAGGGCCACGGGCCTGACGCTGGGCAGCTCGTTACATATCTTCGGCTTGACCCAGATATCCGCCCTGCATGTCAGCACACTTCACTGGCTTGGGCGCTTTTTTGACCTGCACATTTATCATCTCAACCCCCTGGTGTTGCGCCTGCCGGCCAAGGTGACTGCACCTCTGCTGTTGCGGCAGGCCGAGGATTTTCGAAATGTCAAACTTGCGGCCGCGCGTAACGCAGGCGACAAGCTTCTTCATACCTGGGGCAGCGCGGCGGCGGAGAGCCTTTGGCTAATGACGCAACTGTTGAGGAGCGGCAGTGCCCGGCGGAGCCAAACGTTCGCCACGCGCGGAGGGGAGCAAGCTTTTCAAGCCGAAGTATTGTCCGCCAGGCCCCGCGTAGGCAAAAAGGCGCCCCCTTCAGTCCTGCAGCGACTCCAGCAACATCTCCTTGGCAAGGGAACAGCCGAGAACAGGCTGCCGCAGGATACCTCCGTGCAGATCGTCGGCTGCCCTGGCACCCGCCGCGAGGTCGAAACGGTTTACTACAGTATTCTCCACAACCTGACCCAGGACCCGAAACTTCAACTGACGGATATTGCCATCCTGGTCACGGACATGAATCGGTATCGTCCCTTCCTGCAAGCCGTCTTCGAGCAACCGCCCAGGCGGATCTCCTACAACCTGCTCGATCTATCGGCGGCCGGGCTGAGCACCTTTGGGCAGGCGTTTTTAGGGTTGCTTGACCTGGCGCTGGAATCCTTCACGCGCACGCGCGTTTTCGAAGTGCTGCTCAATCCCTGCTTTTTGGCCCGCCTCGGCACCGAGCGCTCGCAAGCCGTCACTTGGTTGCGCTGGGCCAGGGAGTTGGGTATTTATCAGGGGTGGGATGCGCTTGAGAAGCAAGAGCGGGGCTACCCGGCCTCGGCCAGCTATGGCTGGCAACTAGGCCTGCAGCGTTTGCGACTCGGACGCTACATGGAAACAACTGCGGACAATAGCGGTCGGCCGGCGGCGCGGTTCGGCGGCATTGTGCCGTTTGCCGATATCGATTCGCAGGACCGCGAGCAGCTCGATGCCTTCTCGCGCGGTCGAAGGGCTTATCCCCCGGCTCATCAAGTTGCGCGGCAAGCAAGCCACTGGCGAAGCCTGGGCCGACACGCTGCGCGAGCTGGCTCAAGCCTTTCTCGATGTCCCAACGGACCGGCCGGAAGAGGCGCAGGTGCGCACGCGTCTGCTGGCGTCGTTCGAGCAACTGCGTTCGTGGGATCACCTACAAAACGGCACGATGCTGCCCCTGGCACTCATCCGGGAATTCGTGCAGGCGAACCTGGGTGCCATCGAAGGCCGTCGTGGCGAATACCTCGCTGGCGGGGTGACGATCTCGGCCTTGCCGTCCATGCGGCCGGTGCCCATGTCGATCATTTACGTTCTCGGGCTGGGGGAGGATATCTTTCCCGGCAGCAACACGTTGCCTTCCTTCGATCTCCGCGCCCAGGGTCGCTTGCCAGGGGACATTCGTCCCGCCGAATACACACGCTTTCTCTTTCTGGAAACACTGCTCGCCGCTCAACAGAAAGTTTACCTCCTGTTCAACAATCGGGACGTGCAAAAAGACCAACTGTTGTTGCCGGCGGTCCCTGTCGTGCAGCTTCAGCGCTTCTTGACGGAACAAGTCTGCGCCGAAAGCTTCGACATCGTCGCCATTCCCCTGCATGACCGTGAACCCCAAACATTGCGCCAGCCCGCAGGCGCCAAGTACGATGTCGGCAGCCTGGGCAACGAGACGGAACAACTTTTGGCAATCGCCGAGGCGCGCAGCTCCGGCGGACCGGCGCTCACTTTGTACGAAGAGATTGAATTCAAGGAACGTTGGCAACGCCACACGCCCTCCTTTGAACTACCCGCGAACGCGAAAGAGAAAAACGAGCCCGCGGTCGTTTCGCTCAAACAACTGCACAACTTCCTCCGGAATCCGGGTTTGGCCTCCTTGAAACGTCACTTACGGCTCGTTGACGACGAAGAGGATGAGGATTACCCGGACGATGAGCCGTTTGTCAGCCCGTCACTTACCGCCTACCGAATTACGCAACAGGTGTTGGCGAACTTCATCGGCGAGGCCGCGAAGAGCACGCCGGCCCAGGCGATGAAGAAATGGCCTGAGGATTTTGACAGGCTGTTCGAGGAAGAAGGCTTGCGCTGCCGTGTGCCGGAGGGTGGGTTTGGGGAGGCGGCTCGGGACTTTATGCGTGCTGAACTTGCGGACCGCATCGCGCCGACAATTGATGAGTTCGTGAGCCAGCGCCCTGCGCATACCTTTTGCGGGCCAATCTTGATGGGCGAGAGTACGACCCCCATCGGAGCGCGCACATCTCTTTCCCGCGCTTATGCTGGATCTGCCGCCCACGAGTCCGGCGGCGAAAGTGCGTCGGGTGCGCGTGAGCGGCTCTGTGCCGCTGGCCTGGGCGAGCGGGACTACCCTCGACATCCTCGTCTTGACGACCAAATCCGAGCTGGAAAAGGAGGTGCTCAACCGTTACTTGTTTGAGCCGGTTCTCTTTTACCTGGCGCTCCTGGCAAGCGAGGAAGCCAGCGCGATGTCCGGCCGGGCGTGGCTCAGCAATCGGGAATTGCGGGTGTACATATCTACCAAGAAAGAACTTTGTTGCTTCACGTATGTTGCCACGCCTGGGGAGGCCCGCGCCTATTTGCAAGATCTCGTCACCGATTATCTCGACCCGAGCTCTTTCGACCTCTTACCCATTGACGTGATCGCTGGCCAGAAGAACCTTGAACTGGCCTATGCAGCGGACCAGGCGGACTTGCCTCAGGCCGCGGAATATCACGACCTGCTGCAAACGACCCTGGATGACAAACGTGATAGCGATTTTGGCAACTATTGGGCTTCGCCGCTTGTCGATCTGGCCGATCTGCAAGTGCCGCCGGACGCCGTCAGCAAGGTACGCAAGCGCTTCGGCCTGCTCAATCGTGGGCCGGCCCGGAACAAGATAGACGACGCCAGCGAAAAGGATTGAACCGTGCACATTGATTTGTCCAGACATGCCGTCATCCAGGCGTCCGCCGGCACGGGAAAGACCTTCACGATTGTGCAAATCGTTCTGGAGCTGTTGCGTGGGAAGCAGGCCAAGCTGGAAAACATTCTCCTGGTCACGTTCGCGGAAAAGGCGGCGGCGGAGCTGAAAGACCGCTTACGGCAAGCCATCACCGCCGCGCTGCATGATCTGATGCTGGCAGGCTCTTCCGGGCCGGATGTTGAAAGTGCAGCCGTGCTTCAGGAGGCGCTGGATAGTTTCGACCAGGCACCCATCTTCACCATCCACGGCTTTTGCCAGCGCTTGCTGACGGAATATGCCTTTGAGCAAGGCCAGGACCTCCGCGGCACGCTGGCGTACGACACCGACCTGGCTGCCGCTGCGCTGCGTGAGGTCCAGCGTCGCGTCTGGCCTCTCGACTTTGGGACCAACTTGTCGCGAATCCTGCGCGCGCGGATTACAACAGCGCGAAAGCCTCAAACTGGGAGCGGCAGGTCCTGAAATTGGCGGCGGTTTATCGCGAGGAATTCAATCATGTGCTGCTACCCGCCGCGGCGGCAGCCGATTTTGCCGCCGATGCTTACGAGACTCGTTGTGGCGCGGTGTTCGACCGGCTTCGGGACCTGGTGGGCATGATTCCTCCGCGCATCGAGACCCATTCCTGGTACCTGGGTCTAAAAGGATCCAGGATTCACCACAGCACGCGTAAATGCCTCTGGGAAAAATACGCCGTACCAGTATTGGCGGCTTTGGGGCAATCTTCCCCCACGCTCGGGCCTCCGCGCATGCTCGAGACCATTCTCAGCGCTTTGCATAAGAATGGTCCCGGATCGTTCGCGGAACTTATCGCCGACAAAGTGATGGAAAGAGACTGCGCTGGCCTGACGGCCACCATGCAAACGCTGCATGAATTTCAGCAGTCCGCGGGCGGGCGGCGTTTGCCAATCGCCTCACGACGAAAACCGTCGGCGACTTACGGCGGGTGATCAAGGAGCTCAAAACAGAGCGTGGCCTTTTTAGCTTTGACGACATGATCATTAATGTGGACCAGGCGCTGGCCCCCGCCAATCCAGGTGCGCCGCATTTCATCGGCGAACTGCGCAAGCGCTATCATTATGCGATCATCGACGAGTTTCAGGACACCGATCCCAGGCAATGGAACATCTTTCGACGCTTGTTTTTGGAAGGTGCCGGGCCCAGGTTGATCGTGGTTGGCGATCCGAAGCAGGCCATATTTGGTTTTCGGGGTGCCGATCTGCCGACGTACATCGAGGCCGCGCGTGCCATGACGACGGAGTTTGGCGCCGCCGATCCCGGCCTGGACACGAACTGGCGCACCATCGACGATCTCTTGAAGCCACTCAATCGACTCTTCGAAACCAGTCAGTGGTTTCCGGCGGGAACGCCCATTGCCTTCAGGCCAGTCAAGCCGCCGGCACCGCGCGATGAACCAATCGTCATGATCAATGATAAGTCGGGAGCTGCCCCCTTCACCCTTGTTGGGCTGAGCGCCGCGGCGACGCTCAAAAAAGCTCAAGGCAAGTTCGCGCGCTTCGCAGTGCAAGAGATCAAGCGGCTGCTGGCCGCCAATATTGTCTTTCGACTTAAGGGAAAGCCGAAACAACTCGATGCGGGCGATATTTGCTGTCTGGTTTACAGGCGTAAGGAAGCCGCGCCGCTGGCCGACGCGTTGACCCTGGCAGGCTTGCCGTTTACCTTCTACAAACAGGACGGGTTGTGGCAGTCCACGGAAGCCAGCCACCTGGGAATCATCCTCCAGGCCTTGGCCGAGCCCGATGATCGGAGTGCCTTCCGCAAAGCTGCTTCTCACCTCCTTTTTCCGTTTGACCCCAAGTGACCTGGCCGGGTGTGACGAGGTGCCGGCCGCGCATGGCGCTCGCGTGCTGTTTCATAAATGGCTCGATTATGCCGGTGCGCGTCAGTGGTCTGCCTTGTCGCAGTCGCTGGTCGAAGAGACGGGAATTCTCTTTACCGATCTGCCAGGTAGCCGTGAGCGCCGGGCGAGCAACTTGCGTTATCTGCTGAGCGCCATGGAGGAGAACGCCTACAAGAACAATCTGGATTTGCTCGATTTGGTTGCATTCTTCAAGCGCCGACGCCAATCCGCCACGGAAGTGGAAAGCGATCTTCAGCCCATGGAAACGGATCGCCCCAAAATAAAGATAATGACGATCCACGCCAGCAAGGGACTTGAGTTTCCCATAGTCTTTTTGGCGGGAGGGTTCACCACGAACCCACGCGCGGAGTTAACTTACTACCGCGTCGAAGGCCGGCGCGTCTTTGATCTTGGCCCCGACCAGAAGGCGAAGAACGCTTTTAACGAGGAGAAAAACGCGGAAAACCGTCGGCTTCTCTACGTCGCCCTGACGCGGGCCATGCTCAAGCTGTACGTTCCCTTTTTGCCAAAAAAAGGCAATGCCGGGCCAGTCCCATCGCTGCTACATCCGGCGCTCGCGGAGGCCAGGCTTCCGGAAATGGGCGCTGAACACGCGGCCCTCGTGGAACCAACACTCCAAGCGACCTTCGTGCCGGACGCGCCGGCCGGCACCAAACCGGTCGTTTTCGAGGCGCCGAGTAGGGAAGGCCCGCTCTTTCCCGCGCTCGCCGCGAACTTCAACAATCGCCGCCGGACAGTGCGTTCATTCTCGAGCCTGCATCGCGCCGCGCGACCGATTCATTTCGGTGAGGAGAAGGCCCATGCCCTGGACGAGGGCCCAAGCGTTAACGACAACCCCTTTCGCGGTCCCGTGTTTGGCGACATGGTGCACGACGCCCTGGAGACCATCGATTTCGCCGAGGTGGCCCGTGCCGCGACATCGTCCCTCCTGGCCAGCGAGGGTTCGGCTGCCCGCGCTGTGCTGGGGACCATCGTCGGCAAACATATCGGCGGCTTGCGCCTGCGGCGGCCATTGAAGGAAGCTGCCGAGGAATGTCTGCTGGCAGTGGCCGAACTTGTCTGGAAAGCGCTGCGTACTCCTTTGCCCGGCTTCGGAGCTGAATTGGCCGGTGTGCCCCGAAGTGAGCGCCTTCATGAGCTGGAGTTTCTCTTTCCCGAAAAGTTTGACATGCTCCCACCGCCGGCAGTGCAGCGCGCAAGTGGCTTTTTCACGGGCTACATGGACCTGGTGGCGCGGAAGGACGGGCTCTATTACCTTGTCGATTGGAAAACCAACGATCTCGACGCCTATGATGCGCCAGGCATTGATCGGGCCATGACCGACCAGGACTATCACCGCCAGTATCGCCTTTACTTGCAGGCGCTCGAGCGTTGGCTGGCGGCACGCCACGGCAAGTCCTTCAACTTCCTCGAACATTTCGGCGGCGTCTTTTATTTGTTTCTGCGCGGCATGACCGGCGCGGCCAACTCCCCTGGGATATTCAGCCGACGGCCAACCGAGAGCGACCTCGATCCACGTTCGGTGCTTCTGAATTAGCGGGAACTCGACGTGACTTGCCACGACACCTGGCGCGAAACGCGGTGAATGAATTATGACGCTGCCGTCCGATACCTCGGCATTCCTGGCTGAAATGTTTCCTCATACCTCGGAGGCCGTACGCGCGCTCCTGCTGGCCGCCCACGACAATGGCGACATTTTGCGTGGCGATTTGCTCACTCTGCGCGATTGGCTAGCAATCGCCGGTTACCAGGAGGAGAGCCTGTATGTCCTGTTGTTGCTGTTCATCGTGGCTCGTGAAGAAGGCAGCCTGTGCATAGAAGTTTCCGAGGCGAGCCTGGCGCGGCGGCTGGCCGATCTCGTGACCGCGGAACAGGCAACCGATTGGGCCCGGCGTTTGTATGCCGATCTGTCGGCACACGATTTCGGCGACTTGATCGGCCAGGAACCCGGCGACCATCGACCGCTTATTCGCCACGCGGCGGGGGGCAGGCATTATCTCTACTTCCAGAAGTACCTGCGGCATGAACTAGGCTTTGCGCAGGCCTTTCGCGCGAAACTTGGCCAGAAACCAGCCTTGAGCGCCATTCATGAGGATGTGCTTCGTCAGGTTCTCGAACGCGAACCGCTGAGGGCGGGGGGCAAACAACTCGCTCTCGACGTCGATCAGCGCCGCGCTCTGGAGCTGGCGCTGTCGCGGCCCTTGGTGCTCGTCTCCGGTGGCCCGGGCACCGGCAAAACGTCGATTGTTCTCACCCTGCTGAGGTGCCTGGTGCGCCTGGGTGTCACTCCAGACCGCATTGCCCTGGCCGCTCCCACGGGGCGGGCCGCTCAGCGCCTGGCCGACGCCATTCGGACGGGCCTCGGTACGCTTGCTCCACAGGCGCAGTCGCCGGACGCGCTGCTAAGAGACATCACCGCCGTCACGCTGCACCAGCTTCTCGACTATGTCCCCAGCGGCGATTATTTTCGCAGGCACGTGGAAAATCCGTTGCTGGCCGACATCGTGATCGTGGATGAAGTTTCCATGGTCGGCGTGATCATGATGGCCCAGCTCTTCCAGGCACTACGGCCGGACGCTCGCCTTATCCTCCTTGGCGATAAAGATCAGCTTCCCTCCGTGGATGCCGGGGCGGTCTTGACGAACCTCGTTGCCAACGCCGCCAGTCGACCGACGACCGCAACTGCGCCTGCCGGTCTGGTGGTTTTACGGACCAATCACCGTTCCGAACGCCACATTCGCGAAGTGGCCGCTGCTATCAATGAGGAGCGGGTCGAGGCGCTGGCGGCTTTGCCAATTATTGAGTTGCCGACCGAACAGAACGGCGGCGAACAAAGCGGCGGCTGGGCCCACCTGGCTGCTGCGCGGCGTCAAGTTATTGCGGCAAACGCAGCACACGGGCGGGGCCGAAATCAGGCGGATACTGCGCCACTGGGCGGATTACGCATTTCTGGCGAGCGGCTACAAGGAGGCGCTGGCCAACTACCTCAAGCTTCCTGCCGACGAAGGCGTCGAGCGACAACTCTGTCTGCAAGAGATCTTTCGCATCGTCGACCGGACGCGAATTTTGACGCTGGTGCGCGACGGCCCGTGGGGGTGCAACGCCATCAACGACTACCTTCAACAATATCTGCGCCTGCGCCTGGATCGGCCCGGTCACGGCCTTTTTCACGGCGCCCCTATCCTGGTGACCCGTAACGACCGTGAGCGGCAGCTTTTCAACGGCGACGTCGGAATTGCCCTCCAGTCCTCAACCGAAGAGCTGCGCGTCGTCTTCGCGCCAGGGCACTTTTCTCTCTTATCCCGTCGAGGCCTTGCCCGCGCATGAGTTGGGCTTCGCACTCACCGTCCACAAAAGCCAGGGCTCCGAATATGCACAGGTCTTGCTGGTTTTTCCCCCGGTCGGTGGGCGACGGCTCTTGACCCGTGAGCTGGTGTATACGGGCATCACACGTGCCAAAGAATTGGCCATTCTCTGCGCCACGCCCGAAGTTCTGCGGGCGGCGATCCTGAAGAAAAGCGTGCGCGAGTCGGGCATGAGCTATTTTGCAGACTTACCTGAGTGATACGGGATGAGCGGGAGGCCCTGCGGCGGCCTGGGTGCACTCGGGGACTAGCGCATTTCCTGGGTTTCGGACGCGGCAATGATTCTTAACAGCCACTCGTACCGCATCCAGTAAGACTGCAACCGGCTCAGACACTTCCATGGCGATTGCCTGATCCAACAGCCCTACTCAGCGTATGGCACCTGGAACATCATGCACTATGATTGATGGCGACGAATAGCCGCTTGGATTGACCAATATGCGGTGCAATAGACAAGTGCCGGAATACAGCCCCAATCGATCAGCAGCGGAACCCACCAGTAAGACACCAATACGTCAATACCAGAAATCCAGAATGAGAAGCAACCGAGCAGTCCGCAAAACAAAGGTATCCAAGAGATGTGTTTCTTAAACAAAAACCATGCTGCGATACACCACCAGTTCTTACATTGAAGATTGACCGGTTACTTCTTATCTTGCTCGCTAGTCTTTTCAAGCATCTCAGGGTTCACACCCCATGTTGCAAGCTCAGCGTTTCCCGTCCGAAGAAACCGGTTGGCAGCAAGAAATGCATATGAGAGATACACAACCTTTCCGTCTTCAAGCGATCCTGTAACCCACAAAACTCCAGCGACCCCATTGTCCCTCATCAGACGTTCAATTCGCACTAAAGTTCCTCCAGGAAGCTCGGCAATCATCTGCTTATCACCTCCGAACGTATAATCGGGATTGTTTGAACTTATAGGAGCAGAAAGTCCGTTGACGTGTCTCCCTGTATATAATTGGACAGTCTGTAAGTGCCACCTTGACCTTCGTCTTCCAAACGGTACCAGTGAATTGTGAGAAATTCATATTGGGCGACTGTGTACATCCGTATCCGACGGGGTCCGCCACCCATGCATCGCTTACCTTTCTGCTCGGCAGCTCGCGATTATATTCAACTAATCCTCGCCGAAGTGATCCCTTTTTCAAAAAGTGCAGTTCTTCTGAAGTAGGTCCATGATGTCGTCAGTAGTTAGTTGGTGCCGAGGAATTTCCGTCCAGCCCAAGTTCGGAATCCTGTAGGATCCTTGTGATTTTGTAAGGTAGTTAAAAAAACAATCAAACCCAAGGTGTTCTTTTATCCGTTCACGTATAGCATTCATTTCTGGATAATTCGTTTGAAAATCTAGCGCACTCTCGCTAAGCTGAATACTAAATATCCCTTGTTTCAATTCTTTAACAAAGGGCGCCGGAGAAGTAATAATGCGATCGCGACCAAATAAATCAACATACTCCGGCCCAAAAATGTTGCACCAATAAAGATCTGGCAGGCAACATCGCAAGGCAATTCGACTAACCCCAAGGAGAGGATTTGTCGAGGGACCGCCTCCCATCACGGTGCCGGTGTCGATCCACTTCAGGGCATCCTCTTTCGCAAGATAATGTATGTATCCATACGTGCATCCGAATCGAGTCACAACTTTTTCCAACAAGGCAGTAAGGCTATTTGGGTCAGCATGTTTTTCGATGTCTGTATAGACTGATAAAGCCCCGCTTTGCTTCCCCCTTCCCTCTCGAAGATCAATAGCTCCCCATGTGTATTTTTTCGCACTTTTCCACAAAAAGCTATTCTCCCCTATAAGCCGTTTTGATATGTCGGCTATCTTTGCTTTATCAAATCGCTTACGGATGGGTTCATTTGTATCGTATTTGGCAGGCCTGAATTCTTCAAAACCACTCAAAATGTTGAATAGGTCTTCTAACTCACACTTATCTGTTATTGCAGGCAGATAGAGATGCAAGAAAGTTGTAGACATGTTAAAATCCGCTCTCTGCTGCTCAGGTCAAACTTTTTAAGTTCATCCCACTTTCCTGTGGGTAGAAAATTATTAAAATCGCCCTCAAGGAGGGCGAACTCATGCGTGCTACCGACTTCATGAGGCAAATGTTGGTGCTGGAAGAGCCTTGGAGAGTCCAGCAGGTTACCCTGACTGCGAAGCCCAAGCGACTTGATGTTTCTTTGGAGCATCGTCCTGGGGCGATCTTTTCTTGTGCCGAGTGTGGACAGCCGAGGCCGATTTATGATCACTTGGCTTCCCGACGGTGGCGGGACCTCGATTATGGGGAGTCTCTTACTTGCTTCACGCTCGGGTGCCGCGAGTTTCGTGCCCTGAGCATGGTGTTCGGCAGGTTCATATTCCTTGGGCCCTTCCGGGTGCGCGGTTTACCCTCCTCTTCGAGAGGCATGCGATTGATACCCTCTTGGAGGCCGATGTCCTCGGGGCCTCTCGGCTGTTGCACCTCAGTTGGGATGAAGCCTGGCATGTCATGGAACGAGCGGTGACGCGCGGACTTAAGGCCAAGAAACGGCGGGTTGTTTCCCTCCTGGGAGTGGACGAGAAATCCTTCGCCAAGGGACACCGGTATGTCACTTTGGTGTGCGACCTCAAACGAGGCACGGTGGAGTACATCGGGTTTGACCGCAAGAAAACCAGCCTGGACGCCTACTATCTCAGCCTCACCAAGAAGCAATTGGCGGGCATACAGGCGGTGGCCATGGATATGTGGGACCCGTTCATCGCCGCCACGGTGGACCATGTTCCCAAGGGACGCGACAAGATCGTCTTCTATCGTTTTCACATCATGGCCCATATGAATAAGGCCGTGGATCAGGTTCGCCGGGGGAGCATCGCCGCTTGCAGGCGGATGGAGACAACACCCTGAAGGGGACGAAATACTTGTGGCTGTTCGCGGAGGAAAACGTCCCGGAGAAAAAGACAGAGGACTTCGAATGGTTGCGGACGTTGCATTTGAAGACCGGACGAGCTTGGGCCATTAAGGAATCTTTGCGATACCTTTGGAGCATTGAGCGAAAGGAGTGGGCGTTGCGTTACTGGCAGGAATGGTATTATTGGGCCACGCATTCGCGTCTGAAGCCAGTGGTGAAGACGCGAGGATATCCAAGGGCATTTGCAAAATGTGTTGACGTATTTCGACCATCCCATCACCAATGCCACGAGTGAAGGCCTGAACTCGAAGATCCAGGCCGTAAAAAAAACGCTTATGGATACCGCAACGCGGACCACCTCAAAACCGCCATTTTGTTCCATTGCGGCGGCCTGGCGTTGTACCCAGTTCACCCCCTGAGAAAACGTTGATATTTCCACGGTTTTAGCTGATTTAGGTAAAGGTTCCCATGATTCTTGCCCACAGAAAGTCGGATGAACCCTTTTTAATTGAATAAATATGTTTCGAGCCGCCAGGTGACCATGTTTGTGAGCGTACTTCCAGTACGTTAGCCAGAAATGTGGAATGGCGTCCTTTCCATCCCCGCTTTCTTATTTTGGACGCGGCAGCGACTCTTAGCAGCAGAGCGCTGGTTTTCGGCACTACCGCGTTGATCAGACCAGCCGTCGCTATAAGCGATTCGCGGTCGGCTGCGGCCCATTGGCCAGCGTCCGAGACCGAGGCGCCGCCAAGCTTCACGCCATCTTTACTCGTCACTGTGGGCGCGGCCAGGCGCAGACCGGTCGCCCTGGTGTAGCCCTCCGGCAGGGTAATGTTTACCTCGGCATTTCTGTCAAGGTCCTTGTTAATCAGGGTTACCCACAAGGCGCCCCCCTTTTCCTTGGTCCCATAAGCGGTGAGATTGATTTGGGAAGCGCTGGCCGTGAGCTTGAACTGGTCGCCGCGCGCTGCTCTTGTAAACGCGAGCATACCGTAATAACTTGGCCGCGCCGTCAAGCGGCCGGCCTCACCGCGGAAGATGGGCGAATAATGACTGATCCAACCGAGCTGGTTGATGTCCGTTTGCATGTTCACGCCGCTGCTGCCGTGGGAGGCCAAGACAAAAAGGTAATCCAGGCACCACAGGGCGGAGGCAAATGTGTCACTGACGCCGGCCTTGCCGCCGCCGTAAAAGGAATTGGTTTCATTGATGCGATAGCCGATTCTGTTGGCGAGCGCTGACTGCTGCAGGATGTCAAGCTTCGTCGCCAGGGCCGCGTGGGGCTGGAGGAGCGTGGCGATGGTGGCGTCGGCTTTCATCGCGCCCGTGCGGTAGTAATGGTGGGTCACTTGTTTCAGATCGGCGGCTTCCGTTTTGGCGAATTTGACACACCAGTCGGTGGCACTGGCGACGTCAGGGCCCGAAAAGATGGCGTCCGGCAGCGCCTGGCGCAGCGCGGCCTGGTACGCGCGATAGGCGGCGTGGTAGCCCTCGTAGTTGCCGCGATATTTTGGCAGGAGGTCCACTTCGTTGCCGATGATGAAGGAATGCAAATGCCTGCCCACCGCGGCCTTCACCGCGCATGCTTCCGCCACCGCTTCCTCGATAGTGCCGGTGCCGAGATTCAATCCCCACTGCACTTGCCAACCCGTCGCCATGGCAAAGCCGCCAAGTTCTCTGAGCGCTGCTTGGTTGATCCAGGTGACAGCGGTTTCCGGATGCGCCTCCGCTTTGCCGTCCTGGGCATACCTGGTGTGATCGGAAACGTTCCCGCCGATACGAATCAGTCCGGACGGGCTCAAGGTGCGATAAAGCTCGATCAGGTGAAGATTCGTCTTGCTGAAGTAGCCAGGGACCGCCACGGCCGACGTTTCGTAACCGAAGCCAATAAAGTCATCCGGCACCTTGCCCAGGGTGGAATCAGGCATTAGTTTGATATTCACGACTGCCGCCTCCTGGCCATAGGCAATCCCCGGAAGGGCGCAGAAGAGTACCAGAGCATGAGCGAAGCTGCATTGGCGTGTCATGAGAGACCTCAACCTCTTCGCATTATCAATGAGGAAGGAAGGAAATTAGGAATATCGAATTGACTCGCCCTGTAGCGTGGGCTTTTAGCCCACGCGGAAATGGCGACAAACTGTAGACGTAAAACGTGGGCTTTTTTTTTTTTTTTTTTTTTTTTTTTTTTTTTTTTTTTTTTTTTTTTTTTTTTTTTTTTTTTTTTTTTTTTTTTTTTTTTTTTTTTTTTTTTTTTTTTTTTTTTTTTTTTTTTTTTTTTTTTTTTTTTTTTTTTTTTTTTTTTTTTTTTTTTTTTTTTTTTTTTTTTTTTTTTATTTTTTTTTTTTTTTTTTTATTTTTAAATTTATATAATAATTACATATTATTTATTTATTAATTTTTTTATTTTTCTTTTTTTAATATTTTTTTAATTATTCATTTTATAAAATTTTAAAAAAATAATTATTATAAATTATAATAAATTTATAATTAATTATATAATTAAATTTTTTAATTATAAATATTTTATAAAAAAAATTATATTTTAAAATTTATAATATTATTAAATAATATAATAACAATAATAATAAATAATTCTTTATAAAATATATTATAAAATAATAAAATTATAATTAATAAAAAAAATATATTATAATTAAAATATTATAAATTAATATATTTCACTTAAAAAAATAAATAAAAAAAATAAAAATATTTTTAATAATAAAATAACACAAATAAATAAAAAAAATAAAATAAAAAAAAAAAAAAAATAAATATATAATACTTATTAAATAAAAAAAAATAAATATAATAATTTAAAAAAATATTATAATAATAAAAAAAAAATAAAAATAAAATAATATTATTAAATTAATTAAATATAACCACATTATCACGTACTCTTTCTTAAAATACAAAACAAACTCTATACCTTTAAACACTTTACATAACAAACTCAAACTTGTCCGCACTTCGTCCGCTACATGTACCCAGTGTCAATTCGCTCTCGTAACCCACTGCCGCCAAGCCTTCTATCCATAGTCGACTTTCGCGGTCCGCACTGTCGCGTTTGACCTTAAGCTTTTCCTTGCGACCCACGAGGCGACGCCGTGCAGGATTTGGTTGACCACACCTAGAACCTCACGCCGCTCAGGATCGATGGCCAGACTGTTATGGCACAGGTAACCACGGTGGCAGCCACGGCTGCCGCCCACGGCCCCCAAGTCGGGGATCGACCGCAGGCCCGTGTAGTCCAATTCCGTCGTGTCGTGGAGGACGAGAATCACCTTTTTTTCCTCTCGCATACGCTCCAAGGTCCGCTGGCGGTGAGTCTCCAGTACCGTCGCATGCGTCACTTCTTCCTGGTTCATCAGGCGATCCATGGCCTTGTAGTCCTTCGGAGCGCGCAACTTGAAAGGCAAAGTGCCGCCTGGATGTCGGTAAATCAAATCCGCGATCCGCACCAGGCATTTGGTCCGTCGTTCGTGTCTCAAGTTCGCACCGCCAAAATTCTTCTCGCCGAAGCTCGCGACTGACGTCATCATGACTGTCCTCCGATAAAATCCTGGCAACCACGCCTCACTTTCAGTATTACCGGGTCGTCAACAGCCGCGTGTCTTATGCCACGCGCTTGCAATAATTACCATTCCCCTGCTTCCCTAGCTTTCGCGAACTCACCCGCACAAACTCACCCAGTCCCCTAATTAAACCGCGACAAACCACATTTGGAAAAATGACAAAGGCCTTCACACTTGCCCCTTTCCTCAACGCGTAGAATGTTGTGGGTAAACTTGAGGCTGAAGCCCACGCCACATCACGTGGCCCACGAAGGGGCACCGGCACGCCCGAATCGGCTACGGCGCGGCGGGTGCCGGCGTGCCGGGTTGCTGGCCCACCATTTCCTTGATGTCCCGCACCCAGATATTGCGAAACCGTACGGGATTGCCGTGGAACTGCAGGCGGATGGGGGCTTTCGGCTCGTGTTTGGTGTAGTGAGCGGGCTGATCGTAGAAGGTGCCGCCGGTTAGCTCGGTGTGGTTTTGCACGACCACCCCGTTATGGAACAGAGTAACAAAGGCGGGCTTGGTGACTTTGCCCTGGTCGTTGAAATGCGGAGTCGTGAAGACGATGTCATAGACTTGCCATTCCCCGGGCTTGCGACTGACATTGACCATCGGCGGGCGTTGTTTGTAGACGGAGCCCGCTTGACCGTCGAAATAGGTTGGGTTGTTATAGGAATCGAGGATCTGTACTTCGTAGCGCTGCATGATATACACGCCGCTGTTGCCTCGGCCCTGCCCCTTGCCCTTCACTTCGGAGGGGGACGCCCATTCGATATGGATCTGGCAATCGCCAAAACTCTTCTTGGTGGTGATGTCCCTCTTGGCGGAAATCGCGTAACCATCCTTGATGATCCACTTGTCGCCGTCATTCCATTCGGAAAGGTTCTTGCCATCGAAAAGCACCACGGCATCGGACGGCGGGCCGCCATCGGTGCCGGGCTGAACGACCTTGGGTTCATCCCACTTGACACCGGAGTTATATTCCTTGCCCCCTTGCGAGAAAACGGGCTGGAGCACGGCAAAACTTAGCGTCCCTGCAACAAAAGTGGTCAGGGTGAGGATCCTGGTTGCTCATGGAGTCTCCGAAACTAGGTGCCAATCTTGGAGAGATAGACGCATAGAGGGACCGGTTGGCAGACTAACCCACGTCCCAGTAAGGTTTCATGCCGGCGGCGACTAGCAGGGCACGTTTGACCGCCACCTCCACCAGCTTGATCTTGTAAGCGTTCTGGCTGAGCGGTTTGGCGCCCTCCGCGGCGGCGCGGCCGGCGGCAGTGGCGCTGGCATCGGTAATCGTTTGCCCTTCCAGCGCCCGAGCGGCGGCCTCGGCAACGTGGGGCGTCGGAGCGACATGGCCTAGCACAATCTTGACCCCCGTGGCCTTGGCGCCATTACGGCCGCCGGTGCAGGAGACGGCGGCCTGCACGAGCGGCCAATCGTAGGCTTGTTTATGGCGAACCTCGTAGCTGGCGCTGGCCAGGGTGCGGACCGGTATTGTGACGCTGACGACCATTTCATTGGGTTCAAGAACGTGCTCGCGTTCGGGTGCCGTGGTCGGGGCCTTGAAAAACCTGGCGATTTCCAGGGTGCGGCGGCCCTTGGGGCCCAAGATGTTGACACTGGCGCCAAAGGCCAGCAGCGGCGGCGCCAACGTCGAGGGATTGACGATCACACAGCGATGGCCTTGCGTGAAGAGGGCGTGGTATTTATTTTCACCATCGAGGGCGAAGCAGCGCTGCCCCCCCTTGAGAAGACATGGAACATGCTCGTCGCGAAAGTACCAGCACCGATTGCGCTGGCACAAGTTGCCCCCCAGCGTGCCCATGTTGCGAATTTGCGGTCCACCAATCTGACCGGCCGCGGTCGTCAGGGCCGCGAAGAGTTCCTTGAGGCGGGGATGCTCGGCGATGGCGGCAAGCTTGACGCCCGCGCCGATATTGACCTGTTTGTCATCTACCTGGATGGTTGCGAGCGCGCCGATGCCGCCCAGGCTGACGACCCGATTCGGCTGCGCGATGTATTCTTTCTGCATGTCATGAAGGTCGGTGCCGCCGGCGAGCAGCTCGGCATTGCCCCAGCGATTTTCCAACAGCGCCACCGCCTGCTCCGCGGACGCCGGTCGAAAGTATGTGAAGTTTTTCATGGGAAAGTGGTCCTTTTAAAGCTTGTTGTTCACCGGTTCCGTGACGCGAGCGCCGTTAACACGCGTTCGGGAGTGAAAGGCGCCTGCGGCACCCGCACGCCGATGGCGTTGAAGACAGCGTTGCCGACGGCGGTGGCCGTCGAGACGGTGGCGGGCTCGCCGATGCCGATGACGCCACGTTCGGGCATGTCCATCATGTGGACATAGATGCGCGGCATGTCTTGAATGCCACCGAGCTTGTAGAACTCCATGTCGGGGTTGACCTGGCGACCGGTGACGCGGTCGAAGATGGCTTCCTCGAAGAGGGCGTAGTTGATTCCCATGATGATGCCGCCGGACATTTGCGATTCGCAGCCCTGTTTGTTGACGACCAGCCCCACGTCCTGCACCGCCCAGAAACGCGTGCAGCGCACCACGCCGGTTTCCGTATCGACCTTGACCTCGGCCACCTGCACGCCGCCCACACCCTGGTTGCTGAGCCCCTGCGTCCATTCGCGGCGCAGTTGTGCATTCTGGTTGAGTTGCTGCTGGGTCGGCCAGTCGCCGGTCACCTGAATCGGGTTCATGCCCAGGCGTGCACAAGCGGCCCGCCAGGCAAGGCGCTCGTTGTTGGTTGTATTCACGACCACGCCAGGCTCGATGCGGAGATCACCCGGTTGTGCTTCCATGCGCGGCGCCAGAGCCGCCAGGAAGGCGTCCCGCGCCAGCTCCGCTGCCTTGAGAATGGCTGGCGACGTGCCCGGTGCCGTCGTGCTGCCACCGGAAGGGGTCGAATTGCCGTAAACACTTTCACCGAGTTGCACGGTGATGTCGGGCGGGTTGAGCCCAAGGATTTCCGCAACGATAATCGCTGTCAGGGTGCGCTGGGCGGTCCCGAGATCTTGCGACCCGGACTGCACAAGTACCGACCCATCGGCGCTAATGGTGACCTTGGTCGGATTGGGGCCGCGGCCGCCGCCGCCCCAGGTGTGAATCGCCATGCCGATGCCGGTCTTGATGATGCCATCCCCCTGGCCGGGCGGGTGCCAGGCGGCGTCCCAACCGGACAACTTTCGCATCAGCTCGATCTGCTGGGTGTAAAGCGTACGCCGCATGCCGAGGTAGCTGGTCGGGTCATTTTTCTTGGCGGCGGCATCGTCAGGCGGCAAATTGCGTAACCGCAAGTCGATCGGATTCATGTTGAGCTGAGCAGCCAGGTCGTCGACCGCCTGGTCGGTGAGAAAGCAGTTTTGAGGATGTCCGGGGGCCCGCATGGCGCGGGCGGTCTGAATGTTCATGCGGACGACTTGATGTTTGCGCCGCACGTTCGGAATGGCCACATAGACGTAAGGAAGCAGGTTGAAGTTCACGGTGGCGCCACGGCCCACGCCTGAAGAGCCGTAACAATTGACCTCGTAAGCACGAATCTCCCCTTCGCGCGTCGCGGCCGCCTTGACGGTCCCGTGTGCCGACGGGCGCATGCCGCCGACGGTGATTTCCTCGGCGCGATCGAGCATCAGCTTGACCGGGGCATGGGCCTTGCGTGCCAGCTCGGCGGCCACAATGCCTTGAATGTCCGGCCCAAACTTGCTGCCGAAACCGCCCCCCATGAAATGGGTGATGCACTTGACGCGCGCTGCCGGCATCTTGAAGTTTTGCGCGAGCTGATTGGCGGTATTGGGTACGGCTTGCGTCGACGCATAGACCGTGAGCTCGGTCAGGTCCGCGTTCCACTCGGCGACCAGGCCGTGCGATTCCAGACATTGATGCGAGATGACGGGCACACTGTAGGTCCCCTCGATCTGCACTGCCGTGTTTTGATAGGCGTTCTGATCGAAGTTGTTGGTGGCATAGTCGCCGGCGTTCGTGGCATTGGCGGGATTGATGGCGCCCTGTTGGGATTTGCCGCCCAGGGTCCCCTGCCCGTCGCGCAGCGTCAGCGCATCCGCTTCTTTGACGGCATGGGGCAGGACTTCATAGTCGATGCGTATCGCACGCAAGCAATCCTCGGCATGTTCCTCGGTGTCGGCGGCGACCGCGATGATCTCCGCTCCGGCAAACAGCATCTCGTCACCAGCCTTGGCAATCAAGTGCACCGCCCGGAAGCCGGCGACCTTTTCCGCCGGGGCCGCGTCGATATTCTTGATGCGGGCATGCGCATGCGGGCTGCGCAGGATGCGCGCGTGCAACATGCCCGGCAGGTTTTTGTCAAAACTATATTTCGCCCGTCCGGTCGCCTTTTCGGGACCGTCGAGGCGCTGAACCTTCGTGCCAATTACTCGGCGTGTCGTTGGCCAGGGCATGAGTTAACTCCTTTTTTGATTGCACAGCGAGTAAATGGCGTCCCGCATTTGTTCGTAGGTGCCGCAACGGCAAATGTTGCCAGCGAGGCCCTTTTCGACCTCGGCCGGCGTTGCCATGGGGTTTTGATCGAGAACCGCACGCATGGCCACCACAAACCCAGGCGTGCAGAAGCCGCATTGCTGGGCGTCGAAACGCACGAATGCCGCCGGCACCGGGTCGAGTTGCGTCCCGTTGACCAGGCTTTCGGCCGTGCGAATCTGCTTGCCCTGCGCTTCCAGGGCGAGCATGCTGCAGGAGTAGACCGGTTTGCCATCGAGCATCACCGTACAAGCGCCACAGGTGCCGCGGTCGCAAACGCGTTTGCACCCCGTCACATCGAGGTAGTTGCGCAGCGCATCGAGCAAGGTGACGCGTGGCTCGACCGTAGTGTTCATTTTGCGGCCATTGATCTGGAAGCGCCAGCTTGACGCCGCCGGGGCCCATGCCTGGTACGGCCTGTGGCGGCGCCTCCTGAAGGGCCTCCGCTTCAAGTGCCCCCGTGCCGGTACCCAGTGCCGTGGCCGCGGCGGCCGTGCCGGAGCCTTTCAAGAACTGGCGGCGCGACAAGCCGCCGTTGGTGGTGGAATCGTTCATCGCGATCAGGCCCTCCTCCGCCGAGCTCCCTCGGCGGCTAATGGAAAGTTCGAAAGGGAGGCTTACGAGTGCACTGGGATTGTAAGGGGACACTGCCAGCGCCTCAAGAAGTTTATCGCAAATATTTTCGCGGCTCGTTGGCGCGGATTGCAGCGGGCCAGGCGGGACCTATCGGACCGCTTCAAAAATGGTGGCAATACCTTGCCCGCCGCCAATGCACATGGTCGCCAGGCCAAACTGCGCCTGACGATCCACCATGGCGTGAATGAGGGTCGTGGCGATGCGTGCGCCACTGGCGCCGAGCGGATGGCCCAGCGCGAAGCGCCGCCCCGAACGTTCACTTTTTCTGGGTCGGCGGCCAGCAGCTTGATCACGGCCAGCGTTTGCACCGCGAACGCTTCATTGATTTCGATGAGGTCGATATCGCCCAGTTTGAGACCCGCGCGCTCGAGGGCCTTGTGCGTTGCCGGGACCGGGCCGATCCCCATGACCGACGGATCGACACCCGCGACCGCCATCGCACGCACCGCCACCAGGGGCTTCAATCCCAACTCCTTGGCCCTCTCCTCGGACATAATCAATAACGCCGCGGCACCCACGTTCAAGGGACTGGCGTTTCCGGCCGTCACCGAACCTCCCCTGGGCATAAACACTGGTTTCAAGGCGGCGAGCGATGCCGCACTGGTGTCGCGGCGGATGCACTCGTCTTGCCGCATGATTTGCTTGCGTCCCTGGGCGTCACGCCCCCATGTCGGGATAATCTCGCGAGCGAAGGCACCGCCGTCCGTGGACGCCGCGGCCAGCCGATGGCTGCGTAGCGCGAAGGCGTCCTGCTCCGGGCGTTCGATGTGGTAGCGCTGGGCCAGGTTTTCCGCGGTCAGGCCCATATTGAGCGTGGCCGCGCTATGACGATAGAGATAGCGCGGACTGGGATCGAAGCCCGCTTCCATGGGAATATGGTGCATGTGCTCGACGCCGCCGGCAATCTGCACGTCCTCGCAACCGGCCGCGATACTCTGGGCGGCCTGATGAATCGCTTGCAAGCTCGAGCCGCAGTTGCGATTGACGGTGGCCCCGCCCACTTCGATGGGAAAGCCCGCGATCAGCGCCGCCATGCGGGCGATGTCGTAACCCTGTTCCTTTTCTTGCTTGACGCAGCCCCAGTGGATGTCTTCGACGAGTGCCGCCGGCACTTGCGCCTTTTCGAGCAGGGCCTTCATGATGTCCGCGGACAGATCATCCGCGCGCACGTCGCGGATACATGCCCTTTCTCGGGATGGGCCCGACCGATCGGCGAACGAACGGCCTCGATGATGACGGCGCGGCGCATGGCGAAACCCCTCGTTTTGGTGTTAACCATAGCCGATTTGGCGGAGAATGTCCGCCGTCAAAACGAAGGGTGGGGCTGGAATAGCACTCAAGGCGAAGCGTGGAATCAGTTCCCGCGCCGTCAGCGGGTCGGCGGCGCGAGCCAGCCGCAGGACCAGGCGAGCAAGCCAATCAGAGCGTCGGCGGTGACGCCGGCCTCGCGTAAAGACGTGAGCCGGGTATCGCCATGGCGTTTGGCGAGACGGCGGCCATCTGGCCCAACCACGAGCGGCACATGAGCGAAACGTGGCGGCGTCAGTCCCAGCGCTCGATACAAGAGTAGTTGCCGCGGCGTCGAGGAAACCAGGTCGTCGCCGCGAATCACCTCGGTAACTCCTTGCGCGGCATCGTCGACGACCACCGCGAGCTGATAGGCCGGCGTGTCCCGCCGATTTCCAGACCACGAAATCACCACCGACGCTTGACAGATCAATCGACATCATCCCCGAATAGCCATCGTCGAAGGCAACCGTCTCGTGGGCACACGCAGGCGCCAGGCATAAGGCTCGCTCGCCCAGGTCAGCCGCGCGCTGCGGCCTGGCGGCCCGCGCAGGTGCCTGGATAAACGGGACCTTCATGGTCGGCATGCGGTGCGCTGGCCGCCCGTTCGACGTCGGTACGCGTGCAGGTGCAGGGATAGACCAACTCGCGGCGCTTCGAGCTCTTCAAGGGCTTGCCGGTAACAGGCCAGACGCTGTGTTTGAACGAGCGGAACATCATCCCAGTCGAGCCCGAGCCACTGAAGGTCGGCACACGCCTGCTCGGCGGCCCCGGCCTTGATGCGCGGCGAATCGATGTCCTCGATACGCAGGACAACCGAGCCCTGGCGTAGCGCGCGGCCAGCCAGGCAATCAGATACGTTCGCGCGTTGCCGACATGCTGAGCGCCGTGGGGGACGGTGCGAGGCGGCCGACATGAACTCTGGACGTTTGGTCGGACATGGCATCAAAGGGAAACAGAAAAACGGTGACAAGGGGACCATACCGTAAGATGGCCGCCTTGTCACCGTTTTTTCGAGCCGTTTATAGTGCAGCTCTTTTGTTAACCAAACATCAACAGAACGGACCAGTTGGGAGTTCTTATGAACTGACAACCAAGCTCGTAGCCACCAGAATTTTCCCGGCAGGTGCGAACTTCGATATCCACCCACGGGGTCATTTCCGGCGCATTCACGGGAAGCACGGCCAACAGCGTGCCCGGCTCAATTTGCTTGGCAGACTGGATACCTATGCCGCCCATGGAACGATCCAGCACCCAGCCACGCTCCGGTTGTTTCTTCTTATCCGGTGCCGCCACGTAAAGCTCGACGGGATTGCCGTCACGACGGAAGGACTTGCGCTGCTCGGTCGTGCTGCCCTCGGTAAAGGGGTCCCGGTTGAAGCTCTGGGCCGCGCATCGGGGGGCGATTTGCTTACGACGCCCAAACGCCAGTTTGCTGACCGTCAGGGCGAGACGCCGACCGCCATACCAATTACGAGGGGGAGCCAGTACTCGGAATAGGGCAAATCAACCTGCAACACGTAACTTTCAGCGAACATAGCCAGGTCCTCGATCATCAGGTACGAGATGGGGACATTCTCTTCCTGCGCAAACTTTAGCTTACATAACGAGGACTGGCAAACCTCGATGAAAAAAAGGCTACCAACCTGAACAGATGTTATTATTTGACAGATTTTGCGTTAACTTTAGCAAATTAAGTAAAATAATTCCATTTTCTCTCTTGCCAAGGTGACGTAATTTGAACAAAATAGGCAAAGTGCGTCATAATGGAAGAGAATCTACCAAAAACCTGCAGGACGAAACGTGCTGGTAGAAGAACGACGGCAACGAGTGCTTGATCTCATCAGCGAACGAGGCTTTGCCGCGCTGGGCGACCTGGCTACTTCGCTCGAGGCTTCCGAGTCGACCATACGTCGGGACCTTGAATACTGGGATCAACGTGGCCTTATTCGCCGGACTCACGGCGGCGCCATGTATTTGACCGACCACGCCTTGCCGGCGCTTGAAGAACGTTCATCGCGCGAGCTGGAAGAGAAAAGCTTGATCGCGCGGGCTGCGGCGGCACGCATCCAGGACGGCGATGCGATCCTGCTCGATGGCGGCACGACAACGCTGGAGGTCGCCCGGCTATTGGTGGGCCGGCCGCTGCAAATCGTGACCAACAGCTTGCCGATCGCCAACCTTTTCGCCAACAGCCGCGAGACGGACCTCGTGATCCTGGGAGGGTTCGTCTATCCCCGCACCGGCGTCGCGCTGGGCCCGTTGACCGTCAAGATGATGGAGGGCATCAACGTTCGCCAGACTCTCTTGAGCGTCGGCGGCATCACGGCGAAGGGTCTGTTCAACAGTAACCTGCTGCTTGTGGAAACCGAGTTGGCCATGATGCGCTGCGCGGATGAAGTGGTGGTCGTGGCCGACCACACCAAGCTGGGCCGGCAAGCCCTGGCATTTCTTTGCGAACTGTCCAGCATCGACACATTAATTGTCGACCATGGCCTGACGGCTGCCCAGCGCGGCCTGCTGAATCAAAACGACATGCGCGTGCTGGTCGCGGGACCGGCGGGCACTACCGAGGATTTTCGTCCATGATAAGTGTCGACCGCGGCGTGGTGGAACGGCTGGTACGTCAGGCGCTCACCAGCAAAATAGCTGGCGCCCCACCGACAGGCGCGGACCTGCCCCGCAACACGGATAAACCGAACCTGGTTGTCAACATTTCCGCGCGTCACGCTCATGTGACTCAAGAAGATCTCGAGCGCCTGTATGGCAAGGGTCACAAACTCAAGCCGTTCAAGGCCCTATATCAAGAAGGCTTCTTCGCTGCCGAGGAGACCGTGACGATTATCGGCCCGCGCCAGCGCATGATACCCAACCTGCGGATTCTGGGCCCTTGCCGCGACTACAGTCAGGTCGAGCTGGCGTTCACGGATGCGATCTCGCTGGGTCTTGATTTGCCGGTCCGCAAGAGTGGCGACCATCGCGACAGCCCCGGCTGTTACCTCATGGGCCCGGCGGGCATGATCGAGCTAAGCAAGGGAGTCATCCGCCACGAGCGGCACGTACACATTGGACCACGCGATTGCGCCTTTTACGGCGTGAAAGATGGTGAGCGCTTGCACCTGCGCGTGCACGGTAACTGCGGAGCGCGTGCTGGAGGATCTGCTGGTACGCATGTCCCCGACCAGCAAGCTCGAAGTGCATATCGACACGGATGAAGGCAACGCGGTGAATTTACCGCACGCGAACAAATGTGAACTTTTTAAATGAGGCGTCGGCTGACGCACGTAGGAGTCAGTATTTCTTTTTTTCGAGGTGAATCAAAAATGGCCAATCAAATGGAAGCTCTGGGGATGATCGAGACCAAGGGCCTGGTGCCCTTGATCGAAGCAAGTGACGCCATGCTCAAGGCAGCGAACGTCACGCTGCTGGGCTGGCAGAAAATCGGCAGCGGCCTGGTAACGGCCTTTGTGGTCGGCGATGTCGCCGCCGTGAAAGCAGCCATCGATGCTGGCTCCGCCGCCGCCGGCCGTGTCGGCGAAGTCGTCGGCATTCAGGTAATTCCCCGTCCGCACGAAGATACGGGCAGCGTCCTGCCTTCGGCTGGAAAAAAACAGGTCGCTAACGTCGGCTAACTTGTGGCCCGCCAATGGTTGGCGGACTGGAAACTGCAACTCCCAAAACGAGGATCATGACAATGTCCGTGCGCAATAATTCCGCCGAAGCTCTCGGCCTGGTCGAAACCAAGGGGCTGATCGCCACCATCGCGGCGACCGACGCCATGTGCAAGGCCGCCAACGTGGCCATGGCCGGCCAAATTCAGATTGGCGGCGCTTATGTCACCACCTTTGTTCGTGGGGACGTGGGTTCCGTCCGCGCTGCCGTGGACGCTGGGGCCGCCGCCGCCACGCAGCATGGCGAACTGGTCAGCGCCCACGTCATTCCGCGTCCCGAAGAAACCGTACTCGCCGTTTTTCTTGGTAAATAACGAATCATGAAGGTTCTCGTGGCCAATCTGGGAAGCACCAGCTTCAAGTATCGCCTGTTCGACATGAACGGCGAAACCGTGCTGGCGCGCGGCGGCGTCGAACGCATCGGCGCCGAGCAGGGCAAGTGCTTCGTCGAGGTCCGTGGCGAGCGCGAGGAGACCACGCTCACGGCCAAGGACCATGCCGTCGCGGTACGCCTCTGCCTGGAGCAGCTAACCGCCAAGAAATGTCTGACTAGCACGCAGGAGCTGGCCGCCATCGGCTTCAAGGCCGTGCATGTCAAGGACCTGACGGGCGTGCGGCGCGTCGATGAGAATGTGCTCGCCGCCATGGAGGCCTATGGCGACGTCGCTCCGGCGCACAACCCGCCCTATGTCTCGGCCATGCGGCTTTTGTCGCGCGAATTGCCAACGATCCCGTTGATCGCGGCTTTCGAAACCGGCTTTCACGAAACCATGGCGGCGGCGCAAAAGCTCTATGCGGTCCCCCTGGCCTGGGCCGAGAAATACGGCATCAAGCGCCATGGGTTCCATGGGGCCAGCCACCGCTACATTGCGGAGCGGGCGGGGCAACTACTCGGCAAACCGGGCGCGAAGATAATCTCTTGCCACCTGGGTGGCAGCAGCTCGATCTGTGCGATCAAGGATGGCAAATCGCAAGCGACCAGCATGGGCATGAGTCCGCAATCCGGGCTGCCGCAAAATAACCGTGTTGGCGACTTCGATCCATTCGCGCTGCCGGTGCTGGCACGGGCAACCGGCAAGACGCTCGCGGAACTTCTTGACGACCTGGCCAATCGCTCGGGCTTGCTGGGCATGAGCGGGTTCAACGATCTGCGGGACATCGAGGAAGCCGCCGCGCGGAACGATCCGGCGGCCCGACTCGCGCTGGACGTTTTCGTGGCTTCGGTACGTCATTACCTGGGCAGCTATTTGTTGTTGTTGGGTGGTGCCGACGCGATTGTGTTCACCGGCGGCATCGGCGAGAACTCCGTGGCCATGCGTGCCGCGATCTGCGCCGAGCTCGGTTGGTTCGGCATCCGGTTGGACCCCGTGAGCAATGCCGAGGCGAAAGGCGAGATGGCTATCCACCGCCCTGACAGCCGCGTGGCCCTGTGGATCATGCCGACGAACGAAGAGTTAATCGTGGCCCGGCAGGTCCGGACATTTCTGGAGGCTTCCTGATGTTTGTCGCCAAAGTGACCGGCAGCGTTGTGGCCACGCAAAAAGTCAGCAGCATGATTGGGCACAAGCTCTTGACCGTCGAGCCGATGCGGGTTGAGCCGTCGAGCCGGGACAAGTTAGTGGGCACGGGCCGCACCTTTGTCTGCGTGGACACCGTCGGCGCCGGCCTCGGCGAGATGGTGCTGATCGTCCAGGGGTCGAGCGCCCGCCTGACTCCCGAAACGGAGAAACTCCCCGTGGACGCGACCATCATTGGCATCGTGGACACGGTCAACGTGGAAAACAAGACGATTTTTACGAACGGGTAATTTATGCAAGTTACTGATGCCTTGATACGCAACGTCGTCCAGGAAGTATTGGCCCACATGAAAAACGGCCAGGCCAGGCCGTCGGCCACCGCCCAGGGCGAGCAGTGGGGCGTTTTCGACGATGTCGATGCCGCCGTCAAGGCGGCGTATGCCGCCCAGGCGCAATTTGAAGCGGCCGGCCTGACTGCACGAAAAAAGGCGGTCGCTTGCATTCGCAAAATCTGCATCGACAAGGCGGAAGCCCTCGGCCTTGAAGAATTCGAGGAAACCAAGATCGGCCGCCTTAAACACAAGGTTGAAAAGCTCATCACCTGTGCGGAAAAGACCCCCGGCGTCGAATTCTTGAAGACCGACGCCTTCAGCGGTGACTACGGTGTCACCGTGCAAGAGTACGCTCCCTTTGGCGTCGTCGGCATCATCACGCCCGTAACGCATTCGCTGCCGACCCTGGCCTGCAATGCCATCAACATTCTCGCGGCCGGCAACTCCCTGGTTTGCAATCCCCATCCGGGCGGAGCGAAGATCGCGGCCAAGGGTACACGGTTATTCAACCAGGCGATTCACGAGGCCATCGGCATTAACAACCTGATCACGACCATCGCCACCCCTACCCTGGAGTCGGCCCAGGCCATTTTCGATCATCGCGACGTGCGCCTCCTGTGCGTCACCGGCGGCCCCGCCGTGGGCCGTGCCGCCTTGCGTTCCCCGAAGCGGGCCATCGTGGCCGGCCCAGGCAATCCGCCGGTTGTTGTCGATGAGACCGCAGACCTGGACAATGCCGCGAAGTCCATCGTCGCGGGTGGCGCCTACGACAACAATCTCTTGTGCATCGGTGAAAAAGAGGTATTTGCCGTGGCGAGCATCTTCGACGAATTGCTCGAAGCCATGACGCGGCACAAGGCCTTCAAGCTCGATGCCAAACAAATCGAGACGCTCACCAAGATCGCTTTTGTTGCCGCCGACGGCGACAAGAACAAGCTGGTGGTGAATAAGGACCTGATCGGGCAGGACGCGGCCGTGCTGGCCAGGCACGCCGGCGTCAATGTTCCGGCCGACACCGAACTTCTCTTTGGCGAAACGCCCGCAACGCACCCGTTCGTCGATCACGAACAGATGATGCCTTTTATCCCGTTCGTGCGCGTCGCCAATGTGGACGTGGCCATTGACCTGGCCAAAAAATACGAGCATGGCTTCAAGCACACGGCCATCATTCACTCACGCAACATCGATACCGTGACGCGTATGGGCCGCGAAATGAATGTGACCCTGTACGTGCAAAACGCGCCCGAGCACTGCCAGCCTGGGAGGCGGCGGTGAAGGTTATCTTAGCTTCAGCATCGCCACGCCCACGGGGGAAGGGGTGACGACCCCCTTGACCTTCACAAGGCAACGGCGGTCCACGACGGGGGCCGGCGGCATGCGCATCATGTAAGCAGCTACTCACGCCAGGTGACAAGCCAGAGGTTTCCTATGCAAGTTGGTCAGGTAGTCGGTCACGCGGTTTCCTCGGTCAAGCATGCCAGCCTCATCGGCTGGCGATTACCGGTGGTCCAGTTGCTGACCACGGATGGCAAAGCGGATGGCGAACCGATCCTGGCCATTGATCCTCTAGGTGCGGCGGTGGGACAACGTGTCGTGGTTTCCAACGACGGCCTGAGCGCCCGTCAACTGGTGGGTCATGCCAATTCACCGGCACGCTGGGTGATCTTGGGGCTCAACGATTATGAAACAAATGTAGGAGCCTGACCATCGTGCGTATCGCGGAAGTCATAGGAACGGTCACGCTGTCGCGGTGGCACCCAACCTTGACGGGGTTCCGTTGGGTGATCGGCGTGCCCGCGAGCCTGAAAGCCTTGCGTGCCAGGGATGCGGCCGATGGCGAGGACGTCGTGATGGTGGACCCGCTAGGCGTTGGCCAGGGGCAGCTGGTCGGCGTGAGTGAAGGCGCGGAAGCGGCGGCGCCTTTCTTTCCTGAGAAAAAGCCGCTCGATGCTTATTGCGCCTGCATCCTGGACTCAGTTGATGTGATTGAACTTTCTTGAGGTGACCAATGTTTCTGAATGAAAACAAGATCAAAGAAGAAATATGCGAGATCGGCCGGCGCGTTTATGCCAAAGGGTTCGCTGCCGCCAATGACGGCAACATCTCCGTGCGCCTCAACGACAAGCAAATCATGTGCACGCCGACGATGATTTCCAAGGGCTTCATGAAGCCCGAGGACCTCTGCAAGGTGGATTATGAAGGCAAACAGATCGCCGGCACGCGCAAGCGGTCCAGCGAAATCCTGTTACACCTGTCGGTTTACAAACATCGCCCCGACGTCCACGCCGTCGTGCATTGCCATCCGCCTCATGCCACGGCTTTCGCGGTGGCGCACGAACCGATCCCGAAGTGCATCCTGCCCGAAGTGGAGGTCTTCCTCGGCGAAGTGCCCATCGCGGCCTATGAAACGCCGGGCGGGCAAAAGTTCGCCGATACCATTGTGCCGTACCTCAAGGATTGCAATACGATCCTGCTTGCCAATCATGGCACGATCACCTTTGGCCCGACGCTAGAAAAAGCCTACTGGAACTCGGAAATCATTGACGCTTATTGCAACATCCTGATCCTGTCCAAGCAGCTTGGCCGGGTTAATTTCTTCTCGGAAGGGCAGACGAAGGAACTTTTGGAATTCAAAAAACGGCTCGGCTACGACGATCCACGCCTGCGTATGGAAAATTGCGACACGTGCGGCAATAGCGTATTCGACCGCGGTTACAGCGATTTCATCCCCAAGCCTGTCGCCTTTGCCAAGGAACCCGGGGCGCCGTGCAGCGGTTCCTGTTCCACGAAAAAGGCTGACGTGGGCAACGTGGATGACCTGGTGCGCATCGTGACCGACCAGGTAATGGCGGCACTCGCGAAAGCAAGTTAAGAACGGACGATGTTGCGCGTATTTCGGTGGGTCAGCGCGAGTACGCTCGACCCACCCTACGGTGCCCGGTGAGGACCTCCGTAGTCCTGTAGGGTGGCGTCGAGCGTACTCGCGCTGACCCACCGAAAATTCGATGAGACACTCCCATGAAAGTTAGCATCGTTGGCGGCGGCGGTCTGGTTGGCAGCATGACGGCCTATGCACTCCAGTGCGGCGGCGTTGCCAGCAGCATTTGTCTTATTGACGCCAATAAAGAGTTGGCACAGGGCCAGGCGCTGGATCTTTTGCATGGAGCCAGCCTGGCGGCCGATCAGCGCATCAGCGCCGGCGACATGTCCGACATCGCCACCAGCAACGTCGTGGTCGTCACAGCGGGCCTGAGGCGCAAGCCGGAGGAAAGCCGGCTCGATCTCATCAACCGCAACGTCGATCTGTTTCTGAATCTTCTCGAGCAGATGACGAAGGTGGGTTTCAAGGAAAACGCCTATCTCCTGGTCGTCAGCAATCCGGTCGACGTGCTTACCTATTTGGCAGTGCGCCGCGCAGGCCTGCCCTGGCAACGCGTCCTCGGCCTGGGGACGCTCCTCGACACTACGCGTTTCCGCAGCAATCTGGCGCAACGTCTGCAACTCGCTCCCACCCAGGTCAATGCCCTTATCCTGGGAGAACATGGCGATAGCATGGTGCCTATCTGGTCCAGCGCCACGGTGGGCGGCTTGCCTTTGGAGCAATGGCCAGGCTGCGATGCCAACGTGCAAAGAGAAGTCTTCGAGCAGACCAAGGGGGCCGGCGCCCAGGTCATCAAGCTCAAGGGTGGCGCCGGCTTCGCGGTCGGTCTGTCGATTCGTGAAGTGATTGAATCGATAGCCCTCGACAAGCGCCGAACCTTGCCGGTGAGCTCGCTGATCCAGGGCAGTTATGGTCTTGCCGACGTTTGTTTATCGGTGCCGACGGAAGTCGGCTGCGGCGGCGCCCGCAAGCAAATCGAGCTGGCACTCACTCCCAAAGAACGGTCCGGGCTGCAAAACTCAGGCCGGGTACTGCGTGAGACGATCGAGGCGGTCGAACGGCGTATGGCGAGTGGCGATCGCCAACCCGTGGGCACCGTAACGGTGTCCGGCCCGAAGTCCAGAACCATACCTCGTGCGGCCTGGCAAACGAAATAAAGATGGTATTCAAATCTCTCGATCAAAAACTGGCCAACATCCATGCCGATCCGCGCGGCGCCAAGGATTTTATCCTTGCCGACGCCAAGGACCCGGATATGGCGCTCGGCATCGGCGCTACCGGCCGGTCTGCCGGCAAAACGAGCCAGCAACCCTTCCGTACTCTGCAAGAATTTCGCGATATCATCGAGCAGATCGTGGAGCAGGGGCTCGTCGATATCATGCTAATGTCCGCGCACACCAATGAAATTCTGACCATCGAAAAGCGCCTTTTCGACCGCAGCCGGGTAACGCCGGCGGCGCGTGCCAACGATACCACCGATATCCACGTGCTGCGCGGCGGCCGGTCTCCAGGGCAGCCATCGCTGCCATTTCGCACGGCAACGATCGATCATATCCAGTGCGGCCAGGCCGAATGCCGGCCGGAGGAACGCCGCCTGGGCGCCGACCTCGGCCTTTACAGTATTACCTTCAACAACGACAGTGTGCTCGATCGCCAGGCCTTGCAAGAATACAAGGAATTTCGCCTGGAGGCCGAACGCAAGGGCTTTCGGCATTTTCTGGAGGTCTTCGATCCCAACCGCACCGACGCGGTGGAGCCAGCCAAGATCCCGGAATATATCAACGACGCCATCGTGCGAACGCTGGGCGGCGTCACCGCGAAGGGCCGACCCCTCTTTCTCAAGATGGTCTATCACGGGCCTAAAGCACTGGAAGAACTGGTCCACTATGACCCCCAACTCGTGGTGGGCATCCTCGGCGGGGGGGCGGGCACCACTTATGACGCTTTCAAGCTCCTCAGCGAGGCGAAAAAATACGGCGCCCGCGTTGCCCTCTTTGGCCGCAAGATCAACAATGCCGAAAACCAGCTCGCCTTCATCCGTTTCCTACGGCACATCGCGGACGGGGAGATCACGGCCGAGGAGGCAGTCAAAGCCTATCACGGCGTGTTGCAACAACTGGGCGTATCCGCCGCCCGCTCTCTCGAGGATGACATGGTCCTCCGGACAAACGTCATGAGCTACGACGGCAACGGTGCGGTAACCACCGTCAGCTCGAGCGCTCCGGATTTCCGCAAAATGACCGCCGCCCAAAAAGTGGCGTACCAAAAAGCACGTTGGGACCGCATTTTGGGATAATGGCTTCTCCAGCGTCCTGGGTACCTATCTTCCTCATTGATTTCTCTTCGTTGCAAGAAAACGCGGGAAATCTCGCGCAAAGACGCCAAGCCGCAGAGAAAATGCGGACAAAGTCTCGCGTACCGGTCCCTTGAATTCAAGAAAACAAAATGAATGAGGAAGGCAGGAAAACAGGAAAACAGGAATAGATCGAGCCAACTTCTCCTGCCGTCCTGACTTCCTCATTCATTTCTCTTCTTCGCAAGAAAACTGGACTCGCCCAACCGTTACTGGCCTACTTGCGCCTTGGCGGCTTTGCGCGAGACATTCTTTTCCCCTCGATTGGGAGCGGAAACGGGGACATGCATTGGCCCCCTCCCCCTTTCTCGCCATCAAACCACAAATTCCAGGAGACGGCAGGGGATCTTGCCGTTGAAAAGATGAATCTGGCGTGCGGGTCTAATGTCGATTTGGCGAGCGAGCCAGGCGTTGCCTGTGAAGACAAATATCTTCCATCCCTGGCAGACCTCGTTAAAGGTCTTGCCCATTTCGCGGTACAGGCCCTTCAATTCTTTCACTTCGCCCAGGCGTTCGCCGTAGGGCGGATTGCAAATAAGCACGCCGGGAGGACCGTCGGGCGGGCGGAACTCGCGTAACTGCTTGGTGGCGAAGCTCACGAGGTTGCCGATGCCGGCCGCGCGCGCATTGCCGCGCGCGGATAGAATGGCGTCGCGGCGCTCATCGAAGCCCACAATGACATGAGGTAGCTCGGTTAAAACTTGACCGCGTGCCTCGTCGCGCAGTGCGGTCCACAGGCCGATGTCGAAGTTCATCCAGCCCATGAAACCAAAACGGCGGCGCGTCAAACCGGGAGGCCGTCGCAGTGCGAGCCATGCTGCTTCGATGCACAGAGTGCCCGAGCCACACATGGGATCGACGAGCGGTGCCTCCCCACGCCAACCGGTCATCTGCACCAGGCCGGCGGCCAGCGCCTCGTTGAGCGGCGCCCTCGTCAGGATCGGGCGATAACCGCGTTTATGCAGCGATTCTCCCGAACTTTCCAGGCTAAGCACGGCCTGGTCTCGATAAATATGCAAATTGAGCCCGACCATCGGCTCGTTGACATCGACGCTGGGCCGCTTGCCGCACTTCTCCACGAATTGATCGCAAATGGCATCTTTGACTTTAAGGGCCGCGTATTTGGAATGCGTTATTTGGGAATCGCGCACGTTGGAATCGACCGCCAACGTATGTTCGGGCGTCATGTACCGCGACCAGTCGATGGTCTGGACGGCGTCGTAAAGCTCTTCGGGCGAACTGACGGCCGATTCCAGAATGGGCCACAGCACCCGGACGGCGGTGCGTAGCCAAAGGTTGGCCGCGTAGAGTAGGCGCAAATCGCCCTGGAAATAGACCCCTCCCCGGCCTGGAGTGACTTCGGGAGAGCCGAGAGCTTGCAATTCTTCGACAAGGACCGATTCAAGGCCGCGGGCACAGGTTGCGAATAATTTGGGCATGGTGTTTCATATCGCGCCACTGGCCTGCGCCATTATTTGTCACCGTCAACATTGTGCAGGTTCACGATTCCTCTTAATGTATAGAGGAGGCCTTACTGAACGAGCCACATTTTTCCCCAGAGGTGTGTCATGGCTTTCCGAATCGTCGCGCTCTTCGCTTTTCTATCACTTGTTTCCCTGTCGTTGGGCGATGATGTGCCCAAGCCGATCGGGCCCGCGGAGGCAACCAAAAAAATCGGCGAAAACGTGACGGTGCGGATGGAAGTCAAATCCGCCAAACTCACCAAGACCAATTGCTTCTTGAATTCCGAAGAGGACTACAAGGATGCCAAGAACTTCACGATTTTTATCAATCAAGAAACACTCAAGAAATTCACGGAAGCTAAAATCGAAGACCCCGCCACGCATTTCCTCAAGAAGACAGTGGAAGTAACGGGAAAAGCCATACTCCACCTGGAGCGTCCTGAGATCGTCCCCACGGCACCCGATCAGATCAAGATCGTGGAAAAAAAATAGTCGGCGCGACTTTATTAACTCGCGGGTGACCTATTGACCTCTTCCGTAAAGCCCACGAGCAGAACCTGAAAAAGGCCCAGCCCCTGGCGGCCAGGATGAGGCCGCGCACGCTGGATGAGTTCGTTGGCCAGGAACATTTTCTGGGGCCCGGCAAGATGCTGCGCCGGCTCTTGCAAGCGGACCGGCTTGGATCGGTTATCTTTTATGGACCGCCCGGTTCAGGCAAGACCGCGCTGGCCCACGTCATCGCGCAGCAGACGCAATGCGTATTTCGTCAACTCAATGCCGTGGCTGCTGGCATCAAGGAGGTGCGCGAGATTCTGGAGGAGGCACGCACCGAGCTGGCGGATACGGGGCGCCGAACGATCTTATTCGTGGACGAATTGCACCGCTTCAACCGAACCCAGCAAGATGTCTTGTTGCCCGACGTCGAGGAGGGTCGGGTTATCCTCATCGGGGCCACAACCCAAAATCCATTCTTCGCGATCAATTCGCCACTTCTGAGCCGAAGCCAGATCTTCACGTTCCAGGCCCTGACCGTGGAGCAGATCAAAGCGCTCCTGGAGCGGGCTCTGGCGGACAAGGAACGCGGCCTGGGCACCTACGCCGTCACCATGACGCCGGCTGCCCTGGACTTTCTTGCCAGGATTTGCGACGGCGATGCGCGGCGTGCTTTATCGGCCCTCGAGCTTGGCGTGCTTTCTGCCCCTGCCGGACCGGTGGAAATCACCCTGGAGGTCGCTCAAGACTCGATTCAGCGCAAGGTGATGGATTTCGACGCCACGGGAGACGCCCATTATGACGTGGCCAGCGCCTTTATCAAAAGCATGCGCGGCAGCGACCCCGATGCCGCCCTCTACTGGCTGGCGCGCATGCTGGAATCGGGCGAAGACCCACGCTTTATCGTCCGCCGCGTCGTGATTTGCGCGTCGGAGGATGTGGGCAATGCCGATCCGCAAGCACTGGTGGTGGCCGCGGCGGCGCTACAGGCGGTTGAATTCGTGGGCCTGCCGGAATGCCAGCTTCCCCTGGCTCAGGCGGTGACCTACATCGCCACGGCGCCCAAATCCAACGCCGCCACGCTTGCCATCGGCAAGGCGCGCGCGGACGTGCGCTCGGGCCGGACCCTCGAGGTGCCCCAACATTTGCGCGACAGCCATTACCAGGGCGCCAAAGAGTTCGGCCACGGCGTAGATTACAAATATAGCCATGATTACGAAGGCGGCTGGGTCGATCAGGCTTTCCTCCCCGAAGACCGACATTACTACGAACCCGTTGATCGGGGCTATGAAGCGGTGATTCGGCGCGCATGGAAGAGTTGCGGCAAAAACGGCGACCGAAGCCGTAGGCTATCCCGTCGCGCAATCATTACGATCGCGCCCACCTTACGCCGTAGGGTGGCGTCGAGCGTACTCGCGCTGACCCACCGAAATACCCGGTCGCGCAATCATTTACACTACGTTGTGTGCGTTTCGGTGGGTCAGCGCGAGTACGCTCGACGCCACCCTACAGGGCGTTTAGTCGCGGACGAAAACCCAGGTTAAGGGTGCATTTCGGGGAGGTCAGCGCGAGTACGCTCGACGCCACCCAACAGGATGTTTAATCGCGGAAGAAAATCCAGGTTACCAGCAAAAACGCTGGTAATAATAACAAACACGCGTAGGTGAGGTAGCCAAAAAAAGATGGCATTTTGTAGCCCGACTCCTCGGCAATGGCCTTAACCATGAAATTCGGGCCGTTGCCGATATAGGTCAAAGCCCCCATGAAGACGGCGCCGCAACTTATTGCTTGCAGAATAAAGGGTTGGTTCGCGGCGAGGGCGGCGAAATTGTCGCCACCGGCGGCCATGGTGGCGAAGGTGAGATACGTCGGAGCGTTGTCGAGAAAGGCCGACAGGAGGCCCGTGAGCCAAAAGTACTGCCAGGGCCGGGTGATGTTGAAAGCGGCACTGTTGGCCGCGAGAATGGCGAGAGCCGGCACCATCGTTACGAAAATGCCGACGAACAAGATGGCGACCTCCAGAATGGGCCCCCAGGAAAAGCAATTGGCCTTACGCAGCCCTGCCGGCGTGAAGAGTAGCGACGCCAGCGCCATGCTCGCCATCAGCACGCAGCCGATGACCTCTCCCCATGGCTCCGCGAGCACCCCTTGAAGGAGTACCCCCGCGATGATGCCCGCCAGCAAGAGCACGTTCACCAGGCCCTCGACGCGCAGTAATACGCCCCCTGGCGGCGCGCTGGCCAACGTCGGGACATCTTTGCGGTCGCGCCGGTAAGCCACGGAGTCCCAGCACCAAAACAGTCCGAGCACCAGGACGTTGACGAGCAGCCATTCGCGCCAGAGACCGATCGTCCAGAAAAAATCCACGCCATTCAGAAAACCAAGGAACAGGGGTGGATCGCCAAGGGGAGTAAGCAGGCCGCCAAGGTTGCTGACGGTGAAGATGAAAAAGATCGGCAAATGCCCGGTGTGGCGGCGTTCTTTGTTGATGCGTAATGCCGGCCGAATCAACAGCATGCTTGCTCCGGTAGTGCCGATGAGGTTGGCCAGCACGCAACCCAGTGCGAGCAACGCCGTATTGGTGGCCGGTTTGCCTTGAAGATTACCGGTGAGGACGATGCCGCCGGCGACAATATAAAGTGAGCCCAGGAGCAGAATAAAGGCAACGTACTTTATCATCTCATGGCCCAGGGCGGACAGGGTGGGCTGGCCGGTAGTCCAGTCGAGCAATACCAGGTAGCCGGCCGTGGGCACCGCCAAAATCGCTACGATAAGCGCTTTATTACGGTTGTGGTGCCACCAGGCCCCGGCCACAAGAGGCAAAAGCGCGATCGCCAACAGCAATATGACGAACGGGACGACGCTGGCTGTTGGCAAATCGAGCGCCGGTCCACCGGCACCCAGGGCCAGCGTGAGTGGCAAACGTGGTAACATCGTGTTGTCCAGACGAGGAATACGCGGTTAATGTTGCAGGCATGCGGCGGCGTGCCGCCCGCCGGCTTGCGCGGCGGCGCCGTATACCATCCTGGAGGACTTCGCCTCCGGCGCCCAACCCAAGCAGCGGAATTGGGGCTTTGTTAAACTTGACGCTGTCCCCTGCTCCAAACTAGGATGAGAGGAAGTCAAAACCCATGGACGGCAGTAATCTAGCGAGGATTTCATGACTTACCAACATAAATTCCAAAGGCATAAGACCCGCGAAGTCAAAGTGGGCAGCTTGATCGTCGGCGGCGATAACCCGATTTGGGTGCAGTCGATGACCACGCCCGACACCCATGATTTGGAAGCGACGGTGGCCCAGATACTCCGCCTGGAAGAGGCCGGTTGCGAGATCATTCGCGTAACCGTGCCCAAGCCGCAGGATGCCGCGGTGCTGTCCGCCATCAAGAAGCGGATTCATATCCCCCTCATTTGCGATATTCATTTCGACTACAAGATGGCCCTGGCGGCCCTCGATCATCCGGTCGACAAGATCCGCATCAACCCGGGCAATATCGGCGGCTACGACCGCTATCGCCAGGTCATTCGTAAAGCCAAGGACAAGGGACTGCCCATGCGCATCGGCGTCAATGCCGGCAGCCTGGAACGGGAGATGGCGGAGAAATATGGCTTCCCCTGCCCGCCCGCCATGGTGGATAGTGCCCTGCGCTATTTGGAAATCGCCGAGGCCGAGGGCTATCACGACATCATCGTGTCGCTCAAGTCCAGCGATGTCTTGACGGCGGTCGAGGCCTACCGACTTTACGCCAAGCAAGCCAACTATCCAACGCACATCGGCATCACCGAGGCAGGCAAGGCGCCCTACGCGGTGACCAAGTCGGCGTGCGGCCTGGCGCCCCTCCTGCTCGACGGCATCGGCGATACCATTCGCATCAGCCTTTTGGGCGACCCGGTGCCGGAGATCCCGGCCGCGTTTGACATATTGCAAGCCACGCAGCGCCGCGTGCGCCGGCCGGAACTTATTGCCTGTCCAACCTGCGGCCGCCTGGAGATCGACCTGGAGGGCATCATCGCCCAGCTAGAAAAACGTCTGGCGGGCCGCACGACGGCCATAAAGGTCAGCGTCCTGGGCTGTATCGTCAACGGCCCCGGCGAGGCACGCGAGGCGGACCTGGGCATCGCCGCCGGCAAAGGCAAAGGCGTTATTTTCAAACGCGGCGAGATCGTGCGCCATGTTTTGGAAAAGGACATGGTCAACGCCCTGATCGAGGAAATCGACAACTGGGAACGGGAAGAAGCCGCCAAGGGAACGCTCAACCCGGGCAAACCCATGGTCGGCCGCAAGAAGTTGCCGGTTGTGGCCTAGTGTTCTGTCACGGGAAGTCGTCACCATGGCCATCCGCTTCAAGTGTCCGCATTGCCAGAAACCGCTGAGCGTGAAGGACCACCTGGCCGGTAAAAAGGCGGTTTGTCCGGTCTGCAAGAAAGCAATCGCCATTCCCGCCCCGGTGGCGGCGCCTGCCGACCTGGAGGCGTTCGCCGCCGAGGCGCTTGCCGACAAGCCCGCCGAAAAAGCACCTGAGCCCGTTTCGACCAAAACCATCGAGTTTGCCTGTCCCATCTGCGATGAGGAACTGAGCCTGTCGGCCGACCTGGCCGGCAAGAAAACACCTTGTCCGAAATGCACGAACATCATCAAGGTCCCGATCCTGGAAGTAGTCAAGCCCAAGGACTGGCGCTCGTCGCAGAAGAGCGGGCCGTCGGCGGCGCTATCCAACCTTCCCGAACAGCTCAGCGATGCCTGGGGCACCGAGCAAAAGGGCAGGGTTAGCCGCGCGGCCATGGAAGAAGCGGGCGCACTGCCCGTGCCGAAGGCCGAGCCGTTAGGCGTGGGCGGCTGGATTCGACGGGGCGTCTGGACCTGTGTGATCCTGGTGGCGGCTATCTGGATGGCCAACTTTATCATTCGGGCCCGAGATGCCAACCGCGTGACGGCGGCGCTCGACGAGGCCAAGGCCGCCTTACCAAAGATGGAGGCTTTGCAGCAGGCCGAGTACTACCGCGTGGCCGGCGAAATCGATGTCCGTAACCTGCGCGTTTATGACGCGCAAACCAACTTCACGCTCGCGCGCAACGCGGTAACCAACGCACCCAAGGACAAAGACAAAGAAAACTCCGCCACCGTCGAACAGGACATGATGCTTTACAAGCTTATCCTGGTCCAGGTGGACATGGGCGGCAGCGGCGACGAAGTTCTCAAACGAGGCAAGGACACGCAGCGCCTGGAGTGGAAAGACGAAGACTATCTTCGCGAACTGCGGCAGACCCTGGACGCGATCCGAACCGTGGAAGCCAAGGCCTCCGCCATCCGCGGCGTCGCCTGCAAATTGATAGCCAGGGGACAGGCTGATATTGCCGCCACCCTGGCCTCCGGGCCGGCCAATTCCTTTCCGCAGCTGAAAGCGCAACTCATGGGCCTCATGTTGGCACGCCAGGAAGACCCGGCGAACTTCGAGGTTCCCCTGCCGGACCTTACCAAACCTATCGACGAAAGCTTGCCGCGCGTCGCCTTCGCCGAAGGCTTCGCCTACAAGAAGAAATTTGGCGAGGCGCTGAAAGTTCGCCACCGCCGAAGGGCCCGCGCCGGGGCGCCTGGAAGCCAGCGTGGGTGCCGCGGCCATCATCCTGGCCGACGCCGCGAACAAGGATGCCGCCAAGGACGCGGCGCCATTTATCGAGGCTGGCTGGAAGGCATATGAAGATTTCGTCAAGGAAAACAAGGACCAGGACGCCTCCTGGCTGGTGCTGGAACTCCTGCGGCTGGGCAGCCGTACCGACGCGGCTGGCAAGATCAAGGGTCTGGCAGACAAGTTGCCGCCAGCTCTGAAACCGCGTGCCCAGTTGGATATATTCGAGGCCCAACTCGCGAACAATCCCACCAAAATCATGGAAAATGGCAGCGTCGAGGCAGTGCCCGATGACAAACAATCGGCTCGCGCCTTTGCCTGGGAGGCGCTGGCTCGCCACAATGTCCGACTCGGCGCCAGCATCAATAGCGATGCCGTCGACGAGCCAAACCGTCCGCTTCTCCACCTGGGTATTGCCCTGGGGGAGTTGGATCGTAAGAAGTAAGAGGCTATCCGAATCGGCGCCAGGCCCCCTTTTTTTTTCACAACGACAGGCAAGATGCAACGGGCTGGAAAAGGGGTCAATCCAGTTTCGGTCCGCCTCTAAATGAAACAATGTGGAGGGATCGCGTGACACCCAAAGAAGTTCTCGCTCTTATCCGGGAAAAAGATGTCCAGGCCGTCGACCTGCGCTTCATGGATTTTCCCGGCTTATGGCAACATTTTACGGTACCGGCGGACGCGCTCGCCGAAAGCACCTTCGAGGAGGGCCTTGGTTTCGACGGCTCATCCATCCGTGGCTGGCAAGCCATTAATGAGTCCGACATGCTGGTCATTCCGCAGCCGGAAACCGCCTTCATCGATCCGTTTTGCAGGGATACAACCCTGACGATGATCTGCAACATTCAAGACCCTCTCACCAAGGAGGATTATTCCCGCGACCCGCGCAATGTTGGCCGCAAGGCCGTCAATTACATGAAGTCCACGGGCATTGCCGACATCGCCTACTTCGGTCCGGAGCTCGAGTTCTTCGTATTTGACGACATCCGCTATGATCAAAATCAGCATTCGGGGTATTATTTCATCGACTCGGTCGAGGGTGCCTGGAATACGGGACGAGACGAGAAGCCCAACTTGGGTTACAAGGTTCGCTACAAGGAAGGCTATTTTCCCGTGCCGCCGTCCGATGCGCTGCATGATATCCGTTCGGAAATGATGCTGACGATGATACGTTGCGGCCTGAAAATCGAGGCGCAGCATCACGAGGTGGCCACCGGCGGTCAAGGCGAAATCGACATGCGCTTCGCGCCGCTCGTCGACATGGCCGATAACGTTCTCAAATATAAATACATTGTCAAAAACGTCGCCAAGAAGTATGGCAAGACCGCCACGTTCATGCCGAAGCCGATCTTTTTGGACAACGGCAGCGGCATGCACGTTCATTCTTCCTTGTGGAAGAATGGCGTCAATCTCTTTGCTGGTTCCGGCTATGCGGGCCTGTCCGACATGGCACTTTATGCCATCGGCGGCCTGTTGCGTCATGCTCCCGCCTTGTGCGCCTTTACCAACCCGACAACCAACAGCTACAAGCGGCTCGTGCCCGGTTACGAAGCACCTGTCAATCTCGCTTATAGCCGGCGCAACCGCTCGGCTTCCATCCGCATCCCCGTGTATTCCCCAAGTCCGAAAGCCAAGCGCATCGAGTTTCGCTGCCCGGACGCCTCCAGCAATCCCTACCTGGCATTTTCGGCGATGCTGATGGCCATGATCGACGGCATCAAGAACCGCACCAAACCGGGCGAACCGCTCGACAAGGACATTTACGATCTCGAGCCGGAGGAACTTGCCAAAGTTCCGAAGACGCCGGGCGACCTGAGCGAAGCACTCCTGAACCTCGAAAGGGACCACGACTTTTTGCTGCAGGGCGATGTCTTCACCAAGGACGTCATCAGCACGTGGATCTGGTACAAGCGCGAGAAGGAGATCGACGCCATCCGGTTGCGGCCGCACCCCTATGAATTCATGATGTACTACGACATTTAGAGTTCCTTCGGTTTATCGATTCACGCTCGCGCCATCCCCGCCAGCGCGAATCGATAAATCCTCCCCTCGAAAATAAACACCTGCAATCGGTAGCGCGGATTCCAGCACGAGAGCGTGTGGATCGGCCCGTTCGTCGTCAGGTAATGGCAAAATCACCAGGTCGGCGGATTTACCAGGCGTCAAGCTGCCCGTTTCCCTGTCCCATCCCAGGGCGCTGGCTCCATTCAAGGTTGCCATGCGCAAAATGTTCGCGCCGGTCACCTCTGGATATCTTTCGTGCAGAAAGCGAGCTTCGGCAAGAACGTTCAAATCGGGATTGGAAGCCAGGCTATCCGTCCCGAGGGCCACAGTTATCCCCCGAGCCTGAAAAGCCGGGAAGGGATGCGCGTCGTGCCCAAACGCCGCGTGGGTCCGTGGACAGTAGATGTTGTACGCCGTGCCTGGAACGCTCGCGGGATCGAGATAATTGCCATGCACGAAGGAAACCATTTCTTGCTGCCGCGCTACCGCCAAAACGTCGCCCAAAGACGGCGCCAGTCCTTCCACTTCCCACACTCCCAAGTTTTCGAGGAACGACACCAATGGGCCGCTGTGCCTGGCGAGAAGGTCAACCTCGGCTTTGGTTTCGGCGACATGAATGGCCAGGGGCAGGCGAGCTTGTCGTGCCAGGTCCGCTGCCCAGCGTAACAAGCAATAATTAACGCTGTAGGGCGCATGCGGGCTCAAACCAGGCTGACAAGATGGCGTCGCTGGATGTTGCTCCACCCAGGCGCTGGCGGCCGCGAACGCTGGCCGGGCGCGCTCGAGCGGCAACCCCAACATTTCATAAAACACCACCGTGCGCATTGGCGCCATGGTCAGGCTGTCCCAACTCATGCCGCCAGCGGCGATATCACCTACCAGGGTCGTGCCGTACCGCCGGCACTGGGTCAAACCCGTGGCAATCGCCGTGGCCACGGCTTTCGAAGTTTGGCGGCGGCGGTGAGCGATGACGGCGGCAAGCCAGCCAACAAAGTCCGGTGATGGCGGACACAGGCCCAGGGCATCGCTCAGATCAAGGTGGGTGTGGGCATTGACGAAGCCGGGAAGAATGGCGACGTTTCCCAAATTGACGTCGGGCCGGCGCGTGCCCGCCTCGTCTACCGCCAGGATACGTTGTCCCTGAATGGTAAGCGTGCCACGCGGCAGCGGCGGCTGGTCCACGGGAAAGATCCAGCGTGCGCCGAGGGTCAAAGGCTGTTGTGACGTCATGATTCCAGGCCATTGGGTGCAAGGCCATTGCGCCGCAGGAATTCCTCGGCCCAGTGATAGTGATCGAGCAACCCCGCCGTAGGCCGGCCAAGGATATGGTGAGCCAAATAGAGGGCCTCGACGGAAGCCAGGCCGTTATCCGGGTCGGTGCCCAGCTTGGAACAGCGCGGATAGGCCGTCTGATAGCCATGGAGGGAACGTGGCGGCACCTGTTCAAAGGCTAACGTCATGTCGCTTGCCCGCCGCCAGCTGCCATCGAGCAACAGAATGCCGGACTGGCTATCCGCCAGCGACAAAACCGGTCCCTCGGCGGCCAGACGGACATAACCCGCCAAATCGAGCGGCGCCTTGACGGGATAGTTCACAAAGAATAAGTCCGGGCGTCCCTTGAGTGGCAGTACCGAGCATTTCTTCGGATTTTCCTTGGGGTGGCGGACGATAATAGTGATGGGCATGGGGGAATCTCTTTGGCGTGCTGGCCCTCTAACTTCTGGCGAACCTTTCCCAGGCCCCGGTTCGTGCTAGAATTATCATAGGGGGCAGGTGCCCCGCCAGTCTAAAGGAGGTCCGTGTCATGAATGTCGAACTTAAATATTGCTCCATGTGAAACTACGAGCCCCAGGCCGTCAGTTTGACGGGCAAACTCCTCACCACCTTCAAGCAGCAAATCAAAGACCTGAAGCTCGTCCCCTCCAAGGGCGGGTGCTTCGAACTCACCATCGATGGCGAGCTCATTTACTCCAAGCTCAAGACCGGCAAATTTCCCGACGAGAAGTGGGTTGTTGAAACTATTGCCAAGCAGCACAAGCCTTGACCGTACTCCCGTGGGTCAGGCCAGCAAACCTGACCTACGGTTGTCACTTGCCATCAAGGTAGAGGTCCAACGAAAACGCCAGTGCCGTCAGGCCCGGCGGATAAGCCTTGAAAGTGCCTGCCAGCGCCTGCAGGGTGCGTTCTGCTTCGGCGCGATATTTCACCTCGCCGGTTGCGACCCACAATTGCACCAGATTACGGGCCGCCATGCTATTGGCGGCAGGCTGCGCGCCGTCAAACTGGTCCTTGCCGTGCGCGAAAAACTTCTCGCTGTCATGGGCCGTGAAATAATAGGCGCCGGCTTTGGGCACGCCGTGGAATTCAATCATGGTATCTGTCAAGCTCCGCGCCGCGCTCAGCAGTTGCGGCTTTCGGGTGGCCTCGTGGAGCGTCAGCAAGCCGTGCACTAAAAACGCATAATCATCCAGGTACGCTGCCACGGCGGCCCTGGGCTCCTCGCCCGGCTGGGCGCCATAAGTTCGCAGGAGGCGGCCTTCGGCGGTCCGCTGCTTGTCGAGAATAAAAGTGGCTGCCCTGTCGGCTAACTCCAGATATTTGGGCTCGTCGAGTGCCATCCCCGCGGCCGCGAAGCCGGCGATCATCTGGCCGCTCCAGGCGGTGAGCGCGATCTTGTTAAGGAAAGGCTTGTCGCGTCGCTCGCGAGCCGCGAAGAGCTGTTGGCGGAGGGGTTCGAGCCGGGCCAAGAGAGCCGTCTCGGTGAGTTTCATTTCCCTGGCCAGTTCCAGGTAAGATTTGGGCAGCGTCAGAATATAGTACTTATTCTCAAAATTAGGCGGCTGGTCCGCGCCGTAAACTTTCTGGATAAAAGCCAGGTCGCTCGGTTCGGGAAGCGCAGCCGCCAGTTCCTGCCCGGTCCAAACATAAAAGCGGCCTTCCTCGTGGTGGGTTTCCGCGTCTTGCGACGAATAAAAGGCACCCGCCGGCGACATCATCTCGCGCTGGATATATGCCAGCGTTTCGCGCAGCACGCGGCGATAGTGCGGCTTTTTGGTGAGGCGATAGGCGCGGGCATAAACCTCGACGAGCTGGGCGTTGTCGTACAGCATTTTCTCGAAGTGGGGAACGTTCCAGGTGCGTTCCGTGCTATACCGGTGAAAGCCGCCACCGATCTGATCATAGATGCCACCCTGGGCCATGCGATCGAGCGTCAGCGTGACCATTTCAATCAGCGCCTTGTTACCGGTATGCTCCCCCTGTTGCAGGAGAAACTCAAGACGGCAGGGCGTGGGAAACTTGGGTCCCTTGAAGCGTTTGCTGGAGTTGCCGAACCCTCCGTAAATGGGATCGAACTCCTCCTTCAAGCCTTCCACCGTTTCCGCCAGTAACGGGCGTTTTAATTCGACCAAGGCGCCGCCCTTGATATCCTCCAGCGACTGCGCGGTGGCGCTCGCGAATTTGTCGGCTTGACCTTCAACGTCCTTGGGATGGTCCTTGTAGGCATCGCGCACCAGCGCCAGCACCGACTTGAAGCCCCGGTGCACTTCGCCCTCGACCTGGCGATCTTCGGGCGGCCAATATGTGCCACCAATGATCGGCCTGCCGTCCGGCAGCAGGAACATCGACAGGGGCCAACCGCCGTGCTGCCGCATGACGGCGATCGCCGCCATATAGATCTGGTCGATGTCCGGCCTTTCTTCACGATCAACCTTGATGCACACGAAAGAGTCATTGAGGAGCTTGGCGACGGCCTCGTTGTTGAAAGACTCCCGCTCCATCACATGGCACCAGAAACAGGAGGAATAGCCGATTGACAGAAAGACCAGCTTGCCTTCTTTTTTCGCCTTGGCAAAGGCTTCCGGTCCCCAGGCATACCAGTCCGTCGGATTGTGGGCATGCATGAGAAGATACGGGCTGGTCTCCTTGGCCAGGCGGTTGGTGTATTTCGCTTTTTCCTTGGTATCGTCGGCGGCACTCAAAGAAGTTGGTACGATCAAAAGTGCCAGCAAACAAAGGCAACGCATGGATACCCCACTACTACCTTGACCACGGATCGCACGGACGGCACGGATAAGTAGAAGGCGTCGGCCGATAGGTCCTACCTGTATTATCTGTGCTCCTCCGTGCGATCCGTGCTTAAAAAGTCACGGCACCGTTACTTTTACGGTAGCGGGCAAAAGGCAGGTTTTTTCGTTGCAGGCGGTGATGCGCACATCGATTTCGAGAGGACTATTGTCCCCCTGGGCACGTTGCACAGTAGCCCTGATGTCGATTTTGTTTTCATAGACTTTGTAGTCGCCGACGATTTTGTCCTTGGTTAGCTTGCCCATTGGATATTCGACATTGGCCGCCAGAGGACTGCCCTTGGCTTTGACGGTCACCAGGGTTTTATTGGGGTCGAGCTCCTCATTGCCAATCGGATTGGCGTAGGTGTGCCAGCCCTTGTTATGGACAAGGCTGACGGTCACCAACTGTTTGCCGCTGCTATCGGGCTTGGTGGCCGTGGCAGTTACTTTGACCTCCGAGTCCGATTTTTTCCCCTGGGCGTCGACGGCTTCAAAGGTGCCGAGGACGAGCAGAATTGCACAGGAAAGACCAAGCCGTCGAACCATGACAAAACTCCTTTTTCAAGAACGGTTTACAGCAGTCGTTATTATAGACGCAGAGCGCGGGGCGGCGGGGCCAATAACGCCAGGCCAAGGCGGTCAAAATCACCGCGCCGCCCAGTAACGTAAAGGGCCCTGGCAATTCTGTTTCGGGCGCGACAAGATAGGCCCAGATCGGGTTGAGGATTGGCTCGAGGAGCGTGATGGTGCCCGCTTCTTGAGGACTGACGACACTGAGGCCGTGCGCCACAAGCCAGTAGGCAAGGCCCATTTGCAACGAACCGTACAAAAACAGCGTGGCGAATTGAGGCAAGCTGGGTGGGCGCAGGGAAATGAGCAAGGGGAGGAGCAGCAGGGCGCCCAGGAGATGGTTCCAAACCGTAAGCCATCGCGATGACTCATGCCGCAGGACGCGTAACCCAATCAGGACCCCAGCATAGGTGAACCCGCTTCCCAGAGCAATGGCAACGACAAGCATGTCGTCGCCCCGGGAGCCTCCAAGGACGATGATGGCGATGCCGCACATGCCGATGAGGAGGGTGACGGTGCCGCGCCGGTCTGGCTGCTCACCCAACAGAAATACTGCCGCCAAATACATCCACAAGGGGGCCGAATACTGGAGGAAGATGGCGTTGGCGCAGTCCCCAGGGCCATGGCGGTGACGAAAAGCGCATTCATGGCCGCGAAACTGGCCCCCATCCAGATCATGGCGGGCTTGAACGATAGATCGGTCGCCCGCAGCGTCGGTAACAGGAAGAGGCCGGCAAACAGGGCGCGATAACAGGCGATTTGCACCGGCACGGGGGTGCCAGCCATCATCAGGGGCTCGATCGGGGGCACGCTCAGGCCAAAGGCGGTAGGCTGCGTGAGGACCTTGGTGAATGCGCCTCCGGTGCTCCACAGGACGGCAGCCAGGACGATGTAGAGGCGTCCGCGCGCGAGCGAAGGAGCGGAAGTCATGATGATTGGTGCAGACAGATCGCGGCTTGAAGATTGAACGAGCCAATCTTGAACCCGCACGTGGAGAGGGCATAAAGCAAAACACGGGGCCAAGACCTCAATGCCAAGGTCCTGGCCCCGTCTCGTTGGCGCCCTTTAACTGAGGCCATAGATGTATTCGTGCAACAGGTGGATCGTCTGCTCCTGGGCCGTGCTTTGGTAGGCGTTGAGATCGCCGATGGAGATAAGTGCCAGGAGCCTTTCGTCCTCGTCGACCACGGGGAGATGGCGAATGCGGCGGTTTTTCATGACGCCGCGAGCCTCATCCAGATTGGTGCTGACGAGGCAGCAAGCCACCTCGGTCGTCATGATCTCCTCGACGAGAGTTTCCGCGGGATCACGGCGAAGTGCCACGATCTGCTGGAGAATGTCCCGTTCCGTGACGATGCCCACCAGGCGGTCCAGGTCAAGCACCAGCAAAGCGCCGATCTTTTTCTCGTTCATCCGAACGGCTGCCTGAAAAACGGTGGCCGAGGGGTCGATGGTTTCGATGTGGTTGCCCTTGAGGGCCAGAATTTCACGCACGGTCGCCATGGGAGGCTCCTCGTTGAGGAAACGCTGTTTCGGTCCCTTGATGTCCGCCTTGCATGATGGCCCCTCGGGCGGGTTTACGCAAGGACTTTTTGCAAAAATAACATTTATTTTGGGCATCCGCCTGGCGAGTTGGCAGGCGCCGGTCCCGACGTCTCTTTATTAATTTTTTTGATGATATGACATCTTGATATTAGTATTGCCGATGGTAAGATACGTGGATGCAATTCGGTTCCCTCAAAGTGTTTTGCGACGTGGCGCGCTGCCGCAGCTTTTCGCTGGCCGGACAGGCCAACGACATCACGCAATCCGCCGTGAGCCAGATTGTGTCGCAGCTTGAAAAACGCATGGAAACACAGCTGGTCGATCGTTCGCATCGGCCCCTGCAGCTTACGCCCCTGGGACAAACGTATTACGAGGGCTGCAAGTCTCTGCTCGACCAGTACACGGAACTCGAGGCCAATATTCGCAGCGCCTGCGCTGAGATTGCCGGCACGGTGCAGGTGGCAGCCATCTACTCAGTGGGGCTGGGGGACATGGGCAAATATGTCCAGCGGTTCGCGGACCAGTGGCCCCTGGCACACGTGCACGTGGATTATCTTCATCCCGACCGCGTCTATGAACGCGTGCTGGAAGGTACGGCCGACGTTGGCCTGGTTTCGTTTCCGCGCAAATCGCCCAAGCTGGAAAGCGTGCCCTGGCGCGAGGAAAAGATGGTAGTGGCCTGTAGCCCCGCGCATCCGTTCGCGCAGCAGCTGTCGATACGGCCGCGCGAATTGGCCGGACAGCAATACGTACATTTCGATCGAAACCTGGTGATACGCCGCAAGATAGATCGCTTTTTGAAGGAGCAACGTGCGCCGGTCGAAGTCGTCCTCGAGTTCGACAGCATTGAAAACATCAAACAAGCCGTGGCCATCGGCGCCGGCGTTGCCCTGTTGCCGGAGCCCACGTTGAGCCGCGAGGTCAAGGCCCGCACCCTCGTGGCCGTGGCGCTCGCCAGCAGCTCGTTTACCCGGCCGCTCGGCATCATACACCGGCGTCGCCCGCACCTGGGTGTCGCCGCCCGTCGTTTCGTCGAGGTGCTTTTAGAGCAAAGCTCCGGTCCAGGACGACGCAATGGAGTGGCGGCGAGCCATGCCGCCGGCACTTCGCATCATGTGGCCGCCAAGAACGGCCACCGCGCCCGTAACGGATTGGGAGCGGGGCACAAATAGGATGACACCGTGAGTCGCGGGTCCAGCAAGGAGCGCGACAGCTCGCGTTCCCTGTAGGGTCGCGTCGCTTCACGCTTATCAGGAACGAGGCCGATCATGCCGAACATTGAACCAGGCGCCCAGGGCCTGTACGATCCCCAATATGAACACGACGCTTGCGGCGTGGGCTTCATCGCGGACCTCAAAAACCGCAAATCCCATCAGATCATCCAGGATGCCCTGCAGATCCTGCAAAACCTGGAACATCGCGGCGCCTGTGGTTGCGAGGCCAACACGGGGGACGGCGCGGGCATCCTCATCCAGATGCCACATCGCTTCCTGGAGCATGAAGCCGCCAACCTGGGCATGCACCTGCCGCCGCCTGGCGAATACGGCACCGGCCTCGTCTTTCTGCCGCAAGACCCGGCCGACCGCCACCGCTGCGAACAGCTCTTCGAAAAAGTGATTCGGGACGAAAACCAGAAGCTTATCGGCTGGCGCAATGTGCCGACGGACAACACGCCGATCGGACCGACAGCGCGCAAAAGCGAGCCAGTAATTCGCCAAATTATTATCGGCCAGGCCAAGAACTCGCAGGCGGCCAATGCCAAGGACCCGCAGTATTTCGAACGCAAGCTCTATATCATCCGCAAGCTCGCCGAAAACCTCGTCAAGCATTCGAACATACCGCAACGGGACATGTTTTATGTCCCCAGCCTGTCGTCGAAGACCTTCATCTACAAGGGGATGCTCAACAGCGATCAGGTCCTCCCCTACTTCAAGGACTTGCAAAACCCCCTGGCGGAATCGGCGCTGGCGCTGGTCCACTCCCGTTTCAGCACCAATACGTTCCCCAACTGGCGCGCGCCCATCCGTACCGCTATCTCGCCCATAACGGCGAAATCAATACGCTGCGCGGCAACATCAACTGGATGCACGCCCGCGAAAGCATGCTCGCCTCCGAGCTCTTCGGCGAGGACATCCGCAAGATCCTGCCCATCATCGACCTGGGCGGCAGCGACTCCGCCATGTTCGACAATGTGCTGGAAATGCTCGTGCTCACCGGCCGCTCATTGCCGCATGCCGTCATGATGATGATCCCCGAGCCCTGGTCGGGCGACGACACCATGAGCCCGGAAAAGAAGGCATTTTACGAATACCATTCCTGCCTCATGGAGCCCTGGGATGGCCCCGCGTCCATCGCCTTTACCGACGGTGTCCGCATCGGTGCCGTGCTGGATCGCAATGGCCTGCGCCCTTCGCGCTATTACGTGACCAAGGACCACAAGGTCATCATGGCTTCCGAAGTCGGCGTGCTTGCGGTGGCGCCGGAGAATGTCGAGTTCAAGGGCCGCTTGCAGCCGGGCCGTATGTTTTTGGTCGACCTGGAGGAAGGCCGTATTATCGCCGATGACGAGATCAAGCAGAAGATCGCCACCGAGCGCCCGTACTGGAGCTGGCTCGACGATAATATCGTTTCTCTTGAAGACCTGCCCGACGCGCCGTCGCCCCATGAGCCTGATCACGACACCGTCCTCATGCGTCAACAAGCGTTTGGCTACACCACCGAAGACCAGCGGACCCTCCTCGCTCCCATGGCCACCGACGGCAATGAAGCCGTCGGCTCCATGGGCAATGACGCGGCCCTGGCTGTTCTTTCCGACAAGCCCCAGCTCCTTTACAACTACTTCAAACAGCTATTCGCGCAGGTGACCAATCCGCCCGTCGACTGTATCCGCGAAGAGATTATCATGTCGATGGATACGACCATCGGGCGGGAGTATAATTTGCTCGATCCGACGCCGGAGTCGGCGCGGCAAATCAAGCTCAAGTCGCCGATTCTGCTCAACGACGAGCTGGATAAGCTCCGCCAGATCGAAGGCACGACGCGCGGCCGCTACAAATCCATCACGCTGCCGATCCTTTATAACCCCCGCGAAGGCGCCGTGGGCCTCGAGCGCGAGCTGCGCGCCCTTTGCCGCCAGGCCAGCACCGCCATCGCCACGGGGACCGAGTACATCATCCTGTCCGACCGGGCCATCGATAAGAACCATGCGCCCATCCCGGCGCTGCTGGCGGTCGCCGCGGTGCATCATCACCTGATTCGCGAGGGCACCCGCACACAGGTTAGCATCGTCCTGGAAAGCGGCGAGCCACGCGAGGTCCATCACTTTGCCTTGTTGATTGGCTATGGGGCCGGCGCGGTCAACCCCTACCTCGCCTTTGAAACCATCGAGGACATGATTCGCCAGGGGCAACTGACCAAGGTCGATGGCAAAAAAGGCATCAAAAACTACGTCAAGGCGATCAACAAGGGCGTCCTCAAAGTGATGTCCAAGATGGGTATTTCCACGGCCCAGAGCTACTGCGGCGCGCAAATCTTTGAAGCCGTCGGCCTCGGCCAGGACGTCATCAAGGATTACTTTACCGGCACTCCCTCGCGCGTTGGCGGCATCGGCCTCGACGTGATCGCCGCCGAGGTACGTGCCCGCCACGACCGTCCCTTCGCCGATCGTCCCACCAACGGCCATACTCTCGACATTGGCGGCCATTACCAATTTCGTCGCGAGGGAGAATATCATCTGTTCAATCCCGAGACGATCCACAAACTTCAATACGCGTGCCGCACTGGCAATTACAAGGTTTTCAAGGAATATTCGGGCCTCGTCAACAATCAGTCCACGCGTCTGTGCACCTTGCGCGGCCTGATGGAATTCAAGCCCGCCGCGACGGAGTGTAACGAGCACGGCACACTAATCGCCCCCCGCGCCGCGGTCCCGCTCGACGAGGTCGAACCGCTCGAAACAATCCTGAGGCGTTTCAAGTCTGGGGCCATGTCTTACGGTTCGATCAGCCAGGAAGCGCATGAGACCCTGGCCATCGCCATGAATCGCATCGGCGGCAAGAGCAATACCGGCGAGGGGGGTGAAGACCCTGCCCGCTATACCCTGGAGGCCAACGGCGATTCCAAGAATAGCGCCATCAAGCAGGTGGCGTCGGGGCGCTTTCGGCGTCACCAGCGAATACCTGGTCAACGCGGCCGAGTTGCAGATCAAAATGGCGCAAGGCGCCAAGCCAGGTGAAGGGGGTCAATTGCCGGGTAGCAAGGTTTATCCCTGGATCGCCAAGGTGCGCTATGCGACGCCGGGCGTCGGCCTTATTTCGCCGCCGCCGCACCATGACATTTATTCGATCGAGGACCTCGCCGAGTTGATTCACGATTTGAAGAACGGCAACCGCCGGGCGCGCATCAGCGTCAAGCTGGTGGCCGAGGTGGGCGTGGGCACGATTGCCGCCGGGGTTTCCAAGGCCCATGCCGACGTCGTGCTCATCAGCGGCCACGATGGCGGCACCGGTGCTTCGCCGCTCACCAGTATCAAGCACGCCGGCGCTCCCTGGGAGCTCGGCCTGGCGGAAACGCAGCAAACCCTCGTGCTCAATGATCTGCGTAGCCGTATCGTCGTGGAAGTGGACGGCCAGCTCAAGACGGGCCGCGATGTGGTGATTGGCGCCTTGCTCGGTGCGGAGGAGTTCGGCTTCGCCACGGCGCCGCTGGTGGCGATGGGCTGCGTCATGATGCGCGTGTGCCATCTCAATACCTGCCCGGTTGGCGTGGCCACCCAGGATCCTCTGCTGCGCAAGAAATTCACCGGCGATGCCAACCATGTCGTCAACTTCATGCGCTTTCATCGGCGAGGAAGTGCGCGAGCTCGATGGCGCAGCTTGGCTTCCGCACCTTCAACGAAATGATCGGCCACAGCGAACTTTTGCAAATGTCGAAGGCCGTCGATCACTACAAGGCGTTGGGTCTGGACTTTTCGCGCATCTTTCATCAGCCGAAGGTGGGCCCCAAGGTTGGCAAGTATTGCCAGCAGGAACAGGAACACGGGCTGCAAAAGTGCCTGGATGTCACGACGCTCCTGGACCTCTGCAAGCCGGCCATCGAGAACGGCGCCAAGGTGGAAGCGACGCTGCCGATTCGCAACGTCAACCGTGTGGTCGGCACGATCACCGGCAGCGAGGTGACACGAAAATACGGCCGTGATGGCCTGCCCGACGACACGATTCAGCTTCATTTCCAGGGGTCGGCCGGCCAAAGCTTTGGCGCGTTTGTGCCGCACGGCATGACGCTGACCCTGGAGGGGGATGCCAACGATTACGTCGGCAAGGGGCTGTCGGGCGGCAAGATCATCGTTTATCCGCCCGGCGGTTCGACGTTTATCCCGGAGGAAAATGTAATCATCGGCAATGTGGCCTTTTACGGGGCCACCGCCGGCGAGGCGTATATCCACGGGCTGGCTGGCGAACGGTTCTGCGTACGCAACAGCGGCGTCGATGCCGTCGTGGAGGCCGTGGGCGATCATGGCTGCGAATACATGACGGGCGGCCACGTCGTGATCCTGGGGCTAACTGGCCGGAACTTCGCGGCCGGCATGTCCGGTGGCATCGCTTACGTCCTGGACGAAAAGGGGGACTTCCCCAAGAAATGCAATCAGGAAATGGTCAAGCTCTACAAGCTCGAGGAGGAAGTCGAAATCGAGCGGGTTCAGCGCATGATCCGCCAGCATGCGGAGCTAACCAAGAGCGAGCGAGCCTGGAAGATCCTGGCACTGTGGGAACAAATGGTCCCTAAATTCGTAAAGGTCTATCCCAACGATTATCGCCGCGTCATCGAAACCCAAAAACGCTACAAGGCAAGCGGCCTTTCCGACGACGAGGCTATCATGGCGGCATTCGAAGAGAACTCCCACGACGCGGCGCGGGTGGGCGGCAGGTGACGAGTTTTGAGTTGAGAGGACAATGCAATGGGTAAGCCAACAGGATTCATGGAGTTCCGGCGCGAGTTGCCGCTTGATCGGTCGCCGCTGGGGCGCACCGCCGACTGGAACGAGTTTCACGATCACGCCGACGGGGCCATGCTGCAAAAGCAAGGCGCCCGCTGCATGGACTGCGGTATTCCTTTTTGCCACACCGGCACGTTGCTGGATGGCATGGCGTCGGGCTGTCCGGTCAACAACCTCATTCCCGACTGGAACGATCTGGTCTATCGCGGCTTGTGGCGCGAGGCGTTGGACCGACTGCACAAGACCAACAACTTTCCGGAATTCACGGGCCGCGTCTGTCCGGCGCCCTGCGAGGGCTCGTGCGTGCTGGGAATGAACGACTCGCCCGTAACGATCAAAACCATCGAATGCGCCATCATCGACAAGGGGTTCGAAGAAGGCTGGGTACGGCCCGAACCGCCGCTGGTTCGAACGGGCAAGAAGGTGGCCGTCGTTGGCTCCGGTCCCGCGGGGCTGGCCGCCGCCGCTCAGCTCAACAAGGCTGGCCACTGGGTGACCGTTTTCGAGCGGGCTGACCGTATCGGCGGCCTCTTGATGTATGGCATTCCCAACATGAAGTTGGATAAAAAGCTGGTGGTCGAGCGGCGCCTTCGCCTCATGGAGGCCGAGGGCGTGAAATTCGTCACCGGCTGCGAAGTCGGGGTCAACCTGTCCGCTCAGGAGCTGCGCGCGTCGTTCGACGCCATCGTCTTATGCGGCGGAGCGACCAAGCCGCGCGATCTGCCGGTCCCCGGCCGCGACCTAAAAGGCATCCATTTTGCCATGGAGTTTTTGCAAGCCAACACCAAGAGCCTCCTCGACTCCGCTCACGCCGACGGCAACTACATCTCCGCCAAGGGCAAAGACGTTATCGTCATCGGCGGGGGCGACACGGGAACAGACTGCGTGGGCACCTCCATGCGGCACGGCTGCAGGAGCCTTATCCAGTTTGAGATTCTGGCGAAGCCGCCGCTCGACAGGTCCTCGGATAATCCCTGGCCGCAATGGCCGAAGGTCTACAAACTGGATTACGGCCAGGAAGAAGCGGCCGCCAGATTTGGCCAGGACCCGCGTCTGTACCTCATCAACACCAAGAAGTTCGTCGGGGACGACAGCGGCCAGGTCAAGGAGCTCCACACGGTGCGCGTGGAATGGGTCCGAGACAATGGCCGCTTCCTGCCCCGGGAAATGCCTGGTAGCGAGGCGGTGCTGCCCGCACAACTCGTCCTTCTGGCCATGGGCTTTCTTGGACCGGAAAACCAGCTGCTCGACAAGCTTGGAGTCGAGAAAGACCCGCGCAGCAACGCCAAGGCCGATTATGGCCGCTACGCCACCAACCTGCCGGGTATTTTCGCGGCCGGCGACATGCGCCGCGGCCAAAGCCTGATCGTCTGGGCGATTAATGAAGGACGCGGCGCGGCCCGCGAGTGCGACCGGTTTCTGATGGGGGAAACAGTGTTGAGCTGATGGACCTCTAGCTACAAACCTTTCTCACCTGCCGGGCGAGCCGGCAGGCGTCGATCGAACAAAAAGAAAACGCTCGTCCCTTTGGATTTGGGACGAGCGTTTCTTTTAGGGTGAGCGAACTTAACGGATCGGCAATTAGTTGCAGCAGCCAGCGGATTTGCGGCTGAACAGACCATGATGCTTTTTAGCGGGCGCACCGCAATCGGCCGCGCAGGTCGAGCAGGCAACCGTGGCACACTCGGGGACCGAAATCGTTTCTTCGTAGGGGACCATGACGCAGGTCTTGACCATGCGTTTGACGGCTTCGGTCTTGTATTCGCAAATGGTGCGAACGGCAGTTTGTTCCTTCATTTCATAGGTGCAGAGGTTGACCATGACTTCTCGGGTCACCGGCACGCAATCGACCACGCACTTCTTGCAGGTGCGTTCTTCCGGTTCGTACTTGACCAGGTTGCAGACGACTTCCCGGGTCTTGTTGACCGGTGTGCGAACGCAACGGGTCACTTCAACGTTTTCCGTCACGGTCTGGCAAGTGTAGGTGCAGCGGCCACACTCATCGACGCAGGGCGTCCGCACGGTCCGGCAAACAGGCACGGTTTCCTTCACCATGCTGGTCTGGTATTCGCAATAGTTCACGGTGCGTTTTTCCTGGTAGGGCTTGGCGACCATCACGGTGACCTTGTACTCAACCTCTTTGGTGACGCGGTTGTAGGTCGTCACGCTCCGTTTTTCCTGGCGAGTGACCGGGACGCACACCTTGTAGGTGTAGTTTTCTTCACGGGGCACCATCTTGCAGACGTTGACCGTGACTTCTGATTCTTTCCATTCCTGCTTGTACTTGGTCACTTTGCGTTCGACCATCTTGGGCGGTGGCGGCGGCGCTGGTGCTGCCACTTCGCAGCAAGCGGCAGCGGGAGCGGCACAGGGTGCGGCTTCGCAACAAGCGGCCTTGGACTTGCGCCCAAAAGCCTGCAGTTCACCGGGAACGAGCCCGACAAACGTCAAAGCGGCCACAAACAAGGTCACCGAGGCGAGGCGTTTCATTGGAGCAACTCCGTAATCTAGGAAAAAAGGGGCGACATTTCCGTCAATACCATAGAAACCATTTAATTAATCTGGGTCATATGGATAACATATAGAGTTTAAGCGAACAAATCCTTTTTTCCAGAGGAAATGGAAGATTTTTTTGAAGGAGATAGTGGTAAATAGGTCGGATTGTAGGGCGCGAACGCCCCCGTCGGGCGAAGGCGTTACGGAAGCTGATATTCTTCGAGAACTTGCATTCCTTCGCGGAATTTCGGATCGGTCATCAGGCAGGGATGCTTGTATTGTTCGAGCGTGCCGCCCGTCTGGGCCAGGCGCGCCCGGTCCCAGCCTTGCCAGGTGTTGCTCGGGATTAGCGCCAGGCGCATCGCCCCCAGCCGGAGACTGGCGCGCTTGGCGGCATATTCGATATTTAGTGCCTGCAATCGATTTTCCATCGCGGCCAGCAGCACCATGCCCTGCTCTTTGCTGGCCAGGTCCCCCTGCTCCACGAACAAACTATAGTAGGGTTGGTCATCGTGCCAGCAGGGAGCCACGCAGTAGGCGGTCAGACTGAGATTGAGGTCGCGCAGTGCCCCGGTCATGGCGCCGGTTATCTGATACTCCGATACTTTCTCGCCCGTGATGTTGGCGAAGTGGGCGCCTTTGCTCAGAAACTCCACCAGCGGTGTTTGGTTATAAAAGCCCGTGCAGCGGACGACATCGTAAATGTTGTACCGATAGAGGCCATAGCTGGTTGTGGGCAGGATAAAGTAGGTGCGTCCTTCCCGTAATTCATGTGCCGCCAGGACGGTAGGCTGGGGAGAATCGATCTCCTCCTCGGGAATGAATTCGAAATAGTGCGTGGTAATGTCCAGGACGCCGCTGGGCGTGGCATCCGACATGGGAATGGTCATGCGCCCCTCGGACGCGATCAGGCCCACGTCGCGCACGGGCGTCGCGCCGAAATACTTGGGGAAGTGCCGTAAGTACAGGCCGACCGACCCGCCCGTCCAGTTGCCAATGATGCAGTCCTTGGGCCAGTAATCCTTGGGATAGAGCGTGCCGGTTCGCCGGATAATCTCTTCCAGTTCACGTGCCCGCTCGCGGTGGCGTTTCTTGAGGCGCCGTCGCAGCGCGGCCCGCACCTCATCGGGCACGTCGAGCCGACTGCTCAACGTGCCGTCATAAAGGTCGCGGACCAGGCTTTCCTTTTGTTCGTCGCCGGCCCGGGCCATGTTGACCAGGGTGCTGGGGTTGGCCGCGATAATCATCCCCACGCGCCGTGCCAGGCTCAGGCGCAGCGAGAGATAATACTTCGCGGCCGGGTCTTTCACTTTGCCGACCGAACCAGGGACGCAATACAGCCAGCGAATGATGCGTAATTGCATGCTGGCGGTCAGTCCGGAAACGCTGCCACAGGGAATGTCCGCAGGGGTGGTAAACTCTTGCCAATCGCCCGACATCTGCACGATCGGCCGCAGGCGAACCTCGGGGTGGTCGCGAAAAACCTTGAGGCCCCAGAGGTTCCAGCCGCGCTTGTAATCGGCGAGGTAACTGGCGGTCACGGGAATGAATTTGCGGGTGGCCGTCGTGCCGCTGGTGAGGGCGAACATGTGGACGACCCGGTCGGCTAACAGCGCCTTAAAGTCCCCGCGCGTAACGCGTTTGATATAGGGATCGAAATATTCGTAAGCGGCGACGGGCAAGTTCTTGCGGAAGTCGGCCACGGTGTGGATGGCGCCAAAATGGTGGTCGCGGCCAAAGTCGGTGTCTGCCTGCCGCGCGATGATGCGGCGCAACAGGTCTTCCTGGACTTGCTGCGGAGCATGCGTGGCCAGTTCGAAGGCCGCCAGCCGCCGGCGCACCGGCATGACGGCGATCCGGCCCAGAATTTTGCGGATGATCCAGTGAAGCATAGCGTTTAGCCGCGCGCCAGGGGTGAACGCGGCATGGCCCGCGCTTTGGACGGCCCAGTTTTCTTGTCCTGTGCCAGGTGCTCGTCAAAAAAATCCAGGACTCGCTTTTTGTACTGCGCCTCGGCCAGATGGATGGCCTGATTGTGCTTGGCGCCCTCCACGAGCCAGATTTCCTTGGGTTCTCTGGCCTTGCTAAATAGTTTTTGGGCCATTTCAGGCTTGATGTAATTGTCGGCGCTGCCGTGAATCATGAACAGCGGCCGCGGCGCGATCCGGCGGATGACCCCTTCCAGCGACGGGAAAACGCAATGCCGCTGCTTTTCTAGATTTCGTAGCGACATGAAGGCGAGATAATGAAAATACCACGCCGGCAGCCAGTTGATGATAATGCGGCGGCTCGTAAAAATCGCGATCCACTTCATCATGTACGGGACCATCGTCGTGTAGATGGAGAAAATGCCGTCCACGACGCAACAGCGAACGTAGGGGTCGTCGGCGGCCATAAAAAGTCCGGCGCTGCCGCCCTTGCTGAGCCCAAAAAAGCCTACACCCCGCGCGTCGGCGTCCTTGCGCTGTTTGAGGTAGGCGAGGGCCGCCTGGAAATCTTGCACCTCGAAGGCGGTAACCCACTGGAGCGGTTCGTAACCTTCCTGCGCCTTGCTCGTGCCGTGGCCGCGCGTCTCGAAAGCGAAAATATCATAGCCGCTGGAGCGTAGAAAATCGCAATAGGTCAAACAGGACCAGCAGTTGGACCCGTATTCCAGGCCGAAAAGAACTACGCCCTTGCGCGCTCCCTTCGCCTTCAGATAGCAGCCATGCAGCGTCACGTCGTTGGTGGACGCCAGCGTCACCTCCTCGGCGTCGGTGATGGGCTGGCCCCTGGGTATGTTGAAGAGAGGCTTTTCCTGAAAAATCCGGTACAGATAGGGAAGGTATTTGCGGACAATATGCAGGTGAAGAAGGTACGGAAATACCAACACCACGAGGACCAGCGCCCCCAAGCCAATCCACAGCCAGGTCACTCGGCTCACTCCTTGAAGCGACTCACGATCAACGATACGTTCTGCCCGCCAAAGCCGAAGCTATTGCTGAGCACGTGATCGACCTTTTTGCGCGCGTGCTTGATTGGGCACATAGTCCAGATCGCACTCCGGGTCGGGCGTGTCGTAATTGATCGTCGGCGGCAACGCCCCGTTGCGGATGGCCATGACGCAGGTGATCAGTTCGACCGCGCCGGCGGCCGCGATCAAGTGGCCCAGCATGCTCTTGCTGCTGCTGACCGGTGTCTGGTACGCATGGTCCCCAAGCACTTTCTTGATCGCAATCGTCTCAACGCGATCATTGACTTGCGTGCTGGTGCCATGCGCATTGATGTACCCCAGGTCAGAGGGGTTCAGGCCCGAATCGGCGAGAGCGCCGGCGATACAGGCGATGGCGCCACGGCCGTCCGGATGGCTGTCGGTGATGCGGAAAGCATCGGCCGTCGAGCCGTAGCCGGTTAATTCCGCATAAATCGTGGCGCCGCGTTTCTTGGCGTGTCCCAGCTCTTCCAGGACAAGCATGCCGGCGCCTTCTCCCAGGACGAAACCGTCGCGGTTGAGGTCAAAGGGGCGCGAGGCACGCGCGGGGCGTCATTGTGCGTGGACAGGGCGGTAAGCAAATTGAAGCCGGTGACCCCAAAGGGATGTATCATGCTGTGAGCGCCGCCGGAGAGCATGCAGTCGGCCTCGCCCAGGCGGATCAGTTCGCAGGCCTCGCCGAGGGCCTGGCTGCTGGCGGCACACGCCGTCAGGCAGTTGTAATTAGGTCCTTCCAGGTCGAAGTAGTCCGCCAGATGTCCGGGCGTCGTGTGCAGCTCTTGTTCGAATTCGCGCGCCTGAATGGAAGCGTGCCAGGCCGCCTGCCGTGAAGGTGGGCGTGTCGACCGTGTTCGTTTCGGGGCGGTAACTCTGGGCGATCAGATACACCATGTTGTTGAAGTCTTGAATGCCTTCGCCGGAGCCGAGATAAACACCGCAGCGCGTGCGGTCGATTTTCTCATTATCGAGAATGCCGGCGTCTTGCAAAGCCTGCTGCGCCGCGGCGGCCGCGAACCGGCTATTGGCGCCGGAATCCGTCCAGCGCTGCGAGTCTTTGACCCAGCGCTCGAGCCTGAAGTTCTTGACTTCCGCCGCGAACTTGGTCGGAAACCTGGCGGCCTCGAATAACGTAATCGGTGCGACGCCGCTCTTGCCTTCGAGCTGATTCTGATAAAGCTCGGTCACGGAATGACCCAGCGGGGTGACAGCGCCCATTCCCGTGATGACGACGCGGCGTTTCATGGCGATGCTCCCTTAGAGCGTTCGGAAAAAAGGGGTCAGACCCCTTAGGCCCATTTACGGCAGATGACGGCGGCGCACTGGCCCATCTCCGTGAAGGCGATCTTCAGGAAAAGGGGGTTGGTCAACGGCTGGTTGGCAGTGTTGACGTGGACAGGGCAGAGCGGGTCGGCCTCTTCATAATTGAGCGAGGCTGGCAACTGGCCATGCTTGAGGGCCAAGAGGCTCCCCGCGAACTCCACCAGCGGCCCGCCCGAGCCGATGTTGCCGAAATAACTCTTGCCCGCCCAGACCGGCACCTTGCGGTCGCCGAACACCGCGCGGATGGCCCTGGCCTCCCAGGCATCGGCTTTTACTGAACTGAGGCCGTGCGCATTGACGTGCCCAACATCAGCGGGCGTGACCTTGGCCTGAGTCATGGCGGCCCCAACGGCGCGGGCCAGGCCTTTGCCGGTGCAACCGCGATCGAAGGCGGCCCCGAAGCCCAGAATTTCGCCATAAATCGTGGCGCCGCGTTCTTGAGCGCAGGCCAGGTCCTCGACGGCCAACACCCCGGACCCTTCGCCGATGATCATGCCGTCGCGGCGGCGGTCAAAAGGACGGCATGCCTGCTCCGGTTGGTCGTTCCTTTTGGAGAGGTGGCCAAACAAACATTGGCGTACCATGCTCAGCGGATTGATCTTGCTGTCGGCGCCGCCGACGAGGAAAAAGTCGGCCTGGCCGCGGCGCAAAATGCGTGCCGCCTCACCAAGTGCCAGCAGGCCCGCCACATCGCTCTCGGTGATCGTGTTGTTGGGGCCCTGGGAGTTGTGCAGGATCGACACGTGGCAGGCATGCATGTTGGGGAGATATTTAAGCATCCATAGCGGCGGAATGGCGGCCAACCCTTGCTCGCCCCAAAGCTTGAGGTCAACCACGCCAGGTTCGCCGTTGCAGCTCACGCGGGCCGCTCCCGCCAGTTCGCTCAATTCGGTGGGCATGAGGCCGGCGCCGAATTCGACGCCAAAGCGCGTGGGGTCCAGCTTGTTCTTGTCGATTCGACAATCATCAAGCGCGAGTTGTGCCGCGGCAACAGACGAGCTGGATGGGCCGGGCCATGATGCGCAGGCTCTTACGATCCTTCTTGTCGATGTATTGCTTGGCGTCAAACTCCGCGATTTCCCCCGCAATACGCGTGGTCATGTTGCCGGTATCAAAGGCCGTGATGGCCCGAATGCCGGAGCGGCCGTGACTCAGACTGTCCCAGAAGGCAGCGGCGCCCACGCCGATCGACGAGGTGACGCCGATGCCGGTGACGACGACGCGACGGGGAGAAACGTCCATGTGACACCTATGCATTGGCGGAACGATCCGCCAGGATCTTCGCCAGGCCCATAATGTGCTTTAATTCACCACTAAAAACGAAGTTGTGGTCGCCGAACACCTGTTGCGAACGCGCTGGTCGAAGATGCGCGAAGAAGATTTCCGCCTCCCCCATGGGGAGGGCGTCGGCAGCCACTAGAGATGGTATAGGAGTTCCGGCGGGGCCTGCGTAGATCTTCCCTTTGATGGAGGCGCCCTCGGGGCGCAAATTCAAGATTTCCACGTCATAGATGAGCGTTTCGCCAGCCAGCGCCTCGCGTCGAAAATGTGCCGACAGAATCTTGGCCAGGACCACTTTCTCCTTGAAATCGTTGGCTTCCCCCACCAAAATGCCGCCTGTTTGGGCCAGCCCCTCGAGCATCAGCGCCGCCGGCATGACCGGATAGCCGGGAAAATGCTCGCGAAAGATGTCTTCCGCCATGCTCAAGTTTTTGATGGCGCACGCCGATTTGCCGCGCTGAAATTCCAGAAATCGATCGATCCAAAGCCAGCGCATGGTGTCGGGGAGGGGGGAAGAGAATGCCAATCAGGCTGGAATGCCCCGCTCCCTCGCGGAGCCTGGCGTTCCAGCCTGATAGCGGGACGAAGGCGACTGGACTACTTGGCCAGCTTGCCCTTGACGTAGTTGGTGATCATTTCGACGGTGAACAGGTCGCTAATCGCAGCCAATTCGGGGTTCTTCTCGAATTTGCTCAGATCGGCGAAAGGCATGCGCACCCGCAATTCGGCGAGCCCCTTGTCCGTGACCTTGCCGTTTTGGACGAAGTCGGCGTCGCCTTGAAAGATCGATTCGGGAAAAAGTTCGCCACGCGGAATCTTGATGCCGAACTCACGCTCCAGCCGGAACACGATGTCCAAGAAGTCGATGGACTCGGCCCCCAGGTCGCCTTGCAGCGTCGAAGTGGGTTGAATTTCCTCTTCGTCCACATTGAGCGCTTCCACGAGTGTCGCCGAAACCTTGGCAAAAATATCGTCCTGGCTAGGCATGACCTACCTCCTCACTTGGAAAAGAAAAAAAGGTTGAATAAGTAACAAACCACGGGGAAGCGTGGATTCTTCACGTTCCTTCTCACGCTGTCGCGGACCCCAGGCTCAGGCCGCCGTCGACCGTGAGCACCTGGCCGGTCAAGTAGCTGGCGTCGTCGCTCGCCAGAAACACCGCTGCCCTGGCGATGTCGGCGGGCTGCCCCAGCCGCCGCATCGGGATCATCTTTTTGATGATGTCCCCCGCCTTGTTGCGAATCGCTTCACTCATATCGGTTTCAATGAACCCCGGGGCAATGGCATTGACGGTCACCCCCCGGCTCGCCAGCTCCACCGCCAGGGCGCACGTGAAGGCGTTGATGGCCCCCTTGCTCGCCGCGTAATTCGTTTGACCCGCATTCGTATGCTCGGCTGCTATGCTGCTGATGTTGATGATGCGGCCCTTGCGTTGCCGCATCATGCTGTAAGCGACCGCCTTGGTGAAGTTGTAAGTGCCGCCCAGGTTCGTGTCGAGCACTTCCTTCCAGGCCGATTCCTCCAGCCGGACGAACAAATCGTCCCGGATGATGCCGGCGTTGTTCACCAGAATGTTAACCGGACCGCCCCAGGCCTTTTCGATCTCCGCGACACAGCGCAGCGCTTCTTCTGATTTGGTGACGTCGGCCTGCAAGGGAAGGATCACTCCGTCGGCGCCGGTAACTTCGGCAACCAGACTGTCCGCCGCGTCCTTGCCGGCGCGAAAGACGAAGGCTACCTTGGCACCTTCCGCGGCCAATGCCTTCACGATGGCCCGGCCGATTCCGCGGCTGCCTCCCGTCACCAGGGCTATTTGGTCCTTCAAACGCATGCCGCTCCCATGTCTCCCTTCAAAGTCAGGTAGACCGACCGAAAATGGTCGACCATCCTCTTATCAACGCTCTCCAGGCCTGGATCGCGGTCGCGCAGGTTATAACGCGCCAGCGTATACTTGGCCGCGACCGTCGACGTCCCGTCCATTTCGCCTTTGCCCTTGAAAACGACCTCGCCCGCGTCGGCAGCCGTTTCCATCATCTCGGCCGTAACAATCAAGCTATGGCCCGGCTGCATGAAGCTGCCGTATTTCACATTGCGGGCATCGCGAAGGACAATCACGCTGTGGCGGTAATCTTCGCTCAGGCGTAACAGCCAGGCACCCGCTTCCACCAGCGTCTCGAGCATCAGCACGCCGGGCATCACGGGAAACGAGGGGAAGTGGTCGGCCAGGTATTCCTCAGCGAGCGTCAGGTTTTTGACCAGGCGGATCCGCTTGCCAGGCTCAAAGTCCAGGATGCGATCCACCAGGGTAAAACGCATGACCTCACTTCCCTCCGTAGGATGTCAATTGTCTGAAACTGCTTGCAGGGCAATCTCTTATAAAAAGAGAGTTATATCCGGCCCATTTAAGTCCGGCAACCCCCCCTATCGACCCTGCTTACTCCATCACCCCAACGGTACGCCCTCAATTATTTCCACAATGCGAACCCTTTCGCAATGAAGAATAAATAGAGAACCTAGATAAACTACACAATCTGAGTCAACTCCAGCCGGTTGAACCGACTGTAAGGCTGATCCTAACGAGTTCGAGGGACAGAATCCACCCGGATTCAAAAAAACGTGATCTACATTTAGCTTCCGGCCGACGGCCTTGCCAGCCAGGCGCGTGCCATGCCATTGCCCGGTTCGCGGCGCAAAACTTCCGTAAGTACCCGTGTCGCTTCGCTGGTTGCTCCCAGTTCCAGGAGGACCACGCCCTCCGCCAGCATAATCGCGATATCATCCGGCAGCCTGGCGCGGCCCTCCTGGCAAATGGGCAGCGCCTCGCCAAAGCGGCCAAGCCGGCAGAGAGCTTCCGCCAATTGCCCATAGATCAGCGCTTGAATTCGCTCATTGAAGAAGTCCCGCCGCGCCAGCGCCTGCGTCAGCCAGTCGGCTGCCTCGACTACCCGATCGGAACGCAGAGTTGTTCTGCCCAGGTTCCAGAGGGTAAGCGGATCACCCGGACGATCGGCGTTTTCCAGCAGGAGCAGGCGATAATTCCGCTCCATTTTGGCGCGAATCGCCTCCGGGTCCTGCTGGCCCACCGTATCGATCACAATATCGGTGGGCACAAAGCGCACACCGCATTGCTCGAGCACCGACTGGATTTGTTCGTGGACGCGATAAATCCAGTGGGCGCGCCGGTTGCCGCCGGAATCAGCGCCACGCGCTCGACGCTGCTGGTCCCACCCACCAGGGCATCCTGCAGCGCCCGATATTGAACGACGAAACCCACGTTGTCCGGCGGCAAGGATGCAAAAAGGGCCCGCAGGCGGTCACGATTGGGCACATCGATGCGGTCGTCCGCGTCGAGCCATAATATCCACTCGCCGGTGGCGTGACGCAAACTCTCATTGCGCGCCGCCGAAAAGTCATCCACCCAGGGAAAGTCCACGACGCGAGCACCGAAATGCTCCGCGCACTCCCGGGTCCGGTCGGCGGAGCCGGTATCAACCACGATGATCTCGTCCACCAGGTCCGCCACGGTGATTAAACAGGCGGGCAGATTGGCTTCTTCGTCCTTGACGATCATGCATAAGGAGATAAGCGGCGCCATGGAGTGCTTTCCTTGACCTTTTTAATCGTGCTGCCAGCACGGGTATCAGTGTGAAAGGATTATCCTATCGCGGTTGAGCCGAAGCAACTGCCGGGTTTTCTAGCCGTCCCAGGGAATTGGCTTTTGCCTTGAGTGTTTTTGTATATCATTCCGATACCGAAAATGAGTTTGACGGCCCGAGCAGTGCGCCATGCAATCCAACCCGCTGGATGCCAATGCCTTACACGCCGCCCTTCTAGGTTCGGTCGCGGGTGAGGTTCGTTTCGAACGTCTTGACCGGGCCCTTTATTCCACCGATGCCAGTGTCTATCAAATCGTGCCCCTCGGCGTGGTTCTGCCCAGGACGCTGGACGATGTCCGCGCCGTTCTGGCGGTGGCCGCTCGCTTCGGCGTGCCGGTGACCGCGCGGGGCGGCGGTACCTCGCAGGCGGGCCAGTCGATCGGCGCGGGCATCATCCTCGACTTCTCCAAATACTTCAATGAGGTCCTCGAAATCGATGCCGCGGCACGCTGGGCGCGCGTGCGGCCGGGTTGCGTGCTGGAGGACCTCAATCGACAGACAAAAGCAGCGCGGGCTCCAGTTCGCACCGGATATTTCCACCGCCAACCGCGCGACCCTCGGCGGCATGATCGCCAACAATTCATCCGGTACGCATTCGCTCATTCATGGCAAAACCATCGATCACGTGCTCGAATTGCAAGTGCTGCTCGCCGATGGCAGCCTGGTTTTCATGGGGCCACTGGCTGAGCCGGCCCTGGACGAGAAGCTGGCAGCAGCCAGATCAGGAAGGCCAGTGCTACCGCGCCGTGCGGCGTCTCGCGGCCGCCCATGCCCGCGACATCGACGAACGCTTCCCCAAAATCATGCGGCGCGTCGGCGGCTATAACCTCGACCGCTTTTTGCCCGACTCCCCTGCCCCGTTCAATCTCGCCGACCTTTTGGTGGGCTCCGAGGGCACGCTCGGGCTCGTCGTGGAGGCCAAGCTGCGGCTCATCGAGTTGCCGCGTGCGAAGGCGCTGCTGGTCGTGCAATTCGCCGATCTGCTGGAAGCGCTCGGCGCGGTGCCCGCGATCCTGGCGCACCAGCCCGCGGCCGTGGAAGTCATGGACCGCGTCATCCTCGATTGCACGAAGCTCAATAGCGATGCGGCCCGGCTGCGGGACTTCTTGAAGGGCGATCCCGGCGCCATCCTCATCATCGAGTTGTACGGCGACGCGCCGGCGGAGGTGGCCGCGCGGCTCGCAGGCGCTGGCGGCGGACCTGAGCACGCGCGCGGCTAGGCTACCATCAACAGATCGCGCACGGACGCCGCCGCCCAGGCGCGGATCTGGAAGCTGCGTACTCTGGCACTGGGGCTTTCCATGGCCGAGAAAGGAGACGCCAAGGCGATCTCCTTCGTTGAAGACACGGCGGTGGCGCCGGAACGCCTGCGCGACTATATCGCGGAGTTTTTGCAATTGATCGCGCGTCATGGCACCACCGCCGGCGTATACGCACACGCCTCCGTCGGCTGCCTGCACGTGCGGCCGGTAATCAATTTGAAAACAGCGGCGGGTGTGGCCAGGTTCGAGGCCCTGGCACGGGACGTGGCCGACTTGGTGCTTAAATATGGCGGCGCCCTCTCCGGCGAACATGGGGATGGCCTGGTGCGTAGTCCTTTTCAGGAGAAAATGTACGGCACCACGCTTTATCAGGCTTTTCGCGAGATCAAGCAGACCTTCGATCCGCGCAACCTCCTCAATCCGGGCAAAATCGTCGATGCCCCGCCCTTGACCGCCAGCCTGCGCTATGGGCCGGCTTATCAAACGCCGGACGTGCCCACCACCTTCGATTTCAGCGTGGACGGCGGACTGGTCCGCGCGACCGAGTTGTGCGCCGGCGTGGGCGAATGCCGCAAAAGAGGCGGTGGGACCATGTGCCCTTCGTATCAAGCAACGCGCGACGAGCAACACAGCACGCGCGGCCGCGCCAACACATTGCGCCTCGCCCTCACCGGTCAGCTTGGCCTGGCCGGCTTGACCGACCCGGCCGTGCTGGCCGCCCTCGATCTCTGCCTGGAATGTAAGGCTTGCAAAAGCGAATGTCCCACCAACGTCGACATGGCCCGCCTCAAAGCCGAGGCGCTGCACCAACATCACCAGCGCCACGGCCTTCCCTGGCGCAACTGGCTGTTCGGCCACGTGGCTACCCTGGGACGCGTGGGCTGCCGGCTGGCGCCGCTCGCCAACGCGCTGGCGCGGAGCCGGCCCGGACGATGGCTCAACGAGAAGCTGCTGGGCATCGACCGGCGCCGCTTGCCGCCGCCCTTTGCCGGGCAAACTTTCTTGCAACGAATGGCCAGGTCCGCAGCGCCGGAAGGCCAACCGCACGTCTTGTTGTTTCCAGACACCTTTACGAATTATCACGAGCCGGAAGTGGGACTTGCCGCCCTGACCGTTTTGCGCCGCTTTAATGACGTGGCCATCCCGGGGGACCTTCTTTGTTGTGGCCGGCCCCTGATCTCGAATGGCATATTGACAACGGCCGTGGCGAACGCCACCCATAACGTGCGCCGGCTTTTTCCCTGGGCCGCCCAGGGCCGCCCAATCATCGCGTGCGAGCCAAGCTGTATCCTGACCATCAAGGACGACTATCCGGCATTACTTCAGGGAGAGCTGCGTCAACAAGCGCGTGTGGTGGCGGAACACTGTTTCACGTTCGAGGAACACCTAGACAGGGCCGGCGCCTCCCTGCAATTCGCGACGCGGCCCGAACGCATCTACTACCAGAGTCACTGCCATCAAGCCGCTCTGGTTGGCAATGGCCCGGCCTTGAAAGTCTTGCGCCGCATTCCGGCGCGGACGTGATCGATCTGGAGTCCGGCTGCTGCGGCATGGCGGGTTCGTTCGGGTACGAGGTCGAACATTACGACGTCAGCAAGCTGGTCGCGGACCAGCGTCTGTTGCCAGCCCTGCGCCGGGCCGAACCAGACGCCGTCATCGTCGCCCCGGGCTTTTCTTGCCGGCTGCAAATCGAGCATTTCACAGGTCGAAAGGCACTCCACCCGGCCACCTTCCTGGCGTCCCGCCTTGCGTAGCGGCAGCCTCTACCCTCGCCTGCCCTGTGTGTATCGTCAATCCAGAGAAATGTCCCAGGCATCGATCGGTTCGCTTAAAAACTCTTCGAGAATAACTTGTACTGCCGGAACTTCGTGGGGGATTTGCGGCGTGGGAATCTGGCGCCGAACTTCTTGCAAGTCGGGCACGGTCGTGGGCGGCTCATAGGCCGCCAGGTTCTTTTCGACATCGAGCGGACGACAGCCCATGGGCAGACTGTCCTTGCCCTGATAGTGCTCGCGCAGCCGCTTCAGCACCCCGTCGGTCGAATCGATATTGAGGCTGGTGGCGTCGGCGCGAATGCGACGCTCCGGGTCCAGGAGGATGGCGCGGGCCCAGTTGATGTCTTCGAGGGGCAAAGTCGTCAGGTTCTTGCGCCGCCGAATGAGCCGTTGCGCCAGCAAGCTTCAATCGTGTCGCGTGACGCGTCCTTGTCGACTCCCAGAATCAAAAAAGGGCCCATCTGCGACCGGGGCAATGGCGCCAGGTCCAGCAATATCGGCAACGCGGATGGTGGGCGACTCATGGGGCCTCTTCCTGACGCAGGTTTACCGGCGGGCCTACTTCGCAGCTGATAGTGCCACCGCCGCTCGATAGCTCACAGTCCTTGTCCGAGTGGCAGCCGTGGGCGAACAAGAGATAGGCCGCAACGCCCAGAATTATGCCGGCGCGTTGCCAGGGACGGGCAGCTTTCTCCCAGCGTGCACGACGATCATCCAGGCCTTTGAGCAGCGTCATTTCATATAGAATACTGACCATGCTCGATATTGCAATTGAACAAGCCGCGTTCCGCCGCGATGACAATGCCCTGCCCACCTTGCAGTCGCGCTCCCCCGGATTTCAGGACGAGCGCATGCGCGAAGCCTCCCGAATCCTGGTGAGCTTCGGCATCCGCTGGCCGGGCTTCGCGGGTGCGCCGCTCGTTTTCGCGCAGCCGCTCGGCGTGCTGCATGTGGCCATCGTCCAGGTCGCCGCTCACGGCGAAAATACCCTGCTCTACCATGTGCTGCTGTGCCAGCGTACCGATTATGAGAACTTTCTGGGTGATCCCTTTGCCCTCGCCCGGCAATTCCCCGCGCCCTGGGACCAGCCGGCCACGCTGCCCACGTTGACGGTGCCGCGGCGGTTGCCGCCGCCGCGCACTGGTGGCGCAGGTGGATGCGATCCTGCGCCGCGTCAAGGCGGACGCCCTTAATGAAGGCGAAGATCCCGACCACCCGGACTTCGAAAGGACAGCCACCAACAGCGAAAGCCCCGCCTTGCTGGGGGGCGTTCAGGTCCTGGTCGATGGCGGCAAACTCGTGTTCGAAAGGCCGCGCCCCGATCCCGAGCTGGTCGAAGCCTTGTGGACGCTCCTGCCCCAGGCCACCCGTATTCGTCTTTGGCCGGCCACCTTTGCCTTCGCCAACACCCTTGGCTTTGATGTCCTGGTCGTGCCGCGCGTCCACGTCGCCGACTTCGAAGGTTACACTTCCGAAGAGCAGGCCGCCAATTATCCTCCCGGCAATTATGAAACCGCACTCCAGATTGCCGCCGAATCCGGCCATCAGCGCGACCTGGACGCGCTTCTGAATCGTCGCACGGGAAGCGAAACCTTTCGGCTGGGCTGGAGCCTGCTTGGCATGGTTCTCTTTTTGGCGCTGCTGCCCCATCTGCTTGATTTCTGGCAACCAGCCCCCCCACCCCCGGTACCCACCGCCAAATATGAGGCTGCCGCCGCCGTGGGCATGGTCGCGACGGGCGATCCGTGGACTGCCCTCGCTCTGCGCATCTACGGACGCATGATGTGGGCGTCCCAGTGACAGGCACAAGTCGCGACCGCGGGGCTCATTTGAGTTCTGCCGCGCGTTTCTCAACGCGCGGATCGCCCCATTTCGTGCCGGCGGGGCCACGCGGTGGCATGGCCTCCCCTTCAAACACGGGGAGACTTGCGACGCCGGCGAAAGTGGGCAAACGCCAGCCCTGTGCGTCCACCGCGATCAGGCCATCGTTGGTGCGCACCGCCAAAACGGGCCGCCGCATGGTGAGCCGCACGCGCACCTTGCGAGGTGGTTCTATGGTAATAACGTCCACTCTCTCCACCCAGGGGTGCCGGGCGAACGCCGCGGTCAAAAGCTCGCTTAAATCGTCGTCGAGCAAGTGAATCCGGTCCGGCAGCCTCGACAGATACTGGACCTCTTCGAGAAACTCCACACGGGTTTGGCCCGGCGGTGGCGCAGTCGATGTCCACGAATGGCATCGCATAACGCTCCTGCGTGCGAACTTCCTGACGAGCGAATTTGCCAAGCCAGATGAGCCCATAGAGTAGCGCGGCCACCGCGCCCACCAGGATCAGGCCCTTGAAAAGTAGACGCCGCGGCCTCGCCATGGATTTGTTGACGCCGGGCGCCTGGCTGTCCTTTTTGCGAGGCAAGAACGAGGCCCCCGGTTGAGACCGTATCGGAACGAGGCCACAGACCCTGGCTTGGGGCCTGCCCCTTTTTCCCATACGTTCCAAGAGTCACCAGACCGAGATTTCCAGCTCCAGATCGAGATGGAAGCGATCGTGTACGCGCGCGCGCATGAGGTCGATCAGACGCAGGACATCGCGGGCGGAAGTGCCAGGCTCGGCGATAATGCAATTGGCATCGCGGTCGCTCACCTGGGCACCGCCGACCTTGGTGCCCACCAGCGCGGCCTGTTCCACGAGCGCCGCGGCGCTGAGGCCGGCCGGGTTTCGGAAGATACGGCCGGCCGCTTGAAAGCTGAAGGGTTGCGTCGCCTTGCGCTGAATCCAGCTTTTCCGCATGCGCTTGCTGATGGCCTCGGCCTGATCCTGCTCCAGCTCGAACTCGGCGGCCACGAACACCGGATCATCCAGATTGCAAGTGCCGTAGCGAAACGCAATTCGTCCCGCTCGCGGACCTGGGGAAGGCCCGCGGCATCGAGCACCTCGATCTTGGCGACGAACTGGCCGATTTCCACGGAACGATCGCTGCTGTTCTTGCGTAAAGCGCCGCCGACGTTGCCGGGAATGCCGACGAGCGTTTCCAGCCCGGCCAGTCCGCTCCGCACCGCCTGGGAAATAAGCGAGGCCAGGCTGGCGCCGGCGCCGGCACGCACCCGCTTGCCCTCGGCCGTCACCTGCGTGAAGGCCGGCCCGACGAGCCGCACCACCACGCCGCGCACGCCCTCATCGTGAATCAGCAAGTTGCAGCCGCCGCCCAGCACGCGCATCGGCAGGCGTTGCCGCAGGCAGCGCTGGGTCAACGCCGCCAGCTCAACCGGAGTGCGCGGCTGTGCCAGGATTTCGGCCGGGCCGCCGACTTTAAGCAGCGTGAAGGGCGCCAGCGGTTCTTGCGCCTTGATGATGTCAGCGAAATCCGCGAGCTCGGACATCAGATCCGCCATGGCGGGCCCCCGGGTCATTCATTGAAGTCGGATTCGGTGTAAAGAACAAACCCTTGGCGCTGCAACGTGTTGGCGGCCATCTCGTGATCTTGAACGTGCAGGGCCAGCGCGGCACGGCCGCGTGGCCCGACGAGGAGGGGATAGGCGTAGTGAATGTCGATTTCCGCGGTCAGTAAGGCCTTGGTGATTTGCAACAGCGGCTGACTGCCCTCGGGCAGCTGCACGACCAATAAATCGCTCTCCGTGATCGGCAGCTTGGCGAGGTTGAAGATTTCCAGCGCCGCTCCGGATCGCTGAGCACCATGCGAATGATGGCGCAATCCGCGGAATCGACGACCGTCAGCGACACAATGCGATTGTCGGTGGTTTCGAAGCGCCGCACCAGCTCGAGCAGCGCGCCCAGGCGATTCTCCAGGAAAACGTTGAATTGCCTCACGCTGGGCCAGTCGCGCCGCGCGCCGTCACGAAACCAACTTCCTCATCGCCACCATAACTCATACCACGCCCCTTTCGGAAAGATATCATACCAACCCGGAGCGATTGGCCTATACCATAGCCGAAAAAGGCGCAAGGTTACAAGAGAATCAAGCCGCCCGGCGCGGCCCCAGCGACGCGATCTCGAAGCCAATGAGCTCCTGCACGAGGCCGGCCGCTTGCGGCCGCTCTTCAGGACGCGCTGCCAGCAGACGCCCCACCAGCTCCGCCAAACCCGCCGGCAGGCCGGAACAAGCGCGCCGATGGAGCGCAGGCTTATCGGTGCGATGGCGCCGCAAGGTCTCCACCGCCGTGCCCGGAGCATAAGGAAGCTCCCCGGACAGCATCTCGAACAGGGTAGCGCCCAGCCCAAAAATATCGCCGCGCGGCTCATCCTGCGGCGCCGTGCCACAGAGTTCGGGCGCCAGGTAATCGACCGTGCCCAGCAAATACCCCGCTTCCATGAGCGAGGCATTTTCGCCCAGCCGATGCGCGAAGCCGAGGTCGAGCAAGATGGCGTTACCGTCCGCAATCAGGCGGATGTTGTCCGGCTTGACGTCCCCATGAATGAAGCCTTTACGGTGCAGCGCCGCCAGGGCCTCGGCCGTCTGCCGCGTGATCCACAACGCATCGGCCACGCTCAGGCTGTAATCGCGACGCAGCCGCCGCCGCAACGATTCGCCCGGCAACATCTCCATGACCAGGTATTGCGGCGCTTTCAGCACATGCGCCGCCACCAGCTTGACCAGGTGCGGATGGGTGACCGTCAGACAGGCCCGCGCCTCGCGCTGCAGCAGCTTGACGGCCACCGGCTGGTCCTTCCAGTCGGGCCGTAACAGCTTGACCGCATAAGTGGCGTCGTTTTCACACGACCGGGCGGCATAAACGGATGTCAACATCCCGCCGCCCAGGCAAGTCAGGATCTCATATCCTGGAATTTTCGGCGCAGCCATCATGGCATGGTCTTTTCGAAAGGCGACAAAAGGGTATCGGCTCATTTATCGGCAGATCTTGCACGGAAGTTGAGTCGGGGGCCGGTGGTAGGTTCAGAGGGGTGTGGCCACCGATTCTGGGGGATGAGGTTTTGGACCACTAGGCCGACCACTCTGGCATTCCGTACAGAGACCAGGGCGGACATGCCGGAGATGTTTTACGACACCATTGCGCCCGGCTGCCATTGAGGATACTCGCATGTAAAAATGGTATGTATGCGTGCACCGGGCACCCCCCGCCACGACGCCTACCATTTTGCATACCATTTTGCATACCATTTTGCATACCATTTTGCTATGCGGCGGGACTGCGTTGCATAGCCGCCGCTGCGTCGCCAGGAACGGTAACTTGTTTTGCCGTTTGGTTGGCAGTCCGCCATGGACGCCATAAACCCTGGAGCCTTACGACGCACAAACTAACGGTGATACGCGGTTAGCCTCCTGCCAGTAAAAAGAAGGCCTCAGCTCACCCGAATCGCCTAGCTGCAACCAGACTATTTAGCCATGCCCGTTCAGAGTCCGGTAACTAACGCCACCGGCTCCACCGCGCTGCTCCCCTTTGACGCTGCTCACGCGTAATCCACTTCATTGAATTGTCGCCTTCAATGCTTCGCGGCGTTTGTTTGGGCGTCAAACGCCCCACGGAATCCGCGTGCCAGCTCCGCCGCTGGCCCTTTGCTCCAAAAGTGCGTGAAATAATACGTAGGCTGCTCACCGACCATGTGATTGTGCAGCGGAACAATATGGATGTTCGCCTTGCGCAGTGCCTTGAGCACCGGCTACTTCGCTCGCCGTCATGATGAAGTCGCCATCTATGTTGAGCCAATTCGTCAGACCCGGAGAACGCGGCCCAGGTCGTTAGTCCCATCGAGGCGCCACCTTAAGGCCGTGCATTGTCCCCTCCCGACCAATAGTGAACTTCACGACCCCGGCCTGCTCATCGCTCTTGTGGGTAAGAATCTTATCAGAGCACCGCCGCCGCGATCGTCCTTTTCTGCGGTATTTTCCCGTGAACTGTGTTGCCGGTTGCTTGTGCTCGGAGCGGACTTTCTTGATGGCGTCCCACACTCCCTTGACACCGGCAGCCAGTTTGTCAGGATCTCCCTGGCCGCCGATGTGCATGAAGTAGACCTTGGGCTCGTCAAAGAAAAGTGGTTGTCAGCCGTACTTCCAGGCCTCGGCGAACGCAGCGTCCACGCAGGAGACACTTCGTCCTGAAGAACAGGTATCGCCCATACATGTGCCCGCCTCGGTTTGCGGGCGCGAAAGCGGCCCATGAGCCAAGGCCGGCGGCAGGATTGAATTGCATACGATCCACCGTCACGGCCACGTCGGTGCGTGACCAGGCGATGCGTACCACACCATCGGGAGACGTGGTTGTTTTGGTTCCAGCCGCTGTGGCGATTTTGTCGGCGGCGAGCTTGCCAGTCTGCCCACCGATGGCCGCCCTGGATACCCCAACCCGCCGCGCCAGCGAGCACGGCCATGCAAATCGATCCCAGGAGTCTCTGCTCATTCGTCTTCATGGCTAACCTCCATTGGAACCTGGTACACGGATTTCAATGTCTGACTACGCCTTCTTCATCCGATAAACCCAAAGTTCCGGTCCAGACTGCGGACCGCGGCACCGACAGGTTCAAAAGCAGAAATCATACCGCCGCTTTCCACGGTCTGAGACAGTCTCGCATAAAGGGCGTCGTAGACGATGCGACCGCGTTCGATTGCCTGGAGGTCATCGGCGCTGACTAAGCGAAACCCTTCGCAGATGACATCCAGGCCCTCGGCAGTAGGCTCCACGCGGGACGGCCTGAACGGTGTCCGCTTCGTCAATAATTCGGGCAAGCCGGTGTAGAGCCCGGGTCTGTCAAGCGGTGATGGCCCAGCAGCGCGTGAAATGAGCAATGCCCGCCGTGGTGGGAAGGGCGCACGCGGGGAATATCGAAGGGTTCGGCATCCTTAGGAATTGCGCACCCGCGTGGAATGAACACGAACTCCACGCACAGGTCGAATCTTCGCAGGATCGGCCCGGCACACCCCATGCGGTCCACACCGACATCTTCCCAAGTCACCCACTTCATGATGGTCCTCCGCTAGCAAGCAGTTTATCGAGCGTCTGGCGACCCAACTCAGCGGCGAAATAGTCGCGGGCCTGGACCTCCTGGAAGCACTTGGACAGGGTGCTCAAGTCGCGGTCCTTCTTCTTGGGCGAAGACAAGTATCTTGCGGTAGTCAGCATCGGCTTCAACCGTCTCCAGGAATTGGCGGCGGAGCGAATCAAGGTCTGTCGCGTAGAGCTGCTCCGCCTCCCCAGACCAAAGCGTCGCCCTGTAGTTCCGTGATCTCGGCCGCGAGCCATTGGAACTGCTCCAGCGTCCGCGGCGTTCGAGGCAACACCCACACGGCGTCCTGCGGCACAACGGCGCCCCAACGCCTTCAATTTACGCCACACGAACACGCGGCCGGCCGTCGGTTCACGCGGAATGCGGTACACGAGCAGTAGCACAGGGCGTCGCCATCGAACGGCCTCCCGCCTAGCACGGACATAGGGATGAGTAAGGAACCCGCAATGGCGGCACCGAGCACGATCACGGGTTCAGGCAACTTCTTGAACCGGATCAGTAGTCCCATCGTCACCAACAATAAAACGACCTTGGGGATCTCTGGCATCCACCCTCTGAGAAAATCGTCCTGCGGCCGAGCACGACGCACGCCCCCGTGATGGCACCGATCGCGGCGGCCGTGACGCCGTCTACGAAGGCCACGATGCCCGGACGCTTGCCGTACTTCTTGAAGTACGGCGCGGGAAGGATGGTGAACAGATAGCAAGGCAGAACGTCGCCAGCGCCGCGACGAGCGCGCCGGGAACCCGGCGACCAGGTAGCCGATGAAGCCGACCGTGATCACTACCGGCCCGGGCGTGATCATTGCGACGGCTACAGCGTCGAGGAACTGCTGTTCGTTCAGCCAGCGGTAGTCATGGACCACGCCGCCGTAGAGAAACGGCACTATCGCCAGGCCGCTGCCGAAAACGAACGCAGCCGGCCTTGGCGAAGAACACGCCGATCTGGCCAGCTTGTTCCAGTCGACCGCGTGAGGCCGGCAGGCCAGCATCGGTGCGCACGGAATGCACGTGCCGGCCCACGCCTTGGGCGGCGCCCGGACGAGCCAGACGAGAAGTCCCGCGCCCAGGAACAGCCAGACGCTTTCCGCCTCCGTGACCACCGTCACCGCCGCGCTCAGCAGAAGATCGCCCACAGCAGCCTGTCGCGGCCGATGTTCTTGTGGTCAGCTTGTAGGCGCTTATGGCGATGATGCCGATCACCGCCGCGCCGACGCCGTAGAACACGGCCTGCATCCAGCTTAGGCCGCCGAACCGCACGTAGGCCCATCCGATGGCGACCACCATGAGGAACGACGGCAGCACGAACGCGACGCCGACCACCGTCGCCCCCACGACCCGGTAGTGCACGTAGCCGAAATACATGGCGAGTTGAGCCGCCAGGGCCCGGGCATCAGTTGCGCCAGCGTCAAGCCCTGCTTGTACTCGTCCTCGAATCCATTGGCGCCGCTCGACGAGATCACGGTGCATGTACCACGAGCGCGACCGGTCCGCCAAAGCCGATGCGCCCGGCTTCAAGGCATACTGACACAGCGATCTCAGCTTATACGTCGGGCCGCCCGGCACCTGTTGAGTATCCAATGACGTGCCACTTCCCACGGGTGACTTCCTGGCGTGGAATGTAACCATGGTTACCAATGGTTGGTATATCGTGTCGGCAGGACAATTCAAGCGGTCGAATTGAAATGGGGTGGTTCAGGTACTTCCGTATTTATGGTCCCAGGAAGCCGCTTTATTCCGACCGCTTCAGAAACACAAGATTTGATACTTCCCCGCATCCGACAGCACGGCTCGTGAGCGGGGACGAAAAGCAGTTACCGGGGCGGCATGGCCGTAATGATCTTTAACGGGGAACTTTTAAACCCCGTGACGGCAAGGACCAATGCGAATGACGAACCGGCATATCAGGCTGTCAAGCGAGCAGCGAGGGATGAAAGATAAGTCCAATTTCCGGTGATTTAGGTTGAGCGCGAGGTCAGCGATAATCCCGACCTTACGCAAAAAGGCCCGGTTAATCAATTCGCACCGCTCGTCGTGCGTGTGCTAAAATACTAGCCGGGCTAATGATTTGATCCATTCCTTCTTCGTTATTCAGATGATCCTCTCGCCTCCTGTACTAATCTCCCTTCTCCAGCATATCCAGGATCTACGTTCCATCCATCGGAATCTGAGCTTCCCTTCCAAACAAACCGATTTTTTGCGAGCAAATAGTCGGAAAGTTGTACAATTTTCCCATCTTCAAGCGTTGCGGTAACCCAAAGAAAACCTGCAATTCCATTATCCTGGACCAGACTTGCAATTCGCAGTCGAGTTCCAGCGGGAAGCACGGCAATTATTCTCATCGAGCTGGCGGCAAGTAATCTGGGTCGTTGGGATCAAACCTTCTAGGAGTTTAGAAGCATTGTATCGTTATGTCCTGTATATCGCTCTACGTCTGCAATTGCCACCTTAACCTTCGTTCGCCAAATCGTACCAGCGAACTGGGAAAAGTGATATTCAGACGACTCAGTGACATCCAAATCCGGACGTCGCTTTGATAGACCTGGTTTAGAGTTGCCAGTAGGACCACACCCAATTAACAATAGGCACATTATCGCAAGGATGTTAAGTCGCAAAACAAACTCCTTTCCCAATTGTTAGCACCGTCCCCGGTTCTTCGCTGACCGGGGGGGAATCCAACGGCGTTGCACCTTGCGAACTCAAAACCTGCAATCCGCGACCCAAAATCCGCAATTACCCAGTTAATGGACTTCCACATCCGTCGCTTTTGCCGGCGGATGGAAAAACAGCAGCAGCATGATCGCGGCGACGAGTGCCGTGGCGGCTGGAACCAGGAAGAGTTTGTGAAAGTCGACACCGGGGGGATTGGTGGCCGTGGGAAAATAGCTGCCCAGTGCCGGCCAGACGAAATTGCCGACGAGGGGGCCCATGCCCAGGATCAGGAAGTTGAACAGCCCCTGGGCGCTGGTGCGGGCGTCCTTGGGGAAGAACTCGTCGACGAAGATGTAGACCGTGGCGAAGAAGAAGGCGTAGCAGATGCCGTGCAGCACGTTGACCGCGATCGCCGGCACCACTTCCGGGAAGAAGGCGAAGACGGCGAAGCGGACCGCGTGGCCCAGGATGCCGATGACCATCGTCGTCCGCCAGCCCAGGTGCTTGAAGAAGAAGCCCAGAACGGCCATGGTGCCGATCTCCGCGATCTGGCCGATGCTCATGACGGGCATGACCCAGTTGGCCGGGATGCCGACTTCTCTGAGGTAAGTGTCCGTCCAGACGAAATAGCAGGTTGGACGGCGGAGTCGAAGAAGGTGACGATGAACAGCACCAGGATGAAGGGATGACGCAGCAGCTGCATCGCCTCCAGCCAGGCCAAGCTCTCGCTGCCGTGCGCCGGCTTGGGCGGCGTGTGCGGCAAGCGTCAGGCTGAAAGCCGCCAGCAGCAGCGAGGCGATGCCCGAGACGATGAACGTGTAGGTCTCGGCCTGGTTGAGCTTCCGCTCCCTCCTTGCTGGTGCTCAGCGCCTTGCCCAGCCAGTCGCTAAACGGCACGGCTGCCGAACTCGGGCACTTTGGCCCAGTCCACCAGGATGAAGACGAACGGCCACGCCGCCGCGATCCAGCCGATCGTGCCCCACAGCCGGACCAGGCCGAACTCCTTCTGCGCGTCCTTCAGGTTGGCGAAGGCGATGGAGTTGGTGATCGAGATGGTCGGCACGTAGAAGAGCGAATGGAGCAGCATCAAGCCGAAAAATGGCCAAAACTCGCGTTGGTCCAGGCCAGGGCCAGGATGGCGAGACCGCCGACCAGGTGGCTGAAAGCCAGGAATTTCTCGGCCGCGAAATTGCGGTCGGCGAACTGGTTGGCTGAAAAACAGTGCCGCGATGGACGCCAGCGAGAAGGCGTTCAAAACGAGGCGACTCTCCATCTCCGTGAACTTCAATCCTTGCGGTCCAAGGTAGCCGAAATATCTGCGGCAGCCAGGCCCCCCAGATGAAGAATTCCAGGAACATCATGATCGACAATTTGGCGCGAACCGTGAGCATGGGAAGGTCTCGAGGGTTTTCACGGAATCAAGGATGCACTGGACTGTAAGAGACGATGAAGCTCGCCGCAATGAGAAAAGCCGAAAATAATCAGCCACTTTAGAAATGTCACATTGCCTGCCGGCCTGGGGCCATGCCCCGTGCAAGTGTGCGTAACGTGGCGGGGGCTTAAGCCCCCGCTACTCCAGGCGGGGGACGCTCTTTCCCATCGTCCCCTCGGAAATGTCTCCACCCCTGAATAACGTTTGGAGGACGGGCGTCGGTGCCGTAAGATGGCAAAGTCTCTCCTTCGGAGCCCATTGCATGCGTGTTGACTTCTATGGTCTGAGTTTCGAATGCCCGCAAGTTACTTGCTACCTCTGGTCCCCCTGCGCGCTTCGGCGCTGGAGCACAAGCTTTTCGATGCCGTGCGCCAGCTGCCGGGCATCACGCTGGAGCAGGACAGTCCCGATGAAGTGCGGGCGCAGATTACGGATGTCAAGGTGTGGAAACCCGCACTCAATGCCGTGGTGCGGGTGCTCAAAGGCTGGCAGGAGGAAGCCGACCAGGGCCGCGAGCGGCGTGGCTGGCGCTGGCTGTTCGAAGGGGACACCGACGATCATGGCTACGACCACACGGGGGAGCCGGCGGGGCTATGGGCCTTTCTGCGCCTGAGCCTCGACCGCGGCAACCTTGAAGAGGGGGACAAGGCCGAAGAGATCGACCTCAACGGCTTCGGCATGCGTGTCTGGCCTGTGACGGAGCGGTAAGCCTTAGGCTAAGGTTTGACGAAATCGTGCTCGGCGAGGTGAACCGCCATCACGGGACAGGGAGCTTTGCGGACCACTTTTTCAGCGACGCTGCCAAGTAACAGATGGGCGAACCAGCCCCGGCCATGGGTGGCAATGACGATCAAGTCGATATTGGCCTCGTGGGCATAATCCACGATTTCCTCCACCGGCGGCCCTTCGCGCACCTCGGCATGCACCTGGAAACGCGTTAAATCATTGTCCTTTATCAGTCCGGCCAGCGCCACGCGGGCCGCGGCCGTCATGTTATCCACGGGCGGCAGCGCCGGGAGGCCGACCGTCACGGCATCCGGCTGGTAGATGGCCAGGTCCTGAAATGCATGCAAAAGATGCAGTTCGGCGCCGAATTTCTCGGCCAGCGCAATGCCATAACGCAAAGCACGGTGCGAATGCTCGGTGAAGTCCGTGGGGACCAGGAGGCGCATGTCAATCATGGTGATACTCCGACCGGGCCGGTGCCCCGGTGAGGCCCGATCCCCGTTGGGGAGTAGGCGGTCCTTTTCGGCAGCGGTCACGACGCGCGTCGACGGCCAGGGTGCATGCGGCGAGTTTTATAAGTTGCAACATTTTTGTAGCGTGGGCCTTTAGCCCACGCGTTGGAGGTGCGTGGGCTAAAGACCACACCACGGTTTAATCCCAGCTAAAAATATTGATCAGCGGTGTCAACCGCCACCACGTCCCAGGTCATCTTAGCCTTAGGCACGCGTGAGTTTCTGGAAGGCTTCCCGCAATTGCCGGGTGATGGGGCCCGGTTTGCCGGTACCGATCACGCGGGCATCGCATTTGACGACGGGGATAATTTCGGCGGCGGTGCCAGTCAGGAAGCATTCATCGGCAATAAAGACATCGTGCCGGGTCAGGGCGATTTCCTGCATCGGTATGTTGGCGGCGTGCGCCAGCTCCAGCACGGCGCCGCGGGTGATCCCTTCGAGGATGCCGGCGTCGATCGGCGGAGTGCGCAGCGACGCCGTTCTTGATGAGGAAAATGTTGTCGCCGGAGCACTCGGCGATCTCGCCCTTGTGATTGAGCATCAGCGATTCTTGACAGCCGGACAGCACCCCCTCGATCTTGGCCATGATGTTGTTCAGATAGTTAAGGGACTTGATCCGCGGGCTCAGCGCGGCCGGATGGTTGCGAATCGTGGAGACCGTGGCGATTTCCAGGCCGGTCTCGTAGAGCTCGGCGGGATAGAGACTGATGTCATCAACGATGATGATGACTTGCGGATCGCTGGTTTTGCGTGGGTCGAGCCCGAGATAGCCGGCACCGCGCGTGACGATGGGGCGAAGGTAGCCGTCGCGCTTGTTGTTGACCTTTACCGTTTCTTCGATGGCCTTGATGAATTGCGCGGGGCTCAGGGGCACTTCCAGCTTGATGGCCCGGGCGCTTTCGTAAAGGCGGTCGATATGCTGTTGCAGTCGAAAGATCTTGCCGTCGTAGATGCGAATGCCTTCGAAAACGCCGTCGCCGTAAAGCAGGCCGTGGTCGTAGACGCTGATCTTGGCGTCGGGCTTGTCGAAGAACTTGCCGTTGATGTAAACCTTGGGAGTCATCCGGAGTTCCTATGTTGAGACGGGCTTCCAAGAACGGCAGGTCCTGTCCCGTTCTTACCTTGGATTATGTTAGTTACCCGCCAGCGCCTTGTCGAAGGGTAGCAGGCCGATCTTCTCCATTTCCACGCGCCCTTCCACCAGACGCACGACGCGATCGGTCTCCTGGACGATATCCAGATTATGCGTGACCATGACGATGGTCAGTCCTTCATCGCGATTCAGATCGCGCAGGAGCTGAATGATCTGTGAGCCGTTGCCAGCGTCAAGATTGCCCGTTGGTTCATCGGCGAGCAACACGCGGGGATGATTGACGAGCGGCCCGCGCGATGGCCGCCCGCTGCATCTCGCCGCCGGAAAGCTCGCGTGGCCGGTGCTTGAGGCGATGGCCGAGCCCCACGCGCTCGAGCAACTCAGTGGCACGCCGCCGCAGGGTGCGCCGATTCCACAGCCAACTGCCGACGGAGTGCATGATCATCTGCGGCATGAGCACGTTTTCGAGCGTGTTGAGCTCGGGGAGCAGATGGTAGAACTGGAAAATGTAGCCGAATGTGCCATTGCGCAGGGCATCGCGTTTTTCACCGGGCAAGTTATCGATACGCCGGCCTTCGAGGTGAATCGTGCCCTCGTCCGGGCGATCGAGGGTGCCCAGCAGATGAAGCATGGTGCTCTTGCCGGAGCCCGAGGCACCGATAACGGACAGGAATTCGCCTTCATGCACCTCGAGATCGAGGCCGCGCAGGACCTCGACCTTGTCGGCGCTGCGGCGATAGGTTTTGTGCAAATTGACGGCATTTAAAGAGCATGAACGGCACTCCAGTAAGCATGGCGGGGCGCGGCCCAAGCCGGCATCATTCATAACGCAGGGCACGGACGGGATGCAGCAAGGCCGCGCGCAGGGCAGGCAGCACGCTGAAGAGGACGGCAATGAGAACAGCGCCAAGGTTGACCAGGAGGACCGTGCTGGTCCGGATGTCGGTCGGGATTTCCGTGAAATAATAAACGCTGGGATCGAAGATCTTCTTGCCCGTCAATTGGCCAATCCAGCCCTCGACCTCATTGATGTTCAGCGTCAGCCACACACCGAGCAAACTGCCGAAGCTGGCGCCGACCACGCCCAGCAACAGGCCATAACTGAGGAAAATGTTCATGACACCGGCATTGGATGCTCCCAGGGCCTTGATGACGCCGATGTCACGCGTCTTCTCGGTCACGATCATGCTGAAAATCGCCAGGATGCCGAAGCCGGCCACGGCGATGATAAGGAACAGCAGCACGTTCAGGATGCCCTTTTCAATGTTGATCGCCGCCAGCAGGGCACCTTGCTTGCGTTCCCAGGTACTCACGGCGACGGCCTGGTTTTTGAACATTTCCTCGAGCGCCTTGCTCGCCTCCTCGGCGTCGCGGTCGTAATTTTTAAGCTTGATCTGGATGCTCGTGACGCGGTCTTGCATCGTGCGCAGGTGTTGCAAGTAGTCCAGCGGCACGAAAACATAATTGGCATCGTAGTCGCTCATCTCCGACTTAAAATAATCGAGCACCACGAAGCGATCGTAAACCGGGGTGAGCTTTTCACCGCCCACCGTAATGAGCACCACGGTGCTGCCGGGCTTGATGACGTACCATTCCTCCCGTTTTTGGGTCGGGTCGGTGTTCTTCAGCGGAATGCTGGCGATCAAGTTGCCCACGAAGATGCCACACGGCACCTTGATCTCACTTGGTGGCGGCGCGGGCGGCGGGATGTCGTCCCCGCTAAAGGTTAATTGGGGCAGCGCGGCGTGATCGAGCAGCCGTTCCTCCTCGAACTCGAAGCTCTTGCGGATATTTTCGGGTACGTCGAAGGAGGGGTTGATCTGGTTAGCGGGATTGACCAGAAAGTCCTTGAAACCGCCCACCAGCGCCCGTTCTTTGGGATCAATGCCGATGATGCGAACGGGACGCGTCGAGGGTTCGCCGTTGGGCCATTTGAATTGAAGCATGGCGAAGGTCTCGAGCGTGGCCGCCATGGCCTCGACGCGCGGGCCAAGGAAAGGATGCTCCCGTATGCGGGCCATCTTTCCTTGCGGGTCGGTGAAGCCTTCCATCCCATGGGATTCGATAACTATGTCGGACAGCAGCCCATGCAAGCGGTCGCGCAGCTTGGTGCTGAACCCGCTCATCACGCTGTTGACGACGATCAGCGTCGCCACACCCAGCATGACGCTGATGATGCAGGCCATGGCCAGGTAGCGTGTCTTGAGATAGCGCCAGCACAGGAGAAGTTTATACATGAGTACATCCTTGCAAACATTGCGTCCTACCGCTTAACCGCGCCCCTGGCAGCCCGTTGAAAAAGGGGTCAGACCCCTTCGACACCTTGCAAAGACCTTGAAAACTCTGTTCGCTTCAGGGGGTCTGACCCCTTTTTCAGCGGGCTGCTAGCGAGGCACGCGCTCTATCTTTCCGGACGCAAGAGGGGAAACAAAATGACGTCACGGATTGTCTGCGTGTTCGTGAGCAACATCACGAGCCGGTCGATGCCGATGCCCAGCCCACCCGCCGGCGGCATGCCATGACGCAGGGCACGGACGAAATCTTCATCCATCTTGGCCATCGAGTCTTCCTCCGGCAACCCGGCAAGCTGCTGGCGAAAGGTTGCCTCCTGCATGATCGGGTCATTAAGCTCGGTATAGGCGTTGGCCAGTTCCATGCCGTGGACGTAAAGCTCAAAACGCTCGGCGATGTCCGGTTGACCGCGTTTGCGCTTGGTGAGGGGGCATAACTTCGCGGGATAATCGTGCACGAAGACGGGCCCGACAAGCTTGATGCTCGACTTTGTGCTCAAAAAGCTCGTGGACGAGCACGTCGTGGTCCTTGGCGGTGGTCGCGGCGGTCTTGGCGTCTTTGAGCTCCAGAGGAATCCTGGCCTCGATGGCCCTGGCATGCACCAGGCGCGTCCGCCATGGCGACGCCAACGTGTTCGAGAAAAAGATCGGCATACTTCACACGCTGCCAGGGCGGCGTGAAGTCGATGGTTTTATCGCCGAAGGGCAGGACCGTCCCCGTACCGAGACATTGCACACACGCGACGATGAGCCCTTCGGTCAGGTCCATCATGGTTTCATAGTTGCCGTAGGCCTGGTACAGCTCCATCATCGTGAATTCGGGGTTGTGCTTGGGGCTGATGCCTTCGTTGCGAAAGACCCGGCCAATCTCGTAAACTTTTTCGATACCGCCGACCAGCAAGCGTTTGAGGTGCAATTCCAGGGCGATACGAAGATACAGGTCGATATCGAGCGCATTGTGGTGCGTCACGAAGGGCTTGGCCGCCGCGCCGCCCGCGATGGCATGCAAGGTCGGCGTTTCGACTTCGCAGTAACCCTGGGCATCGAGATAGGAGCGGATGCGGCGAATAATCTGCACGCGCTGGAGCGCACGCTGGAGCATCTCGGGATTATAAATGAGGTCGAGGTAACGGTGCCGCAGGCGAAACTCCATGTCCTGCATGCCGCCCCATTTGTCCGGGTGCGGTTGCAGCGATTTGCCGAGAAACGTCAGCTTGTCGACAAAAATAGTCAGCTCGCCCATGCGCGTCTTGCCGAACAGGCCCTCGACGCCGATGAGGTCACCGAGGTCCAAATTCTGCGTCAGCGCCATCCTTCATCCCCAACCTGCTTCTGGCCAATCATGATCTGGACGCGGCCCGTCCAGTCCCAGATGTCCAGGAAATAGGCTTTACCCTGGCCGCGCCGCTGAATGATGCGCCCGGCGGCTTTGACGCGCGGCCGCTGGTTTTCCGTCAAGTCGGCCGGCAATGCCCGTATGGTCGCGATGGGCTGATGCCCGTCAAAACGCTGGCCCCAGGGATCCAGGCCAAGCTCCTCGATGCGGCGCAGCTTGTCCGCCCGGCTTGCCTCAAACGAATCAGTATTTTCGGCCACGGCGGTAGGCTTCCTGCTGGAGAAACAAGTGAAGTCACAGGTGAGTTATGGATTCTAGTCAATGGCCTGATCGTGTCAATTGCAAGGCGCGGACCAGAAACAGCCCTGTTTACCCGCCCTCGCGCCGCGCCCGGCGCATGGGGGCCATGACGAAGTGAAGTTGGTACTTGCGTTCCTGAAAGGGCCTGGCTAATCTGGGGTGGTTGCGCCACTTTTGTTCCTCTTCCCTGGAGGGGCTGATGTCCACTGCCATCGACGACCCCATTCCCACCGTTCGTGTCGGCCGCCTTGTCTCGGCCACCAGAAAAACAAGAACGATAACTCCACAGCGACCCGCACCCCACGTCCCGAGGGACAGCGAAGTGCGCTTGCTATTTTTTTTGGGCCTGGGCGGGGCGGCCGCCTTGGTCGGCCTGGCCATGATCGGCTCCTGGTTGGTACAGTCGGATGTTGCTATGGAAGAGGCGACCGTGGCGCCACGCTCCCTGCGCGTGCCACCGCCTATACTTGCGCTGGCGATTCCCGCCCTGCGCATGCCGGAGTTGCTCCCCGAACCTGCCCTCGCCCAGTCTGAACCAGGCCAACCCGAGCTTCTGCCGGAGCCTTTGGCCGACAGGACAGGCCAGACCGTAGCTCTACAAACCATTGAGGAAGGGCCTGGGTCGATCCTTGCCGACACGAACCTGCCTGGCCAAACGACCAAGGGTGCGACCTGCGCAAGTTTGGCACTCGCATCGTCTTTATGCAGAACCCAGCGGAGGCCTTCAAACAGGCAAAGGCGGAAAACAAACAGGTTTTCTTCATTCACCTTTCCGGCAACTTCGAAGATAACGCCTTTACCTGAAACAACGCGGAAGCGTTCCGTGTGAACGCGCTGGCGGACGACAAGGTGGCGGACTATATCAATGAAAACTTCGTGGCCACCTATATGAAGGTGGGCACGTTCGCGATCGTCAACGGCCAAAAGGTTGGGGGCAATGTCGCCAGTTATTTCTGTTTGTCGGACGGATCCGTGGTCCACGCGGTGCCCGGCAAAGTGAATGCGAACACCCTGCTTACCGAGGCACGCTGGGCGTACGAGACGCGCCGCTATGCCTTGACGCGGAGTTCGCTGCTGGGCACCGGGCATGTTGACATGTTCCGGTTCGCTGCCTGGGTCGGTCAAGCTCACGAGGAGCGTTATGCCCTGGAAAAAAATCCGGGCCAGGCACGGTCCAAGAACAAGACCGCGCTTTACGGCCGCCTGCCGAAAAAACTACCCAAGGATATCTCGCAGCAAGGCCAGGCGCATTGGCTTCTGGGAACAACCCCGCTTGCTCATCTGGACGATGTCTTCCCCGTTGTCTGGGAACAGATTCTGGACGAACGGCTCTCGGGACTGCCGGTGGCCAAGCGTTAGAGGACAATGATCCCATGCCCGATATCGTCCTGCAGGTTACCGACGGCTGGGCCAATGTTCCCTCGTCCCTAAAAACGCCCGCGGGCGTGCCACGTTTTAAAATTGAGTTTCCCGCCTATTTGCTCAAAGACCAGAGCGTGGTCTACCTGGTTACGCACGAGTCTCAAGATGGCTACGAACCACCCACGCGCAATTTCCTCGAAAAGGTATTGCCGCGGGTGACTTTTTCATAGACGTCGGTGCCCACTGGGGCTACTTCACGTTGCAGGCGACGACGCACCCGGCAGGCGGTATTCAAGCCGTCGCCTTCGAGCCTGACCCGGTAAATGCGGCTGTGTTGTTCCAAAACCTTGTTGCCAACAGACTCACCGGCGTCGCTCACCTGGTCTGCGCCGCCTGTGGCGACCGTTTCGAGCTTGCGCCGCTGGTGTCGAACGAGTTTGGGATGATGAGCAGCGTTCGCGGCGTTGGGCTTAAACCACCCTTCGTGCAAGGACCGCCGAAGATTGTGCCCATCGTCACGCTTGACAGCGCCTTCAGTTATTTCCCGCAAGCCGGCAGGGCCAGGCTGATTATGAAAGTGGATGCGGAGGGTTTCGAACCGCAGGTCATGAGCGGCGCGCAGGCCTCCTGGACAGTGGCCGGGTGGCCGTGATCATCTGGGAGCGCGGCCAGGGATTCGAAGACGGCGCCGAGCGCCAGGCCTTGTTCGCCATGGTGGCGGACCTGACGCGGCGCGGCTATCGGCACCTTCGTCCGCCCGGTAATGATATCGACGGACCTTTGCTGCCCTACCGGGTTGAAGATCGCTACGTCGGCAACGTCTTCTCGTTGGCCAGCAACCTGGAGTTCGGTTTTTAATTTACGACGTGATAGCCCCTTCCGAGGCCGAGTGCACGGTCTTGGCATATTTCGCCAGCACACCCCGCGTTTCGCGCGGAGCGGGTTTCACCCAGCCGGCCTTGCGTTTGGACCATTCCGCCTCGCTGAGCGCCGCCGACAGCTCTTTTTTGTCCGCGTCGATGGTTATTAGATCGCCATTTTTGAGAAAGGCCAGCGGACCGCCCACCCAGCTTTCCGGGGCGACATGGCCAACCACCAGGCCGCGCGTACCGCCGGAAAAACGTCCATCCGTGATCAGGCCAATTTGATCGCCGAGTCCCTGGCCGGATAAGGCGGCGGTAACGGACAACATCTCCCGCATGCCAGGCCCGCCTACCGGCCCTTCGCCGCGAATGACAATGATGTCCCCCGCCACAATCTTCTTCCCTTGGATGGCGCTGAAACAGGCCTCCTCGCCATCGAAGACCTTGGCCGCCCCCGTGATGCTGCATTCTTCAGTCCCGATACTTTTGCGACAGCACCATCCGGCGCCAGGTTTCCCTTCAAAATGACAATATGCCCCTTGGCATGCATGGGCGCCTCGACTGGCTTGATCACCACCTGTTTGTGCTTGTAGATAGACTCGATGTTTTTCAGGTTCTCGGCCAGCGTCTTGCCGGTGACCGTGATGCAGTCGCCGTGGAGCAAGCCCGCGTCGAGCAATGCCCGCAGCACGGCCGGTGTGCCCCCGGCCTTGTGCAGATCGTTCATCACGTATTTACCGCTCGGCTTGAGATCGGCCAGGTCGGGTACCTTGTCGCCCAGGCGATCGAAGTCCGCCAGCGTCCAGGAGACATTGGCCTCGCGCGCAATGGCCATGAGATGGAGCACGGCGTTGGTCGAGCCGCCCAGCGCCAACACAAAAGTGTAGGCGTTCTCCAGCGATTTTCGCGTGATAATGTCGCGCGGCTTGATGCCGTCTTCAATAAGTTTCACCAGCATCTTGCCGGCGAGGAAAGTTTCCCGTTCCTTGGCGGCCGATACCGCCGGATTGCTGGCGTCGTAAGGCAACGACATGCCCATCGCTTCGATCGCGGAGCTCATGGTGTTGGCGGTATACATGCCGCCGCAGGAACCCGCGCCCGGGCATGCCTCGCACTCCACCTGGTGCACGCCGGCTTCATCGAGCTTGCCAGCTTGAAATTGACCGACCGCTTCAAAGATGGAAACGATGTCGATATCGTTGCCATCGACGCCGGTGCCGGGCAGAATGCTGCCGCCATAAACGAAGATGCTGGGCACGTTCAGGCGGGCCATGCCCATCAAGCACCCCGGCATGTTCTTGTCACAGCCGCCGATGGCGAGGACGCCGTCATGATTCATGCCGCCAGCCACGACTTCGATGCAATCCGCTATGACTTCGCGCGACACCAGGCTGTAGCGCATGCCCTGGTGGCCCATCATGATGCCGTCGGAAGCCGTCGGCGCGCGAAAAACCTGCCCAACGCCGCCCCCCGCGCGAATCCCTTCGAGCCCTTTGCGCCAGCCGGTCGAGATGGGCATTGCAGGGAGTGATGTCGCTGAACAAGCTGGCCACGGCGATCATTGGACGTGTGAAGTCGTCGTCGTGAAAACCGACGGCCCGCAACATGGCTCGATTGGGCGCGCGGCCCATTCCCTCGGTCGTCAGCAAACTGCGTCTTCGATCGCCCGACATGAAAATCTCCTCAATGATGGTCCCTTGGATTTCTTCAAATTACGAGAATTTAGCGAAGTTGGCGAGACATTGCCGAAGGAACTGATTTCACGAGGCCATAAACCGCAAATCCGCTAAAGATCGACCCGCGCCCGCCGATAACTGAGGCTGGACTGTTGTCAATGAGTTTAGAGAACGTCAACCATGCTTTCAGGCCGCACAGGATGGCGCGGAACGGGACCAGGAAAGCCCGCGGCACGCTCATGCCGGCCTGGGCTGGAACAGCTTGAGAACCGCCTGGCCCCTGCCGTTTACCGGGTCACTACCTTCCAGGATACGCCGGCCGTCAACCTGGCCACCGGCATGGATGCGGCGGGCCAAATTAGCCTGCGCTCGGCGGTGTCCGCCGCCAATAGGAACGCGCAACCCGATACCATCCTACTCAACACCGGGACTTATCACGCTGAACACGGCGGTCTACAAGTTCAGGGCAATTTGCAGATTATCGGCCACGGTCCAGGTCAAACGGTCATCGAGGCTGGCCATCTGGATCGGCTTTTCGAGGTGGCCGAAGGTGGCGATTTGCAGCTCAATGGCTTGACGCTCGACGGCGTCGCCAGCACGCTGCTCAAGGGCCCGGTTCACCTGGCGAACACGCAGTTCGACGATCAAGATCTTGGTGTCCTGGTTGCCGCGCTGTTAGTTTCCAGGAAAGCCGAGCCCGTTGTAGCCCTTCCCGTGGCAATCTTACCAGCGCCTTCCGGGCAAGCACCGGAGGTCAAGGCCGCGGCGCCTCTCTTACCAATACATCTTGTCGGTCTGGCCGGTGGTGGTGTTTCAAGGGCCCAAACGGAAGAGACACCCTCGGATATCCATCAAACTTTTTGGCGGATCGATAACGACGCCTCGCCCCAACCGGCATCCCCCGCACCCAAGGGGACGGATGAAAAACAACCAGGTCCTGCGACCGAACCGGGCGCAGCCATACAGCCGGAACATATGTCCGCACTTGGTGCTGCTGAGGACATCCGCATAGTTACCATAATGGCGACCGCTTCGTATTCAGAGAAGTGCGCTGCTTTACGCCTGCTGCCGCTGGTTCGCGATTTGGAGATGGCTCGCGTCGTGGAAGGCAATGACGCCGAACAAGCGGTTGTGCTGTTTCTGCTGCTCGGCTGCCGTTGCCATCGGCAGTCCGCGAAGGCTACTTCAGCCGGCGACGCCAAGGCCGGTCAGACACGGCGCTGGCGCAGGCGCACTGCCCAGCGTTTTCGCGGCACGCCCGAAGAACGCAAGCGAACGCGTGGACCACCTGGTCACGCCTGGCCGCCAACGACCGTCGAAATGAAAATCCGACAAGGCAGACAATGATGTCTGCCTTGTGTCGTTTTGCTAGCGGCGTAAGCTCAATCGCCTTCCGGCAGTTCCTTTTCCCCGCGCTGGCGCCGGGCGAATTCGGCGATGGCGTCAGCCTGTTCGTCCGTCTCGATCGATCCCGGTCGCAGTCGGCGGACGCGGGCGATGGCATTCTTGGCGGACATATCTTGCGACACGAAATAGCAGGCCAGGATAACGCCGGTGCGTCCCAGTCCAGCGGTACAGTGAACGCCGACGGCCATCTCCTGCGAATGTGCCTTCTGAATCGCGGACAGGCAGAGATCGATTTGCTTTTGGCTGGGCGGGTGCATGTCCTCCACGGGGACGTGCAGAAGCAACAAGCCGGCGTCGTTGGCGTAATCGCGACGCGGCGGCGTCTCGGAGAGCGCGATGAGGACCTGGATATTCTGATGACGAAGCCAGACAAATTGCTCGAGTTCATCCGGCCTGGCCATGGCGGCGAGCAGCGGTTTGTCAACCCAGGAAAAACCTTCGGGTAGGATCATAAAAGTATTGTAGCGTCCCTTCGAATCAAGGCACGCCATCATGTGCGTGCATGCAGCTTGTTAAGACCAAAACGTTCGCGAAGCTGGTTCGTCTGTTCCCAAACTTTTGGGTCCGCTTGCAGAAAGGCGATCAGATTGCCCGTGGAGATATCGAGCCGCCTGGCCGTTTCTCCCACGTGGGCCTGCTGCGCCTCGAGCACATCCAGCACCAATCCGGCGGCCGGCCAAAAGCGTGCGTCCCGGCGGCCAACGTCAAGCCGGCCGGCTGAGGTTTTCGCTTGCACGACTTCGGTTCTTTGGGCTACCAGGACCAGTTGATCGTCCGCCAGATGGTCGCGTATTTTCAGGAAGAACGCCTGGCGCAGGCGACGCAGCGCCTTGGCCTTATTTTCATGCTGCGAGCGGCTTTCCTCGGCGATGACAAGGAGACCGCTCGGCGGATGCCGGAGCCGCACCGCCGAACTGGTCTTATTGCGCTTTTGCCCCCCTGGGCCGCTGGCACGATAGGTGTCCACCTCGCATTGGGCCAGGAGTTGCGCGTCCGTCAGGTCGGTCCAGGCGTGGCGATGGGGCACGAAAAATCCAGCGGCAAAGAAGTGCGTTTAGCCCCATGTCAGGCCACAGGGCTAAACGCTCCGTTTCATTGCTAGCGGCGGTTTACGCCTCCAACCGCCAGGGCGCACGGTAGGGCCGGCTCAAATGACGGTTCGCGGCTTGAGCATATTCGCCAGTGAACATCTCCTGGCGCGGGTCCCATTGCAACTTGAGGCCCGGGAAGAACCGCGTCGCGATATTACCGAGGTGGCACACACTTGCCGAGCGATGGCCCACCTTGACATTGCAGATAGGCAAACCACCCGACCGGCAGCACCGAATGAAATCGCCCATCTGGCTATCGGCGCGTTCAAGCCGGACCGCGTCATTGCCCAGGGGAGTGCTCAGGATTTTGCTGGTTTGCGCATTGCCGTCGCTGGCGGTGATGCGGCCGCGATCGACCCAGATCCACTTGCCATTCTCGCCTTCGAACAGAATGCCATTGTTGGGATGGGTCCAGCCTGGCGGGGTGTTGCTGCGGCATACGAGGCGAGTGCCTTCGCCGCCATTGGGGCCGTTGCCATAGATATAGGTGACCACGAACTGGGGATAACAGTTGTAGGATTGCGTGCCCTTGGCCGGGGCGATGCCGGCGCCGGTGATCGCGATGGGACCGCTATCGTCCATGCCCAGGGCCCATTGCGCCGTGTCGTTGTGATGCAGCGCCCCAGTCGGTCATCTTGCCGCCGGAGTATTCATACCACCACCGGAACTGATAATGGCAACGCTCCTTGATAAAAGGAGTCTCCGGCGTGGGCCCTTGCCAGAAATCCCAGTTCAGCCCTTCCGGAACCGCCACCACGGGAAATGGACCGCCGACGGGATTATCGTTGATAAGCGTCGTGATCTGTCGGACCTGGCCAATCCGGCCGTTGCGAACCATTTCCGCCGCCAGGCGAAAGCGACCGCCGAATTCGGTCCGCTGCTGGCTGCCGGTTTGGAAGACCTTGCCGGTTTCCCGTTGCACACGCACCAGCGCCTTGCCTTCATCGAGCGTGAGGGTCAAGGGCTTTTCGCAATAGACATGCTTGCCGGCCTTTAGCGCCGCGATGGCGATGATGGCATGCCAGTGGTCGGGCGTGCCAATGGTGATCGCGTCAATTTCAGGCACCGCCAGCAGCTCGCGAAAATCTTCAAACTTTCGGCAGTTGGGCCCGACGATGTTGGCGGAGAAATTGCGGTTGACGGCATCGACGTCAGCCACCGCGATCATCTGCACGCCACGCTGGCCGATGGCGGCACGCATGTCGTCGATGCCACGCTCGCCGCGTGACGGTGCGCCGTTACGCGTGCGGAAGCGATCGGTACCCGTGCCGATGGAGCCCATGACGATGCGGTCGTTGGGTCCAGGCTCGGCGCCTTTCTTCTCCTGGGCATCGACCACGGCTTCCTTGGCATACCACAGCGGCAGCCCGGCACCTACCGTCATGGCCGTCAGCGACCGGGTCAAAAACCCGCGTCGGGAAAGATTGCCTCGATTCATGGTGTTCTCCTTGAGAGTTTGGATTTGTCTATGATCGTAGAGGGCGGCACGATAAATATCAAAACAAAAGTAAAATCTTTTTTCGGTCAACATCCCTGGATTGAACCCGGCAATTGCCCGCGTCACACACCCCGCGTTGCCGGATCCCAGATGTATTTGTGCATCTGAAGTTGCAGGCGTGCCTGCAAGCCCGAAGCGAGCAGCCACTCTGCCAGCTCCGCCGGGGTGACTTTGCCAAATACACAACTCAGCAAAACCGCGAAGCGCCGGTCGAGCCGGTGTTGTCGAATGACCCCGGCCGCCCAATCAAAATCGGCGTGAGATGCGAGGACGCATTTGATTTCATCCATGGGCTTGAGAACTTCCAGGTTCGCCCAGCGATTGTTGGCGGCATTCGCCGCTGTCCGGACATTTGAGGTCCATGATGATATGGACGCGTTTGTCGACATTGGCCACATCATGGGCGCCGCTGGTCTCGAGAAGTACGGTCTGCGCCCCGGTCCGCCAGCCGCTCCATGAGTGGCAATATCTCCGGCTGCAGCAAGGGTTCGCCGCCGGTGATCTCCACCAGCGGAGTGGCCAGTGCCTCGACCCTGGCGACGATGTCGTCCACCTGCCAAACGGTTCCCTGGTGAAAAGCGTGCGGCGTATCGCACCAAGTGCAGCGCGCATCGCAAACTGCCGTGCGCACAAAGACACAGGGCAAGCCGGCAAAGGTCGATTCGCCCTGAATGCTGCGATAAATCTCGTGAATAAGCAGCGTGCCGGGCGGTTTGCCGGCGAGCGGCAGCAGCCGTGCCTGCAAAGCGGTGGACGTATCATCTTTTCATTCTACATAAACCGGCACTTTTCAAAGGCTCGGCAGCAGTAGTACCCTGAAGGGGGGAAGTCGGGTAATTGCTCTCCCTTTCTGACGCCGGACTGGCTATAAGGCCAGGCATTGGACTGGATCGTCCGGCACGACCCTGGGACACGGAGGTGGACATGTCAGGGCAAGCACGCGGGCAAATAACGGCAAGCTTGGCAATTCTGGGGCTTGCGGCCCGTGCAGGCGCTCGGCCAAGGCCCGGCGACACAGGAAAAGCCGGCGGCGTACGTAAACGGCGAAGCCATCAGCATGACCGAAATTCAGGCCATGCTCGAAGCTCGTCCTTCCCCCGTGCCGCTTACCGCCGCGCAGCAACGCGAATTCCGCCAATCCGCCCTGGACATGCTCATCGACGACGTTTTGATGCGCCAGTTTCTTCGCAAAAACGCCCTGCCCCCGCAACCCGCGGAAATTCAGAAGGAAATCGACGAACTCAACGAGGTCCTGAAAAAGAAGACCATGACCCTGGATCAATTTTTGCGCGAAAGCAAGCAAACCGAAGCACAGTTCCGCCAGGATGTCGCTGCCCGCGTGCTCGTGGAAACACTATCTGATTGGACGCTTTCCCGAAACCGAGACGCAAGCGCTATTACGAAACCAACAAGGTGTTGTTCGACAAGGTATTTGTCACCGCCAGCCATATTCTCGTGAAAGTGGGCACCGGCGCCTCCCCGGTCGAAAAACAGGCTGGCACGCAACAAGATCGAGACTATCCGCCAGGAAATCCTGGCGGGCAAAACTCGATTTTGCCGAGGCCGCAAAAAGTATTCCGACTGCCCCAGCAAAGACAAAGGGGGCGATATCGGCACGTTTCCTTATAAGTTCGTCGTCGTCGAGCCATTCGCCAAGGCCGCCTTCAACATGAAAAAAGGAGACACCAGCGACATCGTCGTCACCGATTTTGGCTATCACCTCATCAAAGTCACCGATCGCACGCAGGGCGAAACGACCACCTTCGAAAGCGTCAAGGACTCCGTCCGCGAGGTCATGGCCCAGGACATGGACCTTTATCAAACCATTCTCGCCGAGCAACGCAAAGGCGGCCAAAATCGAAGTGCATATGCCCTGAGTCCAATGTCCGCGCTGCTGGCCAACCCCCGCCCTTCCGGGAGAGATCCATGCTGCGAAAAGCACTGTTTGGTCTGATGATCCCGCTGGCCGTCGTGGGTTGCTTCTCCGACCTGGAAAACACGCTGGTCTATCAGCCGGCGCCGGGGCCAAAACGTATGAGCCACCGCCCGCGCCGCTTCAGGACCTGGAGCTGACGTTGCCGGATGGCAACAAGATCCACGCGCGCTGGGTCCCCCATCCCAAGCGCGACCGGGGGCCATGCTTTATTGTCACGGCAACGGCGGGAATATCGAACAGCTTCGGCAAAACGGTGCGTGATCTGTGGGAGAACCTGGGCGAATCGGTGCTCATCATCGATTATCCTGGCTATGGCTACAGCCAGGGCAAGCCCAGCGAGCGAACCTGCGCTGCAGCGGCGGAAGCCGCCTTACGCGTGGCTAACGCAAACCAAGAAAATTCCCGGCGGCCGCATCATCCTCATGGGACGAGTCGCTGGGCGGCGCCGTGGCCATCGACATGGCGAGCATCCATGACTATCGCGCGCTGGTTCTGGTAAGAACTTTCACCTCGATGCCGGATGTGGTCGGACGATCAATTTCCGCTGCTTTTCTCCGCGCCTTTTCTCACCGATCATTTTGACAGCCTGCAAAAAATTCCGCTGTGCAAACAGCCCATCTTCATCGCCCAGGCGGATAAAGATCGTATCGTGCCGTCCGCCACGGCCAACGGCTGTTGCAAGCCTGCACCGGGCCAGCGGAAATCTATACCTTGCGGGGCCTGGGTCACAACGATCCACTGCCGCCGGACTTTTACGCCGCCTTGCGTAATTATCTGGCGAAAGTGCCACCCCGCTGATCCAGGTACAGTGGTCTAGCAGCCCGTTGCAAAAGGGGTCAGACCCCCTTTTTCAACGGGCTGCTAACGTTTCACCACAGCCCGATACTTACGTAGGGCGTCCAGCGTCCTCGAGAACTCGGGCGGTAAAGGCGCTTCCACCGCGATCACTTTTTTAAGCTTGGGGTGATTGATCCGCAGCCGGTGGGCGTGCAGCGCCTGGCGTCCTATAAGCACTTCATCGTTCTGCGGATCGATGCCGGCCGCCAGGTCGGAAAGGCGCAGACAGTCCCGGCCGCTATAGAGCTTGTCCGCCAGCACGGGGCAGCCAATGCTGCCAAGGTGCACGCGAATTTGATGGGTCCGGCCGGTCTTCGGCTGCACCCGGCAATACGTATAGCCGCGAAAACGCTCGATCACTTCGTAAAAGCTGGTCGCTTCCTTGCCCTTTTCCTCGTCGTCGGTCACAACCATCTTGATGCGGTCCCGGGGATGATGGCCGATGCGGCGTTCGATGTAATCGCTGTCCCGGTCGAGCACGCCCGTCGTGATCGCGATGTATTCCTTGAAAACCTTGCGCGTTTCGAACTGCAAGGCCAGGTCCCGGTGCGTCGCTTCTTCCTTGGCCACCAAAATAACGCCGCTGGTGTCGCGGTCCAGGCGGTGAACGATGCCCGGGCGATAATCGCCGTTGTATTTGCTCAGGTCGCTGCCGAAATGATATTGCAGGGCATTCACGAGCGTGCCCGACCAGTTTCCCTTCGCGGGATGGACGACCATGTTGAATGGTTTGTTGACGATGGCCAGAAACTCATCTTCGTAAAGAATGTCCAGCGGAATGTTTTCAGCCACCGGCGCCCCGTGAGAGGATTCCGGGAGCCAAATGCTGATCTGATCGGCGACGCGGACCTTGAAGCTGGCCTTGGTGGGCACATCGTTGACCGTCACGCTTTTGGCTTCGATGGCCTTTTGAATGAGTGACCGGCTAAAGTCCGGGAATTGGGCGGTGAGATAGTGATCCAGACGAAGGCCCGCGGTCTTGGCCTGCACCGTCAAAGCGACAGCCCGGCCAACGCCGGGGATGGGAAGGACCTCGTCTTCGAGTTCAGGGTCGCTATCGGTCATGAAAGAAAGTCCCAGCCCCTGATCGAGACGATGGCGTGCGCCCGGCACAAGGGACCGATTCGACGCGCGCCACGCCGCTTGCTCAGGGCTTGGGAATTCCTGGGACGTCAAGAATCGGGGGATGATCCTTGGGCAAGTCCTGCGGTGCAAATGGAAAACGGTCCTCGCGCAGGAACTCAAAACGCAGGTCCTGGTAGGTTTTCAAAAGGTCTTCGCGCTTGTCCTTATCATTGAGAACGTTCACGCGCTGCTGAGCAACCTTGCCGAAGGCGCTATCCTTGTGGTTGTCGGCCACCTCTTTATAGGCTTCCAGGGCGACTTTCCAGTTGGCGTCATCCTTGATGATGCGTGTTTCCTGAATCACGGCCGCGGCGAACAGCGCCTCCGGCAGCAACACCTTGTCGTCCTTGCACTGCAGCGCCAGCTCCCGATAGCCTTTTTCAAGGTTTGCGAGGTTATCGAGCGCATCCTTGGGATTGCTGGCCAGCGATTTAACGAGATGTCGCAAAAAGACAAAGTTTAATTCAAAATGAGCAGCCTTGCCCTGGACGGAATCGGAATTGGTCTGAATCAGGTTTTGCAACACTTGAATATGGCCATCTTCGAGCATGGCCCAACGTTCGGAATTGGCTCGGCGATCGAGATCCGCCTTACGGAAAAAGAGCCAGACCCCGACCAGCACGATACCGACCAGCAGCACCCACACCATGGTCCTCTTCTGAGGAGTGTGCTTCATGCCCTGCACGACCCGGCCCATATGGTCGGCCAGAGCGTTGGTCTCTAATTCCTTGCGATGGTCCGCTTTCATGCGGGAAATGCTCCTATCGGCCATGTTAGTCGATTATTTAACTGATAATAGGAGACTTCGGGAATCCGGTCAAGTGCCATTAATAGGGCAGCGCATGCCGAATTCCGCTCAATTATGGTCGAGTTGGCCTGAGTTGTTCATCTCTTTTGCCGTTATCTTGACCCAGCACCGGCTGCTTGCGGTTCCCTTCGTACCCCACTTGGAGGTAAGATTGCGGTGTAACAGGAGGACGCCGCCATGGGCTTGTTCGACGACCGAGTCGTGCCCGACATTCACATGCCGTTGCCTGGCCCCAAGGCCAGCGCGCTTCTCGAGCGCGACGAGCGTTACATGTCCCCCTCCTACACACGCGTTTATCCGCTCGTTTGCGCACGGGGCAGCGGTGCGGTTATCGAGGACGTGGACGGCAATCTCTTTCTCGATTTCACGGCAGGGATAGCGGTCACCAGCACAGGTCATTGTCATCCGGAGGTTGTGGCCGCGATCCAGGACCAGGCCAGCAAGCTAATCCACATGTCCGGGACCGATTTTTATTATCAACCGCAAATCGACCTGGCGCAGCGACTGGCCGAGCTGGCGCCCGGCCCAACGCCCAAACGCGTTTTCTTCACCAATAGCGGGGCCGAAGCGCTAGAAGCTGGGCTCAAGCTGGCTCGCTGGCATACCGGCCGTTCGCGGGCGCTGGCATTTTTCGGGGCCTTTCATGGCCGAACGTATGGTGCCATGTCGCTGTCGGGCTCCAAGCTGGTCCACCGGCGCGGCTTTTCACCCCTGGTGCCAGATATTCATCATGTGCCGTTTCCTCGGGGCTGTGAGGGCTGCGCCTTACCCGGAACGGTCTGCACCTGTGTGGAACAGATCGAAGACACCGTGCTGCGGCGGATCGCGCCACCCGATGAAATTGCCGCCATTTTTGTCGAGCCCATCCAGGGGGAAGGCGGCTATTATGTTCCGCCCGCCGGGTTCCTGCCCGCGCTGCGCACGTTATGCGACCGGCATGGCATGCTGCTGGTCGCCGATGAAGTGCAAACGGGCTTTGGACGGACCGGCAAGATGTTCGCGCTCGAACACTGGAACGTCGAGCCCGACATCTTGTGCATGGCCAAGGGCATCGCCAGCGGCATGCCCCTCGGCGCCATTGTGGCGCGTGGCAACGTGATGGATTGGCCGCCGGGAAGTCATGCCAGCACGTTTGGGGGTAACCCGGTCAGCTGCCGGGCCGCGCTCGCTACTATTAAACTTTTGGAAAACACTTATATTGCCAACGCCGCCGCCCGTGGTGAACAGTTGCGCAGTGGGCTTCGTGAGCTCCAACGGAAATTCCCGACCGTGGGCGCCGTGCGCGGCCTCGGCCTGATGGTCGCCATGGACATTGTTCACCCCGACGAGCGTCTCGCCTTCAACCCAGCCCTGCGGGAGGCCCTAGTGCAGGCAGCCTTTATGGAAGGGCTATTGCTTTTGGGCTGTGGGGAAAGCGCGATCCGGTTTTGTCCTCCCCTGTGCGTTACCGCCGAGCAAATAGACACGTCACTGAGGATCCTCGCCAAGGTTTTGGTGCACTAACGTATTACTTCCGCATGTGCTTGTTTTGCGAGCTATAGTAGCAGTGCGAGTCAATCCAGCCGGGAGCCGCCGCGAACACGGCTTACTCGGTAACTTGGGAGAGAGAAGATGAGCAAGCCACAAGCGGCACGCACCGCGGTTAGCCCCCATAACGCCCGTGATGCCGATTTAGAACATCTCCAGGTCGATAAACGTCTTGAGGAAGAAATGGACCGCCTCGCGACGATCAATCGAGAACTCCTGGGAGTCGCCGGCCCCACGTCTGGCGAAAGATATGGCTGCCTCGATGAAACGGACGAATTGACCGTCCTTCGCAGCGAAAACGCTGAATTACGTGCTCGCCTGGAGGAGCTTGAACAGGCGCTGCAGCGCCCGAGCCCAAGGACAGCGTCTGGGCGGAGCGGCAAAAGGAATATGAGAACCTGCTGGAGGAAAAGTCCGAAGTGATTCGTTCGTTTCATCTGAAAATCCAGCAACTTCAGGAGGCTGGCGGTTCGGCTGCCGCCGAGGGACTGGGGACGGATTCACAGCGAATACAGCTGGAGCTGCAGGAACAGCGCCGCCAGTTAGAAGAAGATGAAGAATCGCTGATGAGCCAGATGCGCCAGATGGAAGTGGCGATGTCGAAGGACCGAGCCGAGCTGGCACGCCAGCGCAACGAGATCCAGCGTCTGCACAGCGAACTCAATCACGAAATCGAGAATGCCTCACGCGACCCGGGCCTGCGCGAGCGCCTGGTTGCCTTGCAAAGACTCCAGGTGGAAATCACCGGCCGCAAACCAACCACCCAATCGCACGTTTATCAGGCCCCGCCCCCTCCTGGCAACAGGCCCTTGCCCGCCGCCAAGGCAGCCCCGGCCAAGAAAGAAAGCAGCGGCCTGCTGCGTCGCATCTTCGGCAAATAGACAGTGAGGCGGAGCCTATTGCGGCACCAGCTTCATAGTCAACTTCTTGCCATCGCGCAGCACGCTTACTTCGAGGGCCTGGCCGCTGCGCTGCTGGGACATCACCGCCATATAGGTCGTAAGGTTCCGAACCGACTTGCCCCCGATTTCGACGATCAGATCGCCAGCCTTGATGCCCCCCGCCGCGGCCGGGCCATTGTCCGCCACACCGCCCACCAGCACGCCATCTTTTTCTTCCTCGTAATTGGGGGTGATGCCCAGCTTTGGGCTACTGCCACGCCCGCCAGCCGTGTTGAAAGTATTGGCCACCTTTACATATTCGGGCCGTTGCGGCTCGCTCGCGAGATCGAGAATCACTTTCTCGGCCAGGCCGACAATTTGCCGCATGCCCGAGACGTTGATCTTGTCCGCGGTGTCCGTTGGCCTGTGATAATCGGGATGAGTGCCTGTCCAAAAGAAGAAAACCGGGATGTCCTTTTTGCAGAAGGAATCGTGATCGCTCGGGCCAAGGCCGCCGGGTTTTTTCGTGAGCAGCAGGCCAGGATTATGTTTTTCGATGAGCTTGTCGAAGGTCTTGGCCGTCCCGACCCCTTCCACGATCAGTTTGCCGTCAAAGCGGCCTACCATGTCGAGGTTGACCATGGTGGCAGTGTCGGCCAGCGGAAAAAGCGGCTCCTTGTTGCAATAATGCCGCGAGCCGAGTAGTCCGAGTTCCTCGCCGCTGAAGGTGATGAACACGATGCGCCGCCCCTGGCGATCTTTGAGGGCGCCGAAGCGGCGTGCCAGCTCCATGACCGAGGTTGTGCCGGAGCCATTATCATCGGCGCCGTGATGAATCTCTTTCTTGTTGCGGTCCTTGGCGAGGCTGCCGCGGCCGCCGTAACCCAGATGATCGTAGTGAGCGCCCACGACGATGGTTTCGTTGGCAAGCGGGCCTGATCCTTCCGCCACGCCGACGACGTTCTTGCAGGCTGTCACGCTGCGCGTCACATCCGCCTCCACGGTGGCCGTCCAACCGGCAAGCGCTACGCTCCGTGGCTTCAAGTCGCGATCGATGGCCTTTTCGACGTCCGCCAGCGTGGTGCCGAGGCTCGACTGCAAGATCGGATCGACGAGCGACCGGCGGACATGGAGGGCCGGAATACTGCCTGGCGTGGCGCCGGCGCTATAGTTAAAGGGCATGAGCTTGTCGCCAGCCTCACTGAGATCATTGACGATCAGGAAAGCGGCGGCTTTATTGCTTTCGGCCAGTCCTTCCTTGTGCTCCAGGGCGGCATGCTCGTCCTTGCGGACGCCGTCGAAAGGAACTTCTTTGCTGCTCCAGCGCGGCGTATGCCGCAGCACCACGACGATCTTGCCGGCCACGTCGATTCCTTTGTAGTCGTCATAGTCGATGGCCGGGGCTGTTGCTCCGAAACCGACGAAAACCAGCGGGGCCGACACCTTGCCCGGCCCTGACAGGTTCATGATTTGAAAGTCGGTGCCCAGCTTCAACGTGATTTCCTGCCCCAACGGGCCTTTTAGCGTCAGGTTGTTCTTCTCTCCCAGCTTGCTGGCCCCGGAAATATTGAAGGGTTGAAAAAAGGTCCCCTTCGGGCCGCCTGGCTTCAGGCCGGCCTTGGCGAATTCAGCGGCAATATAAGCGGCCGCCTTGTTGATGCCCTCGGTATCGACGCCGCGCCCCTCGCATTCGTCGGACGCCAGGAAGGTAACGTCCTGGCGCAGCCGCGCCTCGACAGCGTTGTCATTGTCCGCTGCAGCCACGCCCAAAACGGTCAGGCACCCGGCCAGCGCCCAGGGCGCCAGCAACCAAAACTTTACGCGCGCCATCGTTGAGTTCCTCATAAAAGGTGCAGGGGAGATCGGACCACGCAAGCGCAAACGGCCCGGTCATTCTAACAACCCCAGGCAGGGGCGGGAATCAGGAAGCAAACAAATTCGCGGCGCCTGAGAGCGGCGCTCATTCCGCGGCGGTTTGCGGCAAGGGCACCGTGGCGGCCACGAACACGCGGCAAAGCGAATTGCGTATCACGTATTCCATCCAGGGCGCCAACGGCAACGGACCCGCGATGGGCAGGTCATCCGGCGGGGCCAGAATGATGAGGTCGAACTCCCCCTCGTGCGCCAGGCGCACGATCTCGGGGCCACGCTCGCCGTTGATCGCCAGGACGGTCACGTCGCGGGCCAGCTGGCGTGAGCGAACCTCGGCAAGGTGGGGAATATTCTGGCTGTCCGACGAGGTCGTCGCTTCCATGGGAGACATCACCAGGGCCAGACGAACCCCAGGGTCGAGCATGGTCAAAACCGCTTCGAAGAGATTGATGCTGTCGGCCGTCTGTTGCGGCACCAGCAAGACGCGATCCACGCCGACGCCGGCGGCGCGCAGCTCCGCGACCGAACGTGCGCGGCGCTCGCCGATGGTCGGGATGCGGGTGCCGCCGAAAAGCTCGAGATGAACGTCGCGGTCTTTGCCCAGCAGGCGAATGGCCAGCGGCACTCCCGCACCGTCGTTGAGGTTGATCCAGTACAAACTGATCTGGTCGAGTTGTTCATCCGCCGAATAGATGTTGGAAGCGCCCATCACCAGTTCCTGAACTTTCAGGTCCTTGGCGGTCTTGAGCACCGCGTGTAGCGGATTGTTCGTCGGCACAATCAGGGAGTGAACCTCCTTGCCAGTCTTTTCCGCGCGCTGCACCACCGCCGTCATGAGTTCCTGGTCATAAGGGTCCAGGTCGCCCTTGTCCATGTAACTGCCGTCATTTTTGAGGTGCTTGGCCGTCATGACGATGACGTCCGTCGTCGCCGGGTCCGATTCGACCAGCGCCTTTTCGAGCATGAAGAGATTCTGGGTGGAACGAATGGCCACGAGTTTGCGAAAGGGGTGGGTGATCCCCAGTTCTTGGGCATTGATCTGATCGGCGCTGGCCTGATTGAACTGGTCGAGGTGTTCGTGCTTGAGGCCAACCCGTTTGCGTTCGTGGATGTATTCGGAAATCATGAAAATAGACAGAAACGCCAACGTGAAGCCAAGTCCCCAGATTGTCGCGGTTTCTTTGGTAAGCAGGTTGACGATGGCCGCGATCAAGAGGACAACAAAGATCAGGATCAGCCCCACGGGGATTTCGACGCTACCAATACGCAAGTTGAGCGGAACTTTGAAGTCCCGTTTCTCGCGGTGGGTGAAACGCAACACCACCATGGCCATGGCCTTGAAGACGAAGCTCCATACGACCCCAAAGGCATACGCCTCACCCAGCAGCAAGACATCACCCTGGCTCATGACGATCGTGAAGAGTTGCAGACCGAGGATAAGGTAGAGCACGCGATGGGTCGTGCCGAACTTCGGATGCGGCTTCAGAAACCAATCGGGCATGACGCCATCCTCGGCGACACGGTTGAGGACCCCGTTGGAGCCGATAATGGCCGTGTTGACCGCGCCGGCCAGGATCAAGAAACCAACAATGACGACAAAGGCATTGAGTGCCAGTTTCAGCCCCTCGGGCCCGACAACGTTCATGGCCAGGCCGCTGATGAGGTTGTCGCCGTAATCTCTCATGCGCACCTCATCGGGAATGAGCGCGACGGCAAGAAAACTGATCCCTCCGGTAAGCAGCAAACTGTAGACAAAAACGATGAATGCCGCCTTTTTAAAGTTGCGCATTTTTGGCGACTCGACCTCGCGATAAACCTGCGCCAGCGTCTCTTCGCCGCTCATCGCCAGGATGGAGTGCCCAAAGGCGATGGCCAGGCCGAGCATGCCGATGATGGTGAACCAGTTGCCTTGCGGTTCATTGCTCAGTTCGCGCAGCTCATCCGCCGCCGTGGTTTCCTTGATGAATCCGAGGGGATCATCCACCGAGGGCTCGTGCGTGACCGGGTCGAGGTTGCTATAGTTCTTGTGAGGATTCAGGTTCGGCGCCATGGGGACGGCGTTGCGCGGCCCTTCGGTCAGGAGGGTGATGCCGCACCAGACTCCAATGACGACCGCCATCACCGTGGTGGCCATCATGATCTTGAGGGCCTTGTCGCTCGACTCATGAATACCGATGAGATTTTGCCGGAAGAAATAGAGCGTGACCACGCAGGCGATAATCACCGAGCCCCAACCCTTGAGCGTATCCTTGGTAACTTGATCGAGAACGGTGCCCGTAAAGTAAGCATAAAGCTCGAGCACCAAACCGATGATGTATTGCCCCGCGGAGACGCCGCTGATGGGGCCGGTGAGAATATAATCGAACATGAGCGCGGACACGGAGAGCTTGGCCAGGAAGCCCCCCATCGCCTCCTTGACCACGCGATAGACGCCGCCGCGGACGAACAGCGAGCAGCTTTCGATGTAGACCGAGCGGACCGCATAACTGAAAACCATGACGGCAAGAATGAACCACGGGGCCGCCGGGCCCACCGATTGCTCGACGATGCCGCCAATGTAATAGGCAGTGCTGGCCAGGTCGCAGAGCACAACGGCGGCGGTCCGCCAGTAGGAGATGAACGTGAATGCCACGCTGCCCACGATGATGATGCGAGCGGCGCTGCGGGCACTGCCTGCCTTGGCAGCCGGTTTAGCCGACGTGTCCATTCGATTTCCCAGGGGTCGACAGGTCAATTCAGGATGGTCGTCATTGTACGCCAGGGGCGGCACGTTGCAACTCAGCCGACGATAACCCTGGGCCGGCATCGGGATCGGGCTCGTTCCTCTGGATCAATTCGCGGACTTTCCAGGGCACGTTGCCTGCGCCAAACGCAAAATAACTCCAACTGGAGGTCAAGAGGTCCATCTCCGACCAACCAAAATGCAGCCCGGGCGGTTTGCTCTCCCGAGACATTTCCAGCGCCACCGCCGCGATGGCATGGGCAACCGACACGCAGCGCGTGAGCTTGATCACCACGCGCCGGTCCTCGCGAAGCACCTCCACGAGCAAGTTTTGATAGAAGTTGCTGGGGTCGTCCGTCTCGACTTCAAGAAATACGATGTCGGCATCAGGTGCCAGCTGGTGATGCGTGCGAATCTGCTCTTCCTTCAGCTCGCGCTCACGGTGGCCGGGCCGATGCGGCACCATAACGGGAAAATCCGCAATCCGCAAACTGTCCCAGAGGAACCGCGAGGTGGCGTCCTTGAACTCAAAACCGACGGTGCGCAGCTCATCCGCCCGAAAGGCGCGCGATACGACGGACATGCTCAGGAGCGCGAGAATAAAGCAACCCGCGATCATCAGGCCGCTACCCGAATGCCCGGCCACAGCCAGCGTCGTTAGGACGAATACGGCCGCCACGCCCGTGAAGTAGCCGACACCCAGCCAGCGCAGCAGCCGCCCGCGCCGCTCACCCTTTTTTTGCGCCGGACATTCCTTTTATCCAGGAGCGTGGCCACGGCGGCGCTGGACATGAGCACCAGCACCCCACTCGCATAGGCGTTGCGCTGGGCCGATACGCTGGCCTGAAAATAAATAGTTACTATCAAGTTGACGGCCGCGAACACCATCAGCATCACACCCCAGCGGCTGGCCCGTTTGAGCTCCATGCCGAAGCGCAGCAGAAACTGCGGCAAGAGCACGGCGAGCGCGGTCATGACGCTCGTGCCCGCCAGGCACAACATGAGCACGGTGACGGCGTCATAAAGAGTGCCAAAAAGGTTGCCGCACCAGGGCAGGATCGGCTCCTGGCCGACGGTCAGGTGACCGCCATGGGCCAAATAAGCCAGTGCGCGATTGACCGCCTTGCCGCTGCCGTGTAATTCCTCGACGGGAATCAACAGGGTCGCGACAAGCGACGAGGCCAACAGGTACACGGCCATGATAAGGGCGGCCACGATCAAGACCTTGCGCGTATTGCGAATGCGCGTTCGCGGCGGATTTTCGCCTGGCTTGCCGCGGACCTGAGGCATGATGATCATGCTCAATTCGAACCCCGATAAACCCAGCGCCAGGTTGGGCAAGATGAGCAGGCTCAAAAGGGCCACGCTCAGCCAGTCGTTACCGACCCAAAAAGGTTTGTCTATTTGCCAGGCGCCCGCCTCGACCTGCGCGAACCAGTTGTCCACGAGGTGCGGGTGGTCGCCCAGACAATAGAGGCCGCCGCCCAGGATCAGCCCGTTGAGCAGCAAATACGCCCCGACGAGCGGCACCGCCAAGATCAGCACATTGCGGCTAAAGCCCTTGCGCAGAATGAACCAGAAGAACGTACCAATGACGCCCAGCAGCAGCGTGACGGTTAACTGATCGTTGAAGAGCGCGCTCAGGCGTGGACTCAGGGGCAAAGTTTGCTCGCGCAACGTCTCCGTCAACTCCTTGAGTCTTTGCTGCCACTGCGCATCGTCGCTCCGGATCAGGTGCTGCGCCGCGTCGGCCAGCGAAATCGTTTTCAGCATGGTGAAGTCGGTGGCCGCGAACCCTAGCAGAATGAGAACCAGCGTCTTGCCCTTCCAGCCGCTGATGAGCCGCTCCATCATGCCGATGGAGCCGTCGCCGCGCGGCGACCTGCCGGCGAGGTAACAATAGACCGGCAGCGCGCCGGCGAGGGTCACCAGCACCACGACTGCCGTCGCGAGAGGACCAAGCAGGCCGGCCACTTCCACGGTAATTGAGGGCTGGTATGCCAGAGTGCTGAAATAATCCAGGCCCAAAAGACACAACACCCAAAGCCAATAATATTCGCGGGACGGAGGCGCCGAAGAAACGGCGGCGACCGGCATTCCTGATCGAGGTTGGTCCATCATGCCGTCCTTTTGTTCATGACCTGCCCGTCATAATTAGATATTCGTTTGGAGGGCAAGCGTCATTTCACGGACATTTACCCTTGAATCCCCCTCCGCTGGTTTTATAATTGAGAAAACCTTGAGTCGCCGGTTCTTTTCCCGAAAATGATGGATGAACCGCGGGTGTAGCTCAGTGGTAGAGCGCCACGTTGCCAACGTGGCTGTCGTGGGTTCGAGCCCCATCACCCGCTTTCAAAGGACAATTGCCATGACCGATGAGACCGATCCCACCCAGGACAAGGAAGTCGGCATGGCCGTTGTTGAAGAGGCCGGCACGGCCGTTGCTGAGGGGGACGACCAAAAAGAAGACCCTATCAGCCAGACGGTTGATATCTCCGACGCTGGCCCCTGCCGGAAACACATCAAGGTCACGATCGCGCGCGCGGACGTCGACAAGCGCTTTGACGTAAAATACCGCGAACTCATGGGGGATTCCAACGTCCCCGGCTTTCGGCCCGGCAAAGCTCCGCGCACCATCGTGGTTCGTAAGTATAAGAAAGACGTCGAAGAACAGGTTCGCGCCCAAATTCTGCTCGCGAGTCTCGAACAGCTTGCGGACGACTTCGACATCGCGCCCCTCAGCCCGCCCGACCTCAATCCGGACAAGCTCGACATCCCCGAGCATGGCGACTTCATCTATGAGTTCCATGTCGAGGTACGTCCCCAGTTCGACCTGCCCAACTACAAGGGACTCAAGCTCACCCGACCGGTCCAAACCTTCACGGACGCCGATGTCGAGAAGGAAGAAAACCGCATCCTGTCCCGCTTCGGCCAGCTAATTCCCAAACCCGAAGGCAATGCGGAAATCGGCGACTATCTGATCGTCGATATGACCACGAACTATGGCGTCGAGGTGATTGGCACTTCGAAGGAAATCACGATTCGCATCGAAGATACCGTGACTTTCCGCGACGGCGTGGCCCACAAGTTTGGCGAGCAAACGGTTGGCGCCAATCCTGGCGACAAGAAAGTGCTCGACATTGATATGACCGACGCGGTGGCGATTGAAAAATTGCGTGGCCAGACGGTCAAGGCCATCCTGGACGTCAAGGACGTCAAGAAGATGCGCCTGCCCGAGTTGACGCCCGAGTTCCTGGAGAGGTTTGGCGTGCAAAACGTCGAGCAATTCAAGGAGCAGGTACGCGTCATGCTGGAGCGCCGCCTGGAGTTCAATCAACGGCAATCGGCCCGCGAACAGGTCCTTACGCACATAACTTCCGCCTCCACGTGGGAGTTGCCGCAAGACCTTCTCATCCGGCAGGCGCGTAAAGCCCTGGCCCGCCGCGTCATGGAAATGCAGGAAGCCGGCCTGTCCGAAGAGGAAATCCAGGCCCGCGAACGCATTCTTCAGCGCGACGTCTTGCAAAGCACGGCCATGTCCCTCAAAGAACATTTTGTGCTGCAAAAGGTGGCCGAGGTCGAAAAGATCGAGGTGGACGACGACGAAATCAGCCTGGAGATCGACCGCCTGGCCGACCAGACGGACGAATCGCCGCGTAAGGTGCGTGCCCAGCTTGAGCGCGAAGATCTCATGGAAACCCTCGCCGCTCAATTGATGGAGCGGAAGGCGCTGGACCTTATCCTCAATAGCGCCGTCTACGAAGACATCGCCATGAAACAGGAAAACACCCTGTCCTCCGTGGAACAGCAGGCCGTCGAAGGCACGCTCAAGGACCCAACCGAGGCTCCGCCCGAAGAGAATTCTGCTGAAAAGGCCGAGAAGGCTGAGAAGCACGACGACGAAAAGCCTGGCGATGCCTGAGCAGTTAACGCTGCCGGTAGCGCCGCGGGCCCTGGTAGCGGGCCTTGACCCACTTTATACAATGTAATGACTTCACCAAGTAATCCGCATGGGCCAGGGTCCACGGACCGTGGGTTGTTTTTCCAGGAGGGACCGCTTCACATGTTTCACCAAAAAGGCGCGCAGCCTTTCGACCCTCAAATTCAGCGCTATCGCGACTATGCCCGCCAGCGGCAGATGACGCTGGGTGATTTACTTCTGGAAAACCGCATCGTTTTCCTGGGCAGTTCGCCGGAGACCGGCGGCCAGGCAGCCATTACCGATTATCTGGCCAACATTACCATTCAAAAGCTGCTTTTTCTCCAGTACGAGAACAAAGTCCAGGAAATCAGCTTTTACATCAACTGCCCGGGCGGCTCGGTTTCCGCTACCCTGGCCATCTACGATACGATGCAGTTTCTGGAATGCCCCATCGCCACCTATTGCATGGGTATTGCCGCGAGCGGCGCCGCGGTCATATTGGCGGCCGGCGGCAAGGGCAAACGCTACGCGCTCCCCAATTCCAAGGTGATGATTCATCAGCCCTGGGGGCAAGTGGGCGGCCAGGTCTCCGACATTGAGATCCAGGCGACCGAGATCGAAAAAGAACGCCAGCGCCTGAACGAAATCCTGGCCTTTCACACGGGCCAACCAGTCGAGCGTATCGCCAAGGAAACGGATCGGGATCGCTACTTCGATGCCAATGAGGCGAAAGCCTTCGGTTTGGTCGATGACGTGATTCAGAAAATCTCCGAAGAAAAGAAATGACCTTCACGTAGCGGGCCAAAACGCCACGTGACTCAATTATCAAACCGTAAAAATCGGAAAATCCCTTATATTCCACCTCCCCGGCTGCCGATCCTTCCATGAGGGGCCGGGTTTTTCGCGGAGTCAACGACTATGCCCCTTGTACCCTACGTAGTTGAGCGCAGCGGTCGCGAAGAGCGCGTCTTCGATATTTACAGCCGGCTCCTCAAGGACCGCATTATCTTTATGCAGGGTGCCGTAGATGACGTCACCGCCAACTTGATCGTCGCGCAGATGTTGTTTTTGCAGTTCGACGATGCGAAGGCCGATATCCACCTGTACATTAATTCGCCAGGTGGGTCTGTGACGGCTGGGCTGAGTATCTATGACACCATGCAATACGTAAGCTGCGATGTGGCGACGTACTGCATTGGCCAGGCCGCCAGCATGGGGGCCGTGCTGCTCACCGCCGGAGCCAAGGGCAAACGGAACGCCCTGCCCCATGCTCGCATCATGATTCATCAACCCCTGGCCGGCATGGAAGGGACGACGACTGAGATTCTGATTCGTCTCAAGGAATTTCAACGTCTCAAGAAGATGCTCAATGAAATCATGCTCAAGCACACGGGCCAGACGCTTGAGAAGGTTGAAAAAGATACGGACCGGGACAATTTCATGTCCGCGGTGGAGGCCCAGGAATACGGCCTGATCGACAACGTGCTTTCACGCCTGCCGGTCACGCCGCCGGCTCCGTTGACATGACCGGCTGGTGCGCAGCAGCGAATTTGGCACACCCAAGGAAGGGGCCCAAGGAACATGCAGGCAGGTTGCCGACTTCCGTTGTTGCTTGGTCTTCTGGGCCTGTGTATTGCTCCTCTGGGTTGCAAGCGCAACGACCTCGTCGAAAACGAATTGCGTGAGCGCGACAAGCAATATCGCGAGGCCCTTGACGAGCTCGGCCGCGCCGATCATCGTACCGAGGCTCAGCAACGCGAGATCGAAGCCTTACGTAAGGGCGCTCCAATCACCCCGGAGCAAGCAGCGCAAACGTTTGGCTTAAAGCGTATCACACTGGGCCGCGGCACTGGCGGCGTCGATAACGATGGCATTCCCGGCGACGAAGCGCTGCAGATCTTTCTCGAACCGCACGATTCCGACGATCACATCATCAAAGCGCCCGGGTGCGTTTACGTGCTCGCGGTGGAAATCAATGCGCAGGGCTTGAAAACACCCTTCTCCTCCTGGAGCGTCGATGCCGACAAGCTACGGCAAAGCTGGCGCCAGGGCCTGCTGAGCACCGGTTACAATTTGATTCTCCCCTGGAAGAACTTCCCCCAGACCGAAAACCTGCGCATTGTCGCCCGCCTCGTCACGGCCGATGGCCGGATTTACGAGGCCGACAAGGACGTGAGGGTGCACCTCGTACCTGGCGCCTGCGCCGGTTAGATGGTCCGCTTGACTGCCCCATTCCGACCCAGGCAGTCGATCCCTTTGCCATTCCCGCCGGACATACCACGCGCTCGAACAACGTCAATACGGCCAACGTATCCCACTGGCAGCCGGCGCCGCTGGACAACGCGGTCCAGCTCGGCTCGCCTCTGCCCTTCGCTCCGCTCCCGGCCAACACGCCTCCATGAGCGTGGCCGGTGATGTTGCCAGCTAGTGACGTTGACTTGCGAAAGCGATCGGCCCCAGGTACCATCAGGCCAAGTTACCAGGCAAGTTTTTGCGGGGTCATCTTCATGACGCGGCAACCTCCTGCTGAACGGTCGGGGCCGGAACAAATCGACGAGATTCTGCCAAATCGCGGCAGACGTTCTGGAAGTTGCCGCTGAATAAAGTACGTGTGTGGCTGGCCCTGGGCGGCATCCTCCTGGTGCTCATCTACGGCCTGCGCTTCCCAACCGCCCGCCGCCTGGTGGAAGAGGAAATCAACGAGAAACACCTGAATTTCTCCCCCACCCAGGTCGACAGGGAGGTACGCTACGAACAACTCCGGGCGGCAGTCGCTGTCGCCATTGGCGCCGGCTTCATCGTCTTGGGGATAATTCTCAAAGGGTTCCCCGTTCCGATCACGGTCTTTTGCCTCTTGCTCTATCTCATCTTTCAAGCCGCCATGTTCATTCTCAAACCAGCGGGTTTAACGAGCGGCATCGTCCTGAAGCTGCTCATCGCCCTCGCCCTCATCAAAGCAATTCATGCGGCGTTCATTTATCAACGCGAAATGCCCGATTTGAACTAGCGCAGGTCGCGATCTTCGAGGCAGACACCCTTTTCTTTTGCACCACCGCACGAATTTCTCGCCACTCCTTCCTCAAATTCGCGAGCTATACTTGCCGAAACCCTTTCCTTGACACCCATTGGGTCGTTCGATGATGCCCGCGGCCGAGCCGATCGATGACATCCCCATGACGCGGCTTTCTCCCGGCTCGGAGGCAGCTGCGGCGCTTGAGGCCGCGGCCGTCGGCGCGGCGAAGCGGCGCCGTTGCCCCGAGATTCCAGGCTACGAAATACTGGGGGAACTCGGCCGGGGCGGGATGGGGATCGTCTACTGGGCTCGTCAGCTAGCACTCAAGCGTTCGGTCGCCCTCAAGATGATCGTTGTCGGCGCTGACGAGGGCGTACGGCTGCGCTTTCGCGTCGAGGCGGAGGCGGTCGCTCGCCTGCAACATCCGAACATCGTGCAAATTCATGAAATTGGCGAGCATGAGGGCCAGCCTTATTTGTGCCTTGAATACGTGGCGGGCGGCAGTCTGCATGAGAAAATATCAAGAACCGGACTGCCTGACCGTGAAGCCGCCCAGCTCGTGGAAACGCTGGCACGCGCTATCCATTACACCCACCAACAGGGCATTCTGCATCGGGACTTGAAGCCCACGAATATATTGCTCGCCGCCGATGGCACGCCCAAGATTACCGATTTCGGCCTTGCCAAATTGTTGGACCAAAACGCCGGCCTGACCAGGACCGAGGCGCTGCTGGGCACTCCAAATTACATGCCCCCAGAACAGGCTGGCGGCGATACACGCAAAATAGGGGCGGCCTCCGACGTTTATTCCCTGGGCGCGGTCTTGTATGAGCTGCTGACCGGACGCGCACCGTTCCGTGGCACCACCCTTTACAATACCCTGGAGCAGGTGCGGACACAGCTCCCGGTGGCACCGCGGCGCTTGCGGCGCCCGATCGCACGCGACCTGGATACGATCTGCCTCAAGTGCCTGGAAAAGGAACCGGCCCACCGCTACGCCAGCGCCGCGGCGCTGGCCGATGATTTGCGCAACTACCTCGATGGCAATTCGATCCGCGCCCGGCCAGCCCCGTTTTGGCAGCGCGGCTGGCGTTTTATGCGGCGTCGCCCCGCAGTCGCGGCGTGCCTTCTCGCCGTGGCGGCCGTGACCTGTTTGGGGCTGGGAGCCGGGACTTACTTTCGTGTAACAGACGATTTGAAGGGCCACGTGGCCGAGGAGCAGTATCAGCATTTCGTACAGCACCGCGACGATGCATTTTTTTACGGCCTGTTGATGCCTGACCAGGGTGCAGCGTTTCTTGGAACGGAGGCCGCCGCCAATGCACGGAAGGCCGAGGCCGCCGCCCAGGAGGCCTTGACGCTGGCCGGCATCAATCTTGATGGCGACGATCCGATCCCTTCGAGACTGCCGCCGATACGCAAGGCGGAAGCCGACACCGATTGTTACGCGCTTTTGCTCGTGCTCGCCAGCCTGCGGCAGCAGCAAATCCCGCCGGGCGAATCATCCGGGAAAGCTGGACAGCGGGCCTTGCGCACCCTGGAAGTCGCGCATAGGCTCGGCCTGGAAACGCGCGCCTATTATGTCCGGCGCACCGACGTTTTGGAGCGACTTGGCAATGTCGCCGAGGCAGCCAAAAATAGCGAGCGTGCCAGTGCCGTTGCCGTCACAGGGACGCTTGATTATTTCCTGCTCGGAGAAGACCAGTACCGCCACGGCGAGTGGGCCGAAGCCAAGGCATCCTTTGGCCGTGCGCTCCGCTTGCAGCCTGGTCATTTTTGGGCGCGTTTCTTCCTGGCTGTCTGCCATTTAAAGGCGAAAGAATGGTCCGTCGCGAAGGCGCGGCTGGATGCCTGTCTCGAGCAACAACCGAACTTCGTCTGGACTTACCTGTTTCGTAGTTTCGCCAACGAAAGACTCCATGCGCTGGCGGACGCCAGGGCGGATTTCCACAAGGCGTTCCAGCTCAATCCGAACGAGGATGCGCGTTATGTGCTGCTGCTGACGCGCGGCATCCTTTTCTTCCACCAAAATGACCTGGAAGCCGCGGCCGCCGACTTTCGGGCGGCCCAGGCGCTCAGACCCTCGCAATACAACGCCTACCTGAATTTGGCGCAAGTGCGCCTGGCGCAAAAGACTTCGCGGCCGCCGAGGACCAGGTGCGCCGGGCAACGAGTCTCCAACCGCCGGCGCGGGCTCTGGTGGGCTACCATGTCGAGCGCGGCCTCAACTTGTTACGTGAGCAGAAATACGCCGAGGCGGCTCTGGCCGGCGCCGAGGCGCTGTGTCTGGAACCGAACGAGCCGATGGCCCATGGGTGTCGCGCACGTGCCCTCCTCGGACTCGGGCATTGGCAACAGGCGGAGCGGGCTTTTGACGAAAGCTTACGTACGGGCGCCAAAGGAGCGGATATTTTCCGTCGGCGCGGCCAGGCGCGGATGCGGCTTGGCAAGTTTCCAGAGGCGGCGGAGGACTATTCACGTGCCCTGGAGATTGCACCGCGCGATGGCGAACTTTATCTACACCGGGGCTGGGCCCATTACTTTTCCGAGGCCTGGAAGCTGGCGCAGCGCGATTTCGCTCTGGCTATCGAGCTGGATGTTGAGGCCGCCGACGCCTGGATCGGCCGTGGCCTGGCACGTGCCATGTTGGGGAACTACCGCGAGGCCCTGAGCGATGCCGAGGAAGCCTTGCGCCGGAATCCCGGCACGCAGGAGATGATGCACAACACTGCCTGTATTTTCGCACAAGCGGGCGCGAGCACTGCCGGCGATGAAGGTGTCAAAGATGGCGGCGCGCTGGCAAAAGCTTGCCGCCTCCGCGCCGTCGTCATCATTAAAACGACCCTGGATATGTTACCTCCCGAGGAGCGCCTAGCTTTTTGGCGGGAAAAGATACTTCCCGACCCGGCCCTGGCGTCCCTACGCCAGGACCAGACCTTCCTGCAACTCCAACCCCTGGTTACTGGCCCAAAGTGATTCAATGATCACGAGGTAGTTCGATGGGCCAAACCTGCTGCTTTTCTGAAATAAAATTATCACCGCCTCCTGTGCCCAAAAAATAAGCTAATCTTGCCTTACTCCCCCAAGCGTGGACAGAAATAGCCACGACTCCTCCCTGTTACCTACCCCCAGCGCGGATTCCGGATCTTACTTCACTCAGAGGTCGTCTTGATGGACACTCCACGCGGGTGCCGGTTTTTACGACGTAAAAGTACCATCCAGCCGCGAAGCTTTCCTGCCGTTTCACGCTGGAGGGCCTGGAAGATCGTTTTCTCCCCGCGGCTGGGTTCACCGTCATCCCTTTGGCATCCGACGTACCCGGCCAGGCGCCAATAATTGATCCAAACCTGGCCAATCCCTGGGGCATGTCCTATAGCCCCACCGGGCCATTTTGGTTTAGTGACAATGCTTCCGGCGTTTCCGACTTGCTCGACGGCAATGGCCAAATCATCCCCTTGGTCGTGGCCATCCCCCCAAGCACCGGCACGGGTGCCGGCGCGCCCACAGGGACCGTCTTCAACGGCGGGGCCGGCTTTGTCGTTTCGAAAAATGGCGTGTCCGGGGAAAGCCAGTTTCTGTTCGCTGCCGAGGACGGCACGATTTCTGGTTGGGCGCCCGATATTGACATGACGAACACCATTATCGCCGTCAATAACTCGAGCAATGGCGCGGTTTACAAGGGCTTGGCCCTGACGACTGACGCGGCGGGGCACAGCTTCCTTTATGCCGCCGATTTTAGTCACGGCACGGTGGATGTATTCGACCAAAATTTCCAGCCGATTCACCGTGCGGGTGCCTTCGAAGATGCGGCGATTCCGAGCGATTACGCCGCCGTTTAATGTGCAAAACATTGGCAACCAGCTATACGTCACTTATGCGCGGCACACGGCGTCGAACCACGACGACATGGATGGTGCCGGCCTTGGTTTTGTCGATGTTTATAATCTTCAGGGCCAACTGGTCGAGCGTCTGGCCGGACCGGACGAGTTCAACGCCCCCTGGGGCGTGGCCCTGGCTCCCGCCGGCTTCGGATCCTTCGGTGGCGACTGTGCTGATCGGCAACGCCGGCGATGGCCATATCAACGCCTTTAATCCCACCAGCGGTGCTTTTCTCGGGCAGCTCGAGGACAGCTCCGGTCAGCCACTCGCAGTTCACCGCTTGTGGGGCCTTAGTTTCGGCAATGACCACCTAGGCGGCGATGCCAACACCTTGTTCTTCGCCACTGGCCTTGATGGCGAGCGCCACGGCCTCTTTGGTGCGATTCAAGCTTCCGGGGAACATGGACACAATACGGCCGGCGCCTACGGCTTCGACCCCGATGCTTCGGGGGAACGTAAGGATTATCCCTTGCCGCCGAGCACGGGCCCGGCGCTACAAACTGGCAACTGGACCCAATCGACCGTAGCCACGCTGTTGCCGCTCTCGGGGTCGTCCTTGATGTTGGCGCCGACCCTTTATAACTTGCCGCAGTTCAGCGCGCACGCGATTCGATTGCCACCGCCGGCCATTTTAGCATCGCCTCGTTTACCCGTTCCGGCGGACCAACCCTGGTGGCCTCGACCGCCACGCTTATTCCCGATGACGCCGGGCCCGACGAAAATAAAGCCGCCAACGGCCCGCTCGCCTTCAATATTTTCCTTGATGTGGATACTTCGCGGCAGGCCGGCACCCAGACCGATACCGACGCACAAACAGCTACCACGTCCCCTAGCTCGGCGAATGTCAGCCTGGCTTCGACCGGCCTGCCCCCATCGTTCGAGGCCAATACCGCCACCTCCAGCGTGGAAGGCGACGCACCAAGGTCACTGGCTGAACCCGCGAAGGGGCCTGACAACGTGAATCAAGATGAAAGTCGCTGGGTCACCGTGGCAACCAGTCTTTTTAGCTTTGTCGGTCTGTCCACTCTCCTCGGCCTATCGCTTACTTGTCGCGCCCGGCCACAAGGTCAAGCCACCGACGAGAGCGACATGTCGCCAATGCCGAAGACCTTCGAGACACCTCTTTCCTGAGCAGGTAACGCTTCAGTCCACGAGCGGCGCGGTTTGGTCGTCCCGCTGTCCGGTCTACACACCGACCGCTTTTTTTGATATCCACAAGCTTTCCGGCGACTTTCCACGCTCAATTCCGTTACAATCATCTCCATGGAAAATCCCTGGTATCAGCAAGGCTTGCAATTCGAGTGCACGCGCTGCGGCAATTGTTGCACCGGCGCACGGGCTTTGTTTGGGTGGATGGCGACGAAGTCAGCGCGGTTGCCGACTTTCAAGAGTTGCCGCGCGACCGAATTTGAAAAGGCCTATACCCGTCTCCTCGGCTCGCGCCGCAGTCTCGCCGAAAAGGCCAACGGCGATTGCATCTTCTTCGAAAGGGATAGGGGTTGCACGATTTACTCGGTGCGACCGCGTCAATGCCGCACCTGGCCCTTCTGGGAGTCCAACGTCCGCACGTCGGAGGACTGGCGGGAGACTTGCGAAATATGTCCCGGGGCGGGCCAGGGCCCCTTGATCCCGTCCGAGGAAATCACGCGCCGGATGAAGGTGATCAAGCTATGACCGCGCTGCCGCTCGCATTGCGATCCCGGGTAATGGAGTTGTACCGGCAGGTCGACCGGGACGTCGCCGCTGCCGGGCCGGTGTGCGTGGCCAGCGGTAAATGCTGCCGCTTCAAGGAACATGGCCATGTCTTGTTCCTTAGCAATCTTGAAGCCGATGTCCTGTTGGCTGCCGCCCCACCTTACGAAACACCGGTATCCACGGACTTCTGCCCATTCCAAAAAAACAACCTGTGCACCGCCCGCGAACCACGCCCGCTGGGCTGCCGCATCTATCACTGCGACCCGACGTTTCCAGGACACCGGCAATCAAATTACTGAAAAGTATTTGACGCAACTCAAAGATATGGCCACGGAGCATGGCGTCGACTGGCGCTATGCGCCTTTACATTATTACTTGAATCAAGGGCTCGACGTCCCCGAGGACCAAGCCTAAAGCGGACAGCACCTAACCAAGGAGATTTGCCATGCGCCGGTTTTTGTTCACCCTGGTGGTCTTGACCGCGTCCAGCGTGGCTTCCGCCTGCGATTGGCCGCAATGGCTGGGAGAACGCCGCGACGGCAGTACGACCGAGATCGTGGTTCCCTGGAAAGGGGACCTGAAGGTGCTCTGGAAACAAATCGTGGGCGAAGGCCATAGCTCCCCCATCGTTGCCGGCGACCGGGCCTTTCTCCACACACGCTTCAAGGACACGACCCAGGAAGTTCTGGCCGCCTATTCAGCCAGCGACGGCAAGCCCCTCTGGAGCAAAACCCAGGAGCGCCGGCAATTTCAAGAGCTTGTTCGGCAGCGGTCCGCGCGCGACCCCAGCGGTCAGCGGCACCAAAATCTACACCTATGGCATCACGGGCCAGCTGACATGCCGGGATGTGAACACCGGGGCCCAGCTTTGGGAGGTCAACGCGTTGAAGGATGCCAAGGCGGCCAACCTCTTCTTTGGCGCCTCCTGCTCGCCGCTAGTTGAAGGCAACCTGGTTTTGGTCAACGCCGGCGGACCAGGCGCTTCTCTCGTCGCCTACAACAAGGACGATGGCAAAATTGTTTGGCAAAAACTCGACGACAAGGCCAGCTACTCGTCCCCCATCGCCATCGGCCCGGAACAAAGTCGCCAGATCATTTTCTTGACTGCCAAGGGACTGGTCTCGGTAGCGCCCAAGGATGGCCAGCTCTTGTGGGAGCATCCGCTGGCCGACAAGCTTTTCGAAAGCTCGACGACGCCGGTCCTGGTCGGTGACCTCTTATTCGGCAGCTCGATTACTTTCGGCGGCCTCGGCCTCAAAATGTCCACGGCTGGCAACCTTCCCAAGGTCAGCGAGGCGTGGGTGAACCCCGAGCTCAATTGCTATTTCTCCACCCCGGTAGCCGTGGGCAAGGATCATCTCTACATCGTCTCCGGCACCAAACCTTCCATCGGCGCACTTCTTCCCGGAGGTAAAAAGCAGCCATCCAAGGCTGATCTCCACTGTGTCGACGCCGCCACGGGCAAGATCCTGTGGACCCATCCCAAAGTAGGCACCTACCACGCGTCTCTCGCCCGCACGGGCGACGGCAAGTTATTATTGATCGAGGAAGCTGGCAATCTCGTGCTCCTGGACCCGAGTCCCAAGGAATACCGTGAGCTAGGACGCACCAAAATTTGCGGCAAGACCTGGGCACACCCCGCCATCGCCAACGGACGCTTATATATCCGTGACGACCAGGAGCTTATCTGCGTGCAACTTGGCACCCCTTGATAGTTAATGCGGCGGAGTCAGGCAGCCGCCAATAACTGTCAAAATGGCACCCAGTTAATACCTAGCGCTATTCGGCGTTTTCTTGCAAAATCCTCATATTTCGCAAGGATTTGCGACGTTACGTCCGGACCCTTTTCAGTTGGCACAGCGATTGCATTTACTTACAAGCGTCTGACGAACACGGTTCATCTGTTGGACCGTCGTTTGTTCCAATGACGACAAACCACCATTTAAGTTTTGAGGGAGGACCAAGCATGTTAATGACACGTTTCAACCCGTTCGGCTCGTCTTCCTGGGACCAAATGCATCGCATGCAACAGGAGATGAACCGTTTATTCGGTGCCGCCAATGGAGAAGGACACGGCACCTTTCCCGCGGTCAATGTCTGGGAAGAGGCCGATGCGCTTTACGTGGAGGCAGAGTTGCCCGGCATGAATCTTGACGACGTCGAGATTTTCGTGACCGGCAATAATCAATTGACGATAAAAGGCGAACGCCAGGAACCGGAACTGGAAAAGGCCACGCGCCACCGCCAGGAACGGCCTTTCGGTAAGTTTGTGCGTACGCTCACGCTGGCGTTTCCCGTCGACTCGAACCGGGTCGAAGCGCGACTTGAAAATGGCGTGCTCCACATTCATCTGCCCAAACATGAAGCGGCCAGGCCACGCAAAATCGTCGTCAAGGGTTAATGATTTCCAAATACAAAACCGACACAAAATCTAAAGGGAGGCGGAATACCATGAATGACAATACTTCGACCCTGACCAAGCATACCGAGACCAACAACCCGGAAACAACGCGCAACGCTCGCTACTTTACGCCGCGCGTCGATATATTCGAAACCGAGTCTGAATTGATCATGAACGCCGATATGCCTGGCGTGGCGCCCGGCGCAATCGACCTGCGCTATGAACAGGGTGAGCTGATCCTGCAGGGAAAAACAAGCCCCGGGCAACGGGCTGGCCATCTCCTGTTGGGCGAGTACGAAGACGGGGATTTTTATCGCGTCTTCCAGATTCACGAATCGATCGACAGTACACGTATTGAAGCCGAATGCAAAAACGGCGTGCTGACGGTTCACCTGCCCAAGGCCGAAACCGCCAAGCCGAAACAGGTCGCCGTGAAGGCCAAAAAATAACAGCGTCCGCGAAGCGTGCCCTGGCTCGCGGGCCAGGGCACGCTTTTATTCTTTTAAGAACGGGCTGCAAAAGGCCCGCAGTTCCTGCTCCGGATATAAACAAAACGCATAATCCCGCCTCGTGCCCACGTGGCGCCGCTGCATTTCTTCAGTCGTTCTCTTTAACTCCTCGTTGATGCGCAGCGCGTATTTCCAACGTAAGGCCGCAATTCTCCCGTAAGTTTGCGCAGGGCTTCATGGCGTTCGCGACGCTCGGGCCCGGTGGAAGTCGCTTGACTTATCCAGCGTTTCTTTTCTTCACCCAGCAGGTGCCCCTTGGGGCCGGCTGCTTCCAGATGCCGCTGGGGGTTCCACCACAAGTCCCGTTTGAGTCCCACCAGCCGGCGAGTGTCTTCTTCGCGAACGCTTGCCGGCGTGAAAGGCAACAGCAGCGTGCCGGTCAAAATCAGGTAGGCGGGCGCCTGGACGTTATAAAACCGACCCATGATTTCGTCCGTAAGCTCATCATATTTGCCGCCACCCAGGCCATGAATAAAAAGGTCGCCCAAAAATAGCCGGGTGAACAGTGTCGTGGTCAGCGCCCGGGTGCGTACCTTGTAACCGGACGCTTGCAACGTTTGCCATTGCGCTACCAGTTCGTCGTCCCGTTCACTGAATCGAAGTGTAGGCCACCTATCTTGACCGACGCGCAGCTCCAGCCCTTCGGCCGCGGATCGCACCAGCAGCCGACCACGCTGTTTTTGACCGTGACGCCAGCCCCACAGCGGTGCTTCCAACCAGTCCCCCTCCCGCGCAGGTCGGGCACGGGGTGGTTACGGCTACGCATGTGATAGCGCAGCCGGTAAGCGCGTACGACCGAGTTGTAGACGTCCCCGAATTGCCGCAAGTTTTGCAGGAGGTGGCAGGCAAACCAGGCGAAGCCTTCCGTCTGGCAGACCCGGCTCAGTGGCACCTCCAGGTTGGTGCACCCCCAGCGACGTTCGAAGGTACGGCGCGCTGCCGCGAAACGTTCGCCTAAAAGGGCAGTCCGCTCACCCTGGCGACAGGCCTCGTCCCAGAACTCCGGCAGCATGGAGCGAAAATTCCAGGCACCACTCACCTTCGCGGCCGTCGTGGGCACAGCCCGAAACAGGGCCTCATTCTGTACCCCACGTTCCTCATAGGGCACCTCGCTCTGCCAGTGGTCGAAGGGCACCGCGAGGACATGTCCTTCCGCGGGCATAAGCAGCGTCGTGCTTTTGGCCGTGTCGTTATCGACGACCAGGTTAAGTGGAATAGACCCTGTTTCGTGGGCCAGGCCATTGAGGGCGAAGTTTTTGACCCAGACGCCGGGATGAAAGAGTTCAGGCTGATGCCCGGCCAGAACCAGGGTGGCGCTCTGGAGGGCAGATGACCGCCTGGCCCGCATCGGTCAAATAATGCCGGGCGGCCTCGAGCACGTTGGTACGAACCAGGTCACGTAGCTTTTGGAAGGACTGGCCGAGAAGGTGGCAATCAATCCCTTTTAGATAAGCGGCATTTTGCTGAAGAAGCTGGCCGGCCTGCGCCAGCGGCGGGTGCGCGAGCAGCGCACCGTTTTCTTTGGGCACCTGAAGGTCATGCACGCTCACCGACAACTCCCCCGCGGTCCGAAAGCCCCGAAGCATTCGAACTCCACGGGATATTTGTCGTCGCTCGCGACCATGGCATCGGCCATCACCTTGCGGTAATAGGCCAGGCGCTGGTCGCTGTCGTCGAGCACCCCGCCAAAGGCGCGCGTGGGATCGAGATAAATACGCGGCACGCCAATTTCCTTGATCCGCAAGCCGGCCGCGCGGCCTGAACCCAAAGTTGCAGCGGCATACCCCAGCCGGTTTCCGTGATATTGAGCCGGGCCAGCGCCGAGGATCGATAAGCCTTGAACCCGCAAAAGGCATCGGTGAGATTGAGGCCAAACGTGCGGTTGAGCTCGGCGGTGATGGTCAGGTTGATATAGCGCTGTCGGCCGGCGTGGGCAGCGCGGTCTGCCGAAAATCCTTCAAATAGCGGCTCGCGGACACGATATCCGTGTCATGAATGGCTTCCAGGAGCACGGCAATGCGCGTCGGTTCGTGCTGGCCGTCGCAATCCATGGTGACCAGCCCATCGTAGCCATGGCGCAGGGTATAGTCGAACGCCGAGATAAGCGCCGCCCCATAGCCACGGTTGGTAGCATGGCTAACAACCGTTATTCCCGCCTCGCGCGCCAGCAACTCGCCCGTATGATCCGTCGAGCCATCGTTAATGACCAGGATGTCGGCGCTTTGTTGCCGAACCTCGTGGAGCACCTGCTGAAGATGCCGCTCTTCGTTGTAAACTGGGATCGCCGTTAGCATCTTCATGCGGCACCTCAAGGTTCCGAGAGGAAAGATGGAATAATTCTAACCACCTGAGGGTGGATGTCAAACTTAGACGCACGTTGCATGCCATTGGATTCAGGGCATTTCCTGTCGGGCCGCAAGGATTGCCTCCGCCAGTCGCACTCGTCACAGGTCTACGACCAGTTATCGAACTATTTCGGACGTTCCCTGAAACAGGACCGTGCCCAAGCGAACAAAGGTCGCGCCCTCTTCTACCGCCACTTCGAAATCAGCGCTCATGCCCATGGACAAATGTTCCATAGTGTGCGGAGCCCCTAGCTTACCGCGAAGCTGATCGCGCAAATTCCGCAATCGAGCAAAGGTGGGCCGGCATGCCTCGGGATCTTGCGGCGCGGCCATCGTCATGAGCCCTTTCACGTGCAAATTGCCCAGCCCTTGCAGGGTCGGAACCAGCCCGGGCACGTCCGCGGGGGGGAAGCCTTGTTTGCTCGCCTCCGCGCTGGCATTCACTTCCAACAGGATCGAAATCGTTCTTCCCTGTTTGGCCGCCTCCTTGTCCAGCGCCTGGAGCAGACGCACGCTATCCACGGAATGAATCAGGGTAAGCAACGGCAACAGACGCTCGATCTTATTACGCTGCATATGGCCGATGAGGTGCCACTGGATCGGCCCGGGCAACAAGGCTGCCTTGCGTGCCAGTTCTTGCGGGCGATTTTCACCAAGGTGCGTTACTCCGAGCGCCGGCAACAGGGCCGCCACGTCGGCACTGACCGTCTTGGTAACGGCAACCAGCGTAACGTCCGAGCGCAGTCGGCCCGCGCCGACAGGCGGCCCCAAGGCGTTCTTCGATGCCGGCAAGATTGTTTTGGAGCGTTCGTGCAATCATGGGATCACTCATCCTATCGACAAAGTTAACGCTCGTGAAGCGACAAGAGTCCCCATGAGGCCACAAATTCATATCCTTGAAAAATAAAGGACAAGTCCACCAAAGGAGCATTCCATGGCCGACGTGCAAGCTTTCCGGGCCTTTCGCTATGATTTGGGCCGCGTCGGCGCTCTCAGCGATGTCATCGCGCCGCCCTACGACGTGATCGACACCGGGCTTCAGCAAAAACTTTATGATCGCAGTCCTTACAATGTTATTCGCTTGATCTTGAACAAAGAAACCCCCGCCGACTCCGAGCACAACAATCGCTACACGCGGTCCGCGCAAACCCTGAGGGACTGGCAACAAGATAGCATCGTCGTCCAGGACTCGGCACGCGCCCTTTACGTCTACCATCAAGATTTCGAAGTCGAGGGCCGCCGCTACACCCGCAAGGGCTTCATGGCACGCGTGCGCCTCGAAAAGTTCGGCAGTGGACGCATTTATCCCCATGAAGAAACCCTCGCCGGTCCAAAGGCGGACCGTCTCAAGCTTTTTCATGCCACGGCCATGAACCTGAGCCAGATCTTCGGCCTGTTTCCCGATCCAGAAGGGACGGTGCAGGCCAAACTTGATGCCGCGGTGGGACGGGCCCTGCCGCTGGAGGCCAAAGATCATTTAGGCGTCGTCAGCAAAATATGGCCGGTGACCGATCAACAGGCGGTGAGCGCCGTCACCGGGCTCATGGGACCCAGGCCAATCTTCATCGCCGACGGCCATCACCGTTACGAAACGGCCCTCAAATACCTTGAGGAAAAAAAACAAAGCGGCGAGGTGAAAAGCCCCGACGCAGCCGCCAATTTCGTTCTCATGATGCTCGTTAGCATGCAGGACCCGGGCCTGGTCATCCTGCCCACCCATCGGCTTATCACCGGCCTGCCGGGCCTGAAAGCAGACCGCATTCAGACGCTGTTGAGCCCACATTTTGAGCTGGAAACGATGGGCACGGGCCCCGAAGCGGCCAAAAAAGCCTGGGAGCGGATTGAGACGGACGGCTCTCAAGGCCTCCTGGCCTTTGGGACGGTGGTGGATGACATCTGGCAGCTGGCGCACTTCGCGATCCCCAGGTCATGGCACAGGTGGCAGCCGATCATACCGATTCCTGGCGCGAGCTCGGCGTGGCGGTTCTGCACCGGCTGGTGTTGGACAAATTGCTGGGCGAGGTTGGCCAGCCCCGTTGCACCTATGTCCATTTGCTGCGAGAGGTTAACGAGGCCATTGCCGCCAGGCAATGCGATGTGGCCGCGCTGGTCCCACCGGCGGGGATGGAGCATGTTGAACAAATCGCCGGCAATCTCGAAAAGATGCCTCCCAAATCGACCTATTTTTATCCGAAGTTATTGAGCGGGCTGTTGTTTCATTCGCTGAAGGGAAATTAACAGATGTCCCCCGAAGACAGCGACCTACCCCGGCACAAGCTTCCCTACGAGCGCCATCACAAGTCAAGCGAATTGCCGCAACCGGCCGGACCTCCCTCGCTGGATCCCGTCCAGTGGAAACCGATTCGACTTGGTTTGACGTTGGTTCTCGCGGGCTGGACGATTCTATTGGCCGTCATTGGCGTTTTGACGCTCTGCCTGTTCGTTACATTCGTTAGAGCCGCCATGACCATGGAAACGCTGGAGACGTTTGCCAGGGGGGCGGGCTTCTTTGCGCTTGTTGGCGTACTGCTGGTCCTCGCGGGCAAATGTACCTGCTGCCTGGTGCCCGGCGTCGCGGGGGCGCGCCGCTGGATCTTCGCTTCCGTGCTGGCCAGCGTAGGGACGCTCGTGGCTGGCGGCATGCTTCTTTTTGCTATCGAGATACGACCTGCCGCCTTGCCGGAAGCGCCTCCCGCCGGCGACAAGACTCAACCAGAAGTCGTGCCACCCCAGCCGGAAGCCAGCCCGCCCAAGCAGGACGCGGTGCCGCCGCCGGCGGAAGTCGCGGCCCCCAAGGCCGACTCACAGCCGCCTCTCTTTTTCATTCCGCCAGGGATTAAATGGCTCGCGCTGGCCTGCTACCTCGTCAGCCAGATCACCTTCACCTATTTTCTCAAAAGAGTCGCCCACTATCACAACGACCTCTTTCTCGCCGAAAGCATGGGCGGCTATCTCACGTTGTTCGTGGTGCACGCCGCGCTGGCGGCGCTGCTGCCGCCGCACGCCCTGATCGCCTGCTTCTTTTGGCTGATTATGCTCGCGCTCGAAATGCTACTCGTGGCCTGGCTGCTCAAACTGGTGTACAGCGTACGTCGCGCCTTCGCCTAGCTCCGGATCGTAGGGTGGGTCGAGCGTAATCGCGCTGACCCACCGAAATACGCAATCGCATGGCCCACATGCCATGATTTCGCATGGGACTGGTGGGTCACGCGATTACGCTCGACCCACCCTACGGGATCTCCGAAGGCCCGATTCCCTCGCCATAGAGACGAGCGTAATCGCGCTGACCCACCGAAATACACAATCGCATAGCCCACATACCATGGTTTCGCATGGGACTGGTGGGTCAGCGCGATTACGCTCGACCCACCCTACGGGATCCGAAAGACCAATTCCGCAGCCATATCGATGTGGTGGGACTTCTTCGTTTCTGATCGATGGGTACCGGTTTCGGTGGGTCAGCGCGATTACGCTCGACCCACCCTACCGGTATTTACGGGATCTCCTCGCCTAACATCCGGATGAATAGTCGGTACCAACTCGGGATCGAACTGCGTGCCGGCGCCGGCACGCAAGCTTGCCACCGCTTCTTCCTGGGAGAGCGCCTCGCGGTAGGCACGATTGCTCGTCATCGCATCATAGGAGTCAACGAGAGCAATCAGGCGGGCCAGAATCGGGATGTTGTTGCCGCGGAGGTTGTCGGGATAGCCAAGTCCGTCGAAGCGCTCATGGTGGCCCCGTATCGCCGCGCGAATGCCGCGGCTGCGAATGATCGGCGCCAGTATCCGCTCGCCGATCACGGGATGTTTGCGGACGAGTAGAAACTCCTCGGCCGTCAAGCGTTCCGGCTTGTTCAAGATATATTCCGGCAAGCCGACCTTGCCGATGTCGTGGAGTTTGGCAGCCAGGCTGAGGCGCTGACAGGCCCCGGCGTCGAGCCCCAGCCTTTTCGCCAGGCGTACGGTCAGCGCGCCGACCCGAAGGGAATGGCCCGACGTATAGGGGTCGCGGGCCTCCAGCAGACGCACCATGCTATCGATGGCCGACAGGAAGGTTTGCCGTAGCCGGCGCGTCTGGCGGGCGACGATTCTCTCCAGGTGTTGGTGATGTCTGTCCCGTTCATGATGGCGCTGATGTTGCCGAAGCGTTGCTTTGAGCGCGTGATGAAATTCGTCGAAATTGATGGGCTTGAGGAAGTAGTGCTGGGCCCCGGCGTCCATGCACTGGGCCACGCCGTCGAGCTCATTGCCAGCGGTAACCACGATCACCGCCGCATTGGGCCAGCGTTTCTGCACCTCGCGCACCAGCCAGATGCCCCCACGGCCTGGCATGCGCAGGTCCGTTACGATAACAGGTGTGGGGCGGTGCTCCAAAAGCTCGATGGCCTCTTCGGCGGTACCGGCCGACTGGCAAGAGAAGTCCCACGACCGCGCCGCGCGCACCAGGACATCGCGGGATGCCGGTTCGTCGTCCACCACGGTCACCTTTAATTGTTCGATGGGACAGGCAAGCATTTCAGCTCCCAATAGAATATCCGCGACGTGCGTAGCCCCAGGTTTCACCCGCTGGCATCGGGAACGGGAACATGCCGGCTACCGCGAAGGATCGACTTTAACGTTTCCGGGCGCATACTTCAAACCAAACCTGGTCGATGACGGCCCGGAAAGATACGAAGGGTTTGAAGTATACGCGGCTTGTGCCGGTTCTAGGGCTATCGAGGACCTTGTCTATGGAACGCAATCATTCGCTGGAGCCCGCGATCCTGGTGGTTTTTGGGGCCAGCGGCGATTTGACCTACCGCAAATTGATCCCGGCGATCTACAACCTCTTCCTGGACGGCGAACGTCCCGAGCGCTTCGCGGTGCTTGGCCTCGATCGCGTCGAGATGACCGACGAGGCCTTTCGTCAACACCTTCGCCAGGGAGTGAACGAGTTTTCGCGGCGCGGCAAGGCTGACGATGCCAGGTGGAACGAATTTGCCGAGCATTTGTTCTTTCTGAAGGCGGATTTCGCGCAGGAAGCCTCGTTTAAGGCGCTGGTGGAGAAGCTCCAGACACTCGCGCAAGATTGCTCCAAGGAACCCAATTACAACTTTTATCTGGCGGTGCCGCCAGGGGTGATCGGCCTGATTGCCGAGCAGCTGGGCAAGTGCGGCCTGGCGGCCAAGCGCAAAAAAACCTCGCTAGTAATCGAAAAGCCATTCGGCCACGATCTGGCGTCGGCCAAGGTGCTTAATAAAGATCTGACCACGATTTTCGAGGAAAGCCAGCTTTATCGCATCGACCATTACATGGGCAAGGAGACGGTGCAAAACATCCTGGCCTTCCGCTTCGCCAACAGCCTCTTTGAGCCGCTCTGGAACCGCCGCTATATCGACCATGTCCAGATTACCGTCGCCGAGTCCATCGGCGTCGAGCATCGCGGCGCCTATTACGACAAGGCCGGCGCCCTCCGCGACATGGTCCCCAATCACCTGTTCCAGGTCCTGTGCATGGTTGCCATGGAGCCGCCCGTCTCCTTCGGCGCCAACGAGGTGCGCAACAAGAAAGTGGATGTGCTCAGGGCGATCAGGCCGATTCCCCCCGAGCAGGTTGGTACTTATGCAGTGCGTGGGCAATATGATGGCGGCTGGATGCAGGGGCACCGCGTGCCCGCCTATCGCAAGGAATTCGATGTGGCACCTCAATCCACAACGGAAACGTTCACCGCCCTCAAATTATTTATCGATAACTGGCGCTGGCAAGAGGTCCCCTTCTATTTGCGCACCGGCAAACGTCTGCCGACGCGCGTTTCGGAAGTATCCATTCAATTTCGCCCCGTGCCCCACAGCTCTTTCCCGGTATCGGCACTGGCTTCCTGGCTTCCCAACCGCCTCGCCATTCGCATTCAACCCAAGGAAGGCATCCAGCTCCGCATCCAGGCCAAGCACCCGGGCCTGGCGGTCCGCCTCAATCCTGTCGAGATGCAATTCAACTACCAGGATAGCTTTCACAGCGCAACCGCCCGAAGCTTATGAAACGCTGCTCCTGGACCTTTTTCACCACGACCAAACGCAGTTTCTCCGCGCCGACACCGTGGAAGAAGGCTGGGCCCTCGTCGATCCCATTCTCGATTCCTGGCGCAACGATCAACTCACGGACTTCCCCAACTACCAGGCCGGCACCTGGGGTCCCGAAGCCGCCACCAGACTCATCGCCAGCGACGGCCGCAGCTGGGCCAACCCCAATGTCAGCGACGATGATAAAATTGAATAAAAGCCCGTTCCCTATGTAGGGTGGGTCAAGCGTACTCGCTGACCCACCGAAACACACAAGCCTATCACCCCCACCCGATCACCGCTCGCCCGCTTCGCGCCTTTCGCGCTCTTCAAGCTCCACGTACGGCTTTCGGTAAAGCCGCCATAAAATCGCAAGCGCAAAGGCCAGGCACACGCCCACCAGCCCAGGCCACAGGCGCTGCACAGACATCGGCACGCGTTCTTGAAGCGCGGGCACCGCCTTGATGCTGGCCAGCAAGACCGTATCGTGCAAAAAATGAAACAGAATTGCCGGCACCAGGCTTTTGCTGCGCAGCGTAATGAGGCCGAGCACCATGCCCAGGAAAAACGCCGGAATAAATAAAAACACGTTCATGTGCCAGAGCGCGAACAGAAAGCTGCATAACACCACGGCCGAGCGGGGGCGAAAACGCCTCATCAAACCCGTCTGGATGAAGCCGCGAAAGGCGATTTCCTGGCATATGGCCGACAACACGGGGAACGCCAGCAGCAACAGCAAAAAGCCGTGCCCGATTCCCTGCCCATCGTAGAGATGCGCAAAACTTGAAACAGCGGCTGGCCTTCCTCAAGTCGCTTGGCCAGATGTGGCAAATAGCTGTAATGCGCGATGGTGGCCGCTACCAGGGGCGGTGTCAGCAGCACCGCCAACAGACACGCCAGGCCGATTTCCTTGAGTGTCGGCCGCCGCAGCAACAGGCCTTGCGCGCGGCTCGCCATTGAGCATGACCGCCATGAAGAGCGCGGGCGTCAGCGTGAACGCCAGCATGGTGACCGAGGCGCTGCACCGTCTGGTCCCAGTCGCTGCCGATGGCCGTCGCCAGCCAGCGCAAGCAAAAGAGCAGGGCAAAGCAAAAGAAAGCCTGCCCGGTGGTAGGCATGGCTTCCTTTTCACGCAACAGGCTCCGTAGCCACAGACGCACATCGATCCGCTCGGCCTCGCGAAAGAGCACTTCTTCACGCTGGAATTGCAGAATCGCCCATTTGAGGGTCAGCCAGCTATAAATCGCGATCGGCGCAAACACGGGAATGAAATAGAGCCACGGCACATCCGCCAGGGACGACGCGGTCATGAGCCGCTGCATGAGAAGGGCCACCCCCGTGACGGGGATGAGGCTATAAAATGGATTGAGATCCACGCCCGGCGCCAGCGTCAAAAAGATAAGCGGCATGGTGATGAGGAAGAGCGGCATCAAATAGTATTGCCCTTCCTTGGAGCTGCGGGCATAGGCTCCAATCGCCAGGCTGATGGCGCTGAACATCGCCGATAGCGGTAGCGACAACAGCACGCACCAGAGCAGCGCCGCCACCGGCAAGCTCCCCTGCAAGTACTGCGCCCGAATACCCAGGTCGTGATGCCCATGCTCAGCAAGTTGAGCAGCGCCGAGAGCGCGCTGAAGATCCAGATGGTAAAGAATTTGCCGAGCACGATCTCCTCGCGCCCGGCGGGCGTGATGAGCAAAGTTTCCATCGTGCCCCGCTCTTTTTCCCCGGCGCACAAATCGACGGCCGGATAGAGAGCACCGGTCAGCGACCACATGACGAGCATGAACGGGAAGATGCGCACCATCAATTGAACGATGCCCTCCACGCCCCCACCTGTGCGCGCAGGCTAGGTTCATTGACGCGAAACGGCTCATCGAAGGAACCGGGCAAGCCTGCCGCGCAAAGCGTACCTTGACGAGCTGCCTGCGCCAGTTTTCCAGAAGCGGCGCCAGGCGATTGCGTGCTTGCTTGGAATGATCGTCATCCGGCCGCAGATAAATATCCAGGCCAGGCAAATCGGCGCTGATACCTTGTTCGGCCTTCTTCAGCTTGTCAAAAAAATCAGCCGGCGCCGCCAGGATCAATTCCACCCCTTTTTCCTTGAGCAGGTCATGATCGATCTTGTCCAGCCACAGGATGGTCAACTTGCGCGTGCCAAAGTAGCTGCGCATGCTCCAGCGGCGTCGGCGGCGGCACGATCGTAAATTGGCCCGCGTGAATCAGCGCGGGATAGTCAAGCGTTTCATGACCGGCGGCAACAAGCGCCGCCGCCCCAGGAAGCAGCCCAGGCGAGGTCGCCGACAACCAACCCAAATCCGGCACGACACTAACGCCTGCCGGGCCATAAGCATGGGCTGGAAAATCCTCACCAATGTCACGCACGATGCCAATCACGCTCGGCTTGTCCGCGAAACCCAGCGCAAACTTGAGGACCACGAAGCCCAGCACAGGATAAAGCAGCAGCGGCAGCACCAGCACCATGAACAGCGTACGCCGATCACGGAGTTGGTCCCGAAGATCCCGTAACCAGATGAGACGGACAATGGACCAACGCATGGACGGGTGCAATTCTCCGGTCGGAAGCGTAACAAGAGGAACGCTGCAATCTTACGTGGGATGGCACCAGAGGTCCACGGGCACCAAGACAACGAAATGGATCGCCTGGGTGGGGCTCGACGCACGAATCGCGGGCCATAGCGGCGTTGTAAGTAGGATAGGTTTGTAACCTGGTTGGAAACCTAAACTACGTTTGGTTGCGGTCGAACCATGAGGATGCACCCGGCGCCCTGCAGTATACCTTGCCTAAATGCGTCCAGGGGAGAGGAATGTTGTCGTTGCATCGTTTCATTCATTTCACGTGAGCGCGAGGGGGTGTGAGAAATGAAATGCGTGATTCCGGCCCGGATTTTGTTTTCTTGAGCGTAGTCGTATGTTGCGAACCTTCACTCACTCCCGACCAAACGCTGGTTGCGAAGCAGCAGGTACAAGAAGAATGGCGCGCCGAAAAAGGCGGTGATGATGCCGAGCCTGATCTCCTGGGGTTTTTGCAAGGTTCGCGCCAGGATATCGGCGATTATCAAGAACAGGGCTCCCGTAAGGGCGCTGGCGGGCAACAGCTGACGGTGCTTGGGGCCGAGGACAAGGCGGACAATGTGGGGCACGACAAGGCCGACAAAGCCGATCATACCGCTGACGGCGACCGCTCCGCCTGTCAGCAACGCCGCGCCGGTAATGAGAACGCGTTTGACTTGCTCGACATTGGTGCCAACAGCGAGCGCGGCTTCTTCGCCGAGCAGCAGCACGTCCAGGTCGCGGGCGAACAACATCGCAACGGCGAGCCCGACGGCGAAGCAGGGCAAGATGAGCCAAACGTGTTCCCAGGTACGGTTGTCAAGTCCGCCCAGCAGCCAGAAAATGATTTCCTGAGAAATCTCAAACGAGATCCAGTTGACGGTAATCACGAATGAGGTCGCGGCGCCGATCAAGGCGTTGAGGGCGACCCCAGCGAGCAGTAGGGTCGCGACAGGCGTGCGCCCGTGTTTAGTGGCGATGGCATAGACAAGAAACAGGGAGAGCAACGCGCCGACGAAAGATAGCACCGGCATGTAGAAGAGTGATTTCATGGCCAAACCGGAAGCGAGCGCCACCACCGCCCCCAGCGCGCCGCCGGAACTGCTGCCGATGACGTCCGGAGAGGCCAGCGGGTTGCGAAACAATCCCTGGAGCTGGGCTCCCGCGACAGCCAAACTCGCTCCCACGCAGGCGGCGACCAGAACGCGCGGCGTGCGCACGAGCCAGACGATGGTGCGCTCGGCCTCACTTACGCCAGTCAAATCGATCCAGCCATCCGGCAACAGGTGCGCAGCCAAAACGCGGATGACTGTGCCAGCACTGATGGACGAGCTGCCGATGGCGATGCCCGCGACGAGCGCCGCGCTCAAGAGTGTCGTGATGACGATGAAATAGAGCTTGACGCGCAGTGCGCGGGCTGGCGCCACTTTTTGCGCGGAACTTGAGCCGCTGGCATTACTGCGGTTTTCCATAGATTCCGTCCGCCAAATCCTCAACACCTCGGATGAAATACTGCGAGACCGTCAAAAAATGCCGGTTGTCCATGACGATGATACGCCCGCGGCGCCCCGCCCGGCTCGTCGCGATGATCGGGTCGGCGAGCAAATTCTTGCGGACGATAGCCATCTCGCCGCGATTCGCGCCCGTAACGATGAAATCCGGCTGCCATTCGCTAATGTTCTCGAAGCTGATTTTGGCGAAACCTACAATGCCATTCTCCGCGCTGGCGTTGGTCGCCCCGACGGCGCGTACCATGTCATCGAATATTGTCTTGGCACCGGCCGTGTAGCCGCCAAGCCCGAACGACATCACACGCGGCGGAGGCTGAGCCGGCGGCACGCGCGCGTGCACGGCAGCAAGCGCTTTGTCCATCGCGCGGATCAGGGCGTCGGCTTCCAGGTCGTTGCCGACGGCGTGGCCGACCGTGCGAATGTTGCCCTTGATGTCGGCGAGGGAATCGAAGTTGGCAAAACGAAAGACCGGAGCCTGGGACATCTTGAGCAACTGCACCGTCTCCGCGCTGCTATAACTAGCGATGAAGATCAAATCTGGCCGCAGTTGCAGAAGCTGTTCGGTGCCCCGTGTTGCGCGGCCGGGAACCTGGCGTGCTTCCTCCGCGACGTTGCTGTAATTCTCGTCTTCCGCCAGGCTGCTGAGGGCGACGATTCGTTCGGGATGACAGATGGCGAGAATAATTTCGTCCGTGGCGAGAGTCTGCGATACGATGCGGTTCGGTCTGGACATGATGACGAGAGTCTCGCCGGCGGCATCGCGGAGTTCGCGCGGGAAGGATTGCGCCGCCGGGTCCGTGGCGATGAGGGTAGGCAAGGCAGGCGTCCGGACACGCCGGGCCCACTCGATGGCACCCAGGACGATCGCCAATACCGTGAACAAAACGACAAGGAACTTGACGGCACCGCCCGAACGTTCCTTTTTTTCAGCGCCCATCAGAACCTCGAGTTGGTGCCACCATTTGCTTCACACGCCACGGGCTCACATGTCGACAAATCACATTTTTTGGCTACACCAAGCGGGGAAATAAAGAAATCGCCGGTTTCCAGGTCGCGCCGGATGCGCGCACGCAGGCCCAGGTAGCGCTCCAGGTTACTTTCGGTGACCACTTCGGCGGGCAGCCCCGCCGCGACGATTTGTCCATCTGACAACAGCAGCAGCCGATCACAATGACGCGCTGCCAGCGCAATGTCGTGAATCGCCGCCAGCGCCGCCCGGTGTTGACGCGTCACTTTATTTATCAGGCACAGGGCCTCGAATTGGTGCGCCAGGTCGAGGTTGGCAGTGGGTTCGTCCAGCAGAATGACTGCCGTGTCCTGCGCGAGAGCTCGGGCGAGATGAACACGCTGCCGCTCGCCGCCGGAGAGTTCCGTCACAAAACGGTCGGCGAATTGCTCCGTTTCGGTGGCATGCATGGCGCGGCCGATGGCCTGCGTGTCGGCGCTAGATTCCGGCGAGAAACGACCGAGGTAAGGCGCCCGTCCCATGGCCACGATCTCACGGACGGTAAAGGCGAAATCAATGCGCGTTTCCTGTTGCACCATGGTCGGCGCAACGCGACCTGCCGCCGCATGAGCGAGCGGATCGGCACTCCACCAAGCCGCACGGCGCCCGTCTTCGGCGCCAACAAGCCCAGAAGCACACGTAGCAGCGTTGACTTGCCGCTGCCGTTCGCGCCGATCAAGCCGACAAACTCCCCGGCCACAAGAGCGAGAGTGACATCTTGTAAAATGTCCCGGTCGTCGTAGGCGAAGGAGATGCCGTGGGCCGTCAAAAGTGGTTCCATCATAAAGCCCAATTATCCATCAAATCCTTGCGGGTTGCCACAAAGGACATCTGAGCGAATACGCCATCAATCACCGCCAGGCGACGGGACGGGGATTGCGGTGGCGAATCCGGATAAGTATCGAACCCATCATCAAGCGCCGGAGATTGTTGCCAAACCTCTCGCCAATCCGGTTGATAATCCAGGCTGTTCCAGCCGAAAATCAAATAGTGGATCGGAAACACGGACTCAGACCCAGCTTCGACTGGAGCGATCAGGAAAGTGGTCTCGGCGCGCTGCGGATTCGGCCCGGAGGTTGTCCGAACCTGAGACCACCTCGTTACCTGGCGACACCGGCGAAGGAATTTCACATTTTGCAGCGTAACCGAGGATAGTCGGCATTGGCAAACTATCCATACCAGGGCTCAGGATCAAACCACCCTGCGCGTCCGCCAGCGTGGTATCGAAACGTTGGCCGTTCGGTGTCACGTTATCGACAAGCTGCACGACCGCGTGAGCCAGGGAGAGGTTTACGTTGCGCGGCGTGCCGTGCAGGACCTGGAAGGCGATGTTCACCAGGCTGCCTGCTTGTATGGTGGTAACGGGCATCGGACTATAGAGCAAAATGCCGATTTGACCTTTTGAAGCATCAATGACCGAAGAGATATGCCAACCCGCATCCTCGTTTGTCAGTGAGCCCAGGCTGATATCGTTGGGTGTTACGCTCAAGATTGACGGATCGTACGTCAACGCCAAAGACGCCTGGTTCAAGCCGGTGCTGCCGTCCGGATGGCCATTGTCGACCAGCACGGAAATCACTGGCGCGCCGCCTGGCGTAGGCGCGTGGGCCGCCAGGCTCAGGGTTGGATCCGCCGCATTCGGCGAATGGAGCAGGTTGGGGTTTACGTATCTGGGATTGGTCGCGGACAATTGCGTAGGCGGCAGCGGTATTTGCGTCGGTTGCAGTTGCACGACATACGCGTCCAGCGTACTTACGTCGCCCGCGTCAACCGAAGTGTCGCCGGCCACGTCGCCGATGATTGCCGGGTCCAGTTGCACGTAGGCACTGAAGCCCGAAGCGTGCCCCTGGGCGACGCTGTCCGCAGCCAATTTGTCCAAGCCGTCGATGATCTTGTCCCCGTTGACGTCGCCGAGATAGGCGTTTACGTGCACACCATTCGCGCTGATGGCCCCGGGGCCAGCCCCCTTGTTGATGACGATAGCGCCGAGTTGAAGGAGGTCCTTGACTTGATACAGACCAAGTGCCGCGGCGCCGGCGCCGGAAGGCACGACGGCCGTCAAGTCGCCGAGCACCAGTGGATTGGTGGCCGTGGCGGATGCGGGCGTGACAGCGCTGTAATGGAAGGTGGCCACGCCGCCGGCATTGGCGACGAGCGTGAGGCCGGCGGCCGGATCGGTGGCATCGCTGGCGGTACCGGACAAAGTGCCGGTCAGGTTGAGTAGCGATGCATTGTAGGTCAAAGAAAACGTGACATCGCTCACGTTGGCGGCATTGTAAAGAGTGATCGGTATGCCGAAATTCGACGTCGGCACCGCGATGGGCGTATTGCTGTCTGGGCCGCGGGCAAAGTCCGGGATAGCCAAAACGGGCGTGGCACTGGCTTGATAATGGGTGGCGAAGGTGGTCGTGAAGTTGGCGTGGCCACCGTTGTTGGCTCCATCCAAACCGGCGCCTACCGCGTCCAGAAAGCCATTGCCGCCGGCCCCGCTCACCAGCTTGGCCGTATAGGTTGCATCGGGAAGGATGACGGAATCAGGGCTCCCGTGCAGGGTGTTCAGCAACGCGACATAATTTTGGGTCGCACTGAACGTGATGCCCTGGTTCAACGGGTCGATCAGGAGCGAGCCGTGAATCGCGCCGACGCCATTCGAACCAAACAGGGTGACGTCGGCCACCGCACTGGACGTGGAGCCATAAAGCGTGACGTCGGTCGGCACAAACGGCTTGTTGAACGTAACTTTGAATCCCGTCGCGGTCGGCATGAAGGATGTGACCACAAGCCCACGCGCAATGATAGGTGTGCTCGTGCCGGTGATTGTTGGAGTCGTCGCCACGGTATCCGTGGCGGCAATGACCTGAGTGGCACCCGAGTTGAAAGTCACGCTGAAAGTGTGCACGCCGTTGTCCTTGCCCGCACCGGTCGTGAAGGAATAAGGCGAACCGAGTGCGGCGTTGGTGTCCGTGGTAGAGAGTTTGACGGTACCAGTGTATCCGGTGGCGATGTTGCCATATTGGTCAAAAGCCGTCACCGTGACAGGGATTGGGCTGCCGGTGTCGCCGGTGGCTGGGGCAGCGACAGTGAAGTACACGGCATTTGCGGGAGTGACGTTGATGAGGCTGCTCGTACCCAAGAAGAGGCCAGCCGTGACGGTGATCGTATAGGTGCCTGTAGTCTTGAGCGTGCCAAGGAAAAATCCAAAGCCGCTGGCGTTCAGGGACCCGGTCACGGGTAAGATGCCCTGGTTATCGGCCGGATTAAGCGTCACCGTGATGCTCGTGGGCCCGGAGTAGGAAATGAGGGCGTTGCCAGCGCTGTCGGTCGCCTGCACCGTGAATATGAATGAGGTTCCAGCCGTGACCGTGTTACCACCGAGAAGGCTGATGGCGTATTTGCCATTGATGACGCCCGTTGTGTTGGGCACGGTGGTTACCAGGTAGTTGCTACCGTTGTTGCCGTCGCTGACCGAGCCAGCCGGTGTCAGCGTTTTACCCACTCCTATGGCCGCCGTGTCGTAATTCTCCTGGAAAGATGCCGTGTCGCCCGTCGCCAGGCCGCCCGCGCTGATCGCCGGTACGGCAGTCGCCGTGGTTGTGCCGTCATAGAACTTGGTGTTCGGCGCCGCCGTCACCGTGATCGCCTTCGGCGTGATGGCCACGCTGGTAGTGCCGGTGCTCCCGGCAAAGCCAGGCGCCGGCCGTGTAGGTGGCCACAATAGTATCGGCGGCGCTGACCTTGAACAGGTTGGCATTGCTGGCGGTGATGGTGAGGGTCGCGCTGGACGAGGTACCGCCGCCAACAACGAAACTTCCCACACCCAGATCCTTGCCGGTCGTGGCATCCTTGAAAGCGACACTACCGGCCGCGGGCGCAGCGAGTCCCCCGATGGCCGTAACTGTGGCGTTAAGAGTAAGCGAACTACCGTATACCACCGTGGACGGGTTGCCGCTGACGCTCGTCGTCGTGGCTCCGATTATTGGCACGAGCGTGAGGTTATCCATCGCAAAGAAAGCGGGGGTGTTCATGCCAAAGGCGCCGACATCCGACGAAGTCAGGCCGAACTGGAGCGTCCTTGCCGCCGCCAGAGAACCAAGGTTGACCGATTGCCAGGTGTTCACAATCGAGCCATTCTGGGCCAAAAAGAAGTCAACCTTTCCTACCACGTGATTGCTGGCATCTTCACCTGTAATCGTAAGGTCGAACCAATCGTTGGGCCCGAACTTCTTGGCGAACATGTCCCCATTGAGCATCGACAATGCCGCGTAGGTCGTGTTGGTGAACAGCGCCGATTGCACCTGCATGCCGTCGGGGATCGTGATGGTCGGCAACACGCCGCCGAAAGCAGGGTCGGAGCAGCACCCTACGCCATAGTTTCCGGATCCACCAGCACCCGTTCCCGTGTAGGCCGCATATTGATTGTTGTAACCGGCTGTGGAGATATCGTTGACGTTGGAATACGACCAACCGCTCCAGGAACCAAAAGTCTGGTCATAACTATTATTGAATTGGGCACCCCGGCTCGTGAAGCCGCCCGAGTTATTGGAGCCATTAAAATACGAATTCGGCGCCAGCGCCAGGTCTTCAAAATCCACAAGCGTGGTGCCTTTTGGCACGAGCGTGAGGTTATCCATCGCAAAGAAAGCGGGGGTGTTCATGCCAAAGGAGCCGACATCCGACGAGGTCAGGCCGAACTGGAGCGTCTTTGCCCCCGCCAGAGAACCAAGGTTGACCGATTGCCAGGTGTTCACAATCGAGCCGTTCTGTGCCAAAAAGAAGTCAACTGTTCCTACCACGTGATTGCTGGCGTCTTCACCGGTAATGCTCAGGTCGAACCAATCGTTGGGCCCGAACTTCTTGGCGAACATGTCCCCATTGAGCATCGACAGTGCCGCGTAGGTCGTGTTGGTAAACAGCGCCGATTGCACCTGCATGCCGTCGGGGATCGTAATGGTCGGCAACACGCCGCCGAAAGCGGGGTCGGAGCAGCACCCTACGCCATAGTTCCCGGAACCGCCGACACCCGTTCCCGTGTAGGCCGCATATTGATTGGTGTAACCCGCTGTGGTGTTATTGTTGACGTCTGAGTAGGACCAACCGCTCCAAGAACCAAAACTCTGGTCATAGCTATTATTGAATTGGGCACCCCGGCTCGTGAAACCGCCCGAGTTGTTGGAGCCGTTAAAATACGTATTGGGCGCCAGCGCCAGATCTTGAAAATCCACAATGGTGGCGGCTGGTGCATCACGGCGTTCCAAGGTTTCTAGTTGAGGCGCTAATTGCCGCGGGCGCGGCGTCCGCCTCAACTGTTTCTTCTTGCGTAGCAGGCCAAAAAAATTCGCGAGCATGAATCGTCTCCAGAACTTATGCGTCTTGTAGAGGAAAAAATCGGCACTTCGAGCGGTACAGCCGCTCGTTGGCATCTTGGGCGCGTCAATAGGGATCGGTGATCACCTCCCTGCCGTCTCTCGTGCTCAAAGCAGTTAGAGCCTGGGGCGAGAGAGTGTCGCTCAGGAAATGGACCGATCCATCGACAAATAAGGCGTTCGCCCCGCCGGGGTGATCGCTTGAAATACCCCAGGTGCCACCGAAGCCCTTGCCCGGCCCCCGATTGGTCACCGGCAGATTCGCACCGTCTGGGTAAACAGAGTTTGGCGCGCCGTTATAGCCGTTGAGTGTGTTGATCGCAAATGCGGCATTGTTGTAATGCGGTCGACCGTGAATCCACACGCCGCGCCCGAAATTCACCGTTTCCACCACGTGAATCGTTTGCGACGTGCCATCGGTAAAGTCCGTAATGCGCAACCCTTCGCGCTCCGCGAAGGCGCCATGGTCCTGCAAAGAACCGGAGTCGGTATCGTCGGGGGAGAGGCGCAGCGAACCATTGAGCCCGCTGTAGTCGATGATGGCCAATTGCAGTGTGGCGTCGGCCAACGGCTGGGAATGCGGCGCCTTCCGCAGACCGTAGACATGCTGGGCGGTTGGACAAAGGTAAAGGGCGATTTGCGATTGCCCAAGCGTACGGTTCGGCTCCTCATCCATGGCGGCGTCGAGCGCCAGATCTCGATACAGATTTTCCTGTTCGAGATACGGCAAGATCACGGCGAACGCTCCGGGGCGATAGGGCCCGCTATTCAGGAGCGATTGTGGGACGGCTGTCGCCAGTGTGGTGTTGGGGTGGCCCTTCAAAGCCGTGCCGACCGGGAAGACTCGGTTGACGTCATGGTACGATTGGAGAGCGAGGCCGATTTGCTTGAGATTATTTTGGCAGTGGGCCCGCGCCGCAGCCTCTCGGGCCCGCTGAACGGCGGGTAGGAGCAGGCCAACGAGTACGGCCACGATGGCGACGACGACAAGCAGTTCTAGGAGAGTGAAGGCCCGACAGCGTCTACGGGCTGAGAAGGGGTATCTCATGGTGCAATCTTTTCTGCCGGTGCCGGGCAAGAAGGTTTACTTCAGCCCAAACCCCAGCAGCATTGGCCCGTGCAAAATGACGGACTGCGACCATGCCTGCCGGATGCTCAAGACCGAAGCATCGAAACAGAAGCTCGACAGGCAGGTCTTCTGGCTTACGGCTATTCGCCGAACACAGCAGCGGCCCTGCAACGGATTCGCACCGTTTTCCCTTTAACTCCCCTTACCCACCAGATGGCGGGCGGGGAACCTATCGAGGTTAACTTTAGGAATCTATGAACACCGCCTTCAATTGTCCAACTTTTTCTAAAAGGACGTCGATGCCTGTGGGCAAAAATTGCGGTACCAAACCTTACGTTCCGCAAAAGGTTCGGTAGCTGGGGTCGTCGGGGGGCGGCTCCTGGTAGTATGTTGCATCGGCCCCCACTTCGAAGGGCGAGGCCAATGCCGCCAATAGTCGATGCAGCACCGTCAGATCGTCGTGATCTTCGGCGGCGGCAAGCGCTTCCTCCACCCGGCGGTTCCGCGGGATCACCGCGGGGTTGACGGCTCCCATCGCGGCGGCAAGCGCGCTCTTGGGCTGAAGCTCGCGTTGCAGGCGAACTCGCCAACGTGAATACCAGGCGCGAAATTCTGGCTCTTGATACTGGTCGGCGGCGGGTGGCTCCTCCGAGGATAGCGCGCGGAATGTGTTGGTGTAATCGGCACCCGATTTCTCCATCCAGTCGAGCAGCGCCTGGATCAACTCGCTGTCGCCAGCCTCGCTGGTCAGGAGCCCGAGCTTCTTCCGCATGCCGGCGAGCCAGTAGCGTTCAAACAGGGCGGGATAGTTGCCAAGAACGTCCGAGGCGAGGGCGATTGCCTTCTGCTGGTCGGGATTCAGTAGCGACAACAGGGTCTCGGCCAGGCGAGCCAAGTTCCACTGCGCGATCGCGGGTTGGTTGCCATAGGCATAGCGGCCGGCGTGGTCGATCGAACTGAACACGGTGTCCAGGCGATAGGCGTTCATGAACGCGCAGGGCCCGTAATCAATAGTCTCGCCCGAGACGGCCATGTTGTCGGTGTTCATCACCCCGTGGATGAACCCGACGAGTTGCCACTGGGCGATAAGCGAGGCCTGGCGATCCATGACCGCGCGGAAGAACTCCAGATATTTGCCGGGGACATCGACCAGTTCCGGGTAGTGACGGTCGATCGCGTAGTCGGCCAGCACCCGTAAATTCGTGTCATCTTGCCGAGACGCCAGGTACTCGAAGGTCCCCACCCGAATATGACTGGCGGCGACGCGCGTCAGGATAGCACCTTTGAAGGCGGACGCCCGGTACACCGTTTCGCCGGTAGTGACGACAGCGAGACTTCGCGTGGTGGGGATGCCAAGGGCAGACATGGCCTCACTGAGGACGTACTCGCGCAGCATCGGGCCGAGAGCGGCGCGGCCGTCGCCGCGACGCGAGTATCTGGTTTCACCCGATCCCTTTAGCTGAATATCGACAAGCCGGCCGGACGGCGTGCGCTGTTCACCCAACAGAATGGCGCGACCGTCGCCGAGCAACGTGAAGCCGCCGTACTGGTGCCCCGCGTAGGCCTGGGCAATCGGTTGACAACCAGCCGGCAGGTCCTGCCCGGCGAACAGGGCCGCCGCGGCGTCCGGCGACATCCCTTCAAGGTCGAGGCCAAGCTCGCGCGCCAGGCGGTGATTTACAATCGCCACGCGCGGCGCCCGCACCATTGCCGGCCGGGCTGGAGCGAAGAGGGCATCAGGCAGACGCGCGTAGGTATTGTCGAACCGCCAACCCACGGCGTTGTTCTCGGCCAGCGCTGGAGATGAAGTGAGCATCCGATTCCTCAAGATTATCTTGCGAACCATCTAATTATAGGTCGAGGGCCTGCAGGACTCATCAAAAGGGCAGGCAATTCCGTTGAAGCCCGTTCCCGTCGGGTGTAATATCCGCTTTGGCGCTCACGTGCTGCTTCGTGACCTTCAACTTAAAGGAGACTTATCATGCGAAGCTTGACGAACTTCGCGGCGCTGGCATGGCTGCTCGGCACTGCCCTGTTGGGCTTGGCCCAGCAGCAACAGCCGGACAAAAAAATCGATCCCAAGTCGCTTCCCAAAACAGACGCCAACAAGAACCCCATCCGCTATGCCGCCAAAACAGGGCACGTCTCGAATTATGACGAGTCGAGGATCAAGCCTTATAAGCTGCCCGAGTTGCTCAAAATGGCCAACGGCGAGCCGGTCACGACCGCCGAGATGTGGTTCAAGAAGCGGCGGCCGGAAATTCTCAAGCTCTTCCAAACCGAGATTTTTGGCCGCGTTCCCGAGAACGCCCCCAAAGTGAAATGGGAGGTTGTTTCCACGGATGACAAGGCGGCCGACGGGACGGCCATTCTCAAGAAAGTCGTCGGGACCATGTCGGACAAGGCCGGGGCGCCCAAGATCAATTTAAGCCTGTTCATCCCGGCCAAAGCCAACGGTCCGGTCCCGGTTATATTGATGATTGGCTTCGGCAAAGGCGGGACGTTGGGCCCTGTCGGCGGCCTAGTGCTCGGCAAAGGCTCCGCCTACGCCTCCTTTAGCTATACCGACATCCAGCCGGACCAAAACAACCAGTTCGACAAGGGTGTCATCGGCTTGACATTGCGGCCGGGCCAAACCAAGCCCGATGCGGATGAATGGGGTTCGATCAGCGCCTGGGCCTGGGGTGTCAGCCGGATCATTGATTATTTCGAAACCGATCATGCCATCGACGCCAGGTGCGTCGGCATTCAGGGGACTTCGCGGCTGGGGCGAACGGCGCTCTGGGCAGCCGCTCAGGATGAGCGTGTCATGGCGGCATTTCCGGCGGTCAGCGGCGAGGCGGCCGCAGCGCTGGCCCGTCGCGATTGGGGCGAGACCGTTGATGACATGGCGCAAAACTATTCCTGGCAACTTGCCGGCAACTATCAAAAGTGGGTGGGACGCTGGAACGACATGCCGGTGGACAGCCATATGCTGATCGCACTGGTGGCCCCGCGAGGGCTCTTCGTCAACGGCGGCACGACCGATCAGTGGATGGACCCGGTCGGCATGTTTCTCGGCCTGGTCCACGCCGGCCCGGCTTACAGGCTCGTCGGCGCCAGGGACCTGGGCGTCAAGGAATTGCCGCCCGTCGACAAGATTATTATGTACGGCGATCTTGCCTGGAGCTACCACACCGGCGGACACATGGCAACGCCTACGGAGTGGACTGCCTTCCTCGAGTTCGCGGATCGGCATTTCAAGCAGGGAAGCCGAAAAAGTAAGTGAATCAGGGCGCCATAGAATTTGATGGAGCCGCGCGCCATAGTCGAATCGTGCCATCTTCACCGGCGCCTGCCAGGGTGGTACCGCCTGGAGCAGCTGCCACGGCTCGAATGGCGGTGTTTAGACCCGTGAACGTAAATCGCTCCATGCCGAAAAAGGGCGTGGGCCGCGGGCCGGCGGGGTGTTTTTCTTCGATCTGCGAATTGAATAACTTGATTGATTGATCGAGGCTCCCGGTCACCAGCAGTTTTCGGTCGGGACTGAAAACCAGCGACGTCACGCCCTGTGTATTGGAACGCAATAAATTGCGGACCTTGGCGGCATCGGTAGGGTTCCAAACCCAGAATTTGGTGCTGTGATCTTCGCCCGCTGTCACGAACCCCAGGAAGCCGAAAAAATAGCCAACCGCGTTTACCGCGCCTGCATGAGCCTGGAGGGGGGGACGAAGTTCCTTGCCGGCCTTGACATCCCATTGGCGAATCATTCCCTCGCTGTCACCCGTCATCAGGACCGGTTCTCCCTCGCTCGGGAATGCCAGGCAGCGAATCTCTCCTTCATGTCCCTTGAGGACAGCCTTTTGCTGTCCCGTGGGCATGTCCCAGATGACGGCTGTCTTATCAACACTTCCAGAGGCCAGGGTTTTGCCATCTGGCGCAAAAGCCACACACGTCACCCCTTTGGTGTGTCCCTTGAGCGTGGGTAGCTCCTTGGTTTTGACACCTTCCTTGCCGTCCCAGGTCACTTCCCACAGGCGAACTTCCCCTTCATTCTTGTCGTTCCAAATGCCGGCCGCCAGGATGCCGGAAGCAGTTTTGGAAGAAAACGCCAGACTGGTAACGCCGCCCACTCCAGTGAGCTTGGCGAGAGGTTTGCCGGTGGCAGGGTCCCAAAAAATGACCGCGCCGTCGCGTCCACCCGAGATGATGGCCTTGTCGTCGGGATAAAAGAGGACGGCCGTGGCAGGTCCTTCGTGGGCGCTGATGACGTCCGGCGGCGAGGAGCTCCAGATCTTGATGCTGCCGTCGCGGGAGCCGGAGAAGAACGTCGTGCCCTTGGCTGAGACCGCGAATGTTCCAATCCAGCCGACATGGCCTTTGTAGCGGGAGACTTCTAGGCCGGCCGCGGGGTCCCAGACGCGTAGAAAATTATCCTTGCCGGCGCTGGCCAGGAGCTTGGTGTTCGGCACGTAAGCCAGGCAAAAGACACCGCTAGCATGTTGTAGCGGCGTGCCGGTCGCTTTACCGGTAGCGGTGTCCCAGAAGCGGATCATACCGCGTTCCAGGCTTCCCTGTTTTTCCATGCCGCCCGACGCCAATGTTTTGCCGTCCAGGGAATAAGCCAACGCCGAAACCGGGCCGGCAGTCTTGATGGTTTGCAGCGTTTTCGCGCCGTCGTGAAGGAGGATGGTATCGTCGGCCGCCGAGGCGATCGTTTTGCCGTCCGGCGCGAGCGCCAGTGCCGCAATGGCGGCTTTATGTTCCTTGAAGTCCTTGCCCACGGCGCGCTTGGCAAGGTCCCAGGTGATGACTTGCCCGTCGGCTCCGCCTGAAACCAGCCCATCGGTACCAAAGGCCAGTGCACGTATCTTGTCGGTGTGGCCAGCGAGAGTTTGCGGTTCGGCCTTGTCCAGGCCCACCGGCCCGATATTGACGCGCCAGAGCCGGATGAGCTTGTCGTCGCCGCCGCTGGCCAGTGTTTTGCCGTCGGGCGCAAAGGAGATGGCGGCGAGCGCTCCCGCCTTGCCATCGAACGCTCCGATCTCTTTTCCCTGCGCCAGGTCCCATATTTTCACCACGCCATCCGTGGAAGCCGAGGCGCCGATAGCGCCATCGGGCGCAATCGCCACGCTAGTGATGATGCCCTTGTGGCCAGCGGCGTCGGGCCCCTTGCCGACGATCTTGTTCCAGAGGTAGTACCATTCAAAATCGCGCAGGTCGAGCTTTTTGACTTCTTGCTGGGTGAGCAGGATTTGCCGGGCCAGCAGCGGATTGTCGTTATTCCAGGCCTGTTCCGCGCGAACGAGGTCACCGACATACAAGGGCCAGCGGGCCCGCTCCAGTTGCATTTCCTGAAGGTCGGCCAGCCGCAGCCTCTCCTCCAGTTCCTCGCGTTTAACCTTGATATAAGGAGCCCCGGGGTCGAGCTTCTGGCCCTGCGCCAGCGCCGCGTCGATGTCACGCATGTCAGTCGCGGGCAAGCCAAAGAAATTGCGCGTCACCGTAAAGGCAATGGCCGCCGCCAAAAACAACATGGGAATCATGATCCAGAGCGTGTCCTGAATTCGGCTACGTCCATAGGCGCGGCGTTTGCGGTCCTCATCCCAGCTCGCCGCGGTTTGCGCCAGCGCATCCTGGGGCAGGCCGAGAAAAATCTCGGGCTGGCCTCTGACCAGCAACTGGTTTACCTCGATCAAGCCCTCGTCGGCTGCGGCATCGACGACGTTCTCGAGCGGCGTGGTGCTCTTCCAGTCCCTGGCCAACTCGGCTACGGGCACAAGCGCCCGGGTGAGGGCCCCGTTGGTATGGCTCGTGTAGAGCGCCTCCATCACCTTGCGCAGGGCGGGGCGATCACGCGGCGGAATGGGAAGTTCCTTGATCTTATTGGCAACGAGACGAACCACCGCCTGGTCGGCCGGCCCCTGGGCCTTACGGTCGGCCTTGGTGATTAACTCGTCGTTGCGCTTTTTGCGCGTTCGTAGAGCTCGGCGCAGATGGCCTGCAAGAGCGGCAGCGGGCTGCGGCGTTTTTCCAGGGCTGCAGTGCGCACGTCGCTCACGATCTTGATGGCCACGTCCGTCTCATAAGCGAAACGGTAAGTCTGGGCGGGTATGTCGCTCGCGTAGGGCACCGGCTCAGCGACGGTGGGCAATAAAATGGCCTGCAGCATTTGCTCTTCACTCAGCTCCGCGAGGAAGAACGAACGCCAGTCCTGCGCGCCGCCTTCCATGTGATCCATGAGCCGGCCCAGGTATTCCGTCCGCACGGCGAGGACCACCTTGCAGCGCGCCGCCGAGCGAAGCACGCTGCTCAGCGCCTCCAGCTCGCGGCGCCGTCTTTTGGCGCGGGCCCCGTGCGCTGCAGAACAAGTTCGTCGCCTTGCTCGATGACGAGGACCAGATCGAAAGGCAGTCTGCGCGTAAGGACGTCGAGTAAGCGTGCCAGGCCATCAGGTTCGTCATGGAGTATCCGCCAAACATCGGCGGGTTCAGGGGGGCCGTCACCAACAAGCGCCTGCAAGGACCCTGGCAGGTCCACGCTGACCAGGTTGCCCACAGGCGTCGTGTAGACGTAGGGCTGGCGCAAAAAACACCAAGCGCCTCGGCAAGCTGGCCGACGAGGTCAAGCCCGGGCCGTAAGGCCACGATGGGGTAGTCGCTCTCGCTGCCGATGGCTTCCTCGGGCCGTCGATCACGCAGGGCGAAATAACCAACAGCCTCGGTTTCCAGATGCGGAATCAAACCAGCGCGCAGGAATGAAGATTTGCCGACGCCGCCCGCGCCATGGAGCAAGAGCCCGTGCGTATCCGCCTCATCCACGAGCCCGGCACACCGTACGATGTCGTTTTCCCGGCCGGTGAACAAGGCCCGGTCTTCGCTGTCATAGGCGAGCAGCGGGCGATAGGGATATTCCGGCAAGGGCAACAGCGCCGGCCCGGGAACGTCCGGATCGGTGCTATCGTCGCCCGCGATTTTGACATGCGACGGACAAAAGGCGCGTGTAGGCCAGCGCGGCCAGGCCCTGGCCGACGCGTGCTTGCTTGAGCGCGTCCCCCAGGCCCTGATTCTGAACAAACCGCGTCAGTGCTTCAACGCCAAAACTATTGGCCTGCGCGGGTGTAACCGGCACCTCACAGAGGACGGCGCCAGCGAGCGTGGACGTGGCTGCCATCAGAAACGCCTGCCAGCTGGCCAGGCCGCTTTCGGAAACGGTATTGTCCGTGTCGGCGCCTACCTGCAGAAACACGACTGGATCAGGATTGCCCGCGCGCGCGGATAGTAGCAACTCACTTATCTGCCGTGGAGTGATGTTTTCTTCGCCGATATAAAGCGCAGCGCCCGTCAACCGGCCGAATAGATAAAGGATGTCCGGTGCTTCCTGGCGCAGCTTGCCTGCCATTGCTTCGATGGAATCGACAACTGTCAGCTCATGGGCAATCGCCCAGTCGCCGAGCAGGTTCTTTTGTTCGCCGGGCAGTTGTTCAAGCAAATCGCCGTCCGCGACAAGGAGGATGGTCGGACTGTCCAGCACACAGCCGACCCGCAGTGGATTGACCCGTTTCCCGACACCCAAGGAGTATTGAAAACCCCAAAACGGCTTCAGTCCGGCCGGATCGCCGGAGCGTAGCTGTTCCGCCAGTGGTACACAGTCGTACACGACGTTCCAGGGAACAACTCCCGGCTTATCGCCCAGCAGATCGATGGCTTCGACATTGTTCGCGGCACGCAGGTTTTGCAGCCACTGCTCAACTTCATGCGCCTGGGGATCCTTGGTTTTGGTACGAAATATAGCCTGATAGAGGTCGTAACCTGCCTGGGCCAATTCGTGGGCGGACTGAGGGCTTTCGGATACGGTGGCACGAGCCAAGACGGCCCGAGCGGTTCGAGCAGCTTCGTAAAAGAACGCTAGTTCCTGTCCCTCCAGGTGATAGGGTTCGAAGAAGGCGGCCCCTTCCGACCAGACAAAAGTGAGCCGACCCGGCCGGTGCAGGACTTGACAAACTACGCGCGCCACCGCTATCTCCTTCCCATCGATCATTTAAAGCACGCATTTGATTTATGTACTACACTCCTTTCAGGGTAGCAGTGTTTTTGCGGGGGTTGCCGTGCACGACGTCTCATCATTTCTGACCACTTTGGAGCAGCAGGCCCATCCCGAAGGCGGGTGGGGTTACGCCCCCGGCCAGGCGCGCAACTGGAGCCAACTTGCTTCGGAATGCTGGCCCTGTCGCTGCAGCGCGACAGATTTCAGGAGGCCCTCAGCGAAAGCCGGCGGCTTTTTGGCCAAGTGGGCCGTGAGCGACGGCAGTTATCGCCTGGCAAATGGTCGCGTCGAGGCCATCTGGCCCACGTCACTCGTGCTGTTTACGCGTGCCTGCCTGGGCGAGTCCGCGGAAGCCTTGCAACAAACAGCCGGGTATCTCCTGGAAATGCGCGGGCAGGTGCCGCCCAAGCTCGAGAGTGGCGAACTTCACGATATCGACATGCAGTTGACGGGCTGGCCATGGGCCGAAGGAAACTTCTCCTGGGTCGAGCCCACTGCGTGGGCGTGCCTGGCATTACGCTATGTCGGCCAGGGTAACCACCCGCGCGTTCGCGAAGGAACCAAGCTGCTTCTGGATCGCGCCATGGACTCGGGCGGCATCAATTACGGCAACCGCCGCATCCTCGGCAAACTTACCGAACCGATTCCCGGCCCGACCGCATTATTGTTACTGGCTCTGCAAGCAGCGGCGGGCATCGAAAACCATCCCCGAGTCAATGCCGCCGCGGGTTACCTGATAAGCCAAAGCGAATGCGGCGATCTCGAACACCTGTGCTGGATCAAGCTGGCGCTCGAGCTTGTATCCGTCCCTCCCCGGTGTCGAGGAGGCCATTCCGCGGATTGATACGGCAATTCTTGCCGCCCACGACAGCCGCCAACAGATCAACTGGACCAAGCCCGCGCCGCTGCGCCAGGCGCTCACGGCCCTGGCGCTCGCCACCGAGCAGCGCAACTTCTTCCGTCTGCCAGCGTCCGCCATCGCGCCGGCCGCGCAAGACTGAAGCGCCAGCGAAGATGAACGCGCCCAGCACCCGCCGGCCCCATAGCCTGGGCGAGCGGATGGGAACGTGGTTCCGTGGTCTGGCGGTCAAGGCGGCCGGTAGTTTCCGACCTCTGCCGGAGTTATCGGCGGTTCACATTGCCAGGGCAAGTGATTATGGCCAGGACCTGACCGCGATCTTGCAAAAACAATTCGAGCACTTCCGCGAACAGGTGCCCCTCAAGGGCAAACGCGTGGTCCTCAAGCCGAACCTGGTCGAATATCATCGCGACAAGGTGATCAACACCAACCCCGCGGTCGTCGCGGCGGTCATCGAATTCTGCAAACGGGAGGGCGCCAGCGAAATCATCGTGGCCGAGGGGCCTGGACACTGGCGAAATGTCGAATATCTTGTCAGCGCCAGCGGCCTGGGGGACGTGCTCACGGCGCACAATGTGCCCTTCGTCGACATCAATCACGATGAGCCGGTGAAGCTGCCGAATCTCGGCCGGCTCACGGGGCTGGAATACCTGTACATGGCGCGCACGATCGCGACCGCCGAAGTACTGATCTCGCTGCCCAAAATTAAAGACGCACCACTGGGCCGGTGCCACGCTGTCGCTCAAGAACCTCTTCGGCACGCTTCCCGGCATCTGCTACGGCTGGCCCAAAAATGAGCTGCACTGGCGCGGCATTGACAACAGCATTGTCGATATCGCCCTCACGCGGACGCCCGAACCTGCCATCGTGGACGGCTATTGTCGGCATGGAAGGGGACGGGCCGCTCAATGGCACCGCCAAACCGTTCGGCGCCCTGATGATGGGCCACGATTTGCTGGCCGTCGATGCCACCTGCTGCCGTCTGATGATGCTCGATCCGCTCAAGATTGCGTATTTGGGCCTGGGCGCCATGAAAAAGCTTGGCCGCCTCAGCACTGCCGAGATACCGCAACTGGGTGAAACCATCGCGGACCTGATGCAGCCTTTCGACACGGTACCGCATTTAAAAGAGCTGTGCGTTAAAAAGTCGGCGTAGGCTGGCGCACACCACGACGTGAATTACGCCGCGCCAATCGCTATCCTTACGCCATGAGCTTTTTCCTCGCGCTGCTGAGCGTTGTGCTGATTTTCATCGTCCTTCTGGATGGCTTCGAGGCGATGATCCTGCCACGCCGCGTTATCCGTCCTTTTCGGTTCGCGCGGTTTTATTATCACCACGTCTGGCGGTTATGGCGGGTACTGTCTAACCTCTTTGCCGGCAAACGGCGGGAAACCTTCCTTAGCTGCTTCGGGCCTCTGTCCGTGCTAGGGCTGTTCGCGATCTGGGTTTTGGGCCTGGTCGTCGGCTTCGCCCTCTGGCACACCGCGCTCGATTCTCCCATGCATGGCATGGAGCCTGGCGCGGCTTTGCCACCCATTTGTACTTTAGCGGCACGACCTTTTTTACGCTCGGCTACGGCGACGTGACGCCCACAGGGTCCTTTGGACGGGTGCTTAGCGTACTTGAAGCGGGACTTGGATTCGCCTTTCTCGCCTGCGTCATCGGCTATATGCCGGTGCTCTACCAGGCGTTTTCCAAGCGCGAGGTTACCATTTCTCTGCTGGATGCCCGCGGGGGCTCGCCACCGAGCGCCGCCCAGCTACTGTTACGGCTCACGCATGCCCACAATATGCACGCCATCACCCCATTTCTCGCGGAATGGGAACGCTGGTCGGCGGAAGTTCTAGAAAGCCACCTGTCTTATCCGGTATTGAGTTACTACCGATCCCAGCACGACAATCAATCGTGGCTGGCCGCGCTGACAGCGGTCCTGGATACCTGTTCGTTGCTCATCGCCAGCGTCAAGGACGTCGATCCTTACCAGGCGCAGACTGACCTTTGCCATGGCCCGCCACGCCGCCGTCGATCTGGCGCTGGTGTTCAAATTGAAGGCCCCAAAGGAAGTGCCGGAACGCCTGGCGGCGCCAACTTTGCAAAAGCTCCGGGTGCTATTGTGCGGCGAAGGTTTGGAGATGCACGACGAGCCGGGCCGGGCCCTGGCGCGTCAAGGAATTGCGGGCAATGTATGAGCCCTTCCTGCAGGCCTTGTCGCAGTATTTCCTACTTGCCGTGCCACCCTTCTTGCCCGAGCAAAGACCGGTCGATAACTGGCAGACCAGTCCGTGGACACGGCGACACCCCGGGTATCGGCCAGTTGCATCAAGCGGACGAACATTTCGAATAAGAAACAATTTGCCGGTGCCGCGCATGGCGCCGATCATTACGCCAATTCCTAGCCTCGCCATCTCAATAACGCGCGTTTTTGCCAAAGTCGCCGATTTTAGCCGGGCATTCATGCCGATTTTGAGCAAGTCGCCTCGATTTCCGCCCCCATGTAACCACCCCACCATGAGCAGGCACCATGATTAACAAACCCACTTTCAGAAAGTCCGTCCTCACTTTCGCAACATTTATCCTCATGCTCTCGTCGGCCTGCTCTGCCGAGGGGGGCGAGGCCTATTACATGCTCGTCTTTGGCTCGCAGCAGATACCCAACCGGCCCAATTATGCCCATAGCTTCGCGACGTTTGTGCGCGTCACGTGGCCGGGGGACGACGCTTGCCCCGCAACCGCCAACCTCGAGGCTCACACCATTAGCTGGTTGCCCGCGAACCTGATCGTGCGCACGAACGCCCTCTTCCCTGAACGGGGCCATAATTTCGGCCTGGAAGAAACGCTCTGCTATGCCTACCGCAACGGCGAACGCGTATCGATGTGGGGCCCACAGCAAATTCAGAAAGAACTATACGACTACGCCATGCGTCAGGTAAACCTCCTGGAAAGTGGTCAGGTACGTTACAAGGCAGACGACATGGGCCGCCGATCCAACCGCGTCAGTAACTGCATCCACGCGGTTAGCAGCATGACGCCGGGAATTAAATTGCGCGTGGCCGAGCCGGGCTTTGGAGAAATGGCCAGCTTTGCCATCACTAAAAAGTTCCGGCCCTGGGTGATGGGGGATGAGGTACACGCCTGGGTCGGCTCGGCATGGGGCTCGATGAGTATCCCATTATCTATCGCGATTTGGTGTCACCACGCAGCGGCGCCTACTTTGGCCCGATCTTTCGGCTCTTCGGTGGTGAAAAGAACTTGAAAGCCACGTATGGGCCGCCAACGCGATAGAGACGGGATATCTTCCCGTCTTCAGAGATGAGCGTGGGCTCTATGCCAGTCCTTCTGCTGCTCCGCTAGCTAGCGCGGACCCAGCACGCGGTCCAATTCCGCGCGTGTCGTCCGTCCTTCCGCCAGCGCGGCGTCCGCCACGGACCATAGCGTCGGCCGGCCGGATTCGTGGGCGTGGCGTTCCATGGTCAGTGTGTCGGCGCGGTCCAGAATAGCTTGCCTCAGTGGGCCATCCAGTGTTACCAGCTCCGCCAGCAAGAGACGGCCGTGATAGCCCGTCATGAGGCACTGTTCGCAGCCGGCTGCTTCCCAGCCGGTGTCGGTGTTTCGACGACAGCCTGGGCAGAGGCGGCGCACCAGGCGCTGGTTCACGATGCCCTTGAGGCCGCTGGTGAGAAGATAAGTTTCGATGCCCATATCCAGCAGCCGGCTGATGACGCCGCAGGCGGAGCCGGCATGCAGGGTGCTTAGCACCAGGTGTCCGGTCAGTGCCGCCTCAATGGTGATATGCGCGGTTTCCGGGTCACGCACCTCGCCCACCATGATGATTTCTGGATCCTGCCGCAACAGACTTCGCAAGCCGCGGGCAAAGTCGAATTCCGTGCCCGGGCGTGCCTGGGCCTGACTGATTCCTTCGAGCACCTGTTCCACGGGATCTTCTATGGTGACGATATGCCGTCCTCCGCTGCTTTCGCGCAGCAGGTGACGTAGGCAGGCATAGAGCGTCGTCGTTTTGCCGCTACCGCTGGGGCCCGTCAAGAAGATCGCGCCCGTACGCTGCAGAAATAAAGTCCGCAATTCTTCCAGAAGAGCCCCCGGCAAGCCGACCTGCTCCAGGTCCAGAATGTTGGCGCCGCTGCCAAAGAGCCGTATGGCCGCCTTCTCGCCATGAATGGTGGGGAACGTGCTCACACGCATGTCCAGGCCAAAGCGGGCCTGGCCGTCGACCAGCCGGCCTTCTTGTGGAACATCCTGACGATACGTCAGCAATTCCGCCATCACTTTAAGCCTGGCAACGACGTTGGCCGCGAGCTCCCGGTTCAAGGTCGCCACGCGCTGCAAGACACCGTCTAGACGAAAGCGGACTTCCAGCGTCTGATAGGTAGGCTCGAAATGAATGTCGCTGGCAGTACAGGCGACGGCGCTGGTCAAGATCATGTCCACGAGGCGTGAGGTGCGCTCGGGATGCTTCTGATCGAGCGCGTCGATTTGGACCTGGAGCGTGTTTAGCATCTTTACCCTCGGGATACTTTATGTTCATTATGCTCGAGGGCGAGTTAGTTGCCCTGGCGGCCCGGAAATTGCATCTCCACGCATTCTACGGCATCTAACTGGTCAACCCGCCTTACCAACGACAAAAACTGCTGTTGGCGATGGCGGCTATTCCGGGTAGAACCCGCAAAGGGACAACCTGCGCGAGCAAAGTCTTTCGGAGGCATCGGCTATGTGTGGCATCGTGGGTTATTTGGGGCATCGGGAAGCGGAACCAATCCTGGTTGAAGGCCTTGGCCGGCTCGAATATCGCGGCTACGACAGCGCCGGCATCGCCACCATGACCGGGGACCATCTCCACCTGCGCAAACGGGCCGGCCGCATCAATGATCTTGCCAAGCACCTGCGAGATCGTCCCGCGCCCGGCTGTCTTGGTATCAGCCACACCCGCTGGGCGACCCATGGTCCGGCGAACGACCGTAATGCGCATCCCCACGTCAGCCAGGACGGGACCGTGGCCGTGGTCCATAACGGCGTCATCGAAAACTATAGCGCCTCAAGCGCCAGCTTCAGGCGGATGGCGTGGTCTTTCTCAGCGACACCGACACCGAAGTCATCGCTCAGCTTATCGCCTTTCACTACCGAGGTGATCTGGTGGAGGCGGTCCGGCAGGTGCTGTCCATGCTCAAGGGGACCTATGGTTTGGCAGTCGTCAGCACGCGCCAGCCTGATCTCATCGTCGGCGCCCGCCTGGGCAGTCCGCTGGTGCTCGGCGTGGGCCAGAAGGAAACGTTTCTCGCCAGCGATCCGGCAGCGCTCCTGGGCAATACCGAGCAGGTCGTATATTTGCAGGACCACCAGATGTGCGTGGTCCGGCCGGAGACCTGGCATGTGCTGGACGCCAACCATGTGCGCATCGACGCGACCGTTGAGCAAATCGAATCCGAGCCTGGCGATGCCGACAAGGGCATCTTCGAACATTTCATGCTCAAGGAGATTTTCGAACAGCCGGAGGCCCTGGAAAACGCCATGCGCGGTCGGCTTAACGAGGAAGAAGCCAGCGCCCATTTTGGCGGCCTGAACCTCAATCCACGCCAGTTACGCCGTGCCGAGCGTTTCATCTTCACCGCCTGCGGCACCAGCTATCATGCGGCCGTCGTCGGCGAATATCTCTTTGAGGAACTTGCCCGCATTCCCGTCGAGGTCGAATACGCATCGGAATTTCGCTATCGCAATCCGCCCATGGATCGCAACACGATCGTGTTGGCCATCACCCAGTCCGGCGAAACGGCGGACACGCTGGCGGCGTTGCGAGAATCCAAACGCAAGGGGCACCATACGCTCGCGCTATGCAATGTTGTGGGCAGCACCATCGCGCGCGAGGCCGACGGCGGCGTTTACCTCCATGCCGGGCCGGAAATCGGCGTGGCCAGCACCAAGGCATTTTCGAACCAGGTCGGCGTGCTGGCCATGCTCGCGCCTCTATATGGGACGGATGCGCCACCTCTCGAGCATCCAGGGGCTGCGTATGCTCAAGGAACTCAAAAGTCTGCCCAATATCATTCGCAAAACCCTGACTTGCCACAACAAGGTCCGCCGCATCGCCGAGAAGTATCATCACGTCAACAACATGCTTTACCTGGGCCGGCAGTACTTGTTCCCTGTCGCCCTCGAAGGGGCGCTCAAGCTCAAGGAAATCAGCTACATTCACGCGGAGGGTTATCCCGCCGCCGAGATGAAACACGGGCCGATCGCGCTGGTGGACGAGGCCACGCCGTCGGTATTTCTTATTCCGTCGGGCGGCGTCTTCGACAAAGTTATGAGCAATCTCGAGGAGATTAAGGCCCGCGGCGGGCCCATCATCGCCATCGCCTGTGAGGGAGACCGCGAAATCACCGATTACGTGAAAGAACGCGCGGACGAGGTGATCTTCGTGCCGCAGGTACCTGAGTACCTGCAACCGCTCGTAACGGTCGTGCCGCTGCAACTCCTGGCGTATCACATTGCCCTGTTGCGCGGTTGCGACGTCGATAAACCACGCAACCTGGCGAAGAGCGTGACCGTCGAGTAAACCGCTGAATTTCAGTATATTTCGTTGAAGCGGCGCAGCTCTACGGGAAACGGGACCTTGCCAGTGCCAGGGCGCCGTGGACGACGACTTCTTCTCCCAGGGCCGCCGGCACAATCTCGTAACACGCCGCGAAGGGTTTGAACGACCCGCGCGGCCACTTTGTTTCGCAAGGGCTCAAAAAAAAGAACAGGGCCCATCAATGAGACACCGCCCCCAATCACAATGCGCCTTGGACACAACAGCGCGATGACCTGGCAAATTCCTTCCGCAAGAGCGTCCCAGGCGTAGTCCAACACGCGCAAAGCGAGCTTGTTGCCTTCTCCCGCGGCCCTGGCCACCGCAGCCGCCGTCATTTCCTTCAGTTCCTCCGGCGTCTGCCAAAAGGGCACCCAATCATCGCCCAGGCGATAGTTGGACATGAGGTCCGGCGCATGGCCGATGGCCCAGCCAGATGCAAAGTGTTCCAGAATATCGATGCACTTGGTCTTGGGGTCGAAGATGCGCAGGTGACCGATCTCGGCCGCCCCTCGGCCGCAACCACGATGAATCTCGCCATTGATAACAAGGCCGCCGCCGATGCCCGAGCCAATGGTGATATAGAAAATGGGGGATAGGCCCTGCCCGGCTCCGAAGAGGGCCTCAGCCAGACCGGCAACGTCGGCATCGTTGCCGAGGACCGTGGGGCAATGGAATTTCTCACCGAGCCACTCGGCCAGCGGAAAATCATCCCAGCCCTCAATTTGATGCGATTTAATCACCTTGCCCGTTAGATCATCCACAGGCCCACCAAAACCGACACCGATGCCGCGCAGCGCGCTCGTGGCTGTCCCTGCCTTGCTCATTAGCTGGGGGACGGCGGCGCTGATCTGGCGACGAATGCCCGCGGCGCCCGCCGCTACCTGTACCGTATCGCGCCAGACTGCTGCCAACGAGCCGTCGCCAACGCCCAGTCCAAGTTGCAGTTTCGTGCCACCGATTTCGATGCCGAGAAACATGAGCCCACCCCGTGATCCACTGACAAAATCACCTCTTGGTTTTATACGCCGGCGACCAAGTTGCCGCATCCTTGCCGAATTTACCACCTTTGCCTGAATGGCGGAAAAAACGCGTGCCGTAAGAGATTCCGAAAGTTCCGTAGGTTCCGGAGACTCGGCAATGTCCGTATGCCTGGCAAAGTTGTTAAAGCAGGCAGGCCGTCCATTCCGATCAATAAACGCATTAGTCCCAATTTTGGCACAGGCTCTCACGGAGGAGACTTTCCATGGGCCCCACACTTTGCGCAATGGCGGCAAGCCTACTTATAGGCCAGGCCCAGGACACCAAAATCACTACCACCGAAACCACGAGCACTTCGGGGTGGACACAGGTACCCGGTTCGACTCAAACACGAACGTGGACCCAGACTGGCACTTGGACCCCAACGGGCGGCTGGACCTACAAAACGACCGAAACGACCGGCAAGGTGCCAGAACAGCCCGACCAGCGCTCCGCGATGAGCCGTATTTCGGATAGGCTAAGCAGCCTCTTTGGCAATCAAAAGGCAGCCGCCGCGCCATTCCCGGGCCGCCTACGTCGGCCAAGAAAGTGGAAAGTCAGGCCCGGGGCCCGATCATTCGTACCCAAGGTGAGGTCGCCAAGGTGAACACGAGCAAGGTGACGACAAGTGAACCGCCGCTACTTGAAGTGGCCTCGGTACCCCTGCAAATCCAGGCGCCCGAGCCCGCCAACGTCAATCCCGCCTCCTTTCTACCAGGACGGGTGGAGATTATCGCCCAGACCATGAACAACGGACCAATTCACGCCGACATGGTCAACAAGATCGGGCACCAGGATGACTACAGTTGGCTAACCGGACAAGTCGAAGTCGTCAACGGGACCTATATCGTCCATTACGCGACGCCATCCACGAACGACCGCTTTGGCGGCCGTATGATCCTCAACGGCGACATGGACCTGAGCCCACTGCGTAATGGCGACCTTATCACGGCACACGGCACCGTCCACCAGGGACGCACCATCAGCCTCTACCGCGTCGAAGCGGTCGAATTGATTGAACGAGCACCCAACTAGCAAAGTTGTGGGTTGGAAGATTGGGCGTTCGTCGTGCGGGCATCCGGCCGGTGTCCCACCAAGAATCGCTCGTTCCCGAGGTAGCTCGCTCAAAGAAGGTCAACGCGACCCTTCTGAAAACGACTTTCATCCGCTTTCCTTGGAGCCCATGCGCCGACAGAAGATACGCCCGAGCCCCGTCGCGGCGTGACTCCTTCATTGCCTGACAAATCCATTTTCATTGCCTGACAAATCCATTTTGAGTCCAACAAATCGACCGCCAGGTCGGCATTGCTTGCGTTTTGACCAATCCCTCGTTAAGGTTAAGCTTGCTGCCTGCCGACACCTTGGAGCGGTCATGAAAAAGCTCGCTGCGCTTTATTTTTTCCTGTTCTCCTGTTCCCTCGCGCAAGCGGGAGACACCCTGGCCCAGGCGCACAGGCCCTGTTGCGCGGCAATTATGCCGAGGCACGGGAAACTTACGAGGAGCTCTTAAAAAACGCCAAGGCACGGCCAGCCGCCGTCATTGGCATCAGCAAAACCCACGAAAGCCAGGGGGAATATGAAAAGGCGCTCGGAGTTGTCGAAACAGCGCTGAAGGAATTCGCGACGAACGCCGATCTTCTGGCCCGGCGGGCGGAAGTCTTGTACCTCCGCGGGCAGTGGGCGGCGGCGGAAAAGTCGCGCAGGCGGCGCTCGACGTGGCGGAAGACAACTTCGCGGCACGCTGGGTACTCGGTCAAATCTATCGCGATCGCGGCGATGATGGCAAGGCGGACGAGGAATTTCGCTGGTTCGTGCGGACTTACACGCGGCTTGCCAATGACGGCATGGAAATCACCGACCCCGATATCTTGCACCTCGTCGGCCTGGCGGGCAGCGAACGCGCACGCTACCACAATCTTGCCGATCAATTCGAATTCATCCTGACCGATGTTTGGGGCGAAGCGGTCAAAAAGGACAAGGACTTTTGGTGGGGGGAGTACGAAGCGGGCCGACTCTATCAGGAGAAGTATAACAAGGCCGCCGCCAACCGGGCGCTCGATCGTGCGCTCATCATCAATCCACGCGCGGCCGAAGCCCTGGCCGCCAAGGGACAGGCGGCCTTGCAACGTTTCGAAACCAAGGATGCCGAGCTTTTCGCCGAACAGGCCTTGAAAATCAACCCACGCCTGCCCATGGCCCTGCGGTTGCGCGCGGACCTTAACCTGTTCGCGAATGACATGCCAGCCGTGCTTGCCGACCTCGAAAAAGCCCGCGCCGTCAATCCACGCGACGAACATACCCTCGGCCGCATAGCGGCCTGCAACTTCCTGAAGCACCAGGAGACCGCCTTGCAGGCACTTGTCAAGGAAGTCGATAAACACAATCCGAAGGCGGGCGTGTTCTACACCGAGCTGGCGCAGCGACTGGAGGAGCGCCGTCTCTTTTTGGATGCGGAAAAGTACTTCAAACACGCCATGGACCTGCAGCCCAAGCTGCCGCAGGCGCAGAGCGAGCTGGGATTGCTTTATATGCGTCTGGGCAAGGAAGACCTCGCCCGCGAGACGCTTGAAAAGGTTTTCGCGATCGACAGCTTCAACATTCAGGTCAGCAACACCCTCAAGGTGCTCGACCACCTCGATAAGTATGAGACGCTGCAGACCGAACATTTCCGCCTTCGCTACGACGCCAAGAACGATAAAGTGCTCGCCCGATTCATGGCCAAGTATCTCGAAGACATTTACAAGGAACTGGCGGACAAGTTCTCCTATCGGCCCACCGAGCCCATTCTGATTGAGGTCTTCAACAAGCATGAGATGTTCAGCGGCCGGGTGGTGGCCATGCCCGATTTGCACACCATCGGCGCCTGCACGGGCCGAATGATCGCCATGGTATCGCCGCGCGACAAATCGAAAGTAATCGCCAGGCCGTTCAACTGGGTGCGCGTGATACGCCATGAGCTCGTCCACGTCTTCAACCTCGAACAGACCAAGTTTCAGGTACCGCACTGGTTCACGGAAGGGCTGGCGGTCACCAACGAGGGCTCGGCCCCCCCGCCGCGTTGGCGCTATCTTTTGGCCGAGAAGATGCAAGATAACGATTTGCTCAACCTGGACACGATTTTGCTCGGCTTCATCAGGCCGCGTTCGCCCGATCAGTGGCACCAGGCATACATGCAAAGCCAGCTTTACGTTGAATACCTGACGAAAACCCAGGGCGACAAGGCGATCGGCAAGCTCCTGGACGCCTATGGCGCGGGCCTGGATACCGACCAGGCGCTCGAGAAAAACTTCAAGGTAACGAAGGCGGAGTTCGAAAAGGGCTACCTCGCCTTTCTTGACGACCGCGTCCAGAAAGGCCCGAAGCAGGCGGCCCAAAAGCCACGTACGACGAAGTCGCTACAGGAGGCCAATGACAAGAACCCGGAGGACCCCGAGGCAGCCGCGCAGCTCGCCGACCGCTATTACGCACTCGGCAAGAAAAAGGAAGCCCGCAAGCTCGCTGACCAGGCACTCACGCTCAAGGCCCTTCAGCCGCTGGCCGCTTATGTCAAGGCGCGGCTTCTCAATGATGGCGGCGATCCTGAATTGGCTTACGAGCTCCTGGAAAAGGCGACGGGAGAAGAATGCACCGAAATCAAGACCTTACGGCTACTCGGACGTTTGCAGTTCGAGAACAAAAAGTTCGATCAAGCGGCCCGAACCCTGGAACGATGCCGGCAGCTCGATCCGCTCGATCCTTCCTGGCTTCCCGAGCTGGCGACCATTTATACGCAGCGGGGGCCGACGACAAATTGATCGGCGTGCTCAAAGATGCGGCCGATTTGGACCCCGATGACCTGCCGATGCGTCGCAAGCTCGCCAAGCTGGCCAAAAATAAAGGCGACCTCGCCACCGCCGAAAAATATGCGCGTCAGGGATTGGAAATTGACGTGCTCGACAGAGAATGCCAGGAGGTGCTCATCGAAAGCTTGACCGGACAGCACAAGGATGCCGAGGCGGTCGCGCTGCGGAAATTGTTGACGGATTAAAGTGCCGGGCGAACCGTTCTGATATTCTTTTCGTAAAAATGAGGTATGATGTCCCCCATGACTTTGGCGGAGTTGCAACGAATCATTCACGATACCTACGATGCCAAGGACCGCCGCCGCGGCGTCGAGGGGACGTTCATGTGGTTCATGGAAGAAGTGGGCGAACTGGCGACCGCCCTGCGCAGCGGCACTCAGGAAGAGCGCACCCTCGAGTTCGCCGACGTACTCGCCTGGCTGGCAACGCTGGCCAATATCGTCGGCGTCGACCTCGATAAGGCCGTGCAACAAAAATATGGCACCGGCTGCCCGGACTGCGGCAAGGTGCCCTGCGCTTGTGATCAGGCCGAGAAACCGTAAAGAGCAACCATGCGCTATTTATTACCATTTCTCGGACTACTGCTGATACCCGCATCTCTTGCGGCGCAAGACAAGGAGAAGCCGAAATTCCTGGCGAAGGTTGACAGGGTCCGCGTCGGTTTTCAGACCTATTCCGCAAGCGATGGGGGCGGCCAGTTTCAAATCGGCATGTGGACCCCCGTGCATGTGGACGTGATCGCGGGCCCCAACGGCATCCTCGCGAAGGACCCGAATTCGCCCCCCTACCTTGAGTTTGAAAGCAGCGACAGCGAGGGCATCGGCACCTTTTATCGCATTCCCGTGTCGCTGGAGCCGAACGAGGCACGCACCTTCACCGGTTACACCAAGCCGGGCAACTTCGAATCGGCGGCGCACGTCAACGTGGCGCTTCATGCGGAGGGAAAACGCTTCACGACGTCGCAGCAATTCGGCGGACCGTTGCCCGATCTGGGAGGCGCACCTTTATTTGTCACTGGGCGCCAAGTTGCCCGACTGGCGCGATGCGCTTGTTGACTATGCACGGGCGCTCAATCCGGTGCAACAACCACCCGACATCGCCAACCGCGATACCGCACCCATGTACGCGACCTATGAAACAGACGTTGCGCCTTGCCGGAGCACTGGTTCGGCTACGAGAGCGTGGAACTCATGATTTTAAGCACCGATCGGAAAGAGTTCTTGACCGAATTGCAGCGTGACAGCAATCGCCCGCGCCTGGAGGCCATCGCCCGCTGGGTACGCGAGGGGGGCAGGCTGATTATCCCCGTCAATTACCAGAACCAGGATATCCTGGCGCTGCTTTTGCAAGGGCCGGCCTGGCAACCCATCGTGCCGGTCGTGCCACCCGCCAATCCAGGCGATGTCGTCAAAACGGCGGTCAAGCGCCTCGACGAGGTCGAAGCCTGGGCCGGTACGCGCGGCAAGCCTTTACCCGGCCCGGGCGGCAACCCCATATCTCTGGCGAAACTCGAACCTGGCAAAGTGGCGCCGGGTGCCTGGGACGTCCAGGTCAAAACCGAGGATGGCAGACCGCTGATTACCAAAATGCCCTACGGGCGGGGTTCGATAGTCTATCTGGCATTTTCGCTCGACGGGCCCCCCTTCACGCGCTGGGACGGCAAACTTGAGTTTCTCACGACCCTGGTAAAAGAATTCGCGCCGCCCGTGAAGTTTGATCCAAATCAACGCCTGGTTCGCGTTTGGCGTGGGGACAACGCGGGGATCGACATCACAACCAGCTTGCACCAGACGCTGGACATTTTCGACGTCAACGTGGTGCCCTTCGGTTACGTCGCCCTGTTCATCATCCTCTATATCCTGGTCGTTGGGCCGCTCGATTACTTTGTCCTCAAGCACGTTTTTCACAAACTCGAGTGGACCTGGGTCACCTTTCCGGTGGTGGTCCTGGCCGTCAGCATCGCCGCCTATTTCACGGCCTATGCCCTCAAGGGGAACGAGCTAAAAGTCAACAAGATCGACGTCGTGGATTTCGACATGCGCACCGAGCTGGACGCCAAGGAGCAAACGGCACGCTCCTTCGCTTATGGCAAAACGTTCTTCACCATCCTGAGCCCGCGCATCCAAAATTACACTGTCGGCGTCGAGGTCAACCCGGCCTTCTGGGGCGGCAAGGCTGGCAATCCTGTCTCGGCCGAACCGGTGAGCTGGATGGGTCGGCCTGATCTCGATGGGCCAGGCGCCATGGGACGCTCCGGCGGGTCGCAAGGTTTCTTTCGCCGGCCCTACTCCTATGCCGAGGACGCCAGGGGACTGCGCGATGTGCCGATACCGGTGTGGACGACGAAAGCCTTCACCGCTAGCTGGGAAGCGGCCATGCCCAAGGCGCCATTTGCCGCGGACCTCAGCTATCACACACGCGAGTTCGAAGGCAAGAACTTCGTCCTTACGGGCAGCATCAAAAACAATCTGGCCGTCGATCTCGAAGATGTCTGGGTCTTTTTCGGCGATCGCTGCTTTCAGATTCCGGAGGGTTTGCGGTGCACCGCCAATGGTGCCGGTCCGGTCAAGATCGCTCTTGAAGCCAAGCACCAAAAAGACTTCGCGGCCTGGTTTGACGACAGGGACCGGCTGCTGGCGCCGCGCAACGTCAACTTTCAGGGTGTACAAGGGAGTTACAATCCAACGTCCTCGATTCGCCAGGCCATGTTCTTTCAGAAATTTGATCCCCAGGGCACCAACGCTCGCAATCATAGCCTGGGTGCGCTCGATTACTCCTGGCGCATTCAGAAAGACGTCGTGCAGGGCGAGAACCGGCTGCGCGAAGCCATTCTCTATGGCCACGTTCCCTTCCAGCGTGGGCCGGCCGACCAGCTCATCGATGGCGCCTCACCCGGACCGACAAACCTCTGGCTCGGCAGCTTGCCCGAGGCCGGCAGAAGCTCGCCCTCCCCTGGCCGGCACCATGGCCCAGGACACCTACATCCGGGTCGTGCTGCCAGTCCGTGCCGCAGCGCTTCAATAACCACGAAAGAATGCCAGCCCATGATCGAAACACGCGATCTCACCAAAATGTATGGCGACCTGTATGCCCTTAATCGCCTGTCGCTGAAGCTCGAAAAGGGCGATGTCTACGGCTTCATCGGGCCCAACGGGGCCGGCAAAACGACCACGATGCGCATCCTGGCGACCCTCCTCAACCCTAGCTGGGGCGAGGCGACCGTGTGTGGTTATTCCATTTACAATGGCGCCAAGGATATTCGCCGCGTGATGGGCTACATGCCCGATTTTTTCGGCGTCTACGACGACATGAAGGTCATCGAATACCTCGAATTTTTCGCGGCCGCTTATCGCATCAAGGGCCCGGAACGGCGACGCAAGTGCGATCAGGTCCTCGAACTCGTCGACCTGGGCTATAAAAGGGACGCCCTTGTAACGAGCCTGTCGCGCGGCATGACGCAACGGCTTGGACTGGCGCGCGTGCTCCTCCATGAGCCTCAAGTCTTGCTCCTGGACGAGCCTGCCAGCGGTCTGGACCCGCGGGCACGCATCGAAATGCGCGGCTTGCTCAAGGAACTGCGCCATGGGCAAAACGATCCTCGTTTCCAGCCATATCTTGCCGGAACTGGCCGACATCTGCAACAAGATCGGCATCATCGAGCGCGGCAAACTCCTCTTCGATGGCGACGTGGAGTCCGCCATCCGCCAGGTACGCCAGCGCCACGTATTGACGGTCGTGGTCGGCGAAGGCCGCAACTCCGAAGCCAAGGTCCTCCTGGAAAAACACTCCAGCGTCGAGGGGATCGAACACAAGGAGCCGGACGATTACCTGATCGTCACTCTGCGCGACGGCATTTCCGAGGGGACGTTTATTCCCGAGATTCTGGTCCGCAATGGCTTCCGCCTGAAAACAATCAAGGAAGAGGAAATTGACCTCGAAGATGTTTTCATGGGCATCACCAAGGGCATCACGAACTAGCCATGTTGACAAAACGGGGACCGGACTTTTTCAATGAAGAGGTCCTGTTCCCGTTTTTTTAACATTCTCCTGTTGAGAGAGATAATCATGCGCATTCTGGTCACCGGCGGAGCGGGCTATATCGGCTCCCATGCCGTCAAGCTCTTTTTGGCACGCGGCCATGATGTTTGGGTCTACGACAATCTCTGCTTTGGGCACAAAGGAGCCGTGCCGCCCGAACGACTGATCGTCGGCGATTTGAACGAGGTCCATCGCCTCGACCAGTTGTTTGTCGAACGGCGCATCGAGGCGGTTGTGCACTTCGCCGCTTTTGCCTTCGTCGGCGAATCGGTTACCGACCCCGCCAAGTATTACCGCAACAATCTGGTGAATTCGCTCAACCTCATGGAATGCCTCCGCCGACACGGCGTCGGCCGCTTTGTGTTTTCAAGCACGGCCGCCACCTTTGGTGTGCCGGAACAATCGCCCATCACGGAAGACACTCCCCAGTTTCCAATCAATCCCTATGGGCAAACGAAGCTAGCTGTCGAGAAGGCGCTCGCGGACTATGCCCACGCTTATGCCTGGGGCGGTGCCGCCCTGCGCTACTTCAATGCCTCAGGCGCCACCCCGGACGGCAGCCTCGGCGAGGACCACAAGCCCGAGACACACCTGATCCCGCTGGTCATCCAGGCAGCAATGGGCCAAAGGCCTCACATCGAAATTTTTGGCACCGATTATCCTACACCGGATGGCACCTGTGTCCGCGATTACATTCACGTCGATGATCTCGCGGCGGCCCATCTGCTTGCGCTGGAGCAGCTTAAACCAGGTGTTCTATTGAAGTACAACCTTGGCATCGGCCGCGGCTACAGCGTCCGCGAGGTTATCGGCGCCGTCGAGCAAGTCACCGGCAAAAAGGTCCCCATCAAGGAAGGTCCCCGCCGCCCCGGCGATCCCCCCGTATTGATTGCTTCTTCCGCCAAAATTCAAAAGGAGCTAGGCTGGCGACCCCAATATACGGACATCACGGCCATCGTGGACTCCGCCTGGAAATGGCACCAAAAACATCCCAGAGGCTATAAAAACTAGGCAAGTTGGCAGCATGGCGCCAGGGGAGCCCGTAAGCACGGCCTTCGGCTCCTGGCCAGCCGCAACGGACGCCTTCTGTTTATTCTTCCCTCTTTCGTGCGCGGCCAGGCAATTACCTCATCCCATCCGCAAGCTCGCCTTGACAGTTCCGACCTCTTCGACTACATCCGTCCCTCCCAAGTGACTGCGCCCATGCAACCCGACCCGAGGATTCCCTATGAAAGGGACGGACGGAACCTTGAAAGCAACCGCGAAAGCAAGCTCCGGCGCACGCTTATTGCTGGCCGGTTTCCTGCTGCTCGGCTGCTGGCGACACAATTCTCCTCCGCCCAGGGGCCTGCCAAAGAAACGGTCGCCGACGTGATTGTCGTCGGCAACCGCAATATCCCCACCGAAAAGATCATGCGCTCGATCAAGACCAAGCCCGGCGGGGAATACTCGAAATCGATGCTGCAGACAGACGCCACAACGCTCACAGCCACGCGTATGTTCCGGAATGTGTCCGTCAAGGAAACGCGTCTGGGAGACGGGCGTTACCAGGTGTACTTCGAGGTGCAAGAATACCCCAACCTCATCCGCGAGGTCATCTTCAAGAACAACAACCATATCAGCGAGAAAGAACTCGAAAACATGGTGCGCCTGCGTAAAGGTACGCCGCTGGACCCGACGTCCAACCGCGGCGCCTGTTACGACATCCAGGACTACCTTCGCAAGAAGGGCCGCTATTATGCCAGCGTGGTCCTTGAAGAAGGGGACAAACCGTCCGATTCGCGCGTGGTCTTCAATATTTCCGAAGGCCCGATCGTGCGCATTCGCGAAATTCGCTTCGAAGGCCATCACGAAGTCGCCAGCGCCGCCCGCCTCAAGACGCAGATCGACTCCGGCAGCGCCTTTTTGGGCATGGGCGGCATTTTCAACCCGGCCATGGTCGATGCCGATGTCGGCAAGCTCGAAGATTACTTCAAGGCCAATGGCTACATCAACATTCACGTTTCACGGGAAGTTGTCTGGACGCCCAACCCGAGCCAGGTGGACATCGTCTTTCACATGTACGATGGCCCTCGTTATCGCATCAAGGACCTGGAAGTCGTGGGCAACAAGGCGCTCGACTCCGCTCAGCTCAATGCCATTATCATGTCCCATAAGGGGGACTATTACGACGGCGCCAAAGCCCAGAACGACGTCCGAAACATCACGGACTGGTATGGCTGGCGTGCGTTTTCCACCGTGGTGGCCAAGGAGGTCTACACGGTCCCCGATGAGCCGGGCGTCGTGCGCGTCCAGTATGAAATCAAGGAACAGCCGCAATCGCAGGTGGGACAGGTCATCATCGTCGGCAACGACGTCACGCAGGACCGCGTCATTCGCCGCGTCATCGGCTTGTATCCAGGCCAGCCGCTTCGCTATCCGGAATTGCGCCTGGCCGAACGGGACCTGGCCAAGCTCTCCATCTTCAAGGCTGACGCGGAAAGCGGCGTTCATCCGACGCTGATGGTCCTCAATCCGGAAGATGACAAGCAGTTCAAGGACATTCTGGTAACGGTGCAGGAAACACAGACGGGAAGTTTGATGTTTGGAGCCGGCTTCAACTCCGACTCCGGCATTGTCGGCAGCATTGTCCTCAACGAACGCAATTTTGACATCTTTCGCTTCCCCACCAGCCTGTCGGACATCTGGGAAGGCAAGGCCTGGCGTGGCGCCGGTCAGGAGTTGCGCATCGAAGCCGTCCCCGGCACGCAGTTACAACGCTACTCGATCAGCTTGCGCGAGCCCTTTCTGTTCGATAAGCCCTACAGTTTGACGCTGGCCGCCTACTACAATCAACGGCTCTACACCGAAGACACGGAAAGCCGGGCCGGCGGCCGTATCAGCCTGGGTCACGCGATCAATAAGGAATGGACGATTACGACGGGCCTACGCATTGAAAACGTCAACATCGGCAACCTGGCGCCGTTCGACCCGGTCGATTACACGTCCGTGCAAGGCAACAACCTCGTGGTTGGGCCGAACGTCGGTCTGACCTGGGACACACGCGATTCTTTCCTGCGGCCCACCGAAGGCGGCCTGGCCTCTATCAGCTTCGAGCAGTGCTTCGGCACCTACACGTTCCCGATCGTGAACTTCCAGGCCAGTCGTTATATGACGGTCTGGCAACGTCCCGACGGCAGCGGTAAACAGGTGGTGGCGGCGCGCACCCAGGTCGCCTGGGCGGGCAGCAATACACCGGTATTCGAACGCTTCTATGCCGGTGGTTTCCAAACGTTGCGCGGCTTTGAATTTCGCGGCGTCGGGCCTTCGGTCAATGGTGCCGAGGTCGGCGGTGACTTCCTGTTCGTCAACAGTCTTGAATACCAGGTGCCGATCCGGGCCAACGACCAACTCTATGCGGTTGCCTTCGTCGATACGGGCACCGTGGAATCCGGCGTGGAAATCTCGAAATATCGCGTTTCCGCGGGTGTTGGCTTGCGAATCGTCGTCCCCATGTTTGGGCCGGTACCCATCGCCCTGGACTTCGGCTTCCCGATCGTGAAAGGCCCCCAAGATCATACGCAGATCTTTAGCTTCTGGGTCGGCCTCTTTAGATAACGATGGGAAATGCAGATTGCAGACCGATGAAAACAAATCTGCAATCTGCGTCCTTCAATCTGAAAATCCCCGTCGGCTTACTTGCGATAGGCAGAATGGCAGGCGTTGCAAGAGGCATTGATCTTGGCGGCTACTGATTTCAGCTCGGCGGCTGTCTGACTTTTCGCGGCGGCGCTGAGCTTCTGGCCGCCCGTCACCAGATCGTCGCACCAACCGCTCCACTCCTTGGCCTTCGGTGCCGGCTTGGATTTGGTGATAAGGCCGATGGCGGCCACCGTATAGCCCATCTCTTCAAGAGCGTCCGCTTCCTTTTTCAGCGTCGTAATCGATGGCGCGTCGCGGCCCAGGGCCACGAGCTTGGATTCCATACCGTCGGGTGTCACCACACCGGGCTTCGACCCGACGCCGAGGCCGCCCTTGTCCCGTTTCTTGAAAAGATCCATCAGGTCGGCAAGATCGTCAATCTTTTTGGAGAGATCTGCGGCCTCTTTGGTGGCAGTGGCCGTCTCCCCTTTTTTCAGAGATGCCGCGATCTTCAAAACCCCTTCCTTGAGCCCCTTCGCAGCGCCTTCCTGGCCCAGCGCATCCATGGTAAACCAGGTGCCCAGGGCCAATAGGGCGAGGCCGGTTGTCCAAACACAAAAGTGCGTCTTCATGCGGTTCTCCCAAATTAACGTGAAACAATCGAACGATCCTAGAGTCGCGGGCAGCCTTGCGCGCGGTGATGGAGGCAGCGAATCCCGTGAATTGAGCCAATCAATCGACGCTCGGCGGGCTCGCGATACTTTGTCCACCGAACACGACACGGTCGTCATGAAGCAGCCAGCGAATGATCAATTCCCGGTCTATATCGCTGAGGGCAGTCACATTGATTTTCGTATCGTTTTTCTGGTGAAGGTCCATAAATTCAGCGAGGAGTTGCGCCGCGGCCGGGCCAGTCTCGTTGCGAAACGCGGTCATCTCATTGTTCTTGCCGTACCGTGCTGGGCTGGCGGGATCCATGATCATGCCCCGTACCCACTTTCCCGAGCCGTAATCCGTAAGGTCGGGTGCCGTCTTACCCCCCTCGCCCTGGATCGTATGGCACGTCGCACAGGTATCCTGAAACAGGTCCTTGCCCTTGGTTTCTAGCGCAGCATCACGCTTCGCTTTTGGGCGGGCCTGGTCTGCCACCCAGCGGGCGATGATGTCCCAGTCCGCTTCCTCGCTTTTGATCTTCTCGGCCGCTTCTTCCGGGCCGTCGTTCTTTTTCCATTTCTCCCGCGCCTTGTCCACTTTGGCACGCCAGTTCTTCATGCCCTCCAGTTTGGTCAGCCCGAAGTATTTGGGGTCGTCCGGCTTTTCCAGTAAGCCGCGTATCCATTTTTCGGTGGCGAAACCGCCCAGGTCGCTCGCCCTGTATTTTACTTTCGAATTGTGAGTCGCAGGGAAGCCTTCCGCGCTATAGGCATGGCAAACCCCGCAGTTCTTCTCGAACAACTTGGGCCCCTGTGTCAGCGGGTCGGCGCAGCAAGTAACGCCCGCCTTCCTCAGGAATGCCCTGGGAGGCTAACTGCACCGCGCGGCGTGCCTGGGCCTCCGCTTTTTCGAACTGGTTGCGCAGGTCCTTGGCCCTTTCCGAGCCCCCGCCCAGGCCCAGCGGGTAGGGCGTCGATGAATCGTCCGCGAGCGCCAGTGCCGTCAGGATGCCCACGCCGGCCAATAGCGCGACAACCACCAGCACGCCCATGAAATGTCCAAATTTGCGCATACGTCCATAGCCCAGCAGCGGCAACAAGAAAAGGAGCACGATGACCCCATTCGGAATGGCCACCGTACCGATCAGGATCTTGTCACCCTCGAAATACTTGAGAAGCTGAAAGAGAAACAAAAAGTACCACTCGGGCCGGGCCGGGTAGCCTTCCGTCAAGGGATCGGCGGGAGCATCCAGATTGGCGCCGCGGCCGTCTTTACCGGCCTTGGCCCATTGCTCGTAAAGTCCGACTTCCTTGTTGGCATCTGCCGTGGGCGAATCAATCTTGTTGCCATGTCCGCTAAAAAGCACCAGGCTGAGCATCACGCCAAAAATCACCAGGCAAACGATCAGATCGCGAAAAGCCTGATCCGGCCAAAAGAGTCCCTGAGGCACCGGCGCGGCACCAACCGGCCCGGGTGCGCCATGGCTCGCACCATTGTCGTACGGAGTCGTGATGCCATGCCGCCTGAAGATGGCGACATGGGCGACGAGGAGGATGACCACCAGAGCCGGCAGAACGCCCACGTGCAGGGCATAGAAATGGGTTAAGGTGTGATTGCCGTAGACGGGCCCGCCCACGACCACCTTTTGCAGAAAGGCGCCAATGCCTGGCAAACTGCCCAAAATGTTGGTGGCGACCTGCGTCGCGAAGAAGCCCTTTTGGTCCCAGGGCAACAGATAACCTGTCAGACTAAGACCGAGCACCAACATCATGAGAAGCAAACCAAGCCACCAATTGACCTCGCGGGGCGGTAGATGTGCGCCCGCGATGACGACCTGAAGCATGTGGATGGCGAGCAGCACGACCATCGTCTGCGAACCGAAATGATGTAGACCGCGAATGAGCCAGCCAAAGTCCATTTCGTATTGAATGAAATAAACGCTGCCCCAGGCCGTCGAATCGCCGGGACTGTAGGCACTCATGAGCAGAATGCCGGTAACAACCTGAATGACGAACACAAACGCCAGCGTGCTTCCCCAGACATAGCGCCATTTGGCGCCGCCCGGAATACCTTCAAGGAGCATGATGTCCCTGAGATTGCGGAAGCCGGTGCGATGATCGAGCCAATTGGCGAGTTTACCAGCCATAATCAAGTCCGGAGAGTCTTGTCGGGGCGGGCCTGGTAGAAGTTTTGATACATTACCAGGAACGTGTCGGGGTCGAGCGTGTCGAACTCGAACGCCAGCGTGTCCATGCCGCGCGGGGCGGGGTTTTCGTAACCGGGTTTGGTCACGCGCGAACCGTCGCAGTGAAATTGACCGTCGTGGCACGGGCAGGTGAAGCCTGTCGTGGGATCGAGATTGCGATTGACCGAACAACCCAAATGCGGGCAAACGGTGGTATAGATGTGGTAGTCGGCCGGTGCATTGCCGTCGCCAAGCTTGACCACCCAGACCCGGCCGATCACGTCATTGGGATGCAGCGTCCAGGCATCGCGGCGCAGGTTGTTAATGATTCCCTGCACCGGAACGTTCTTGACAAGATCACTCCGGCGCACGCCCGCCACCAGGCGCAAATCCCCCGCGGGCGCGGCCCGATTGCGGCCATCGAGGAGATACGCCACAACCGGCACGCCGAGAATGGCGGCGAAAATCGCGCCCAGGCCATGCGTGCACCATTTCAGGAAGGAGCGTCGCTGCGGATCGATCATGGCTGCTCCGGAGATCCGGCGAATGTCTATACGTGTGGTTACGGGATTGCGGCAGGAACCGGCGTTATCCTATGGCTGAAGGGACGCGGATCAAGGGCTCGATAGGGCCTGCGTCACTGCGGCAAGCACACGCTTTTGAGCCTCGGCCAGAGTGGTACCCATGGTTGCTCCCGAAGCCAGGCGATGGCCGCCGCCGCCGAATAGTTCGGCGATCTTGGCGACATCGATGCGTTCACGCGAGCGGAAGCTTATCTTCACTCCGCCCGCTGGTTGTTCGAGGAAAAACAGGCCAACCTCGACGCCGGCCAGGCTGCGGGTCACGTTGACCATGTCCTCGGTATCCTGCGGCACCGCCCCGGTGGCGGCGTAGTCGCTGAGCATGACCTCCGTGAACGCGATCTTGCCCTCGGCCACCGTGCGCACGCGACTGTAGACGAGCCCCATCAACTTGATGCGCGGGAGAGTACAGTTTTCATAGATGCGGTCATAAAGCCACGTCGGTCGCGCACCGGCCTGCATGAGCTTTTCGGCCAATCCAAAGGTTACGCTGGTCGTATTGAGATGGCGAAACCAACCGGTGTCGGTAGCCAGCGCGGCGAAAAGACTGCTGGCGGCCGAGGGGGATACCGACTGTTTCAAGGCCAGCGTCGCCTCGTATACCAACCGGCCCGTCGCCTCTGCCGTGGTATCGACAAATCGGATCGCGCCCAGGTCGTCCTGGGAAAGATGATGATCGATGACCACCTTGGGAACGCTCATCGTCTTCATGAACGTGCCAAAATCGCCGAGCTGGCCCCACGTGCCCGTGTCGAGAACAATAATAACCTCGGCGTCCCGATACTCATCGCCCGGCAACTGCAAACGTTTGATGCGCTTGTCCGGGTCGAGGAAATCATTACGTGGAGACCAGGGGCTGGAGATTACCAGCCGGACCTGCTTGCCCAGCGCCTCGAGCGCGGCCGCCAGACCAAGCTGTGAGCCAAGCCCGTCCGGATCGGGACGAACATGCGTGGTGATCAAAAAACGCTGATGGCGATTAACCAGGTCGACGAAAGGTGTCCAGTCGATAGGCATAAAAGCTAATTCCCCAGGACGGCTCGATAAAGACTTTGCGCCCACCAACTCGTTTTCGCGGGCAAAATCTGAGATAATGGAGACATTATACGGAAAACTGGCTGGCCAAGGGGACGTGCTTCTATCTGCTAAGCGGAACGCAAAATACTAGTTGGGCACGCGGAAGGTCCGTATCAAACTTTCACCAAAATCGGCGCGGCTTGCTGACTTCTTCGCCACAACCAAACTTCAGCGGCGTTAGATGCCGGCTCACCTGGCGCTCTTGTAGCTGCCGCTCCGCGACGGCTGGGCAAGCGTCTCCGACCGCACGGCAAAATTGCGCGATGTATTGCTGTGCGTGTGCACCAGTGGCAATAAGCGTTTTTATTGAATTGAGCACGTTCGGTATCACTTGTTCAGGTTGCGACACCAGGTAGATCATCCCCTCCAGGCGCCTGACAACTCCGATAACGCCGGAGTCCCAGTCGTTGCTAGCAACTGGTCCGCGTCATTGACGACGATCCAGTGGGGACGTCCGACCTGCTGGCGCATTTGTTCCAGCCGGGCGAGCAGCGCCAGCAGATAGCCCGGCCGCTCGGCAAGGACGACGTCCTTCAGGTCGAGTGCCACGTTAATTTCCGGCTTTTTTAACAGTTGCAGGGTCTCATCAAGGGCCAAGTCGCGCTTGACGTTGCCGACAGTCACGGCGCTCGCGCTAGCCGCGAAGTCGCCGGCGCCGCCCACCACGCAAAACTGATAACTCTGGTCCCGCAAGCTTTCCATGAAGCGGCGCACGAGTGATGTCTTGACGATCTTATCCTCGCCTACAATCATCAGGTTGCCATCGGCGGCAGCGAGACGAACTTCCGCGCCTGCCGCGTGGCCCAGCATTACGTGATGACGCGTAATTTTTGCCTGGACGTCGCGCAGGTCGTTGTCCAGTAGTCGCTTGATCAACTCCTCAGCTCCCCGACCATGATCCTCAGTCGTTACGATGTCCGCGTGCTGCTTTAGCGCGGGCAACGCATTCGCCACGGCGACGGCACAGCCGCATATTGATAGAAAGGCGTGATCATTTTCCGCGTCGCCGACGCCGACGACTTCGTGCGGCGACAACTCCAGCTCCTTGAGGGCCGCGCAGTCCCGTCGCCTTGTTGATGCCGGCCGGCAGCACCATGACCGCGTCCTTGTTAAAGATGACTTGTAACTCCAGGCCCAGGTCGCGGATGGACTCCAGTACGACGGTCTCGTGGGGCTTCCAGGTGGCCACAATCGCATGGCCCACCGACATGGGGGCGACCCCTCGATCGCGCAGCGCCCTGATGAACTCGGGCGCCGGCGCGGCTGCTAATGTTTTGATGGCGCCCGTGTCTGGTTCGTAAAGGAGCGCACCATTCTCGCCTACGACGAGCTTGAATAAATGGACTTCAGGGAAAGTTTTTAAAAGGTCTTCGATCTCCCGTCCGGTGACCAGGATGAGCACCCGCCCGCTAACGCGTAGCCGCGTCAGGGCGGCGACCGTGCTGGCCGTAACGATGCCATCATGCGCGATGGTGCCATCATAATCAGATGCCAGAGCTCGGTAGTGCAAGTCGAGCAACCCTTTGCAGCCGTCGGTGCGTCAGCAAATAGCGGTGCGTCAGCGCGAGTACGCTCGACACACCCTACAGTGCCGGTGTATTAGCGTGCTTCCTGTTTGTGCTGCCCGTTCTGGCCTTTCTCTGTTTCGGGCACAATGTGCGCCAGTTGGGATGTCGCCAGCATCCAGTCATGATCGCTTTGCCACAGGCGAAAACCACCGCGAAAGGCGGCCCGGTTATGACCACGGCGTGCGCCGACAGGCAGATTTTTGACGTACTTGGCATTGCCGCCGCCCAGCATCACATAGTCGGCGCTAAAGGCCCGTAACAACATCGGCACCACGTCCGCGATGCAATTGTTCCACGCTTTTTTGCCTAGCCGCGCCAGGGCTTTTCGGCTAAGCACTTCATTGATCGTGTGTTTAGCGTCGTAGCGCAACTCACCTAGTTCCAGCGGTACGATGAGATGGTCCGCGATAAGCGCCGAGCCTATTCCCGTCCCCAGTCCCAGGAACACCATGCGGCCTTTGTCATAACAGCCCAGGGCCTGCATGACGGCATCATTGACGATCTTCACGGGAGCGCCAAGCGCCGACGCGAAATCGAAGCCGACCCAACCGGGGCCAAGATTGCCCGGTTCCGACTTGGGGCCTTCCGTACCTACCAATCCAGGGAAGCCAATCGTCACCGCGCCGAATTTCCATTTCTGCGCCACGGGCCGCACCACCTGGACTAGCCGTTCCGGCGTGAATTCGGGGCCCGTGGCCGCTTTATGGGGTTGGGATTTGCCGGCCAGCAGCATTTTCAATTTGGTACCGCCAATGTCGATAACCAGCACCGCGTCGGGGTTCTTCAAATTTGCGTTGACTTCGGCGGGGACGGAATGCGCCACGAGTTCCGTTGCCGTGCCGTGAGGCGGCGCTTTTTTCTGTTTGCCGCTATGCTTCGTCATCTTTTTACTTCGCGTTTTTGCCATTCAGTTGCCCTTTAAGCTCGTCCAGGCGCGGGTTTTGAAAGGAAGCAGCAAAACGAGTGCCGGATAGCACCGTGAGGCAAGTACCAGGGACCCTTTTGTCAACTATCCGACCCTCACCTGTAGGGTGGCGTCGAGCGTACTCGCGCTGACCCACCATTATTCGCTCAGGACAGGATGCCCTCAATGACGGAGCCGGAGCTGATTGGGAAGGGGCGATTGAAGGCATCGCGCATCTCGGCATGGGGATCGATGCCGAGCAGGCTGTAGACTGTCGCGGCCAGGTCTTCCGGACGCACGGCATTGGCTGCCGGGTAAGCGCCGATGCGGTCCGATGAGCCGTACACGAAGCCGCGACGGACGCCTCCGCCCGCCAGGAGAACGGTATAGCATTGCGGCCAATGATCGCGACCGGCAATGTTGTTGATGCGTGGGGAACGGCCGAACTCGCCCATCCATATGACCAGCGTATCGTCGAGCAGCCCACGGTTGTCCAGGTCTTCGAGCAGCGTCGGCAGGGTCTGGTCCGTGATGGGCATCAGGTAATTATTGAGAATGGGGTACATCGGCTTACTATTGAACCCATGCGTGTCCCAGCCGCCAAGGAAATCTTGGCCGCCAATGTTCGGAGCGAAATATACCGTGACGAACTTGACGCCTGCCTCGACGAGGCGCCGCGCCAGCAAACAGCCTTGCCCGTAGGTCGTACGGCCATAACGCTCGCGCGTGTTGTTTGGCTCCTGGGACAAATCAAAGGCCCGCCGAAACGTGCGCGACGTCAACATGTTCAGGGCGCGCTGATAATGGGCGTCGATGCCCCGCGCCCTGGCGGAGATTTCGAGAAGTTCGGTCGAACGATCGATCAGGTTCATCACCTCGCGGCGGTTCTCCAGGCGGCGCGGGCTGATGTGGGCCGGCAGACTCAATTCCGGCAAGCGAAAGTCCGGGGCGTTGGGGTCTTGACTGATAAAAAACGGGTCGTGCGTTTGTCCCAAAAAACTGGCGTGTTGGCCCGGCGTGATCGAGCCGTCGGCAATTACGTGCGGGTAGGAAACAAAGGTCGGCGTACCGGACCCACCCGGCGCATAGCGATCTACCACCGAACCATAAGCGGGGAACAGATCCCGCGAATCGCGCAGGCGCTGATCGTCGGTGGGCGGGGCCATGCCGGTAAGACTGTAATAGCCGGCCGAGTTATGGTTCTTCATCTCATGCCGCATGCCGCGGATGAGCGTCACCTTGTCCATTACGCCGGCCGTGCGCGGCAGCCGGTCACAGACCATAATTCCCGGCGCCGACGACTGGATGGGCCGGTAGTCGCCGCGTATTTCGGCGGGAGCGTTGGGTTTCATGTCGAAAGTATCGACATGGCTGGGGCCGCCGTACTGGTGAAGAAAGATGACCGACTTGGCACGCGCCCGTCGCCCCGGTGCTGCCGTGGCCAGGGGACTTAAGGCCTGCGATCCCAATAGGCCCAGGGCACCGATTTTCAGAAGACTACGGCGACTTAACGATCTCGACCCGTCGCAATCGTAACGCATGGCATTCACCCCGGTCCCAAGGATTTCGCGAAGCCGCTATCTTCTTAACTGAAATTCCTTCGCATTCAAAAGTCCCCACAACACGTCTTCCCAGGCTTCGCGCTGGTTCGCCGCCCCCTCGATAGGCGGCAGTAGGGCGGTTTGTTCCGCCAGTGTGGGAGCGCGGCACAAGCAGGCAAGATAGAGGTCCTCGAGTATGGCGGCACTGGACTTCCCCTCGCTCAAGAGCTTGGCCAGCCGATTTTCCGGGCGCTCGAGCGCCCGGTTGACGATGTCCCCGGTGATTAAATTGAGCGCCTGAGCCACCGTCGTGCTGTCGGAGCGTTCGCAGTCGCAGCTGAGCAGGCGCTCGGGTTTGCCGAAGAGTCGCAGGAAGCGGTAGCTGCTGCCCTGCCCTACTTTGCCGCGACGCAACACGGGCAAGCTGGGAAGTTGGCCGGCACGTTTGACCGCTTCGTGGGCATCGAAAGTCACATTGGTGTCGGTTACCTGGGCGATGGCGTCCAGCATGGCCTCGGCGGGCAACGAACGAACCAGGCCGTGCGAGAAACTGGCCTCATCATCGGCATTGGTGTCGTTGGGGCGTGCCGAAAGCTGGTAGGTCCGCGAATTCATGATGGTGCGGATAAGGGGCTTTTGGCTGAAGCCGTTTTTGATCAGGTCCGCCGTGAGCGCATCCAGCAACGGGCCATTCGCGGGCGGGTTGGACTGGCGAAAATCATCGTTCGGCTCGACGATGCCGCGGCCCATCAGATAGGACCACAGGCGATTCGCCTGCGTACGCGCGAAAAATGGGTTTTGCGCGTCAGCGACCCAGCTCGCCAGGGCCGACAGGCGATCGTCCGTGGGCCCTAGCTTGGGCACGATGCCGCCCAGAAAACGTGGCTCGAGCACCGCGCCCGTGACCGGGTGTTTTACTTCGCTGGAATCATCCTGGTAAACTTCCTGGTCACCGACAAACTCGTGTTTGTCCAGCTTGTCCTTGCGGCTATTGGTGACGATCTTATATTGCACGCGCGGAAAGAAAGCCGCGAATTGGTGGTAATCGTTTTGCGTCCACTGATTGAATGGATGGTTATGGCATTTCGCGCACAGCATGCGGATGCCCAGGAAAACCTGGGCGGTCGCTTCCGCGCGGGCCTGCGGGTCGCGCAGGGCGCGATAATAGTTGGCCGCGGGCTCGGTGTAGGTGTTGCCCTTGCTATTGATCAGCGCGGGCGAATTCGTCGAGCGGCATGTCCCTGGCCAGGGCATCCCGAATCCAGTCGTAATAAACCTGCGTGCCCTTGTGATCGAGCTGTTTTTCTTCATTGCGCAAGACATCCGACCAGCGTACCGCCCAGTACTCGGCAAACTCCGGACGCGCCAGCAGAGTGTCGATGAGCAGTGCCCGCTTGTCGGGGCGCTTGTCGGCCAGAAAGCGTCGTGTTTCCTCCACCGTCGGCAACAAGCCCAGGAGGTCCAGGTAAGCGCGACGCAAGAATTCTCCGTCGGTACAGAGCTCCGACGGATTCATACGGAGCTTTTGCAAGCGCGCGTGCACGAGTGTGTCGATGTAGTTGTTCGCCGGTGGATTGCTCCACTGGAAAGCCGGCCGCGCCGCCACAAAGGCCACGTTCGCCGCCTCCTGCAAATGCAAATAGCGCACGGTAACCGTGGTTTCGCCCGGCCGAGTCGTTCGCACCAGCCCCTGGCGGTCCACCTCCATGTTCAGGTTGGACCCATCGAACACCGCGAGGCTGCTCACCTCTTGCTTCACCCCGTCTGAAAAAGTCGCCCACGCCTTGATCTGTACTTCCTGGACAGGCTCCAACAAAAAGACTTCGCGCGGCGCAATCTCCAGACGCACCAGCTTTCGCCTGGAATCGTCAGCCCGCGCCCCTTCCTCGAGCCATCGTTTCAGTAGGACGTATTCAGGGCTACTTGTGGCAAAACGCGGCCCACCCTCATGGGGCACGCGCCCGGCCGCCTTCTGCAATAGCAGACTTTCTTCTGGCTTTTGCAGGTTGATGCGCCGCCCCGCCTGGCCACGCGTCAGCGTGAGCAGGTCAATGTCGGGGTCCTGGCCGCGCAGTGAAAGCTTGAAACCACCCTTGCCATTGAGATTGCCGTGACAGGCTCCCTGATTGCAACCCCCGCGGGATAGTACCGCCATCACCTCGAGGCGAAAATCGACGGGTTCCTGGCCCCACGCTTGCCCACAGGCGAGCCAAGCCCCAAGAAAGGTAACGAACCGGCGCATGTTTTACCCAAAGAGAGTAAAGGCAGATGCAAGACAACCGCTCATAATACTCCAATGGTCGCGGCAATGCACCAAAAAAATAGAGGTGAACGAGGTGGGATAGGTATTTCTGAACCGCAGTTCATGTTCACTCGCCAGGCGCGACGACATTCAGCGCCGGACTCCCGGCCTTGGGCAGCAATATCCCCGCGACACACGGGCTTCCCCTTTCGCCTGCTGGCGCCTAATTAAATCTGTGACCGACATCGTTCCGGGGACCAGTTATGAAAAGATTCGCGTTGTTCCTTATCTTTTGCTACGCCGCCGCGCCGGCTCAGGCTGGCGATTGGCTGCAGTTCCGGGGGCCGGGCGGGCTTGGGGTGGCGCCGGACAAAAACTTGCCCACAGCCTGGAGCGCCACGTCGAACGTTCTTTGGAAAACGGAACTACCCGGGGCGGGCTCATCGAGCCCGATTGTCGTCGGCAAACGCATCTTTGTGACGACCTACAGCGGCTACGCCGATGGCAGGAGCAAAGGGGACATCCAGGGGCTTAAACGCCATCTCGTTTGCCTCGACCCGGGCGGCCAGATACTCTGGCAGCGAGAAGTACCCGCGGATTTGCCGGAAGATCCCTATCGCAGCTACCTCGCCAATCATGGCTACGCTTCAAGCACACCCGTCTCGGACGGCCAAGCCGTTTACGTGTTTTTTGGAAAAACGGGCGTATTCGCGTTCGATCTCGACGGTAAACAACTTTGGCGCGCCAGCGTCGGGTCGGCCAAACATAGTTGGGGTACGGGCACATCGCCGATCCTGTACAAGGATTTGATCATCCTCAATGCGGCGGTGGAAAGCGGTGCGCTGGTGGCGCTGCACAAGAAGGATGGCTCGCCGGCGTGGTCCGCGCCTGGACTGACTTATTCCTGGAACACACCCCTCTTGATCTCGCTTAAAGGAGGCCGACAGGAAATTGTCGTCAGCAACCGGGGCCAGGTGCTGGGGTATGACCCGGACAAGGGGACCGAAAATTGGCATTGCGTGGGCATTCAGGATTATGTTTGCCCGAGCGTGGTCGCTCACGAAGATGTGGTCTTTGTCATCGGTGCCCGCGATAACGCCGCCATCGCCATACGCGCCGGCGGCAAGGGGGACGTATCGAAAACCAACATCGTCTGGGAGCTTCACAAGGGCTCCAACGTGTGCTCTCCCGTCTATTACCAGGGTTATCTTTACTGGGGCAAGGACGATAGGGGCGTCATTTATTGTGTTGAGGCGGCCAGCGGCAAGTTGATCTATCAGGAGAAGTTGGAGCCCGATCCGGAACAGTTTTACGCTTCGCCGGTGGCGGCCGATGGCAAGATCTACTTTGTCAGCCGCACCAAGGGTGCCTATGTCGTCGAGGCAGGCCCCAAGTTCCGCTTGCTGGCGCACAACACGCTTGGCGATACCACCTATTTCAACGGCAGCCCTGCGTTGGCCGATGGGCACATCCTGTTGCGCTCGGACCGATATTTATACTGCCTGGGTACCAAAAAATGACATTCGCCAAACACTTTTATGGTCTTGCGCTGGTCATGGTTTGTCCCGTGCTCGGCGGCGCGGCGGAATTGCGCGTGCCCGCCTCCACGGCGTACCTCGCGCCCAATCCCGAGGGGGCACGGGTATCCACCAAGGCCGGCATCACGGGCTGGCAGAATGCCAAGCTGAAAGTGCTATGGTTTGGCGACTTCCAGACGCCAGGCAAGTTGACGGCCCATGTCATCATGCGTTTGCCGAAAGATACCGAATCAAAGCTGCGACTGGCGCTGGGCGACCAGGTGCATGATGCAACGGTTAAGGGCGCCGGCCAAGATCAAGCGGTGACATTAAGCTTCGGCGACTATGCCATCACGGATGCGGGCTACAAGTGTTTCACGCTCGAGTCGCTGAACGCACCTGGCAAGTCAATTGGCGATATCGAAGCGCTCGTTTTGGACGGGCCCGCGACGGCAAAAGCCCACTTTAACCTGGAACCGCGGCGTAATGCGGCTTCCGTGCACCTGGCTTATCCGGTGCCGGCAGCCGAGCGCATCGAGTGGTTTTACAGTGAAGTCACGGCGGTCGAAGACCCCGTGGCCACTTTCTATATGGCGTGCGGCTTTCGGCGCGGCTATTTCGGCATGCAAGTCAACAGCCCCACCGAACGGCGCATCATCTTCAGCGTCTGGGATGCGGGGGCCGGCACCGTGGCCAAGGATCGTCAACAGGTGCCCAAGGAACATCAGGTCAGCCTGGTGGCCAAGGGAGACGACGTGCATACCTCCATCTTCGGCAACGAGGGAACCGGCGGGCACAGTCATCTCATTTATGGGTGGAAGACGGGCGTGCCCCAGCGTTTTTTGCTGACGGCCCAACCGGACGCGGCGAGCACGATCTACAGCGGTTATTATTTTCACCCCGACAAGAAAGCCTGGGTGCTGATCGCCAGCATGAAAGCGCCACAAGACGGCAACTATCTCAAAGGATTGCATGGCTTCAGCGAAAACTTCGGCGGCAGCACTGGCCATCTCCGCCGGAAGGCGCTTTATGGAAACCAGTGGGCACGCACGGCAAATGGCAAATGGACCGAACTGACTTCGGCCACTTTTAGCCACGATGCCACAGGCAAGAGCAACCGGCTTGATCGTATGATGGGTGTCGAAGAAAACCAGTTCTTTCTCGCGCACGGCGGCTTTCTGCCAGGGACCAGCAAATCTGGCGAACTTTTCACGCGTCCCGGCGGCGGGCAGCCGCCCAATATTACCCTGCCGGAGATGAAGACGCTGGTAAAATGATTAGCAGGCAAGCTGCCCTTGTCACTTCGTCTTGGCGTCATCGGCCAGTGAAACCTGGCCGCGGCTCATCAAATAAGCAATAAGGTCACGGGCATCGTCGGCGCTAAGTGTTTCCAACATACCTTCCGGCATGAGGGATTGCGCCGATTCCCTGGTGCTCTCGACATCTGCGAGCGGGACAGTTACTGCTTCCGTCGTGGTCCGCAGCGCGAGCGTGCGCTCGGTTTTGGCGGTGACGATGCCATTGAGCACCCGGCCATCCTTGAGCACCACGACGACCATACGGAAGTCGGCGGAGACCGAGGCGCTGGGGTCCGCGATCTTGGCCAGGAGGAAGCCAAGGTTCTGCCGGCCGCCGCCCGTCAGATCGGGGCCAACCTTGGCACCTTCACCAAAGAGCGTGTGACAGGTTGCGCAGGTCTTGTTAAAAAGGGCCCGACCATTGCTTTTACTGGCGGCGGCCAGGGTTTCCTTGGTGAGCCGTGCCTGCCACTTGGCGATCAATTGTTGCTTATCGGCGGGCGAGTCGCGCAGCTCGCCCCAAACTTCGACGAGCTTTTTGTTCAAGCTCGCATCATTGAAGCTGCGTATCTGGCGGGCATCGAAAGCGGAGATGTCGGCACGGGGAACCTGTTTGCCGGCCACTCCATCGAGCAGCGCCAGCGCGAACGTCTGGCGCGACGACAAGGTGGCCACCAGTTGCGGCCGGTCTGCCGGCTCGAACAGCTGGTACGCAGCGACAATCGCCTTACCGATGGCCGGATCGTCAAAGCCAGCCAGACCCTTGGCAGCCGTGGTATTGAGCAAAGGGACGCCAAGCAATTGTTCGCAGAACTGGCGAAGGTCGGGCGGACGCGCATCGATGACGGCATCGAGAGCGGCCTTGCGAGCAGTGATGTCAGCCCTGGCATCGACAACGACTTTGCGGGTTTCCGCAAGCGCCGCGCATCGCCGAGAATGACGCTGAGTTCACGCACGCGCTGGCGCAAGACGGCGTTTGGCGATTGGCCGAGCTTCGCCGCCAGGGCGTCCCACGACGGAGGTTTAGCCGCCTGGCGCATGCCTCTGAGCCCCTCCGCCATGCCACCCAGAATGTCTTCCTGAAAGGCGTCTGGTTTCGTCAGCGCGCATTCAATCACCTTACCCATCGGCTCGCTGTTTTTGTCGATTTCCTCGGCGAGCCGTCGCGCGATGTATTTGCGGGTGAGGCGCAGCTCGGCCCTGGTCGCCAGGCTCGCGAGTGTGCCGGGCTCGGTGTCGGCCAGAGGGATCAGGCCATACCAGAGGAGCAACGGCAGATTATGGTCAGAGGCGTCTTCTGCCCGGGCAATGAGCGCCGCGGCCACGGGCCCGCGCTGCGCAAATGGCAAGCGCTGCACCGTCGACGTCAGGACAAGCCGCACCAGCCCCGACGGATCCTGCTGGGCCAGGCGCACGAACTCCGCCAGCAACGCCGGATCGGCATTCGTCTCACGGCCGGCAACCGAAGGAGCGGGCCTTTTGCTCATCACCGTGTCGAGTGGCCAGGCGTCCGTCAACAAGCGAATCGCCCAGGCACGCATGTGTTCGTCGCCATGGTGCAGTTGGGCACGAAGCAAGGTTTCATCCGCCGCGCCCAGGGCATGTAAGGACCAGAGCGCACGCAGCTTGAGGGGTACGTCGGTCTGCTTTTCATAAAGCGCGCGCAACTGCTCGACCGCCGTGCCGAGCTCGCGTCCATCGATGGAGCGCGCCAGCAGTTCTTGCCTCGCCTGGCGGGTGAACCATTCGTTGCGCTGGTTATGCAGGGCCACCAGCCCTTCGACATTTAGCCTGGCAAGGTCGCCGACCGTGCTGGCCGTGGCCTTGCCATAGGTGATCTTGTAAATGCGGCCACTCTCACGGTGGACGCCGGAGTGATCATGGTAGTCGCCGGTGTCGCTCCAATCCAGCATGAAGAGACCGCCGTCGGGGCCGTAACTTAGTTCCATGCCGCGGAACCATTCGTCATTGACGAAGACGATGTCCTCGCCGCGCCGACCGACATAGCCAGAACCCTGGCGCTCGAGGATCTCCTGGTTGATGCGATGTCCAAACATGTTGATGGTCAACAGCCGGCCACGATATTCGGGGGGCCAGTTGTCCCCCTGATAAATCGTCATGCCGACGTGGGCATGGCCGCCGCCAAAGGAATCCGCGGTGTCGCCACGCGCCTTACGAAAGCCCAGCGCCTTGTCCCAGTGCCAGTGATCGGCATGCATGTCGATCAACTCGTAAGCGCGCGGGTTCGGATCTTTGGTCGTGCCACGGACATAGTGCGCGCCAGCGATTTCATGCCAAAGGTGCCCGTTGGTGGTATTGATGAAAAAAAGCTCCCCATTCTCGTCCCAATCGTGGCCCCACGGGTTCGTGGTGCCGTGGCTCAAGACCTCCACCACTTTGCGCACCGGGTGATAGCGCCAGATGGTACCGCGCAGTGGGGTGCGTTCTTCCGGCGGCGTGCCTGGCCGGCCAATTTGCCCGGGATTGCTGCCGCCACATCGTCCATAGAGCCAACCATCCGGTCCGAAGCGGAGGCCATTGGCAATCGTGTGATAACTTCCCTGCTGAGCGACGGTAAAGCCGTCGAGCACGACTTCTGGCGGGCCATCGGGTATGCCATCACCGTCGCGGTCTGGAATAAACAGAAGCTGCGGAGGACACATCGCCCAGACACCGCCGTTGCCAACCGCCACGCTCATGAGGCGCTGGAAATCATCGGCAAATACGGTGCGTTTATCGAAGCGGCCGGTGCCACGGCTGTCTTCGAAAATAAGGATGCGATCGCGCAACGTAAGGTCGAACCGTTTGGCCATCTCGGCGTAGGTGTAATTCTCGGCGACCCACAAGCGTCCCTTGCCGTCCCAGGCCATGGCAATGGGATTACGCACGTCCGGCTCGGCAGCGAAAACGGTTGCCTTGAAACCGGGTGGGAGCTTCATCGTGGCTACCACCTGCGCAGCCGACAGGGGTGGCGACTTGCCCTTTTCAGTGCCGGAGTTATAGGGAAGAGGGAACGGAGTTGCTTTCGGTGCGGGCTGACTTTGGGCGCTTGCCATCGCTAGAGGGCAAAGCAAGAAAAAGTCCCGCGAGGACCTGGCGGAACATGGGGAGGTGCTCCTGCGCGACAGGGTTTGTTTGTTTCGAAGTGGGGCTGCGGCCGACAGGCGCCGCCGCCTTTGCTCAAGCCGCTAACTCATCAAAGCCGAGCGAGCCGCGTCGTGGCGTCTCCAAAGCGGTCCATCCGTGCTCCCATGCGGTCCATGACGGACAGGTACAGGCTGCATAGCTTGCGGTTGGCGTCCCCCTCGGCGGTGTAATCCAACGTGCGGCCGGTCTGAAGCGTGCCGCCGAGTCCACCAGCGAGAAGCACTGGCAATTTGGTGGAATCGTGCCGGCTGCCGGAAAACATGTTCGAGAGAAAGAGCAAACAGGAATTGTCAAGCACGGTGCCGTCCCCTTCACGCATGGCGTCAAGGCGCCCCGCGAGATAGGCGAGCTGGCTGACATAAAAGCGTGCAACTCTCTCGTAGGCGTCGGAGCGATCGTTATGCGAAGCAGGATGGTGCGACGTTCGAACATCCAGGAACGGATAGAAAAGGCCCGAGATATCGCGGCAAAGAAGTAGAGTAGCCACGCGCGTTTTGTCGGTCTGGAAGCCAAGGGCCACGATATCGCACATGAGGCGCATGTGTTCGCGAATGTCCTCCGGCAAGCCATTATCGGGCCTCGGCATGGCAATGAGCGGGCCACCACCCTGCGCCCGCTGGTTGGCAGTCTCTTGCGCCTGCCGCGCCCTGCTGGCACGCTGCTCGACTTCGCGGACACTGCTGAGATATTCGTCGAGCCGTAAACGGTCCGCCGAGCTGAGCCGCCCATTGAGGGTGACCGCCTCTTCACGAACGCGATCCAAAATGCTACGGTTGCGCTGCTGGCCGCGATTGTCGAACAGGCTATCGAAGGCCAGCGCCGGATAGACTTCCATCGGCACGGGCGAGGTAGCGCTTTGCCAGGAAATATAGGAGCTGTAGGCCATCGAGAAGTTGGTCTCGTGGTAGCCGGTAATTGGTTGTTCGCAGCCCAGGACCATGCACGGTTGCACCGACTCCTGGCCAATGTGGCGGGCAAGAACCTGATCCATGCTGACGCCGCCGCGAAGCTCCGCCCCCTTCTGAAGTGCAGCGCCGGAGAGAATATTGCCAGTCTGACCGGGATGAATACCAACGCCGGTGGCATTCTTGTTAAAGAGGCCGGAGACAACATTCAATTTCGCCTTGAGCGGCTCCATGGGCTGGAGGCTCTTGCTGAGCTCCATGCCAGCACCCGCGCCACGCGCCCACCAATGATCGGGATTAATGCCACATGCCATGAACAAGGTGGCAAACCGTTTCGGACAGGCGGCGACGGCGCCATTGACGACTGGCGCGTCGCCCCACACGGGCAGCGATTCCAACCATGGCAAAGCCATGGCCACACCGGCCCCGCGCAGGAAAGTCCGCCGATTGAACTTGGCGCCGCTCTGGCCCGGGCCGCTAACTTTATCGCTCATTAGTTTAAGTTCCTTCGCTGCACGAAACGGGGATTTACCTTGCGCAACAGATTTCCAACATTTAGACGACTGTATCCGTTTTCGGTAAGCGTTTCAACGATTATGTGGCGTCCTTTTTTGAATCGGCTAACTACCAGAAGCTCGTTTGTTCAAGAACTGCGGGCTGGTGATAATCGCGTCGATCATGGTGCTAAATCGGTAATCATTGGACGCCAATTGCCGCCGCATGTCTTCAACGAGACTGTCATCCGATGGCAACAGCGTCCGGCCCAGCGCGAAGGCGAGCAGTTTGCGGCACAAGTTATCGACAAACTCGTCCTGGCGCTGACCACGGAGATACGCGCGCAGGCCTTCCAGGCCAACCCCCTCCGAACCGCCCGGGAAGGCGGCGTGATCGTCCACGGGCCGATCGCCCAGGTCCTTGGTGCGGCGTTCGCCGATTGGCCCATAGCCTTCGAAAACAAGGCCGACGCCGTCAAAGCGTTCGTGACAGCCAGGCGCAGCTTTTGTCCGCGCGATGGCTGGCCAACACTTCTCGCAGAGTTACTTCACCGAGCTTGGCCTCATCCGCCGGCAATTCGGGAACCGTGGCGGGCGGCGCCGGGATCTTTTCGCCGAGCACGCGTCGAACCACCCAATAACCGCGTTTAACCGGGCTGGTACGCAGCCCCGGAGCATTTTTGGTAAGAAATACGGCCATCGGCAACAAACCGCCGCGTCCGTAAGCGGAGGCGTCATCCACACGGGCCCACACGTCGGCCCCGAGCCCGGCGATGGGTATGCCGTAATGTTTGGCCAGGATCGGATTGACGAAGGTGTGTTTTCCATACAAGAAATCGAGCACGGAGCGGTCCGCACGCACGGCATCGACGACGAAGCGCACGGGTTCTTCAAACATTGCCCGGCGCAAGTCGTCGGTGAAACTTGGGAAGCGTTCGCGATCGACGGCGTTATGTTCTTCAAAGCGACGAAAATCGAGCCAGTTGCCGGCAAACTCCGTGGCCAGGGCACGCACGCGCTCGTCACGCACCATTCGCCGTGCCTGGTCAGCCAGCACGTTGGGCTGATGCAGATCGCCGGCCCGCGCATGGCCGAGTAGCTCCGCGTCGGGCATGCTCGACCAAAGAAAGTAGCTCATGCGGTTGGCGAGATCGTAATCGGTCAAGCGTTGCACGGCTTGCTTGGCGGGCGGCCCAACGGCTGCCGGCGCGGCGGCGACGGAGGCGGCCTCGGCCCGGAAGAGAAAGTTGGGCGAGATCAATAAACGAACGAGCGTGTCGCGCACGGCGTCCTCATGACTGAGACCATCCTGGTCACGCATGACACGATAAAAAGCCGCCACATCGTCTGTTTCCGCCCGCGACAGAGGACGCCGAAAGGCACGCTCGGCGAAGGCTTGCAGCGCCTTGACATGGCTGGGTTCGGCGGCCAGGCGGGTTTTTTCCACACGGCGTATCGTCGCGTCAATGATGGCGAAATGATCCATGACGGCTTCTTGCGCCAGCGGACTGGCGTCCATGCGACGCACCTTGGCGAGATAGACCTCCGCCAGCTTTTTGATCTTTTCCTCCGACGTGGAAGCCTTGTCTTCGGCGCGAAAGGACTCGAACTCCTCGCCACGCATGAAACTGGAGTCGGTCCGCTCAAACCAAATAAAACTGGTGTACTGGCGGAATGGCGCCCCGGTGATGACATCGAACTCGAGCCAAAGGTCGTCCAATTCCTTTTGTTGTTGCTTGTCGAGCATCAACTCGTAAAGGGGGCCGTCATCGCGAAAATAGCCCGTCATGCTGTGAAAACCAGCGCTCAACAGCCGGCCCGACAGTTTTTTTTCCTTTTCAGGATCAAGATAAACGCGTGCTCGTTCAGAGACATAAAAGGTATCGGGAAACAATGCGCAAAATTCACCCAGTGAATGCTCGTACGTCTTCGCGAGGGAGACATCCTCCATCGGCGCCATCAGCAGCGGCGCAGTGGCGGCGTTCGGCGCCAGCTTCTCCAGATGCATTTGGAGTCCGCCGCCGGCATAGCGCAGGCGATTGGCGGCAACCTGGCGGTTCTTCCACAACACCAACGGCTGCGAACCGTTTTGCATGGGGCGAGCGATCAGATTTTTCACCTCCGGCACGAGCTTTGGCCGAAGGCGAACGATAAAATCACGCATCTGTTCGCTGCCCGGCCTGGCCACGCCCTGCTTGCCGTCGGGGGACGGCAATGCCTGCCAGAGAGCCCGTAGGGCGGCAATGGGGCCAACTTCATCGGCGGGCCCAGTTAAAGCTTCCCACAATCTGGTGAGATACCTGGCGCTAAGGCCCGCCTCGGCAGCCACATCAGTCAGCGTTGCGCTGGGCTTTCCCAGGCGCTGCGCGATGTTGATAACGCCAGGCAGCCTCAAAATAATCGGCGTAGTCTGTCTTTTGCCGATGGTAAAAATCGATGATGCGGCGAACACCATATTTGTCCCGATCGGTATCGGCGATGACGGGGAAAGGTGCGAATGTCAAACCCTGAGGCATCAGTAACACGTGTTCGGAAACCAGCCTGGCCGCGGCGATATACTTGTTCAAAAGCGCCGGCGACATCGCGAGAGACTCGGCCGAATTGTCGAAGCCGGATTCATTGGCGGGGTCCACGGGAAATTCGCGTGCCGGGCGGATATCGACGCCGGTCAGGTCGCGAATGGTATTGTCGTATTCGGCATTGCTAAGGCGGCGGGGCGGAACGGGTCCAGGATCGCCGGCGTTTCGTTTCGCCACGTCCGCTCGCAGCGCCCGCAGCCAGGCTACAATCTCCTGGCGTTCCGGCGCGGGGGGATGCTGCTTGGCTTTTTGCGGAGGCATCCGGGCCGTGTCGAGTTGTTCCAGCACGGCCTGCCAGGGACGCAGGTCTTTGGTGATCTGGTCAAGGTTCTCGAAAATGGACAGGTCGAGGTCCCCCTTGGCTTTTTCCCCGGTGTGGCAGGCCAAGCAATAGGTCTTGAGAAACGGACGAACCTTGGCCTCGAAATCATGCTTCGGGTTCGCGATTGTGGAATCGGACGCGTCCCCCGGCAGGCTGAGGACTGTCAACACCAACAGGGCCGGCCAAAACTGCGGACGCATTGTTTGCTCCCGGTGCCGCGTGCAAGGGGCATCGGCTCCCCAAAAGAACTATTTAAGTGCCAATTCATCTTCAACTAAGCGTCTGGCTATTGAGGCGCCCAGGATTGTTCCAAGCTTGCGGCCGCCAGTCGCCAACCAGGTCCGATTGCCAATTCTCTGAAAAAACGGGCCGCCCGGCGTATAAGGTCGCAGACCGTGGTGTCTAAGAATCGGCGGCGAGGTCAACCCCAAACCGCGGCCTCGCTCCAGCGTTTCTTTATCCAGGTTGTCAGTATAATCCTGCTCGGCCGTCCCGTCACTAAAAAAGGTGGTTCCAGGGTCGCGCACAAAGGAAATAGCCTGGCGGCCGCGCGCTACTTCACGAATTCGTCCGGGGCGCTCGCCCGCGAAAATGAACGATGAGCCGGCTTTACTTTTGACGTCAAGACCCGGATGGAAGGCGGCACTCCATACTCCGGCGGCAACGTAAACATAGCCGTCGTAACGTTGGCCGCCGGCTTCAAGCCAACCATCCCCTGCCACGGTGACAAGCTGACGAATCGGCTCAGGTTCCAAGATTTTGGAGGGGGGTACAAACTGGAAAGTCTCATTGCCACCGTCATCCTGAGCAAGTTGGACACTTTGAATTCCATACAGAGCGGACAAAAACGGCAGGGCACGTTCGTAATGGGTACGCCATTTGTGCCCGGCCCATTTCTCCTTGAATAGGCCAGCAGCCGCCGGTGAGGCCGAATTCGGCAGGCCAGGGTCAAAAACAAGGGCGTTCCAGCCCTTGGCGCGCGCATAAGCGGCTGCCTGGGAGCCAAAAAGCCCGCCGCCAACCACCAACAATGTTGACATTTGTACCCCTACAGCCGTCGATTTCAAATAAGTGTCGTGTATTCGGAAAAAAGCTGATGGAAAAAGGGGCGCCCGGCCCCGCTAGTGCTGGACGGCCTCCTATCCTGAAGTTATGATTACATGGTTGTGCAGTCCCTCTCTTCAACGGATGGTTTGAGAGCCATTTCTAGTTATTGCAGCGAGATGTAGCATGAATTCAATAGATAACGGGCAGCTGGTTCCTGTCGGGGGTGGCGACGCCATTCCGCTTATCCGCGAAACGCTTAGCATGGGCCGGCGCGAATCGTGCGACATTTGCCTCCGGTTCCCCAGCGTCTCGGGCGTTCATTGCGAGCTTCAATTCAAGGATGGTGTATGGTCAATCCGGGACATGGGCAGCACCAACGGCGTCAAGGTCAATGGCGTTCGCGTGGCGAAAAAATCACTCCACCCCGGCGACGTCATCACAATTGCCAAACGCCAGTTCACGATTGAATACAATCTAACCGTCGGCAAGGCGGCACTGGCCGAAATGATGGAGGAGGAGTCTGAATCTGTCATGGACATGCCGCTCCTGCAAAAGGCGGGCCTGCAAAGGCTCGATGACGAAGAAGAAGAGCGACCGGCCAAGCGAAAGGAGTCTCCCTCTTGAAGATCGCAGTCATCGGCACCGGCTACGTCGGCCTGGTCACCAGCACCTGCTTCGCCGAGAGCGGTAATGAAGTCGTCGGCATTGACAAAGACACCAGCAAAATTGACACCTTGATGACGGGTAAGCTGCCCATCTACGAACCTGGGCTGCTGGAACTCGTGCAGCGCAACTTCCGCGAACAACGCTTAACTTTCACTTCGAACCTGGCCAGCGTGGCCAATGCGCGCCTGATCTTTATTGCGGTTGGCACACCGCAGGGAGAAAGCGGCGAAGCCAACCTCGCCAACCTCTGGGCGGTCGGCGATGCCCTGGCGGGCAAGCTCAGCCCTGATGCCGTGGTTGTCATCAAAAGTACCGTCCCCGTGGGCACCAACGCCAAGCTGGCGGAGCGCATGTCCCAGAAGGCAGGCCGCTCCATCGAAGTGGCGAGCAATCCGGAGTTCCTCAAGGAAGGCGCCGCCATCGACGATTTCATGAAACCCGACCGCGTGGTCGTGGGTGTCCGCCGTCCTGAAGTCGCCGAGCTGCTGAAGGAGCTCTACGCTCCTTTTCTGCGCACCGAAAACCCTTGCCTGGTGATGTCGCCCGAGAGCGCGGAAATGACCAAGTATGTCGCCAACGCCATGCTGGCGACAAAAATCAGCTTCATCAACGAGATGGCCAATCTGTGCGAACGACTGGGCGCGGACATCAACGACGTTCGTCGCGGCATTGGCCATGACCAGCGCATCGGTTTTCAGTTTCTTTTCCCGGGGCCCGGTTACGGTGGCAGTTGCTTTCCCAAAGACGTGAATGCCCTGGTTTATCTGGCACGCTCGCTGAAAGTCCCCGTTGACCTTATGGAATCGGTTGACCGTGTCAACGACAACCAAAAACAGGTCCTGCCCCGCAAAATCCGCCAGTATTATGGCTCGGCGCTCAAGGAAAAATGCCTGGCCATCTGGGGCCTGGCTTTCAAACCGCGCACGGACGATATTCGCGAGGCGCCTTCCTTGAATCTAATCAACGCCATGCTCGAAGAGGGTGTTCGACTTCGCGTCCACGATCCCGAAGCCCTGGCGAACGCCCGTCAACTCTACGGAGACAAGCTCGTTTACTGTGACCGGCCCTACGGGGCCCTGGAAGGCGCGGATGGACTGGCGGTCGTGACGGAATGGCAAGAATTTCGCCGGCCCGATTTTGAAGTCATGCGCCGCCTGATGCGCGAGCACGTGATCTTCGACGGTCGCAATCTTTATGAACCGAAGGCCCTGGCGAGCCTTGGCTTCAAGTATTTCGGCATCGGTCGCGGGGGCCCAGGTTGAGATGACCTAAACCAGCGGCGAAGCGCCAAATCCATTCCCCCCAAAATCGCTTTTCACAAGGGTCATTTATCGATCGCCTGGGGCACCGAATTGACCACGTCTTGCGCAGTATCGGCCCATGGCGCATGTCGGCCCTGTCCATTCCGGACTTGACATTAACTTCGTCACATCTTATCACCCTCCCTCCATTCTTTACATTAATCGACTTGGGGGGGCGTCCCATGAACCGGTGGACCGGGGTACTTGGGGTCCTTTTGCTGGGCCTTGCAGGCTGCGTTAACCCGCAAATGCGGGGACAATCAGCCGAGGAAACCGAACGTGAAAAGGACCTGGAAGTGCGTACGATCGGTGAAGTCACCGAAGTCGCCAATGTCCAGCCCGTCCAAATAAGCGGCGTCGGCCTCGTCACGGGCCTGGATGGAACGGGCCATTCGCCGCCCGGCATCTGGCGCAACATGCTCGAGCAACAACTCCGCAAGCTCAAGGTCGAAAACATCAAGAGCATGCTCGACTCGCCCAACAATTGTTTGGTGCTCGTCTCCGCATATATTCCAGCCGGCGCCCGCAAAGGGGACGTGCTCGACGTCGAAATCACCCTGCCCGACAACAGCAAGGCCACCAGTCTTCGTGGCGGCTACCTGCACAACACGACGCTACGCGACTACGACAGCACCAAACACCTGATGCCAAATTATGGCGGCTCCGATCGCCTGCTCACCGGCCATATCTTCGGTTTTGCCCGCGGGCCCGTCATGGTGGGCTTTGGCGGCGCGGAGGAACCGGACGATCGGCGGGTGAAGAAAGGCCGCATTTGGGGCGGAGGTATTTCCGTTATCGAAAGGCCCTTCAATTTGCTGCTTAAAAATGACGACAAGTCATTTCGCGTCGCCAATGCTGTCGCCGAGAAGCTCAACAACAACTTTCAGGACGACGCTCGCGCCTTGCGCCTCATTCAGCAAAACCAAAAGCTGTTTCTTCTGGAAGACATTACACAACAACTCAATCAAAAGCAGGATACCGGTCCTGGTCACGGCGAGATGGCCAAGGCAGTCAATAAAGAAATCATTAACCTGCGCGTTCCCTATGCGTATCGCTTCAATGCCAAACACTATCTCCTCGTCGCCCGCTTGACGCCGCTCATCGAAGCACGCGAACAAAAGGCCCGCTATCGGGCGCGCTTGCAAAAAATGCTACTCGATCCCTCGGACACCATCCGGGCGGCACTGCGGCTCGAAGCTCTGGGCAAGGAGAGTGTGCCGGCGCTGAAGCAAGGGCTCGAGAGCCCGAGCGCTCTCGTACGCTTCGCCTCGGCGGAAGCGCTTGCCTACCTCGGCAGTACCGCGGGTGTCGAGGAACTTTCCCATCTGGCGGAGCATTTGCCCGACTTGCGCATGCACTGCCTGATGGCGCTGGCCAGCCTCGATGAAGGTATTTGTCGGACGAAATTGGCGGAGATGCTGACGCTGGATGACACAACGTTACGTTGCGGCGCCTTCCTCGCCTTGCGCCTGCTTGATGAAAGTGCACCGCGCCTCGCCAAGGATCTGGGCGGCGAATTGCTGGGGAACTCGTACTGGGTCCATCAAGTCGCGCCGAAATCACCGCGGCTGGTCTACTTTGCGCCTGGGTAAGAAAGCTGAGATTGTCCTCTTTGGCGAGGACATTCACCTGTCGCCCGTCAAGGTGCTCGCCGGCAACGAATACGTCATTTCGGTCGCCCAGGGCGATGACCGCTGCACCATCACCCGCATAACGGCCCAGGGCGGTGGTGGCTGCGAGCAGAGCTCGCTGCGACTGCAAGATGTTTTGCGTACCATGGCTAAGATGGGCGCCGGCTATCCGGAAAGCGTTGATCTCATTCGTAAACTCGACGATCGCGAAGCCCTCAATTGTGCGGTCGCCGAAAACACGCTGCCCGCGCTGGTTAGCGTGGAAGATCTCGCCGACCGCGGGCGCAACCCTGAGTTTCTCATCCAGCTGCCTCGAACGGGCGCGAAGACCGCGTCCGCGACCAGCCCGGGCAGGTAGAATGAGCCAGGCACCCTACTTCCGGGTACGCGTTGCCGCCTGCTGGAAAAGCATGAGGCCCATGCCTTCCGGCCGCGGCTCGACATCCGCGGGCAGCGACCAGGCCTGCACACCCCGGCCGGGCACAGTCCGCACCACATTGATGGCCCAGGCATCGCTCGTTTGAATGTGTTGTCCGGAGAGTTCAATGAGGGGAATCGCGGCTTCGATCTGCCAGCTATCTTCCGTGCTCTGCAGGGCGACGAACCAGCGCGGGTCCCACGTGCGTGTCACCCCAGCAATCTTCGCGGACGCAGCCACGTTGGTCTACCTCTAATTGAAAATAGGTGGCATAGTCGCGATCCAAATCCAATAGAATGCTGACCCGATCGAAACCGTCGAGATTGGCGTCGCGCAGTCGGCTTTTAACCGGCGGTACGTTACGACCCCGCGGATGCCGGCAGCGCAGCGCCAGGTAGAGAAACTCCTGATCGTAAGCGAACCAAGCTTCCGTTGGATATTCCTTGGCGACCTCGCCGACCGCGTTCTCCATCGTAAGTGGCTGCAGGCCTTGCCAGCAGGCATCGTCAAACTTGCCGTCCAGAAACGGTTTTTCGCCCGTGAACCGGCACAAGGCCAGCCGTCGCGGCGGTGGTAAACCACGATTCAGAAGCCATAACTCGGCGGCCGCGGCGTCGCTCCATGGTCCCTTCGGCCCGAAGGTTCGGAACTTGTTGTACCATTCCTGAGCCGGAGCGAATTCGCCGACCTGCCGGCGCACCGCCTGAATGCAAAACTGTATGCCGGGGTCCGAAGCGTGCAGCGTCCCAAAGCCCAGCAGCCGCTGGCCGAATAGTTCGCTGCCGCGAAACCATTGCCGGGTTTCATCGCGATTGGATAGATACTCGAGCCGGCCGCTGGCGGCGACGGCAATGTCCGATCCCTTGACCTGCTGGATGCCGTCTTTTTTGGGATTGGCATCGAGGTTGGGATTGAAAGCCACGTTGTTGGCCATGTGAAACTGTCCCAACTCCTGCCGGCGCCGGGCTTCGCTGCTGCTGATGTGGCGAATCAACCAGCGATAGGCATCGGCGGCCAGTGGATGCGCGGGATACCGATCCACCATAAGCAGAAAGGTCTCCCGAGCCAGCAGCCACTGCCCCTGCCGAACATATTGATTGGCAATCGCGAAAACGGTGCGTGCCCCCAGGTCATCCGGCAGCTTGCCGAGGGCCGGACCAATGTGGGAGAGCGTTTGGTTGGGGTCCGCCAAGTTCTGGGATAGTTGCTTCAAGACGCGACTATCATCCAGCGCCTTGAGAACATCGGGGCGGGCCTCCTCCTCATTCTTGAGGGCACGCCGGGTATCGCCCACGGCTTCCGCCATGCCCTGCATGATGTGCTGGTGTTTGTCGGCCCCTGCCAACGTCCCCTGGACATAACGGTAATAGCGCTGATTGGGCACCTGGCGCGGCGCTGCCGATAAAACTTCGAGAGCGGGCAGGGCGAAGTCCCCGGCGCTGGCTCCAAGGCGCGGATAAAACTTGTTGTTGTCCTGAGCGACCTGGGCCTCGTTTTTATCCCAGAGGTAATAGAGCTTCTTTACTGGCCAGACTTCCAGGCCGAGTTGCTCGAGCTGCTCGGGAAACGAACGCGGGTCAGCCGCCAGTTTCGTTGCCTCGAGAAGTGCTTCTCCGACCAGAACATTGCCCGGGCTCTTGGCGCCCGGATGATTGGTGAGCAGTACATCCGGTCGCCAGATGCGCAAGGCCAACACCAGCTGGCGAAGGATTTCCTTGCCCGGGTCATTGTCATAACTTTTTTGCCAGTGGCCGAGCAAATCTTTGGCTTCACTGTTCGCCATATATTGGGGCAAGGGAAATTGCCAAAGCATTTCACCGGCTGCCCCGCCGGCCCGGCGCCAGGCAGCGGCGAAACGAAGGCCATCGGCGGCGCGCACCGGTGCCGCGGCCACGGGATCGGGGGCAATGACGCGTAGGCCAGTCAGCAAATATCCTTCCTCGGCACCCAGAACGGCCAATGTGTCCGCGGGCACGTCATCAGGCTGGGCATGTACAAAACAGGCAGCGGCGCGTTTCCCGCCCTGGCGTTGTATCTGCCAGGATTGGCCGCCGTCCGTAGTGGCGATAACGGTGCCCAGCTCACCCACCGCCCAGCCTCTGTTGTCATCGATGAAAAACAGGCCCTGGAGCGGCAACGGCTGGCCAGTCTTAGATACTTTCCAGCTGGCGCCACTGTCCTCCGTGGAGAGCACAACAGAGCCAGGCCTACCGACTACCCAGGCCTTCGAGCCCACATAGTGGATGGCGTTAAAATCCAGGCTGGCGCGAATGTCGTCGCTTAGTTTAAGTTCCGCGAAGCCCCATTTCGTGCCGCCGCTCACGCTCGTCAGAACCAGGCCCCCCTGGCCGACGGCCACAGCACACCTGGGGAGGATCGCCATTCCATTCACCGAGCGGCCGCCCAAAGGATCGATTTCACCCGTGCCAAAGGTGTCGCCGCGCAAGGTGGCCAACCGGCTCCAGGGCCCACCAAGAACCCCTGTTTTAGCGTCTTGAAAATCGCCCGCTAGCCAACCTGCCGCGCGTGGGCCGGGCACCGGTTCCCAGGAGCGGCCCCCATCCGTCGTTTTGAAGACACCGGTCGCGAATTGTTCGCTGCCATCACCAAGGAGAAAGCCGATCTTCGCGTCGAGGAACTTGACCTGATTAAGGCCGGGCAATGAATTGGTAAGCATGCGCTGCCAGGTCTCGCCCCCATCGCGCGTAAACAAAAGCACGCCAACGCTGCCGCGCCATGCGGCAACTCTTCCCGCCCAACGACCCAGCCAATGTAGGGGTTCAAAAAAGCCAACGATCGCAACGAAGCCCGCAGGCCGGTGACCTGACGCTCCCACGTCTTGCCGCCGTCGATGGTGTGCAGAATAACCCCCTCGTCCCCCACCGCCCACCCTTCCTTGCCGTTGTCGACGAAATGCACGGCACGCAGGGTGACATCGTCCATGTCAGCGCAGATCGCCCGCGTGGAGCACGGGGCCGCCCAGAAGTACGACCATGGCGACGAGGAGCGCACGCATGAATTGGACTCCGGAAGTGGAAAAAATGAAAAACTCCGAGCGCGGACCGCGCTTCGCGGCGAGCATGCGTTGGTTCAAATTCGAGAGGCCGCCAGCGAGGGGCTGAGCCTCTCGCCGCACAGTTCGCTAATTGAAGGCCCAGTAGCGAATGATGCAGAAAAAGGCCTGGATAGCGTCCTTTAAGCCAATTTTCTTGCCTTCCTCATAGGTGCGGCCGCTATAGCTGATGGGAACTTCGTAGATTCGCCACTTGGGAGAATGTTTGGCAATCTTGGCGGTGATTTCGGGTTCGAAGCCGAAGCGGTTGGACTTGAGCGTGATGTCTTTGAGGACCTCGCGGCGAAAAACCTTGTAACAGGTTTCCATGTCGGTGAGGTTCAGGTTGGTGAACAGGTTCGAGAGGAGGGTGAGGGCCTTATTGCCAACCGAGTGCCAGAAGTACAAAACGCGATGGCACTCGCCAATAAAGCGCGACCCGAAAACGACATCGGCGCGATTCTCAAGAATCGGCTGGATCAGCCGTGGATATTCGGCTGGATCGTATTCCAGATCGGCATCCTGCACGATCACGACATCGCCCGTGGCATGCTTGAAACCCGTGCGCAAGGCTGCGCCCTTGCCCTGGTTGGTTTCTTGATAGACGACGATGTGGCCGCGCTGCTCATATTCCTTGAGAATGTCGCGCGTGCCGTCCGTACTGCAATCGTCGACCAGGATGATTTCCTTGGGAATCGGCACCGCTTCCACGCGTCGCATTATTTCGCGGATCCACTGCTTCTCATTGAAAACCGGAATCACCACGGAGAGCTTGAAGCCCGCGGGAATCGGCACGATGCCCAGATGCCGGCAAGCCGTGTCCCCCATCAATCGTTCGAGGACCTGGTAGCGTTTGGCAGGAGAATCCCCAATGGCGGCCAGCAAACCGTCAAGGTCGGCGAAATGGGGGGCGTGGTGATGATGCGTCGTGCTCGTGGTGAAACTGGTTGTATTCATAGCCCATGTCCCTGAAATAATACCGCCGGACCATCATTGGCCCGCCACGGGTGAGAATTATGAGGGGATAACCCGGAAAAGACAAGGCGAATTGGCGAAGTGCGATGATGGCCAGCGGAAAGCCGCATTCTTGCTGCCTATACCGGCAACGAACGCCATGGGTTTCTCTTCTGTTGCGGCAGGCCCTGGAGTAACAATTTCTTTTTCAGAAACCGCGAAAAAAAAGTCTAGGAGATTCCGTCCACTTGGGTTAGCATGCAAATGGGGAAGGAACCTGTCCCTTTCCGGCAAGAAGGCGGATGATTCTTGTCTTACAATCCCATGGCAAGGAGGATTCTGGGATGAAGATTCGCTATCTGTTCGTTGACCGGGAAGGCCAGCTTGTCAAAGTTCGCCGTTCCGTGGTCGAAGCACTTTGGCGGGGCGACTTGCGGGCCGAGGACATCGGTTCGCCCGCTCTCAACGAGCTTCGCATGGTCAGCGTGCTCTGCGACAATCGCCTTTGGCCCCGGAAAATCTTTCTGCTGCGTTTGCCGCTTTCTGATGGTAGATTCACCAAAGAAAATCACTTGACCTTACAAATCTTCTCTCGGCCCGACTGCGTCACGCCCCGAGAAGTCATCTCCCACCATACCGACGGTTGGCCGACGGATTTCTTTCGACAACTCGCGGTAGTTCTGGACGTGCCACGCAAAGACTTGAACGTTCCCCTCGGCATCGGCGGTCCGCTCTTGATGGCTGCAGCACTAAAACTAAGTCCCAGGCAAGCCTTGCGCTATTTACGCTGATTCGCGCGGGCTAATTCATACTCGGCTCCGGAATGGACGGCGGTAAGACGCACGTCCAAAGGTCAGCCGTGGGGGTTTCGAACAGATGTTCACTGGTGGCTCGCACAACCGCCCAGGACTTTTCCGAAAGTTCGCTCTCTAGTTGTTGCGGGCCCCAGCCTGAATATCCCGAGAACATCTTGAACCGCTGGTTTTCCTCAATGGAGCCGCTGGCAAGGCGCTGGCGCAGGCCGCATCACCAAGGAAAACGCCGGGACATACCTGTCCATCCTCGTCCTGGGCCCAGTCGGAGTGACCGTGCAATAACAGCATGCCTTCCAGCTCACACGGCCCACCCACGTAAATTGGGAACGGCAGTTTCTCCGATGCGATCGGGCGATTGATCACCAGACCGAAAGCGCCTTCTGGCCCGTGTTGCAACACGAGGATAACGCTACGGCGAAAATTAGGATCATCAAGCGCGGGCCGGGCCACGAGAAAATAACCAGCCAGCGAGGCCATGACCAAATCCTCTTTACCTCAAAGTTCCTCCAGTCTCCATTGTACGTCCGGAAAGTTCGCGCGCGCCCGTTTTCGTAAAAAGAATAACCCCGCAAGATGAGGTAGCTTCCCATGAATGCCGACGAGTTAAAGGCGCTGCAAGGGCCGGTCAAAAGCCGCTATCGTGACAACCCAGCAAGTGCCTTCTTGACGTTGCGAGCCACCGGGAAACTCGTAGGCGATTCCGTGACCTGTGCGGTGGATACCTTCACCGGCAGCGTGCCCGCCGGCCTTCATACCGCGACTGGCGGCGACGGCCATGACGCCTGCTCGGGGGACATGCTTCTGCAAGCACTGGTAGGCTGCGCCGGCGTGACTCTAAAGGCAGTGGCCACGGCGCTCGGCATAGTGATCCGCTCTGGCAAGGTGCAGGCCGAAGGAGACATGGATTTTCGCGGTACTCTCGGTGTCAGTAAAGAAGTGCCCGTTGGCTTCCAGGCCATTCGCCTGCAATTCGCCCTGGACACCGACGCCAGCGCCGAGCAGCTTCAGACGCTGCTGAAGCTCACGGAGCGCTACTGCGTCGTCTACCAAACCCTCGCCAGGCCGCCCGCCATGTCCGCATCCGTGGGATGAGAGCCGGTTTAGCGCAGGGCGCCATATTTTACCAGTGTTTCCCTTAATTTGCTTTCACCGGCGGACTCCATGGCACACATGGGTAGCCGCAACTCGCCCGAGTCGCGCCCCATTAGCTTCATGGCAGTTTTGATGGGAATAGGGTTCGTGGCAGCTCCAAGGAGGTCTCTGCAGAGCGGAAATAATTTCTGGTGCCAGTGCAGTGCCTCGCTCAATTTGCCGGCGGCAAATGCATTCAGCAGTGCCTTCATATCCCGCGGAACGATATTGCCAACCACCGAAACCACCCCCCGGCCGCCGATGCTCAAAAGAGGGAGTGTCAAACTATCGTCACCGGAGAGAATTGTCAGGTCGCATAATGCCGCGATGGCCGATGCCTGATCCATGGAGCCGGTAGCTTCCTTGATCGCGACAATGGTCGGCAGGTTGGCCAGCCGAGCGATCGTTTCGGGGAGCATGTTTGAGCCGGTCCGGCCTGGGATATTGTAAAGCGTGATGGGCAAATCCACCGCCTCCGCCACCGTCGCGAAATGCCGGTAGTAACCTTCCTGCGTCGGCTTGTTGTAATAAGGGCCCACCATGAGTGCGCAGTCCGCGCCCGCACGCTTGGCAAAGCGCGTGAGACGAAGTGCCTCGCGCGTGCTATTCGAGCCGGTGCCGGGCATGACTTTGATGCGCCCCCGGGCGCGCTCCACCACGGCCGCGATGATTCGCTCATGTTCCTCATGGTCAAGCGTGGGCGATTCTCCCGTCGTGCCGACCGGCGCCAAACAATCCGTCCCCTGTTCGATGTGCCAGTCCACCAGCCGCTGTAGCGCCTCGTAGTCGATCTCGCCCGCTTTGAACGGCGTAATCAACGCCACGGTAAGGCCCGCGAACTTCTCACCCTTGGTCGTCATGTATCTCTCCGTTGCTGAAAGGCATGCCCGCTTTAGCAGCATTTTTCCTGGTGCCTTCGCCGTTATCTTATTGAAAACCGTGCGGTTAATGCTACCGGCCCGGACGGGTGTTAAAGCCCGCCAAACGAGCCCTCCTATAGAATGCGGAGATGACGCCAATGCGGGCCATTTTCTTTGACGCCGTGGGCACGATCATCCATCCCGAGCCGGCCGCCCACCTGGTCTACGCGAACGTGGGCCGGCTTTTTGGCTCCCGCCATGCCTCCCAGGACATTGCCCAGCGCTTTGCCCAGGCGTTCCATCAACAGGAAGCGATCGATCGCCGGCATGACTGGGCGACGAGCGAAGAACGCGAACGCGAGCGCTGGCAAAATATCGTGAGCGCGGTGCTCGACGACATTGCCGATCCGGCACGCTGCTTTGCCTGCCTTTACGACCATTTTCGGCAGCCGACATCCTGGCGATGCGAACCGGGAATAGCGGAGTTATTCAGCGCGCTGGACGCCCAAGGTTATCTTTTAGGTCTGGCGTCCAATTTCGATGAGAGACTCTTTGGATTGGTAGAGTCCTTGACGCCCCTCCATCATTTTGTCGGCCATTCGAGGGTAACTGCTCCGGTGATCGTGAGTTCTCAGGTGGGTAGCCGTAAGCCGGCCAAGGAGTTCTTCGCGTCGATGTGCTCCCAGGCAGGGTTCGCCGCCGCAGACATCTTGCACGTTGGCGATGATCCGTTAAATGACTATGCCGGCGCCCGGGCCGCGGGATTGCAAGCCGTGCTCTTCGATCCACGCGGCAAGCATTCTAATTTGGCGGGCCGACGGATTCAGGATTTGCACGAATTAAGGAATCTGCTGGAGAGCCACTCGGGGAAGCCCTAGAGCGGGGATGAGCCTGTCACCACGCGCACCTTCTTCTGTGCCCGGCTGCGTAGATAGATGGCGACGGCATTGAGCCCGATAAGGAGCAGCAGCAATACCAGGCTGGCCAGCGCCATGTTGTAATTCCAGGGCTCGATCGCGATGCCGTCCACTCTGGGTTTGTCGGGCGCTCCGCCCAGTTATAGATTTGGATGGGCAGCACCGAGAAATCGCTGAAGGGGTTGGGCGTATAGGCAATAAACGTCGTCGCGCCAAAGAGAACCAGCGGCGCCGCTTCGCCGATGGCGCGCAGACCGCCAGGATGGTGCCGGTCATGATCCCTGGCCGGGCCAGCGGGAGAATCTGATACCAGATGACTTGCCATTTGGTGGCGCCGAGTGCATAGGCCCCTTGACGGATCGAATTGGGCACGGCGCGGATAGCTTCCTGGGCGGACACGATGATGACCGGCAAGGTAAGGAGCCCGAGCGTCATGCCGCCGCCCAAAAGATTGCGAACGCTGATGCCCTCGTGCCAGCGATGCAGCGGCTTGAAAATCAACTCCACGAACACAAATGCCCCCATGATGCCGAAGACGATCGAGGGGACCCCGGCCAGGTTGTTGATGTTTATCTGGATCCAGTAACCGAGACGGCCTGATTGCTTGTACTCTTCCAGATACAACGCCGCGCCGGTGCCGATCGGCACCGCGAAAGCCATCATGATCAGCGCCAGCCACAGGCTGCCAAACAGGGCGGGGCGAATCCCCACGGCCTCCGGTTCGTTACTGGGCGATTCCAGCAAAAAATGATGCAGGACGGCCCACGCGGAGGTGTCTCGCAAGGGCATATCGGCGATCAATTTCTGATCGGCCATGGTGGAATCGAGCACGCGGAGTGTGTCGGCAAAGACGCCGCCAACAGCCCGTATGTCGCCGTCATAGCGTTGCCTGATCTTTTGGCGATCCTCGGCGGTTTTGGCGCTGGCCAGTTCTTGTTGCTCGGCCGCTTCGAGTTCATGGAGCTTTTCCGGAGAACCGAGATAGTCCCTGGTTATTTCCTTCTTGGCCGCATCGTCCGCCGCGGCTGCAAGGGCTTCCTGATACTCCCTGTCCAGCTCCGCTTTCTTGTCCGCGCGATACTTTTCGACGTCTTTCAATTTTTCGCGTGTCTTGAGCGTCTGTTCGTTCTTCATTTGCACGAGAATCGGTGTGTAATGAAACCAGTTGGCGACATCCTGGAAGAGCCCCACGAAAAAGTAGATCAGCACCGCCATCCCAAAGAAGGTCGCCAGGAACCCCGTGAGGCGAAACGTGCCGTCCTGGAGCTGCCTGGAGCGGATCAAGAGCCCTATCAGAAAGCAAACGACGAAGCCAATCATCGCCATCCAGCCGCCAAGAGTCGCCACGCCCAGATAATTGGGGCTGGCGCCGCGCACAATGCCCGCGATCGGGGCGGTCAGTGCAATTAGCAGCGCCAGGGCAACGGCGCCTTTGAAGCCGGTGACCGTGGCGCCGGCAAGGATTTTGCCGACGCTCAATGGCGGCGCCTTGAAGGGACTGCCGCGCTCCAGGCTTTTGGCGGGATAAATCATTGATATACCTGACGGAACCTGCGCAAGACTTTCTGCGCAAACAGGTTCATGCTAAGCGTCATGAAGAACAAGACGGCTGCGACCGCGAACAGACTGGCAAACACCGTCGTTCCCTGGGGCGTGTCGCCCTGGGCGACCTGCGCGATAAAGCCCGTCATGGTTGCCGAGCCTTGCCGGGGATCGAAGTTGAGGATCGGTTTACCACCGCAGGCCAGCGAGACAGCCATCGTTTCGCCGATGGCCCGGGAAATGGCCAGGATGAAAGAGGCGATGACACCCGAAAGCGCGGCGGGCAATACCACCTTGACGGAGGTTTCGAACTTGTTGGCGCCGAGCGCGATGGCGCCGTCACGTAAGGAACGGGGCACAGCCCGCAAGGCATCTTCGCTGAGCGAGGCGATCATCGGGATGATCATGATGGCCACCACGAAGCCGCCGGAGAGCATGTTGTTGTTGTTATCGATGCCGGCGAACCACTCGGCCAGGAACTCCGGCCCGGTAACGTTCAAAATGCTTGTCATCGTGTCGGCCAGAAAGGGAGTTACCACGGTAATCGCGAAATAGCCGTAAACGACTGGCGGTATGCCGCCAAGTAGTTCCAGGATCGGCTTGGCGACGGCGCAGACGCGGCTTGGCATATTCGCTTAGATAGATGGCCGTGGTGAGGCCAATGGGGATGGCGATAAGGGCGGCGATGACGGCCACCATCAACGTGCCCACCAGCAGCGGCAGGATGCCGTACTTATTGGGCGGGATGTTGCCGGTCCATTCGGTGCCTGTGACGAAATAAATCAGGCGGTCGCGAATGTCCTCGGCGTTCATCAGGGCGTAGGTCGGCTGGCCATCCTTGATGTTGTAGGCCTTGTGCTCGTCGTGGGTAAAGAACTCATAGGAGCCGGCCAGAATCACCGCGGCGATGCTGATGGTGACCACGATGGACAGTAGTCCGCACGCCAGCAGCGCGTATTCGATGAACTTTTCGCGGAGCCGCTGGCCGCGCGCGACGCTGTTACGCAACAGGCGACGCGCGCGGGCGGCGGCCTCGTCGGATACGGTGCTCGGCGTTTCGCTAGACACCCGTTCTCCTTTGTCAGGAACCCACGGACTTGAGGGCCTTGTCGAGCTTGGCGCGTTCCTTCGTTTGCTGCAGATTATTGAGCGGCACGTATTTCGAGGCGCGCACGGTTTCCGGGTTACGCGCGTAATAGTTGACGAATTCCCGTACCTCGGGGCGTTTGAGCGAGGAATTCTTGACGTAGATGAAAAGTGGCCGGCTGAGGGGGAAATATTTATTGGCGAGCACGTTTTCCGGTGTCGGCAACTCGTATTGCTTGGTCCTGGAGCTCATGACGGCGACCACTTCCAGTTTATCTTTGTTGACTTCGTAGTAAGCCACCCCGAAAAACCCCATGGCATATTGATTGCGGGCCACGCCGTTGACCGTGACATTGTCGTCTTCCGTGGGCGTGTAGTCGGGACGAATCAACTTTTCCTTGCCGTTGATGACTTCCGTGAAATAGTCGAAGGTGCCCGAGTCGCTGCCGGCCCCGTATAGCTTGATTTCTTGCGCTGGCCAACTGGGATCCACGTCACTCCAATTCTTGGCGGCGCTTTCCGGGTGCCAGATCTTTTTCAACTGCTCGACGGTCATTTTCTTGGCCCAGGTATTCTTGGGATGTATCACCACGGCCAGGCCGTCCCAGGCCACCTGCAACTCGGTGAAGTCAATGCCGGCCGCCTTGCAGTTCTTCGCTTCCTCGGGTTTGATCGCGCGAGGCGTCGGAAATGTCCGTCTCGCCGGCAGCGAACTTTTTGAAGCCGCCGCCGGTGCCCGAAAATGCCACGCTAATCTTGACTGCAGGGTGCAACTTGTTGAACTGCGACGCCATCGCCTCGGTGATCAAATAAACGGTGCTGGAACCATCCGCCTTGATCGACCCGGCAAGTTTGCTACCGCCGGCCAACCCGGTCAGGGACAGGCAGACCAAGCCGAGCATGGTCAAAATAACTTTGGCTGAACGCATCATGAACCTCCTCTTGATGTATTGGTGCCACGCGGACTCTCAGTGCAGCATTGTCGGCGTGAATCGTGAGCTTTGTTCATTCCCCAAGTGAAGTAATCATGAAGATACGCGCCGTGTAACCTTATGAAGCCACGGCGGCGAATTCGTGAAATCGGCGTGAAGTAAATGTGAAGAACCCTGCTGCCGCGCGTCATTTCTTGGGTGGCGGCAGATGGAGGCCCATGGCCAGAATGGCCACAAGAATATGCTTGGCGAAAAGCAGCGCGATAATGCCGTGGATGGCCCCAATGGTGAAGAACCAGCCGGTAAGCAAAATGGTCGCTGCCGTCAGGGATATCTGCCAGAGCCGAAAATGGACACGCTGCAACGGGTTTTCATCACCCGTCGTCGGCGGCGGCACCGGTGGGTTCAAAATGGCCATGGTTTTCTTATTGTTACAAAGGAAAGGCCGCTTGGCAAACCGATTATCGCCGCCGTGGTCCCCTCGGGCGCCCATCCCGCTCCGCAAGCGGCGTTTCATTGCATTGCAACACACCCCTCTGCGGTGCAGTGAAACGAATGAAACGATGCAACGACAATGACGCAACGACATTGCTCTCCCCTGGACGAACCTACGAAAGGCATAATGCCAGACGCCCAGTGCATGCTCCGGTCGCCTGCAACCAAACGTAGGTTAGGTTTCCAACCTGACCGGACCAGCCATTGAAAGGTGCCCGGACCAGTGTCTGGACCCCTTCGGCGCTTGCTTCTCACTTTTTGACAGGTGTCCGAGGATTCAGAGGCGTCTTTCAACGGGCTGTTAGGACGGCGTCCGGGGCCAATCCAAACCAGACGAGGCACGCACCAAACGAGTTTGGCGCAGGAATGGCTCCGTTGCAAGGTTTTATTAATTCTATCGCTGCGGAGATAGATGGTCTTATCATTATGTGGACATTGCTGGCAGGGTAAGAAGTAGCCCAATTTATGGTGTCACAGTGAAAGAAGAAGTGAAAAAGGAGTTGCAAGCCGACATGAATCTGCTTGCAAAAAAAAGCCGTGATCTCGTTGCGATGGTTAAGAACACGACGTTGGAAAAGCTAAAGGTGCTAGCAGGTGCTGATTTCCAAAAAATGATGGAAAGTGCTTCTGCAACCCGCGCATATCTTGGTCATTCTGACCCTAAGTTAAGAAAGGCATCTTTATTCCTTTTGTACAATCAATGGGGACTCGGGATGGATGTTGCGCCCGAATTGGAAAAAATGATAGTGGAAGATGAAGATGATTCCAATCGTTGCGTTGCCTTGACGTGGTTGATGGGAACGCTTTATTGCCGCACAAACGATCCCCGACTTGGCAAGTTAGGTGCAATGTGGGTTAAGGACGAGTCACGCTCGAAAGAATTTAGGGTAGCTGCTTATCTTGGTTTGTTCGGCTTGCGAGGTCTACCAGTTGAAATGCAACTAAAAACATGGTTGAATAGATCGACGTTCCCAGCTTATGTAGATTGGGAATTCGTAGACAGCTTTTTAGTCTGACGCCGGGGTGCCATGCTTTCGCGGCTCCCTCGCGATCAATTCGTCCGTGCGATATCACCGCGAAAGCACCTATAAGAAGCAAGAAGTCAAGACACCTTCCACGGGAACGCCCAAAATCTTTTTTGATTTCTTGAGGGGCATCCTACGCTCACAGACAACCCACGCGTCCTGACGGGGGCTTTGGTGACTGCGCCTGGCGGTCGGTTTCGGTCTTCGGCTGAACCTGCGGCCGGCAACCGGCATTGGCGCCGAGGCATTCCTTGGCTATGGTCCTTCGGCCTGGAGAAGCGGAGTCAGGCTCTGCAGGAGTGCAACCTGACAAGGAATATCCAGGTCGACGGTGTGCCGATGGTGCACGCCCTCGGTAGGAAACTGCCGAGGGTTTTTTGTTGCCATCGGACACCGGAGCCATGCCTTGGAAAACTCAACTTCGTTGCGCCAACGGCCGTGTCCTTGGGCTGTGCCTTTTTGGGCTGTGCCCTTGAGGCCGTGGTTCGCGTCTCTGCTTGCGGCTGTCGCATCATGTTCGAGTCGAACAGGCGATCATAAATGTCGCCCACGCACCTATCGGGGACTCTCGGGTGAGGTCCATGAAGATAGTAGAGCGTAGCCAGGTGACGAATCCAGTTGTGTTTCAAGAAGCGGCGGGTTCATTCATGGCAAGGGGAACTCCGGACGAGCCGGGCCCATGCTTTCGCGAGGAACTCCGCCGCCTACGCTTGCAGCGTAAAATACGCTGGCGCGCAACCACCGTTTACCGAGACACCGAAGCCGCTCGTGTCGCGGCCGCAGTCACGCCCACCCAATCCGGGCGGTACGCGTGCCGTTTTTCCACAGGCCCACAAGGTCACCGCCAAGCTGCGGGCCACGTTACGCCGTGTTAGCTTCGGTGACAGGCCTGTGTCAATCCACCTCCTGTGTTGGTCGGCGAACGGGTTGTCTCCCTGGGCGATCGCCGACTTGGCCGCACCAAGGATGGTACTTTTGAGCACACGATTAATGCATTTGGGCACCTGCAAACGTTCCGGCCCGTTGCCGCTGCGTGCGCGTTCCAGGCCAATGCCCAGGTATTTCCACAGCTTGGCCTTGCTGGCAAAGCGAAAGGGCGTGTCCAGCAACACATACAGGGTCGCGGCCCGCACCCAGCTAATGCCGGGCAGCGCGGTAAAACGTTCCACTACGTCCACTTTCTTGGCCAACTGCACCAGGCGTCGACGCCATTGGTCTTCAATCGTCACCATCAGGTCGTAACTTTGCCACAGCAGTTCGAGGTCTTGCCGCAAGGACCGTTTTCGCGACTTGCCAGGCGATGTCCCAGCGTACCCTACGCCGGATCCAAGTGGGCGTGAGGATGATCAATCTCCTGCTGCATTTCCTCGGGCGTTTTCCGACGGACCTTACCCATTTCCTTCTGTCGCTCGCGCTCTTGCTCGATTTCCTTGAGCTTTTTCATCTGCACGATCTTCTTGAGGGTTTTGTCCCAAAGGGCCTTGTCATTGATGTAATAGGTGTTCTCGACATATTCCACTGAGCCAGGGAATTTCTTTTCCAGATACTGGCCCACCGTCATGTAAAGGGCGTGTGTTTGTGCGTCCTTCTGTGCTTTCTCCCGCTGGGCACGCTCCTGTTCCTCGCAGGCGCCCGCCTGATCGCCGCACATGCCAACGACCATCCCCAATATCAACGTGACTGGAGTCGAGTCGGTAACAAGCTTGAAAATGGCGGCTTCTTCAGCGCCGACCGCGTAATTGGCGCCAACCTGGCCGATGGCGGCCAACTTGTCGTTGGACTCCAGGATGTAGGATATGCTCTGCACCGCGAAGAACGCAGTCGCCAAGCCATTTGCCGCCTTCGCGGCGACCCCACCCACCGTCGGGGCGCTCTTTGGGCCGGCAGCCTTGAGGAAGGCCTTGGGGCTCAGACCCTCAAACGCATCCGGGGCGACATCATACAGTTCCTTGGCAAGGCCCTCGCCTTCACTCAGCATGGCCTTGGATTCGGTTTCCAGCGCGGTTTGCTCCTTGGCTAGCGATTCTTGCTCCTTATCCAGATTCCCATTATTGCCCTTGCCCGCCGCCTGTTCCTCGAGCTTGGATTCCAGGGCGTCCTGGCGCTTCTCGAAGTCTGCTTGTTTTTGCTCGATCGTTTGCGCGGGCCTGGTAGTCCTGGATTTTTTCGTGAGCTTGCTTGACTGCGGGGCTTGCTCCCGTTTCTCCCTTGTTGCCGCCGCCTTTGCTTCCGGGTCCGCCGCCTCCTTCTGGGGGTTGATTGCCGTTGGCGCTATTGGTATTGCCCGACCAATTCCGGTCGAGGTTGTATGCCCCGGCCGCCTCCTGCTCGAGTTGTTCCCGACTTAGTTTGTTGTTCGGGTTATTCAACCTCTTTTCCACGTAATCGCGAGCCCGGTTGGTCAACTCGTGGTATTCCTCAGGGGTCACCTCCCTCAACTCTCCCGTTACGGTTTGGATGACGCGCCGTCCTCTACCCTGGATCTTGGACCAATTATTGTCGAGACCGAATTCCCTTGCAGCCTCTTGTTCGAGCTGAGTCTTTGTTACCCCCCGGGTCGCAGCGTCCTTGACCCTTTGCCGGACATAATCCTTGGCCTGCTCGATACGTCGTCGGTATTCCGCTTCGGTCATCTGCTGGGGACCGCTGGGTGTCTGAACAGTAATCGTGTTTTCCGCTGGTGGAGTTGGCGGAACAGTGCCCGTGCCACCGGGTGGATGCGTCGGTTCACCGGACGCTGGCGATGAGCCGGCACCGCTGCCAGGGGTCCCTCCCCCCAAATCCATGCCCAGCTCTTCGCTAATCTCCTTGAGACGCGCCTGATCGGCCTCTCGGCCAGGATAGTCTTGCGGCTTGTCCACCTTCATCTTGATCGCTTTTGCCTCGGCCAGCAGCTGGCTTCGCGGCTTGGATACTGCTCCGGCCGAAACCTTCTCCCCGCCGGAAATCGAACCAACCGGTCCGGCCGCCGCCGGGCCGCCCCCCACATCACCCTGGAGGCTCGATCCATCCGAGTGGTTCATTCCGACAACCTTGATCCAGAATTCCCGCAATGCGCTCATGGTTTTTGTCCTGAGATGAAGAGGGACAATGGTGGCGCGAAAAATGCGCAGCAAGGAAGCTCAAACACCGGTCCAAGATCAACTTTCCTTGCCGGGGGAGGCCCCGTCCGCGGGTGAGGATAACAGCCCGTTTTTTTGACCGCGGCAGGGGCCGTATTGTTTGCAGCTTACCAAGTCTTATGGGCTTGTCAACGCGGCGAGCGAAGCCGCAAGTCGGCAAAAAAGCGGCGACGGAGCAACCGTAATTAAGCCGGTACGCACCTTCTTGGCGAAAGTCGAGACGGTTTCAACGATTCCCAATCGGGAAACGAATAGTCGGGCCCCTGGCGTGTTCCAGAGCAAATCTACTTTGGGCGTACCGACTTCCGAATGGTAGTGTTTGACCAGGGCGCTGGTGTCGAGGAAGTGGTCGGACATTAACCTTGATCCCGTTCGACGCGAATGTCGGCGGCGAGGGAGCCAGGAATTTTGGCCATCGCCTGCCGCACGTCTTCCAGCGAAACCGAATCGTCGGCTTGGGTTTCGCAGTAACTGAGGAATTCATGGTCGAGAAGATTTTCCTCGGCAGTGCCGGCGTTTTCGACCGTGAGGACAACGCGTTCCTGTTCTTGGCAGGAGACCGGCTCCAAAGGGCGAAAAGCCCCGTTGGCGTAAATGGCTTGCACGGTTCGGTTCATGTTTAGTCCTCCCTGGTCAGGTCGGAGCCCCGGGGATCTTTAAGATTCCATGATACTGCGAAACGCTGACCGCAGTCGAGGACAATGCCTCGAATTTAAAAGACCGAGAGAACAAACATCAATATTCCCTTGGTTCTTGGGCAGCGTCGTTCGGCCACCCCGCCCGCCCGATTGGCACCCTCACTTCGTCCCTGGTATAGTGGAGCGAGGCTACGCTGCTTCGCCTTACGGAACGATTCATGCCTTCGCGTTTTGGTATTTTGACGGTCCTGGTCTTTTGGGTGGTAACGAGCTGCTGGCTGATTGTGCGCGAGGTCATCCCGCATTTTCGGACCGGTGAGCCGCCCGCTTATTTCACCGATGTTACTGATGAAGTGGGCGGCACCCGTATATTCTGGAATATCTTGCTCAAGGGTAACAGCGTGGGCACCGGCTGGTCCACCGTGCAGCGTTTGCCGGACCGCAACTTCAAACTTGTTAGTGAGCTGCGGTTTCTCGATTTTCCCGTGTGGAAGATTGGCAGCATCAAAAAGATCGCCGGCAGCTATCTTGTCGATCGCAATGGCAGCTTGAAGGAATTGACCAGCGAGGTACGCATGGTCGTGCTCAATGCCGAATTCAAGGGCGAGGTCAAGGGGGTGGTGCTTGACGGCATCTTACGGCCGCGCATTTTTATCAACGACGAAGAGAAGAAGGACATCGGGCCGTTTCAGCCACAACCCGTGCCTGTCGCCGCCCACGGCAATGTTCTCAATACCATGCACCTCTTCAACAGAATACCCGGTCTTTATGCCGGGCGGACGTGGCAGGTGCCGCTGCTCGACCCGCTCGGCGCGATGATTCCCGGGCAAAAGATGCCCACGACCATGCTGATTGCGGAAGTTCATGGCGCGACGCTTGATTGGCAGGGGGAGGCCGTTGCCTGTTTCCGCATCGATTACTCCGAAGCGGGCAAGAAGGCCGCCGCGCACACCTGGGTGCGCGCGGGCGATGGCCTGGTGCTTCAGCAAGCTGCTTCCCACAATGACATGGACTTGATCCTCGTCCGCGAACCTCCTAAATAATCCCGCCACGCGATTCAGGTTGTTTATGATCGAGCTGGAACACGTCACCAAACATTACGGCCACAAGGTGGCCGTCAGCGACTTGAACCTGCGCATCGAGCCGGGCGAAGTCTTCGCGTTTCTCGGCCCCAACGGCGCGGGCAAGACGACCACGATCAAGCTCATGTGCGGTCTGCTTTTTCCCACGAAAGGCACTGTCCGCATCGGCGGTTTCGATCTTCGTGAACAGGGCACCCAGGCACGTCAAGGAATTAGCTATGTGCCCGATCAGCCCTTTCTGTACGAGAAGCTCACTGGCCGTGAGGTGCTCCAGTTCGTCGCCGACATGTATGGCATGGGCAAGAACACCGCCAAGGCGCGCATGGACAGGATGATCGAGCTCTTCGACCTGGGTTCGTTCGTCGATGACCTCACCGAGCGCTACTCGCACGGCATGCGGCAACGAACGGTATTCGCGGCCGCGCTCCTGCACGAACCCAGGGTCCTGATCGTTGACGAGCCCACCGTAGGCCTGGATCCGCAAAACATCCGCATGCTCAAGGACCTGCTGCGTGAAGAGGCCCGCAACGGCGTGACCGTTTTTTTATCCACGCATTCGCTGGACATCGCCGAGGAGCTCGCAGACCGCATCGGCGTGGTCGCTTTTGGCCGGCTAATTAGCTGCGGTACCCTCGAGCACCTGCGCGCCCAGGCGGAGCACGGCGGCTCGCTCGAAGAAGTGTTCTTGAAATTAACCCAGGCACCGCAGGAGGTTTAGCGCTTATCCGAAAAGAGTCGGACCTTTTTTTCGGATAGGCTCTTAAAGATAGCGCCCGGCCCACCATGCCCACCCCATCCTCCGCACTGTTGTTTCGACGCCTGCGCTGGCAGCAACTGCGTAATTCCCTGCGCCTGATGCTTCAGCGCTCGCTCCTGCGCGTCATTACCATCCTGGTGTGCAGCTTGATTATCTGGGGACTACTGTTCGCCCTTAGCTGGAAGGGCTTTCACGAGCTGCGCGCTGCGCTGGGACGTCATGCTTAACGGCAAGCTGCTGGCGACGCTCTTCGATTTTCTCTTTCTCGCCCTGACCGTGATGCTCACTTTTTCGACGGCCATCATTCTTTACAGCAGTCTATTCTCGTCGGCCGAAAGCTGGTTTTTGCTGGCCGGTCCCGTGCCGGAGGAGGACATCTTCGCCTACAAGTTCCAGGGGGCCATGGCCTTTAGCAGTTGGGCGTTCGTACTCCTGGGGAGTCCCATCCTGATCGCTTATGGGATCGAAGTGGAAGGAGGGGCGGCCTGGTACTTTTATGTGCTCTTGCCCCTTTATTTCCTCGGTTTCGTGCTGCTGCCCGGGTCCCTTGGCGCCCTCTGCACCTTGTTGCTTGTCAATTTTTTGCCGCGCGGCCGCATGCAACTCGTCGGCCTCGTTGTCGCGCTCGTAGCCGCTGGCGTGGGCTGGCGGGTTTGGCACGTGCTGCAAGAGAGCACTCAAAGTCCCTTCGGTACGCGGGTCTGGTTCGAAAACCTCATGGGCGAAGTGACTGCCTGGCGGCAGCGGCTGGTGCAGCAACTTGTTCCCGTCCAGTGGACGGGCCAGGGCCTGATGGCGGCGGCCGAGGGGGAGCTGGATACCATGCTCTATTACCTGGCCCTGATCTGGAGCAACGGCCTCCTGTTATACCTGGCGACCGTTTGGCTCGCCCGCAAGCTCTTTCGGCGCGGCTTCAATCGGATCGCGACCGGCGGCACCTTGCGGCGGCGCTATGGGGGCCGATGGCTCGACAACACGCTCGGCCGGCTGCTCTTCTTTCTGGATACGCAGACACGTCTGCTCATTCTCAAGGATTTTCGCACCTTCCGCCGCGATCCGGCGCAATGGCTGCAAATCCTGATCTTTGTCGGCCTGCCCGTGCTCTACTTCTCCAACATGCGCCACTTCTACGAAAAGGACATTGGCCGTGCCTTTCAAAATGGCATCAGCCTGCTCACCTTGACCGCGACAGGTTTCCTGATGTGCGCGTATACCGGGCGCTTTATTTTTCCCATGCTCAGCCTTGAAGGACGCAAGTTCTGGATTCTGGGCCTCTTGCCTCTGGAACGCGCACGCCTCGTGTGGGGCAAGTTCGTCTTCTCCGCCGCCGGCTGCCTTGGGATTGCCGAGTTTCTCGTATTGTTTAGCGACTGCATGCTCGGCATGAACGGGACTATTCTGGTGGTGCATGGCCTGGCAGTCGCCGTGCTGGCGCTGGGACTTTCCGGCTTGAGCGTAGGCCTCGGAGCCTGCATGCCCAACTTTCGCGAAACCGACCCATCCAAAATAGCTGTTGGCTTCGGCGGCACCTTGAACCTGGTCGCGGGCCTGTTGTTTCTTATCGTTGTCGTCGGCGCCATGGCCGCACCATTCCATTTCATCGTGGCGGCCCATGACTTCGACGTGGTCACGTTTCCCTGGTGGCCATGGCTGGGCGTCGTCGTCGGCATCATCGCCGGCATTGTGGCGGTGGTTTTGCCCCTACGCGCCGGCGCCAGCAACCTGCGCCGCATGGAATTTTGATGCTTGCGGAAAATGTAGGGTGGCGTCGAGCGTACTCGCGCTGACCCACCATGCCCCATGCGAAACCATCGTATGGGGCCATGCAATTGTGTGTTTCGGTGGGTCAGCACGATTACGCTCGACCCACCCTACATATTTTTACTAGCATTGCTGCCGCGCGGTCGATTTCGTCGTCCGTGGTAAAGCGGCCGACGCTCAGGCGCACGGCTCCTTTGCCAATTTCCGGGGGGACGCCCATGGCGGCCAGCACAGGCGAAAGCTTGATCTGGCCTTCATGACAGGCGGAGCCCGTGGAGGCCGCTATCTCTGGAACCCTGGCTAATAACTCCGCGCCGATATGGTCCAGGAAGCTGACGTTTAGCGTGTTGGGCAAACGCTTTTCCGGGTGGCCGTTCAGCACGATTCTGTCACCCAGCGCGGCTCGCAGTGCTTGCCAGAGACGCTCGCGCCAGCCTTGCAGCCTGGCCGTGATGCCAGGCAACGATTGTCGGGCAAGCTCGCAAGCCTGGCCGAGGCCGACGATATAAGGAACGTTCTCTGTACCCGCGCGCCGGCCACCTTCATGCCCGGCGCCGTGCAGCAGGGGTTCCAGCCTGGTCCCGCTTCTGAGGTAAAGCGCTCCGATGCCCTTGGGTGCATAGAGCTTGTGCCCCGCCACCGAAAGCAGATCCACCCCCAAATCGGCGACAGCCACCGCCACCTTGCCGAGCGACTGCGCGGCATCGGTGTGCATCAAGGCGCCATGTTCCCTGACGATTTTGGTAATGGCGCTGATTGGCTGCAAGGTGCCAACTTCGTTGTTGGCGTGCATGATGCTGACGAGCACAGTTGCCGGCGTCAGGGCCTGGCGAACGGCGTTCGGATCGACCAGACCGGTGCTGTCGACGGGCAAAATGGTTATCTTGCAGCCCAGCTTGCGCAAAAAATCGCAAGGCAGCAATGTCGCCGGGTGCTCGATCGCACTGGTGACAATGTGGCACTCGCCTGGCGATGCCCCGTCGAGCAGGCGATTGAACACGGCGCCCTTCAGCGCATGATTGCTCGCCTCGGTGCCGCCAGACGTGAACAGAATCTCGCCCGGGCTGGCGCCCAGGAGAGCGGCAACCTGGTTGCGGGCGAGGTTGAGAGCTTCGTGGGTGGCGCGACCGTAGCCATGCGTGCTGGAGGGATTGCCATAATGCTCGCGCAGAAAAGGCAGCATGGCTTCCATGACCACGGGGTCAACGGGGGTCGTGGCATTGTAATCGAGGTAGATGGGTTTCATGAAGGTATTCTAGGCCGAGCGGGTCTTTTCTGCCGCGCCAAGCGGCCAGGGTTCGAGGCGCCGTGCCCGACAGACCACGAGGAGGTCACGGCGTTCGATATTCGCTATAAACTCCTCCTTTTATGGGTTCTGGGGTGCCTGGCGGACCTCCTCCCCTTGCCAGGGGGCCTTTGGAGGCGTAAAAACGCCAATCTTTACCGGAAATCCGCAAGAAATCGCTGGCCGCGTGCCACGTAGTGCTTGCAAACTTACGGAAGGCTTTGTAACCTCTGCTTTGTGGTGCGCGGGCGCTGCGTTGGCCGAGAAGGCACCGGTACGCCCGTTTTCCCTGGTTGCTCGTCCCCCGAGGGCACCGTCGGAGGTAGTCCAGGAATGTTGCGCGTCGGTCACTATCTTTTCAAGCAGGCGGAATCGAAGCAAGAGTTCGACGAGGTCCACTGCCTCAACCACCGCACTTTCGTGGACGAAATCCCTCAGCACGAAGCGACCGGGACCGGCATTCTCATCGATAAATTTCATCACAAAAACGTTTATTTGATCGCCAAACGGGAAGAACGCGTCGTCGCCATGGTCAGCGCCCATGACCAGCCCCCCTTTTCCGTGGCGGACCGTTTACCGCAACCCGAAATTCTTTATAAAGATAGCACGAGGCCGCTCGAAGTACGTCTGTTGGCCATCGAGCCCGGGGAACGCAACAATACGTTGTTCTTCGGCCTTATTTGGACGCTATATGCGTATGCGCAGAAACATGGATATACCCACCTGTTTATTTCCGGGGTGGCGAAACGGCTCGGGCTCTACCAGCGCTTGGGCTTTGTGCCGCTGGGCCCCGCGGTCGGCCGTGGTGAAGCGTCGTTTGTGCCCATGATGCAAGTGGTCGGTCAGCTGCCTGAAAAGCTGGAGCACATGAAAAAGATGTGGGAAACACGCCTTAACAAGGTCGCACCAAATAGCCCCACCGAAGCAGTTTGCCTATTGCCCGGCCCGGTCACCATGTCGCGGGCCGTGCGGGCAGCGTTTGCCGCCGCGCCGATCTACCATCGTGGACCAGAATTCATCGCGCGCTTCGTCAAGGTACGCAGTATCCTGGGCGATATGGTGGGCGGCCGCGACGTGGCCATCCTCAACGGCAGCGGCACCCTGGCCAATGAGACAATCGCGGCGACCCTGGCGGCCGGCCTCAACCGGGGGGCGGAGCATGGACGCGGCATCATCTTATGTAACGGCGAATTCGGCGAACGGATCGCTCAACAGGCGACCCGTTTCGGCCTGCGCCCACGAATCTTGAGCTGGGCCTGGGGCGAGCCTTGGGACCTGGGCGCAATTGACGAAGCCATGGCTCAGGAGGCGCCAGGCAGCTGGGTCTGGGGAGTGCACCAGGAATCGAGCACAGGCGTTCTGAACGATTTGCCGGGCCTGGTGCGCGTTGCGAGCAAACGGGGCATCCGCGTGTGCGTCGATTGCATCAGCAGCCTCGGGGCGGTGCCGCTCGACTTGAGCGAGGTTTATCTGGCGAGCGGCGCGACCGGCAAATCGCTGGGCTCCTACGCGGGGGCATCGCTCATCTTCGCGGACCGGGAGTCGTTGACCAGTCTCGACCGTAGTGCGGTACCGAGCTATTTCGACCTGGTCGCGGCACTCTCGAGCGAGGGGCCGTGCTATACCTTCCCGTCCTCGACACTGCTCGCCCTGGAAGCGGCCCTGGAGGTGTACGATACGCCCGCGAAGGCGCAGGCGACGTATGCGCGTTACGATGAGCTCGGCACGCGCGTACGTGGCGAATTGCGGCGAGTGGGCCTGACGCCGCTCGCGGCGGAGGAATGTGCGGCCCCGGTGGTGACGTCGTTTTCGCCACCCACCCTTGAAGGCTCGGACGTCTTCGTCAAGCGCTGCCGGTCATGGGGCTATGCCCTGGGTGGTGAAAGCGGCTATTTGACGAGGCGGCGACTGGTACAGATTGCCACCATGGGCGCGGTAGAATGGGAAATGTTTGCCGGTCTTTTCGAACATCTTGAGGCGCTGGCTCAACAAACACGTCGCGAACACAAACTCGCTAGTGAGTTAGGCCTTCCACTTCTGACGAATAAACTGACGCGCGGATAAATAAAGTGCCGGGTTTGGCGAAGCCGATGGAGATCGGGCGCTGTGCTCGTGTACCAAATCGGGAGAATGCCGGTGCGTTACCATCCCTTGCGCTGGAGTTTCGTCATGGCGGCGGTGCTGGGGCTGCTGGAGCCGCTGACGGTCCAGGCCGGCCCTTACCTCGGTGACTGGGGCTGGTTGTGGCACCAGGGGCCGGAGTGCCCCAAGGGTGAATATTGCCCGCTCCATTACTGGACGCCGGGCGTTTATCGCGTGCGCGCCCTGGTTCATCCAGCCAATCTCGACCAGTATTCCCCCGGCCCGGATGCGCAGATTACCCCGTGCGCGGGCGTCATCAAATATCGCTGCCGTGCCACCTCGCCGGCACCCGCCAGCCCGTACGCCGACCCCGCCGCATACTTCGGGCGCCCCATGACGCCGGCCGACATGCTCCGCATGCCCTAAGCCCCAAAGGGCCCAGGGACCCGCGCCGCCGCGTCAATTGTGGCGTAGCGCTTCGATGGGATCCAGACGCGACGCCCTGATGGCGGGATAGAGGCCGGCGGCGACGCCGACGACAAACGATGAGCCGATCGAAATGACGATCGAGATCACTTCGAGTTGAAGGGGGACCGGCTTTTTCATGATCAGGCCGGTCAGCGGCGGCAAGCCAAACACGATAATCAAACCAAAAGCAGTGCCCAGGAGGCCACCGAGGCCGGTTTGCACGATGGCCTCGATCATAAACTGCATGATGATGTCGCGCCGCTTGGCGCCGAGGGCGCGGCGAATACCGATCTCGCGCGTACGCTCGGTTACCGTCGCCAACATGATGTTCATGATGCCGATGCCGCCGACGACTAGCGAAATGCCGGCGATCACGGCGAGCAGCGCCATGCCGCGGAACCGGGCATCCTCGGCTTCCTTGAGCCGATCGAGAGGCACCGCCACTTCCCATTCTTTTTTGGTGTGGTAACGCTTGAGAAGATCGACCACAGCGTCGCCCGTGCTGCGCACCATGTCCATATCGTTGATGGTCAGGGTGATCTGGTGAAGCTCGACCTGCTCGGCGGTGCGGCTACTACCCTGGCGGATGACGACGCGCTCGCCGAAACGCACACGGCAAGTGCGAATGGGAATGTAGACGTCCTTGTTATAATCTTCCGCCGCCTCGCCCGCGGACGAGCCGCGCGGCATGCGGTCCTTGATGACGCCGACGACCAGATACTGATTCTTGTTGATCACGATCGCCTGGCCGACCACCTCCTCGAAGGGAAAGAGCTCCTCGGCCACGGTGGCGCCAAGCACCACGACGTTGCGAAAACGCTGGGCGTCCCCCTCGTCTTGCTGGTCCTCGCCATCGACGAGGAATCGGCCGACCGCCATTTCGAAGTTGTTGATCTTGGCATAGTCTTCCGTGGTGCCGACGAGGCGCGCGTTGATGACGCGCTCCAGGCGGCGAGCCTCCTGCGGAAAGACCCGCATGGGCACCAGGCCCTTCACCGTTTCGATCATCTTGAAACGATCGTAATCGTCCCAGGTCAGGCCATAGCTGGTGACCCAGGATGACCGCTGGGTGGTGGCGACATCGAGCGGCTTGACGCTGCGGACAATAACATTGTTGGTGCCTTGCCGGCGAATGGCGTCGAGGGCGTCTTCCATGCTTCCCTTGCCGGCGGCCATGATGGCGATGACGGAAGAGGTGCCGATGATGATGCCGAGCACGGAGAGGACCGAACGCAGCTTGTGCAGCCAAAGGCTGCGCAGCGCGAGTATGAAGCTGCTGCGCCATTTTACCCAGAGAACGGCCAGGCTGGCGAGGAAGGAAGTCGCTGGGGGCGGGGCGGTAGGCGTCGTGGTCATGGGAGTCACATCTTGTCGGAATGTTGGCGCACAATGTCGGTAACGACCGGCGGTTGGGCGTCGTTGCGCAGGTCGGTTTCGACGAGGCCATCGCGCATGCGCACGACGCGGCGGGCCCAGGCGGCGATGTCGTTTTCGTGGGTGACCATGATGATGGTCTTGCCGGTATTGTTCAATTTACGCAACAGGCGCATGATCTCGTCGCTGGTATGGGAATCGAGGTTGCCGGTCGGTTCGTCGGCGAGAATCACATGTGGGTCGTTGACCAGGGCACGGGCAATGGCCACGCGTTGTTGCTGACCACCGGAGAGCTGGGTCGGGCGATGATCGAGACGGTCGCCCAGGCCGACCATTTCGGCCAGCGAAATGCAGCGCTGGCGGGTTTCCTCGGTAAGGCGGCAGCCCTGGTAGAGCAGCGGGATTTCAATGTTCTCGACGACGGTGTACTGGGGCAGCAGATTATAGGATTGAAAGATGAAGCCGATGTAGCGGCTGCGAATTTCGGAAAGCTGGTTGTCGTCCATGTGGGCGACATCTTTGTCGCTCAGGAAATAATTACCGCTCGTGCACCGGTCCAGGCAGCCGAGCAGGTTGAGCAGCGTGGACTTGCCCGACCCAGACGGGCCCATCAGGGCGATAAAGTCCCCTTCCTCGAACTCGAGCGTCACGCCCGCGAGGGCGGGCACCACGACCTCTTCCATCTGGTAATTCTTGACCAGGTTTCGAATCCGGGCGACGGCGGCCATGGCTTTTTCTTCCGGGGGACATGGAAAGCGGCATCAAAGGGTCGATTAATCGGCCACTTCCAGGCCCTGTTCGCGCATTTTCTGGCGAACGCGATCGCGGCCCGTCGGATCCGGCATTTGATTGATGAAGTCACGGCGCTCGGCGGGGGAAGCACTTTGCATCTTGGCTGCCCACGCCTGCTTTTGCTCGTCACTGAGCACCATGCCGCCAAGACCGGGAGCGCCGGGCGAGGGGGGCGTGCCCAGATTGCCGGGAGTCGGCCCCTTTTTCTTCCCCTTCTTGCTGCTTTTCGGAGATTCGCCGTTCGTGCTATCATCCTCGGGTTTGGTGCGTGTCTTGCCGGGCTTTTTCTCGGTGTCCTCCGGTAACAGACGTTCCGGATTGAGGACAACTTTCTCGCCCACCTTGAGGTTGGATTTCACTTCAACGAGGCGCTGATTGACCATGCCGACCTCGATGACGCGAAGCTCCGGCTGGCCATCCGGCCCGACCACGTAGCATTCGGCATTGGCGCCCATGCTGACGCTGCCGATGACGGACTGCACCGGCACGACGAGCACCTCGGTTGGGCTTTGCTCCGCGGTGATGGTGACCTCGGCGCTCATGCCGGGCTTGAGGCCTTCCATGGGCTCATCGATATAGACCATGGTCTTGTAAACTTTCACATCAGCGGCGAAGAAATCCTGTTGCGACGCGACAGTATCGACCGTTTTGATATGGCCGTGGAGAATATGGGACGGGAAAGCATCGACGCGTATCTGGGCCGTTTGCCAGGTACCCTTGTCGCTGGAGTCCTCCTCGTTATGAAGGCTGGAAACCATGGCTTCGTGGACGCGAACGTTGACGAGCATGTGCGACAGATCGGGAATCTGCATCATCTTCTGGCCTTCGCGCACGGGCTCGCCCTGGGCCACGATGGATTGCTGCGAACCGCCGCCGCCGCGCACCTGTTCCGGCACATAATAAACGACCAGGCCATCTTGAGGCGCCAGGACAATGCACTTGGCGATCTCCCCTTCGACTTCTTGCTTCCTACTCATTTCCTGCTTGTAGACGGAGTCCTTGGCCAGTCGATCCGCGTCTGCCTGGGCCAGCTTGGCGCGGGCCTGGCTCCGGACACGATCCAGGGCGCGATTGGCCTCGGCCAGCTTCGCGGTTAGGTCTTGTTCCGTGCGTTTTTTCATGTAATCGACCAGTACCCGCCGCTCTTCCTCGACCTTTTCCACGGCGATGCGTGAGCCGTCCACGCGCGATTCATCCGCGTCGGCCTGCACCTTGCTCATGAGTCCCTTCTTGAACATGCGTGCCGACCAGGCCGCGCGGTCCTTCCAGTTCTCCAGGTCCGAACGCGCGGTTTCAATGCGGCCCTCGACATCTTTCACCGATTGGACAAAATCCCCCTTGACGTATTTTTCGAGGTCGATTTTCGCCAGGTCGAGCGCGTTCTTCGCGGCCTCGATATCGCTCTCGTTTTGGCTTTCCTGGATGCGAAATTGTTCATTCGCCGTCACCCAGTTGGCCTTGGCGGTGTCAACCTTGATATTTTGGTCTTTGAGTTGCTCCACGAAACCAGAAGAATCCAGGTCGATCAACTTGTCCCCTTTTTTGACTTCGACCCCTGGATCGATGATCCATTTGATGGAGGTGGCAATGGTGCTACCCTTGGTGCCGGAGCGCACGGTGCAAATGATATCGCCATTCTTCGCCGACTCGAGCGAGCCGCGCTCGACGATGGAAACTTTGAGCTTTTCCATGCGGACCGTCCAGGTAGGTCCGTTAAACGGCTTACGCCCGAACATGCTGCCGCTAAACCATAGCAAGAGTGCGATGCAGACCACGCCGGCGGCGGCCACGCCTAGGATCGTCGCGAACAGGCTGAGGCCCGCACGCGGCGATTCCTGGGTGTTAATTGGCCGTCGGCGCGAGCAAGCGTGCGCCAGGGTTAAAAGGATTGGGCACTGCGCCACCTGGCTCGACAGCAGCCGGAGTCGCGGGAAGGATAGATACCGCTGGCGCAGGAGCGCTGGCGGCCGGGCCACCGAATGGCGAGATATCTCGTGGCAATTCGGGATGGGCGAAGACGGAGGGGCGGGATGTCGTCGCGGAGGGCTGGCAGGCGTTTCCGGTTTCATCGATCCAAACTCCTCGGAGGTCCAGGGACAGACGGTCCATATCGAGATATAGTTGCATGCGGGTCGCGAGAAAGCTCAGCCAGATATCATACATCTGGGTCTGGGCGCCATTCAAGGATTTTAATGCTCCAAGATATTGGCTGGTGAGGGCGGCGGCATTTACCTGCCCCTGGGTGCCGGACGATTTCAAGGTATCTGGATCAACGGGGGCGACAATGACTTCCAGAGAATTCTCGACCTGGGAGTACAAAGATTCGATGACCTTCTTTTGGATTTTATAGTTCTCCGCGAACAAATGCAACTGGCGGACGTCGAAACGGACCTGGGAAGCGATATTGTCCTCGAGGTTCATCAAATTGCGGCGTGCGCGTTCGTAGTTGATCTGCGACGTGCGATAGGCATTACGTTCGGAGACACGCACGAGGGGCAGCTGGGCGTTGATGATCAACTGCTGATTGGTCGCCGCCGAGGAGAACGCCAGCGGGTTCGAGCCGCCGGGCGGCGTGGTGCTGTCGAGATGGTATTGCACGTTGAGCACACCTAACAGCGCGTTGGCGGTGACAGCCAGTTGTCGCCATGCATCGACGACCTGGGCACGGGCATTCATGAGATCAAGCCGATTGGTCTGCGCCGCCTTGATCGCCCGCTCCTGGGCGGTATCCACGTCGGCCGTTAACAAATCGATGTCCTCGAGGGGCGTCGGGGCCAGCGTGGGCCAGAGCTCGCCAACATGCCCAAAGCGCTCGTTCGCGCCCAGACCAGCACTATCTCCGCGGCATACGACACCAGGCGGAAGTGCTTGGTCCGGTCCTGACGCCGCTGGTCTTCTTTCTCCAGCTTCTCCCAGGGACGCGTTTCATAGCGCCGCAGAATTTGTTCCAAGCTGCCGAGGTCCGCTTCGAAATCCCCCTCGCGCAGCTGGCGCTGGTCGTCGGCCGATAACTCTTTACCGGCCATTTCCAGGTCCGTTTTGCGATCAAGCAGCTTGCGGTGCTCCTTGGCCAAAACATCCAGGCGGCCTTTCAGATCATTGTCGCTTGCTTTGGCCCAGGCACTCCACGAAAGGGGCAGTTTGGCCCGGAACTCCGTCCGCGCCACCAGGGCGTTCTCGGTATAGAGCTGCAGCAAAAACGGGCGTAGTTTTTCGGCCGGCAATATCTCCTGCTGTTCCACCAGTTTAGTGGCGGCATCCGACTGGCTCAAAACTTCGTAATAACGGTCGTACTGGCGCGTCACCGGACGGATGGGAGCGTCGTCCAGGATTAGCGGCGTATTGACGGGCATGCCAAGTTGCAGTTTGAACTGATCGAGCGCATTGTTCACGAATTGTGTGTCTGTCAATAACGTGCTGCGCCCTTGAAGCAGCGTGCTGCGAACCTGGTCCACCTGAAGCGGCGCCACCTGCCCGCCCTCCAGCAAGCCTTCATAAAGCAACAGCGCTTTTTCCAGGTCGAGGACGTATTTCTTGTCGGCGGCCAGGTCAACCTGGCGGTAGAGGGTCGGGTAGTAAGCCAGGAACTGGCCCGAGACGTCCGTGCTGGCGATGCCCAGCGCGGCGAGCACGGAAATAGGACCGGACCCACCGCCAGACGTGCCGGCCGCGGCTGGCAGCGACGAAGGGGGCGAAGAGCCGAGCATGATGTAGGAATAGAACTGCTCGCGGAAGCGTGCATAGGCGCGTATGGAATAGAAGAGATTGCGTTCCGCCTGAGTCAAGGGCTCGAGCGTGACGGCTTTGCCGCCGCCTTGCAAAAGCGGCTGAATCATATTCACGTTCACGGTGGACGTACTGCTCAGGCCATTGTTGTTGCCCAGGAAGTTGAAGACCGTGCTGTTCGCGAAGGACATCGTTAGCAAGGCTCCCGTGCTGAAGAGCTTGCCGACACTGGCCGTCGATCCCAGGGTCCAGTTGTTTTGTTGGCCCACCAGCGACTGGCCGCCAGCCCATTGACGCACGGCATTTTCCACGGCCGCCCACTGCCAGGCGAAGGTGAAACGCTGCTGGGTAACGGGCAAGGCCGCGAGGTAGAGGTCTTCGCGGAAGCTCTGGTACGTGCGACTGTTGATGGTGCCCAGTTCGACAGCCTGGGGCAGCGTCAAAAGAAACCCTCGTTGCTGCGAGAGTGTGCCATCGACGAGCACTTGAATGGCGCCGGCACGCTGGTCGTCGGCGTCCGTGGTGGGGGCGGCGGCGCCGGCTGGTACCAGGCTCCCGGCAGCCTCGCGCGCTGCGCGGTTCTCGCTGTCCCAGGCGGCGATCATGTCGAGGTAGGCCGTGTTGTTGGTGCCCGTGACGCCCGCATGCCCCGGGCGTTGGGGGTGGGGTGATTGCGCGTACACAGCCTCGTCATCCGGCGGCATGGCGGGGCGATCCACGTTGGCTTCCGGGTGGGCAAAGCGGGCGCGCGGATCGGCATTCACGTGATATTGCTCGATTTTCCACTCGGGATATTTGTCCTTCTCGCGGAGAATGTCGGCGACTTCCCTATCCGCCTGCTTGCGGAAGAAGGCACGCGTGCAACCTGCCATCGGAATGGCCATCCCCAGCGTGAGGAGAAGGCAAAGGACACGGCGGCGCCAGGGCCCATTCGTCACCGAATGGGCGTTCAAGCGGTCGGCCTGGCACTTTAATGTTTTGCGCATCTGCCCGGCAATCATCCATGAAGCACCCGTGAACCGTTTGACGCTTCGAACGTTCTGGCGTCAGTCACGGCCCTGACGGCCGCGGACAATGAACGCCCCTAAAGCCGAGAAATCCGGCATATTCATTATCGGAGGCAAACCTTGCCCAACTTGAAATGTTACGAAATGAAAACGAGGCCTTCGCCGCCAGGGTGGCTGCGAAGGCCTCGAATCAGCGCTTTGGGCGATTTACGGCGCTCGGGAAAAGATAGGCGGCAAGGGAGTTTAACCCCTACCGACGAAAGTTAGCTACCGTTGGGCGGTCACGGCGGCGGGGGCATTGAAATCGACATCAATTTGTTGGCCGGCGACGACATAGACGCGGCGATTCTCGGTCTCCATACGGCCATCTTTTTCAAGTTCGATGCGCATGGTGTAGAAATACTGTTGGCCGTCGCGTAAGGCGGGAGTTTTGAAGGATCGTTCACTGGATGTCAGGGGGCAGAAAACCTCGTCGATCCATAAACGGGCCGAGCTGGGCAGTTTGACCGTGATGTGGGCGCGACGCCATTATCCGGGGCGACGGGCGTTTTCATCGTCATTGGTGCGGGTTTCGCTTGGACTGGTGGTGCGGGGGGTGCCATCGGGGCCATCGGCGTCACGGGAGCGACCATGCCGCCGCAGCAGCCGGTGCAATAAGACATCGAGCCGCCGCAGCAACCGCTACAACCCCAACATCCGTACGAACTGTAAGAACCGTAGCAGCCGTAACAACCGCTGCAAGAGCTATAAGCGGCATAACCACCGCAACATCCGTAACAAACTCCCCCGCCGCAACATCCGTGACAATAAGTAACGACGTGCTTACCATGGCAACCATGGCATCCATGACCAAAACTTGTCGTGGTGCCGGCCCCGGCCGTCAACATCGCGGCCATTAATACGCTGTACATGCAACTGCTCCTCTCATACCAGACCTGAACGCCCCATTGGCTGGGTAGAGCGCCTTGTTCCGGCTTCCCCCAAGGAAACCCGCTTGCCCAAAAATTAGGGTAGCTGTGCTAAAAGCATAAGAAATGGCAAATAAGGAGTCAAAGGTAATCTGGGATATTTTGGTAAAATATACCGGATGAGACGTGGCAACGCGGTATCCGCGGCTCCTCGGAGCAATGTGTGTCGAACGATTTGCAGAAGTCGGCGGGCAGAATGCACACCTTGGAGGGGAACTATTGCGCGTCCAATAGACGCTGCGCTTCGAGCAAAGCCGCCACCATGGATGGGTCCAGCCCGCTCAGGGAAGGCATAAGGAGTGTTTCCAGCAAGACATGCGGAACCACGCCGTGTCCGGTATAAGGCAAACCTTCAGGGGAATAAAACCGGGCCACGGTCAGGCGCATGCCGCCGGTAGCCACGCCGCCGGGCGCGGCGGGGAATTTCAGAATGCACTGCGTGCAACCTTTGCCAAAAGTGGTCTGGCCCACCAGGTAGCCGCGCTTGTTGTCCTTTAGAGCACCGGCCAAAACCTCCGCGGCACTCGCCGTCTCGCCGTCGATAAGAATAATCAACGGCACCAAAAGCGCCTGCGGATTGCGCGACTGGTAAACCGCGCCTGAATTTCGGATCGCTGTTTTGCGTGGACGTAATCACTCCCGACGGCAGAAACCGGCGCGCGACATCAATGGCGGTCTCGAAGAGGCCCCCACTGTTGCCGCGAATATCCAATAGCAAAACTTTCATGCCCGCTGTGTTTAGTGTCGCGAGGGCATCGTCGAGTTCCTGCAGGGTCGACTGTTGAAAACAAGCAATCTGCAGATAGCCGAGCTGATCGTTTTTCATCTCGAACGCCACGCTCGGCTGGCTGCCCAGGCCGGAAGACTCGCCTTGCAGAGAATCGCACAACTCCCGCAGTTGATGCGGCGTCAAGTAGAGGGTGTATTCGTCCAGTGCGCAACAGGCTCCGCAGGCAAACTCCATGACCACGACATTGCTCTGCAGCGGAAGGGCGTTTTGCGCGGCGAGCGCCACCTCGCGCAACTGCTTGAGCGCCTGTGGCCAGGTGAGTTTCTCATCATGAAGCCAGGTCTTCTTCAGAAAGGAGCGAAAAGCACGCACGTCTTCGGATTTGACGGCGGCCAAATATTGTTGGATGAAAAAGGGATCGGATAATGCGTTATCGAACTCCTCAAGCCCTTTTCGGAAGAGCTGGGCGGCTTCCACGTTTTTCTTGTTGAGAGCGTTTTCCCGAAGCGTATCGCAAATCATCGTGTAGAGCCGCAGGGACTGCGCATAATCCAGGCTGAGCACCTCCCGGCGATAGCTTAAATCGGAGTGCCGGCGTACTTGCCAGTAGCGACGCAAACACATCTGGTAGCGTTTAACGACTTCCGGAGCGTCCTGGACCAGGCGCAAGAGATTTTCGTATACAAGGCAGGCCTTGCCCCACTCCCCTTGCTGTTCGAGAAACTCGGCCTGATCGAGAAGTACCTTGGCTGGCAAAAAATCGGCCGCGCGAACTGAGGGAACGCCCGTCAAGATGCCCAGCAGCAGCAGCAGAGCAGCAACGCAGCGTAGATGCAGCCTGACAAGCATTGGCCGACCTCCCCGAAAAAAGACGGGAGAGACAGGGTCCACTATAAATGAGTTATGATCCGCCGTCAAACAGACGTATGTAGGCGCCAGAAAGTTTTTATTTTTTACTAAAATAACGCACTGACCCCTCCCTTCCCAGGAAGCTCATGCTCGACCCCGTGCGCCAGGAAATCGTGACGTCGGCACATACCGTCGTGGTGAAGGTCGGCACCAACGTACTAACCGGCGATGACGGTCGGCTGGATCGCGCCCGACTGCAAGCGCTGGCCGATCAGGTCCAAGCGCTGCGGCGCTCGGGACGCAAGGTCGCACTCGTTAGCTCAGGCGCCATCGGCGCCGGCATGGGCAGGCTGGCGCTGGCCAAACGCCCAACCGACCTGAGACACCTGCAAGCGTGCGCCGCCATCGGCCAAAGCTTTCTCATGGGCGCTTATCAGGAATGCCTTGAAAAGCACGGCACCAACACCGCGCAAATTCTGCTGACGGCCGGCGATTTCGATAGTCGCGGACGCTACCTCAACGTACGCAACACCATCCTGACCCTTTTCGAATGGGAGGTGTTGCCCATCATCAACGAAAATGACACGGTCAGCGTGGCGGAAATTAAATTCGGCGACAACGATCACCTGGCCGCCATGGTGACCAATCTGCTCCAGGCGCCGCTCCTTATCCTTCTCACGGTGGTGGACGGCCTGTTTGCCGGCGACCCGAACACCTCTCCCGACCTGAAAAAAATCGATACCGTGCCTTTGATTGATGGTTCGGTTGTGGACATGGCGGGCATTGGACGGAGCACCCTCGGGACTGGCGGCATGCGCAGTAAGCTCAGGGCCGCGCCTGGCGACGGCAGCGGGGGAGTCCGTGATCATGGCCAATGGCGCCGTGCCAGGCATTCTTGACGCGATCTTTGCTTCGGAGCCGGTGGGGACCCTGTTTTTACCGCATGGCACCTCGGTACCGGCGTGGAAACGCTGGCTGGGTTTTGCCGCGCGTCCCAAAGGACGGTTGCTCATCGATGCAGGCGGCTGTGCCGCGATTCAAAAGAAGGGACGAAGTTTATTGCCCATTGGGGTGATTCAGGTCCAGGGGACTTTCAATAAAGGCGACGTTGTCGCCCTTTGCGATGCGACGGGGGCGGAGTTCGCACGCGGCCTGACGAACTACCCGGCGACCGATGCGCATCGAATCGTCGGCCTGCGCACGGAACAAATTGGCGAGCTCCTGGGAGCAGTGCCCTATGAGGAAATTGTGCATCGGGACAACCTGGTCGTGATTATTTAGAGCGTGGTTAAGATTTAATGAGTGGCTCGTCATTTCTCGTGGAAGAGTGAGGACACCGGGCGGCGGTCGAGGCGCCATGAAGTCGAGGGCGAAAAAAGACCCGCGTCGCGCGGAGTTTGACGACTTATACCAGCGCCATTCGCGTGAGGTGTGGGCCCTCGCCTACGCCCGTTGGCTCAACGCGGATGTGGCTCAGGACATCATGCAGGAAGCATTTCTGCGACTGTGGAAACAATGGCAGGAAGGCTGCTGCATCCTGAATCCTCGTGCCTGGTTGCTGCGCGTGGCTCGCAACCTCGCGGAAGACTATGCCAAAAGCTCTTTTCGGCGCAATGGTACCCATGCTCCGGAGACGATGAATGCCGTCAAGGGACGGGACCTGCTTCCGCTGGAGAAAATGGAGCGCGAAGAGGCCTTCCGGAGTTTGCGCCTGGAGTTGAATGAACTCGCTACAGCGGACCGGGAGATATTGACTCTGCGGTATGGCCTTGATTACAACGCGACGCAAATCGCGGAACTTTTAGAAATCAACACCACGGCAGTACACATGCGGCTGAGCCTGCGCCAGGCAGCGACTCGCCGATCGACTTACCGAACTAGGAGTGACATTGCTACCATGAACGAGTTTCTCAGTCCCGAGCCGCCGCAAGGCCCAATCGACGGTCTGTTGCGAGCTTTCTTTCACAAGGAAATCCCGAACCCGTGGCCTCAGGCCAAGGTCTTGCCGTCAGGCTGCGCTCTGCCGGCGTCCCCTTCCTGGACGCATGGCTACAGCCGCGCTATTCTGGTGGCGGCGGTGGCCTTATTGCTGTTCGGTTACTTGACGGTGGCCGGCAAGTTCCCCGTCTCGTCGAACGATGGCTTGAAATTGGACCGGGAGCGGACGATCGGCAGCAAGCCCCGAGTCGAATCATCTCTTCAGAGAAAATAAGAGAAAGACCGCAAAGGGCCTCAGACTCGTCACCTCTTCTGCGCCTGCGCCATGTTCGCGGGACAGCATTAAATCTTGGGTGTGGCTAAATAGTCTGGTTGCAGCTGGAGGATTCGGGTAATCTGGGGCCTTCTCTTTTACGGCAGGAGGCCGATCATGTCACGTATTACCGTTAGTCTGGAAGTAGAATCGCCAGCCCAAGAGACCTTGCTACGACGGTACCATGTCTTTCTTCAGGAGATGCAGCAGCTTGCATTGGTGGCTCCCGAGGGGGAAGTTATTGATACCTGCGAGGTGGCAGTGTTGCAAAAGGGCCAGGAAATCAATCGTCAGGTGCTTGAGCAGGCAGTGCAAATGCGTATTGAGGTGCTTGAAAAAAAAGTGCCCCGCTGCGGAGTTGCGCCTGTGGTCGACCGCGCCTCAATCGTAGCAAAAGCACGCGGCAAATCGTGAGTTGTTTGGGTGCTTTGCGCTTGCACTGCCGTTGGTGGGGTAGCCGCTGTGGCTGCGAAGCGTTGGGGTATGGCGCTGACGCGGTTTTGGGGCTAACCGGTGCCTATACGCGGACGTTGCAGCAGCACCTGAGTCGACTGGCAGCCGATGTGTCCTTCGCCAAGGCGCGGGAACACCTGACAACGTTGTTGCGGGTCAAGCTAAGCAAGGAAGCGCTGCGTCGCGAATGCCATCGGCAAGGCCAGCGGATGGTCCAATGGCAAACGACGGAGATGCATACACCGCAAGCGTTCACCGCTGCGGCCGGAGACATGGAATTCACGACCGATGCGGGCAAAGTAAACACGCTGGATGAAGGCTGGAAAGACTTGAAAATCGGGGTTTTTCAGAAGCGGAAGCGTGCCACGCCGGCCACACCGGCTCAATGGCGACAGCGCACGCTGCCGGCCCCGACAGCACGGGTGGCCTGGGCGGCGATTGCTCCGGCGAAGGTATTTCGACGGACGTGGCGTGCTTGGAGCCGGCGGCTGGGCGTATCGCAAACCAGTGCCTTACACGCGCTGGGAGATGGGGCGTCGTGGATTTGGCGCTCCGTGCAGCGTGTCTTCACCGGCTGCGAGCAGACACTTGATATCTTCCATGGTTGCGGGCATATCGGCCAAGCGGGGAAGCGTATCTACGGCGAGGACAGCGAGGAGGCCCAGACCTTTTTGGAACAGGGCCGCAAATTATTATTGGAATCCGGCTGGGCCGGCATCTGTCAACTCGTGGCCGAAGAATACGCCAAGGGGGACACGCCAGAACGCCGCTCGGCTTTAGAGAAACTCGTGGGTTATTTCGCCAAGCATACCCACCGCTTGGCATATCGCCAGCGGTTGGCGGCGGGCCAAGCGATCGGCAGCGGCAGCGTCGAAGGCTGGGCGAAAACTCTGGGTTTAAGACTCAAAGCACGCGGTGCGCGATGGCGTCGCAAGAACATCTCAGGCATGTCGGCACTGATATGTGTACGAAATGCCAGCCAGTGGTCGGCCTACTGGTCCAAAGCCTGACCCCCCAGAATCCGTGGCCACACCCTAAATCTTGCGCCGACCGAAATTGCGCTGGACATCCCCTTGACAATGGTTTAAATTGTAGTCAAATGTTCCGCGCCTGTTTTTTGATGGTTGGAGGTTTTGTTTGACGACTGCGAAGCTAGTGGAAAAGCCCGAAGGCTTCCACGCGATGTCTCTCAATTCAGCCGTTCTTGCTGCCCTGGATCGTGTCGGTTATACCCAACCCACCCCTATTCAGGCCGCGTTGATCCCGAGGGCACTTGCGGGCCGTGATGTGATTGGCCAGGCCCAAACGGGGACAGGCAAGACTGCCGCATTTCTGATTCCTTACCTCAATCGTTGGCGCGATGTAAACGAACCCGGCCCACAAGCCCTGGTATTGGCCCCCACGCGCGAGCTCGTCGTCCAGGTCGCTGAGGAATGCACCCGTCTCGTGCCTCACAAACGTTGCCGGGCCGTGCCGATCATCGGCGGCCAACGTTTCCGCGAACAGCTTGTCGATCTGAAAAAGGGCGCCAACATCGTCATGGGCACGCCGGGGCGCATTCTTGACCACCTCAGCCGGGGCACCTTGCAGCTTGATCGCGTCCGCTACGTGGTGCTCGATGAAGCCGACCGCATGCTCGATATCGGTTTCCGTCCCGACATTGAAAAAATCCTGCGCCGCTGTCCCACCGAACGGCAGACCTTTCTCCTGTCGGCCACCTTGCCAGCCCCCGTTCTCAAGCTGGCCGAGCGCGATATGGTCAATGCGCTGCACATCAATCTTTCGCCAGACAAAATCACCGTGGCGAATATTCGCCAAACCTACATAACGGTTGACCCGGCCGAAAAGTTCGATTTGCTGCTTGAAGTCATTCACCGCGAGAAGGTCCGGCAATGTATCATCTTTTGCGAACGCAAGAGCTGGGCGCAACGACTTTATGAAGATCTGAGCGAAGAACACGTCAAGGTCGCGGTCATGCACGGCGATCTGGCGCAGCCGCAACGCACGCGCATCATGCAGAACTTTCGCGAAGGAAAGGTGGTATACCTGGTTGCCACGGACGTCGTGGGCCGAGGTATCGACGTCACCGGCATCTCGCACATCATTAATTACGACCTGCCCATCGACCCCGAGAACTATGTGCACCGCGTGGGCCGTACCGGGCGCATGGGCAAAGATGGCATCGCCATCGCCTTTGTCACCCCCGAGCAAGGCCAACAACTCACCGACATCGAATCCTATATCAACTCGGAAATTCCGGAAGATCGCCACGCAGACTACGCCGACTTTCGACCCGTCAAGAAGAAACCGGTCAAGGAAGTACCGAAAGAGTCTGTTCCGGTCTTCGGTCGTCGCGTCAAACGCTATAGCAATCGCCTGTAAAAGCGGTAACTCCCCACGATCAGAATGACCAAGGCAGAGTAGGGTGGGTCAAGCGTACTCGCGCTGACCCACCGATTGCCCCTATCGTTCCGCGTGTTTCGGTGGGTCAGCGCGAGTACGCTTGACCCACCCTACGGGTTTCCTGTTTTCCTAAGTAGACATTTCTTCAAAAAAGGCGGCGGCGAGAACGATGGAATAGCGAGCGAGCGCACGAGCGCCGGCTGTCCCATCCGGCAGGAGCACCAGAGCCAACGGCCTTGTCTGGATCTTGAAGCCTTCGCCCACCGGTTCGCCCGGATTATGTACCGTGGTAAATACATTCTTGAGTTCTTCCGTGGCCGCGGCCGGACTGGTACTGCCCAGCAAATGGGTGATCACATCGCCTTTCTCCGACGAAATCTCGACGGTAGCCGAGTTTGGTCCGGTGCCGGAGAACTCAAGATGGGCGTCCGCCAGGTCTTCGCCGAAGTCTTCGCCCTTTTTGATGAGATCGAAATAATGGCCCACGGCATTACGGTCGAATGTCCCCGACTCGAAGCGTTCCTGTTCAACAATCTCCCCAGATTCCAAAATAGCCGCGTAGTAAAAAATCATTGAACGTCTCTCCAGATGATGTCCAGGTAACTCGCCTGGTTCTACCATATTCATACCCGATCTGATGCATTAGCCCAGGAGGGGTCCACCATCAGGTCGTCACTTCGCAAAAATCTTGCTAAACTGCATTTTTTCGCTCAAATATCCTGCCGCCGCTTGTAGTAGTTGATGGAGGTTGGTTGATGGACGATTCGCCCACGACGCGGCTGAGTCTGCTGGCACGCGTCGGCAATTTGCGGGACGAACGTGCCTGGCTGGAGTTTACCGAGATCTATACGCCTCTGGTGCTGCGCCTCGCTCGCCAGCGCGGCATGCAGGATGCCGACGCGGCTGATCTCGCCCAGGAGGTTTTCCAGACCGTGGCGCTGGCCCTCGAGCGTCAGGCTTATGACCCGGAACGCGGCTCCTTTCGCGGCTGGCTATTTACCATCGGCGCAACCTGGCCGTTAACTTCCTGGTTCGCCGCGCCCGCCAACCTGGCGCTAACGGCGCCAGCACGGCTCGCGACCTGCTTGACGCCCTTGAAGCTCCGCCGCCGGAGGATTCGGCGGTATTCGACCTTGAGTATCAGCGCCAGCTTCTTTTTTGGGCGGGAGACCAGGTGCGCGGGGAGTTTTCTGAATTGGCGTGGCAGGCTTTCTGGCGTGTTGGCGTGCAAGGGGAGGCGCCCGGCGCGGTGGCACTGGCCATCGGCACCACGGTGGGCACCGTTTATCACTACAAAAGCCGCGTAATGGCCCGGCTGCGCGAGAAAATCGCCCAGGTCGAGGGTAGCTCTTGAAACTCCACGAGGAGCTCGTCATGGCGAATCGATCTTTTTGCAACCAAAACCGGCTCCGCATGCTGCTGGACGACGGACTTTCCAACGAGCAAGAAGCCGAAGTCGTCGGCCATCTGGATGACTGTGCCGCCTGCCAAAAAAAGCTAGAAACACTGGCGGCCGAGGAGGTCTGGTGGGAACACCTGCGTCATCTGCCCACTGATGACAAAAAAAATACCGCGCCCCATCTCAAGCGCGCGGCACAACAAGCTTCCACCGCCATGCCCAACCGTGCCGGCGATGGTGGCGACGACAATATCTGGCTTGATTTTCTCGATCCCGCCAGCACTGCCGCGCACCTGGGACGGCTCGACCATTTTGAGATCACCGAGCTTCTGGGCCGCGGCGGCATGGGAATTGTCCTCAAGGCTTCCGACCCGGCGCTCAACCGCCCCGTGGCCATCAAGGTGCTCGCGCCGCACTTCGCCAGCAGCGGCGCGGCCCGCAAACGCTTTGCCCGCGAGGCGCAGGCAGCGGCGGCCGTCGTTCACGACCATGTGGTGGCCATCCATAGCGTCGGGGCCTGGAAGGGGCTGCCGTACCTGGTGATGTCCTATGTGCCGGGCCGCTCGCTTCAGGAAGTCCTCGATGCCGAAGGCCCGCTCTCCATTAAAGAAATCACGCGCATCGGCATGCAAGCGGCGTTAGGGCTGGCGGCCGCGCATGCACAGGGGCTTGTGCACCGCGACGTCAAGCCGGCCAATATCCTCCTGGAAAACGGCATCCAGCGCGTGCGGCTGACGGACTTCGGACTGGCACGCGCCATCGACGATGCCAGCCTCACGCAGAGCGGCGTCGTCACCGGCACACCCCAGTATATGTCCCCGGAGCAGACGCGCAGCGAGGCGGTGGACCATCGCACCGATCTCTTCAGCCTCGGCAGCACGCTCTATGCGATGTGTACGGGGCACGCGCCGTTTCGCGCGGATACCGCCATGGCGGTACTGTTGCGCGTCGGCGAGGAACAGCCGCGCGCGGTGCGCCAGCTAAACCCCGACGTGCCTGTTTGGCTGGCCGCGATTGTCGAAAAGCTTCACGCCAAGGCGCCCGCACAACGGTTTCAGTCGGCGGCCGAAGTAGCCGACCTGCTAGGCCGTTGCCTCGCTCACTTGCAGGAGCCGACCATCAATCCACTACCGCCTCTGGCGGGCTGGGCCCGGGCGCACCGACAAAGTGGACGCCGTTGGCAGTTGGCCGTTGGCACGTTGCTGTTCATGAGCGTGATAGCCATGGCGGGCTGGGAGTTGCTGGGCGGCCGCCGTTCCGATCAAGGCAGGGACAAGCAGAGCGGGCAACCCCAACAACAGGCGCCGGGTCGCGCCTGGGCGCCGACGACGCCGTGCAGCTTAACCTGGACGATGTCCGCCGACAGACGTCTCGGCTCGAAACCGAGCTGCATCAAAAGTCTCCGCCATTCGAAGGCAATGACCTCGCGGCCCATTCGCTGCGCGATGTTTGCCAGCGTCTCGATAGTCTTGAGCGGGAATTAAGCGGTCCTTTTCACAAACAAGGAGCAAAACGATGAAGTTCACTCGCATCCGCGCTAGCGCCCTGGCTGTACTCTTCGCGACGTGCCCTTTTTGGGCAGGCCCCTTCGTGTTCGGCCAATCGGCCGTGCCCGGCTTGCCCGGCGGTGGGGCGCCCGGCGCCACCACCCAGGTACCCGGCCAAACCAGTGCTACTTTCTCACAAGCGGACCATTTGCAGATCGAGGAGGCGGCCGCCAACCGCGACGTGGCCAAGTTGCTCAATGAATACTCCAAGGCTGAGGGGGACGCCCAACGCGCAAGATCAAGGCAAAACTGACAAGCACGCTCGAGAATGAGTTCGACATCCAACAAAAACGCCGCGACCTGGAGTTGATCACGCTCGAGGCACGTATCAAAAAGGTTCGCGAACTCATGCAGCGCCGCTCCGCCGAACGGCAAACCATCGTCGAAAAACGCGCCGATCAGCTTTTGCGCGAAGCCGACGGCCTGGGCTGGGCCCCGCCCCAGGGCATCAAGGGCCAGCAGTCTGCACCGTATAATTACCGTGTTGGTGCAGAGACCTTTTACACGCCCATGCCTGTCCCGTCAGCCAACGCCTTGCAAGGACGCTGAATGAGATGACCAGAAGCCGTGGCGGCCGCGAGAGCTCCCGCCACGGCTGCTCCCTGTTTTCTTTCTTAAGGGCACTGACGGTTTCGTCGAAAGGGAGGGCGGGCCTTAGAATGCAAAACACTCACATCCCAAGCCCCATATCGGTTCTTGCCCCCAACCCCGTGCACCGTGCAGCAGACGGTGGATAAGCCCACGAGGCCCGGAGGCATGTGTGCAGGGATGCGCGGCGACAGCTTCAGTCCGCGCGTTCCCCGCGCAGTAGCCGCCGTAAGCCTTGACGGGCGACCAGTCGGGCAAGATTGGCAAGGGCGGTGGAGACAGCTTGGCAAACTCCCCTGACGCGTAGACGACCTTGCCGTCCACCAGGGTCAAGAGTGCCTGGATATCTTTGATTTCCTCCTCGGGGACGGCGAAGTAATCCGCGGACAAAACGGCCATGTCCGCCAGCTGTCCGGCGCCGATGGCCCCTTTTTTGTCCTCTTCGCCCGAGAACCAGGCGCTTCCCAGGGTGTAGCGCCGCAGTGCTTCAAGCCGGTCCAGCCGGTTGTCCTCTCGATAGAGACGCGTTCCGCCGACCGTCTTGCCTGTCGTCAGCCAGTAAAGAGATACCCACGGATTGTAGCTCGCGACACGGGTGCCATCGGTCCCGGCACCCACCGGAATATCCATGCGGAGCATCTTGGCCACGGGCGGGGTATGGCTGGCCGCATCGGCGCCATAGCGATCCACGAAATATTCGCCCTGGTAGGCCATGCGGTGCTGAATGGCGATGCCGCCCTCGAGGGCCTTGATGCGCTCGAGGTTACGCTCCGTGACCGTCTCAGCATGGTCGAAAAACCAGCGCAGGCCGCCAAAGGGCACTTCCTTATTTACGGCCTCGAAAACGTTCAGAAACCGAGTGATGGATTCGTCATAGGTGGCGTGCAATCGAAATGGCCAGCGTTGTTCGGCCAGGAGCCGCACCACGGGCGTCAGTTCCTGTTCGAGCGTCCCCGCCAGATCAGGACGGGGCTCGAGGAAATCCTCGAAGTCCGCCGCCGAGAACGTCAGCATCTCGCCCGCCCCGTTCATCCGGTAAAAGTCGCTGCCTTCACCAGGCCGTGTCATCTTGACCCATTTGGCGAAATCGTCGAACTCCTTCTTGGGCCGCTGGGTAAACAAGTTGTAAGCGACCCGAACGGTCATTTCACCGCGGCGGTGTAAATCGTCGATGACCTGATAATCTTCCGGATAGTTTTGGAAGCCGCCGCCAGCGTCAATGATACTGGTGACGCCGAGGCGATTCAGTTCGCGCATGAAATGCCGCGTGGAGTTGGTTTGAACTTCCGGCGGCAGTTTCGGCCCCTTGGCCAACGTGGCATAAAGGATCGTCGCGTTGGGCCGGGCTATGAGAAGTCCGGTCGGGTTGCCCTGCTTATCGCGCTGGATTTCTCCGCCCGGCGGGTCGGGCGTGTCCTTGGTGTAGCCGCACGCGCAGCGCCGCCTGGTTGAGAATTGCCCGAGCATAAAGATGCAGCACGAAGACCGGCGTGTCCGGCGAAACGGCATTGATTTCAGCGAGCGTCGGCATTCGCCGTTCGGCAAACTGAAACTCGCTCCAGCCGCCGACCACGCGCACCCATTGCGGCGGCGGCGTGCGCCGGGCTTGCTCTTTCAGCATACGCAAAGCGTCGGCCAGACTAGGCACGCCGTCCCAGCGCAGCTCCATGTTGTAGTTGAGCCCACCCCGTATCAGGTGGAGGTGGGAATCGTTCAGGCCGGGAATAACCGTCCGGCCGCGCGCGTCGATCATCTGGGTCGCCGGTCCACCCAGCCGCATCATGGCGTCATTGGTGCCGGTGGCGACAATCTTGCCACTCTCGATTGCGGCGGCCTGGACAAAGGACGGCATGCGGTTCGTTGCAATTTTCGCATTGTGAAGCACAACGTCGGCTGCCATAAAAGTCTCCTTCAGACCAGGTGGCTATTTGTGGGGATTGGCCGCGACGGGAACATAGTCGGCGATCTTGGTCGCCGCGGCGCCGTGCACCATCGTATAGGCATATTCCACCCCAACGCCATAGGCGCCGCAGTGGGTCTTGACGATATCCATCACCGCGTCGTACGTGTCCTTCGCCGCCCAGTCTCGTTGCCACTCGAGCATCACCGACAGCGCAGTCACCGGCCTGGCACCCGCCTGGATCACGCGCTTCATCGCATTGTCGTGGGCCAATTGACTGACGTCGCCGCAACAATCTTCGACGACAAAGACTTCATAGCCGTCGTAGATGGCCTGTATGGTCGCCAGCGCGACGCAGGTTTCCGTCCAGAGCCCAGCGAGCACGATCTTCTTCCGACCGCTCTTCGCGACGGCGGCGACGAAGTTTACATCGTCCCAGGAGTTCATGGTCGTGCGTTCGATCGGCGTCTGTTTGGGGAAAATCGCCTGAATCTGTGGCCACATATTGCCGCTAAATCCTTTGCTTTCAACCGTGGTGAGCACGACCGGGATGTTGAAGACCGCGGCAGCCTTCGAGAGCACCATATTATTGTTGATGATGGACTGGCGGTCAAAATTGGCGACGCCAAAAAGCATCTGCGGCTGGAGATCGATAAGCGTGACAACACAGTTGTCCGGCGTCAGCAATCCCTTTTCGCTACGTTGGAAGCGAGCATTCTGTTGCGCCACGATTTTCTCCCATGACTCACGTGAAAAAAACATTGCCCAGGAATAATCCTATTCCGCGTTCCCCAAAAAGCAGCCAGGAGTTCACGGCAGATCAAACAGCATTACCTCGGCAGACCCGGCTGCGGTAATCGTCAGCGTGGCCTCGTCATTTATCGCGGCTCCATCGCCGAGGGTGAGCGCCAGGTCATTGAGTTGCACGGCGCCTCGGAGAACCTGGACCCAGGCGTACCGACCTGGCTGGATTTGGTGGCTCACTTGCTGGCCATTCTTCAGCGCGGACAGAAACACATCGGCGGTCTGATGAATAGTCAAGGATCCATCGCGTCCGTCGGGTGAGGCCACGAGTCGCAGTTGCCCTTCTCGTTCCGCAACAGGGAAGGCTTTTTGCTCATAACTCGGAGAGTGGCCCTTCCGGTCCGGCTGGAGCCAGATCTGGTAGAAGTGGACGGCCTCGGTCGCGGAAGGATTGAATTCGCTGTGCTGGATGCCTGTCCCGGCTGTGATGCGTTGGAATTCTCCGGGACGAAGCACCGCACCGTTTCCCAGGCTATCCTGGTGTTCCAGGGCGCCCTCGAGAACGTACGAAATGATTTCCATGTCCCGGTGGCCGTGCGTACCAAATCCCTGTCCCGGTTGCACACGGTCTTCGTTGATGACCCGCAGCCCGCGAAAACCCATGTGCTGGGGATCGTGATAGGCGGCGAAGGAGAAGGTGTGCCGGGTATTGAGCCAGCCATGGTTGCCGCCCCCACGCGCGACTTGCCGGTCGTTTCGTGATCATGATGGGTGTCCTTGTGTTCTCTTTATGTCCAGCGGGTTACGCGAACAGCTCAACCATTCTTTTTCAGGCGGCCGAGCGCACTGCAGGATACTCCCCGGCAGTTCCGCACGCGGGCAAGATGTATACCCGCGTCGAGTTTAATCCGGAATTGGAGGCAGCCAACGGGGTTTGGGATTCGTTAGCCAGGAGATTCTACGTTCCTGCCGCACAGGGCGGCAGGAATGTAAAGATGGTGAGCTTGAGCGGTGGCAGGCGATGTTTTTCGTGTTTCTAGGCGGTGGCTAATTCACAGGCGCCGAAACGCGAGGTGATGCGCTCGTCGGCCAACCAACCGAGAAATTCTTGCACCTCGTCGACGTTTTCCAGGTTATATTGCGCCAGGGTTTCCGGAGCATCGCCGACTTTAATGGTAATGTCCTCCGGCAAGGCCGCGAACGCATCTTCATCGGTGGCGTCGTCGCCGACATAAATGGCCAGGGCGCCCGGCGCTGCCGCATGCGCACGAATGTAACGGACCGCGTCTCCCCTGTTCCAGTCGACGCGTGGACGAATCTCGAAGGACTTGTCGCCGCAGGTCGAACGAAACGGGTGCGGCGCCCGCGCCAGGGCAGCGTGCACCATTTTTCGCACGATCTCCCCATTGCCGTCGGCCACCGCGCGATAGTGTACGGTCGCCGTGAGCACCTTGTTTTCGACCCAGGCGCCGGTATCTCCCGCAGCCGGCCACTGAGGTGTTCGGTCAGCTGCTTCAGGGCACCACAATGCTCCATGATTGTCGGTTCCATGAAATCGCAAGCCAACCCGCGGATCTCAAAGCCATGATTGCCAGCACATACGAGTCCGGACAGGTCGATCCGCTCTTGCAAATCGCCGACTTCACGACCGCTGATCACGGCGAGCGTGAAGTCGGGCTCCGTAATAAAAGTGCGCAGGCGCTACGCGCGCAGCGGTCCAGGTAGACTTCGGCGGGATGATCCGCTATCGGCGTCAGTGTCCCGTCGAAATCGAGAAAAAGAGCCACCGAAGTTGCCGCCTCGACGCGCTGGCGTATTTCATCCAGGTGCTGGGTTACATGCCCTTTCATGGCCGCTACTCCTGAAACTGAGTGGGTGGATTCAGTCCATGGGGTGCCAACGCCGGGAGTCCATGATGAATGCCACAACCGCCAGAACGAGAAAAACCACGAAAACTACTTTTGCCGTGGCGAATACCGGGCCTGGCACTAATCCAAAGCCGAACATTGCGGTCAGGGCGGCAAACAACAGGAACATGAGGCCGAAGCGGGTCATGAGTTGTCTCCGTCTACCGCCTTTACCTGTGCGACGCGTGGTAACTGCCCATGCCAAAAGTGGGCATTGTTTTTTCAACCGCGCCAATTCGGAAGTTCCGGTTGACCGCATGAGGGGAAAACGGAGTCTTGAGGGTCAGAACAGGGCAAGACGCATCGCGCATGACACGCTCGGCCACGCTGCCCATTACCATGCGTCTCAGGCCGTGCCGGCCATGAGTCCCCATGACGATCAGATCGACCTGAGCCTCCGCGGCCACGCGCAAGAATTTCCGCCACCGGTTGACCGGATTCCAGAAGGTGAATCGCGTGGATACCGGGCGGTGGATAGAGGCGTAGGAGGTTCTCGCCCATTTCCTCTTCATAGCTCTCGATAGCGGGCGCGACGATGCCTTCGCCCAGATAAGGAATGAGCGATTCGACGACGTGGCAAATAATCAGTTCCGCGTCATAGTCGCGTGCCAGCGAGCAGCTCAATTCAAAAGCATAGTGCGAGGGTTCGGAGAAGTCGGTCGGGTGTAACAACGTACGTATCGGCAACATGAGAGTCTCCAGTTAGCCTACCTCAATTTCGATCGCGCAGGGCAACAGCGCCTGCGGGCTCAACTCCAAAAGGGCCTGAATGGCCAGTTGCTTGACGTGGTAGGTAGGACACAGGCCGCGAACGACTACGCGTCCGCTCACCATCTCTACGTGGAGACGACGAACCCGCCCACTCGTCTTTGCCAGGATTCTTCGTTCGAGAGACCAAGTGAAATCATGGAACGCATTGGTCGACTTGACTGGCAAGTCCATGCTTTCCTCCATCGATGAATGCTTATACGGGCGAACGCCTCAAAAGTCGCAAGGGGGGCGATGACACCGTTTACGGGAGGAATAGTCAGACGGGGACCAACACGTTTGCCCAGACGAGGGGCGGAGAATTGTCTGCTTGCGTGCCGTCTTGGGCACAACATTCTTGATTATGAACCGCACCCAACCAAAGTCAATGGGTCGCACCTTTTTTACCGGGTTTTCTTTTTCATGGGCTGGTTTACAATAAAAAGTACCCCCTCACGACCGATCGGCACGTTCCCTGGCCCGGTCAGAAGGTGCGGCATTAGGTCATGAAACTCGGAACCATCACGACGAAAATCGCCAGCCTGTTGGTTTTAGCCGGCATCTATTTCGCTGGCGGCAAGCTTGGCCTCGCGCTGGCGTTTGAAAACGTCAGTGTCACCCTGGTGTGGCCGCCAACGGGTATCGCGCTTGCCGCAGTCCTGATCGCGGGCTGGGGCGTCTGGCCCGGGATTTATCTCGGGGCGTACTGCGTCAATGTCACCACCACCGGCGACGTTCCCACCTCGCTCGCCATAGCGGCGGGCAATACTCTGGAAGCCGTTCTGGGCGGCTACCTGATCCGCCAATTCGCCAGCGGCCTGCGCGTCTTCGAGCAGCCCCGCGGGGTGTTTCAATTTCTGGCGCTGGCCGGACTGGGCAACATGGCGAGCGCCACTCTTGGCGTCTTGAGCCTGGCGCTGGCCGGCGAACAGTTCTTGCCGAGGGACAAAATTCCCGAGACCTGGTTGACCTGGTGGATCGGCGACACCATCGGCGGCCTGCTGGTGACGCCGCCGCTGGTGCTATGGTGGCGTGAACCGCGCATCCAATGGCACAGGCGTCAGGTGCTTCTGGCCGCGTTCATGTATGGTTTGTTGATCGGCTCCGCTGTCGTTGTGTTCGGCGATTTACTGCCGTTGCCCAAACATAACTATCCGCTGGCCTTCGTTTTTTTGCCCATGCTGATCTGGATTGCCTTCCAATTTGGCCGGCGCCAGGCCGCCACCGCCATGCTCGTCCTGGCCGCCATCGCCATATACGGGACGCTACGCCATCATGGTCCGTTCCAGGGAGATACGCCGCAGGCCGCCTTGCTCATCTTGCAAACCTTTCTGGCCATAACCAGCGTCACCACGCTCCTCTTTACCGGCCTGGCACATGGCCTCTACCGGGCCAAGCTGGAGCTTGAGCAACGCGTCGAGGAACGCACCGGCAAATTACATCAGGCCCACAAACGCATCGGCGACCTTCTCGAGACCTCACCCGACGCCATGGTCATCGTCAATCGGCAAGGACGAATCGTTCGTGTCAATGCGCAAACGGAACGCATGTTCGGCTTCCAACGCATGGAGCTGATGGGGCAGCCAGTGGAGATCCTCATCCCCGCCCGCTATCGCTTCCCCCACCAGTCGCACCGCGACAACTTCTTCACCAACCCCGCCATTCGGCCCATGGGCGTCGGCCAGGACCTCCTTGCGTTTCGCAAGGACGGCCAAGAGTTTCCGGTGGAAATCAGCCTCAACCCACTCGCGACCGAGGAAGGCCCACTCGTTTGCGCCGCCATCCGCGACATCAGTCTGCGCATCGAGATCGAGAAACGCCTGCGGCAGTCCGAACGCCTGGCGGCCATCGGCGAGATGATCACCGGCCTGGCGCATGAAAGCCGCAATGCCCTGCAGCGCACGCACGCCTGTCTGGAATTGCTCATCCTCAAGGTTGAACAGCGGCCCGAGTTGCTTGCCCTCGTGCAGGACATCCAGAAGGCACAAGACTATCTCGTGCATATGTACGAGGAAGTCCGTTCCTACGCCGCCCCCATGAAGCTCCGCAGGGAAAAGCTAAACCTGAATGAGGTACTCCAGGAGACGTGGGCTCACCTCGAAGCCGAACGCAAGGGAAGGACAGCCACGCTTGTCAAGGAACCATGCCCGTCGATCCGTGATTTCCGGGCCGATCCGCTGGCCCTCAATCAGGTTTTTCGCAACATTCTGGAGAATTCGCTGAGTGTTTGTGTCGATCCGGTGATTTTGCAGGTCCAATGGACGGAAAAGCTGATAAGCGGCCAAGTTTACGTGGAGATTACCTTTCGCGACAACGGACCAGGTTTCGCGCCGGCGATTAAAGACAAGGTATTCGAGCCCTTCTTCACGACGAAAACGCGCGGAACTGGATTGGGCCTGGCCATCGCCAAGCGCATCGTCGAGGCCCATGGCGGTAGAATAGAGATAGGTCGCAGCGGCCATCCCGGCGCGGAAATTGTGCTAACCTTTTTGAAGGAGACGTCATGAGCCAGCACCTTCGCATTGCCGTCGCGGAGGACGAACCGCGACATGCGCGAGTTTTATCAAGAGGTTTTGCCGCTGCTGGGACATGAAGTCGTTTGCGTGGCTCAAACAGGCAAGGAGCTGGTGGCCTTCTGCCGCGCGAGCCGTCCCGACTTGATCATCACCGATATCAAGATGCCCGACATGGACGGCATCGATGCCTGCCGCGAGATTTGCCGGGAAGAGCCGGTGCCCGTCATTCTCGTATCCGCGCACGATGACCCCGAGTTTTTGGCCAGGGCCAATGAAAACCACGTGCTCGCCTACCTTATCAAGCCGATCAAACGCCAGGACCTGCAACCCGCTATCCAAATCGCGGTTCGGCGCAACGAAGAATTCCATACGATGCGCAAGGAAGCATCCAACCTTCGACAAGCGCTCCAGGACCGCAAATTGATCGAGCGTGCCAAGGGTATATTGATGAAACGCTCCCGCCTCGATGAAGGCACCGCCTTTCAGCGCCTGCAAAAAACCGCCCGCGACAGTAATCGCAAACTCGTGCAGGTCGCCGAAATGATCATCACAGCGGAGCAGGTCTTTGGCGATGAAAGCTAACGACAAGACGCACGCGTGGGTGTCCGCACGTGCGGGTTTTACTTGGGGGGGTCTTCAACAGCGATGTGGCACTCTTCCTCCAGGGCCTGGCACAGGAGCTCACTAAGCGACAGCCCCCAGCGCGTGACGGCCGGGTGGCTGCGCCAGGGCGGGCGAAAATCAGCTTCCGTCTCTCCCACAATCCGGTCCAGCACGCGTTCCGCCTCGTCCCAAGAAGGGTGCTCAATGTCGCGATAATAACGAATGATGCCATTTTCCCCGATCGCGGATGGTACTTTGGTCAACCGGGTACGGTAGCCCAGGGGAAACGTGACCCAGGGGCCAATCTTGGACACCCAGCGGACCACCTTGTCTTCCGTGGAATAATAATGCCGGAGCTGAACCTCCGGCGGCAAGTACTTCGAATAAATCGGCGTCCCAAGCGTAATCACCATATCGAGATGGTAGGGACTGGTTTCGGCGGCCAGGTCAGGGTATTTACCCTGGTTCCTCGCCAGATTGGCCATCGTCAGGCCAATTTGTCCGCCGGCACTATGGCCCACCCAGACAAGAATGTCCTCGCTGATAACGCCCTTGGCCTTGAGCGCCTTGTGCATGCGCAGATAAAGATCATGCGACATTTTCGAAGCCGGGTCGACGGCATCGAAGAACATGGTCAGGCTTTCGAATGGCAAAAGGGTCTTCCAGGAGGCATAGGGAAACGGATTTTCCAGAACGATCAAATCGCGCTCGGCAACACCGCGCTGGCGGAGGCCATCCTTGATGGTTTCGGCGGCAATGTTCTTGGCGGGGTCGGACAGGATCGTATGGAGCCCGGAATGCAGAACGTAAACGCGGCGGCGTGACTTGTCCGCCAGCTCCGGTAAGGAAGAGGCTTCCTTGGCCGTTCCTTTGGGTTCCTCCGCACGGCCTTCTGGATTGGCGGCGAACAAGGCCAGGACGAGCAGCCAACCCGACCCCCCGGCACTTTTCATGAACGAAGTCCACATCCTGTTTGTCCTCTATCGTAACGAGCGCTCGGCACGATTCGGGCGATCAATCATTTCTTCCCAATACAAAATAGATGATTCCGCCCGCGAATGTAAAGACGGCCATCGGCGACGGCCGGCGTGGCGAAGAGAGGCTCGCCGAGATTATTCCTGGCGATAGGCTCATAGGCGGCGGGCACGGCGCGTAAAAACGTAGACCTCTCCCTCTTCGCTCGGTGCATAGATCTTGTCACCAACAAGCACGGGTGAAGCGGTAAAGGTGGCGCCGGGAAGCCGTTCAAACCACGCGCGTTTGCCGGTCTTGGCGACATAACAGCCGGCAAAGCCGCTATCGTTGACGAAATAGACATGATCGCCCCGTCCGAGCAGGCAAGGTACATAAGGAAAGTCTTTGGGATTGGACCAGGCCAACGTGGGCTGTGCGTTTTTGCCGTTGCCGCCCAGAGTGATGGCGTTCATAAGGCGATCACCGCCGCCGTCTCCCGAACATGCGAACAGCATCCCGTCCTGATAAAGCGTGGCACCGATGGTCCGCAGCGGCATGCCCTTGAATTTCCAGCGCCAGGTCCAGTTGGGCGTACCATCTTCCGGGTTGTAACTCACGATGGAAGTGGTGCTGGTGACGATTAGCTCTGGAGCGGATTTGCCCTCGTCCAAAATAAAGGGGGCAGCATAACAGGCACGAAAGGCCTCGCGCGGCATTTCCCAGACGACTTCACCGGTCTTTTTGTTCAGCGCATAAAGAATGGCGGGATTGGGGACCGGTTGCTTGGTTTTGAAGTCGTCCTTATCCATGTCGTTATAAAAAATGACCTTGTCGCGATATAAAATGGGCGAAGCGCCAGCCCCATGCTGACTGGAAAAATGCCCCATGGGTTTGTTCCACAGCGGGTCGCCTTTGAAATTATAAGCGGCCACGAACACGTTCTTGCCATCCCAGAACGACACATATACCGCTTCTCCATCGGTCGCGGGTGTCGAGGAGGCCAGGGAGTTTTTGGCGTGAATAGTAGCCTTCGCGCGGGGATGCCACGCGACCAGAGTTCCTGGCCAGTCGTCACGTCGATGCACAGGAGAGATCGCTGCGAGCCATCTGGAGTGGCTACCTGGAGAAAGAGGTACTTGCCCCAGACGACCGGACTACCATTGCCGAGCCCTGGCAATGGCAGCGACCAGATGACATTTTCCTTGTTATCAAACACGAGGGGTATGTTTTTATCCGCGGCGACGCCCAAACCATTGGGCCCGCGAAAGCGGTCCCAGTTGTCAGCGCGGGCGCCGCTCAAACATGGGCCGAATATGCCGAGGATCGTCAGCAAAATAAACGCAGCGCTTCGCATGAAAAACCGTCCGGATCGAAAAATGTGTTCAAGAGGGCCGAGGATAAAGGAGTGAGGCTCCCTTCTCACGGCAATTGGATTGATTATCCCAAAGTTGGCCGAGACGTCAAGCGCCTGCGTTTCACTGGAGCGCCGCGACGATGGCCGCACCGAACTGCTCCGTAGTCGCGGACCCACCCTGGTCGGCGGGCAGTACCTTGCCCTCGGCAAGGACGCGAAACACTGCCGCATCGATTCGCTCCGCCGCTTGCGTCAGAGCGGGGTTGCCATGGCGCCGACCGAGCCAATCCAGAAGCATGGCGGCCGAGAGAATGGCGGCGATGGGGTTGGCGATTCCTTTGCCGGCGATGTCAGGCGCGGTGCCATGAGCGGGTTGAAAGACGGCATGACGATCGCCGATATCTCCCGACGGCGCCATGCCCATGCCGCCGATGAGGCCCGCGGCGAGATCGGACAGAATGTCACCAAACATGTTCTCCGTCACCAGCACGTCCAGCCGTTTGGGCCGTTGCACCAGGTAAAGTGCCTGGGCGTCGATATAGGCATGGTCGCTGCTTACGCCCGCATGACCGGCGGCCACCTCGTCGAAAACTTTGCGGAAAAACGCATAGCTCTTGAAGATATTGGCCTTGTCGACGCAGGTAACCTTGCACGGCGCGGCCGGATCGACACGTTTACGATCCCTGGCGAGGCAAAAGGCGAAGTCGCAAATGCGGCGAACGCCGGCGCGCGTCATCACCAGGGTGTCGGTAGCGACCTGATCGTGTAAAACGATGCCGCCCATTTGACTGGCGAAGAGCCCTTCGGTTTGTTCACGCAAGATGACCAGGTCGATATCGCCCGGTTTGACGCCGGCCAGGGGTGAGCGTGCTCCGGGGTAGAGCTTGCAGGGCCGCACGCCGGCATAAAGGTCAAGCAGCACGCGTAGCGTGACCTGGGGGGTCAACTCCGTCCCATCCGGCTTGCGAATATCGGGATGCCCCATGGCGCCTAGTAGCACGGCATCCGCGTCCCGGCAGGCACTGATTGTCTCGGCGGGGAGATCGTTGCCGGTTTGTTGATAGCAGTCAGCGCCACAGGCATGCGTGCTCAGGCGCAGCGAAAAGGATCGTTCCGCGGCGCAAAACCTTGACGGCTTCGGCGGTGACATCGACGCCGATGCCATCTCCTGGAAGGACAGCGACCGTGAAAGAAGTTTTCATAATGAGGTGACCGCGCCCATGGCTGGCCTAAAGGCTCCCGAATAAGGGGTCAAACCCACCCCTTATTCGGCTGAGCGTCAAGGCTCAATCCTCCCGAACCTGGATAAACAAAAACACGCCCTTTTTGTTGGAAATGATGATATCAGGCAGGCCATCGCCGTTCATATCCGCCACGGCGAATGTGGTACCGATGCCGGAGTCATCGTCGATTTCATGCGGAACGAACGTTGTGAAGCCAGTCGGGTCGCGCCGGGCTTCGAACCAATAAAGGCAAGCCGGGTCATTGGGGCCGGCATCGCCGCGGGGACCGTGCGCCGACCAGCGCCTTCCCGTGACGAAATCCTTGAGGCCGTCGCCATTGATATCGACACAATGCAAGGCGTGGGTTTGTGCCGGGAGCGAAAAGGCGCCGGCATTCCCAAGATATACCGCGTAGTTAACTCCAGCCGCTGGCGCCTTGCTCGGGACAGTGGCCACACCGACTTCAAGCGCCGGCGACAGCGTTCCGGGCTGTTTTTCGAGGTCCGCCATGAGGAGCTTGACGGCATTCTTGACATCGGTCTCCGTGCTATTTAGCAGCTTGGCCTGGCCAATAACCTTACCCTGGAAAGTATTCTTGATGCCGGCCTTGATGCCATTGGCGGCCGCCATTTGAGCGGCGGCGACGCTGGAGAGATCGTTATTCAAACGCCAGGGCGCCCTTCCCTGGTCGTTGCGAAATTTGTTGAGCGCGTGATAGAGCGCCAATTCCTCCGGCGTCTGCTTGAGGTCTTTGGAGAGTTTGGTGACGATCGCTGGCGGCGGAAATAAATCGTGAAGCACGAAGGCCGGCCCATTCGGGCCCGGCTTCTGCTGATGCCACCAGAAGCCGTAGCCATGCGCTGAGCTGGAGACAATGTCCGCCTTGCCATCACCGTCAATGTCGTAAGTGAACATGTCAGCGCAAACGGGGTTCAGGTTGGCGGGGTGAAATGTCCAGGGGACTGCCGCATCCACTTTGGCCGGTTGCTCCCACCAGCCATCCGCCACGATGATATCGGCCCGGCCGTCGCCATTCACATCGCCATGTCCCAGCCCGTGCGAGAATTTACGAGTGCCGGGAATCTCTTTCCCTGGCTGACTGGGTTCGCTGATGGGAAGTTTTTGCCAGGGTTGGGTGGGATCTTTCCCGGGAATGAAGTAACACATTTGCCCCTGGTCATTCTTATCGGGGGGCTGCCAGCCCATGACAAGTACCTTGGAGCCGGTGCCGAACAGATCAACATAAATTGGTGTTTCATTGCAGGCACTTGAGGCCAACAGGTGGGGGATCCATTTGCCCCCCTTGGCGCCGGGGTTCTCATACCAGAAGCAGGGAGCTCCCGGGAAAGGAATGACGATCATGTCGGGATAGCCATCGCCATTGAAGTCGCCCGGAAAACAGGCAAAGGACTCGCTATAGCCCTTGGCGGCGTCATACTTCTTGGGAGTGCGTACTTCGTGCATCTTCCAGTCCGGCGCTTCGTACCAGACGTCGCCCACGAAAATGTCCATCTTGCCATCTTTATTGAGATCGGCGACACCCACCCCTTCCGAGCGGAACACCGTGTCAATCACCGTCTTTTGCCACCGAATCTTGCTTTTCTTGGCGGCAACCTTGGTTTGACCTTCCGCCTCGCGCGCCCCAAACGGCACAATCAGTGTTAACAGCAAGGTCGCCGCCAGCAACCGGGAGAGAAGTTTCATCACGTGACCCCATAGAAATTGCCCGCGCATGCCAGTTACCCAATGTCTGGCCACTTTATACGTCGCGTTGCCGCTGATTATCAGGCCAGGCCCCCCGCGCCGCAAGGGGTTATTGCGACGTCAGCAAAAAAATGGTTACCGGCCATTGAAATGAAGAAGTGTGCGCGGGCAAAAATCCGAATTCTTCTCTGTTCGTTCATCGCAATCCGACGTGCCATTCCGTATTGTGATGTTGCCCAGCTAAGCCAGACTGCCCAGTGACAACGGTTTGGCACCGCTACCCGCCCGGAAGAGTCCTCCTCGCTTAGGACCGTATTTCCCTGCCGGCCGCACTATTTTTTGCCACGACTGGGATTGCTAGGTAGAATAGATTCATGGGGCGGCATGGAACGCCTGGTGACAGCTCGACTTCCCGATGACGAAGGAGTTCGGCGATGAGCAAGCAATTAATGGAAGTTGTCCTGCCCCGACTGGCCCGGCCCCTTTACAAGCACCTGGAACGTTTTCAAACCGGCAAACTGAACGAAGAACAATTTACCGAGCGGTTTGAATCTCTCCTGCAGCGGCAACATCAGTGGCTATCGCGGCGCGGCATTTCAGCCGCGCGTGCCGCGATTGCCATCCATGCCGCGGTCCTGGTTTTATCGCTCCCCGGGCTGCGCGCGGAGGCGGGCGACGCCAAGCTGCCGCTGGAAGTCATCGAACATCGGGCTGTCCGCGAGGCCGCCCTCGACGTCGCCTCCAGTTACGGCCTTAGCGAAGCTCGGATCGCGCACACCATCGCTTGCCTCGTCGCCAAGTATGGTGATTAGCGCGGCAATCCCGTTGACGGCATGCGTATCACACTGACTATCATCGCTGGGCCGCACAAGGGAAAGGAATTCTCGTTCGACCGGCCGGACACTTTCATTGTCGGCCGCAGCAAACATGCACACTTTCGACTGCCCGACAAAGACAAATACTTTTCCCGCCTTCATTTTCTGGTCGAAGTCAATCCGCCGGAATGCCGCATCGTGGACATGAGCAGCCATAACGGCATCTATATCAACGACACCAGGCAACTCGCGGCCGATCTCCATGACGGCGACCACATTCGCGCCGGCCATACCATTTTCAAGCTTTCCGTTCATCCAGAATAATTCCACGCGGCGCAGCTTCCCGCAACCTGTAGGGTGGCGTCGAGCGTACTCGCGCTGACCCACCGAAATACACAATCGCGTAGCTTACGTACCATGGTTTCGCATGGGGAGCGGTGGGTCAGCGCGAGTACGCTCGACACCACCCTACGAATTCTGCATGCTTAAAATTCCATGTGGCGCTGACCCACCGAAATACACAATCGCGTAGCCTTACGTACCATGTTTCGCATGGGGAGCGGTGGGTCAGCGCGAGTACGCTCGACGCCACCCTACGAATTCTGCAAGCTTTGAATTTCCATGGTTTCGCATGGGGAGTGGTGGGTTAACTGCTGGCACTACGGTAGCGTTCCAGGGCGAAGCGGAAAAAACGCCGGCTGATGAACAGGACGACGATGGTGGCGACCACCGTATAGACAACAAGGTGTGGCTCGATGACGCGCATCATGACGCTGGCCGGCACATTGGTCACCAGCATGATGGGAACGACGTAGAAAAAGAAAGAGCCGACAGGATAGGCCCATTCCCCTTTGAAGATTTGCGCGGATAACGCATGAGCGTGGAAAAAAGCCACCACATCTCAAACAGGCTCTGGTTACGCATGAACCAGACGGACGCCGACGTGAGCAGGAGCAGAAAACCATAAGCCAGGGCCGTGCCGCAGATAAGCAGCAGAACGAACAGCAGCACACGCACGAGATCGAACTGCCAGTCATCGAAATAAAGCGCTGCCGCCATCACGCCTACGCCCATGATCACGTTGGGCGCGCAGGACCAGTCAACGGACCTGCAGCTTACCAGGAACTGTTCGTCCATGGGCTTGAGCAAATAGAAATCGAGGTCGCCCGTACGCACCAGGTCCGCGAAGTTGTTGCAGTTTTCCATGAACAAGGTTTCAAGAAGCCCGCCCAGCGCGAAGTAAAACCCGAGAAAGAACAGGTACTGGTAGCGATCCCAATCCGCGATCTTCTCGGTTTTGGCGAAGATCGTCTCATAAAAAACAATCAGGATGCCGAGCCAAAGCACTTCCACCACGATCTTCACCAAAAAGTTGCGCGAAACGCCAGCTCTCCCACGAGGCTGAACCGCGCCAGGGCGAACCAAAGGCGAAAATAGCGAAATAAGAATGCCATTGAGCTCATCCCACCTCTGAAAACATCGTCAGCCCCCATAGGCGCGATAGCGCTTCAAGCCCGTGCGATAAAGCACCCGCGCCAGCACGATAAACACCACCGCCCACGCCAGTTCCATGGCCAGGCCACCCCAAAGCTCCATGCCGGTCTTCTTTTCCAGGAAAACCATGGCGGGGAAATAGGCCAGGTATTGAAAGGGGAGCATTTGCAAGGCACTGGCCCAGAACGGCGGCAGGAGATCGAGCGGAAACATGTGCCCGGACACAAAGAAATTAAGCGTGTTGATGACGTAGAGAAACGAGGTCACTTCCAGGAGCCAGAAGCCGATCATGCCAATCGTGGTCTCAAAGAAAAACCCGATCAAAAATGCCAAAAGCAACGAAGCCGCGTACGCCAGCAAGGTCAAGGGTCCGGGCAAGCCGTCGAACACGTCGCGGCAGAGGTAAAACAACAGAGCGTAAGGAATGCTGGAGGTGACGATGTAGGCCATCTTGTGCGCGCCCCGATAGGCGAGCAAATAGGCTACCATGTCGATGGGCTGCAAAAGATACTTTTTTAGATTACCGTCGCGGATATCGCGGGCGATGCCCGCGGCAAGCCCAGGCATGCTGGAGAACATGCGGCTGATTTGCACGACGAGCAGGTAGGCAATCATGCTGCGCGGCTGAACCCGGAGAGGTCCGCCTTGCCCGAACTTTCATAAACGGCATCCCAGAGCAAAAAGCTTGTCAACAGCGGCAGGAAGCGAAAAATCGTGCTCACGATGAAATCGGCGCGATAGACGAGCCGTTCGATCAGCGACACGCGAAGTATTTTCCAGTATTTCTTGAGCACCTTGCCCGCTGGAGGCAGTGCCAGGGCCGCATCAGCCGGGTTGAGAACTTGCTTCATGTTGGGCATGCCCCTCCTCGAAAACACGGGCAATCACCTGGTCCAGCGGCGGGTCTTGCACGCTCATGTCAACGACCGTGTAACGGTCCAGGATCGCGGCCAGCACCTCGGCAACCTTCGAGCGATCGACTTTAAGGTCCACAATGGGCCCCTGCCGGCTGGTAACTTCACCAAAGGTTCCCAGGTCGGCCGGACTGTCACCGTCGAACTGCAATTTCACCAGCTTGGCCCGCCCGAACTGCTCGGTAATACCGGCGAGCGGGCCGTCGTAGACGAGATGGCCGTGCGTTATGACGAGCACGCGCCGGCAGAGGGCCTCCACGTCGCGCATGTAATGGCTGGTGAGTAAAATCGTGACGCCGCGCACGGTGTTGTATTCGCGCAGGCACTTTTGAATGGTCACCTGGGCCACGACATCCAGGCCAATCGTCGGCTCATCCAGCAACAGCAGCCTGGGCTGGTGCAGCAAGGAAGCGATCAACTCCATCTTCATGCGTTCGCCGAGCGATAATTCACGTACGGGCTGGCGGGTGAGGCTTTCCACGCCGAACAACTCGGTCAACTCGCCGAGCGTGCGCGTGAAAGATTCCGTGGGGAGTGAATAGATTTCACGATGAAGCTGAAAGGAATCGGCTGCCGGCAGGTCCCACCAGAGCTGATTCTTCTGACCCATGACCAGGGCGAAGCTACGGCGAAAGGAATCGGCGCGATCCGATGGCACATGTCCCAGTACGCGTGCCTTGCCCGCGGTCGGAAAGATCAGTCCGGCCAACATCTTGAGGGTAGTCGTCTTGCCGGCGCCATTCGGGCCGAGAAAGCCGACGATTTCCCCTGGCTCGATTTGAAAGCTGACATCGTCGACGGCGCGAACTTCCTTGTATTCGCGGCGAAAAAGCCCACGCACGGCGCCCATGAGGCCCCGCTGTTTCTGGTAGACGCGATAGGTTTTCGCAAGGCCATCGGCCTCGATGATTGGCATGGGTCGTGAGGTAATCGTGGTGAGTCGTTCCGGGTTAGTGATTCAGATGTTAGTATACGGCGAAAGGATTCACCGACACCCGGCGACTCACCACGACAGTCTACTATTTGATCGGCGAGTAATCGGTGGGGTTCATATAAACGGATTCCACCTTCTTGACGAGCCCGCCGTTTTCTTCGCTTTTGGCCTTGGCGGCGTTCCAGTCGGGATCGCTAACAAAATCCTTCCAGCTCTTGGCGGCAGCGTCCTTGCTTGGATAAGCCAGGATATAGATCAATTTTTCCTCGGCCTGCTTGGCATCGATTGGGCTCCAGTAGCCGATAAGGGTCATGCCATGTTTGACGAACAGCTTGTTGGTGTGGTTACGGAAACGAGCATGCAGGGCCTCCATCTTGCCGGGGTTGGCATAGTAGGTCCGCATCTCGAAAACGCGCGTGTCCATTTTCTTGGCCTCCTGGGCCCCGTGTGTCGCCGCACCGCCAATTACGACGGCCACGAGACCGACACCGATGATTAAACTCAGTAAACGTTTCATGATGATGCTCCCTGGTTTGAGAAGATGTCCATTGTAACGGCATGTTATGGCCAGGACCGCACCGCTGCAAGCGTTTATCTTGTGGTCAATGCAATAACGCCAATATCCAGGTGAAGTCGGGGTCGGGGCCTCGTAAGCTATTCGGATGAACCCGTCACGCCGCTTGCTCTATGGGATTATGATCGCGGTAGCCCTTGGGGCCGCTCTGGGGCGGATTATGTCCGCCCAGCTCGTATTCGAGCCATCGATCCATCGCGATGAAGAAGACCCCGGCGATCGACGGCGCCTGTGGCCCACCACGCGACCGGCGCAGATGCCAACCTTTAGCTCCAATGACCGTTCACGCTGGGCGACCATTCGCGCTCGGGGATGAAGGAACTTATGTTATCGGCCACCGCAACCGTGACACGGCCCTGGCCAGCGCTGTCGCGCCGCTAGGGAATACCAGCGCACTGGGATCGGCGGCCATCGTCCAGGCCGGATATTACGCGCGTGTTCGTTCCGACCGTGGCATTATTTTTAAAGATGGCTATCAAAGCGTCGATAAAGTCCTGCAGCCGACCACATGGGACTTTTACTCCAGCAAGCCGCCGCTGTTAGCGACGCTGTTGGCCGGGCTGTATTGGCTACTCAAGGTGTTTTTTGGCTGGACGATGACAGCCCATCCCGATGCGGTGGTGCGAACGATTCTGGTCCTGGTCAACGTGCTCCCTTTTGGGATCTACCTGCGGCAGATCGCCAACCTCGCGGAGCATTTTGGCCGAACGGATTGGGGCAAGTACTTCGTCGTGGCCGCCGCGGCCTTCGGTACCCTGGTCACGCCGTTTCTCATTACGCTCAATAACCATGTCATTGCAGCCTATGCAGTGCTCTTCACGCTGGTTAGCGTTGTCGAAATTTGGCGGCGCACGCCGTGCGCTCGCGGCGGTTGTGCCGACTGGGTTACCAGGTCCCCCTGGCAGCATCATGCGGCCGCCGGTTTGTTTGCATCTTTTGCGGTATGCAATGAATTGCCCGCCCTGGCCTTCGCGGTCATTGTGTTCCTGCTACTTGGCTACTGGGACCCCCGGCGCACACTCCTTTTCTTTGTCACGGCGGCTGCCGTGCCGGCCATTGCGTTTTTCGTCACCAACGTGGTCGCCGTCGGCCAACTGAAACCGGCGTATAGTGAATTCGGCGGCGAGTGGTATGAATATGAAGGCAGTCACTGGCGCAAGCCACTCGAAGGCCAAACCAAAACCGGCATCGACTGGGCACGCTTTCATGAATCTCGCCTGGCGTATGTGGGTCATCTGCTGTTCGGCCACCATGGTTTATTCTCGCTGACGCCGCTTTGGCTGCTCGCCATGGCGCCGATGATTGGCGGCGCCTGGCACCTGGGGAGCAACTGGCGGCGAACACGGCAGCCAGCCGTTGCAGACGAGTCGCCAGGTCTACCATGGTTCTTGGCCCCGCTGACCCTGGCTTTGACACTTGTCGTGGTCGGTTTTTACGCGTTCAAAAGCGACAATTATGGCGGCTTCACCGTCGGCCTGCGCTGGCTCATCTGGTTAAGCCCACTTTGGCTATTGTGCTTGCTGCCCAGTGCGGACCGCCTGGGAGCGTCGAAGTGGGGGCGAGCGCTCGGCTACCTATGCCTGGGTGTTTCCGTACTGACCGCGAACTACTCACCCTGGAACCCATGGCGCCATCCATGGCTCTACGATCTGCTGGTGGCCCTTGATTGGCCGGGATACTAACTTCCAGCGGACGCAGCTCGCCGCCCACGCTGCGGACTTTATCTGGTATTCCTTAATCCTTTTGACATTCCCCAGTCGCACTGGATAATAGCGTCAGTTGCCAGGTCTCCACCCGCCGAGGAAACACCATGCGTCGGCTCTCCATATCCGTTCTTTCCTTCGCGACGTTTATCTTTGGCGCCACGGCGCCGGCGGCGGAAGATAGTCAGTTCGACCTGGTGATTCGCCACGGCAAGATCGTCGATGGCACAGGCAATCCCTGGTATTACGGCGATGTGGCGGTACGCGGCACGAAGATTGTCGCCATGGGCAACGTTCCCGCGAACCCGGCCAAACGGGAGATCAACGCCCGCGGGCTGGTGGTGGCGCCGGGATTTGTCGATATGCACTCCCATTCCGATTTCACTTTGCTGGAGGATGGCGACGCGCAAAGCAAAATCCGGCAAGGCGTCACGACCGAAGCACTCGGCGAGAGCACTTCCGCTGGGCCTTATCAGCTCAAGCTGGCCGCGCATCGTGCCAAGGTGGCCGGCAAACCCTATGAGTGGACAACCTTGGGCGGCTACTTCGATTTAGTGGAAAAAAGCGGCATCTCCACGAATGTCGCGTCCTTTGTCGGCCTCGGCACCGTGTGGCAATGCGTGATGGGCTCGTCGCACGAGCGCCCGACGGCGGAGCAATTCGAGCAGATGAAGCGGCTCGTCGAAGAAGCGATGCAAAATGGCGCCGCCGGCTTATCGTGCATGTTGGCGATGCCACCCGACGCGCTGGCGACCACCGATGACATTGTCGAGCTCTGCAAGATCGTCGCGCGTTATCGCGGCATCTTCGTGAGCCATATTCGCCATGAAGGGACCGACGTCTTCAAGGCGATCGAGGAGGTCATCTCGATCGGCCGCCGTGCGGGGATTGCGGTCGAGATCTTGCATATCAAGATAGCGGATCAGCGGCTTTGGGGCCGGATGAACGAGATCGTCACGTTAATCGACGCGGCCCGCAAGGAGGGCATCAACGTCGGGGGCAATGTGTATCCCTACACGCGCGGCAACAATAACCTTGCAAGCATCATTCCCCCCTGGGCCCATGAGGGGGGTACGGGGAAAATGCTCCAGCGCCTCAAGGACCCCAAGGAACGTCCGCGCCTCAAAAAGGACATTAAAGAGGGAGTACCGGGCTGGTACAATCATTACATGGCCGTGGGCGGCGACTGGGGACGCATGCTCATCGCGGCCAAGAATGCTTACCAGGGCCTGACCATGGATAAGATCCTGGCAGCCCGGATTAAAGACAAAACGCCTGTGCCGGACCTACTCGATGAGTTTTTCGATCTGCTGATTGAAGAAGGCGGCTCCGTGTCCACGGTTTATGACCATCACACGGAAAAGGACATGAACCTCGCCATGGTACAACCCTGGTGTTCGATTGGTTCGGACGGCCTGGCTCTGGCTACCGAGGGACCGTTGCGGAGCGGCCATCCCCACCCACGTAGCTTTGGCACCTTCCCCCGAGTACTGGGCGTTTATGTGCGCCAGCAAGGCTTGCTTCGCCTGGAGGACGCCATTCGTAAGATGACCTCGCAAAACGCTATCAAACTGGGACTCAACGACCGGGGACTACTGCGGCCCGACAGCTATGCCGACATTGCCGTCTTTGATCCGGAGCGGATCATCGACCGCGCCACTTACGCCGACCCGTTTCAGTACGGAGAGGGCGTCGCCTACGTCGTCGTGAACGGTCAGCTAGTCCTGGACCAGGGCAGACATACGGGAGCACGGCCAGGCCGAGCCTTGCGGAGAACTGTCGACCCGACGGCGGCAACAACCAAAGGCTAACCGCAATGTCCAGCAAACATGGCTCGCACTGGGTGGAACGGCATGACATAGGGTCCATCACGGTGGTGCGCCTTAAAACTCCCCATCTGCTGGATGAAGACCTGATCCGGGGGGTCTTTGATCTGATCCTGCAACTGGTCGGCGACATGGGCCGCAACGAGCTTGTCCTGAACCTCGAGGTGGTGGATTTCCTTCCCAGCATGGGACTGGGCAAACTGGTGATGCTCAATCGAAAAGTCCAGGCTGCCAATGGCCGGCTGGCGATTTGCAATATCGACGCCAGTATCATGGAGAACCTCAACAACACCCGGCTGACGCCCTTGTTTAACATTTATGGGACCGAAGAGGAAGCAGTGGAGTCGTTCGCCAAGAAGACATGATGAACCCCAGGATGGGAGCCCGAACGTTCAGGCTGGCGGCGCCATGCTTTCTTCCAGAGTGCTCGGGCCCTCTTTATCCGGGACTGGCATGTGTTTGAGGCTCAGACGAAGAATCGGCGGCCAAAGCCCCATCACGGCGAGCACGACAAGAATCGTGCCGACGCCACCCATGACCACGGAAGCGACGGCTCCGAAATAGTACGCGGTCAACCCGGATTCAAAGCCGCCCAACTCATTTGAAGAACTAACAAACACGATATTGACCGCGCCCACCCGGCCGCGCATGGCTTCCGGCGTCAAGGTCTGCACCAGGGTGCCGCGAACCACGACACTGATGTTGTCAAACGCTCCCGTCAGCATCAGCATGGCAAAGGACAGGCGAAAGTCTTGGGACAAGCCAAAAACGACGGTGGCCGCCCCGAAGCCGGCGACGGCGACCAACAGAATCTTGCCGGCGTGATGGAGCGGCGGGTGATGAGCCATGATGAAGGCGGTAACGAGCGCGCAAGCGCCGGCGCGGCGCGGAGCCAGCCAAAGCCATTTTCGTCCACTAGCAAGATATCGCGCGCATAGACCGGCAGGAGCGCGGTGGCTCCCCCGAGCAAGACGGCAAACAAATCCAGTGAAATTGTCGACAGGATCGCCTTGGATCGCCACACGAAGCGTAAGCCCGCCAGAAGCGTCTCCAGCGACGGTGGTTCGCGATGATGCGCCACATGCTGGGCCCGTATGGTGCTTACCAGTCCGACGCAACAGAGCGCACAACAGGCGGTGATCAGATAGGCCCCACCGGGCGCCATCAGGCTGAGGGCATAGCCGCCCAGCGCTGGACCGGTGACGTTGGCGACTTGAAAGCCGCTGCTATTCCAGGTTACCGCGTTGGGGAGCAACTCGAGCGGAATCATGCGCGGCAGCAAGGCCCAGCGCGCTGGCACGCTAAAGGCCCTGGCGACGCCGACCACGAGCAGGCAAACGTAGGTGAGGTAGACGGGTGCTTGCCAGAAGGACAGGGCGGCCAGCACCAGCGAAGTAACCATGCCCAGGCCCTGAGCGGCAAGAAGTACTTTTTTGCAATCGAAGCGGTCGGCCGTGTGCCCCGCCGGCAGCGCCAGCAGCAGCACGGGCAGAAATTGGGCCAGGCCGGTGAGGCCAAGTGCCAGCGGCGAACCGGTACGCTGATAGAGTTCCCAGCCAACCGCGACGGCCTGTATTTCGGTGCCGATAGTAAACAGGACGCCGCCGATCAACAGACGGCGGTAATCGGGCCGCCGCAGCGCCCCGTACGGATCGTGTGCTTCCTGCATCGCGGCCGCCCAAAAGCACGACCCCCAGACAGTCATTCCGTCTAGGGGCCAACTTGAAGATCAACATGTTTTGAAAAGTGCGGCGGCGAAGTTTAGAAAGAAATGGAGACGTTGCCAGGCCATCTCCTTCCAATGCGTATTGTCGTCGCCGCCGCGTGCCTATTTTACTGAGTTAACTGACCCCTGTCACCAAGATATTTTCTAAAATGAAAAAAATAATGGGCATTTGACATGACTTGTGTTAATTTGGCTTTGACAGGTTCGCCCACCAAATATGCGTGCTTGACGCCAGCCGTCAAAGGAGATTTCCGTGCTTTCCTCTGGCCAGTCTCACAAGCACCGTATCGGTATCCATCGCCGCGAATGGCTGCAAGTCGGCTACTCCGGTCTTATGGGGATTGGACTATCTTCCCTCTGTGCCGGCAAGACAGCCTCGGCTCACGCCAGGGAGACCAGCGGCCGTCCAGGTCGTAAGCCCAAGTCGGTTATTATTATCTTCTTGACGGGGGCGCCGAGCCAGCTCGATACCTTTGACATGAAGCCCGATGCCCCCGTGGAAATTCGTGGCGAGTTTCGCCCCACCGCCAGCAGAACGTCCGGCCTCCTGGTGTGCGAGCATTTGCCAAGGCTGGCGGCACGTTCGGATAAATATGCGGTGGTGCGTTCCCTGTCGCATCGCGATAACAATCATCTGATGTCGACGCATCATCTTCTGACGGGCCACCTCCAGCCGGGCGCGTTCTTCGACAAGGTAGCTTCGCGTGACGATTGGCCGAACTATTCCTCGTCGCTGGACTATCTTCATCCGCGCAGCGATGGTTTGCCCAGCGGCGTCAACCTGCCGACCTTTCTTCGTGAAGGGCCGTTGACCTGGCCGGGCCAGCATTCAGGGTTTCTTGGCCCGCGCTTTGATCCTTGGCAGATCGCGAAGGATCCTAACGCAGCCGACTTTGGCCTGGATAGCTTGCAACCCGCGCCGGGAATCGACGTTAACCGGCTCAACGACCGCCAGGCACTTCTCGCGGAAGTAGACCGCCAGCAAGCACACTTGACCAGTCTGGCGACGTCGCGCCGCCTGGCGGAGCAACAGCAGCTCGCCTTCTCCATGCTCACGTCCGGCCGTATCGCCCGTGCTTTTGCCATCGACCGCGAGCCCGCGGCTGTGCGCGATCGGTATGGCCGGCATGCGTTTGGCCAATCGCTTCTACTGGCGCGACGGCTTGTCGAAATCGGCGTACCGGTCGTGCAAGCCAACATGGGCCGCGTACAGAACTGGGACACACACGCCGACAACTGGGGCCGGCTGCGCAACAGCCTGTTGCCGCCGCTCGATCAGGGGGTGTCTGCTCTACTAGATGACCTGGCAGCCTCCGGCTTGCTGGAGGAAACGCTGGTCGTACTCCTCGGTGAATTTGGCCGGACGCCCAAGGTAAGTATTCAGGCAGGATCGACGATCCCAGGACGCGATCACTGGGGCCGCTGCTTCTTCGGCCTGTTCGCCGGCGCCGGCGTTCAGGGAGGACAGGTCATCGGCCGCTCCGACGCTATCGCCAGCTATCCATCGACGCCGCCTTACACGCCAGATGACGTCGGCGCCACCATCTACCACGCCCTGGGCATTGATGCGGACGCCGAGGTCCGCGACCGCCAGGGACGGCCAGTGCGCCTCAATGGCGGCTCCGTGATACAGTCGCTGTACACGGGTCGCGCGGGGTGAGTTCTCCTTGACGTTTTGGACTCCCTGCTGAAAGCCCCGCAGATACTCCCTATCAGAAAACGCTAAGGTTCATCCGATCTGCCTCAGAAATGGCGTAAATGAGGGCGAGTGAATCCCTAACTTACCCAATTTATCTACACTGGCTACCATGCTTACGCTACTCCGTAAGCATGGTAGCCCCACGGCTGACCCCAGATACCCCAGGGGGCCATCCATACATGTGTCCCCCTGGCCCCCTGGGTGGGCGCATTTTGATCAGTGGACACGACCGTTGGGTACGACTGATGAACATGATACCAATGAAAGTATGATTACTCTGGGAAATTCACATTTCTCCCCAATCTGCTAGCTGACTAGGCGAAACGTGCTTAATATCGCGGCGACAGCTTGGAAAAATTTAGGCTTTCGCAAATCTCCATCCCTTGACAGGCACCCCGTTTAACGCTGCTTGCCATTCTCTGCCCAATTTATCGGCATCCCAATTGCTCTTGGCATGCCGTAGTTTCGTCCAAAGGAACAGGTCGGAGAGTGTACGTAATGAGCAAGCAGACGAAGACAGTGGTGGTTATCGGCAATGGAATGGTCGGTCATCGGTTTTGTGAACGCCTCTCCGAAGCAGACACCAATCGCGACTTCAAGATCGTCACTTTTTGCGAAGAACCGCGGCCCGCTTATGATCGCGTCAACCTTACTAAATATTTCGACCATCGCCAGGCGGAGAAGCTGGCGCTGACCTCACCGGAGTGGTATGCGGAGCGGGGCATTCAGCTCTTTCTCGGCGATCGCGCCACGGAAATCGACCGCGACAGGCGGATGGTGCGTTCGTCCAAAGGGCAGGAAATCTCCTACGACATCGTGGTCTTGGCGACGGGGTCTATTCCCTTTGTTCCTCCAGTGCCGGGCGTCGATAAAAAAGGCGTGTTCGTCTATCGCACTATTGAAGACCTGGATCAAATTATCGCGTATGGCGACCGCGCCAAAAAAGCCGCGGTAATCGGCGGCGGTTTACTTGGCCTCGAGGCTGCCAAAGCCTCTTATGACCTGGGCCTGGAGACACACGTCGTCGAATTCGCCTCGCGCCTCATGCCGCGGCAAATCGACGATATCGGCTCGAAAGTTCTCGTTGGTAAGATCAGTGCGCTGGGTGTGCAGGTTCATCTCAACAAGAACACCAAGCAAATCCTCGGCAATGGTAAGGTCGAGGGCATGGAGTTCGTCGATGGCGGGCAGCTCGATGTCAAAATGGTTGTCGTTTCAGCGGGCATCAAGCCGCGCGACGATCTCGCCCGTGGCTGCGGCCTACTAGTCGGTCAGCGTGGCGGCGTCGTCGTTGACGATCATCTCCGTACGTCCGACCCCAATATTTACGCCATTGGCGAAGTGGCGCTCTACGGCGGCATGATTTATGGATTGGTCGCCCCAGGCTATGAAATGGCGGAAATAGCCGCCGCCAACATTCTCAACGAAAATCGGCTGTTCAAAGGCGCCGACATGTCCACCAAGCTCAAGCTCATGGGCGTGGACGTCGCGAGCTTTGGCGATTGCTTCGCGGATGACAAGACCGCCAAGGCCATCACCTATGAGGATCCGTTCAAGGGATCGTACAAGAAGTTGCTTTTCAACCACGATGGCACCCACCTGCTCGGCGGCATTCTCGTGGGCGACGCTTCCGAATACGGGACCCTGTCGATGCTTGCCAAAAGCAGCCAGGCGCTGGCCATGACGCCCGACCGAGTTACTGCTCGGTAAGTCGGGCGAGCCCAAAACGGCGGGCGGTATTCTTACCTCCATTCCTAACGACGCTCAGGTTTGCTCCTGCAACAATGTCACCAAATCCCAGATCTGCAGCGCGATCCGCGAGAAAAACCTCTGTTCCGTCGATGAAGTCAAGCTTTGTACGAAGGCCGGTACCGGGTGCGGTGGTTGCCTGCCGCTCGTCACCGACCTCTTCAAGGCGCAAATCAAGGCGTCCGGCAAGAAGGTCAACACGGCCCTGTGCGAACATTTCGCCTGCACCCGCCAGGAATTGCTCGAGATCATCAAGATCAAGCACATCAAAACCTATGACGAGGTGCTCGCCAGCCATGGCAGAGGCAACGGCTGCGAGATTTGCAAGCCGGCCGTGGCATCGATCCTGGCGAGCTTGTGGAACGAAAGCGTCGTTGATCAAACGACGATTCAAGACACCAACGACCGTTTTCTCGCCAATATTCAAAGGGGCGGGACCTATTCCGTCGTTCCGCGCGTGCCCGGTGGCGAAATCACGCCGGAAAAGCTCATTGCCCTGGGGACGGTGGCCGCAAGTTTGGCCTCTATGCCAAGATTACCGGTGGCGCAGCGCGTGGACATGTTCGGTGCGCCGGTTCACCAGCTTCCCTACATTTGGGAGGACCTCGTCAAGGCCGGCTTTGAAAGCGGCCACGCCTACGCCAAGGCCCTGCGGGCCGTGAAAAGCTGTGTCGGTTCCACCTGGTGCCGTTTCGGCGTGCAGGATTCCGTGGCCATGGCGATTCGCGTCGAGAATCGCTACAAGGGCCTGCGTGCCGCCCACAAGCTCAAGGCCGCGGTTTCCGGCTGCATCCGGGAGTGCGCCGAAGCCCAGTGCAAAGACTTCGGCATCATTGCCGTCGACAAGGGCTGGAACCTTTATGTCTGCGGTAACGGCGGGGCCAAGCCGCGCCATGCCGACCTCATCGCCGCCGATATCGATGCCGAGACCTGCATCAAATATATCGACCGCTTTCTCATGTACTACACGCAGACAGCGGATCGTCTTACGCGCACGTCCGTCTGGCTGGAAAAGCTGGAGGGCGGCCTGGAATATCTGAAAGACGTGATCATCAACGATCGCCTGGGTATCTGTGACGAACTGGAACGGCAGATGCAGCATATCGTCGACACCTACCATTGCGAATGGGCCGAGGTTGTCAACGATCCCGAGAAACGCCGGCTTTACAACCAGTTCGTCAACACCGATGAGACGGAGCCAAGCATCGAATTCGTCAAGGAACGGGAGCAGCAACACCCTGGTCCCTGGACCGGATCGTTCGTTCCGGCGGGTGAATTGACTCTGCGCGGTACGCTCAAAAGCAATCTGGGGCAGGACATTCCGGGCGACAAGGGTATGCCGAGCGAGCCGGACGTTCGCTGGACGCAAGTCGGTAAGACGTGGGATTTCCCCCGGGATGGCGGGGCCACGATCAAATATGGCAAAACTCAAATTGCAGTTTTTAATTTCACGAGTCGCGGCGAGTGGTATGCGACGCAGAACATGTGTCCGCACCGGCGCGAGTTCGTGTTATCACGCGGCATGATCGGCGATGCCAGCGGCGTGCCCAAGGTGGCATGTCCGGTGCACAAAAAGACCTTCGCGCTGGCGACCGGCAAGGGCATCAGTGACAAGGAGTTCTCCCTGCAGGTCTTTCCGGTCCGCGTGGACGGCGACGATGTCTACCTGGAATTGCCGAGCGTTGAAGAACTCGATGCCGTTTTCGCGACGGAGAAGATCTGCAACGGCTCGTGCCACGTGGACGACGTGCCGCCGCCCCCGAAGAATGTCCTGCCCAAGCGCAAAGCCAAGGTGATGGATCCCTTCGCGGTGAATACCTTCGGCGATCCCGTTTGATCGCCTTCGCGCCGGGCGTATCGATTTGGCTGCCAACAACAAACGTGGAAGGCGAGTCCCGCTGGAAAGATCGGGCAATGCCTTCTTAACCGCCAGGGGAGAGTCGCGAATGTTTAGCGAAAATGTGCAAGCCTTGTCCGAGCAGGCCGCAGCCAGGATGGCCATGCAGAAGCGTTCACTGCCGGCCCATTTCGTGCGTTCCATGTTGGCAGGCATGTACGTAGGTGCCGCCATCGCGCTAATCTTCACGGTCGGCAGCTATTTGCCGCCTGAGTCGCGAAGATTGCTGATGGGCGTCTGTTTTGGTGGTGCCCTCACAATCGTTTTGTTCGCGGGGTCCGATCTTTTCACCGGTTTTAACCTGATCCTCACGCTGGGGGTGCTCACACGCAAAGCTACCTTGCGTGATTTATTATCCAACTGGGTCATCACCTGGATTGGCAACTTGGCCGGCAGCATTTTGTTGGCCGTGATGGTGATTCGGTCAGGGGTCATGAACGCTGACCCGGTCAAGTCGTTCGTGCTTACCATCGTTAACACGAAAATGAATATCCCCGAAGAAGAACTCTTCTGGCGCGCTGTCCTGGCTAACTGGCTGGTTTGCCTGGGTGTGTGGATGGCAGTACGCATCAAGGATGAGGCCGCACGCATCATCATGGTATGGTGGTGCATGTTCACCTTCATCACCTGCGGCTTCGAGCATAGCGTGGCCAACATGTTCGGCCTCATGCTCGGCCTTTTGCTGCCGCATGAAAGCATCGCGGGCATTACGCCCTATGGCTATGGCTACAATCTCTTCTGGGCCACGCTGGGCAATATTGTCGGCGGCGCGTTTTTCGTGGGAGGCATGTACTGGCTGGGCAGCCCCAAAATACGTGAACAGGTCGCAGCCGAAAAGATGCAGCGCCTTAATGGGTCGTCCGGTGAGGCAGGCTCGGAACCTACGAACGGCGAACAGTCCAAGGCCAAAGCGTATGTTCGCTAAGGTTCGCGTCGCGCACTCGATCAAGTGCATGAGGTCTATGGTCGGCCGGGCGGATACCTTGATGGGTGTGCTCAGTTACGTTGCAAAAGCAGGCTTCGCCAGTGGGTCGGCTGGACATGTCTGTGACGCAGGCCGCCTCGGAGGTCATGATGTCTTTGCTGTTCACATGCGTTTGGGGCTTGTGAGGCTGGTCACCTTTGAGCCAGTTGGTAGAGTGGCCGGCGAAGAGAACAATTGCCAGGGAGATGGGGACAAACATCTTTTTCATGCGGGACTGGCTCCGTGTCGCGTGTGACCGCCACATTCATGCGGCAGTATGTCAAATCTCTGCAGATGACAAAGCAATTCCGGTGCCCAAGTCCGAATTCAGCGCTCAGGTTGCTTAACCAGTACCATGGCTTGACTTTACGCGTAAGGCGCCTAAAGCCCCCGCGCTGGAACGTTGCGCAAATCTGCAATCTAGCCTGTGAAATCTGCAAATATTTCAATCGGCCACGGTGGCGCCACGATCAAATCTGGCGGATCGGGTCGATTTCGCTGGTGCTCGCCCAGACGCGTATGTCGGTGAAGTGGCGTTGCAAGCGTTCCGCCAATTCTTCGATTCCGCAACGCTCCGTTGCATAATGCCCTGGCAGCAGCAAACTCAGCCCTTGAGCGCGTGCCGCCAGACAATCGTGAAAACGAGCCTCGCCCGTCAGCAACAGGTCTGCCTTCTTCGCCACCGCGTCGCCGATAAAGTCACTGCCGTGCCGCAGACAACCGCGACCTGCCGCACCATGCGTTTCGGGTCGCCTACAATCTGGACGGATGAGGCGCCGAGCAGTTGCTGGACCGTTTTCGCCAGCGTCTGTAAATTGACCGCTTCCCCGAGCGTCCCTATGCGTCCCATGCCCTGGGAGCCTGGCTCCGACTTCAGGGGATAAACGTCATAAGCAGGCTCTTCGTAGGAATGGGCTTGCCGCAGCGCGGCCGTAACACGCGCGACGTCGCTCTCCCGGCAGACTGCTTCCAGGCGCCATTCGCTTACTTCCTCACGGCGGCCTTTGACGCCTACCGTCGGGTTCGCGGCATCTGAGCCGAAAAATGTACCTGTCCCCGGCAACCGAAAGCTGCACTGGCTGTACTGGCCGATCTGGCCCGCGCCCGCCTCGAACAGTGCTTCCGATACCTTGCCCAGGTCCTTGTCCGGGACAAAAACCACGATCTTACATCGCCGTGCGCCTTCCTGAGTGCGCAACGGCTTGATGTCCGTCAGGCCGATTTTCCGGGCGATGATGTCGTTAATGCCGCCGGTGCAATTGTCGAAGGCGGTGTGCGGGCTGTAAACGGCGACATTCGCTCGTGCCAGTTCAAGCAGCATCTTTCCTTCAACGGTCGACGCCGTCAACCGCTTCACGGCGCGAAATAAAATGGGGTGATGGGTGACAACGAGATCAGCGCCGGCCGCGACCGCTTCGGCGGCGCTTTCCGGCGTGAGCGTCAGGCAGGTCATGATACTTTTGACCGGAGCGGATGCCGCTCCGAGAAGCAGGCCAACGTTGTCCCAATCCCCGGCCAACGGCAACGGGGCGAACTGGCCAAGGAAGTCTGCTATGTCGGCAACATTGAGCATGAAATGATATTAGCGTCTCTGGGCGGGCAGGCAAACCACCGTGAGCACCAGGACCGTGACCAGGAAGGCAATCATGGTTTCCGGCACGTAGGCACGGCGATCCCTGTCCGCGTCCTTGTCGACAACCTGCGCTGACGCGGGCAGACTCATCGTCCCTAAAAGAACGACGGCAGCCAACCAACTTCGCAGCTTGCGTATCATGAAATGATTATAGCAAAGGCCGAATGGACGGGCAGTTTTGCCGCAAGATAGGACGGGATGCCGTTGTCCACACAGTCCCGGCGCGGGGTCGTCTCTATCCCGCCTTTTTCATCTTTTTTCCGAAGCCCCATTTGATTCCGGGACCTAATAAAATGTCCCAAGAGCCGGCGTCCTTGGCTTTCTTGTCGCTCCCCCCTGCCCTCTGGCGGCGCTGATCGAGAGATATTGAATGCCAAAGCCAAGTAGTGCTACCAGTCCGCAAATCCAATTGAGAAGCCCCGACCCCTGACTTGTCCAGGACACTGCGTCCATGCTGCCGTAATGATTGAGCATGCTCAGCGAGGCGTAACCCATGACGATGGTGCCCGTCAGGCTGGTGAGCGCCATCATCGACACACGAAAAAGGAACAGACTGATAAGCCCGGCGACAAGGAAACAGACGGCTTGATCCAAACTGGGAAAGACGCCTTGTACTATCAACAAGCCTACAAGGCCACCAGCGATAAACGCGAGCACGTGCCGCACGACGGCCAAGGCCAGAAGACCGCCGGCAAGCGAGAGCAGGATGGCGGCCATCAAGGGCTGGGCCCGAAACACGGCAACATCATAAAGGCCATAAACGCCGGCAAGCACGGTGGTGATGAGCACGATCCAGAAGCGATGGCATCGCCAGCCAAAAAGCCAGAGGGCTACCCCCATGACAAAGGCCAGCGCGATCAATCCGACGGATAATCCACACGCATCCGAGAGAATATCGGGGGCAACCAGTTGCATGACAGGCCATCCTGGGCCGACGGTGAAATGTCCTCAAGCACCCGGAAAATAACGAAGTGGCGAAAGCCTGTCAAGATGACCCTCGCTGGGCGTTTTCGACTCGGAGCCTCACGGACTTCGGCATTCTCGTTATTATCGGCACAAACGGTAGGCACGTGTCGAATTGCAGGCGCCGCCCCCAAATGGGCATTTCGCCCACTTTTCCACGGTTTGTGCAGCCGTCAGGGCGGGCGGCTGTCGGTTAAACTGGTGGTATGAAATAGATTGTGGCGATGACGCGAAGTTTGCCGTACAATAGAGTGGTTAATCGGCCGCTTAGAAGGGATTGCTTAAAGTCGCGATCTTCTCCATCCCGCGACGCCAAAAGTGTTGTAAAATTTCCAAGGATGCTCACCCCGACGTTTCACCCTATGAGAAACTCATGACACAGATGACTCTTCCTCCTGGCGCATTACCTCAGGCGCAGATATTTGGGGAGCCGCAGCTCCATACCGACGGGGACCTGCTGGCGCTGGCGTTTGCTCCAGACGGTTCGCTCTTGTCGGTGGAGGAGCCGGGCGTGCTGCGTCGTTGGAATGCGTCCAGCGGTCAACAACTCGAATGGCAGGCCCTGAGCGACCTGGAAACCCTGTGGGGGTTTAGCGAGGATGGGCGTATTCTCGCCTCCGCCAGCGACGACCTGACCCTGTGGGACTCTTCGTCGGGCCAAGTTCTTACGGCGTTACATCAAGATGCCTGGCTGACCGCCCTGGCTTTCGGCCCCGACTCTTCGATTCTGGCTACCGGGCACGACAATGGCCTGATTCGTTACTGGGACGCACCGACCCACCAGCTGGTTCATGAGTTTCGCCTGCACAAGAGGCCCATCAGCGCCTTGGCCTTTAGTAAGGATGGCGGCATGCTCGCGGCGGCCGGAGAAGACAAGGTAATCAGCCTCTGGGACACGACGACCGGCAAGCAACTCGGTGCTCTCGTCGGACATACCGACCGCATTCCATCGCTGGCATTCCATCCCGCCGGGGAGATGCTTGTCTCGGCCGGTTGGGACGCGACCGCACGAGTGTGGAACTTGCGCACCCTGGAGCCGATCATTCTTCTCAACACGCACAAGGCCCAGGTCACCGCCCTGGCTTTCGATGAGGATGGCAGCCGCCTGGCTACCGCCGATTCCGGCCTGACGGTCCACGTGTGGGATTTCAAAACCAAGAAGACGCTCCATTTACTCAAAGGGCCCCAGGGGGAAGTTCGCTTCCTGGCATTTTCCCACGATGGCAAGAAGTTGGCTGCCAGCGGCGAACGCATGATTCACCTTTGGGACCCGAATACCGGCAATGCCGTCGCCGGCGCGGGGCCACGTCCCCTCGCCAAAACGAGCGTGGCTGTCAGTCAATGCGGCAAACAGCTAGCCTGCAACGGCGGCGGTTCAGCGCCGCGCATCTGGGACAGCGCGACCCGCAAGCCTATCCTGGCGTTGGAAGAAACAGAGGTCGTGCACGGCTTGACCTATAGCCCCGATGGCAAATTGTTGGCGGGTGCCGTTGGCGAGCACATTCGACTTTGGGACCCGCTTACCGGCAAGCTGGTGCGTGACCTGACAGGCTATGACGATCCCGCCAGAACCTGGCGTTTTCCAAAGATGGCACCCTGCTAGCTAGCGGCGGCCCAATGGGCCTGGGAGTTTGGATTTGGCGCGTCAGCGACGGCGAACCAATCCTCCTCATTCCCGATGCGCTCGATGGCTGTACGGTTGAGTCGTTGGCGTTTCACCCGGACGGCCGCCTCCTGGCTGTCGGCGGCATCGACTGGATGGCGACCGGCGGCTCCAATGGTGCCATCAGCGTCTGGGACTTGCAGGAACGCGCCGAAATCAACGTTTTCCTGGGAGGTACGACCTGCGTTGCCTTCCATCCGTCAGGCAAGCGGCTGGCATCTACCTCGCTCGACCAATCCATTTGCATCTGGGACATGAGCACCCAGGAAATCCAGGCGGAGTTGACCGGCCACGATAACGCGGTTACCTGCGTCGCGTACAGTCCCGACGGTCACTGGCTTGCCTCCGGTGGCGAGGACCGCACCGTACGTTTATGGGATGAGGACGGCGTGGAACGTGCTGTTTTCGAGGGAGATAGCCAAATCACCGGCCTCTGTTTTTCGCCTGATGGCCGGTACCTCTACACGGCCAACGCCAACACGACGTGCTCGCAAATCAAGATAATGGACCTTTTGAAAGCATAGCGGACAGGACTGCCGCGAAATGGACCAGGCTCGCCAACCCCGCGCTTTCCATCCCCGTCCCCCCCGGGGGACGGCCCAGTCGCGGCGCGGACGCCGACCTGACCGGTCAGACGCTGGGAGACTATAAAATCCTGCGTCGCATCGGTCAGGGTGGCATGGGTCAGGTCTTTTTGGCCGAACAAATCTCCCTCAAACGCAAGGTCGCCCTCAAACTTCTGAAGCCCGAGCTCGCCAACAACACGACGTCCCTGGCCCGCTTCAAGGCCGAGGCCGAGGCCGTTGCCAAGGCGACGCACGCCAACATCGTCCAGGTATACGCCATTCACGAAATCGGCGGCATCCACCTCATGGTCCTGGAGTTCGTCGAGGGGCGTAACCTGAGAGAGTTTCTTGAAAAGAAAGGCCCGCCCGAAGTTCTTTTGGGGCTGAGCATCATGAGGCAGGTGGCCGCCGCCCTGCAACGTGCCAGTGAACTGGGCATCGTGCACCGTGACATCAAACCCGAAAACATCTTGCTCACGCGCAAAGGGGAGGTGAAGGTCGCCGATTTTGGCCTTTCGCGCGTCTATGCCGAGGATGGCGAACAACCATTACACCTGACGCAGAGCGGCGTCACCATGGGGACGCCTCTTTACATGAGCCCCGAGCAGGTCGAGGGCAAAAAAACGATCGATCATCGCACGGACATTTATTCCTTCGGCGTGACCTGTTATCAAATGTTCGCGGGCCACCCCCCCTTCCGGGGGACCGCGCCCTTTGAAGTCGCTGTCCAGCATGTACAGAGTGAACCCAAGCCGCTCGCGGAGATTCGCCCCGATTTGCCCGCGGAGTTGTGTGCCATTATTCACAAAATGATGGCCAAGGCGCCGGAGGATCGCTACCAGCTCGGACGCGAAATCGTGCGGGATATCGCCAAGCTGCGCGATGTGCTCGTGGGGTCCGGTCAAACGCTGGCGCAGCCGGCCTCACCACTCTTTACCGCACCGAGCAAAATCCTTGAGGCCGCCACGACCATGCCGATGGAGCGTCGTCGCCTCTCGCCATGGCCGCGGCGACTGCTTATCGCATCCTTGCCACTCGCCCTTATCAGTGGTTTATTGATTGGCGTGGCTCGCAATTACGATAGTGCACCGCCTGAAACCGTGATTGTGCCCGCGCCAGTTGCGCTGCCGCCCGTGACGAGGCCCGCAGTCTCCCCCAGGGATCGCGAGAAAATGCTGCTCAGTGAGTTACAGGAACTGAGCAAGAAGACGCAGGACCCCTTGACCACCGTGGTCTCTCTCAATTTTTCCTTGGAGTTGGGACTTCTGTATTTGAGCGATCAGGAACGGCTGGGTGATGCCGAAAAACTCTTTAGTGAGCTCAAGACCAAGCAAAACGCCAATTTTAAACTCATGGGCCGTTTGGGGACCGCGATGGTCTTCGCTTTTAAGGACCAGCCGGAAAAGTCCAACGGAATATTTCTGGCCATTCTCAGTCCCGAGAAAGCCGCCAAGGAAAAACTCAATCCTTTCTGGAAGAGTAATGCCGCCTGGCGCGAAATGATGGCCAAAGCTCTCAATTTCAATCTGCAGAACAATCCCGCGACTTTTCCTGATAAGCTCAGGCCCTACCTGCATCCGCCAGCGCCCACGCTCAGGTCGCAGAAAAAAGAGGATGTCGCGGAAAAATAGGCGGCTCGCCGATCATGTTCGGCGTCCATCCCCCTTTAGCGTCAGCCCGTGCCTGAGGCCAATTCAACGCTTTTCGATGCAATATTGTGCTGTTCCCCGATAATTTTAGCTACCGAACCCGCATACCACTGAATCACCTCATCCGAGTGTGAAGCGGCTATCTCCTGAGCCTCTTCTACGCTGCTTGCGTCCCAGTCGAAGACCACTTTCCAGTTGCGGTCACATTTGAACAAGTAATAGCAATCTCCATCTGGGTAGCGGCAGATTGCCATTGCAGGCACGGAAATCACGCCCTCGGCAGCGGGATCACACCCGTGCGGTATGGTATGGAACATGCCATGCTGACTTGATGACCAGAGAAGAACTTCCGCCCCGTCGAGTTGACGAGGAGGAGGGGGAGATTCGTTCATCAATCGCCTCGGAAAACTTCAAGTTAATGCGACCGACACCGAATGTTACATGAAGCAGCCGTTAGTACGAGTGTGTGGACCACTACTCCCCGATGATCTTCACCAGCACCCGCTTCGCCCGATGGCCATCGAACTCGCCGTAGAAGATTTGCTCCCACGGGCCGAAGTCGAGCTTGCCCTTGGTGATGGCGACGACTACTTCCCGGCCCATGATCTGCCGCTTCAAGTGAGCATCGGCGTTGTCCTCGCCAGTGCGGTTGTGGTGGTAGTGATTCGGGTCCGGGTTGAACGGGGCCAGCTTCTCCAGCCATACGCCGAAGTCGTGGTGCAGGCCCGCTTCGTGGTCGTTTATGAACACGCTGGACGTGATGTGCTGGGAATTACAAAGGACCAACCCCTCCATGACACCGCTCTTGCGAACCGCCTCGGCCACTTGCGGGGTGATGTTCACAAAGGCCATCTTCGAGGGAATGTTGAAGGTCAGGTACTCGGTGTGCGACTTCATTTTCGCCCCCAAATTGGCCGCTGGACTGCCGCAAATGTTTTCGGTCTTAAACACCGTGGCGGACCTTCTCGACGCCACGCCTCGGCCCTCAATACCGGATCACCCTCCAAAAACCAGAGCAATGTGTGGGTGTCTAGTAGGAGCTTCACTCCTTGAACTCCTCCAGCGGCGCGTCAAAGTCCGGGGCGATGTAGAAAATCTTGCCCTTCGCCGAGCCGGCCTTACACGGCCAACTGGTGCGCACCGTCTTGACGATTTTGGCAAGCTGCTGGCCATTTTCGGTCAGCACGACCTCTTCACCGGGTTGCAGCGCGGCCACGATCTCACGCTGATGAGCCTGGGCATCGTCCAAATTCATGGGGGGCCGTGTAGTCGTCTTCATCATAAGTCCTTCTGCCCGTCGAGCAGGCTGGCTCCATCGGTTTTCTCCGCAAGTCGCCTGCCTTTCGCTGTGGTGGGAGCACTGACCGTTGGTTCCGCCGCGCCATCGAGGGCCTGGCCGACGCAAACCGCGGCGAGGCGTTCCTTGACTTTTTGCACGTAATTGGCGGATAGTTCGAACCCCAAATAATCGCGTCCCAGTTTCTTGGCCACGACGAGTGTACTGCCGCTGCCGCCAAAGGGATCGAGCACCAGTTCGCCCGGGTTCGAGGACACTTTTATGATGCGCCCAATAGTTGTTCAGGCATTTGACAGCCGTGAAAGCCCGCTCTTTCCTTGAAGGTGCCGCAGACGCGCGGAAAATACCAGGTATCCTCGTCGCGCTGAAAGCTGTCGGCGATGTCTTGCGGCGCAGGATCCAGGTGTCGTCCGGAAGACGGCCCCGCGCATTGGCCCTCCGGTCCCCATAGACGAGTTGGCGAGCGGACGGCACGCGGATGGCGGCGTCGTTGAAGGTGAATCTCTTGGCGTCACGCACGAAATGAAACAGATGGGCGTGGCTGCGGCTAAACTTGGTTTTGCAATTCACGCCAAACGTGTAGTACCAGATGACCCAGCTGCGGCAGGTGAAGCCCAACTCTTTTTGAAAGAGCAGCTTGAGTTCCGCAGCGTACTCGTCCCCGATGGCCAGCCAAAAGGCGCCGTCCGGCTTCAGCGCCGGCGAACGCCTTCGCCCCAGCGCTTGGTCCACGCCAGGTAATCGTCGGCGTTATGGTTGTCCTCATAAACATCGTAATCGTAGCCAATGTTAAAGGGCGGGTCGGCGAAGACCAGGTCGACCGAGCCCTCGTCCAAATCGGCCAGACCCTGGATGCAATCCCCCTGAATTAAACTGTTGCGCTTATGTTTCATGGCAAACTTTATTGAATTTAGCTTCTTTAACTGCCGAATAGGGTTAACAGCTGTCCGGTCACCGCGTTAAAATGGGGAAGATATCAGGTCCCCTCGTTTACCATCCGGACGGCAAGGGAAATTGCTCTGGCATTGCACGACGGATATCTCGTATAGAAATCACATGCATCGCAAGGACGTCCGGGGCGCTAGCCTACTTATTGCCCTCATGTGATTCATCATCCCAGGGAAGGGGCCCAGCTCATGGCATCAACAAAAATTCACCCCACGGCCGTCATTTCGCCGGAAGCCCAACTGGACGCCAGCGTGACGATCGGCGCTCACGCCGTTATCGAAGGCAAGGTCACGATTGGTCCCGATTGCGTCATCCGGCCTGGAGCCTATCTTTATGGACCGCTCAGCATGGGACAAGGGAACACGGTATTTACGGGCGCGGTTTTGGGCGAAGCTCCCCAACATCTGAAATATCAAAACGAACCGACCAGCCTCGAGATCGGCGATGGCAATATTTTTCGGGAGTTCGTCACGATCCACCGCGGCACGTCCCACCACATGAAAACCGTGATCGGCGATAACAACTTTTTCATGGTCAACTCCCACATTGGTCATGATAGCATCGTTGGCAACCGCACTATTCTGGCCAACGGCGCCCTGGTCGCCGGCCATTGCGTGCTGCAGGACAATGCTTATCTCTCCGGGAACTGCGCCATCCATCAGTTCGTTCGCGTGGGCCGACTGGCGCTCTTAAGCGGCTGCGCCATTACCACGAAAGACATGCCCCCCTTTATCATGCAACAAGGGATCGACAACGTGGTCGGCCTCAATCTGGTGGGCATGCGCCGAGCGGGTTTGACCCCCGGCCAGATCAATAGCCTCCGCCAGGCCTTTCATATTCTCTTCCGCGAAGGCAACCCCTTGAACGTGGCCTGCGCACGCATGGATCATGACCTCGGACAGGTCGATGTGGTTCAGGAGCTGCTCACCTTCCTTCGCCAACCTGGGCGAGGCATCAACTCCATGCGTGACCGCCATAATTATGTCGAAGCCGCGTGAGGACATGCCGGCCGGGCGTCCTATCTATTCTGGGGTTTCCAATATTTGCCCTGCTTCCTATAATACCCCTTTGCCTTGACGAATCCCTAATTCAAATACCTGAAAGGGTTAGGCTATGTGGGCCTGGCTTCCCGGTCCGTTGAATTTCGTGCTGCTGCTGGTCGGCTTGTTCATGATCCTGTTGGTGCTCATCCAGCGCGGCAAAGGTGGTGGTCTGATCGGTGCCCTGGGCGGTACCGGCGGTTCCAGCCCATTCGGCTCGCGCGCCGGCGACCAGTTCACGCGACTCACTATTTATGTCGCCTGTATCTGGCTCTTTTTAACCATGCTCCAGGTTCGGGCCATCCAGGCGGTCCATACGGCCGCTCAATATCAGAGTTTAAGTCGCTAACTTTTTCCTCTTCGGCCGTCGCCTGCGCACTGGCGCGGCCGTTCCTAAACCAATATCAGCATTGATGTTTCCGCATTGAACGAGGTTGGCGTGCTCTTAAGTATGACCGGCTACGGCGAGGCACGCTTTCAAAGCGACCACCTCACCCTGTCCATCGAATTGCGGGCGCTCAACAACCGCTACCTCAAGATTTCCGTACGCGCGCCCGACCCCTACCAGTTGCTCGAAGCCGAAATCGAAAAGGTTATCCGCCGTCACATCAAGCGCGGGACTTTGCAGCTCCAGCTGCGGTGCTTGCGCCAGGCTTTGCCCCAGGATTTCCACATCGATGGCGTTGCGCTGGCCAGCTATGTACGGCAAGTGCGTGAGCTTTCTCCGCAACTCGGACTGGGCGACCGTGGCGATGCCCTGATGTCCCAGGTTCTCATGCTTCCTGGCGTCGTCCCCGAACCTGGCAATCCAACGCAGTCCCTGCACGACGACTGGCCAATCATCGAAAAGGTGCTAAGTCAAGCTCTGGAACAACTTCAGGTGATGCGCCAGGACGAAGGGCGGGCGATGGCGAAGGAGTTATTGACGCACCGCGATAATATTGCTTCCCATCTCGAGTCTATCCGCCGCCAAGCTGCGGCCGTGGCTCCGGCCTATCGTGATCGCCTGCATGAGCGCGTGCGCAGTCTTTTAAAGGAAGTCAACGTCGAGATCGATAAGAACGACCTTATTCGCGAAGTCTCGATCTTCGCCGAGCGCAGCGACATCGCCGAGGAAGTGATGCGGCTGGCCGCTCATCTGGACCACTTCCAGGCGATCATGAACGAAAAGGAGTGCCCGGGACGCAAGCTTGAGTTCCTGGTCCAGGAAATGTCGCGCGAGGCCAACACCATGGGGTCCAAGGCTGGCGACGTCGATATCTCGCGTCGCGTGGTGGACATCAAGGGGACTCTCGAGAAAATTCGAGAACTGGTTTTAAACGTTGAATAACCATGGGCCCGCTCATCATTCTTTCCGGCCCCGCGGGGAGCGGAAAATCGACGATTATCCGCCGACTCCTCAAAGACAAGGCGTGGCCGCTGCGGCTTTCGGTGTCCATGACCACGCGAGCGCCCCGTCCAGGTGAAACCGAAGGGGCGGACTACTATTTCCGGTCCAGGGAGGCGTTTGCGGCGGAGATCGCCGCCGGCGCGTTCCTCGAATGGGCGGAAGTGTTCGGCAACTACTATGGCACCTTGCATAGCGAGGTCCAGCCCCATCGCCTGCAAGGAACAGGCGTGTTGCTTGAAATCGACGTCAGCGGCTGGGAGCAGGTCCGCCGCAAGTGTACCGACGCGGTTTGCATCTTCCTGCGAGCCTCGTCGATGGAAACTTACGAGGCGCGGCTGCGTGGCCGGAAGACCGAGACCGAAGCAGCGCTCCAGCGCCGGCTAGAAGGCGCCCGGCTCGAGATCAGCCTGCGCACCGGAGTACGACCACCAGGTCATTAACGACGATCTGGGCGCGGCACTCAAAGAAATTCAAGCGATCATCGATCCCTTATTCGAAAGGAAAGCCTAATGCTGGATGACTTGAAAGAAGAAAAGATTGTCAACAAAGTCGGCGGCCGTTTCAAACTTTCCACCCTCATTCAAAAGCGGATGGTGGCGCTTAACACCGGCGCCCGCCCCCTGGTCGATATGCGCTCGGCGGACAAGATGGCGATCGTCATTCAGGAGATTTTGCAGGACAAAATCTTCCTTGACAGCACCGGCACCGTGCAAACGCGTGCTCCCAGTGCTGGTGATGCCGCGCGACGAGCGATGATGACCGACATTTCCGACTCCGCAGGCGGCGACGACTAACAGCCAAGCCGAAAAAGGGGCCAGCCCCTAGACGCCAGACTTCTGACCGCTTTTTCGGATTTGCTCCAACAGAAAACTCTTTCCACGGCGCCAGCGTACCAGAAGATACCCGGCGCCTTAGCAGGTAGCGCCAGAGGGTCAATGCGCCCGCGTTTAGGTGTGCCGATGCCCGATCCCTCCTCGACTTCGCAGCCGGCTGAGATAAGCCCGATATATCGCCCTATTTCCGCCCTGGCGTTGACGGGTCTCGCCCTGAGTTCGCTGTTCGCGGTAATGGTGGTGCTCAATACCGCGGTGGCCCTGGTAAAAGGCGAACCCTTTTTCTTGCCGGGCTGGGTGCTTGGCGTTGCCGTCGTGGCGGGCAGTACCTGTTTACTCGCGCAACTCCGGATTCAAAACGCCGAGGGAACATTGGCCGGCCTTTCCCTGGCCCGGGCAGGGCTTTGGCTGAGCGTGCTTCTGGGGGCAACGTGCTATTGCTACACCTGGGTCACGGGCCTGGCGCTGACCAAGCAAGCCAATGATTTTCTGATGTTCAAATCTGATGACGACACGGGCCTCTTCCCGCGCCTGAAAGAAGCCGTCAACAATCGCAGCGACTTTTATCAAGCTTTTTTACTGAGCTTGCCTCTTACGAGCCGTGGCGGCAGCAAGGCCGCCAACGAAGCCGCCATGCTCCAACAGCACGATCAACCCGGCCGAGACGGCGAGGGGGGCAACATCACGAGGTTTAGAAAACACGCGCTGGTCTCGGCCCTACTCAAGAACCCGAAGGCCGAGATTGAACCCCTGGGCGTCGTGGGCTGGACCTATGAAAAGGGCTTCTATCATGTAACGCGCATCTATCGGTTCAGCACGCCCGGTTTCAGCTTCGAAACGGCCGTGGCCGTACAGAGCACCGCCAGCGGCAACGACGGCGAACAGCGTAAATGGTTTTTCGACGTGTCGCGCACGCCGCCGAAGTTATCGATCAAATGGACGGCGGAGGGGGAAAAGTTTCGCGCCTTGCGCTTTTATTCCTTGGCCTTTGTCGATAAGTGGCGAACAGAGTTGGCGCAGGGCACGCCAACCACCGCCTTTAATGAGGCGGACACGGACTGGAGCACGCTGAACATCCGGCCCAGGAAGGACGACTATCCCGACCACCTCAAGAAGGCGGTTGGCACGGTCTTTCGCGGGCAAAGTGGACCTCCCTTGCGCTTGCACATCCTCACGGACGAAAACTTCGCGGACTGCCGAATCATGCCGGACGGACGGGTCGAAGTCGTCCACCCCCTGCGCCTGGCCATTCCGGCCAGCGGCGGCTTTCCAAATTTCAATCTCGAACTGGCACTCTCGGCTCAAACCAAAGGCCCGATCGACATGTCTCGCCCCATCGAGCAACCAATCTTTTGGGAAATCCGCAAAATCACTGTTGTGCGGGCCGCCACGGCCGAGAAGATATGACGGGCGCCGACTGAAGTAGGTCCTACGTAACCTGCGGTGGCAGCTTCGGCAGGGCAATGCACCGGCGTCACGATCTTCGGCATCTTCTTGACGCCGGTATGCTAATTCGTGCTTGAAAAAACAAGAAATGACGGGCCTGCGCGCGTTTACTTCGTGCCATCAGGGCCGCGCGCGGCGCTTATTTCTTGGAACACGCCGCGCAGGCATCCTGCGTCGGGCCGCAACTGTACCAGGGACGGGTCGAGGGGGGCAAGCAGCGCGGCAGTGGCTTGGCGCAATAATCGTCCGCTCCCGTTCCGTTCACCGTGCAGCGCACGCAAGGAAACGGCTTACGGCAATAGTCATCGGCCGTTCCGCAAGCGGTGCGAGCCGGCACGCAAGGCAGTGCTTTGCTTACGTAATCATCGGGACAAGTGTTGCACGCCGGGGCACACGAGGGGGAAAATAAACCTCGGCCGAACAGGAGTGGATCAGCGTGGCTGGCCGGTGCGCTAATCGCCAACAACAAGGCCCCGCACAGGAGTGAAAGTTTCATGGGACAATATTCCTTAGTGGACATTTTGGACGTCAATGCGGGCACCCTGCATGATCGCGCCCGGCCCGGCGACTTATTCCCGCCCGCCTCGGGCAACAAGGTAAGGTCTTTGGGATCGACGTCGGGAACCATGTTGGGCGCTGGCGGCGCCGCTTCCTCCAGCACCTCACCCTGTTTTTGTAGGCGAATCTGCCAGCCACCACCGATTGCCTGATAAGTCTGAATGAGAGACTGCACAAGCGCACCGTAGGCCGTGGCCAGTTGGTCCTGTTGCGTGAGTAGGTTTTGCTGCAACAGGGCCAGTGTCACGAAGTTGATTTTGCCTTCCCGGAACTGGATCGTGCCCACGCGGGCGCCCTTGTCGCTGGCCACCACGCCCTTGGCGAGTGCCTTGACCACCTGGTGCCCTTTTAAATAGCCGGTGATCGAGTTCTCGACTTCGGATTCCGCCTTGAGCACGGTGTTTTGGTAATTCGCCACGAGTTCCCGGAAGACGGCGTCTTGCACGCGCACGCCGTTGATCAGGCGCCCATAATTCAGGATGTTCCACTGGAACGACGGCCCGACGGAGCCGGCCATGGCCTGGCTATTGAACAGATCCTTAAACCGGCTGGCTTGCCAGGAAATCGTGCCGGTGACGGAGACGATCGGATAGAGCTGGGCCTGGGCTATGCCGATCTGAGCGCTCTGCGCGGCGGCCTGGCGCTCGGCGCTGCGCACGTCGGGGCGGCGTGGAGGAGATCGGCGGGAATGCCAACGATAAGTTCCGGAGCGACTTTCGGGATGGAGGCCACGCCGATCAAGTCGCGCAAATCCTGCGGCGGCATGCCGAGCAACACGCATAATTGATTTTCGGCTTGCCGTTGACTGGTTTCCAGTTGCGGAATGAGAGATTCGACCTGTGCCAGGTTCGTCAGGGCTTGATCGATGTCGATTTCCGACGTCGTGCCCGCCTTGAATTTGGCTTCGGCGATCTTGAACGTTTCGCGCTGTAAATCGAGGTTGTCCGTCGCCATCTTGATCCGCGTCTGGAAGGTGCGAACATTCACATAGGTCGAGGCCACATTGCCGATGAGCGTGACCAGAGCGTTGTCATAATCCTCGACGGAGGCATCCAGAGTCGCATCGGCGGACTCAATGGCACGGCGTAGCCTGCCCCAGAAATCCAACTCCCACGCCAGATTGAAACCACCGCTGAACACGTTGTAAAATCGTTGCGGCGCGAAGACAGTGGTGGGCAGCTCTTTGCTAATCGCGTTCGCGGTGTAGCTGCCCGTGGCTTGCTGGGTTTGGGGGAAGAGATTGCCCGCGACGATCGCCCGCTGGGCCTGGAATTGCAAGACGCGATAGGCCGCCTGCCTCAGGGTCAGGTTCTCGTTGTAGGCCCGCTTCACCAGGCTGTTGAGCACCGGATCATTGAGGACCTTCCACCATTCCACATTTTCCGGCGTTTGCGAAACGAGTCGCTTATCTTGGTTATCAATCCACTTTTCTTCCACGGGCGCCGTTGGCTTGGCGTAATTCGGTCCGACTTTAAAACCGTTTTGGATATACTCGCGTGGGCTTGTGCAGCCACAGAGGAGCAGCGCGGCTGTCAGGACAATTTTGGTCCTGGCTAACTTTAGCGGCCAGCAGCCAGTTGCTTCGGCCGGATTGGCTTGATGATTGTTCCCGTGCATCCCTGCGCCTCCGCCACGATATTCAAAGGAAGGAGTTCTCTCCGTCAGGGTATCGGCAGATTTGGAATCCTTCCTACAAGCAAAATAAAGCGCAGGATCGCTACTGTTTCCCGGACTCCCCCACCTTGCCCATTTGTTGACCAGCGGCGAAAACGTTAGCCCTGCACGGCGCCAGGTGTTTTTTTGAAGAATTCCCAGATCCACTCATTCGCATCAATATTCATCGTGGAAACGCCAAGCTGGGCAGGCAACGGGGGCCGGCCAGGCCAGGTATGTCCGCCTCCCTCGACAACGACGAGCACGACTTCCGCCCCGGCCAGGCCGGGCCCATAGGTTTTGCGCCAAATGGCGGTGCCATCGCCGACCTTATCAGCAAAAAATTCAACCTTCGGTTTGTCTGGACAACCATTCGCGAGCGTCCAGGCCCTGATCGTTTGCTCGACCGATTGAAAGCACGCGCCGTAGACGCTGCGCGTACCCACGCCGCCTTGATACGGCGCGAATTGGTCGAGCGTGCCGTGAAAATGAAGTACCGACACCGGGCGGGCTGGTTTCACTGTTTGGAGCCCTAGCGGCCCGGCCACGCCGGCGACGGCAACGATCCGGTCTGCCATTTCGGCTGCCACGCGATACGCCATCTGGGCGCCGTTGGACATGCCGGCCGCGTAAATTCGCGCAGGGTCGATGGTCGCGGCGCTCGTCAGATCATCCAGCAGCGCACGGACGAAGGCGACGTCGTCCACGTTATTGTTCCGGGCGTAACCACAACAATCGCCGCCGTTCCAGGTCAGGACATTCGCCAAGTTGCCGGTGCCGTTGGGATAGACCGCCAAAAAGCCCTCTCGGTCCGCGGTCGCGCTCAAGCCGCAAAAGGCCTCCATGAGCCGGGCGTTGCTGGTAGCGCCATGAAACGCGAGCACCACCGGCATGGGTGTGGCAGCGTGGTATCCCGGTGGTACGTGGACGTTGTAACTGCGTTCGCGGCCATCAACATGGACGGTGCGCGTGAAGGAGCCCTGCTGGCGTGCATCGCTGGTCATGGCATTTGCTGGCGTTGTTCCAGAGGCAGGAGTTCGCTGTCCTTCCAGGCGGCCGGTTCCTCGATGGGTTCGATATGCACGGTGATTTCGATGCCCGGCAGCGCTTGCCCGACGGCTTGTTCGACGCGACCGGTCAAATCATGGGCCTTTTGAACGGACCAGGCGCCCGGTACGAGTAGATGAAAATCGGCGAAGCGTCGTGCCCCCGCTTGCCGCGTCCGCAAGGCGTGGTACGTCACGCCGCGTGGCAAAATCGCGTCCACCGATGACCTCACCAGCGCCTGTTCGGCTTCAGGCAAGGCATGATCCATGAGGCCATTGAACGAGCGTAGCAGAAGCTTCAAGGCGGTCCGCAGGATGCCGCAAGCCACTAGCAAGGCCATGATTGGGTCCAAAATCACCCAATCCGTCCATTGCACCAGGAGGAGTGCCACAACGACGCCAATTGACGTCCAGACATCGGTCATCAAGTGATGGCCGTCTGCTTCGAGCACGATCGACTCGGCTTCCCGGCCAACGCGCAATAGCAAGCGCACCACGGCCACATTGATCAAGGTCGCCGCCAACACCAACAGCGTGCCCAGACTGAGGGATTCGATATTTTGCGGCTGGAGGAGGCGGGCCACGGCATACCAGGCGATGCTGCCGGCGGCCACCAGGATAAGGGCACCCTCCATCCCGCTGGAGAAATACTCGATTTTTTCGTGCCCGTAGGTGTGCGACGTATCCACGGGCCGGGATGCGTACCATAAACAAAAATAGGCCGTGAGGGCCGCGGCCAGGTTGATAATCGATTCAACGGCCTCGGAAAGGAGCCCAACGGACCCTGTAAGCCAGTAGGCAGCGCCTTTGAGTCCCAGCGTGACGAGGGCCGCCAGGATGGATAGTACCAGGGGGTAACGGAGGTCGCGTTTTGACACGTCTGTCAATATACGGGGAATTCTCCTTGAACGCGAACCCGCGCGCGGCGAAAATACAACAATGCCCGCGTCAGTGCCGCAGCGTTAGCGCTTCCGAGGAGAAACATGGCTCAAGCGATTGTCGATCCCGCCGAAATACGCCGCTTTGCCCACCACCTCAAACAATTCAGCGAGGAGCTTCGCGACCGAATGGCGGTCTTGCATGGCCAACTGATCGGCCTGGGGGATAGTTGGCGCGATCAAGAACACGAACGCTTTGTTCAGGAGTTCGAACAAACGGCGCATGTGCTGGAGGCCTTTTTGGGCAATGCCGAACAGCATGTGCCTTTTCTGCTCCGCAAGGCGGAAAAAGTGGAAGAATACTTGCAACAGAAATGATCCGAGGTAGACCATGGGCCCCAGCGCATGTGACCGCGACCGAAGCACTTATCGATTTTCGGGCGCTCCTGTGCACCTTTGGCGAACAAGCCAAGGACGCCCTGGGCATGATCGAGCACGAAATCCGGCGGACCTTGTCCTTTCTGGATGAACAGATGCGCATGTGGCATGGCCAGCTTCGCCAGGCGGAGGAAGAGATCATCCAGGCCAGGATCGAATTGAACCAACGCCGCAACCAGCGCATCGGCGACCGCAAGCCCGATACGACCTACCAGGAAAAAGTACTACGGCGGGCGCAGGCCAAGCTGGAATATGCGGAACAGAAGTTGACGACGACGCGTCGCTGGCAACGGGACCTTCCGCACGAGATCATGAACTACGAAGGCCCGGCACGGCAGCTACAGACCGCGGTGGAATCCGAGGTGCCACGCATGGTGGCTTTCCTGGACCGCAAGCTCGTAGCACTGGAATCTTACTTGAATCAGCCACCCGGCTGATCCTGCTAACCAAAAGGCGCTAAAACCCCAGCGGTCGGCAGTGCATTGGAGCGAACGCCCATGAGCGTCGATATTGGCCGTTACCGCTTGGTGTCCGCCCACAAGTACTTGCTGGAACGCTGGGACGAGGTCGGGCTCGTGTGGCAGGACGTGGTCCGCTCCGAGTTTGCCAAGGAACATCTGGATCCGTTGACTCCGCTCATGAACACAACCTTAGGCGCCATCGACCACCTCTCCCAGGTGTTGGGCCGTGTCCGTCAGGAATGTAGTGAATGAAAGTGGATGAACCTCTCTGCGAACGACTCCGCCGCGCCTTTCATGATTTCAAGAAAGTCGCCGCCGCCCGGGCACGCCTGGAGCTGGATACCGAAAATAGTTTTCGCGAGCGCACGCGCCAACTCGAGGCGGAAGCGAGTGAGCACTCGACGCGCCTGGAGGCGACTTATCAAGAAGCGCTGACCGCCGCCGAAAAGATCTGGAACGAGGCGCGAACCAACTCCCTGGCGCTGTTCGAGGGGGATCAAACACGCGCCCAGCAGGAGTCGGACAGGGCCAAACGCGGCGCCATTCGTCACTACGCCCAGGGCAAGGAACAGGCGCTGACCGAATTCAAGGAATCGCGCTGGAGCGTGACGACCATTTATGAAGCGGGACGCAAGGTGACCAAGGATCAATATGCGGCCGCCCATGCCCGCGCCAAGGCCGCGGTCCACACGCTTGAGAATCAGCAGGAAAAGGCGCTCCAACTTTTGCAGTATTGGCAATTCGCCAACGATCTTCCGCTCCTGAGCACGCCGGGAAACACGGTCAACACGCCGGACCCCTGGGATGGCCTGCAAAAAAGCGCGGCTCAGGGAACGGATTTTTTGAACGAGTTGCAAGGGCTCAAGCTGCCGAGTTATGTGGGCGGTGTGAAGCCATACCTGGTAACAGGTCTGGTTTGGCTGCTGGCGTCCCTGCCGGCGCTGCTTTTGAAGACCCCGGACATGATCCTGTGGCTGGGGCTGACCTCGGCCACGATCATTCCCGCGGGCTTTCTCATTCGTTGGTGGCTCAAATCCGTCGCGCACGCGCAGGCGATTTATCTTTGGAGCGGGCTATGCCAGGCCGGCGCAGGATGCCAAGTACCTCCAGCCGCGCTGTCTCGATATCGCCAAGCAGGCTTACCGGGACCAAAAAAAAGAGAACAAGCGCCGCAACCAGAAAGCCTTGAACCAGGCGGCCAGCTCCTGCAAGCGCTCCGTCAAAGGACTGCGCCAGGAACGCAACCAGAAGATGCGGCAAGCGCAGGCTACCTTCGGTCCGCTGACGAGAAAACTCACGGAACGGCGCGATGCCGAATTGGAGGCTGCTGATGCCACGTTTGCCGCCAGGCAAACCGAATTGACGGCCTCCCGCGCCGAACAGATGGGCAAACTCGAGGAGCGTTTCAAAAAACAACGCGATGAGATCAACCACCAGCATGCCAACGATTGGACGCGCCTGGTCAGCATGTGGAAAGAGGGCTGTGACAAGTTTCTTGCCGAAAGTCGCGCCATCGACCAGGAGGCACGCCGCTGGTTTCCACCCTGGTCCGACCCTGCCTGGGCAAGTTGGCAACTTCCCAACTCGGTGCCTCTGGGCCTCCAGGTTGGCCGGCTCGATTTGCGTCTGGAAGACATTCCTCATGGGGTTCCCAAGGAAACGCATTTGCAGCGGCCAAGGCTCGAAAGCATCAACTTCCCGATTTTGCTGCCTTTCCCTGAAAAAGCGTCGTTGCTCTTCAAAGCCAGCGACGCGGGCAAGGCGCGGGCGATCCGGTCGCTGCAGGCGCTCTTGATGCGCTGCTGGACTGCCCTGCCCGCCGGCAAGGCACGCTGCACGATCATCGATCCCGTAGGCCGCGGCGAAAATTTCTCGGCTTTCATGCACCTGGCCGACCATGAAGAAGCGCTGATCAATAGCCGCATCTGGACGGAGGCCGCCCACATCGACCAGCGGCTGACCGACCTGACCGCGCACATGGAAAACGTGCTGCAAAAATACCTTCGCAACCAGTACGAGACCCTGGCCGAATACAACGCGCAGGCAGGCGAGGTGGCCGAGCCTTATCGTTTCCTGGTCGTTGCCGATTTTCCGGTAAATTTCACGCCGGACGCCGCGCGCCGTCTTGTCAGCCTGGCCAGCGCCGGCGCCCGTTGCGGTATCTATACCTTCATCATGCACGATTTGAAGCAGGAGCTGCCTCCGGGCATCGAGCTGGCCGACCTGCAGAGGGTGTGCACCAACTTCGCCTGGAAGAACGATCATTTCGTCTGGTTCGACCCGGATTTCGGCAACTTCCCCATGAAACTCGAGGAGCCGCCGGACCCGGCCACCTGTACCAGGCTGCTGCAGATTGTCGGGGAAGAAGCTAAACGCGCCGGACGCGTCGAGGTCCCGTTTGAACTCATCGCCATTCCGTCGCGCGACTGGTGGCAAGGGGATAGTCGCACCGGCTTATCCATCCCCCTGGGCCGCGCCGGCGCCACAGCGCGCCAGCACCTCACCCTCGGCCAGGGTACGTCGCAGCACGTGCTGATCGCGGGCAAGACCGGGTCGGGGAAATCGACGTTGCTTCATGTCATGATTGCTCAGCTGGCGATGCGCTACAGCCCCAGCGAGGTGGAACTCTACCTCATCGACTTCAAGAAGGGTGTCGAGTTCAAAACCTACGCCGCCAATGAGTTGCCCCATGCCCGCGTGGTCGCGGTCGAAAGTGAACGCGAATTCGGCCTGAGCGTCCTGCAGCGCCTCGATGCCGAACTGGTACGGCGCGGCGAGTTGTTCCGTGGCGCGGGCGTCAACGATCTTCCCAGCTATCGCAACCTGCCCGAGCCCACCAGCACCAATGGCAAAGCGCACCCGGCCGCGTTGCCGCGCCTGGTTTTGGTGGTCGATGAGTTCCAGGAGTTCTTCGTCGAGGATGACAAGGTATCGCAAGAATCGGCGCTGCTTTTGGATCGCCTGGTGCGCCAGGGCCGCGCCTTCGGTGTGCATGTCCTCCTGGGCTCGCAAACACTGGGCGGGGCCTATAGCCTGGCGCGCAGCACCATCGATCAAATGGCGGTCCGCATAGCGCTCCAGTGCAGCGAGACCGATGCGCACCTGATCCTGAGCAAGGACAACTCCGACGCGCGGCTACTATCCCGGCCTGGGGAAGCGATTTACAACTCGTCCGGCGGTTTGCTCGAAGGCAATCACTTTTTCCAAATCGTTTGGCTCAGCGACGAACAACGTGACCAATGCCTGAGCGGGGTTCGCCACCTGGGCAAGGAACGCCACCTCCAGACACATCAAATCGTGTTTGAAGGCACCGCGCCTTCGGACATTACGAAAAATCCGCTGCTCGCGCAAGCAGCTTGCCGAGCCCAAGCTGGTCGGCAACCATGATCCCCTCCATGCCTGGCTGGGAGAAGCCGTCGCCATCAAGGACCCCACGGCGGCCACCTTCCGCCGGCAAAGCGGCAGCAATCTTTTGCTGGTTGGCCAGCAGGACGAACTGGCTTTCAGTATGGAAATAGCTGCCTTGCTGTCTCTGAGCACTCAGTTGCCCCCGGCTGAAATGGACGCCCCAGTTTTAAACCTGGTAATCGCCAATCAGCTCGACAAGGATGCGGCCGTGCTGTCAGGTCTTTTGCCGGAGGTGTTCCCAGTACAGATGGTCCCGCAACGTGATTTGGCGACAACGCTGGATCGTCTGGTCGATGAAGTGAATCGCCGGCTCAAGGGCGAAGGGGACGGCCCGCCCCAGTTCCTCGTTTTGCATGGCTTGCAGCGCTTGCGCGATCTGCGCCGGCCTGAAGACGACTACAGCTTTTCGCGCAAGGGCGAGACCACGGCCAGCCCCTTCAAACAGCTCATGACTCTGCTTCGCGAAGGGCCGCCGCTCGGTCTTTTTACCATCTTGTGGTGCGACACGCTGGCCAATCTACAACGCACCTTCGATCGTCAGAGCTTGCGGGAGTTCGAAATGCGCGTTCTTTTCCAGATGAGCCCCTCGGACTCCAGCACGCTCATGGACACACCGCTCGCAGCCAAGCTCGGCATGTTCCGCGCCCTGTTCTATACCGAAGACCAGGGCCGACTCGAAAAGTTCCGGCCCTATGCCCTGCCGCCATTGCCATGGTTGCGAAAAATAGCTGGCAAAACGCTGCCTGTTTAGCTGGTTTGGCCCACGCTTCCACGCCGGCAACCGCCACTACGCCCCACTACCGAAGTGAAGCTTCCCCTACTTCGCGAAAACCCCATCCGGCAAGGGCGCCTCGGCGTCCGCCGGCAATGGCAGTTTTAGTCCACGGGCCAGCAGGGTGGTCAAAGTTTGGGGAACGATACGCTCGGCATGTATTCCAGGCCGAATGCCGGGGCCAAATGCCAGAAGTGGTACGTGGGTGTCGTACGGGTGCGGCGAGCCATGCGTGGTGGCGTAGGCAGGCGACTTGACCAGGTTGGTCGAGAAAAGGTGATACGGCTTTAAAAGAACTTTGACATCGCCACTGTTCTCCGCATAAAACGACAGCCGCACGGTTTCGGTGAGCGGATCGCTCAACTTTGATTTCCCGGCCACCTGGGTGCGCGTGAAGGCGGTCTGCACTCCGGGTTGGGTGGTCAGCCAGTCGGCCAATGCCTTTTCCACCTCGGCGGAGGCCAAGCCCAGCTCACGCAACACTCCCTGGTTCAGGTAAAACCAGGACCCGGACATCTTTTCGATCCAGGGGCGGCGCTTGCCGTCCTTGATGAAGGTAGCCTGGAGATGCGCCTCGCCCCCGGTCCTTAGCGCTGACGCCGAAACGCTGCCCGCGTCCTTGCCCTGCGCCTTGGCCACGTCCGGGATCGGGCAGATCCCATGATCGGCCGACAACAGGAGGATATATTGGCCTTTGCCGACGTTGGCGTCGAGGAAGTCGAGCAATTCCTTGACGATCAAGTCGCTGCGGAGCGTGACGTCGAGCACCTCCTGGGAGTCCGGCCCCCAGCAATGACCGATCAGGTCGTTGGAAGAAAAGCTGAGCGTGAGCAGATCGGTGTCCTCGTGCTGGCCCATCTTTTCCGCGAGAATGGCCTCTTTCGCCAGGGCGAGCAGTAATTCGTTGCCATAGGGCGATACGGTCAGTGCTTCGTAATACTTTTTGCCGACCGCGTTGAGGCCCCCCTTCATGGGGTGCGGAAAAACGCGGCCCTGGACATAGCCAGTGCCTTCGCCGGCGATGTCATCTTCCCCACTGTATTTGGCATAATCCAGGTCAGCCCGCAAACGCACCCACTCCTTGCCAAACCATTGGTTTTGGAGTGATTTCTTGTTGAAGTCACTGACCCAGGGGTGCAACGTATCCCGGTAATAGGTAGATGTCGTGAAACTGCCGGCAGCCGCTGTCGAACCAGTAGACAAAATGGGCCCGCAACGCAGCCATCAGAATAGCCGCTCGTTCCTTGATAGACAGCGAGCCGATCTTGGATTTTCCCTTGCTGGCCAGCTCCAGCACATCGCCAATCGTTTCCGCTCGGCGGCGCGACGGCGCCACGCCCCGAGATTTCGGCTTGCCTTTATCGTCAGGCATCGGGCTGAGGCGGCAAGCACCAGATCGTAACGGTCATTTTGAACGGCGGTGACGTCCGCGCCGCTTTGGCGATCGTACCATTCGTTGGCGATGATCCCGTGTTTGTAAGGAGACGTGCCTGTGACCAGAGACGTATGACCGGCAGCCGTGAGCGTATCCGCATAGGGATAATGGCAATTGGTGAACCACGCTCCTTCGGTTTGCAGGCGCCGGAAGCCGCCCTCACCGAACAGGTCCTTCCATTTTTCAAGATAATCCCCGCGGAATTGGTCGAACACGACCACGACCGCCAGCTTTGGCTTGCCTGTTGGCGCGTCGTCCGCGTGAACCTGCCAGAACCCGCACGCGCTCACGATCAACAGGGTGGCCAGGCAGCCTGGCACATTGCGATAAAATGGTTTCATGATTGCCTTTTGAAAAATGTCAGGAAAGCTTGATGTCCTTGAATTTCTTGACGCAGCCGGTGATCGCGATTTCCGTCGGCAGCCGTTCGATGCTGGAGGCGCCGAAGAACCCAACGATGCCTCGTGTGCGGGCGATGATGTACTGCGCATCTTCAGGCTCGGAGATTGGCCCGCCGTGACAGAGCACCAGGATGTCGGGCCGGACCTTTTTGGCGGCGTCCGCGATGGCTTGTACTTTCTCGACAGCCTGGTCCAAAGTCAGCGCCGTGTGGGCACCGATCGTTCCCTTGGTAGTCAGCCCCATATGCGGAATCAGCACGTCGGCGCCCGCCCTGGCCATGGCTGTCGCTTCCTCTTCATTGAATACGTAGGGGCACGTGAGCAGGCCCATTTGCGCTGCCGTGTGGATCATGTCCACTTCCAGATCATAACCCATGCCTGTCTCCTCCAGGTTCTGGCGGAAGAGGCCGTCGATAAGACCCACGGTCGGAAAATTCTGCACGCCGGCAAAACCCGCCTGCTGTACGTCGCGGAGAAAATGCTTCATGATGCGAAATGGATCGGTGCCGCACACGCCGGCCAGGACCGGCGTGTTTTTAACAACGGGCAATACTTCGCGCGCCATGTCCATGACGATGGCGTTGGCATCTCCATAGGGCATCATGCCGGACATGCTGCCCCGCCCGGCCATGCGAAAGCGCCCGGAATTGTAGATAATGATGAGATCGACGCCGCCTGCCTCGGCACATTTGGCGCTAATGCCCGTGCCTGCCCCGCCGCCGATAATCGCTTTGCCAGCCGCCAATTGCGCTCGCAGGCGGCTCAAACATTCGGCGCGGGTGAGGGGATTCATGCGACAAACCTCATGCACTCCAGTGGCTGGACATGCCAATGATTTTATGAGCTTTCGCTTCGGAAATTGAAAAAACGATGGCGGCCAAGGTGTTTGCCGTTCGCAGAGAGCTTCGTGAACGCTAAACTATGTAAGTTAGGTCGCCATATCCGGCGCCTTGCCAGTCAGGGTATCTTATGAATGATAGCAAAGAACTCGCCGGGGAAACGAACACGGTCGACTCTCCGAGGACACTTAGCGATCGCGTTCGTTCCTTGCGCTTGCCGGACGCGCCCGATGGCCCGCGCAGCGGCAACGTGTGGCTTCCCTGGTCTTTGTGTCTTGTCCTGGCTTGCCTGGCCGGCTTTGGCTGGTTCGGGCGCGCAGGCCGACAAGGAATATGCCGAGTATCTCGATCTCAAAAAGTCCGGTGACCCCGCCGATGGGCCCGGCAATGGAGAGAAAGCAGCCGAGGCGAAAGCCAAAGCGGCCCAAGCGGGCCCCGACGCCATCGTGCTCGAGTCCAAGGGATACATCATCCCGATCAGCTTGATTCAGGTCAGCCCCAAAGTAGGCGGCATGGTGACCAAGCTCAACATCACGGAAGGGATGCGCGTCAAAAAGGACTTTTTGCTGGCGGAGCTCGAGGACATCGAGTACAGAGCCGACCGCGACCGGGCCAGGGCCACCCTTGACGAGCTTTGGAAATATCGCGAACAGGAGATCAAACAAGCCGAAGCTGACTGGGACGAAAGCAAGGCGCAACGCGACCAGCTGCTCATGGATTATAAACGGAGCCTGGTGCTCAAGAACGCCAACGCGCTGCCCAACAAGGACTTCGAACAATCGGAAAGCGCTTACAAATCAGTGGATTTTCGCACCGAACGTCTCAAGCTGGCCCTGGACTTGCTAAAAAAGGGGCAGCGTGACGAAAAGATCGCGGCCGCCAGGGCGGATTTGGACAAGGCGCAGTGGCGCCTGGACAACACCAAGGTGAAGGCCCCGATCGATGGCATCATCCTCAGCAAGAAGGCGGAAGAGGGCAACATGGTGAATCCTTCCGCGTTTTCCAACGGCGTCTCCGCCAGTCTGTGCGAGATGGCTGATCTCACCAAGATGGAAATCGACCTGGCCATAGCCGAACGCGATATCAGCAAGGTCTTCGACGAACAGGAATGCACGGTGCGCGCGGAGGCGTTCCCGGAGCGTATGTATACAGGCTGGGTCACCCGCCGCATGCCCACCGCCGATCGTTCGAAGGGAGCGGTGCCCGTTCGCGTCCAGGTAAAGATTAGCCGTGAAGAGGAAGGCCAATTTCTTCGCCCCGAGATGGGCGCCATCGTGACCTTTTTCAATAAAAAAATAAGCCCCGATAAAAAGCAATAGTGCGATCAGTCCAAGGAGCGACTATGCCCGAGCAAGCAATCCTGCGGATTCGCGGCGTTCACAAATACTTCAAACGTGGCGATGAACAGATCGACGTGCTCCAGAACCTTAATCTTGAAGTCGCCGCCGGGGAGTTTCTGGGCATCATGGGGCCATCGGGCTCCGGCAAAACGACGCTGCTCAACTTGATCGCTGGCCTGGACCGTCCCAGCAAGGGCGAGGTCTGGATCGGCGATCGCCTGATTTCCAAGATGAGCGAGGCCGAGCTGGCGGCCTGGCGCACGCGCAACATTGGCTTCATCTTCCAGTTTTATCACCTGCTCCCGGTGTTAACGGCCTATGAAAACGTCGAATTGCCGCTGCTTTTATTGCCGCTCTCGGCTTCGCAGCGTAAAACCCAGGTGCTCACCGCCCTGGACCTTGTGGGGCTTTCCGATCGTCTTGGCCATCGCCCCGGTCAGCTTTCCGGCGGCCAGCAGCAGCGGGTCGGTATTGCCCGGGCCATCGTGACCGACCCGATTTTGATCGTCGCCGACGAACCCACCGGTGACCTGGACGCGCGCTCGGCCGAGGAAATCCTCAACCTGATGGGTGAGTTGCAAAAAGGCCTTAACAAGACGATTTTGCTGGTGACCCATGACCCACGGGCCGCCGAGCGTGCCCAGCGCGTGGTCCACCTCGACAAGGGCCAACTGGTCGAGGGCAATCCAACCACGGCAATCCGTAGCGTGCCCACGGCTCCAGCCTCTCAGCGGACGGAGACGGGAATCCGGCCCTAGGTTCGTCATGCGGAAGGTCAGGCCCTTCTCTCCTCCAGGTCTTCCATGGGCGCCCTGCAATAACGGGACAGGGCCCTCTAAACTTAAAGGCCCGTTTTTAGATAGGTCTCAACTGCTATGGCGGCTTTTTTCGAGGACCTTCTCCACAACCCCGTCAATCTGGCCGCACTGATCATCAGCGTGCTGGTGGTGATTGCCGGCCTGGTAGCCATCGTGGCGTTTCCGCGCATGGCCCTCCTGGGGGTCAAAAATCTGCGGCGAAACCTGTTGCGTACCCTGCTCACCAGCATGGCCATCATGGTCCTGGTCGTGATGGTGACGCTGATCTGGACCGTGATTTACTTTCTCGACCAAACGATGCAGGAACAATCCGCCGACTTCAAACTAATCGTCATGGAACGCTGGAAGGTGCCTAGCCAAATGCCAAGCACCCATGCGGATTATCTCAACCCGGCGTCGCCGAAATGCATTCCCGAGATCAAGGAACTCGGCATTCAGCCCAAGGATTTCATGACCTGGTCGTTCTACGGCGGCACCACGGACCCGGCCAAGATGAACCTGGACAACCTGGTGTTCTTCTTCGCCATGGATGCCAATGCCATTCGGTCCATGATGGACGACCTGGAGGATTTCGATCCCGCCCTCGTGAAAAAGCTCAACGACAACCGCCAGGGCTGCCTGCTGGGACAGGACAAACTGCGCGCGCTCAACAAGCGTGTCGGCGAAAGGTTCAAGCTCACCAGCATCAATTACAAGGGGATCGATTTGGAGTTTGAGGTCGTCGGCGAACTGCCGCCCGGTCGCTACGACAAAAGCGGCATCATGAACGACCGCTATTTCGCGGAAGCCCTGGACAAATATGCGCGCGACAAAGGCGTTCGCCACCCCCTCGACCAGATGCGTCTCAACCTGATATGGCTGCGTGTTCGCGACCAGGCGACCTTCAACAAGGTCGGCAAGGTCATCGAGGAGTCTCCGAACTTCAGTCAGCGGCCGGTGAAATGCGAAACATCGTCGGCCGGCATCGGCAGCTTTCTCGCCGCCTTCCGCGACATTATCGCCTGGTTCAAATACCTCATGGTGCCGGCGATTCTGGCCAGCATGGCACTGGTTGTCGCCAATGCCATCAGCATCAGCGTCCGCGAACGCCGCACGGAAATCGCGGTGCTCAAGGTCCTTGGCTTTCGGCCCGCGCAAGTGCTGTTTTTGGTGCTCGGCGAGTCCCTGCTGGTCGGGACCGTCAGCGGCCTGGCGGCAGCCGCTTTCACGTATATCGTGTTCAACATGATTGGTGGGCTGCCTTTTCAGGTCGTATTTTTTCCATCCTTCTTGATCCCGGCCTGGGCATTTGCCTGGGGCCTGGCGATGGGCGCTGGCACCGCGTTCCTGGGCAGCTTTCTGCCGGCCTGGAGCGCCCGCGCGGTCAAAGTATCCGAAGTGTTCGCCAAGGTTGCTTGAGGAAAGTCCGCCATGTTTGTGCTCATGTTAATCTTCGCGCCGGTCTTTTTGTTGCTGGCCATTGTGGCGGTAATTTCAGTGCTCGCCAGCCTGTTCGCGGTCGCGCATGCTCTGTCGCCTTTTACGAAGGTCCCCTTTAAATACAACCTGCGCAATCTCCAGGCACGCTGGAAAACCACCATCGTGACCGCCCTTGCCTTTACCCTGGTCGTCGGCCTGGTGACTACCATGCTGGCCTTTGTTCGCGGCATGGACCGGCTCACGGAAGGCAGCGGCCGGCCCGGCAACGTCATCATTCTTTCCGATGGGGCCGTGGACGAAGCGTTCAGCAATTTGCCGAGTGCCAGCGTGGAGGAGTTGCCCAGTAACATGCAGGCCGCCATCGAAAAAGGCCCCAAGGGCAATTTCATGGCCACCAAGGAGGTCTATGTCGTCGCGGTCTACACCGTGCCCAAGCAGGCTGAGGGCCCTACCAAACGGCGCTTCGTGCAGATGCGCGGACTCGACGATATTCAACGCGCGGCCATCGTGCATGGCATCGAGTTGGCGAAAGGCGAGTGGCTCTCCCCCAGCGGTGTGCATGAGGTGACCCTGGAAAAAGATGGCGTACCCTACCCTGCCACCGCCAAGGAAGTTGTTCTGGGCAACGGCATCGCACGCACGCTTGGCGCCGATGTCGGCAAGCCGACGCTCCTGCCCGGCGACACCGTGCAACTCGGTCCCGTGCCCTGGTACGTCGCGGGCATCATGAAAGAAAACAATTCGTCTTTCGGCTCCGAGATTTGGGCGCTCGACACGCACGTGCAAGAAACCTTTGGCCGGGGCCCTGGTTCTTACTCCTCCTTCGTGGCCCATACCAAATCGGAGAAAATCGGCCTGCTCGCGGCCAAGGAGCTGCGCGAAAGCCGCACCGGTCTACGCTCCTACAACGCCCTGACCGAGCAGGAATATTTCACCAAGCTAACGCAGTCCTCCACGGCCTTTCAAGGCGCCATCATGGTCATTGCCGTCGTACTCACCATCGGCGGCGTCCTGGGTGTGATGAACACCATGTTCGCGGCCATCAGCCAACGGGCCAAAGACATCGGCGTCATGCGGTTGCTCGGCTTCAAGCGCTTTCAGATACTCTGCTCTTTCATGATGGAGTCGCTGGTCATCGCCGCGGTTGGCGGCGCGGTCGGGTTGACGCTTAGCTACCTGCTAACGGATGGGATGACCGTCAACAGCATCGTGGCCGGGCAAGGCGGGGGCGGCAAAAGCGTTGTCTTGCGCATGACGGTGGACCTTTCGGTGCTGCTCTCAGCTGCCGTGCTCACCTTTTTCATGGGCGCGATCGGCGGCTTTATTCCCTCTGTTTCCGCGATGCGTTTGAAGCCGCTGGAATCGTTGCGATAGGCACATTTTGCCGCCAGCCCACGCTGCACGGCCAACAATGAGATTTATTTAATATTTTCCCTTTGATCTTTCGGTACGCGCGCGTTACTGTGGATCTTCATCGTGACGCGACCTCTCCCGTTAACCGTATCAGTCGCCCGTTACCGACCCGCTTCTGGTTTTATGGAGGGTATGCCGATGGACCTGCACAACGAAGACATGTTCACCGTTTATGTGCGCACGGACCCCGCCCACGCCCGCGCAACCGAAGACATCGAAATCCCGCTAGCCAGTTTTTCCAGCTATGAAGACGCCGTCCAGGCCCAGCGTGCCTACCAACGGCCGGCTCGCGAGTGTGTTATTCGCTATCAGGGGGACACGGGCGGAGGCGACTGATCCCGGGCCTTCCCGCGACGAACATATATAAAAAGAGGGGCCATCATCAAACCAGGCAATTTGATGATGGCCCCTCTTTTCTTTTTGCTAATGGGGCGTGTTTAGAGCGTTCGGAAAAAAGGGGTCAGACCCCTTGAAGGGAACAGAGGTTAAACATTTTGCAGGGTATCGAGGGGGTCTGACCCCTTTTGTTCCGAACGCTCTTAAGGAACCGCGCCGTCATGTCCATTCTTCTTGTCGGCACGCTGGACACCAAAGGCGTGGAATATGGACATGTCCGCGACCTGCTCCGCACGCACGGGTCGGGGGTAATCCTCGTTGACGCGGGCGTGCATGCCCCCCAGCTGGCACCTGATATTGGCAACGAGGAAGTCTTTGGCCGCGGGGACCACGCTCACCGAGGTTCGGCGACGTAATGATCGCGGCGCGGCCGTTGAGTTGGCCGCGCGTGGCGCGGCCCTGGTGGCTCGTCGCCTGCATGATCAGGGTAAGGTAACCGGCATCCTCAGCCTCGGGGGATCGGCCGGGACCACCATAGGCACGGCGGCCATGCGGGCCTTGCCATTTGGGGTCCCCAAGATCATGGTCAGCACGCTGGCAAGCGGCCAGGTGAAGCACTGGGTGGGTGTGCGTGATATCTGCATGTTTCCATCGGTGGTGGACATCAGCGGGCTCAATCGTATCAGCCGCCGCGTGCTGGCGAACGCCGCCCACGCCATGTTGGGCATGGTAAAATTCACCACTTCCTCGGCAAGCGCCGCTGAGACCAAGCCGCTTGTCGCCGCCTCCATGTTCGGCGTCACTACGCCCTGCGTTAGCGCTTGCCGGCAACAACTCGAAGCCGACGGCTATGAGGTGCTGGTTTTTCATGCCACCGGCGCCGGCGGCATGACCATGGAATCGTTTATTAACGACCGTCTCATCGACGGCGTGCTCGATCTGACCACCACGGAACTGGCGGATGAGCTGGTCGGCGGCATCCTGAGCGCAGGCCCGGATCGATTGACCGCGGCCGGTCTGCGCGGCGTGCCGCAGGTGATCTCGCTGGGGGCGCTCGACATGGTCAATTTCGGCCCCGCGCCGAGCGTGCCGCCTGAATTCAAACAACGACGCTTTTATCAGCACAACTCGTCGGTTACCCTGATGCGCACGACGCCCGAGGAAAACGACCGGCTGGGCAAGGAAATCGCCCACAAGGCAAGTGCGGCGCGCGGGCCGACCGTGGTGCTGCTGCCGCTCCGCGGCGTATCCGCCATCGATCGGGACGGCCAGCCGTTTTGGTGGCCCGAGGCTGATCAGGCCCTGTTTCAGAGTTTACGCAACTGGATGAGCCCGCACGTCAAGGTTCTCGAACTGGACCTGCATATCAACGACCCGGAGTTCGCGCAGGCGGCGGTAGCGACCTTAATGAACCTGCTCAAAACACACCCAACGTGAGATTGTTCCCATGCCAGAGCTAACCCGCATCACGATTTCCCTGGAAACGGCCTTGCTGGAGGCCTTCGACAAACACACGTCGGGCAAGGGCTATGAAAACCGCAGCGAGGCCATTCGCGACCTGATTCGTGACCGCCTTATCCGCGAGGAAGCCAAGAATAGCGATAGTGAACAGGTGGCAGTGGTGACCATGGTGTTCGACCACCACGCCCGCGAACTTGCCGCCAAATTAATCGACAAGCAGCATCACCATCATGAACTGGTAGTCTCGAGCCTCCATGTTCATCTCGGCGAGCGTCATTGTTTGGAGGTTTCCATCCTGCGCGGTCCAGGCGGGCAAGTTACCCATCTGGGAGACGAATTACTCGCCACCAAAGGGGTCCTCCACGGTGAGATAACTTATACCAGCGATGAAGATAATTTGAATCGTTGGCGATAGCCAGAAGGCTGGACGAACTTACGCTCGACCTCGCTCTGCAGGTTGCACTTCTCAAGCGTGGCCACCTGGACTATGCTCGGCGCAAATAGCGGTGCCGCAGCCCTGCGGCACCGCTACTCCTCAGGTTGGTCAACTCAATGCACGATGTTTGGCAAGGGTGTAAACGGCATCCTGCCTTGCACTAATTGGGTCGGACCACCCCTCGGCAACATGGATAGTATCGGCCAGGAGGGCAGCAAACTTGAACCAAAGAACTCCGGCAATCCAGGAGAACTTATGGCGCCATTGGCAGGGCGCCGTGGTGATCTCCATGGCGTTTCATGGGCTCGCCCTGCTTGGCCTGGCACTTTTTTCGAACGGCGCGAGCCTGACAAGCAAGGCATCGTCCCCCTATATGACGATTTCCGTGGTGGAGGTAGAAGCCGCGGGCGGCGACCCCATGCAGCAAGCGCCAGTAAGCAGCAGGGCAGCACCAAAGGCCGGCCCATCTAGCCAGAACGAAAGCGCCAAGCCTCCTGCAGCGGATGAGCCCATTGTGGCTTATCTCAAAGATCCCCTTGGAACCAGCACAGCTAGCGCGGAGACTGACCATGGCGCGGAAGCGCAGGAAAGCGTCGCCATGTCAGCAAGATCCGGCACCGTTCACGCCACCACCTCATTTTTTCAAATCGCGGCGCGCGGTCAACGCATCGTTTATATTCTCGATGCGTCCGCAAGTATGGGCAAGAATAGGGCCTTGAAGATCGCCTGCGCGGAGTTAAAGACTAGCCTGAAAAAATTGCCGCCCACCGCGCTGTTTCAAATTGTGATCTACAACAATACCGCTCAGTATTTGTTGCCGCGCTATCAAAACTGGCTACAACCCACGCCGGCAATTCTGGAAGACGTCAGTCACGCGCTCGACGAGCAAGTCGCCGAAGGTCGCACTGTCCACGCGCTGGCCTTGCGAAAAGCCTTTCTTCTAGGCCCCGATGTCGTTTATTTCCTGACGGACGCTGACGACCTGGTGGAAGAACAATTGAACTTGGTGAGGCGCCTGAATCAAGGCCGGGCGGATGTTCATACCATCGAGCTGGTGGTCGGCCGCCGACAGCGCACCGAAGCGCCCCTGGCGATCATGGCGAGAGAAAACAACGGGATGCACAAAACGGTGACGTTGGATTGAGACGACAAGTTTAAGTGCCGTGGCCGCCAAGGACTCCCGCATATCCAAGCGCACCCAGGATCGCGGCCAACAGGAATAGCCCGACATAACCAAGGCGCGTAAGACGGCGATAGGAATTCTCGGCGCTCACGGCCCGTGGAGACCAAGCGACGTAGTTCTGCTTTTGAAGCAACTCTTGAAAAATGCCGGCGCGCAAAGGCCTGGTCGCGTTCTTGATTGGCTCCCGTGGCCACCAGGTAACAACCCGCGATCATCGCCGGCGTGCCCACTTCCACTTGCGTACCGCGATAAAGCACCTGGGCCAAATGTTGGCAGCCGCGCCGCAGGTAGGCGAGCAGCCGGCATAGCTGAAAGTTGAATTCCATGGCCGCCGTCAAACCCTCGGCGCCGTTCTGGGTGACTTCGGTGTGAAAGCTTTGAATGATGGCGCGCGACAGGACCTGATGCGCCAGTACATCGACGCTGCGCCGCATGAATCCCAGCACCTCGTGCGCCTCGACATCCGGCGCGAGTGGAAAGCGTTGGCCAAGGGGGCGAAGCTTGTCGGCGGCCGGGATACTGTCAATAAATTCGCGGAAGCCAGGCGCTTGCTCGAGGTCGCAAACGATCGCGAAACAGGGACAGTCCACCTGAAGAACGTCGTAAACAGCCTGCACGTCGAGCTGGGTAAGGCTGGCGATCTGGCTGGCCTCGGTGGCGCCGGCCATGACTGCCAGCGGCAGCAGCAACACCATGCCGTTGACGGGACAATAAGGATGCCGGGTTTTCGCGAGCAGCCGGCATAAATGTTGAAGACGCGCCGTCACCTCGTCCCGGGCGGTTCTGTTGATCAAAAGTGCATGCTCGGCAAACAAACTCGCCTGTAGACCCAAGAGCGAGGTGTCGCCGCAGGAGAGATAGATGGCATCCCGACTGGCGCAAACCTGAAACGGCGTGCCCTGCCGAGAAGGCGCTCGTGTCACGACCAGGTCGACTCCGGCTGACCGAAATAAAGGATCCGCACCGGCGGCCGGTCGGCCCAACAGAAGGAATAACGGCACCTTATCCATGCCGATGTCCGCTTTCTTGAGGGCCGCGACGGCTTCCGCCCAGCACTCGTCGATATCCGCAAACGTTGACGCGGGACGCTCCCCATCCAACAACCCCCACCAAAGCCAGGTTCCCAGCCAAACGAAACCGTAAAAACAGGCAAAAAGAAGCGGCAACCAAAGCTTATTGGCCCAGGGCCATGGCGAGCGTAAATCCTTCTCCAGGTCGAAGGCTTCGCTGACATACGTCAGCCCCAGGAGGAGGGTACCGACCAGGGCGAAGTGCAACACCCAGCGTACATGGCGGCTCGCGCTGGTCGTTGCGCGCGCCGAGCAGTGGAAACACGGCACCCAGGAGACCGGACATTCCTTTTCTCAGCAACGTCGTCACAGCCATTGTCGAGCCTCCCCCTTATCCGCGAATGAACAAGCCGTGCACTTTTCTACTGGCGCGCTACCGCAACGATAATCAGAGGAATGAGAAGCATGAGACTCATGCCGCACACGAAGACCATCCGGTGCATGCCTTCCAGGCCACGTAACGGCGGCACGTCGGTGGGCGGCTCGAGTTCGGCGGGTGCTTGCCAAAGGCGTGGCCGGGCCGCGGTCAAACGCTCACGTGCCTTATGGATCCAGTCGGCGAGCTTGGCGGGCGTCTCGCCCCAGTCACCGCGAAAGCCAAGCATGACACACAGAAAGAAGACCTCCAGGTCGGGCCCGGCGCGGGCGCTGGCCTCGGTTGCCTCGTTCCAGAATTTCCACGAGGCGTCCCGCGAGCCATAGAGGAGCATTTCCAGCCGGTTGCTCGTCCAACCATGCAAAACTGGAGACGAACGCAAGAATGCTTCGTCCAGCCAGGCGGTCAATGCATAGCGGATGCAATCCGAAACTGGCAGCCCGTCCGGATCGCTAGCGTCGCTTTCGGGGACCGGCCCCTGCTCATCGGAGCCAAGCAGCATCTTTTTTAAGATGACCTGTTCATTTTCCAGGTCCAGCGGTGCTCCGGCTTCCAGCCGTGCGCAGGGCCATGCCATGTTCAAGAATAGGATGGACGTAGTTCGCGAAAATATCTTGCATGATCAAATCGTTGCCTGAAAGCGCTGAGATTGCGCACGGTCCGTCCGCGCGCGGGTCCATTCTACCGGGATGCCCTGGGAACAAAAACCCGAATGGGCCATAAATCCACCCGCCGGCAGCATCGTCGCGGAACAGCCGTGCCGGAAAAAATTGCTTCTTGGTATTGACACATATTCAAGAAGAACTTATAGGCCGCTCCTCTTTGCTAACAAAAAGTTGGGCCTGGGGGCCTCAAGAGACCTTGTATCGCCATTGGGGAATGGGCGGTAAACGGGCCAATGCGCAGAACCTGGGGAAAATAGTTATTTCCTGTACTCGAAGCTAGGGGAAACGGGTCATGAAAACAATGAAATGCGTACGGCGTTGGACGGTAAAAATCTTGGGGTTGCTGCTGTTGGTATCCGCTCTCTTTATGGGTGGGACCGCCATGGCGCAGGGCACGTCGCCTGCCCAAATGCCCAAGATGACTTATACCAAAAACACGATTTTCCACCTGCCCGTGCAGATGGACGATCGCACTCGCGCCAATTTGCGCGAGGTTTGCCTTTACGTCAAATCGGGCATGGGAGACTGGGTTCGCCAGGAAATCGGCCAACCCACGATGACACACTTCAGTTACCAGGTACCGCGCGACGGCGAGTACTGGTTCAGCCTGGTCACCGTTGACAAGGCTGGCAAGATGACGCCAGCCGATGTTGGCCAGGAGCCTCCCGGTCTACGCGTCATGGTGGACACGCAGCCGCCGGTTATTGACGTCCAGCCATGGACCAGCCCGGAAGGCGACTTCTGCCTGCGTTGCCAGGTGCAGGACGCCAACCCCGATCAACATTCTCTCAAGGCAACCTACCGCGACCAGGCCGGCGAACACGTGGTCGAACCGATGCCTGGCAGTCCAAACTTGTTCAAGATTGTCGGCCGTGACATCTTGAATCAACCTCTCCACCTGGCCGCCGCCGATCTGTGCGGCAACGTGGCCAGCCGCGAAGTCAACGTCAAAGACATGGTGGTAACCGCGCTGCAGGCGAACAAGAACGCCAACACGAAGCTGGCCACGGGCACGGCGCCGACCGAGCCGACCACGTCCTTGCCGCCGCCGATCCCGACCGTACCTCTGGATACTGTGCGGACTGATGTGCAGAAACCGGCCTTGCCGTCTCTGCCACCGCTGCCGGATAAGAATTTCGACATGGCGACCGGGATTTTGCCGCCGCCGGTCGATACCAATTCAAACGTGCCGCCGCTGGGCAAGGAAATAACCTTGACCAAGGCAACCATGCCTGGCACGCCTGGTTCGGCACCCAAGCAAATCATCAACACCACGCATGCCACCATCGATTACCGCATCGATCAGGTTGGGCCCAGCGGTGTGGGCAAAGTGGAAGTCTATTTGACCGGTGACGGCGGTATGGTCTGGCAACGTCTTCAGGAAGATAGCGACCGCCGGAGCCCGGCCGAAGTCGAACTCCCTGGGGAAGGCCTGTTCGGCATTCGCCTGGTCATCACCAACGGCAACGGTTTTGGCGGCACGCCGCCAGTTCGTGGCGACGCTCCCACGTGTTGGATCGAAGTCGATTCCACCCCGCCCTTCGTTCAGCTACGGCCAATTGATCCCGCTCAGAACGGCGTCATGGAGTTGCGCTGGTTGACTCGAGACAAAAACCTCGGTGGCGAACCTGTTTCCCTTTATTACAAAAATCGCATGGACGGGCCCTGGCAGATGATTGCCAAGAACGTCAAGGATGACGGCAAGTACCGTTGGACCTTCCCACGCGATCAGGGTTCGCAGTTCTTCGTCAAAGTCGAGGTAACAGACCTCGCCGGCAATACCGCCCATGCCGAGACGCCCAACGCGATCGTGCTCGATATTACCGAACCGCATGCCTCGGTCGTCGGCGTGACGGGCCTGGCGCCGCGGGCAACACCGCCGACCGGTAATTAGTAAAACCAAATTGAGCCAACGTCCAACCGGCCCGCGAGTGATACTCGTGGGCCGGTTTTTTTATTTTCGCAGCGCTATGACAACGTATCGGCACCAGCGCTGCAGAAAAGGCAGGCTCGTCAACAGGCGCTGGTCCCACGAAGCTAAGATTCTTGTCATCTTGCCCGGCCCCAAGCCACGACTCACCATCGACATCAATTGATGCCCGCCGACGTCCAGGCCCGGAAAGGACCCGCGCAATATTTCCAGGCTTCTCGCCGTGAGTGGTAGTTCGTCCGGCGTCCGCTCCTTGCCCGGATAAGCAACGTGCCGGCGCGCCCAGTTGAGGAGGGCATTGCCGCCCCACGGCTCACAGAAAACCGCCAGCCCGCCTGGTTTCAGCACGCGCCGCAGATCCTGGGCGGCTCGCTTAAGATCAAGGTGATGTAAAACGGCGTTACCCCAGACGCAATCAAAACTTTCGTCCGCGAAAGGGAGATTGGCGCCATCGGCTTGCACAAAGTCAACCGCTACGCCATTTGCTCGAGCGCGCTCATGAGCCTCGTCAAGGTACCCACCGGACAGGTCGAAGGCTGTTACGCGGGCGCCGCGATTGGCCAGTACCACTGCGGCCATGCCATGACCGCAACCGAAATCGAGCACACGCTTATTGCTCAGGTCGCCAAATAAGGCGAGAGCGGGCCGAATCCAGGATTCGTGGTCCAGGTAGTCCTTCTCCGAGACAAGCAGGAGTCGGGGGCTATGCCGCAGGATCGTCGCCCGGGCGCTGGCTTGCCGGTCGTGAAAGGCCCGTTCCTGACGTAAGCGTTCAGCGGTTTCCATTCCTTCCTCTTTTCCGCCTATTTAACCTATCGCTCCTATTTTTCGCCAGAGGAGAATCCTCGACGACCGTTCCATAAAAAAGAAAACGGGGCGGCATGCCAAGTCTTACATCCTGTAGCGAGATCAAAACATGTCCTTGTGGAAAATCGCGGCCGTGCAAATGGATTGCGAACTGGGCGAGTCGACCCGTAACCTCGCAACCATGGTTGCGCACCTGCGCGAAACAGCGCGTCAGGGAGCCCGGTTAACGATTTTTCCGGAATGCGCCGTCTCCGGCTATTGCTTCGAAAGCAAACAAGAAGCATGGGCCCACGCGGAGCCCATTCCGGGCCCCAGCACGCTGGCGCTCGCCGCGGAGTGTCGCCAACTTGGCACGTGGGCAGTCGTGGGACTTCTGGAGACGAGCGGCACGGACCTGTTCAATGCTTGTGCGTTGCTCGGTCCGGAAGGCATCGCTGCTGTATATCGAAAGATCCATCTTCCCTGCATTGGTGTCGATCGCTTCACGACGCCTGGCAACCGTCCATTTGCCATTCATGATCTCGGCGGACTGAGAATCGGCATGAACATCTGCTACGACAGCACCTTTCCCGAGTCGGCGCGCTGCCTGATGCTTCTGGGGGCGGACCTGGTCGTGTTACCCACCAACTGGCCACCGGGCGGCATGTCCACGCTCAAATATCTAATTCAAGCCCGCGCCCTGGAAAACCGCGTCTATTATGCCGCGGTTGATCGCATCGGCACGGAGCGAGGCTTTTCGTTTATTGGCAAGAGCCGGATTGTAGATGTCAACGGCGAATTGTTGGCCGCCACGGAGTCCGACGACCCCGTGGTGTTGTATGCCACGATAGACCCGGAGCGCGCCCGTGATAAACGAATCGTGAGCGTGCCAGGCAAACACGAGGTTCATCGAACCGCTGACCGGCGTCCCGATATGTACGGCCCGATCGTCAGCTAATTTCGAGTTGTTCCAAGAAACCTTTAAGTTGGATGCGGGCACGGTAGAGCAGACTTTTGGTTGCCTTGGTGGAGAGGTCGAGGGCGCTCGCTATTTCGGCGTAGGAGCGGTTCTGGAATTGTTGCATCTCCAGGGCGGCACGTTGGCGTCCCGCCAATTCAGAAACGGCTGCGCGTACCGCGCCAACCACCTCGGCGCGTTCCAGGGCGGTCGAGGGGGAGGTCATGATGGCGCCGGAGCGGCTGCCTGTGCCACCATCCTCGGCATTGTCGAGGTTGCGGCACACACAGGCATGGCGGCGCCGGTCGCGAAATGCGTTGCGGGCCACATTTTGCGTAATGTGGAAGAGCCAGGTCGAAAACTTGCGCGCACGGCTCGTACCGCATGCGCGCACGATAGACGCGTAAAAACACGTCTTGGGTCAAGTCCTCCGCCTCTTGGCGATCTTGAAAGGAGCGAAAAAAACGGGCGAAGATGCGCTGGCCATGCGTCGCCACCAGTTCGGCGAAGGCGCCCGGTTCATCGCGACCTACGCGCATCATGAGGGCCACGTCCGGGTCCCTCCTTAAAGTAGTTCGACAAGCCCTGGGATAAATTGACGCGCTGCAAGACATGGTGGTTCCACTTATTTCGTTACGGGTAGATCAATGGTGAAGGTGCTGCCCTGTGCGTCGCTGGCCACGCCAATAGTGCCGCCCATCAAGTCCACATAGCTTTTCACGATAGCCAGCCCCAGGCCGGCATGCGGACTGTCCGCATGCCGCGACGGATCGGCTCGATAAAAGCGCTCAAAAATATGGTCCCGCTGTTCCGGCGTGATGCCGATGCCTGTATCGCTTACCGCCAGACGCAGATGGCCGTTGACGCGGGCGATATTGAGATCAATGGCCCCGGCAGGCCGGTTGTACTGGACCGCATTGTGCAGCAGGTTGTTCAGGATTTCGCGAAGCTTGTCGGGGTCCGCTTGCACTGGCAGTGCTTCGGGAGCGTGCAGCCGGAGGGCCAGCCCCTGCGCCTCGGCAAGCGGGCGAATCAGATTGGTGCAATCGCGCCACGTCCCGGACGTCGATATCTTTTTCCCTCAGACGCACCGCCCCCGCATCCAGGCGCACAGCGCCAGGAGGCGTTCCACGAGGTGCGTCATTTGCGCGCCGCTGGCACGAATGTCTTCCAACATCTCGCGGTATTCCGCCGCCGTGCGCAATTTCGCACGCGCCAGCTCGAGCGTGGCCATCATGGCGGCGAGCGGCGTGCGCAGCTCGTGTGAAATGTCCGCAGCGGCCTGTTTCTCGCGATCAAACGCCTGTTGGAGCTGTTGCAGTGTGCCGGTCAAGCTGCGCCGCGATGGGTTGTAATTCTTTGGGAAGGTCGTTCGGGTCCAACTTGAGGCGGAAGTCCTTTTCGTTGACCTTGCTCACGGCGTCGGACAGCCGCGATAGTGGCGCCAGCCCCAACCGTATGAGTAGCGTCCCGCCGGCGACGATGCCGGCAAACGTGGCCAGCGAAATCCACAATAGTCGTAAACGCAGTCCAGAAAGGGCGGCATCCGTCTCGCTCACCATCTGCGAAATTTGTTCGTCCCGTTCCTCCTTAAATTCGGCAAGCTTCTGGTCCGTGAGCCCTGTCTCGCTGGCATACTGCACGAAGACTTCCGGCAAATCGAAACCGCCGGGACCGGGACCCGGCCGCCCGGGGCCCTTCTGTCCGCCCATTTTAGGAGCGGGTGGAAAACCACGTTTGTCAAAAGGGGACGAGCTAAAGCGAACACGAGCTACCTGTACCTTGAGGGTAACGCGCCGCAGTTTCCAGCCTGGTTCTGGTTCGATGGTGTCCGTGTAGTCTGTCAATAACTCTGCCTTGTCACGCATGCGCCGATCAAGCGTCAAGGATCGGGTGCCGAGTTTTTCGGAGCGTTGCTGAATTTGCCCGCTTCGATTGTAGGTCTGAAAGAATTCCTGTGCCTGATGTTGATTGGAATCGGCAATGGGAACAATGTCATCCGCGTCTTCAATAACGAACTCACGCATCCGGTAGAGGGCCTGCGACAGGCTCGGGTTCTGCGCGGATCGCGGCAATCCAGGACGGTGCATTCAGATATCCTTGCGGGTGGACGCTTATCGACAGCAGGCCAAGAAAGAGCGGTTCCAGGTGTTCGCCACGGACACGAGCCTTTCTACCGAGGGCCTGCGCTTGCCTGAGAATGCGCCGATCAAGGGCCGTGTTGAGGTCGTCGCACTTGGCTTGATACTGGGCCTGAATCAAGTCATTGATGCTAGTAGCTTGCCGGCCCCGAAGCGTGCGCACCGTCGTTTGATAAACGAACCAGGACACCCCTCCGAGCGCCACCGCCAGCAGCAGCAAGAAATAAACGAGCAGCGATAATCGAATTGAACGCATGATGGGTCCTTCGACCTCTTTCCCAGCTTTCACTCCAGCCGACGCGGGACCTGGCGGAAGTAGGTTGCTTAGTCGTTATCGCCGCGCATCATGTAACCTTCACCCCAGCGGGTCAAAATCAGGGGCGTTTCGTGCCCCTTGTCGATCTTGGTGCGCAGGTAACGGATGTAGACATCCACCACGTTGGAAGTGTTCTCGTCATATTCGTCGTACAAATGCTCCCAAATCATGGTCCGCGAGACGACCTTGCCACGATGATAGGCCAGAAACTGCAGGAGGGCGAACTCGCGAGGTGTCAAATGAATCGCGTGGCCGGCGCGTTTGACGGTCCGCGCCGACGTATCAATCTCCATGTCGTGGATGCGCAACAAAGGGTCTTTGATCTGGTGGCTGCGGCGAATGAGCGCCCGCAGGCGTGCGAGAAGTTCTTCCAGCTGAAATGGCTTCGTAAGGTAATCGTCCGCCCCGATATCCAGGCCCGTTACCTTGTCTTCCGTCGCGTCCTTGGCCGTCAGCACCAGGACGTGCGTCATCACGCCCGCCTTGCGCCATTCCCTCAACACCGTCAGCCCGTCTTTCTTGGGCAACATCAAATCGAGCACCACGGCGTCATAGCTAGCCGTGCGGCCCTTATATTCGCCGACTTCGCCGTCCTCGGCCGTGTCGACAGCAAAACCCTCCTCCTCCAGGCCCCGTTGCAAGGTCTTGAGTAAGGGCTTGTGATCTTCGATCAGGAGGATACGCACGTCTTCTCTCCTGAAGAGAGGTTTTTTGAAGATAAGAAGCCGTACCGTTAGTCTAGCAATGGTCCAATTAAAGCAAAATGAGAGAAAGCTCGCGCTGCACCAGGGGTAGTCATGGGGGCTGGCGCCTGAGATAATGACTGTGCCGTGGCAACCTCGCGTCGGCGCCGATACGCTGTCCGCGATCGCCGGTTATCTCTAACTCTAAAAGTCATCTATGCGCTTCAAGCTTGATTATGGCCGTGGCGGCCTTGATGTTGATTTACCGACCGATCGGCTGGTCGGTCCGTTGGCGATACGTGACGCCGAGCCCCTGGCCAGGCCCGCCGAGGCCATAGCCCATGTTCTGGCTGCGCCCGTGGGCACACCGCCGCTCGCGGAACTGGCCAGGGGCCGAAAAAGCGCCTGTATCCTTATTTGCGACATTACGCGGCCCGTGCCTAACCGTTTGATTCTACCACCGGTTCTAAAAATCCTCGAGGAACAAGGCATCTCCCGCGAGGAGATCCTGATCCTCGTCGCCACCGGTCTGCATCGACCCAATCAGGGCAATGAATTGGAAGAAATGGTCGGCCCGGACATCGTCAAGCATTACCGCATCGAGAACCACTTCGGCAAACGCCTGGCCGACCATGAATTCCTCGGCATCACCCCAAATGGCGTGCCCGCCTATATCGACAGCCGATATACGCGCGCCGACCTGAAAATCACCACGGGCCTGATCGAGCCCCATCTGATGGCCGGTTACAGCGGCGGCCGCAAGGTGATTTGCCCCGGCATCGCGGCGCTGGAAACCATCAAGGTCTGGCACGGCCCCAAGTTTCTCGAACATCCCAAGGCCGACTGCGGCTTCCTGGAAGGCAACCCCGTTCACGAGGAAAACACCCGAATCGCCAAAATGGCCGGCTGTGACTTCATCGTCAATGTTTGCATTGATGGCCAGCGGCGCATCACCTGGGTGGGCGCGGGCCACATGGAAAAGGCATGGTACGAGGGGGTTCGCTTTGTGGAAAGCGTCGTGCGCGTGCCGGTCAAGGAAGCGCTCGACGTGGTCGTTACCAGCGCAGCGGGGTATCCGCTGGACACGACCTGGTATCAAGCAATCAAGGGGCTGACCGGCGCGCTGCCGATCGTCAAGCAGGGGGGCACCATCATCCTCACAGCCAGCCTCACGGACGGCATAGGCAGCCCCGAATTCGAGCGCCTGATGGCGGACAATCCGGACCTTGGTTTGTTCAAGGAGCGGATACTGGGCACTGATTATTTCGTGATGGACCAGTGGCAACTGGAGGAATTCGCCAAGGTTGCCGCGAAGTGCAGAATCAAGGTGGTGACCCAGGGCATGTCGGACGCGACGTTACGTCAATGTCACGTCGAACCGGCGGCCAGCGTTGAACAGGCCGTGGCGGAGTCGCTCGCCGAATATGGCCCGGCCGCGAAGGTAGCCGTAATTCCCAAGGGACCGTATGTGTTGCCCTATGTAGCTTGAAACGTCCCAGTTAAAGTGTTGTTCGTGAAACGGTCAAAAACAAACGGCCCCGTTTCCCAAAGGAAACGGGGCCAGTGAATTTTTAACGAGGTATACCGTCCTTGCAAGTCGAATCCTGATGCGTGGTAAGTAGTAAGACTTTGTGATTGAAGGTCAGAGCCGTCGCCTAGTAGCGTCGACCACCGCCGCCACCACCGCCGCCGCCCCCTCCACCACCGTAACCGCCGCGGCTGCCGCCTCCGCCACCACCACCGTAACCGCCGCGCCCACCACCACCGCCACCACCGCTGCCCCCACGTCCGCCACCGCCTTCGGTCTTCGGACGAGCTTCGTTGACAGTCAGCGGACGGCCTTCGATTTCCTTACCGTTGAGAGCTGAGATGGCCGCTTGAGCCTCCTGGTCACTCCCCATTTCCACAAAGCCGAACCCTTTGGATCGGCCAGTGTCCCGGTCCATGATCACCTGCGCGGATTGTACAGAGCCGTGGGCTTCGAAAATCTGTTGCAATTCACTGTCACCCAGGCTGTAGGCCAGGTTGCCTACATATAACTTCTTGCCCATGAAGGGCCTCCCTAAGAAAAACGGACAGGGCACGATCCAAACCCCACTGGGCCGAACTCGCTCCCTTAAACCCTAATTTAAGTTGGGACAGGGGAATGGCTTTCAAAATGAGCATGACACCCACACCGTAGCACGTCCACGAGACCCAAGTGCCTTTAACATACTCTTAAAACCTAAACGGGTACAGACCAATTTTCCAAAAAAAATTTATTTTCCTATTGCTTCGTCAACGCTATTCTACTCCGGTAAGCTGGATAACTGGCGGCGATTCTTTTGTCGCCCGCCACCTGGGGTGACAACATCCTTCCAACGATCGCGTGGGCCCTCGCCCGGCGCTTTTCGGAGCCTGCCATGCGCTTAATATATGCACTCTTTTGGCTGCTTATTTGCACCTATTCCGTGCTGGGACAGCAAGGCAATCCTAACATCGCTGCCACGCCGCCGCTGACGCCGGAGGAACAGCTCAAGAAATTCCATCTTCCCCCTGGTTTTGTCGTCGAACTCGTCGCGGCTGAGCCAAAAATCAACAAACCCATCAACATCGCTTTCGACGCCCTCGGCCGGCTCTGGGTGACGGAATCCGTGGAATATCCTTATCCCGCTCCCATGGACCGCCCGGGCAAGGACAAGGTCAAGATTCTCAGCGGCTTCGGCCAAAATGGCCTGGCAAGCAGCGTCTCGACCTTTGCCGGGGGCCTCAATATCCCCATCGGCGTCTTGCCGGGGTTGGATGGCCATACGCGCTGGTCTACAGCATCCCCAGCATTTACCGGATTGCCGCTTCGAAGGAGGGCGGCCTGGCCGACACCCGTACGGCCCTCGATGGCGCCATCGGCTTCAAAGACACGCATGGCATGACCGGTGAATTCACCCGCGGTTTCGACGGTTGGATTTATTGTTGTCATGGCTACTCCAACACCTCGACCGTCAAGAGCCAGGGGGACACGGCCATCACCATGCAGTCGGGCAACGTCTATCGCATCAAGCCCGACGGCAGCCGCATCGAATATGTCACGCACGGCCAGGTGAACCCTTTTGGCCTCACTTTCGATCCGTTGGGCAACCTCTATTCGTGCGACTGCCACAGCCGGCCGATCTATCAACTTCTCAAGGGCGCCTATTACCCGAGCTTCGGTAAACCGCATGATGGACTCGGTTTCGGCCCCGAACTGTTGACCCACGATCATGGCAGCACCGCCATCGCGGGCATCACCTATTATGCCGCGGACCAGTTTCCCGCCGAATACCGCGACAACATCTTCATCGGCAACGTCGTCACCAATCGCATTAATCGCGACCGACTGGAAAAACATGGCTCAACTTATAAAGGGATCGAAATGCCGGATTTCGTCAAATGCGACGACCCCTGGTTTCGGCCCGTGGACATCAAGCTAGGACCGGATGGTGCGCTCTATGTGGCTGACTTTTATAACCGCATTATTGGGCATTATGAAGTACCTCTCAACCATCCGGGCCGTGATCGGGAGAAGGGCCGCATCTGGCGCATCGTCTATCGCGGCCTGGACGGCCAAGCGACGCTCAAGCCCTTTCACGATTTGACGACGGCGACCGCGTCAAACCTGATCGACGAACTTGCCAACCCCAACCTGATGGTGCGCCTGCAGGCCATGGAGCAATTGATCGCACGCGGCGATAAAGCCGAGGTGGTGGCCGGAGTCCGCGCTGTCGTCGCCACAGGCACGTCTTTCCAAAAAGCACACGGCCTGTGGGTGCTCGAACGCCGGGCAGCGCTGACGGAGGAAACTCTGGCCAAAGCCGCTACCGATGCCGATCGTTTGGTACGCGTGCACGCCCTACGGATCCTCACGGAGCGCGGTATGTGGACGGCAGCCGACCACCAATTGGCCCTTGCCGGCCTCAAGGATGAGGATGCGTTTGTCAAACGCGCGGCCGCGGCGGCCCTTGGCGCGCATCCCGGTGCCGACAATATCGCTCCCCTTCTCGAATTGCGCCACCAGGTAACGAAAGACGATACCCATCTGCTTTTTGGCGTGCGCATGGCGCTGCGCGATCAGTTGGAGCATGTGCACGGCTGGAACCGCCTCATCAATACCAAATGGTCGGAGGTCGATTCGCGCGCCCTGGCCGACGCCTGCCTGGGTGTTCACGATGAAGAATCGGCCCAGTTTGTCGAACGCCATCTAACACGCTACGACGAACCCGCGGCCGTCGTGCAAGACCAGGTTCATTACATCGCACGCTTTGGAGACAAGACCGCGAGCGCCAGTGTGCTGGCGTGGGCGACAACAAAACATCCCAAGGACATCAATCTTCAGGGCAAAATCATCAAAGCCATCCAGCAGGGAACCCAGGAGCGCGGCGACAAACCTGGCAAAGCCGAATTGGTGCTAGCGGCGGAAGTCACCGGCAAGTTGTTAAGGTCCGGCCCGCGCGACATGCCGCTGGGTATCGAGCTGGCGGGGCTATTCCGGTTAACGGATACGCAGCCGGAACTCCTGAAAATTATCAAAGATGGGAAAGCTGACAAGAACCTGCGCAAAAACGCGGTGGTTGCCCTGGTGAACATGGCGCCTGGCGAAAATATGGCAACTTTGGCGGAGTTGATCAAGGCGCCGACCGAAATGATTGAAGTGCGTGAGGCGATCGCCAACAGCCTGGCCGCCACGAACTTGCCCGCGGCTCAAACAGCGCTGGCCAAGGCACTCGAGACGGCCCCCGCTCGTCTACAAACCACCATTGCCGTGGGTCTCGCTGGCTCAGCCAAGGGGGGCGAAAAGCTACTGGAAGCGGTGACCGCCGGCAAGGCTTCGGGGCGGCTGCTGCAAGAAGCGCCGGTCCAGGTCCGCTTGCAACAGGCAAAAATACCGAATCTTACGGCCCGCATCGCCAATCTGACCAAGGGGCTACCCACCGCCGATCAGCGTGTCGAAGCTCTTTTAACCCAACGGCGTGACGGCTATCGCAAAGCCGACACCGACCCGAAAAAAGGCCAGGCGCTATTCGCCAAACACTGTGCCGTTTGCCACCAGATCGCCAACCAAGGCGCCAAGATCGGCCCGCAACTCGACGGCGTCGGCATCCGCGGCCTTGATCGCATCCTTGAGGATGTGCTGGATCCCAATCGCAACGTTGATCAGGCCTTCCGCAGCACAACGTTGGTTCTTAATAATGGGCAACTGGTGAGTGGCCTGTTACTTCGCCAGGACGGCACCGTGCTGGTGCTGGCGGATAACGGCGGCAAGGAAGTCCGCATAGCAGCTAGCGACGTGCAGGAGCGAATTCTATCGCCACTCTCGCCAATGCCCGGCAATTTCGTCGAGCAGGTACCGGAAAGCGATTTCTATCACCTGCTGGCGTATCTGCTCGCACAACGGACCAAAGATTGAGGCGCGTGAAAAAACGAATAACGCCACGGCTACCGGAGGCAGCCGTGGCGCTGGCGGACATCAAACTAACGCCAATTCACGGCGCGGACGAGAAGCACGCCGCGAGCTGGCGCGCTCGAGCTGACGGCCCAAACGGGCGCGGGCCACGTGCAAACGCCGCTTGATGGTGCCGATGGGCGTGGCGAAATCGCGGGCCATTTCCTTGAGCGATTGGCCATGAATATAGAAGGCGACCAGCGTGGCACGATCGGTCTCCTTCAGCATGCCCAGTCCCTTCCACACATGGGCGCGGTTCTCGTTACGAATAATCTCGTCGAGCGGTCCGCCCGCGCTATCCGCGGCGTTCTGCAATACTTCAGGCTCAACGCCTTGCACCGGCGCCCGGCGCGTAACGCGGTTGATCGCCATACGCACCGTTATCTGCCGCAGCCAGCCCACGAAGCACAACGGCTCACGCAGTTGGGCGATCCTGGTCATGGCGTGGATAAAGACTTCCTGGGTCAGTTCCACGGCTTCGTTGGCGTCGCGCAGCCGGGCGAGCGCGACCGCGTACACGGCGGGCTGAAAGCGCTGCACCAGCTCGCCAAACGCTTGCCGATCGCCGGTCTGGGCCCGTTCGATCAATGGTAAAATTTCGTCCCAACTCATGGGTATGCTTCCCTGATCCCTGGCTATTGATTTGACACCCGCTGTCGACCGGGGCGGCCCGGAATCACAGGCTTGCCGCCAGGCACTCCGCGACGGCGGACGCTAAGGTCCGCGACCCTTTCCAAAAGGGGAAGGCGGGTGCCAACAGGGGTGATAGTGGTTGTTTCGAGGCTAAATGTTTGTCAGCACGAAGGGCGCCAACCCTGAGGAGGTGACGCCTCGCCTTGTAAGGACCCGGTTTGTCGAACCGAGCCTAAACGAAGGCACTAATCGTGATGAAAAACGAAGCCACCCTTACGCGCGGGCCATCCCGAATATCCTGGTGGACATTCGAGGCTGCGTATGGCCGCGACGTAATGTCTCGGTCGTACGCGGCTGCCGGGACCAACCTGATTGGATGGTCCCCCTTGGATTTCTCGCAAGGTTTAGGCAGGCCCCCGCCAAGCATCCGGGCCGACCGGCCCGCGCGCCAGCCTGAGCAATGCCAGTACTTACGGCATTGCCCTGACTGAGCCGCGCGTCCGATTCCGCCAGTGGATAACTGGGCGAATAGGGTCGCGGGTAGGATAGAAACGCCGGTTTCTGGCCGATGCCCCAAAACTTGCCATCCAGGCCGGTACCGTTGTCGACAGCCGTAGCGACGACATTCAGCACCAGGGATTGCACTTGTTTCAGGGCCATGGCAGACCTCCAGCATTGTTGAAAAGGGCCGATCCATTGGGATGCATCGGCAGGAAATCGTGAAGAACTTTTTGGCTTTACGCTACTTTCTTGAATTAATCGACATCTTTACGACGCCTGTCGTCGGCTTTTGGATTCGCGAAATCGGGGCTTTAGCCCGCCAATTCCAAATATTTAGGGAGCGAACCCGCCGGTTCTCTATTCCTCTGACACCCCATTCTAATTAAAGGTTCGCGAAAAATCAAAAAAACCTTCTTTGGTCTAATCCTCTCGTCTCCGGTTCAACTGGCCTTTCAGCCCGCTCGACTTAAAATTCCCATATGCAACGATCCCTCGGCCTTTTCCTGATCATCACGGGGCTGTCTGGCGCCGCCATTTGTCTGGGCGTTATCATCGTACTTCTCCTCGTCGGCTGGGCAGGCAACACGGCCTATATCTGGAGTTCGATCGCGGTTGCTTTGGGCCTATTAATGACACTTGCCGGCTTCGTGCTCGTCCATCGGGCCAATCTGGCGGGAACAGGAGTGCCGCCGTCCCTGGGCCGGGCCGGAGCCTACCTGATAGATGTGGCGGAAAAGCGAACTGCAAATGACCAGGTTTATCAGGTCCTTTACCAACAAGCCATCAAGCCCTCGCACGGCAATGCGGGCCGGGTGGCGTCGTTGTCGATCAGTGTCCCCGTACGGGCGCCAGCTATACTGGAATTCACGAAAGAAACGCGCTTCGACAGTTTTTGCAAAGCTGTTGGCCTGGCGCGAATATCAAATGGGCGACCGCGAATTCGATGACGCGGTTTACATTCGCGGGCCATCCTTCACGTATGCCGAGCTCTATTTGGATGATGGGGACAAGCGTCAGGCCATTCTCGATCTGTTGGCGCTCGGTTTTACCCAGGTGCGCCTGTCCGGCACACAAATATCGGCAACATGGACCAAGTTCAAACCGCTGGTCAACGATTCACCCGGCTTGCCAGAGTGCGCGGCCGAGGAACTCCGCGTCCTGGCCAATCAAGTACCCGCCAAAGATCCCGGCCGGGTTCTACAGCGAACCGACCGAAGCGCGACCTGGATCAAGATGCTATGGTTTTTCGCGATTTGCTGGGCAGCTACTTTGACGTTTGTATTTGTCTATGTACCGATCCGCTCACTAGATTTGGTTGGTCCGTCATTAACGATGTTCGCCCAGGTTTTTTCGATCTTCGTGCTGGTGACGGCCCTGCTGCTTCGCGGCACCTCCACGTCCCATGACCGGAGTGCCCCCGTAATTGGCTGGGGTTCACTCTTGCTGGCACTGGGCAGCGTCGGTGCCGTGTCGGCAGTGAATGCGCTGGCTGACGATGGGCTGCCCGTGCACCGCAAGGTTATCGTGCTCGCCAAGTCGTCGCATACTGCCAAGGGTATAACCTGGTACGTCGCGACGGCTCCCGACTGGGGCCGGCCAGCGGAGACTGTCGATTTCAAAATATCATCCGATGAATACAACCGGATCGTCAAGAATCGCACCCATCTGCTGCTAACGACGATGCCCGGCCGGCTTGGCATCGAGTGGCTGGAATCTTCGCGGGTGGAATAACCTTTTATTTCCCAATCCGCCGGGCGAACTCCTCCTCGGAAATCACTTCGACGCCCAGCTTTTTGGCCTTATCCAGTTTGCTGCCCGCCTTGTCGCCGGCGACGACAAAAGAGGTGGTTTTCGAAACGCTGCCGACGGCTTTGCCGCCAAACTGACGAATCAATCCCTCGATTTCTTCGCGCTGATAATTCTTGAGAGTGCCCGTCACGACGATGGATTTGCCAGACAAAGCGGCCCCCGCCGCCGTGGAAACCTGGCGTGCTTCCTCAGTTAGCTTGAGGCCCAACTCCCGTAACTCTGCGACGATCTTGCTACCGGGGCCCTGAAAATAGGCGTGGATCCCCTCTGCCAATACAGGGCCGATGCCGCTGATCTGGGCCAGTTCTTCGGCGGAGGCCTTCATTAACGTATCGATCGAGCCGAATTTCTGGGCCAGGAGGTCGGCCACGCTATCGCCGACATGCTGAATCGCCAGGCCCGCCAGCAAGCGGCCCAGGCCGCGCTCCTTACTGGCAGCCAGACCAGCGAGCAGGTTCTCGGCCGACTTCTCCCCCATGCGCTCCAGGGAAAGAAGCTGTTCGGTCGTCAAACGGTACAAATCCGGAATGCTGTTGACCAGGCCGCTGTCAACAAGTTGATCGATAAGTTTGACCCCCAGCCCCTCGACATCCATGGCACTGCGTCGGGCGAAGGCACGTAGGATGTTTTTCATCTGCCCGACGCATTGGGAGCCGGCCGTGCAGCGGTAAAACGTACCATTCTTATCAAGCTCGACGGGGCTGCCGCAGCTGGGACAGACCGTGGGGAATTTGAAGATTTTCTCTTGGCCCGTGCTGCGCAGCCGGTTCGGACCGAACCACGTAGGGAATCACCTCGCCGGCTTTTTCGACCACCACGATATCGCCGGCGCGAATGTCCTTCGTGCTCAGAAACTCCGCATTGTGCAGCGATGCCCGGCTCACCTTCGTGCCCGCCAGACGCACCGGCTCCAGATTCGCCACCGGCGTCAACGTGCCAAGTTTGCCGATTTGCAGGTCGATACTCAATAACTTCGTCTGCGCCTGCTCGGCGGCGAATTTGAAGGCCACCACCCACCGCGGCGACTTGGAAGTATAGCCGAGCCGGGTGCGCTGACTGAAGTCATCCACCTTGATGACCAGGCCGTCGATGTCGTAGGGCAGGTCGTTGCGCTTGTCCTTCCAGCTCTGACAATAATCAATCACGCCGTCGATGCTGGCAAACGATTCGATATGCTTGTTGACCGGGAAATCCAGCCGTCGCAACAACTCTAGCGCTTCGCGGTGTGTCTTGACAGCCACCCCTTCACAAGCCCCCAGAGCATAGGCGAACAGCCGCAAGTGCCGTTTGGCCGCCTTGCGCGGGTCGAGCAACTTCAGCCCGCCGGCGGCGGAATTGCGCGGATTGGCCCAGGGTTCCAGCCCTTCCGCCACACGCTCACGATTGAGCTTGGCCAGATCGGCGCGATTCATGTAAACCTCGCCGCGCGCTTCCAAAAGCTCGTATTTCTCCGGCAGAGCGAGCGGGAGCCCGTGTATGGTCTTCAGATTGTGCGTGACATCGTCCCCCTGTTCGCCATCGCCGCGCATGGCGCCCACGGTAAAGACGCCTTTTTTATAGGTCAGGGCGATGGCCACGCCGTCGATCTTCAATTCGACAGCGTAGGCCACCGGCTCACCGCCCAGCAGTTTCTTGATGCGCTGGTCGAACTCGCGTAATTCTTCGGGCTTGTAGGTGTTGTCGATCGACAACATCGGTTCGCTATGGCGCACGGTCCGAAAGCCTTCTATCGGCTCGCCGCCCACACGCTGCGTCGGGCTGTCGGCAGTCGCCAACTCCGGGTGCTCGGCCTCAAGCTGCTTCAATTCCTCGAGGAGCTTGTCGAAATCGCGGTCGGAAATCTCCGGCTGCGCATCGACATAGTATCTACGGTTATGGTGTTCAATGGACTTTCGAAGTTCCGCGACGCGCTTTTGAGCGGACTGCATGGCAAAAACTCCGCGGCGCGAGTTTTTAGCCCGCGCCACAAGCACCTGATCCTGCCTTACTCCGGCGGGCGCTCGGCGCGTTCCCTGCGCAGGCTGCGTATACGGTCGAGCGCCATACTCGCCACGCCGGCGACAATCATGACGGCCACTTCCGCGAGAAGCCATTTCCAACCATCGACTCGAAGGTTATCGCGAAAGGGAGATGGCGGCGGGATTTCGCCGGCCTGCAGGGCTTTTTCTTCAAGAACAGGCACGACGGCATATGCCAGGGCGGTCAGCACGAACACCAGGCTCGCCAATAATAGCAAAAAATAGAACGGATTGCGGGGCTCGGCGGACATCAAACGCCCATCGCATTGTAGCCGCAGTCGACATAGAGGACGTGGGCCGTGATGGCGGAGGCGAGCGGGCTGCACAAAAAGAGCGCCGCGTTGGCAACCTCATCCGGCGTGATGCCGCGTGGCAACGGGGAACGCTGAGCGGCATAGCTGATCATCTGGTCCATGTCGCCGATGGCGCTGGCCGCGCGCGAAGCATATGGCCCGGCCGAGATAATATTGACGCGGATGTTCTTCGAGCCCAGATTGTGCGCAAGCTGTTTGGCGTCGATTTGCAGGGCCGCCTTGGCCGTTGACATACCGCCGCCGTAATGGGGCACCACGCGATCGCCACCCAGGTAGCTCAAGCCGACAATGGAGGCGCCGCCCGGGCGATTCTCCATGAGCGGGGCGCAGGCACTGCGCCAGCGCCGTGAGCGAGTAGGCGCTAACGCTTAGCGCATTGAGGTAACCTTTACGGGTCGTATCGATGGCCTTGTTCTTGATCTCCGCGCTAAAAGCGACACTATGTAGCAAAATATCGATGCCGCCGTACTTGGGCGTAACCTGATCGACCATGCCCTTGATGCTGAAGTCGCCATGCTTGTTCCAGCGCCGGTCGTTACGTGTCTTTTCATCGACGTCTTCCAAGGTGTCATAGCCCACGTCGCAAGCGATCACCATTTCAGGCTTGAGGCTGCCTGCCCCAAAGGGCAAAACGCGGGCCTCGACATCGTCAGTCTTTTCCGACTCGAGAAGGTTCTTGACAATGTTCACCATGCGCGGGTGGGACGCGAACACCAGACGGGCGCCGGCAGCTTGCAATGCCTTGGCAATAAACCAGGCGAAACTCATGTTGTCGCCGACCCCGGTGACCAGGGCAACCTTGCCTTCCAACGATATTGGGACCATGGCGATCTCACGGAAAAAACCATTGGCCCGCGCTTGCCGAGCCAAAGTAAAATATTCTCCACTGGTCTAGCAAAATGGGGAAAACTGGACAAGAGGAAGCGCGGCACGTGAGCAACGGGGACACGTCGCGCGCACAGCGGGCTTACATGCTAATGGCAGGCAATGGGACGTCGCCGAATCTGCTACTTTTCTGAAGGATTTGTATCATCCGCACCAGTTGATTTAACTCCTTCGGAGTAAGGCAGGCGCCAACCGCAGCCGTGTCAGATTCACCTGGCAGCAATAAAAGTTGACAAAAAGCCAGTAATGGCGGATAAAGTTAGTCGAACCAAACTCGCGTAATCCACCCGCTGTCTCTCCAGGCACTTTCGGAGCTCGCAATCGATGAATGCAAAGGAACATTACCAGGCCGGCAAGCTCAACGACGCAGTCACTGCCGCGCTGGAGGATGTCAAAAAGAATCCGACCGATGCCGGCAAACGTGGCTTTCTGTGCGAGTTATTATGCCTGTCGGGCGATTTGGAGAGGGCCGACCGGCAACTGGACATGGTGGCGCAGCAAGGAATGGAAGCGGGGATCGAGGTCGTCCAGTTCCGTCAACTATTGCGTGCAGAAGAGGCGCGGCAGCAGTTCTTCAAGGAAGGCAGGCTGCCCGAGTTCATCAACCAGGACATCACGCCGAACCTGCAGAAGCATTTGGAAGCATCCATCCTGATTCGCGAGGGCAAAGGGGCTGAGGCCGCCGCTTTGCTGACCAAGGTCGCGGAGGAGACGCCGCCGATCACCGGCACCCGTGATGGTCAACCCTTCGAGGGGCTGCGTGACCTGGATGACCTTACGGCCTGCTTCTTCGAGGTGTTCGCCACCACGGGCAAGTATTACTGGATCCCGTTTCAGCTCGTGGAGTCGCTCGAACTCCACGACCTGGAAACGCCGCGTGACCTGATGTGGCGCGGGGCACACATGAGCCTTCGCGGCGGCCCTGACGGCGACGTGTTTTTGCCTGTCCTTTACACCGGCTCCGCCGCCGACGCCGATGACCAGGTCCGCCTGGGACGGCTTACCGATTGGCGGGGCGAAGCGGGCGCGCGAATCCGCGGCTTTGGCCAGCGCATGTTCCTCGTCGGCGACCAGGAGCATTCGATTCTGGAAATAAAAGCGCTGACGATCAATCCCGCCTAGGCACAACCGCAAGCCCTCAAATATTTTGCGCCCGTGAATGACCGCGAGTATCAGTGCGGCCCAAGTGGAATTGCGGGCTCGCCGGCAGGTTACACTTGAGGCGCCGACGGGGCCCACGTTACAGCCCCTTTACAAACCTCGATATTTTACTTGCAAGCATAAATTCTTGGTTTACAATGAAGATCGCGGTTTTCGGTTCCCCCCATCCCTGCCAACCGCTCGCACTATTGGTAACCGTCGTTTAAGCTTCGAGAGACCCGAGGCGTTTCTGATGATTCCTCCGGATGAACTTGGTCAATATCCTACGGGGGACTACACGCGCATTGAGGAATTGAGCGAACAGCTATCCGATGCCTGGAAGGAATACGATGGCTCGGGGCCCGTACCTGACCTGGCGCCCCTCCTCGATTCCTGTGGCAAGGAATTGCGCCTGGCGGTGCTCTATGAGCTAATCAAGACAGAGATGCCCTTTCGCTCGCAGAACGCACTTCCCTGGGAGCTCGATTATTATCTTGAGACATATCCAGAGCTCGGTGGCACCGACAACCTGAGCGCGAACTTGATTCTCGAGGAATGCCTGGTTCGCAAGATGCGCAATATGCGCGTTTCGGTGACGAGTTATAAAAAACGCTTTCCCCAACAATTCGAGAAGGACCCGGACCTCGCCAGGCGCTGGAAAAGGAGGGCCTAGCCGGTAAAAAGGGAAATGTTTCCGCGTCCGCACCGGCCGCCGCCTCCAGTGCCATTCCCCTGCGCACTTCCGACCCATTCAATCGCGAGGTCGTCGCCGGCAAGATCATCGCGGATCATTTCATAGTGCAAGGCGTTCTGGGGGACGGGGGCTACGGCAAGGTCTACAAGGTCCTCGATACCAAGGGCAACATCGAAAAAGCCCTCAAGATCATCTCGCACCCGCTCGACACCGACGCGGCCCGGATGGAGCTGGACGCCCTCGAAAAAATAAAGAACCTCAAGCATCCGTTCATTCTTTTGCCCGAATCCTTTTGGGTCGAACAGGAACGCGGGCAACTCGTAATTCTCATGGAGCTCGCCAGCGGCGGTAACCTGCGGGAGTGCCTGGCGAAACACCAAAAAGAGGGCAAGTCGGGCATCCCCGTGCAGGAGCTATTGGGTTACGTCAAGGATGCGGCGGACGCACTGGACTATCTCCAAAGACAAAAGATCGTGCACCGCGACATCAAGCCGGAGAACATTCTTCTCATTGGCGACCATGCCATGGTGGCCGACCTGGGCGCCGCCAAACTTTTGCATCATGGCCGCACCACATCGGCACCGCCGCTTGGCAGCCTGCCCTTCATGGCCCCAGAAGTCTTTCGGAACAGCGTTTCGCGGCGCAGCGATCAATATAGCCTGGTGGTCACGTATGCGGAATTGCGCCAGGGGAAGCGTGTTTTCAAAGGCAAATCGTGGGGCGAATTCTACAAGGCGCATACCTCGGGCACGCCGAACCTGGACGCCAAACTGTCGCAGGGGGAGCGGGACGTCATCCTGCGCAGGCCTGTCCAAGGACCCAGCGGCGCGCTTTGCCTCCTGCCTGGAATTCGTCGAAAGCCTCAAGCATGCGCTGCCCAGAAAGAAACGTCGTCGCAAGGCTGAGCCAGTCGGTGTGCCGGGAGAGCCGACCATCGCGATACCCAAGGAGGACTCCGGGCCAGGGGGCGATCCCGGTTCGGAAACTCCATCAACCAATCCGCCAGGCTCGGGACGGCCCAACGATGGCAACGAGCGAGAGAACCCACACCCAACGCTCACGACCAACGAAACTGACCTCTCCATGGCGCAGCAACCCGTAGCGCGGGCAGAGGCTGCACGGGAGTTGAAAAAAAGTCCCACCAAGCACCCTGGCGAGGCGCGTTCTCCCGGAGCCGACACCGACCCGCCCTTCAAGCCCGAAAAGACGCCCCATCACCCACAAAGCAGCTACGAACACCTGGATGACTTCTCGGATTCCTTGGGCACCATCGGCCCGTCAGGCCCAATGACGCCACGCCCGGATGCACGTGGCGCCGAAGCCCAGCGCTCGCCGCATCACGCGCCCCTACGGCGCCGAAACCTGTCGCGGCGGGGCAAACCTCCGCGCGCGGACAGTCGACCACGAGCTCACCCGCCACGAGCAGCTATTCGGAAGCCATGGGCACGACAACGCTCAGGCCCGAGGCGTCCGGTGGCAATGCCGGCAAGGTAATTATCGGCCTGGGCGCAATGATAGGGCTGGTAGCGGCGCTGGTGGTGTTGGTCCTCTGGCCCTTTGGGCCCCAAGAGAAGGACGATCTGAAAAACCAGGTAGTCGCCAAAGTTGAACCAAAGCCAATTCCGCCCAAAGTTCCCCAGAAGACCGAAGAACCCAAGGAACCCAAAGAAGATAAGATCGAGACGCCCCCTGTCGTGAAAGAAACGAAAAAAGATGAAACACCGGTGCCGGTCCCGGAGGTTCCCGAGGATGCGGTATTAGTGGCTCTCAAGAAGCTCAACCGGTCTATTGATGACCATAAGACTCAAAATGCCTCGCGCGCGACTTTTGATGAGGACCGCAAGGCCCTGTTTGAGCAAAAGGAGGCTGCTTTTGCCGGTCCCCGCCAGTGGAAAGAAGCCTGGTACCGGTCTCTGTATGAATTGGCGGACCAATTCGCCAAGGACAACGCGACCCTCGGCCAGCGGGACCTCTTTCTACTCGAAGATGGTCAAAGCTACGTCGATGATCCCAGTGCCTTCCGCCGGGCCATGGCCAAGTTCGTTGAGAGTAGCGTGCTAACGTGGCCCAAGAATGACGACGGCTGGAAAGCACGTCTTGCGGATTGCGAAAAAGCCGACCCGACCAATTCGTGGGTCAAGGCATGCCGCCAGGAGTGTGTCCTGGAGGCACCCGCACTACTGCTGGGAAAGAGTGACGATAAGTTCTCTGAAGTTTACCTGGCTGAAATCGACGCCAGCGACGCCGCCTATTCCTATGCCCGCTATGTCCTGGCCTTGTCCAAGGCGAAGAGCACGTCAAATCGCATTGCTGCCGCCGATATCCTGCTCGCCCTGATTCCGGCAACGGCCAAGTGCCTGACCAGCGTTCAGGAACGACGCGATCGAGCCGCGAACCTCTTGCAGGAAGCCGGAGCCAGCCTGCGGGATGAGAACGACCTGTTCTATCAGGACGACAGAACCAAGGCCGATAAGACCTATCGCTACCTTCTGGGGGCCGGCAAGTGGCTGAGCGATGGCGACCTGGGAAAACCCAACCTTGGCGGGCTTACCGCGGCTTCCCGGCAAACACTGGCCATGGCGGCACTCACCAAACGGGACGCCGACTGGGAAATAGGCGCCGATCTCAGCGACGAAGGCGCTGACCGACGCGCGGAAACTGGCGAAACAAGAACGGCAATTCTTCACGCTGGTGACAGCCGATTCCTATCAGCTGATCCGGCAAGAACTCGCCGCCAGCCGCTCCTCCGCTGACAAGACGATTTCGCTGGACGACTGGAAAAGCATCATCGACCCCGCGCTGAGCGTCGCATCGACGAAGTTGGTTGCGACGAACCCAGTGGTTGCCAAACGCCAAGCCCTGTGGCTCGCCGCCAAGGGTTGGTTAATGCGCGTTCATCCGGACCAGCGCTGGGCAGCGGAAGACGCGAAGGAAGAAGCATTCCTTGCCTATGACGAGGCTTGCTCCATCGCGGCGAAAGTACCGGACGCTTTTACCGCGACCGAACGGGGCGAATTCTTGGCCGGGAAGGTATTCGCGGCGGCGCAGCAAGCGGGCATCGACGAGATGACACCCGAACAATGGGCACCCCTGGAAAAACTGGCCCGCGCGGCGGTTGAGTTCTCCAGAACGGGAGGACGGCAGTCGAGCAGTGACGCAGCGCTGCGCTAGCCCTCCGCAATGAAGCCTGGAAGGAACGGGCCCTTGGGCCGCGGCTGGAGAAATACAAGTCGGCCTACGACTTTGTCACCGAAGCCATCAAAAAGGCCCCGGCCATCGTCGATGAGGATGATGCCACCCTCTTTTTCCTGCACAGCAATATCTGCCTTGAATATGGCAACAACGTGCAAAAGAAGATGTACCTGAGCAAGGAAGCGCAGACCGAGAAAAACGAAAAAGAGTTGGCGGAACTGGCGAAGCCGCCGATCGCGGCCGCGTTCGCCAGCGCGAAGGCGGTTTATGAGGCCGGTCTGTCGCATCCTTCACCAGCTCGCCTTGCCCTGGCCTATGGCTTTGCCCTGGAAGACGTGGAATATCTCAACGCGTCGCCCGAAAAAGCAGACTACCAGCGTGCCATTGATGTCTTAAAAAACGCGTGGGCCACCGTGAAAACCGGGCCCAAGGAACGTGACTACACCCTCGCGCAATTTCCCCTCACCATCGGCAGATGTTATTACCGCTGGTCCGAAAGCAGCAAGGACAAAGCCAGGGTGGGAGAATTCAGGAGCGAGGCTCAGAAGAATTTTCGCCAAACTATAGCCGACCCGCTGGCCTGCGCCGATGAAGTCGCGGAAGGGCACTATTGGCTGGCCAAATGCCTCCTTGGCGAAGGCTCGCCCAAGGCCAGCGAGGAAGCCAGCACTGAATTCAAGACAGCGATTGAAGTGGCCGCTAACGCAAAAGGCCGGGACAAGGCCGCCAGCCTTAACTGGAGCATCATGTCCAAGGCGGAGCAGTTCGACCTGGAAATGAAAGATGCCCTCGAGGACATCAGGAAAGCGGCCAAAAACTTGGCGGCATCCAGAAAAGTGACTGACGATCCCAAGGAAGCGGCCAAGCTCAAGGATTTGGCCGCGACTAATTACAGCGATGCTGTGAAACGTTGCGACAGTGCCCGGGAAAAGCTGTCGATTGCCGACGTCGCTTTGGCGACGGACGCGCCGGGTGACTATCTTTTTGAGGTCCAAGCGGGGAAGAGGGCGGCTACCGGACACTACTATCGCGCTCTGGCGCTTTATTCCTTGTCCTCGCTCAAAACGGGTCAAGACAAGGAAGCCAAAAAAACCAAGGCCCTTGAGGAAGTCAGTAGCTGCCTAAAAAAGATCAACGAACGTGATGTGATTTTTTCGGCTTTTCATCTGACGCTCGTTGATCTTGAAGGGCTGATTCTGGATGACGGAACACTCGGAAACAAGGACACCCCCAACGATCGGCTTGTGCTTATCAAGCAGTTTTTGAGCGGGGCCGCGGCTGTGGGTCGTTGGGCCCATGCCAATCCCAGCAAAGTAAGTAAAAAAAGCCTTGATGCTTTCAGAGAGACGTGCACGACCATCCAAACCAAGCTGGCAACCTCGCCCGACGCCCAGGTCATGCGTTCCGAGTTGACCGACTTGCGTCAAACTTTGGCCCTTTTTCCCAAAAAATAGCTCTTCTCTTACCTTGCCCCCAGAGATCGCGACAATCGGAAAGACCGCCAAAGGTGGTATTTCCGATAAATCCGGCCAATCCACCCGTCTTTTTTCAATAATCCTCCAAAAAATGTCGAATGAGGTGAGGAGATGACAATTGTCCGTGGCCATTTCGTTCGTTGATGGCTCCCACAAGGAGGGACGATAGATGCGGCAAATCAGGAAAAGGGCGAAGTTTTGGCGGACGGCTGCTGTCCTGTCGACTTCCCTTGTTTGCTCTAGCCTATCGGCCCAGCAATCCACGCCACCCAACGCGGCTAACAATAACCCTTCCGTCCAGACCGGCGCTCCAAAAACAAACGCGAGCGGCAATAAAAGCAATATTCAACTGGTTGCCCAGGCCCAGGAGCCAAGTGCCGGAACGGCCCCGCCGACTCCAGAAGACATCCCTTTGGCCGAGCGTCCGAGTCAGACACAGCAACAGCCCACTTTGAAAAGTGGCGGCGTCGGCGAACTTACGCAGGGCCAGCAAGCTACCTACACGCCACTCAATGACATTGTCTCCGGCGGCGAAGCGATCACGCGGGCCACGACGGACGTCGGCGACCTACTGGGCAAGTCGACCGCGGCGTTGGGCGTCGAGGTCCAACGGCGAACGCCGATCATCACCGATCCCCACATTCGTGGCTTTTTTGGCGGTCAGATCGTCGCGACGGTGGACGGCGGCTACTTCTTTCCGACACGCCCCGATCTAGACACCATTGTCAGCCGTATCGATTCCACACTGGTCGACAACGTGGTCGTCATCAAGGGACCTTACACCGTCCGACTCGGGCCGGGCTTTTCATTTCTAGACATTCAAACGGTAGGCACGCCGCGTTTTGACAATTTCGAGGGGCATGGCAGCACCGGCGTCTCCTATAAAACGAACGGCCAGGGTTGGAGTGGCCGTCAAGCCGTGTGGGGCGGTAGCGCGGATTGGGGCTATCGGGTCGGCTGGGACGTACTGGCGGCCGTCAATTACACGACCGGCGGCGGCATTTCCGAACCTTCCAGCTACAACATGCAGAACTTGGATTTCGCGGTGGGCGTTAACGTCAACCAAAACCTGGGCCTGGAGTTCCGATACTTTCGAACGATGCAGCGTAACGTCGAGTTTCCCGCCGCGGTGACTGACATCAACAGCCTCATCACCGATGCGCTTACGCTGCGCCTCGTTTACAAGGACGCCGACAGCTTTCGGAGCACACTCGATACCTGGTACAACCATACCAGCTTTGACGGCGACGACCTGAACGGACGGCCGCCATTGCTGTCTAACTTACTCGGCAGCACCGGCCCGCAAAAGTTGAATTTGAACCTGGTCACCAATGGCGATAACAATTCGTGGGGCTTCCGTAACGCCAACACATTTGGACGTGACAAGGGCTTCCAGATCACCGGCGGTGGTGATTTCCGCTATATCTCCCAGGCACTCAACGAATTTGATACCTTTTTCTTCACAGGGGCGCCTGGCCAGGTAACCTTCAATTTTCCGGTACCGCGTGCTCGCCAGCTCGACCCGGGTCTATTTCTCGATACGGCGGTACCCGCCAGCGATCGTCTGAACTTCAAGGCTGGCGGACGGGTCGATTTTATCCGCTCCGGAATCCAACAACCTCTCACCGTTCCACAACCACCGCTTCCTTTCGATCCTTCGGGCGGGGCCGGGGCTGGTGCCAATACGGTGGATAACGCCAAGATCATGAGCGATCTCGGCGCCAACAGTCTGGACCAGAGAACTTTCAATCTGTTTTCCGGTTTCGGCAACGCGGATTATAAACTGACCGACGAAATTACCGTGCAGGCTGCTTATGGCTTCGCCGAAAGGGCGCCGACACTGGTTGAACTCTACGGCGATGGCCCCTTCCTGTCGCTGCTGCAAAATGGCGGCACGTTTGTGTATGGCCAGGGCAATCCGGCGTTGAAGGCGGAGAAACTCAACCAGGTGGATTTGGGCATGAAGGCCAACTATGACAGGTTTCGGGCAGGGGTAAGTGGCTATTACGCCCACGTCGAAGACTACATCACCTACCTGCCAGCCAGCAAAGATCCCACCAAGCTGGTGCCCGGTCTGAAAGGCTTCGTATTTATCAACACGCCGAACGCAAGTCTTTCCGGTTTCGAGATGTACAGCGAATACGACCTTACTTCCTGGTTGACGCCCTTCGCGACGATGAATTTCACGTCGGGCCGTGATCTAAGCCTGCATCAGGCATTACCCAGCATTTATCCTCTGGATAGTCGCGTTGGCTTCCGGGTTCACGACACCGCGAAACAACAGCGCTGGGGCGTGGAATTCACCGCTCGGCTCGTCAATGAGCAGAGCCAGGTCGCGTCAAGCCTGTCGGAAACCACCACTCCTGGTTTTATCGTCCTGAACATAGAAAGTTACTGGTTTATCCGAGAGAATTTCCTGGTGACGGCGGGGATCGAGAACTTGACGAACGTTGATTATCAGGAAGCTTTCGACTTGCGCACCCCTTCCACGACGGGAGTTTTCCAGCCTGGCTTTAATTTCCATCTCGGGTTCCGTCTTACCTATTAGCAGGCGGGGTCGTGAATCATGCCGAAGGCAGTCGAGTCAAGATGATGGCAGCTAAACAAGCCTGAGTCAAAATGTCACGGAGCGAAACTGTCCTTATGGCCATGCCAATGGGGTAATCAAACAATGTCCGGCGTACCTCGCGAGCACGTGTTACAGCTCATCTGAACAGATGTATTTTCATAACGTACTTTCAGCAAAGCAATTTACGAATGTTAACACAGCCCTTACTGGGGCGCTAATCGAACATTACACTTCCGGATTAGTCAACTTTTTTTCTCCATTTTAACAATTTATCCCCTTTTTTATTTGCAATTTCGCGCCAATTTGGAAAAAATGGTAGCTTAGCGCACCTATCCCCAGGTCCCGCAGATTTCAACCAGCCTTTGACGATACACCCGGAGAGAAGAGACCATGGTTATTACCAAGTGGTGGCGTAGCCTTTTTCAATATGCCCAGCGACCGATCGTAAAGAGGAAAACAAAGCGAGCATCTCTGGCAATCGAGTTTCTTGAAGACCGGATTACGCCCGCTGTACCGGTTCTCGGTTTGTTCAATACTGGCCTGGATGTCACCGGCCATGTCTTGGCTGCGGGCAGCACAGACCCTCATTACACTGTGAATTCTGGGAACGCGTTCGTTCCAAATGCTCTTCCCTCTAACTGGACAGCTCAGGGCGCCAATTCGACCTGGATCGCTCCGACTGCCGATCAGTCTCTCGGAAATCCCCCCGGCATTTATGTTTATCAGACAGCGTTCACAATCCCGGTCGGTTATGACCTGAACGATGCGACGTGTGGCCGGTAGTTGGGCGACGGATGACAGCGGTGTGGACATCGTCATCAACGGTTTTTCCACGGGCAACCAATCCAGCTCCTTCTCAAGCTTGACTTCCTTCACAATCAACAGCAGCCACCTCCAAACGGGCTTGAACACTCTCGAATTCCAGGTCCAGAATAACGGCGCCAACCCAACCGGCCTGCTTGTGGATGGTCTGTCACTGACCGATCCGGTTATTAAAATCACCGGTTCGGGCCTCAATGACAGCCTGGTGATCAATGCCACCAGCGCCACGAGCGGCACTTATCGCCTGAGTTCGGGCGGCGTCCTGGGGCCACTGGTAACATTTACCGGTGTTAACACTTTCACCTTTGACGATACGGCAGGTACCGGCAACAGTTCCTTGACTATCAACAACCCCGCTGGGGGGCTATTCGCCCCGGCTAACGGCATTACCTACCTGGGCGACCATAGCGGTACTCTCAGCGATTTAGGGGGCGCGGCGGACCTGGCCGGCAGCTATGTACCCAGCGCCCAGGCGCGGGCACGCTAACGCACGCCAGCACGACCTTTGGCACGCAGACCATAACCTTCTCCGGCTTGACGCCAGTCATCGACACGGTCGCGGATGCGGCACCCTTCGCGGTAAGCGGCACCAATAATGGCGATCAGGTCACTATCGCCGACGTGCTTCCCCTGGCCAGTCCGCAACTCGCGAAAATTAGCGAGGCCAGCGGTAATTTCGAGGCCCTGAGCTTCGCGAACAAAAGCCAAGTGGTCTTTTCCGAAGGATCCGGCGGCAACACGATCAGCGTCAATCTACCGGCGCAGCCAGCGGGCCTCACCTCATTGACAATTAACTCTGGCACGGGTTCCAACGAGGTCGACGTGGCCGCAACGCCCACGGGAGTGGCGACCGCCATCAATCAGGAGGGCAATCCCAGCCGGACCGTGATCGGTTCGACCTTGGCCAAGTTCAACACCGGCCTCGGCAATCTTGCCAAGATTCTCGGGACCGTCCAGGTCACCAATGCCAGCCCCGGCGAGTTGTACGTCGATGACTCCAGTCGAACTCTTCATGACACCGTGACGCTCACAAGCACCACGATCAGCACCAGTGGACCGCCCGCCATCGCGAACATCACCTATGACAACACCTTCGATCAGGTGCAGCTCGCGCTGACGTCGGGTGCGGACACGGTAAACGTGCAAAGTACCCAATCGGGCGCGGCGCCTTGAACAACACGGCGACGACAATCTTCGCGCATGGGGCCAACACCACCTTCAATGTGGCGGCGACCAACACGAACTCCAAGGCCGTGCTGAATATCTATGGCGGCGGCACAGGCAACGCAATCAATCTCGGTGATCCCGTACTGGGCATGCAAGGTATTCAGGGGATTGTCAACCTCGTCAACCCCTTCGCCACTAACACCGTCATCGTGGACGATTCGGCAGATACCGTGGCGCAAACCGTTACCCTGAACACTCTCAACAAGTCCCCCATTCCGTCTGACCCAGGCGGAATTTTTGGGCAAATCAGCGGTCTGGTTGCGCCAAACTCGGCCGCCATTAACTACAAGTATGTGGATACCCAGAGCATCACGATCAAGGGAGGCAAAACCGCTGCTGGCGTCGGCGATACCTTCAACGTTCAGGCCACCGGCGACTCCACGACCCTCGACGGCAGCGTGGCCATAAGCGACACGTTCAATGTGTTTACCCCGTCGAACACGGTGGCAGGTTTGAAGGCAGCGCTCACGGTAATAGGCGGCAGCGGTTTGGGCAACCGCCTGATCGTCGATGACTCAGGAGCTGCCGCGGCCGAAACGGCGGTCGTCACGGCCAGCACCATTGCGGGCCTATCGGGTGGCGCAGCGAGTATCAACTATTCCGCGGCCGGCAGTTTCACGAACGGCGCAGTCTGCAAACGGCATCCTCATCAAGGGCGGCTCTCTCGCCAGCAGCTATGCCATTCAAGGCACGATGGCCGGAAGCACGACGGAAGTGGATGGCAACACGGGCGCCGACACCTTTAATGTGACCGGGGCACCGAACAAACTGACACGCGGCCTGCTGGGTGCGCTGACGATCAAAGGCAACGGCGGAGCAGACACCGCCAACGTTGACGATTCCGACTACAACGGCGGCGCGGACACGGTAACCGTCACGAGCACGCAAGTTCTGGGCGACGGCACCTTCTTTGGCGCCGGCGGCAGTCTGACTTATGCCAGCATGAGCAATTTGAATGTCAAGCTTGGCAGCGGTGCTAACACGGCCAATATTCAAAGCACCGGCGCTACCACCGCGATTACCGGCGGCAGTGGCGCCGACACTTTCAATGTTGGTTCCAGCGGTGACACGCACGCCATCGGCAACAGCTTGAGCCTGACCGGCAACGGCGGGACCGACATCACGAATGTCGATGACCATGTTCACGTGGGCGCGGACATCCTGACGATTACCGGGACGCAGGTGACGGGCGACGCCACCTTCTTTGGTGCCGGCGGTAGCCTGACCTACGCCGGTATGACAAACCTGAACGTCAAGCTGGCCACTGGCGTCAATACAGCCACCATCCAAAACACCAGTATCGCGACTGCCGTTACCGGCGGCACGAACGCGGATACTTTCAATGTTGGCAACAGCGGCGATACGCATGGCATCGCCAGCGGACTGAGCCTTACCGGCAATGGCGGCATCGACACCGCGAACCTGGATGACCACAGTCACGCGGGCGCTGACACGGTAACGATCACTGGCACGCAAGTCACGGGCGACAACACATTTTTTGGCGTCGGCGGCAGCTTGACCTACGCCGGCCTGGCTAACCTGAACCTCAAGCTTGGTACCGGCGCCGATGTGGCGAACGTACAGAGCACGGGCGCCGCAACCGCGGTCACGGGCGGCGTGAGCGCCGATACGTTCAACGTCGGTAATGGCGGCGACACGCATGGCATTGTCAATAGCTTGACACTGACGGGCAATGGCGGCGCGGACATAGCCAATCTTGACGATCATGCCCATGTTGGCGCGGACACGGTGGCGGTCACGAGCACGCAGGTCAACGGCGATGGCACCTACTTCGGCGCGGGTGGCAGTCTGACCTATGGCGGCATCAGCACTCTGAACATCAAGCTTGGCACCGGGGCCGATACAGCCAATATTCAAAGCACCGGCGCCACCACCACGGTTACGGGCGGTGCCAGCGCCGACACATTCAACCTTGGCGCGGGCGGCGATACGCACGGTATCAACAACAGCGTGACCATAACGGGCAATGGCGGTGCTGACACGGTGAACGTAGATGACCACAATCATGCGGGCGCCGACACCGTCACGATCACCGCCACGCAAGTGACCGGCGATAGCACCTACTTCGGTGCCGGCGGTAGCCTCACGTATGGCGGCATGACAAACCTGAACGTCAAGCTGGGCGGCGGCGTCAACGCCGCCAATATTCAGAGCACGAGCGTCGCGACCGCCGTTACAGGCGGGGCAAACGCGGATACGTTTAATGTCGGCTTAGGCGGCGACACCCACGGCGTCGTCAACGGCTTGACCCTGACAGGCAACGGCGGAACGGATACCGCCAATCTCGACGACCACAGTCATGTTGGCGCGGATACGGTAACAATCACGACTACTCAGGTCACTGGCGACGGCACCTATTTCGGTGCGGGCGGCAGCCTCGCTTACGCCGGGGTAAGTAATCTCAATGTCAAGCTCGCCACAGGCGCTGAACACGGCCAACATCCAGAGCACGGGTGCCGCGACAGCCGTCACGGGCGGAGCGAGCGCGGACACTTTCAATGTCGGCGCCAGCGGCGATACGCACAGCATCGTCAATAGCCTGAGCTTGACCGGGAATGGTGGTACGGACACGGCCAACATCGACGATCATAGCCACGCGGGCGCGGACAACGTGACTGTCACGGGCACTCAGGTGACCGGTGACGGCACCTACTTCGGCGCCGGCGGCAGCGTGAGTTACGCTGGCCTGGCAAACCTCAATGTCAGCTTGGGTACCGGCGCCAACGTCGCCAACATTCAGGGCACGGGTGCGGCGACTGTGGTCACGGGAGGAACGACCTCCGACACCTACAACGTCGGGGCCAACGGCGATACCCGGGGAATCGTCAATAGCCTGAGCCTCGTCGGCAGCGGCGGCACGGATACTGCCAATGTCGATGACCACAATCATGGGACTGCCGACACGGTGGCGATAACCGGCACGCAAATAACGGGCTCTGGCACCTACTTTGGGACTGGTGGCAGCCTGACTTATTCGGGCATGACTAGCCTAAACGTCAAGTTGGGCACCGGCGTCAACACGGCCAATGTTCAAAGCACCAGTGTTACGACCGCCGTCACGGGCGGCACGAACACGGACACATTCAATGTCGGTAACAGCGGCGACACGCACGGGATTGTCAACAGCCTGACCCTGACGGGCAATGGCGGCACGGATACGGCCAACGTCGACGATTCTAGCCATGTCGGCGCCGACACAGTGACCATCACGAGCACGCAAGTCAGCGGCAACGGCACATTCTTTGGAGCGGGTGGCAGTTTGACTTATGCCGCCCTGGCCACTTTGAACATCAAGCTTGGTACCGGGGCCGATACGGCCAACATACAAAGCACGGGCGCCGCGACGACGGTTACCGGCGGAGCCAGTGCGGATATCTTTAACGTGGGCAATAGTGGCGATACGCACGCCATCAACAATAATGTGAGCCTGACAGGCAATGGCGGCAGCGACACCACCAACGTCGACGATCATGGCCATGTCGGCGCGGATTCGGTGACGATCACGAGCACGCAAGTGACCGGCGACGGCACGTTTTTCGGCGCGGGCGGCAGCCTCAGTTATACCGGCATGGCCAACCTGAACGTGCAACTGAGTACCGGCGCGGACACCGCCAACATTCTGAGCACCGGGGCAGCGACGTCGGTCACCGGCGGCGCCAGCGCCGACACCTTCAACGTAGGCAACAGCGGCGATACGCATGGGGTCGTCAATAGCCTGACCCTGACGGGCAATGGCGGCGCCGACACCGCGAACGTCGATGATCATAGCCATGTTGGCGCAGATACGGTAACGATCACCGGAACGCTGGTCAGCGGCGACGGCACCTATTTTGGCGCCGGCGGCAGTCTGACGTATGCCGGCCTGGCCATCCTGAATGTCAAGCTCGGCACTGGCGCCGGCGTGGCGAACATTCAAAGCACCGGTGCGACCACAAACGTGACCGGCGGCGTCAGCGCGGATACGTTCAACGTCGGCAACAGCGGCGATACCCACGGCATCATCAACCCACTAAGCCTTACCGGCAACGGCGGTGCTGACACCGCGAACATTGATGATCACAGTCATGTGGGCGCGGACACCGTGACGATCACCGGGACGCAGGTCACCGGGGACAGCACATTTTTCGGTGTGGGCGGCAGCCTGGGTTATACCGGCCTGGCCAACCTGAATGTCAAGCTCGGCACTGGCAGTGACTCGGCGAACATTCTCAGCACCAGTGCAGCCACGGCAGTAACCGGCGGAGCCAGCGCCGATACCTTCAATGTGGGCAATAGCGGCGATACGCACGGCATCGTGAGCGGGCTGACCCTGACGGGGAATGGCGGCGTGGACACAGCCAACGTCGACGACCATAGCCATGTCGGCGCGGACACGGTTACAATCACGGCCACCCAGGTGACGGGCGACAACACATTCTTTGGTCCCGGCGGCAGCCTGACCTACGCCGGCATGGCCAACTTGAACGTCAAGATGGGAACCGGCGCCGGGACGGCGAACATTCAAAGCACGAGCGCCGTGACCGCAGTCACAGGGGGAACAAGCGCCGACATCTTCAACGTGAGCAATAGCGGCGACACACATGGCATCGTGAGCAACCTGACCTTGACCGGCAACGGCGGCGCGGATGTCGCCAACGTCGATGACCATGCCCATGTAGGCCCAGACACCGCAACCATCACCGGAACTCAGGTCACTGGCGACAATACGTTCTTTGGCCCAGGCGGCAGTTTGACCTACGCTGGCATGGCTAACCTGAACGTCAAGCTGGGCACGGGCGCCGGCACGGCCAATATTCAAAGTACCGGGGCCATCACGGCGGTCACTGGAGGTGCCAGTGCGGATATCTTCAACGTGGGCGCCAGTGGCGATACGCATGGCATCGTGAACGGCCTGACGTTGACCGGCAACGGCGGCGCGGACACCGCCAATGTCGATGACCATAGCCACGCCGGCGCGGACACGGTAACGATCACCGGGACGCAGGTCACCGGTGACAACACCTATTTTGGTGCGGGCGGCGGTTTGACCTACACCGGCCTCGCTAACCTGAACGTCAAGCTGGGCACCGGCACCGGCACCGCAAGCATCTTGAGCACCGGTGCGGCCACAGCCGTCACGGGCGGGGCCAGCGCGGACACCTTCAACGTAGGCAACGGCGGTGATACGCACGGGATCGTCAATAGTCTTAGCCTCACGGGCAACGGCGGCGTGGACACATCCAATATCGATGACCACAATCACGTCGGCGCGGACACGGTAACGATCACCGGGACGCAGGTCACCGGCGACAACACGTTCTTTGGGCCCGGCGGCAGTACGACTTACGCTGGCCTGACTAATTTGAACGTCAAGCTCGGCACTGGTGCCGACGTGGCGAACATACAAGCCACCGGCGCGACAACGGCCGTCACCGGCGGAGCCAGCGCGGACATTTTCAACGTCGGCAATAGTGGCGATACCCACGGCATCGTCAATAGCTTGACGCTCACGGGCAATGGCGGAGCGGACACCGCCAACGTGGATGATCACAGCCACGTCGGAGCAGACACCGTAACCATAACCGGGACGCAAGTCACGGGCGACAATACCTACTTTGGCCCTGGGGGCAGCCTGACCTACGGTGGCTTGGCCAACCTGAATGTCAAGCTCGGCACGGGCGCTGGCACGGCAAACATCCAGAGCACCGGCGCGACCACGAACGTGACCGGCGGCGTCAGCGCGGATATATTCAACGTCGGCAACAGCGGCGATACCCATAACATCGTCAACACACTAAGCCTTACCGGCAACGGCGGCGCGGACGTAGCCAATACTGATGATCATAGCCACGTCGGCGCGGACACCGTGACGATCACGAGCACTCAAGTGACCGGCGACAACACTTACTTTGGGCCTGGCGGGAGTCTCACCTACGCCGGCCTGGCAACCTTGAACGTTAGTTTGGGCACTGGCGCCGACACGGCAAACATTCAGAGCACCGCCGCCGCGACGGCGGTGACTGGCGGAACAAGTGCCGATATCTTCAATGTCTTTAGCAGCGGCGATACCAGCGGCATCGTCAACAACCTGAGCCTGACGGGCAACGGCGGCGCCGATACCGCCAACGTCGATGACCACAGCCATGTCGGCGCCGACACGGTTACAATCACGGCCACCCAGGTAACCGGAGATAGCACGTTCTTTGGTCCGGGCGGCAGCCTGACATACGCTGGCTTGGCCAACCTTAACGTCAAGCTGGGCACTGGCGCCGACACCGCGATTGTTCAGAGCACCAGCGCGGTAACAGTGGTTACCGGGGGAGCCAGTGCTGACATTTTCAACGTGGGCAATAGCGGCGACACGCACGGCATCGTGAGCAGCCTCACCCTGACGGGCAATGGCGGCGCGGACACCTCCAACGTCGATGACCATAATCATGCTGGGGCAGACTCTGTCACGATCACCGGCACGCAAGTTACTGGCGCTGGCACTTACTTTGGCGCAGGCGGCAGCTTGACTTACGCCGGCATGAGCAACCTGAACGTCCTGCTCGGCACTGGCGCCAGCACGGCTAACATTCTGAGCACCAGCGCCGTAACAGCGGTCACAGGCGGAGTGAGCGCCGATACGTTCAACGTGGGCGGCGGCAACACTCACAATATTGTCAGCGGCTTGACAATCACTGGCAATGGCGGCGCCGACACGGCCAATGTCGATGACTCGGCTTACATTTTGGGCGCCGATACGGTGACGATCACCGGCACCCAGGTAACCGGCCCCAATACCTACTTCGGCGCTGGCGGCATCTTGACCTACGGGGGGCTGACAAGCCTGAATGTGAAAACCGGAAGCGGCGGCGCCGACACCGTCAACCTGGTGGCGGCCGGCGCAAATACGACGGCCACCGGCGGCACCACCGACACCACTTTCAATGTTCTTTCTTATGCAGCCGGCAAGAACGTGAACCTTGTCGGTCAAACCGGCAACGACCTGTTCAACATTTTCCAGAGTTTGCCCGGCGGCACCAGTTTGAACATTGAAGGCGGCGATCACAATTTGGCCGCCAACCCGCTTGGCAACAAGCTGGTGATTGTCCCGAGCGTCGCGATCCAACCGGTGCCCACGACCGGGGCAGTAGCCGGAGTCGTCACTAGCTACGCCCACATTGATGGGATCATCACGAATGCCCTCCAGGTAACGTCGGGCACCCCCACCGCCCCTCCTCCCAGTCAAACTTTGGGCGGCGCAGTCAGCCTGGTCAACATCGGTACCTTTTTTGGCTTCTCGGAAAACATCACGTTCGCGACAGATTTGGTAAACACGCTTAATCAGACTCAGGAGTTGAAACCGGGGACGGCGGGCGCCACTGTCACCATCACAGGAGGAGCCAATAAAGTCACCATCGATGGCAATGGCAATCGCGTGTTTCAGATCGATGACGGCGCTATCGTCGAACTCGACGCGCTTACCATTCAAAACGGCAGCGCCGTCGCTGGGGGCGGCATTCTGGACAATGGCACACTGACCATCAAGCAATCCACCTTCACCGGCAATAGTGCCGGCACGGGCGGCGCCCTGGAAATTGATAGTAGCTCGGGCACCGTCGTCACGACTATCATCAATTCCACATTCTATGGCAACTCATCGGTAAACAGCGGTGGCGCAGATCAACATCACGGCCGGCACCGTGAACCTTATCAATGACACTCTGACCCTCAACACAGCGGACATTGCGGTCGGCAATACCGGCGGTGGTGGCGGCATCGCCGTCAACGGCGGTCAGCTCAATATGCTCAACGATATTGTGTCCGGCAATGCGGACAACTTCGCGATCATCAAGAGGCCCGACATCGCCGGCACAATTACCAGCGGCGCGGCCAATCTGATTGGCAACTTGATCGGGGTCACCGGCGCCCCCGCCAGCGATGTAACCGGCAACCCGCTGTTCTTTTCTACCCCGGATTATTTCAGCGGCGTCACCAAGTCCTTTGCGATTCTGCCTGGCAGTCCAGTCATCGGTAACGGCGTTCCTTCTTCGGGTACCCTTACGGCCCCCCCGCTGGATCAACGCGGCAACCCACGCATCAAAATAGCGGGCCATGTCGACATCGGGTCTTTTGAGACCAAACCCTTCAACGTTAGCCTGGCATCCACCAGCGTGCAGAACCAGCGGACTCTCGTGTCCACGCAATACGATTTGCCGCTAGCCGTTTCCGTGACCTCCAACGACGGTTACTCGACTGCCGGCGGTATCGTCACGCTCACGGCCCCGCCAGCGACGAGCGCTAGCGTGGTATTTTCGCAATTCGGCGCCGACCCAATTACCCCGATAACCATCGGGACCAATGTGGCCGCGCTGGTCACCATCGTCGCCAATCAAACGGCATCGGCCACCGTGACGGCCAACAGCTTCGCCATCACCGGCTCTCTACCCAATCATTCCTTCGCCGTGCCGGCGAGCCTCGTCGGCTCCGCTTCGTTCACTTTCAATCTGACCAACCAGGTCGTCACGACGCTGGATTTCTCCCTGCAACAGCCGACCGACACGAAATCCGGCCTTATCATCAATAGCGCGGCCACCCCGACCGGCGTGCAGGCGCGCCTTCTCGATCAAGATGGCTTGGTCGTGTCCAAGGCCACAAATAATGTGACCCTTAAAATCACCGGCGCGACGCAATTGACCACCAACGACATTGTGGGCGCCGTCAACAACCTCAAGGGCCCCAAGCAAGATCCAGGCAACACTAGTCAACAGCGGGCCACGGCGGTGGGCGGCATTGTCAGCTTCCCGGGAATCACGATTGACCATTGGGGAAGGTACACATTCAGCGTCTCGACGCCTGCCACGCCTACCGCCAATCCTGCGATCATCTATTCGGTCCCCGACGGGACCTCCACGGCCTTCAATATCCTGGCCAGCCAGCTCGTCTTCGCGCCATCGAACACCACGCAGGTACGCTCAGGCAATAACTCATTGATCGGCGCCGACCTTGCCAGTAGCCAGTTCCAAATTGTGGTCAACGCGGAGGATGACACCAACGCGATCGCCCAGAATTATGACTCCACGAGCAATTCTAACGACTCGGTGACCTTGTCGGTCAATACCGCCATGCAAGACCCCATCGATATCTGGTCCGTGGCCGCCGCGGGCTCGGTCAGCCTGGCATATAACGGTACGAGTGGCACCGCAGCCCCATTAAACTCAGCGACCGTCACCGCGGCTCAGGTGCAGACCTATCTCGGCACGATCGCAAGCTTGCCGGCCAACAGCGTCACGGTATCGGGCAACGTTGGCGGGCCCTTCTACTTTACCTTCGCGGGCAATGTCAGCCCCGCTCTGGATGCTTCCAAGCTTACGCTCAGCGGGCCGGGCACACTGGCCACACAGAACGTCGTTCTTTCCTTGACGCCGGCAGCCGGTCAAAGCGCGGGTAGACTTACGGTCAGCTACAATGGCGTTTCTGCCGGAGGATTTGATTTCGATTCGGCTGCGTCGGTTGCCTCCGCGCTTTATCCGACGTCGAGCCGCATGCAAAGTTACCTGTCATCGATCCCGGCCCTTAGCGGTAAGGTTACCGTCACTGGCAACCCGGGCGGGCCCTTCTATCTTGCCCTGGCGGGCGGCCTCGATGCGAGCCTGCTCACCAACTCCGGAAACGGGATCGTCAATCCCATCGGCAATATCAAGGGTAAGGCCAACCTCGCGGGTACGCTGGTCGCTCCGGCCAGCAAGGGCGTGGCAACCTTTTCCAATCTGTTGCTCGACAAGTGGGGCTACTACACGCTCAATGCTGTCCAAACGCCGAAAACGCCCGTGCCGACCAATGTCCCCACCGCGGCTGTTCCCTCGGCTCAGATTACCGTCACTCCTTATGCCGCTCGTCATCATTTCCATCGGCGGGACTTTCATCAGCCAGCCCACCCAGGGTGGCGGCAACGTGAAGATCAAGGGTGAGCCCATCCCCTTGTTCCAGCCGCTGCAAACGGCCGTTATCAATGTCTCCAATCCGCCCGTTACCGTCTGGGCGGTCGATGTTACCGAAGTTTCGGTAACCAGCAACGGTGTCGATGCGAGCCTCCTTATCAATCAGGTTCGTAACTCGAACACGGCCCAGCTTACGAGTAACCTACAGCCCGACCTCAATCCGAGCCGCCTGGCGCATGCCGCCCTGGATTTCACCAGTCCCATTACACTGACGCTCAACGGCCCGGTCATCGCATCGCAGTCGCCATTACCTGGCGACAGCGGGGCAGTGACCTTCGCGAGTGTGGCCTTGACTCCAACCGGCGCCAACAATTTGACGGCCAGCGCCAGCGGGCTTATTGGTGCCAGCCTATTAAACCAGTACAGCAATTTGGGCAGCACCAAGCTCACGGGCACGGGCCTGCGGCGCGATGTGGGCTCAAGCACTTCCACCACTTCCGGCTCCGGTTCATCGGGCTCGTCCGCCGGACAGTCATCGCCCCCAGTGAACCCAGGTACGCCGACGTTCCAGGTGGTAAGCGGCGGCACGCTGACCCGCACCGACAACCTGGGAATGACGGTGCTGGATGCCGGCGTCAACTCCGTGGCCGCGACCAGCACGGCCCTTTATGACCTGGAAAACAACGGCCAACTCTGGCTCTACAATGGCTCCGCCTGGACCTTGATTGACGTGAGCGCGGCTTGCTTCGGCATGGATAACGCCGCCAACCTCTTTATTCTGGAGAATAACGGCAATCTTCGGCAATATAACGCCGCCGCCAATAGCTTGAGCATGACGCCCCTCGCGACCTCGGTAACGGCGCTCGGCGTGACGTCCAGCGGCACCGCCTACTTCCTTAATAGCTCCGGGGCCTTGCAGCAAGATTTGGGCGGCGTGGTCGGGCCTGTGGATAGTGGCGTATCCTCCTTCCAGCTCGACGGCGCCGGCAATGTTTATGAATTGATCGGCAGCACTCTTTATAAGACCAAAAGCACAACTCCGGCGCTGGCCACCGGCGTCACCTCGTTTTGGGTGACAAGCGCCGGCGTGGTGGACACGCTGCAAACCGGCGGCGTGCTGCGGCAAGGTGGCGTCATTGTGGCGGCTAACGCGACCACCTTCCAGGTCGCCGGGGATGACTCGATCTACTACCTTGATACTTCCGCAAACCTGTTTCACACTGGCGTGGGTATCGTGGACACGGGCGTCCAGAGCTTTACCCTGTCCAGCTACGACGGCAGCCTTTATGAGTTGAAGATCAACGGCGATCTCATCAAGGGGACCGGCGCCTCGGCGACGCGTGAGGACGTGAACGTGAAAGCGTTCGCGGTCAGCGACAACGGGACACTCTACGACCTGGAAGCCGGCGGCGTACTCTGGAAATTGACCTCCCCCGGCTGGTCCAGGCTCGATTCAAACGTAAAGTCCATCCTGCTGCTCCAGGGCGGCGGCCTGCTCGACCTCGAACAGGGAGGGGACCTTTGGAATTATGCCAGCCCAAGCTGGGTGAAGTGGGATTCCAGCGTGACGTCACTCGCGCCGGCTACCGTGCCCTTCAAGGCGCAGGTGGTGGAAGTGGGGGGTGGGACGCGCACACTCGGCGCCATCTTGGCCCAGACCGGCACCGCTACCGGTTTCTATGAACATCTCATCAATGGCGACCTGTGGAAGTATTCGGCCAGCGGCTGGACCAGGCTTGACGTTGGCGTCAAGACCATTGCGGTGGATAGCCAGGGCAACGTCTATGACCTGGAACAAAGCGGACAGCTTTATCTATACAACGGCACGACCTGGACTTATCTCGACCGGGGCGTGCAGAGCATTGCCGTGGCGGCCAACGACACGCTTGTGGACCTGGAAGCCAATGGGCAACTCTGGACCTTCAAGAACGTATGGAAGCTGCTGGATTCCAAAGTGATTTCTTATATCCTGACCGGCAACACCCTCAACGTCACGGACCAAGGTGGCGTACAAACCTTCGTGGTTTAAGGCCCTAATTCAAAACGGGGACGGCTCTTGAATTTTAAGAGGCCCGATCCCCGTTTGGGGATAGGCAGAGACCGTCATGAAAGGTCCTGTGCCGGTTTCATGTGCTTTTAGTAGCGGAATTCGAGCCCGACGTTCAGGCCCTGGGCCCAGAAATCGGTGTCGCGGAACGTGAAGGCCGGGGTCGACCTCTGAGACGGCAGCCCGGCGATCAGGCTATGGTAATTCTGATCAATGGGTACCTGGGTGATATCGATATTGCGATCAATTTGACTGCCCGGCCGGACCACGCTGCTCCAGTACAGAAGGTTGTAGCCGAAGTGTGCGTGCACCCAGGGCCGGATTTCGTAATCGAGCTTCAGGTTGAGTTCGGGGACCAGGCAAAAAACGTCGCGATTGAAGATGCCACTGTTGCTCGGCTGAGCCAAAACGCCGCCCGCGGTCACCGTGCCCAAGCCTGTGGTATCGCCATTGATCATGACCGTTTGTCGGTTGACTCCCATCGCGATCTTCCCGGTCAACGTGGCCCCCAGGCGGCCCCAGTGCCAATTAAACCCGCCGCCAAGCTGTGGCCCGTAAAAGCGGTTCTTGGTGCCGAAAAAATCGGTCGTGGTAACCTGACTGCCTATGGGGATCGAGTTGCCTAAATAGGTGACAGTGTTGGCTGCCAGGGCTTTCGTGGCGGCGTCAAATTGCAGCGTCTCATCGAGGCCTAGCGATCGGAACCCGAAATACATGTCCAGATTGGTGCCATTGGCGCCGATTTGCTGATGCGTGACGTTGACCTCATAACCCCACAACTCGGTCGTCGCCTGTATATTTATGCTGCCGCTGGCCAGGGTCGGGAAGCTGACATCGTAGGCAGCTTCCAGATTGTTGATGGTGTCAAAAAACGGCCGGGTAATCAGCGGAATCCCCGATCCGGCGTTGGAGGAGAAACCGGTTGTCAATGTTTGGCGCGGCAGCACGAATCCCGTGGCGGCGATGCCCCAGTCGGCGTCTGGCGTGAAGTTCCAGCCAATCGTGGCGGCGACACCGGAAGAACCGCCCCATTGCAGGTCGTTACGACCAAATAGGGTTTGCGTATTTGGCTGTCCGACGATTCCGGAGCTGCCGTTAATCGGTTTGTCCGAAGAAGTGGTCACGAGCGCTTGCTCGGGAAGCGGACCGCGCCGCAGCCACCACAAAATATAGTTCGCCTCGACATAGAAGCGTGGCCGTGCCGGCAATTCTTCGATGGGTACAGTCGGGGCGTCGGTTTTACTGACAGGTGTGGGAATATTTCTGAGCGTTTCCGCCTTGGGCATGTCATGGCCGTCGTCTGGCGTTTGCGCGTCAGTGCCAGCGGCGGCAGCCAAGCCCAAGGCCACCGCGCAGAACCATTTCAGCTTTCCGGCCATGCCGATCTCCTTTGCCATCTTCGCCAATCCCCCCGGTTTTTGGGAGAAATGGCGTTCATAACGGCATATTTGCTGCTTCCAGCATTATCGGCACAGGCGGTACAGATTATTCAACCGATTCAGGCGGCAAAGTTCACGACGGTTTGCTTTGCGTTAATTGGTTGCACGATCTCAGGTCACGAGCGGCGCACGGCAAGGGACATTCAGTCAGCATCGAGGGCCTTCATGCCGAGGTGCTCGGCGAGGCCGCGGATACGTTCCATCAGTCTGCGTATCGTGCGGTCGGAGATGCCAAGCTTTTCGGCGATTTCGCTATTGTTGTAGCTCTCCATGCGCATTTCGAGGATCTGCCGCTCGATGGGTTTGAGTTTGCTGAGAAAGTGTTCGAGTTCATCGACAAAGGCGGCGCCATCTTCCGGCGTGGGCCCGCTGGCCAGTCGAGTGAGGAGCATGTCCTGCGTTTCGCCGGTTTCGATGCCGGCGTCGCGCTTGGCGCGACGGTGAAAGGCAACTTGACGAAGCGTTTTGTATACGGTTATGCGGGCCAGCAGCTTGCAGAGGTCTTCGGCTTCCGCGACCTGAAATTGGCCGTCGCGGGCATGGCGGAAGAACGTTCGAAAGACCGACTGCGCGATGTCCTCGGCATCGACGCGGCGCGACATGGGCCGGCTCAGGTGACGCCGGGCCAGTTGCATGACCTGCGCGATATAACGCTCAAAGAGCTCGCGTGCGGCTTCGTCGTTGCCCGAACGAAACATTTCGAAGGAAGCCAGATCGTTGGGTGACTCAGACATGGGGATGACCCTTCCCGAACCTGCATTCCTGAAGTTACCCTGCGGCAGCCAGCAGAACAATGGCGTATTGATTTGCTCTGGACGATAAATCTTGTCTAACGTTCCTAAAATTGAGGGGCCGGGCCCCTAAATTCGAGGGAAGTGACCCCGTTATTTTGGGGCCTCTTGGCTAACGTATCTACTATAATACCGAAAGCATTTGCCGGCGTCTGCCCAGGGCAACCATTCCTCGATGGCGTACCCCGGTGGCTTCGCGAATGTTTGCAGGGTTGCCCGCGAACGCTCTGGAGGAAATCACTTCATGACCTATCGGTCGGTTCACTGGCATGAAGGGATGTTTCTTTGGCCGCAACAGATGCAGCAGGCGGAAAAAGCCTTCGCTAACCAAGTTCATCAAAGCGGCTCGTGGGACACTCATTACAACTGGGGCATCGGCGCCGTCGATCTCGATCTGGACGCCCTGGCCGATAATCGCTTTTGCGTGCGCTCGTTGCACGCGCGCCTGGGGGACGGCACGGTGATCTCCGTGCCCGAGGATGTCACGCTGCCGACACTTGACCTGAAACCAGCCCTGGCGGCGCAGAGCAGCGTCGATATTTATCTGGCGGTAGCGCAGATACGCGTTGGCAAACCCAACGCCCGGCCACGACCTTTGCCCGGGCCGGATGGCAAGCCTCGGCCTCCCGCCCCCGGCGACCAGGAACTGGACGAGGCCCGGTACCTCGTCGACGCCCAGGAGCTCGAGGACGAAAACACCGGTATCGATACACAGCCCATCGCCGTACGCTTGCCCTATGCGAAGCTGCTCCTCGCGATGCAGGACCAGGCCGGCTACGCGGCCCTACGCCTTGCGCGGGTGCGGCGTGCGACGCAGGCCGACGGCAAGCCCGAGCTCGACATTTATTATGTGCCGCCGCTGCTGACCTGTAGTGCCTGGAAGCCATTACAAGACGGCGTCTTGCAGGTCGTTTACGACCGTTTCGGCGCAAGATCGCCAAGCTCGCCGCCCAGGTGGTGACGCGTGGCATTTCCTTCGACACTCGTAATGCCGGGGATGGCCTGGTGCTGACCCAGCTTCACGCCCTCAACGAGGCTTACGCGTATTTGAAAGTCCTGGCGTTCGCCGAGGGCATCCACCCGTTCCGCGCTTATCTCGAGCTTTGCCGGTTTGCGGGCAAGCTGGCGATCTTCGATCTGAGCAACCCCCGGGCACCCGCCCTGCCCCCCTACGATCATGACGACCTGGGCAGGTGCTTTTTTAAAGTGAAACAATACCTTGACAGCATTCCGATTTCCGAGCCCGTTTACGAGGAACGGCCCTTCGTCGGTGAAGAGACGCGCATGCAGGTGACGCTGGAACCCAAATGGCTCGAGCCCGTGTGGGAAATGTACGTCGGCGTTCGCAGCCCGCTCAAACCGGAAGACTGCATCCGCCTGTTGACCAAGGCCGGGAACACGGACATGAAGATCGGCAGTTCGACGCGGGTGGATAAGATATTCGAAGGGGGCGACCGGGGCATGCGCTTTGCGCATATGGCCGCCCCGCCGCGGACCTTGCCCTCCTCGCCGGACCTGGTTTTTTTCCAAATTCGGCGCGATGTCGAGCAAGGGGAATGGCAGCACGTGCAACAGTCGTTGACGCTCGCTTTTCGTTTGAATGCGGACCGCGTGGTTGGTAGCATCCGAGGACAGCAGAAGTTGACGATCAAGACGGGCGGCGCGGGCAATGCTACCACCACGATGCATTTCACGCTGTTCCTCGTGCCGCGTGAAACCGCAGCCTGAGATCGCGATGGACGTTAACGGGCCAAGGAATTATTATGCGTGAGGAAATCGCCAACCTGGTTTTTCCGATTTTTACCTTTGGCATCCAATTACAGCAACGCCTGGCCGCCAAGGAGGACGTGGACTTCGCCACCTCCCAAAGAGAGCTGCAGGGCAGGTTGCAATCCAGCAGCCGCGCCCGGCGCTGGGACGATTACGGCGGCGATGCCCCGGTCAGTGGCAACTCCAGCAGCGGCGCGGACCCGGTCCGCACACGTGCTGGCCATCATTTTCTCGGCATTCGATATGCCATGGTATGCTGGCTCGACGAGATCTTTATTCGCGATTCTCCCTGGCGGGAACAATGGCGCAATCAATGCCTCGAGCTAGGTCTGCGTTATGACGGCGTCGAGCGCGCCTGGCGCTTCTGGGAACAGGCCGAGCTGGCGAGCGCCCGGCCGAACACCGATGCTCTGGAGGTATTTTATCTCTGCGCCATGCTCGGCTTTCGCGGCAACAAGAGCCCCGAGGAGCTCAAGACCTGGTGCGACCGCGCCAAGGTCCAACTGGCCCAGGGCCAGACCGCGGTATTCCGTCCACCCGTGGAAGGGCCCTTCGAAACCGATGTCAGGGAACTGAAGGGCGTGGACTGGTTCAAACGGCTCGTCACCCCTGTTTTCATCCTGACAATCCTTATTGTTTGCCTTGGCTCTTTCCTGGTCGTGCAGTGGTTTATTTCCTGAAAGCAAAGCGCCTCGGCGCGTAAGTAGCGAGATGTGTCATGCAGGAATTGTTTAATCGATTGGGATCGGGCCTGGGAAGCATGTTTAGCGCGCTGCTGCCGTTCGGCGGCGACAGCGCCAAGAGCTGGCAAAATAAGCAGAAGTCGCTCCTGGGGCTACGGCTAACCTTTTTCGTTACAGGCATGGTGGCCCTTTACGTCCTGGGTCCCTTGTTGTCCTACCGGGCCGACGAACGCATTCAGCGCATCTGGTTGCCGGTCGCTGGCGTCGTCTTGCTCCTCATTATTTGTTTGGGCCGTTGGATTTGGCGGGAATACCAGAGCGGCCCGGCGTCCACGCAATTCCCTGACATCGACATGGCCTGGAGCGTGGCCACGGCTGCCCTGGCGCAAGGGGGCATCAGGCTGGGAGACCTGCCCATTTTCTTGGTGCTCGGCCGTCCGCAGGAAGCGGAAGAGAACCTTTTCGCCGCGGCACGTCTGCCGCTCGTGGTCGCCAAAACACCGCCCGGCCCCGAGGCGCCGGTACACGTCTATGCCACGCGCGACGCGATTTATGTCACCTGTGCCGGTGCCTCGCTCCTCGGCAAACATGCTTCGAACATCGCACTGGAGGGGATCGACCAGCAGGTCAGCCAACCCGATGATGCCAACGAAGATGGCATGAACAAAACACTGACCCCAGGAGGTGCGGAAGAGAACGTCGTGCGCGTTTTACGGCGGGGCACGGCCTTCACGATCATCGAGCGGCGTGCGGCCCGGCGCGAGGCAGGTAAGCCGATCTCGGACCTGCTTAATAGGCCCCTGGAAATGGAGGCCTTGCAGGCACGTCTGGCTTACCTCTGCCATTTACTCGTTCGCGACCGCAAGCCTCTTTGTCCCATCAATGGCGCCCTGGTGCTCATCCCAATCGGTGGCACCGACACCGATGAGGATGCTCAGCAAACAGCGGAATTATGTTCCCGCGACCTCGCGACGATACGTGGCGCCCTGCGTTTGCAATTTGCCACGCTGGTTTTGTGCTGCGACCTGGAAACCTTGCCCGGATTTCGCGACTTTAATCAACTCGTGCCCCCGCGCGAACGGCTGGGGAGGCTTGGCCAGGGATTTCCACGTGCCTCGCCGGGTTTGGCGGGACCGGACCTTCAGGACAAAATCCACAAGTCGGTCGACTTCATTTGCAATAGCTACTTGCGTGACTGGGTCTATCGCCTGTTTCGCATCGATGCGCCGGATGGCCAGGACGCCACTGCAAGAAATACTTCGCTGTTTCTATTCCTCAATGAGATTCGCGAGCGCAAAAACCAGCTTAGCAGGGTGCTTACCCACGGCATTGCCAAGGAGGCAACCTTCCCCCTGCTTTATTCGGGCTGTTATCTGGCCGGGACCGGCGCCAATGGAGATAGCGATCAGTCGTTCGTGGCTGGGGTTTTCAAAGAAAAGTTGATGCAAAATGAAAGCAAGGTCGCCTGGTCCGATCAGGCTTTCGCGGATGACCGCCGCTACCGCCGACTAGCCAAATTTCTGGGCGGCGTGTTGATCTTCGAAGTGCTCGCGGTTGCCGGCCTGATTGCCCTGGTTGTCTTCAAGTTCAAGAATCATCCCTAAATCGCCGAAGGTGCTGCCAGGAGCCCATCTGAATTGGAACAGCCTCCTTGGCCAGCCTCGGCTGTCGGCAGTTTACCTTATCTCAAAACTGGCGATCACGTCCTTGGTGCTGCCTGGTGGCATGACGGCAACAGTATTCCCCTTGCGGTTGAAAGTAGTTTCTAGAGCCTCAACGCGATAGACACCGGGCACCACGTCATTAAAAACATAGGCTCCCTTGGCGTCGGTCTTTTTTTCGTCTATCGCCTTGGCCGTCTTGTCGATGAGGGAGACCCGCACGCCCGCTTGCGGCCGTGATTCATAGGTCACCACGCCCTTAATAGCCGGTGGCACTGTCTTTTTCTCTTGCAAGCCCATGGTCGTTTTGGCAATCGCTGAAAGGTGCGTGGCCGTCGTCGCCTTGACCCAGACGTCCACCTTGTCCTTGGCTTCCTTGGGAACGGTGATCGTCGTTTGCCAAAGCTCGCGCTTGCCATCTTTTAGCTCGAAAGTTCCTTCGATGGGCTGCGGGTCCTTTTCCTTTACCGGATCGGTGAGGAAAAACTCGACGCTCGTGACTGGCGCCTGCTCCTCCGTGCGCCTCTTCAGCCAGGCCTTGAGCGCCACGGATTCTCCCCCCGAGGTTTTTTCCGGCCCTTCCAGCTTGAGGCCCTCGGGCCGCGACGTATCGACGATAATTTGGGCGTAAACCGCCTTGTCGACTTTTCGGAAGGTAAGCGGCGCATAACGCAACTGGTCCGGGTCGTTCATGAACAGGCCATAGGGTTCGCCGCGCGGCTCCTGTTCGTCGGCGAGCTCGACGGGGGTATTGGCTTTGTCCAGCACCCGCAAGCGGACCTGGCGTCGGCCTGACGTGCCGCCCACATCGAGGTCCCACTCCCAGTCACGGACCGTGGTCTTGAATTGCAGCATTCCTTTAGGCGCAGCCGCGCAGCTAACGGCCTCCTCGCGCAGCCCCGGAAACACTTGCTTGGCCGCGTAGCCCTCGTCGCGATCGCGATCAAACCCCACTTCAAGCTGGGCGTCCGGGCCCGCCACACCGTCGGCTTCGATCTGCAGCTTGAGCGCCGGGACCGCTTTGGGGTCCAACTTACCCTCTCCCTTGGCATCAGCCTTGGGAGCGATCTCCATTTCGGGATTGAAGTAACGGTCGGCCCGCAAACGAACCCGCACAATGTCACGTAACTCCGGCCAGTTTCCCTTGTCCACGAAATTGCTCTTGAACATGAACGCGCGGGCGTAGCCGTCGACCGTGACGTAAACCCGGCCGGCCGGGGCTGGGGCGCCTTGCGGAAAGTGCGCATAGAGCTCGCCCCGGGGCTCCTTCGAGCTCAACTTGGCCTTGCTCTGCGCACCGGTGGTTTTCACCGCCGGCTCAAAAACGAGGTTCACCTCGCAGGGCGGCTCCGCCGCATAACCGGGCTTCATTTTCAGGCCGATCGACACATGATTCGTTGCCTTGTCGAACAAGGGAGCTTCGACGTCCATGTACTCGTAAGGGCGAAGAATAGATACCGTCAGCGGTAATTGTTTGACGAGTTTGCCGTTGAACAGCAGGCGAATTTGATATTTGAAAGGCGCACCGGCAAGGCGCCCATCCCTGGACTTTTCAGGCGGGGCCTTGTCCTTTTGGGTCGATGGTTCAAACGGCACCGCCACGGCGACATCCGGGCCGATCTTGGCGATCATGGCTTCGGCCTGGGTTTCTTCATCGTCCTCGCCGTAGAGGCGCACCAGCTGAACCTTGAGGTTCGAGAGGACTTCATTCGAAGTCTTGAGAAAAAGAGCGACTTTCTGCACCACATTGGGGCGTAGCACGATGCGATTTCTGGCGAGGGCTTTCTTCTCGCCCTCGTACTTGATCAGCACTTCCCAGCCCCTCCTGGGCGGCTGCGACAGCGCTGGGGTGCCGAGACCGGCACCAATAGCCACGATGACGCCAAACAATAGGAAGAGCGCCAACGGACCGCGGAGTTGCTTCACGGTTGCCTCCGGAAAAATCAATCAGGGGATGGTTGTTCCACGCTTGCGGTAGTCATCCGCCCAGTCGCGGTAGACGGCCCGGAATGGATTGTCCTCGCTCAGCGCATCGCTGTCGGTCTGGTAGCGGCTTTCAAGCCATTGCCAAAAACGGGCCAGGTCCCGGCGATAGATTTCCAGCGTGGGGTTTTGGGTCCAGTAGCTCACTTCTCTACTTCCCTCTTTGCGCAGGTCAAACGGCGACAGCACGCGCGCCAGACGCTCGGCCCTGGGGAGGTTCTGTTCCCCGCTTTTGAGAAACTCGGTCAACAGCAGGCCAGGCCAAACCCGGCTCAAGTTTTCCATGAGTCCCTGCCAGCCCTCATCGTCCGCCTTCTCCAGCGCAACCTTGTATTCCCGCTCCAGTGGTCCCGACTCCGTGAAGCCAGCCAGCTTGATCATATCAAGCGCCTGCCTGTGCGCGTGTCTTTTTTTGAAGCTGAATTAGTTCTTTGCCATGGTCGGAGCCCACCGGCAACGAAGTACTCATTTCACCTTGACTCTCGAGATCGTCAACGGCGCGGATCTTGTCGTGCAACTGCAGAGACAGCTTTTGCCCGGCAGCCCAAAGTTTCTCGCGGCGCTCGCCGCCAAGCCAGGCACTATCCAGAAAGGCTTTGCCCGCGACATAATCTTCGCCTCGCCCTTCCATATCGATTTTAAGAAGGCCCCTCACCTTGGCATCGAGTTGGCGTTCCAGTTCCTTGAGATCCTGTTCAAGTTCAAGGGCCCCTTCAGGCTCGCCGCCGGGCCCCCCGGCTGCCGGTAATTGCTCAAGGGCGTCGGCCAACCGTTGCGTGTTCGTCATGACGACACGCCATGTTGCCGCCTCCGGCGATCTCTCGTTGGGCTGCGCGAGGAGCGCCGGGGCCGTACTGGTCAAGAGTCCCATGGCGCGGTCGCGGACCGTCCGCGCCACGGTCAGATCACGGGCGCTGATAGCGGCCCGCCGGTAGAGGCTACCCGCTTCGGTCAGCGCCTGGCTGGCCTTGGTCCAGAGCGGAGGTTTGGTATTGAACAAATGCCCTTCGCCGACACGCCGCAATTGGTCGGCGTTTTCGAGCAACGTTTTCACGTAAGAAAATACAGCAGGATCTAGCGCCACGGCCGCTAGTGCCGCCTCCGCATCCCGGACAGTGAGCACGGCTTGCTGGACGGTTGCCGCGTCCCAGGGCCAGCCATTCGTCCGGACCGCTTCATCCAATAGCTCGAGCCGGTCGAGAAAGACTGTTTGAACAAATCTGTTTTCCTCGCGCACCTTCCATTTCAGGTTCTGCTGGAACTTCTGCAATTGAAAAACCTGAGACTGCCCCAAAACCGGCACCGTGACCGCAACCTCGAACAGCGCCATGGCCGCTTCGAGCGGTTTTTCATCCAGGTCCTTCTCCATGGCCTTGAGCTTCTTGTCCAGCTCTTCCTTTTGGGATTTATCTTCCGCCTTGAGGGGGGTATCCAGAGCTTTCAAAAGCCCGCGCAGGTCGATGGCGAATGCCTGGACCTGCTTCTCCTGATCGCCCACCGGCGCCGGCAGCGATGCCGGCAACAGTTTCGGCGGCCGTGGCGTGGCCAGAATCCGTTGCTTCTGTTCGCTGAGCAAACTCTTTTGATCCTCCTCCCCTTTTTGCAAGCGGTTCTGCTCGGCACCCGCCTTTTCCTCTTCGGCTTCACCGCGCCAGCGCTGCTCGGTCTTCAGGAGCAGCGACTCAAAGTAACGCACAATGCCCGGCCCTAGTGTACTCAGCTCCGCCCGCCACTGATCGGCGCGTCCCAATCCTTGCGCAGCCAGACCGGGTACTTGGTGTGCGGAGTGATCTTGGCGGCACTCGCCCTGGCGCCGTCCACGTTATAGGCAAGCGGAAAATCGGTGCAGGTTTCCTTGCCGTAGAGTACGGGCGTTTGCCGCACACCCCGTGCCGTCCACGCCCAGCGGTCCACGCGGCGGGTGACAAAGTCGGCCAACTCTAGCACGCTGATATAGCGGTCCTTTTTGCCCTTGCTGAGGCCATAGCCATCAGCATAGCCGCGCAAACCTTCATCAAGGTAGAAGGCAAAAATGGATTGCGCCAGTTCCTCCGCCACCTGCGACGATTGGCCCGCGGAACAGGCGCACAACACGAAAAACGGCAGTTTCTTTTCCAGGGCCAGCTCCGCCTGGACCTTGCCCGCGATATCGTCGCTGAAAAAACCGAAGCGTTCGTCGGCGCTGGAGCGGCATGATGTCCAGGACGAGCAGCTTATGAGGCGATTCGCAATCACGGATCTTTTGCAAGACGTCGTGGAAAGACACCCACGTATCCGTCCGGTCCGGGTCGGCATTGCTCCCTAAAAGGTAGACCTTGCCGTCGCGCCAGCGCGCCAGGGCGCTGAGATGAACAACCAGCGGTTGCTGTTTGGTCCGCAGCCCGCCCAAGACGTTCAGGATGTGGTCCTGAGCATTATATTCCACGGTCATCTTCTCAAAACGCTCACTCAAAATCCGGCTGTCTTCGTAGACCAGCGGATTAATGGGCAATAGCGGCGAGGTGTACTCGCGAATGGTCAGCGAAAAGAACTCCGGCTTGGTCCAACCGCTCACGAAATAAAGAAACGCGCCGACAATCCCGATGAGACAGGCGATTACCACCACGACCCATCGTACCAGATGGCTCCGTACCGGGGGCTTCGTGGACGGTACGGTCCCCAGCGGCTTGGGGGCATGGCCGGTGCGCTGCCAGGCGCGTGGCGGCGCCGGTGTTGCCGGCGTGGCAGGCTTGGGGGGCTTGGGTGGTTCCTGGGGAGTTCCGGCTTCCTCCGCCATGATCGCTCTCCGACAAAGAAAACTGCCCTCAAGGAACAGGGCTTCGACTTCGAAGGGAAGTCGGTCCCAATTCTTTCAGGGCGTTGGGAGTAGGGACATCGGTCATTCAAACTTCGGCGCCCGCGGCCCGTCCTTGATCGTGGGCGGGGGCAGCACATCGAAGGTCACCCGTTCGGCGACCTTCTTGAAATCCTCGATGGAGATCACATTTAAAGTGATTTCCGCCGGTTTGGCATTGGCGAGGCCCGCGAAGGAGGCTGTATATTTGTTGGCCGCGGTATAGAAACGATGTTCCTGGCTTGGCTCCACGTTGGGCAAGGGCCCCAACTGCACGAAGACAGGCTTTTGCGGGTCGTGTTTGATCCGCACGACGAGCTTGGTCCCTTCCCAGCCGACGCTCTCGACAATGATGTCGTTTTTGGAGCCCTTGAAGTGGTGTTTGATCGGCAGGCTCTCACGCGGATCGAGAGCCACCTTGACCCCCTCCAGCATGCTGGAAAACTGCAAGCTTTTCGGGCTCAGCGTCCACCACAAATCGGCGGCGGCAGGGGCCGGATCGGGAACCGAGTCGCTGCTTTCCGTCATGGGCCAGTTCTGAATCTCCGCGCGAAAGGCGGGCGCCGGAAAGCGGAAGTCACGCTGCCAGGTCACCAGCCCCGCGCGCTGCGCTGGTCCCTTCGCTTTGGTTTCGATCCAGACGAAGCCGGGCGATTGTTCTCGTAAAGTCTTTTTGTCCGCCGTCTCCAGCGTGAAAAGCTGGCGCACGGTGTCATCCTTGTCGATTTGATTTTGCAGGAGCGCTACCAGAAAACCTCCTTTCGTGCCGTCGGCGATCTTCTTGTCGGAGCGTTCGTCCGCGAACAGGCTGCGTTGCCAGGATATTCGCTGATCGCGCGGGTCGCGCGTGAGCGTAAATATCAACAACTCTCCCGGCTCGATGTGGATATCCTGAGGCCCCGCGTTTTTGACATGCGCGGTATAGTCGCCCGGCTCAAAGCGCCGCCAGTCGAGTCCGCCGGCATCGTAGCGATTGATGGGTCTTTCGTCATAACCCCGCACCACCTGCTTGTCCTTTTTAAGGACCAGCCTGGGGCGAATAGCGAGCTCCAGGTCCTTGGCCAGCTCCTCCGGGTCCGGTTGCACGTGAAAGTTTCCAGGTGGATCAAGGAGCTTGACCGCCTCCTCGAATTGTTCTTTGGCGTTCTTGCTTTCCGGATCCTTCTGCTCGTTGAAACAGATGATTTGCAGCTCGGTTTTATTGGAGTCGGCAAAGCTATTTCTCAGCCCGGTTTTCACGTTCATATTGTGCCGGACTTGCGTGAACTTCTCCGGAGTGCTCTTGAAGGAGGAGTTATCGTCGCCATCCGTGAGGGTCACAATCAACTTCGGCCCCTTGTAGCGCTCCGGAAAGCCCTTGTCCAGGCTCTCCACGATGGCGTCGGCCAGCGGTGTGTAATCCAGGAAATCCTTCTCCGGAATTTGTTCCACCTTCCGGATCAAGGCCACTTCCTGTCCCGGTTTCCATTCATCGGGCAAACGCAAAAACTCAAAGGGCGAGCCGCCCTTGCGGGCAGGTTTGACAAAGACCACCAAGCTCACCCAGGTATTCTCCGGAATCGTCTCCAACATGCGTTTAAGGGCCTGCGTGGCATGGTAGAAACGCGGCTTGTTCTTGATGTAGTTTTCCTTGTAGAGCATGCTCAGCGAGCAATCCAGCACGATGCTGATCGCCCCATAATGAAAGCCGTTCTCCAGCCGGAAGGCCGCGCCCGCTTTTTCCGGCGGAACATAATTCACGATGGTTTCCGGCGGCCAAAGCTTGGGCGTGAATGCCTCTTCGATCTTCTGGCCCCGAAACAATGCGACAAAGGTCGCCCGCCCATAGTTTTCCGGCTCGTCCGCTTTCTCGACGCGCTGCAGAGCAAAGCGGCGTGGATAGCCGCCTCCGCTGCGCCAGTCCTTGGCCGCCTCTCGGCCCACGAACTGATTGGGGCTGGCCTGAAGGGGCCCGTCGGGGTCTAGCTCCAGCCACGACATCGGCAGGCCGGCAGGCGTGCCTGGCTCTCCCTCGATGTTCCATGTTACCGGGAAGCTTGTTTCGCTGGTCCAGTCCGGACTGGATGCTTTCGGAATTTTGAGGCCCGCGACCGCCACGTTGTCAAACTTCCTGGCCACGAGCGCCCGTTGGGAGGCAATTGGTTCTCGAATCCCCTTTTTCGCCAATAGCTGGGCCATCGCGCCGAAGGCCTGGGCCGCCGGGCGATAGTAGGGCTGCCGCAAGGCTGCCGTTCCCTCCTTGTACCAGTGGTCCTGCTCAGCCCGCTTGGCCAGCCATAAAAGCAGATCATGCAGGCGCAGATCGCGAAGGCCCTGCGCGGGCCCATAAGGCAGTTCTTGCTCATTCCACCTGGCGAGCGGCACCAGGCCCCCCGGCAACAGCCGTGAAGCGAAAGCTGCCCTATACATGGGTTCGACGGCTTCTTCGACTGTGGGCTTCTCGCAACTGGTCTCGAGCTCAGTCGTGATGGCGCCGGGAGCTCGCGCCAGTACTTCTCGATCTTGGCTTCGACCTCAGTCATCGGCTGGTCGCCGATACCGGCCAGCGGATGATCCGCTCTCCAGTCCGGCACAGCCGTCGCGAGCGCCAACCGCTTTTGGCGATTGTCTCCCACCTCCACCAGTTCGATTTTCTCTTCGACGGACTTTTGGTTGGTTTCATTGAATTTGATGGACAGGTTACGGCTAATCGCCAACAACTTCTCCCGGTCCTTGAACACAGGCATCGACAATACCGCTTCCAACTCGTGCCACAGGGGCCTGTTGTGGACCTCCTTGAGCACGAGGTCGTCGCGAATTTTCTTGAACTTGTTGTTCAGTCCCAGCGCGGGTCGCGAAGTTCCTTGTCGAGTTTGGTGACATAGCGTTCCATCATCTTCTTGGGCGCCAGGCCTTCGAGATTGGTCGCGGACTTATCCTGAGGCCGGTTGAAATTCACCCCCTGGAAACTCGTTTCGTTCAAACACCACGCCAGTTTACCGACGTTTTTGGAAACTTCTTCGACTTGATCGACCAGTCCCTCCAGTTCTTCCTGGGCACGTTTGTCATCAACGAGGAGCCGCCGTTGGGCAAGCCACTGGGCATAATAGGGCAACTCCGCCAGGGCCGCATCGCGTAGCTCAAGGGCTTTACGTACCGCCCTGGCGTCCAGGAGCGCGTTTTTGTAACCGCTGGCCGCCTTTTGGAAAAGTTCTTGCGCGTTCTTCCAGTCGTCCGGACCTTTGCCAAAGAGCCAGTCTTCACCCAAGCGACGATCCTGGTCGGCGCTCTCGACCTGAGGCTTGATCCAGGTAAAGACGATTTCGCTATAGGGATGCCCCCCATCCGCGGCGCTAAAATCAGACGCGGCCCCTGCCCCGAGCGCTGCCTCCTCGGCCAGGAGGCGCACCTCGAGTGCTTGTTGCAAAACATTAAGGGGTGGCAGTGCCTTGGGGGCCAGGTCCTCCAGCAACATTACCAGGTAATGGACCTCCTCGGGGCGTAGCTCTATTTTGAAAACGTCCTCGAACTCGCTCAGGATGACGCCTGCGCTTTCGAGGTGCCCGGCTGGAGGTCCTTCGCATCGATACGGCTGTTCTTGTCCTTCAGGTAATAAAGAAATTGCCGGCAAAGCTGGGCGTAAAACAATTTGCCCTGTTCGGTGCGTGCCTTATCGGCCGCGACACCGAACCTTCCCAGTAAATCCTGAAGCTGCTTGGCACGGCGCTTCTTGTCCTCGTCCTTCCAGAGCTTGGGGATTTCCTCATCGATCACCTTGGCCCGAGCACGTGCCGGCGCCGTCAGCAGGCCAAGCGTGGAGGGCAAGGGCAGGGTCAGCGCGACGTCGCGATTGCCCAGGTCCGCGCGTGCCTTTAGAGCAATTTCCTTTTCCAGGTTCTCGCAGGTTTCCTTCAATTTGAGACTGGAAGCAAAGGCGCCCGCTCTTTCAAGCTGCTCCCAGCGGATCAAGGCGTCGCGATAGACGCGCCAGAGGTGGGGCGTATAGGTCGTGGGCGACGGCACTTGATCACGGAAGCCCTCGCATACCTTCCACTTTTCTTGTAGCTCGCGCGAGGGCACCTGTTTGCGGGCCGGCACCGGCACTTCGCCTACTTTGTCAAAATGAACGAGGTCGATATCACGATTTTCCCCGCCCAGGAGAATCGGCGTTTGCGCCACCCCCTTGTTGCTTTTCGCCCAGTTGGCCACCTTGCCCTTGACGTACGTAAACAGCTGATCGAGGGTGACACGCTTGGTTTTGATGTTCTTGTTTTCATCCTGATCGGCGGCGCCCAGGAGCCCCTGAATAAGAAACTGCGAGAAAACAGTCCGGCCATACTCCTCCGAAGACCAGGATACCTGCTGTTCGTCGCAGGCGCACAGGGCATACAATTTCGGGTACTTCTTGGGGTCGATTTCCTTCTTGACGGCCTGGATAAAATCATTGCGCAAAATGCCGCTACTCCACTGAAAGGGCACCTGCACGGGCTCGAGCGCGAGCACGATATCCTGCTTCGGCCACGCAGTCGTCACCGCGTGAAGCACATCCTTCATGTAGACTTTGTCCTGGCCGGCGGGATAACCCAGAAATAGGTAGGCCCCCTTGTCATCCGCCCCTCCATGTAGCCCCAGGGAAACAATGACGGCCTTGCCCGCCTTGTGGGGCATGAGCTTCCAGATTTCGTCCCAGGCTTTTTTACTCTTGATGTCCTCGAGGCCGCCGTCGGGATAAATGAGGTCAACCAGCCTGGCGGAGTCCACCAACTGTTCCTTCATGCCCTGCAAGCCGTGCCAGCCATAAGCGTTGTGGGGCACCGCCAAATTGACGTCGTAGCTGCTGCCCATCAATACCAGGCTCGTCTGGGGCTGGGGACGGATATAGATGAGCCAAAATACAAACCCCCCGATAAGGCCAAGGAGCATGACGGCGACGGATAGGCGTTGCATGGTGCGTGAGAACCACACCCGCGCCGGCCTCTCCGTGGCCCTGTTCTGCCAGGCCCGCGGCCCCTCCCCTTTCACACCATCGGCACCCTTGGTGCTCTGCTTCCACGCGGGCTCCGAAGAACCATCCTTTTTCCCCGGACCAGGTTTCGGGTTTTTCCACGCTGGATTGTCGGCCATGTCCTACTCTCCCGTAACACTTTTCGCGAAAGCTTAAGGTGAGCTTTCTTTTTACCAAACGACCCCCAGCCACGCAAGCGACCCACCTGGGCGGCACGGACGGCGCCTGAACAGGCCTACGGCAATCCGAGCAAGACTTCAAATGGGAGTCTCGCGCTAAGCCGCAAGGACGCAAAGTAGGGTGGTTTCGGCTCGCCTGCGGGTTGCGACTTGGATCGTGGGCGCCATAAATCAGAGTCGTAAGACTCGAAGGAATAAGCACATGAGAGAGCTGCGAAACGTTTCATTTCATCTTCTTGGCGTCCTTGCGGCTTTGCGCGACCTGATTTCCTTCCAATACTTCCGGTAAGAGGCCGGTACAGAGAATTATAGTGGCGCTCGCGAACCGTTGCGACTTGATCTGCTTTAGAAGTAGAATGGCGGCATGGCGAGTTGCTCCCCCCCTGGTCCCGGGCAATTGCAATGCAACCGAACGCTCTCGAATTAGCAGTGGAGCAGCACCGTGCCGGCAACTTGATGGTGGCGGAAGCTCTTTATCGCGAAGTTCTGGAGCAAGATGCGGCAAATTCTGACGTTTTCCATTTGCTCGGGCTCATTGCCCACCAACGAGGCGAACACGCGCTTGCAATCCGTTTTATTCAGCAAGCGCTTGGTCTCGATCCACATCAGGCCGTTCACCATTTTAATCTGGGTTGCGTCTTCAAAGCTTCCGGCAAGTTAGACGAAGCCGCGAGCAGCTTTCGTGAGGCTCTGCTTATCCAGCCAAATTATCCGGAAGCATGCCGCAATCTAGTTCATACGCTCCGCGACCAGGGTGGCATCGAGGAAGCGGCTCGGGTTTATCGCCCCGATCTGGCTCAAGGCAACTTCAATTTTGCTTATGCGCTTGAGCAGCTTGGCAGGCTGGCGGATGCCGCGATCTTCTATTTGCAGACTCTTCGCCTTGATCCAACTTGCGCGGAAGCCTGTTGCAACCTTGGCAGGCTCCAGCAGCTAACGGGCCGGCTCGACGAAGCCATTTCTTGGTATGAGCAAGCCCTTCGCCTGCGGCCTGACGCGCGGGCAGCTACCAATCTTGGCACCGTTTATTGGCAAAAAGGCCAGCCAGCAGAGGCTCTCTACTATTGCAACGAGGCGCTACATCTTGAGCCACAAAATCCCGAGGCTCATTTTCTGCGGGCCAATCTTATGCTGCTAAGCGGCAACTATGAGGCGGGCTGGCCGGAATACGAATGGCGTTTGCAGCGTGCCGAGATGCCGACGCGTTTTGCCAACCACCCGCGCTGGGACGGCTCGCCTTTAGATGGACGAACCATTTTACTCCATACTGAACAGGGCCTCGGCGACACGCTCCAGTTTGTGCGCTATGCGCCGCTCGTCAAACGACTGGGCGGCAACGTTCTCCTGGAATGTCCCACGGAGTTACAACGGCTTCTCAAGAATTGTGCGGGAGTTGCTGAAATCCTGGAAGCGGGTGCCTCAATGCCACATTTCGATGTCCAGGCATCGCTGCTTTCTTTGCCCGCCATCCTTAAAACCACACTTGCCTCGGTACCGGCTACCATCCCGTATCTCTATGCGGATGCCGCGCTCGTCGAAAGCTGGCGCACGGAACTTCGCCAGTACTCGGGTTTTCGAATCGGCATCATTTGGCAAGGCAACCCTAAGTTCGGACTACCCGAGTACAGGGCAGTGGATAAATCGCGTTCGTTCGCACTGTCCAATTTCGAGCCGTTGGCACGTCTGCAAGGCGCGCAACTTTTCAGCTTGCAAAAAGGCTACGGCCGCGAGCAATTGCCGGCCTGCCAGTCCCGGTTCGGCATTGTAGATTTGTCTGATCGGCTGGGCGATTTCATGGATACGGCCGCGGCAATGATGAACCTGGATTTGATCATCTCTTTGGAATCGGCGCCAGCTCACCTCGCGGGAGCCTTGGGCCGATCCGTCTGGACGGTTCTTCCCTACGCGGGCTGCTGGCGTTGGCTTCAAAATCGCGACGACAGCCCGTGGTACCCGACGATGCGCCTTTTCCGCCAGTCAACGCCAGGCAACTGGGGCGAAGTCTTCGATGCCTCGCCCAGGAAGCCAGCAAACGGATGTTAGAGGTCTCGTAAAGGGGGGAGCCGTAGTACAAAAACGGCGCGAATCGACTCGAGTTTCGGCGTTTCTTTCCTGCGCGGGCGGACGCAGGCCGTTAAATCACCGTGCCGTCGAGCAGCACGGCGCCCTTGGGAATGACCACGACGCCGTCGCGGATCACGAAGTTTTTACCCTCGCTGTTTTGCACGCGGTCTTTATTAATGATCCGGCAATTGACGCCAATGCGGCAATCCTTGTCGAGAATGGCATTGTCGATGACGCAGCCGTCGCCGATGCCAAGGTTGGGCAGGCCGCGGCGCTGGTTTTCGTCCTTTTCCTCCTGATTGTCGTAACGATCGGCGCCGATGAGGACGGAGTCGCGCAGGGTGACGTTACGGCCTATCTGCGTGCGTATGCCGATGACGCAGCGCGTGATCGACGTGCCGGCGCCAATGACGCAGCCGTCGGAGACCAGGCAGTGATCCAGGCGGGCGGCGTTGATGCGCGAGGCGGGCAGGTAGCGCATGCGCGTGTAGATGAGGCCATGCGGGTGATTGAAAATAAAGGGGGGAGTTTCGCTGGTGAGGGCGAGGTTGGCCTCGTGATACGACTTCACGGTACCCACATCTTCCCAGTAGCCATCGAATACATAGGCCTGCACATGGTGCGTGTGGATGCTGCGCGGAAAAACTTCCTTGCCGAAATCGGTGGCCAAGGGCGGCGCGTTGAGCAGATGAAAGAGCGCTTCCCGTTTGAACAGGTAAATGCCCATGCTGGCGAGATAAGGCCGGCCCGGCGCCTCGATGCCGTGCCGGGCGATCATGTCTTCCGGCGTCCGCCACGGTGGCAGCATGTCGACGGTTTGCGGTTTTTCAATGAAGCCTACCACCCGTCCCTTGTCGTCGAGTCGGCAAATACCAAAAGCCGAGGCGTTTTCCGCGCTGACGGGCAGAACGGCGATGGTCACGTCGGCATTGGCCTCGCGGTGGGTGCGGTGCAGTTGCGCGAAGTCCATCCGGTAAAGCTGGTCGCCGGAAAGAATGAGCACGTCACGGCAACGGTCCTCATGTACATAACGAATGTTTTGCCGTACGGCGTCGGCAGTCCCCTGGTACCAGTCGGCCGCCTCGTTGGTCTGCTGGGCAGCCAGAACCTCGACGAAGCCACGGCTAAAGGGATCGAACTTGTAGGTGTTGCCGATGTGACGGTGTAAACTGACGCTTAAAAACTGCGTGAGGATGTAAATTCGGTTGCAGCCGCTATTGATGCAATTGCTGATGGGGATGTCGATCAGTCGGTATTTTCCGGCAATGGGCACGGCCGGCTTGCTGCGTAGCATTGTCAGCGGAAAGAGCCGCGAGCCGCGTCCGCCGCCCAAAATCAGGCTCAAAACATCTTGCATGATGGCCACTCGCGATAATTGGCTGACCGATCCGCTCCAGGCAACATCCTATTGCCTAGAGTAGGGACCAGCAACCAATAAGTCATGCGGTGGGGACGGTGTTTTCCTGTCTAGACGTCCGTCAACGGACCTTGGAGGACATCAACGCCGCATCCTGACTCGGGATGAGCGCCATGGACGTCAGGGCGCATGGAGCGTGTCCAGCGCGACAGACCCCTCCTGATTGGCAAGGCGATTAGAGTGCCCCGTGCCATTTCTGGAGAAGCTGTCCGTGGCCACTAGCAGTTGTGGCTCCACGGGGGCCGCGCGGCGCAAATCGAGCGTGTACGGACTTTCGCCTTGCTCTTCTTCCGCCAGCACGACCAGCGGACCGGGCGTATGTCCAATCGGAAAGAAGCGGGCAGTGCGCCTGCCTTCGGCCTCATTGGCGTTGACGGGAAAGCGCTCGTGAGCGCGGCCGCCAGGATGGGCCACGTGATACGTGCAGCCACCCAGCGAGCGTTGCATCCACGTATCGACAATGTCAAAGACCAGCGGCGCATGCACGCCGATGGTCGGGTGCAGGCAGGACGGCGGTTGCCAGGCACGATAGCGAACGCCGGCCACAAACTCCCCGTTGGTGCCCGTGGGCGCGAGGGGCACGCGGCGGCCGTTGCAGGTAATGACATGGCGCGAGTCCGTCATGCCGCGGACTTTGACTTGGAGTCTCTCGACCGAGGAGTCGACATAACGCACCGTGCCGCCGCCGCCGGGCTCCTCGCCAAGGACATGCCAGGGCTCGATAGCGGTGCGCAGTTCGAGTTGGACGCCGCGCTGCGTGATGGTGCCGAGCAGCGGGAAGCGGAACTCATAATGCGGCGCAAACCAGGCCTTGGCAAGCGGATAACCCGCTTCCCTGAGCAGGGTGAGCACGTCATCGAAATCCTGGTCGATGAAATGCGGCAACATAAAGCGATCATGCAAAGCCGTACCCCAGCGCACCAGCTTGTGGGTATAGGGCTTATCCCAAAAATGCGCGACGAGGGCCCGCAACAAGAGCTGTTGAACCAGGCTCATGCGTGCATGCGGCGGCATCTCGAAACCACGGAACTCGACCAGCCCCAGCCGGCCGCTCGCCGAGTCCGGCGAATAGAGCTTGTCGATGCAAAATTCGGCCCGATGCGTGTTCCCGGTAACATCCACGAGCAGGTGGCGAAAGATGCGATCGACGAGCCACGGCGGCGCCCGGCCATCATCGGGGACCTGACCGAAAGCAACCTCCATTTCATAAAGGCTATCGTTACGGGCTTCATCGACTCGAGGCGCCTGGCTGGTGGGGCCGAGAAAGAGCCCCGAGAACAGATACGACAGGGACGGATGATTATGCCAGCAAGAAACCAGGCTACGTAGCAAATGGGGCCGCCGCAAAATAGGGCTGTCTGCCGGGGTCGGGCCGCCCAACACGATATGGTTGCCGCCCGCGGTGCCGGTGTGTCTGCCATCGAGCATGAATTTCTCGGCACACAGGCGTGTCTGCCGCGCCTCTTCGTAGAGAGTGGTCGTGGCCTGAACGAGTTCGGACCAGCTGGCGGCGGGATTGACGTTTACCTCAATCACGCCCGGGTCGGGGGTGACCTTGAAGTTCAGCAAACGCGGATCGAAGGGAGGCGGATACCCCTCCAATTGCACCGGCATGAAGAGTAAGCGCGCGGTGGCCTCGACAGCGGCAACCAGATCCAGATAGTCTTCGAGGTTTTTTTGCGGCGGCATGAAAACAAAGAGCCGGCCCTGGCGTGCCTCGACGCAGAGCGCGGTGCGCACCAGGGAGACAGGGGCCGATTGGGCCACATCAGGGTTTTGGCTAACCGGTTGGTCCGCGTTGCCCTTGCGGAGATATTTTTGGAACAGTTCCGCCTTGGAGGGGAGTGGTTCACGCGGCGCGAAGGGGTCCGGCTCGAGGAACGTGTCCCTTGATTCAGGCGCCTCCCAGGGGATGGAATCCAACGGCAGTCGAAAGCCCATCGGGGAATCGCCCGGCAACAAAAACAACTGCTGCCGTCGCAAGATCCAGCGGCCGCTTTCCCAGCGGGGTCGACCGCTATCAAACGCCCGCCGTAGCGGCAGAGCGTAGCCCAAAACCTTGCCCAGCCCCTCGTCGAAAATCTGTGCAAGGCGCTTGCGTTCTTCAGCGTCTTCCAGCTTGTTTTGCAAGGGATCGACATTTGTCGGCAGTTTGCCTTCACGCCACAGGTAATAGCTGACATCCTCGAAACCGGCGAGCGCATGGCTGCTCTCGACACCCAGCTTTTTGATGAGTTGGTCGATAAACGTACGAGCGTCCTCGGGACCATAGCCGTAATTGCCGCTATCTTCCGCGACGAGCTTGTTGTCATTCCAAACGGGGATACCATCTTTGCGCCAGTAACAGCCGAAAGCCCAGCGGGGCAAGGCTTCGCCGGGATACCATTTGCCCTGGCCAAAATGCAGCAGCCCCCCAGGCGCGAAGCGGTCGCGCAAACGCCGCAGGAGGGCGTCGGCTTGACGTCGCTTGTGCGGCCCGACGGCGGCAGTGTTCCATTCGGGACCGTCACGATCATCGATGGAAACAAAGGTTGGCTCCCCGCCCATCGTGAGGCGCACGTCGCCATCCGTGAGTTTTTTATCGACGAATTGACCGACGGCCTCGATAGTGCGCCATTGTTCCTCGGTGTAGGGCCTGGTAACGTGCGCATCTTCATGCACGCGGACGATATTCATATGGAAGTGGAAGTCGGTTTGGACGTCGTCATCGGCGGCGGCGTCAGGCAGCGCTTTTGGGTCCTGATCGTACTGGAACGACCCCGTGATGGGAGCCGCGCTCGTTGGATCGGCGGCGCAGGCCAAGGGCAAGTGGCCCTCCCCGGCAAGCAAACCCGAGGTTGGATCGAGCCCGATCCAACCGGCGCCAGGCAGGTATACTTCCGCCCAGGCGTGCAAGTCGGTGAAATCGTGCGTCGGTCCGGAAGGGCCGTCGAGGGCCGGTTCGTCAGCCGTAAGCTGGATAAGGTAACCCGAGACAAAGCGGGCCGCCATGCCCAGGTGGCGAAGAACCTGCACGAGCAGCCAGGCGGTGTCACGGCAGGAGCCGCTGCGCCTGGCAAGGGTGTCCTCGCAAGGCTGGATGCCGGGTTCCATGCGGATGATGTAACGTATATCGCGGTAAAGGTCCTGGTTGATATCGACCAGGTAATCGATGGTCTGAATCTTGTCACGCCGCGCGGCAGCTACCCGCTCGCTCAGCAAGGGGCCGGCCGGCTCTTTTTCGAGGTAGGGAAGCAACTCCTTCGCCAGGCTCGCTTCGTAAACAAAGGGGCTTTTTTGCGCCGCGGCTTCGATGAAGAAATCGAACGGGTTGATGGCCGTGAGTTCCGCGACCAAGTCGACTTCCACCTCGAAGGAGCGCGTTGGCTTGGTAAAAACCAGGCGGGCCAGGTAGTTACTGTAGGGATCTTGCTGCCAGTTCAGATAATGGTCCGCTGGCTTGATTTTTAGCGAATAGCTAAGAATGGGGGAACGGCAATGGGGTGCCGGCCGAAGGCGTATTACCTGGGGATGCAATGACACGGGCCTGTCATAATGATATTCGGTCTTGTGATTGAGGGCGACCCTGATGGCCATGGCGAATTCCTTGAGTTAAATGCAAATGAGCGCGCTGACGGTGGCGCAGCCGCCGGCGCAGTCTAGCTTATTTTCGACCACGCATTAGCCCCGCGTTGACCCGGAAGTCACGGGAACCTTTTCCTTGGAGATGGTTGGTAGCGGCTGGTCCGTCAAATCCGCATCCGCGGGTTGCGGACTGCCCATTTGGAAGTCGAAATAGGTATGGTGAACCGCGTGACCCAGGTCATGAATGCGGTCAATGACGCTGGTAAGTGATTCATGGAGGCCGGCGCGAACCAGGTCGTCAATGTTGACGAGCTGGAGCCAACCGAGCAGGTTCAAAAGGCCACGCTCGACGTCATTGCCCGGCTGCGAAAGCGGCCTTCGCGAGATCAGGTGGACGGCGCTCTGGCAGCGCCTCAAACAATAACGCACGGAACGGGGAAAGGCGGTATCGAATATCAGAAAATCCGCGACCGAAATTCCTTGGTCCATCGTGCCACGAAACTTATGAAAAGCCTCGTAACCGGAACAACTGGTCAAGATGGCCACCCAGTGGGCGTTGTCGATGGGCGTGCCGACAACATCGGCGTGGGGCAACAGCATATGATATTTCACATCGAGGATACGCCCCGTCTGGCTGGCGCGTTCCAGGTACTTGCCCAGCTGGAAAAACTCCCAGCCCTCGGCATGCGCCATCGTGCCATCGCTGATGCCGTTGACAAGCTGGTTGATGCGCTTGATCTGGTTGTAGAAGTCGCTGCGGCTGGTTTCGTAGAGATTGCGGGCGCCGCCTCCTTGCATCCACAGATAGTAGTAATTGATGCGTTCCCACATCTCGCCGCTGATGACTTCGCGGATGATGCGGGCATTTTCCCGCGCGGCGGCCAGCGACGAGGCGATGCTGCTGGGATTATCGCGTTCCCAGGTCATGTGATACTGGACCCGCTCCGCGTCAGGCTCTCCCGGCATATCGTGAATGCCGCTGATGATTAGCAACGGTTTCCACTGTTGTTCAATGGGCACCTGGAAATCCAACAACATCGTCTGATTGACGTCAAGCACGCGCGCGGTGTTCTCAAGCCGCTCCAGGTAACGACTGGTCCAATAACAGTGCTCAGCGACGCGAGATATCATGAGATATTACAAAGGCCTTTTTAGGTTCGTGGCATGAGGGCAGATCTTCACTCCGCAATCCTCAAGTCTCAAATACCTATATCCTCACTCCATCACCCAGGTATCTTTGCTGCCGCCGCCCTGGCTGGAGTTTACCACGAGCGAGCCCTTGACAAGGGCCGTGCGCGTCAGCCCGCCGGAAAGCACCCACGAACTTGTGCCGCTGACGATATCAGGGCGCAGGTCCACGTGACGTGGCGCCACACCATCTTCCGTCCAGGTCGGACAGGTCGACAGAGTGACAACCGGTTGGGCGATGTAGTTACGGGGGTTCGCCTTGATTTTGTCACGAAACTCGGCCCGGTCCTTTTCGGTGGACGAGGGGCCCATCAGCATGCCGTAGCCGCCCGACTCATTGACCGCCTTGACGACAAGTTCCCCAAGATGTTCGAGCACGTAGAGGCAGTCCGTCGGACGGTCACAAATATAGGTCGGCACATTGTGCAAGATCGGCTCCTCCGACAAATAAAAGCGAATCATGTCCTCCACGAAAGGATAAACCGCTTTGTCATCCGCGACGCCCGTACCGACGGCGTTAGCGAGCGTGACGTTGCCTGACCAATAGGCTTTCATCAAGTTCGGCACGCCGAGCAAGCTGTCGGGACGGAACACGGTCGGATCGAGAAAATCATCATCGAGCCTGCGGTAGATCACGTCGACACGTTGCGGCCCGCGCGTGGTCTTGAGATAAACTTTTTCATTGTGGACGAAGAGGTCCTGACCCAACACCAGTTCGATTCCCATGTGCCGCGCCAGGAAGCTGTGTTCGAAATACGCCGAGTTATAGGGCCCCGGGGACAACAGCACCACGCAGGGGGATGGTCCGGCACTGGGCGGCGCCACCGACAGCAAAGCTTCACGCAAACGAAGCGGATAATCTTCGACGCGGCGCACGCGCAAGTGCTGAAAAAGGTGTGGGAAGACTTTTTTCATCACCACGCGATTTTCCAGCACGTAACTGACGCCGGAGGGGGTGCGGCCATTGTCCTCGAGCACGAGATATTGACCGGTATGGTCGCGAATGAGGTCCGTGCCGACCACATGGATATATTGCTTGCCGGGAGGATCGAAGCCGACCATCTCGGGGCGATAGCATTTTGATTTCAGGACGAGTTCTTCCGGAATGATCTTGTCGCGGAAGATCTTGCGCTCGTGATACACGTCATAAAGGAATAGATTGAGGGCCCTGATCCGTTGTAAAAGGCCCGATTCGAGTGTTTCCCATTCCCCCGCCGCCACGGTGCGCGGTATGAGATCGAAGGGGAATATCTTCTCCACGCCGCGCCGATCTGCATAAACGGAGAAGGTGATGCCCTGATTAATGAAAACCAGGTCGGCACTGGCGCGCCGTTCCAGAAACTCATCGGGCCGGAGTTGACCGAGACGCTCTACCAACAGCCGGCAATGGGAGTGCGGCTTACCCTGGTCCTGGAACAATTCATCCCAGGCGCGCTCGTGAAGCTCGTAATCCTCGAACAGCGGTGTGCCGGAAGCCACCTTACTGTCCAGCATCATCTGCTGTTGCTGCTGTACCGCCATGAAGCCCTCACGCAAACGATGCGACGCACGAAGTGTGGCACAAATCGAAAATCACCGGGGGCGATCCGGAAGTATCGTAGGATAGATTGCCATGCCGTCCAATCAGGTGAACCTAACTTATTGCCGATTCATGCACGCTCTAATCCGCGGGCGGGGCGACACACTCCGAAAGGGGGTGCCCCAATATAAAAGCAATATTTATGCCTGTCAACCGGCCATTCAATAAGTCGTTTGTTCCTAAAGACTTACAACCGACACCACTAACCGACTTAAAACTAGGCAATATTAAACCGCCCAAACCTTGAGCCGTAGCTGCTAGCTTCCTAGGCTCTTGCCTGAATAAAAGCATGCCATGGCCTCAGGCGCCATCGCGTGAGCCGAATCTCCGTCATGATGCGTTTCGATGACGGATTTTCCTTTGAAAGTTACGCAACTACTAGCTTTTGGAGAATCCGCTGGTTATCTTCCAGGGTCAGGCACAAACGCCTTCGGTCGCGATCCGTCACGACGTGGAATCCCTGGAGTTTTATATGAAATGTGTCCCTCTTGCGCTGGCACTACTCTTCCTCAGTTCTCTTTGGCTCCAGGCGGTTGGCCAGGGGAACATCGTTGCCGACAATGTTAAACCGGTGCCGCCGCCCGGTATCTCACTGACCGCGGCCGACCAGCAGGAGTTGACCGAGGGCATCGAAAAACTTGGCCAAACCATCGCCGAGCTCCGCAATGCCTTGAAGGGTAAGCCCGCCCTGCTGGAACTGCTGCCCGACGTACAGATTTATTTTAATGCCGTCCGTTATGCGCTGGTTCACAAGGAGTTTTATAACGCGAAGGAGATCCCCGTCGCGAAACGCATGCTCGAACAAGGCCTGGAGCGAGCGGCGTTACTACGCAAGGGCGAGGCGCCATGGACCACGGCTACCGGGCTTGTCGCGCGCGGCTATTTGTCGCGGATCGACAATTCGGTGCAGCCCTATGGGCTGGTCGTGCCTTCATCGTTCAAGGGCGCTGGCGCTCAACATCGGCTGGATATTTGGTATCACGGCAGGGGCGAGACCTTGAGCGAGCTGAGCTTTATCAATGATCGGCAAAAAAACCCCGGCCAATTCACGCCTGTCGATGCATTCGTCCTTCACCCCTATGGCCGCTACTGCAACGCGAATCACTTCGCCGGCGAGATTGACACGTTCGAGGCCATGGACCACGTAAAGAAACATTACGCTATCGACGAAAACCGCGTGGCTATCCGCGGCTTCAGCATGGGCGGCGCGTTGTGCTGGCACTTCGCAGTTCACTATCCGGGCATGTGGGCAGCGGCTGCTCCGGGCGCCGGTTTCGCGGAAACGCCGCAATTTCTGCGCGTTTTCCAGAAAGAAGTCCTGGGCCCGCCCGCGTATGAGAAGCAGCTTTGGCACCTCTATGACTGCAACGATTACGCGGTCAATCTTTTTAACTGCCCGACGGTCGCCTATAGCGGCGAGAAGGACATACAAAAACAAGCCAGCGATGTGATGGCCACGGCATTGGCCGCCGAGGGCATGACCCTGGTCCATGTCATCGGCGCCGGCGCGGGACATAACTATACCGCGCAGGCCAAGGCCGAGATCAACCGCCGGATCGATAGCATTCTCGCCCAGGGGCGTGACCCGTTGCCACGCAAGCTTCTCTTTACCACCTGGACGCTGCGCTACCACCAAGTGCGCTGGCTCACCGTCGATTCCCTGGAAAAACACTGGGAACAGGCGCGCGTGGAGGCGGAAAGAACCGCCGACGGGGCACGGCTTAAAGACGCGCAATGTCAACGGGCTGACACTGGCGATGCCGGCAGGAATGTGTCCGCTGGATATGACAACGCCCACCAAGGTGACCATTGATGGCCAGGAAGTCAAAGGCAGCCCGGTTGGGTCCGATCGCAGTTGGGTAAGTCATTTCCAAAAGCGCGCTGGCAATTGGCAATTGGTCATGGCGCCAGCGCCAAACAGCGAGGGCTTGCGCAAGGTACACGGCTTGCAAGGCCCGATCGACGACGCCTTCATGGATCGTTTCATCTTCGTTCGCCCGACGGGCGCCCCGCTTAACTCCAAGGTCGGCAACTGGGTGAAAGCTGAGATGGCCCACGCGGTGGACCACTGGCGCCGTCAGTTTCGCGGCGAAGTGATGCAAAAAGACGATACCGACGTGACGGCCGAGGACGAGAAAACCGCCAACCTTGTTTTGTGGGGCGACCCGGCGAGTAATCAGTATTTGGCCAAGATCGCTGCCAAACTTCCGATTGGCTGGACGGAGGGCGGCTTGCGCGCCGGCGGGAAAACCTTTGCGGCCGCCAACCATGTGCCCGCCCTCATTGCTCCCAATCCCCGCGCCCCCCATAAATACGTGGTGCTCAATAGTGGCTTCACGTTCCGCGAATACGATTATCTTAACAATGCGCGCCAGGTTCCTAAACTGCCCGACTGGGCCATCCTGGACGTAAACCAACCCAGAACCTCACGCCTGCCCGCTGGCGTCGTGGATGCTGGGTTTTTCTCGGAACAATGGGAATTCGCGGGAGGCAAAAACTAACCGTCATCAACCGGTCAATATGCGGTTGCGGCGACGGGCGGCACCGATAGGAGGAAACAATTGGCTGCCAAACCAGCCGCCGGCCATCGTCAATGCCAGGATGCCGACGATCATTAACAAGGTGGTTTCCAGCATGACGGCCTGGCTTCCGAGGTGAACGCCGGCCAGGATCAGGCTGGAACCCACGCCGACGCAGAGGCCCTGTTTAAGTCCGTTGAAGGTGTTGGAGCCGGCCAAACCAGCGCCGAATAACGTCGCCAGTGCGCAAACCTCCCAGCCTATCAACTGGGCTTGTAAATGGGTCCTGATTTCGAGCGAGCCCTGACTGGCGTTCATCACCCAATTTAAAATGGCGTTGGACCAGACCACGCCGCAAACCACGACAAATACGCCCAGGCATACCCGGCCCAGGTAAACCGGCCCAGACAGAAACGTAAAGGAGGGTGCAGGGATTGGCAATGGGGTTTGCCCGCCAATTGGTTCAACGACTTGTAAGTTCCGAACCGGCTTCCAGATCAAGGTGCCGACGAGGCCGCCAAAGGCACCGAAAGCCATGTGCAAAATCGGCTGTCCGTAAAGAGCGATTTCCGTCAGGTTTTCGCCGGTTTGCCGCTGAAGCATCAAAAATATCAGTCCGTTGACCAGTCCGACCAGGCTGCCGTAAAGTATGCCGCGTTTTTTGCCTGCGCCGCACATGGCGCCCCCGATCAGCAGACATAATCCCTGCACTCCATGGAGTAGGACAATGCCCCATAAGGTGGTCCAAACTGAAGAACTTTCGCCGGAAGCCATCAGGCCCGCCGTCAGCAGCTGCTGCAGGCCGTAGCCAAGTCCCTGGGCGAGAATTAGGCCAACTGCCATTCGCCCCCACGGCGTTTGCTGCCACTGAGTCGTGTCCGCGGTGACGCCGCCCTCTGCAGTTACAGCACGGGTATTAGCGAGAAATAACAGCGCCCGCCGCAGCCGCCGCAATTGAGGCGTTGCTCAAAGGTTCGATTACATTGTGGACAAACCATTGCCATGGTTGCGTTACCTTGAAGTTCGTTGGTTCTATTCGGCCTTGCCGTCAACGAGTCAACGCAAGTATAGGTTATTTCTGGCGATAAAAAGGCATTTTGAGCAAAATTGGCACGGCTTGGCGGAACGGATACATTCGTACAGTTCTGGGACCGCAAAAAAAGGCGTTTTAATGCTCCCCAAGGACCTTGAGCGTCAAATCCGTCGCCTTCATATCCGCGCGCGCGCCGTCGAAGATTTGCTGGGCGGCAACTACAAGAGCGTGTTTCGGGGGACTGGCGTCGCTTTCGAGGAGGTACGCGAATACCAGGCCGGCGACGACGTGCGTTCCATCGATTGGAACGTCACCGCACGCATGGGACACCCTTTCGTCAAGCGATTTGTGGAGGAGCGCGAGCTGACGGTCTTCCTCCTTGTCGATTGCAGCCGCAGCCAGCTATTTGGCACGCGCGACAAGCAAAAACGCGAGGTGATCGCGGAGGTCACCGCCCTCCTGGCCTTTGCTGCCATCAGCAATAATGACAAGGTTGGCATGATCGCGTTCAGCGAGAGCATGGAAAGATTTGTGCCCCCACGCAAGGGGGTGCGCCACGTACTTCGGCTTATACGCGATATTTTGTTTTTTGAGCCCAGCTCTCCCGGCACCTGTCTGTCGCAGGGCTCGACTTCCTTAATAAGGTACAGCATCGTCAAGTCATCGTCTTTTTGATCAGTGACTTCCTGGACAAAGGCTTCGAAGGCGCTCTGAAGCGGACCGGGCAACGCCACGACCTGATTGGACTGGCCCTGTCCGATCCCAGTGAGCTCTCCTTGCCGCCCGTAGGCCTGGTCGAGTTGGAGGATGCGGAAACAGGCCAAGTTGCCTTGATTGATACCTCCGCGCGAGGATTTCAGGAGGCGCTCCAGCGGAAGACCAACGCCCGCCTTGACGCCCTGCGACTGTTCGCGCATTCTTCGCGCGTCGACTTGATCGAACTCTCCACCGAGGGCAACCATCTGGAGGCGCTCACGCGCTTCTTTCACCTCCGCGAACGTCGCCTGGGGCGTCGCTAATGTTGCTCAAACAGATGACTTGGTGCCTCGCTGCCGCTGCCTGCTGCCTGCTTGTCCCAGGCACGTCCTGCCCGGGTGCTGACCCGGTGGTGGCACAAAGCAACGGACCGGCCACGCTTGCTGTCGACGCGCCGCCAGAACAAAAGGGCTTTAGAATAGGCCTGGCAGATACCTTGCCCATCACGATCACTATCACCGGCACGACGCACGAAAAGATCAAGCCCCCCCGCCGGATCACAAAATCGCCGGGCTGGCACGTTGTCAAAAACACGCCCGTGCCAGTGGTAAATCGACAAAGAAGGCAAGGTTTGGCGGCAGCTTTATGTTTTAGAGCCTCTCGCCAGGGACCCTGCCCCTGCAAATCGAGTCCTTTGAGATTGCCGACGGTGAACCGCGAATGATCGTCTGGCAGCCGTTCAATGTTCAAGTTGTCACCGCGCTGACGAATCCCGATGTCAAGAACGTTCGCGATCCAACCTTCATCGAGGTGGTGCCGACTGTCGAGGATGTGGAGACGGACTACTGGCCAGGGCTAGCGGCCGGCGCTCTACTCCTCCTCGCAATCGTTGGTTTCATCTGGTGGCGGCGGCGGTCACGGCCGGCCCCGTTTCCCGCCAGCATGTGGGCATTGCGCGGGCTCGACCGGCTGGCGTCGCTGGATTTACCACAGAAAAACAGAGTCGACCGGTTTCATGCAATCCTGGCCAACATCCTGCGCCGTTTCCTGGAAAAGGAATATCAACTCCCCGCGCGGCACCGCACTACCCCCGAATTCCTGGACATGCTGCAAGCCACGCCAAGGCTCACTGCCACGCAACAAGAGTTGTTGCGTGCTTTCTTCACGGCTGCCGACCTTGCCAAGTTTGCCGGCGGAGCGGTCTCCGCGCAGGAATGCCTGACGAGACTCAACCTGGCTCGAACTTTTATTTCCAGCCATAACGATGCTTGACGCATGGCATCTACGGTCGCGAGTTTGTGGTCAAAGTTTGCCAGCGCAAATAACATAAGCGAAATCCAGGCGTGTCTATGTAGCGGAAGTCGTGAGACTTCCGAGCCCTTGCGTCAAGCATCGTCAATTGGCGCTACCGGAAGTTTCATGACTTCCGACACGGTGCTTTTGAATGGAGAATTCGGTGTCGGAGCTCTACCTGGCGATCCAGGTTGTCATGATGCCACGGGACACCAATCCGCTGGGCTCCATCTTCGGCGGCGTCATACTCAGCTACATCGACCAGGCAGGGGCGCTGGGTGCGCGGCGCGAGGTGCAGAAGGCGGGCGGCCCGTTGCCCGATCTCGTCACGGTGGCCGTCAACCGCGTGGAGTTCAAGAAGCCGGTCATGGTCGGCGACGTGGTGCGCTTTTTGACGCGGCTAGTGCACGTGGGCCGCACGTCCATCACCATGCACATTCAGGTCGAAGTCGAACGAGGCACGGAAGTTTTGCAGGTGACCGAGGCCGAAGTTGTTTATGTTGGCGTGGATGACAAGGAACGCAAGCCGACGCCGTTGCTGATCCCTGAGGTGAGGTAAAAACCATGTCCTACCCGGGCATGTATTTGTTTTTCGACGATGTGGAAGTGGGCCAGCAGTGGCGTTCGCTGGGGCGCACGGTCACGGAAACCGACGTGGTGACCTATGCCGGCCTGAGCGGCGACTTCAACCCCATCCACATGGACCATGAGTTTGCCAAGACAACCGTTTATCGCAAGCCCATCGCGCATGGCTTGCTCATCTGGGCCATCAGCAGCGGCCTGGGCATGCAATCGCCCCCAATGCGCACCCTCGCCTTCGTCGGAGTTCGCGATTGGCAATTCAAACTGCCCGTCTACATTGGCGACACGATTCATGTAAAAACCAAAATACTGGAAAAAGAGGAACGCGCGCGGCCGGCGCGGCCTCATAACCTGGATACGAACCATTAGCAACCAGGAAGATAAAACCGTCCAGGAAGGGACCATCATGACGTTGGTCGAGGGCCGGGCCAATCTCCGCAAGGGTGAGCAAGAATGATACGTACACGTTTCGCCCCCAGCCCCACCGGCTATCTCCACATCGGCGGCGTCCGTACCGCTCTCTTCAACTGGCTGCTGGCGCGCGGCCGGGACGGCAAGTTCATCCTGCGCATCGACGATACCGACGATCAGCGCAATCGGCCCGAGGCGCTCCAGCCCATTCTCGACGGCTTTCGCTGGCTGGGCATCAACTGGGACGAAGGGCCCGAAGTCGGCGGCCCGCACGCGCCCTACTTCCAGTCACAACGCAAGCATCTCTACCGCGAGGCGGCCCTGCGCCTGCTCGCCGAAGGCAAAGCCTATCCCTGCTATCGCACCAGGGAAGAACTCGATCTGGAACGCAAGGAGGCCGAAAAAACCAAAAAGAATTATGTCCATCGGGGACAGCATCGAGAAACACCGCCGCCGGAGTGCCAGCAACTCTATCAGCAGGCGCCCGCGGCCTTGCGCCTCAAGGTCACCGGCGGCCAAACGGTCGTTATCGATGATTTGATTTGCGGCCGAGTCGAGGTTCAGACCGATACCATCGGCGATCCGGTGATCCTGCGGCCCGACGGCAGCGCGCTCTATAATTTCGCCACCGTCGTTGACGACGTCAGCATGCTCATCACGCACGTCGTCCGTGCCAAGGAACATCTCTCCAATACGCCGGTGCAAGTATTGGCCTACCAGGCCCTGGGGTTTGACGTGCCCAAGTTCGCGCATGTCCCCGTCGTCAATGCGCCAAGTTCAACCAAGAAGCTGAGCAAACGGGACGCCAAAAAGTTCATGACTGCCGACATCGTGGCCAAGCTGTGCGCCGTGCATGCGGTGCCCGGCGACCTGACCGATGAGCAGATCATGAACCAGGAAACCTTGAACCCCGTGATGGTGGCCTTCTACGAAACCATGGGCTATCTCCCGGCCAGCCTCGTGAATTACTTCGGCCGCCTGGGCTGGTCGCTCGATGATAAATCGGAGATCATTCCGCTGCCGGAGATGACGAAGAACTTTGGCCTCGAGCGCGTCAATAACTCGGCCGCCAGCTTTGACCCGGAAAAGCTGCTGTGGCTGGCCGGCGAATACATGCGCATGCTGCCGCTTGAAGAAAAAGCGCGCGGCGTGGTGCCCTTCCTTCAGCGTGCTGGCCTCGTGCCCGATTCCCTGGACGCCGCCACGCAAGAAAAGATTCGCCTGGTTGTCGAGGCCTGCGGCGACCGGCTCAAAGTCTATACCGACATCTTCCTCTACGGCTCATTTTTCTTCCAGGACCCTGCCTACGACCCCAAAGCCGTGGAGAAAAGACTGAAAAAAGATGGCGGCGCGGCACTTTTGCGAGAAGCGGCCGACCTTTTGCGTGAACTGCCGATCTTCGACCACGCCACGCTTGAAACCAGCATTAGAGATTTTTGCGAGCGCCGTCAAATCAAGCTGGGCGACGTGAATCATGTTCTGCGTGTGGCCGTCACCGGCGTTATGATCGGACCAGGTGTCTTCGAGATTTTGGCAATCCTGGGCAAGGATGAAACGCTGCGGCGCATTGCGCATGCGTTGACACTTTAAAAAGGTATCTCATGGCGAAAAAAGAACTTCAACTCTGCGGTCTGGGCAACGCGATCGTCGATATCTTTGTCGAGGTGTCGGAGGCGGATTTCGCCAGTCTCGGCTTCGAGCGTGGTACGATGCGGCTGGTGGACCTGCCTGATCAGCAAGCGCTACTCAAACGCTTTCACGAACGGGAGCCGCGGCTTGTTAGCGGTGGCTCCGTGGCCAATTCCACCATCGCCTTTTCGCAACTGGGCGGCCGCTCGGCTTTCATCGGCTGCGTCGGCGACGATCGCTATGGGCTCTTCTATACCTCTGAATTTCAGGAACTCGCCATCGATATCGGCAACCCCATAATCCTGGGCGAGGCGACCGGCACATGCGTGGCGCTGATCACTCCCGATGCCGAGCGCACCATGCGCACCTGCCTGGCGGTGTCGAGCCACCTGGCAGCCCGCCACGTCGATGAGGCACGCATCAAAAGCTCGGAGTGGCTCTTCATCGAAGGCTACGTGTTCGCCAACCCGGACACCGGCCAGGGCGCCATCAAGAAAGCAATCACGCTGGCCAAGCAGCACGGCACCAAAATCGCCCTCACCTGCTCGGAAGCCTTTATTGTCGAAGTCTTCGGCAACGCTTTCCACGAAGCACTAGGCCAGGCCGACCTGCTGTTCTGCAACGAAACCGAAGCCTGTGCCCTGGCCAAGACCACGACAGCCAAGGACGCCTTCCGCAAGCTAAAAGCCGTCGTGCCCTCGGTGGCCGTCACGGCCGGCGCAAAGGCGCCTACGTGCGGCACGATGGCGTCGAAATACATCTCCCCGCCTTCGCCTGCGAGCCCAGGGATTTAACCGGCGCCGGCGACATGTTCGCGGGCTCATTCCTCTACGGCATAACCAACAACATACCCGTCCCCCAAGCCGCCCGAGGCGCCTGTTACCTGGCGATGAAAGTCATCTCGCAGGTAGGGGCGCGATTGCATCATGGAACGAAGGAGTTTTGGGAGGAGGGGCGGGTGGAGAAGCGGAGATAGAGAGCGGGTGCTTCAGACTCTGATTCAGTTAAATTTTCAGTAGGTCCGGTTATACTGCTACCGTCACCAAGGTGTACATGACCACCGAATTTCACAACCGCGTCGTCCTCATCACCGGCGGCTCTCGCGGCATTGGCAGGGCTACCGCTTTACGTCTGGCACGCGAAGGTGCCGATATCGCGTTTAGCTATGTTAGCCGGGTTCGCGATGCCGAGGAGACGGCCGCGGCGATACGGGCGCTGGGCCGGCGGGTCGTTTTTGGCCGTTGCGATGTGGCCAGGCCGGAGGAGGTCGAACAACTCGTCAATGAGGCGCGGCAGCTTGGCCCCATTGACTACCTCGTCCACTGCGGCGCCATCAGCAACATCCAGGACCATAGCAAACTTACGCTGGATGTTTGGCGAGAGACGATCGATATCAACTTGACGGGTACTTACCTCACGGTGTTTGCCGTCAAGGACGAGATGATCAAGCGCCGCTTTGGCCGTATCGTGACGCTGTCGTCGGTGGCGGCGCTGCGGCCGCGGAAAATGCAAATTCACTACGCTACCTCCAAGGCGGGCGTCATCGCCTTCACGCGCTGCTGCGCGGAGGCCTTCGCCCCTCACAACGTGCGCATCAATGGTGTCGCGCCGGGACTCATCGACACCGAAATGGCCCAGGTAATGCCGCCGGAAATGAGCAAACGCGTCGTCGAGGAAACCCCGCTGGGTCGCCTCGGCAAGCCCGAAGAAATCGCGGCCGTCATTCGCTTTTTGCTCAGCGAGGAAGCAAGCTTCATGACGGGCCACACCATCGGCGCCAGCGGCGGGCGGGTCATGTTGCCGTGAGCGGTAAAGCTGGGTTTGGGGTGAGAAACGCGCGATATCGCTTCGGTGGCATCAAGGCTGGGACATCGGGAGTATTATCCGAATCAATCCGTAGGGTGGGTCGAGCGTACTCGCGCTGACCCACCGAAGGGTACGTATGTAGGGAACGTTAATGAGAACGCGGTGATGGTTTTTTGTTTGAACCGACGATGATTTCGTGTGTTTCGGTGGGTCAGCGCGAGTACGCTCGACCCACCCTACGGTTACGTGTTTTTCTGCCAGAATAAGAAGTCTGAACAAAATTCCAATTTCCCCGCATGTATTTAAATTCGGCCAATAAACCAGTTTGAAGTTATCCCGCCACAACCAACGTAGCGTTGCCCGTTGTTGTCCAGGTGTTCTACCAATGCCGGTTAATTACGATGTTTTCAGCAGCGCCTTCATGTTCTTCTTGTACGCCTCAACGCCGGGTTGTCCGTAGGGGTTGATGCCCATGAGGCGGCCCTCCACGACGGTGGCCAGCATGAGCATCTGCATTAGTTGGCCCAGCGTGTGTTCGGACAGGGCGGGTAACACGAGATCGGCCGTGGGGCGGGAGACGTCGAAATAGGCCTGGTTAGTGCCCCGGTGGGCGGCGTTCATTAGGTCGGGCAAGCCCTTGCGATTGAATTGATTGAGATCGTCCTGGTTCTTGTCGGACATGCCGATCATGATGGGCGGCTGGTTGGGTGCCTTGACGAGGAGGTTATTGATGACCTTGTCGCGCATACCTTCCTGGTGTTCCTGACCGCGCGAGTGCAAGTCGCGTGTTTGCACGGTAGTGAGGGGGGTCGGGCCGGTGCCGTGTTTGCCGAGGCTTTCCGCCAGAAGCTGGTCATACCAGAGGCCGAGCGCTTCCAATTTTTTCGACCAGACGGAAAGCACGCGAATCGGCTTGGCCTGTTGCGTGAACATGAGGTAATTAACGGCCGCGTACTGAAGGACCGGGTTGCGATCGAAGGGCTCCTCCAAAAAGCGCTTGGTCATGCTGGCGGCGCCAAGGAGGAGTGCACGTACGTCGAGGCCCATGAGCGCCGCGGGGACCAGGCCAACCGGGGTGAAAACCGAGTAGCGACCGCCGACGTCGTCAGGGATGGTGAGGATATCGTCGTCTTTAATGCCGTCGGCCTTGCAGAGGTCACGAAGCTTGCCGGTGGCGCCGGTAACGGCCAGGACGAGCTGAGTCAGGCGTGGCGAGTGGAGGCCATAATACTCCGCCAGTTCACGGCGGATGGCGCGGTAGGCGGCTGCCGTCTCGATGGTGCCGCCCGATTTACTGATGACGACAACGCCCCAGCGTTCGTCGCGATTTTCCGGCTCGACACAGGTCAGCTGTAAAAGTTCGAAAAGTTCGTGGAGGGCGTCGTTATCGACGTTATTGCCCTCGAAATAGATGCGTGGGCTGTTGTGACGGTCCTTGGGAGGAAGCTCGTTATGGTAGCTGCTGCGCAGGGCCTCAAAGAGTGCCCGCGCGCCCAGGTAGGAGCCGCCGATGCCCAGGACCACAACGCGATCGACTTCCTCACGCAGATGGCCGGCGAGCGCTAGCACCCGACCCAAGATGCTGGTTTCGGGCTGGCGGCGGTGTTGATCGAGCGTCTTTTGTGGCAAATCGATGAAGCCGGCGTCTAGCGGAGCCAGCTCGGGTGGCGGTGTTTTGAGCTCACGCTCGGTGGCGATCTTGCTACGGACTTGCATCAACCGGGGCTCGAGCTCTTTCAACTTGGCGGGGGCCAAGAACTCTTGGGAGCGTATCTCCGCGGCCGGCGTCCATTCTTCCAGCGAGCCGACGAGCAGAGATTGATAGTGGTAGGCAATGGCTTCGTCGGGTAATTGCATAGAATAAATCCGTGATAATAAGCTCGGGTGCCCACGAGATCCGCCCGTGGGTTTTAGATACTGTACTCTGAGACATCGTTCCGGTAAACTCCCACTCATGAACATTCACAATCTGATCCGCGATCTTCGGGAACATAACAGCTCCAAAATCGTCCTGGTGGTGGCCGACGGCCTCGGTGGCTTGCCAATCGAAATGGGCGGCAAAACCGAGCTGGAATCGGCGCGCACCCCCAACCTCGACGCCTGCGTCCGCGAGGGTATCTGCGGGCTGACCATCCCGGTATTGCCGGGCATCACGCCGGGGAGCGGACCGGGGCACCTGGGCCTCTTTGGTTACGACCCGCTGGAATATCGCATCGGGCGTGGCATTCTGGAAGCGCTGGGCATCAATTTTCAGGTCGGCCCGCGCGATGTGGCGGTGCGCGGCAACTATTGCACCGTGGACGGCAAAGGGCTCATCTCCGACCGCCGCGCGGGCCGGCCAACGACCGAGCGTTGCGTGGCCATGTGCAAAAAGCTTCAAGAGATCAAGGTGCCCGGCGTGGAGGTTTTTGTCGAGCCGGTGCGCGAACACCGCTTTGTCGTGGTAGTGCGCGGCGATAACCTGGGCGACAAGGTCAACGACACCGATCCCCAGCAAATCGGCGCAGCGCCCCTGACGGCGGTCGGCGAAGACGCCAACTCGCAAAATACGGCCAAGGCCGTCAATCATTTTATCGCCGAGGCGGCCAAGGCCCTCAAGAACGACGCCCCCACGAACATGATTACGCTGCGCGGCTTCGCCCGCTATCCGTCGATCGCGACCATGCAGGACGTTTATGGCCTAAAATCCGCCTGCATCGCGGTGTATCCGATGTACAAGGGATTGGCCCGGCTGGTCGGCATGGACGTCGTCGATGCGGGCAGCACACTCACCGAGCAGGTCGATTCTCTGAAAAAGCTCTGGGACAAGTACGACTTCTTTTTCTTGCACTACAAGTACACCGACAGCACCGGCGAGGATGGTAATTTCGCCGCCAAGGTGGAAATGATCGAAAAGCTCGACACCGAGATCCCCCGTATTCGCGGCCTCAATCCCGATGTGCTGATCGTGACCGGCGACCACAGCACGCCGAGCAAGCTCAAGAGCCATAGCTGGCACCCGGTCCCCGTCCTCATCTGGGCGCGTTCCTGTCGCCCCGATGGCGTGGTGGAGTTTGGCGAATCGTATTGCCTGCGCGGGGGGTTGGGACAATTTCCCGCGAAATACTTGATGTCCCTGGCCATGGCGCATGCCGGGCGGCTGGGAAAGTATGGCGCTTAAAGCAGTTCGTTCCTGACAAAACAACAAGATGCCCGAACTCATCGAAGCGCTGGGCCATGGACGCGTTCTGCTTATGGACGGCGCCATGGGTACCGAACTCCTACGGGCCGGCGCTGGCGGCGACCCGTCTTTGGCGGCGTGGAACCTGCTGCGGCCGGAGAAAATCACGGCTATTCATCGGTCTTATGTGGAGGCCGGCGCGGAGATCTTGCTGACGAACACTTTTCAGGCCAATGGAGCGGCGCTGCCCAGGCACCATCTCGAACAAGAGCTGACAGCCATCATCAAGGCTGGCGTGAAGCTGGCACGCACGGCCTTGACTGGGCCAGGCTGGGTGCTGGCGGATATCGGGCCGCTGGTCACGACGGACAAGGAGTCGGTGGGGCCCATTCTGGGAGCTTGCAGCGAGGCCGACGCCCTGCTGCTGGAAACCTTTTCCGACCCCGCGGAAGCAGCAGTTTTCATTCGCGCCAACAAGGCGGAGGGCGGGCCGAACAAGCCCACGCTTCTTTCGTTCACCTTCGATGGCGACACCCTGCGCACCTTCCGAGGCGCCAGCGCCGCGGACTGTGCCGGGGCGGCCCAGGAGATGGGTGCCGCCGCCGTCGGTGTGAATTGCGGCAAGGACGTGGATACAGCACGGTGCGCTGAGCTACTGACCCGCTATCGCGCGGCAACGGACTTGCCGCTATTCACCAGGCTCAATGCGGGCTCGCCGAAAAACGGCACTGGTTATCCCCACTCGCCCGAATTGATGGCCAGGGGACTGGAAGAGATCCTAAGCACCAAAATTGCCATGGTCGGCGGCTGCTGCGGCACGACGCCGGAACACATTCGAGCGTTCCGCGCGGTAGTTGATGCCTGGAACCGTCGCCAGGTTTCAGCTGAGACATCGTGAAGGGGCATTAGAAACGCGATGAGGCCAGGCCCCTCAAATCGAGAAGGGCAGGCCCCTTTATTTTAGAACATCGCGTAGCTCAGGAAGCTGCCACCGCCGCGGTCGCCACCACATTGATGCGCCTGCCCCCGCGGTCGAAAAGGACTTTGCCTTCGGTGAGCGCGAACAGGGTGTCATCCTTGCCGCGGGCGACGTTGCGGCCCGGATGGTAACGGGTACCACGCTGGCGAACGATGATGCCACCGGCCTTGACTGCCTGTCCGCCGTAAATCTTGACGCCTAATCGCTGACTGTGGGAGTCCCGGCCATTGCGGCTGGAACCCTGCCCTTTCTTATGAGCCATGTCTCTACCTCGTTCTTGGTCTCGCGAAGGAGTTTGCGAATATCGTTGACTACATATTATGGTTTTTTGGAATCAGCGGCACGATAAATCCATTCAGCCGGCGCCACGAAGCTGATGTCGCGCGAATCATCGGAAAAACGGTCGCCCTGGCGGCGAAAATTGAGCTGGAGCGTCTTATTGCGGATAATCGGCGGCTGGCCCGGCGTCGGCGAATCGACCAGCACATAGCCATTTGACAGGCCGCTCACGAAAATGCTGAAGCGTGTGCAATCCATGAGGCCCTTGGACTCCCCTTCACGTTTCTTCAAGTCGGCTGACGAGGCGTCCCAAACGGCGACGCCGGTGACCACCGTTGGAAAAGCCTCGCCTTCTGGTTTAGAAACGGGGATCTTGTTGGTGCTAATGGTCACCGAATTCTTGATGTCCTGATAACCCGTGGGATCTTCCTTGCGTTTGATGGCATCCACGACCGCAGGCAGAGGTTCATCCTTGTAGACGCCCGGATAATCCAGCGTGACCAGGTCGAAGCCAGGCACGAAGTTGCGCGGCTGGCCGGTGCGATTGACGACCTGGTACCACAGATACCAAAAGATTCGCGTTCCCTTGCCCGGATAATTAACCTTGATCAGGCGCGGGTCCTTGAACCGAAAATCCAGCGCATAAACGTTCGCCTTATCCAGAGCGGAGGTGCCCGATTTCACTTCCCGTTCGTTGAAGGAGAACTGGCAAAATGCGGGAGCCAGGCAGACTGTCAGAAAAAGGAAGGCGCCCAGGCAAGCCCCCCTCTTATTCCAAAGTGCCATCATCTCAAATCCTCCAGGCGAACACTGCCAGCCACGCCGGTCGGCCGGGCGTTCGAAGTCCGATCCTTACGAACTATAAAGCAGTCAAAGGGAATGCGTCAAGGCGAAGGAGGGTCATTCGGCCAGCGAATGGCATTGATCGAGCTTGCGATCGCACAAGGTGATGAGCGTATTGATGTCCCGGCGCAATTCCTCGCTCGTCAGCAGCGCCAGGCATTTCTGGGCCGCCCGGCGCAACTGGACGAATTTATCTTCAAGATCGCGCATGACGTTGCGCACGACGGGCCAGTTGATCTGGTAGCTGGGCAGGCGGCGCATCTGCTCGATCACCTTGGTGAGCTGGTGGTGGTACTGGTCGCCAAGGCGTTCAAGCGCCGGCACCAGGTTGGCGATCATGGCCCCGGCGCGTTCCTCAACACGCATGTCGCCGGCATGTTTCTGGAGTATGCGGCGAATGTCCGTGAAGGTCTGTTCGATGTCGTCCGGCGAACGAATATCGCGCACGTCTAGCTCGAACAAATCGACCTGGGGATCATTGGGCCGGACTTCACGGAGGCGTCGCAAGATGCGCTTGGCCTCGTCGGGCTTTTTGAGCTGGCTATAGAGATGAAAGAGACGCTCGAGAGTATCGCTATCGCCGGCGCGGATGCGGTGCGCCCGCTGCAGGAAACCAAGGGCCGTGGTCCATTTTTCTTTTTTGGTGAACAGGTCGCCCAGGCGGCTCATGCCTTCGAAGGCCAGCTTGGTGAGATAATCGGCCGGCCTGGAGCTGACGAAATAATGTTCGAGATAGTCAAAATAGCGCGCCCAGTGCACTTCCGCCTTGTCCAGTTTGTTCTGCCATTCGTAAGCCAGCGCCAGGTTTTGCTCGACCCAGGCACCTTGATAGGCCCCCTGGGAATTGACGTGCCTTTCGGCTCGAGTGCCGGACATCTGTTCGCGGTGAAAGACCTCCTGCGCGGCCCGGAAGTACCAGGCACCGCGGTCGAAGTCCTGGAGCATGCAGGCACAGGTGCCGAGCATGCTGTTGAGTGCGATCAGCGCCATGTTGTCCACGGCCGCCTTGGCCGATTTCAGGGGCGGAGGCGCCATTGCCTCCTTATGCACCTTGGTAAGGGGCGGCGCCGAGCCATCCAGGCCCCGCGCCAGGCCAGCGAGCAGGAGGCGGGCTTCTTCCCACTGAGCCCGATCCATGAGTTGCTTGCCCTGGTGAAGGGCAGCTTCAAAATAGGCACGGTAAGCGACCTCGCTGTCGGGGCGAACAGAAACCAGTTGGTTGAGCAGCGAAAAAACGATATCGAAGGAGCCCAGGCCGCCCAGAATGCCCACGAGGCGGGTTTCCTCCTCGACCGTCATCGACGTGAGTAGGTCCTTGAATTCGCGTGACTTGGCTTCCGGAGTGGTTTCCGGGCCCGCGCCTTCCAGGAGCGTTTGCAAAAGCTCCAAGAAGCGACGCTCAAACGGAGCGGGGGCCAGCGGGATAATCCGAGGAATAAGCTGCAGACAGGGGCCTTTCTGCCCCTGGCAAAGCAGCGCCAGGAGGAGGTTGTACGCGGCGGGATAAGAAGTCGGTTCCGTTTCCCAGGAGAGCGCGAAGTCCTGGCGTGCCTGAACATAATCCCGCTCGGCGAACGACAAAACGCCGCGCTGCAAAAGTACGTTGGCATCCGGTTCGGTAATCCTGGCCAGGGCCTGGCGAGCGTCGGCATTTCGGCCCAGGTGTTTGTAACACATGGCTAGCAGGTAAAAGGCGTTTGGGCCCACCCCCCCCGCTTTGATCGATTGCTCGAGCAGGGCGCGGCCTCCCTCCAATCCGTGGTCTGAAGCAGGGTAACAGGCAAAGCCTCAACAAGGTCGTTCATGATGGCGCTCATGGATGGCACGCGAAAGTTAGCGTTCGGTAGCCGCCTCGACATCGCCAAATACCAGTTTCTGTCCGGCTTTGAACAAGGCTAAAACCAACAGCGCACCCAGTTGACGGTCCCGGCACCCGAGCTTGCCGGCGGCCCGGAGCCTTTCGGCAGCTTGTTCATAACCGCCGCGCGCATAGTTTTCGAGGGCGCTCAGAAAAACCGTCTGTGCCAGCGTTTCGTCCAGCTTCCAGCCAGCGAGCTGTTTTTGATCCAGCAGCTGCCACCATTTAGCCGCATCCTCGGGACGATTATCCATGAAAGCAATGGCGCCGAGCTGGGCCTGAGCATGGCTGGCTGATGGGCTTTCTCGAACTGCCGCGGTCTTTTCGAGTTCCCGTGTCGCGGCGGCCTGTTGCCCAAGGCCAAGGTTGGCCAGGCCGGCTAGATAGGCGGCTTCCACCGACCAGATAATGTGTTGGCCGCGTTGCACACCGTTTTTGGGCGCCTCGTTATCGGCCAGAGCCGGGTCACCAGCAACGATGCGCTCGCGGCTTTCCAGCACACCGGCAAAATCCTCGGCCGCAAGCCGGCACAGCCCGGTGAAAAACTGAAACCTGGCATCATTGGGCTCGTCTCGATTCATGGCTGCCGCTTGCGTGGCCAATGAAGCGGCGTCACCGCGCAGCCAACGTAACGCCGCCAGACACCAGAGCGCCTGGGTGTGTCCGGGGTCGTCGGCCAGACATTGCCGCAGGTAATCTTCAGCGACGTGCAGTGCAGCGCCGTCGCTCCCGGAAGTAGCTGGGCCACTCAAGGCGTCTCGCAAGGTGAGCCGGGCCGCCAGAAACGCGATGGGTGCTCGCGGCGGTCCGGCGCAGAGCTCGAGGGCCGCGCGCAGCCTGCTTTGACATTCATCCGGCGAGCCACGCTGGTGCAGCAACAAGGCGAGGCGTACCAGCGGAGTCGGATCGTGTGGATGGTGCTGATGGCAAGTTTCGAGCAGCGCCACGGCCTCTTCTTGATTGCCGGACCGGTGGTGAAGATAGGCCAGGCGGTCGAGTGCCCGCGCACTTTGTGGGGCCAGATGCACTAGAACTGTGGCGGTAGCCAGCGCCGCGTCAAGTTGCCCCCCGTTTTCTTGCGTGCGCACCTGCGCCAGGAGTAGATCTTCCCCGTGGGCGGGATAGTCAGGTCCCAGGCTTTTGGGGAATTGTCCAGGCGCCAGCGCGGCGGCACGTTCCAGATAAGTCAACTCCACGGCGTCCAGGTCCCATTGCCTGGCCGCGAAGAAATCGCTGGCTGGCCCTCGATCGGCAAAGGTTCGCGCGAAAAGCGCCAGCGCGTGTTCGCCTCCAAGCTGGTGCTGCTCGGCGGCCCGGCAGTAGAGCCAGGCATACTCCGGACGAACGGCCCGCGGGAAGGTAGCTTGCAAGTGGTGAAAAGCCCGGGCGGCTTGCGGCGTCGTGTCATGGACAGACCAGAGGTGCTCGCAGAGATAAAGCTGATCGTCCAGGGTGAGGGCAACACCTTCGTCGCGTGCCTCGGCAAAAAGAGAACCAGCGAGATTGGCCCACTCGACATCGCCTGGAGCGCCGAAGCGCATTATCACCTGGAGCGCCCAAAGAATGTTGCGGGCCTTGTCCTCCGGCAGTGACGGCTTGCCCTTGGCCCCGCAGAGCGCCAGGTATCCGGCGGTAAGTCGGTCCTTGGGTTCCTCCATCTCGTGGGCGATACGCAAATGCTTGAAGGCGTCGTCGTACTTGCCCAGTCGAGCAAGCGACAAACCAAGGCCGCGCAACACAACCACGGAAGGCGCTCCGTTTTGCAGGACCTTACCAAAGAGGTCGGCGGCTTCCTGGTAAGCGGCCAGCTTGTAATAGCCCTGAGCAAGCGCCAGGTTGCCCTGCTGACGGAGGACCAACAGATCGCTCCCCCAGAGCGGACAGACAAAAGGATAAGCAGCGGCCAGCTTGCGGACATAGGAACGTCCCTCGGGAAAACCCTCGAGCCATAGCTTGCGTGGCTCCTGTTCCCACAGGGGCAACCCTTTCGGGCCGAGCGCGCGTTGCAAGGCACGGACTGCGAGAGTCGTGTCGCCGTCGGCAGCGATCATGGCCGCACCCAGCTGCAGCGTCACCACGGGGCAGTTGGCGTCGATGCGATTGGCTTCGGTCAAGTATTTAAGTGATTCCTTGGCCTTCCCCTGGCGGAGCAAAAGGGCGCCAAGATAAAGCGGCGGGTCAATGGCCACATCCATCTCGCCAGGCGACGAACTGGCACGCGCATTCTGGAGCGACTCGAGCGCCCGGTCGGTTTCTCCGCCGCGCAGAAAGCACAGCGCCTGCCAAAAGAAAGCCTCGCGACAGGGAGCTTGCACGCGCTGGGCGTGGACGAGAAGATCGTGAACCGCCTTATTATCGCCAAGCGTGGTGACGGAAAAGAGACGGCGAGCTTCCTCCAGCATGGCCGCTTGCACCGTCAGCCTGGCACTGGCGGCCGAGTTGCCGAGAACTTGTGCCTCAAGGCTAAGATGCTCGAGTGCCTCTTCGAAACGCTTGTCAGCGAGCGCAGTTTGTGCGGCGGCCCGCAGGCAAGCGGCCTCGGCCTCGTTGAACTTGGTGATCCAGCCGGCGGAAGGGAAGCCACGACGACGCAGTTTGCGCACGCGCTGCAGGGCATCTTGCCAGGCGCCGGCCGCAAGGCGGCGCCGGACACGCTTGAGTCCGCGCCGTCGCCTTGGCCCAAACGCAAAAACCTGCCACAGAATGATTAGCGCCAGCAATCCCAGCAAAATGGCGATGGCATCATACATCACGGCGGCCTGGGGTGAAGGGCCAAGCAGGGCTCAAGGAATCCGGGCTATTCTTTTCTCGTCAATACACCGCGGGACTCCAGCCACGCGATGCAGCGTTCAGGCCAGCTCGCGAAGGGCAGTTCCTTGGGTCCGAGCCCCAGGCCATGACGCCCTTTCTCGTAAATGTGCAGCTCGGCGGGCACTTTGTTTTTCACCAGCGCCAGGTAGAAGAGAACGCTATTTTCAGGCGGCACGCCCTTGTCCTCGGTCGTGTGGACCAGAAAAGTCGGCGGTGTGTCCTTGCTGACTTGTTGATCATTGGACAGGTTCTCGACAAGCTGGGTCGGGGCGTTCTTTCCCAGGAGATTGTTGCGGGAACCGACATGGGCATAAGGACCGGACAGCGTAATGACCGGGTAAAGGAGGACCATGAAGCTGGGCCGGCAACCCAGTTTATCGACAGCGTCAACGGCCTGCGGCTGGCCCATGTCGAAATGAGTGCCGGCTGTCGAGGCCAGATGCCCACCAGCGGAAAACCCAAGAATGCCGACACGCTCCGGATCGATGCCCCATTCCTTGGCATGAGCGCGCGTATAACGAATGGCGCGTTGGGCATCATGAAGCTCAGTCGGATGGTGGTACTTCGGGCCCAGGCGGTAGCGCACAACCATGCCCGCAATGCCGTGCTTGTTCAGCCACCTGGCAACCTGGACCCCCTCATGATCCATCGCCAGGGCACCGTAGCCGCCGCCCGGAAAAATGACCACGGCGGCGCCCGTGGCCTTCTCTTTGCTCGGTAAATAAGCCATCACGGCAGGAACATCGCCGGCCTCCTTGCCCATCGCATCAGGAGCGCCGTCGGGCCAAAGAGGTTGCCAGGGAACCGAGGGAGATTCCTGGGCCAGTGCCAAGGTGGCGCCAAAGAGGAACAAGAAACCGCCGCGGAGTAGTATTTTTGCCATGGCGACCTTTTGAAGAGGACCTCGGAAATAGTCTCCGAAATTGTAAGGACTCCTGGGGTAGTTTTACAGGTGGGACTTCCTTCATCCATGTTGCGGGCAATGGACTATCAATCAATAAAATCGGTGATTTTCTCTCCTGGAGCGTTTACAATAAGCAGCAGGAAAAAAAGGTGCTCTCATGAAGATGCGCGCATGTGGCCGGCTTTTGTTGATCGTGCCAGTTCTCTGGACGCTGTCCGCAGCGGGGCAGGAGCAGAAGCTTTATGAATATCACGACGATCATGATCCCAATGGCACCGGGAAGTTTTACCTGGGCAGGGAAATCGCTCATGTGATGACCTATCACGGCGCCAACTGGCTGGAACGGCCCGAGCGTGAGAAAGAGGAGCAGACGTCCAAGCTACTCCCCGCGCTCAAGATCAAACCGGGGGACGTGGTGGCCGACGTCGGCGCCGGCAGTGGTTACTATACCATGAAGCTCGCGGAGCTTGTTGGCCCCAAGGGCAAGGTCTACGCCGTCGACATTCAGCCGGAGATGCTCGCACTCATCAAAAAACGTATGAAGTCGGCCAAGGTCGCCAACATCGAACCCATCCAAAACACCGAGACGGAATTGAAGCTGCCGCCGAATTCGACCGATCTCTTCCTCTTGGTCGACGTTTACCACGAATTTTCCTATCCGCATGAAATGGCGGTGGAGATGGTCAAAGCGCTCAAACCCGGGGGCCGGCTGGCGTTCGTCGAATTTCGCCTGGAAGACGATAACGTCCCAATCCTTAACGTCCACCGGATGACCGAAAAGCAAGTCCTCAAGGAAATGGCGGGCCACGCCGTCAAACACGTCCAAACGCTCAATCACCTGCCCTGGCAACACATCATACTTTTCGAAAAGACGCCGACACCTCAGCCCTGAAAGCTACCCAACGCGGCTACTCGGTTGACGGGTTTTTTCGATAATAGCGTCCCTGCGCTCCTTTTCATGACCGTAATCGGCATTTTATTCCGTGCTGCCGTTCCCAGCTTTGTGTATATGGGTAAGATAGACAGTCTGGGAAACTCCTCTCGGAGCAGAGGCTATGTGCGGAATTGCCGGCGCCATCGATATGACGGGAAATCGCCTCGTGCCCGCGGCGGTCCTGTCCGCAATGGCCGACGCCATCGTGCATCGTGGGCCCGATGAGGATGGTTATTTCCAGAGCGCGGGCGTGTCAATGGCTTCCCGCCGGCTCAGCATCGTGGGTCTTTACGATGGCCGACAGCCCCTTGGCAATGAAGATGGCACTATTTCGGCCGTGTTCAACGGCGAACTTTTCGATTATCCCGAGCAAAAAGCTATCCTCGAGCAGAAGGGCCACCGCTTCCGGACGCACTGCGACACTGAACTTTTTCCTCATCTGTGGGAAGAATATGGCGAGGACATGTTCGCGCGCCTGCACGGACAGTTTGCCGTCGCTCTGTGGGACAGCCGGCAGCAGCGTCTGGTCCTGGCACGGGACCGCTTCGGCATATGTCCGCTCTTTTGGACGCGGCGCGGGGACTGGCTTCTCTTCGGTAGCGAAATCAAGGCGATTCTGGCTTCCGGGATGGTGCCAATCCAACCGGACTTGCGCGGCATTAATCACCTGTTCACCTTTTTCGCGACGCCTGGCCCGGTCACCTGTTTTGCCGGGATTGCCGCTTTGCCGCCGGGCCATTTTCTCGACATTTCCTTCCAGGGACAAAGCCGCGGCGTACGTGAGCGAACTTACTGGGAAATCGATTTTCCCGATCAGGGCCAAGAGGAAGATGGGGACGCCGTAGCACTGACAGACCGCTTTGAACAGCTCATGCTGGAGGCCGTCAGCAAACGCCTGCGCGCCGATGTGCCGGTCGTGTCTTATCTTTCGGGCGGCGTCGATTCCAGCCTGGTGGTTGCCATGGCCAGCAAGGTGCGTGGTCAGCCCATTCCCTGCTTCACGGTCCGCATCGACGATCCACGCCTTAACGAGACGCACGAGGCTGGTATCGTCGCGCGGCATGTCGGCACCCGGCCGCGCATCGTCAACGTGGGCGCCAGTGAGGTCCTTAACACCTATCCGCAGTTGATCGCGGCCGCGGAGTGTCCCGTGATCGATACCTCCTGCGCGGCGCTGCTGCTCCTGGCCCAGGATGTCCACGCCGCCGGCTATAAAGTCGCCCTGACCGGCGAAGGCGCGGACGAATGGCTCGCCGGTTATCCCTGGTATAAAGTGCACAAATTGCTGAGCTACCTGGACTGTGTGCCGGGAGTGAAGCTGAGCGCCGCTTTTCGGCGGCTGTTCCTCAAAGTCTCTGGCGCGCCGCATATTCCCAGCGAATGGATGCGCCGCTCGATGGCGACCGTTGGCGGGCCGAACCCATGGCTCGATATCTACGGGCTGGTCAGCATCGCCAAAGTGCGCTTTTTCGGTCCAGAGCTGCGGCAAACGATGATGGATAACAATCCTTATGCCGACGTGGGCCTCAACCAGCAGCGCATCGCGCGCTGGCACCCACTTAACCGGGGGCTCTACCTTGGCGCGCGCATCCATCTACCGGGCCTGCTGCTGGCCTCCAAGGGTGACCGCGTGGCCATGCATTCCTCGGTCGAGAACGCGCTACCCCTTTCTCGATGAAAAGGTCTATGCCTTTTTGGCCGGGCTCAAGCCCAATTGGAAGATGCGCGGCTTTCGCGACAAGTACCTGCTTCGTCTCCTGGCAACACGCTATTTGCCCAAGGAAATTGCCTGGCGGCGCAAGGCAATGTTTCGCGCGCCCTTCGACAGTTTTCATATCGCCAAACCGCCGGCGTTCGTCGAACAACTGTTAAGTCCGGAATCGTTGCGGCGGACGGGCTACTTCGACATCCAGGCCGTCACTTACTGGCGCAAGGCCTTCAAAGAGATGCGTGCCCGCTCGGCGCAGCGAATTTCCATTGAAATGGGGCTGGCAGGCGTGTTGTCGACACAGCTCTGGCACCACTTGTTTATCGATTCGAGCCTGGCAGACCTGCCCGGCTTGACCCTGGCACCAGTGAAAATATCCGCGTAGGCTTGCTGGCGCCCGGGAATACCACCAGGCGGCAACAACGAGGGTCGGACAATGATCGAATCGCTTCAGGACGCACGCATCAAGGAAAAGCTTCAGGAGCTGCGCCGCACCGATAACGTCTCAAATATCTACTATTTCGTGCGCAGCTATCTCTATATCGCGCTCGTGATTGGCGGCACCCTGTGGTGGTTTCAGTTTCAGGCCACGCCAGCCAGTGCGGACAATGCCTGGTCCTGGTGGTGGAACGTGCCCGTCACGCTCCTGGCTATCCTTCTTATCGGCGCGGGGCAGCATCAGCTCACCGCCCTGGCACATGAAGCCGCGCATCACACGCTTTTCAAGAACCGTTTTTGCAACGACCTGATATCGGACTGGCTTTGCATGTTTCCGCTGTATTCTTCCACGCAACATTATCGTCTGCAACATTTGGCCCATCATCAATTCGTCAACGATCCTGAACGAGACCCGGATATTTCCCAACTTCAAACCAGCGGCCACTGGCTTAGCTTCCCCGTCTCGCGTGGAGTCTTCGTCAAAACCCTGCTCAAACAGCTCTGGGTGCCCAACCTCGTGCGCTACATGCGGATCCGCGCCAAATACAACGCCATCGCGTCGGACAAGAACCCTTATCTGAAAAAGGGCTGGGTGCCGAAAAAGACCAGCGTTCGTGTTGGCATCGTTTACATGATCGGGCTTTTGGCCACGTTGACCCTACTGGTCCGGCTTGAACAACCCGTGCTCCTGGCCATTATCCCCACGGCGTTATGGCTGGGTGTCATGACTTTTTTCGCCCTGGCGCCGGCTAATCTTTATCATCAGAGCCGGGTCCATCCCGTGATCTCGATGCGGGCGATGACACTCATGCGTGTCACGTTCATCAGCCTGCTTTTCAACGGCCTGGCCTGGCTTAGCCTCTACGTGACGCCTTATGCCGTCTTCTATTATTTCCTGTTGTGGCTGGTGCCGATCTTTACTTCTTTTTCCTTCTTCATGGTGCTGCGGCAAATCGTGCAACATGGCAATGGCGACCGCGGCTGGCTAACGAACACGCGCATCTTTTTCGTCAACCGCTTCATTAACTTTGCCGTTTTTCCGCTGGGCCAGGACTATCATCTGCCGCATCACCTGTTCGCCAGCGTGCCGCATTACCGTCTTAATCAACTGCACGAGGCGCTCCTGCAATGCAAGGAATACCGCGACCAGGCAGTGGTTGTCGAAGGTTACTTCCTGCCGCGCAAGCGCCCACCCCAGCGGCCCACGGTCCTTGAAGTTTTGGGCCCGAAATATCATCACCGCGCAGTGGAAATCTACATCGACAACGAGGTCCTGGAAGGCGAGAAAGTCGAGGAGAAGGACGAGATTCTTGAGCAGGGCGAGTCGGAAAAGCGCAAACGTCGGGCGGAAATGGGTGTGTGAGAGCCTGGCCGAGAAAACCAGTTGGCGTTTAACGCGGCACGAGCATCGGCACCACCGGCGACGGCGTCAGCGGGTGATTGGTGGCGGCGGAGATGGACTGGTAGACCTGCGGCATGACCTTGGTCTCGAGAAGCGTTTGCATGCTGCGCATGGCCGGGTCCGTGGTCGCGTCGAAACCGCCGACGCAAACATAACTGCCGTACTTGGTGTGGAGTACATAAGCATCGAGTCTGGCCTGGCGCAACAATTCGCCCATGCTGTGCGCATTCGTGGCCGCGATATCCACGCGGGCGGCGGACTTCGTGCCCAGAAAACTTTCAATAAATGAACCGGAGTTGCCTTTCGTTTCCACCATGGTGGGCGTCGGAAAATCCTTCACGGCGAGCGTGTACTTTTTCTTGCATGTCAACAGGCTCAAGCTTTCACCGGAATTCAATTTTCGCAAAAGATCGATATCCGGCTTGTCCCAGTCGGCCGGGCGTGTCTGCTTGACCTTCGGATTGTGAGCCACGAAGGCTCCGAGGAAAGGGTTTACATAACCTTCCTGCAATTTCTCAGCCTTGTCCTTTTTCTCTTCACCATAATAAACGCGTTTGTCCAGCATCACGCCGGTTTTCGCCGGGTCCAGGGGCTTGAGCTTGCGGATGCGCTCATCCAGAAACTTTTTCGCCGCCGCTTCATTGGCAAAACCGCCAATCAGGACGCCGACCTGTTCATTGATGCGGATGGTTCGCAGGTGAATAGGCTGGTCGGTGGACATGCCGTTTTTGGCAAGATGTTGTTTCCATTGTTCAACCTGCGCCTTGACGCGTTCATATTCTTTGCGTCTTTCTTCCGCGCCGTAATTGAATGTGTAGGCTGGCAGCTTATAGTTGGTGCGCAACTCGGTCACCATCTGCCGGGCCATGATGGGCGCCTCGGGGCCGATGTAGGCGTGTACCATGATCATCCAGGGCCCAAGGTCCTCCTTGACCTGTATATCGACGTTGATGTCGGGCTTTTCGTCGGGAGGCCGGGGATAACGGTTGGCCGAGTCGGCAGCAGCATTCGCCGGGTTCGTTTGATAAAGCATCGATTCGACGTAGCTACCGCCAGCTCGGGGGCGGTTTAACAGGCGCCGCCGGGGCAAAGGGATCTTTCAAAACGGAGCCGCCCGCGCCGGGTCCCGGTTCGCTGGTCTGGGCCATGGCACGGTGCGTCTGGGCAACCAGTGTCAGTACAGCCGCTAAGATTGCCAGGCGCTTCATCGCTACCCCTCCTGAACCGGGTCGTCCAGAGGGCGTATAGCAGAGCGAGAGTAACGATTCAAGACGACTGCGGGCGAGGAGGTACGGTCGGGTGTGGCCACCGATTCTGGGGGATGAGGTTTTGGACCACTAGCAGCCCGTTGAAAAAGGGGTCAGACCCCTTCGATACCCTGCAAAAACGTTGAAAACTCTGTTCGCTTCAGGGGGTCTGACCCCTTTTTCAACGGGCTGCTAGGCCGACCACTGGCTGGCATTCCAGACCAGGGCGGACATGCCGAAGATGTTTTAGGACACCATCGCCACGGGTGCCATTGAGGATGCTCGCCTGTAAAAATGGTATGTATGCGTGCACCGGGCACCCCCCCGCCACGACGCATACCATTTTGCATACCATTTTGCATACCATTTTGCATACCATTTTGCTATGCGGCGGGACTGCGTTGCATAGCCGCCGCCGCGTCGCCAGGAACGGTAACTTGTTTTGCCGTTCGGTTGGCAGTCCGCAATGGACGCCAGAAACCTCGGAGCCTTACGACGCACAAACTAACGGTGATACGCGGTTAGCCTCCTGCCAGTAAAAAGAAGGCCTCAGCTCACCCGAATCGCCTAGCTGCCCGTTGAAAAAGGGGTCAGACCCCTTCGTTACCCTACAAAAACGTTGAAAACTCTGCTCGCTTCAAGGGGGTCTGACCCCTTTTTCAACGGGCTGCTAGCTGCAACCAGACTATTTAGCCACGCCCGGTACCGTCAATCAAAAGGCCAGCCGGAGCCCAGAGCACGTTTTTGTTTCGCGGTTATCGCGTCAATGCCAACTTTGCCCAGCTTGAGCAGCCTGTCCAGTTGTTGACGGCTAAAAGTCGCTTCCTCGCCCGTGCCCTGGATTTCCACGAACTGGCCCGAGCCCGTCATCACCAGATTCATATCGACCTCGGCGTCCCGATCTTCGACGTATTCAAGGTCCAGCAATTCCTCGTCCTCCAACAGGCCGACGCTGATGGCGGCGACGCTGTCCTTGAGGATGTCGCGTATCGGGCCCAGGTCCGTCTTGATGGAATTGAGCGCATCGACCAGCGCCACGAAGGCACCGTTAATGCTCGCGGTCCGCGTGCCGCCATCCGCTTCGATGACATCGCAGTCCAGCCAGAGGGTGCGTTCTCCCAGTTTGTCGAGATTGACCACTGCCCGAAGGCTGCGGCCTATAAGGCGCTGTATTTCAACGGCCCGACCATCGACCTTGCCGGCTCGATCGCGGGATTTGCGCGTATTGGTGCTGCCTGGCAACATGCCATACTCGGCGCTGAGCCAGCCTTTGCCAGTGCCTACGAGAAAAGGGGGGACGCTGGCATCGATGCAACAGGTGCACAGCACGGTCGTACGGCCGGTGCGGACCAACACGCTTCCTGGGGCCTGCCGCGTATAGCGCCGGCGAAAGGTGATCGGACGAACCTCATCGGCGCGGCGCTGATTGGGACGCATCATTGGCTCCTGGGACTGGCGCGGACAAAAATAACGATGACTGAAACTCAGCAAACATTTTTCATTTGCCTGGCACAACCTGGCGGCGAATCACGTCCGGTCATAGCCATATTGGGCAATCACGTTTCCCCAGCGCTGTGCCACGACGGCGCGTTCCTCGGGGCCGAGCTGATACTTGTTGGTTTCATATCCCCTGGTGCCGGCCAGGTAAGACTCCAGGCGCGGCCGGTATTCCTCGAAGCCACCTAGCTTCAACGCGTCATACAGGCGGCGCATCTGAGCGACCGGGTCCTTGATCAGGTCTTCATAGCGCAATTCGAAGAATTGGCCGGGCCGGAGTAGCTTTTTGCCTTCTTCCAATCGCTCATATAGCCGAGTGAAAGTCGTCAGGACTTGTTCCTCCAGGCCCGCGAAGGTTGGTTTTTGCAAGCCCTGACTGCGATAGAGGGTTTTCCACAGGTTGACCGTTGATGGGAAAACCACATAAGGATCGCGAACAATGTGGACAAACAAGGCACCCGGAAACATTTCGCAGAGGACCGGTATGCGACCGCTGTGCGGCGGCGATTTCAGCACGAGGCGTTTGCCGGTCTTGAAGGTGACCTGCTTCAGGAACAGTTTGAAGGTGCGCTTCCAGCTTCTCAACTTGCCGGCTGGAACACCCTTGAAGTCGAGAAAATCCTGATCGACGGGCCCATTGTTCGGAAAAGCGATGGTCAAATACGGCGAGGGCTGGCCGAGCATGCACAGGGCGAACTCGTCTTCCTGAGGGCGCTCGAAGCCCGCCTTCATGTTGTCCATCGGCCGATGCGCCGGCACCAAAAACTTCAGGTAACGCGTGATCAGCCCTTCGGTGAGCAGGAAATGGTTCGGGTCCAAACATTGGTAGGTGTTGGGATAGCCATGGCGCGGATCCAGAATGAGCAACTCGTGCAGCAGCGTCGTGCCGGTGCGCCAGTGGCCAACGATAAAAATCGGCGGCAGCGTGATTTTGGTCTGGCGCAGTGCCGGCCAAAGATCGCGTCCTGCAGCCAGCGGAGAAGGGTATGCCAGAAGGAAACGATGGTGACAATGACGGCGACATACAGATACGGCCAGTGTACCCGACAGCGATTGCGTGCCAGCAGCCTCATCCAGGCGAAGAAATCGCACCCCTGCCACATGTGCGGCGCCCACTCCGGGGCCCGGGCGGTTTGCGGATTTGGGGGTGCCTCGGCAGGTTTTACCATGAGCGCCACTTGTGAAAATTCACGAAGTCAGTTAACATTTTGTGTTCGGAGCCATGGAAGGCAAGAGGCATAAGACTTCGATTTGCAGGACGGAATCAGCAGCATGCTCCTCGCGACCGCCTTTCGCCTGAGCTTTTACGTCACGCTGGCACTGGCCTGCGCCTGTCTGGCACTTGCCGAATCATTTTTTCTGGGCTGGATCGGTTATTTCCTGGCAGGCACATTAGCCCTTATGGCCCTGGCTTATCGCTGGGAAGGGCGGCGCGCGCTGAGCGAGGACGCGGCCAACCGCCTCGGCATGGTCATCGCCATCGGTGCCGCCTTCTGGATCCTTTATCAGTTGCCTCGCAGTGAAGAAGAACTGATGGCTTCCGGCGTCCCCTGGCCCGCCGGCCTTTTGCCACATCTGGGGCCTGTGCTGATTATTTTGCTTCTTGTCAAATTGTTCCGGCCCATACGTTTCGCTGATTTTTGGGTGATTCAGACGATCGGCTTGATGATGGCCACCTTGAGCTGCGTACTGGCCGCCGAGCCGATGTTTGGACTGCTGCTGGTATTTTATCTCGCGGCGTTGTTGTGGTCGCTCGCCCTCTTTTACCAGGTCCGCGAACACACCCTGGCTCAGCGCGTCGCTCCCCGGTGCGCCGAAGACCAGTCTTTGTTCCCGGTCGCTGGCGCGCTGGGCACGCCGCTTGTGCCCTGGCGTTATTTCGGGCTGGGCGCCGTCACCCGCTGGACAGTCGCCGTGGTCGTTATTGGTTTGGTGCTTTTCCTGCTCGCGCCGAGGCAGGATAACTTCCAGTGGGAACCGAAGCAACTATCGAGCGCTGCCAAGGGGGGTTCGCGGGGCGGGTTTGAAGGCGGCATGGACCTCAATCGCATGGGCAAGATCGAATTGAGTTCCGAAACGGCCTTCGAGGTCAATGCCATGGATGTCCATGGCCCCAAGCTCGACCTGGAGCCGGAAATGCGCTGGTATGTGCAAACACTCGATTACTACGCGGACGGCCGCTGGACGAGCTGGGACCAACGCGCGGCACCGCCCGGACTTATTTCCAACATCAGCACCAAACCGATAGCCCTGGGAGTTCTTCCCGAAGCCGCCGAGGAAACGCGTGGGCACCCCAAAAAACCTTACGCTCTCCTGGCCGACCCAGATTATTATCTTCATTTCAAGGTTCGGCTGTCCGCGGCGGGAGGCCTGGTGCTCGCGGAACCGCTGACCGATCTCCTTCTTGGCCTCAACCCCTATCTTGGCGAAACGCCCGTGGTCCAAAGCTTTTTCTTCCATTGGCTGGGCACCGATACCCTGCAAACGAACATGCACCGCTCCAATCGGCTGCATCAATATGGCCAGGTAACGCGCAAGCAAGCAAGCACCGACCTCGTGCCCGCGAAAAAGATGGACCCCATGTATGCCAAGTACCTTTTAAACCAAGGTATTCCCGAGGCGATCCCGCCCTGGGTGCGAGAGGTCCTGGCTACTCTGCCTGGGCTCTCCAAGGCAGATTGCGATTTGGATGCCAACGAGCGCGTCGACGGTGCGGCTCACGCCAAAGTTGCCCGGGCATTGACCAGCTATCTCGCCTATTCCGGAGAATTTGGCTACAGCCTGGAACGCATCCGCCACCGCATGGACATGGACCCACTGGCTGACTTTTTGCTCAACGTCAAGGAGGGCCACTGCGAACGCTATGCCGGCGGCCTGACATTGATGCTACGCTCCATTGGCATTCCGGCTCGTGTGGTCAAAGGCTACCGCGGCCTCGAACATTTAGGGCAGGGCCATTACCTGGTTCGGCAAAGCCAGGCCCATAGCTGGGTCGAGGCGCTCCTCCCCGACAGTCAATGGCTTACGTTGGACCCGACACCCACCGGCGAGAGGACCGTCAAACCACCGCTCCCCTGGTTCGGCTGGTTGTTCCAGCGCTGGTCGGAAAGCGACAATCTCTGGCGCAGCTACATCATGGACTATAACGCCGATCAGCAGGCACGCGCCCTTGATCTTTTTGAGACGGACCTGGTCCCGGGCAACGCCTGGAGCTTGCTGCCAATTTCTCTTGGAGTGGGCATGGTTGCCATCGGAGGCTTTTTGGCCTACAGGCTTCGGCGCCGGTGGCGCCTCGCACTCGCTAGCACGGGGGCAAGCCACGATGTGGATTTCCCGCTAGCCGGCTTTTATCCGCGTTTTTTGGATGTGGCCCGCCGACTGCTCCACTTGCAGCCTCAGCCAGGACAAACTCCTTTCGAATTTGCCCTTTTAACAAGGTCTTGCCTGGAACGCCGCGGCCTGGACGAGCGCTGCGGCTCGAGTCCCGAGGTCCTGGTAAACCTGCTTTACCGGACGCGCTTCGGAGGACATGCCTTGACGGACAGTCAAGAAGCGGAGGCGGAGCGCATCGTTGACACCCTGGAAAAATCGCTCCAACCTGCCGCCGCGCCCTGAAAACTTGCCACAGGCGCAAGTTTTGGTATTGCCCGCGTCTTAAAAAGGGGCACATTTCAGAAGAGGTCTCACGGGGACTGGGCCTCGAACGCAGCGCTTGTCCCCATGGGACCTCTCATGCTTCCTGCCGACAACCATGCAACATCCCGACGCGACTGGATCCTCGCCAATCCGTGGCCCTGGAGTATTCTTGGCCTGGTCATTGGCCTGGCCAACTGGCTGACGGCCCTCGTGCAAGGCGAATCGCTCAACGGCCTTGGCGTTAGTTTCCTTTTTATTGGCTTATTCAGCGCCGCTGCCGCGGTGGCCCTGCGGCTCAACTCTTCAGCGCCGGCCTATGTGGATGGCCTGGCGCCCAGGTTCCGGCTGGCGATCCTGCTTGGTCTGGCGATCCTCTTTGCCCTGAGCGCTGTTGGCGTGACGACGCTGATGATTTTGCGCTTTGTTGATGTCAATCCGGTGCAGTTGCGCCTCAATGGAGCGATCCTGATTTGGTTTGTCGTGGGCCCTCTGAGCATGGCTGCAGCAGGCTATTGCCTGAAACGAGCACGGCCGGGTTGCACGGTCACGCCGCGCGAGGAAAGCGCCGCCATCTTGCTCATGGCCGCGGCCACGACCTTTTGTGCCTGCCGGGCACTTTACAATCCAGACAGTAAATATGATTGGGACTCGATGCGGCTGTTCCTGGCAGTCCTGTTTTTGGTCGCGTTCGGGTCCGCACCGCTGGTTCTCGTTTCCCAGACCATGCGGCGCCTGGTCGTGAGCGTGTTGATCTTGCTACATTTCACTGGCATCGCGACAGCGGTGATGTCGGTGCCGCCGGGTTCTCCCTGGATCGCCCAGCAAACCTGGTCGCGAGTTTTTCAGCCCTATCTGGAATTCATGTATCTCAATAACGCTTACCACTTTTATGCCCCGGAACCGGGCCCCGCCAGTTCTCTCTGGTTCCGGATGTTCTACGAGGACTCCAGTGGCAAGATGTGGGCGCACTGGCTCAAGGTGCCTGATGTCGATGAAAACGGTGCGCACAACTATACCGTCGCGCTTGAATACCAGCGCATGCTGGCCCTCACGGAAAACACGGTCCCCAGCGAACCTACACCCGTTCCTTATGTCGTGTCCAAGCTGGATGGCAGCCTGGTCTATGCCGACTGGTACGCGCGGCGGATTGAACACAGCGCCAACAAGATCGTCGGCAACATTGGCCAGCCGGACATTACGGCCGATGGCTTGATCGTCCCGTTCCATCCGCACATTCCCATACCGCAGCAGTTCCTCCAGCCCAATGCCGCCAGCCTGGCGCTGATTAAATCCTGTGCCCGCCACGTCGCCTTGCAGCCGCACCCCACCCATGCGGACTGGAAAATAAAGACCATCAAGATTTATCGGGTCGTCCACGCCTTCCCCGAACCGGGTCCCTTTATCGACGAACGCATGGACCCACGCGACCCTGCCAATTACAGGCCATTTTATTTGGGAGCCTATGGCCCCACGGGCGAATTGCTCGACGCGACGGAGTACGATGCCAAGGGAAAAATGATCAAGGAGGGGGACCCCTTTCTATTTTGGCTGCTCCCCATGTTGCGTGACCCCCCGACCAACATGCTGAAATCGCCCGTCAAGAGCTGGGTCGCCAAACATGCGGGCGACCCGGACTGGATCTACCAGTTTGACGAGAAAAAAGGTCGTCATGTAATCGCCACGAACGACAATTGACCGCAGCGAGCCAGGTGCGGCCCTGTACTGGAAGTCATGAGGCTTCCAGGGCGCAATCGACGATAGGACTTTTGGTATGGACATCTTCCTCACGCTCTTAGGCTATGGAACCCTGCTGGGGCTCGCCCTTGCGGCGATTTATGCGCTCAAGGTCATGCTGCCGCGCCTTAATTTCTCCGGCTGGAATCGCTTTTGGTTTACGCCCGCGAACCCAACTATCCTGGCGTGCATACGCATTACCTGCGGCGCCATCACGACCTACACGGTGTTCGCGTGCACCTTCATGTTGCAGGATTCCATGGGTCCGAATGCCTGGTATGATTTGCCCCTGCGCCTGGATATTGTTCGCAACAGGCCCAACTTTGTGATCCCCCTGAGCGGCCGCGATTATTCCTCGGCCGTGGCAACTACCCCGCTCGAAAAAGATTACCAAAAAGCCTACAAGGAAAGGTGGGGAGTGCTGCCACCTCCGCCATTCCCCAAGACGGAGCTCGAAGCGGAATATCTCTACAAGTTTAGACTGGTCTACGGCTCCGACCTGCGCATGTACGGGTTGCCGATGCCCACCGATGAAGAGGACTGGAAACTCAAGTACATCGATGAATACATGAAGCACCCCGCCAACGTCCTCAAGCGACCGCCTCCCGCCTATCCAGCGAGTGCCGCCGAAAGCCAGGAAATCTTCGCCTTCATGGCCAGGAACATGGGCGTCGATCCCCGTTTGCTCTATTCCTTCGGCCAGCCAGCCTGGTCGATCTGGTTTCACGTCACCGATCCGGCTGCCATGGCTATCATTCATGGCCTGGTTGTCCTGGTGACCTTTTTGTTCACAATTGGTTTCTGCACCCGTATTACCTCCGTGCTGACCTGGATGACGTCCCTATGGTACATCCATCGCAATCCCGCGATCCTGTTCGGCGTGGATACGATGATGATGATCGTTCTTCTCTACCTGATGATTGGCTCGAGCGGCGGGGCCCTCTCCGTTGACCGCCTCATCGCCCGCTGGTGGAGCAAAGCGAAGCCCCGCGTGATCAATCGTTGGCGGGCCTTGTGGCGCATGCCGGCATTGGCCGAGACCGCCATTCGACCGGCTGCCTACTCCGTCAATCCCGTACCGACCGTGTCGACCAATTTTGCCCTCCGCCTTTTGCAGATTCACCTGTGCATCATTTATCTGGTCTCCGGCCTCACCAAGCTGCAAGGAACAGCCTGGTGGAACGGTACGGCGGTATGGGGAACACTCGCCAATTTCGAGTTCGCGCCCATGGCCCTGGATATTGGTGGCATGCAGGTATACACCGAGTTTCTCCGCTGGCTGGGACAGGATAAGCTGCGCATCGAATTTTTCCTGACGTTCGCTTGCTATTTCACTCTTGCCTTTGAAATCGGCTACGCGTTTCTCATCTGGCGGCCCAGTCTCCGCTGGCTTTTTCTGATCGCGGCCATCCTTCTGCATGGGCTGATCGGTCTTTTCATGGGCCTGCAAACCTTTTCGCTCATGATGCTGGTCATGAACATGGCTTTTCTGCGCCATGACGAAGTTCTCAAGGTTTTGGCCACGTTCGCACGGCCTTTCCGCGGCTCGGCGCAGCCACTCGAGACTGTGCCTGTGCTGGCCCCGGCGGCGCCAGGCCCAGTCTTGCAAACCGCCGCAAAACCATAAACGGCACTCTCCCCAAGCCGTCCTAAAAACCCTAAAACCATTTCTATTACGGCCACAGGGCCCATTGTCGGGGCACGTTTTGCCGGCGTGCCGCTTTGACCGGTCGAAGATCGGTCACTATTTTTCATTTCAGGGAGATGGAAACATGCGCTCTCGTTACTTGGCAATACCCATGTTCGTCTTGGGCGTGTCGCTTTTGGCGGGAACGCCAACCGTTCTCGGCCAGGAGACCGCCAAAAAGACGGTTTCGCTTACCGTGCTGGTTCCTCAAGATGATGCGATCCTGGTCGTAGACGACAAGAAGATGGAGCAACGAGGCGTCTCACGTTTGTACACATCGCCCCCCCTCGATCCCGCCGGAAAATTTACTTATACTGTCAAAGTTACCTGGGAACCGAACAACTACACGAAAATCACCCGCACCCAGAAAGTCAAAATCGAGCCGGCCAAGGATGCCAATCTTAAAGTCGACATGACGACAGAGGACCCGCGCTGGAAGGACGACATTGTTGTTCGCTTCGTGCCGACGCCCAAGGAAGTGGTCGACGCCATGTGCAAGCTTGCCAAAGTTGGCAAGGAGGACGTCGTGTACGACCTGGGCTGCGGCGATGGCGTCATGGTCATCCGCGCTGTAGAGAAATTCGCCGCCAAACGTGGTGTCGGCATCGACCTGGATCCGGTGCGCGTCAAGGAAAGCCAGGAAAATGCCATCAAAGCCAAGGTTGCGGACAAAGTAGCCTTTCGCGAAGGGGACGTGCTGAAAATCGACGATATCCCCGACGCTTCGGTGGTGCTTCTCTACATGGGCAACGACATCAACCTTCGGCTACGGCCGATCCTCCAGGCCAAGCTGAAGCCCGGTTCGCGTATTGTGTCTCATCGTTTCACCATGGGCGACTGGGCACCCACCGAGACCGAAACTGTCACGGTCGGCGGCACCGAATACCAGATTCACCTGTGGATCGTCGGTGACCATAAAAAGTAACCGATCTCAGCAGGCATCCGTGGGTCAGCGCGAGTACGCTCGACCCACCCTACATTTTTGCGCCATTTTTGTGGTTAAGGCCGCAGGCGCGGCCTATTCTTCACTTCCTGCCTTACCTACCTTGTCAGTCTCGTTTCTTTTCTTCAAGTCCGCGCCGTTACCGAGCCGATTTTGGACATGAGATACCGTTCCGGTTGCACTCACGGGTTTGCCCATGCGGAAACTATCCGTGCTCCTGGTTGTCCTCGCGTCGGCGGCCCTGTTCCTCAGCGCAGCGCTGGCCCAGGAGACTTCCGGCGGCATCATCTTTACGCCCTCCCGAAAGTTCCGTATCCCGTTTAATCCAGGCAGTGGCGTTGGCCGGCTCAAGCAATTGCAATTGTTCGTGTCGGCCGATCAGGGCCATACCTGGCAACCCTCGGCCACTTCCCCCCCAGAGCAGGGAAGCTTCAAGTTCGTAGCCGAGCGCGACGGGTTTTTCTGGTTCACGGTGCAAACCATGGACCTGGAGGGGCGGCTTTATCCGCAATCCCTCGATGGCGCCGCTGCTAGCTTGAAAGTCGTAATCGATACGCAGGCGCCGGCGGTGACATTGCAAAGCGCGGCCCCCCGCGCGGGCGAGGTTGGCGTTTCCTGGGACATCCGCGACGAAAACCTCGATCTATCGGTTCCGGATGCCATCAAGCTGGAATATCGGTCCGCCAGTGCGGCCGCTTTTCTGCCGGTTGCCGTCACGCCCGGCGCCAATCAGGCCTATTGGATCCCGCAGACAGGCGGCACGCTTGAAGTGCGGCTGCGCGCCAGGGACCGGGCCGGCAACGTTGGCGAAGCCACCACTTCCCTGAATGCGGGAGGCAGCAGCGGCTTCACCAACAATACGCAACCACTCAACGCCACGCCGAATCAAGCCGCGGTTCCCAACCGCGCGACCGAGCAGCCGCAGACTATCTTTAACGGCCCCACTGAGGGGGAGCGCAAGTTTGTCGGCAGCACGCGCATTGGCCTCAATTACGAACTCAAGGAAGTCGGTCCATCGGGCGTGTCGCAGGTGGAGCTGTGGTTTACGCGCGATGGCCGCAACTGGGAGAAATACTCGAACTTTCACGCGGGCGAGGACCCCAACCGCAAAAGCATCGTCTGGGACGTGGCGGGGGAAGGTGTCTACGGCGTAAGCCTGGTAGCCAAGAGCGGCGTCGGCATGGGTGACAGGCCTCCGCAAGTCGGCGATCGCCCGCACATGTGGTTTGAGGTCGATACGACCAAGCCGCTCGTGCAGCTCCATAACGTCCTGGTCGGCACGGGCCCAGATAAAGGTAAGCTCAACATCACCTGGTCAGCCCGCGACAAGAACCTCGAGCGCGATCCCATCTCCTTGAAGTACGCCGAGCAACTCGGCGGCGACTGGCGAACGATCGCGACCAGGCTTCCCAACAACGGCCGCTTCATCTGGACCATGCCCAACGAAGTGCCCTATCAATTCCATCTCAAAGTCGAAGCCATCGACATGGCCAAGAATATTGGCGAGGCCGTCACCGATTCCCTTATCAAAGTCGATTTGGCTCATCCGAAAGCGAAAATACTTACGGTGGAACCGGTTGAGCGCTAGCTCAAAAACCTGGGCTTGTCATAAGCTCGCATACCCACCGAGTCCAGCAGAAAACAATCAGTTCTTCCGCCACATGTAAACGGTCGGGCCGTTGTTGGCGCACCGGTAAACGGCAACGAGCGGTAACGGGCGATAGGCGACGACGTAAGGTAGGGCCCCGGCCTTTTCAAGTTGGCGGGCCATTTCGTCCGGCCCTGCTCGCGAGAGTGCATAGCAAGTGCGGTCCGCATAGAACATTGTCGTCAGATGCTCGTAGTTTTTATGCTCCTCACATATCAACACGGCGTTCTCGGGCAGGATGGAGCGGGCAAAGCGGCCGACCTCCAGGCTGACTGGATCACGCAAGTTACAATCCGTGACCTGCCAGGCGGTTTGCCCCGTTCGAAACCCCAGCCACGCCAATACGACCACGCATAATGAAATAGCGATCATGCGCGCATACCGGGCCAAAATGCCAGCGGCCCCGGCCGACCGATATTGAGCAATCATGCCGACAATGGCCCCGATGGCGGCAATCTCAAGGGCCCCCGCAACCTGGATAAAAAGCCAGCCGGACTCTTCCATGTTGCCGTTCAGAACCGGATTGTCGCCGGCTGGAGTTTTGACGACGGCTGGAGCGATAACACTCATGGCCATGAGGCCTGTTAACGCGGCCAGTGGCAAGCGGTCACCGCGGCAGGCCTCCACGACGAGATAACCAACAAGCAACAAAAAGGCCGGCAACGCGAGCAGTGTCGCGGACGGTGTCTTGGTCACCGCGACGAGGTGTGGCACCAGCACACCCAGTCCCCAGGCCAACACCAGCCATAAACCTGCCTGGCGTCGGACCACGGCCCGACCGACGAAGATGATCGTCGCGACCAGAGCGGGCGCATAAAAAACGCCATAAATGGCAATCAAATAATCGTAGACGACCTTCGTCCAGGGCGCGCCCCAGGGCCCGACACTGGTATTCAAGTGTTCCCAGGTGTGGAATTCCTCCTGCCAAAACTCCTGGGGAAAGTTGACGAGGCAATAAACGAGCCAGGGCGTAACCGTCAGCAACGTCGTATAGGCGAGCAAAAAAACATGAAGTAGGCTGAGGCGGCAGTCGGCGCCGGCCCAGTCGGCAGACGGGCAGGAGACAAGCGGTCAGCGCCACGCCAAGAATGATGCCCGCCAGATAACTCTTACACAAAAAGGCAAGGCCCTGGGCCACTCCCGCCAACACCACGTAACGCCAGTCTCCGCTTGGCACGGCGCGTACGAGAAAGTACATGCCAGCCTCGACCCAAAAAAGCAGGGCCACGTCGACGTTGTCGGCGAACTGATAGCCATGGACAACCGTCAGGAGAAACGGGTTGATAGCCTGGAGAAAGGCCGCGACCAGGCCCACGCCGCGACCGAAAAGCTGTTTGCCGATTAAATAGGTGAGCCAGGCCGCTCCGGTGCTGAGGATGGCTGCAGGCAAACGTAGCGCCAGGGTATTGACGCCCAGGAGCGCGAAAGAAAGTGCAATTTGCCAAAAGGGGAGGATGGGCTTGTGCAGCCAAATGTGGTTTTCACGCCAGTTCGTGTAGTCATAAGCAAGGTAGGGAACGTCAACGAGCGTCGGCTTCAAGGGATGTTTGAGAACATTTTGAGCAACCACCGCGTGAAAGGCTTCATCCCAGCGCGTCAGTGAAGTGTGCTCGAGATTGCGGAGTTTGAGCAGAAAGGTCGCCAACAGGACAAAGCCCAAAACGAGCCACACCGGCGGGACAAACTTTCCGAGCCGCATCGAGGCTACCCTCTAATGTTTGGGGCAAGAACTTGACTCCAGTTTTCTTGCAAGTCGAGAAACCAATGAGGAAGCATTCAGCGGGCCGGTGAAGGATTACGAAGGGTGATGAACCAGATTACGCCGCGAAAGTTCGTTTACGCATCCTCCACCTTCTTGGGTAGGCGCCCACGTACAAGCAACCACAGGCCCAGGGCCAGAGATAAAGTGACCACCAGGCCAATGAGCAGAACGCCGCCCCATCCCTTCATGGTGGGTGCCGGGGCTGGGACCGAACTGTCCGCAACCGCGATGGCACCATCCAGTCCTGGCAACGCCTCAGCGCGGACGAGAAAATCGAAAACACGAACATCGAGCGTGGCCTGGGGGCTACCCGTTGCTCCCACGATGCCAATCTCCTTGAGATCGTCCACGCCAAACGGCAGCTGTTTGACGAGCCGAAAAGCTTCTCCCTCGCCCCCCTCCGCGACATAGCTCGCGATATTTGGTCCGGTGCGGACCAAACGAAGTCGCCCGGTTTTGGCCGCGGTACGCAGCGCGAAGTTCTTTTTTTCCTCCACGCCGGTGGCTTTATCCACCAGGGAAGACCACAGGAAAAAGGTAGCTCCGTCCTTGGCCACCCTGCGCGACAGAGTTACCAAGTTTGGTGTTGGACCAGACAGCGCGGCCCGCAAGGTGAAACGCGTTTGCGACCCGGCTTCGTCCGGAGTCGGTTCCACGAGAAGCTCAAACGATGTGGTAATCTCGCAATCCCCATGCACCATGAATCCGGCAACAAGTCCCAGGCTCCGGTTTTGTGCGGGTGAGGCACCGGCCGGCAAGGTAATCCGCAATCCCTCAGGCTCAAACTTGACGTAGTCTGCCGCCCCCTGCCCCGAAAACCGCAAAGCTGGCGGCCTGGCGACGCCCCCCTTGAACGAATGGTAATACTTTTGAGGATAGTCACGTTCGGGTGGCGGCTCAGACTTGCCCTGAGCTGCTGCGGGCCGGCATTCTGCGTTCAATAGTGCCAGGCATAGGACCAGGCCGAACCCAACTACCGGCGGAGAAGAACGCCTGAGGGGTTCGATGGGTAAACTAGAGTTAACGCGTAATGGATTGCCGTGAAGGCTTGCCATTTTCTTCTCCTTGTGCCGATCTGGATATCAACGGTGCTGCCTATCCGCTTGAAGCGCAGCCTACCATCTTTTTCCGTGCAAGGCCAAACGGCTTCATCGCCTCGCCCATGCCACCGTAAGGGGTGCATCTCCTATACCAGGGAAGTCGAGGCGGCGAAAGTTTTTAAACGGTGAACTGAGTAGGAATTCCTGAAGCGGCACCCACCAAACGTACGTCTGGCCGCACAACTCGATCCCGCCGCTTACCGCTTTGGCCAGAGGCGATCTATTGTCGATTTGAGCTCTTTCCAGGTGACGGGTTTCGGCAGGATGAAGTCGATACCGACGGCGTCGCATTCCTGGCGGTGCCGGTCATCGGAATAACCGGTCACGGCAATCAACACTTTTTCCTTGAGTTGCTCGTCTTCACGAAAAAAGCGTGCGAGGTGAACGCCGTCCATTTCCGGCATCGCCAGGTCCAGCAAAATGATGTCGGGGAGGTGGGCTTTGGCCGTGTCGAGCGCGGTGGCCCAGTCGTAGGCCACGCGAGCTTCATAACCGTTCAAACTAAATAGAATTTTCAAGCTGTTCGCCGAATCAACGGAATCATCGACAATGAGGACCCTCGGCAAACAGGCACCGGCGGAAGTTCCGCGATTTCCATCCCGTGTATTACTCGTCTCTGGCAAGGTCATAAGCGTCCCCCGTCAAAACACGATTGACTCTCTAAATCCCGACCGGGCATTACGCTTTTTCATTCTACACCTCAAGCACCGCCGGGTCAGCTGATGTAGTTTCCCTTTCCCCATGGAGCTTGACGATGGCTGCCAGGACTCCGTCGGCCGTGGCGCTGGCGGCTTCGGCGGCGACGGGCAAGCCGAGGGCATGGACGTCGCCGCTGGTTACCGGGCTGATCGTTACAAGGCGAATCTCCCCGCTCTGCAGGCGTGCCAGCGTGGGAGCATCGAGATTACGCAAGAGAGCCCTGGCGATATTCGTACTCGTAAGCGTGATATAGTCGATCTCGCCGCGGCGCAGGTGATCGAGAACGGGGTCATCCGCCGCGATAACGTCCACTTGTGAATAAACCACGATCTGCTCGACGTGGCAGCAGCGGGATAGCTCTTTGCGCAGCAGATCGCGCCCGCGATCGGCACGTGCCAGTAGTACCCGTGTGGAGGGTTCGACTTTTTCTCGCAGCGCGCAAGCCAGGTCCTCGGACTGGTACTTGGCCGGCACCAGGTCTGCCTTCAGGTGGTATTGTGCCAGAGCCTCGGCTGTTTTCGGTCCGATGGCTGCCAGCTTGACGCCCCCCAGCGCGCACATATCCCGGCCGACCGCGAAAAGCCGCTGCAGAAACACTTGCACGCCGTTGGCGCTGGTGAAGACAAGCCACTCATAGCTGGCCAAATTCTCAATGGCGTGATCCACCGGTGCCCAGTCGCTGGGCGGCCCAATTTCGACGGCGGGCAGAATATAAGGCACGGCGCCGAGCCGAACCAAACGCTGGGCCAGATCGCAAGCTTGTTGACGAGGCCGTGTCACGAGCACGCGGGCGCCAAACAAAGGCAGCTTCTCGAACCAGGACAATTCAGGACGGAGCGACACCACCGAGCCGATAAAGATCACGGCGGGGGCCGTCATGCCGGCGGCTCGCACGGAACGGGGCAAATCGACGAGCTTAGCCTCGATCGTGTGCTGCTCGCCGGAAGTGGCGTGCTGGACCGCGGCAGCCGGTGTCAAGGGGTCCTTGCCATGCTGGATGAGCGCCTCGACGATTTTGTCCAGGCGCGACATGCCCATGTAAACGATCAATGTGCCCGGGAACTTGGCCAGGGCGCCCATATCGAGAGCACTCTCCGGCTTGTCGGGATTCTCATGCCCGGTAAAAAAGGCGACCGCGCTGGCATGTTGCCGATGGGTGACGGGAATGCCAGCAAAGGAGGCGGCGCCGAGCGCGGCGGTGACGCCGGGGACAATCTCAAAAGGAATACCGGCCTTGTGCAAAGCCTGGCCTTCCTCGCCGCGCACCGAACATGCAGGGGTCGCCCCCCTTGAGCCGTACCACGCGTTTTCCCTGGCGGGCAGCCTCGATCATCGTCTCGCGTACGGGCAAGTAGCGTTCGACGTGGCGAGGTGCCAGCTCCACGACGCATTGCTTCTCGGCGTGAGGGGAGGCATATTCCAGCATCGCTGCCGGAACCAGTTTGTCATAAAGCACCAAATCGGCCTCGCGCAAACATTCGACGGCGCGGACCGTCAAGAGCCCAGGATGCCCGGGCCCGGCGCCCACCAGTGACACGAGAGCAGGTTTCATGCGTTTATTGTAGGGCTTTGCTTGCTTTTACTCTTGGGGCGGTCGAAACTTGTTTTCGCAGGACTTCGCGGAAGTGGCGCTCGGTCAAACCTCAACGTTGTCGTCGTCAGGGGAGGTATCCCATTCCGGCTTTCGCGAACGTCCGGAAAACTGGCACATCCAGATGCCCAGTTCGTACAGAATGCACATGGGAACCCATAGAAACATCATGCTCAAGGCATCGACCGTTGGCGTGATCACTGCCGCGAATATCGCCAACACAAACCAGGCAATCCGGCGCATGCTCCGGTAGCCATCAACGGTAAAGATGCCGATCATTTCCAAAAAGTACATGGCGAGCGGCGTTTGAAAAGAAACTCCGAAAACCGCCGGCATGAAAATCGCGAAACCGAGCCATTCGCTCAGGCGCAGGTCGGGCTCGAAGCCAAGGTATTCATTGAACCACAGCATGGCCTCGATCGCCTTCGGCAGTACGAAAAACTGACAAATAAGAATGCCGATCAGGAACAGGGCCACGCTGAAGGGCAAGTAAACGTTGACCAGCCTCTTCTCGCTGGGATAAAGGCCGGCCGCGACAAAGGACCAAAGCTGATAAAAAACCCAGGGACTGGCTATGATCAGGCCCAGCATGATGATCACCTTGAAGAGCACCATGATCGGTTCTTGCAAGCTCAGCGTCTTCAGATGCTTCGGCATCAGTACACTGTTGTACTTGAGCATTTCCGACATCACGTCGAGGGGATTACTGATCATCGCGGGGAACTCGACGTATTCCCCTTCTTCCATTTTCTGCCAGTCCACGAGCCGGTGAACTTTTAGCGACGAGAGTACCGATTTGCTGGCTGGCAATAGATGGTTGAGGACCCCGCCGGCGGACCGGCGCGTGGCGGCAGGCCAAGCTTTTCCGCCAAGATGTCGATCCTTATGGCCACGGTGGCCTGAATCGGAGGCGGGGCAGCCGTGGTCCCCTTGAGGACTTCGTCGCCGTACTTCCGTAATACGGGTGTCGTTGTAGCGTCTGTTGAAGTCCTGTAGCTGCTGTTCAACAGGCGCCGAGATAAACCGGAGCACCGGCGCACCCAGGGGCACGGCAATCACGAAACCGATGATGAAGCCGTAAATCGCCCGTAAGAGATGGGTGCGCAGGTCTTCGATGTGTTCGCCGAACGACATGCGCGTGTCGGCGAACATATCGTCCGGGTCGGGGTGGTCGAGCTCGGTTTGCTTCATCTCTCAATCAATTCTACAAAACATCCGCGCAGGCGCCTTGAAAAAACATGGAACGCGTCTCATCCCAACTCGCGCAGGATGAGTTCGTTAAGCCGCTGGGCGAACGCCAGCGGGTCCTTCACTTTGGACCCTTCGGTAATGACGGCCTGATCATAGAGCAGGCGGCAGGTTCGATCCAGACGCGGGTCGGTGGCGTTTTCCGAGCGCATCTTCTCCAGGCCCTGGATAAGGGGATGGTCCGGATTGACCTCCAGAATACGCTTGGGGCCACCCGCGGAGCGTTCCCGGTCCGGCGCCATCCGCTGCATCAGGCGTTCCATGTGGGCGCTCATGTCCCCCTCCTCGGCCACCAGGCAAACGGCGCTCTCTTTGAGGCGTACGGTCAGCCGCGCCTCCTTGATGTCCGGAATCTTCTCCTTCAGTAAATCGAGAAGCGGCTGAAATTGCTTTTTCTTGTCGTCACCCAGTCCGGCGGCGTCCAGGCCCCCTTTGTCCACGGCCTTTAGCTTCTTGCCCTTATATTCATGGAAGGTTTCCACGACGAACTCATCGACCGGGTCGGAGAGGAGCAACACGTCCCAGCCCTTGGCGCAGAAAGCTTCCAGGTGCGGCGATTGCTCCATCAATTCACGGCCTTCGCCCGTGAGGTAAAAGATGTCGGTTTGCTCGGTCGGCATGCCTTCTAGATATTGTTTGAGCGTGGTGAATTTGCCCTTTTCCGTCTTCGTCGATTCAAAAAGGAGCAAATCCGCCAATTTTTCCCGGTTGGGCCAATCCTGGGCAACGCCTTCCTTGATGAAGACACGTAGTTCCTCATAAAACTTGACATAATTGTCGTAGTCGCGGGTTTTCATCTCCTCGAGCGTGTTCAAAATCTTGCTGACCAGGTTGGACTTTATCTTTTCGAGCGGCGCGCTTTGTTGCAAGAGCTCGCGCGACACGTTGAGCGGCAAATCGGGGGAATCGACCACGCCTCGAACAAAGCGCAGGTCAGCGCGGCAACAAGACCTCGTTGTCGTCCATGATAAAAACACGCTGGATATACAGATGCAGGCCCTTGGCCTTGTCGCCCCAGTTCATGTCAAAGGGCTTATGAGCTGGAAGATAGAGCAAGGCTTTGAATTCGATGGCCCCCTCGGCCGCATAATGAATGGTCTTCATCGGCTTGTCCATGTCGTGCGAGAGGTGCTTGTAGAACTCGTCGTATTCCTCCTGCGTCACCTCCGAGCGCGGCCGCAACCAGATTGCCTTGCGCACATTGAGCGTTTCTTCGACAATCGTCTTTTTGGCCGGCTCGCCTGATTCTGGGGCGGTCTCCTCTTCCTTTTCCGTGTCCATGACGATGGGGTGCTCGACGAAATCGGAATATTTCTTGACGAGCTGCCGCAGCCGCCACGGTTTGAGATATTCCTTTTCCTCGGCGACAGGTGGAGCACCACATCCGTGCCGCGCCTGGCCTTGACAACCTCCTCGATCGAGAACTCGCCCTGGCCATCCGATTCCCACTTGACGCCGTCTTCCGGCTTGCCGGCCATGCGCGAAATTACCGTCACCTTCTCCGCCACCATGAAAGATGCGTAAAAACCAACGCCGAACTGCCCGATGAGCTCCGGCCGGTTCTGCACTTGAGCTTCCTTGAGACTTTCCAGGAATGCGCGCGTGCCCGACTTGGCAATCGTCCCCAGGTTTTCCACGATCGTGGCCCGCGACATGCCGATGCCATTGTCGGCAATCGTCAGCGTACCCGCCGCCTCGTCGGGGATGAGCTTGATCTTCCAGTCGGCGTCCCCTTCCACGAGGTCGAGGTTGGTGAGCGACTGAAAACGTGCCGTGTCGATGGCGTCGCTGGCGTTGCTGATCAACTCGCGTAGGAAGATATCCTTGTGCGAATACAGCGAGTGAATAATCAGGTGCAAGAGCTGTTTCAGTTCGGTTTTGAATTGCAAGGTCTCGGCCATGATGACAAATACTCCTGGACGGTAGCGGTAAACAGCAGCCCCGCGAAAGGGACAGGGCCTTTAAATGGTAAAGCCCGGTCACCGTCTCGCACTGCCCTCAAGAAACGATATTTCCCGAGTTGACGGCGTCAACGGGATTATATTTGTTTATGGTTCCGCACGCTCGAAATGTATAATTCGGGCACTTCTTCAAGGAGCCTCCCGTGCGCCACGTCATTCTTTTCATGGTCGTTTGCCTGTCGCCCTTGCCAGTCCGCGCAAGAAAAAAAGGAGGTCGCGCACCGGCGAGGCGATGATCGACAAATACCTTGCCGCCGAGGCCGCTAAACTGGCACGCAACTATCTCGATGGCGCCCGGGACCTCGACGAATGGAAGCTGAAACGCCCGCGCCTTTACCGGGAATACCTGGACATGCTCGGCCTTTGGCCGCTGCCGGAAAGGACTCCGCTTCACGCCGCGATTACCGGAACGGTCGAGGCGCATGGCGTGATCGTCGAGAAAATTCATTTCCAATCGAAGCCCGGGCTCTATGTGACCGCGAATCTGTATCGACCGCGCCAAGAAAGCTCGAAGTATCCCGCGATTGTGTACGTTTGTGGCCATTCCTTCAAAGGCCGCGACGGCAACAAGAGCGCTCATCAGGACCATGGCTTCTGGTACGCCAACAATGGCTACATATGCATTATTCTCGACAGCTTGCAGCTCGGCGAAATTCCTGGCGTACACCATGGCACGTATGGGCAGCCCTGGCGACATGCCGCCAGCTATGGACTCAAGGAAAAGGACAGGCCCGAGGCCCGCTTCTGGTGGCACGCGCTGGGCTATAGTCCAGCAGCCGTCGAGTGTTGGAATGGCATGCGCACGATCGATTATTTATGCACGCGCCCGGATGTCGATGCCGACAAAATCGGCGTCACCGGCATCTCGGGTGGTGGCGCGGCGACTTTCTGGATCGCCGCCGCCGATGAGCGCGTCAAAGTCGCCATTCCCGTTTCCGGCATGAGCGACTTGCAAAGCTATGTGCAGGACAAAGTCATCAACGGCCACTGCGATTGCATGTTCCTTGGCAACACCTATCAGTGGGACTGGACCACCATCGCCGCGCTGTTGGCGCCGCGCCCGCTTTTGTTCGTAAACTCGGATCATGATCCGATTTTTCCGATGGACGGCAATCGCCGCGTGTTCGCGAAACTGAAGACCATTTATACGATGTACGGCCAACCGAACCTGGTGGATGAATATATCAGTGCGGGCGGTCATGCTTATCGCCCCGACCTGCGCGTCGCGGTCTTTCGTTTCATGAATCAACACTTGAAGGGAGACACCACCTCCCCGATCGAAGATTGCGCCCGCTACACTCCGCTCGAAGGACGAAAGCTCCGCGTTTTTCCAAACGATAGCGACTTACCGAAGGACGCCATCAACGAGCGCATCGATGAGTTCTTCATTCCTCAGGCGAAAGTGAAGTTGCCAGAAAAAGGGCAATTCAAGGAGTGGAAGCAGGGAATGATCGAGCAGCTTCGAAAACAGTCTTTTAGCTATTTCCCGGCACAAATTCCAGCGGCCAGGGATATCGGGCCAGAGCGAGGTGTTCGAGCTGGAAACGGAACCCGGCATACGGATTGGCGTTGTGTTCAATCCACATGGGCAGGAGCCGAAAACCTTCCCTCTGGTTGTCATGAACGGCGAAGTCGAAAATGACGCCGGCTTGGACAAAGTCCTGCCGTTTCTGGGTAACGATAGTTATTTCTTGACCTATGTTCGCGGCACGGTTCAGGCCGCATGGCTCAGTAACCAATGGAATAAGAAGTCGCCGCCGAATTATGTCGAGAGGTCCCATGCCTTGCTGGGCCGCACGGTGGACGAGGGCCGTGTTTGTGACATCTGTGCCGAACTCCAGATTCCTTCTAAACAGAAGGTTCCGGTGAAGCTTATCGGCCATGGCGAGGCCGGCATTCTCGCCGCCTACGCGGCATTGTTCGACCCGAACGTCAAGGAAGTCGTCGTCATCGATCCGCCCAGGTCGCACAAGCAAGGGCCGTATTTCCCGAATGTGCTGCGTATTCTCGACATTCCCGAAGCATTGGGCCTGCTGGCTCCGCTACCGCTAACCATCCTTGGGGATGATCCGGTCTTCGACCGCACCGCGGCGATCTACCAGGCGGCGGGTGCTCCAGCAAAACTGACCAGGAAGATTGCGACCGTAAAGTAATAAAGTCCGTCAACCTTCCTGCTAACTATAATCTCTGCGTAATTCCCTCAAACCTCTCATCAGGAGACCAGCCATGCCCGTCCAACCTATTCCTGCCGGCTATCATACCGTCACGCCTTATCTCATCATCAAGGGTGCAGCGGCCGCACTCGAGTTTTACCAAAAGGCTTTCGGCGCGACGGAGATGTTCCGTATGGCTGGCCCCGATGGTAAGATCGGCCATGCCGAGATCAAGATCGGCGATTCCATCATCATGATGGCTGATGAGCATCCCGACATGGGGCACAAGGGCCCACAATCGCTGGGCGGCACCAGCGTGAGCATCCTACTTTATGTCCCGGATGTGGATGCCAGTTTCCCCAGGGCCATCGCTGCTGGCGGCAAAATAATGCGCCCGCTTCAGGACCAATTCTACGGCGATCGTTCCGGCACGCTCACCGATCCTTTTGGCCATGTCTGGACGATTGCCACGCACAAAGAAGATTTATCACCAGAAGAAATGGGCAAACGAGCAGCCGCAGCGATGAAAGCACATGGCACCGGCGGGCCCAAGACCGTCGCCTGATGTAGGTGGACCGTGGCAGGCCTTCTGAAACGCTTACGCGAAAGAATCCATCCGGTGGAGCACCTTGGCAATTCAGCAAGAGGAACATTAAACCCATTTACGGAGCCCCAATTTTTCCCGCGTTCTTCACTAAATCCACACACGCGATTTATAACATACCGTCACAGTGACGCCGGTGATTACCTCCTGAGGTGCTCTTGTGTCCACCCTCGCCTATCAGGCCATTTTCTCCGAAAGGACGCAAAACGGCCGGGAATTAATCAACAACGGCATCAAGCCGAAGTTCGCGGTCCACAATGTGAGCTTTTGGTATGGCCCCAATCAGGCCTTATTTAACGTTGAAGCCATCATTCCCGATCGCTCGGTACTCGCCTTGATTGGTCCGTCCGGTTGCGGCAAGTCCACCTTCCTGCGCTTGCTCAACCGCATGAACGATTTGATCGACAATACTCGCCACGAAGGCGACATCTTGCTGGATGGCCAGGATATTTACCGGCGGAGCATCGATCTGGTGGACTTACGGCGGCGCGTGGGCATGGTGTTTCAAAAGTCGAACCCATTTCCCAAGTCCATTTATGAAAACGTGGTCTTTGGTCCACGCGTGGCCGGCATTCGGGACAAGGCGTTTTTGGCCGACACGGTGGAGCGGTGTCTGCGTCAAGCAGCGCTATGGGATGAGGTGAAGGACCGCTTGCACCAGTCGGCGCTCGATCTTTCCGGCGGACAACAGCAACGGCTGTGCATCGCACGCGCCCTGGCGACCGATCCGGAGGTTTTGCTCATGGATGAGCCGGCGTCGGCACTTGACCCGGCATCGACAGCGCACATCGAGGATTTGATTTTCGAGCTTAAACACAACTACACGATTGTGATCGTGACGCACAACATGCAGCAGGCCGCGCGGGTATCCGATCGGACGGCCTTTTTCTTTCAGGGCCGAATGATTGAAATCGGCTCGACCGACCAGATGTTTACGCGCCCCGGCATCAAACAAACCGAGGACTATATCACCGGCCGGTTTGGGTGAGAATGGGCAGGACTTGGGGATGGTAAGTGGAGTAGTGTGCCACTTTGAGGATGTGAATGTCTAAGCATCTGCAACGCGACCTGGATAACCTGCAGCGCGACCTCTTGTCATTGGCGGCCTTCGTGGAGGAAGCCATCGATAAGGCCATTCGTTCGCTCGCGGAACGTGAGAGCACCATGGCCCTTCAGGTCATTGACGGCGATAGCATCATCGACGCCGAAGAAAACCACATCGAGGAAGAATGTCTCAAGCTGCTCGCCCTGCACCAACCTGTGGCCATTGACCTGCGGCGCATCGCTTCCTGTCTGAAAATCAACACCGAACTGGAGCGCATGGCGGACCTGGCCGAGGACATCGCCGAGCGTGCCCTGCATTTATCCAAACTGCCCGCCATCCCCATGCCGGCCAAGCTGCAGCGCATGACCGACCTGACCACGTCCATGGTTCGCCAGAGCCTTGATGCCTTCGTAAACCTGGATGCTCGACTCGCGCGCATTGTCTGCCGGCTGGACGATGAAGTGGATCGCTACAACAGCGCGATCATCGACGAATTGATTCAGGCCATGCGTCAATCGCCGGAAATGGTCGAGCCAGGACTATCGTTTTTTTCCGCCACCCGCCACCTGGAGCGCATCGCCGATCACGCGACCAATATCGCGGAAGACGTCGTGTATCTGGTGGAGGGTGAGATCATCCGTCATCGTCCGAGCGCGGTGGAAATAATGCCGCCGGACCAGGGAGGCTCTTTGTGACCGCTCTACTGCCTATGCATTCAGGGATAAATACCGCCATGGCACGCCCACGCATCCTGATCATCGAAGACGAACGGGCCCTCGCGGACGTTTTGAGCTATAACCTGGTGCGCGAAGGCTACGAGGTCATCCTCGCGAACGACGGCCAGGAAGGCCTACGCAAGGCCCAGATGCAATTGCCCGACATGGTGCTTCTTGATTTGATGCTGCCTAAAATGGACGGCCTCGAAGTTTGCCGGGAGCTGCGCGCGGGCGAACGTACGCGCCACGTGCCAATCTTGATGCTGACGGCCAAGGCCGAGGAAACCGACCAGGTGGTGGGCTTCAGCATGGGCGCGGACGATTACGTCACCAAGCCCTTCAGCGTCAAAGTTTTGCTCCAGCGCATCAAGGCCCTTCAGCGCCGCCTGGAACAATCCACCGAAGCGGGTGACATCGTCGAGCACCTCGACGTGCGCATCGATCGCGTCCGCCACCAGGCGAGCGTGCACGGCAATGACCTCGATTTGACACCCACGGAGTTTCGCTTACTCGAATGCATGCTCCGGCAGCCGGGCCGTGCCTTTACGCGCCCTCAGCTCATGGATGTCGCCATCGGCGAAGGGGCCATTGTTTTGGAACGCACCATCGACGTCCATATCAAGACTCTACGCCGCAAGCTCGGTGACGAGCAAGAGTATATCGAGACGGTTCGCGGCATCGGCTATCGCTTTCGCGAAATCAAGTGACGGTCCTCAGCCCGGCGCCACGTCTTTTTTGGCCAGAATGATCTTGTCCACCAGCGCGAGCGCCTGCGGCATTGTTTTAATGATCCCGTCGAGTTGCCCTTCTCGGACCAACGTAAGCAATTCCTTGAAGAGCGGGCCCGGCTCCAGACCGTGGCGCGTCAAGTCATGTCCCGTCAGCAATGGCGGCGGATTCAACTCCTCCGGTGCCCACTCCTTTAACAAGAACTCACAATATTCCACATGATCAATGTCGCGCCCGCTCGCCAGGGCGTCGGCGCGGTGCAGATCGAGCAGCTCGCGAATTCCCTCGTGATTGAGCATGGTCTTTACCTTGCTCGTGCGCATCTGCCGGACATCGCACAGGAATTGATGTTTTTCAACGAGCCAGACGATGCGCTTGCGTTCGTCGTTGGATAGCTTGAGCCGGGCGCAAATTTCGTCGGCAAGACGGGCGCCGACATGTTCGTGATGATAGAAAGTATAACGCTCGGGCGTACGGCCCACGACGCGCGGTTTGCCGATGTCGTGCAGCAGAGCGGCCAGTGCCAGGCTGAACGTTGGCGCCGGGCCAAGCCATTCCAGGACTGCCATCACATGGTCCCATAAATCGCCCGTTGGCGCAGCCGGCGGCCCCTGGCGCAGGCCCTTCATGGGCCGTAGCTCCGCAAGGACCTGGTCGAGCAGGTCAAGGTCGAATAACAGGTTCAACCCTTGAACGCGGCGTGGGTTTGTCAAAACCTTGCGCAGCTCGTCGGCAATACGCTCGGCACTTACCGCGGGCAGTCCCGGCGCCAGCTCCCGAATTGCGGCCGCCGTCGCGGCTTCGATGGTCAGGTTAAACCGCGCCGCCAAACGTACCGCCCGTAGGAGGCGTAACTTGTCTTCCTGGAACCTTTCCCGAGGATTGCCAATTGCCCTGAGCGTGCCTGCTCTCAGGTCATCCTGGCCGCCGACATAGTCGATCAGTTCATTTTTTAATGGGTCGAAAAACATGCCGTTCACGGTAAAATCGCGGCGCAGGGCATCCTCCCGCGCGGACGAAAATACCACGGCGTCGGGATGGCGGCCGTCGGAATAGGAAACATCGCTTCGAAAGGTGGCGACCTCGACAGCCAGATAATTTGCACCTTCGCGCGGGCCGAGTACCTCGATGACGCCGAAGCTGGCTCCGACGGCAACGGTCCGACGGAATAGTCGCTGCACTTCCTCGGGCCGGGCGCTGGTGGCGACGTCATAGTCTTGGGGTATGAGACCGAGGAGTTCGTCGCGAACACATCCGCCTGCCCAGAGCGCCTCGTGGCCGGCAGCCTGAAGCCGGCGCAGCACGTCAACAGCAAATTCGCGTTCGGTCATAAAAAGAGCGAGTTGTGATTACGATGACGCGGAACCGTCCGGCTCGCGGCGTCTTAGCTCCCAACCCCCGCCTCCTCACTCTTTGCCCCCACTTCCTCTTTCTGCCAAATCAACAGCAAGTTTCGTCCATAGCTGCGTTCTTCCCAGTCCGCCAAAGTCGGGTTACCTTCCAGGGGTGATCCCCGTTCCCCTTGAATAACAATCACCGATTCCGGGGCTACCTTTGCCTGCAGTGAGGCCACGGCGCCGACGAATTCGTCAGCGCGTTCCTTGAGGTCCAAAAAAGGCGGGCTGAGGAAGACGTTCAGGGGCTCGGCCGGCGGCTGCCAGGCGGCCATCCAGCGGTAGGCATCGGTGCGAAAAAGCTTCGCTTGCCGCGCCAGACCAAACTCGCGGAGATGCCGTTCGATCCCCTGCGCCAATTGAATATCGCGCTCGACGAACAATGTTTGCTTGGCGTCCCGGCTAAGCGCCTCGATGCCGAGGGCCGCTGTTCCCGCGAAAATATCGACGAAGATTCGGCCGGGAATGGCGTTGCCGAGGATACTGAAGAACGCCTCACGCACCATCTGGGGAGTAGGCCTCAAGTTGGCATCATGGTTACACACGATTTTGCGGCCCCGCAGGGAGCCGGCGACTATACGAATGGACACGCGCATACGGATCTCGGAAATAGGGGTCATGATTAGATGAAAATGTATTGTAGCGGAATCGGCCCGCTTGAGGGTTGGCACGGGCCATCAATCGCAAGAGGCACCGATCAGGACCATCAGTCGGAGTTGACCTTTATCGAAGTCGCGCACCGCCTGAAGATAGTTGAGCCTCGCCCCGGCGAGTGAGCGAACTGCCATCAGGACTTCGCTGGGAGAGCGGCCCTTGATATTTTCCTTGAACCGAGAGTTGCTCAGGCCAAACGCCTCCTCGGAGTCCTTGATCTGTTGCTCACCCAGACTCATCTGATCCCGGCCGCTAAGACATGCTTCACGTGCTTCGTTGACGCCGAAGGTCAGCTTGGCGCGGAGATCCTGATAGCCCAGATGCGCCTGTTGAGTTTGGGCGTCGGCCAGGCGGCGGCGCTCGTGCGCGGTCAAGGCCTCCGTCAGGTTCCATTTCACGTGGACGCCAAGGTCCCAGCGGTTGTCCCAGGTCGATGACGCACCCGGGCCAGCACCGAAGGCGCCTTCGACCATGTTGACTTCCAGAATGGGAATAAAACGGCCAGGGCCAGCTTGCTTGGCCCGAGCACCCTCGATCAGGCTGAGCAGCCCTTCCAGCGCGTGCACGCCCGGCCCTCGGGTGAGCGCTTGCGTGACGAAGATTTGCGGGTCAAGGCTGACATTGACCAATTCAAAAGGCACGAGTTTCGGGTCGAGAAGCACCAACTCCCCGGCTGGATCGAGCCCCAGGAGGTAGCGCAGCTTGGCGGCGGCGCTGGCGGCCCCTTCGCGCAGCTTGCGGGTAATGAGTTTTTGGCCCTGGATCTCCGAGCGAATGCGTACTACTTCCACGCGCAAGCCGGGATCGATCTTGGCCAATGTCTCCGCGAGTTCGAAAAGCTCATTAAGCTTTTGCTCGCATTCCAGCGAAATCATCTCACTGGTACGTGCTGTCAAGAGATCGACGTAGGTGACGGAGGCATCCAGTAAGGTCTCGCTCGCCAGCTTGCTCATTTCGCCCTTTTGTTGCCAGAGCTTGCGCTCTGCATCAATACGTTTGTAGGCCGCTTCCCGCAGGTCGAGTTTGCCGCGCATTTCGAGCCCGGCAAACAAGGATCCATAACTGGAATGAAGAAATTGGCCATTAAAATCCTGAATACCACCCTCGTGGCGATAATAGGCCGTGCCGACACTCAACTCCGGCAACCATTGTTTACCGGCAACGTCCTGTTGAGCAAAGGCTTCCTGAAGACGTTGCGCGCGACAGCCATTTGGCCGTTTTGATCGTGGGCCAGGCGCAGAACCGTGTCCAGGCTGATGGGTAGCAACTTGGCAGGGCTTTGCGGTATAGGCTGCTCAACTTTGGAAGACGAATAAGGGAGCACGGGAAAGGCATTTTGACCACTGGCAAGAATCGGCAGAGTCAAAAGAGAAACGAGGCCCGCTCCCAGTCGGAGAAAAGAACTGCGCCAGAGAAGTTCCGCCCGCTGCATGGAGCTCCCTCGCACCCACTGGCGGCTGTTCGTCATGGGGTAGTCCCGTAATGGGATAGACCCGTGGGGCCAGCCGTCAGCGCACCCCTACATTCTTCGGATGTCAGAATGGGGAAAATTTATGGAAAAATGGGAGACTGCCGATTTTGCATGGCAGGACAGCTAAAGAACGGGGTTTGCGAGGTCATGGCAACGCTGCCAATCAGGCCACCACGCCATCCGAGCGGCGCCGGGCCAGCTTCACTTCACGCAGACCGCACTTCACGCTAAAAAAAGAACCTGTTATAAGCGATAGGTTCGATTAAAAGAAAATAAGCGGTTGGAGAAATCCCATGCGCGCACTTTATCTGTCGTCGGTACTCCTGGTGGCAACTTCCCTGGCAATTGGGCAACAAAGCGCCGCCCCCAGCTCCACCCGGCTCGCCGACCGCCATTCCGCAGCTTGATGACGTGCTCGCAGGTTGGGAACGCACGTTTACAAACCTGCGAAGCCTGCACGCCGAATGCAATCGCACCACGGTGGACAAAACCTTCAATACGACCGAGGTTTTTAAAGGTACCGCGAAATATTTGAAATCCCCCGGCCCTGGGCAGGGGAGCCGCGCCAGCCTCGAGCTCTTCAAACAAACAGCACAGGGTCCCAGTCCGACGATATTCGAAAAGTATATCTGCACCGGCACGTACCTCTATGAATACGCGCCGGGCGATAAAAAGATCCGGGGCCATGATTTGCCACCGACCAAGGGCGGGCAGGTTTCCGACGATAATTTCCTGTCGTTTCTTTTCGGCATGAAGGGACAAGACGCCAAAGAACGGTATCAGCTAACATTGACCCCATCGGACCAGTACTACCATTACCTGTTCATCCTTCCCAAGCTGCCTCAGGACAAAGCTGACTTCACCAAGGCCCAGCTGGTGTTGCGGCGCGACAATTTCATGCCCGCTCAGGTATGGTTTCTCCAGCCGAACAAAAACGAGGTGACCTGGCGTTTTCCGCAGGTACGTGCCGATGTGAATATCAATCCGGTTGAATTTGAGAAGCCCCGCCTGCCGCCTGGCTGGGTCTTCGAAAAGGTCCCGTCCGATGTCAAAGCCAAGGTGCGCGGGATTGGCAATTGACCAAACCGATCATACATTACAAAGCCGCACGGCTTGCCGCAAACCTTCCAGCGGGTTGCGTGTCGGTATGAACTCCTGGCCGACGAAGCCCGTGTAGTTGATTTCCAGCAGCTTGCGCATGACGGCGGGATAATTGATCTCCTGGCGGTCATCCAGTTCGCCTCGTCCAGGATTGCCCGCGGTGTGTACGTGGCCGATGATGTCGCGGTTTTGCTCGATGCGCCGCAAGATATCGCCGTGCATGATTTGCACGTGATAAACATCAAAGAGTAGCTTCATACGCACTGAATTGACGCGGCGAATGATGGCGCCCATCCAATCCAGGTCGTCACCCTGGTAGCCCGGATGGCCCTTCATGGGATGCGAGCTATCGCGCGTATTCAAGTGTTCCATACAAATCGTCACGCCGCGCTTTTCCGCGTGGCGAACCACCTCGCGCAGGCCCCTGACGCAATTGTCCGCCCCATCTTGCCGGCTAATCTCGCCGCTGGTTGGATCATCCGGGTTGCGCCATTTAAAGCCGCTGAAGGCAATGACGTTGGGCACGCGGGCCTCGGCACAGGCGTCGATGGTCTTTTTGGTGCGGTCGATGACCTCTTCGTGAAACTTCGGGTTGTTGAACCCGCGCATAAACGGCGCTCCCGGCATCCCATTGGGCGCGATGGCACAGGTGAGCCCATGCTTACGCAAGGTGGCCCACTCTTCGGGAGGCACAATCTCGACCGACGGACAGCCAAGCTCGCGGGCGACCTGGCACGTCCGTTCCAGGGACCAGTTCTCACCGGCGACATTGAAGCACCAAAAAACGATTGATTGGCGCACGCGCCCGTTCGCGGCCGGCGGTGCCGGCACCCCAGCCGTCTGGCCGATAGCATCCGCCCCATGATCTAGCGCGGACACTACACCGGCGGCCGCCAAACCGCCCAGCAGATGACGACGCGTCAAGGAATTGGGGCCTGCCATGTTGCGACTCCAGGATGTGCGCCCGGGAAGGGAGAACTCAATCCTCGGTGAGGCCGGGGTAGTTGCGCATTACCAGGTGGCTATTGATTTTTTGCACCAGGTCCAGGGCCACGCTGATAACGATGAGGAGGCCCGTACCACCGTAAAAGCTTGCCACCGTGTAGTTGACTTCGAGGGCCGACGAAATCAGGCTGGGGATGATGGCTACCACGGCCAAGAACGCCGCCCCGACGTAGGTGATCCGCATGATGACCTTCTCCAGGTAATCGGCGGTACGTTTGCCGGGCCGGTAGCCCGGGATGAAGCTACCGTAGTCCTTGAGATTGTTGGCCATGTCCTTGGGGTTAAAAGTGATAGCCGTCCAGAAGTAACAGAAGAAGTAAATCAAAAGGATATAGCAGATGTTGTAGAGGTAACCCTGGCGCTCGAAGGAACTGGACATGTTGGAGGCCCAGTTCGAGCTAAAGGTCTGCGCGATCCACTTAAAGGCGAACACGGGAATGAGCAGGAGGCTACTGGCGAAGATCACGGGCATGACGCCGGCCTGATTGACGCGGAGCGGCAAGAATTGGCGGGTGCCGCCGTAGACACGCCGGCCCCGCACATGCTTGGCCGATTGCGTGGGGATACGCCGTTGGCCCTTGGTGATGGCCACCACGGCCACGACGACGCCGATAAATAATGCGGCGAGCACCACTAGCTTTTCGAGGCCAACATCGCCGCCTGTCCCGCTGCCGCCCAGTGTGAAGATGGAGGAACGGAGATGGCCCTTCTCGAAAAGCAGGCTTTGCGCCGCATCGGGCATGCGCGAGACAATGCCCGCCATGATAATGAGGCTGATGCCGTTGCCGATGCCATATTCATCAATCTGTTCGCCAAGCCACATGAGAAAAACCGTCCCCACGGTCATTGTGACGATGGAGGTCATGACGTAATACCAGTCGTTGAAGCGCCCGCTCTGGTCGTGTAAGTCGATTGCCAGGCCCAGGCCCGCCCGTTCGGTGCCCTTGGAAATGTAAGCCACCCAGAACCAGGCCTGCACGAAACATATCACCACGGTTGCATAGCGCGTGTACTCATTGATTTTCTTGCGTCCTGCCTCTCCTTCCTTGGAAAGCTTTTCAAGGGGAGGATAAATACTGGAAAGGAGTTGGAAGATAATCGAGGCCGAGATGTACGGCATGATCCCCAACCCGAAGATCGTGCTCTGGCTGAGGCTGCCGCCGGAAAACATGGAGATCAGGCCAAGCAGGCCGTCCTCCGAGCCGCGCATGGAACGGGCCATCGCACTCTGGTCGATGATGGGCAACGGGACGTGAAAGCCGATGCGATAGATGGCCAAAAAGAGAATGGTGATCATTATCTTTTGCCTGAGTTCCTTGATCCGGAAGATCGTCACCAGGCGGCTTTGCCCGAAGGAACTGAAGCCAGACTTCACGAAAGTGGCGGCCGAGGCCATGGGTGTATCCCTCACCAAAAGAAAGAATAACGCCAAGTTAAAAAGGAAAAGGGAAAAAGGCAAGAGAACCTTGGAGGATTCGCCTTTTTCCCTTGGTCGCACTGGTTAACATCGCCGCGGCGCGCTGGCGTCAAGCGCGGCCGATGTTATTTGGCGCTTTTCCGGGGCTTCATCTTGTTGCGCACCGGTTTTTTCGGCTGCGGAATAATCTCGGTTGTGCCACCCTTGTCGGTAATTTTCTGCTGGGCCGACTTGGTGAAGTGATGGGCCTTCACCACCAGTTTTTTGGTCAATTCGCCCTCGCCGAGGATGCGAACGCCATCGGCAACTCCATTGGCAAGCCCCTTGGCCTTGAGGGCCGCGGCGTCGACGGTAGCGCCATCCTCGAAGCCATTCAACTCGCCGACATTCACGACGTGATAGGTTTTCGCCCAGGATGCGTGACTGAAGCCGCGTTTGGGAATGCGGCGAAACAGGGGCATCTGACCGCCTTCAAACGTCCAGTGCGGCATCTTGGCGCCGGCACTCGCGTATTGCCCCTTGCTGCCGCGCGAGGCTGTTTTGCCATGGCCGCTGCCTGGACCACGGCCCACGCGTTTCTTGCCTTTGCGGCGCGTGACGCCGACATGTACGGTGGATAGGTCCATTAGAGCGTCACTCCTCGCAGCGCCGCCACTTCTTCCCGCGTGCGGAGAAGGAGCAAGCCGGCGATGGTTGCTTTGACCAGGTTCAAGGGGTTATTGCTGCCATGCGTCTTGGTCAGGATATTGTGAATGCCCGCACACTCGAGCACGTCACGGACGCCGGGGCCCGCTTTGACGCCCGTACCCGGGCCGGCGGGAACCATGATTACTTTACTGGCGCCAAACCGACCGATCACACGGTGCGGAATGGTCGTTTGCCGAAGTTGCACTTTCTTTTGGCGTTTGAGCGTCTCTTGCGCGTCCTTGGCCGCCTTTTCCACGGCCGGCGGCACTTCATTCGCCTTGCCATAGCCACAGGCGACGCGGCCGTTCCGATCGCCGACAACCACCAGCGCGTTGAAGCTGAATCGCCGCCCGCCCTTGACGACGGCAGCGCACCGGCGGATCTTTACCACGCGTTCTTCCAGGCCGTCTTGCCGATCTTGTCCGCGATCTTTCGCCATAACCCTAAACTCCTAAAATTGCAAACCGCCCTCACGCGCAGCGTCCGCCAGGGCCTTGACGCGGCCGTGGTAACGATAATGTCCGCGATCAAAGGCTGCCTTGGTAATGCCTTTTTCTTTTGCTGCCGCCGCCAGGCTTTTACCCACGGTCTGGGCGGCCTTGATGTTGCCGCCGTAGCCCAGCGCCGCACCCTTGGCGCGACTGCTGGCGGCCGCCAGGGTGACTCCCGACAGGTCGTCGATGAGCTGCGCATAAATGTGTTTCGAACTACGAAACACGGTCAGGCGCGGCCGTTCCGGGCTGCCCAGGATGTTGCGACGCACGTGGTGGCGCCTGCGAAGTTGGCGGTGATGTTTCGTCTTTTGCTGGTCCATGGTTCCCAAATCCTGAAAGGTGATTGATTAACCGCCGCTGGTGAAGGACTTGCCTTCCTTGCGGCGCACCTGTTCGTTTTCGTACCGAATGCCCTTACCCTTATAAGGTTCCGGTTTGCGCAAGGCGCGAATCTCGGCGGCGAACTGCCCTACTTTTTGCTTGTCCGCGCCTTTGACGATGATCGTTGTCGGATCGGTCAATTCCACGGTCACGCCGGCGGGCGGCTCCATGCGAATGGCGTTGGCATATCCCACCGTCAAGACCACCGCTTTTTTGTCGATGCGGGCCTGATAGCCAATGCCCTCAATCTTGAGCTTCTTTTCGTAGCCTTTGGTGACGCCTTCCACCATATTCGAAATCAACGAGCGCGTCAGGCCGTGCAGGGCGCGATTGAGGCGCTCGTCGTTGGGCCGCGTAACCTTGACCATCTTGCCCTTGTCGTCGTGCTCCACCTTCATGTTGGGATGGGGAACAAACTCCAGCTTGCCCTTGGGTCCTTCGACGCGAACGCTACCGTCCGCTATCTGAATTTTGACCCCTCCGGGAACGGCGACCGGTTGTTTCCCGATTCGCGACATGTCAGTACTCCTATAAAGCAATCGTGGGCCGCGTACCGCGCGAGCGGAGCGCTGTCACACGCAACGGGAGGCGCCTACCAAACGATACAAAGCAATTCACCGCCCAGCCGCTGGGCACGGGCCTGACGGTCGCTCATGATTCCCTTGCTCGTGCTCAGGATGGAAATACCCAGCCCGTCGAGCACCGGCGCCAAACCCTTATGATTCTTGTAAAGACGCAACCCCGGTTTGCTGCGGCGTTCCACATGACGAATCACACGTTCGCCTTCCGGGCCATATTTCAAAAAGACACGGAGCACCTTCTTGCGATCTTCATCCCCGGCCGGTGCCTGGAAAGCCTCACGGCCATCCTCGCCAACCACCATCTTTCCTATCTGATAATCGAGGATAAAACCCTCATCCTTGAGCACCTGGGCGATATGGCTCTTCATGTTTGTCGAGGGCATATCGACGGCCGGCGCCTCGGTGCGGTTGGCATTCCGCACACGGGTCAACATATCGGCGATCGGATCGGTCATCATGGCTGCGTATCCTCGAAATTCCATCACGCGGCGCGTGACGTTTCTTTACCAACTTGCCTTTTGAACACCCGGAATGAGGCCCTTATTCGCCATGCCGCGGAAGCAAATGCGGCAAATGCCAAACTTGCGATAAACGGCCCTGGCCCGCCCGCATAGGCGACAGCGCATGCGAATCTTGATTCGATCCCGCGGCCGAAGTTTCGTCTTGGAGGTGCCTTTTTTGTCAGCCTCCAAATGCGCCAGGTCGTGCGCGAACTCAACACGCTTCGCCGTTGTGGACATAGTTGTTTCCCCAAATCCCCTTAACTCGATGATCAGCACCCGCCGCGAACGGGCCTCTCAATTAAGCCTCGCGGAAAGGCATGCCAAAGAGCCGTAACAATTCGCGCGATTCGTCGTCGGTACTGTTGCTCGTCACGAAGGTGACATCCATGCCCTGCGTGAAGGTTGCCTTGTCCGGATCGATTTCTGGAAAAACCAGCTGCTCCGCAAGGCCCAAACTATAGTTGCCGTGGCCATCAAAGCTCTTGGGATTCACACCGCGGAAATCGCGAATACGTGGCAGAGCGATGCTAATGAGTCGATCCAGGAACTCATACATGCGCCGGCCGCGCAGCGTCACGCGGCAACCCACTTCGTTACCTTCGCGAAGGCGAAAGCCGCTGATGGCCACCTTGGCCTTGGTCACCTGAGAGACGCTGGCCCGCGATCTGGGTCAACTGCTCCGCGGATTGCTCCATGCGATTTTTGTCTTGAAGTGCTTTGCCCACGCCCATGTTCACCACAATCTTCTTGAGGCGCGGCAGGCTGAGTACGTTCTTCCTCCCAAGCTTTTCGCCAAGCTTGGACACAATTTCATCTCGATAACGATCTGCTAACCTGGCCATGACAACCTCTGGCGACTTTTTATGGGACTCTGACGCGTGCCAATCTCGCGGTCGATTACCGCGGAGACACCCCGGTTTTTACTTGGTATGTTCAACATATTTCGGCCGAGGCTTGCTCATATACCCCAGGCTGTTGCTGCATTTTTTGCAGAAACGCTCCTTGCGCCGTCCGGCGTATAGCGCCGGCCAACCCGCACGCCGTGGCGGCAGGTGTTGCAATAAAGCAGCACATTGGAAATCGCTATCGGCATCTCTTTGGAAAGTCGACCGCCCTGGGCATTGCGGCGATTCGGCTTCATGTGCCGGTAGACCTTGTTGATTCCTTCCACCAGGACCTTATTTTTTTCGGGAATGATGCGCAGGACTCGCCCCGTGACGCGGGCGGCCGCTGTGCCGACATCATCGCCGGTTATTACTTCCACGATGTCGTCTTTTTTGATATTCATGACTTAAACCACCTCGTTGGCCAGACTGACGATTTTCATAAAGCCGGCCTCGCGCAACTCGCGCGCCATGGCCCCGAAAATGCGCGTGCCGCGCGGGTCGAGATCTTCCTTGTTGAGCAGGACCATGGCGTTGCTATCGAAGCGAACATAGCTGCCGTCTTCACGCCGTGTCGGCTTTTTGACCCGGACGATCACACCCTTGACCACCTCGCCGGGCTTGACGTCGCCGCCTGGAATTGCTTTCTTCACGCTGGCGATGACCACGTCGCCCAGGCCGGCATAACGCCGCCTGGTGCCGCCGAGAACTTTAATACACATGCATTCCTTGGCGCCGGTGTTGTCCGCGACGTCCATATACGTATACATCTGAATCATGGTAGGTTCCTAACGGTATGCTGGACCTCTCTCACGCGGCCGGTCGCGATTCTGTTCTCGCGAGCCGCGCGGGCATTACGCTTCCGGTTGTTGTGCGGGGGCCGCGTGCGGGGCTTGTTCGGGCGCCTTGGCGACGATCTTGATCAGTCGCCACGTCTTGGTCTTGGACAGGCGCCGCGTTTCCATTATCTCGACTTTATCACCCGTGCGCGACTGGTTGGTCTCGTCATGCACGTGGCAAATCGTCCGGCGGCGAATGTATTTCCCGTAACGGGGGTGCTTCACAAGCCGAGGGATTTCCACCCGGCGCGTTTTGTCCATCTTGTCGCTGGTCACAACGCCGATCTCAACCCGGCGCTTTCCACGTTCACTTTCCATCCGTTTAAACTCCCTGCGCGGTCGGCGCCGAGGTGGTCATTTTTTGACCGCGAACCCCGAGTTGCCGTTCCCGCATGATGGTCTTGATGCGTGCGACTTCTTTTTTCGATTTGATCAGCTCGCTGGGTGTCTCCAGGCGGTCCGTGGCCGACTGAAAGCGCAGGTGAAAGAGATTTTTCACCAGGTCTTTAAGGGCCAGGTCAAGCTGCTCATCATTCATGCCACGATATTCGGAACTTTTCATGAGTCCTAAACCTCCAGGCCGCCGGGTAAGTAGTGCTAACCCCGCGAGGATGGAAACGTCTTAAATGTTCGGGCGGCGTGTCACCAGCCGGCACCGGAAAGGCATTTTGTAAGCGACGCGCGCCAGGCAATCGCGGGCAGCAGCTTCAGGAATGCCCGCCAATTCAAAAAGCACCATGCCGGGCTTAATCACTGCCGCCCAGTACTCCGGCTCCCCCTTGCCCTTACCCATACGGGTTTCAGCGGGAATGGCCGTGATTGACTTGTGCGGGAAAACGCGAATATATAGCCGACCCTCGCCACGGGAAAAATGGGCAGCCGTCACGCGCCCGGCTTCGATGGCTTCGGCGCTCAGCCAGCCTCCCTCGAGCGACTGCAGGCCAAATTCGCCGAAAGCGACTGTGTTCCCGCGCGTCGCGTTACCTTTTACCTTTCCCCGCTGGCTTTTTCTGTACTTTACTCGCTTGGGCATTAAGGGCATCGGTGTTCTCCTCGGAGTCTAGATAATCTCCGTTATTAATCCATACCTTGATGCCAATGTGCCCCTGAGCAGTCTTGGCCTCGGTAAACCCATATTCGATTTTCGCGCGTAACGTCGACAGCGGAATGCTCCCCAGCATCGCGCTCTCGGTTCGGGCCATTTCCGAGCCACCGAGGCGGCCCGCCAACTGCACACGCACGCCCCGCGCCCCGCCCTCCATGGTTTGATCCATCGAACGCTTCATGGTGCGCCGAAAACTTTGGCGTTTCTCCAACTGCTCGGCAATGTCCTCCGCCACCAGCTGGGGATCGACTTCCGGGCGGTTCACTTCCATCGTCTTGATTTCAATGTGCCGATGAGCCAGGTCCTCTAGCTCCTTCGTCAACTTATCGACCTCTTGTCCCTTCTTACCGATGATCATGCCAACGCGTGCGGAATGTATGAACACAACCACTTTCTCACGCGTCCGCTCGATACGAATCTTGGAGATTCCGGAGCGCCCATACTTCTGCTGAATAAATTGGCGTATCTTGAAATCTTCCACGAGAAGCTCGGCAAATTCGGCCTTGCCGGCGTACCAGCGGCTTTGCCAATCAACCATGATGCCGGTCCGAAAACCGACGGGCTGCACTTTTTGTCCCATGAACAACTCGCTTTTACGAAATTAATCCGGTGTATCGACTGGCCGCCCACAGGCCGTCCACGTTGATTTTATTCGCCCATGTCTGACACGGTGACATGGATATGGGCATAGCGACGTTTGATCGGATAGGCGGTGCCACGGGCCCGCGGCATGATACGTTTCATGATCGGGCCGCCATCCACGCGCGATTCGGTAACGACCAGGTCGTCAACGTCGCGAGCCCCTCGGTCTTCCGCATTACCCAGGGCACTCTTAAGTACCTGTTCCAGCAAACGGGCGCTTTTGTTGGGATAAAATCGTAGCAGCTCCAGCGCCTCATCCGCGGCCCGTCCACGGATCAAGGAGGCGAAGGGACGAATCTTGCGGGGCGACATATCGGCATGCTTGTGGATGGCCTTGTATTCCATGACAAACCTTTCGCGATTCTTGACCGAACCAGGCGCCGCGGCGCCTCTTGCCGTCGAGTTCCGGGGGCAGGATTTGAACCTGCGACCTCCAGGTTATGAGCCTGGCGAGCTACCACTGCTCCACCCCGGGATTTAACCTTCGAGTTTCACCGAAGGATTTCTTACAGGTTTCACTATTTCGGCGACCCAGGGGACGGTGTTGACTTCGCCTTGCCGCCGCTGTGACCGCGAAACATTCGGGTCGGTGCAAACTCTCCAAGTTTATGGCCGATCATGTCTTCGGTCACGAACAGCTTCATAAATTGCCGGCCATTGTGAATCATGAAGGTATGGCCGATAAAGTCCGGCACCACCGTGCAATCACGGGACCAGGTCTTGAGAGGCTCCCGGCTACCGGTGCGCTGCTGCTTTTCCACCTTCGTCAGCAAGCGCATATCGACGTAAGGACCTTTTTTCAGCGACCGACTCATAAAACCCCTCGTTCTGGGAACCTAAAATCATATGGACAGTGCGTGCCACCGACCAGCAGCCGGACGCAGTCCCAACGTTATTTTTCCGCGTAATGCGGTCCGGGCCGACGTCGACGAATGATGGAGGCATTCGACGGTTTCCTTTTCTTGCGGGTCTTGCCTCCCTTGGCGAGAACACCCGTCGGACTACAAGGATGGCGACCGCCAGCGGTGCGTCCTTCGCCGCCGCCCATCGGATGGCTGACAGGGTTCATCGAGGTGCCGCGGTTGTGCGGCTTGCGGCCCTTCCAACGCTTGCGGCCGGCCTTGCCCAGGCTCACGTTCATGTGCTCGGCGTTGCCGAGCGTACCGAGCGTGGCACGGCAATCGGCGCTGACGCGGCGAACTTCGCCGGAAGGCAAGGTAATCTGCGCCCATTTTCCTTCGCGAGCGCTCAGCGTCGCACTTGTACCCGCGCTACGGCAAACCTGGCCGCCGTGGCCCGGTTGCAGCTCCAGATTGTGAATATTCATGCCCAACGGAATTTTTCGCAGCGGCATGGTGTTGCCGACACGCGGCTCGGCTTCGTCGCCGCTCATCAACTTTTCCCCCGCCTTGAGACCTTCGGGGGCAAGAATATACGTTTTCGTGCCATCCTCGTACTGCAACAGGGCAATACGAGCGGTGCGGTTGGGGTCATACTCGATCGAAATGACCGTCGCCCACATGTTGTCCTTGATTCGCTTGAAATCGATGATGCGGTACATCCGCTTGTGGCCGCCGCCACGAAAGCGTGTACAGATCACTCCCTGGAAGTTGCGGCCGCCCGTTTTCTTCAGAGGACGGAGCAACGACTTTTCCGGCTTTTTCTTGCGGTCGGTGATTTCGGAAAAATCACTAACCGAACCGCCACGGCGTCCCGGCGTCGTCGGTTTGTAGAAGCGAATACCCATAACGCAATCCTGGTCTTACCCGTTAAAAGAACTCGATCTTGTCGTCCGGATGAAGCTTGACAATGGCCTTCTTCCAGTTGGACAACCGGCCTTGACGAAACCGATAGCGACGCTTCTTCCCCATCCGCAACTGCGTCCGCACCTTTTCAACCCGAACGTTGAACAACTCCTCCACGGCAGCCTTGATCTGGGTCTTATTGGCCCACAGGTTCACCTGGAAGGAATAGGCATTGTGGTGAATGTGTGTCGATTGGTGTGTGCCCTTTTCGGTCACCAACGGACTGAGAATCACCTGGTGGGCCTCCAACTTTGGCCCAAACGTTGTTTTTTCAGTAGCTGTTGTCATGGCACCATTTCCATTTCGTTTTAACGGACGCGTTTGGTACTACACCGCGCGTCGCGGTCGATATTATTTCGCGTGGCGCAATTCTTCCAGGGCCGCCTTGGTAAGGATGAGCTTCTTCGGCCGCAACACCTCGTAGGCGTTAAAGGCAGCCGCGGGCGCGACCTCGATGCCGCGAATGTTTCGCGCCGACATATAGATAGTCTTTTTCTCGTCCACTTCCCCTTTCGCCAGACCAACCAGGCAGGTGGTCCGGTCGAGCTTGAGATTGGCGAGCAGTTCGACCATCTGTTTGGTTTTTATTTCCGGAAACTTCAAATCCTCAAGGATGACCGTTTCGTGGTCTTGCAAACGGCTCAGGATGGCCATGCGGGTGGCGGCGCGGACTGCTTTTTTGGGAAGGTGATATTCATAGCTGCGGGGCTTCGGGCCCTTGGCCGTGCCGCCGCCACGGCGCTTGTTGGTCCGTTTGGTGCCGACGCGTGCGTTGCCGGTTCCCTTTTGCCGAAATAGCTTTTTCGTGCTGCCGGCAACCTCGCCGCGACGAAGCGTGGAATGCGTGCCGGCCCGCTGGTTGGCCAGGTACATGACAACGACTTCATGAAGAAGCTGCTTGTTGATCTTGCCGCCGAATTCGGCGGGATCGACCTGAACCGAGCCGACGGTCTGGCCTTGCCCGTTAACCACGTCAAGGTTCAGCACTTTTGATTTTTCTTGGGAAATCGCCACGATATCACCTGTTGCAAACACCATGTCCGACAAAAATAGAACGCGGCCGCGAAGAAAACCTCCTCGCGACCTTCGTTGTTGCCTGCCGCTACTAGTTCGGCGTGAAAACAACAAAACCCAGGCCTCTACTTCTTTCGCTGGACCTGGGTTTCGCCTTGTATGTTTAGCCGGCCCCGCCGGAGAGCACTCGAATCTTGATGTCCACTCCCGGGGGAAGACTCAAGCCCTTATTCAAGGCCTCGATCGTTTTACCGGTCGGTTGCAAAATATCCACCAGCCGTTTGTGGGTACGTATCTCAAACTGTTCCCGTGATTTTCTGTCGATGTGCGGGCTCCGCAACACCGTGTAGCGCTCAATCCGGGTCGGCAAGGGAATCGGACCGAATACCAACGCGCCAGTCCGCTGCGCGGTGTCCACGATTTCGTGGGCCGTTCGATCGAGCACCTCATGATCGAAGGCTTCCATGCGAATGCGGATGCGTTCTGTTGAGTCACCGGCCAACTTCGTATCTCCCAAATCGGGTGCACAAGGCGAAAGCGATAATGTAGTGATCCCTATTTGCGCTGTCAACGTATGAAAGACAACGGCAGTGCGGAATCGATGAAATTCCCGTTATTTTTTAGGTCGGCGATGTGCCGGAGCCTTCCGCAGGCTGGCGGAGTAGTGGAGCCTTCCCGGGCAGCGTTCTGCTCCACGGGCGCCGGCTTTTCCCCATTGGCCGTGGGCGCGGGCCGGACAGCATCCGCCGGTGTTTTTTTGTCTGGCTCCTTCTTGGCCGCAAAGAGCGCGCTCAATTCGCCGAACGTGCGTAGCGGCACCTTGCCCTCGAGCGCATCTTGCGATAGTTTTGGTCGCGGCGGCTCACGGCGCGGCTTGCGTGGCGGCGGCGGCGGTGGCACCTGGCGCTGCTGCGGCGTGCCCTGCGCACGACCGGTATCAGCGTGAGGCGGCGCCTCAGAGCCCGGCCGTGGCGCCCCGCCTGGTGAGCCAGGCTGCTCGGCTACCACTCCACCACCCGGTGCCTGTACGGGCGGACCACCGGGCCCGCGGCGGCCGGGGCCACGTCCCCGCTGGGGCTGACCCTGCCCTCGTCCGGATCCATGATGCTGTTGGCCTTCTCCACGAGGCTGGCCATCGCCCTGACCTTGTGCGGGCGGCCCTTGCGGGCGACGGCCGCGTGGCGGGCGAGCTTCCCTGGGCGGCTGCCCTTGCCCCTTTTCCATGAGCTTGCGCTCGGTGCCCGGCTGAATCATCGTCAGCGACACACGGTGGCGGTCCTTGTCCACGGTCAAGACCCAGATTTTGACCACATCGCTCACGGCCACGACGTCATACGGGCTCTTGATATAGCGGTTGGCCATCTGGCTGATATGTACCAGTCCGCTGTCTTTAAGACCGATATCCACGAAGGCGCCGAAATCCACGACATTGAGAACGGTGCCCTTGAGCTCCATCCCGGGCTCCAGGTCCTCCAGCTTCAGGATACCTTTTTTGAAGATGGGCGGCGGCAGGTCCTCACGTGGGTCGCTGCCGGGCCGCGCCAGGGCGTGCAAAATATCGTCCACCGTGCCCGCCGCGATACCAAGACGGCTGGCGAATTCGGCTGGATTGACCGCCTGCAGCTTCGCCTGAAATTCCTCGTGGGCGCCCTTGTCATCGAGCACGTTGGGCGTGTAGCCAACGTCCGACAAGATTTGCGTCGCGAGTGGATAATTCTCGGGATGAATCCAGGTGCGGTCGAGAGGGTTCGGGCCACCGTGTATCTTCAAAAAACCCGCCGCCTGCACATAGCGCGCGGCGCCGACGCCGGCGACTTGCAACAAGGATTCCCGGGTCGTGAAAGCCCCGTGATTCAAGCGGTATTCAACCAGTTCCCGGGCGACCAGCTGATTTAGCCCGGACACATGACGCAAGAGCGGCACACTGGCCGTGTTCAGATCGACGCCCACCTGGTTGACACTGCTTTCCACGACGGCGTCTAGTGATTCTTTCAGTTCCTTGCGGCCCATGTCATGCTGATAAAGTCCCACGCCGATATTTTGCGGATCGACCTTCACCAGCTCGCTCAGGGGATCCTGCAAGCGCCGGCCAATGGATATGGTGCCGCGCAGAGTGGCGTCGAAATCGGGGAATTCTTCACGCCCCACGGGGCTCACGGAATAGACGCTTGCCCCCGCCTCGTTAACCACGACGTAAACAAGGTCCGGGTGGCTTGTGGCGATCAACTCGGCGATCAACTCCTCGGTCTCACGGCAACCGGTACCATTTCCCAGGGCAACGACTTCTAACTTGTGTTTATTCACCAGTTCGGACAACCGTTCCTTGGCTTCCGCGCCTTGTCGACCGGCGGAGGCGGCGGAGCCTGGGGCGTCTGTTCAACGGCCGTTGCTGCCGGCGCCGTCTCGGGCGTGTTTTCGGCTGGCGCGGCGCGGCCGGCGGAACATCCGACGTCGGGCTCTCCGACGTTACCGGCGCTGATGGCGGCACACTGGTTTCCGGCGCTGGGGGACTTTCGCTCGTGTTGGACGCCCCCGGCATCGTCTGGGGGATGGCCTCTTCTGGTGAAGCCGCCGCCATGCCTTGGGTGTTGACCGCGGGGCTTTCCGCAACAGGCACCGAGTCCACCGGCAATGTACTGGTTTCAGATGACGGCGCCGTTACGGGCTGGGCACTGGGTGCCGCCGAGTCTTTCGGCCGATCCTTGGGTTTTCGCCCTTGTAGGATGTGCGGATGAATGACACCATGTTCCAGGAGGTTGCCATATTCATCGAGTGCCGCGATCTTGCAGCCCGTGCGGAACCCGGGATCGATGGCCAGCACGCGTTTGCCCCGTAGCGGCGGCTGCAAGAGCAAGCTTCGCAAGTTGCGGCCAAACACCGCCACGGCGTGTGCTTCCGCTTCGTCGGTCAATTCGCGGCGAATTTCGCGTTCGAGGCTAGGCAGGAGCAACCGGTTCAACGCATCGTCGAGGACCGCGCGCAGAAATGCCGTGTGCGGCGATTTAAACTCGCCGCCCGCGAGCGATTCGCCGTGAAGCGTGAGCGCTTCGGCCGGTGCCGTGGGAACAAGTCCAAGGGGCGCGGCAGGTTCTGGCGCCGTGGGCGGTGCCGCGGCGGCGGGTTCGGCAGGCGCCGGCGTGGGTACGCTGCTTGGGAACGGCTGATAGTTTTCGGCGCCCGCGACGGTGACATAGCCAAAGGATGCCGACGGCGCCGACTCGGTGGGCGGTGCCGCAGTTTCGGGAGCGGGAGCGGGCGTGCTCGGAGTTCGCGGCGCCGGCATGTGGCCCGCGTCCTTGAGCAGTTGCTCGGAAAGTGAGATCAGGGCGTTTTCCTTGACGGCATCCGCGTTCCACTCGAGCCGAACCTTGACGGCATGCTCCTTTTCACCGCGGTTCAGGGCGAGGATGCGATGCGGCGGGATTTGCCGCGCTGCCTCGGAAAACTCAAAATAATCCTTGTATTCGAGCCCCTGGCCCTCGGGCAACTTATCGCTTTTGGTACCCGTTATTTTGCCAGTCTCCCACAACACCGCACGGACGCCCGCACGAATAAGCGCGGTTTCGGACATCATCTCGGCCAGGATGTTTTGCACGCCGGTACGCACTTCGTCGGGCGTGTTTAACTCCTTTTCCGGATTGACCAGCGCGGGCAACATTTCTTCGAGGCTGGTCACTGCCGGGTCGCTATACCAGATTGCCACGGCCAGTGGTTCCAAGCCTTGTTCGCGCGCCTTGCTCGCCTGCGAACGCTTCTTGGGTTTGTAGGGGAGGTAGAGGTCTTCCAGGCGTTTGACTGTTTCGGACTTGAGGATGGCGTGTTTGAGATCTTCGGTGAGCTTGCCCTGCCCTTCGATACTTTTCAGAATCGTCTGCTTGCGTCGGCCAGGTGGCGGCTGAATTGGATGCGCGTCTGGATTTGCCTGATGATTTCCTCATCCAGGCCGCCCGTCCGTTCCTTGCGATAGCGTGTGATGAACGGGACCGTATTGCCCTCATCGAGCAATGCCACCACGGCTTCCACCTGCACTTTGCGGATTTGCAGGTCCTGGGCAATGCGAGAGCAATTGAGCGCAGTGATATCGTGCATGGGTTGATCCACCCCCAAAGCGAAGCCGGGGGAAAAAGTTGCGGCCGGCCGCCATCCCCGCGAAGGAGAGCGCCATGGCATAAGCCCGACGGTTGTTGGCCATACAGAAAAACCAGAGGCCAGTCAGCCTAACTTAGACGGGCGGCGAAGCAACGTCAAGGGATAAGGCTCGCGCGAAAAGGCGGCAAACTTGCTTTTTCAGCGGGTATGACGGAGCATTCGGCAGGCAACGCAACCCGCCAAAGCCAGGGCAGCCCGTGACGTAGTACTCTGCATTATACGCGGTAACGCAACGGTAACACGCAGCCCTGCCATGTCGCACGGAATCACACGCCGGCGCCAGCCCGCGTTTTGCGTTTGGCAAGCGCAGGCTTGCCGGAACTTGGCCTCACGTCAGCCTTCCCGGCTTTCGCGGTTTTGCCGGCTTTCACCTTTTTGGTCCGGGAAGGTGCTAACTTCTTGGCCGCACGCGCCGAGGCGCGCTTGGCGCCGCCTTTACTTTTGCCTTGACGCGGGCTTTGACAGAGTCGGTTTGAACACCTGGCCCCTGCTCCAGATCTATCCCGAAGATCTCGCCAAGATCGGCCCCGACGAGAGCGGCTTCGGTTTTGCCCTGGAAGGTCTGATCGAGATTGCCAGCCTCCGCTGCCTGGCTGATGAGTTCAAGGTGGTCCACCGCGCGAAGTGTGAAGAGCAACTCCGGCGACTTGTCCAGGCGTGTGCCGATGCCATAGAGGACCGCCGCCAGGTGTTTGCACATGCCGGCGCTATCAGGACAACTGCAAGACATGGCAATTTCGCGTGGCTGAGGAAAAAGGCCGCCATCGGACTGCGTGAGCCGACTCATGATGCCCTCATCGAAACGTCCTTGCAGCAAATCCATGAGGGAATCGATGGAGCGCGTGCAATCCCTCTTGATTCGGTCCCAATGGCCCGATGACACGGTTTTGATTTTGATAGAGACGGTATAGACATCCGAACCGGCGACGATGGCCTTGACATTGCCGTGCTGAATTTGCAAGTCGATGACCGAGCCGTTGCGGAGGTAAGTACGCCCGCGCGGCAACCGATTGGCGTAGTCGCTATACCGTTCGAGGTTCGCGCACCAAGCTTTTCCCCAAAAAGACTCGGCGATGAGACGGCCGACTTGCTTGACCGGCACCATGTCGCGTTTTTCTTTCTTGGCGAGCTTGGCGGCAAAAGCGGCCGCCCTGGCTTTTCGCCTGGCAACAGGGACATACGGTCGAAATCCGTAATAGAAAGACATCGCGGCCTCCTTGCGGCAGGTGAAAAGTTTGTTTTCCTGAACCATAGACCTTGATAATAAAATAAACAGTAGCGTCAGCTCAAGCAACCAAATTGCAGTCAGCATTCAGAATGCGTGGACCCTCCGCCCCAGCCCGACCCTTTTGTTAAAGTTAATCAGTGCCGTTACTCATCCCCGGTAGCCCGCCCAATATCCAGCGCGACGAAGCGGACCAGCTCCTCGTCGGTCATCTCGGTCAGCTTGGCTTCGCCATCCTGATTGAGGAGCCGGTCAGCCACCGCTTGTTTGTCTCGAATCATGGCGTCAATGCGTTCTTCCAGTGTGCCCCGACAGACAAACTTGTGCACGAGGACATTGCGTTTCTGGCCAATACGGAAGGCTCGGTCGGTGGCCTGGTTTTCAACGGCCGGGTTCCACCAGCGGTCGAAGTGGATAACGTGATTGGCCGCGGTGAGGTTAAGACCGCTCCCGCCCGCCTTGAGAGAAATGACGAAGAAGGGAGGACCGGAATCGTCCTGGAAGTCCTTGACGAGCGCCGCACGCCTGGCGACGGGCGTGCCGCCGTGCAGAACCAGGCCGGCGCGTCCGAAGACACTTGCCAAAAAATCGGCCAGCGGCTGGGTGAGTGCCTGAAACTGCGTGAAAATGAGCACCTTTTCCTGGCGCTCGGCGATCGGTTCGCACAGGAGGCGTAGGCGTTCGAACTTGCCGCTGTCGTCGGGTGTGAAAGCTCCCCCGGCGAGAAATTGGGATGGATGGTTGCAAATCTGCTTGAGGTGCAAAAGCATCGCCAGCACCAGGCCGCGCCGCGCAATCCCCTCAACATTTTCAAGGCGGTCGGTGAAGTCCTCGACGGCTTTTCCATAAAGGGCGGCCTGTTTTTTGGAGAGGCCGCACTCCGCGCGCATCTCGGTCTTGTCAGGCAGATCGGGGGCGATATGGGGATCGGTTTTTAGGCGGCGCAGAATATAGGGCCCGACCAGGCGGCGCAGCGCTCCATAGGCCTGAGCGTCCTGGCTCTCATTGAGCTGTTTGACGTATCTCTTGAATTGCGCTGCCGATCCCAGGAGCCCCGGGCAGCAAAAATCGAAGAGCGACCATAAATCGCCAAGATGATTTTCGACCGGCGTGCCGGTAAGCACCAGCCGGCACCCCGCTGTTAATTTCTTCACGGCACGCGTCTGTGTAGCGCCTGCGTTCTTGATGGCTTGCGCCTCGTCGAGCACCACGAGCGCCCAGCGTAACTTTTCGAGCCAGGCGAGCCGCCGGGCCAGTCCATAACTCGTGATGACCAGATCGACATCCGCCAAAGACTCGGCGGGCGCGTCGGCCACGCGGTTTAACTCCTCGGCAGCGCATTCCGACCGGTGGGCAAAAAAAACACGCAAGCCTGGAGCGAAGCGCGCGAACTCCTGGCGCCAGTTGCCGATCAAGGATGCCGGCACCACCAGCAAACTAGGAACGCGTTCTGCCGACGTGCTTCGACGTTTGCGCATCAGCAACAGGTCGATGATCTGAATGGTTTTACCCAGGCCCATGTCGTCCGCCAGGCAGCCGCCGAGGCCCAATTCCGTCATGAACCAGAGCCAGCGTACCCCTTCCGCTTGATAAGGCCGCAGGGTTGCCTGCAAATCGCGGCCCGGCTGGCAACTGGCGATTGTCTCCGGATGACGCAACGATTGCAGAGTTTCTTTAAGCCAATCGCCGGCGATAACGCGTGTCCAGCCCGGCTGCGCTGTGTCTTCACCGGCGTCGGCACCGAGCCGCGTGCCGGCGAGCAAGCGCATGCCATCGATAAAGTTGATACCCTTGGCATGCTCCTTTTCTAGCAGGCGCCAATGGGCCAGGGCTTCTTGAAGTTGCTCATGGTCGGCCTCGACCCATTTGCCGCGCAAGAGTACCAGTCCCTGCGTGGACTCCAACAATTGCCGGCGTTCGTCCTCCGTGAGAGGCTCGCCGTCAAGCGACAGATCGACATGAAAGTCAAGCAGGCTTGCCATGCCAAGCACGCTGGCGGGCCGTGATCCCAGTCTTACTTGAACCTGGGGGCGCGGCGGGGTCCGTGCCTTCCACCAATCTGGTAGCCGGACGACGACGCCGGCCTCCTCGATGCGGGGCGCCTCGGTCAAAAAACGGTGCGCCTCCTTGATAGTCCAGGCCTGGGGCTGAAAAAGTGCCTTCGACTCCAGCAACTCGCGAACCAACGGGCTTTGCTGGCCCGCGCGGCGCACCGGTTCGAGCAGCGCGGCCAGTTGGGCTTGCGCCTTGGCGCCGGCATAATTTCTGAGCGCTTCAGCCAGCGGCAAATGTTGTAGCCGGGATTGGCTCGACAGGCGGTGCGTGAAGGTCGCCAAAAACGCGAACGGCCGTTGCGGGTCGCGCTTGTTTTCAGCCAGGTGAAAAGTGACCCGTCCCAGAAGATGGAAGAGCGGATTGACGGAGGCCAGCCAGGCGCTGGGCCCAGCGCATGCTCATGGCGCGAGTCACGCTCAGTTCGCGCATTTGCCGCCAAAGATTGCCCAGCAGTTCCACCGTCAAGTATTCGAGGCCGCGCATCGGTGGCGCCTCAGCTACCCAGCGGTGGCTGAGCGCCGCGTCGGGTTCCGGCAAGGACGCCCACTGCTTGACGCCTCCTTCCCCGAGCTGGCATAGGCGATTGAAAAACTCACGCGTCAGGCCCCGCCAAAAAACCAGTGACGCCGGCAGTTCCTGCTCCCCCGTAACGGCCGCCAGCGCCAACAGCCCCTCGGCACTCCCAGCCGCGAAGGCCTGGCGTAAGGAATGGGCCGATTCCTCGGAGACGGTAACTTGACTCTCCGGATCGTGTTCGATCCGTAAGTGGCCGCCGGGTGTAATAGCAAGGCTAAGGCTCATGCATAGATTATGGTAGCCCGGGTGCCCGCTGTCGCGGCAGTCGAAGTCTTTTTTAAAAGTTAGCGGCCAGGCCTATGGCCGCGCGGTGCCTAGCGGCATGCCGCTGCCGTCGTGCCGCAAGCGGCAAAAGCTCGCCCCAGGCGCCGCACCGCTTCCTGCAATTGGTCCAGCGACGCGACACCGAAGCAGAGCCGTGCTTCATTATCGGGTGGCGGGCCATCGCCGTTGACATAGCAAAAGCTGCCCGGGACATAGAGGACCCCCTCGCGCAGGCAGGCTTTCATGAAGCGGCTCTCCGGACCGGTTTCGAGCGCCTGCGTAAGCCAGACGTACATGCCGCCTTGCGGCTCGGTCCACTTCATTCCCGGCACGCCGCCGAATTCCTCGGCCAGTGCGTCCAGGATCGTGTCGGCGAGTTTGCCGATAGACCTCCCGCAACTGCTCGACGTGACGCTCGTAGGTGCCGTTGGCGAGCAGACGGTCGAGCAGATGTTGTGCCAGGTTGCTCGAGCCGAAATCATGATTGCCCTTGAAGCGCAGCAGCGGGCCCACGAGTTCGGTGGGCAATATGCCATAGCCGGTCTTGAGGCCTGGCGCCATGGGCTTCGAAAAAGTCATGGCCAGGATTACGTGGGAATTGTCATAATCCAGGCTTTTGAGGCTGGGCACATCCAGTCCATCGAAGCGCAATTCGCGATAAGCCGCGTCCTCCAGCACGAAGATGCGCTGTTTCTTGCTAAAGCGGCGTACGAGCTCCATGAGGTGCTGCCGTCGGGGCATGGACAAGGTCAGGCCGGTGGGGTTCTGAAAGTAGTCGATCGTGTAGATCAACTTGACGCGGCCGAGTTCGCCGACTTTTCTCCAGGCGCAAGAGCAATTCTTCCAGGAGCACGGTATTCATGCCATGTTCGTCCATGGGCACCTGCAGGGTGCGCACGCCCAGGCTGGTAAGCGTGCCGTGATAGACGAAATAGGAAGGAGCTTCCGTGATGACGATGTCGCCCGGATCCAGCAGCAATTCGCCCACCATGTAAAGAAGCTGCTGGGACCCCGTGGCGACGATCACATCGTCGCCATCGAGCGACACCTGGCTCGCCTTGACGCCGTCGAGGCTGAGGGCGCGAGCGAGAATTTTCTCACGCAGGGGAGCATAACCCTGCGTGGTGCCGTACTGCAGCGCTGCCTGGGCGGTGGCAGCATCGGTCAGCACTTCTTCCATGACCTCGCGTATTTCGGCGGCGGGCAACGAACCGGGATCGACCAGACCGGCAGCCAGGCTGATGAGGTTAGGGTTTTCAACCGCTTGCTGCATGAAATAGCTGATCGGCTGGTCGTGAGTTCGCGTGGCCCGCGTGGAAAGTTGAAACGGCGCAGTCATGGAGCACCTCAAGAAAACAAAAAACCCCGAGAAACACTCCCGGGGTTGAACATCTTTGATTCCTTCGTGAATGTTCCCCGGTTTAGTCCGTGGCGGCTACGGCGGCGCTAGCGCTGGCCGCAACGGCGGCCTGCATAGCCGTAGCCTTTTGCGCCAGTTTAGAAAGCTTCGCCAAGCTCATGGTAGCCCGAAGGGACAGGGGAAATCACGACGTCCTTCAAATTTACCGCGGATTTTGGCTTCGACAAGACCAAACTGAGAGAATCCAGGCTTTTTTTTCGGAATATGCCCGGATTTCCAACTAGCTCCCAGGACCTACAATTGACGAAGAGGTTCGAACCAGAGGAGGGCTATTTAGCCTACCCATAGGACTCAGCACCAAGGAGATCGTCGCGCCATGTCAAATTCGTCTTCCCCGCTAGTCGGCATTCTCATGGGAAGTAAATCCGATTGGGAGACCATGCGTCATACCGACCAGATGCTAGAGCAGCTAGCTGTCCCCCATGAGGCCCGCGTACTTTCCGCGCATCGCACCCCGGATCAGCTTTTAGCTTATGTCGCCGCCGCCGAGGGGCGCGGCATCAAGGTGCTGATCGCGGCCGCCGGCGGGGCCGCTCACCTGGCTGGCGTGGTCGCGGCGAAAACCCTGCTGCCCGTTCTCGGCGTACCGATGCAATCGCAGGCGCTCAACGGCATCGATTCCCTGTTGTCGATCGTGCAAATGCCCGCCGGCATACCCGTGGGCACCCTCGCCATCGGCGTGCCCGGCGCCACCAATGCGGCCCTTCTGGCTGCCGCCATACTGGCCACGAACGATGCCGCCCTGCGGCTGCGACTTCAGACCTTCCGCCAACAGCAGGCGGACAAGGTTCTGGCTGCTACGCTTGAATGAGGCGCAACTTACGGCACGATCGTCGCAACCGTTAGCGTCTCGCCATTATACCCGATTTTCCCCTGAGACGTTTCAGGAGGATTTGTTATTGCTGGATTATGGGGTATACTCGAATGATGGTACGTCTTGTTTCCCACCATTTCCTTTACTTTCTTTGCGCATGAGGTACATCTCGATGGACACCCCCGAAACCGAATTCCCCGACGTTTTGGTAACCGATCGCCGCGGCAATGAACGCCGCAAACGCCAAATCCCCGTGGCCATCGAGCGCCGTAGCGGTACGGATCGGCGCGATCAAGGCGAACGCCGCCGTCAAATCGATCCCACTACCTGTGAACGCGATTACAACAACGAGGAAATTGAGTTCATGAAGGCCATGGACCAATATAAACGTGACAACCGCCGGCCGTTCCCCACCTGGAGCGAGGTCCTGGAAGTGTTGCGGGCCCTTGGCTATCGCAAGACCGCCGAACAATCGATGATGCCCGGTCTGTCGACAACCATGCCCCCCACCGCGGATAGCGTTTAAAAATTTCTTGATAGTCCGCCAAGGCAGGTAGGATGGAGAAATCCGTCCTACCTGTTTATGCATCCACCCTGGGAAAGATGGGCAATTGGCAGTCCGTCCTTCGTCTAGCGCAATTTAGCCATTCTCCACTCCCCCCATTTTTGAATTCTCTGTTCGTGTCCTCAGCTCGTGACTGTTCCGTCTTTAGGTTTAACAACAACCATACCGGTTGCCGATGAAAGGAGGGTCGTAGCGAATTTGGTTCTTGAAAGGAGTCAGCGATGGCGAAAACCACCGCGCGGAACGGGCTCATCTCGGTTTGTCTTCTGCTTGCAGCCGGCGTAATACCGGTGTTGGCGGACCCGCCGCCCAGTCCCGCCGTGATTCTCAACTATATGACGCCAAAATTCCAGGATGTTCAATTCAGCACCCCCACGCCTGACGAATATGCCGCCTGCGAAGTCAAGGTACTACCCGGCGTGCGTCCCGGCTCCAAGGGGGGCTATCTGCTGCTCGACCCCAAAAAACAAACGTTGCGTCGGCTGTTCGCGAACGGCGGCACGGTTGATACCTGGTCCTATTACAAGGACGGCGTGGAAGTTTATCGCGAAGTGGACAGCAACGGCGACAAAATTCCCGACCAGTTCCGCTGGCTGAACACCGCGGGCATGAAATGGGGTAGTTCCTCCCAGCAAGATGGCAAAATAGATCACTGGCACTATATCTCCGCAGAGGAGGCCAGTCAGGAAGTATTCGCCGCTCTCGCCACGGGCGATTACAACCGCCTCCAGGCGCTCTTCATCACGCAGGCGGAGATTCTCGCCCTCAAGCTTCCCGCCACGGAAACGCAGCGAATCGTCAGCCAGTTGAAGGGAGCGCAAGCCAAGTTTCAAGCGACCCGGACCAAGTTGCCGCAACTCGACGCCAAGGCCCGCGTCTTGCGTGTCGAGTCAGCCATCCCCAACTGCGTACCGATGGATATCAACGGCACCGAGCAGGACCAGGTCCGTTTTCCAGCGCGTACCATCCTGTTCGAGGCCGGTGACAAGGAAAAGAAATACGAATGGGTAAAGACGGGCGAGATGATTCGGATCGGCATGGCCTGGCGCCTGCTCGATGGTCCCAGCGTCGGCGATAACGAAGTGAACACATCGCCTGGCGGCAGCGACAGCAACCCGGCGCTCAACCGGCTGTTTGACCAGTTAACGAACCTGGATAAAAATCCGCCCACGCCGCTGGCCCAACCGCGGGCTGACAAGGCGGTCCAGGATTACAATCTTAAGCGCGTCGAAATCATCGTGGAAATCCTCAAGATCGTCAAGGATTCCGAGCGTGAAAGCTGGGTCAAGCAGATCTTCGATAACCTGAGCGCCGCCTATCAGGCGGGGCACATGGAATCGCTCGTTCGGCTCAGCCAGCAGTGCGATCAGCTCGTCAAGGCCATGCCGGGTAGCAATCTGGCCGCTTATGGCGAATATCGTTATCTGTGGGCCCGCTACGCGGAAAAACTCGTGGCGCAGGCGCTGCCAAAATTCAGGATGAATGGCTCGACCAGCTCGCCAAGTTCGCCGAAAAATACCGTACCGCCGAAGATACGCCCGAGGCTCTTTGGCAACTTGCCATGGGCAGTGAGTACAGTGGCAAGGACGAGGAGGCCAAGCGCTGGTATCAGCAAATTTACCAGAACTTCCCGAACCATCCTTCCGCCATGAAATCGAAAGGCTCCGAGCGGCGCCTGGGCCTAATCGGCCAGCCCCTCGAGCTAAGCGGCCCGCAACTGGGCAACAATGCCCCGTACAACATCGCGGCCACGAAGGGGAAGGTCGTCGTGGTCTACTACTGGGCCAGCAAGGTGCATATCTGTGAACGTGATTTCGACACCCTGAAACGGCTCCAGGCCGCGCATGCCAAGGACGTGGAGCTCGTTTGCGTCAATCTGGATGACAACGTTGCCGACGCCTGCGCGTTTCCTGCAGAAGGCGCAAGTCAACTGCGTCAACCTGTACACGCCGGGCGGCCTCGATAGCCCGCTGGCAACTTATTACGGCATTAACGCCATGCCGCACCTCTTCCTGGTCGGCAAGGATGGCAAGGTCATCAACCGGACGCTACAGGTTGGCGATCTGGAGATTGAGTTGCGGAAAGCGCTGTAAGGGTCAATAAATGGCCCGCGCCGACCGCTAAAGTGATACATTCCCGCTACCGGGCACGCTGGCAACAGCGCTGCCCGGTTTTTTATTTGATAATCAGGCCAGCTTTTTGCCGATTTCCGACCAAACGTCTTCAATCGTTCTTTGGGCGGCACCCCGGATGAGCCCATTGGGAACAGCAGCGAGCAGACCGCCCAGGCGTTTGACATCGGCTGACCAGTGGACGTGAGAGCCGGAAGCGGCGGGCGTGATCGTGAGCGCGGTTTCCACCTCGCTCGAGGTGCCAATCCCCTTGCTCGAAAGCAGAAAGCGTAGATCGGTAGGTTCTTTAAAATCGAGAATTTCGACCGTCGTGTCCAGGCGGCCCGACGCGAATGCGAAACTCGGTCGGACCGAGCACATCGCCTTATCGCGTTCCGGCTCCCCCTTCACGATGGCGTCGGGGATACAAGAAACCAGAAAGCGGGCATCCCGCAGCTTCGTCCACAAATCGGCCTGCGCTAGCGGAAAATCGCGCTCACCCTCGAAATGAAGCATGGCTTTGGCTTTGTTGATGTCACCAAGCAAAAGTGGAACAAATTACCAGTTTGCCGGCTTACGTTTGTTCCGCTTCCGCTTCCTTAACTGCCTGCCGCAACGGCCCGCGGAAAGTGATACGGCCCTTGTTCAGGTCATAGGCCGAGATCGCCACCGTTACGATATCACCGGGAAGAATACGAATAAAATGCTTGCGCATCTTGCCGGCGATATGCGCAATGATCTCGTGTCCGTTGTCCAGCTTAACGCGAAACTGAGTATTCGCCAGGGCCTGCATTACTTTGCCCTGGGCCTGAAAAGCTTCTTCTTTGGCCATAAACGATCCCCACGCAAATAAAAATATGGCGACGCGCGGCCTGCCGGTTGGTGTGCAAACGTATCTATTAACATATGTTTATTTTAAAACCTTGACCAGCTGTCCCGGTTATTTCCTGGCCAGCGTCTTGCGCTTTTCAGCTATCAGGGCCAATAAAGCTTTTTGCGGGTCGGCGAACTTTTTGATCCCCTCCGACATCAGCACATCTTCGAGCTTTTGCAAATCAACCAGGCGTTCGATCTCGCTCAGGATGGCGCCATCCGGCAGTTTGTCGACCTGGCGAGTAATGGTGCGGCCGCTGGCTTCGACGGCATCGTTCGTCGCGGGTGGGTTGGTTTCGATGTCCGACCCCGCGAAAGCCTCGACATATTTCCAGGGCGGGTCCGATGGCTTTTTGGTGCCGGTGCTGGCGAAGATCATTTCTTGATGAAGCGGCAGCTTCTTGTCGGCCCAGAATTGCTGATTCATCTGCCAAATCTTCTTGGCATTGACGATGCCTACCAGGCCCTGGGCCTGGGCGGACAGTTGCGGAACGTGCTGTTCCGTATAAACATCCAGGCGGCTGACGAAGATGCTGTAAACCGACTTGAAGGTGTCTCGTGCCGGCCGGCGTTCGGCGCCGCGCCGATATGTTGTCGCGCGCGATGGTGTACTGGCGTGGCGAGAAAATCAGCGTCACGTTCAGCGTCACCCCGGCTGCGCAAAGTTCCTCGAGCGCACCAAGACCGGCCGGTGTCGCTGGCACCTTGATCATGCGATTGGTCTGCCCCGCGCTCCACTTTTTGCCCAGCGTTATATATTGGCGCGTGCGGTCCGCGACAGGCAGGTTGCGTGCTGGGTCTTCAAGCAGGGGGTCAAGCTCGAAGCTGACATAGCCATCGTCCCCATGGGTGCTTTGCCAGGAGGGCTCAAACACCTTTTGCGCCTGACGGACCAGGCTGTCGGTCAATTGCCAGGCCGTGCTTTCATCGTCGAGCCCATCGCGCATCAGTTGCATCAGTGGTTCGTCGAAACGGCCGGTTTTGATAAGGTCCGCGATGATGATCGGGTTCGACGTCGCTCCCGTCGCGCCCAAAGCCCGATTGCGCTTCACCAAATCCGGGTCGATTGAATCGAGCCAAACCTTGGTGCCGGATGCGATAAGCGTTTGCAAAGGTGTAGGCATCGGCCAGCTCCTGTTCCGTGTTTAAGCGAACAACTACCCATTTCTATTTTACACAGGCAAGGCACAACCTGACACCCTTGCGTGTGGCAAGCAGGTACTAACGCTCGGCGGCCTGTCACGGTACAATTAAGTGAGGTGCTTTGGGCACATAAGGGGCCTTTAGGGAAGAAAGCATGACGTTGTCGCTTACGTGTGCGTGCGGCGCCGCCTGGAAATAGACGAGACTTTCGCCGGGCGCACGATCAACTGTCCGGACTGCAACCGCCCACTCGATCCTTCACCCAACCGTCCGGAACCTACGCTTACCAGTGGCTATGCGCTGGCCAGCTTCTTGTTGGCCCTTGTCGGGGCCTTTACCCTCGTCGGCACGGTCCTCGCCGTAGCGTGTGGCGTGGTGGCGCTAGGACAGATTCGGCGTTCACCGGATCAGGTTGGCGGCAAACGGTTTGCCCAGGCGGGGATCGTACTCGGTACCATTTTCACGCTCGTGACGGGCTTGGCGTTTTACACCAATGAATTCTTGCGTGTGGATGGCCTGCTGCGAACTCTCGAATCGGCCGGTACGCTTGCTTATCCGCCCGGCGACGAAGTCGATATCAAATTAAGCGGTGTGTTCGACAAGCCACGCTATGGAACAATCCGGCGGCCCTCGCCTGCATGGGGGCAGTTGCCGAATCGCGATCCCGACAAGGAAAAGCCGGACGACCTCCTGCTCGTCAATATTTGGGAAGACGCCTACATCGTCTGCTTGACGGAGCTCCTGGAACAGCAGCCGGATTTGAGCGCGGAAGCCTGCCGTCAGCTCGGGCAACAAAGATTTTTGCAATCGGACCTTGTGGCCCGCTTGATGCACCGCCGCCCTAGCCTGTCGCCCGCTCCATCGGCTAAGGAACGTGACATCAAGAAAGTTCGCGGGACGGATATGCAGGAATTTGTGCTCGATAGCCGGCTCGGCGGGGTCGATTGGACCTTTCTCGCGCGCGTGGCGCGCGATGGCGGGCAGCTCAGTATTGTCGCGGGGGGAACGCGTTCCCAACGCTTCGAACGCCTGCGGCCGGAAATCGTCCAGGCCCTGGATAGTTACAAGGTAGACAAATAATGATCTGGTTTACCTGCAAGCAATGCGGCAAAACACATAGCCGGACGGATGCATCGGCCGGCGCCACGATATTCTGCCAATGCGGCGCCGGCGTACTTGTGCCGTGGGAAAGCACTACGGCTGAGCCGCCAGAGGCACTGGCTGAGCCAATGCTGCCGGAGCTCAAGCTGGAGCCAGTGACTTTCGCGACGGCGCTGGACACAACAGCGCCTGCCCCCACCGCTCCGCCGCCGCCTGGCCGCAAGCGCAAACCTGGCCGGCTCGGGCAGCGTGATCCCCAGTTTTGCTTCAATCATCAAGATACGCCCAAAAAGGCGGTGTGTGCCGATTGCAGCGAGGCTTTCTGCGAGCATTGCCTGGTGTCGTTTCAAGACACGGAATTATGCGGGCCGTGCAAGAACTATCGCGTGCGCAATATGCAGAGTCAGACACCCCCTTCCAACCTGGCGATGCTGAGTATGTTGAGCGCATTTTTGATCTGTCCCTTCGCGCTGGGCTTGGTCCTGGCCAACGCGCCTGTGGCGTGGGGTTGGAGTTTGCTGGCGCTCGCTTGCCAGGTTTTGGTGGGTTGGCTTGGTTTGCTGGCACTGCGAGAAGCCGAGAAGGACATTCGAGCGACCGGGCGGGCGCTGGCGCTCACGGGGCTTATTCAGCGCCACCCTCACTGCGGTCCTCATCCTGTTGCAGATGACCTATGTGCCCCAGGTCTGGATCTGATGTGCTTCTGCCGGAGCGAACGGAAAATTCGAGAAAACGCATGATTGAGTGTCGTCATTGTCATAATGTTGCCGGTCGCGCCGGCGAGGCTGTAGGTGCCCGCTGCCCCACCTGTCGCATGCCGCTCTTTGAAAAAGACCGGCAACGGCCGCCAGTCGTCGATTTGGGACCCTGTGCGCTGCATAATGAAAACGGCGCGGTCGCCAAATGCCAGCGCTGCGGCAAAATGATGTGTGCCTTGTGCCGCACGCGGTGGGAAGAAGCTTACGTCTGTTCGACCTGCCTGGATGGAGCTCTCAAAAAAGGAGATGCCAATCCACGCGTGGTGCAGGGCCAGTTTCGACGTGCCCGCTCGAGTGTGCTCCTGGCCTTGTTGGCGTGGGCTGTGTTCGTGTTGGCGCGCTGGCTTCTGACCGCTTTGTTCCGGGAAAGTCCGGAACGCGGCACCGCGACATTCACGCTCATCCTCTTCTTTAGCAGCATGTTTTTGGCAATCTACGCCATCGGCCAGGCGGCGGCTTGCATTCGCGTTCGCAGCCAGTCCACCGTCCTGGCGACCGTGGGCTTCTCGCTCGCCGGTTTGGAGTTGGGGGTCTGTCTGGGGATGGTGGTGCTTAATCTCTGGCACCATTGATCGGCGAACAGGCGGTAGGTCAGGCCCGTAACTTTATGATCGCAGCCGGCTTTGAATGAGGCGGTCGAGCTCATCCAGCTTATAGCGATCAGGCACGCCTACGTGACGCCAGATTATCCGGCCGTTTCTATCCACCAGCACCGTGGTGGGCACCTTGGAAATGTTGAACTGCTCGCAGACCGGGCACATGGCGCTGCTACTTAAAAGTTGGCGGTAGTTAATGCTCATCTTGGTGGCGGTGGAGTTGACGCGGTAGCCCTGCTCCTGGGGCGTGCCACCACTTTCAATTGCGATTCCCAGCACCTCCAGGCCCTGGCTGCCGTGCCGATACTGAAGTTGAATAAGGCTCGGGATGGTCTGTTTGCACGGAATACAGGTCGTGCTCCAGAAATCGATCAGCAACAACTTGCCTTTGCGATCACGTTTGAGTTCCCACGGGTTGCCATTCACGTCATTGAGCGCGAAATTAACGAGCTGATCGGCAAGCAACACGCACGACGGGACGCGTGCCCGGCCTTCCAGTGGGCTGTCCGGGGCGAAACCGGGCTCAAAGCCAATGGGTGGAATGGCAGCCGCTGGTGGTGGTGTCTTCGGAATAAGCAAGGGTGGTGGTGCCGGCTTGACGACTGGATTGGGGATCTCCAGGGGCGGAGGCCAAACCGCCCCCTTGTCCGAGGCGAGGTTCGGGGCGGGCTGCCAGTCCTGGCTGGCGGGTGCCGCGTTTTTTCCAGGGCCGGGTACATTCACGCTGGGCGTCTGGTATTCGCCGTTGGCCTGCGGCCCGGTCACTCCGGACGTCGGTGTGGCATTGTTGGCGCCGGCATCCTTGTCCTGATAGGCGGGCGAGCCCAATACGTCGGGCGTCCCGGAGTTGGCGAAGTCTTGGCGCACCTGGATGACCACGGTGAGGTTTGGAGCCCGTGTGTAGGTAATGCCGGCCACAAGGTGGTCGCCCGTCTTGCCGCGAGCCACCAATTTGTAATTGGACCCCGACTTGAGGCCCTGAATGGTGAAGTAGCCGTCAGCCGTAACGTTGACCTCGGTCGGCTTGCCCGTCTCCTTGCCGTCCACGCTGACCAAGCGAATGGAGGTATTGCCAGGCGGGTTGCTAAAGTTATCGATCACACGGCCCGCCAGCACTGCCCCGCCATAACCTTGCGCCGCGCTGCCGCCATTCAGCAAGGGGTCGCTGCTGCCGGGAAACTTGGCCGGCAGAGGCCCATTGCCAGGGCTCGGGCCTGGGGCTTTGGGGTCGCCCGACTTCTTGTTGAAGGCGGCGCACCCCGGAATCGCCAGGAGAAACGCCAAAAAAAACACGGCACAGGCCAGAGAGCGCACGGCTTGGCCCTCGATGTAAATCAGGCCTCGCGACCTGATAAGCTTTACGCTTAACGTTTCCCGATCAGGCTGGAAAGCCTAAAGGAGCCTCTGAAGGCGCTTATCTTTGTCATCGGGCCCGCAAGTCCCGCATCTTGAGAAAAATCGCTTTCAGAGAAATAATCCTCTCGTAAAATGAGCCCTGAATTGCCAGGATAGCCCGGAGTTACGTGAGGTGAGCCCCGGCTGACCGAAAATGAGGTTGGATGCCCTCTTCGGACAGCGGCGCACCGGAAACTCTTTCCCCATTTCCCGGGGCGGTCAAGGAAAACGTCATGTCTCAACCCGACGGCCAGATCAGTGTCCGTGGGGCGCGCACGCACAACCTGCACAATATAAACCTGGATTTGCCTCTGGGCAGGCTGACGGTCATTACCGGCCCAAGTGGCTCGGGTAAGAGCTCGCTGGCCTTCGATACGCTGCACGCAGAGGGCCAGCGGCGTTTTTTGGAGACCCTGGGCAACGATTCCCGCGCGCTTTTCGACCAGCTAAGCCGGCCTGACGTCGACCTGATTGATGGTCTGCCCCCCACATTGTGCGTCTCCCAACACACCGGTTCCGCCCGGCCACGCAGCACCCTCGCCACGATTACCGAAATCCACGACCATTGCCGGCTGCTGTGGGCCAGATTAGGCATCCCGCATTGTTATCAATGCGGCCAGGCCGTGTACAAACATACGGTTGCGGCCATTGTTCGCCAAACGCTGACATCACCCGAGGGCAGGAAGATTTATTTGCTGGCGCCCCTGGTGCGAGACCGGCTGGGCGACCACAAACAGATATTCGCCCAAATCCGGCAGGGCGGCTTTTTGCGGGCGCGGATCGATGGCGTCCTGCACGAGGTTCGCGACAATATGAATCTCAAAGCCCGGCAAAAACATACCATCGAGGTCGTGGTCGACCGCCTCGTGGTACGGCCTAATTTTGGCGAACGTCTCACGGAATCGCTCAACACCACGCTCAAGGTGGGAGGAGGCCATGTCGTCATTACGGACATCGATGATGGCGATTGGCACGACGAGCCCTACACGACGGTCCTGGAATGCCCGCGCTGCCATGTTCCCCTGCCCGACCTGGAGCCAAGCGGCTTCAACTTCAACAACCCAAAGGGTGCCTGTCCTCGCTGTACAGGTTACGGTTGGATTGTCAGCGTGCCCCCGGATACCGCCACGGCCCCGAGCACGCAAAACGACCCCGATGAGGATGCGGCTGAACCTGAAGAGGCGGGCGCTGAGTATGTCGTTTGCCCGGAGTGCGGCGGCGCGCGTATTAACGCGGCGGCACGAGCCGTCAAATTCGCGGGCAAGGGTTTACATGAGGTAGCGGCATTGTCCGTCGACAGCGCATGGCAGTTTTTCCATGAGTTAGCTGGCCCAGGGGCCGATGCGCCGGCACGGGTGCGCCGAGGTCCTGGTTGGGGAGGTTCTGCAACGCCTGCATTTCTTGCAAGAAGTGGGACTGGGTTATTTAACGCTCGATCGGCGGGCACCGACGCTTTCTGGCGGCGAGCACCAGCGTGCCCGGCTGGCCACGCACCTGGGCGGTGGTTTACTGGGTGTTTGCTACATCCTCGATGAGCCAACCATCGGCCTTCACCCGCGCGATACCGACCGCCTGCTGCACGCTCTGCGTCAGTTGCAGGCTCAGGGAAACACGGTCCTCATCGTTGAACACGATGAAACGGTGATGCGCCAGGCCGACTTTCTTGTGGACATCGGGCCCGGCGCCGGCGCGAGGGGGGCCGACTCCTGGCGAGCGGTACCGTCGCCGACGTCATTGCCAACCCGGCGTCGGTAACGGGCGTCTATCTGCAGAAAAAGCGTCACGACCCAAATAGCAGCGCCGAGGGGACATCCGCCCGCGTCGGCACCTGGAAACATCCGGAACGCTCGCTAACGATACATGGCGCTCGCCATCACAATCTAAAAAACGTGACGGTGGCGATCCCCCTGGGCAAGCTTGTCTGCCTCACGGGGGTCAGTGGCTCCGGCAAAAGCTCGCTGGCGCGTGATATTCTTTGTTACGCAGCCCGCCGGCACCTCGGGCTCAAGGCGCCAGTGCCGGGAGCGCATGACCGCATCGATGGCCTCGAAACGATCGACAGGGTCATCGAGGTGGATCAGAAACGGTTGGGGCCATCATCCCGCTCGAACCCCGCTTCCTATACCGGCGTCTTCGACGAGATTCGGACAATCTTCGCGGCCACCCGTACCGCCCAGGTGCGCGGCTACAAGGCCAACCGCTTCAGCTTTAACGTGCGCGGCGGCAGGTGCGAGGATTGCCGGGGCCAGGGCTGCAAGCGTATCGCGCAAAATTTCTTGCCCGATTTGACAGTCCCTTGTCCGACATGTCACGGCAAACGCTTTAACCGAGCCACTCTCGAGGTGCGTTACAAGGATCGTTCCATCGCTGACGTGCTGGAGATGCCCATCGCGGAAGCGCTGACCTTCTTTGTCAACATTCCAGCCATTCGGCTGGTTTTGCAGGCGCTCGCCGACGTCGGACTTGGCTATCTGTGTCTGGGTCAGCCGTCCAACACCCTTTCGGGTGGCGAAGCGCAGCGCGTCAAATTGGCGGCTGAACTGGCCAAGAAAACAACAGGGCAGGCTCTCTATCTGTTGGACGAACCAACCACCGGTTTACACTTCGGCGACGTTGCCAATCTTTTGCGCGTCTTGCGACAACTGGTCGCCGCGGGAAACACCATGCTGGTGATCGAGCATCACCCGGACATGATCGCCGCCGCGGACTGGATCATCGACCTTGGCCCGGAAGGTGGGGAGGCGGGCGGCTACGTGGTGGCGGTGGGAACGCCGTCCGACATCGCTCACTGTGAACGCAGCAGCACGGGCCGCTTTCTTCGCGCCACCACGAATTAAGGCTGCCCGAAAGAACGAATGATAAGGAGGGAGTTCAGACCGCCACGACCATTATCGTGCTTTTCATCCGCAGCAAAATCTTTCCAGGCGGCACTCGGCCCATGGTCGGCTGCATCCCATTTCGCCTTGTTCCGCTTTGTCATTTTGCTATAGCATGGCTAGAAGTCGAGGAATCTCATGGCCAATCGTTCCTATCGTTGGTTATTTTGGTTATTGGCCCTGGTCGGCCTGAGCGTTGACCAGGTGAGCAAATACGGCGTTTTTGCCTGCCTCTACGATGAAGAAAAGCTCGAAGGGTCGATCACCGTGATCCCGGGAGCCTTCGACATCGTGGCCAAATATACGCCCGAGCTGGACCCGGGCGCATTGTCCTTGTCCTTCCTGCGCACCCTGAGCGCGCCCCACCTTCCCTATGTCAACGAAGGCGCGTTGTTTGGCACCAAGCTGCTGTTCTCGCCCCGAACCGCCAACTTCATCTTCGCGATCGTTAGCCTGCTCGCGGCCGTCAGCATTATTTACTGCAGCACCCGGCCGGGGCCTTCCCGTGATGGCTACTTGTGTTTCGCCCTGGGCCTTATTTTGGCCGGCGCCCTGGGCAACTTCTACGACCGCATCGTCTTTAGCGGCGTGCGTGATTTTCTCTGGTGGCACAAGGGGGTCGATTGGCCGGTATTCAACATCGCTGATTGCTGCCTGGTCTGCGGCGCCGGCATGCTTCTTGTAGAAGCCTTTTTCACACGCACCGAACCGGAAGGCCAGGCCCGGGAGGCCGTGGCGGCTTCCAACGCGAACTCCGCGTAAGGCGCTGGTTTGAGGGCATCGGGCCAATCGACTGGGCCCAGCAAAAATGAAATGGCTCTTCTTTTTCGGGTCGCTCGTGCTCGTGACCCTGTTTCTGGTTACGACATTTTCACATTCCGATGCCGCGCGAGCCGCCGCCGCGACCTACTTCCCCGCGAGCGCCATCGATAACGGGCTCCAATATTCCTTTGAACGCCGCCTCTTGTTTTGGCCGCTCGTGGCCCTGCGCTTCGGCTTGCTATTTCTGCTCGTGGCCACCGGTCTGGCGCGGCGGCTTACCGACTGGATACGAACGATGACGGGCGACCGCTGGTTCGCGACGCTGCTGGCGGTCGGAGCGCTCTATTTTCTCGCCGATGAGATTTTGACACTGCCCTTCGCCGTCGGCCAGGTTGAGTTGGCGCAGTGCCTGGGGGCTGACCAATCGTCCGCTTGGGGATTGGTTTGTGGATCATTTGAAGGGGCTTGGCGTGGGCATGGCGATGGATGGCATCGCCCTTGTTGGCCTGTACATCCTGCTCCGTTGCTTTCCGCGCCGCTGGTGGCTCGTGGGAACGTTGGCGACCACCCTGCTCGGCATCGCCTATGCGTTCATCTCCCCTCTCGTGATCGAACCGTTATTCAACACCTTCACCCCATTGGGACAAACGCAGTGGGCGCACCTGGAAAGCGGCGTGCGCTCGCTCGCGGACGCCGCCGCCATTCCCGTCGGCGAAATTCTCGTTAGTGACGCGTCCCGGCAAGGCAATCACAGCAATGCTTATTTCACAGGCTTCGGAGCCACCCAACGCATCGTCCTTTTTGACAATCTTCTAAAAAATCATCCGCCCGCCGAGGTGGAATCCATCGTCGCCCACGAGATTGGACACTGGCGCCATCGGCATATCGTCAAGGGAATCGCGCTGGCGGCGCTGGGCGTGTTGCTTGGCCTGTTTGTGCTGGCGCAGCTATTACGCCTGATCGTCGGGCGCGGCCCACTGGCGCTGCGCAGCCCGGCCGACCCTGCCGGGCTACCTTTTATTCTGCTAGTCTTTCAGCTAGGGGCCTGGGTGGCCATGCCCGTGGAAAATGCCATCAGCCGCTCTTTCGAACGCCAGGCCGACGAGGCGTCCCTGGAGCTTGCCCGGCAGCCGGCAGCCTTTATCGCCGCTGAAAATCGCCTGGCCGTCGATAACATTAGCAATGTCGCGCCGCTGCCGTTCTCGGTCTGGCTATTCGCTAGCCATCCTCCCGCCGTCGAGCGCATTCGCATGGCGGAAGATTGGCGGCAGCACCCGCCTTAGGGCGTTCGAAAAAAAAGGGGTCAGACCCCTTGAAGCGAACAGATTTTCAACGCTTTTGCAAGGTATTGAGGGGGTCTGACCCCTTTTTTTCCGAACGCTCTTAGTAACGGTCCGCGCAAAGTGAAGGTTTAGTTGCAATGGCCGAACAACTCGATACTTTTCTGACAGCGCTGGCCAACAGTCTTCATGATGAAACGTTTGTGAAGCTCACGCTTGGCGACCCTCGGGATCAAGCGGCCGGCCCGCGAAAAATATTGGTCAAACCGGTCCTGCTGGCGCGGAGACTGCCTGAGCTTTGTCTACCGTCATCCGACCAAGGACATTACTAAGAATGTACCCCACGCCGACGGAATCTTATTGGTTCACACACTGCTGAACGCGGACTTTCGCAGCGCCAATTTGTTCACGACTAAAAATGACATCGAACTCACTTACGACAAAAACGGGGCCGGGCGTTTACGTGTCGCCCGGCCAACCTGCACCATGCCCCCGGCCAAGGAGCACAACCGGCCCAAACAGCGCGTCGTGCCGGCCGCCAACGCCAGCTACCTGAAAATGCTGGGTGTTACCAGGGAGGACGGCACTATCAAGAAAGGGATGGAGGCCAAGTACCGGCAGATCAACAAGTTCATCGAGATTATCGACGGCCTGATACAATCGTCGCCCCTAAAAGATGCGACTTCCCTGGCCATTGTGGACATGGGCTCGGGCAAGGGCTATTTAACCTTCGCGCTCTACGATCATCTGACGAGCCGCCTGAAAAAACAAGCGACGCTGACCGGCGTCGAGGTTCGACCAGACCTGGTCGATTTATGCAACGGCATCGCTGAAAAGGTGGGTTTCGCCGGCCTACACTTCGAGTGTGGCACCATTGAAAACTACGTTCCCGGCCCGACAGATCTATTGATCGCGCTGCACGCCTGCGATACCGCCACCGACCAGGCACTCTTTCGTGCCGTCGAGGCCGGTGCGTCCTTGGTTATATGTGCCCCTTGTTGCCACCAGGAACTCAGGCGGCAGATGACCTGTGCCCTCCCCGGACTTGGCAGAGTACTGAAGTTCGGCATCCTCGAAGAACGACAGGCGGAACTCGTAACCGATGGCCTACGTGCGCTACTGCTCGAGTCCCGCGGCTACAAGACGTCCGTATTCGAGTTTATCTCGACCGAGCATACCAGCAAAAACATCATGATTGTGGGAGTCAAAATCAACAAGCCGGCAAATCCTGCTGGCATCCTGGAGCAGGTGGCAGCATTGAAAAATGCGTTTGGACTTAAAACGCAATATCTCGAGACGTTATTGCTGGGACGAAATGCCCGGATTTGAAGTTACCAAAGAGACTTCAGTTGCATTCGTTTCGGGCATAAATCTTCTCCAAGGCGAAAAGGAAAATCACCTACTTCCGGTGCGTCCCGCGACGACATCAAGCGGTGCCGCGTTCCAGATCTTCACTGCTGACGGTTCGACCGTGACAATGCGGTAGCCGTCAAGGGTGAAATGGATGCGCGAGATCTGCTTCGTGAAGCCTCGCAAGGTGAAGGTTCGCTGGCCGGTCTGAGTGTCCCAGATATCCACTTGATTCTTCTCCCAGCCGTTGCCGACGGTGGCCAGACGCCTGCCGTCTGGGCTGAAGACGCCTTCGTGAGATGCGCCTTCCTCCAGCTCGCAAAGCGATTTTCCCGTAGCCGCATCCCAGACCTTGCGAGTCGTGGCCAGTCGCAGGGAATCCGGGCTGAAGGCGACCAGGCTGCCAGCCTCGGGGAGCACGAACAGCTCCTTACCGGTCGTGCCGTCATAGATCACGACGTCATTGTTCTGCTGGACGGCCACCTGCCTGCCGTCCGCACTCAGCCGCATGAACGGTCCGAGATTATCACGGATGATCGCCCCGGAACCAGCGTCGTAGAGGGTCATGCCGATCGTCCCCACGCCCTGCATTACCGCAATCCTCGCCACCGCAACCCGCGAGCCATCCGCGCTGAAATAGATAATGCCGCCCGCCTTGTAGGCATCGGCCAGTGCGCAGATCACCTTCGCCCGGGCGATGTCCCATACCTTCACGTCCTTGCCCTCGGCAACCGCGAGTCGAGCCCCTTCGGCGTCGAAACGCGCTCGAACATGAAAGACGCCTTCGCCGAAACCTTCGAGGCCTTGTTCGGCCAGGGTGACCAGCTTCTTCCCGGTCGTCAGATCCCGCACTTCCATGCCGAAAGACTTCGCCGCCCTGGTTTTGGTCAGGCACAGTGCCAGCAGGTTGCCGCCCTGGCCGAAAGCCAGCCTGAGGAACCTGTCATCCGGCCGCTCCTCGGACGGCTGAAAAGCATTTTCCACGACACCCGTTGCCAGGCGGAATACCTTGGCCGCCTTCCCACCGCTTTCAACAAGGGCGAACCGCTCGCCGCCACGATGGAACACCAAGTTGTCGGGTTCATGGGGATTTTCGGGTAAACCACCAGAAACGCCGGTCATTGCAGAAAGGGCTCCCCCTGGTGCGATGTTGTGGGGAACGGTGAGTGTTTCCTGGCTGGCCACCTTCCAGACCTTGGCATACCTGTCGAAACTGCGCTGACCCTTCGCACCGGCTGCAGTGGCGAGGCGGTCACCATCCGGATGGAACGCGACCGCGCTGAGGCGGTTCACGCCCGTGCGGATCGGGAACAACTCCTGCCCGGTGTCGGCCATTGTCACCCTGACCTCGCCTTCAACGCCCAGGGCGAGCAGCCGGCCGTCGCGGCTGAAGGCGAGACACTGCGGTGGCTGGTCGTAGGTCTTCTCATAGACCCGGTCACCGGTCGTCGCATCCCAAACGCCGAGGATACCGCGAGGGGCTGGGCCCAATCCCGCGGCAGCGAGACGTAGCCCGTCCGGGCTAAACGCCACCTGCCCATCACTGATGGCGAGGCCACCGTTTGCACTCAGTCCGCGACAATCCACCAACTTCTCGCCCGTAAGCGCGTCCCAGATCTTGCTGCCGGCAGCGAGTCGCTTGCCGTCCGTGCTCACCGCAATGGGACCGCACGCCACGATGGAGAACAAATACTGGCACTTCGGAATCGCGAAGGCACGGATTTCCCCCACGCCTTTTTCTGACTTGAACTGGCTGGCGACGTACAGACGTTTGCCGTCTGGGCTCAACGCCATTCCTTCCAATTGCCGCTCGGAGGAGACGGTGCACAGGACCTGCCGGGTGGCAGTGTCCCATATTTTGACAGTGCGGTCGCCCAAACCATCGCCGACCCAGCCGCTGCCGGTCGCCAGGTAGCGGCCATCGTCGCTAAAAGCGGCCCAGTTGAGGAAGGCCGTGTCAAGTACGTATAGTTCCTTGCCGGTGTCGGCATCCCAGACAAAGGTTCCCTGTACTTTGCTCCCGGCGGGTCGTGGGATGCCCGACAAGGGGGGTTCACCCAAGAATGCCCCCCAGGCAACGATCTTTCGCCCATCCGGGCTGAAGGCCACCGTCCCAGGAACACCATTGCCACCATCAAGCGTGAGCAGCGCCGGGTGACTGAGCCGATTGACATAATGCCATTCCCAGCCGCGAAGTTCGGCCGGGCACTTATTCAACAGGCCACGCCCGACCGACAGATTATCGTCCCGGCACTCCACGAAGGCCAGCGCGACACGGTTTACGTACGAAGCCACCTTCTCTTTGCGTAGGGCTTCAAGGGCAGCTCTCTCGGCCCTGGCCCGCTTGTCGCCTTCCTCCTTTTCCTTGGCCGCATTCTCGTCGGCACGGTCGGCTTGTGCAATTGCCGCGAAGGCCAGCCAGGTGGAGATGATCGTGCCCGCTAACAGCGCGACCAGGAACGCTGCTGTCATGCTCGCGATTGCGGGGTTCCGCCGACACCAGCGCCAGGCGCGTTCCGTTTGACTGACGGGCCGGGCCGCGATCGGTTCACCCCGCAGCCAGCGCTCCAGGTCATCCGCGACTGCCTCGGCGGAAGGGTAACGCTTGACCGGCTCCTTCTCCAGACACTTGAGGCAGATCGTCTCGAGGTCGCGGTCGACGCCTGGCTTTATCTTGCTGGGCCGCTCGGGGTCGCGTTCCGCGACCTGCATCAGCGTTTCGAGCGGCGTCTCAGCCCTGAACGGTGGTCGGCCGGTCAGGATTTCAAAGAGGATGGCGCCCAGGCTATAAACGTCGACTGCCGTGCTCAGCCCCTTCTCGGCGCGCGCTTGTTCCGGTGCCATGTAGCTCGGCGTGCCGACGATTGCTCCCGAGCACGTCACGGCGCCGCCCTCGACGCGCTTGGCAAGGCCGAAGTCCGACACCATCGGTACGTCCTTGGCGTCCAGCAGGATGTTCGCCGGCTTGAGGTCGCGGTGGAGTATGCCGCGCTGATGAGCGAAATGCACGGCGCGGGCCACGGCGCTCAGGATGGTGATCCCCTTGCGAGGGAACTCGCCCACCGACGCAACTTGCCTGGCGAGGTTGCCGCCCTCGATGAGCTTCATGCTGAAGTAGTGATTGCCTTCGTGTTCACCGATTTCAAAGATTGGCACGATGTTGGGATGATCGAGGTTCGCGGCCGCTTCCGCCTCATCATGAAAGCGCTGCACCTCGGTCGAGGAAGCAAGCTGTCCGGCCAGAATCATCTTGAGCGCGACCACTCGGTTGAGGCTGACTTGCCGCGCCTTGTAGACCACGCCCATGCCGCCGCGGGCGATCTCCTCCAGCAATTCGTAATCGCCGAAGTAGCGGATGCGCGCCGCTGTTGTCTCGGGTTCCGAGGAACCATCGGCACCGATAGTTGGGTCACCAAGTTGGGCCTTGTGCAGCGACCTGGCAAAATGTTCCATCTTCTCCTGGTCGGCAAAGAACTCGAGCAAATCGGCCGCCAGTTCGGTGTGCTGACGCAGCAGCTCCTCTCGATCCGGTTGTTGCCCAGCATCGACTGCTCGCAGATAGTCATGCAAAATGGATTCCAGCTTTCGTTCGCGCGATGGCTCACTCATGCTTCACTCCACTCCGCCAGGGATTTTCGCAGATTTTTCAGGCCACGCTGCAACAGGCCGGCGACGGCCGCGGTCGTACAGCCGAGCTGTTCGGCGATTTCCGCGAGCGCTAGCCCCTGGAAATGCCGGAGCACGACGGCGTCACGCTGGGTTTCGGGAAGCTGCGCTAACGCCTCGGCGAGCTGCAGAGATCGTTCTTGACGCTCCATCTTCTGGCTCGCCGACGATTGCCCATCCGCCAGCCAGCCTTCCAATTGCGAGGCGGAGGCATCCAGGTCCGTCTTTAAAGCGCGTTCCTTGCGGACATCGCGTTTGGCGCGAGTAAGATCGCGCACGGCATTGCCGAGATTGCGTGCCAGGATTTGGCGTAACCACGCAGCCTGGGCACCACGATCATCGCCCCGGAACGACGCCAGGGCCTGGTGCGCCTCGAGCAAGGTCTGCTGTACGACGTCGGACGCATCCAGCTTGCCACGTAACTTGCGGTCAAGCTTCATCCGCGCCAACAGCAGCAAATAGCTGCGAAAACGTTCGAGCTCCAAGCGCGCCTCCTGGATGGCCTGCTATTAACATAGGCACTGTTTTGCGGCCAACTTAGCGCTTTGAAGGAAAATTCGCTGGGGATTTGCGTCAGGATACACAGTCGTCTTTCAGGAAACGGGCGTCTACGGGCGCCATCGACAGCGAGTCATCGTAGCTCATGGTCGCTGGCTTAAGGCTGGATTTCTTGGATGGGACCGTAGTGGTTCGCCCGTCCCGCGGCTGACAGCGGCGCCGGCCTGTAGGAAACGGAAACGGGACCCTTGAATTTCAAGGGTCCCGTCTTTGCTTTAGCTCGCCATCTCGTCCCACCGTTGGTGTGTCGTGGTGGCTGAGTAGTAGCCTTGTTTAAAAGCGCATCCGCATTTCGGTGCGGTAGACTTGTCCGGGGCCATGTTCGCCCACCGCGAAGGAGGCGCCGAAGCCGAAGTCAAGCCAGGTGCAAACAACCAGCCGAAGGCCGGGGCCAAGGTTGATGTAGGCGGTGCCGTTGGAGGCGCTGGCCCTGGCCGAGCACCGGGTCGGTGAACTGGCCGGCCTGGAATGAATAGCCCGTGAATTCGGCGGTGCCGATCAGCTCGACGTTGTGGACGGGCCGGTAGAGGACATGGTTGAGGCTGAAGTGATAGTGCAGGATCGAGCCCATGTAGTCGGGGTCGCCGCCCAGGGGGATCCACTCGGAAAGCTGCGTTTGCAGATAGGTATCGGGCGTCAATTTCACCGCCGACAGGAGCGTCGGCTCCAGGGAGACGTGGCCGGTGCCGAGCCCGACCGTGAAATTGCCCATCGGTATCGTGGTTTGCATCATGAAGCCGAGCTGGAAGAGATCGCGATCAAACACGAGAGACTTGGTGCCAATCTTCATATCGCCAAAGCCGGCCGCGTAGGGGTTGACCAGCGGATCGACGGCAAGGTAGGGCAGGTCGATAAAGGCGCTAAAGCCCCCGGTGGCGATTTCCTGGTACATGGAAAGCTGGCTATAGTTGAGCCGCGTTTCCACTTGCTTGGGGCCCTTGCCGCCATTGCCGCCACTCTTGGCCCAGAAAAACTCCGACCGATCGGGCAACGTGAAGTTATTGGCGTATTCCCAGCGAAAGCGCGTCGTGGTAACGGGCCGGGTGCCTTCGACAAAAAAGGCCGCGTTCGCGACGGGGATCCATTTCCCCTGATAGCAGGCATCTGGGCAGCAAAGTTCCTGGTAGACACCGCCCAAAATCCGACCGAAGACGGTAGTGCTATTGCAGCCGCAACAGTCCTCGAAACGTCCCGGCACGCACTGGCCGTCGCAACCGCCGCAGGATGCACATCCCGCCGCGGCACTCACCGGCGCGGCCACCGTGGGCGGCGGCAGGCCCTCCTTGAGGTCAGGCGCGGGCACTGCTTCCTGGCTCGTGGCCGTCAGGGGCATCGACTGCACATTGGGCAGCGTGGCCCCACTCTTACTTGGCGCCGGCAACGTGGATTGCGCGTGGGCAGAGGAGATGGTTCCGGCGGCGAATAGCATTGCGCCACCCAGCCAACGGTGGCAGAAGCGTTTCCAATAACCTTGGGGCTTGCTGTTCACTGTCGTTCTCCTTCTGCGTAATTTGCCCGTGAGTGCCCACAAGCGCGGCTTTCGTGAGGGTGCAGGTTCCAAAGTTCTTTCGGCCTTAACAGCAGGGAAACTTAAAACGAAAGCCCGAATAATCGCCAGAAACGGCAGAACTACTATTCTCGATAGGACCCTTATTCTCGATACGAGCCGAATAATCGTTAAAATCCCCGAAATCCTCAAGACCGGCAAAGGGGCCGGCCGAATGGATTCGTTGGAGTGAGCGTTTCCGCCAATGTTTTTGGAGGTCCTGCTCGGACCTTGATCTCAAAGGGATTTAACCATGAAGCTATGGAAATTACCCGGGCTGGGGCTACTTGCCAGTCTTGCCCTGACCTCCAGCTTATACGCTCAAGTGCCTGGTATACCCGCCGCTCCGGCCGTGCCGGCTGCCCCCGGGGCGATACCCGGTGGAGTGCCGGGAGCAGCCGCGCCCAAGAACCTGTGGAGCTTCTTCTGCCTCACTCCCGACCAGGCGGCGGCCTGCAAGGCGAAAATCTGCAATTCCCCGCTGGGCGCCATGCTTAAAAGCGCCGCCGGGCCACTGTCCGCCGCGTCGGGCGGTATGATTGGCGCCAACTGCGGCACTCCGACGGCCGCGGACCTCGCCAAGATGGCGGCCGAGGGTACGCTCGACTCCGCCGGCGGCACCGCCGCCAAGATAAAGAAGGAAGAAGCCGAGGCCAAAGCGCGCCGCGACGCCGTCCGCTATCTTGGCACCGTCGATTGCACCTATTTCCCGGCGGCACGCGACGTACTTATCAAGAGCTTGCGTGAAGACACCAACGAGTGCGTTCGTTACGAAGCCGCGCTGGCGCTTGGCCGCGGCTGCTGTTGCAATGAGAAAACCATCGAGGCCTTGAAAGACTGCGTCAACGGCGGCAAGAAGCTGGGGCCGCGCGAACCTTCCAGCCGTGTCCGTGACGCCGCGGACGACGCGCTGGCCCATTGCGCGGCCATTTTCCAGGACGTCAGGGAAGCACCGAAAACGGAAGAACGCAAGGAAAAGGGTAGAGAGGGCAAGGAAGAAATAAAGGTCTCCACACCGCGCACGGTGAAACGTGGTACGGGGCTCTTCGGCATAATCGCCAGCGCCAGCGTGCCGCCCAAGACGATCGACCCGGCCGCGTTCGTGCCGCCGCCCACGAAAGAGCCATCGATAAGGCAGACCTCGCCCAATGTTATGCCGGCAACCTACAAGCCTGTGCCCCCGGTAACGAACTCGACCAATGAAAATGTCATCTACCCCGTGACGCCCGTTGCCGTTCCAGCGAAGGAACAGACGAAAGCTCCAGCCGTCACCAAACCTGTCGACATCATCGATGAAGCGAGCTTGCCCTTTGTGCCGGACATGGTCCCGTCAACGTTCCAATCAGGTGCAAAGGCAACGGAAGCAACGAAGCTGCCAGTCGTTTCGACCATCGCCCCGAAAGTTGCGCCGGTCAATAAACAAGCCGTGCCGATGCCCCCGGAACTGCTGAAAGAGCCGGTTTTTGAGTCCCTGGCGCCGAAGGTGATCCCGGCCAGGAACCAGCCCAGCTTGCCGCCGGCTGAAAAAACCTCGGACAACTCGAACAATTCTTCGTCCCGGAACAAGATCACGATCATCCCCATGAAGGAGTCGGCCACCGCACCAAAGTCAACAATGCCGGTAAATGCTGCCTTCCCGGTCAGCACCCCGGTGCCGACGCGGCCCGCGACCTTCAATACCGCCACGGAACGGGACAGCAATCCTCCGTTCGCCACCAGCGATGCCGTGCGGCCTGTCCCCGCCGCACCGGCGCCGACGCGTGGTTATGTCACCTTCGACGCTCCAGGCGGCCGTTAGAACGAACTCCCACGCCCAGACATTCCAGCCACCAGCCCCGGTTCCATGGAACCGGGGCTGGTGGCATTATTCCTTTGCCCATTCGTTCCCCATGCCATAAAGTAAACGCTATCGTAAAACGAATAGAACCCAGGCCTGGACAGGACCTGCAAATCGCAGTCGACTTTCCCTTCTGGGCAATCTCGCCGCCATCACGAATCGAAAGAGGACGGACGCTGTATGCCAACTCTGAACCTGAAAAATCTGGTGGGCAAGCTCAACGCGACCTGTAGGCGAGCGCTCGAAGGCGCCGCCGGCATGTGTCTGTCGCGCTCCAACTATAACGTCGAGCTGGAACATTGGCTCCTCAAGCTACTCGAACCAAGCGACACCGATCTGCCGCGTATCTTGCGACATTATGATGTCGATCAAGCCAAGGTCTCGCGCGACTTGACGCGCTCCCTCGACCAGTTGCGCACGGGCAACGCCCGTCCGCCCGAGTTATCCGGCGACATTCTGGACGTCATGCGCGAGGCCTGGGTGCTCTCCTCTCTGGAATACCAGGCAACACGCGTGCGTTCGGGTTATCTGCTGGCGGCACTGCTTGCCGATCGTAATTTGTCGGCCCGGCTCGCCAAGATATCTCCGGAACTGGCGAAGATCGCAGGCGAGAAGCTGGCGCGCGAGGCCCCTGCCCTCGTGGCCGGCACGGCGGAAGATCAAGGGCCCGCGGGCGAGCCGGCCGGGGACAGCGGCGGCGCCAAGCCGGCAGGCGATTCCAAAACGCCGTCGCTGGATCAATTCACGATGGACCTGACGGCGCGGGCCCGCAATGGCGAGATCGACCCGGTGGTGGGCCGCGATTTTGAAGTGCGCCAGGTTATCGACATTTTGACGCGGCGCCGGCAAAACAACCCGATTCTTACAGGCGAAGCCGGCGTCGGCAAAACTGCCGTCGTCGAAGGCTTTGCACTGTTAGTAGCCAAGGGGGACGTGCCGCCGCCCTTGCGCAACGTCGTGGTGCGCACCCTCGACCTCGGTCTCTTGCAGGCTGGCGCCGGCGTAAAGGGGGAATTCGAAAATCGGCTCAAATCGGTCATCGCCGAGGTCAAGGCCTCGCCCCAGCCCATCATCCTTTTCATTGATGAGGCACACACGATGATTGGCGCCGGCGGGGCTGCCGGCCAGGGGGACGCCGCCAACTTGCTCAAGCCAGCCCTGGCTCGCGGGGAACTCCGCACCATCGCCGCCACCACCTGGATGGAATACAAGAAATACTTCGAGACCGATCCCGCCCTCAAGCGCCGCTTTCAGGTCGTCAAGGTTGATGAACCTGACGAGGAGAAGGCGGTCCGCATGATGCGCGGCCTGACCGACGTTCTGCAGAAGCACCACAAAGTGCGCATTCTGGACGAGGCCGTCGCCGAAGCCGTCAAGCTTTCGCACCGCTACATCACCGACCGCCAGCTTCCCGACAAGTGCGTCAGCCTCCTGGATACCGCGTGCAGTCGCGTGGCCCTGAGCCAGGTATCGGTGCCATCGTCGATTCAAGGCTGCCGGCGCGAGATCGAACATCTGGACCTCGAAATCGCATCGCTTGATCGAGAAAGTGCCCTCGGCACCGATCACAGCGTTCGCCTGACTGAACTGCATGAACAAAAAGAACACAACCAGAAACGCCTCGCGGAACTGGAGGCTCGCTGGGAGAAAGAAAAAAAGCTGGTCACTCAATTTCAGGAGCAGCGTGGCAAGCTGGAAGCGCACGCCACCGCGAAGCCTGACGCCAAAGAACGTCTGCGCCCTGACGAAGAGGAAAGCGGCCGCGCCAAATTAACCGCCTTGACTGCCGAACTGACGGCGCTCCAGGGGGAAGAGCCATTGGTGTTCCCGGTGGTCGGCGGCCAAACTATTGCCGAAGTCGTTTCCGGCTGGACCGGCATCCCCGTCGGCAAGATGGTGCGCGACGAAATCAAGACCGTGCTCACGCTCAAGGAAAAGCTCGAGGAACGGGTCGTTGGCCAAAGCCATGCCCTGGAGGCGATCGCTCAGCGCATTCGCACCTCCCGCGCCAACTTGACCGACCCCCGGCGGCCCATCGGCGTGTTCATGCTGGTCGGCCCCAGCGGCGTCGGCAAAACCGAGACCGCCGTCGCGCTTTCTGAGATTCTCTTCGGCGGCGACCGCAATATGGTTGTCATCAACATGTCCGAATACAAGGAAGACCACAAAATCTCGCGTCTGACCGGCTCCGCCCCCGGCTACGTGGGCTACGGCGAAGGCGGGGTCCTTACGGAAGCCGTCCGCCGCAAGCCCTATTGCATCGTCCTCCTGGATGAAGTCGAGAAAGCCAATGTCGCGGTTCAAGAAATCTTCTACCAGGTCTTTGACAAGGGCATGCTCCAGGACGACAAGGGCAATGAAGTCAATTTCAAGAACACCATCATCCTCTTGACGTCCAACGTTGGCACCGACACCATCATGAAGGTCTGTGCCGACCCCGACACCCGCCCCGACCCGGCCGGCCTCGCCGAAGTTTTACGCCCCGACCTGCTCAAGTCCTTCAAGCCCGCGCTTTTGGGCCGAATCAACATCGTCCCCTATTACCCGCTGGGCGACGAGGTCCTGCGCAAGATCATTCAGTTACAGCTCAAACGCATCGGCGACCGCATGCGTCTCAATCATCGCGCCCAGTTCACGTACGACGACGCGCTGGTCACCACGATCGCCGGCCGCTGTAAAGAGGTCGAAAGCGGCGCCCGCAATGTGGACCACATCCTGACCGGCACCCTCCTGCCGGAAATTGCCTCCGAATTCCTGTCGCGCATGGCCGAAGGCAAACCAGTCGAGCGTGCCCACGTGGGCGTGAGCGCGGATGGCAAATTCCAGTACACCGTGACTTGATGGAGCGGCCACTGTCCGGCATGCCGTGGGCCTGAGGAAGTGGCGACCACTTTCGCCACGTCGTCATAGGGCACAAAAGCTCGTTTTAGCTAAAATTTTGGCGCATGGCGCGCTCAATCCTCGCCTGTTCCGCGCTTGAGGATGTAGAGGGCCCATGTATGAACGACATTGACGCTCCCCAGGCACGCTCACTGGAAGAATTTCGCTCTTACCTGCTGCTGCTGGCGAGGATTCAACTCGATACGGGACCGCGGAACCGGATCGACCCATCCGACATCGTGCAACAGACCTTGCTCGAAGCACACGCCAAGGTCCACCAGTTTCACGGCGACGACTCGGGCCTGGCCGCCTGGCTGCGGCAGGCCCTCTCCAATAATCTGCGCGACGCCTGGCGTGCCCTGCGCCAGGCCAGGCGCGATATCCGGCGCGAGCAACCGCTACCCGACTTGATCGAGCAATCCTCCGTTCGTCTAGAGGGAATGCTGGCCGCGGCCGACTCTTCGCCTAGCCAACGGGCCGTGCGGAACGAGGACCTGCTTCGCCTGGCCGACGCCTTGATGCAGCTCTCGGATGCCCAGCGCGATGCCATTGTCCTGCATCATCTGCAAAACTGTTCGCTGGCGGAAACCGCACGCAGCCTGGGAAGAACCGATGCGGCCGTCGCCGGGCTCCTCCATCGCGGTTTAAAGAAATTGCGCGAGATCATGGCCCGCGGAGACTGAACCATGCCCGATACGACATCCCCATCCGAACACGACCAACGACTCGAACGGATTCTGGCCGACTATCTGCACGCCGTCGAGGCCGGTGCACCGCCCGAGCGCGCTGACCTTATCGCCCGCCATCCAGACCTGGCCGTTGATCTCGCCTTGTTTTTCCGCAATCGCGACGCCATGGAGCGCATGGCGCAGCCGCTTAAACAGCAATTGCCTGCGTTGCCCGAGACTATCGGAGCCTGCGAGACGGCACCGGACGGCAGCCGCAACACGCTTCGTTATTTTGGCGACTATGAACTCATTGAAGAAATCGCACGCGGGGGTATGGGAGTTGTCTACCGAGCCAGGCAAGTGAGCTTGAACCGACCGGTTGCCTTGAAAATGATCCTGGCCGGGCAACTTGCCTCGGCTGCCGACGTCGCCAGGTTCCGGGCCGAAGCGGAAGCCGCGGCCAATCTGGATCATCCCAATATTTTGCCCATCTATGAAGTCGGCCAGCACGAAGGCCAGCAATTTTTCAGCATGAAGCTAATCGAAGGGACCAATCTGGCAAAATGGATTGCCGATGCCGGACCCGCGATCGCGGATTTTCAGAGTCAAGCTGCCGGGCTGATGGCCCAGGTCGCCCGGGCCGTGCATCATGCCCATCAGCGCGGCATTCTGCATCGTGATTTGAAGCCGGCCAACATCCTGTTGCAGGTTGAAAATCATGATCCGCCAGCGCCGGTCTTGAATCTTCAAGCCGCCATTCCCATGGTGAGCGACTTTGGCCTGGCCAAGCGCATGGAGACGGATAGCGGGCTGACCAAGTCCGGGGTAGTGGTGGGTACGCCGAGTTACATGGCGCCGGAACAGGCACGCGCCGAAAAACAGCTGACAACCGCGACGGACATCTACTCGCTCGGTGCGATCCTGTACGAACTGCTGACCGGACGGCCTCCTTTCCGCGCCGGCACTGCCGTCGAAACCATCATGCAAGCCATGGAAAAGGAGCCCGAGCACCCACGCACCCTAAATCCCAAGGCTGACCGAGACCTGGCCGCCATCGCGCTGCACTGCTTGCAGAAAGTGCCCGAGAGCCGGTATGAATCCGCCGCGGCCGTCGCCGATGACCTCGACCGCTGGCTGCGAGGCGAGCCGACCAAGGCCCGGCCCCCGAGCATGGCGGGACAATCATGGCGGTGGTTAAAGCGCAACGCGGGCGCTGCCCTGGGGGTTACCCTGCTGGGAATATGCAGCGGGTTGGTTTTAATCATTATTGGCTTTGCCGAGGGTGATAACGGCGATCTTCGCAGCGGGTCTTTGTTGCTTATTCCACCGAATCTCGGAACGTTTCACCCGCTGCGCTTGTTGGAGCTTTGCCAAAAAGATTCATTCATCAGAACTGCAAGCTTCGTGGTGGCCGCGGTGCTCGCTCTCGGTATCGGCTGGTTCGTTCGCCTCGCCAGCCGGCCGCAATCCGAAAAAGCGGCCCTCGGGGCAGCGGCCGCCACGGGATTGATAGCCACGCTGACGAGCTTCTCGTTTCTGGGCCCGATACTTGTCGCCGCCATGAGCAGTCAGTCCGACTATAAGCTGCATCCCGTGTCCGGCCGGCAATTTGATTCACTGGACAGGGAAGCCGATTACCTGGCTTCCTATCTGCCTCCGGAGCTCCGTCCGCCCGGAACAGCCGGCCGCGAGGCCGCACTGGTGGTACTGCATTTCCGGGCCACCCACACCAACGACGCTTACCTGGCCATCAACATAGGCTGGGGGGGAATGCTCTTCGTGCTTGTTTTCTACATCGGGCTCACCATGGAGAGCACCTGGGCGGCCGATTTCCTCAGCCGCTCCGGGCGGGGCCTGTGGGCGCGTTTGGGCTGTTATTTTGAACTTTATGTTCCTGCCGCAGCCCTACTTATCTGGTCTTTATGCCTGGCCATCATGGCCATTATCACGCAGATGCATAACGTACGCGGCGGTCCGCCCTGGGGGCAAGCGCTCCTCGCGGTGGCAATTTTGGCCGTCTGGGCCGGCCTGGCGCACGCCGCAGTGATCCGGCGCTGGCACCCCGGGTTGCGGGTAGTGTCCTATCTCGCAATCGTGGCATGCGCAGCCGTCGCGCTTGGGCCAATGCTGCTGCCCGCGTAAGTGTTATGATTTGCGGATGCCACTGCGCGAGGTATTCGCGGAATAAACCAGCCCGGCACTGCACCGTTTCATTTCGTTAGCTCCCCATCCCATCTTGACGGTCCGCGCCCCTTTCGGGTATGAGCCGCGGATGCTTCGCCTACCACCGTTACGCGCCCTGGCTTACCGTAATTTCCGGCTCTATTTCTTCGGGCAAGGAATTTCGGTCCTGGGTACCTGGATGCAGCAGGTGGCGGTCGGCTGGATGGTCTTTTGTTTGACGGGCTCGCCCCTGTGGCTTGGGCTGGTCGGCTTCGCGGGCCAAATTCCGGCGCTGTTTATTTCACCCTTTGCCGGGGCCATGGTCGATCGCGTCAATCGCCATCGCCTGGTGATGTTCACCCAGGCGCTGGCGATGTTGCTGGCGCTGACCCTGGCGGCACTTACGCTTACGGGACAAATTACCGTCGGGCAGTTGGTCGCCCTCAGTCTTTTGAGCGGCATCGTCGATGCCTTCGATATCCCGGCAAGACAGTTTTTGCTGACCGAAATGGTCGGCCAAGGCGAGGACCTGGCCAACGCCATCGCCCTTAATTCCTCGATTTTCAATGCCGCGCGCCTGATCGGACCGGCCCTGGCCGGCTTCCTGCTGGTGTGGACGAACGCGGGGGTCTGCTTTCTCATCAATGGCCTCAGTTATGTCGCGGTCCTTGTGGCGCTCCTGGCCATCCGTCTGCCAGTCAGTCGCTGTGCGCGCGCATCGGGTCGCTTTCTGGAGGGCATCGGCGAGGGCTTTGCCTATGCCTGGGGTTTCGGCCCCATCCGCGCCGTGTTGTTGCTGACGGGACTGGTCGGCATGGCGGCCACGGCCTCGACAACATTGCTGCCCATGGTAGCCCAAGCCATGCCCAATGGGGGCGCCTCGACGCTTGGACTCTTGACAGCCGCGACGGGTGCCGGAGGCGCTGGTGGCCACGGTTTTGTTGGCGGCCCGAAAGAGCGTGGTTGGACTGGGGAAGTGGATTGCCGTTGCGCCGGCTGTGTTCGGCCTGGGTTTGGTCGGTTTCTCCCTGGCCGGTTCGCTGTTCGCTTGCGCACTGCTCATGGGCGTGGCCGGCTTCGCGTTATTGCTGGTCATGGCGGCGAGCAATATGTTTCTGCAAACAATCGTGGAAGAGAACAAACGCGGCGCGCGTGATGAGCCTATTTACCATGGCGGTGACGGGTCTGGCCCCCCTTGGCGGCCTCATGGGCGGCCTGATGGCGGACCAGTTCGGGGCGGGTGTCACCTTGCGCGTCGCTGGCCTCGCCTGCGTGGTCATTTCGCTGGCGTTCGCCTCGCAATATCCGCGGCTGCGTGCCGAGGCCCTGCCGGTTTACATCCGCAAGGGCATCGTCAAGGCGCCCATCCTGGAGCTCGCGTCGGTGGAAGGTTAGTCGATATTTCGCATCGACGCGCCCCTGGCAAACTTTCCCATGATGACCTCCTTGAGGTCCTTTCAGCCGGCAGGTATCTCAGAGTGGAGGACCCCAGGGACCCAGGGGGACATCCGCAAACATGTCCCCCTGGGCCCCTGGGGTCCTTCATTTTAGGCTAACCCAATGCCGCCCAACTGTGTTACATTGGCTCCTACCACGCCCCGGGCCATTAATTTGGAAAGAGCACGCCATGGCGAACAACGTCATATCCGTTGCGCTGCACGGTGAACCTCGGAGGCGAAAGAGTAGCCTGAATCCTGCCTGCACAAGCTGGCCCTGCCGGCAGGTAGCTCATAGTGGAGGACCCCAGGGGCCCAGGGGGACATCCGCAAACATGTCCCCCTGGGTCTCTGTGGTCCTTCATTTTAGGCTTGCCCAATCGCGGCCCAACTGTGTTAAATTGGCTCCTACCACGCCCCGGGCATTTAATTTTGGAAGAACACGCCATGGCGAACAACGTCATGTCCGTTGCGCTGCGCGCTATCGGCAGGTATCTCATAGTGGAGGACCCCCAGGGGGCCAGGGGGCCATCCGCAAACATGGCCCCCTGGCCCTCTGGGTCGGCGTCGTTCATTTTAGGCTTGCATCGACCCCGCCAGGGGTCATAGCAATTAGCCGGTGGTTGAGCGCAGCGATACCACCGGTAATGAGGACATGACAACCGATCGGTAGAGTCGGGAGGTAGCGCGGTAGGTTAGGCGACGGTATGTCCGTGTGTCCGGGTTTCCCCTTCGTGGCTTAGTACCGAACGCCGTACCCCGTTTCTATCTCCCGCTCATCGAACCGGACGTGCAGATTTCCCGCATCCGGCTCTCGGACAAGAATACCAGGCGATTGCTCACGACACGCCCGGCGCCGTTCCACGCAATTGCAGCAAGTGCAATTGCCCGTGCAGAAACTCATTCGGGAAGCGTGCATACCCCCAAGTCCGCACCTTGTGTTTGGCGCCCAGCCATCGACGTAGTCTACGACGCACGTGTTTCATCACGATCTCGTAAACTTGGACAACGGTGCCCAGACTGAAGTAGTTCGCCCAACCGCGCAACTTGCGGTTGAGATAAGCTACTTGCTCGGAGACCTCCCGCAGACTCGTCCGCCGATCCGTCCATTCGCTGATGCCGCGACACAGCGCGCGGATCTTCTTGACGCCCGGACGCGGACCTACGTAGGCCTCGCCCGTCCGTCGCGAATGTTGACGACAGAACGTGTACCCCAGGAACGTGAACGCACCATCCGGCAGGGTCGCCCGACGCGTCTTCTTTTCGTTCACCGTCAACTTCAGCTTCTCCATCATCGCACGCATCGTCTGCATTGCCTCGTCGGCGTTGCCACGCGTGCAGATCACAAAGTCGTCTGCATAGTTGACAATGTGAGCGTCCAGCCGCTCGGCGTGGCCCAACTGCTTCCATCCCATGATGAACCGGCGCATATACAAATTCGCCAGCAATGGCGATAGCACTCCGCCTTGCGGCGTGCCCCGGTGTTCGTCCTTGTTGCGTGTCGTACGACGTTTCCGCCCGCGTTCGTCAGTCTCTTCGACCGGCGCTTCGAGCCACATCTTCACCAGATGCAACACGTGCCGATCGCTGACCCGACGCGCCACCGACTTCATCAGTTCGGCGTGCGGAATACTGTCGAAATACCCGCTCAAGTCCGCATCCACCACATCCGTATAGCCCGCTTTCAGCAACTCCTGGACTTCCTTGACGGCGTCCAGTGCGCTTCTCCCAGGACGGTACGCATATTGTTCCGGCTGTAGGTCGGCCTCGAAGATCGGCTCCAAGACCAATACCACGGCCATCTGCACCACGCGGTCGCGGATCGTCGGAATCCCCAACGGTCGCTGTTTGCCATCCGGCTTCGGGATCCACACCCGCTTCACCGGACTTGGCTGATACGTCTTTCCCTGGAGTTCCTTCGCCAGTTCCTCCAACCAACGAACCTCGCCATACGCTTCGATGTCCTGGAACGTCTGACCGTCTACTCCCGGTGCGCCCTTGTTGGACTTGCACCGGTCGTAGGCAAAAGCCAACACGTCCCAGCGATACAGCTTGTCGTACAGCAGATAGAACCGATAGGTCGGAGCTGCCTTCGCTTTCGCATGCAGTGCCGTCTGTAGTTTCACGACTTGGTTCGGAGGTTGCAGGCTCACGCCAATCTCCTTGCGGTCCCTACGTTCGACACTTCTCTTGAACTGAGGTCCCTTCCCTCCACCGGCGTTACCCGGCTTCAACGGTACTATGAACCTCTCCGACTCCCCCGCTCGCCACGTCGGTCCCTCGCGGGCTCGTGTTGATCTGCATCGATCACGAACGGGGGTCTCCCGTGTTGCCTTGGTTTCCTCTTGCGGCGTGCCGTCGTCACTACCCCGGCAGGACCATCGTCGGGGATCATGGGTCATTCCCCTGACTGCGACGGCTGTGGCCTTCCCCTTCCAGGGTGGAGGGTCGGCTCCTGCAAAACCCGTTTTCGGGGCCTGCTCAACGTTCACTCGCGTTACGGCCCGCACGCTCGCTGAATCGCTAATACGATCCTTTTCCATCTGAGGCTTCGACCTGACAGTCGCCCGCCAAGCCGCTCAAACTGCTTACCGGCTAGAACGACCAAGTTGCCGGGTGGGATTCGCACCCACAGAAAACCAACGCCTTTCACGGCGCACGCCCTGGAATGGGTCGTAGCTGAGCCCACGCTGCGACCCGCTCCAGGGTCGAGGGGATCGACGCGACGGAAAACCGGGGGTATCGCTGCGCTCAATCGCCGGCTAATAGCTTCGAACCCCTATCGGGGGTCCCACGGGTACCCAGAGGCCCAGGGGGACATGCTTTTACATGTCCCCCTGGGCCCCTGGGTCATTTCTTCCGCCATACCGAGTCTTTAATCACTCCACTTTAGTTGGGCCAATCTATCCAGGCAGCTACCGGCCGGCCGTTCTTGTCCTCGCCAAGCACCTTGAAGGAAATCGTGCTCGCCGGGCTACTCGGCACTGTCAACGGCACACTGATAACGGTCACGCCAGGAGCGATGCGTTCCTGGCTGAACCAATGAGGAACCGGCTCCGGGGATGGCACCTTGCCTGCCGCGATCTGCCAGTCCGCGCCAAGGAGACGAACATCGTCGTGATGCGCGGTAAGTTGCAGGCGCAGGCTGTCGGCCTCGCGCAGCCAGCGCAAGGACAGGCGCGGCATGGATGCCGGCACCCGCACCAGCGTGGCCTGTAAGGGGCCGGCGCCATCGATTTGCACACGGGCATGGGAGCTTTCGGGCGAATGCAGTTGCAGCACGACGGCAGCCGTGCCGGCCACGGTCGCCACCGAATGGCCACCGGCCAAAGGCAGCTCCTGAAAATGGGGGCCACACAACAGGGGCGTGCGTTGCGCGCTGTCCAGGTAGCCATAATTGGCGGGGAGCAACAGGTCCACACTGGCCTGGCGCAGCAGGTCCGCGAAGGGTTTCTGGGAGGCGACCTCGAGGTTGGTCACGCCGCGCAGGGGCGACTGGATAAGCCGGCGAGCTATATCGGCGCCCGTTTGTTGCTGGCAGCTACGCAAGAACAGAAAGGCGGCACCGCGCATGCCCGGGTTACGCCACTGGCCCCCGCCGAAGTAGTCGGCCACCACGAGCGGATATTGCTCGGGCCGAGCCAGAAAGGCGCTGATGCGGTAGTCGAGATTGCTCCAGCCGCCCTCATTTTGGCTTTCGACGAGATGGGACAAACCTTCGTTAAGCCAGCTTTCCTCATCCAGGTTGGTCGGACCGCCCAGGGGCATGCCCGGGCTCGCGCTTCGATAAGAAGTCAGCGCGTGTTCGCAGAAAGTAACGGCGTGCGTATATTCATGGATCATCACGGTCCGCAAATGGGGGCCCGGTGTCAGGCCCGCGTTCAAATAGAGCATGTCGCAATGATTGCTGTAGGGAGCCGGCAGGTCGCGGAAGAAATCGCTGCCGCGCACGAAGCCATCCACGCGTACCTTGCCGTTTTGCAGCGTGCTCAGCCTGCCTGTCAGAAGAATGGTGAAACGCCCATCGCGATCGACATCCAGCACCCGGCCCAGATGCTGTTGCGCCCAGGGCTGAATTTCCTGATCGAAAAGACCCAGCACCTCGGCCAGCGTGCGCTGGATGCCCGGGATGTCATGGTCTGTCCGGTCAAGGTAGATCTGCACGGACCTGCCAACCAAAGCAAGATCGGCCTGGACCAGTTGATAATTGGCCGGGTCTTCCAGGTCGCGCTCGCCGGTAAAAATGTAAAACGCTTTGGAAGCGGCGGGAGCCGCGAGCGGCACAAAGGTATCGGCACTGGGACGTTGTCGGCGCAAGCGTTCCAGCAGTTGCGCTTGGCCAGCGATGCGCCTGTCCAGCCCGGGTCACCAAGGCGCTCTTGCCGGGGCAAGAACTCCGGCCCGCCGGCGGCCTGGGTGCGCACGCTGATCTGCGTATTGTTTGCGGCTGGGGCTAGCGAGCCCACGACAAGATAGAATTGATCGCTGGCATGCGGGGTGGCAACGACGAACTCGCAGTGCCCATGGTCAATCGCCAGGGGAATCGACTCGGCACGACTGAGCCGAGGAGGCACAACCAAAGTGCCCCAATCGCCAGGCAACGATTACCCAGGCCAGCAAGCATGCGCGGAACTCGCTTTTTACCAAATCGAGAAAAAACAGTCTTGCTTCGCTGTTCCTTCCCATCGGTCCCGCCCCCGAAAGCACTTCAAATATTCCTTTTCTTCCAAGTTAGCCAGCCTTTACTGTTTGGTAAAGTGGGTAAGAGCGTTCGAAAAAAAGGGGTCTGACCCCTTTTTTTCCGAACGCTCTAAGCGGATTTGAAAAAAAGCGGGACGGGACTGATAGTCCCGTCCCGCTTTGGTGGACAGCGCCGATCTCTACGGTCGGTGCTAGCTAATCAAGACGCCACCGGGTTGACGATTTGGTCGCCAAGAACTTCGGTGATCGGTCGCCGCGTCTCCAGCGGATCGTTATGGAACCGCCAGTTTTTAACGTTTTCACTGTCGAACAGGTCGAAGACGAACCAGGCCAGTTCTTCCCCCTTTTTGAAGGGGATGAAGGCCACGCCGCCGGCCGGATCGAGCAGATAGACATCGATGGCCATCAATTCATTGAGGGCGTCATTGAAGCGGTCCTCAGCATCCGATTTTTCAAGGTTGGCTCTTTCGTTGGCCAGAATAGCGGTCCGATTGGGCCGTCCTGGACGGTTGAAGAGCCGATTGACTTCAAGTCGCTTTTCTTGGGCCTCGAGCCAATATTCCCGTAAGGACTGCGTTACGGAGCGGAGGTAGGGCAAAGCTTTATGAGCCTGGGGAAACGTCCACAGTTTGATCATCCGCAGTTGTCGCTTCTTTTCTTTCCGTTTCCGTTTCATAGGTGCCTCCTCTTTTTTTCGATAGGGGAGAGCTGTTCGCGACTCTTGCCCCTCTAGAGACCATTTTAGATGGGCCGGCTGGGGAAAAGGGTTCGACTGGGCGGGTTTTAGGGAGAAAATCGGTTTTGTTCGATAGAAAGGACTTCGTGCCGAAAGTTATTATCGCTCGGTCAAATGATTCCGCTTTGACGGCATCACTTTCCGCTATCTGCCGATGGAGAAATGAGGCGACCGGCCGACCAGTCCTCAAAATGGCTTATTTCTGGCATTGGTCGGTCAAAAACGGCGTCCGCACTGTTGGGACACCTTGAAGGACCAGGGAAAATGGCCACGGCAGGCCCTGTCAAAATAGGACTGATTCCGGCACTGGGGGCAGTTGCCATCCAGATGATCGGCTCCCTGGGTGATTTTTCCATTTTCGCGGCCCAAACCTTCACCTGGGCCTTCCGCAGGAGGCCGGCGCCGCGCACCCTTCTGCCAGCCTTTTACCTCGTAGGCGTGCGGAGCGTACCGGTGGTCGCCATCACGGGCATGTTTATCGGCATGGTGATGGCCGTGCAAATTTACAATCAATTTTATCAGATGGGGATCGCTACCCGTCTTGGTTCGATGATCAATATCACCATCGTGCGTGAACTCGGGCCAGTACTGGCTGCCACCATGCTGGCGGGCCGAATCGGCAGCGCCATGGCCGCCGAATTGGCCACCATGAAAATCACCGAACAGGTAGACGCCCTGGCCGTTTTGGGGGAGCATCCGCTCCACTATCTCGTCGTGCCGCGCCTGCTCGCTTGTGTGTTACTTATCCCGCTGCTCACCGTGATGGCCGATTTTATGGGCATCATGGGTGGAGCGCTTATTTGCACGCGCATTTACGGAATTGAGTCCCACTTCTACTGGCAGCACACCGCCGACTTCGTGAAAATGTGGGACGTGTTCATGGGCATCATCAAGGCCATTTTTTTTGGCTGCGCGATCGGGCTTATCAGCTGCCATCGCGGCCTGCATAGTCAGGCGGGAGCGGAGGGCGTGGGCCGGGCATCTACCGAGGCCTTTGTCGCCTCCTTCATCGTCATCCTGGTGCTCGATTTCTTCCTGGGCCTGTTCTTGATCAATCTGTATGACCTTTACTTCGCCGGCGGGCGGTCCCTATTGTAAATCTCGACCTCATTCGGCCCGGGTATGGTTCGTATTCAAGGATCGCATTAGCTCATGGAAACTTTGGCCCTGCCCCCATTGATAGCACTGCAAAGCATATCAATGATATTCGGCGCCCAGCAGGTCTTGAGGAATGTCAGCGTGGCAGTCCCGGCCGGCCAGACCCTGGTGGTGATCGGCGAGAGCGGCTGCGGCAAGACGGTCCTCCTGAAGCTGCTGGTCGGTCTGCTCAGGCCAACCGAGGGCAAGGTTGTGTTTTGACGGCAAGGTGGTGGCTGACCTCGACGACCGGGAGCTGACACGGCAGCGGTTGCGCTTTGGCTTTCTGTTTCAGGGGGCGGCGCTGTTCGATAGTTTATCCGTGCATGACAATGTGGCCTTCGGCTCGCGGCCGCGCGATCTTGGGGCCGCAGCGGTTGAGACCGTCGTTAGGCAACGGCTTCAGGAAGTGGGTTTACCGGCGGGCATCGAGTCGAAAAAGCCGGCGGAATTGTCGGGCGGCATGAAAAAACGGGTTGGCCTGGCACGCGCCCTGGCTCTTAATCCGGAAGTGATGCTTTACGACGAGCCAACCACGGGCCTGGACCCCATCATGAGCGATGTCATCAATGAGTTGATCCTGCAGACCCGGCAACAGCATCCCGTGACGAGCATCGTGGTCACGCATGACATGAAGACGGTCCAGAAGGTGGCGGATCGCGTCATCATGCTAAGTCCGCTTGCCCGCCTCGAACCGGGAGCCGACCAAATACTTTTTGATGGCACGCCGGATGAACTGGCCAGGAGCGCCAACGTTCGCGTGCGCCAGTTTATCTTGGGGGACGCGCCGGCGTGGCTTGAGGGCAGGCCAACATGAGGGTACGGACATGAATGAGCAGGCCATTCGTTTTCGCATTGGCATTTTCGTATTCGGCGCTCTGATCTTGCTGGCGGTGATGACCACGCTTTTCGGCGGCTTCCCCAATTATTTCAAGCATGCGGACACCTACACCATCGTCTTCAAGGACGCCCAGGGGATCGGGCAAGGAACGCCGGTGCGCCGCTCGGGCGTTCGTATCGGCGAAGTTCGCTCCCTCCAGCTCGACAACGTCACGGGTTCCGTGCAAGTCACGGTGCAAGTGGATGAGGGCTATAATATTCGCGTCGGCGACAAAGCCACCGTGGTGCAAGGACTGCTGGGCGGCGATACGTCCATCGCCTTTCTTTCACCCCCGGAGGAACCGCAAGCCCCGGTCACACTCGTGCCGCCCGGCGCGGTGCTAAAGGGCTACAACCTGGCGGACGCGCAGACGCTGGTGCAAAAGACTTCCGAGGTGATGCCCCATGCCGACGAGGCCATGCTCCAGGTGCGGCAGGTTTTCAAGAAGCTGGACGAGATGATGCCGCTTTTGGAAAGCACGATGAAAGAATACCAAGAGATCGGCAAGGCCGCCAAGGGGACCATCCCCGACCTCAAAAAAACCAACGACGAAATCCAGGTCACGTCACGGCAATGGACACGGGTCGGCGAGCGCATCGACGTGATCCTGGCCACCAACGAGGACAAGATCTCCAAGGCCATCAATCAAATTGACGACACGCTTCGGCGCGTGAACATGATGTTCAGCGACGAGAACCAGCGCTATGTCACCGAAACGCTCAAAAACGTCCGCGTCAGCAGCGATCGTCTTGACGGCATCGCCAAGAACACTGAGGACTTTCTCAAAGATAGCCGGGAAAGCGTGCGCCGCATCAACGGCTCGCTCCAAAAGACGGACGTGCTGCTGGATGATATGCGACATCACCACCAAGTCGATATCCGAGCGCAGCCCTGCCATCTTGAAAAACCTCGAGGAGAGCACCGACAAGCTCAACCGGACGCTGACCGACGTACGGGATCTCACGCAAGCCGTTGGACGTGGCGATGGCAGCCTCCAGCGCTTTTTGGCCGACCCCAGCCTCTATAACAACATTAACGATACAGCGACCATGGTGAACCGTTTGATGCCCAGGTTGGATCGCGCCCTGCGTGACCTGGAAATCTTCGCCGATAAACTCGCTCGCCATCCAGAACTTCTGGGCATCGGCGGCGCTGTTCATCCCAGTAGCGGCGTCAAGGAATCCCACTCTGTCAACCCCTTCCGCTAGCAGCCCGTTGAAAAAGGGGTCAGACCCCTTCAGGGGGTCTGACCCCTTTTTCAACGGGCTGCCAGGCGAGGACCAGGTCTTCCCCCATCCAAACCGAGCACCGACATCCCTCTTCGACAATCCATTCTCGCCCCCACGTCGTCTTTTTGATAGGATTCGCCTTTCCCCTCTTGTCTCGGAGGTCCGCCATGGCCAGGAATATGGCGCACGCCTGGGTATTGTGCTGCTTTTGTTGATTGGCCTGTCGGCTTTGGCCGCGTTAAGTCAATCCTTTAGCCGGGCCGGCGATCCTCCTTTTCAGCCAAGGGTAGCAGCCTTCTTCAAAGACAAGGACCGTCTCCAGGTCGCGGTTTTTCTGGAAAACAACGTCCCGGGCACCCTGAGCGGCAATCTTGAAGTTGTGCTCAATGGGGCCTCCAGGGCACGGCTGGCCAGCCACGAGCGTGCCTTGCGGCAGGAAGCCAGTGTCGACGCCCATGTCTTTGAGCTCCAGGTGACCAGGGCAGCGGCGGCCAAGGGGGCCTTGCAAATAAACTTTCAAGGCCGCCACTTCGACGTCGCCGCTCGACAAGGTACTGCTCGCCAAGGCCCACGAAACCACCGCCAGCGGCGGCACGGATTTTGTCGCCGACGGGCCCGGGGCCTATCTGGTGACCGTCCAGGGAGCTCTTTCCGCCACGCAAACCATTGGCCTTCCCGCGCGCCGATGTGACGCTGCAGTTACGCGAAGCGGACGGCAAGTTACATCCTCTTTTCCAGGGTAAAACCGATCGGGACGGGCGGGTAGCACCCAAATTCCAGGTCCCTGCCGTGGCCCCCGGGCAACATACGCTGGTCATTCGGACCACCTCCGCGCCTCGGCGAGGAAAAGCTGGAACGAGCAATCAACGTGACGGCGGACGTCAAGATCCTGCTCGTGAGCGATCGCCCCATGTACCAGCCCGGCCACCTCATGCATCTGCGTGCGCTGGCGTTGCGGCCTTTCGACATGAAACCGGTTGCGGGCAAGGAACTCACGTTCGAAGTGGAAGACCCCAAGGGCAACAAGGTCTTCAAACGCACGGTCGCGACCTCCGACTTCGGCATCGCGGCCATCGATTTCCAACTCGCCGATGAAGTCAACATGGGCCCCTATCACGTGCGTGCCCTGATCGGTCAGCAACGCGCGGACAAAACGGTCACCGTGAAGCGTTATGTGCTGCCCAAGTTCAAAACGGAGATCGTCAGCGACAAGACGTTTTATCTGCCCAAGGAGAAGATCAAGCTCGAAATCCAGGTCGACTATTTCTTCGGCAAGCCCGTCGCTGGCACCGTCGAAGTCACCGCCAGCACGTTCGACGTGCAATTCAAGGAGTTCCACAAGTTTACTGGCAAACCGATGCGACCGGACATGCCAAGGTCGAAGTGCAGCTTCCCGATTACTTCGTCGGCCAGCCGCTGCAAAAGGGAGACGCCCTGGTCAAACTCGACGTGGCGGTAACCGACAGTGCCGATCATCGTGAAACCGTGGTCAAGACCTATCCCGTGAGCGAACAGCCGATCCGCCTGAGCTTGATTCCCGAGGGAGGCAAGCTGGCGCCGGATATGGAGAATCGTGTCTTCGTCGCTGCCGTCAGCGCCGATGGCCGTCCCGTGACGGCCAAGGTCAATATCTGGCTTGGTCAAAAGGCCCAGGGTCAACCCCTGGCGTCTCTGACCACCAACGAGGCGGGCCTGGCGGAGTTTCGCGTCACCCCCCGGCGCGAGCAATTCCGCCAATCAGGCCAGGGCCAGCATGAAATTGAAATGGCGGCCGGCAAGCAGCAGGTTTGGGGCCAGAATTCCGTCCTGGACATCCATGCCGAAGCCAAGGACGCGCAGGGGAACCAGGCAGTCAGCAGCGTGACACTCAATAGCCAGCCATTTGGTGAGAATATCTTGCTCCGCCTGGACAAGGCGATCTACCAGACGGGCGATCGCGTTGCTATCGAAATACAGACGTCGGCGGGCATGCCGACCGTGTTTATCGATGTCGTGCGCGGCGGCCAGATCATGTTGAGCCGTTGGCTGGATGTAAAAAATGGCCAGGCCCGCCAGTCCATCGACATGCCCCCGAACCTATTCGGGAGCCTGGAAATCCATGCGTATCAAATGTTGTCCAGCGGCGAGATCATCCGCGACAGCCGCGTGGCCTACGTGCAGCCGCGCAACGATCTGAAAATCGAGGTCAAGGCCGAGAAAACCGAGTACCTGCCGGGCGAGGATGGCCGCGTTCGCTTCCTCGTGACCGACGCGGCCGGCAAGCCGGCGGCCGCCGCACTGGGCATCATCATCGTCGACGAAGCGGTCTACGCCCTGCAGGAATTGCAGCCAGGACTCGAGAAAGTGTATTTCACGCTGCAGGAAGAATTGCTGAAACCCCAGGTCCAGGTACATTTCAACGAGAACGTCGGCGACTTGATCCGCCAGCCCGTATTGCCGCGTCAGCGCCAGCAAATTGCCGAGGTGCTGCTCACGGGCGGTCAAGCTGCCGCCGCCGCGACGCTGGGTGGTTGACCCCGTCGTCGACCGCAAACAAAAAATGACGGGGCAGATCCAGCAGATTGCCCATGCCATTTGGGGACAGGCCTGGGGCAACAAAAACAGCTTCTTCGACACCACCAAAGAAGGCCAGCTCGCCTTCAAAAAGAATCTGCTTGCCGACATGGTCAAGGCCAACCAGCTGGCGCCGCAGTTTTTGGAAGGACCATTCGGCGGCACGCTGACACTCGACGAAGTGCTGCTGCTGGATCCCGCGCTCACGGCGGACAATTTGGCCCGCGCGATCACGATTCAGCGCATGAACCAGGTTTATTGGTCCATTGTGAATTACACCAATCAACACCGGGCGCAGTATTTCAAGAACGACAAATGGGTGCTGACGGACAAGGTTATCGCCGACGCCCTGCAAAACCAGAACCTTGATATGAGCTGGAGCAAGGACGCCTGGGGACAACCCCTCCGCATTGTCGTGCAAGAAAAAGCCGTCAACAATCCTTTTGGACAGCCACAATTTCAGTTTTATGAATTAACCGCGGCCGGCCCGGACCGGCAAATCGGCACCAAGGACGATCTCAAGCTTGTCGACCTGCAAAATTTCGGCCGCTGGGCAGGCGCGACGCGTACCCTGACCCGCGGGCGCACCGAGATGCTCGGTGAATTCGACAACTTTTTCGCGTTCGGCGCCGTGGCGCCGTGGGAGGTGGCGGCGTCACAAACGCTCCGATGCGTGCCATGGGGACGGGGGTGCAGGCCGGCATGCCCGGAGTTACGACCTACGCAGCATCGGCAGTCTCGGGCACGGACAGAAACGGGGCGGCGAGTCAAACGCCCGCACTCAAGGTGCGCGAGTTCTTCCCCGAAACGATGCTGTGGCAGCCCGCCCTCATCACCGACGACAAGGGCATGGCCGACCTGGCGATCAACTTCGCCGACTCCATCACGACCTGGCGACTGAGCGCCTCCGCGAATTCGCTGGGCGGGGCCCTTGGCGGCGTCAACTTGCCGCTCAAGGTCTTCCAGGACTTCTTCGTGGATATCGACCTGCCGGTATCTCTCACGCAGAACGACGAAGTGGCCTTCCCCGTGGCCGTCTACAACTACCTCAAGACGCCGCAAACCGTCAAACTCGAGCTAACGCCCGAGCCCTGGTTTGAATTGATCGACGGCCAGGGCTTGACCCGCTCTCTCGACCTCAAGCCCAACGAGGTGACCGCCGTCAAGTTCCGCATCCGGGCCGACCAAGATCGGCTCGCACCCGCTGACCGTCAAGGCGCTCGGCTCCAAGAAATCCGACGCCGTCAAGCGGATCATCGAAGTCGTGCCCAACGGCGAACGCCGCGAAAAAGTCGTCAACGATCGGCTGGTCGGCAATACGGTGCAGACGCTGGACATCCCGGCCGGTTCGGTGCGCGATGCTTCGAGGCTATTCGTCCGACTCTACCCCGGCGTCATGTCGCAGGTCATGGACGGCATGGAAGGCATGATGCGCATGCCCGGCGGCTGCTTCGAGCAGACGTCCTCGTCCGCCTATCCGAACATCCTGATCGTGGATTACATCAAGAAAAGCAAGCTGACGTCTCCGGAAATGCTCTTAAGGGCGGAGCAATACCTCAACGTCGGCTACCAGCGTCTGCTCACCTTCGAGCGCCCCGGCGGCGGCTTCGACTGGTGGGGCCGCGACGAGCCCCTGATCTGGCTCAGCGCCTATGGCCTGCAAGAGTTCAGCGACATGGCCAAGGTCTACCCGATCGACCGGGGCATCATCGACCGCACGCAAGCCTTCCTGCTCAAGAAAATGGACAAGGACGGCACCTGGTCCAACATCGGCGCCACGCACGGCGAAACCATCGCCAGCATGGGCAACCCCAAACTGCTGCTCACCAGCTATGTCACCTGGTCGCTGCTCGAGAGCGGCTTGCCAAAGGATAAGCTGCGCCAATCCGTCGATTTTATCCGCGCCCATCTCGAAGACTGCGCACGACAACGCCTATATCCTGGCCCTCGCCGCCAACGCCCTGGCCGCCTACGACGCCAAGGACGACAGCACGCTGTCAGCTTCTGCGTCGCCTCGAGAAGCAACGCAAGGACCTGCCCGAGTGGAAGGCCGCCGCTTTATCCGACCACGCATCGTTCCCTTACCTACGCGCATGGCGACAGCGTCAATGTCGAGACCACCGCGCTGACCGTGCTGGCCATGGTCAAGACCGGGCAGTTCACCAACAGCGTCAACCAGGCGCTCACCTACCTCGTCAAATCCAAGGGCAACGGCTCCTGGGGCACCACCTCGGCGACCATCCTGTCGCTCAAGGCGCTCCTCGCCGGCATGGGCGGGCCAAAAGTCGCCGGCCGTGTCGACTTCACGGTAACCGTGGACGGCCAACAGATCGGCCAGGGCTCCATCACCGAGGACAATGCCGACGTGCTGCGCGCCTTCGACGTCAAGGTCGAGCCGGGTGCCCACAAGGTACAAATCGAGTCCAGCGGTGAGACCAACCTGATGTACCAGATCGTCGGCCGGCATTTCGAACCCTGGAAGCAAACCGCCCCAGCCTCCGTCAAAAAAGGATTTGACGTGAACGTCAGCTATGATCGCACCAGGCTGGCCACGAACGACCTCCTCCACGCCACGGCAACGCTCAAGTACCAGGGCGACCTGCCCGCCAACATGGTCATGCTCGACCTGGGAATCCCGCCGGGCTTTACCGTCGACAGCAATGACTTCGCCGAAATGGTGAACAAACGACAGGTCAACAAATTCAGCATCACGGCCCGGCAAGTCATTCTCTATCTCAGCGACTTGCGTCCGGGCGACGCCAAAACGTTCGAGTACACCTTGCGGGCCAAGTATCCGCTGCGTGCGCGCACCCCCGCGTCCGTGGCCTACGAGTACTACGCGCCGGACAACCGCGCCACCGCGGCACCGGTAGATTTGGTGGTAGACGACCGAAAGTAAACCAGGGGCGCCGTTTCGGTTCAATGTTTCACTTGACAACGCCGATGGTATGCTTTAACTTTGCATCGTAAAGCTACTGGGGCTGGGTGATTCATGGATTTGCGCGATGCCTTGACGCAGATTACCGAAATACGCCAACAACTGGCGCACACCGAGGTTTTTCGCGGCTATCGCGCGGTGCCCATCACGTTTTCCGGCGTCATGGCCCTGTGCGTGGCGGGCTTTCAAACTTTTTGGCTACCTCAGCCGGCGGAACATGTCGCCGATTATTTGATTATTTGGATCGGTGCCGCCATCGTTAGCATGGCGGTCCTCGGCATCGGGCTCGTGCTTGATTATCGGCAAAATCCATCGCCGCTGACACTCTCGACCACGCAACTGGCGGTTGGGCAATTCGCCCCCTGCATCGCGGCGGGTGGCCTCCTGGCTTTCGTACTCTGGCACAAAGCGCCTGAAAGCCTGTGGATGCTGCCTGGATTGTGGGCGATGCTGTTTGGCCTGGGAATCCTGGCTTCCTACCGGCTCCTTCCCAGTGCAACCTTCTGGGTGGGCGTTTATTACTTGGTCTCTGGCGCATTTTGTTTGGCCTGGGCCCAGGGTGAATATCAATTCTCGCCGCTGGCCATGGCCATCCCATTTGGGATCGGTCAACTCATGGCCGCCGCTATTCTCTATTGGACATTGGAAAGATCCCATGTCGAAAAATAAATCCAAGTCGCCAGGCCATCCCGGGCGTTTCGCCTATGAAGGCCTCGACCGGATCATCCATGAAAAGGCCCGACTTGGTATCGTGACTTCGTTGGCAACGCACCCCCATGGTCTGCTCTTCGGCGACCTCAAGGAGCTGTGCGCACTTACCGATGGCAACCTGAGCCGTCATTTGCAGCTCCTTCATGAGGCGGGCCTGGTGCGGATTTGGAAAGGCTTCAAGGACAATCGGCCCCAGACTCTCTGCCAGCTTTCCGGCGATGGCCGTAAACGGTTCCTCGATTACCTCGCCGTGCTGGAAAATGTCGTTACGGATGCCCTCGGTGCTCCCCAGGCTGTCGGACCCGACAAGCTGGCGGAAGGCTGGACGCCGGCGTAATTTTTTTACTTGCTCGCTTTGCCAGGTAAAGTCATTTGCAGTGTAAATGACCAGGAGGCTTGCCATGCGAATCATCAAGGCGGATGTTTTGGGAATGTGCTTTGGCGTGCGTGACGCGCTCGCTATCCTCGATCGCCTGCGGCACCCACGCGAGATTACCATTCACGGCGAACTGGTGCACAACGAGCAAATCCTGGCCCGGCTTGACGAAAGAGGTTTTCAGCAGAGCAAGGAAAGCAACCGGCGTTCATTGCCCTTGACGCAAAATGTGCTCATCACCGCCCACGGCATCAGCGAAACCGAAAAGCGCCGGCTCGCTCAGGCCGGCAAAAATCTTGTGGATACCACCTGCCCGCTCGTGAAGCGCGCACATGCCGCCGCCCGCAAGTTGCAAGCCGAGGGCCGCCACGTCCTGGTTATCGGCAAACGCGGCCATGTGGAGGTCCAGGGGATTATCGAGGACCTCGGGAGCTTTGACGTGGTAGAGACGGCCGACGATGTGCGCCCTTACCCTCAATCCCGTCTGGGCATCATGTGCCAGACGACAACGCCCACCGACCAGGCCGCCAAAATCCGCGCCGCGATCATTGCCAGGAACCCAGGCGCCGACATCGAATACGTGGACACCATCTGCAATCCTACCAAAGACCACCAGGCCGCCCTCCTTCGCTTGCTTGACCAGGTCGAGGCCATGGTCGTGATCGGTGGGCGCAATTCCAACAACACCCGCCAGCTCGTGCTGCGCTGCCAGGAGCGCGGCGTGCCTACCCACCACGTCCAGGCAGCCAGCGACTTGCGCTCCGAATGGTTTGACGGCGTCACGAGCGTCGGCTTGACCGCCGGCACCTCAACGCTCGATGAAACCATCGACGAGGTGCACCAGGCCTTGATGGCTCTGGCGGAAGCCGTGTGTGTTTGATTACCCGCCCATGACCAGGATCACGAAAAACACAACCATGGCATTGTTGATGGCGTGGCCGACCATGGAGGCGATCAGGCTGTCACGCCATTCGCGGGCGATGGTGAAACCATACGCCAGCGCCATGAGCACGGGTACGGCCACGAGGCCTTGGGGATGGATAACGGCAAAGATAAAGCTCACGATGGTGCCGCTTAACGCGACACTCGTTAGCCAGTTCCAGCGGTGGCTCAACTCGCGCAAATGGCGATAGAGAACGCCGCGAAACATCGTTTCCTCGATAATCGGCGCCAAAATGCAGGCCTCGAAGAAAACGAGGGCCCGATCAGCGGCATTGCCATGCACGATGAATTCGACAATAGGATGAATCGGCTGATTTTGCGCCAGCAGGCCAAAATTAAACCCGGCCACCTGATTGCGGACAGCCATCAGCACCAGGCTGAGAACCAAACCGACCAGCACTATGGGCAGGGCCATAACGTAACAGGCGATGCCCATGAACGGTTCCACGGCAGGGGACTTGCCCATGGTCCAGCCGATGTCTTGTCGAACTCGGGTCCACGAAATGCCTCGCGCGACAGGCCAGAACAGGACGAGTAGACTGCCCAGGGGCACGAGGCCCGCCTTTAAAAGAACGGGAACCTCACGTGGCAGGCGCTGTAGCAACAATCCCAGCCCCAGAAAAGAGAGGAGAAAAAGCGCGAACGTTTCGGCGTAAACACCGCCGTGAGGCGCGCCAAGAACCAGTCCGCCGTTCAGCTTGCGTCCGGTCAACATCGCGAGAAAGATGGCTAAGCCGACGAAGCCGCCGCAACTCACAAAGCAGGCGCTGCCGACGGCCCCGAGCACGGTGCCAAACGTCGTCACTGCCGGCTCCATGACTAGCTCGCGGTTGGCAGGCTCGACATCCACCGGTTCCAGCGCAAGGACCGCCGCGGCGCCGCCGGCGCCAGCCAATCCGGGTGGCAAGTTATTTAGGCGGCGTGGCTGAAGCGCCAGCTCACCAAACCAACCCAACTCGCTCCGCAGGAAATCCTTGTTTTCCTGAGACAAGCTACCGAGTTCATAGTCGCCGCTAGCGTAATTCTCATAAAGATCGATGAGGATGGTCGCTACCTTTTTTTGCTTGGCGGTGGGGACGACAAACTCGGCCTGGTCGTCCGCTTGCATTTGTTCTTGCACGAGTTGAGCTTTGGTCAGCCCCGTGCGTGGCCCGGCTAACTCCCCGGCCACGACCACGAACCTGAGGCGCTGGTCCCAATTCCCTCCGTCCAGCGTGCTGATTTCCTGATAGAGAGAGGCCGACTTGTCCGGTACGAAATGACTGGCGCCGATCGCGTAGCGGGCCTGCATTTCGAACATGATCTCTTGCAAACGTGCCTGCTGAGCCGCCTCGGCTGGCCCCCCCTTCATCAAGGAGCGGCCGACCATGAGGCTCACGACCCCGATAATGATCAGCCAGGCGAGGAGCGTAAGCCCCTTCTTCGGTGGAGGAGGGCTAGCAACTTCGGCCGCGGCAACTTCGTTTTCGAAGGGGAGATCGGTGGCAGGCGCGGGTTCAGAGGGGTCTTGCATATTGGCCAGCATTTTGGGTGGTTCGACGGTACCCTGTCATTATGAAGATAGGATCGTCGGCGAACCAGGGGAGGCCCTTCCTTGTCAGTTTGCGGAAATGAGTGATAATAAATTGGAACGGATGTGCTTTTAAGGAGGCTTTCGATGAAACGGAACCTATTGCTGGTCGCCCTGGGGCTAACGACGGTCTTGACAGCGAGCTCGACCGCTCAAGCCCAGGTATTTGTTCGTGCGCGCCCTTTGTGCGTGTGCAGGTGGGCGGCGGCGTGTACGTCCGCGCCCCTTTTGTTAACCTCTGGGTGCCGCCGCCACCCATTTACGTGGGTCCGCCGAATTACGCCTCTCCGCCGAATTACGCGGCTCCGTCCAATTACGTTGCTCCGCCCAATGCTTTCGTGCCGCCGTCGCCGCGCGTGGTGGAGTCGTCGCCGCCGCCATTGGCTGAATCGCAACCGGTCCCTCAACAAACACCGCCGCCGAGCACTGACAACAGCCCACCGCAACCATCGAAAGCGGCCTCGGCTCTGACCCTGGAGCAGTTTGCCAACACCTTCCAGCCCAAGGGCGGCAACTACGACGTGAGCATTGTCAGCCCCGTGACCAATCAGTTAACGCAGGTGCGCTTTACCTTGCCGGACGGCAATCCTCGCCGCGTCCACATTCGCCGCAACGAAGTCGAGTTTGACTACGGGGTCCGCCACTTCGTGCGCATTGAATTCGACAACGAAGGCGCCATGGTGACGTCGCGGTAATGACCATGAACATGAAATACCGCCTGTTGACGCCCGGCCCAACTCCAGTTCCGGAAGAAACGCTGCTGGAGCTGGCCAGGCCCGTACCCTATCACCGCACGCCCGAGTTTCGTGAAATGCTGGGCGAGATCGTCGCCGCCTTGCGGACGGTCTTCTGTACAGCCGGCCCCGTCATTCCGCTGACATCGTCAGGTACGGGCGCTCTGGAAGCGGCCATTGTCAACGCGGTGCCGCCCGGCAGCAAGGTAATCTGTCTGAGCGCGGGCCGTTTCGGCGAACGCTGGATCAAAATCTGCCAGGCATTCGGCATCGAGCCCATTGTGGTAAGCGCGCCGTACGGCGAGGCGGTGCGTCCCGAACAGTTACAGCGTGCGTTGGCCCAGCATGCCGATGCCGTGGCCGTCTGTTCCACCCTCAGCGAAACTTCGACCGGTGTCAAGCATGACATCGAAGCGTTCGGCGCCATGGTGGCGCGGACGCCGGCCATCCTGCTCGTGGACGCCATCAGCGGTCTGGTAGCCATGGAATGCCGGACGGATGCCTGGAGTGTGGACATCTGCTGCACGGGCTCTCAAAAGGCCCTGATGTTGCCGCCCGGCCTGGCATTCCTGTCCGTGAGCGCCAAGGCCTGGCAAGCGATTGACAACAATAAACAGGCGCGGACCTTTTATTTCGACCTGAAAAAAGCGCGCACCGAGCTGGCGAACAACGATACGCCCTACACGCAGGCCCACACCTTGCTCCGCGCCTTGCTCGTGAGTCTGAAAAAAATATTGGCCGAGGGCATGGAAAACATCTGGAAGCGCCAGGCGCTGCATGCCAGGGCGGCCCGTGCCGGCTTCGAAGCGATGGGGCTGGAGATCTTTCCCAAGCCCCCCAACAACGCCCTCACGGTCGTCAAGGCGCCGCCGCGCATCGACAGCAGCCAGCTCCTCAGCCAACTGGAACAGCGCTACGGCCTTAAACTCGCAAACGGACAGGCCGTCCTCAAGGGTAAGATCTTTCGCCTTGGGCACCTTGGCTACATCGACCAATTCGACATCATGGCAGCGCTTGCCGGCGTGGAGCTGGTGCTGAATTCGCTGGGCCATCCGCTCGTCCTGGGCCAGGGGCTCGCGGCCGCGCAACAAGTATTCGCATCACAGCCCTGAAAATGGGCCCTCAAAACGCTTTTATCTCCAGGTGGAACCAATGCCCCGTGTATTCATCAGCGACAAACTTGGCCCCAATGGCGTGGAACTTCTGAAGCAGTCCGGCCTGGAAGTAGACGCCCGGCCGGGGCTCAAGGACGAGGCCTTGCGCGAAGCACTTCAGGCGGCTGACGGCATGGTGGTGCGCAGCGAGACCAAAGTGACCGCGGACCTTTTGGAGAAGCCAGGAAAGTTGCGCGCCATCGTTCGTGCCGGGGTGGGAGTGGACAATATCGATGTCGCCGCCGCCACGCGCAAGGGCATCATTGTCATGAACACGCCCGGCGGCAATACCGTCAGCACCGCTGAGCATACGGTCGCGATGATGATGGCCCTGGCACGTCATATTCCCACGGCCGACCAAAGCCTGCACGCCAAAAAATGGGAACGCCCGAAGTTCGTCGGCACGCAGCTCGCCGGCAAAACTCTCGGCGTGGTCGGCCTGGGACGCATCGGACGGGAAGTGGCGAGACGGGCCGCGGGCCTGGACATGAAAGTTATCGGCTTCGATCCCTTCCTGGCGCCTGAACGGGCCGCGCAGCTCGGCATCGAAGCGGCCCAAGACCTGGTCACGCTCCTGGCCCGCGCCGATTTCCTGACCGTGCACACCCCGCTCACGGCGGAAACGACGAACCTCATCGGCGCCAAGGAGATTGCCCTCATGAAGAAGGGGGGCCGGATACTCAACTGCGCCACGCGGAGGCATCGTCAACGAAGAGGCCCTGTTCGACGCGCTCAAATCGGGCCACCTTGCCGGCGCCGCACTGGACGTTTTCGTGCAAGAACCCCCAGCACCGGACCATCCACTCCTGAGCCTACCCAACGTGGTCGTGACGCCGCACCTTGGTGCCTCGACAACCGAGGCCCAAGAGTCGGTCTCGCTCGAAGCTGCCCAGCTTCTTATCGATTATCTGACCAAGGGGGCCATTGGCTTTGCCGTCAACATGGCCGCCGTCGACCGCGCCGAGATGCAAGAAGTGCGCCTGTACGTGGACATGGCCCGCCGCCTCGGTCTCTTGCATGCGCAGATGTGTCACGGGGCGATACGCAAGGCGCAGCTCACCTACCGCGGCGAAGTGGCGCGGCAGCGGCACGCGCCTCATCACCGCTGCCTTCACCGCTGGCCTGCTCGAATATCGCCTCGACCAAAACGTGAACATCGTCAACGCCGAGCTTTTGGCCCGGGAGCGCGGCATTGAAATCAGTGAGGAAACCAACACCAAAAAGGGCGATTTCGGCACGCTTATCAAGGCGGAAGTCTTTACCGAAAAGAAAAGCTATACGGCCGCCTCCACCCTTTTCGGCAACCAATACCTGCGCCTGGTTCAGCTCGGGCCCTACCATTTAGACGCGATCATGGATGGCACCATGTTGATCTTCACGCACCGCGACGTGCCCGGACTGATCGGGTTTATCGGGACCATTTTCGGCAAACATAAAGTGAATATCGCGCAGATGACTGTTGGCCGCCAACTGCCGGGCGGGGAAGCCATTGCCGTCTTGAGCCTTGATTCGCCGCCCCCGCAAGAAGCGCTCGACGAAGTACGGGCCCACGAGAAGATCACCAGCCTGAGCGTCGTTCAGTTGCCGCCAGTGGGGCAAATGCCGCCATGGTTAGGGTGATGCGCCGGCGCCGCCCACTTCCGCTTCACGCAAACTAATGGCGACGGCTGCCATGATTTCCGGCCGCTCCGCCATGGCCCCCACGCCAAAATCGTCGCATGCCAATTTCTTGACGGCGGGAGGCACGATCTTGATACGAAAGCCGTGAGCGTTCATTTCCGCAAGTTGGCTGAGATGGCGGCCGGTAAAAGGATTTTGCCACATCAGGGTGTTCATGGCCGGCGCCAGGATGACCGGGCGCACAGGCTCCCACGCACGCCAGACGCACGTCAGGCAATTGTCGCACAGGCCGCCGGCCAATTTCGCCAGGGTATTGGCATCGAGCGGGGCCACCAACAGGAGGTCGGCCCAGCGACGCAATTCGATATGCACAACCAAGTCCCCGCGCTCGATCGCGCCTGCCGTGGTCGTGGCCGGGCCATTCATCCTCATCCAGGATCACTGCGTCGCGGTTCCGCCCTTCGTTCAGGCCATCAATCCTGTTGGCGTCAAAGAAATACTGGGCCGCCCGCGTCGCAACAATTTTTACCGCATGGCCGGCGTGGCGAAGCTCCTCATAGAGTATCGGCGTATGTATGGCGGCCACGGAACCGGTGACGCCCAGGAGTATATTCGCCATCTGGTTCTTACCTCGTGACGCCTTCAACAGCGTCCAAAAGCCGCGCCGGCAAATCGGCACGAGCGATCTTGGCGTAGCCTTCAGCCGATGGACCGACCAATGCCCACGAGGCCATGCCCTCCAGCGTGTTCGCCACCATCAAGTTCGCCTGCGACTGCAGCCGTGACTCTTCCGCGATGCGGCGCAGTTCCTCCTCGCCAATGCCGACTTCCAGCTTGAATTTGACCAGCGTGCCGCGAAAGCCCCAGTCCGAGCGGACCCTGTCGATTAACTTCGGTGCCCGGCACAAGCGCACCCATAAATCGCGCTCGGTACTTTTTATCTTCGGCGCGGAACGATCCTCGAGGGTGGGAAAGGATCCGGGGCCCACGCGCCATACATGGTTTTTGTCGTCGAAACGTGTCCCGGGAGCCGGCGCGTAAACGCCGCCGAACAAATAGTCACTTACCGCGGCAGAGTGAATGACGCCGTCATAGCTGACGTCGGCAAGCTGCGTCGCCATAAAGTTTTGCAGATCTTCAAACGTGGCGTACGTCGCCAGGCGCCAGCGGTCCGCGCCGAGATCGTATTCGCGCGGCAGTTGGTTGACGACCTCGGGGTGCGAGGTGAGCAGCGTCACCTGGTGTCCACGCCGGTAAGCCTCCAGGGCGATCGCAGTGCCGGTTCGGCCCGTGAAAACATTCGTGAGGCAGCGCACCTGATCGAGCAGGACCCGCGTATTGCCGGCAGTGACGAGGAGCTTCATAACTTCAATTCTAACGGAAAGTAACCACGGGTCGTAGGGTGGGCTTTAGTCCGCGCACAAGCTCTACACCGATCAGGTGGCCAAAGCCCGAGCTGAAACGGCATGTCGCCCAGAACTAGTTGGGATGGGATTTGTTGAGGCTGGCCAGATGGCGTTCGAGGGCTGCATCCAGGCTGAGGGCCGTTTTCTCCAGACGCGGCCGCAAGGGACCGGGATGGGCATTGTTGCGCAGGTCCTGGAGATAAGTGACCAGTGCCTGATGGGCCTGGGGCGTGCCGCGCAACATCAGGTGCGTCCAGGCCCAGGCTTCGCGGTATTCGGCGGGGTTCATTTGTTGCACGTCGGTCAGTTGCTCGAGCCGGTCCAGATCGAACTTGGTTTTACCGCGTAATTGCTCGACATGCTGTACATTGACGCCATTCCAACCGGAGGCAACTTCAAAGAATTCCGCCAGGCCTTCGTCGAGCCAGAGCGGCACGTCCTTGAGGACGCAATGAAGCAGCGCGTGAGTCAACTCGTGACGCAGGTCTTGTTGAATGCGTTCGCCCCAGTAGGTGTAGACCAGCAAATCCTCGGTGCCGCCGAGGCGTCGCGGCTGAGCCACGAAAAACGCGCCGTTTCGGCAAGTCGGGGTGTTTGAGCTGCATGAAGCGTTCGTAGTGCTCTTTATCTTCGAAAAGAAAGACCTGGACGACCGTATTGGAGCCGGGAAGTTCCAGCTCCTTATAGATCTGTTCGCGGAGATTGGCCAGTTCGCGAAAGATGGGCAAATTCTTGCGTACTTCAAAATCAGACAAGAAGACAAACTGGGAGACACGAAATGAGAACTTGCCGGGGGCGCCGAGAACGGTGTCTGGCAGTGCCGGGTTGGGCCCGGTGGGCGTCAAAGGCAAGACATTGCAGCCGGCGGCGAGGCCAAGGCCGGCCAGGGCAAGCATCAAGCGTCTCGGCACCAGCCCGTTCATGAACACCTCGCTTGGACAGAGGGCGAGATGGTAAACAGGGCGGTGGGAACTTACAAGGCCGACTTCGGCGACTCATGCCAGGGGTCTGCCCCGTTTATGATTGCGGCTGATTTTTTCCTGGGTTGCCCGGTCGATCGCTTTCCACAAAGCCTTCCATTCCCGCTTGCCATGTAGGCTCCAGCGGAGATAAGTGCGTAGGAAGCGCAACCGGTCAGTCAGCGTAAGGCTCCCCTTGGACTGGAAGCTGGCATTAAGGCGCGACAAGTTTTGGATCTTCCGCGACCGGGATAACCAGCGGTAACGGCGCACGCCGACAAGGTCGATAAGCCAGACCGAGGTAGCGAATATAGGCAAAAGGCTGGGCGTGCTGGTCGTCCAGGCGAGGTTGGAAAACGGGGAAAAAAAGGTGGTGCTATCACGGCTCACCAGTACATTTGCCGCCTTGAGGTCGCGGTGCGAAAGGTGCCGCCGATGCAGTTCGCGCAGGACCGTGGCGACCTGAGCGATCTGGCCCCGCAACATCGCGAGCTTGCACGAAGCGGGCCGCCCGTCCAGGTCCGCAAGAAAGCCGTGAAGGTCCTGCGCATTCTCGATCTTTTCCGTAAGCAAGTAGCCTTCGCGGTAGAACCCATGACTTTGGCGATGCAGGACAGCCAGCGGCCGGGCGGTTGGCAAGCCACGCTCGCGAAAACCCTGGCCTTGAATCCAGGAGCGCAGAGCGGGGGGACGGCGAAAGAGAGTAGTCAGCGGGTCCCGCCAGGAAGAAACCTGGAAACGCTTGTAAATCATGGTGCGCGGCTGGCCGTCGATGACCACGTTCAATTCGATGACGGTCGACGTCGGCGAGTCTTTGAGGTGATTCACGCCGGGCTGGCGGAAGGGCCCGTCCGGGTCGGCCTGGAGCGACGCCAACAAGGTAGGGTCGAGATCCACGACCGCATGGCCGACGACACCCGCGGAGGCGACGCGGCAATAGTAGCGATTGTTCTTGAGGCAGCGCCTGTCGCGCCGCTTCCAGAATTTCAAATTGGACGCCAACGTATGAATTTCGACCTCGTCCGCGAGGTCGAGCGCTTCACGCGATGCCAGGGCGCGCAGCCTTTACCCTTTTGACGCTGGCGGCGATAGGCCATCCAGAAACGATAGCGATCGCTGCGACTGGCGCGCAGCACGAACCAACGGTTCAGGATGACGAGGTTCTGCCGACTTTGGTGCCAGGAAAGCGCCATGCCCAAATGCACCGCGTTGAGGTCGATTAAAAACAACGAGAGCTCGTCGTTTTCCTCCAGACGCACGAGGATGTTGGCGGGATGGATATCGTCATGGCGAATGCCCGCATCGTGCAGCCGTGCCACCAGATTGCCCAGCTCCTGGGCCAAGCGCTGCCGCAGCCGGGCCTGGCGAGCATTCGGCATACGGGCCAGGCGGTTGATGGCAAAAGTATGCAGTTCTTGCGTATCGCCGAGCGCATGCGTGATAAGAATACTTTCGCCGGAGCCGCTGAAGATGGTTTGCTCCCCCAGGGCCAGCGGCTGGTAAGTTGGAAAACCCGCTCGGCCACGCCGCGTGCGCGCTCGTATTCCATGCGCGCCTTGCTGGGCCTGAGCAAACGTCGCGCCTGCGACCAGCGGTCCGTCACCAAATTGCGTTTGACGAAGAAGCAAAGATTGGGGAGCTCGACACGATAAACAATGCGATGCGGGCCCTTTTTGACGACGCGGGCCTGTCCTGCTTGCAGCCATTCTTCCAGGCGGAGGCCATCCGGTCCCAGCAGTTCGTCACGGTGCTCGGCGCGATCCACCAGCAAAACCCCCCGGCCGACACTTTGACCAGCGGCGCCGGACGTATCAATATTGGGGTAAGGCCGCCACGGGGGTGTGGCAAAACGTTTTGAGTATTTCCAACCATGCGCCCGCCCCTTGTTTTACGTGATAAGCTCTTTCCACCAGGCTGCGGCCCTTGGTCCCCATGCGTTTGCGAAGTTGCGGGTCGCCCGCGAGCAAGCGCAAGGCCGCCTGCCACTCCTCCCTGGTGTCCGCGAGCAAGCCGGTCTCACCGTGGCGAACCAGCTCGGCCTGCACGCCCACGGAATTGGCCACCACGGGCAAGCCGGCGGCCATGTACTGAAGGATCTTGAGACCGCACTTCCCTTCGCTCCAGGTGTCGCTCGGCAACCAGCTAATGCCGATATCGGCACCCGCCAAATCGGTTGCTTCCGTGGCCCGGGTCCAGGGGCAAAAGCAGATTGGCAACTGCCGTAGTCTCAATGATCGGTCGCAGATGATCTTCAAATTCAGTCCGGTTATGTTCTGCCCGGCGACTTCGAGCCAGTCGCCTATTTTCTCCAAACCACGCAAAGTGCTGGCAGAGCCTATCCAAACAAGTTGAGTCGTTGCATTATCCGGGGCATGGTCCGCGCACGCATAGGTATCGGGATTAACGCATGTCGGCACCATGCAGACGCGTTCCGGGCTGGTCCATTCCAGCGCCTGTTCGCGCAAAAACTCGTTGCCGGCGACCACAATGTCCGCGGCGGCCACCATGCGGGCAAATCCCACACGGCGCAGTTCACAGTCGAGGCCCCGCGATGAATACGAATCGCGCACGAAAACGGCGTCGTCGAAATCGAAAGCCAACAAGCGAGCGGCCTGGCGCACCCGCTGGAGTTGCCAGGGGGAAAGCAGGCGGCGCTGAATGATCACGAGGTCCGCTGCGTGAAGGTCCTGAATGAATTGATTTTCGAGCAGCCACCAGCGTGGCCAGCCGCGAAAGTGAACGACATGTCCCGCATTCACCAAATGAGCGCGAAACGCCTTTAACCGGTAGCGAAAACAGACGTGCTCGGGATGTTGATAGAGGCCGAGAATGCGCATGCCCGGCATTTAAACGGGTTTCCCGGATTGGAACAATAGCGAGTGACTGGATAAATGAGGTGAAAATCACACATCAGGATCGCCCTGAACAGGCGACTGTTCTAGCGATCCTTCATGGCTCGCCGGATTTCGCGTTCGGCGTCGGCCTTTTTCAGGTCGTGGCGCTTATCGTGGAATTGTTTGCCGCGCGCCACAGCTACCTCCACCTTGGCTCGCCCCCCCTTAAAATAAAGCTTGAGCGGCACGAGCGTGTAGCCGCGCTCCGACGCCTTGCCCGCGAACTTGGCGATCTCCCGGCGATGCAGCAGCAACTTACGCTGCCGCTTCGGCTTGTGGTTGAGCCGATTCCCCATGGAATACTCGGGGATGTCGCTGCCAATCAGCCAAAGTTCGCCGCTCACGATCTTGGCATAGGCGTCCTCCAGATTGGCCGTCCCATCTCGCAAGCTTTTGACTTCCGTGCCGGTCAGCACGATGCCGCACTCCATGGCGTCGTACAGGTTGTATTCATGCAGCGCGCGTTTGTTCCGGCAGACGATCTTGATGTCTTCATCGGGGTCTTTTGATTTTTTGGGCTGCGCCACTGGCAAAACTCTCCCGGCGATATCTTTCCAGGCGGGCTGTCCGCGGACACTGAATCATCATGAAAAAGTCGAGCCGATTCGCCTAGCCCACGAATTACGCCTGCTTGTCATGTTAAGGGACCGTTTGCCTTTGGACAAGGAAACCACCCTCCACACGGCAAAATCCGTAAAGTCCGTCCTTCGCATTGACAGATACAAGAACAGAGATATAGTCCGCCATTCCGTTATTTAGGCAGCAATGGGGGCGGTTGCCCAAAGAGGGTAAACCTAGCAGTCTGGGGGCCAGTTTGGCGCCACGTCGCGGATGCGATCCAGATTGAATAAGGGTGGTACGGACTACTCGGGGAGAACGGGGTTGTGCGGCACGCCAGGCTTACTATTGTGATGTTGGTCCTTGGGATCGGCGTCCTCGGTGCCTACTTCGGGGTTCGCGGCCAAGACCCGCGCCTACCCTGGCCACCCGCGCCCGTCAGGCCCCCCGGAAACTTCGAAGAAAGCGAACCGCCGCCGCGTACGGTCAGTCGTTTGCCGTCGCCACCCCCTGTCACGCCGCCGGAAATCCCCGCGCCTGGACCTTTGGCTCCCGCAAGCTTTGAAACCAAGTCAATGGTCCCGCCTAATCTACCATCGGCCGGTCCGGTCATTGTCGACGTGGCGCCGGACGCTCCGCCCTTGCCGCCAACGCCGGCAATACAGTCGAAGCCTAAATCGGAGCCAGCCGCGCCCGCGCTGCCGGTCGCGCAGGGCCCAGTGATCATCGATGCCCCCGAAGAAAAAGTGGGCCCGCCACCGACTGTTTCGCCCCTGCCCAATTTCGACAGCAAAAGAAACAAAGTCACCATCACAACGATTCCGGCGCCACCCTCGACACGTGGTTCTTCGCCGCCGCCCGTTCCGCAGGGTAGCCCTGGCCAACAAATGCCGCCGGATTTAATTATTATTCCTGACCGCAGTCCGGTAAACGTGCCGTCGGTACCCGCGCCATCTGTGCCCGAGCCAGCGCCAGTTGCGCCCGCCTTCCAGGTACCCACGCCGTCTACGCCCACACCCATTATTCCCACACCGCTAGCGCCCGCGCCAACAACGTCGTTCCCCTCTGCGAACGTGCAACCCCGGCCCAAGGCCTTTCAGCTGGTTAATCCCATTCGCTCCAAGGGAAACGAAGTTACCGATATGCCACCGTCCGAGCCGTTTCCGATGCCGGAGCGGCGCATGATTTCGGCTCAACCGGTCGCGCAAACGAACCCGTCCGCATCGTCAGCCAACATCGTCGGCGCGGCCACGCCGCAGGTGACGGTGGAGAAACGCGGGCCCGCCAACCGCCGAGGCGGCGAGCCCCTCCAGTTCTATATTATTCTGCGCAATATCGGTTCGAGTCCAGCAAGCGACGTCCGCGTGGAGGACGATATCCCCCCGGGAACGCGCTTCAGCTTTGGCGATCCCGAGCCGCTCTTGCAAAATGGCCGCGCGGTTTGGGTGGTGCCTCATTTGCCGCCAGGCGCCGAGAAACAATTGAAGATCGAGCTGCAGGCCCAGGGAAGCGGCGACGTCGTGGGCGCGACTACGGTAACGGTGGTGGCGACAACGGGGTCCCGGTCACGCCTCGCTCAAGGAAAAGATGGCCTCACCCTGGTCGTCAAGGCGCCCGCATCCGTGCCAAACGGATTTCCAGTGGTGTTTGAGGCCCAGGTAACCAACCACGGCAAAGAGGCCCTTGACGGTTTGATGTTACATGTCAATTTGCCTGATGGGCTGACGCATGAGTTTGGTAAAGCCATCGAGGCTCCCCTCAATGGCGTGCTGAGCGCCGGGGCCACCAAGAGCTATAAAGTGCCGTTGACGGCGGTGCAACCAGGCCGCCAGACGATTGAGGTGCGTATTAGCGCCAAGAACGGCATGGAAACCAGCGGCATCGGGACCGTACAAGTGACACCCGTGAGCAGCACCGGCGTGAGCGTCCAGCAAACTCCGCAAGTTAAATTATTCCTGGATAAAGAAGCCGATCTTCGCATCGACGTCACCAATACCCAGGGCCAGTATCTACAGAACGTGATGGTGCTCGACACCTTGCCGGCCGGAGTGCAGTTCGTCTCGGCCAGCGACCGCGGTTTATATCGTCCCGACGCGCGTACTGCCCACTGGCTCGTCGAAAACCTGGCGCCGGGCCAGACACGAACACTTACCGTTCGGGTCAAGCCCGAGGCCGCCGGCCAGTTCGACAATGAAGTGGTAGCACGTACCGAGGCCCAGCAGGACATTCACTCCAAGGCCAAGGTTCATGTGCACGGCATTGCCGACCTGGTTCTTACCGTGACGGATCGAGACAACCCGATTGAGCTGGGCAAGGCCACGGAATACGAGATCAAAGTAGTCAATCAGGGCAATGCCGCGGCGACGGGCGTGCAAGTGAAAGCCACACTTCCGCCCGGCATGATCGCGAAACTCGTTCGCGGCCCATCCGTTCATGAACTGGACGGCAAGCAGGTTGTCTTCGCGTCCTTGCCCAGGCTACAGCCGCAGGGCCAGGCCGTGTACTACGTCAGCGCCCTCGCACAGGCGCCAGGCGATCAGCGTTTCCGCGCTCAGGTCGTGAGTGATCAGGCCGTGGTGCCGATCTCTCGCGAGGAGCGGACGTTTGTCTATCAGGACTGAGGTTAACCGCAGCCTCGTGAGCGCGCCGGGACACCGAAAAGGAATAATGAAACTTCGCGAGGTTTTTGAGCAAGAAGACGTTGCTCCTTTCGAAACAGTTGATATAAGAGGACCCTCACAGTTGAGACATGAACGGAAATCGAATGACCGAAGCGATGCGGAGAAGCTGACGGCGCGGCGGGCCATTCGCTTAACGATTGTAAAAAGTAAACTTTTTGAAAAAATGTTTTTGCTAAATGCCCGGCGGATCGCTATGCTTTTTTCATCCAGTCTTACACCACCGCGATTCAACGTTGAAAACAGCCACGACGGCTGCCAACAGGGGAAGGGATTCCCCCTCATTTCAGGGAAATCCCGCCTGGCGGCTTGCTCTTGAGGAGTCGAGGGGGCGTTGCTACTATCCGGCGGTGCTTGAGACGTTGGTGCTCAACCATCCCGAATCGACCCATCTTGTCTTGCCGTAGAACGGAACGGAACGTGGATGACGCGGGACCATGGCACACCCACGTAGGGGATGCACTGCGCCGCGAAGGGGAGGTGTCGCTATGAGCACGGGTCGCACGGAAAAAGAACAGACACGCGTACACATTCGCTGGATGATTCGCCGTGATATGCCGGAAGTCCTCCAGACCGAACAACAAAGTTTCGCCTTCGCCTGGACCGAGGAAGATTTTCTTCGTTGTTTACGGCAGCGCAATTGCATAGGCATGGTGGCCGAACACGGGGAAAAGGTCGTCGGCTTCATGATTTATGAATTGCACAAGAACAAGCTGCACATCATGAATTTCGCGGTACATTCCGGCTGGCGGCGCCTGGGGGTAGGCGCTCAGATGGTGGGCAAGCTGGTCAGCAAGCTATCCAGCCACCGCCGCACCCGCATCACGCTGGAAATCCGCGAAACCAACCTGGTGGCCCAGCTTTTCTTCCGCAAGCAAGAATTCAAAGCCGTCCGCGTTTTGCGGGCCTTTTATGAAGATAGCGGCGAAGATGCTTTCCTGATGGAATATCGCTTCGGTGACGAAACGGGGGACCAGTTCGAGGAATCCGTCAACCGCATCGCCCAGTTTGAAGAAAATTAAACCAAAGGCCGCGACGCGTAGCCAAGCGATATGAATTCGCCGCGCTACGTTTCGCGGCTGTATGTTTTAATTGGTCTTTTCTCCACCAATTCAGCACGTTATAACGCGTCCCGTCACGGACACCCGTTCTTGCGGTACGGACGCGCTTATGTCGGAAAAATCCAGCCAAAAACCCGTTTTGACACCCTCCCGAACAACTGAGGCTCACGCCTCCCAGCGGCTTACCAGGCAGGATTTTGTCTGGCCGGCCGGCGTGCTCATTCTTTCCGTTACCGTATCGCTCATTTGCTGGCTTCTTTACAACACCTTGCCGCAAATGGCGAATGCCGGTGGAAAACACTTGCGGCTGGCCCTCGTCTCCCCTAAATTCAACGGTAACGGCGAGCAAGCTCCGCGGGTGCATATACCGGAGCTTCTTCCTGAACCGCAGCGGGATTGGTCGCCGGTGGCAGTCACCGTGCGGACAGAACAGCCGCCGCTGTTGCCGCCAACGATCAGGCACGAGGCAACCCGGCAGTTGCCGGCGGAGCCGTTTGGGCTGCCTTACGGAGACTTGCCGCTGGTGCTCGGCACGCAGCCTCCTCCCCCGCCATGGCCCGAAGCGATGCCGGAGGAAATCAGGCCTGCCAGGCTGACGGCATTAGATTTCCCGCCGGTTGTGGTTCAGGCTGCCGCTAGAGGCCCGCTTATTTACCGAGACTTACCCTCTGGAGACACTCCCATGTTGCGCAACTGGAAAACCCTCGCCCTGTATTCGCTGCTGACTACCACCGTTGTCGTCGCCAAAACCGCCCCGGCGGTCGCTGACGATCAGGTCATCCTGGAGCGAATCGCCAGCCTGCAAAAGACCATCAACGATTCCACGGACCTCATGAAGGGTGAAATCAAATCGCTCAACGAAAAATTCGACGCTCAGCATAAGGCCATCGACAAAATCAAAAACAATGCGACCGATCTGGGGCTAAGCCTCAATAAACGGATCGAGGATATCGAAAGGGCGCTGGTCCTTATCCGCGATGACCTGAACAACCGCAAACCGGATTCCTTCACCGACAAGTCCGCCCTGGATAAAACCGGCATCGACGACATTCGCGCCAAGCTCGGCAACATCGAACAGGCCATTTTGAAACTCCAGCCACCGAGTAATCGCGTTTCGCTGTCGCCCCCGGTGGCCGCCAGTGGCCGCGTCGTGCTGGTCAATTTGTTCTCGGAAGATGTTTTGTTCGTTGTCAATCAGGTTCCTTACCGCGTGGCGCCCGGCTCCAATCGGCCCATTGAAAATGTCATCGCCGGCAATCTAAACTATGAGTTGATTGCTCAACCCTGGGGCCAGGTAGGCCGCAATACCACGAGATTGGCCGCCAACGAAACGCTCACCCTGACCGCTCGTTAAGCGGCGTCACTTTACAGCCGGTTCGTCAGAGGGGCCTAAATGCCGGGGACAGGACCTCAAGACATAAAGGTCCTGTCCCTCGTTTTCTTGGGCCTGCCTTTTTGATTCGTCACGGAAGAAGTGCCCCCCTTCTCTCCAGAACACGGGGGGAAGAGGACCTGAATCTCATGATCGTCACGATCGATGGTCCTGCTGGCGCCGGCAAAAGCTCTGCTGCCCGCATGCTTGCCCACAAGCTAGGCTTCGATTTTCTGGACACCGGCGCCATGTACCGCGCCGTGACGTGGGCCGCTCTCCGCGCTCGCCTCGATTTGACCGATTCATCCTCTCTCGAAGGTTTACTGGAAACCCTCAATTTGCAGTTGTGCGGCGCCGCCGTCATTCTCAATGGCGAAGATATCACCGGCCCGATTAGAACGCCCGAAGTAACCGCGGCCTCCGCGGCGATTGCCAGCAGTATCGTCGTGCGCCGACGCCTCGTCCACTGGCAACGGCAACTGGCCCAGGGTCGATCCATCGTCTGCGAAGGGCGCGATCAAGGTACGGTGGTATTTCCCGACGCGGGTTGTAAATTCTTTCTCGTGGCGGATCCCAGGGAACGGGCCGCGCGCCGTCATCGCGAATTGGTGGCACGCGGCGAACAAATCGCTTTCGACGAACTGCTCTCCGCTCAGCAGGCGCGCGACCGGCGCGACCTCGAACGCACCATAGCTCCCATGGTCCCCGCGGCCGATGCCATCCATTTGGACAGCACCGGACTTAGCATCAACGAAGTGGTCGAGCGCATGGAAACAATAGTGCGGGAGCGGGCGAAGTGATCCCGTCAACGAGGCCTGGTGCCACCAGATGACCGAAGCCCCTGCGCCGCGGCGCCTACCAAAAAATCGCTGCGTTCCCTGTGGTACGATACCATGCAATTTACTGGCATGGCGGCCTTTACGCTCGGTTTTAGTTTTCGCTACGAAGGCACGCGCCACGTGCCCAAAACGGGCCCGGCGCTCATTATCGCCAACCACCAGAGCTACGTCGATCCGTGGATCATTGGCCTGGCCGTCCGGCGGCACCTCACCTATCTGGCGCAAGACCCTTTTTAAAAATCGAATCTTCGCGAGCATTCTTCATAGCCTCAATGCCATCCCCATTGATCAGGAGGGAGTGAGCACCGAAGGTCTCAAAGCCCTGGTTGACAAGGTTCGACAAGGCCACGCTGTCGTCATTTTTCCGGAAGGCTCACGGACGCCCGACGGCGTCATACATCCCTTACGGCCCGGCATCCAGCTGCTCATCAAGCGCACCGGCGCGCCGATCATTCCGGTCGGTATTGCCGGCGCTATGAGGCATGGCCTATCTGGCGAAACTATCCCGTGTTGGCCCCGTTGTTTCTTCCCGCCGCCCCCGGTGCGATAGCCGTGTGCATTCGCGCCACCGATCCCTTCCTCTAAATATGGTGCGATGCCGCGCTCAGGCCATGGCGGAGCTTGGCGAGGAACTCCAAAAAATACAATTGCGCGGCCGAGAATTTGCGCCGGTGTTAAGCACGCTAAAAGGTGGCGGCGGCTTGCAACGATCTATTGAGTTTGCGCAAATACTCCGGGCGCGGTATCTCCACGGCCCCAAGGCTCAAGGTATGTGGCGTGACCATCTGAATATCGAAGAGCTGAAATTCGCGTACCCGCAAATGGTCCATTAAAAAGGCCAAAGCGACTTTCGAGCCATCGGTTCGCCTGGTGAACATCGATTCCGCCGCGAACAAGCCGCGAACGGCCACGCCATAAACGCCACCGGCAAGTTCTGTTCCATGCCAGGCCTCGACGCTATGTGCCAGGCCCAGCCGGTGAAGCCTTTCATAGGCCTCGATCATGGGCGGCGTGATCCAGGTACCCTCCTCCCGATCGGCGCACCCGCGAATGACCTGCCCGAAGGCCTGATTGATGGTGCAGCGAAACCTGCCGGACCGCAGCGTGCGTGCCAGGCGGCGTGAAATATGTAAGTGCCCGATTTCGAGGATGGCGCGCGGATCCGGCGACCACCACAAGATCGGGCCATCCTCGTTAAACCATGGAAATATGCCCGCTGCATAGGCCTCGATCAGACGGCCTGGCTGCAAATCGCCTCCGACAGCCACCAGACCGAACTCGTCGGCTGACTCGGGATTGGGAAATAGGGCCATGATCCGCTAGCCTTTGGGTGCCGCGCCCCCTTCGTAACCACGCTCGCGATTTTTATAACGCCGGATGATGACAAAGCCGTCGTTGCGGTCCTTTTGATCGGACTTGATAAACCAGCCAAAGTCACCCTTGTCACTCAGGCCATTGAGAATCTCCTCGACCGTTTTGTTGTCGGCTTTGAACGTGAGCTTCGAATTGTTCGACACGCCGGACGTATTGTCAATTTTGATGGCCACCGGTTTGTCCATCTCGCGCTTGACGTCGTCCACGATCGCCTTGACGCCCACGTCCTTCCAATCCACGGAGAGTTTCTGCTGCAATTTTTGCCGGGTTGCCTTGGCGGACGGGGTTTCTTGCGCCTGATGGGCCCTACCAAAACCAGGAGTGCGCCGATCGAGGCCAATGTTGGGATGCCAAGCTGCATTCTTTTACTCCAACTAGCTATTAAATAATGGGTTATGGCACGCATAGTTTATGCAAGCGCTACGCTTTTCCATCGTATCAGGAATGGCGCCGAAAGGAACAAAATTGCTGGGCGGAAAGCGCGACGAAGGCTGGAGATTGGAGGGGCGTTTCATAAAATATACCTTGTTGGTTTTTCGGACCGATGTGCTTTTGAATAAGGAATGATGCTTTGGCGGATGAACTGCCTCCTCCTCCCAGCGACCTACCTCCCCTTGGCGCCGCTCCCGGCGGCGATGGTAATGGTCACGGCCTGCTCCGTATCGAGGATGAACTCAAGGAAAGTTACCTCAACTACGCCATGAGCGTCATCATCAGCCGGGCGTTACCCGACGTCAGGGATGGCCTCAAGCCATCCCAGCGCCGTATTCTGGTTGCCATGAATGACCTGGGTTTGGGGCCCAATTCGTCCACTTCCAAGTGCGCGGGTATTGTCGGCGAGACCATGAAGCGCTACCACCCCCACGGCGATAGCGCGATTTATCCCACCCTGGTGCGCATGGCCCAGGAATGGAACATGCGCCACCAGCTCATCAAGGGCCAAGGTAATTTTGGCTCCATCGCCGGTTTGCCTCCGGCCGCCATGCGTTACACCGAGGCCCGGCTCTCGCCCGTCGCCGCCGAGATGCTTGAAGATCTCGAACGCGACACCGTCGATTTCATGGACAATTATGACGGCAAATATCGCGAGCCCCTGGTCCTGCCCTGCAAGTTTCCCAACCTCCTCGTCAATGGGTCCGACGGCATCGCCGTCGGCATGGCCACCGAGATCCCGCCGCACAACTTGCGCGAAGTTTGCGAAGGGCTGCTGCGCATCATCGAGGAACCCGATGTCACCATCGACCAGCTCATCGAGATCGTGCGCGGCCCCGACTTTCCCACTGGCGGTATTATCTGCGGCCACCAGGGCATTTACGACGGCTATCGCACCGGCCGCGGCAAGATCACGCTTCGTGCCCGCGCGGAGATTGTGGAAGAGGGACGCTCCAACCACATCATTATCAAGGAGGTTCCCTACCAGCAGACCCGCAATCGCCTTCACGAGATCATCGGTGATTTGGTCAAAAACGAACGCATCAAGGGGATCGCCGACGTCAAGGATGAATCGAGCGCGCGGACCGGTGAGCCAGTACGCCTGGTCGTCTATCTCAAGCGGGATGCCGACGCCCACATCGTGCTGAACCAGCTCTATCAGTTCTCGCCGCTGGAAAAGACTGTCAGCATTATCCTGCTGGCCCTTGTGGACGGCCTGCCGCGCACGCTGTCCCTCAAACAGATGCTGGAAGAATTCCTGCGTCATCGCATCCAGGTCATTCGCCGCCGCACCGAGTACCTGTTGCGTGAGGCAAAACGGCGTGGTCATATCCTGGAAGGCCAGCTCATCGCGATCTCGTCCCTGGACGAGGTGATTCAAATTTGTCGGGCCTCACCGAGCCGCATGGAGGCGAAGTCGCGCCTGCAAGGACTGGAGGTCGCCGCGACCGTCATGGAACGCGCTTTGGGGGCCGACCATTTCGCCGCCTTGCAACGGGAGCTCGGCGCCCAGGCAGCCTACCACATGACCGAGGCGCAAGCCGAGGCCGTCGTGCGTTTGCAGCTTGGGCAGCTCGCCGCGCTCGAACGCGACGAGATCTTCAAGGAATATGGCCAGCTACGCCACCAGATTCGCGGCTACGAAGAGCTTCTTTCCAGCGACCAGAATGTCCTGAGCGTCATCCGGGCCGACACCATCGAGCTGCGCGATAAGTATGGCGAAGATCGACGCACTGAAATCGTGGTAGGTGAACTCAATCGGGCCACGATGGAGGAGTTGATCGTCGAGGAGATCAACGCCATCACGATCAGCCATAGCGGCTACATCAAGCGGCTGCCGCTGAACACCTATCGCACCCAACACCGCGGCGGCAAGGGCGTTTCCGGCGGTGCATCGCGCGAGGACGACTGGGTCGAACACTTCTTTGTGTCGTCGACACACGCCTTTTTGCTTTGCTTCACCAATCGCGGCCAGATGTACTGGCTCAAGGTTTATGAAATTCCCCAGATGAGCCGCATCAGCGCCGGCCGCTCGATCGCCAACGTGCTCTCCCTCAAGGAAGAAGAAAAAATCACCAGCGTCATTCCCGTACGGCGCTTCGATGCGACCAGTTTCCTCCTCATGGCCACCCGAAATGGCCTCGTCAAAAAGACGGCCCTGGAAGAATATAGTCGCCCCAAGGCCGGCGGTATCATCGGTATCAACCTCGAGGAGGGGGATACCCTGATCGACGTCGCCCACATCCAACAGCGCGATGAGATCGTACTGTGCACTCGCCAGGGCATGGCCATCCGCTTCGCCGAAAGCGATGCCCGCTCGATGGGTCGCAATACCAAGGGCGTCAAGGGTATTTCCCTCATGGAAGGGGACGCCGTCGTCGGCATGGTCATTGCCGACCCCGACGGAGCTTTGCTCACGGTGTGCGCCAATGGCTACGGCAAACGGACACCCTTCGGCCCCAATACCCAGGGCCCCGCCGAGGGCGAACCGGCCGCAGCTGAAGAAGTAGTTGAAGAGGTCGTTGAGGAAGAAGTGGTCGAGGAAGCGCCGCCCGAGACGCCTGAAGACAGCGAAGCTGCTCCGGCGGCCTCCGCCATGCGCTATCGCAAACAACGCCGTGGCGGCAAAGGCCTTCGCGATATTCGTACTTCCGAACGCAACGGCCCGGTTATTGGCGTCGTTTCCGTGCGCGACGGCGACGACATCATGCTCATCACCGGCCAGGGCATGGTCAATCGCACTCACGTCAAGGAAATCCGCATCGTCGGCCGTAACACGCAAGGCGTGCGCATCATGAACCTCAATGACGCCGACAAAATCGTCTCCATCGCCAAGATCGCCACGGAAGAGGGCCAAGAAAAGCTAGCCGAGGAAACGGCAGGTGAAGCGCCGCCGGAGTGATCTTCACATTCACCGTGGCGGCGCCTGCGGCGCATATTTGCTGCGAAAAAAGCCGCGACCCGCCATGTCGCCGGAATAGCTCACACGCGCGAGGTTGTCCGGGCCCGTGATATTCAAGGACAGGGCCAGGTCGTCCCGGTCAGGCCAGTTCGGATCGTAAACGGCTATTTGCAAGTCGCCAGTGGCATCATTCAATTCATAACCGGTGGCCAGCACCTGGTGATTTTTAGCCGCGTCAAAGGGATTGAGCGACCGCATCCGCAACAAACCAAGCGGACAAGGTTGGCCATTGTCGAGATCATTTTTGATTGCGGGCCATTCATGGTTAATTATGTGCCAGTGGATGCTTTTAAAGAGGCCGCTCTCGTTCGGCAGGCGCATCCAGGAAATGTATTTGTTGATGCCGCGCGGGCCATTAAAGCTATCGATGAGGCGCCGGGCCAAATAAGCAAACAAGGGTGAGCCTGGTGGTGGTACCGTCGTGTCCGGCGGGGGCAACCGACCCTCGTGAAAAAAATCGAGGGCGGCGAAAACCATGCCGCCGCACATGCCGCCACCCGCGTCCCCCAGGGGAACGTCCCCAAGAAGCGGAACCCACGCGGTGATTACGGCCGCGCCATGCTGGAAGGCATTGCCAAAATGAAAGCCATGCGTGCTGGGGAGGAAACCCGCCTGGTTGGTCATGCGGTTTGTTTGGCTCACGCGTCTATGTCGGTGATTTTGGTGCCGGTCTGTCTGCCTTTTTGATCTCGTCCTGGTCCAGTAGGAATTGGCGCCGTTTGGTAAGGTGCTCCTGGAGTGAGGCGAGATTGCGGCGCAGGTGCTCGGCGGCCATTTTGGGATTCTCGTTACGTAGCAGGGCCCGGGCCGCGACGTCCTCCTTCAGCCTTAAGCCCATTTTCTCGATCATCGGAAAAAATGTCTCTTCCGTATAAACCGTCTCGACGATCTCCTTCGTCCGTGCCAGGAACAGCTTGCGGAAGGTTGGGTTGGCGAGCAGGGGCCGTGAGAAGTGCCCGCCGCCACGCCACCAGATGGCGCCAACGCCGAAGCCGCCCGGAACAGGCTGGTTTTTGCCAAAGCCGGGGGGCCGATCCCCCTCCATGCCAAACGTGAGCGGCATATCGTGGAAGACTTCATAGCCGCGAATGCCGTCATGAAAGCCCCAGGTCTTGTCCTGGTCCCAGGGATACATTGTCCACTTACCCGTTCCATGAACGTCGTGATAGGTGAAATAGTTGTTGAAATAGCCGTCCCAGTGCGACAAGACCATGTTCACCGCGAAGTAATTGACTACCTGAGGCACGTCAAAGTTGTTCTTGATGACGGCCCATTGGTCTTCCCCCTTCGAGCTGTTGAGTTGCTCGACAAGTTTCACAAGGTCGTCGTGGCCGCCGTGCACATTGGTCTTTTTCTCGTGCTGGCCGATGACCCCATTGCCGATCCATTGGCATTTGTAGAGATTGCCGTCCGTGCGCAGGTTGTTGTGCTTGAGAAACGATTTGTTGACCACCTCGATAAGAAGTTGGTACCCGATGGGCCGCCCGTCGATCCAGGTACGCACAAAATCGGTGCGGCAGGCGGCGTTGCCGGCCTTGCGATAGACCTCATAAGCGAGCGGCTCGGCCAGCACCCAGCGGTCCATCGATTCAAAGATTAGCACGATGGTCCTCATGTCGCCGAGCATATGGTCCTTGTGGAAGCGAACGCGATAGCCGCCGCTACGCGGATTGACGTTGATAAAGTCGAAGAGCACCGGTGCGCCTGTTGCCGCATTCACATGGACGAACGCGGAGTTGCCGCGCGCTGGTGGGTTCGGCGAGGGGCCGGCAAAAGCGCCGAGCGCGCCTTCACCACGCTGGGCGGCGCGAAACTCCTTTTGGCCGACATTGATGATGAGCCCAAAGGGGATTTCCCCCGGTGTCAATTTGTCGTGGACATACACGGAAAGCGCCGGCCGTACATCATGCTCGCCAGGATAATAGCGTTGGCCACCCATCGCATCGACTGCCTTGACGCGGAAGCGCACAATTTGTCCTGCCTTCTGCGGGGGGATGGTGGCCGTGAAAGTGTCATTGGACAGTTTCGTCATGGGGACCACACGTTCTTCACCCTCGAAACCCGAGCCGGCCACGCGGAAACGCAACTCGACGGCACCGAGGCCGAGCGGTGACTGAACCTCCGCCTGTACTTTTACTTCCTGGCCAGGCCCCGCATGAGCAGGCGTGAAGGTGACATCGGCGATGCGCGGGGGAAGCTGAGGTGCATAGTTGGCGTTTTTCTTGCCGGGAGTACCCGCAGGCCTGGGCATCCCCGTGGCTAACGGCGACGCGGCCCAGTTCTCCGGTCCGGTCGTCGCCGCAGTCGGGCAAATACGCTCAAGCGAGGATGAGTAGCCGTCCGCCCCCATGGGCCAGGGAGCGCGCGACTTGTATTTGACGCTGTCGATTTTTTTGCCGCCGGCATCGATAAGGTCAATTTGGTCCGCGGAGTGGCTGAGGGAGCCCTGAAACTGCCCGGCCGCGTCGAAGCCATAGTGTTTCTTGAACTCCGCCGAGTCCTTACAGACGACGACGAAAGCTCCCGGACCAATGGTGCTGGTCGCGGGAAAAAGATATTTGACTCCTTTGGCGAGCTTCCAACCGGTGAGGTCCACGGCCGTACCATCTGTATTGTGAAGCTCGATGAACTGCACGTTATCCAGATCGTCCGGAGCATGATAGAAGATCTCGTTGATGACCACACCGGCCGGCGCCGGTGCGACAGCCGAGGCAAACGCGATGAGCACCGCCGCCACTTTGCCGATGCCAACAGCAGCGGCATGCCTCGCCAGATTCATCAAACGCTCCTTTTTTACCCTTGCATCACGACAATCCTATCACAGTTGCCGCAATTCGACGTTCTGAACTCCCTCGACCTGATTAAGCTCCGTCACGAAAGTAACCGCGACTTCCTCGCGCGGTATGCGCACGAGGTAGCTTAAATCGAGCGCAGCGCCCTGGCGGGCAGTAGTGGTCCCGCGCAGCCGTACATCGAGCAAATACTTGGCGAAGATTTCGTGAAGCAGGCTGCTCGGATCGCGGCCCAGGCCGAGCCGTATCGTGAGACCATAATCGGGCGCGGCCAGCTGCGTGCTAGATTTAGCGCAATAACTAAGCGCCAGTGCAGCGACGGCCACAATCGGGGTGCCTACCAGGGGAATGATCAACAAATTGTTGTCGTTCTGCGAGTCGGCGCCGACACCCATGCCTACCACCACCGCGAAGATCACAAAGGCGGTATCGCGCGTGTCCTCGACGACAGTTCGAAATCGAATGATGGCCAGGGCGCCGGCAAGACTAAAGGCACGCGCGATATTGTTGCCGATCACCAGGGTGACCATGGTAATTAGCACGGTAAGCAACACGAGCGTCGTGGCGAAGGGCAAAAGCTCCGACCGTGTCCGGCGTTGCGTGAGGAAGTAGATGCTTGCCACGACAGCGCCGAAAGCCAGGGAGATGAGCAAACGGACCGCCACCGAACCAAACGAGAGATGGTCGCTTCGTGCCAGCGCGTCCTTGAAGAAATCAAACATCGACGCTGCCCCTGGCCGCCCCATGCCCCAGAGCGCGAAGGAAGGTGCGATACTTTGAAACCGGCCGGGGAGAAAGGTGCATTTCTTGAATGACCTCTTTGAACAGCGCGGGCAAAAACGCCTGATATTTAAACTCGCAAACCACTTGATCGGTCAGGATGGGCAAACCATCCTCGCAGCATCCCAGGGCCCAATCCTTCGTCAGCACACCCCGGATGTTGCGATCGAAGGTCACACGCATGGGCCCCTCAAGCACCCGGCCCATCAGCGCCACGCGGTCGTAAACTATGGTGCAAACCGGCCTCAATTGGCGGCCCACAAGGTGGCGATGAAACCAGTGGCCGGACCAGGTGGTCGCCGACATGGGGTTCGCCAACTCCGCCAATTCGGTAAGGGGCACCACCGACCGGAGTTTCTTGACGCGATCGGCCCATTTTATTTTGCGTTCAAGGTAGATCCACGGCGCATCGCCATAACGCCGCACACGATGCTTGCGGCGCTTGCAAGAGCCCAGTCGGTGAAAAACATCATATTGTGCCGTATCGCAATAAAGGCTGGTGGTCTGGTAAGCATTCCCCAGGGCAGGGTCGGCATGGGGATCGGGCTCCAGGCGATCGCCGATGCGTGCCTCGACCTCCTTTGCCTGCCCCTGCGTTAACAGAAATTTCAACTCATAAGCGGGAATTTCGAGACCTGCCGACCCGGTCAAGCTTGGTGATTCCAGTGCGGGCGTTGATGCGTGCAAATGCAAGCTTTCCTGACCGCGGCCGGCCTCGTTCTTGGCGGGATTGTTAACGCTCTCCTGGGGAACCATAACTTGACTGTCCTTATAATGTTGGCCGAAGCGAACGGGAGGGCGCGATGCGGCATGGTGGAGCGTGGCAAAACATTTATCCTACTTGATTTTTTCTCACAATCCACTCAAAAAGCCGACGACGACTCGGTAACCGACGCCCCTTTCGTGCTTGATTTCGCTGACTGCCTCATCGACAATGACGGGCAGACTAGACGGCAAGAGCTCGATCCCCATTCCAGGGAGGTGTTCCAGCATGTCACGTTTCTTGCTTACCCTCATGCTCCTCTGCGTCCCCACGGCGTTTCCAACAGCGCCGGTTCGTCAGGCGATAATTCAGGACGCTACCCTGCTCGTGGTCTCTAAACGCACCGGCAACGCGGAGATTTTCTCCATCAATCTAAAGACTCAACAAGCGACCAATCTTACCAAGAGCAAGTCGGAAAACTCTTATCCAGCCTGGTCGCCGGACGGCAAAAAGATCGCCTTCGGTTCCGACCGCGATGGCTCGATGAATATCTACGTCATGGACGCTGATGGTGGCAATGTTCAGCCGCTGACGACGGGAGCTGACAACAGTCGCTGTCCGGCCTGGTCGCCGGACGGCAAAACCATTGCCTTCGGCCGCACAGTCGGGGTTGGCTGCGGCATCTTCGTGATCAACGCCAATGGCGGCAATCTCCGGCAAGTCGGCGCCGACGATGGCTGGAACCCTGCCTGGTCGCCGGATGGCCGCAAGATTCTTTTCACTTCGCGTCGCGAGGGAGACGGTTTCCGCATCTATGTGATGGACACGAATGGCGGGAACGTTAAACAACTGACCAATAATGGCAATCCCTTCGGCTCGGTTTATCCTGCCTATTCGCCCGACGGTGGCAAAATTACCTGGTCCGACGGCGATGGCAACGGCCTGGATATTTACCTGGCCGATCCCGATGGCAAGAACGCCAAGAAACTAACGGATCTCGGCGGCTTCAATACTTTCTCGACCTGGTCGGTGGACGGCAAATCCATCGTCTTTCAGCATTTGCCGGACTATGAAAGTGGCCCTGTCCTGATCATGGACGCCGATGGCGGCAATAGACGGGAATTACTGCCCAACGAGCTTTTCGTAACAGGGGCACGGCCCGCGTGGCGGCCCCGATAACTGCAAAGTTACGGATGTTGTAAGAACGGCCCGCTGAAGCCCGGCGAGAGAAGTGACGGTCCTGGGCTGGAGTAGACTCTCCCCATTATGGTCTTTTTACATTGGCGCCGACGAGCGCGCTATCCCTGTCCTTGAATGGGGTCGCGAGGCCCCGCAATCCGTCTATTTCGACGAAATCGTTGATGGCCGGCGCGATGTCGGGATTGGCGTCGAAGGCCACGGCCACCGCGTCCTTCTGGGGGACTGCCAGATTGAGCAAGCGAATGGGCTGCTCCGCCGTTCCCTGGGCATTCATGATCTTGACGGCGTTTTGTCCCACGTTGACAAATTGCAAATCCTCGATGGTCAGGCCTGGTGAAGATAAAGTGACAAGAATCAAATCGCGCACCTTGGTATTCTCGTCAATCGTCCCGTCGAGCGTTATCCCTTTGCCGCGGAGGCGAAATCCAGGCGCCTTGGCGATATGAATCAAGGGCGTTTTTTCATCTTTTCTTTTTGGGTCCGCCAGCCAACGTACTTCCGTGCCAGGCGCGGCCTGGAGAGTCACGTCCAGCCCGCTCTCATCGACCGTCAGGTTCTCTTCATGAACGGTGCCGTGAATTTCGATGACGTCGCCTGGATGGGCGGCACGCAGCGCCTGCTTGATGGACCTGAAACCTTTGGTACCATCCCTGGAAACGTTCAGCGGTGCGCGATGGGGCCGCGGATCCACGGCTGGAACGCTCGCGAATTTGAGGAGCAACGCCGTGACCGTCCCCAACAGCAAAACAGAGAGAATGATCACCACTGTCCACAGTCGCTGTGTTTCCTTGCGCTTCGCGGACTCTTCGCCGGCAGCGCCGGGCCGGACACGGGTGGACTGGGGTGGCGTATCATCCTTGCTGGCCGCATGATTCTTGGTATCCACCGCCAGATTTTCCCAGGGTGTTTTGTCCTCCTCCGCGGTGCCAGTAGGCGTGAGGGTGGCAATCGGTTCCTTCGCCTCCAACGTCTTGTTCGGCGGGAGGGGCGTGGCGCCAGCTTTTACGGCTGCCGGCCGGGCGGGATTTTGTATGGTGGGAAGCGTCGGCGACGCGGCCATGATGGCAGACGCGGTCCTTAGCGCGGGCGAGCCAAACGCGGGGCTGCCAGGCTTGATAGTACGCTGCCCCGACGTCAACTTGCTGCCTGATTGACTGGAGCCCCCGTCCTGCGGGCTGTTACCTGTGGCGGCCAGGCTCAGCCGCGGCATTTCGGTTTCAGGCGGTGGTCCGATCGGCGTTTGCGTAAAAGGTATCAGTGCCTCGGCCACCTGGCCCGGAACGGAGTACCGTTGCTCCGGCTCCTTCGCCATCATCTTGTTCATGATCTCTTGCAAGCCGGGCGGTATGTCGCGCCGATGATCGGCAAGTGGTTTTGGCAGGCGCGTCTGGTGCCAAATCAGTTTCTGCGCCACGGTCCCTTCGCCAAAAGGAGTCTGGCCGGTGAGGATGAAATAAAACGTGGCGCCCAGGCTATAAATATCCGCCCGAATATCGACGGCATGACTGTCGAGGGCCTGTTCGGGCGCCAAATAGTCCGCGGTGCCGAGCACATTTTCGTCAAATTTCTTGGTGAGAACGTCATCTTCATCATTGACGAGGCGTGCCAGGCCCATGTCGAGGATTTTGACGACGCCCGCACGATCCACCAGGATATTGCCCGGCTTGACGTCGCGGTGCACGATATGAGCCTGTTCGTGGGCATGATCAAGGGCGATGGCCGCATGCCGGATGTAATGACAGGCCCGTCCGATGTCCATGGGACCCGTCTTTTTGATGATTTCCTGAAGATTGGCGCCGTCGACATATTCCATCACCAGGAAATGGAGCGGCGGCCGCGAGGTCTCGTCCATATCGATGTCATAAGCGTGGACGATATTGGGATGGTCGAGCTGCGCGACGACCTTGGCTTCGCGGTAAAAGCGCTCCAGGGCGGAGCCTTCCTCGTCGGCCGCCTTGGCGGTGGGTAATACCTTGATGGCGACCCGCCGGCGCATCAACATATGTTCACATAAATAGACCTGGCCCATACCACCCGAGCCGATGCGCTCAAGGACGCGGTACTTGCCGATTTTGAAGCGTTTCCATTTCCCTTCAAGAATGTTCTTGGCTTGAAAGTCGGTCAGCAGGCCATCGCGGATCAGAACGCCGGCAATTTTCTTCGGTTCAGGCGGCAGCAAACCGGCGTCTTTCAGCTTTTGGATATGGGCGTCCAGCCGTTTCTCATCGACCACGCCGCTTTTGCGAACCAGGTCGAGAAATTCATTCATGTTCCCGGGAGCAGCCATTGGCTACCTTTCAACCGTGCGAGAACCATCTGCCGGCGGCCGCCCACTGGTCCTATAATTGCAAAAAGGCGCAAAATCGGCGCAGACTGGTTGCGTGAATACCTTTTAAGTATACGACACCTTTGGCCGTTTTTCAGATTATTTGCGCCTACGGAAAGGTTTACCAATGGAAAACGCTTCCAGACCCTCTGGTGTTCACAAAAGTAGGCTCGCGAAGCGCCGCGCACGTCACGAACCTGGGGACAAACTGGTTCGCGTGGTATGTCCTCACGATTGCCCCGACACGTGCAGTATGATCGTTACCGTCCGCGATGGCACGGCGGTCGCCCTCCGAGGCGAAGACAATGCCTTCACTCGCGGCTTTCTTTGCCAGAAAGTCACTCGCTATCTCGAACGTGTCTACCATCCGGAGCGGCTCAAGTATCCGCAACGGCGCGTCGGCCCGAAAGGCGCGGGAAAGTTCGAACGGATCACCTGGGACGAAGCGCTGGCCACCGTCACCGAGCGGTTCCACGCGCTATGCCAGTCCGAGGACGGTCCGCAGTGCATTTTACCCTACAGTTACGCCGGCACGATGGGCAAGTTACAGGGATCAAGCCTGGATCGCCGCTTCTTCCATCGACTCGGCGCTTCTCTACTCGACCGCACCATTTGCGCGACGGCCGGCGCGGCAGGTTGCGACATCACGCTGGGAACACGTGCCGTGGTCGACCCCGAGTCGGTGCGACATTCACGCTACATCATCAACTGGGGTTCGAATACCAGCGTCACGAACATGCACCTCTGGGCCATCATGCATGAGGCCCGCAAATACGGTGCCCGCATTGTCACGATCGACCCCTTCAAATCCAAGACTGCCGAGAAGAGTGACTGGTGGCTGCCCATTCGTCCCGGCACCGATGCTGCCCTGGCTCTGGGTATGATGCACATCCTCTGGCGCGACGGCCTCGTGGACCTGGATTATTTGCAGCGCTATTGTTTGGGCACAGAACAGCTACGTGAAAGGGCCTTGTCCGAGTATCCGCCCGCGAAAGTCGCCGCGGTCACCGGCATAGACCAGGCCGACATAGAAAAGTTGGCTCATGAGTACGGTACGATTCGCCCGGCGCTCATACGTCTCAACTATGGCCTGCAGCGGCACGGGGGCGGCGGCATGGCGGTGCGAACCATCACCTGTCTGCCTGCCCTGGTGGGTGCCTGGCGCAACGTTGGCGGCGGCGCGCTCCTGAGCACGAGCAAGTTGTATCCTTTCAACAACGACGCGCTGGAACGTCCCGATTTGATCCCCAAGGGAACACGCACCGTCAATATGACGCAACTCGCCGAGGCGCTGCTCGGGGAATTGCCTGGCGCGCCGGTGCGCGGCCCTTTATGTCTACAACGCCAATCCCGCCGCGGTATGCCCCGATCAAAGTCGGGTGCTGCGCGGACTCCGGCGCGAGGACCTGTTTACCGTCGTTCACGAGCAATTCCAGACCGATACCGCCGACTATGCGGACATACTTCTGCCGGCGACCACGCAACTGGAAAATTTCGACATCCACGGCTCGTATGGCCATCTGTTCGCGCAGGTCAATGAGCCCGCCATTGCCGCCGCTCGCGGAAGCAAAGAGCAACACCGACGTCTTTCGCCTGCTGGCCGCCAGAATGGGCTTCGAGCCGGAAATCTTCCAGGTTACGGATGAATGCCTGGCCCGTGAAGCGCTGGCGGATGGCGGCACGCCTGCCGTTTATCCTCCTGCCGATGGTTTCCTGGGCATTAGTATAGACCGGCTCAAACGCGAGGGGCCTTTGCGGCTGAACGTGCCGAAAAATTACACCCCCTTCGCCACGGGAAACTTCGGCACCCCGTCGGGAAAGTGTGAGTTCTATAGTGAAACGATGGCCAAACAGGGACTGGATCCACTACCCACCTATACGCCGCCCCACGAAGACCCACAAACGCGGCCCGACCTGGCCGCAATTTTCCCGTTGCAGCTGGTTAGCCCACCGGTCCCCGCATTTCTGAATTCAACTTTCGTCAACGTCGCTTCGCTCCGGCAAATGGCCGGCGAACCGACCGTGCAAATTCATCCCGACGATGCCGCCCCGCGCAGTATTATCACGGGCCAAATCGTGCGCGTCTTCAATGCGCGCGGCACATTTCAGGCGAAGGCTATCGTGGGAGATGGGGTCAAGCGCGGCGTCGTTGTGTCGCAAGGCGTGTGGTGGAACCGTTACACTCCCGACGGGGTCAACTGCAACACGACCACCAGCACCAAGCTAACGGACCTGGGGGGCGGCGCCACTTTCTTTGACAACATGGTGGAAGTCGCACTGCCGGAATAATGCTCCGCCCCCTCACGGGCCATCGATCGTGAATGTTTCGACGGTTATTTCGACCCGTTCGCGTCCACCCATCACGCGGCGAACATACCAGCGCAGCCCGCCCGTCTTGCGCTCATCAAAGATGGCGCGGACAAAAGTCTTGGGTTTATTCGGCTCGCTATCGATGCGGATGAAGCGTTCGATGAAATCGAAGAGGGCATCCATGCCTCGGTAGGAATATCGCTCCGGCGGCTCGGGTTGCCCGTTGAATCGGCTTTCCACCACCTGACCAGCGCGGACCTTGGCCCAATAGGTGTCGACCTCGCCGCTGTCGTTGACGCGAATGGTATACGACATGGTGTAAGCGGCGGGCCCCTGCTCCTTCCATAGCTTGCGGGCGGCCGTGAATTGCTCGGGCTTGAGCTGCTGCCGGAGATTAAAGACGATGAGCACGACAGTTGCCGCCGCCGCCATCGTGAAGACGACGACAAAAAACCATATCCAGCGGCGGTTCTTTTTGCCAGGGGCGGGGTTCATGGCGTAATTATATTGTGGCCACGCCGCGCATCAATGCGTGGCAGCGAACGTCTCGGGCAACTCCGCCTTGGCGATGACCACAATCCCTTGCTCCGTGATGGTGAAGCCACGGCGGCGGTCCTGCTCGGCATCGAAACCGATCGTGGTGCCGGGCGGGATCTTGACGTCCTTGTCGATGATGGCCCGGCGGATTCGCGAATGCCGGCCGACGTCCACGGTGCTGAACAGGATCGAGTTCTCTACTAACGCATAACTGTTGACGCGAACGTTGGGCGAGAGAATGCTGCGGCGCACGTGACCGCCGGAGATGATGCACCCTTGACAGACCATGCTGTCGTGCGCCTCGCCACGCCGGCCGAGCTCACCAGAACCCTCGTCACGAAAGACGAACTTGGGCGGCGGCAACTGCGGCTGATGCGTGCGGATTGGCCATTCGCGATCGTAAAGGTTGAGCACCGGGTCAACCTCGATAAGGTCCATGTTCGCCTGGTAATAGGCGTCGAGCGTGCCGACATCGCGCCAGTAGGGTAGCGCCTTGCGATTCTTGTCGCGAAACCGATAGCCGTAGACCTTGTGCGATTCGATCATCGCGGGAATGATGTTTTTGCCGAAGTCATGATCGCTCTCCGGGCGTGTGGCGTCCTGGCACAAAAGCTCGTACATGAGCCGGGCGGTGAAAACGTAAATCCCCATCGAAGCCAGGATGTGATCGGGGTCATCGGGCATGGGCTGCGCGTCTTTGGGCTTTTCCTGGAAACCCACGATGCGATTGTCCTCATCGACCTGCATGACGCCGAAATGAATACTATCCTTGGTGGGCACGACGATGCACCCTACCGTCAGGTCCGCTCCTTTCTCGATATGGGCGCGGATCATATCGCTGTAATCCATCTTGTAGATGTGATCGCCGGCCAGGATCATGACATAGCGGGGGTCGGCCTTCTCGATGGTGTAGATGTTCTGATAAATCGCATCGGCGGTCCCCTTGTACCAATGCTCGTCGATGCGCTGCTGGGGCGGCAAGACTTCGATGTATTCGCCCAGCTCGCGCGACAAAAAACCCCAGCCGGACGCGATATGGCGATCGAGGCTGCGGGCCTTGTACTGCGTCAGGACGAGGATCCTGCGCAGGTCGCTGTTGATGCAGTTGGAAAGGGTGAAATCGATGATGCGGTATAGCCCGCCGAAGGGCACAGCCGGCTTGGCGCGATCACGCGTCAGCGGTTCCAAACGCGTGCCTTTGCCCCCCGCCAAAATCAACGTTAGCACATCCTTCACTTTTTTTTACTCCTTGCTCAGCGCCGTCTGCGCGATAATAGCGTTTCAAAGGCTACCCGTCATGACGCTTCTTCGGTCCGGTGTCCTGTTACATTTTGCGGGAAGCCGCGTCCGTGGACTAGTGCCATAGAGTGCCTGGTGGTTGGCCACAAATTGGCCGACTCCGTAGCGCTCGCTGATGCGCCGCCGCGCTGCTTCGCCCAGACTTTGTTGCAGCTCCTTGTCCAAGAACACTTCGCGGGTTCGTCGCGCCAGGCCCATCGTATCGCCAGGGGGCACGAGGATTCCGCTCTCGCCGTTGACGATGATTTCTCGAAAGTACGGCAAGTCGCTGGCGATGACCGGCCGCCCCGCCGCCATCGCCTCCAGCGCCACCTGGCGGCCGGTTGGCGCCAAGCTCGGCACCCAGCAGGCATCCGCCTGAGCCAACCAGGTCGCGGCATCCGCCCGCGCTCCTACCAGATGCATGTGGTCTCGAAAATAGGCTCCCTGGCGAAAGCGCTGAAGTGCCGGTCGGAAGGGCCCGTCACCGATAATCGTCAGGCTCAGGCCCGCGACAGCGTAGGTCAAAAAATCGGCGGCTATGAGAGCTTCGCGGAAGCCCTTGGAGGAGGCCAGATTACCCAGGCAGACAATGCGCCATTCTTCCCCCTCTTCCCGGAAGAACGCATTCGCGGCGCCGGGCATACCTACCTCGTCCGCTACAGGCTCGACGACGCCCGGGGCAACTATCGTCAAAGGCACGGACCCCAGCCTGTCGCGCTCAATTAGTTCGGCTTCGGCGGCGCCGCCGGCAACAATCTTGGCCACGCGGCCAAGCAACCACCGGTCCACCTTGCCGAGGCGTGGTGCCCGGCGACCAGTGGGCAGGGGTTGGCTCACAATGCAGCGCGCAAATATTTCTGATGGGCCAGGGCCAGGAGTTGCAAGGCGGGCATGCGCCAGATGTGGACCCAGTCGGGTTGAAAATCGTTCAAGATGCGCCGTAGGCGCCAGAGTGGCCGTGGATCAAAAAGCCCTTGCCAGCCGAGTGAGTCGACAGGAACGCCCTCGCCCCGCAAAACCGACGCCCAGGGCCCTTCGCCATGAAGAACGCCGACGCGCAAGTCGCAAGTCCCGGCGAGAGCCTGGCCCAGCATCAAGACCTGCCGTGCGGCCCCGCCATATTCAAGAGATGGTAATAGCTGAAGTATTTTCATCGAGACCGTCCATGGTTACTCGCACGACCCCTACGCTGTTCCCAATTCGTCAGCATGCGGCCACAAGGAAGCCTACTGCGACTCCTCGCCTAAAACCGCAAGATACGGTAAGTGCCGGTATTCATCGTTATAATCCAGCCCATAGCCGACGACAAAACTATCGGGAATTTCGAAGCCCACGTAGTCCGGCTCCATCGCAACTTGCTGGCGACCCTGTTTGCGCAAGAGGACCCCCACGCGCAAGGAGGCCACACCCAGGGTGTTTAAATACTTGACCAAATAACCCAGCGTTTGGCCCGTATCCAGAATGTCGTCGAGCAACAACACGTGGTGCCCGCTGACGTCGGGCAGAAGCTCCGGGCCAATATGCAGATCGCCTGCTTTGATCGTCGGTCCGCGGTAGCTGGAGGCCTGGATGAAGCCAATGCGCAGCGGCAAGTCAAGCCGCCGGACCAGATCGGCCAGAAACATGAGGCTGCCGGTAAGCACGCCCACGATCGTCACGGGGTGCTCGCGGAAATCGTTGGCGATGACGGCAGCCATGGCCACAATGCGTGCCTGAATTTCGTCAGCGCTGAGAAGTATTTTCATTGCGCCTATTGAACATAAAAACCGGCCACAAGGAAAGCCCTGGTCCATGGTAAATCGCGCCGAGCCGGGCAAGATTTCACATCGGCGGCACAGCAACCACTTTTGCTAATCTCGCCACCTTGCCCCATCTGCGCCGTCCCCGCCGGCTTTGTGTTTCTTCGCTGCCTTCCGCAAAGTCTGACTGATGCATACGGTCGTTACGGTCGATAAGAAGGGATGAATCAATAGAGTCAAGCCCAAAATCTTTCCCGCCGGCTGGATCCCTTGAAGGCCGGAGTTATTAATCGAGCTCAGTAAGGAGACCCGTCCCATGGTGTGGTCGAACTGGAGAGCGCCGTGGTATTGATGCTCGCCTGCGTGGGATTGGCCTGGAGCCAAACCCCCGCACCGACCCCTGTCGCGGGCACCGGCGAGCGCTTTATAACCTTGCATGAAGACGGCAAGGGTTTGCGCTGCCGCGTCATCGCGAACTGGCCCCTGGAAAATGGCGCCAAGGCCTATCAGCTTCAGGCCGTCGAATCCGGCGAATCCATCACGATCGTCGAGGAGGGCCCGGGGACGACCATGCAAGAACCGCTGCTGGGCGGCAAGCTACAATCGCAGCCCATGCGGATCTTCCACTGGGGCACGAGCAAAACACCACCTCCGGGCGTACCCGCGGCCCCCATTTCCCCGGCCACCGCGCCCGCCGACGTGTCCGGCCGACCGGCCATCATCAATCAAACCATCCGTCGTGACGCCGTCACGACCCGGCCCGTGGTGGTCGAACGCGATGCGCCCATCGTGGTCTCCAGCACGCAGCCCGTCGCCGTGAAGGCCTCCACCCCGACGGTCGTGTCTACCACCACTCCAGCAACTGCATGGCCCAGCGAGTCCGTCGTGATTGAAACCATGGAAAAGCCGCCAGAAAAGAGCCCACGTTTATTTTCGAGATTGTTCTCGAGCAACAAAGCCGCCAGTCAACCCGAGGTCACGATTATTAAGACCGACCCGGCGCCCTATATCCCGTCGGCCCCAGCTCCCTTGCCCAACAAGTCGGCATTCGCGTATTCCACGCAGGCTATGCCCAGCCGGGCGCCAGCCACAATCGCGCAATCCGCTTACGCCACCCCCGTTTACACCAACGCGACCGCGGCGAACCCAATGCTCGCTTCCAATTCCACCACGGCCCCGCTCCATACAACCGAAAACCACATCCAGCCCGTGGTGATGGTAACACAATCCACGGCCGCCGCCCCGCTGCCTTCCGCGAACGCCGGTGTCATCCTGGCATCGGACAATCAGCCGGTGCCAGAGGCAGGGCAAGGGCCGACCCCCGTAGTAAATTACGCCGCCTTCCCGGCTCAGACGAGTGCGCCGACCACGCCAGCCACCACGATCGGCGAATCAACGATCATTTCGAGTTCCGACGTACCCGCCAAGTCCGCCAGGCCCACCGTATTCGAAAAAATGCAAAACTTCTTCCATCCCAGGCGCGAGACCGCCACGGTTCGGCCAGCCGAAACCACTGTATTCACCGGCCCGTCCGCTTCCGTGGCAACCACCGGCGCCACCTACTACGATCGGCCGGCGGCCAATGCCGTTCCCTTCTCGACGGCTGCCGGTCTTGCCATCAAAGACACCACGCCGGCTCCGTCCGCTCCGGCCGGAGAAGTCCTGGCAGCCGCTGGCCCGATTGAAACTGCCACCAATCCCAACATTGGCCCGCCAGTCCCGGGCAGCGCGCCGGTTTCGGGCACCATTTCCGAGCCGGCTCCTAAGAAAACCTGGCGCACGATGTGGGGCCAATCAAAAGAGGCCAAAGTGCAGGTCCCTGGCCTGTCCATGGTGGATCAGGCCAGCGCCAAGCCTAATCCCAACATTCCCCTGCTGAACAATACGACCGGCCTACCCACGGTCGCGGGGGATCAATCGGCCGACATCCTGCTCTCACCCGAAAAGTTTGATCCGTCCGGCCTGCGCCAGACGCCCAAGGGCATTAACATGAACGCCTTCCGGGGCGATCCAACGCAACTCATGAGCAAGCCCGCAGCGCCGGTCATGGCGAAGGCCGCGCCCGTTCAGGAACAAGCTCCGCCGATGCCGCAATTCGGCATGCCGCCGCCGCTGCCCCCGGGTCAGGATGGCCAGACTCCTCCCGGCACCCAGTCGGTCCTGGCCGCCGGCGCGAACATTCCTTCCCCGACGCCATTCGTGCCGGCCCCACTGGGCATGATTCCCGAGCCGACGCGTCCGTCGCTGCCGCCCGCTCCGCGGCTGCCGGAGCCGCCCCCACCCGCCAACTATGTCAATGCGTTTACCCCGCCGGCCCCGCCACCGGCCATGCAGCCGGTCAACCCCATGACCATGAACGCCTTCAGCAATATCGCCTCGCCGGCCAACATGAGCCCGCCGCCCTTGCCCGGCCAGGTGGCGCAAATCCTCAGTTTCCGGCAGCGGCACCTGCCTTGCCACCCACCTACATGCCCAACCCGATGGCACAGGGTTATCCCATGGCGCCGGGCTATCCGCCCAATCCCAACATGATGATGGCCCAGGGCGCTCCCAACCCCTATTACTACGCACCCCAAGGCGGCACGCCGGCGATCTCGCCCCAGGGGTATCCGATGGCCCCCATGAACTATCCGACCAACTATCAGGGCCCGCAACCGCCTAACCCCAATTACGCGCAACAACAGGCGCCCACCCCCAACTACGCCCAGGCACAGGTCGGTATGCCGCAAGCCAGCCTGCCGCCCGGGTCGATTTCGCCGCAAGGCTATCCGGTGGCGCCCATGAACTATCCCACCACCTACCAGGGCCCACAGGCGCCCAACCCCGCCTATGCCCAGCAACAACAAATGTCCAATCCCAATTACGGGCAACCACAATTCCCCCTCCAGCCCGCCCAGATGCCCATGCAGATTCAACCGGTCCAGGTGCCGGCCATGCAGACGCCGCCAACCCTGGTCCAGCCGCTGCAATATAGCCAACCGCCGATGCAAAACTATCCCGCACCGGCCAACCAGCCCACCAACAATCCAGCCATGGATCGCCGCCAGGCCCCCGGCACCCAGAGCCAGGAGCAAACGCAAGCGATGCAGGCGCTGCGTGACTCCCCGTACCCCGCTCAGCGCGAATGGGCAGCCAACACCCTGGGCACCTACGACTGGCGCGCCCATCCCGAAGTCGTTCAAGTCCTGCTTTCGGCTGCCCAGCAAGACGCCGCCGCCACCGTTCGGTCCGCCTGCGTCTACAGCCTGGCCCACATGAATGCCGCCAGCGAACCGGTAATGAGCGTTCTCTACGGCTTACGCAACGACGGCGACCCCCGCGTCCGCCAGGAAGTCGATCAGGCCCTTGTCCGCCTCGGCGCGGCTCGCAAATAACTAGCACCCGTCAACGCGAAGACCATTTTGCCAGCCAGGCCATGGCGGCAAAATGGTCTTCGCGTTTTGACAGCTACCCCCTGCACACTTGAGTTGACGGCATACCGGGAGGGTCGCACCCGGGCAACCGACCAGGGTAAGAACTGTGTCCAATCAATGTCAAGACCACGCCAGCGAAGGCGGCGGGGTGACGGTGAGACGTGGAGGTTGCTGCGGTTGCTTGAGGAAACGAGCCGGGTATAAAATCGAAGGGGCCGGGTTTGTAACCCGGCCCAATTTTCTGGAACGTGATTTTAGGACGGTACCTGGGATTGAGACCCCCCCAAGCGTTGTGAGGACCCATGTTAGAACCGTAGCGTAAAGTCGAGGCCGGCCATCCACATGCCGTTCCGGGTCCCCAAATCGAATGCTGGATTGGTCCAGTTACGATAGTAACCGATTTCCGGCCGGACCTGGAGCACCGAGTTGAAGTTGTGGCAGAGGCCAATCGTGTGGCTGGTGTAGGTGCCTGGAAAACCCGAACGCATGCCGCGTTCGTCGCGCCAGTATTCGTTACGGACGGTCACGTAGTCCTTTTTATTAAGTGCCAACATGGAATAGTTGAGGACGCCATAAGCGTAGGAAATCCCCGGCAAGAGCGTACCGTCGCCACCTCCACCCCCGAATGACTGCACCGGACCGATACTCGGCGTTCCACCCAGCTCGGCATTCCGCTGCCACATGAAGTAGCCCTCGGTTTTGGTGTGGAAGGAACCGCTGTCGTTGAATTTATGTTCCCAGGTCCCCACGACGTAGTTGTAGTTGTCATGCCCGGCCGGTTGATTATCGATGTCGAAGTGGCGGAACTGCGCGCCGTTGATCTGATTGAGGCAGACATACGCGGCATCCCTGTTGTCCTGGGCTACCCAGCGTACGCCCACGAAGCCGCTTAAATTCGCGCCTTTATACCAGGGGGCCATGTCGTCGCCGGCGTTGAGGCCGATCTGATACAACCACTGGTCGCTGGCGCCCTTGAAGGTCAGCATGATACCCGTCTGCGTGTAGGCGTCATACGTAAAGAGAAGCGAGTGACTGGCCAGGTAATTGTCCGGCGCGAACTGCGTTTCGATGTCCGGGCAAGCGATCCAGCGACCGACGCGAACGATCATGCCGCTCATTACGCCCGGGAAGTACACGTCGAAGTATTGTTCCGTTGGGTCCCAGCCGTAAAGTTGGTTTCTCACCTGGTACTGGTAGTCGCTACCCCAGCCACCCGCCGACAGGAAGCGGTAATCAATGCCGTACACAATGGTCGAGCGGAAACCCCAATCAATATGGTCGGTTTGCACTGAATCCAATTGGCGGCTCAGGCGCAGCACGAACTGATCCAGTTCCAGGCGGTTGGGTACCAGCCAGTAGGAAGTCGGCAAATTGGAGTTTTTGTCCTGGCTCCAGTTATAAGACCCAGTGACCCAGCCTTCGAGCTGGAGTTTGGACTTCTTGACGGTGTCTCCAAACGGCGTGTTGAAGAGACCTTGCATGAGGGGATTACTGACCGAGTCCGGCGGCACGCCAATGAGCGGATAACCCTGATATTCATGGCCGGGAAATGGCGGGGCTGACCATGGTTGAGGCAGAGTCCGCCGTTTGGGCTCTTCCTCGGGTGGCGCATTCGGATCTGGAAAGAATGCCTCCTTGTAGGCTTTGAAGATACCCCTGACAAAGCCAACTTTTTCCTGATCGGGCGTGCCGCCGTTGCCATTCGCGTCAGCGGCATCAACTGACCGCGGCTGGGTCTTTGGCGGCCTCCGCCCCATCCCGTGCGGCCGCCTGCGCGATTACCGAGAATGGTGAAGGTTGCGGCAGGGGCGATGGCATAACCGGGGCTGGCGTAGACGAGGATTGTGCCAGGGCCAGGGTCACGCTCGTTACGAGGGACGACAACATTGCCAACACTCCTTCATTGCGGCACCAAAGTGCCTGGCGAAAACTCAAGTCAACCAACCAGAGACCTTTCAGGCCCCAATTCTTCTTCCGAACCGGGCTAATTGGGAAAGGAGAAACCTGTAAGCAGATTTTTTTGGTTGGGTTGCTTTGTTCCGGCGAAGGAGACAGCCGGACCATCCAGGCCCGCCGTTCACCAGGACGTCAATCGAGTAGTTCCTTATCGACAGGATGGGGCAAATTGGTAAGAACATGGACATTATGTGTTTAACCGAAGTACGTGGGGGCCTCCTCTTCTCGATTCATTTTCCCCCGCTTGCCCGGTTGGCCGGACCTATGAGACCGAGACGAATTAGCGAAGTAGCTTGCCGGCAAACTTTATGTGGCGGGATCACCGCTGCCCCGGTAATGTGGTGAACACCGTCGCGGCGAGGGGCGGAGCATTCCGGAGGTCGGGCGCTATTCTAACCTGGAGGAGTCGATCATGTCCTTGAGCGTGGTGGTTGCATGGCTAAAAGAAGTGAACACGGCCTACGATGCCTACAAAACATTCGAGACGCACGCCGCCGGCGCCGTGCGCCGCCGCCGGCAAGAAGCCCTACGAGCGTCCCAAGGAGGTGCAGGTGGCGTCGAAAAAGCTGGAGGACCTCGCCACGACACTCCGGGGCATTGCCTCCAAGGGAATCGGCGAGCCTGACAAGGACCTCGAATTTAAAGACGTTTTCAAGATGATTCAACAACTGGAAGGCTCCGACAAGGAACGGGATGAAGCCGTCAAGAAGTTCCGCCTTATCCAGCTGTCGATGGCCCAGTTCACCGACGCCGGGGACGATCTCAGCACGGCGATAGGCAAAATTGCCAAGAACGCGGCCACGCGGCGCGACGTGGCCATCAAGATTCGCGACCTCTTCGAGAAGCTCGTCGAAGACTTTCCAGACCCGACGGGAGACACGATCAAGATCATGCTCTTCGATTGCTACCAGGCTTTCGAGGACGCCTCGGGCGTATTGGCCAATGTGGCGTCCGCCGGCGACGACAGCACCACCAAGATCGACAAACAGGTCGACGAGGTCCGCAAGAAGTCCGACAAGTTGGTGAAAGCGTTCGAGGATGCCTACAAGACCAGCGAGAAGGCGCGGAAGGCGAAGAAGTAGCGCTGTAACGGGATAGCGGGGCGGACTTGCCTCCCCGCCGTCAGGGTCCTTGAGTTTTTAATTTGTCCTGAAACACCTGTTTCATCTTTTCCAGCTTGGGCCTGATGATGACCTGGCAATACCGTTGGCCGGCGTTTTGTGCAAAATAATTCTGGTGATAGGATTCCGCGCGATAAAAGACACTCGCCGGGACGATCTCGGTGACAATGGGCCCGGAGAATAAACCTGCCGCGTCGAGCTTCTGTTTATAGTGTTCGGCCAATTCGTGCTGGTCGTCGGTATGATAAAAAACCACCGACCGATATTGCGACCCCACATCATGGCCCTGGCGGTTCCGTGTGGTCGGATCGTGGGTTCGCCAAAAGACTTCCAGTAGATCTGCATACGGAATAACCGCCGGGTCAAAGGTGATCTGAATCGCCTCGGCGTGCCCCGTGGTGCCCGTGCCAATCTGCTGGTACGTCGGGTTCTTGACCGATCCCCCGCAATAGCCAGACACTACCGAGTGGACGCCTTTCAGTTGCTGAAACACGGCCTCGCTACACCAAAAGCAGCCCGACGCAAACGTCGCCCGTGCCATCCCCACGGGTGGGTCGGCAGGCTCCACAGCGCTGACATTTTCCGGCTTCATGACGGCCCCTCTCCTGGTAATGACGACCAATCCTGCCACAACAAGGCCCAGAAATAAGCAAGCATAAACTGCACGTCGCATAAGGCGCTGCCTTCAGGGAGTTTGCCATCCGGTCCTGGCAATAATCATTTCAGCCAATCCGTCAGCAATGACGGGTTTTCAGTGAAGAGACCTTCCACATGACGCAGGGTCGGCACTCGTCGAGTCTCCTTGCCAAGCCCGCCGGCGCAGAGCAGCTGGCGCGGGGCGATAGCTGCCAGCACCTGGTCGATATCGCCATAATCCCTCAACAGCGAGGGCAGGATGCTCGCCGCGTTGATCGGTCTGCCAACCGGATCGAAAAACTGGCGATAAGTCAGTGGCATTTGCTCCATGGCGACATGGGTGACGCTGGGCTCTATGGCGGCGGTAAGGGTAGCGACCAAAGCCGCATCGCGCCGGCCGCACAGGATAACGCGCGAAGGTTTCCTTTGCGCGGCGAGCTCGCGTACCGCGGCGCGCACGTCGGTCACGCGCATGCCCAGGAGCGATTTGCCCACCAGGTAGGCGTTATATGCCAAGTTCGCTTCGACCCCGACCAGGGGATCAGCATAGTCGTGGCCCCTGACGCTTAGTTTCGGCCTTAACGATCCTACGCCACGTGGATCGACCACGAAAATCGTGTGGCCGGCTTCGCCCAGCGAGCGCAGGAGCGCCTTTTCTTCTTGCCATGGGCGGCTTTCATTGCCATTGACGCACACCACCAGCGTATGTCCGGCAGCCTGGCCGCTGGCAATTTCCTGCGTCCGATACTCCGCCTCTTGCGGGTCGAGTCGCAGTAGTTCGGCGAGAGGAGTCGGGGTCCGCGTGGGCGTATCGCGGTTGTCGAACTCGGCGAGGGCCAGCGTCAACAAATGTCGGGACTGAAACGTCACGTTCACCTGACCGTCCTGGCAAACGAGCAGGTCCCGTGCCGCCCGGGGCCGCACCACGATCTCGCCTGCTTTCGTCTCGACCTTGCGGCCGCCCAGCCAGCGCTCGAAGAATGCATAGCTGGCCTCGCGCAGCGGCAGCGACAAGCCGTGCTTTTCGGCCGCCTCCGCGAGCGCCAGACATTCCGCCGCGCCCGCGAGCTGATAAAGTTTCCGGGCCTCGCCAAACGAGTCACGGGCCCCTTCGATCGGGAAGAAATCGAATTGCGCGGCCGCCACTAATGTCGGCCGGGGCACGCGTAGCGCGAGCAAACCGGCATGATCGATGCCTTCGCTGACGAAGCCAAAAATGTCCTGCTCGGGGTCGGCATCCGGGTCGGCCTGAATGCGATTGCCCATGCGCAGGGGCAGCGTCGTGAGGTAACAGCCGATGGCCGCCGCCTTGACGCGTGCGTCGAGGGCGGCAATATAGGCGGTAAGGGTGCCGCCCCCGGAGTTGCCGACGCAGCCGATGCGCTCGGCATCGACTTCGGGAAGCGACGCCAGGTAATCGATCGCGCGGATGCCGTCCCAGATGCGATAGCGGGCCAGGCTGGTCCCGAGTAAATAGAGCGGATTGCCAAGGACGGCATGTTCCCCGCAGACGAGGTTGAAACGGGATTTCTTCTTGGCGGCGTCCCAGAACTGGCTGCGTTCCCCCTGGCCGATGGGATCGTAGGTCAAAACGACGAAGCCGCGCTTGACGAGATTGATGTGTAATATTTGGTAAGTGGCGCCGGCCTTGCCTTCGGGCGAATGGCCGCAGGGGCTGATGATACCGGGCAGGCGCGTCGTGATTTGGAGGGGCTTGTACAGCAGCGCCGGGACGAAGTAGCCGGGAAAACTTTCGAACACGAGCTTTTCGACGACATAATCCTCTGCCACGATCCTGCCCAGGACCTTGGCAGGCGGCGTGCTCCCGCTCCGAGGCAGGCCGCCGAGCAACCTCAGGAACTTTTCCCGCAGGGAACGTTGCAGCGATTCCAGATCAGCCTTCGAGGCGGCCGCGGCGAAGTGAGAGCGGCGTTCCTTTTGCTGGCGACTGGCGAGCTCGAGAAGTTGCTGATGCAGGTCGGGCTTCTCGCCCGCGCTCAAGGCCGGGACCGCCAGCGTCACGAGCAAACAACTGAACATTCGCGCAAAGTTCCTCGGCCGCGATGTCATCTTGCCGTCGTCCATTCCTACTGTCCTGTTTAATGGCCAAGAAGCGTGGCGCGGTGTCGGCGCTACGCTACCCCAATATTCTATTCTTCTGGAGCCAGTCCCGTCATTTTGGGAGATTAATGATGCCCCACTCTTATTGGATTTTTGCCGGCACATCTCTTTTGTTCGGGTTGAGCGGCACCCCGTTGTGGGCCCAGGTCGGACCGGGCCCGCGCGAGCATTCGAGCGGCCGACCGCTCCCGGCACTGCCGCCGATCAAGGCGCCGGTGATGTTCAACACGCCGGAAGCGGACAGGATCCTGGCCGCCATGCAGGTGTTTCCCGCCGACAATGCCTGGAACGAAGACATCTCCGCGCGGCCAGTGCACCCGAACTCCAAAAACATCATTGCCTCCGCCGGTGCCGACAAGACACTACGTTACGATCTCGACATGAGCTTCATCATCGTTCCCCCAGACCAGAACAAAGTGCCGGTGAAGGTCGTGACCTATCCGGACGAGTCCGACCTGGGGCCCTATCCGTTGCCCGACAATGCTCCCATCGAGGATTGGCCGCTCAATGGCAAGGAACTCAAGACCATTCAGCGCGAGGGGGAGGGGGACCGCCACGTGGTCGTTGTTGATCCGGTGAACGCCAAACTCTATGAGTTATACATCGGCCGCAAGACCGACATGGGCTGGCAAGCCGCCCAGTCCTCCCTGTTCGATCTCAAATCGAACAAGCTGCGGCCCGCGGGCTGGACCTCGACGGATGCCGCCGGCCTGCCGATTTTCCCGGCCATCATCCGCTATGACGAGCTGGAACGCGGCCTGGTCGAACACGCCATGCGCTTCACGGTGACCAATACGCGCAACGCCCACGTCTATCCGGCCACGCACCACGCCAGCAACAAGACCGACGTGAACCTGCCCCGTATGGGCGAACGCTATCGACTGCGAGCGGACTTCGACACCACGGGCTTTTCGCCCCATGCCCGGGCGATCCTCAAAGGCCTGCAAAAATACGGCATGATAATGGCCGACAACGGCGGCGACTGGCGGCTCTCGGGTCGCGCCGGACAGCCGTATCAAGGGTCTCGACGAGCTACGCAAGGTGAAAGGCATGGATTTCGAGGTCATCGTACCGACTGGACCAAACGAAGGGCCGCGGGCCGAACGGAAAGTGCCCTGATTCGAGATCACATGTAGTTAAGCCCTTGGTAAAGCTGTAGGACCGCCAAAATAGTAGCCTTTTCAGGGTCGACCGAGCATCATGGCTGTTGGCCAACGATTGGTGCAAGGCGAGGCTCACAAGCCTCCCATTGTCCACCAAATTCGTTTCCCGCGGGGCTGGGAGAAAGTGCTCGACCGACGGCGCCACCCCGGCAAAGAAACTCGCCGGAAGATGCGTGAATCGCACATTTTCAGCGGCGTGACGCTCTTTCCGGTATCGGCGTTGACGATCCGCAATCCTGACAGGTCAATCGGCCCAGACGCGTGCGGGCGAAGGCGAAGGTCGGACGCTGGCATTGCGGGCAAGGGACGGCTTCGAGCGCTTCCGTGAGAGGGTCCCAGACCAACTCCAGTGGCTCGACATCTCTTTTGTCCGTCCGCACCGTCGCCTTGATCAGTATCTTGGCTTGCTGAATCACGAGTACATTCAAGAGCCGAACCTGGACATGCAGCGTGCTTTTCTGACGCAGCTCGGCCACGCGCACTTTCTCCTCTCGTTCCAATGCTTCACGCCGTCCCGCGAACTTGCCGGTGTCGTCGCCGCGATCCGCGGCTCGCTGCAGCTGCTCTTGCAACTCGCGAAGGAGGTCGGCGTAATAGCGGTTCATGCGGGCGATCTGCCGCTCCATGTGGTCGCTCTGCTGGCGGTGACGCGCGTTCGCCAGTGCCGTGACCGTCCGCAGCGCCTGTGCCCGCGCCAGCGGATAGGCCGACGCGAGGCTCGTGTGCCGTGCCTCCAGCAGCGACACACCTGGCGTCTCGGACAGCCGGGCGTGATCCAGGAGCGGATCCAGGTGACGGACCTGCCGGCCGTAGTGCAGGTCGAGGGCGACCGGCACGATCTCCTGCTCCTTCTGATCGCTGACGAACGTGGCCTGGAACCAGAAGACCGCCTGGGGGAAGTGCAGCGGCCGGACGCGCTCGACCTGAAGACGCGCGTCGGCCGGCACCGTGAAGGCACGATGCACTCGGCCTGCGAGATCGTGCGGCGTCAGGTTCAGGCCGACGATGTACAGCCGGGCGAATCGGCCGCGCTGCAGGGCGTCGGCCAGCAGCCGATCGATCAGCGGCGTGCCGAAGCTGGCGAGCTGGGCGGCGGGATGCTCGGGCATCGCCTCGGGATCGAACGCGACGCGGACCATCTCGCGCCGTCCAGGCTACGCGCTGTGTCCGCGCCGGCGCCTTCCGTGGGCAAGCATCAAGTCGTAGACCTGCGGCTCGACCTCGTCCCAGACGCCGCCGGTCACGTCGACGTAGTCGCGGACGAACTCTTCGAGCGGTGAGTGCACGGCTGCAGTTGCCATGAGGAATCGTCCTTTCTCGTAACCGCCATGCGCGCTGAAGCCGCAGTTGGTAAAGGATCACGCCTCGGGCGCGAAGCGGTTGCCGAAGAGCCTGTCGTCGTGGCTGCGCTGCTCCAGGTACGCCTCCTTGGCCTCCAGCAGGCGGTCGCCCAGCTCGTCCATGCGGCGGGCGAAGTCGTCCTGGTCGGCCGACTCGGCCCACAGGTCGGCGACCACGTCCTGGAACTCGCGCTCGTCGTCGAGGTTGCCGAGGATCATGTCGATCTCGCCGATGACCAGCTCGAACATGTTCAGCTTGGCCTCGAGCAGGTGCAGCACGGCCGCCTCGACCGTGCCGGCGGCGACCAGGTTGAAGACGTGGACGTCGTGGGTCTGGCCGATCCGGCTGAGCCGGCCGATCCGCTGCTCGATCTTCATCGGGTTCCAGGGCAGGTCGAAGTTGCAGACGGCATGGGCGAACTGGAGGTTGCGGCCCTCGCTGCCGGCCTCGGTGCAGAGCAGCAGCCGGGCCGGGCCGCGGAACCGCTCGATCGGCGGCCTCCTTCTCCAGCCGCGACAGCCCGCCGTGGAAGACCGCCACGTCGTGCCCGGCCTCCGTCAGCCGCCGCTGCAGCAGCTCCTGGGTCGCCCGGAACTGGGTGAAGATGACCATCTTGTCGGGATACTCGTCGAGCAGCTGCAGCAGCCGGTCGACCTTGGTGCTGTCGCTGAGCTGGCGCGGCCTGGTCCGGCCAGTTGCGGCGAGCTGTCGCCGATCGGCCGCGGCCAGCTTGGCGTTGTCGGCCATGTTTCGCAGCGTGCCGGCCGCCGCCTGGCTGGAGCTGCCCAGCGCCATCTGCAGCGCGATCGAGGGCCATGCGCGCGATGCCGCCCCTTGGCCGCTCGGCCGACCGGAGATGACGCCGGACGAAGCGCGTGACAGTCGTCGTAGAGGGCCCGCTCCTGTGCGGTCAGGACGACGCGGTCGGTCCGCGCCCAGCGGCGCGTGAACTGCAGGCCGACCGTGCTGCGGCGGTTGCGGACCATGACCTCGGCCAGCAGCGCGTGCAGCTCGTCGACGTTGCGCGGCGTCAGCTTGTCGCGGCGGTCGACGAACTGGCGCTGGAACTGCTTCGCCGTGCTCAGCAGGCCCGGCTCCAGCAGCGTGACCAGGTTGAACAGCTCCTCGAGGTTGTTCTGCACCGGGGTGGCCGTCAGCAGCAGGATGAACTGCTTCTGCAGCTCGCTGGCGAACTTCCACGACCTGGGTGGTGCGGTTGCGCAGGTGGTGGGCCTCGTCGACGATGACCATGTCCCATTGCCGGGCCAGGATGGCCGAGCGGTGCGGCTCGCGCTTGGCCGTGTGGATCGAGGCGATCACGCGGTCGAACTCGCCCCAGGCGGCGGCGCCGCGCTGCGCGGAAGGCCGGGTCGTCGTGGCTGATCAGCTCGAGCGAGAACTTGCGCCGCATCTCGCCCTGCCACTGCTCGATCAGCGACGGCGGCACCAGCACCAGCACCGAGCGGACCAGGCCGCGCATCGACCAGCTCGGCGAGGATCAGCCCGGCCTCGATCGTCTTGCCCAGGCCGACCTCGTCGCAGAGCAGGGCCCGGCCGCGGAACCGCCGCAGGACCGTCTTGGCCGTGCGGATCTGGTGCTCCAGCAGCTCCATGTCGCGCACCAGCGGCAGGCAAATCAGCCGGTCGAACCCGGCGTGGGTCGCCAGCCGGGCGGCCCGCAGGGCCAGGTCGAATTCCGCCAGCGTTGTCATCTGCCGGGCAGGCGCCGTTCGCAACAGGTCCCAATCGCGCTGGTCGAAGGCGAGCCGCAGTCCCTGCTCCGTGGTCTGCCCGGTGTCGGCACCGTGCGGCGGCATCGGCTCAATCACGAGCCGGAAGCGGCCCGGCTCCTGATATTCCAGCCACAAGGCCGCATAACGATCCGGCGGCGCTGCGCTCGAAATTCTCCACAGTCAGAAGACGATTCTCCGGATCGAACGACGCCGGCAAGGTTCGGCCTTGCGCATCCTGAACGGTATGAACCGATAGGTCCGCGCTGCCGAGATCCGCCAGCACCCGGAGTTGATCCGGGCCGGCCCGCTCGACTTCAAAGCGATCACCGGGTTCGAGATGAGGCTCCATCTCCACGAGGGTTGCAGATCGGTGGGATCCCGCCATAGGACATCCAATTCCAAAGGGAAGAATGGAGAATAGCATACCAACACGCACGGGTTCGAACAGCGGTTCTCGTCGCTGCCCGCCTTTGAATAGGGGCACCGATTCTGCGCCGCGCTCAGTCCCGCTCGCGGACCTCTTCGTATACCCCCTTTTATTTTCCTAGCTGTTGGAACCAGGCGATCCCCTTAGGAATTCCTTCGCGGACCATGGAGTCGAAATGACCGCCCTGGCGCGTGGTCGCAAGTGTGACATTAGAGTTGGACTTCTTGAGTAAAGTCGCGAATGTGGTCGTGTCGCGGAGGGGTACATTGGCGTCATCTTCCGCATGAAAGAGGAAGACGGGACAGGTCAACTTGCTTGCGTGTGTCTTGGGCGAGCTGGCATGAAGGAACTCCCGATAACCGGGGAGGGCCCCTTCTATCGCTGGGATGGCCTTGGCAAGGCGAGCTTCCACGTCGGTAACCGGGGCATAGGCGGCGCAGGCCTTGATGCGCGGATCGTGTTCGGCGACCAGAAGTGCCAGTGTGGCGGCCGAGCTGTGCCCCGCGATATAAACGCGATTGGGATCAATACTCGGCACCTTGGCCAGGACGAAATCCAACATCGCCCTGGCGTTGGCCAGTCCCGCCTGACTGTCGCGGAACTCGCGTGCCCCTTTTAGTAGAGCCGCCTCGGACCTGGCATTAGGGACAAAACCGTCGATTTCGAAGGACGCGACCGCGAAGCCCGCCTTGACGTACGGATAGTGCTCGAGGCGGTCGCCGTCGCTCAGGTCCATGCCGGCCATAAGGGTGCTGCCCGCGGGCGGCACTATCACCAGGGCTAACTTGTTGGAGCTTTTCTCCGGTTGATAATACCACACCCGCATCGGCAAAGTGCCGCGTTGTAATGTTGCTTCCTGGAAGCGGATGCCGCTTTGAATTAGCTGGCTCGGCCCGAATTCCGGATACGTGGTCGGGTCGATTGACGTTTCCGCGGCAGGGATCGGCTCGACTTCTGCAGGTGGAACGGATCTGGCCGACTTTGCCTCCTTCGAGGGCACCGTCCTGGCCATTTGCCCGGTCCGGGGCGCTCCGGCGAAAAACAAGAAATAGCAAGCGAGCGCGCTCGCTATCAACAGAACGGATATGGCAATACCGATCCATAGGCCCTTTGGCACTGACCTTGGCGCTTTCTTGCTGACTCGCGGCGTTGGGCGACCCTCTATGTCGTCCTCTGAAGCCTCGTCGTCCTTCGTTCTGGGCTCGGCAGCCGACCTGATCCGCGAGGTTTTCTTCGGTTCAAACTTGGCCTCACCCGCCGTCACGCCTGTCGCTACGGCAAGAAAGGTATTGCCGCAGGCCGGGCATTTAACTTTTTTGCCGATCAACTCGTCACGAATGGATAAGCTCTTGCCACAGGCAGAGCAAGCGGTGCGGATTGGCATGGAGTTTCTCGATGTTCAGCCAGCGAAGCAGTAGTCGACCGATTATAACGTAGGATACACCTCGGTCAAATGCCTGCCTCACGGAGGCGCGAGGCTATTCTCGAATGCTGCGAACTGGCCGTGACCGAACATCGACTTGTGAGTCGCCTTCGCCGCATTCTTAACCTGGAGGATCGATCCATGAAGGTTTCCACCAAAGCGCTGGCCGTTGAAGTCACTTTGATGGCTGCCACCGTCTTCATCATTTTTGACGCGAACGCGACGGAGCCCCCCACTGAAGCCTCCAAAATAAATGCGGCGGTGCAAAAACAGCCCACGGCCAGGGAACAACAAGCCGAAAACCCGTCGCAAGCCGGCACCAGTCTGGGCGAGAAGAAAGAGGGGGCCGGCGAAGTTACCCCACCAAAAACAGGTCTACGCGCCATGTCGAGGCGTATGAGCAAGTGTCTCTTTCCGCCCGTGTCACGGGTTCGGTTGAGAAAATACATGTGCAAATTGGCGAGCGCGTAAAAAGAGGAGAACTGTTGGCGGAGCTGGCGGTACCGGACGTCGTAGCCGAGTTAAGGGTGAAAGAAGCTCACGTCTTGCAAGCCAGGGCCGGGATCGAACAGGTGCGTGCCTCGACCAGGGCGGCGCAGGCCGCGCTCTTGTCCGTCAAGTCACAGGTTCAGGAGGCCGAAAACAATTTAAAAAGTGCGCAGGCTATTCATAAATACCGCCAATTGCAGCTACAGCGCATGGAGGCACTTTCTGCTAACAAGTCGATTGAAGCAAGCGCACTCGACGAATCTCGTTCCCAGCACGAAGCGGCCGCCGCCACTCTGGCAGCCGCGGAAGCGCGGGTGCAAGTTGCCAAGGCCAACGTCCTCGAGAGCGAGGCCAAAGTGGCCAAAACCGACGCCGACTTGCAGGCAGCCCAGGCCGCCCTGGAATTTGCCCGGGCGAGTGTGGAACGTGTCCAGGTCCAGTTGGGGTTCTCCCGTATTCAGGCCCCCATTGACGGCCTGGTTACGCGCCGATCCGTCGATCTGGGATCAGTCGTTCAGGCCGTTCGCAGCGCCAACGAAGTCGGTCTCTTTACGGTGGCGAATACGGATTTCCTGCGCATCTCCGTCCAGGTGCCTCAAGCCAGCATTGCCAAAATTAGCAAAGCGACCGCAGTGACCGTGCTCGTCGATGCCTTCCCGAACCGGCAATTTACGGCGAAAGTAACGCGGCTGGCCGGAACCATCGATCCGCGAACGCAAACCATGTCGGCCGAGATTGTTTTGCCGAATCCTGAAGGAATAATCCTGCCGGGAATGAGCGTCACGGTTGTGACGAAATGAGACGGACGCGGGTCCTGGGATGCTGACCGCCGGAACTTGGCCGCCCATTGACAACCAGTTCATCAGATCGCGTCCGCGCTTCGGTCAATTTCATGCAACCATATGACCGCTTAACCAGGCCTCTATCAACGCGTTGACTGTTTCTGGGGCCTCCTGTTGAACCCAGTGGGACACGTCCGGTAGGTAGCGAACGGTGAAGTCGCGAACCAGTTTTTCGGTTCCGTACGTCAATTCCTTGCCCAGGGCGCTGTCTTGCTCACCCCAAATCATCAGCGTGGGGACCTGCAGGATAGTGCGTTCCAACAGCCGAAGCTGTCGTCGCTCAGGGAGGTTATAGAACAGGGCACGGTAATAATTGATCATGGCCGTGAGTGCCCCAGGTTCCAGGGCCTGGCGGCGGTATACCTCCAGCACCTCGTCGGGAAAGCGGCTTTTGTCCACGGCCATGCCGCGAAAGGCATCGCCTACCGCCCTGGCGCCATGCAGCCGAAACAGCCATTCCGGCAGCCAGGGAAGTTGGAAAAAGAAGATATACCAGGAGCGAAGAATTTGGGGAAAATGCCAAAAACGCTTGAGGAATAAAGCGGGGTGCGGCATGTTAAGCACGATGAAACGTTCGATCGGCCGCAAGGATTGGAGAACAAAGTTCCAGCCTATGGCTCCGCCCCAATCATGAGCAATCAGCACCGTGGATCTTTTGTTGGCGACATCGATTAGCCCGGCGACATCGGCAAGCAAATGCTCAACAGTGTAATCCCGAACGCGAGGCGGGCGACTGGTGCGACCATAACCACGTAAGTTCGGTGCCCAGGCGGTATAGCCAAGGCGCGCCAAAAGGGGAAGTTGATACCGCCAGGAAAAGGAGCATTCCGGGAAGCCATGAAGGCACAGAGCCAGCCGGTCCCCGTCGCCGCACTGGTCGACTTCGAAGGATAGGCCGTTGGCCTGGATGAACTCGGTTCGGATGAGTGGCACGAGAATTATAATACTCGCTTCGAAGCATTTCAGGATGGTGGTTCAGGGCTCAGGTCGAGAATACGCTTCCAACTTCATCTCGCCAACTCTCGCAAAGACTGGCACGCTCTTTGCTGTAATTTTGTCCAGGTAAAGAAGTCCACACACGGGAGACTGTCATGAGATCAAAAAAATGCAACCGCGCCCGTTTCACCAGCACGCGGAACGATCAAGCCGCCGGAGGAGTGGATAACGGGGAATGAACCGATGACCGGCGCTCAGGAATCTTACATCAACACGCTGGCGCGCGAAGCGGGTGAAACCGTGGAACCGGATTTGACGAAAGCCGAAGCGTCCGAGAAGATTGAAGAGCTTCAGGAGGAGACCGGACGCGGAGTTGGAAAGGACCGTTCGCCTCGTCGCAATGAGTGAGCGTTGGCGAAAAAAAGACCAGGGTTGGCGACCCCGTGGGAGGCGAAGGCGCGTAGAATAAAGTAGGTGTTTTTGTGGCGATTTAGACGATAGCATCAGGTGGAAGATGGCTACGGTGCCGAACGATCACGATACCTACTTGAGAAAACGTCCCTTCGCTTTCGCGTGCGCCACGCATATATTCCCAGCGGACGAGCTGGCCCTGCTGGAGGAGTATGGAAACTGGCTGGAAGCGCTGGCCGTCGGGACCATTCAGCCGCTCACTCCTGAACACGAACAATTCCTCCGTGTGGATCGGGAAGAAGCTGAGCCGGCCTCGCTGGCGGAGCGCGCCTGGCTACGTCTCAAAGGGCGGCGGGAATTTGAACGGGAGGAGGCCGGCACACCGCCAGCAGAGCCACAGCCGGATTACGGGATCATCGCCTGGGACAGGGAAAAGTGCTGGTGGTGAGGCCGTTGGCCAGAGGAAGCACTCAAGAAGCAGGATGCCATGAGTTCTCGGAACATTGCCAATCTTCCCCTCCATTCAGGGGCCGCCCCCGTCTGGCTGTTTCGACGCATGGTCGAGATGTCCGGCGCCATTGGCACGCTCATCGTCCGTGATGAAGGCCCCGCTGGCTTGCTCCGCCGCCTCAGCGATCCGTTCTGGTTTCAGGCTTTCGGCTGCGTGCTTGGCTTCGATTGGCATTCCAGCGGGGTCACAACCACCGTTTGCGGAGCCCTCAAGGAAGCCGCCCGCAAATACCGCGGCGACTTGAGCCTCTTCGTCTGCGGCGGCAAGGGTCGAACCAGCCGCAAAACCCCGGACGATATTCGCCGCGCATGCGCCCAGACCGGCGACGCGGCGGAAACACTCGTGAAAACGAGCAAACTTATCGCCAAGGTGGACAGCGCCGCGATTCAGGATGGCTATCAACTGTACCATCACTGCTTCTTTCTGATTCCGGGCGGTTCCTGGTGCGTCGTGCAGCAGGGAATGAACACCCAAAACCGCTATGCCCGCCGCTATCATTGGCTCTCCTCCGCCACGCCGAGCTTTGTTCGCGACCCTCATGCCGCGGTGGCGTGCGATGAACGGCGACCCTGCCTCAACCTGGTCGCGGGCGAAGGAGAGAACCATCGGCGGCAGCTGACCGATCTCAGCAAACAGCACCCCGACCGGCTTATGCGCGAATTGCAACCGTTCTTTCGGGAAGAACGTTTGCCACTCTTCGAGGCGGCGAACGAGGAGTCTCTGAGTCTGCCGCCACGGCACGCGCTTTATCCCGAACATCTGCAACCGCTGGCGGTAAAGAAGGTGTTGCTGAAAACCTACGAAGCGCAGGCGTCAACGTTCGAGGCACTTCTCGGCGAGCCCGGCATCGGTCCCCAGGCCCTGCGCAGCCTCAGCTTGCTGGCCGAAGTCATCTACAATGTTCCCGCGTGCCGACGTGATCCAGCCGCCTACAGCTTTGCACACGGCGGCAAGGACGGCCACCCCTACCATGTCAACCGTCCTCTTTATGACGCCAATATCGAGCGCCTGCGGGAAACGATCAATCGCGCCAAGATCGGACATTCCGACAAGTCGGCAGCAATGAAGTCGCTGGCCAGGTTTACCGAACGCTTGTGAGGGAAATGGACAAACGGTGTTGGTCATAGTCGAATGGTACCCGGCGACAATTACGCGCCGACAACGAGAAAGCCGCTAATTCGCCGAGTCGTTGTAGAGCAGTTTCTGGGAACGATTGGTGAACGTTGCCTGGCCCGAAGCGTCGAAAGTAATCTGCCAGATGCGGTGATAATCGGTACTCTTCACGTGCGCCGGGACTTTGCTTTTGAGCGTGTCGCCGTTTTCTGCCTTCGCCAAAATGGCCAGCGCCAGGTTCGGCATCGTGCCGTGGTGCCAGCATATGAGGATTGTCTTGGCGGCGAACTTATCCTGGCCGAACAGATCATTGACGAGCAATTGAAAGTCCGCATCCTTGTACTTGTCCTGGACAGGAGCATCGCCAAGCGCTCCGGCGAGCGGCTTGATTGTTAGCACGGCCCGATTACTGTTTTTTGACTTTTTCGCGGCAAAGATGTAATCCGGTGTCGGAAAACGAGCGGGCTTTGTCGGGAAGTTTGGCGGAGCCAGAAACAAGGACGGCAAGGCGGCAGCCCGGGCGGCGCTCGGCTGGTGAGCGTGGGGTCGTCATCAGCATCGGGCTTTTCGGCATGGCGAATAATCAAAACGTCGCGCGGTGTTTTTACGTCCGCCACCCGCTGACCAAATGAGCGCCATGGCCCAAGGCCCGACAGGATCAGCACGACAACGCCTGGAACCAACACAGTAATTTTGAATCTGCTCATTGACGATGCTCGAAAGAAAACGGACCGCGTGCTCCTCGGCGTATTCTACGTCAAACCGCGTCAGGATCTCAAAGAAGCGTACCACGGAGGATGATGGATGCAACCGTGAAATAAATGATCAGTCCCGTCACGTCCACCAACGTGGCCACGAACGGGGCGGAGGAAGTCGCCGGGTCCAGGCCGACGCGTTTTAAGATAAAGGGAAGCATGGCGCCCGAGATACTTCCCCATAGCACAATGCCCACCAGCGACAAACCGACGGTCAAGCCGACCAGTATCCAGTGTTCGCCGTAATCGGTCCACTCGAGCCATTGCCACATGGAAATGCGTAGGAAACCGATGGCTCCCAAAATGCATCCCAGGGAAAGACCGGATATCAGCTCTCTCCCCAGGACTTTAAACCACTGGCTCAGTTTTACCTCGCGAAGCGCGAGGGCCCGAATCAGCAGCGAGGTGGCCTGCGAGCCGGAGTTTCCGCCGCTGGAAATGATCAAGGGCACGAACAGGGCTAAAACCACGGCGTGAGCGATTTTGTCCTCATAATGGCTCATCGCTGTTGCCGTCAGCATCTCTCCCAGGAAAAGAACCACCAGCCAGGTTGCCCGCTTTTTCACCAGCGTCATCCAGGGCGTTGCCATGTAGGGGTCATCAAGGGCCCCGGCCTCCACGGCGCCCATGCGCAACACAGTGTTGGTCTGTTCCTCCACGATCAGATCAATGGCGTCGTCCACCGTGATGAAGCCGACCACTTTGCCCGACTCTTCCAGGACCGGAACCGCCAGCAAGTTATACTTGCTGATCTTCATCACCGCTTCTTTGCTCCGATCGAGTACATGAACTGTCACGGGATTGGCACGCATGACTTCGGTGACGGGCCGATGCGGGGCCGCCATGACGAGATCGCGCAGGGAAACAGCGCCGAGCAACCGCCCTGTCTCGGGCGCCATCACGTAACAGGCATAAATCGTCTCCCGGTCCTTGGCCTGTTCGTGAATACGACGCAGGGCCTGTTCGACGGTCATGTCGGGATCGAGGCGCACGAACTCCGCCGTCATAAGGTCGCCGGCCGTCCCCTCCGGATAGCTGAGTTGTGTTTCCAGCTCGCGCCGACCCTCGTTGCTCAGCAGCGGCAGGAGCAGACGTCGGCCATGCGCACTCATGGATCGAACGACGACGGTGCGTTGATCGGAAGCCATGCCCTCCAGAATTTTCGCCCCGTTTTCAGGGGGCATCTGCTCGATCAAGGCGCCGCGCCGGTTCAGATTGACCTGATCGCAGACGTCGATGGCTTTGGGACCGGGCAGCAGGCAGAGGACATCGGCCGCCTCGCAAAGCGAGGGAACAGCATTTAATACCTCCGCGACGTCCGGGCTGCGCAAAGTTTCCAGCATCGCGCGAATCCTATCGTGATCCTCGTCGCGATGTTTGTGAATGGTGCCGGCCATTTCTTCGATATTTTGCATAAAAAACCATCCGCCGAAACAGGAAAACTGACGTTCAGCGCTCTATTTTAGAACGGAGGTTGCCTGGGCACCACATCATAACGCCCTGCGGCCAGCCACGGTTTCCGAGGATTGCTACGCGCGGCCCTTTTTGCCTGACCGGAATAGAGTAGGATCAAATATATGCCGGCAAATCCAAAATTGATCTTTGATGGACCAAAAGGATCACGACACAAAATCGTGTTGGCCCATGGTGCAGGAGCTGGCATGGATTCGCCATTCATGAATGCCTTCGCGGCGGGCCTTGCCGGCCATGGCATACGGACGACAAGATTTGAATTTCCGTACATGGCCAGCTATCGCGACACGGGAAAAAAACGACCGCCTGATCGCCTGCCCGCATTACGAGAGACGTGGCTGAATGTCGTGGCGCTGCTTGGGGCCAAGCGGCTTGTCATTGGCGGCAAGTCCATGGGGGGCAGGATCGCCAGCCTGGTGGCCGATGAAGCCAAGGTGGCGGGTTTGGTTTGCCTGGGCTATCCTTTTCACCCGGTCGGGAAGCCGGAAACGTTGCGCGTCGAGCATTTGCGCACACTCAAAACAAAAGCACTCGTCTTGCAGGGGACCCGGGATAACTTTGGCAACCGCGAAGACGTGGCCGGGTATGAACTTTCGCCGGCTATCCAAATGAGATGGCTCGAAGATGGCGACCATAGCTTCAAGCCGCGCAAGAGTTCAGGCAGAACAGAACAGCAAAACTGGGAGGAAGCGATTGCCGCGATCGCGACTTTTGTGCAGAGCGTCTGAGGCCGCTGGCGCGGGGCTAAAATAGCGGCTCATCCGACTTTCCTGTGGGTGAGAATCATGGGAACCTTTACCTCAGTCCGCTGAAACCCGCGGAAAAAAAAACCGTCCACGCCTGCCCCTGGACCGTGGCGAAATTGAAGGGCAAGCGCGTTGGTTTGTTCCATGGAAGGCGGGGCTTTCCGTGTCTCACCGTTCCGTGAGACACGGAAAAAAACAGTGTTTAAGGTATTACCTGTCAACAGCTTGCGGACGAAGCCGTCCCTGTGTGCTCGCTTGGGACACGAGCGCTTCGTCCAGGGCGGCCTCTGGCTCTCAGTGGCGGGTCGGCAAATAACGCCCTTGGTGGAAAAAGCCTTCGGGGATGACGTTGGGTTGCATAAAAGACAGGGTTTTTTGAAGGCATGACGCACGCCCCACCCCTGCCGATTTCCTTCGGACTGGCGATCAAGCGACCCCTCAGAATCCCTGGGAATCCTCCGTTACCCATTAAGAAGCCGGAAGAACGAAAATAGCTGTGACATTTGGTAGGACACCCTACTTCACGGCTAAACTTTTTCATTCGGCTCGAACGGCGACCCCTCAAAATGAGCGAGAAGGTCCGCGGGGCTATCGTAAATGGCCATGGCCCCACGGAGGTCCGCGTCAAGCCAACCTCCGCAGCGCAACGCCACCGCCTTGACGCCGGCACGGGTTGCCGCCTCGACATCGTAGGGGGTGTCGCCCAGAAGGATGGCTTTGTCGGCTGAAACAGCCACCTGTTCGAGCGCCGCATGAATGATATCCGGGTCGGGCTTCGACTCTTCGGCATCGTCCGAGGAGGTGCTGACCTCGATGAACTTGTCCGCCCCGCAGACGCGCAAAAGATCTCTCAGTTCATCTTTTTTCGCGGAGCTGGCGACGGCCAGCCGCAGTCCCACGGCCTGCATGCGCGCCAGCAACTCCTTTACGCCGGGGAAGGGGCTTAGCGTGGGCAAGAACTCACTTTTAAAGATCTCGCCGCGCCGCTTGCTGATGGCCTTGCCCTTCTCGGACTCGGCGTCGATCCCGGCGGCTTCCGGAAGCAACTTGTCGCCACCTTTCCCGATTAGCCGGCGGACGGTTGTAAAGTCACCGCCCACTCCGAACTCGGCCATGGCTTGTAGCCAGGCGCGGGCATGGGCATCATTGCTGTCCACCAGCGTGCCGTCCACATCCAGCAGTACTGCGAGCAGCTTTTGCACTTCGCCTCCTCACGCGGGTGCCATCCCAAAACGGGGACCTTAAAACGCGAAGGTGACAGCGGTCTTGGTCGTCATGCCTTCAACATCCCCACCTTGCGGGCGTAATTAAATACGCCGCCGGCTTCGAGAATTGGCACCACATCACCCAGGGGTTTCAGCTTCCATTCTTCCTTGGTGGTAAGGTTGGTCAGCAGACTTGCCTGCACGTCGATCTTGAGCTCGTCCCCCGTGCAGACGCGCTCGCAAAGCCGGTCGCAGGACTCGAAGGGGATGAGGTAGCCGCCGTTTACCGAGTTGCGATAGAAAATACGGGCATAAAACTCGGCGATGACCGCCTTGATGCCGGCGGCATCGAGCGCGATGGGGGCGTGCTCACGCGAGGAGCCGCAGCCAAAGTTTTTGCCGCCAATAATGATGCTGTACGGCGACACGAATTCATCGTCGGTATGAAAGGGGATGTTTCCCTTGGGGAGCCCGGATTGTGCCGGCGGCACGCTGCTCAGGGCATATTTGCCAAACTGTTTATATTCCTCGGGAATGGAAGGGTTGAAAGTTAGATACTGGGCGGGAATGATCTGATCCGTATCGACATTATCGCCCAAAACATAAGCTTTGCCGGTGAAGATTGATTGCATGGAAGTCTGGTTTACCTCGGATTTATTTGTCCCTAAACGCCTGACGGAACATCTTTGATTTGGCGCCCACTTTCATCCGGCCCAGATGAAAGGAAACCTACATGCAGTCGCGCGGGTCCGTGATGATGCCTGCAATTGCGCTGGCTGCGACGGTCAGCGGACTGGCCAGAAATACGCGGGCTTGTTTGTGCCCCATGCGGCCGGGGAAGTTGCGATTGGTGGTGCTGATGCAGCTTATCGGCGTATTGAGTCGGCCAAAAGTATCGCTCGGCCCGCCCAGGCAGGCGGCGCAGGACGGTTCGCCGATCTTGGCGCCGGCCGCCAGAAAGACATCGTGCAGGCTTTGCCCATTCAGCTTCTCGGACTTGAGGTTGGCCGCGATCTCGCTGGTGGCCGGAACGATGAAGGTATCGATCCGCACTGTTTTGCCTTTGAGAATTTTGGCGGCCGCGCGGAAGTCCGTAAGCTTGCCGCCGGTACACGAACCGATATAGGCGCGATCCAGTTTTTCGCCTTTCACTTCCGAAACGTTGGCACGATTATCCGGACTATGCGGCTTGGCGATGACGGGTTCCATCTTGGTGACGTCGTACACTTTCTCGAAGCAATACTTGGCGCCCGCATCACTTTTGACCACTGTATACGGTTTTTTGTTTTTATCGCGGGCGTTGACATAATCGAGCGTGACTTGATCGGGTGCAATCACGCCGTTTTTGCCGCCGGCCTCGATGACCATGTTGCAAAGCGTCATGCGTTCTTCAATGCCCAGCGCGTAGACCCCGTCGCCGTCAAACTCCATTGCCTTATAGGTAGCGCCATCGCAGCCGATGTCGCCGATCACGGCCAAGATCAAATCCTTGGCCATCAGGTAGGGGGGCATCTGTCCGTGGAAAATGAAACGCATCGTGGGGGGCACCTTGACCCACGATTTACCGGTTCCCATGATGAAACCGGCATCGGTATTACCTATCCCAGTGGCGAACTCGCCAAACGCGCCGGCCGTGCAGGTATGGCTATCGGTGCCAAACAGCACCTCGCCAGGCCGCGTGTGGCCTTCTTCCGGCATGGCGATGTGGCAAACACCCTTGTAGCGCGAAGTGCCCACGTCATAAAAATAAGGGAGCTTTTGCTCGGCCGCGAACTGGCGCAGGACGTCCACATTGCGGTTGGCCATGGCGTCGGCCGTGAAGATATAGTGGTCGGGAATAATGACGATCTTTTCACGGTCCCAAACCTTCGCGTTTTGCCCGAAGTGCTGCTTGAAAATGCCGATCGTCCCCGGCCCGCAGACGTCATGCGTCATGAGGATGTCGGTATCGATCCAGATATTGTCGCCCGGCTGGACATGATCACGGCCGGCGTGCTTGGCGAGGATTTTTTCAGTCAGGGTCATGGCGGACATAGATCGGCTCCGAAACAGCGGGCGGAAAATCGCGGCGGTTGGCTTGCTCCATCCAGTATAGTATACGGGGTTTGCGTTGTCTTTGAAGGCAGACAGGACAGGGCGTGCGAGCGCTGACCGACGGAAATCGCTCTCAAGGCAACAGGTCGCTGACCCGGCACGTGAAGCCCGGCAATATGTCCTCGCCGGTCACGGTCGAGGTTTCATGCAGCACGCGGCCTTCATCGGGTGTACGGTAGATTGTCAGTGTGCGATCCTCCGGCGCGACCACCCAGGCCAGGCGAACCCCTTTGGCGAAGTACTCTTGAAGTTTGGCGCGGATCTGCTTTGACGTGTTGCTCGGCGATAATACTTCGACTAGCAAATCCGGTGCGATTTCGATGTACCCGACCGGCACTTCGACCAGGCGGTCCCGGGACCAATAAGCGATATCTGGCCCGCGCACGCTATCGGGCTGGCGCCCGGTAATGAAGCCCGTGTCATTGCATGCCACCGTGCCGCGATCATGTTCCTCGACAAAATTGCCTATCCGCCGGCCGACTTTGAGACAGCACACGCCATGTATTCCTCCCGGCGGCGGCATGGTAACGATCTCCCCGCGGACTAACTCCTGTCGCGAGCCATCATCAGGCTCGGCAAGCAGGAAGAATTCCTCGGCCGTCAGCAGTGTTTTATGCGTGCTCGTGGACATTATGGGTTCCTTCCAGGTGCTGAATTCTACCAGGAACCGGTGGGCTACTCAAGATGCCACGAATTCGTCGCCCAAGCATGGTTTTCCCGCGCCAACGCGAAATTGTTTGACCCGGCACCGCTCACGCCTTACGCTAGGCATCTGTTCCTGCGTATGCCGCTCGGGCCTTATCTCCGCGATCCGCACAGGAAGATATTAATGAAACGCCTTCTCCTCTCCCTCCTTATCCTGGGGCTGCCAACTGCGTTGCGTGCGGACGACGCCCCAACTGTTTTGGACAGGCGCCTGGACAAACCCAAGGATTACAACGGCTATTTCCCCTGGACTCCGCCGATTTCAAAAGAAGCATGGGACAGTCGCCGTCGCGAGCTGCGCGAACAGGTCCTGGTCGCCAACGGCCTGTGGCCCATGCCGGCAAAGATTCCACTCCAACCGGTCATTCATGGCAAAGTACAGCGCACCGGTTATACCATTGAAAAGGTGTATTTCGCCAGTTTGCCGGGACATTATGTATCCGGCAATTTGTACCGGCCAACGGGCAAAGCCGGCAAGCTGGCGGGCATATTGTCCCCGCATGGCCACTGGGCGGACGGGCGTTTTTATGAAGCCCGGGACGCTGTCAGCCAGTTGAAGCAGGGAGCGGAACAAACCAAGGAAGGCGCCCTCTATCCACTTCAGGCTCGCTGCGCCAGCTCGCGCGGCTTGGTTGCGTGGTTTTCCATTATGACATGGTCGGCACGGCCGACAGTTTGGCCATCGTGCACCGCCAGGGTTTCACCGACGCGGAAGCTGAGCTGCGTTTGCAGAACTTCATGGGCCTGCAGACTTTTAACAGCATCCGGGCACTCGATTTTCTGCTCAGTTTGCCGGATGTCGATCCCGCGCGTATCGGTGTCACCGGGGCCTCGGGCGGTGGCACGCAAACGTTCATCCTGTGCGGCATCGATGACCGTCCCGCCGCGGCGTTCCCGGCCGTGATGGTGGGCACCGCCATGCAAGGAGGTTGTGTGTGCGAAAATGCTTCTTATCTTCGGATCGGCACCGGCAACGTTGAGCTGGCGGGTTTGATGGCTCCCCGGCCGTTGGGTATGTCGGGGGCCGACGACTGGACAGTCGCTATCGAAACCAAGGGGCTGCCCGAGCTGCGGGTGCTTTATAAGCTTCTCGCGCGCCGGACAATGTGATGGCCAAAACGCACAAGGAATTCAAGCATAACTACAATCAGGTCAGTCGCGAGATCATGTACAACTTTTTCAATCAACAACTGAAGCTGGGCCAGGCCGGAACGATCAAGGAACAGCCCTTCGTGCCGGCCACGATCAAGGAAATGTCCGTTTATGATGCCGAGCATCCGGTCCCCAAGGATACGGTCGATGCCAACGGCGTGCGGCGTTATTGGACAACGCGCGCCGAGCAAGACTTGCAGGCGCTACTCCCGAAGGATGAGAAGACCGCCGTGGAATTTCACCGCATAATAGGCACCGCCCTGCGGGTCATGATGAGCGACAAGTTACCGGCCAGCCAGGAAATAGTCGCGGCGGCACCCCCCCAGGAGGAGGGCAAAGATGGCCTGCGTGTCATCCGCCACACGCTCACGCGGCAAGGCGCTGGTGAAGCTGTCTCGGTCCAGGAGATTCACGGCGAGCGCAAAGGCGGCAGCCCGCCCGTTGTCGTTGTCTGGGTCGATCCCGCCGGCCTGCCTGGCCTCTGGAAGGACGGTTCGTTGATCGCGCCGGCACGCAAACTAATCGACCAAAAAGCAGGCATCCTGGCGGTGGAGGTTCTGCGCACGGGCGCGACGGCCGGCGTCAAGCGAACGCCCGTCAACCGGGCATTTCCAGGTTATACTTTTGGCTACAATCGTCCGCTGGTGGCCGAGCGCGTGCATGATATCCTGACTGCCGTGGCTTTCGCACGTGGTCAAGGTGCCAAGGTCGTGCATCTCGTCGGTCAGGAGGCCGCCGGCCCCTGGGTGATAATGGCGCGTGCGTTATGCGGGGATGCCGTATCGCGCACGGCCGCCGATATGCATGGGTTTCGCTTTGAGAAGATCGTAAGTCTCGATGACGACATGATGCTTCCCGGCGCTTTGCGTTATGGCGGCCTGTCGACGTTCGCCGGTTTAGTGTCGCCACACGAGCTTTATCTGCACAACGTGAACGGCACCGGCCCGGCACAATTTTTGGATGCGGCGTATCGAGTAGCGGGTGCGCCGGGCAATCTTCAGCGCGTAAATGACAAGGCGGATACCGCTGCCGTCAGCGCCTGGTTGTTGCGGTGAACAGGAACGCGCGCGACGCCAGGCCATTCTCATTGGCTTGTTGTCTGGAGTATGCGAGAATACGAGGAACTGTCTCCCCATTAGCGGTTGCGCCTGAACCGTTATCTGACGAGGTAGCACCATGTTCACCTTGACCGGCGCTCGCCGGCGTTACTGCGATGGCATTTCCCGGCGTTCCTTTCTCCAGGTCGGCTCGCTGGCCATGGGTGGCTTGAGTTTGCCGAGCCTGCTTCAGGCCGAAGCCATTGCCGGCACCCGTTCCCACAAAGCCGTCATCATGGTTTATCTTTCGGGCGGCCTTTCCCACCATGATTCTTTCGATATGAAGCCGGAAGCGCCCCGCGAAATCGCGGGGGACTTTCGGCCTGTGGCGTCGCGCGTCCCCGGCATCCGCATCTGCGAACACCTGCCGCGCCTGGCCGCCATGATGGACAAGCTGGCCCTGGTTCGCTCCATTGTGGGGTTGCGCGACGAACATTCCAGCTTTCAGACGTTGACGGGCTATGGCATGGACATGGCCAAACGCGAAGGCAAGCCCAACGCCGGCTCGGTAATCGCGCACGTGCAGGGGCCAACCTCGCCCATCGTCCCGGCCTTTGTCGATCTGTTTCCGACGATGCAGCATAAGCCCTACAACAGCCCTGGCCCCGGCTTTGTCGGTGCGGCTCACGCGGGTGCCAAGTTCGAAGGGGACAATCTTTCCATCATGCAGCTTCGTGATCGCAGTCCGGAAGAATTCGCGGGCCGCCGTCACCTGTTGCAAACCGTCGACAACCTGGGCCGCGCTGCCGATAACTTTTCGGTGGAACGCATGGACGTTTCCTATCGCCAGGCGTTCGACGTATTGACATCGCGCCGGCTGGTGGAGGCCCTCAATCTTGACAAGGAACCCAGAGCGGTCCGCGACCGCTATGGCATTACTTCCGCCCGGCACCAGGGCGATGGCGCCCCCCTCTGGAACGATCAATTGCTCACGGCGCGGCGCCTGGTCGAGGCCGGCGTGCGTTGCGTGACGGTGGCCTATGGCTTCTGGGACACCCATAGCAACAACTTCGGCCACTTGCGATCCAACCTGCCCCTCTTCGACAGAGGCATTTCCGCGCTGATAGACGACATCCATCAGCGTGGGCTCGACAAAGACGTGAGCGTCGTCGTCTGGGGCGAATTCGGACGCACGCCACTCATTAACAAAGACGCCGGCCGCGACCACTGGGCGCCTGTCGGCGGCGCTTTGCTGGCCGGGGGCGGCATGCCGACAGGACAGGTCATCGGCGCCACCGACAAATCCGGCGCCTACGCCACGGTGCGTCCCATCCACTATCGCGACATCCTGGCCACGATTTATCAGAACCTTGGCATCGATCCCCATACGATGGTGCGTGACTTGCTAGGCCGTCCCGTCGCTATTTTGCCCGGCGATGCCCAAACGGTGCGCGAATTGTGCGCTCTTGATCCGCATGCCGAGCTTTTCATGGCCAACCTCACCGCTTTGTTCGATCTCGCCGTGGGGTGTCAGCGCCAGGGCGATCTTGGCCAGGCGGTCTATTTTTATCGGCAAATTCTGCAAGAGGATGCCCGCCACACGGGGGCGCACAATAACCTGGGCCTTGCCCTTGTTGGCCAGGGTGAATTCGACGAGGCGAAGCGCTGTTTTCGCCTGGCCGTGCATTTGACGCCCGATTATGCCCATGCGCATTTCAATCTGGGCAACGTTCACTTTGAACAGGGGGACCTGGCGGCCGCGGACGTTTGCTTTCGGCAGGTCATAAAACTGGTCGCGAACCACGCGGACGCCCATAACAACCTGGGCAATGTCCTGTTTGGACTCGGAGACCTTGCCGGCGCCGCGCAATGTTATCGCGATTCCTTGCAATGCAACCCGGCTCATCCCCATGCTTGCTACAACTTCGGCAACGTTCTCGTCAAACAAGGACAACCCGTCGAGGCGACCCGGTATTTTCGCCAGGCTCTGCGGATCAATCCGGGTTACGCGGATGCCCATAACAACCTGGGGCAAACCCTGCTTGCGGACGGCCAGAAAGCGGAAGCAATTCTGTGTTTCCGCCAGGCCTTGACCCTTTCCCCACGTCACGCCGATGCGTTAGGCAATCTCGGCGATGCACTGCGGTCAACCGGACAAACCGCCGCGGCCGTGGTTTGTTACGAGCAGGCCCTGCAAATCAATCCTGCCCACGTCGGCGCCCTCACCAGCCTTGGCCACGCATTCAAGGAGCAAGGCCGAAGCACCGAAGCGATAGACTGCTATCGACGGGCGCTCCGTATCGATCCCGGGCATGCCGACACGCACAACAATTTGGGCCTTGCACTCAAGGACCTGGGCCAATTCGCCGAGTCCGCCGCCTGTTATCAAAAGGCACTGACGCTCGATCCCGATCACAAGATTGCTCTTTGGAACCGTTCGCACTTGCGCCTTTTGCAGGGGGAATTTGCCGGCGGTTGGCGCGACTATGAACAGCGCTGGCACCAGCCCGGGACGAGGCCACGCTCTTTCCAACAACCACGGTGGGATGGTTCGGCGCTCGAGGGCCGGACGATTCTGGTTTATGCGGAACAGGGGCTGGGAGACACCATTCAGTTTGCTCGCCATTTGCGCCTGGTGAAGGAACAGGGGGGCCGGGTCCTTTTCGAGTGTCAACCGGCCTTGCTTCGTCTCATGGCTGGCGTGGTTGGCGTGGATGAACTCGTACCCCAGAATGGAGCGCGCCCTTTACCAGCGTTCGACGTGCAAATCCCTCTGCTGAGCCTGCCGGGCTTATTCGGTACGACGCTCGAAAACATTCCTGGCCCCGTGCCTTATGTAGTTTCCGCAGCGGCGTTGGTGACGCGTTGGCGTCAGGAACTTGGCGCCATGGACGGCTTTAAAATCGGCATCGTTTGGCAAGGCAACCCGACTCAGCCAGACGATTCCTTTCGCTCGGTGCCGCTGGCTCTGTTCGCGCCGCTCGCGGCCCTGCCCGGCGTGCGCTTGTTGAGTTTGCAGGTTGGACAGGGACACGAGCAACTGGCCAGCGCTACTTTTCCAATTGTTGATCTCGGCAGCCGCTTTGACCCTGCCTCTCTGCACGATGTCGCCGCCGTGTTGCCATGTCTCGATTTGGTGATAACCGTCTGCACTTCCGTCGCCCACCTGGGCGGGGCCTGTGGAGTGCCCGTGTGGATAGCGCTTGCCTGGTTCCCTATTGGTTCTGGCTTCTGAACCGCTCCGATAGCCCCTGGTACCCGACGGTCCGGCTCTTTCGACAGCGCCGGCAGGGCCAATGGCCCGAAGTGTTTGCACGCCTCGTGACGGAACTGCAGCAAAAACTGGACACGCTGGACGCAGCTCCGGGATTTCTCCAATAATTACAGCTCATTCTTTGGTTTGTTCATGGCGACCCCTGCTGAATTAATGGACCTGGCCCGGCACTTTCGGCAAGCGGGCGACGTCACCCAGGCTGAACACCTCTATCGGCAGGTTCTGCAGGGCGACCCAAGGAATGCCAACGCGCATTGTCAACTCGGCGAAACGCTGCAAGGCACCGGCCGTTGGGAGGAGGCAATTTCCTGTTTCGAGCAGGCAATTCGGCTCGACCCCAGCCGCACCGGCGCCCTGAACAATCTGGGCATTTTGCTCGTAATGCAGCGCCGGTTTGCCGAGGCGGAGGCCTGTTTTCAGCAAGCCTTACGGATCGATCCCGGCGACGCCAACGCACTCTACAACTTCGGCATCGTACTTAAAGCCCAGGGACGAACCGCCGAAGCGAGCGCCTGCTTTCAACAGGTAACGCGATTAGACACAGACCACGCGTACGCCCATTTCAACCTGGGGGTTGCACTCCTCGAACTCGGCCTGCCCGCCGAAGCAGCAGCCGCTCATCGTCAGGCATTGCGCGTTCAGCCGGGCCTGGCGGACGCTCATCACCACCTGGGCAATGCGCTTTACATGGGCGGGCAGGTGACGGACGCGGGCGCGTGCTATCGCACTGCCCTGCACCTTAATCCCAACCTGGTGGATGCCCATTATAACCTGGGCAATGTTTTGGAGGAGTTGGGCCAGCCGGCGGAGGCCATAGAGTCCTATCGGCACGCCCTGGGTCTGAACCCCAACCGCGCCGATGTTTACAACAACCTGGGAAATGCGCTGGCGGTCCTCGATCGCCTCGACGAGGCTGCCGACTGCTTTCGACAAACCTTGTTGATTGATCCAGCTTATGTTGACGCCTACACCCATCTGGCGAACGCGTGTGTGGCCGACGGACGTTTCGAAGAGGCCGCCAGCTTCTATCGGCAAGCGCTGGAGCTCGATAGCCAACACAGCTTGACGCTCTGGAATCAAACGCACCTGCGTTTGCTGCAAGGGGACCTCGAAGGCGGCTGGCCTGGATACGAACAACGCTGGTTTCGTCCCGGGGTGGTGCCACGTTCGTTTCCGCAACCGCGCTGGGATGGCACTTCCCTGCGAGGAAAAACCCTATTCATTTATGCCGAGCAAGGCCTGGGCGACACGCTCCAGTTCGTGCGCTATCTGTCCATGGTGGGGCGGCACGGCGGAACGGTGGTTTTCGAGTGCCAACCCCTCCTCACCAGGCTTCTCGCGGGTGTCGTGGGCGTGGCTCGGATCATCGCCGCCGGTGAGCCATTACCCCCTTTCGATGTCCAAATTCCGCTGCTGAGCTTGCCCGGCCTTTTCGGCACCAACATCGAGACCATTCCAGCGTCTGTCCCCTACCTGCTGGTTGATGCCGCCAAAGCCGCTTCCTGGCGGCAAGTCCTGGCGACCGTTACCGGACGCTTGCCCCACCAAATTCCGCCTGTATTGAACATTGGCATCGTCTGGCAAGGAAGCATGAAATTAAAGGGGGACCGCCGCTCCGTACCCCTGGCCGCCTTTGCGCCGCTCGCGCGTTTACCCGGTGTCCGACTACTCAGCCTACAAGTTGGTCCGGCACGCCAACAGCTTGCCACTGCACCGTTTTCCATAGCTGACGTCGGCAGCCGTTTCGACCTAAGCTCTCTGGAAGATCTGGCGGCCGTGCTTATGAATCTCGACCTGGTCGTGACGGTAGACACGGCGGTGGCGCACCTGGCCGGTGCCCTGGGTATGCCGGTTTGGGTGGTGCTGCCTTATTCGGCATGCTGGCGCTGGCTGCTGGATCGATCCGACAGCCCCTGGTATCCAAGCATGCGTTTGTTTCGGCAAAGCGTCCGCGGCGATTGGGGTGCGGTGTTTGAAAATGTTGCCGACGCCTTAAAGCAACGAGGAGCGGTGTGACCCGTACCCAGTTGAAAAAGGGGACCGGACCCTTCCTATCGTCGAATTACCAATGAAGAAGACAGGAAATCAGGAAACACGTTTAACCGGCGAAGGTCACGCGCTTGATTTCCAAGATAACCTTGGCAAAGTTAGAAAGGTCATACTCGATGTTTCCTTTCTTCTTGCTTTCCTCATCGATCGTATCGCGGGTTTCGGGTTTACCTCACCTTTTCCACAGCTTCCGATCCAGGCTGCGATAACCGATGGCCTCGGATAGATGCTGTTCGCCAATATCCGGGGCACTTTCGAGATCGGCGATGGTGCGGGCCATGCGCAGAATACGATCGTGGGCGCGTGCCGATAGCCCCAGGCTCTCCATGGCGGTCCGCAGGAGGGCCTTGCCCGGCTCGTCGAGAATGCAATGTTTGCGCAATTGCCGGCTCGTCATGCGTGCGTTGAGGCGCGAGCTCCCCTGCCCAAAGCGTTCGCGCTGGCGTGCACGCGCGTTCTGCACCTGGCCGCGCATGAGCGCGCTGGTGGTGCCCTCATTGACCGCGGCCAGCTCCTGAAAAGGGACAGCGGGCACTTCGATATGCAGATCGATGCGGTCAAGTAGCGGGCCGCTGATACGGCCCATGTACCGTTCAATTTGCACGGGATTGCACTTACAAGCATGGCGCGCATCGCCGAGGTAGCCGCACGGGCAAGGGTTCATCGCCGCCACCATCATAAAACTGGCTGGAAAAGTCGTGGAGTTGAGGGCACGCGAGATCGTGACCGAGCCCTGTTCGAGCGGCTGGCGCAGCACTTCCAGGCTACGGCGATTGAATTCGGGAAGTTCGTCGAGAAAAAGGACGCCATGATGAGCCAGCGAGATTTCCCCCGGCGTGGGCGTGCTGCCGCCACCGACCATGCCAGCATCCGAGATGGTGTGATGCGGCGATCGAAACGGCCTTGTTGCCAGCAGGGGCTGGTCCGGTTGGAGCCGTCCCAGGGCGCTATAGATGCGGGTGGTTTCCAGGCTCTCGGCCAGATTGAGTTGCGGCAAGATGGTGGGCAAGCGCTGCGCGAGCATGGTCTTGCCCGTGCCCGGTGAACCGATGAAAAGGACATTGTGGCAGCCAGCCGCCGCGACGACCAGCGCCCGCTTGGCGAACTCCTGGCCACGAACGTCGCCGAAATCGACCTCGTAAACGCTGAGGCGGGTGAAGAGCTCTTCAAGATCGGTAGCGACGGGCTCGGCTTCGAGCCGGCCCGTAAGCAGGCCGACCGCCTCGGCCAAGGTGCTGACGCCAAAAACTTGCACCTCCTCGACCACGGCTGCTTCGCGCGCATTGGACGTGGGCACCAGCAGCTTGCGGATTTTTTGGCCGGCTGCCGCCATGGCAACGGCCAGCGCGCCCTTCACCGGCCGGATGCTGCCATCAAGGGCCAACTCTCCCACGGTGGCAAAATCCTTGATCTGTTCGGGCAGTATTTGGCCGGTCGCCACGAGAAGGCCCAGCGCGATGGGCAAGTCAAAAGCCGCCGCCGCCTTGGGTAGGTCCGCCGGCGCCAGATTGATGACCGTGCGCCCGGATGGCGTTCATAACCCAGGTTAAAGAGCGCCCGTTCGATGCGATTAACGCCCTCACGCACTGCCGCCTCGGGCAAGCCGGCGAGAATTGTCTTGGGCAGGCCAGCCGATACATCCACCTCGACATCGACGGGCACCGCCTCGATGCCAACCAGGGCAAATGTATTGAGCTTGGCAAGCATGGAGCGGCTCCGGGAAATGGACGTTTCTACTCTTGTATTGGAGGGAACAGCCTTTTGCAACGAGTTCTCGGCGAAACTTGCCTGGCTGCGCAGGGATTCCAGCCATTGAGGTGCCTCAACATGTAACGGTCCGTGCTGAAGTAGACGACGCTACCGATTTCTGGACAAAGGTCGGCAGTTAGCGACTGATGTTATGCATGCAGGCACGCATTGTCGTGCTTTTTGGTGCATAAGACGATGCATCGAATCGTGCATAAGACGTGCATAACATAAATGCCGTGATATTAAGGAGTAGCGAGCCCCGCGTATTGGCGGGCCTCGCTCCCACGCGCGAATGGGTTGCCTTGCGCTTGCAAGTTTTACACGCAGCCACCCCTCCACTGGTGGGGGAGTCATTCTGCCAAAAGGATATGACCCATTTGCTACCGAGCGGAAGGCGGTGCCAGCGGCGACAACAGCCTCGGCAGTGCCGGAATTTCAGTTCACATCACGTGGCCGGCCGCGTAAGAAGCGCATAGTACTAGAAAACATGGACGTCCACTTTTCTCAGTAAGTTTGTTGCCCTATTCTACCATGTATTATTACATTTCCTATATATCCCGCATAAAGATCATTATTATCCTTGTGTTGAAAACACCCCATCTTACAATGTGCTCGGCTAAATTCAGGTTTTCACCTCTTTGATCAAGAGATGAGAGATCGTTAGAGCCTCATTATGTAGTCGGAGTAGTTAGAATGTTCAATCATTGGCCCGCCTGGATTGCCCAAGTTTTTCGACTGGGCAACCGCCCGATTCGCCGGCCGGCGCGACGCTCGACCCACCGGTTGTTGATAGAGTGCCTCGAGGACCGAATCACACCGTCTAATGATTTGCTGGTGACCAATATCAATGCTACCGGGCCCGGTTCCCTGCAGCAGGCCATTCTCAACGACAATGGCTTGGCCGTTCCCGGCACCATCACTTTCGCCCCGGGCTTGACGGGAACGATCACTCTTAGTGCCCTCCTGGAACTGAGCAACATCAACGGCAGCCCAGCCAATCCGGAAAGCATTGCGGGCCCCGGTAGCGGCCAATTGACGGTGAGCGGCGGGAACGCCGTCAGCATATTCCTGGTGGATGGGTCAGTCGCGGCGGCCATCAGCGGCTTGACAATTACCGACTCCGGGGGCTCTGGTGGTAGCGGCGCCATTACAAACGAGGGCACGCTGACCGTGCAGAATTGCGCTATCACCAACAATACGACGCAGGGCATTGGGGCCGGCATCTACAACACCGGCTCTTTGGCGGTCGTGGGAGGCACCATCAGCGGCAACACGGCCCTGGGTGGCGCGGGCGGGGGCATTTACAACAGTTTTGGCACCATGACCGTCACGGGCACCACGCTGAGCGGCAATACGGCAAAGGGTGGAGGCGGAGGCATTTACAACAATACCGGCACCGTGACGCTGGTCAACACCACGCTGAGCGGCAATTCGGCGGCGCAGGGCCACGGCGGCGCCATCTTCAATGACCCCACCCACGGACCGCCCCCTCCCCCTTCCGGCGGCACGTTGACAGCGATCAATTGCACCATCAACGGCAATTCGGCCGAGGATGGCGGCGGCATCTTCAACGCCGCAAGCGCCACCCTGAATCTCAACAACACCATCGTGGCCGGCAATACGGCTACAGCCGGGACGGGAGCGGATATCGAGAACGACAGCACCGTGAACGCCAACTATTCCTTGATCGGCAACACGAGCGAGTCGGGGATCTCGGCAGGCACCGGCAACATTCTCGACCCAGCCGTACTTGGCCTCGATTCCCTCAAATCCAACGGCGGCACCAACCAGACGATTGCCTTGCTCCCTGGCAGCCCCGCCATTGACGCGGGCAGCAATGGCCTCGCTATCGATGCGCAGGGGAGTCCCCTCAGCACCGACCAGCGCGGTCGGCCACGCATTGCCAATAACGTCGTGGACATGGGAGCATTCGAGGTTCAGGCCCCCGCCAACAACCAAGTCGCCATCGGTTTGCTTACGCCCGTGGCCAACGGCCCGGATGGCCAACTTCAGGTCAGCCGCACCGACATATCAGGTACCCTGACCGCAACTGTTTTCATCACCACGGCCAGCACTGCGCCCAATTTCGCCCTCACGGCGGACCTGGGCATCGCAGCTCCAAGCAACCCAAGCAATTTCAGCTATACAAGCAGCACCAGCGGCGGCATTACGACCTATACGGTCATCTTCGTCTTTGCCGACCAGGCCTTGGCCGCAGTCTTCGACGTGAACGGCGTAACTGCAGGCCACGAAGCCGATGCGGTAGTGATTACGGTGACGGCCACCTTGCAAGCGGTCACCGGCAGCAGCAGCACGGGCCCCTACACGATCGATCCGAACAACCAAGGCGTCTCGGGAAGGCTCGGCGGCAACGGCCTGGTGGTGACCAACACCAATGCCGCTGGGAACGGCTCCCTCGAACAGGCCCTTGTCAACGACAACTCGCTGGTTGTGCCCGGTACCATCTCCTTTGCCGCGGGATTGTCGGGGACCATTACACCTGCCTCTACCCTGGAATTGAGCAACACAGGCAGCAATGCCGCCCGCCCAGAAGAGATTGACGGATCGGGCGCAGCTGCCCTGACGATCAGCGCTGCCGGCGCGGTGGACACCGTTACGGTGGGCACGGGAGTCACAGCCGCCTTCGCCGGTTTGAACATTGGCGGCCCGGATAATAACGACAATTCGTTCGGGACCATCATCAACCTCGCTCACGGGGCTACCTTGAGCCTGGCCGGTGGAACGTATGCGGGCGGGACCACCTTCAATGTCGGTGCAGGCGACAAGGCGACCATCCACTCCGGCACCTTCACCGGCGGCGCCACCTTCAACGTTGCCGCGGGGGCCATTGTCGATCTCACCGGCGGCCTCGGCATCAACCAACCGAATCCCGTGACGTATTCCGGCACACTCACCGGCTCCGGGCTGGGCACTGTCCAGCTCAGCGGCGGCCGGATGGGCATCGGGCTCGGCGGACTGACGTTGGACTTCGCCGGCGGCATGTTTCAGTGGACCGGCGGCATCCTGGACGGCGCAGAGGGCGACGCGATTAACCTCGGGACCATCAACTTGGCCGGCAGCAGCGATATGATCTTTGCCGATTACGGCACTCTGGACAATTACGGCACACTCATTCAAACCGGGGCAGGCAATCTGGGGCTGGCCAGCTCGGGAGCCGCTTTCACGACATTGAAGATTGAGCCGGGGGCCTCTTACCTTCTTGAGTCCGATTCCGGCATCGACTCCTGGGACGGGGGCCCAGCGCGGTCGAAAATGCCGGCACCATCCGCAAGACAGCGGGCAGCGGCACGTCCAAGCTGCTCGGCGCGGGCTACCTCAACAACACCGGCACCATCGAGGCTGACTCCGGCACGCTCTGGCTTGCCGATCCAATCAAGCAGGACGAGAGTTCCAGCGTCGGTACGTTGACCGGCGGCACATGGAACGCCATCAATGGCGCCGCGTTGGAGTTGCCGCAAAGCACGGTCGTTCTAACTAACAAGGCCAACATCACGCTGAGCGGCGCCGGGGCGAATATTTATGCGCAGACGTTGTCCGGCAGCGGTATCGGCAGCCAACCGGCCGAGGTTGGCCTGAAAGGCCTGAGCGCCAACAGCGGCAGCTTCCTTGTCACGCACGGAGCCACTTTTACCACGACCCAAGCCAACCTTGCCAGCGGCGATTTCACCAACAGTGGCAAGCTGACCCTTGGCGCCGGCAGCACGTTTACCGTCACCCGCAACTACACGCAGGCAACCACCGGCACCCTGAACGTCGAACTCGGCGGCACGCCCGCCAGCGGTCAGTTCGGTCACCTTGCGATGGCGGGTACGGCCACGCTTGCCGGCAACTTCGGTCTTGCGCTTGTTAGCCCCTTCGGTCCCAGCGCCGGCCACGCCTTCAAGCCCCTGACGTTCGCCAGCGCTACCGGCGCATTCTCGAGCGTGACAGGGCTCTCGCCGTTCTTTACGGCTACATTGCAACCCACCAGTCTGGACTTGGTGGATGGCGGCACCAACGCAGTGGACCTCGTCGCGTCCAGCGTCACCGCCCCTTCCATGGCCACGGTGGGCCAGCCGATTTTGGTGAATTGGCAGGTAAATAACCCGGGGGGGCAGGCCGCCTCGGGCAGTTGGCAAGACAGTGTTTACCTCTCCACGACGTCGTCGATCACCTCTAGCTCAATCCTGCTCGGCGCGACCACGCATACCGGGGGCCTGGCGGCGGGCGGCTCGTATAATGGCATCTGGACCGGCGCAGTGCCGGCCTTGGCTCCCGGCAATTACGACATTCTGGTTCAGGTCGATAGCCTTTACTCAGTGGCCGACCCGGACCGATCCAACGACACTTCGCTCGCCACCACCGGCTTGCTGAATGTGACCTTGCCTTCCCTCACGCTCGGCACGCCGCGCAGTGATGCGTTCACAGGAGCGAATCAGGACAAGTATTACCAGGTCACTGTGCCTGCCGGCGGAACGCTCAAGATTGCGCTGGCCAGCGCGGCAACCAGCGGCACGGTCGCCCTTTACGTTGGCTCCGCCAGCCTGCCCACGCTTTACGACTTCCAGGAAGCGGCGACGGCCCTCAACCAGCCGAACCTAACCGTCACGGTGCCCCAGGTGTTGACGGCGGGGACTTATTTCGTTTTGGCCCATAGTGTTTCGGGCCTGGCGGCCAGCGCCGGCTATACCCTCACCGCCACGCAGTCCACTGGCCTCACAGTGTCGGCTCCCGCCGCGCCGGTCACCGGCGGTAACGGCGGTACCATCACGATCGAGATCGATGGCACCAATTTCACGCCGGCGGTCACTGCCAGCCTGACGCTGCCCGGCGGCACGCCCATCCCGGCAGCGGTGATCGATTTCGTCAGCGCCAGCAAAATCTATGCGACCTTCGATCTGACGGGCGCGGCCGTGGGCAACTATGTCGTGACCGTTAGCGACGGCACACAGTCCGCGCTGTTGGCGGTACCGGTCCAGGTGACCGCCACCGCTCCTTCGTCCACGGGGCTGCTCAAGCTCGGGTTGAGCCTGCCCCAAGCCATTCGCTCCGGCCGCACCGGTAGCTTCGTCGTCACTTACACCAACACGACCAACAACGACTTGGTCGCCCCGCTGCTGAACGTGAGTTCCTCCAATCCGAGGATCTTCTTCAGCACGCCGGATGATCCGAACAATTATGCCGTGACGGTCCAGGTACTGGCTGTCGCGCCGAACGGCCCCGCCGGCATCCTGCGACCCGGCCAGAGCGGGCAAATCACGCTTTCCTTGCTGAACGAGGATACCGTTGACGGCGACGCGCTCCCTGTTTTCGTCAACCAGATCAAAGCGGGGCAGGTCATTACGTGGGCTGCCCAGAAAGCCTCGCTCCAGCCCGCCAGTATCCCGACCGCGGCCTGGAACATCATTTTCGGAAATATCCTTGCGCACATCGGCACGACCACGGACACCTACGACGCCGTTCTTGCCCAGGCCGCTACCTACCTCGGCAGCCTCGGCGAAACGCAAGCGCAAGACAGCGACGTCTCGCGTCTCTGGTCGTTCTTGGTGTCCCAGGCCGATGGCGAGTTCCCGGGCACGCCACTCGCCGGGGCCGTCGATGCCACCCTGGCTACACCGGGCGACCTATCGCTCTCGCTAAATCGCACTTTCCAGTCGTCGCTCACCAGCCGCAATCAGCAAGGCCTCTTCGGTCAAGGTTGGGTCACATCCTGGCAAACATCACTCATCCTGGACAATCTGGGTAACGTGACCATCGCTGCCGGCGGATCCTATGGTTACTTCGCCACCCTGCCCGGCGGCACCTTCCAATCCACCGACGCCACGTTCGGAAAACTTACGCTTGCCGGCAGTGTCTACACGCTCACTGACATGGCCGGCAACCAGTACGTCTTCCGTGCCGACCACAACCTTGATTACGAGCAGGACACCAACGGCAACCGCATCAGTTTGGGTTACAACGGCCAGGGCAAACCGATCACACTTACCTACTCCAACCCGGCGGACACGGCGGAGCCAGCCGAGCAGTTGACGTTGACCTACAACACCCAGGGCTTCGTGTCCGAGGTGACCGACGGCACCGGCAATACCTGGACCTACGCCTACGACACTGCCGGCCACCTGCTCTCCGTCACCGCGCCCGCCAACCTGACGACCACGTACAGTTACGCCACCAGCAACAACCCCGAGACGGCCAACGCCCTGGAGTCGATTACGGGCCCCAATGGCGCGCAGCAGAACTTCACCTATGACCCGACGACGGGCCGGCTGACCGGCACCAGCCAGAATGGCGGTGCTGACCCCGTTACCTTCACCTATCCGGACCAGGCGGAAGTCACATCCACCGATGCCGCTGGTGCTCAAACCACGGTCTCGTTCAACGACCTCGGTCTGGCCGCCCGCATTCAGGGCCCGCTAGGCGGCCTCGCCATTAACCAGTTCGATGGGAACGGCAACCTGATCTCCACGACCGACGCGGCCGGCCACACGTACCAGTACTCCTATGACGCCAACGGCAACTTGACGAAGAGCGTCAACCCACTCGGCCAAACGGTGCAGATGACTTACGGCGCACTGGACACCATGACGTCGATTACCGATGCCGGCAACAACATAACCAAGTACAACTACAATTCCGTCGGCAACCTGCTCAATATTGCCTATCCTGACGGCACGTCCCGGTCTTTCAGCTACGATCCACTCGGCAACCTGAGTGAAACCGTATTGCAAAACGGCGATCCGATCGGCGCCCAGCGCAACGCCCAGGGTCTGGTGACTCAGGAGACGCTTGCCGACGGCACCAGCCAGACGATGACCTATGACGCCCATGGAAATCTTCTAACCGCCAACACTTTGGACGCTAGCGGGAACCTCACCGGCACTACCACGCTGACGTACAACGCCGCCAGCGAGTTGGCCTCGGTCACCTATCCCCCATCAAACGGCTATCCAAACGGGCAAAAACTGACCTTTACCTATAACGCCCAGGGCCAACGCACGCAAAGCGTCGATCAATCCGGCTACACGGTCAACTACACCTATGACACGCTCGGCCGTATGTCTCAATTGATCGATGGCTCGAACAAACTGATTGTGCAATACACCTACAACAACCTCGGCCAACTCCATCAGAAGCTCAACGGTAACGGCACGTACACGACCTATGCCTACGACGCGGCCGGTGAGCTGACCGGGGAAATCAACTACGCATCGGGCGGTTTGGTGAATTCCTCGTTCGTCTACACCTACAACGTGCTGGGCGAACAGACGTCATTGACGGACACGGCCGGCAACCTGACCAGTTATGGCTACGACGCCACCGGCCAACTGACGAGCGTGGCGCTGCCGGGCGGCGCGACGATCAAGTACATCTACAACGCGGTCGGCGACCGTACCGAGGTGCTGAACAGCGGCGTGCCAACCAATTACACCAGCAACAGCAACAACGAGGTCACCCGGGTCGGTTCCAAAACGCACACCTACGACCCGAACGGCAACCTGCGCACGGTCACTGATCCCAGCGGCACAACTACCTATACCTATAACGACCTCAACCAACTGGTGTCGATCAGTGCCCCGGACGGGACCATCACGAACTTTCAGTTCAGCCCGCTTGGTTTCCTGGTAGGCACGACGATCAACGACGGCGGGTCGAGCAGTCAGACGAACTACCTAGTCGATCCGACCGGCCTGGGCAACGTCGTGGCGTCTTACCATGGCAGCGGCTCGCTACTCGCCGATTACACCTATGGCTTGGGCCTAGTCAGCCAGACCGGACCGAGCGGCACCGGTTATTACGACTTTGACGCCAGTGGTAACACGACGGGCATTACCGACTCGACCGGAACCTACGTCAACCGGTACAGCTACCTGCCGTTCGGGGAAACGACCACCACCTCGGCAGCACTACCGAACCCATTCACGTTCGCGGGGCAGGCCGGCGTCCTCCAGATCGGCACAAACCTGTTCTCGATGCGTGCCCGCGCATACACCCCCGTTACCGGCCAGTTTCTATCCACCGATCCGCTCGGCCTCTCCGGCGGTGATATAAACAAGCGCCGCTACGTCGGGAATGATCCTGTCGTACTGAGCGATCCTTCGGGCTTAGAGGAAGAGAAAACGCAATTAAACAATGGCGACTGGGTTGTCATTCCAAAGGGCGGCGAATTCCCGCGCCCAAGACGGCTAGCTCATTCGCCGACTATCACGAAGGCGAGTCATACACGAACGAGCACGATCTGAAATCAGCGGAAACTGACTCCTTTTCCTCTGAAAGCGCTGCTCAAAAAGAATATAATAAGCAACTGCAAGACATTGCCAGTAAAATTGATGCGATAGATAAGTCCCTGGACGTTGACTATGGACGCAACGGTCCGGGCTTTATTGGCACCTTTCTTCCCGGTTTAGTGAGCAATGCGGACTTTGAGGCGTATGGCGAGCTTCTCAAAGAACGCCATGATCTGTTAACCAAGTACCACAACCTTCAGAATGCCCCCCCCAGCGTTCCGACTACTCCTACCGACAAAGGAACCGACAACGGTGGTGGTGGTACTCCCGGTAGTACGAGCGGCGCTACAACAAGCGCAAAGCCGCAAGACCCCAACGCCCTCATCGGCCCTGCCGGCTACGGCACGCAGAACTTCCTCCAGCCAACCGGCACCTGGCCTTACACCATCGACTTCGAAAACGACGGCAGCGCCGCCGCTCAAAACGTCACCGTCACTGAACACCTCGACCCCAATCTCGATTGGTCCACCTTCCAGCTTGGCTCCTTCGGCTTCGGTCCGGTCAACGTCTTCGTTCCCGCCGGGCTGACCGAGTATCAGACCACCGTCAGCTACCAGAATACCGACGGCTCGCCCGTCAACGTGCTCGTCACGCTGGACTTCAATGTTCAGACTGGCCTGTTGACGACCACCTTCATTTCGCTCGACCCGACCACCGGCGAAGACCCAAGCGGGGTCTTTGATGGCTTCCTGTACCCTGACGACGCTTTGCACAATGGCGAAGGCTACGTCCAGTACACTGTGCAGCCCAAAGCCGCCCTGGCCACCGGTGTTGCCGTTACCCAACAGGCATCTGTGGTCTTCGACACCAACGCGGCGCTGGCCACCGCCCCGTTCATCAACTCCATCGACAGCAGAGCCCCGACCAGTACCGTTACGCGCCCTGCCGGCTGCCGAAAGCACGTCCACCTTCACGGTCTCCTGGTCTGGAAGCGACGACACCGGCGGTTCCGGCATCGCCGGCTACAGCGTCTTTGTCTCCACTCACGGCGGCCCATTCACGCTGTTCGTGTCCGTTCCCGCGACGCAAACATCGGCAACCTTCACCGGGCAGGCCGGCCAAACCTATGGCTTCGATAGCGTGGCCACCGACAACGTCGGCAATACCGAAGCCATGCGAACGGACCCCGACACTTCGACCTTCATCGCCTCAGGCGGCCTGCTCGTCACCTCTTTGGCGCCGATGCCGGACGGCTTCACCGTTACTTTCAACAGAGCGTTTATTCCGGGAGACCTCACCCTTTACGGGGCGAATTCGAACGCGGTGGCCGATGTCGTCATGATGGGCAGTAACGGCGTGGGCGCAATTCACGGCTCGCTAATAATCGACCCAACGAACCAATCGCTCACGTTTAAGGCCACGTCCAGTTACCTGGGACTGCTCAACAGCCTTCATAGTGGCAACACCTCCGTGGTCCTTCCCGACGCTACCTACACCGTCAAACTAATTAGTGGTTCGGGCTCTAATGGTTTCATGGATAGCCTGGGCGCGGCCATGGACGGTGCGAACAACGGCGGCCATGGCAATTTCATCACCACATTCACCACCCACTACCAGGCCAATGCCACGCCGGTGCTGGACATCCCCGACTTTGCCCGCGGCCCCGATAGCAATACTCCTATCGAGGTGCCCAATGTGTTTGCTTCGGGTATTCCGATCACCCTTTACAATGCGGCGGGCGTGACCGACGTCACATTCACGTTCACCTATAATCCCGCGCTGCTCAGCATTGGCGCCTGGGGTGGTGCGGGTAGCGATGCCACCGATCCAAATAAAGCCAACCTCATCATGGTCACCAACTCTGGCGGAGTAGCTACCTTCCATTACACCGACCCCAATCCTGTTTCCGCGACGCCCACGAAGCCCTTGGTCCTCGGAGACATCATCGCGGTTGTGCCCTCTGGCCCAGGCGCCCGGCGCTGAGCCTTTACCAGGCCAAGGAACTCCTCCAACTCGGCGATATCGTGATCAACCAAGGCGCCGTCACGGGGGCTGTGGGCGGTAGCGGGCTGCACGTCAATGCGTACCTGGGTGACGTCAACGGCGACACGATCGTTACCGCGTTGGACACTTTGACCGCGGACATGGTAGCTCAAGGCCGGGCCACGGGATTCAGCGCCTTTGGACAACTGGATCCGGTAATTATCGGCGATGTCGCGGGCGATATCTCGTTTGACGCCGGCGATGTCAGCTCCATCGACTCCTTTGTGGTCCAACTTCACCCAATTCAAATTCCGAATCCGCCAACGCAATTGCCCGCGAACAATTCGGATTATTTAAATCCAAATAGCATTCACTCACCCAATGCGGCTGATCCAACGCTGAGCTTGGGGCACGAAACTCACGGGCTTCCGTCCGTCGGCTTGCCGATAATCTCCGTTATGGTCGACCACCCGCATCCCGCCGGCAGTACCGGCTTGACCGAAGCGATCGTGGCGCTAACCTACGATCCGGCGGCGCTGAGTATCACACCCAAGGATATAACCCTGGGCTCAATCCCGAGCCAAGGCACTGGCTGGCAACTTTCGGCAGTGGTGAATCAAACAACCGGTCAAATAGGTATCCAGCTTTACAGCCTGACGCCGATCACGGCCACGCAGGCGGGCAGCTTGGTGAACATTGCTTTCCACGTCTTGGGTGGCGAGCCGACGGGCGCAAGCCAGCGGGTTATGCCAGCGACGACGGTGCAACTGGTCAATGCAGTCATGCCAAACGGTCGCAGCTTCAGCACCGTGCTGGCAGATAGCCAAGGGGCGTTGATTCTTAGCCCTGGCGTGGATCGGATAATGTTGGAGACGGCAGCGCCAGAGGTGAACTCGTGGCCGGGGGTGAGGTACTCCGAAGCCCTGGTTAATGTCGAAGGGCACACACGGCGCGGCTCGCAAGTGGAGGAAGAATCCGGGGCTTCGCAGTATCTCAGTCCCGGCCACGGCTTTGTTGGCGTGGAGATCGCCGAATTTAGAAATCGGAATGTAGATGAGGAAACTATTGACGCTGTCGCGGTTCGGGTGGCTGTCAGCAGCAACCTGGCATTTCAGGCGAGCGGTCAGGAACCGAATCCTGACCTACGGGTGCGGCAGGCATTCCAGATTGGCTTAAGGCCAGTCCTGAATGCGCTTCTCTTCTTGAATAGTCCGGGACAGCAGGCGACGGAATGGTTGTTCCTGGCCCTGGCCTGGAATGATGGTGCGTCGAACGATATCCTTGAGCCGCAGGTAACAGAACAGCAGACCGAAGGCGGAATCGGAGACTCGCGCCTGGCGCACGCGGTCAACGATGAGATTTTTGCCCAGATGGCGGACGACAGGGATGAATTTGGGGATTTAGGCGACTAAGAACGAACAGGCCTCGCCGAGATGCATGAATCGATCCCCGTAAGCCGACTGACGTGTAGGCAGGTTCCGATCTCCAGGAAGCGACCATGGCCATTACTCCGACCAATTTCGCGATCACTCCCGATCCTCAAGATATCGGCAAGATGGAGCGGGACCTTCGTTTCCACCCTTGCACCACGAGGAACCCAAAAGTCATCGCCCGAGAGCAGGTCGAGCAATTCAATCGCGACGGCTTCCTCAAGGGGATTCGCATTTTCGATGCCGGCGAGGCCGATGCCAACCGCCGCTACTTTGATGACTTGCTCGCCAGCGTTCTCGCCGCGGGAGGCGACAGTTACTCGATCAGCACGGCCCACCTCAAGTATGGCAAGGTATATGACCTGCTCAGGCACCCACGCATCCTTGCTCTCGTTAAGGACCTGCTGGGTGAGGACGTGGTCGCCTGGGGTTCCCACTTTTTCTGCAAGATGCCCGGCGATGGCAAGGCGGTGGCCTGGCATCAAGATGCCAGCTATTGGCCCCTCTCGCCCTCCTGGGCCGTCACCGTGTGGCTCGCCATCGACGATGCCGACCGCGCCAATGCCTGCATGCGTTTCTTGCCCGGCTCGCACCACTTCGGGCACCTGACCTACCGGCCCAGCGACCCGGCCGAGCACAATGTCCTGAACCAAACCATCGAGAATATCGAGCGCTTCGGCGCGCCCGCCGACGTCGAGCTCAAGGCGGGAGAGATATCGGTCCACAGCGACCTGTTGCTGCATGGCTCGGAAGCGAATACTTCGCAGCGCCGCCGTTGCGGGCTGACACTGCGCGTACTGCGCCGCCAGCGTACGTGCCGAACTGGGCTGGAACGCCAAAGGAGTTTTGGTTAGCGGGTCCGATCCCACCGGACACTGGGCCAATCCGCCGCGGCCCGACAAGGATTAAGCCGCCTCGCTGAAGGTAGTGGCTACGAAGCACGGCTTGCTTCTGAAAGTGTTTCCTGATTTCCTGCCTTCCTCACTGGTAATGCAAAGAGGTGACGATTGTGGGCTCCCAGGATCGCTGGTTTTGCCGTGCGATCTATGAGGAAAGTAGGAAGGAAGGAAAAATCGAATATGACCTTGGAATTCGAAAAACTTTGCCAGAGTTTCCCCGGAAATTAAGCGTGTATCTTCTCATAACAATCGTGTTTCCTGATTTCCTGCCTTCTTCATTGTTCTCTCTTTCTCGGCTGTCATAATTTCTTCTCCTGGCCGAGTTGCAGCAGATGCCGGACGATGGCTTTCTTGAGAAGAATAGCGACCAGCCACAGCATCGGTCGGGTAAGAATGGACCGCGCATGCAACGCGAACGAGCGCGTGACTCTCGTGGCACCGTCCATTCGTTCGAAGTCCCAGGTCTCTTCAATGCCGGTGGCCAAACGCGAAAGGGGGGCCGAGAATTCCTTCATGTGCATGGTGATTTTGCGACCGGGGAGCCACACCACGATTTCTTCGATATGCGTCGAGCCATCCTTGCTCACGACCCGAATTCTGGAACCAACAATGCTGGGTGTTCTGACGTCGAATGCCGCGCTCCGGATTCCCGGAAGCAGGCCATACCCGGTGAACTCCGGCCACCTGGAAACGTCGAGAATATGCTCGGCAACGGCATCCGGTGCAATAGACAAGGTCGCTTGACACGAAAACATGATCGGTTTCATCCAGCCGACTCCATCATTGTCGAATTCTCAGTAGTCAGTAGTTCACCTCAGTCAATGACCCCGACAGCTTGGCCGCTCGCCGTGTCGAAAGAGAATGTCTCCAAAGAATTGTATCTTTTTGCCGTAGCCCGAATTGGTAGGATAATCGCTGCCCTCGCTTCTGCACGATAATCCAGCTTCGCCCCGCGGGCCCTGGGCCAGCAGCCGCGAAAGATGATGGGAGAGACCATGAAGCCGAAAAGTCGTCCGAATGGCGAGGCCGCCGTGCTCGAGAAGATCGCCGCGATGCCGGCGCCCTTCGCCGCCATGGGCGGGGGCCTGCACGCTCTCATCTTGCGCAGCGCTCCCGCTCTCCAGCCGAACCTGTGGTATGGCATGCCCGCGTATACCAAGGATGGCAAGACGGTTTGCTTCTTCCGCGCGGACAAGAAATACATGACGTTCGGCCTCACCCAGGACGCGAACCTGACTGTCGAGGAGGGCGCGCACGCACCAGCTCATTGAGTCCGCGTGGTACTTCACCGCGCTGGACGACGCGACCGAGGCCAAGCTCGCCGCCATCCTGCGCAAGATCGCGAGCTGAGGCGTTGGAGCTTTACATGAAAGGCCCGCCCTCATGGAATCTGCGTCTGCATTAATCGACGAGAAGATCAAGGAACTGGGCGACTGGCGCGGGACGACCCTCGCGCTTGTCCGTCGGCTAATCCACGATGCCGACCCCGACATCCAGGAGGAGTGGAAATGGCGGGGTACCCCCGTCTGGGCCCATGACGGCGGCGTTTGTACCGGAGAATCGTACAAGGAGGTCGTGAAGCTCACCTTCTTTCGCGGGGCCGCCCTCAAAGACCCGAAAAAGCTCTTCAATTCCAGCCTGGAAGGGAACACGCGGCGCGCGATCGACCTCCGCGAAGGGGAGAAGATCAACGAAGCCGCCTTCAAGCAGCTCATTCGTGCCGCGGTGGCTGCCAACGCCGCCGTCAGGGTTCAACGGGCAGCCAAGAAGAAGTAAGCTCCGAGTCACGACGTAAGAACCCATCGCGAGCAGCAAGGGAGTCAGGAAACTCTCACCACATTTCAGAAAAAAGTGTATAAAACTGCCTTCGGCTGGCCAATACAGGGGTACGGATTCGGTGCAACAAACCAAGGAAGGTGACGGTTGGCTACTTCTCGATTAGATTCCGTCTTCCAGCAACTTCGCCGCGTCGTGCTTATGCGCGACGGAGCGGGTCTGACGGATGCCCAACTTCTGGAATTGTTCATCTCGCAAAAGGACCACGCTGCCTTTGAAGCCCTGGTCCGCCGCCATGGCACGATGGTTTTGAAGGTCTGCCATCGTGTAATCCGCAACCACCACGATGCCGAGGACGCTTACCAGGCCACCTTTCTCATCCTGGCCCTTAAGGCAGCATCGGTGAAGCCGAGGGAAAGGGTCGCCAACTGGCTTCACGGAGTCGCCTTCCGCACGGCTCTCAACGCAAGAAAATTGGCAGCGAAGCGGCAGGGGCGGGAGAGGCAGATGATCGCCATGCCCGAACATCTCGCCATGCCAATTGGGCCCTGCCACGATTTGCAACCCCTGCTCGATCAAGAATTGAGCCGTCTGGCCGAAATCTATCGGCTCCCCATTCTCCTGTGCGACATGGAAGGCAAGTCCATCAAACGGACGGCGCAACAACTCGGCTGGCCGCAAGGAACGGTGGCCGGTCGGCTTGCCCGAGGTAGAAAGTTGCTGGCGAAACGCCTGGCACGTCACGGTTTGGCAATGACCGGCGGGATCGTGTTGTTACAGAGTTCCGCCTCGGCGTGCGTGCCGCCATCACTGGTGGCAGCCACGGTCAAGGCAGCCAGCGCCTATGCGGTGGGAAAATCAGCGGCTGCCGGGCTAATTTCAGCCAACGTAGCTATTCTCATGGAAGGAGTGCTTACGACCATGTTTTTGACAAAACTCAAGATTGCCACGGCTGTTTTGGTGTTGGGGAGCATTTTCGCTTTGGGAGGAGTGGTGCTTAAAAATGGCACCGCTGGTGGTGAACAAGAGATCGAGGCTCGGAAAGGTGGGAATGAGAAACCGGTAATCCACCAGGCTGAGCAATCCAAGGATAGAGTTGAGGCAGGAAAGAAGGATCCCGCCACTCCCAAGACCGACCATGAGAAGTTGCGGGGGACGTGGAAAGTCGTCGAGTGGTATTCTCACGGAAAAAAGGACACCACTCCTCCGAAAGGCACTTGGTGGATTGGGAAGGACAAGATCGTAACGGACCCGCCATTCCTGTCGGCAACGCAATCCCCAAAAGGTCGGCAATATGCCAGCTATCATTTTTGGGGCGACAACAGCGACGCGACTCCCTCCCCAAACAATATCAACATAACGGTTCAACTTGACTTCGAAATGCCAGATGCAAACCAGTCTTATACGAAGGCGCTGACGTTACGAGGCATCTACGCTTTGGACGGCAACAAGCTGACATTTTGTCTTTGTTTGCCAGCTTCAGGAAACCGTCCCACTGAAATACCGGCTTCCTTCTCCAAAAAAGAGAACTTGCTCATCGTCGTTCTTCAGCGCGAAACCCCCGTTCTCAAGACCGACGAAGAGAAACTCCAAGGCGATTGGAACACGGTGGATTTGCAGGAGGATGGCGAGCGGGTCGATCTTTCCAAGGATTCTCCCCTCACGAGTTTTGTCGGCGATTTGGTGATTGATAGCCAGGATGAGGACGGGGCTATTTTTAACCTGGACAGCACCAAGAGTCCCAAACAAATTACCGCCAGTTATAAGTCCGGGAACGTGGAGCGAAAAATCACTGGCATTTATTCGCTGGACGGTGATGACCTGAAAATCTGTTACGGCAAAGATGAAAAGGATGCCATCCCAGGCGACTTCACGGCAGCGAAGGGATCCGGGCGTCAGGTGACGATTTTCAAGCGAGTGAAAGCCGCAGGGGAGGGAGCAACATCTTCCCAGCCTCATAGGCCGGAGGGAGGTAGCGCTAGACAGCAGCAGGAGGTTCCGGCAGGTGAGGGTGCCGCGCCCGACGCATGGGCGAGCAATGATAAAAAAACCGCCATCTCGGTCGATGTCGTGATTGAAGAAGTAGATTTATCCGCGAACACCATTAATGCGAGAGCGACTTCCTATGTTGTTCCGCCCCACGGAAATGTTGGCGGTGCGGTGTTCATGACGGGTACGACAGATTCCAAAAAGGACCAAGCGACAAAGTTTGTTCGCCTTCCGGTCATGCCCGAAGCCAACATCAAGGACAAGAAGCTGAAAGCGGGACTCCATGCGATTATTCAACTTCAGATGATGCGGAATGGCTCCCTGGTAGTCGTTGGGATTGCTGAGTTTACGGGGGTGGAACGAATCGGGGTGGACAAGCTCGATGCTCCCCCACGTGCCCAACCAGTAGGTCGTTAGCGTTTGTCGCCTTGGGCGCTTTTGTCCTTGAGCCCGCCATTTGCCGGAGGTCTTACCAGCGGGGTTTTGCTGTCCACACCGTCGGGGTCATAATCCTCGGGCATGGGGGCCTTGGCTGTCGCCATGGCTTTGAAAACTTCGTCGGAAACATTTTGATCGATAAAGCGTACGGAGCCGTCGGCCATGAGGGCGTAGGTGCCGCGCCGGGTTTTGGCGTCTTTGCCGGCACTGGAAAAGACAAAGGGCGCTACCGAGTTTTTGTCGGGTACGCCGCGCAGGGTACTGCCGCCGCCGGCAATCCAGGGGGTCGGGCCGGTCAGGCCGTCGGGCGGGACCTGAATCATGAGAATGGTGTTGCCCAGGCCGTGTCCCTGGCGAACTTCATCGAGGGCCATGCCTTTGTCGTAACTCATGACGCCTCGCTTGGTGACAACCGCGGGGTCGGCGGGATCGTAATCGGCGGCATCCAATCCCACGCCAGCGATGCCGACGAAGTGGGTGGCGGCGAGTTCCAATGGCAAATCGGGGCGCGCTACATAAAAGCTCGCGGGATAGGCGGGATCGACGAACTGTGGCACGAGAGTGCCCGCCGCCATCCAGTTGCTTGGGCCTCGCCAGGTGTCATTGAAGTTGATTTTTTCGTAGAGCGTTCGCTGGCCCAGATAGGGCAGCAAACCCGCCATCCAGCTAATGCGCTGTTTCGGTTCACGTAAAAAGCGTTGGGTGTTGGGGGCCGAACGCAGGAACGCTCCGGGTGGATAGTTGCCTGGCAAGACATTTTGTTCGGAGAGCCCTTCCTCGGGCAAGCGTTTTCCCGCGAGGGCAAGATCGTGACGGCTAAAGAGGCCGGCGGCCGCTTCCATCTCGGCCCGCAAGCCGCTGCTGATCAGGCCGGCGATGCCTTGCAAGCGGGCGAGTTCGTTATTTTCCAGCCTGAGCTCGAGCAGGAAGTCGACGACCTTGTCTTTGTGTTTCACGGTGATCCGGGAAGCAAGTTCATCTTTTTTGGCCTTGGCGGGATCTATTACCGGTGGCGGCGGAGGCGGCGGCGCAACACCAGTTTTTGGGTCGATGGGCGGCGGCGGCTCGTCCTTTTTCGGGACCTCTACCTTGTGGCCGAGAAGGCGTTGGATGAAACGCGCCATCTCGGGCGCGACGTCTTCCGCGAGTTCCTTTTCCAGAATGCGCGCATCGTTTTCCACGGGGCAGTGCAGCTCGTTGCGGAGGCGGAACGTGCGGTCGTCCTTTTGCACGAGCGAGACGCCCAGGGCCTCGATCCGTGGATTCGGATCGGGAATGAGCAGCGTCACGTCCCATACCTGGCGAGGGCTCCAGAGTGGCTTGCCGCCATCGCGGGATGATTGCGAAGGCAGCCGGGCAGCGGTCAGGTCGGTGGCGGAACTGAACCAGGTTTCCTTGGCGTCCGCCCCGGGCAGTTCCTGACGATCCATGATGGCCTTCAAAGCAGGCTTGATGGTCGAAAAGGCTTCCACACGGACGCTGGCGGGCGGCGTCGTCGCCTCGGCGCCAGGCTTGGTGGGCGCCGGGGTGAGATCGCCGGAAGTCTTGAATTGCTTATCCACCTTGAGAAAGGCCACCATGGGGGTCTCGTCCGCGAAAATCATGGTTTGATCCGAGTGAAAGTGCACGAAAAACGGGCGTTCTTGCTTGCTCAGAGCACGGAGCTGGCGAGGCACACCCAGGGCGAAACGGGACAGGCGTTCGAACCAGGGATTGGACGTCGTAACTTGATAATGCGTGTATTTCTTGATCGCCGGCGCGGCTTTCAGGCCCAGTGCTCTTTTCACCGCGTCCTGATTAATAATTTCCTTGGAGTGGACCACCGTGAACGACCACCCGGCTGCACCATAGTGATCCGCGCGAATCAGGTCATCGACGGCCAGCAACGAAAAGCCGAGCTTGGCCTTGAGGAAATCATCCTTGAGCGCATCGGGGCCGTCGAAAAGCGCGTGCGCCAGCGGCCGGCCTGGGTTGAACAACGTTCGGAAGGGTATATGCGCGACGTGGTCCGAATCGTCCGGCAAGAGATTGGTGAGTTCGGCGCTACTCGTCGGCATGGACGGTTCCGCCGGCACCTTGGCGATGGGTTCGGTGAGAGGGTCTTTGGGGTCTTTGGCTTCCTTGGTGTCCACATTGGGGTCGGGGGTCACGTTGGTGGGGGTGCGCGGGGATTGGTTGGGCCGAGGGGGGGCACCCTTGGTCAAGTTTTTGGGACCCCCATCGCGGTTCAAGATAAAAAAGGCCGCCGCACCCAGCAAAAGGAGGCCGACCACGCCCAAAACGATGCCCATGGTGAAGCGACTGGTGCCTGCTTTTTTCTTTTTTTTGCTGCCCTTTTCCTCTTCCTCGTCGTCGTCATCCTCGACAGGGGCCTTGGCCTTTACGGGCTGCTTCTTGGTGTCGTCAGCCTTACCTGGGCGGGCGGGTGGTGCGGCGGTACCTTTGGCCGGGGCTGGCTTCACGGCGGTCTTGGCCTTGGGCGCGGCTGGGCTATCGCCCGCCGCATCCTTTTCCTTGGGCGGCGGCGCGACGATGAACTTGTCCTTGCACTTGGGGCATTCGATCTTTTTGCCCACCAGGCTGGCATCCTTGACGGGCACCAACGCCTCGCAACTCGGGCATTGTTGCTTGAAACCTGTTCCACTCGCCATGGTTGCCTACTCCACCTGAAAAATATGCTCCCGCAGTATCTTAAACGGCGCACTGGCGGGATTGCAAATGGATTGTCCTGTCCGAGGAGTGAATCGCTGAACTGCCGGCCTGACCTTTATCCCTGAAGATGCTTATCTTTTACCTCACGCTCCAGACGTGCAATGAACTCGCTTACTGGCACCGCACCCTTGTCCCCTTCGGCACGCGCCCGCACGGCCACGGTGCCAGCGGCTTGTTCTTTTTCGCCGATCACCAGCATGTAAGGGACCTTTTCCATCTGCGCTTCGCGCACTTTGAAGCCGATCTTTTCCGATCGATAGTCGCCATGAACGCGGAAGCCATGATTGCGCAGCTCGGCTTCCACTTTTTTGCCGTAGTCGCTGAATTTTTCGCTCACCGTCATGACGCGTGCTTGCTCGGGTGCCAGCCAGGCGGGGAAAGCTCCGGCGAAATGCTCGATCAAGATGCCCATGAAGCGTTCCATGGAACCGAAGGGCGCACGATGAATCATGACGGGGCGGTGGGCGGTGTTGTCGGCGCCAATGTATTCCAGATCGAACCGCTTCGGCAGATTGTAGTCGAGCTGTACGGTGCCAAGTTGCCACTCGCGGCCAATGCAGTCACGCACCACGAAATCGATTTTTGGACCATAAAAGGCGGCTTCACCAGGCTCGACGGTGTAAGACATGCCCAGGTTTTTAACCGTTTCGATCAGCCCGCGCTCGGCGGCGTTCCAGTCCTCGTCGTTGCCCACATATTTGGTGCTGGCGGGATCGCGCAGTCCGATGCGAACCCGGTAGTCATTGAGGCCGAGACTGGACAACACTAGCAACACCAGCTCGATATTGGCGGCGTAATTCCTCGGGGACCTGTTCGGCGGTCATGAACAGGTGGGCATCGTCCTGCGTGAAGCCGCGGACGCGCGTCAGGCCGTTGAGCTCGCCCGTTTGCTCGAACCGGTACACGGTGCCGAATTCCGCCAGGCGTACCGGCAGATCGCGATAGCTGCGCGGTTCTGCCTTGTAAATATTGATGTGGTGCGGACAGTTCATCGGCTTTAAAAGGTAGCCTTCTTGATTGGACAGCCAATCCCAGAGGACCTTGGCCCGGTCGGGGTAAGTCGTGGCCTGGGAGTAGGCCCCCATGTGCCGCGCTAGATCCTGGAACGTGGCCAGCATCGCCAGTACGGCCTGGTGAATGGCCAGGAGCTTGTCGTCGGTGTTTTTGGCGGCCTCGTAGCCCGTGACATTGAGCTGCGCCGTCTTGAGAAAGTCGTTGAACTCCTGCTCTTTCTTGTCATCGAGCGCACAGCGCTCATGCGATAGTACGCCAGGTCGATAAAGAGGGCGGCGGGATGGAAATAAAGCGGTGGATACTGGGCATCCCGGTAATAAGGAAAATGCCCGCTGGTACGATAAAGCTCGAGCCGGCCAATGTGCGGCGTATAAACGGGCTGGTAGCCGCGCTTGATGAGCTCATCCTTGATAAAGGTTTCGAGAAGGCCGCGCACAATCGCCCCCTTGGGCATCCATAAGATCAAGCCGCTGCCCACGAGCTGGCTGATGGTGAACAGTTTTAATTGCTTGCCCAACACGCGATGGTCGCGTTTTTTGGCCTCCTCCAGTTTGTGCAGATACGCGTCAAGTTCTTTTTGCGTAAAGAAGGCGGTGGCATAGAGGCGCTGCAATTGCTTGCGCGTGGCGTCGTTTTTCCAATAAGCGCCGGCGATGCTCATTATTTTTAAGGCGCCGATCTTGCCCGCGTGCGGAATGTGGGGGCCACGGCACAGATCGATGAATTCCCCTTGCCGATAAAAGCTAAGCGACGGATATTTCTTCAAATCATCGTCGATGTGCTCGACCTTCAGATGCTGGCCAAGATCGGCCACCAGCCCGCGCGCCTCAGGAGTCGGGCGTTCGAAACGTTCGAATGGCTCGGCCTGGGCCACGATCTTGCGCATCTCCTCCTCGATCCGGGGAAAGTCCTCCTCCTTGATCGGTGGCGTGGAATCGATGTCGTAATAAAAGCCATTTTCCACGGTTGGCCCAAAGGCGAGCTGCACGTCCGGAAACAGGCGCATCACGGCGCGCACCATGACGTGAGCACTGCTATGGCGCAGGACGTCGAGTGCCTCGGGGTCTCTGTCAGTCAAGATCTGAAACGAATGCTCCATCTCGTCCGACGGCAACTCACGGTCCAGGTCGACGATGGTGCCGTCCAACTTGGCGGCCACGGCCGCCTGCGCCAGGCGTTTGCCGATCCCCTCGGCCACCTGGCGAGCCGTTGTGCCGGAAGCGATGGGTTTTATGGTGCCGTCGGGTAAGCGTAAGGTTGACATGATGGTATCCTACAACCCCAAATTCAATTGTTTAGTGGCCGAAGCTCTCGAAAATAGGTTCATCCGACTTTCCTGTGGGTGAGAATCATGGGAACCTTTACCTGAATCCGCTGAAACCCGCGGAAAAGAAAACCGTCCACGCCTGCCCCTGGACCGTGGCGAAATTGAAGGGCAAGCGCGTTGGTTTGTTCCATGGAAGGCGGAGCTTTCCGTGTCTCACCGTTCCGTGAGACACGGAAAAAAACAGTGTTTAAGGTATTACCTGTCAACAGCTTGCGGACGAAGCCATCCCTGTGTGCTCGCTTGGGACACGAGCGCTTCGTCCAGAGCGGCCTCTGGCTCTCAGTGGCGAGTCGGCAAATAACGCCCTTGGAGGAAAAGCCTTCGGGGATGACGTTGGTTGGCATAAAAGACAGGTTTTTTGAAGGCATGACGCACGCCCCACCCCTGCCGATTTCCTTCGGACTGGCGATCAAGCGACCCCTCAGAATCCCTGGGAATCATCCGTTACCCATTAAGAAGCCGGAAGAACGCGAAAATACAGGTCTGATCTCAATTGGGCACGGTCAATTTAGTTTGGGGTAGACGAAACCGGCGTACCCAAACTCAATTCCCGCCTGCCCATGCGGCGATGGCGCAACGCCAGGGGTAAGCCGACGATCATGGCCGTCGCCGCGTAAAAAAGCAGCACGAACAGGACTTCAGCACCGATCGTTGGCTCACGCGCGAATAGCGAAGCGTAAAGTAGCAAGGCCAGGTTCATGTTGCGCATGGTAACTTCCATGCCGGCGGCGATGCGGTCCGTACGCGGCCAGCGAAACAAATAGAAGGGCAACTGATTGATTTGTTGGCCGAGCACGCAGAAAACAATGATAGCCAGTGGCGCCCTCCAGCCATAGGCTCCGGGCTTGATCCGGCCGCTCCCCAGCGACCCCGCGATCATGATTACCACGATGACCAGGCCAATACGAACGCCCCACTTCGCGAGCGGCTTTTTGCAGGCCGGCAGCCGGCCGCACAGGAGCATGCTGACGGCCAGGGGTAGAAGCAGAAAGCAACCCACCTCCGCGATGATGCGCGGCACGGGAAGCTGCACGTCGGCTGGCATATCGTGGATGAGCAGGCGAAAGAGGAGCGGGACGGTGACCAGGGTTAACAGGGTAGATACCACGCTGAGGGTGATGGACAAGGGCACATTGCCATGCCCGAAATAAGTGAAGATCTTGGCAAGCGTCCCTCCCGGCATGGCAGCCACCAGGATCAGGCCGACGGCAAGGCCGGCATCGAGGCCGGCAAGATAATTGATGGCCACGGCGATGGGTGGAATGACGAAAAGGTGCCCGGTGAGTGCCACCAGAAACGAGCGTGGGTGGTGTAGTACCCGCAAAAACTCACGGGGCACCAATTTGGCGCCCATGGCCAGCATGAATGCGATAAGTTGACAGGCGGCGCAGGTGTACTCCCACTCCGCGTAGCGATCGAACATGTGCCCCTCTGCGCACGTTCGGACTAGTCGGATTAGCTCGCGCCGGCCCGCGCTCGCCAGCAATCGTTATAACGTTTTGAGGTATTCAACCACAGCCCGCCGTTGTTCTTCCGTAAGATCGTCACCGAAGGTATGGCCCTGGTTGCCACGACCTGGTTGCGTGGTATCGTAGATTTGGCGCCGTTCGTACGGTGTCAGGGCAGCGTCCTGGGCCTGGGCGATGCCGCGTACGCGCCAGCCGACCTTCACGGCGTCGTAGTCGTCCATTCCTGTTTTGAACGAACGCGTGAAGCGCGGGACGGGCACTGGATTTGAGCACGTCATAAAGCGTTGGCACCGAGCCGTTGTGGAAATAAGGGGCGGTGGCCCATATGCCGTCAAGCGGTGGTGCCTGGTAGCCCGTCGGTTCGGTTGCCTGATAGCCGGCGCCGTTCTCGCGGCCGAACCAGCTCTTGTTATAGTAGTCGCCGGCCTTGAGACTGATGCCCTCCAGGCGTTTGCGATCCGTGCCGATGATATCGATGTCCACGACCTTGTTGGGATAGGTCCAGGCGGCACCGTAAGTGCCATGACATTGTGCGCAATTCTTCGCGAACAGCTTGTGTCCTTGCTCCGCCAGCCTGTCGTCGATCGGCAACGGATACTTCGGCGCTTCCAGGCTCAGCAGATAAGCCTGGATGTCGCGAAAGGCGGGCTCTTCCCTGGCGAAGACGGCGGCCGAGTTCAAGGGACTGAGCATGAACTGCATGAGCGCGCGTACGGACCGCGCGTGACTGGTCCCGGTGTGGTACATCGTTTTCTTCTTCTTGAGAAGCCACCAGGCAGGCGTGTCTTCGCACAGGTCGAAACGCGGTTCGAGATCGAGACGCGTGAGTCGAACGGACAGATCGGGCTCACGCTGCGCCAGCAGCAAAACGGCCGCTGCCGCCGCCTCGGTAGTGCCGCGGACGTTTGAAAAGCGAATCGGCGAATTTCTCGCCATCCCGGAAGCCCGGGCCAAGTCCTCGAAGAGCGCCTGCAAATCCAGCGAGGCGTTGCCCAGTCCGAGATAGCTTTTGCCAAGGATCGATCCACCATGGCACAACATGCAATCGTGCGTGATCGCCTCCGGCATGAAAAGAGACTTCGCCGAACGCAAGCCCATGGGCAAACGTTCGTTGGGGAAAGGGGCCGCATGCAGGCCATAATGGTCGCGGAACGCCGCATCATAATCGGCTGGCGCGGTCTTGAGGGGGGGCTCCCAGGTTTTCCAGGCGTTTTCATACGCGGCCATGGTCCAGACGGCGGGAGTAAACGCGCGCGTTGTAAGCGCGATCCGGCCACGCTCGATACTGTCGGGTTCGCTGGCGGCACTCGGGTTGGCCGTGATGACAAGCGTCATGAAGACAAGCAATGAAGTCAGACGATCCATGAAGTGCCCCTCCGCGAATAAAGTTGTCCCGTCCATGTAGCGCTAGCCGGGCATTCTTAGCGATCCCAGCCGAAAAAAGCGCTCAGCCCGAGCCAGAGGATCATGCTCAGCGAGCGTAGGCCTTCCTGGAGGTTGGCCTTGGAGGCGCCGGCGCGTCGGTCCTCGAAAATAATTGGTGTCTCGCCCATGCGGCAGCCCGCGACACGGCAGCGATACAGCACTTCCTCCTGAAACGAGTAGCCGCGTGAAACCATGCGCTCCAGCGCGGTCCGCCGCAACAGTGGCGCGGCGAAACAACGATAGGCGCCGCTTGTATCGCGGGCCGGCAGACGCATGAGGAAACGAGCCAATAAGTTGACACCTGCGCTCATTAGCCGTCGCGATAGAGGCCAGTTTAGCGTACCTCCGCCAGGAATGTAACGCGAGCCGATCATCAGGTCATGATTGTTCATGCCCGCGAGGAGCGCGGGCAAATACCGCGGGTGGTGGCTAAAATCGGCATCCATATTGACCATCTGATCGAAATCATGGTCCAGCGCGTAACGCATCGCCGCCAGAATAGCGGTCCCCAGCCCAAGTTTACCCGGCCGGTGAAGCACGTGAACGCGGGAATCGGCCGCCTGGAGCTTGTCCGCCAGGGCGCCCGTGCCGTCAGGGGAGCTATCGTCAATCACCAGCACGTCTGCCGCTGGCACCGTCCGCAGGATCTCCTTGACCAATGGCTCGAGGTTGTCCTTTTCATTGTAGGTGGCGAGAGTTATCAGGGTGCGTGGCAGGCTGGGCGTGGACACGGGCCTCCTTCCGTTGGCTTAATGCTTGCCTGGGGGGCGATGCGGCAGTTATTCTATAAATAAGCATGTCGTGAAGCCGTCCCGCGGAAGAGGCCTCGGCTGCGCGACCCGATCTGACAATTGAAGTAACCCCGAGAGGCTCATGGCGGAAAATCCAATCATCACCTGCCCGGAATGCCGCAAGAAATTCAAAGGCAAAGCCAACCTTGAAGGCAAGAAAATCAAGTGTCCCCTCTGTAGCAAGGCGTTTGTCGTGCCACGCGAGGCGGCCAGCGACCTGGTCGCGGTAGAAGCACCGCCGCCTGCCGCGCCGATGGGGTTTGCCGATGGGGAGGAGGCGGACGCCAAGGCTTATGGGGTCACGGAACTTGACATCGCGCCGCGGTGTCCCAACTGTGCCCAGCTCATGGCGGATGAGGACGCCTTCGTTTGCCTCTTTTGCGGTTATAACTCGTTAACACGTGAAGTTGGGCAAACGGAGCGAACCTTTGGCCATACCAGCGGCGAGATTTTCGCGCATGTTCTGCCCGGAATCCTTGGTGCCTTCATGGCACTGGCATTTATTTGCGGCATTACCTACTTCAGTGTCGTTTTACCGAATGTGGTTTATAAAACCGGCTTTAGCTGGCTCGATCACGAGTCGCTGCGCATGTGGTTCACCATTATCACCCTCGGTCTGATTTGGGGCTGTGGCATGTTTGCCTATAAACGGCTGATTGTGCAGCCAACGCCGCCCGAAAAGAAGAAATGACGGGTCGGCGCTGCCTGTTACTCGAGGCGCAGTGTCGCCCAGGCGATTATCAAAAAAACAAAGCCGAACAGGGCTAAAACCGCGCACGCCACCGCGACCAGGGCAACGTTCGGCTCAGGGTTCACAAGAAGTTGTCGATAGGCATCCAGGGCCCAGGCGTGGGGCGTGATTTTGCTCAGCGTTCGCATCTGTTCGGGCATCACGGCGCGATCCATCATGCAACCGCTCAGTCCAGCCAGCACGAGCACCAGGAGCGTACCATAGATGGCTACCTGGGTCTCGGTCCTGGCCAGCGCCGCGACGAGCAAGGCCATCCCCATGGCCGCCCACGACGTTGCCGCGGCCACCAGAAAGAGCCAATAAGGTTGGGTGCCCCAACTCATGGCGAAAAGCAGTTTGCCGGCGAGCAACAGAAAAAAGCCTTGAAAAAGCGACAACAGCAAGCAGGGAATGAGCTTGCCGAGCAGTATTTGCCCACGCGTCAACGGCGCCGCGACGAGCCGCTTCATCGTGCCCTGGCGCCGTTCCGCCACAAAAAGCCAGCCGACCGTGAGCACCAGAAAAAAGGCGAACATCACAAGATAAGAGGGAACGAGAAGCTGGTAGCGAATGGCGCCCCGTTTGAGCCAGCCGCTCCCTTCTTCTCGATAGGGACTCGCCGCGGCACCACCCCCATGGTGCTCATGCTCCTTGGTAAGTGACGCCCACGTCTTGGCGGTCAAGTTGTACTTGGGAAAAAGATTTTGCAAGGCATTTTGCAGGCCCGCGCTGAGCAGGCGGCGCTGCTCGCGGGGCACGAAGGTGCTTGTCAGAAACACCTTGACCGGCGCGGGCAGTTGTCCTTCCTGGCCCAGCAGCGCTAAAAAAGCAGGATCGCCCACTTTCTCGAAAGCCCGCCCAATCATCCAGGGCATGAGCACGCGCAGCATGGTCCCTTGCACTACCTGGTCGATAATGGCGGACGCGGTCCTTTGCGTGGGGTCTTTCAGGACTTCCACTTCGAGGATGTCGAGTTTTACACCATCACGAAAAAACGGATTGAGGCCCTCCTCAAGATAGAGGGGCAGACTGGTTTGGTTCTCATTGGCGAAGGCGGCCCAGGTGAGCAAAATGGGGTCGCCGGGCCGGGGATAAACGCTTCCGGCGGTCAGCGTCTCGCGCCATCCAGCGGTTAGAAAGGAAGCCCGCTGCGCGCGTTTGCTAAAGGACTTGCCCAGAACCAACACGGCCGCCCGCTGGCTGTTTTGTACGAGGCGCTCGGCCTCGGCGCGGCTGGCGATCAATTCGATCTTGATGTCGGCCGTCTCGCTCAGGTCACGCAACACCAGCTCGGACCAGGGCACGTGAGGAAACCAGGCAGGATGATTGGCCTGGGATAGCGCGGCGGCGCTGAGCAGGGGCACGCCGATCGGGCCGGCGCCGGGTAATTGACCCCACGAGGCGGTCAACCAGGCCAGGCCGTCGCGGGCCATCGTGGCGCGCTCGAAATAGCGTGGCAGGCCCTCGTCGAGGTTCAAAACCGATACGCGTAGGCGGTCTTCCGCCTTTTGCCCAAAGCCTTCGCCCAGGGAAAGGCCGAGGACCAGAATAAAGATAAGCGGCATGATGAGCAAAATCACCAGGGCCCGGGCGTCGCGCACCAGAAGGCGCAGGTCCTTGCGGGCCAAGGTCCAAATCACCATCGCGTTCTCCAGGGCGGGCTACCGTCAATCACGCAGGCCCCTGCCGGTCAATTTCAGGAAGACACGCTCCAAATTGGATTCACCATGATGCGCGAGCAGGTTCGCGAGCGAATCACAAGCGATGAGCGCATCCCTGTTCGAGGATGCCAACGCGTGCACAGAGCGCCTCCACTTCTTCCATGTAATGACTGGTATAGAAGATGGTCAAGCCTTGGCTGTTGAGGCGGCGAACCTCTTCAAAGATGTGATTGCGCGACTGCGGATCAACACCGACGGTGGGTTCGTCGAGCAGCAGCAATCGTGGCCTGTGCACCAGGGCGGCGCCGAGGTTCAAGCGGCGCTTCATGCCGCCGGAAAAGGTGGCCACGCGGTGATCGGCACGATCGAGAAGACCGACTCCACGCAATACCTCCGCGATCTGGCCCTCCAGGTCGGCGCCCCCCAGCCCGTAGAGCTGGCCGAAGAAACGCAGGTTTTCGCGGGCGGTCAATTCGCTGTAAATGGCCAGGTCCTGGGGGACGATGCCGAGCAAGTGTTTACGGCCACGGATCATGGGCTTACCGGCAAACAATACGCTGCCGGCGTCTGACGAGAGCAGTCCGCAGATGATGGAAATTAGCGTGGACTTGCCGGCGCCGTTGGGACCAAGCAGGCCGAAGACTTCGCCTTGTTTGATTTGGAGAGAGACGCCTTTGAGCGCGGGCGTGGTTCCGAAGGATTTGCAGAGTCCGGTGATCTCAAGGATGGGCGTGTCCGGGGACATCATGCAAGGTCTCGGAATGGCCCAACTGACCGATCATGGTGGGAGAGTCGCCAACCACTAGTTGTAGGACCAGCGGACCGAGTTGCAACGTATCCCCATTGTGTAAAAGATGCTCCTGGGTGATCAGTCGGCCATTGACAAGCGTGCCGTTCGAACTTCCCAGGTTGCGCAGCGAAATACCGGCGTCGGCGACCTTGAATAGGCAATGCTGCCGGCTCACCCATTCGCTGTTGGGGCGGATGTAGCATTCAGGGCCGCGGCCAAAAATAAACTCGCCCTTGGCGAAGTGTACGCAAAGTCCCTTGGGTTTTCCTTGCACTACCCTGAGTTGAACGTCCATCCGGCCAATCCTTCCGCCCTTCCGCCTGGAAGAGGTAAGCAATTATAGCATCATTCAGCCGGATAAAGCCAGGGGCGCTGGCGAAATCCCATGTTTATAAGCCGGCAGGGACCTGGTACTCCGCCAATTTCCGGAATTTGTTCCCCTTCATGCGGGGTTCCATTGCGAAACCCTGGCGAGAATAGCTAAGATGAAAAAAAGAAAACGGTGATCCCTCAGCCAAAGGGGAGCGTAGTGAATCAGGACATCGACTTCGTGCTCGAAGGTTGGGATTATAAACCGGGAATGGTCCAGGCGCGTCTCGTACCCGCGCGGCAACCGGCAGGTCATCCAGATGCGCGTCGATCTCGGCATTCTGCAGATCGAGACGACGGGCAAGCCTGACGGCAACCGGCCGCACGGGCACCCGACCTACCTGGATTATTTGCAAGAACAGGCCCGCATGGCGGCGAAAACTGAGGGACAGTTGGTTTTGAGCGAGGAGCAGTGCCAGGAAGCGGACCAGGAGTTTCTGCAGTACTACCACCGGCGCATTTGCTGGCTGGCACTGCGCAATTATGGCCGGGCCATCGCCGACGCGGACCATACGTTGACGCTCATGGACCTGGTGAAGGACCATTCCCCGAGCGACGATTACTTGCAAGCCCACGAGCAATATCGAGGCTTCGTGATCTTCCAGCGGACGCAGGCCGCGGCCGCGCTGCAGGTGGAAAAAGGGCACCCGGAACGGGCCGTTGATGACATCCGGGAGGGGCTCGACAAGCTGCGAACCTTTTTCGCCGCCTTTGACATGGAAGACGAGATGGAAGAGGACGGCATGGTTCAGCATCTGCGCAAAGTGGATCAATCGTTGCGCGAGGAATACAAGATTAAATCAACGTTGCGCGAGCAACTCGAGCAGGCCATCGCGGACGAAGACTACGAAAAAGCCGCGCAATTGCGTGACGCCCTCAAGCAAAAACAATCATGACGAAAGCCACGTTCCGCTATCTTTTGGCCGGCGTCCTCTTCGTGCTCCTGGTAGGTGCGCTGGCCTGGATTACGCAATTCATGCCGCGTCGCGCCTCGACGAGCATCACCCAGCCCGTTATGCTTTCCGGTCAAGTGACGCCGGGAACGCTCAAGTTTTCGTTTACTCGGGCCATCTGGGACCCGGAAGACGACGCATATGCCCTGGAAATTGAAAAAGGGGTCGAAGGTCATTGTGATTTTCCGTTTGAAAATACGCTCAATCAAACGGCGGATATCGGCTTGCAGCACACCGAGTGCGATTGCAGCCATATGGAGGTGTGCCTCGTGGACCCCTCCGATTGGGAGCGCTATAACCGGGAACTGCTCAAGGATCCTATGACGGCCAAGGCCGGCGACTGGAAATGGACAAAGATCACGGAGAGCGATACCAAGGGTTTCCAGGTGCCCGCCAGCGCCAAGGGATTGGTCAGGGTCCAGTGGCAGGGCCGACGTGAGCCGGGATACCGTCTCAAGCTCAAGATGGACGTTTGGTACCAGCCCACGGGTCAGGTGCGTGAACGCGGGTTCGAAAAGCTCCAGGTACCGACCATCGTGGCCGCGCCGATTCGCTATTCTCCCGGGCGCATCAGCGTGGGCAATCTCGCCCCGGGCGGCAGTGCCGCCGCCGAATTCACAGTTTGGTCGTCCACGCGTTCCATGCTTGATTTGCAGTGGGCTGATCGGACGCATTCCCTCTTTCATTATGAGAGTAAGCCGTTGAGCCCCGAGGAAACCCACGCCCTGGAAGTAAAATTGCGTCAAGATGGGACCAATACGCGCATCCGCCGGGCTTATCGGTTCGTGGTGACGGTCCATGAAAAGGCCGATAACAAGCAGTTGGACCAGGGGCCCTTTATTCATCCGGTTAATTTTCTTTTAGACGGCGACACCGTGCCCGGACCGCAGGTCCTCGGTTCCGTCAAAGGGGACATCGTTGTCGGCAACGCCGAAGATCGGGGCAAGATTGACCTGAAAACATTCCGTGCCAAGGAGGGCATGCAAACGACGGTGTCCCTGTGGACGGAAGACCAGACGCTGCTGGAGCTTGCCAGTCAGTCGCCACCGACGCTGGGGGTTAAACTCACCAGGGGGGAGAAAACCGGCGCCCGCCTCAAATGGGAGCTGGAAATCACGGTTCCCCCAAATACTCAATTCGGCACCTTGCCTGATGACAGCGTCATCATTTTACGCACGCAAACAAGCCCGCCACGCTTTATCCGCATCCCGGTGACTGGCAACGGACAGTCCTAGCAAGTCCGAATCCAGGGCCATATTGGCCGGACGTAGGCGATTTAGACCCAGCGGAAGGCTCCGCTGGCGTGCAACGCGAAAGTTGAAAACCGCGTTAACTGTGTTGACAGAAAACGTAAAAAAGTAGATGAATGAATTTGACGCACCGTGGTAGGAGCGGTGCGCCTTTTGCACCTTCTTGAGGACCTGGTTTATGGAGTACGATTCCCAGACCTCCCTTTCCCAGACCCCAAACTTTCAAAGAAAACGCCCGGCCTGGCGTTGGCTTGGGCTGTCGTTGGTCATGCTCGCGACCCTGCTGGCCAGCTACTTCGTGATTCGCGGCACAACTCAACATGGCATCGCCCAGGATGTTGACGCGGGCAAGGACCGACCCCTGCCCATGTTCGTGGGTTGGAAAAAACCGGATCTCGCTATTATTTTGAGCGGGCAGATGCAGGGTTATCTTCAGCCCTGCGGTTGTTCCGATCCCCAAAAAGGGGGTCTGTCGCGGCGCTATAACTTCATGCAATCGCTCAAGGAGAAGGGCTGGCCCGTAACGGCAATTGACCTTGGCGATATCGCGCAGACGACGATGCCGCAGCACCGCCTCAAATACATATACGCCATGAAAGCCCTTAAACTCATGGACTATAAGGCGATCGGCATCGGCAAGAACGAATTTCTGATGCCGCTTATCGACGCCCTGGCCGAGTATTCCGTCAACGATGCCCAGCCACGGCCTGTGGCCGCCAACCTGGCTGGCACCACGACTGGCGAACTTTTCCACGCCCTCAATGTGCACCAGGGGGAGATCTTTCAGGCGTCGCGTTTCAAACTCGGCGTCATCGGCGTCATTGGGGACGGGGCCGCCAAGGGCATCCTTGAAGGGTTGCCCCCCAAGCAGACCGAAGTGAAGTTCATCGAGAAAGAAAAGGTATTACCGCACACCTTGGAGGTTCTCACCAAGCAAAAAGTCGACATAAGTATCATGCTCTTCCAGGGATATGAAAAGGAAGCGATGGCCTATGCGGCCGCGCTCCACAAGGAACACCTGAAGAACCCAGCGATCGCGCCGGTCCATGTTCTCCTGTGCCTGACGGAGGACGAAGACCCGCCAGCCTTTCCGCAAAAAGATGCCGGCGCTCCGAGCACATCCATTTTAACGATTGGCCATAAAGGGCGTTACGTGGGAGTCATCGGCGCCTGGAAAACCGCGACCGGCATCGAGCTGCGCTATCAACTGGTATCCATGGGCCCGGAGTTCGAGACCAAGCCGGGACTGGAAAAGGCCAACCCGGTGACGGCGCTCATGGAGAAATACACCGAAGATGTGCACGCCAGCAATTTTTTGGCGCGTTTCCCTCGCACTAAACATGTGGTGCAAACGACTCACGACGACGCTCGCTACGTCGGTTCGGACCGCTGTGCCACCTGTCATCAAGAAGCCTCCAACGTATGGACTCAATCCAAGCATTCCCATGCCTTCTCTGCCCTGGTGAACGCCAAGAACCCCAAGCTACGCCAATTCGATGGCGAGTGCGTGGTTTGCCATACAGTCGGCTTTAAATACTCCACCGGTTACAACGATCTTCCCAAGGATGGCAACCTCGAGGCGCTGGCCAAACATAATCAGAAGCTGCAAGACGTGGGCTGCGAAAGCTGTCACGGTCCGGGAAGCTCGCACGTCAATAATTTCAATGATGCCGACATCCGTCGCCTCATCAATCCCTATCGGCCGACGGCCAGAGAGCTCGATCCCAACTCATCGCCCGAAGCGAAGAAAGAAGAATACGTGCGTCGGCACCGCCGCCTGAATGATTTCTGTCAGGGCTGCCATGACATCGAAAACGATGTTCATTGGGGCAAAATGCAATTTGAAGACCGGTGGAAGCTTATCGCCCATCCATCCCCGAAGAAAGGGCTCGACGCCGCCCAGGCCAGCGGCCCTTCCGTGGAGACTATCTTGGGCGGGCAGACCCAAACTCCGGAAAAAAAATAAGAAACGCGAAACTTTGCCAGCGACGATGGGTTAATTCCCCGTGGATAAAATAAAACCATTTTTCCGGGAGGAATTTCCCATGCGTTTAGTCGGTCGATCTCTGGTGGCGCTGGTCGCCGCGTTTATTCTGGTCAATCTTGCCGGCGGCCAGCAACCCGGCGGTAAGGGCAAGGGCGGCTTCGGCGCGGGCGGCTTCGGCGGCGCGATTATCGCGCAGGATGCCGCCTCCCTGTTGCGCCTGGATCAGGTCAAGAAGGAATTAAACGTCACTGATGACCAGGTCGAAAAGATTCCCGCCGCGATTCTGAAAGGCCTGAGCAGCGTTCTTGACGACAAACAAATGACGCGTCTGCGTCAAATCGAACTGCAACAGCGCCGGACCCAGGCTTATCTCGATCCCACCGTGCAAACACAGACTGAAGATCACGCCTGAACAGTCGGCCAACATCCGGACCATCCTCGATGACAGCAAGAAGGAACTGGCCGAGGCCAGGGGCCAGGGCAAGGGGGGCAACTTCCAGGGCATTCAGGAAAAAGTCACTGCCATCGACAAGGACACGACCGAGAAAGTCGACCTCGTGCTCACGAGCGAACAGCGCAGGGCATTCAAGCAACTGCTTGGCGAAGAATTCAAACTGGAAATGAAGGGTGCCGGCGGCGGCAATTTTGGCGGCGGCGGCAAAAAAGGCAAGAAAAACCAAGATCTCTAATAGTGAGAGGTCGGTGAATCGCCATCGGCCGGCTTTCAAAGGATGCGCGTCACCGCGGTCCTTTGGAAACCGGCCTTATTCTTTTTGATAAGTGCTCTCGACGCCATACTGGCATTTGGCGTATTCTCACCATGGTTTTCCATGTCCTACTTCGATCAAGGAGGATCGTCATGGCCGAGGAGAAGGCCCCCAGCAAAATCAGCGGATGGATCAAAGCGGTCATGACGAGCATCATGGGCCTGTTGTCAGGCGCGGTCCTCATGTATGTTTCTCCTCTGGTCACGAACGTTATCAAGCCCGCCAAGCCTGTTGCCAACTTCGGCCAGCAAGTACAAGGCCTCACCGTGACCTTCCAAAATCGTTCAACCGGCGCGAGCGAAGGCTGGTGGGACTTTGGCGACGGCAGCCCACTCGAGCCCTTTGCGGCGAACCAGGATAAAATCACGCATATATATAGCCGGCCCATCACCTATAACGTTAAACTGAGCCTGCACAATTTCCTGGGCGAGGAAAATGAACGCGTCTCCACCGTTAGCCTTGGCGACGGCAGCGACAATGGCCCCGTCATCGAAGCCTTCAAGGTCGATACCATCAAGCCCGACGCGCCGGCAACATTCAAAGTTGCCTCGCAAATCAAGAATGCCGAACTTTGCATCTGGTCCCTGGGGAGTGACCGGCCCATGGAGGTCAGCACCGACAACTCAACGAATCAGGAACGCTACGTCACCATTAAGGACGCTGGCTTTTATACCTTGAAACTGGTCGCCTATAGCGGCAAGCATACCGTCGAAAAGAGCGAAACGGTGTTTGTCGACGTGGGCAACAGCGCTTCCCCGAGCGCCTTGTTGCAAGTAACCTTCCAGGCCACGCACGTCGACCGTCTCACCAAGGAAGTTAATCTCAATGCCGTCTTTCCCTCCGACCGGAAGGAGCATTTCTTTCCCTTCACCCTGACGCACACCGAGCCCGGCTACCAGATTGTCGATGCGAAGTTCGCGCGGCCGGTCAACGACGCGGCTGTCAAAGACCCACAACTGGCCATCTCGCCGGACAAATCCAAAGTAATACTCAACGGCGAGCTGGTTAAACCAGGCGGCATCATGGCCTGGCAAAAGAACCCGGTCCCGGTGAGCTGGACCCCAACCGTGGCTCTTACTCTCGAGCACCGTCAAGACCCGGTCATGAAAACAATGGAGCCGGTGGTGGCTAGCTTGAGCGTTCCGGGCAAAACCCTGTTGCCCATGCCGAAATTGTCCAAACGCTGGGAAAGCAAAGGTGCGACGATCAACCTCGAGCTTCACGACGGCGCCACGGTTGTCCAGAAATTCTACACTCTGCCCGCCAACGATGTGGTTCGGTTCAAAAACCATCCGTATCACTTCACCGCCACCGTGGGAACCGATGGCGTTCATCTCGACCTGGTCGACGCTCAGGCGAAGCTGCAACTGATTGGCAACTAACCCTTTAAGACCTCCGCCACGGTCCAGGTGCCGTGGCGGAGGTCGCGTGACTTCCACTTCTTGCCGCTGGCTTGAACGCCGCCCAACCGTACTCCTCGCAATCTGGTCGCCATTGTCCGCATCGACAGCCCCGCTACAACAAGGAATGCGGCGAACGCATCAGGTACGGACGGCGTAAAGTACCCACGCGGATTGACGGGCCGGATGCACAACATTTAGGTTCCCGAATTCTCGCGAATCCGGCAATGTTGACGGCGTGAGGATGCCTTATTCCCTCCGCGTTTTCGATCATGGTCTCCTGGCGGGTCCTATGCTTGGTCCGATTTTTGGCCGCGAATGGCTCACCTTGCCGCGGCGCTCGCGTCATTATGTCGAGCGCCTCCCTCTATCTCGGGGCGTTGTGGGTCCTGATTTTGACCGTGTGGCAGGCAGCAGTTGGGTGGGAAAGGCCCGCGACGCTGGGCGATCACGCGCGCTTCGGTCTGCTTGCTTTTCAAGTACTGGCGTATGTGCAACTCTTGCTGCTGCTGTTTTTTTCAGCGCTGTCCGCCGCCAGCACGGTGGCCCAGGAAAAGGACCGCCGCACCTTTATCCTTTTGCTGCTGACCGACCTCCGCAACTATGAAATCGTGCTGGGAAAGCTACTCGGCAGCCTGCTGCAAATCGGCCTGTTTTTGCTGGGCGCCATCCCGATCCTCGCATTGCTGTTGCTGCTGGGCGGTATCGATTATCGGCAGATCATCCAGGCCGCCCTGGTGCTCGGCACCACGGCCCTGGCCGCCGGCTCGCTGGGCAGTCTCATTGCCCTGTGGCGTGATAAAACTTTTCAATCGCTGGCCCTGACCGTGCTTTGCCTCATGCTGTATCTGTGCCTTGTCCAGGCCCTGGCACTGGTGCCCCTCGACAACGTTGCTGACTTGCAAGCATGCCTCCAACCCTTTCTCGCCCTTGAACAGGTGCTTAGTCCGCGCGACATCGATGCCGTTTTTCCGCCAGCCTATGGCTTCGCGCTGGTGATGATCGGCCTGAGCTTGCTACTTAACACCGTGGCGATTATGCGCCTGCGCGTCTGGAACCCCAGCGGCGAGCCCGTGATGCAGCGGGAAGGCGCCGACGCGGACGCGGAAGAAAAAGACCGTACGCGGGCGCACGCGGCGCCGGGCGCGGCACGCGGTGTCTGGGCCAATCCCATCGTTTGGCGCGAGATCGCCACGCGGGGCTATGGCCGGCGCCCGTTGCTGGTGAAGGCAGCCTATTTTTTGGTGCTGGCGCTGATCGGTTACTACGCGCTGTGGGTTGGCGACCAGGGCGACTGGGCGGCGGCACGCGGACTGGTGCCTGTCGCGATTCTTAGCCTCCTCCTGGTCAGCGCCCAGTCCGTCACGGCCATTACGTCCGAACGCGACATCGGCGCCCTCGACCTGCTTCTTGTCACCGACCTGACACCGGGCGAGTTCATCTTCGGCAAATTATTCGGCATCCTTTACAACACCAAGGAATTCTTGCTGCCGCCCTTGGTGCTAACCGCGATTTACGCCTGCCGGGGCATGTTGGCCGCGCCGCCGCCAGGACATCCGGAGTTGCTTTTCGGCAAAAATCTGGAAGCCTTCGTCTGCATTGCCGGGGGCACGTTGGTGCTGCTCGCCTTCACCGTGATTCTCGGCCTGCATGTGGCGCTGCGCACCGAAAACAGTAGGCTGGCGGTCATCAATACCCTGGGCACCGTCTTCTTTTTGTCCATCGGCACCCTGGTGTGCATTTATCTCATCCTGATCAACGGCAAATTCGAATATCAATGGCTCAGCTTTTCAGCCTTTATTTTCTCCGGCGTCGGCGGACTGTGGTGGGTGCTCAGCGGCACGCGGCCGTCCGCCGCGTTGACGCTGGCAAGCTGGGCCTGCCCCGTCGCGGTGTTTTACACCGTCACCAATGTGCTCATCGGCAAACCGGGCACACATGAATCCACGGACCCGCTCATCCCTTTTCTGGTGACCGGCGGAGCGTTCAGCTTCACGATTGCGGCCATGCTCATCCCGCTCCTCAGCGAATTTGACGTCGCCATAGGACGCACCAACGCCGCCGGGGAATAACGACATAATAAAACGGGGGTCTACCTTGCCAACCTTGAACTCGCCATCGACCGATCCGACACCCATCTTCGAGATCTTTCGCGGAAGCTACGCCACGGAGTTGTTGACGGCTGCCGTCGCGCATTTCGATCTCTTTAGCCGGCTGGCACGAGCGCCGCGAGCCCTGCCGGATCTGGGTCGCGACCTGGGCCTGGCGGACCGGCCCATCAATGTGCTCATGACGGCGCTGTGCGCCTTTGGCCTAGTCGTACGGGACGGTCAGGGCCTGCTAAATTTGACCGACCTGGCGCGGGAACATCTCTTGCCGGGCGGTTTATTCGACGTGGGGGACTACATTGGGCTGGATGCCGAAAGCCCCGGCGTGCGTGCCATGGTTGAACGCATGCGTACCAATCAACCGGAGGGAGCCAAGGCGGAGGGCACCGCCTTTATCTATCGCGAAGGCGTGGCGTCGGCGATGGAGAAAGAAGAATCCGCGCGCCACTTCACCATGGCGCTGGCGGGCCGGGCCAAAAACGTGGCTCCGGTCCTGGCCGAGAAAATACCGCTGTCCGGAGCGTCCGTCCTTGTTGACGTCGGCGGCGGCAGTGGCATCTATAGCGTGGCCCTCTTGACCAAAAATCCTGGTTTACGGGCAGTGATCGTCGATCGCCCCGAAGTACTCAAGATTGCCCAGGAAATGGCGGAATCCTACGGTGTGGCGGATCGGGTGGACTACCATCCCGGCGATATGTTTCATATGCCGTTGCCGCGCGGCGACGTGTTCCTGCTCTCCAATATCTTGCACGACTGGGACGTGGGGGACTGTCGAGAATTATTACGCCGCTGTGCCCAGGGGCTGGCACCCGGGGGCCGGCTGTTCATTCATGATGTCTTTCTCGATGATGATCTGGGTGGTCCCCTGGCGATAGCGCTTTATTCGGCTGGCCTGTTCTGCCTGACCGAAGGTCGCGCCTATAGTGGGGGCGAATATCGGTCGTGGTTGACTGAGGTGGGCCTTTCCCCAGGCACTATCACGCCAACGCTTATCCATTGTGGCGTTCTCCCGGCAAGTCTGTAAAATGCGCGGGTAAGTGCCAAGCCGATCCCGACATTTCACGAGGTTATTTTCATGAAGCCTACACTCTCCCTTTGTGCATTGTTCCTGGCAAGCACTTTCCTCCAGGCGCAGGGCGTTACCTACGATGGCAAGGATGGGCACGGCCAGGGAAAGAACGTGGTGCTTATCGCGGGCGACGAGGAATATCGATCGGAAGAACTACTCCCTCAACTCGGCAAAATCCTGGCGCGGCATCACGGCTTCAAGTGCACCTGCCTATTTTCCATTGACCCGGCGGATGGCACGATCAACCCCAATAAAAGCAATATTCCTGGCCTGGAAGCATTAGAAACCGCTGACCTCATGATCTTGTCGACCCGTTTTCGCAATTTGCCCGACGAGCAAATGAAATATTTCGCGGCTTACGTCGAGTCGGGCAAACCAATTATTGGGCTGCGCACCGCCACGCATGCTTTCAAAATCCCCAAGGGCAAAACCTACTCCAAATACAGTTCCGACAGCAAGGAATGGGACGGCGGCTTTGGCCGGCAGGTTCTTGGTGAGACCTGGGTCAACCATCACGGCAGTCATGGCAAGCAAAGCACGCGTGGCATCGTCGTGAAGGGCATGGAGAGCCACCCAATTCTGCGCGGCATCAAGGACGGTGATATTTGGGGCCCGACCGATGTCTATACCGTGCGCTTACCATTGCCCGAAGGCTGCCAGGCCCTGGTTCTGGGTCAGGTGCTCGTGGGCATGAAAGCCACCGACGAACCACTCCCGGGCCCGAAGAACGACCCCATGATGCCGATCGCCTGGGCACGCACGCTGCCGGGAACAGGTGGCAAAATGGTGCGTACCTTCACGACCACGATGGGTGGCTCGCAGGACCTATTGAGCGAGGGGCTGCGCCGTTTGTTGGTCAATGCAGCCTACTGGACTCTGGGTTTGGAGGACAGCATCAGCGCGCAGGCGTCGGTCGCCATCGTGGGGGACTATAACCCCAGGCCGTTTGTGTCCAACGGGTTCCAAAAAGGGGTCCGGCCCGAAGACCTGAAATAACTTTAGTTAGTGTCCGTCGGAAAAAGGCTGATTTTCCAATTTGCCACCAGGCTTGCGGCTTGGTGGCGCGGTCGTGAGTCAGTTGGGCACGTCGTTTTTCCTGCGTTGGCGAGGCCGCGTGCCGTTTTCTTCGGCTCGGGTGAGACCATCTCCGCAGATTGGCCGTTCCCGTCCATGGTCGGCTATTCGCCGGCCTGCTTGCGTTTCGACTTCGCTGCCTGACAATTGGCTTTGTCCTTTTCGAGCAGCAGCTTGCCCAGAATTTGCAGATTGCGTCCCAAGATTCCCAGGGCCACATAGCGTTCATAGCCGCGCTTGCGGCGATCCCGCGCTCGCTTCAGGCCATTGCCTTTCTGCAAGGCGCCGATCACCGATTCGACGCCGGGATGATTCTGACGCGCTTTGCGAAATGCCACGGTCCCCTCCTTTTGTTGTTGACGACCTTGCTCCTGCCCCTTCACGGCGATGCACGGGGTGGTCACGATCTCGGCCAAGTCTTCCTGATTCTGCGGCGTGTGAAACCCGCGGTCGAACGAGGCGCTCTTGATCTTGCCGTCGAAACGCTGTTGCAGCTTTTTCATCACCGGCACGACCAGGTCCTGATCCAACACGCCGTCCTCGACCACGCGATAATCCATCACGAAGCCCGCCGCGTCTTCGATCACCAGCACCTTGTGGCCAAACTCAATCGGGTTGGGTTGCTTGCCCCGCTTGATCAATTCCGTGTGCGGCTCGAAGATGCTGTGAATTTTTTCCTCGTTGGCCAGCGTCTCGCCCTGAAGCACGCGACGACGCGCGTTGTCGCACACCTTCTCCGTCAAGACGATGAAGCCCAATAACTCCGCTTCCGGCGTCGTCAACGGCGCCGTGCCGTTCTTCACGTTCGCCAACGCGAACGTCGTCAGGTCCGGCTTGAAACGCAAGCTCCGCAGTAACTGCCGAGCCCGCTCCAAGAGATCTTCGGCCAGACCCACCAGCTTCTGGTAGCCCGGCTGCAAGCGGTCGGCGCCTTGGCCCTTGGCGCGTGAAGCTCGACCAATCTGCCGCACCAACCCGCGTACCTTCTTGAGCAAGTGCTTGGCCTGACGCCAACCATCCAGAGCGTTCGTCGCGGCCAACTCCGCCGCCAGGTTGACGATCTTACGCAGCCCGTCGCCGATCACGCTCGATTCCGTTGGATAGTGAATGTTGGTTTCGACCACGAAGGTATCGCCACGCACCGATTCGATCGCTTCGGGTTCCAACACGTGCCCAGTCTTCACGATCAACGCGTTGATCTTCTGCAACGTTTCGGGACGCAGCTTGATGAGATTGTCCTCGATCCGCCGCCAATCAAAATCGACTTCGTCGTCCTGCCAATTACCGATACCCATGATGCGCCGCAAGCTGCGATGGTTCTCCGCGAGGTCCTGCAGCTTGTCATAATCGAGGTTGCAGCCGAGCCGAGCCGCCGCCAATACCACGATTTCCCAATAGTTCATGCCGCGTCGGCCACGCTTGCGGTCAGTGCTGCCGTTGACATCCTTGCCCACCAGAGCCAGCAGATCACGCCGCAGTTCGGCATCCCCATAAACATGCTGTAGGGCCCGTAAGATCGGGATGATCTCATCCCGGCACTCCAGATTCAACTTCACTTCGCTGATAGGCAAGCAATCCAAAAGTTGCTCAGGACAAGCCAAACGCATGTGGTTTCCTCCGTGAAGATCGGCGCCCCTTCCAGCGTTTTTCCGAGATTCTCTCCTTCTATAGACGTTTCTGCCTGCAATCTTCGATGACGATTATGCGAAAAAAACCAGGTAAACATCGGGACTTTACCGTTTAACGACAGACACTAGTTAATAGTGGGCCAGCGTGGTCGCCGTCATGACATGCGTGCGCGCGTAGTCATCGCTGCGATAACTGATCGAGCCGTAGAGCGTGACATTGCGGCCAACGAAATCGCGAAGGGTGAAGCCTGGCTGGCACGTGACATACAGAATCAGTTTACCTCGGGCATCTTCAAGCATGTAAGTGGGCTGGCCATCCTTGTCGGCCACGGCGCGGCGGAGGGTGCCCCACTGGGTCCACTGGGGCGGGTAGAAGATCTTCTGTGGAGCGGCGCTGTTTTGGCCTGGGCTGTAAGAAGCCGTCTGTGCCGGCCAGGGATTGCCCTGTGCCATCTGGGCGGGATTGCCTGGGGCCTGCGCCGGCGTCCAGGGACTTTGCGTGCGGCTGGCCAGTATGCCGTTGATGTTTGCCGAATTGCTATTGTTATTGTTCGCCAGCCGGGCCTGCACGGCATCGATGTAGCGAACTTCCGTGGGCCAGGGATTGATGGGCAGCCAAATTACTCCATCGCTGGCTGTTTTGCTGGGGCCGATGATGGTTACGATGGAGCCAACGGGCACTTTGCAAGATTCTACGTCGGGCGCCTTGTTGGATACGGAGCTGCCTGGCCGAAGCATGGCGCCGTCGAGGATGACAATGCCAGTGCGTGGGTCCGTTTGCTTGATATATTTTTGATTGATCCAGCTAAAGGAGCCCTGGGGCGGCTTGATGGCGAGCCAGCCTTTTTCCTGCTCGCTTTCGCGTAAGACGACCACGCGGTCGTTATAGCGCAGCGTGTTGGTGGGATAGTAAGCCAACGTCGGACCGCTGCGCACTTCGACCTCCGGCGCGGTCACGGTCAATTCCGCCGGATAGGGGCTTTGGGCCCTGGCGCAGGGCACCACGGTGAAAAGGCCAAGCGTCATCAGAAGCAACTTGCGCACTGGTGTCCTCCTCTCACGCGGATGATTTCATTTCTTTAATTCGGCCAGACCGATTTTCGAGGCACACCTCTACCCGACGAATATCTTCGGAAAAATCGTCGCAACAATAAACGGTAGCGAAGACGGAGGCTGAACGGGAATGGGCAGGAGGACGCGGTTTTGGTAAAACGGACCGGATAGATAGGCCTGAGCGCCGCAGCCGTTGACTTCGAGGACAGCCATGACTGAATATACGTACCGGTCCATCGCGAAAATGATCGATCATTCTCTTTTGCAACAAACCTTGACGGACGCGGACATGGACGAAGGCTGCCGCCTGGCGCGGGAGTATGACGTCGCTTCAGTGTGCATCAAGCCCTATTACGTCGCTCGCGCCCGCGAACTCCTGGCAGGCTCGACCGTGGCCGTCGGCACCACTGTTGGCTTTCCCCATGGGGGCCATACGACGTCGGTGAAAGCCGTGGAATCCATGCAGGCCCTCAAGGACGGCGCCACCGAACTGGACATGGTAGTCAATATTGGCAAGGTCCTTAGTAAGGCGTGGCAGTATGTGGCCGAGGACATTCACGCGGTCGTGGAAATCGCGCGTGGTCACAAGGCGCTGGTCAAAGTAATCTTCGAAAACTGCTTCTTGACCGACGAGCATAAAGAAAAACTGTGCCGTATCTGCGGTGAGGTCCGCGCGGACTTCGTGAAAACCTCCACCGGCTATGGGGACACGGGCGCCACGGACGCCGACCTCAAGCTCATGCGCCGCTTTGCCCCGCGCACGTACAAGTCAAAGCCGCCGGCGGCGTACGTACCTTCGAGCGGTTATTGGCCGTCCGCGCCATCGGCGTCACCCGCGTCGGCGCCACCGCCAGCAAGCAAATCCTTGATGAATGCAAACGAAGTTTGGGCGAAAAGTAGCGGGCAGGTTAGCGTGCCGATTCGGACGCATCAGTGTTCGCCAAGTAAATGCAGCCGTACTCGATTCAGCGCCAGCTTCGCGGTCCTACTTTGTATTTCGTGACGTGTGCCAGACCAATTAAATGACCAGGAGGCAACGCCACCCTGCCAGGCGAGCCCGATGTAGACCAGACCAACTGGTTGTTCGGCGCTGCCACCGCCGGGGCCTGCCAGGCCGACGGTGCTGACGCCTAGATCCGTGCCCAGGCGGTCACGACACCCTGTTGCCATGGCCTCGACGACCGGGGCACTGATGACGCTATGCGTATCAATCAGGTCTTGTGGTACGCCCAGTAGGGCAACCTTGACGCGTGCATCATAAGCCACCACGCCACCCATCAGGACCGCACTGGCGCCAGGTACCTGCGTGAGGCGCTGCGCCACGAGGCCGCCCGTCACGCTCTCCGCGGTGGCGATGGTCGTTTTCTTCTCGACGAGAAGGCGAATGACGACGTCTTGCAACTCTTCCTGATCGCTGCCGTAGACCATGTTTCCCAGGCGTTCGCGAATGGTCCGCTCGACAGGCTCGATTTGGGCCAGCGCTTCCGCGCGCGTGCCGCCGCGGGCGAAGATACGCAGCGATATGGTGGCGTCGCTGGCCGTGATGCCAACTTCGGGCACGTGATCGCGGCGTGTCAGGTCCAACAATTGTGCTTCGATATGCGATTCGCCGCTGCCAAAGGTGTTGATTTTGCGTTCGATGCGCACCATACCGCCCAGGCCCATTCCGAGCAGGCGCGGCTTCACTTCGTTTTCGAACATGGCGAACATTTCGGAGGGGACGCCGGGCAGGCACGCGACTGTCGCCGCACCGATGCGTTGCCAGACACCGGGTGCCGTGCCTCGACTGTTGGGAAGCGGCTCCGCGCCCGCCGGGAAAAAAGCCTGCCCGCGATTGCGCTCGGGCATGGGGCGGTTACGGCGCAAACATCTGCCGGATATGCTCGAAGCTTGCCGGGTCGAACACCAGTTCAACGCCGGCTACCTGTGCTACTACCTCCCTGGTCAGGTCATCCTGCGTCGGCCCCAGGCCGCCGGTGGCGATGACCAGGCTCGCACGCTCCGTCGCCAGCCGGAACGCCGCGATATTGTCTTCCAGGTCGTCGGCAATTGTCGTGTGCCAACCGACTGCGATGCCAATTTCCGCAAGCTGGCGGCTCAGCCACTGGCAGTTGGTGTCGAGGTTTTGGCCGGTCGTGATCTCGCTGCCGATGGAGATGATTTCCGCTTTCATAAGGCCCTACATGCGTTCGATAGTGCGGATGCCCAGGAGGCCCAGACAGAGTTTTATCACCCGCGCCGTCAAATCACAGAGCAGTAATCTACTCGCGCGAATCTCAGCGCTTGGGGCCTTGAGGACGGGGCAGTTTTGAAAGAAACCGCTGTAACTTTTGGCGAGATCCCAAAGATAGCCGGTGAGTACGCAAGGTTGATATTCCGCCGCCGACGCAGTCAGCGTTTCTTCCAGGCGAAGTAGCTGGATGGCCAGGGCCCGTTCAAACGGCGACTCAAGGTTCGGCATGGGCGGCTGCGCACGCAAGAGCTCCACGTCGACGTTGCCCTTGCGAAAAATACTGCGCACGCGCGCATAGGCGTATTGCATGTAGGTGGCGGTGTTGCCGTTCATCGCCAGCATCTTGTCGAAATCGAATTTGTAGTCGGTCAAGCGGTTTTGGCTCAGATCGGCATATTTCACGGCGCCCAGGCCCACGACCTCGCTGATTTCACTGCGATCAAGGGCAACTTCCACCGCGTCCCCATCCCGCGCATTGGCGTCATAAACTTCGGCGGCCCGCTGCACCGCTTCATCGAGCAAGGCGCCGAGCTCCACCGCCCCTCCCTCACGGGTTTTGATCGGTTTGCCATCCTTGCTCAGCACCGAGCCGAAGGAAATGTGTTCCAGGGCCACCTTGTCATAACCCCAGCGCCGCGCCACGTCAAAGACGTTTTTGAAGTGCAGGGCCTGCCTGGAGTCCACGACATACAAGATCGTCGAGGGGCGCCACGTTTCCATGCGATAACGGATGGTCGCCAGGTCAGTGGTTGTATAGGTGAAGGCGCCGTCGCGCTTCTGAATCAGCGCCGGCGGCTCCTTGTCGCCAAAAAAAATGACCAGTGCGCCTTCGCTTCTCTGGGCGATGCCTTTGGTTTCCAGATCGGCCACCACCGCCGGCAGCATCGCGTTGTAGTGGCTCTCACCGAAAGTGTGATCGAACTCGACATCCAGCCGCCGGTAGATGGTCTCGATTTCCTCCAGACAGGCCGGCATGAACAGCTCCCACAGACGCCGATTTTCGGCGTCGCCGGCATGCAGTTTGGCCGTCTCCAGGCGCGCGGCGTCGCCGATGGGGTCGGCCGCAGTCGCGGCGTCCTCATCCCCCTTCATCTGTTTGCGCACTTCGATGTATAAGCGCGCCAGCTCGCGCACCGGGTTTTTCTGGAAGGCCTCGCTGTCGAGCAGATGACGATAGCCATAAAGGAGAATGCCGAATTGGGTGCCCCAATCCCCCAGGTGATTGTCGGCGATGACGGTATGCCCCAGGAAGCGGAGTAGCCTGGTCAGGGCAGCACCGATGATGGTGCTGCGAAGATGCCCGACATGCATCGGCTTGGCGACGTTGGGGCCGCTGAAATCGATCACAAAAGTTTGGGACGGATGGGCGGGCGCAACCGCCAGCCGTTCGCTCCGGGCCATCTCCTGGAGCCGGAGGGCGATCCATCCAGACTGGAGCCGCAGGTTGATAAAACCTGGCCCGGCAATTTCAGCAGGCTCTAGAAAGTCGCCGGGTACGAGACGGTCCACGAGCGCCTGGGCGACGTCACGTGGTTTCTTGGCGAGTGATTTGGCCAGGCTCATGGCACAGTTTGCCTGGTAGTCGCCATGTTTGGAATCTTGCGTTGCCTTGACCAACGCGGCGTAAGGGTCCGGGTCGTCCACTAAATCTTTTAGCGCGTCCCGGATCCTTTGCTGGACACTTTGGAGGAGGTTCATGCCCTTTTACCCGCGTTGCCAGTCAAGGCGCGGCGCGTCCGCCCACAATTCTTCGAGGGCGTAATAGCCCCGTGCTTCCTTGTCGAAGACGTGAACGACGATGTCCCCATAATCCTGAATGACCCAGCGGCTGGCCTCGTAGCCGGCTATGGACAATCGTTTCTCCCCCTCGACAGCCAGGGAAGCGTCGATTTCCTCGGCCAGAGTATGAATTTGGCGGCGGCTGGCACCCGTCATGATTACGAAGTAGTCGTAAAGAGGGGTGATCTCCCGCATGTCGAGAACGAGAATGTCTCTACCTTTATTGTCTTCGCCGACACGGGCACAAAGAAAGGCATGGTCCTGAGCGACCACGGGGCGCGGAGGGGTTTGTTCTAAAGCAGTGCTGTTCAAAGGGCCTCCTTCAAAAAGTGCGTTTCAACGCGGCAGGTCCGCCAACGGGAGGCCAGTCTCGCCAGATTGCCCCAAGCTGTTGTCGTAATTCACCTCCACGCCGAAACTATATCCATGGTAACCAGTTCCAGCGAACTGGCTCAAGGAAAGGCGCGTACGCCATGCCAACTTCCTTCTCTATTTTCCCGTGAATACCGGCGAAGGTCAAGTAAATATCCAGGGAGAGCAATTGTTTGTTATATGGGCTCACGGCCTCCGGGGCGCTTGCTGCCCGCAAACTCATGGTGAGGACACTTCCCGGCGGCTATTTGTTCGCACGATTTACGCTTGAAATTCTATTTCTTTTACCCAGTTTTCCTTGATTTTTCGCGTGGCCGGGCGGCAAGCGGGTTGCTATGGCTCCCCGGGCACGGGCAGGCTATAAACCGGGTCCGGCAGGTCGGTCCATTCTTTCTCTGTGGGAGCCGATGATGCGAAATATGATGTGGAGCTGCACCGCCATGGTGCTCTTGGTCGGGGTAGGCATGTTCCTGGGCGCTCAGCATGCCGCGCACTATCCCAATTCATGGGTCGGCCGTTGCGCCCGCACGGTCTATCACATGTGGGACCCCATGTTTACCCCTGACAACGGGCCCGGGCCGGCAGTCGCCGTCATTCACGTTCCAAAAACCACACCGTCACGAAAACAGGAAGTCGTTGAACCGATCGTGATCATACCGACCGAGGAAGAACCACCCCTGGCGCTGCCCAGGTTGTCACCGGAAATCGTGGCAGCCATCGAACGCCTGCGCGGCGAGGAGGAAAGCGAGGCCCCGCCCCGGCCCTTCGACCGGCCCAGCCAGATCTTGCACATGCCTTACGCCGAGGAAGAATCCGAACTGCTGCCATTTCCCAGCGCCGACCCCGTCATGCCTGTTGCGAGCATGGCTGGTTGCAACTTCCTATTTTTGCCGGCATCTTATTGGGACGCCATGGTGGCAAAGGTGATGGATGTCTTGAACCAATATGCGGAAGAACAATAAGTCCGGCCAGAATCGTCGCGAATCGTTCCCGGCAATTTAATTCTGCGGCAGCGGCAACTTTTTGCCCTGGCGAGCCAAGATATGCGCCAGACGATCGACCGCCAGCCTGGGGCTGTCAATTAACAAGGCATGCATCTCGGTGCGCACAAACTCGGACAGGTCGTCGCCGGTCCAACCCGCATCCACCAGTCGTTTACTCAAAAATTCCAGGCAGGCATCACGCAGCGCGTCGGTGCGACGGGACACGGTCCCTTCGTGGACACCCAGGAAATGAGCGACTTCGCGTTGGCTGAAGCGATGGCGCAGGCGCAATCCGAGCAGGAGAACTTCGTCATCGTCGAGGTCCGCTAGCCATTCGCTGGTGGCCTGCGCGAATACCTCGCGCCACCGGCTCGAAGCGTCGGCATCGGCATCGGTCGGAAAGGGCAGCGCGAGATCGTCGTCGGGCAGTGCCTGGATGCCCGTCTGGCGTCTTAGCTGCGATATGTGCCAATTCTGAAATACGCGAATCAGCCAGGGCACGAGCGGTCGATTGCCATCGTAGCGGGCCAGCACGGCCAGGCCGCCGGCATGTTCGGGAGCGTAAAGGTGTCCCCAAAACTCGGTAACGGCCGATTCTTGCCGCTCTTCATTGCGTGGATAGAGACGGGCAGCGCGAGCGCGCAAGGCGTCCACGAGCAGGCAATCGCCACGCCCGGCCCGGGCCGCGAAGAGCAGTTCCCAGGCGCGATGCTTCCCCTCTAAACAGGCCACCACCAGAAACCAGTCCAGCGGATAAAAGTTTACCAGGTAGGCATCCCAGGTAGCGGCCAGACCTGTTTTCGTCTCATAAATCGCGAAGGTGCGCCGCAAATGGCAAGTGCATTCGTCCAGCGCTAGCTCGAGATTGGGAAGCTGTAAGCGACAGAAGTGGTACACAAGCTCGCCACGAACACTTGCTGCGGAGTCAACATCCTTCATGACGCATGGCCCAAACAGGTCGGGGGGTCCGTCCGCTTTATTTTAGGACCTCAAGCGAAGCGGCGAAAAGCCAGCGCTATTATAGGGACCAGGCGGCCGGCCCTGACGCGTACCCAGGCACCCGTCAATTAATCTTGCCGCGCATCGCCCGGGCGGAATATACTCCGGCATGCTTACAGCCAAGGACCCCGCAACACCGACGTCCCTTCCGGAAATTCTCGACTTCGGTTGCGGGCTGGGTCGCCATACGCGTCATTTGTCCCGATGCTATCAGGCACCCGTTCTTGGCGTGGATGTCGATACCGAAGCGTCGCGCGCGCCGAGGCACGTTACGCCGATCGTTTGACAGTTTTTCAAGAAATCGAGCCAGTTTCGCGACTCCCTTTCCCCCCCAGTCGTTCCGGCTTATCCATTGTTATGATGTCCTCGAACACGTGCCGAACCCCCTGGACCTTCTCGGTGAGTTCAGACGCCTTTTGAAGCCTGGCGGTCTGTTGCGCATCGAAGTGCCCGCGCCGCGCTCGGAGCGGTTTTTGACCTGGCTACGGCCCGCCTATCCCCGCGAGATCGGCCATCTCAATATCTTCACCCGGGCAAAGTTATTCGAGATGGCCAGCACACTTGGCTTTCAGGTAAAAACCTACCAAAAGCGTCAAAGTATAAAGAATCTTGAGCTGGCGCTGCATTTTCTACGCAGCCGCGCCGTCAGCCATCAGCAGGGCGAGGTTCGCACGCCGAAGATTCTCCTGGCACTCTGCCTTCTTTTTCAAGAAGAGGCGCAGGAAACAGCTTTACGCCATGTGCCCGGAGTCAAACTTTGCCGCTGGCTGGCATGGCCGTTCGATCAACTCTTTCCCAAGAGCCAACGCCTGGAAGTGCTCTTGCCGAACGTCCCCACGGCCGTCGACGATGTACGTCTGGCCGGTTGATTGTTGGCCTCATCGGCAGCGAGCATTTCCCGCCACGCCCCCTCTGTCCCTTGCCCTTCCGTATATTATTTGAAAAACCAGACAAGATTCTCGGAGGGGCTGTTTCATGGCGGAGAAAGTGGTCATCATTGGTTCCGGCCCGGCTGGGTGGACGGCGGCGATTTACGCTGCCCGCGCTAACTTGCAACCATTAGTGTTCGAGGGCGCCATCAATCAACAGAACGCCACGCAAGGGACCTTGCCCCTGGGTCAGCTCAATCTGACTACCGAAGTGGAGAATTACCCAGGCACTCCAAGCGGCGATACCCGCGCTTACCTGGCCAGCGCCCTGAAGGATCACCGCATTCCCCACTGGGTATCGGCCAACAGGCCCCAGCCCAGCCACGGCGTCAACGGGCCGGAACTCATGGAACTGATGCGCCAGCAAGCCGTCAACTTCCAGACGCGCATCGTAACCGATGACATCGTGAAGGTGGATTTCCAGAAGCACCCGTTTCGACTCTATTCGCTCGAGGGCCAAACGATTGAGGCCCAGTCCGTCATCATTGCCACCGGGGCGCGCGCCAACTATCTCGGCCTGCCGTCTGAGGATCGCTTCAAGAACAATGGAGTTTCCGCCTGCGCGGTTTGCGATGGGGCCTTGCCGCGCTTCCGCAACAAACCCTTGGTAGTGATTGGGGGGGGCGACTCGGCGGTCGAGGAAGGAACCTACCTGACCAAATTCGCCAGTACCGTCTACCTGGTGCATCGCCGCGACAAGTTACGTGCCAGCAAAATCATGCAAGACAGGGCCTTGGCAAATCCCAAGATCACCATGAAATGGAATAGCGGCCTGGACGAGGTGCTGGGCACGGAAGACGGCGGCGTTACCGGCGTGCGTCTCAAGAGCACGGTTGGCGGCGCTGCCGAAGAATTGCCGGCGAGCGGCGTCTTTCTCGCCATCGGCCATACGCCCAATACTGCGTTCCTGGAGGGCCAGCTCCAGATCGACGCCGCGGGTTATGTCCTCTGGACAAAACCGCAACGAACCAACACGAGCGTGGAAGGGGTCTTTGCCGCCGGCGATGTGGCCGACAGCTATTACAAACAGGCCATCACAGCGGCGGGAACTGGTTGCGCCGCCGCGCTCGACGCGGAGCGCTGGTTAGCCGAGAAAGGCTTTCATTAAAATGGCTTTGTAGGGTGGCGTCGAGCGTACTCGCGTGACCCACCGAAATGCGCGGAATGGTGTTCCCGATCCGGAGAACGGCGTTTCGCCATTAATTCAGGGCGATCGGGTATTTCGGTGGGTCAGCGCGAGTACGCTCGACGCCACCCTACGGCCGACCGCTACGGCGATTGTGGTGTGTCCGTGCGGTTACGCTCGACCCACCATGCATGAAACGTCCAAACTTATGACGCGGGTGTCTTGGGCACGAGCTCCTCATCCGTCTTGGCGGCATCCGGCGTTTGCTTCCAGAAGAATTCGGCTTCTTCGAAGAGGGGCGTACGTTTGCCCGCTTCCGTTTCCAGCAACTGGACTAGCTGTTTAGTTTTCAAATCTTCGGTGTTTTTCAAAATCAACTGGGTTTTGAACAGACTGTCGCGGATTTTATTCACGCGATCGAACGCTTCGGCACCGGGACCGGATTTCGGCTCATTGTTGATGACTTTGGTGTAGAGCTCCAGTAGCGGCACGCAGTCCTTCCAATAAGCGTTATAAGAGGGCGGCGGATTGGTCGCGGCGGCGGCATCCTGTTTCTTGGCGAAGTCGAGAAACGCGGCGGCAGACTTCTTGAATTCCGGCAGTACGTCGACAAGGGGAGGCGGCGGCGGCGGAATCACCAGCGGGGGCGTGGGTGGCGGCGGCGGTTCCGGCGGCTCGGCAGGAGGACTCGAACACGCTGGCAACAAAAGACTTATGGCAACAACCGCAACGAATACTACACGTTTCATGGGAGGTCTCGGGGGATTTTGCAATAATGTCCGATAATAGACTTTGGAACACAAAAACACCACTTTCAAGTTGGTGAGCGGTTTTTCTGTTAAAGTTGTCGGCTCCGCCTGGTGATTTGAGATGAATGACGACGTGCGTACGCGAACCCGTGAAGGAATCAGCCTGGCCAATCAGGGAAGGCTGCCGGAAGCGGCAGCGGTCTTTGAAGAGGTTTTGCGAGCCCAGCCGCGCTTTGGGTCCGGCTACAACAACCTGGCCAACGTCTACCTCTTTCAAGGCCGGTATGACGAGGCAATCGCAAATTATCATCAGGCGCTGGAACTCATGCCGCGGGACGCGGGGGTGTATAGTCACCTGAGCTTCGCGTATTGCAAAAAAGGGAGCGGCCCCGAAGCGGAAACGTGCGCACAACGCCCTGACACTTCAGCCTGACTTCGCGGAGGCCCATAACCATCTGGGCATCGCCCTGGGTCTTCAGGAAAAATATGCCGATGCCGAACTGTGCTACCGGGAGTCATTACGTCACAAACCGGACTTCCCCAAGGCACTCAGTAACCTGGCACAACTCTACTACTTGCAACGTCGGCTAGAGGAAGCGATCCCGCTGGCGCGGCACGCCATCAGCGTTGATCCCACGCAAGCGGAGCCGCATGCGACCTTGAGCGCCGTCTATATTCGTTTGCGCCGCCTCGATGAAGCGCTGGCCAGCGCCCTCGAAGCGCTGCGCCTTAACCCGCAACTTCTCGAGGCGCAGTTCAACCTGGCCACGGTCTATCTTGAGCAAGGCCGCCTGGAGGACGCCGCCGCCATCGGTCGGCAGGCGCTGGAGCTAAAACCCGATTATGTGGACATGCAAAATGTACTAGGGATGGCGGCACTCAAGGAAAACAGACTCGACGATGCGCTGACCGCTTTCAATATCATTTTGGCGGCAAAACCCAATGAGGCTCTGGTCCACTTCAACAGAGCAGTAACCTGGCTGCTGCAGGGAAACTATGAGCAGGGCTGGCCGGAGTATGAGTGGCGCTGGCGCTGGCGGGATTACGTCGTACAGCCCTTTCCCAAACCCTTGTGGAACGGCACGAGTCTTACGGGTAAAACCATCTTGCTCACGGCGGAACAGGGGCTGGGTGATACGCTGCAATTCATACGCTACGCACCGCTGGTCCAACAGCGCGGCGGCAGAGTGATTGTTGCGTGTCAAAGAAAACTACGCGAGTTGCTGAGCCGCTGCGCCGGCATAGATGAGTTGGTGGCGCAGGAAGACTTTACGGGGCAAACAGACGAGCTGGCACCGCTTATGAGTCTGCCTGCAATTTTCCAAACTACGCTGGCAACAATCCCCGCGGCGATCCCCTACCTCTTTGCCGATCCGGCACGGATGGAATTCTGGCGTGCTGATTTCGCTGCTCTCCCTGGCTTCAAGATTGGCATCGCCTGGCAAGGCAATCCCCAACATGCCGATGATTCGTTTCGCTCCATACCACTGAGCGAATTCGCTCCTCTGGGCCGCATACCCGGAATCCACTGGTTCTCCCTGCAGAACGGCCTTGGCAGCGAGCAACTGGCGAGCGCCCCCTTCCCTGTGGTGGACCTGGACAGCCGCCATGACGGCTTCGCCGATACGGCGGCCGCGCTGATGAATCTGGACCTTTTTATCACATCGGATTCAGCCAGCGCGCACCTGGCCGGCGGTCTAGGAGTGCCCACGTGGCTGGCGCTGCAATATTCGCCGGATTGCCGCTGGCTCCTTGCGCGAGGACAGCCCCTGGTACCCCAATATGCGCCTTTTCCGGCAAAGTCGGCGAGGGGAGTGGCCGGGCGTCTTCGAAACAATGGCGGCCGAATTAACCAAACAAGTGGCCTCCCGTAACTTCAGCCAGCACGGCGCCGAAGGAACATGAACAGCAACTGGAGCAAAACCATGCAAGTGATCATTACCGCCGTCGGGCCCGATAATCGTGGTTTGGCCGATCCCATTGTCCATTACGTCAGTTCCGCCGGGGCGAACATCGCCGAGATTCAGATGTATGACCACGATGCCGGCAAGCTTTTCGCGATGCTGTTACGCATGGAATGGCCGGCCGAACGTATGCCGGTGGCCGAGTTGCGCGACCGCATGAACAAAATCGGCGCCGACAAGGGGCTATCCATCCGCACCTGGTCGCGCGCGGAGGGGACCAAGTTACCGAAGCTGGCTTTGTGCGTTACTCATCGTGCCGAGCCGCCGCTGGCCGTCCTCCGCGCCATCCGCGATCAACGCTTGCGTGCCACGGTTGCCGTGATGATCGGCAACCAGCCCTCCTGCCGGTCGGTGGCCGAGCAGTTTGGCATCGACTGGCACATGATCGGCGACGCGAAGGGCAATCCCGATAACGACCTTGTGGTCGAGTTGCTGGACCGCTATGAGGTGGATTACGTCGTGCTGGCGCGCTATATGCGACTCATTCCGCCGTCGATCTGCTGGAAATTCGCGGGCGGCCGGATCATCAATCTTCACCATGGACTTTTGCCCGCCTTTCCCGGTGCCCAGCCTTACCGCGATGCGTATGGCCATCGCATGCTGACCTATGGGGCGACGGTGCATTTCATCGTGCCGGAACTCGATGCCGGCGACCAGATCATCCATCAGGACACGTTCACCGTGGCTCCCGGCACGTCGCTCGACCAGATTGTCCGCATCGGCGAATCCGATCACGAACCCGCCTGCCTGGTCGAAGGCTTGCGCCGCGTGGTGGATCGGGAGGTTGAGCTCCATTTCCATAAAGTCGTCGCCACCTCGCAGCGCTCTTGAAGTTGACTCCGCGTCAAGTATTCAAAATAGCAGGCAACACTTGAACGGTTTCGCGCCAGTGCGGCATTGTTTTCCAGGGGCACCATGAGATCGCGACAGGTCGTCCTGATACTGCTGGCGAGCCTGCTGATCACGCCGCGGGCGCATGGCGATGATGCCGAGGAAAAGGGCATCGCTGCGGTCATGCGCCTGGGCGGCGAGGTCGAGCGCGACGAAAACAAGCCAGGACAGCCCGTGTTCCGCGTCGATTTGAATGACTCCCGGGTGAGCGATGCGACCTTGAAAAGCCTGGCACCTTTCCAGCACCTGCAGGCCCTCGGTTTGAGCGGCACCAAAGTTACCGATGCAGGCCTGAAGGCCCTGGCCTCCTTCCATGATCTCCAGCTTCTGGGATTGAGCGGCACCAAGATTACTGATGCGGGCTTGCGCAACCTCACCTCTCTTGGTCAACTGCAAGCGCTTGACCTGGGTAAAACCAAAATTACCGACGCGGGCCTGAAAAGTTTGGCGCCCCTCAAGCAGCTAAGGAAATTAAGCCTGGCGGACACGCAGGTTACCGACGCGGGCCTGAGGAATCTGACGTCCATGACGCAGCTGCGCGAACTCTTTTTGCGTGGCACGCCAGTGACGGATGCCGGCCTAAATCAGTTCAAACAAGCTCTGCCCGAATGCCATGCGAGCAAGTGATTAACGGGCAGGGATACCCCGTCCCCTTTTCGAACCGTCCAAGGAGAAACCGGCATGTCGACACGCGTTGCGGTGATTGGCGCCGGCGCCATGGTGCGCGAGCATGTGCGTGCGTTCGCGGCCGTTGCCGACGTTGCCATCGCCGGGATTTACAGTCGCACCCGCGCAGGGCGGAGGCACTGGCCAAGGAACTGCACATACCCCAGGTTTGTGGCTCCATTCCAGAGCTTTATGAACGCACCCATGCCGACCTGGTGATCGTGGCCGTGCCGGAACTTGCCGCCCGCCAGATTGGCGAGGGTTGTTTTGAGTTTCCCTGGTCGGTGTTCATGGAAAAACCGGCCGGTTATAATCTCGCGGATGCCACGGCCATTCAAACAGCGGCGCAATCATTGAAACGGCGCGTTTGGGTTGGCCTCAACCGCCGTTTTCTGGGCAGCACCCAGGCTGTTTTGGAGGATTTGAATCCTTCACCCGAGCCTCGTTTCATTCATGTGCAAGATCAACAAAACCTGGCCGCCGCGGCCGCCATCGGCCATCCGCCCGAAGTCGTCGCCAACTGGATGTACGCCAACTCGATTCATGTAATCGATTACCTGGCGCTGCTTGGCCGGGGCGGCGTCAAGCATGTCAAGTCGATCTGGCCCTGGCGTGGCCAAGAGACATCCGTCGTCCTGGCGACCGTGGAATTCGGTAGCGGCGACCGCGCCATCTATGAAGGCATCTGGCAAGGGCCAGGGCCATGGGCAGCGACCGTGACGACGGCCGCGCGGCGCTGGGAAATGCGCCCTCTGGAACAGGCTTCGTTTCAAAATGCCGGCGAGCGCCGGCTGCAACCCGTTGAGGTGCCCGCCTGGGACCGGGACTTCAAACCCGGTTTTCGGCGCCAGGCGCAGGCAGTCATCGACGCGGTGCGAGGCCAGGAATCGCCAGCACCAACGCTCGAGCAGGCCACGGCTACCATGCGTTTGATTGCCGCCATCTTTCAGACGGAATAGAAGGTTTCGCGACGGCTTTGGCCGCAATCCGAACGCTCCCCGTTGACCGCCTACGTCACCGCTCTTTTAACTCTAGCGAATGCTCCGGATCAAGGTAAAGGCTTCCGCCGCCTGGACCCCCACCACGGAACCCCAGCGCTGGGCGATGGGCGCAGTGCTTCCGGAGAACGTGGATGGGGAAACGGTCGGGCTTCGCTTTCGTAGAGCTGCATGGCGTCGATCTTGGTCTGGAGCGTGGCGGCGATATCAAAGAAAACGCTGGGGCGGAAAACCGGTTCGAACTGGCCAAAGCTCCATTCGCTGGAGGACGCTATTTCAAACGCATAAATGTCCTTCACGGGCTGACCAGCCAAAGGCCGTGTCGCGGTCATGACCGCCCGGTGCAGCACGACGTGATCGACGTTCAAGTCGGCGGGATGGTGCGTAAACAAGATTTCCGGCCGCAGGCGCTGGACCAGGTCTTCCACTTTCTTGATCACATCCAGAAGAGGTAACGTGTCGAAGCGGTTGTCGGGCAAGCCGTAAAGAAAAAGATCTTGGGCGCCGAGGAGCCGGGCCGCCTCGTGACTCTTGCCGTGCAAAGCTTTGAGCATGGTCTGGTCGGCGCTGGCCGGATCTTCATAGCGTGAGGTGATGCCCTCGCCAAAAATAGCCAGGTAGACGCGCTCGCCCGCGTGCGCGAGCCGCGCGGCGGTGCCACCGCAGCCCAAAACTTCGTCATCGGGATGAGCGGCAATTACGAGGATGGTTCGAGTCACGTCGCCAAACTCCCTTCAAAGAATCGCTGTGCGCTTGGGCCACAATTCATCAGTAAATCCAGGGCCGACAGGTTGGGCTCAAAGGCACTGCCCAGCTGTTCATGGTGAGGATAAACATAATCGTGAAAGAGAACTTTCAGTCCCGCCTTTTCGAAGGCCTCTTCGTCGAGATAGTCTCTCCCGAGCGGGCCGGACAGGTATACGGAGCGCCAGCCTTACGGCACAATTCCAAAACCAGCTCGCTTTTGGTGCCCGTGGGCTGCATTTGCGAGCTGCGGAGCAGCGGGGTCGAGATCTTGAACTGCTCCATAAAGAACGCATTGGTTGCGTCACAAAGGTCGAGCAGCTTTAACCAGGGCCTGGCATAAATTTCGCGCCAGAATGCGTCATAAGCGGCAAAAAAGGGCGCTCGGGCATAACATTGCCGAATCGTTTCCCAGTGTTTTTTGGCCCATTTCTGCAGAGGATCAATCTCTACCGCGTTGATCGGCAACTGCCCGAAAAGTCCCTTGGTTTTTACGGGAACTGTCAACAGCTGTGGGCCGGAGGTAGCTTTCACTTTGTTGCGGTTGGTGAGGCTGTTTTTTTCGAATTGCACATGATCGAGAACGATGTGGCAATCACTCGCGCGATGCGCTGAAAATATCCGGGCCACGGCAGATACGCCGGTTGATTGATCGACACGATCATGAAGCAGTGGCTCCCTCTGTCGAAGCGTGGGTAGGCGTAATCGCGCTGACCCACGGAAACTGATGAATCGATCTGCCCGTAGGGTGGGTCAAGCGTACTCGCGCTGACCCACCGAAGTTCACGACGACGTGGCCGGAAACGCTGCATTCCCGTGTGTTTCGGTGGGTCAGCGCGAGTACGCTTGACCCACCCTACGGCCAGCTTTCTAAGTCTTTTCGCGCTGGCCCTTGTACAGATAAACGGTGAAGTCGTGGGGGAGGTAATCGTGCCGTAAGGCGACCCAGGGAGTCAGGGTTCGACAGAACTGCACTGTCTCCAGGGGGTCCGCATAAAACTCATTGGGCTCCTGATTTGCCGCCCAGGTGCTAAGCGAGTTGAAAGCGACGGCGCGATCCGCCAACTCGAACATACGCGCAATCAATCCTTCCATCCGCCGCCGGCTGGCGCTGCCAGGCCCGAACAAATAAAAGATGCCATTGGCCGAGACGACATCGGCACGGCCAGGATGCTCCTCCAGGATATTGGCCACGCGCAGTGCCAGGTGCGGGCGCAGGCGCCGGGCTTCCTCAATCATGCGTGGAGTGATATCAACGCCGCAATAGCCGACGTTCGCATATCGACTGGCAAGGTAATCCGCGTAGTCGGCAAAACCACAGCCCACGTCCAAAAGGCGCTGGCCCGTCAGGTCGCAGACGTCGGCCAGAGTTTTGAACTTGGCGGACTGCGAGCCTGCGGACCCATAATCGCAGGCGCGGTAGGTTGGACCGTAGCGCTCGATCAATCCTTCGTAAAAGCGCACGATCGGCTGCACGTCGCTAACTGTGTTTGCCATTTCTCGCCAACTCCTGGATGACTTCCGTAAAAACGCGGCAGACCCGATCTTGCTCTCGTTTCGTGAGCGTCGGATAGAGCGGCAGGGACAACAGGTGATCGTAAGCATGCGCGGACCGTGGGCACTGAGCCCAGGCACGGCCATCGTCGCACCAGCGCGCGTACCGGCAGATCGACATGAACTCCCGAGGCCCGCATGGCCGCCACAATGTCGGGTAAACTACCACGCCGCAGGGCGACGACATAACGATACCAGACAGCTTGCCCGTCCCGCGGCGGCAGACGAAAGGCGGCCGTCTGCCGGGCCAGCTTGCCAAGGATTTCATGGTAGCGCTCTGCTTTTCGGCGGCGCAAGTCAATCAACGTGTCCAGGCGTTGCAGTTGGCACCATGCCAGGGCGGCCTCCAGGTCCGTCATCTTGTCGTTGAGGCGCGTTTTGTCGGCGGCCTTGTCGCCGTAATCACGCCAGTCCCGGACAAACCCGGCCAGCGCTGGGTCCCTGGTCAAAACCGCCCCGCCTTCACCGGCGCCGATTAGCTTCGTGGCATAGAACGACAAGATCGCGGCACGGCCGCGCGATCCAAGTGGGAACTTGCCATCCGAGGCGCCAAAGCCATGCGCGCAATCCTCGATTACCGGCGGCCCGAGTTTCGCTAACTCATCCACAGGTGCGGCCGCGCCGAACGTGTTCACGGCGATGATAGCTCGAGTCCGGCTCGTCAGCCGCTTGCGCGGCCACCGGATCAATGTTCCAGTTGTCGGGCTGTACATCGCAGATCCGCGGCGTGGCGCCTACCGCCAGTACCGCGTTGGCCAACGCCACGCACGAATAAGCGGGCACGATAACGTCCGCCCCGGCCCCAACGCCCAACCCCAGGAGCGTCAACCGTAGCGCCGCCAGGCCGGAACCAACCGCCACGCCATGGTCGACGCCGCCCTTCCTTGCCAGCGCAGGTTCAAGGCGCTCGACCGCCTGGCGCCCCGCCCAGGTGCCGCTTTGGACCACTCGGCGGACTGCGGCTAGCTCACGCTTGCCAAACGTCAAACGATTGTGCGGCACCGGCGTCAACTTCATGTGGGCCCTCCCACACCTGAAAGGGCATAAGGTCGGGCCTGCAATAATTCAACGAGCGGCTGGTCAACGGTGGCGCCGGCCGCCATCACAAAGCCGGCTCGCTCGAACGCGCAGACAGGATCGCCGGTTGCCGCCGCGCACCTGCGCGCCAATCGCCTCCACTGTGGGCCAGTGTTCGAAAGCCGCGGCGCAGGCCCGGGCAATAGCTAACGGACCGAGGCCTTTGCCGATATAGGCTTGCAGAAGGTAGATGTGGATCTCCGCCCTGGCCTGGCCGTGGCGTTCGAACCGTACGCAACCAATGCCTTCCCCGGCCATCGTCTCGATGAGGAAGAGAAGGTGTCCCGGTTCCGTCAGCACTTTCTCAAACCAGCGCGTGTGCTCGTCCCAGGTGACAGCGGTTTGCCTGGCGCCGTGTTGAATGATCCAGGGATCGTTGCGCCAGGTGTATAATGTCGACCGGTCGGCCTGGACCGCCTGGCGCAAGCGGATATCCATAGCGTTACCCCGGGATGATGACCTGCATATGAAAGCGCTGGTCTACATCCGGATCGAATGCCGACAGTGCGCATTGGCTGGGTTGTCCTCCCAGCGCTTGCCATTTTTGGGCCAGGTCTTCGTAGTCATACCAGTAAGCGTTTTGATTTCTGGTGATGATCTGTTGTTTTTGGTCGTCCGTCAGGTGCGTTGCTTGCCGGACACCCGCCAGGTAGGGATCAAGAAAGGCCCGTTTCTTCTGGGCGTCGGGTATGGAGCCGAAGAGGAGCTGCCCACCTGGTTTGGTCACGCGTTTCAACTCCCGGAAAACGCCATCTAGCTCCGCTGGCGGTACCAGTTGCAGTACGCCGAACATTAGCACTGCGCTCGAAGTGACCCGCGGCAGCGGGAATCTTGCCACCATGGCCAACCTCGACCCGGACATTGGGGCAGCCCGCCAGGTTTTTGCGGGCATGTTCCGCCAGGGCGGCCACGGGCTCAAGGGCCAACAGAGAACGGCAGCCGCCGCTGAGGAGAATATCAAAGAGACCGTTGGCACAGCCCACGTCCAAAACATGCATGTCCGGACGTAGATCCAAAAGCTCGATCACCTGCCTGGTGACGTAGAGGAACTCGACCGCCTGGAAGGAATTGCCCCTTCCCGACTGGGCTATGGCGTCGGGCAGGGCCGCCTTCTTCTCATATTCCGCGAGCCAAAAAGTTTCAGGCACGTCAGGCGCAAGCCTCCAGAGTTATGATCTCGCCGGTCTTGATGTCGCGGCGCACTGTCCGCCCGACTAGCCAATGTGCCTGGGCCGGCGGCAAGCCGCTGCCGGGCCGGCGAAAGGCCACATCATCCCAACCGATCCGTTGACCGCTGCGCAATGGCGTCCGGGCCACGCAGGAAAGACGGAAGTCGCGACGACCACGGCTTTCACTCTCGGCAGGCCCGATATGGCTCTGGCCAAGCGCGGCCTCAAGGGACCGGACCGCCTGCACCAGTTCCGTGAATTCTTGTGGATCGGCCGAGAAAGCATGGTCCGGACCGGGCAGGTTTTTATCCAGAGTGAAGTGCTTTTCGATCCAGCAAGCACCCAGCGCCACCGCTCCCAGCGACGCGGTTACACCCGCGGTGTGATCGCTGAAGCCAACCAGGCAACCGAAGGCCGCCGCGAGCGCGGGCATTTTGCGCAAATGAACGTCCACGGCCGGCGCTGGATACGAGGAAGTGCAGTGAAGGAGAACTAGCTGCTCATTGCCGGTCGATCGAAAGGCGCGGACGGCATCGTCAATTTCAGCCAGCGTGGCCATGCCCGTCGATAACACAGTCGGCAGACCGGATTCGCCCATGGCCTTGATCAGCGGCAAGTGTGTCAGATAGTCCGAGCCGTTTTTGAGTAGGGCACTCCCACAATCGAGCAGGTCCTGGATGCCGCGCTCACTGGTCGGCGTGCTGTGACAGGCGATGCCGCGCTGCGCGCAATAGGCGTGCAACTCACGAAGGTCCGTGGGGCCCAGTTCGCAGCGCTTGAACATATCAAATTGCGGCTCGACGATGCGCTGGCCCTGCGAGTGGTATTCGTAGACAAGCGTCCGGTCGGAAAGGAAGTCTTCGGTTTGATAATTCTGGAATTTGACGGAATCGGCCCCGGCACGATGCGCGGCGTCGATGGTTTCCCTGGCCAGGGCCATGTCGCCGTTATGATTGATGCCGATCTCGGCCACGAGGTAACAGGGAGCGTCGGCGCCAATGACCCGCGTTCCCACGTGGAGGTGTTTCATGGATCCTTCCGCCTCGTACTCACCGCGGCTTCCAGCGCACGTGCCACACGCTTCGCTCCAAGGCCGTCGACAAGCGCTCGTGCGCCGTTGACGGACAGGGCTTCGCGCTCCCGCGGATGCTCGAGCAGGTTTCGCGCGGCTTCGCCAACTGGCGTTTGCTCACCCTGGACACGGCGGCAGGCGCCGGCGCCCGCGAGTGCTGTCGCCACCATTTCTTGATCGTGAGACAGCGCCAGGACCAGCATGGGCACTCCCAAACTGCAAAGCTCCCAGCAGGTGGAGCCGCCGCCGTTTATGGACAAATCCGCCCAGGTCATTTGCTCCGCCATCGTGGCCACATTATGCAAAATCTCAACGTTATGTCGAGACAGATTTGCCAGTGCCGCCGCCGCGCCAGCCTCCAGCGCACCGGGCCAAATCAGGCGTATCTGCAGGGAACGTGGCACCTCATTCAAGCCTTTGAGTATCTCCACGTAGTTCGGCAAGGCATCGCCACCTCCAAGTGTCAGCAGCACCTTCCGGTCGGCGCTCGTGAAAGTACGTTCCAGCCGGGCGCGTGCCTCGGCGAATTGCGGGCGTAATAAACAGTACTCCGGTCCCAGGAAACTTAGGCAGCTCGGGCTTACCTGGTAGCTCAGGTGGTCGGCACCGAGGTTTTGATTGAGTAGCCAATGGACGTCGCGCAGATCGCGTTTACCCAGATCATCCACTGCCCCCAAAAATACTCCCGTAAGGCGCAGACGCGAAAAATAACCGGAATTGGCTTCATAATGATCGACGGCGACGCACGTGATTTGCGCACGCTTCGATCAGTGAACAAAGGCCCGGCAGCTCGTCCATCAAGCCGGCCGGGCCTCTGACGGCTGGAACAAGGCGGTGGCAAGAAAAGCCTGCTCGGACCAGGGTTTCCTCGACCAGAGGCGTGGTTTCACGCATGGCGAAGTGAATCTGGTGCCCGGTCTCGCGCAAGGCGCCCGCCAGAACGCTCGAGCGCATGAAATGCCCGACGCCGATGGCGGGGGAAGCATCACAGCGAAAAAGATAATGAGCCACCTGGCACCTGTCCCGGGTTCAAACGCACTTGACCCCGCTTTTTGGATGGGTTAATCGTAGCGAGCCGAAATTTTGGCGCGTGGACTAAGTTTACCCAAACGACCCAGAATCAGAAAAGGCCCCATGTCCAAAAAAGCCTTCTTCATCGAGTGTTCGATGCCTTTTTGGCTCGAGGTCGCGGCCAAGCTGCAACAGCGCCAGGGCTGGCAGCCGGTTTACTGGACCGGGCATTTTCCCTTTGAAGCCGAGGTCCGCCGCACCTTTCCCGGCATCTGCTTTCATTCGAACTTCGACGCGGTCAAAAGCATTCCCCCCCGGGAACAGGCCAGGCTTGAACTTCCCGCCCTGGATGCGCCGCTGCTCAAGGACCTGGCCGGGTGCGAACGGACCGCGTTACGCATGATGGAACGCATGGACCCCGACGAGTCGATGACCTATACCGACCGCGTGCGCCTGTTCCATCGGCATATCCGCTACTGGCAAGCCGTGCTTGACCGTTATCAGCCCGAGATCGTCCTGTTCCCGAACTCGCCGCACCTCATTTACGATTTCGTTCTCTATACCCTCTGCAAACGCCGCCAAATCCAGACGGTGCTTTTCGCGGAATCGTCGGTGGATGGCCTGATTTACCCGGCCCCTGCCTTCGAGGATTGCTCCACCGTCGTTGTCAATGAATACCGTCGCTTGCTCGCCTCGTCGCCAAAGGACACGTCCCTGGCGCCGTTGTCGGAAAGCTATTTGAAAAAGGTCCAGGGCAGTTATACCCAGGGGAAACCTGGCTACCTCCAGGGCGTGATGGATGAACATTTGCCGCGCCTTCAACAGCAGAAAAAAGCGCGGCTACCCGTTTGGAAGTGGTTGGCGAGTCTTTACGAGACCTGCAAGGCGCCTCTGCGTGAATTTCGCAATACCGTTCTCCAGGCACGCTGGTTTGCCTGTCAGCTCGTGGACGAACTTAAAAAAGATGGCGTGACCCGCATTGATCCAGGCATCATGGACGACGCGCTTTATTGCACCAAGGAAATCTACAAGACCATGCTGGCCAACCTTCCGATAGGAATTCGCCTGTCGGGCCCCGCGCCGACCAGCTACCTGGCCCAGGCCGGCGAACCACCCGAAAAGGCCGCCTATACCGGCATGGAATACTGGATCTATCGCTTGATGGCCGCCAAGAAGAAAATTCGCCTTCAGGAACAATACGCCGCGCTGGCCAGGCCGATTGACCATCGGCAACCGTACATTTATCTGGCCCTGCATTATCAACCCGAAAAGAACACCTGCCCGGAAGGGGACGTTTTCGCGTATCAATTTCTGATAGCCGACCTGCTCTCCAAGTGCGCACCGGCAGGCTGGCAAGTTTGCGTCAAGGAGCACCCTGTCACCTTCCTGCGCAAGGGATCGGGAGAACTGACGCGTCACAGCCAGTTCTATGACGATTTGGCGGCCCTCGAGAACGTGCGCCTGCTACCCATGGATAGCTGTCCTTTCACGCTCATTGACAACGCCCGTGCGGTCGCCACGGTGACCGGCACCACGGGCTGGGAAGGTTTAATCCGCGGCAAACCTGTACTGCTCTTCGGCCATGCCTGGTACAAAGGGTGCGAAGGGACCTTTTACGTCCCCAGCGAACAGGCCTGCCGGGCTGCCCTCCGTGAGATCGAGGCGGGTTTCCGTCCCGATGGCGCAAAATCCGCCTTTTCATCAAGGCGCTCGAACAGGTAAGCTTTCGGGGTTACACGATCCCTGAACTGGCCGAAGATGCCCAGACCACTCCTGAAGACAACGTTCTGGCCTTCACGCAGGCGATCGAGAAAACCTGCTCCGGAAAGCAAGCAGCGTAAATGAGGCGCAGGCGAGAGGGCGGAAAATACTCGGATCGGACGAGAAATGGACGCCGCATGAAGATCGTCATAGTGGTGCAGGCGCGCATGGGGTCGGGACGATTGCCGGGCAAGGTACTCCGTCCGCTGGTCGGCAAGCCAATGTTGGTTCATCTTCTGGAACGCCTGCAAACCTGCAGAAGCAACTGTGAACTTGCGGTGGCCACCAGCCGCGAGCCGCAAGACGGGCCGATTGTCGACTGGGCGCGCAGTCTGGGCGTTTATGTCCATCAAGGCAGCGAAAACGATGTCGTCGAGCGTTATTATGAGACGGTCAGCGCCCTGGGGGCGGATGCCGTGGCCCGGGTGACCGCGGATTGTCCGTTCATTGACCCGCAGGTCGTAGATCAGGTTGTCGAGGCATTTCGTGAAGCCCAGCCCGATTATGCGGCCAATGTGCTGGAACGCACCTGGCCGCGCGGCCTGGATGTGGACATATACTCGGCAAGGGTCATTGAAGCCATCCATCGCGACGCCGCGGCCGGGGCGGAACGCGAGCACTTGGACTTGCACGTTTTGGGCAATCCTGCGAGATTTAGCGCCTTATCGGTGCGGGGTTCACGAGATTACTCGACGAAGCGCTGGACCGTTGACACGCCGGAAGACATGGAGCTGGTGCGTCGCGTCTATGCCGAGCTGTATGCGCGTCTGGGGGTTTTCGGCTGGCGCGATGTTCTAACCCTGCTGCGGACCAACCCGGAGTGGGAGACGATCAACCGGGACGTCGTCCAGCGCCACGATGACCCCACCCCGGACCCGAAAGCATGGCGACACTGGCGCTCGCTTACCGTCGAAAGTTGATTATTCCCTGATATTGGCAGGATTCGGTTGGGAAAAAACACAGGAGTTCCCATGAAATGGAAGGACAAGGTCGTCCTCATTACAGGCGGCACGGGTTCATTCGGCAAGAAGCTCACGGAAGTGTTGCTGACACGCCAGCCGCCCAGAAAACTGATCATTTTTAGCCGCGACGAACTTAAACAACACGAGATGCGCCAGACGTTCAGCGAGGAGAAATACCCGTGCATGCGCTACTTCATCGGCGACGTGCGCGACCGCGACCGTTTATATCGCGCCCTGGATGGCGTCGATTTCGTCATTCATGCCGCCGCCCTCAAGCAGGTGCCCACGGCGGAATATAATCCGCTCGAGACCATCCGCACGAACGTGCTCGGCGCCGCCAATGTCATCGACGCCGCCATCGATCGCAATGTGCAATCGGTTGTCGCGCTCAGCACCGACAAGGCCGCCAATCCCATCAACCTTTACGGCGCCACCAAGCTCTGCTCGGACAAACTTTTCGTCGCCGGCAACAGCTACGTGGGCAGCGAACGCAAAACCCGCTTCAGCGTGGTGCGTTATGGCAATGTCGTCGGCAGTCGCGGCAGCGTGGTGCCCTTTTTCCTGCGCATGCGCAAGACCGGCAAGCTGCCCATTACGGACCTGCGCATGACCCGTTTCTGGATCAATTTGCAACAAGGCGTCGATTTCGTGCTCGAAAGCCTCAAACGCATGGAGGGGGGCGAAATCTTTGTGCCCAAGATCCCCAGCATGCGGCTGGTTGATTTGGCCAAGGCCATCGCGCCCGAGTGCAAGCAGGTCGAAGTTGGCATTCGCCCGGGCGAGAAGCTGCACGAAGTGATGATTCCGGCCGACGAGGCCCGCAATTGCCTGGAGTTCGACGATCACTTCGCTTTGCTGCCGCTCCAGCTGGGGGTCGATCTCGGCGCTATCAGGCGCGCAAGGGCGGCACGCCGTGTCCGGATGGCTTCTCCTACAGCAGCGACAACAACACGCATTGGCTCACGCGAACCGAATCTGCGCACCATGATCGGTATGGTCGACGGCGAGGTCGCTACAGCGGAAGACGGCCTGGCGGCGTGAGCATGGTGTTTTGTCGCCAATTCAAAACTCAAAAAAACCAACATCTTTAAATGGGATTTCCATGATTCCCTACGGCCGCCAGTGGGTTAATGAGGAAGACATTGCCGCGGTGGTGGCCACGCTTCGCGGCGACTGGCTGACCACGGGACCCACGGTGGCCGAGTTTGAAGAGCGTCTGGCGGCCACGGTGGGCGCCAGAGAGGCGGTGGCAGTCAGTAGTGGTACGGCAGCGCTGCACGCGGCCATGGCTGCGCTTGGCATTGGTCCGGGAGACGAAGTGATCGTGCCAGCCCTTACCTTCGTCGCCAGCGCCAATTGCGTTGTCTACCAGGGCGGCACTCCGGTCATTGTCGATGTCGAACCGGACACGTTGCTCCTTGATCCCCAAAAGGTCGCGGCCAAAATCACCGCGCGCACCCGCGCCATTGTCGCGGTCGATTACGCCGGCCAGCCGTGTTCGTACGATGCCCTCGATGAAATCGCCAACCGCCATGGCATCCCGCTCGTTACCGACGCGTGCCACTCGCTCGGTGGTTCTTATCGAGGCAAGACGGTCGGCTCCGCCGGGCACCTTCATGTTTTCAGCTTTCATCCGGTGAAGCCCATCACGACCGCCGAGGGGGCGCCATCACCACCAACGACCCAGCGCTGGCCCAGCGTCTGCGCCGCTTCCGCAATCATGGCATCAATTCCGATCATCGCCAGCGCGAGCAGGCAGGGTCCTGGTATTACGAAATGACCGACCTGGGCTACAACTATCGCCTGTCCGACCTGCAATGTGCTCTTGGCATGAGTCAACTAAATCGCTTGCCCGCCTGGGTCGCCCGGCGCCGCGCCATTGCCGCGCCGCTATGATGCCGCCTTCGCGGGGTCACCTTCCGTCAAGCCGCTGGCCGTTCGGCCGGAGGCGGGCCACGCCTACCACCTCTATGTCATTCAGGTCGAGCGCCGGGCACGGATCGTGGCCAGGTCTTCAAGGCACTGCGTGGCGAGGGCATCGGCGTCAACGTGCATTACCTGCCGGTCCATCTGCATCCCTTCTACAAACAGCGCCTCGGCACCACCGCCGGCATGTGCCCGGTAGCGGAGGCGGCCTACGAACGCATCTTATCGCTGCCAATCTATCCACGCATGGCGGAGACCGACGTGAATGAGGTCATCGAGTGCGTATTGCACGTCATGGACAGGCTGACCCGCGGCAAAAATGCGGCCTGAGTGCCATGGCCGGCACGTGAGCGAGAATTCTGTGGCTAGCAAGAATGCTCAGCGCCCCATTCTTTCCCTATTCTCAGGGAATCCTCATCTTCCTTCGGTAAATTGAAACCTGCTACCTTTGTTTCAGCTACCGGGGAGAGCATCATGAGGACCTTCATCCTTGTCGGGTTGTTAGCTGTTGGCACGGCCCAGGTCGGGCCAGCCCAGTGCGGTGATGGAAAAGGATAGCCGTGTCTATTCCTTTGAGATGCGCGGCAAAAGCTGGGCGAATGTTTTTGAGTGGCTCACCGACAAGACAGGCAAACCTTTTATTTCCAGGGACCTGCCGCCCGGGTCCTTGAACTTCATCGCCAGACAGGGGCAAAAGTTCAGCATTCCCGAGATCATCGATATCGTCAACGACGGGCTGTTGCCGCTCCGGTACGTGCTGATCAACCGCCGCACTTCGTTCACCCTGGTTCCCGCGAGCGACATCAATCCAATCAACGTGCCGCGAATCTCTACGCAGGAATTCGGCGAACATGGCCAGTCGGAAGTTGTTTCCACGATCTTGAAGCTCAAGACCCTGGTAGCGGCCGACCTGGCCACGGAAGTGAAAAAGCAAATGGGACCATTCGGCAACGTGGTGGTATTGGCCAGCATGAATCAGCTGCTGGTGCAAGACACGCTCGGCAACCTGCAAAGAATAATCGCCAACATCCAGGAAGCCGACAAAAGCGACGCAGTGCGCAACGTCCAGATCATCAACCTCGACCGTGGCAGCAGCATAGCCCTGGCTGAAGCGGTGCAAAAGTTGATGGCACGCATGTACCCGGACATTCCAGTCCGAATAGTGCCCGCGCCAAAATAATAGATTGAAGGTTACCCAGTCGCACACATCGCGGACGTAGCCAAGTCTTCCTCTTGACGACACGCTTGAAGCGCTTTATACTTTGCATCGTAAAGTAATTTGCACAACGAAGCCGACGGGGTTCACCTTCATGGATTTGCTGGCCGGGCGACCGACTGGCGCTGGTCGTACCCACGTGCTCGTACCTTTTTTGCTCAATTACTTTGCGATACCAAGTAAATCCATGGTTCACTCAGCCGGGGCAATCATGACAACGGCCACTTCCTTGCAGCACCGCTTCCGTGCCCTGCTCCGCGGAGAACCCCAGACGGTCGTCGATTGGATCGATGACTGCGGCGCAGCGCGGGCTGGCTGAGCTGCATCGGCGTGATCGTCCTGGGCTGCGGTCTGTACGGCGCCACCGTCGGTCTGTGGCGCTCGCCGCTTCAGGCCGTCTATGTGGCGGTGAAAATGCCGCTGGTGATCCTGCTGACGGCCGCCGGCAACGCGGCCCTCAATGGCATGTTGGCCCAGTTGTTGGGGACCGGGCTGTCGTTCCGGCAGACGTCGCTGGCCATCGTCATGAGCTTTGCGGTCGCGGCCATCATTCTGGCTTCGCTCAGCCCGTTGGTCCTGTTCCTGCTGGTCAACACGCCCCCGCTTTCCAGCGGCGGGCATGGCGGCGACGTGATGCTCGTCTCGCTCGTGGCCGCGATTGCTTTTGCCGGCGTCGTGGCCAACGTGCGCCTGCTCGGGCTGATTGAACATGCCAGTCGCGGCCGCACGGTCGGCAGTGCAGACGCTCTTTGCCTGGTTGGCGGGAAACCTGCTGCTCGGCAGCCAGATCGCCTGGGTCTTGCGTCCCTACATCGGCCCCGCTCGACTTGCCCGTCGAATTCTTGCGTCCGAGCCGTGGCGCGGCAACTTCTTCGAAGCGCTCGCCAGTGCCGTGCTGCGGCTTTTGAACGTGTGACCACCGTCCCTTCGAAAACCAGGAGTTGATATGAACGAACATGACCATGCGTCAGACACCGAGCAGACGCCGCCTCCGCCGTCCGCTGCCTACGGCCAAGCCGGTCCACGAGCCGAAGCAAGCCGCTATACGTTCGCGCCGCTGCCGGCCGGGTGCGGCTGGAACGGTGTTCTGTCGGCATTGCTGCGCCAGCCGGGACAGATCGTTTATCAACTGCACGCAGTCGCCCGGCGGGATGGCGTGTGGCGGCGGTGCTGGCCGTGATCGCCTTGCTTTGCCTGGTGGCGTATGGCGTCGTGGTCGGCGGCTTTTCCGGCGGGACACAGCTATGGGCGGCCCCGCTCAAGATCGCCGGCGGCGCGCTGTTGACGGCGGCGATCTGCCTGCCGAGCCTGTACGTGCTCGCCTGTCTGGGCGGGGCGCACGACACAGCTCAAGCTGGGCCCCCTCGCGGGCCTGTTGCTGGCCACGATCGCACTCAATGCGACACTGCTGGTCAGCTTCGCGCCCGATCGCGTGGGTCTTTTCGCAGTCAACCGATTCGATCGCCTTCATCAGTTGTCTGCATCTGGTGCTGTGGGGCGTCGGGTTCTATTTTGGTCTGCGGCTGGTGCTCATCGGGGCGCGGTTTTTGGGCGTGGTCGATCGGGGCTACCTGCTGCTGTGGATGATGATCGTGACGCTGGTCAGCCTGCAAATGATGACCACGCTGCGACCGATCGTGGGACGCTCCGAACGGCTGCTGCCGAGCGAGAAGAAGTTCTTCGTCAATCACTGGCTCGAGTTGTTCGACCAGTCGGCGGCCACCCGCCCCGGGCACAGAAGCTGAGGCGTGTTGGTTGTGCTGACTAATCGGTGGGTGTGCCCGACGATCCAGCCTAACCGCGAACCGCCGCTTCGATTGTGGCGATGTCGATCTTTTTCATCGGCATCATGGCATCGAAGGCGCGCTTGGCAACAGCTGAGTCGGGATTAGTTACCGCTTTCAACAAGGCCAGCGGCGTGATCTGCCAGGACACGCCCCACTTGTCCCTGCACCAGCCACAGCTGCTCTCTTCTCCACCGTTGCCGACGATGGCGTTCCAGTAGCGATCGGTTTCGGCCTGATCTGCTGTTAAAACCTGAAACGAAAATGCTTCGCTGTGCTTGAAGTGCGGTCCACCATTGAGGCCGACGCAGGGAATGCCCATGACAGTGAACTCGACGAGCAATACATCCCCTTTCTTCCCGGACGGAGAGTCTCCCGGGGCGTGATGCGACGCACTAACAGAGGAATCGGGAAACGTCTTGGCGTAAAAGTGCGCCGCGCCCTCCGCGTCACGGTCGTACCAAAGGCAAATCTTGTTCTTTACTTGCTTTGCCATGTCATTTCTCCATTTGTAGCGAGCGGCCGTAGGGTACTTCGCACTCCTTGGAAGCCGAGTGCCATTTTAGAATTAGACAGCAGCAACGCCAATGTGGTGCCCCGACAAAAGCGTTTGCGTGCTCTTGGACCTGGACGGAACCGATGGCGCTAAAACATCACGAGGTAAACACGCGGAGGCCTTGGACAATCTGATCCATGAAGAAAACGAGAAGGACGTCTCCATTAGCTTTCCGGCCGGTACCAGTCCGGTGTGGGGCCCGCCACCGCCTCGATTACCGGTACAAAGCTGCGCTCATACTCGGCGACGAGTGCTGCGAGGTTCGCCACGATCTGCTGCCAACGTGCCGCATCGCCGATGGGGTATTGTCCGGCTGCGCGCCTGGATACCGGCAGCGGCAGGCTTGCCTTGAATCCCAACCCAAGCACCTTGAAGCCGGCGGTAATGCTTCGGCTCCAGGTGCCGACGTCAAGGGTAACTTCCACCGTAAGGTTGCCGGCTGTCCGGCGGCGCAGTGTGAAAGTTCCGGACCCACCAGAGCAACTAAAGCCCAGCGGTTTGAAGGCCTTCATCAGGACAGGCTTTTTCGGCCCCGTCGCCTGACCCAGGCCCGTTGTGGTGAGCGCTTCAGCAGTCGGTGGCAGATCATGAGGGAGCGCCGCCCGATCCATGGCGTCGAGCAGAGCCTCCCGATAGTCGCGAACGATGGCGCTCACCGCTTCCCTCACCTTCGGATCTGGCATTTCAGGTTGCGGCGTGGACGCCGCTACAGCTTCCCCAAGCGGCACCTGCACGGTCTTCTTTGCCTTGCCGCAGACGGCAAGTACCGCACCAACCGGGCTCGACGGAGCCGGCAAGTTCTTGCTTGTGGAATCCGCGTCCACGAAGGTGAAGGCAAAAAGAGACCGCTGGCGGCCATTGACCCACCAGGAGTCTTTCACGATGATCCCCGGCGCCATGTCCCCCGCGAGGGCTGGTGACAGTGGTGAGACACTTCCGAATGCCGGCGTTTGAAACTGGACAGACAACTGGTGGAACGGAAATGATCTGGGAACGCCGCATGCTACCGCCAGCAGAACCGAGAACGCAACAGATTCGCCCTGGCCCACGGAGCCAGGACCGTTGCCAAGTTGCCGGACGAGAGGTCCGCCGGGACCAAAGGGAACCGTTGACTCGAACCGCCCAAGCTCAGGGTGCCGCTTTAGCACCCGGTCCACGCTCGAAACGAAACCCGGCACGGGCGCATCCAAGAATGAAAACACCAGGGAAGGTTCGCCCAGGCCGGAGGTGACAAACGCCGCGTGTAGCCGTTCCAGTAGAACCGCAACCGGTTCTTTTTTACTCGCACGAAATTCTGTCAACAGTGCGACACGCAAGGCACTACCTCACTTGGCGTGGAAGGGTGTCAGACGGTTGAGGACTGGTTTTCTCAAACCTTCGACATGAAAAGTGTAGCACACTCCCACCAGGCCAGGAAAATAAGGGTGGGTAATTCAATCTCGGGCCGTCCTCTGCGCCGTCCGTGGGCGGCGGCGTGCTCGTGATGCTCATCGGAGGGGTCCACGGAATAAACGACCGGACCCGGCGCCTTCATCTTGCTGATGGCAAACGCCGATCCTAGAATTGCATCGTAAGGCGGCGTAGCTCAGTGGTTAGAGCAGCGGCTTCATAAAACTAAAAGATGCGAAAAACCCTGGGAAAACCAGGGTTTGTTCATTTCTTCTGACACCAGTTGCCCCCAGAAAACCCTGTTAGCGGGTGTCAAACGGGTGTTAGTTGAGGTGTCAGGCTTTTTCCAACTGAACACGTTTTTGGTGTGATGTCCGCTTGTGGACGGCCTGCAAAAACACGGACTTTTTCAAATCACCTTCCCAGGCCCCTGGCATCCGCTGCCACGAGAGAGTGCAACGCCGCGCAGACGTTTCGGTACAGGGCAGACGCCACGCCTGCGGCGTACCGTGGCGTGTTGGCCGTGTCATTGCTATCTTGAGGGCTGTCAACCTGGGAAGGAATCAACATGGCAACCACTTCGCAATTGCCCTTCATTGTTATTGATCAAAACCGATTGCGAAATGCCAACTTGGTGGCATTTGCCATTGAGCAATGTCGTAAAAACGGCTTGGAGATCTTGGTCCCAGACGTGGCGGGGTTCGAGTTCTCCAAGTCGATTGAGGAGCCAGAGGATACATTGCGGACTTGGCAATGCTCGCTCCAGCGTCTTGCTTCCTGTCCGGAATTGGTTGTTGCCGGTAGAAAACTGCCCGAGTTGTGGAAGGAAGAATTGGCGACTGGAACACCGGTCAGGAATATCGTGGATGATATGGCAACTCCCCCACTGCGCGACCTCCTGCGCGGAATAGGTGCCAGCGATTTGACCCTCCGGAACTTTGTCGCGGACCGAGTCGCAAAAATGATGCCAGCCTCGCTGAAGCATTGGTCGCAACATGAAGTTCACAAAGAGATTCTGGTCAAGGTTTGCGATCTGCTCAAGCCCGGTCTGTCAGAGGAGACAATCAGGAGCCTACGGAAGAATACGTCCGCTGCTGTGGCGTCCTGGATGGCATCGGCTGACGCTGTGCGATTTGTTTTTCAAGGGCTTAGAAACGCGGGCGCCACCGTCAAGGTGTCGCACTGTCTGGCAACTCAGCCGAGTGTATACGGAGGCTTCTTCAGCGGAATGGCGGCAATAGTCCTGTACTGGCTGGGTGCCGGCGGGCTCGATGTAGTCGAGCCGAAGAAAGCAACCAATGATTTGCATGACCTGGAATATGCACTTCTTGGTGCACTGTCGCATGCCCTGGTAACAGCAGACAAACGCTTGGGGGCAATTGAGCAGGCGATACGAGGCGGTTATGTTGGCCGGGGGGAATGGTTTTGATCGCGCGTTGCCAGCCGGACCAGCGGATGTGTGATCCACCGGAGGAAACCTTTGAACACAGGGGTCGGCAGCCAATGCACCAAGTGTGGCGTACTAAATTGGTACGCGTCCCGAATTCCTGATGATCCGCGAATGTCGCGTTCGCGCGGAACAACCGGGCAACCGGACTTCTGTATTAAGAATCTCACGATCGCCACCATATTGCTCGATTAAAACGAGTTCACCAAGAACGATTTGATGTTTCAGCGCGGCTAACCCAACGTCCGCTTCCAGATCGAGAACTTGGTATCGGCTATAATACGCTTGATCTCGCCAGTATCCCCCTCGATCGCGTAGCGGCGAAGAAGATCCAGGTCAGGACGGGCTCCGAGATGCTTCAAACATTCCGCCGCGATTTCCAGACCCCTCAGAGTTCGATTCTTCGACAGCCACTCGTCTAGGATGGGGAGATGCCGTTCTCGACTGACATATGTCTGGCCGTGCTCTTCCTCGAAAGCGAATCTAAAGTGAGGTTCAAAGCAGGTTTCCCGGAGATTATGGTCTAGATCGGCCAGGAATGTTTCGTCGGCAACGCGAACGTGCTGCCGATCTGTGGGTGACATCCGAGGGACTATATGCACCCGAATCCAGTTGGCAACTGAAGGCTCGTAACCAACCGTCCTTTCGGTATCGCGAGCCAAGCTGGCGAGCTCGTCGCCGCTCATCCGATTGAAATGGGGCTCCAGGTTTTCGAGGTGACGGAGCGAGATCGGAGTGGACGCATTCCGCTGGGTCCAGATCGCACCGAATAAGCGGAAGATGTCTGCGTTGGCCGGGCACATCTCAAGGGCTTCCCTTGCCAAGGCGACGCATTTAGGCGTCCCGATACGAAACGCTGCGTGGACCATTCTCGGTATGTATTTCAGGTGACCCCAGTATGTTTGCAGGAGATCTTCGGCGTCGCGGGCTGGGATTTTCACCATCAATTCTGTCAGTCCCCAGTGGTGATCCTTCCATCCACCTGAGAAGTCAGTCGGCAGAGTGTCGCGCAGCTTGGCCAGTGTCTCCGATGCGAGCAAAGCAAGTTCTTTGCACCAGACCCGGTGGGCGAGCACCCACCACCAGCTTCCTAGTTCGTCTGACCGCAGAAGCCGCAATAGGTCCGGAACCACAGAGGAGTCGCCAAGCTTGATGCGGTGTTGCACCGCATGATGGTAGAAGGGAAAGCCCGGCGCGACGGTTGCCAACAGCGTGGAATCTTTGCAACCGGACATCTGTAGCCACAGGCAGAAGGCTTGGGTGCGAACCTTCTCGGTCTCAACGGCCGATTGCCAAAGGCTACACAGGCGATCTGTCGCCTGCGGCGAACGTCGTCGTACCGCCGGCTCCCCATCGCCGATGCCGGTCAAGTGCGACCACATGTTCGACCCACCCCCTTCCGCGAGATGCCGGACAAGAAACTCCACGGCGTCGGGACAATCCACGCCTTCGACCATCAACGATATGTCCTGTCGAAAGAGTTGATCCCGCTTACCGGCTTCCAACAGGTAAGTGAGAGCCTCAGGCGAGACGCCCCGCCGAAATCCCCATCCGATATAGAGGGTCATACTCTCCCGTTCGGATGGGCTCTTCGTGTAATCTTCGCGGACGGGGAGTGCCGCGAGGCGGTTGATCATTGGTCCAATCACCCGGTCCACGTCCTGCATAGGGCAGCGAGCCGCCGCCCAGATCGCATACGCTAGCACTTCGTCTTGGTGCCGCCTCCAAACATCGAGGATCAGTTGATCGAAGCCGGCAAACTCGAAATGTCCCAGAAGTGCGAGATAGGCGTTGGCATCGCGTGGCCCCAGAGCGGAGCCAGACAACTGGTCCCGGAGTTGCCGGGCAAGCTCGGTCCGATGGCGATGGCCAGCGTGTGCCACGATTCGGTCGCGGAGTGAGTCACCAACGCCGGGTTCGAAAGAGTGCCGCACGTGATCCACGACAAACCGCATGCCGTGGTAGGCCGATCCATTGCGAAGGCCAGCGGCCATCAGTAAGGGAGTCGGCTCCATCGCGGTGATGATCGGTAGAACGCGCTGGAATCCGTGTCAATCAGGGTCCAGCCGATGGCGGTAAGCACCGAATCGGTGGCGGACCGGCTTTCGTTCGCGGCCCAGGTTCGAGCCTCTTGAAAAAGGCGATCCTGGTGCTCGTTCGACGGCTCTGCAGCCAGCCGGATCGCCTCGAAAACGGCCCAGGGCGCGGAGCTTCGCAAACGAGCAAGTCGTTCGGCGGTCAAAACAGTTTGGGTCAGGGCCTTGCCGACAATCGCGGAGTAATAGGGGTCGGTAATGATGTCCTCGGGCGGCTCCGCCAACTGAAGCAGTTCACCCATCGCCTGAACGAGAAACCGCTCTTGGAGGCGGTCGTGGCGAAAGTCCAGCCGCCCCTCAGCGTCCAGCGTGCACACCTGTCCTTGCCGAACCAGCAAACGCATCCCCCGTAGTGCCTTCGACCCGTCACCCAGCCAACGCTCCAGCTCCTTCCACGAGGGCCGAAGGCTCCGTCGGAGAATCATATTGTGGGCGATGCGAGTCAGACCGTTCAGCAATTCGACGGGCAGGAGGTCCACAGCCCCGAGTGAAAAAGCTCTCGAAGCTGAGCGTCGAAGAACTGCCCAATCGCGTCGTCGGCGACTGCAACGAGCTGTTGAGTGTCCATCTGCTCGTCAGCCATGAGCGTGAATAGCCCTACGAGGAAGGGATCGTTGTGGAGCCGCGTCGCATAGTCGCGGCCCTCGATAGGCGAAAGGTGCGGAAGTTTCGTCCGAATCATCTCCGAAGCCTCGTCGAGGAGCAGGTCTTCTACGGCAACGGTGCGAATCCAGGACTTTTCCAGCACCTTCGGAGGAATCGATGCCAGCTGCTCCGGCCAGACCGGGATCACCTGGCAAAGGGAGCCAGCCAAAGCAGGAATTCCTCCGCCGGGCTTGGCTTGGCCGGGACCGCCGCTCGGTGGTGCGGCAAGGTTGACAGCGAGATGGAGGAGCCTCGCGGCCTCCGGCGTCCGGTTGATGTCATCGATGCAGAGTAGGAGACGATCCCCCTTGCCCGCGAGTTCAATCGCCACTCGCCCTGCGTCCGGCTGAATTGTCGGGTGAAGTGATCGAAGCCAGGCATCGATTGCTGCCTCAAAACTCACTACATCCCGGAGGAAGCGGGCCGGCAGCCACAGGCCCAAGGACCCGTCGGAGAGCCATTGGTCGAGGGCTTGAACAGTCGCCACGCTCTTGCCGTATCCCGACCGACCGACGACCAGGCAAAGACCCGGCCCGCCGCGTAGCGCCGTCGCGGCGATAGCTTCGATCAGGTCGCGGTGAACCAACGGACCGTGCCCCGGTAGGAGAACTTCTTGCCGGTACAGCTCCAGGCTTCGGCGCCGAAGCTGGAGGAGGAGATCTGCTGACAGTCGTTCGGCCTCGATTCCGAGGTAGCAACGCCGGAGCCAGTGGCCGTCCGCCGTCGTATCGAGAAAGTCGGCGAAGCGGGACTGTTCCCAGATGTCCACCGATATCTGCTCGCCGTGGGCTCGTTCGTGAACATCTAAGACCAGCTGCGGGTCCAACCGCTGGTTGGTGGTCAGAACGACCGTAAAAACCGCTTGGGGCTGCTGCTGTCGCACCTTCTTCGCTTCCGTAGCCGCCTTCGGCAGGTCGGCATCTTTGTTCGAGAGCCACTTCCCCCGCAACCGCTCCCGGTCCGTGGACGTGTGTTGGACGAAAATGTAGTGCGGGGGGCTGCTGTGGGGGATGAGATGCAGCCCGTCAATGGGAGCGACGATCGTTTCCCCTTGGGCATTGACGCCCGTGTGGACGACGCCAGAGTATCTCGGCTCGGCCTTCCGCAGCACGCTAGTCGCCAGGTGCTCGAACCTAGAACGGTCAGTCAGGGATTCCAGGGTGGCAGCGGTCGTCATGTCGTCGGCCAGCGAGTGGCCCCTTGCCCACATGAACCAGCCTACGGCGAGGCAAAGCGCATGTACACGGAGAACATTGAGGAGAACCTCGATCCATCATTGTACTCCATCTTTCATGCGATGGTCCGACACACTACGGGCGATGAGACGAACACGCGCAGAATTTTCGCCACGTCACGCGTGCATATATCACAATGCCGCTCTGCAGCGTGAAAATGGCCAAGCCAAATAGCGGCGCCGCCGCTAAAATACCTCCTGGTCGCGAACGAGCAGGCATAAACACCTGTTACGATGTACATGCGGATACCCTGAGGTTTGGAATGAATGGTGCGGGTGATGCAAAGGATGGGGGGGACGTGCTGTGTTAACGGTCAAAATTAACTTCTCGGATAGCGGTCTATTCGGCAACGATGTCGCCGAAGATGAGGAGGAAGACATCTTCAACGCCTATGCACTTCAGCGTTCGGAAGTCAAATCGTTCTCAGATGCAACGGAGAGAATTAGAATTGTTCGTGCCTATAAGGGCGAAGGCAAATCAGCATTGATTCGAATAACAAAAAACAAAGTTGCAGAAAATAAGGCTTTTCTCGTTGTGCAAGGCACTGGGGCAACTTTGTCTCCAGACTGTTCGTCATCGGATACCGATTTGTGGGTGCGAGGGTGGAAAGAACGGATTTTGCGACAGATCGCGAGCGAGATTGGGTCTCGGATGTGCATCGCGTGGACGGACGATGCGATGTCTCTCGTGGAGGAAGCCGAGAAAAATTCATTCAAAAGCAGAAATATAATCTCCTCCATTTGGGATAGGTTGAAACCAAGACAAGTTGTTGCGACTAAAATCGGGGCGCCAAATCCAGAGCAACTGCTCAAACGTTGGATGGAGTCCAAAACTCCAGTATGGATTTTCATTGATGATGTAGATCAGAATTTCCAGAACACATCCAGATACCGGGCGAAGGTCGCAGCTTTTTTCATCGCATGCCGACAAATTGTAAATATGGTGCCCCAAATCGTTATACGAGCTGGAGTCCGTCCGAATATTTGGACGACGGTGAAACGAGAACTTGAGGCTCTCTCCCATGTCGAGCAGTACATAATTGACCTTCGGTGGTCTGAAGGAGATATTAAAAAGCTACTTGCAAATCGAGTTCGAGGCCATTTTTTGCGCGGGGACAAGAAGAGTCAATCAGCGACTACAATCTTCGGGCAGATGCGTATGACCGGGACGAGACTCTTATTAATCTTGCCTTTGAATCTCCAATGGGTTGGGGGCCACCGCCAAACACAAGGCCACCTCATATTGTTCTGTCTACTCTTTCACGTCGGCGCCTCGCTGGTTGATCGAGCTATGTAAGTCAGCAACGGAGAGAATCCTCCGCCAAGGGAATCCCAACAGGATCACGCTTTCCGACCTTACGGCCGAATTGCCTGCTTTCGGGAAGAAGCGAATTGATGATACAGTCGCGGAATTTAAGTCACAATGTCCCGAGGTGGGAGAATTGATAAGTGCGTTTGCGCAGCAATCCGAACGTTATAAAACTGCTGACTTAATCACGACCATCACGAATCGCGTGCTTCAGGGGACTAATCCAAAAATCGCAGGCGTCACCGGGGAGGTTGGCCCGAAGGAGATTGCGGCGTTCTTGTTTCAGATTGGTTTTTTGTCCGCCCGGAGGGACAGTGCTGACGGTACTTATGAGCACATCACCTATAGTGATAACCCATCTTTGTTGGAGTCTAGGACAAACGTTGACCAAGGCGTTTCTTGGGAAATTCACCCGGTCTTTCGCCAAGCGCTCGGATTGCACGACAGGCTCCCAAAGAAGAAATCCAAAAGGACTGACTGATCCGACTCGGGCAGAACATCTCAGCCAACTTCATACAGACGAATAGGCATCGAGGTTGCGTTTATTCATGGCGGGAAAGATGTCAGAGATTGGTCGCACGAGCAAGAATGCGCTTTACCGCTTGGTGATGCCAGGCGCGGCCGCGGCAAGCGAGCCCTAGAACGTTGAGTTTACGTGCAATCCCTCTCAGTCCGAGACCATCGGCATTCAGTTTTTTTACCAGTTCGAGGGTTTTGCTTTCGGCACTGTCCACAATCATCCTCGCCGGGTCCGCTGGGTCCGGTTTCCAGCCCAATGGGGTTTGCGCGGACATTCGCCGCCCGGAGGCCTGGTGCCGGAGCATGGCTGCCCTCGTCCGGGCGGCTTGCGCCTTCTTCTGGTACTCCGCCAGGGCCTGGAGAATGCGGCGTATTAGTTCGTCCTCGGGCGAATTACTTCCAGTGCCCTCGCCGACCACGGAGACAACGCGGCATCCCTTCTTTTTCAGTTCCTCTTCGATCAGATGGGACAGGTACACCGATCGCGCCAGCCGGTCGAGCTTGTAGACGAGAAGAACGGCCTTTCGTGGCAAGGCGTCGAGGGCAGCCCATAGGCCGGGCCTGTCCTCGTCGTCGCCCGAAAACGCGGCGTCCTGGTGTTCGCCCGCGACCGTCCAGCCCATTCGCATGGCATACGCGCGGCATAGGTCGAATTGTGCGGCGTTGCTCTCGGAGACGGCCGCATCGGGCCTGGGCGAGAAACGGGCGTAGATAATGACTTTCATCACGAAACCTCAAAGAAGGTAAACGAGCAAATGCGCCGGGTCAGGCTGACGGTTCTCCAGGTGGTCATTCCTCAAAACAGGGTCCCTTGCAGATACTCAACTGGCAATACTGGGCGACCGACAGGCGGCCGGAACCGGGCGTTGACTCCCTTACGACGTCTCGAACCGCGTCGTGACGAAGCGGCATTCCAGAGAACAGTAGGTGGCGCCGGTGCGCCATGGGCGGGGCTCCGCAGACCCAGCGAAATGGCACAATGTAGGGCAGAGCGCTTACAAGGCGACTTTTCGGAAAATGGCTCATGCTTCAAAATGTGTGATTATTACCTGAGCGCCAACCCGGTCACGGTGACCGGGTTGTAGGTAAAAGGTAAACCGCTATGCCACCAAAGGAAGATACACGCAAGCGGGTTAGAGTACGCTGCCTCGGGCCGGGCGAGGAACATTCCTTCGTGTCGGTCAACAAGGTCACCAATCGCATTGGGTGGAATAGTGCCAAAAACGATGATCGCAGACGCGCAGCATGTGGCATGGTTTGCAAACCTCCTTTTCCAGCCCGTGCCTAACGCGGTGTTCGTGAATGGCGGTCATTAGAACAGGCACCCTTCTTGAAAGGCAGGTATCGCGTCGAAAACTGCGATAGCCGCGTTGACGTTGGTTCCCTGGTCGGCAAACGACCCTGCCGGTAGGTCGATCCAGTCCGATGTCGATGGCATGAGCTTTTCGCGCTGCCGGGGGCCGTTCGCACAGATGGCCACGAGGCGGCCGCCGGGCTTAAGCTTGGCGCGGGCGTGCTCGATATGCTTGATGTCGGCGCCGTTGGCGAAAGGCGGGTTCATGACAACGCGGTCGAATGTGCCAAGCTCCCCATTGCAGGCCAGGAAGTCCCCACAATGCACTTTTACGGCGTTCCAACGTGCCCGAATGGCCTCGGCCAGGGTGTGATTGATCTCGACGGCTGTAATTGTCCCCGAAGCCATGTTGATCGCGTCGATGAGCGAACCGGTACCGGCACTGGGTTCGAGGACGGCGGCGCCTTCCGGGATCTCGGCCAGTTCGACCACGCGGGCGGCCAGGTCGGGCGGGGTCGGGAACAATTGCGGGACACTCACCACCTTCACGCCGGCCTTGAGGCTGTCGGCCATGGCGTCGAACGCGGCCTCCTCGGGCTTTTCCTCTTTCTTGGGTTTCGGCGCCAGCGGCGCCTCGGTCCGTACGAAAAAGCCGATCCCGTCTTTTGCCTCAACGAGCAGGCCAGCGGCGCGTTTGGCGTCAACGTCGGCCTTGCTCATGACGGCGGACAGTTTGTCGAAAGGAACGGTACGGGCGAAGTTTTTGCCCCCGTTGCCCCAATTGTCTTCTACGGTGACGGAAACCTTGTTGACCTTCTTGATAATTAGCCATTCGCGCCCGCGAGAAACCCAGCAACGGCAACCGCCACCTTTTTCGGGCTTGGTCCGGTCGGCAACCAGGCCACCGGCCTCGCCCAGCATGGCCCGTTCGTAGGCCAGGCGGTTTTCCAGGTGGGCAATCCAGCGCTCGGCCCAGGCGATAACGCGCAGGTGAGCGGGGACGGCCAGGTCCCGCGCCTGCTCGGCGGTAAGGATGCCTTCGAGCGCGGACCATAACCCCATAGGTCCCTCGTATTGGGACGCTGGCAACTCGCGCGGATATTCCGCCAGGGTGAAGCTTTTGGAAATGTGGTCATAGTTTGCGATTGCCCGGGCGCGCTCCAGGTTAGGCCCTCTTTCCGCCACATCGCGAGAAATCGCTCGGCGTCGGCCTTGCTTCGCTCTTGCTTGCGTTTGTCGGCCTCCAGGCCTTTGATGCGGCGGGCCCGGACCGATGGCAATTCCTTGTATTTGGCGTGCCGGATGGCGCCGGCGGCGCGGGCCGTCCAATACTTGGACGTTTCCCACATTTTGACGGCCTTTCTCATGCCGTTCTCAATGCGCTCGGCGTCCTTGCGGGCGTGCCGTTCCGAATGGTGCCCGACAAGAATAGGCTGACCCAGGGGGATGTTATCCGCGATGTCGTCAACCGCGGCCCTCGCTTGGTGCGCGTCCCGTTCGCGTTTGTCGCTATAGTCCTCGAAGCACTCGGCGCGTTCCTCGGCGCGATCGACAAGGCTGCTATCTTCGTCGCCAATCTCGTCGCAAAGCTCGACCAGCAAATCTTCCCGCGCTGGCGTCCACGCGGGAGCAACGAAAAGCTCTTGTTTTGGTGCCCACGTGAAACCTGCCGCCTTCACGCGGTCGTAAAGGTCCTTGGGCAGGCGTGACGAGGGGTAAAGCCGTAGCTTGTTATCCTCTGGTGAATAAGTCGCTTGCATGATTTCTCCAGGACTTGGGACCTGCCCGCGCTGGCGGGGTGCATTACGCCCCGAAGGGCGCCCTCTGCTCGGTCAAAGGCTTTCGCCATAGTCCACAAGCTCAAGGTCCTCGTGGTTCTCGTTCGGGTAGGCCCGGCAATCGGGGTCATGACCGGCAATTTTCAATTCCTCCGCACCGGTCGGGTAGTCCGCGCCGTCGGTGGACACGTAGGCCACAAACGCCCGCGCCTTTTCGGTGGCCTCTTCTTGGTTGGACGCGTAGACATTGAAACAAATCGTTGCCGTTTGTTGAAACCGGTAGTATTTCATGGTCAATCCCTCAAAGGTTTTGGTTGAACAGGTCGGCGCCAATCGCGGGGCAAAGGCAACTCCGGCCCTGCCCAATCGTCCGGGTCAATGTCCGCGTTCGGGTGGTACAATGGCGGAGCCGCCGGCATTGGTAAAGAATCAATCCAACCAGGGCGGCAAACGTCTTCGGCAAACAAGGTGCGCCGTTCTTCGCGCGGGGCGAAATAGTCAGATTCGTCGTAAAGGTGCATACTCATTGCGCGCCTCCTTCGGGGCCGTGCCAACCTGTCACCCCTTCGCGGTGGTCGAAATGGTCAACAATCTTGCAATTGCGTTTAAGCCCATCGCCTGGACGCGGTAGGAATGAACACGGGACGGCGCGATTTTAGCGCTTTCTGCCGCTCGGTGACCTGACCAATAGGCAACATGAGAGCGAATAAGAACGGTATCCGCGTTGATGGACGTCGGAAGCATCCCCAAACAGTCGTACAACTCGCGAATGCCATTCAGCGACCGATAACCGTCTTGGCAAAGGTGGATAGGTTGCAAGGTCACGCGCCACCTCCTTTTACCTTGTCGGCCCATTGGGGAAGGAAAGTCTTGGTGGAATCGCCACCGATGCCGAAATAAAAACCGTTCGGTTGCACGCGGCCGATGCCATCCCATTCAACGGCGCGGCGACGGTTGCCAAACTTGTTTTCGTGTATGTAAAGGGTTCCCTGTGTGCCCATGGGGATTTCAAGGCCTCCCCATTTCAGCCCGTTTTGGTTGACCTCAATCCGGTCGCCCGGTTGGATGGTCGGTTGTTTCTTGATGCGTGCCATATCTCCCTTTCCCCTAAATTGCGGCCAGGCGGCGGGCTTCCCCGCGTAGCCCCGCGATACCCTCGCGGAGTTTGTCTGCCTGGCGGTCAAGATTGCGTAACTCGGTTTTCAAGGTGGCCGCCTTGGCAATAAGCTCCGTGACGGTGGCGTTGTGCTCCCGTATCTCGTCAACGCGTCGAGACCATTCGACGAAAGCGAAATCGTTGGCTATCGCCGTTTCAACTTCGCACTGAATCCCGGCCATCATGGGGCGCAGGTAGCTATCCTTCGGGAGAGATTCTACAAACGAAGCAAACAGGGCTTTCTCTTCGCTCTTGGTCATTTGCGTTGCCTTTCGCCAATATTTCGCCGCGCTGGTGTCCGTGATTTGTTTCGTGAATTTGCGTCTATCCAAATATAGACTCGCAAAATGCAAAGTCAATGTGAAAATAGACAGAATCTTAAAGACTTTTGCGCCATGTCGGCCTAAAGGCACCTCGGACAAGGCACGGAAGCCTTCGGGCGCTGTTTGGACGAAGAAGGGTTGCTTATTTGTCTGTTGGATTATAGACTTGCCGCATGGCCGAACATAATGACCCGGTAATGAAGCGAGTGCGCGATATCTTCGCAGCATCCGGAAAGACGTTAGATGAACTAGGCGTTGCCATGGGCTCCCAAGGGGATGTCGCGCAAGTCCGCTTGGCAGTTCCTGAACAAGAGCGGCGATCCCCGTATCTCGATGCTGCGCCGGTTCGCCAATGCCATGGGCATTTCGTTAGAAGACCTGGTAAGTGATAAGAAGAGAACACCCAAGAAGAAGTGACCCAATAGCGCGACGCTCCGCAGGCAGGTCACTAGAAACATGCGCGTACACAGGAGCGCCCGACCGTGTTAAAGTGCCCTTCGCCGGTTGTCCCGTCCCCCCACAGGCCAAAACGAACGCTAGGACGCTAGCCGCCAACTCCCCAAAACGGGCTTAAACGGGAAATTGCGGCTATCACGAGATCCTTTTGCGCATAGACTTTCGCCGGCCGCCCCCGAGCTCTTCACAGATCCGGAGTGCTAAAACCCCAGGAAGGCGGGCATATCGGCCCATTGTTGACGATGGGGTCCAGTCGTTCTTCAAGGGCACCACAACCCGCCCTCGGGCATTCCAGTCTCACCTCGAACCCACCGACTTGCAAGGGCACGGCGCCCGTTGATTTCATTGGGTTTACGTTGAAAACAGGCCGGAAAGCCCGGTAGTTTAACCGCCTCTCCTCCCCTTTGCTTCAAGGAGATAAACCGGCCCCGGAGCCGACGAGCACGGCCCATGGCAAACAGGGGACGGATCGGGCCCCGATGCCGGGTCAAGTTGGTTCACGGCCGCCCAATGAACATATATTTGGCCGCCCAATTGGAGCCTTATTGGCAGTTAAACGGGGTCCATTTGCCCTTTGGTCAACGTTCGTAGGCTAGTTTCGAATCCCTTCCGTTTTGTCGGGCAAAGCCATCGACAAAGTAAAGCCCGTGACTTAATTGGAATCGCTTCCGGTTGGGCCGGAAAACACGGGCCGAACTCCATCGTTCACCACAAGAAGAGCTGGGATAGGCGATACTTGTCCGGTAGTCTCACCGCCGGTACATTGCCGCCGGCCCCTTCACCGGAGTAGAATCGGCAAAATCCTGATACCCGAGCGTTTTCCATTGTGATTAAAGGGGTTATGGCGCAGCATCTCATAATTTGCCTGGCACGGTGGGAACCCATCGGGCCACTGCTTGCCCAGAATTGCAGCCGAGTTTGACCTCGTTCAGCGCCCCCGCAGCCAAATGCGACGCGCGCGTTGTATTTAGGTTTCGCCTGAGCCAGCAAATGAACCACGGCAGGCCGTTTCCCCTGGCTTTTACCGCCTCCTGGACGTTAAAGCGGGTTCCTGAGGCGCTTCTTCCCGGCTTCCCTGAACGATGATGGAAGGCACTGGGGCTACCCCAGCCTGGAAGGCGAGCCACACCGCCCCGGGTCGGCGTGGTTCCATCGGCGTCTAGGCATCGCGCATCATTGCCTTGCAATTTAAGGAGTTACGTCAAGCACGCCATGATGGCGTATTTCGAATTGGATCATGTCCCAATTCGGTGCCAATGGAGGAAGTTGAGCCACACCGCCCCGGCATGATCGCTGGCTCATGATTGCCTATACTGCAGAAGTGGGAATAGCGGCGCTCGATTAGCCTGCCGTTGCCGCATTTGGCATTTCGAGGATTTTGGCCTTTCCGGAGTCCTGCGGAGATTCTTTTTGAGCTAGGTGAATCCAAGAGCCATCGCCGGTGCGAAAACGTAGCTTTTTACAAATGTCCTACCAAGACCGGGAGTTCCCTCGTGACGCGTTCTGGCGGTGAAGACGATGATTGGGAAGACGATGGCGTTGATTCAAGCGACAGCGATGAGTTCGATGATATTTCCGACGCCAGTTAAGATGGCACCGTTCCATGCCCATATTGCAGGCGACAGATTCACGAGGATTCTCAGCGATTCCTGTACTGCGAACAATATGTCAGCGAGGAAGAAGCGTTTTCGGTCTTTTCGTGGACCACCCAAGACCGCTTCGGAGCGTCTGACTCCGTGTCAGCCAGCTACCCGTGCGGCCAAGGGGCACAGCAGATCGTGAATATGCTCATACCCACAAATTGCGCAGATCAGCCCAATCGGTTGTCACTGGGCAAGCGAGACCAGGCGGCAAAAATGATTTTTATGGCATTTGTCTCAAACTTTGTTAGGTTGCATTTCCACCTAAGGAACGAAGGAATATTTCCAGCCTTCTTGCCGTGCGTGAAGCGATCAGCCCGAAATTCTGCGTGCAGGACTGATCGACGTCCAGAAGGACCCAGATCTGCTTCTGCCGTGTCGCAAATAATGTGCCGGCCCAAATTTGCGACTGGGAAGGCGGGCAGGAAAGCAAGATGCCAAAGAAGTTGCTACTGGGATTTGAGATTGCTCCATGACAAAACCAGGCTCGTTCCGCGAATTCTTCCGTAAGGCGACTGGAAACACAGATCCTTATCCATTCCAACAACGATTCGCCGAAGCGGGAGAGTTGCCTCACCTTTTACGTGCTCCCACTGGGTCCGGAAAAACTGCCACCGCGGTGCTTGGCTGGCTCTGGCGTGTGGAATCGAGGAAGCCAGACACGCCTCGCCGCCTTGTCTATTGCCTCCCGATGCGCGTACTGGTTGAGCAGTCCGAACGAGAGATTCGGCGCTGGATCGAAAACCTAGCGTTGGCAAAACAGGTGGAGATACACGTTCTGATGGGAGGGATGGAGGCTGAAGATTGGCACTTGCACCCGGAAGTGCCCGCCGTGCTGATCGGTACGCAAGACATGTTGCTGTCGCGAGCACTGAATCGCGGATACGCCGCCAGTCGTTTTCACTGGCCCATCGATTTCGGACTTCTCAACAATGATTGCTTGTGGATTTTCGACGAGCCCCAACTGATGGGCAGCGGCGTTAGCACGTCGGCGCAATTGGCGGGTTTGCGCGTGGCTCTCAAGACGTTCGGCCCGTGCCCATCGATTTGGATGTCGGCCACGCTCGAACCGACGTGGCTCGATACGATCGATTTCAAGGGAAAATCTCCCTGTCCTCCTCTTGAACTTGATGATGCCGATTACGATCCAGAGCGGCCCTTGTATAAGCGGATGAGCGCGAAGAAAACCCTTGCTCCGCTGGGAATCAATTCAACGAAGGACATGAAAGAAATAGCCAACACCCTACTGGTGAAGCACGTGGCTGGCACCCAAACGCTCGTGATTGTCAATACAGTGGACCGCGCTAAAGCCCTTTATGACGCTGTTGGCAAATTGGTCAAGACAACCGCAACGCCAAGACTTTTGCTGGTCCACTCCCGGTTTCGCCCAGCCGAGGCGCGGTCTTGAACGATCAGTTGCAACAAAAGGGTGAGGCCGCGGCCGATCGAATCATCATCGCAACGCAGGTCGTGGAGGCCGGCGTTGATATCTCGGCTCGCACATTGATTACTGAGCTGGCGCCGTGGGCAAGCATCGTCCAACGAATTGGCCGCTGCAATCGCACGGGCGACGATTGCCCAGGCGCAGTGTTCTGGATCGATTTGGATGAGAAACTTGCGCTTCCTTACGAAGAAACTGAACTCGGTTTTGCGCGAAGGCACCTGATAAAACTTGAAGACAAGAACGTATCCCCAAAGTGCGTCGACGATTACAAACGAGAGAACGAAAAACTTGATGAGCCGTTCCTGCGGTTCGTGCACAAGCATGTGCTCCGGCGACGGGACCTGATTGACCTTTTCGACACGGCACCGGATTTGTCAGGCAATGACATCGACATCCAACGATTCGTCCGCGGCGATGACCCGGAGACCGACGTGCAGGTGTTTTGGAGGAACAGGAACACCGACGACTGGGACGCTGCGCCACACCGGAACGAAATCTGCAACGTGCCCGTCGGAAGTCTCAAAGCATTTCTAAAGAAAGAAAAACCGGCAGCTCTTGTTTGGGACCACATCGACGAGGAATGGCGGCGGGTTCGTGACGGTGACCGAGATATTCGTCCCGGCGTGACGGTCCTTCTGCCCACGGCGGCGGGCGGCTACTCCAACCTGGGCTGGGACCCTGAAAGCAAGACCATTGTTAGCGTCGTTCCGCCGTTGGATAAGAAATTGCAACCGCCGGAGGGGACCGGGTCCGATCCGAATTGCTGTCTCGGAAGCCATTACACGATCGAAGCACATACCCAACACGTCTGCGAGGAACTCGCGGGGTTCATTCCGGCTCTCGACCATATGCTCGATGGCTTCCAAACGCAATTGGCGAACGCCGCACGTTGGCACGATGTTGGAAAAGCTCTTTGGGTTTGCCAACAGGCAATGCATAACGCAGCGACCCCCGATCCGTCCCTTCTGCTCGCCAAATCCGGACGAAAGGGGAAATTGGACTACCGCAGGTATGGTCGGCAGAACTTTCGCCACGAACTCGGTTCAGCTCTTGCCGTGTTGCAACAACGCCGAGAGTGGCCCTTCGTGGTTGCTTACTTGATTGCTGCTCACCACGGGCGAATCCGCTTGAGTATTCGCACCCTCCCCGGCGAACGCACGCCTGACAATCCAATGACACGATTCGCGCTTGGCGTTTGGGATGGAGACGGTCTCCCGGACGTGGATCTTGGGGGAAGGAAAAGTGCGTGGCTACCGTACTCGACCTGATGCCGATGCAACTGGGCGGCGATTCGAGTTGGACGGCGCATGCCCTGAAGCTCTTGGCGGACGTTGGTCCGTTCAAACTGGCCTATCTGGAAGCGTTGTTGCGAGCCGCCGACGTACGCGCAAGTCAGAAAGAGGCTACGCCATGAATGAACTATCTCTCCCCGGCTGCACGCCCGAACCGTTGATGAGTTACCTGAAAGCCCTCGGCGTGTTTCGCCTCGTTGCCGAACAAGCCGACCCGGACGCGCGACTATCGTGGAAGGCTGGCGTCGCGTGCTTGCTAAGCAGGCTAAACCGCGATGAGCTGGTGGCGTTCTTTTTGAAGGAGCATCGACCGACACCCATTGTCGGCCCGTGGGGTGCCCGGTCGGGATTCTACCCTGGATCGTCAGAATCGTCCGCACGAGAAGCGTTAAACGCGATCGTTAACGCGGCCGGCACGATCCCGCGCTCGGGGCCCTATCGAAATACGATCAATGCCATCCGAGAACTCCTGGTCCGAAATGGCTTCACTCAGAAGGTAAAAGACGAAGACAAGTTGGCCCTTATGCGAATTTGCAGGAACGAGTTGCAGGACGAAGTGGTGTTTTGGCTCGATGCCGTCTTCTTGCTCACCGACGATTCCAGAAAGTTTCCCCCGCTGCTCGGGACGGGGGGAAACGAAGGCAGTGGGAGCTATGTATCTACGTTCGCGCAATTAGTACGGCAGCTATTGATTGACCACACCGATGACGCCGGAATCACAAATGCGCTCTTCGGTGATTTTGTTTCAGTGATCGGTGGCTCGGCTGTCGGCCACTTCAACCCTGGAGCAATTGGCGGGGCCAACTCTTCTCAAGGATTTGATGGCGGTGGCGGCGCAAATCCATGGGACTACGTCCTCGCCGTTGAGGGTTGCTTGTTGTTTGCCGGAGCCGTGGTACGGCGATATGGAACCGACACAAGCATTCGAACCGCGTTTCCCTTCTGTGTTGAGGCAGTGGCTGTCGGATATGCGTCGGAGTCCGACAAGGAAGCCAGCGAAACAACACGCCGAGCTTTGGCTCCCGCTTTGGTCGATGCCGGCCACGTTGATGGAGTTATCGAACTTGCTTGCCGAAGGCCGCGCCCAACTCTCCCGCCGCCAAGCACGGAATTCCATCGAATTTGCCCTGGCCCTGGCAACCTTGGGAGTTAGTCGAGGGATCGATTCCTTTGTCCGCTACGCATTTGTGAAGCGGAACGGTCTTTCCTATTTTGCTGCTCCGCTTGGGCGAGTGCCCGTCACTCCGCGTCCGAATGCTCGCTTGCTCGACGATCCTCCCCTTGTCGGGTGGACCGACAAACTGCGTCGTGCCTGCGCCGACAAGGAAAAAACACCTTCTCGCTACAACACGGCCTTGCGCCAGCTCGACCGAGCGATTTTTACCTTTGCCAACCGCGGTGAGCAAGGAAACGACGCAAAATACCTCGTCAGTATCCTTTCGGCCCTCGGCCAAGCAGAGCGCACTCTCGCCGGTGGCCTTTCCTTCTGCAAAGACAAATATTTAACGCCACTTCAAGGGCTGAATCCACAATGGCTCGATCAGGCCAACGACGACAGCCAGGAATTTCGCCTTGCAGCCGCCTTGGCCGGCATTTGCGGTGAGCGTGACGGCGTGGGGCCGATTCGGGCCTTTCTCGAAGAAGTCGAGTTCAAGGGCTCGCACGCGGCTTGGTCGCCGGGAAGCACTTCGGCCGTCTGGTCCAAGCACCGCTCGCCGCAAACCTTGCTGCCGTATTTCGCCGCCGGCAGATGGAAGCCTTCCGTGATGGGACGAATCGTGTACCCATCTGGTCGCCCCGGCCGGCGCCGTTGGCCGACGTGGTCGCCTTTCTTCGCGCCGAAACGGACGACGAGAAGTTGTCGGCTTTGCTGTGGGCGCTTTCGGCCGTTGAATGGCCGGCCGTCAGTTATCGCTCACCGGCATCGACAAACACCAACGACCGGGCGTTTCCTATCGAATTCGGGATACCAAGGTTGCTTGTCGAGCCTCTCAGGCTTGCACCTCACGGCAGATTTTGGCACCTACGAGACACGCATGAACCAACGACGCCGGACCCCGAGGTATTTCATTCTCTTGCGACCGGCCGGGACAACGCCGTCACCGTTGCCGTCGATCGCGCCGCGCAGGCTCAAATCGGGCGGCTGGTTGGTTGCAGGCTACCGCAATCGTCGGTTGGCCGGGAAGCCTCTTGGCGTCGTTTCGTCGATCAAGCCGGAACGGTTACTGGCAGCCATGCTGTTTCCGCTGGCGCAACACGAACTTGAAGTTATCGCGAACAACGTTCTGTATCCCCCAGAAAATGAGGAGTAACTTATGCCCGTGGATTTCGAGGAATTGAAAACCGCTCCGCGCATACTGATCGAAGTGGACCTTAAACCGGTGGCCGGTACGCGTATTCAACCGACCGGATTTCCCGACCTCGGTCCGGCGACATACGACGCAGCGGACGGCACTCCCACGTTACTCGTTGAATCGGCTCAATCGATGGCGAACCGGCTCGAAGCGGTCTGCTGGGACGAGGCCAACGACGAACTTGCGCCCGATCTAAATGGTCTACCCTATGTCAAGGTAACGCTTGCCGGCTTGGGTGACGGCACCGACACCACTTGCAGCATCCTCGAATTCCATCGCCTGAACTCACCTTACATCATGTCCGGTGTCACGGAGAAAGGTGTGGCCTTTTCTGAAACTCTGAAGCCGGAGCTTGGCCTGGTAACGACCGCGTCTGGAAAGAAGGGAAAAACCAAAGCGAAAGAGGGCGACAATCCGTCAGAAGAACCCGAAGGCGACAAAGATCGCGATGACGTGGCGGGTGTTGTCCACCTCCGGAAGCTGGCGGCCGTTTGTTTCAAATATGACCCGAATTCGTTGGTTCACGGTGTGTTCCTGGAGAAAATTGCCGGTCGGCTCCGCAATCCTCGTGCCCTGTCCGCCTTTATCGAAGCAAGCGGTGTCGGCCGTGCCGACAGCGGCGGCGTCAAGTTCGACCGCGTGCTACCCAAGCCAAAGGTTGCCGGCGTAGACGCCAAAGGCGGGTATGGCAACGTGCCATTCCATCGGACCGAGTTCACGGCCAAAACGATCACCGCGTTCTTTTCGATCGATCTCGCACAAATCCGTGGCTATGGGCTCGGAGACGACGCGACCAATCTTTTGATCGCTCTCTCTCTTTGGAAGGTTCGCATGTTTCTCGATTCCAACATGCGTTTGCGCACGGCTTGTGAATTGGAATTGGCCGACGGCGACCGCAGCATCCACATCAAACGGCCCGAATCGTTCACCTTGGCACCAGCGTCAGAACTTTCGAGCAAGATCGCTAGCTTGGTAGGGAGCTGCAAATCTCATTTCGCAGACCCAACAACGACCAAGCTGGTCTGGAAAAACCCAAAGGGCAAGGAGTAAGCCATGTCCATCACGATTAAATTGAACTTCCTGGCCGGGCGCTACCACGCCACACCGTGGGGCAGACATGTGAACGAAGGAGTCCCCGAATGGCCGCCGTCGCCTTGGCGCTTCTCCGCGCACTTTTGGCTGTCTGGAAAAGGACTTGTCCAGACCTCGCAGAGTCGCAGGTGAAGCGGGTGTTGGGCGCACTGGCCACTCCGCCGCTTTTTCACGTGCCGCCGCATCGTGTTGCGCATACCCGGCACTGGATGCCCTGGGAGAAAAAAGGGCCTGCTGACCGGACTCCGATCTTCGACACCTTCGTATCCGTCCGTCGCAATGAGAATTTGCTGATTCACTGGCCAGATGGCAACCTGGCCGATGACGACCGCACGGCACTCGCTAAACTCGTGGGCAATTTGGCGTTTCTAGGCCGGGCTGAAGCCTGGGTTGCAGCCGAACTCGTTGATGCGACGGCGGACTGGAACTGCGTCCCCGACGAAACCGTATCGAATCCGGTTGTCCTTTTTTGCCCCGATCCAGCAACCGCATTCGGCGGCGACTACTATCCTGCCCGTGATTCCAGGAAGATCGCTAAGTTCTTGTTTGATTGCCCGCCGTGGCATCTCTGCCTCGATACCGAGACAGTCCATGCGGAAAGGTGGCCGTGCGTTCCGGGCACCCGCTGGGTGAACTATTTGTTTCGTGAGGCCCAGCCGATTTCGGCGCCCACCGTTCGCCGAGAGGAACCAAGAATCACAGTCGCGCGATTTCGTCTCGATGCGCCGGTGCTCCCCCTCGTCACCGAATCGCTTCCCGTCGCAGAGGAGGCTCGCCGATCTCTTCTCCGTGGTTGCAAATACCTCGCGCAACGACAAAGCCCTGGCCTGCCTGATGAGGCCCAATGGCCCCTTTATCCCGCGTTCTGGGCAAAGAGCGCAGAACGCCAGCCACGCAAAGGGCATGGGCACGCCTTTTTCTTGCCCACCGACGAGGACGATGACGGCCGACTCGATCATCTCACCGTCGTCGCCCCGATGAGTTTTAACGCGCTTGAACGTGGGGCCCTGGCCGGGTTGCGAAACTGTCTTCGGCTAATGGCGATCCCCTTCGGCTTTTACTACTGGGAATGGGGATTGAAACCTCGATTGATGCTCCATTATTTGGCGAAGCACGCACCTGGGTATCAACGTCACCATTTATTGCAACACGTTTTCCAAAGCTCCGTGGCAAAAAACGTGATCGGCCCGAGGATCGTGCAACGCCCATCGATTTCGCGCCGAGTGTTGCAACAAGAACTGGAACGGTTTGGCGAGCGCGGCCGGCAATTGCCCGCCATCGAAAGCATCGAGCCCCTAGAAGGCGTCGGGGCACGGACGCTTCGTCCAATCCAGTTCAAGTGCTTCCGTCAAAAGGCGACCGACGACGGTGGCCGTCGCCCGCGCGGCGCATTCCGGATCGTTTTTGCCGACCCAATTACTGGCCCAATTTGCTTGGGCCATTCCTGCCACTTTGGGATGGGGCTTTTCGTGCCCGAAAATGAAAAGGAGGCCGCCATGCCCTGATATCCATCGTCTTTGCATTCGCGAGTGTTGCAGTGATGAAATTGCCGTCGAGCTTCTTTGAAGCTGAAAGTTCTTTGAAAACTAGGAGTTATCCCGCCAACGCCGGCACCACCCCTCTCGCGGTTGCCAAAGCCAATGTTTCCAGGAGTTTACGGCATGGTCGCTTGAGTTCTCGAACTGCGGAGAACCCTTTGTCACCAAACCTCTCGCAAGAAGGCAGTCAAATGCATGTCAATTCAGGCCTTGCAACCCCGAGCCATAACCACGGCTTTCAGGCCGTGGACCCATTGAAGCACAAAATCGCCTGCCTGCCACTCGTCCGAGAACGAGTTCATAACCACGGCTTTCAGGCCGTGGACCCATTGAAGCTTCGATCACCGCGGTCGCATCCGGTACCGCCACCGGCCCATAACCACGGCTTTCAGGCCGTGGACCCATTGAAGCATAGCGAAACGAACTGATAATAGACCATCTCCAATCATAACCACGGCTTTCAGCTTTCAGGCCGTGGACCCATTGAAGCTCGAAATCCCACCGGGAAGCAAAGGACCTGTTAGCCATAACCACGGCTTTCAGGCCGTGGACCCATTGAAGCACAAAATCGCCTGCCTGCCACTCGTCCGAGAACGAGTTCATAACCACGGCTTTCAGGCCGTGGACCCATTGAAGCAAGAACTACTACAACTGCGGCCGTATCGAGCGTGAACATAACCACGGCTTTCAGGCCGTGGACCCATTGAAGCTGGTTCGCGTCCCGCCCCTCCACCGACTTCACCCGGCATAACCACGGCTTTCAGGCCGTGGACCCATTGAAGCTTGTGCGTAGGGTGCTGGCATGGTGGTTGGTCCTTCATAACCACGGCTTTCAGGCCGTGGACCCATTGAAGCAAGCACGATATGACCACCGGGTAGCCGGTCTCGGCCATAACCACGGTTTTAGACCGTGGACCCATTGAAGCGTTGAGGCGAGTATTTCCCCGGTCCCGGTCGTCATCATAACCACGGCTTTCAGGCCGTGGACCCATTGAAGCGGCGTGTTTCTCCGGTCCCATCGTGTCAAGCAGAGACCATAACCACGGCTTTCAGGCCGTGGACCCATTGAAGCCTGCTGCGACAAATTTCGCTTCGCTGCGACACGCCGTCATAACCACGGCTTTCAGGCCGTGGACCCATTGAAGCCGTAACACGGGCGCCGTTGTCGGTGAAGAAGGTCGTCGAGCATAACCACGGCTTTCAGGCCGTGGACCCATTGAAGCGTCACCATCCGGTGGCTGAAATCCGACGGCCCGGTCCATAACCACGGCTTTCAGGCCGTGGACCCATTGAAGCAACGCGACGAAGCAGACCGTCCTGGCGTCCCTCGACCATAACCACGGCTTTCAGGCCGTGGACCCATTGAAGCTGGTTAAAGCCAACTTGTGGCAAGCCGCCAAAAATCACATAACCACGGCTTTCAGGCCGTGGCCCCATTGAAGGGAAACCTGGCTCACGACCGGCCTAAACTCCACCCCCATAACCACGGCTTTCAGGCCGTGGACCCATTGAAGCTGGTTAAAGCCAACTTGTGGCAAGCCGCCAAAAATCACATAACCACGGCTTTCAGGCCGTGGCCCCATTGAAGGGAAACCTGGCTCACGACCGGCCTAAACTCCACCCCCATAACCACGGCTTTCAGGCCGTGGACCCATTGAAGCATCCAACCAAACGGCACCTTGTCAGTGCTGATGGCCATAACCACGGCTTTTAGGCCGTGGACCCATTGAAGCGCGGAATTTTTTGACAAACGCGGTTTTTGAGGCAACCATAACCACGGCTTTCAGGCCGTGGACCCATTGAAGCTTCCAGCCGAACGCTTGGAGATCCACAGGTACCATGACCGCAACCACGGCCTTCGAGCCGTGGACCCATTGAAGCTCCAGTCGTCAGGTTAAGCCAATCCGAATACGATCAACCAGCAACAACTTACGTAATCCGTCCATTTCCATGAACCTTTTCGGCGGATCGCACGTCTACCCCATGTACTTGCCGGCGGTTGCCCCGGTGGTATTCTTCAGTGGCCGCCTAACGACCGAGAGAAAAATGAATACGTCGGGTTGCCATCGAAGCTTAGAACAGTTTGCGGCTTTGCCCTTCGGCCAAAAGGCCGGGACGCTCTCCGTTTATCCCCTGCGTTGCTGACGCTTGGTCCTTCCGTGCAAGTTTCTTGCAGGCCAGGCGTCTAACGATGCCTGGCCTTTTTGTTTGGCTTGCGACATGGGATCCAGGTGTAGCGGCAGCATACCTGGCTCTTAACCAGCGCGGTGAGGGTTCAAGTCCCTCCCTGGCTACTTGTGGCCGAGTGGCGGAACCGGCAGACGCGGCGGTCTTAAAAGCCGCTGCCCTTGTGGCGTGAGGGTTCGAGCCCCTCCTTGGCTACTGTTTCCGGGGTCGTCTAACGGCAGGACGACGGGCTCTGAATCCGCAGTTGAGGCCGATGGGAATCTCATTATGGGTGACCGAAAGGACATCTACCGCAAGCTGAAACGGATAGTCAAAAAGGCCGGCAAGAAAAAGCGACGGAAGGATCTCAAGAAGAGTTTGAATGAACATCCCGAGGAGGCGCATTGGGATGAATACGACTACGGCAGACATTCTTCCACTTGGCTGAATGGCATGGACAAAGACAGAACTCGACGTTCAACCGGCGGTGATGGTAAGTAACGCGCTTTTATCCCTGGAGTGTGGCGGAAGCACGCCGCTCTGCGAAGGCGGAAGTTATGCAGGTTCGACTCCTGCCAGGGATACTGTGGCCGAACCCAAAGTGGCAGCGGGACCCGGCTGTGAACCGGGGATGCTGCGGGTTCGACTCCCACCGGCCACCCTCTGTTAAGCCAGCGCTGCTCGTTGGCCGAGTACCTCTCTCGTGAGGCGGCATGTGTGGGTTCGATTCCCACCGGCGTCTCTGCCTGCCAACTGCCAGTAGACACGGCCTATATATCGGAGCAAATGACGGCCTCGAATTGTCCCATGATTTTTCGCCGAATTGGGATGACGCAGTTCCAGACGATCAGGCCAGCAACCCCGATATTATTCATCTCCCGCGGGGCCGTGAGCAAGTCTACGGCATTTTTTTCTGGCGTCTGCCGCGACTCCTATTTATGCTGGCGATCGTAATCGGAAGTCACCCCGACCAGTTTGCCTTGTAACGGAAGGTTCCTTCGATGCCTATTCGTACAGCTATTTGGAAAGTCGGCGCTCAACCCGAACCACTATTGGAGTCCATGATTGGAAAGGAGCAGCTGCTCGAAGACATGATCGTGGCCGCGCCGAGCCTGTTATCGGACGAATGGATGCTAGTTGGCCGCCAAGAGGATACGGGCTTCGGCGGACGTATCGATTTGCTCGCGCTCGCGCCAGATTCTTCGCTGGTGCTGATCGAAATCAAGCGTGACCGTACGCCACGCGAGGTGGTCGCGCAAGCGTTGGATTACGCCGGTTGGGTCGAAAAACTTCGGTCTGAGGACATTGAGGCGATCTATGAGCGGTTCGCCCCGGGGCATAGCCTAGCACAAAACTTCCGCCAGCGGTTTGGACATAATCTCGACGATGAGACACTTAATCAGAGCCACCAGATAATCATCTTGGCCGGCTCTTTAGATGACAGTACGGAACGAATTGTCAGTTACCTGAGCGCGCGCGACATCCCAATCAACGTGCTTTGCTTTCAGGTTTTCACTCACGGCACGCAGCAATTGTTAAGTCGAGCCTGGTTACTTGATCCAGTGCACACCCAGGCCAGCGCCGCAGCGGCGACGGACGGCCCCAGCGAACCGTGGAACGGCGAATTCTACTGCAACTACGGCCATTACGAGGGAGTCCGCTCCTGGACTGACGCGGTGCAATACGGCTTTACCTGCGCGGGCGGTGGCGCGTGGTTCACCAGGACACTCAAATTGCTGAAGCCTGGCGACCGAATCTGGGTGAAAGCGCCTGGGTATGGCTTCGTAGGGGTGGCTCGCGTAGTGGGTCACTCACAACCAGCAGCCACTTTCAAAGTCAAAACCCCGTCAGGTGACCGTCCGGTGCTTGAGGTTGCGAAGGGTGGCAACTACCATAGTGACCAGGAGATTGAATGCTGCGAGCACTTTGTGCCCGTACACTGGCTGCAAACTGTTCCATTGGAGAAGGCAGTAAACGAAGTGGGCCTCTACGGCAACCAGAATAGTGTTTGCAAGCCCACCTCGCCCAAATGGCGACGTACGGTGGAGCGGCTGATGAAGGCGTTTCCGGATTATAACAAGTAAAGGTTCCATCGAACGCCGGAAGTAAGGGGCTTCGGAGTCCCGTTCAGGCGGCCTCTCTACGTGGAGCAGTAAGCACATGAAGCTATCGGCATACATCATCAGATTTGACGCAGGCTTCGCCCCGAACCCCTTCGGCCGTTTCTGCACGCTAGCGTGCTGCAAACCAACTATTCGCCGGAATGCCGAGCTTGGCGACATCATTGTTGCCACGGCCTCACAGCGCTTACCGAAACCGGGCAAACTGATCTACGTGATGCGCGTCAAGGAGATTGTCCCTTACCAAAAGTATTGGCAGGAGAAGAAATTCAATTCCCGCAAGCCTTCACCGAAGACGGCCATCAGCCGATGTGGCGATAACATCTGGCACCAGGCTCACGGTGATTGGAAAGTTGCCCCGGGGGCCGGACATGATGAGAGGCGCTCGCGACCGAGACACCGGAGGCGAGAACGCGCTTGTGGCAACCGAGTTCTTCTATTTCGGACGTAGTGCTATTGAAATTCCGCCCAAGTTCTCGAAACTGCTCGCCAAGACGCAAGGCCATAAAAACACTCGCGACCCTGGCTTAATCAATCGCTTTTGGGACTGGGTGTCCAAAACGGCCCCCAAGTCTGGCGCAGATTACCCTTTCGAATTCACCGACGAGGGACGTCGTCTTCACTGTGGTGAGAGCGAGGCGGACGATATTGAAGAAACCTAGATGTTGGACGGTGACACGATTGAAACGGGAACCGAAGGAAGGCATGCCCCGCACACTCCCGAGTCATGTCATCTGAGAAAAAGCCTAAAACGAGAGTGCGGATGCTTTCGATTGGCTGGGGCGGACAGAGAAAGTAAGTCGCTCCCAGGTTTCAGGCCCCATCCCGCTGGGTTCAATGGGAGTTTTGAAAATTGCTGCAGCCAAAATGTCATCGGCGACAACGGAGCTAGCAAACGACGCATCCGCCAAATATCCTCGGGCCATGGATCGAAAATCTATCACTCACGAGCAGGCCAAAAAGCTCAACGCTTCCGTGCAGCCAAGCCTGGGGTATCTCTATCGATTACAAGACCGGATGATAAAGGCCGGCTTTCCGCACCATGACCCGCTCTTCAAATTGGTCCAGAAGGCGTACGACGCGATGCACGAGCTTAACGTGGCGTTGCACTATCTCTCCTGTGATGGCGCCAAGGGCCAGATAACGCAGTACCCGCCCACTCCGCCACGTCACGATTGATGCTTGCGGAGCCACCGCCGCTCGATTATGCTGATTTCCATGTGCGGGCGTTTCACACTTAGGCGCAGATTCGACAACATCCAGCAAATTTTCCCCACGCTTCAGTTCCCGGACACGAACGCCGCAATACAACATTGCCCCCACTCAATCCATCCTGGCCATTCGCCAGCCAACCGACGCTAGACCGGAGGCCGCGTTTGTCCGATGGGGCCTTATTCCGACCTGGGCCAAGGACACGAAGATCGGCTCCAGTCTGATTAATGCCCGTGCTGATGGCGTTGCCAGCAAGCCGAGCTTCCGAGTTGCGTTCAAGCGGCCGCCGGTGCCTCATTCTCGCCGATGGTTTCTACGAATGGCAAAAGGCGGTCGGAAAAGGCCCAAATCAGCCTTTTTACATCCGGATGAAAGACGAACACCCTTTCACGTTCGCGGGGCTCTGGGAGCATTGGCAGGGGCCGGATGGAGCTATCGACAGCTGCACGATTATCACAACGGATGCGAACGATGTCCTCAAGCCTCTGCATCACCGAATGCCGGTCATCTTGGGACCGAAAGATTACGAGCGGTGGCTAGACCCAGCGTTTGCCGATCCGGGAGTCTTGCAAGAAATGCTCGGGCCCTACCCAGCCAACGAAATGGCGGCGATCCCGGTGAGCACTTACGTCAACAACCCCAGGAATGACGGGGAGCAGTGCCTTGCCCGGGATTAACGCCAAGGGGTCTTTAGTTACCGTCCGGAAGGCCTGGCATGAGTTCCCCGTTTTAAACGAAGCTCGTTGCATGGGCTGCCGAGCCTGTTCTGAGATCTGCCCCACGAACTGCCTTGAGATGGCCGGCACGGTGCCCTGGATGCCGCGCCCTGGTGATTGCATATCGTGTGCGGTCTGCGCCATCGTGTGCCCAACCGACGCCATCGAGATGCGTTCTGTTGAGGCCGCCGATGGGTAAACCCCCATGCCCGTACGGGCCGGTGGCCAAATGTGAAATCCGGTCCGATTGTCGACGCACCAGGGGAAACCTGGAGAAACCTAGACGCTGCAATTCGGCAGGGACTGCGGGATACGAAACAGAGCAAACGTCCCACGGTTAACCGAGGAGCAGATAGTCACCTGGGCCAAGGACCATTTCGGCGCAAAGGCCGATGGCCAACCGCCGACACGCGGACGCGCATAGTTGGGCGCCTGGTGAATCGTGGCCGCACAATATCGACTAATCCGACGGGCCTCCGGTTCAGGGACCAATTCAAAAGCTCCGAACCCGGGGTCATGAGCGGTGCGTGATGCACAGCGCACTGAGTTTCTCGAGTGATAACCACGGGGTTCGGTGCAGCATTCGGTGGCAATTGCTGCACACCATCGCCAAGTCTTCCACGCTCGTCATGGAATTTTTGCCGAGTTGCGACACAGGGATCGTATGGTGGGCTTCGATGAAGCCGTTGCCGCGCTCGCCGTAACGCTTGGCGAAGTCAAAGGCACAGACCCAGCAGTACAGCCGCCCCTCCTGCTTCGCCTTTGCTTTCGCCGCCTTGACGAGTTGGCTGTTTCGCTCGATTTGGCGGTGCAAGCGATAACTCCCCCGGCCCTCGGGAAAGTGCAATTCTTCCTGGTCGGTGACCTTTTCGTTGAGGGCGTCTGGAAGGTAGCCGAGAACTTTTTTGACATGCTTCTGCCACTCTGCCTCCAATTCCTCTGGAACGCTGATGCCCGATGACTGCGTTGTCCAGTGAACCTCACTCAATGGCGGCATAGTAAAAGTGTGCCAATCAAGCGGGGGATACTTGTCCGGGTCCAACATCATGTCGAAGACAATGTTGACTATATGGTTGATGCGGCCCGGCTCGGCTGGGGTGCGAAACCTTGGCGTGTGGTCGCCCACCCAGACCCGACAATGCCCTTTGGTTCAACGCCTTGCCGAAGAAGAAAAAGGCGGCTGCCTATTGTGACTGATTTGCTACGCACGCCCCACAAGTCCTCGTAAAGCTCACCCGAGAGGGTCAAGATGGAGGCCCTCGGCATGTCGTGCCAACGCTTTTGTTGTGGATTCCACGTAATCAGGAAGGCCAGCTTCGTCCCATCCACGATAGTCCGATACTTTTCCGCAATTGTCTGAATGGCCATAGTGGTCCCGGGCCGCAGGTTTTCATAGTATTCGACGTGCTTCTCAACCGCACCAACCGCTTTACCGAGCGCCTCCAAACCAAAGTCCTGATGAATCATCTGAAGGAAGTAGTCTGTCGCGAACTTGTTGTTTGTCCGCGCATACCGCACACCGCGTAGCAAATACCTAACGTTGCTGATGGTGTCGGCGGCGCTACTGGAATTCAGTCCGTAATCTCGGACCAGCTCACGGGTTCCAGCCGCTCTGCTGATTTCGCCTGCGTAAACACGTTTCGCCACCCTATACGCAGCCTTAATTTGGTCCTCGTCAATCTTCAATAAGCTACCTCTCCCTTCTTCACTTACTTCAACCAGGTGAACCACGACTACGGGACCAAGTTCGAGGACTCCTCACGCAGCATGTGATCGAGGTATCGCGGGCATTTCGCCTGGAGCGATCACGACTGGACAGTCGGGTGGGATTTCTATTGTACCTGGATTGCGGAGGGCGGACCACTCGCCGAACTCGTTGCCGCTGGCTCTCCCATGCAAGCTCTTGACGCTCGGGCCTGACTCCCCGGCTCCAATTCAGCTTTTGACGCTGCGTGCTTCAGTCGGATCGACGTCGGATCGACCGAAGCATCCGCGGTGGTCGCAACTTGTTCCGCACCGACACATCGATGGTTCCTTCCAGATCGATTCCGAATCATCGGGCCCTTCCACGAAGCCTACGCGACGCATAAACTTGGACGCAACGGGTGGGTTGCGTCCAAGGCAGGGCGATCTGTTGACGGGCAGCTGGCTTGGTTTCGGGTTAGATTTCGCCTTATGTCCGCCCAATTTCGGACCAGCCGCCGTCGCTGATGACGGGCTTGGTCCAGTTCGTTTCAGTGCCGATGGTCCCACCGTTCAAAGGCCGGTCAGGGAACTCCTTCAGGAAGTCCTCCTTTGTTACTTCAGCGCCGTCGAGGTAGTACCGCTGATTGAATCCCATACCGACAATCCTACCACTCATCTGATAACCTCCGGATTATTAAGAAACGGTCTGTCATTTGGTTTATTTTCTGTTGACACTTCCAACAAATTCGGTGGTTTACTTTGTCGATTGCCAAAACACATGCTCGGGGCCAGGGCCGAGACAGCGGACTCTAACGCGCTTGCCTGTTTCTAATTTTCGTCCCATGGCTGTTTACCTTTTACCTACAACCCGGACACGTGTCCGAGTTGGCGCTCAGGTAATAATCACGTATTTTGAAGCAAGAGCCATTTTCCGAAAAGTCGCCGTGTAAGCTCCGCCCTACATTGTGCCGTTTCGCTGGGTTTGCGGAGCCGCGCCCATGGCGGAATTCACGGTTGCCGCTTCGCGATTTGCTTGCGTATCACCACCCACCGAGCGGCGAATAGATTGCGTGGGTTTGCCGTTTGTTGGCTACACGCCGAGGTCGATGGGACCGGACCATTGAGTGTGGCAAGCCGCACTTACATCGGTGGGTCGGACCGGAGCGCACACACAGCAGCTTTCCAAACTCGTCATCTACTCTATGTATTGGAAAGGAGGGCAAAAATGCTTAAGACCCAATATGCACTCGACCCGCAGCAGTAGGTATAGCCTGTGTTCGGCTTCTCCACACAATGCACTGCCGCATCCCTTTCGCCATCGTTCTCTAAAGGCGACCCACAACGTCGGCCTGTCACTCCCCCGACCTACATCGCGACATAACTCAGATTAACTCTATTGTTTCAAGCTCTTGTCGATGAACGGCCTCAGGTCGGCGGCCACGCGCTCATAATCGGCTTTCTGAAGTAGCTGCCGCTCGTCGACGAGCTCTATAACGTCACCGCCGAGGTCTATTCCGAGATCCTCCACGAGTCCTACGATCATTTGGCTCTCCGTCGGACGATGATCACGCATGAATTCCAACATCTTCTTCCAGTGCATCGTGTCCTGCTCCTGTTGTCTCGCGGAATCGATGACGATCGGGCAGAAGGCTGCGGTCGAGTACTTCTCAATGGTCTTCAGGATCGCGAAGTAGAATGCAAGTAACGCTCGCGGTTTGTCGCTCCCCGACTCCATGATCTTGCAGTCCATTTCGGCGTAGCTTTCTTCATCCAGCTCCGTCACATCGAGCTGATGCAAATACGAATCCATCTTTTCGAGATAGAACTCCTTGATCTCCTTGACACGCTTCCTGTTTAGGAATTCTTTCATCTCCTTTGTGGCATCCTCCACTTCTCCGTCCGCCCGCCCGATGAATCTATTTAGCTCGTCCAACTCCCCCCGGAGTACGACCCGCACCTCTTTCTTGCCCTCGCTGCGGAGGATATCGTGGAGTTTCACGTCGCTCTGCCGCGTTTCGAGGATTTCATTGATAGCTTTCATTCGTGATTGCAGGTCCTCGCTCAACTTCGCCTTTTTGTCAATGCGCTCAAGTACCTGCTCGTACTCCTGACGCATGGCACCAAGCGCCATTCGAAGCTGATCCTCATCGGCGGCGATCTTGAATCGCTCGGCGAAAGAATTCTCGTAATGGGCCCCGCAGATCGGGCATTCAACTTCGTTGCCGAGCTTCTCGGAGGCGAAAGAAAAATCCTTCCCCAGCTCCGTTGCGGCCTCCTGCGTGATGTGCATTTGGTGCTCCAGCATCCGGCGCCGGGTGTCGAGCTGCACCATCTCGTCCTTCACGCGCTCCTCTTCGACTCGCAGGTCGTTGCTTGCCGCGAGCAAGCGGACAATCTCCGCTTGGTACACGGCGATATCCAAATCGAAGCTCGTCTGCTGCATCAAAAGCTCGATTTTTTCCAGCACCCGTTTCACGACGCTCCGGTCATGCCGCAACTCCTCGCGTTTCTCCTCGGCAACGGCCTTCTTTGCCTTCGCGTGATAGTACTCGTTCGGCTTGATGCCCGTGTGGAACTCGGCGATAGCCTTCCGGTAGGCGCTGAACTGCCGCAGTTGTTCAAACGAGCTCCAATTCTCTACCCAGCTCGGTGTCCTGATCGAAGTAGAACGGCAGAAACAGCAGGGCCGGCGTCGCTTGCTGGGGCTGCCTCGTGCTCGCGTTCGTCAGTTCCAGGTGGAAATCGAAGAGGTTAGCGAGCCGAGGGCCAAGGCCGGAGGTGATACGAGTGTACTGCCCCATTACCGCATGTTGCGCATCAAAGAGCGTGTACTGCCGGCCGACTTTGAGGATCGAGTAGCGAACCGAGTCGATAGAGAACGACAGGTGCAAGGTGACATTCAATTTTTCCCATTTCGGGTGCACAACGCTCGGTGTGGCGCCCAGCGGGGTATAGAGCGACTTGATGAGGCAGGATTTCCCGCGGTCATTTTGCCCCTTGATCACCGTCACTGGCTTGTCGAACGACACGGCCCTTGCCGTCTTTTCGGACTCGGCCAGCAACTGTAGCTCGTGAAAGCGCAACCTTTTCATGTGTTTTTCTCCGCAGGTTGCGGAGGAGACGTCGGAAGTTCTGGCTGCTCATAGATTGCCACCGTGATGATCGCGTTCAGAAAGACGCTTGAATACCGAACCCGAATGAGATCGAATTCTGTATTCCGAAGATCGCCTACCTTCCCAATGATATCCGTAACGGGCGTGGCGGACGCAAAAGCCTTCGGATCCAACCGCGCAATTTCCTCCGCCACCTTCCTCCACGCGTCTGCCAACACGGCGTTGGTCGCGTCTAGGCGGTGGGCGAGGTAATTGCGAACCTCGGCGTTAAGTTTTTCCTGCATCGTAATGCTGTATCCCTCTTGGACCAGCTGGGCCCTGATCGTGGCTGCAAGGTCATCCATCCTGCGAAGAGTAGGAACCGAGTCGATCATCGACTGCAAATCCGCACGCGTGAGGCCCTTCGACTGTACGAGTTCCGCAAATGACGCTGGCGCACCTTCCTTGTCATTTCTTCGCCGTAGCTCCGTCCGGAGCGTTCTTTGGAACGGTGCGGGCGGGATCGTGCCATCGCCCTGCCGCGACAGAAAATCCGAAACGATTCCTTCCGTGTGGCGCTCATGGTCCTGCACGCTGAGCGACGTTCGCAGGAGATGCGTTACGGCATGCCCGTCGGGAGGATCCGAAACGTTATGCTCCGCGGCTATCTTGGCGTGAATGACCTTCCGCTCCGTTTCCTCGATCTCCGTGATGCAAAAGGTTTCGCGGTCGCCGCACGGTGGTGGCTCTTTAAGAGCGACGTTGTACGACGACGTCGCAACGAACGACATGGATTTGATGCACCCGGGGAAACGAACGTAGTTGCCGTAGAGATTGCCAAGGACTGACGGCTTCTCCTCCCCGGTGTCCTTGTTCTTCTCGCGCTTTGTGAGGTTGTGCGAAGTCCACGTCGCGGCGTCCGTCTTAATTTGGAATACGTCGGCGGACGTGGGGTTGACAGAATCGTTAAGCACGAACACGTCCTCATGAATATCGAATAGGACGCAGTAATCGTCAGTCTTCTCGTGGCGTGTGAGGACGACTCCGAGACCGTAGGAATGTTGGAATGAGAAACGGTTGCTGGAACGTGGTCCACTGCGCTCCCGCGGCGGAACGGTAATGAGGAGCTCAGCGAAGGAGGGGGCGGCTAGGGACACCTGCGGATACCAGTTCGTTGAGGAGCGAAAAGGCCACGGCCGAATAAATCTCGACCACGGCATTGTCATATCTACTGGCAGCCGCGACGCCAATGGCGATTATTGCTGCGTGGGCACGCACGTAAAGTGAACTATGAGCGGACCTTCGGTAGAACCTTGAAACTCGGGCACGCGTTCGTCTCGGGCCTGTCCATTTCCGGCTCTTGGCCTCTAGTTTGCCCCGTGGCGGTAGAACGGGCGGCACGCAGCGCTGCTTTCGGGCCCCGGAAACAAATCACCACGCTTCGGTTTCATCGCCCTATGGGTCAGGCGCAGCTGAACTTCCTCCGGCAACAGGGGCATTCGCCATCGAAGCCTTTCGCCAGTGACTTGAAGGCCGTCGGCTGCGGCAGCGTCATGATCGCCTTGAAGGCCAGCGGCGCCTGGTGGGCGTAGTGCCGGTACGTGATCCCACCCACCGAATGCCCAAGGATTTCCACCGACGACTCCGGCATGTGTTCGTCGTAATACGTGGCGCACGTTTTGCGGAGGTCCTTCAATTCCCAGGGCTCGTCTTTACCCGTGTCGGCGTTGGCCTTCGGCCTGATATTCGCCAACTTGCAGAGTTGTTGGAAGCGAGCATTTGGTCGCGCCCCACCGCCCAGGAAAACCGGCAATTCCGGGGTCAGGGTCTTCGGCAGAATGCTCTGGAGGTGGGCGTGGACGACACGATTCATGGGCCGGTAGAAGGTCTTGCACGTCTTAATCCTCCGGTAAAAGAACCAGCCCCAGCGACATTGCTCCTTGACTTCTCGGTCCAGGGCGTGCCGATCCTAACAGACATTTCGCCAACGAACCGGCTCGTGCCAAGGGATGGACTTCCAGACCGTTCCCGTGTCCAAGCCATAGTTGAAAAACAGCACAAGCGCCGCCCGCCAGTACCGCCCAACCGGCATCGGGAGGTCCCAGCCTCTCGGCCGCTGCATCTTATAGGTCGCGAAGTAAAGTGCGTTGAGTTCCGCCTTGCTCAGGTAGTGGCGGCCTGCAACGTCGCGCTGAGGCCGCGGCTTGGGGAACCTTGGCGGGGAATCGATCAGCTCTTTCTCCCAGGCCCAAGAGAAGACGGCACGCAGGTGTTCGCGGGCCTTGTTGGCGGTTCGGCCGGGGTTAGTTCCTTGGTCCTCGACGGCCAGCTTGTAGACCCAGTCCAAGAAGTCCCGGAGAGCCTTACGCTGCAAATCCTCGATGGGCGCTCCGTGGCCCCACTGCTCCCACTTGCGAAGGGTCGAGTGGTATTCGTTGCGAGTGCCCCGCGAACGGGGATGCATGCACAGATAACTTTCGACGGCGGCATTGAGTGTCGTTTGCATTGTCCTAACTCCAGCTAGCCGGCGCTCGGCCTCGTCCATGCCGGACGAAGTGGTCGCCAGCGATTTGTCGATTCGCTGGGTAGGTTCTTCTATCGTAGCTTACGGTTCGCTCGTCCTGCGGAGCTACAGAGGCGTGTCGGACCTGAGCAGGTTTCGGCGTTGAAATGCGCACAGTCGCTTGGACGACCCGAAACCTTCAAGGCGGTGGACTTCGAGGGGTGAGGGACGGGCGTGTGACCGCGCAAGAAAAAGGGCCCGGAGGCCCTCATTCCGATCGGGATGCATGTGCCCTATCTTCGCCACCGAGTTACTTACGTTTTTTCCGCTTACTTCTCTTCGCCTTTGCCTTCTTGGGCCTTCGCTTCGGCTTGCAAGGTTTGGGGCTCTTAGATTTGGGCGTGGTTTTCGGCTCCACTTCGGCTGGCTTACGCCACCTTGGCCGGAAGGCGGATACAATCCGTACGACCCACAACAACAACTCTAAGTAACTGCCGACATCATCATCTAAATAGTCCATATTGGACCTCCAAAAAAGGTTTGAAAACCCCTGATGGGGCCCGCCGTGCGAGACGGTCGCACAAACGGGTCAGTCCCCGGTCAGGGCTTTCAGTGGACTGCGATGAGTCCAAAGAAAGCCCCAACCGAGAACCGGACCTTAACTTGGAGATGAACCAAGATGGGGGCCGGGCGAACTGCCCGAACCGCCGCGATCGAAACATTTTACGGAAATTGTCTTGGGTGGCCGAAATGGTCGATCGGAAGTTGGCAGAGAGGTGAAAATCCCTGCGTTTTACCCCTTACTCCCACGGATTCAAAGCTTTCTCGCTGTTCGGGACATAAAGCAACAACCGCATGATCCGAAGCTCTGGGCCGTGCTCCTCGATGCGCTTCCCGGCCACCTGAAACACGACCTTGGCGTTGTACTTGATGACGCCGGGCAGTTGAGCTCCGTTGCCGTCGAGGTCATCATTGCTACCCCAAAGCACGCACGCCGTGGGGCTCCATGAAGTAGTGATTGTCCGTCACGGTAATGGCGCCGGTGGCGGGATCGTGCAGTGTGCACTCTATCGGCTCGTGCCCTTCGGTGTAGGTCTGGATCTCGAGGCGGGTACCTACCGGCAGTCTGGCCAACCTGACCTGAACGGCTTTCTTCTTCTTCGCGTTTATTCGCTTCATCGCCTGGCCGACTTCATCGAAGAACCGGGCTCGGCGTTCGGCCTCGGCCCAGTCGAATTCTTCGCCGTCATCATCGTCGTCGTTGTCGTCGATGTCGTGTGGTTCGTCGGTCATGGGGCTTTCTTCTCGGTGGGTGGGTAGACCAGGGCTCGGACTTCGTCGGGCGTCAGGCGGTGTTTGGCGATCAGAGCATTTGCGATGCGGACAATCGCAGGAATGTTCGACCGAACAAGGTCGACGGCTTTCGGAAGGCATTCGTCGAAGATTGCCTGTATCTGTCCATGCGTCGCGTTGAGGTCTTCTGGCTTGAACTCTGCCTCGCCCTCGGCGTTGATCGTGTGCGGGCAGAAAGCGAATCGCAGAACGGCCCGCGCGTTGTTCATGTCGCCCGGGTTACCATCGAAGTCCGGCTTCGTCCCTGTCGGTAGGCACTCGGCGATCGGCCCAGCTATCGCCTGAATCACTTCGAGTTTGGCAGCCTCAAGGCGGCCGAAGAACGAGGGACGGTCGAGGTTGCGGGTGACCTGGCCGGCCGTCACACCGTCGGCGATATGGTCGCCAGGCTTCACCGCGATGATCCAGACCCCACTGAAAGCGAGCCCGTTCACGACGGCGGAGAAAGCGTGCCCGGCCTCGTGATAGGCGATCAGCGTCTGTTGGGGGTCAATCGGCGCCATCGTCGCCCCCGCCCTTCTTCTTGATCTCGAAGTACGTCATGCCTTCAACGTTGGGGTTCTTCGGAGTGGCGTACCGCCCGAAGCCCCAGGTGCGGTCGTCGTTCATCATCCATTCCCAGACCAAAAGCCCGAAGAACTTCCGCGAGGCGTCGAAGTCTTTCGCGCACGCCTTGTCGTAGATGGGCTGGAAAGGCGTCCCCGTCCAATCGGCGCCGGGGATGAAACTCGAGATCTCGACCTCCTTGCCGCCCATGTGCTTGCCGATCTCTTCCATGATCGCCGTGTGCTCTGCGTCAGTCAGTTTGGCCCGCCAGCCCTTGAAGTCCGCCTGTCGGGCAACGTGCTCGACCTCTTTCGTGTTGCAGTTTCCGTCAATGGTGACAAGCATGAGTGACTCTCCGGGGCTAGCACTGACCGCAAATGGTGTCGCCGTTATTGTTCGCCTGCAGATCCAACGAATACCCGCCAAGTCGGCGGCCCGAGTCGCCGGGGATAACTGGGCAGCCCACCACTGGCGCGGAGACGAGTCTATTCACATCATACAACTTCATCGTCGTACCGCCTTGGGCACTCGACAACACCACGTTCACCGGCTTCGACCTAGCCGCCTTCCTCGCCATGTCACGAGGGGCCCCGACGGTAGGTCGCGAACATTGTGTCAGGACAAATCGTTTGGGCCGAAATGGCGTTGGTTCGGTTTCGTTGATGGCGCGTCGGTTTCATCGACCGAAGCATCCGCAGTGGGCGCAACTTGGTCCGCACCGACATATCGATGGCTCGTTCCAGAGCGATTCCGAATCATCGGGTCATTCACGAAGCTCTTGAAGCCTTTCGCCGAGCCCTGACAAGCGATCCGAATTATTTGACGTCACATTATAACCTAGCCGACGCTCTCGAACGGGTTAATCGGTTTTAGGAGGTCCGCACACATTGGGAGGTATACCTTAAGCACGAAACAATGGGCGAGCCGGCCGAATATGCACGGCGGAAGATGGCCAATTAGCGGGCAAATAATGGACCAGTTTTCGAGATAACATGCCTCTCCAATATAGGTTACGGCATTTCTCTCGGCACACCTGCACCTGGTCAAGGGCGATCTACCGACAAACATCCTGGAGAAAGTTGACCTTTTTTGAGCAAGTCCGTGGCAAGTTAAAAAACATAAGCTAACTTTATAACGGTTGATCCGGCATTGCGCCGGGCCGTACGAAATTTCCTTGAGGACAAAGACGAACCTTGCCGTGAGATTTTCACGGAAACAATCTAACGATGCGTGAGCATCGGGAACCGCTTTCTCAAAAACGACCAACCTGGACCGCAAGGTCCTTGAGCTACAGAGGCGGAACCTGGGCCACGCCCCGAAAGGGGCGGCGGTCAGGTTCCGTTCTGTAGCGCCCCTTGGTCGGGGTTTGAGGAGCGGGCTTGGCTCGTCGCTCCTCTTTTTTTGCGGGACTCTTCGGTGCAGACCTGCATTGTCTCCCAAACAACGTCCTTCTGCCTCTTTGCCGCCGCTTCGAAGAACGGGGGCTTATCGGGCTGGTTCTGGTTTGTTCTAATCGCTCTTATCGTGGCGATTGCAGTCTACGCACGCAATCAGGCATGGCTGAAATGTCCGGAGGAACGCCGAAAGGCAGCGGAAACCGCCGCCCATTCTTGGTGGAACATATTCCACGTGTCGGCCACTTTGGAAGAAATTGCTGGAATGACTGGTACTCAGTTTGAAGTATTCCTAGCTCGCCTCTTTGAAAGGATGGGCTACACGGAGATTGCCCTGACGCCAATCAACGATCAGGGCGGCGACATTCTCTGCCGTTCGAATGGATCGCGAGTCGTTGTCCAGGCTAAACGCTGGAAGGGTGCGGTTGGCAATGCTGCGGTTCAGGAACTGCTCGGCGCGATGCTTCATTACGGTTGTACGACGGGGATGGTGGTGACAAACAGCAGGTTCACGGCACCAGCATATGAGTTGGCGGCGAAGGATTTCCGAATCACGCTTCGTGATGGCCGTTGGCTAGGGGCCCAAATTGCAAAATACTTGCCGCCGCAAATCCCGGTGTTTAACTGGAAGGAATTCAATCGAGCCGTGAAGAGCCGCCGTCCGGGATTTCCCAGATGGATGGAAGCGGAATTCGAGGCCGCTGAGGCGCGAGAGGACCCGGATGCCCGCGAGACACACGACAAGAGTTAGCGCACACGCCTCCGGCCACGCAGCGTGTCTTTCAAAAGGCCGGAAAAAAGGCTTCAAGTAGTTCTAGGCCTAGGGGCCTTCCAGATAAAAATGCAGATTTGACCTCCCGACAATTGTTAGCCTATTGCAGCAGCCTGAGAGCACTCCAAGTCACGCTTGAGGGGATACAGCCTAAGATTGTCCGTTTCAAATATAACGGCGGCTCGAAGCACGGTGAACTGCGTACCGTGCGAGTGAAAAAGGTCACTGATTTGTGCATTGAGGGTTTTGATCTCGGCAAAGACGACCTTAGTGATTCTTATCGCATCTATCGAAGCGACAGGATCGACGGGGATATCAGCGTGTTTTGTTTCCATCCAGCGGAGAGCCATGAGCGAGCTTCAGCCAAGTCCGCCCCGCCTGGTCCGGCCTACTGAGTGTAGGGTGAGCTTCCCTTGCCGAGCTTGTGCGGTCTGCCAATGCGCGTGATCTGTACGTCGCCGTTTGAAGAAGAGGAGCTGTCATGGCTGTGCTTACCATCTACCCCTATCTTCTCGATGACACCTGGGTATTTGACGATCCTCGAACCGGCCTGAAAGAAGAGGCGTTTGTTCTGGGCATGACCGAGATTATTTCACGGGCAATTGAGCACAAGCAAATTCCAAATGCCCCTCAAGGCTTTGCGATGCATTTTAGTGACCAACCGTTTGATGGGTTTGACGCAGAAATGACTTGGCAGGGGCGCGATGATTCCCAGGTTGTGCGTGGGCGAGACGGCAGCGCTTCGCAAGTCTTCGGGAACTGGTACATCACCACTATCGCGGGAAAGGAAATGAGGGGGTGGCTTTGCGCAGCCCTCGGCCTTTATTTCCGCGATGCACCGCGACACATCTTTGTTAAACACGAATCAATACCCGCTGGCGTCAATTCGATTTGGGAAATCAGCCGGCAGGATGCAAAGGCCATCAGGTACGTCTCGGCCCCCACACGTCACGATTCCATCGCGAAACTGAACCACCCTGTGACCCCCGCCAATGCCACATACCCTGACCAACGGCGGCCCCAACCGGACACGCTACTCGCGGCGCCTGTTCAATCCAACGAAACGCCCAAGGGAAACGGCGGGGCCTACTGGGCGGATCGGCTGGTCATCATGCAGGGGGATATCACCCACCGACAGGTGGAAGCGATTGTAAACGCAGCCAACAACTCGCTCCTTGACGGAGGCGGCGTCGATGGCGCAATTCACGCGGGAGCCGGGCCGGATTTGCTGGAGGAATGCCGGAAACACGGCTGGTGTTCTACTGGGGACGCCAAGCTGACAATGGGATATCTTCTCCCAGCGAAGTATGTGCTCCATACGGTGGGGCCGGTTTGGACCGGGGGCGACACCGGCGAAGACGAATCCTTAGCCCGCTGTTACCGAAGTTGCTTTGCTCTCGTTGAGCGACACGGGATTCGGTCGATCGCGTTTCCCGCGATCAGCACCGGCGCTTTTCTTTATCCAGCCGCGCGTGCCTGCCGAATCGCCCTGGTTGAAATCAAACAGTTCCTGGAGCGGAACACCACCGTCGAGCGCGTCTCCATCGTCTGCATTGACCGGAAAATGATCGAGTGCTGCATGACTGTATTCCAGGAATTGACGGAGGCGTCATCACCTGGAAGGTCTTGATTGGCCCAAATCGAGATTTTTCCTTTACCGGGCCCGAAATACCATTAACAACGAGTGACTGCCTTGCTCCTCCAACATGAAAAAATGCTGACTCCTGAAGACCAGGAACTCGAACGCAAGACGGCCGTTCTTGACCGCCTTGAGGCTCAACTCGCGGATCGTGAGTTGGAGCTCGCCTCCACCTTGGCCGATCTGATCCACTTCGAGAGGCACTACTTGCAAACCGTCGGCCGCCGCTATGCGATTCTCGACGGCCTGAAAGCCAAAATCGCTGAAGCCTACGCCCGCCAGAATCCCGACAACCCGAATGAACGCGATCAAGCCCGCCAGGCACGAGCCCAGGCCCAGGAGTCTGCGCGAGCGGTTGGCGCAGATGAGCCCGAAACGGTTTTGCCAAATAATGCGGCGTCAACGTCGCAGACAACCCACTCCGAGAGTTTGAGAAACCTATATCGGCAGGCAGCCAAACTGCTCCATCCGGACCTGACACTGGATGCGCAAGAGAAGGAAATTCGCCATCGGATGATGGCGGAAGTCAACGACGCATACAAACGCGGTGATGAGGGACGGATTCGGGCCATCCTTCGGGAATGGCGCTCCTCGCCCGAGAACGTGCATGGTGACGGGCCGGGCGCGGAACTAGTCCGAGTCATCCGAAAGATCGCCCAGGTTGAAAAGCGGCTCAAAATCATCGCTACCGAAATGGACCAACTTTGCCAGGGCGAACTATTCAAGCTGAGACGATCAGTTGAGGAAGCCCATCAGGACGGCCGGGACCTCATGATGGATTTGAGTGACCAACTCGACGGAGAAATTGCCCAGGCTCGGGACGAATTAAAACTGGCACCACAAACGGCTGCGCCATGAGCGAACAAAAATACGAAGATAACAGGATACTGGTGCCAGCCGCGCCGTGTGATTTGGCAACGGCTTCGTCTGCCAATCCACTCGTCTCACGAGGACTGACGGACGTAACGACGATTCGTTTGCTCAAAGATTACGAACGCAATAGTCTTGAGTCTAACTCTTGCAAACTCCACCTAGATCGTGGCGCGGGTTGGTTCTTTAAGGAGGACTACGACAAAGCCATTGCCGATTTCAATGCGGCAATTCGGCAGGATCCGAGAAAGATTCCCGCCTACAACTTGCGGGGCCTAGCATGGTCATACAAACGTGAATATGACAGGGCCATCGCAGATTTTTGTACAGCAATTCTGCTGTTTCCAAGCTATGCCATGTTCTTCGTCAACCGCGGAAATGCCTGGCGGGAGAAGCAGGATTTGGACATGGCTATCACGGATTTCAATGAGGCCATGCGGCTCGACCGTTCCCTTGCCCAGGCATACATCGGTCGCGCCAAGGCTTGGTGCGGAAAAAGGCAGTACGACAACGCTAACAGGGACTTCGACGAGGCCATCCAGCTCGACTCCAAACAACGACGCCTTTTTCGTCGCCCGCGCCCGATTTTGGCTGGAAATGAAGGACTACGACAAGGCCATCAGAGACCTCGACCAGGCCGTGCGCCTCGATCACAATAACGACGCTTATATTCTCCACGGCCTCGCCCGGCTTCTCAAAGGAGATTACGACGATGCCCTCCGTGCCTTGGAGAAGGCCGCGAGTCGCAATCCGGATGCCTCCTCCGCTTGTTGGAGTGATGCAATTGCTTGCGCTGAAGAACATGAGTTGCGCGGCCAAAAGGTCAATGCCCTGAAGGCCCGCCTCTATCACAATCGCGCGTTAGCCTGGCTGGAAAAAGAGGTCTATACCGAGGTGGTCAAAGACCTCAACGAATCCATACGGCTTGATCCAGACAACGTAGATTATTACGACGAACTGGCTTGGCTGCTTGCGACATGCCCGGAAGTAAAGGTCCGCGACCGCGAGCGTGCAAAGGAATTGGCGATGAAGGCATGTCAACTTACCAATTCGAGTGATGAAAGTATGAGCCTACTGGGGGCCGCATTTGCCGAACCACACCATTTCGAAGAACTGGATCACCGGAGCCGGTGGTCGAAATGGTTCCACGTGCGTCTTGCACTCTACAAACGTAAGCAGCCCGCTCCCACGAAAAAGTAATCTCGAACACCCACTCGCACCAACCTGGCCAAGCGCACCACGGGCAATCCCTGTCATCATCACTCTGAGTTCTAGTCTCCGTGTATCTCACGGCGAGTGAATCAGTGCGACGACAACATGGTGCCCATGTGCTCGTTTCCCAATGGCTTTGAAGCGATGTTTCAGATCGTGCAACTCGTCTTCGCTCGCTGTTTTGAAAAACGTGACTTACCGACCAGGACGTTTGCCCGAATGCAGGATCGAGTACCTGCCCGTTGCCTGGGAACCCGTCCATTTTAAGGACCGGGACAGCGTTTCGACTAACTGCCGAAGGGCCCTGTTAAGCCCACCAATCTCCGGAAGAGGTTTGAATTCCGTTCGCCTCCGGCTTGTGGCCGGCTCGGTATCTTTTAAGGAGTAAAGTTCCGAGAAACATAACCGTGCCATTGGTAATACCCTCTCGTTATCGTGGTCGCCTCGTGGCGAGTTTGTTATTTGTTTCCCTTCCACCAGTCTGCGCCATCGAGGAGACTTCACACACGCCACAGCGCAGCTTCGAGTCAAATCGCTGCACTTTAACCCGAGCGAACCTCGCGACCAGGCGTACAGGTACTTTGACCTCGTCCTACCTTTCCGGGCCGTAGATCGTTCTCATCTTATTCGGTGTGGGGACACCATTGAGCTCCGTCCATGCTTCGAAATCTTTCAGGAATTCGCCCAGTTTCCCCCTGAGTCGGGTTGCCTCCGGCGTCTCCTTGCAGTTGTAGGCACTCCCGAACTGGTCGATAGCGCGTATCAACGTCCCAAATCCAGTGTAAAACTTCGACCAATCAAAGATTATGCTGCCGTTCCTTTGATCCTTCGGTGCCCGTCTGCGGATGGTAGGCCCAACTCTGGCTTTAGCTGCGTCAAAAACGGTGCGAACCTTGCCGGCCTTTACGTCAGCGACAGCTTGGTTCTGGATATCAGCCGATAAAGTTGCGACATTCGCGGCATCATGGGTCGAAATATCACCGGCGTCCCATGCCGTTTTTAGTTCATGGGTGCCGTGGTCATCGACGATTTTCATTGCCTCGAAAGTTTTGCCAGAAAATCCAAAAGGCGCCGCCGCCTTATCGCGTGCTTGCCCGGTTGACCCATCAGGAAATTTTTCCTGAACCCCCGCAGTCCTGCGGACCTTTGCCTTAGTGCGCTCTGTGGCCTCGATGCAACGCATGAGCCGAGTGAGTTCACTTTGGCTGAAGTTCAGGCGGTTTTCGTTTTCCTCCCTCATGGCGACCAACGGGTCAGAAAAATCGATAATCCGGGCGAGGATGTGAGTCCACTCGTTTTTCTTCGCCACATGGAATCGCCGCAATCCCCAGACGAGATACCCGGACGTATCGATGCAAATGGCCTGGAGTTGGCCGTTGGGGCCATTCATCGAACGAGCCAGGGAATCGATGTTGCCCAGTTCCTTCCGGTAAGGCCAATCCGGATGCAGTTTGACATTCTTTATCAGAACCAATTCAGTTTCGCCCGCGATAAAGGCGCGAGTGTTCATACATTTTGCTCCTTCTTTGTTAAGCACCAGGCCGTTGCCTGGCGACCATCTGAAATTTCCTGGGTAGCGGATTCAAGGATGCCAAAAAACTGAAGCAATTGGAGCCGTGCCAGCCCGTCATGTGGCGTGGTTTGGAGGTGGATGGTCGCGTGAACGACTTCCGGAGCGTTGCTTGGTCAGCAGGCTGACTCTGGAAAGGAAGCTAAAGGCAAGCAGCAACCTTGCCGCGGTTCGGAATAATGGACCATCCATGGCGCGAATAGTCGAGGGCGGCGTTGAGCAATGACGGTTTGCCCGGTGACGGGTCCGGGTATACAATAAACTTCGGCAAGAAATATACCTCCCAAAAGGTGTATCGCTGCGGCCGGGCTTCACCCCGGCCGTTTGCGTTTCGTCACGGGTCAGGATAAAAATCAATTTCGTCCGGCCTGCGTCGGCGTTGCGATTGAACCTTCGGTATTGGCGCACTGCTACGTCGCCGCTCAAACAACTCCACTGATTCGTGGGTGATTCTCCACTGGGGGCGGCCCGATAGATTTGTGGCTAGGTTGACTCCGATCAACTCGCCTCGTCGGAGAAAAGTATGGATCTTATCCTGCGCCAACCTTCCACCGATGGCAGAGGTCCGCCACGCTGTAGCCTTGGAGGTCGGTATCAGTCACCGAGCACCTCCCTTTAGCTGAGGTGGCAGCGTAAACCGGATTTCGATTCCAAGCTTCTCTAGTTTGCGAAGGGCTGTCTCGGCGGCTAAGATGTCATTACGTTCGATGGCCGCGTCGAGTTGCGCAAACCACCAGAGCGGCCAATCTGATATTCCATCAACGGCTGGGTATTCCACGGTGCTGCCTCCGATGAATCAGGGCGTACACCGGTTAAAAGCGCAAAAGTCTTGCGCGCGCAAAAGTGTTTGTAGGAAGGGGGATTTTTAGAAATGCCAGTTCGGAGACGAAACTGGCGGATAATACCCGAAATTTGGGAAATCCAACTTAACAGTCGCCTTTAAGTGTCGCGGCAAGCTGAGGCATGTCCTTCTTCAACTTCTTTCCAATAAGGGTGCGAAGTTGTCGCGGCGACGGTGCTGTGGGCACGCCGCAGTTGCGAGCCAAGCATATTAGGGTTTTTGTTTCTTAGGTACTCAAGCAGCTTTGCTTTCTCGTTCTCAAGCATTTCGCTGCCGCCAGTTTCTTTGGTGATGAGGTCGATCTCTTGGATCCGGTTTTTGATATTCAATAACCCTTGACGATCTGTCGCGTTCTCAGTCCCAAGGGTCGAGTCTGCCGCCAGCTTGCCGTCTGGGTCACCACGCAAGGCAGCTACTGATAGCGCTCGGTTAGGTTTTGCAAGTAGTTCTAGCAGCCAGCCTATGGGTAGGTTACCACGCACTGGGTATTCGGCGGATTCGTTCTGATAGCGTAAGTGCCAAACATGCCCTTGCCGCTGAATGCACTGTTCAAGGGTATTTTGCTTGGTCTGAAAAATTTCCTTGGCCTTCACGTACTCGGTGTCCAACTCTGCTTGCAGCGACAACGGGTTGAAGTCACTCAAGCATTGATAGGCCTCGTTTAGGAACGCATCAAAGTCCATTGCCTCTCGGGGCGAATAAAGCACGAATTGGAACGTAGCAGAAGGAGTTGCTGGCGGAATATCGATCGCTTCCGGCCGTGCCCATCGATTCCACAACCGCATAAAAAAAATGGCCACGCCCAACACGAGTGTATGAACATTTGCCGACGAAATGCCGCGGAACCAAACGATGTCACGTCCAGCGCCGTGCGATTGTCATTGACTCAAGTGATAGGTCCGTAAGTCCGGTAAGTTTCTCAGAGGCATGGCAGAATGGCGCAATATACTCTCGAAAAAATGTGGCGAATCGCGGGTTGTCGCTTTGCACGAAAAAATTCGGGCCATTTCGCAGCATGAAATCGTGTAATCGGACCAGCGCGTATAGCGAATCCCGAGCAGCCTCGTGCAACAAAGTCAGTGTGAAATTGGGGGCGGCCATTCTGCTACCATAATTGGCCAGATCAGTCAGAAAGAAGTACAAGGAGTGCAGTTCATGTTCCATGCGCGGCCCCCGCTCGCGGCCGCTAAAGCAGCCGCGAGGGGACCGCTTTACTTTAGGTTTTCGCTGGCGAATTAAACCAGGCCCGCACCTGGTCGGTGACGGCTTTCAACTGCGCGTCGCTGATGTTCTCGCGGTAGACGCTCGCCATGTCGTCGTGCGCGTGACCCATAATGTGATCGACGGCTGGTTGATCTTTAGCTTCGTCCGCGACGGTCCGAAAGGTGTGGCGAAGGGTGTAGAACCCAAGCCCCGTCCGGCCGTTGATGTGCAGGGCACGCAAGAGTTTCCCCATTTCTTGGCTGACTGGATTTGTCGAGGTGTCTTTGGACCATGAAAGGCCGTACTTCGTCACGAAAACCAGGCCAGAATCGGCCGGATCTTTCGGCTCTGTACGATTCGCAATCGTTTCGCGTAGAGCCTGAACCGTTTCTGGCCACAGTGGGCGCGTCGGTTTACGCCAGTCTTTGGCCGTGGGTAGTTCACCCATCCGCGCTCGAGGTCGAGGGCCGTCACAGGCAGATTCCCCACGTCGCTGTTCCCAAAGCCACAATTAAGACCGAGCATGATCATTGCTCGAAGCTGAACACCGGCGGCGTCGAGGAGTTGGCGGATTTCGTTAGCAGTGAATAGCTTCGGCCCCTGCTCCGCGCGGTGCAATCGAATTATCTTCTTGGTCGGCCTCGCGAACCCTGGGCCGAAGCGAATTGGGGTAGCCATTAGGGCAGCGTCGAACGCGTGTTTGAAGACCGAACGTGCATACTGGATCATTTTGGCCAAACGGTGCGGTCCCCACTTCTTGGCCATCCGGTTCCGCAGCGAGGCAAAATCATCTGGCCCCAAGTCCGCCACGAGTCTCTCTTTCCGAACCTCGAAACCAGTAGGTCGGCGATCACCTTATATTCGATCCAGGTGCGAGGCGACAATTCGCCAGTTTTCTCAGTTCCGACTTGTGGTTGAGGAACGCATTGGACACGTCCTTCATGGTCAGGGCATTTTGTTCGGGGCGAATCCTTCGCCCTGCGTGAAGGGCGTCCTTCTGTTCCATGTACTTTGTCAGTGCGCCGTCGGGATCGGCCCAAGGCCCGAAGTAAATCAACTTGCCTCGTATTTTCTTTGCCCAACGTCCCGTGGCGTGCGGGAAAGAGAGGGAACTCGAGGGTAGGGCTTGTCTGGTTTGACTGGCCCGTAGGATGAGAAACAGACATGGTGATTGCTCCTTTACACGGGTGTCGCTATGTTCATCGGCCAGCCGTTGAGAGCGGCTGGCCACTTTTCTAGTCTACCTGGTGTCAGAGCGGGTGTCAAATAAGAAATGCACTCCGCGACACATTGACGTAAGACTAGAAATGGCAGATGTTTGGCGGCGTAGCTCAGTGGTTAGAGCAGCGGCTTCATAAGCCGCGTGTCGCTGGTTCGATCCCAGCCGCCGCTAGTTGCACTTTTCAGAAGCCTTGGCGCATGGCCTTCGTTGCTTTGGCGGGATCGAAGGCGTCGGCGTCAAACGGTCCGTGCCACTCCATGTGGTGCTCGTGGTCTTCATCATTGGGATTATTGATGGCTTCAAGAAAGGCATGAAAGCCCCACGGGCCGCCGATGTCCTCGGGCGGGCAGGCGCGTTCGCCGGCGAGGCAACGGGGATACTTTTGGCCAGGCTCGGCGGGTAGGAATTTCTCGAGCATGATCTGGTGGCGCCAGTTGTCGCCGAAGTCGTATTCATACATAAACTTCATGCGCCGGCCGCCCTTGAGGCCCAGGTCACTGATGGTCGTGGTGTAGGCATCCATCAAGTCCTCACCGTCGATGCCCCCATCAAGAATCTCGGGGTCGCCGCAGCGCTTGCCATAGATTTCAAATTCATAAAGGTGGGCACCGTCCCAACCCATGGCGTTTTGTATGTGGATGTGCAAGTCAGCCAGCGCAATCCTCCACCTGAATCCGCCGCCAGATGGGGGGCTCCGTCTCCTGCAGGGTGATCAGAAATTGATAAATCGAGGGGGCGGCAGTCGTGCCTTTCGCTTTCTTGCCCTTCCCGCGCACCGGCTTGAAATCTTCGGTGGGCCTGCCGCCGTCCCAGATTTTGAGAATATGCTTGGGGCTTGGCGCGGAGGCGTTCTCCGCTTGTTCGGTACTGCCTGCGTTCGCGAGTTGACCGGTGGGCTCCTTCGATTTCTTGGTTTTTTTAGACATGGGGCCAAGGTTTCCTTTCCTTTTTAGCCGCCGGCCTTCCGCCGGCCTGGGTGTGCTTCGCCACGGTGGCAAGCTATAAACAATGTAGTCCTTGATGCGCCCCTGGACGAGCGTCCTATTGTAATTCCAGACCAACTCTATTTTTTGGAGCTCTTTAGTTTCAATTCGTCATGGCGAAAACAGCCGAGCCAATGATCGTTTACCATGCCGACGGCTTGCATAAAGGCATAACATATCGTGCTGCCCACGAACTTGAAGCCGCGGCGTTTCAGGTCCTTGCTCATGGCATCGGACTCGGGCGTCTTGGCGGGTACTTCTTTGAACGATTGCCAGGCATTTTGTTGGCTCTCGTGGCCAACAAAACCCCAAATATAATGATCGAACGACCCCAGCTCCTTTGTCAGCGCCAGGAACATTTTCGCGTTTTGGATGGCGGCGTCGATCTTGAGCCGATTGCGCACGATGCCCGCGTCGGCCAGCAAGCGTGCACGCTGGGCATCACCATACCCGGCCACGATGGCGGGCTCGAAGCCGTCGAAGGCCGCGCGATAGTTCTGTCTTTTCTTCAGAATGGTTTCCCAGCTCAGGCCTGCCTGGGCGCCTTCAAGAATCAGGAATTCGAAGAGCAGCCTATCGTCGTGGATCGGTACTCCCCATTCGGTGTCGTGGTAGGCGATGTAGAGATCGCTTTTCGCCCAGGGACAGCGCAGCAATGGCATGTTCATCTTCTTCACCCCTCGGCGCTGTTTCGCGGGCGCGTGCCTGGCCGCCCTTGCTGAACGCCCGGGCTTTTTCCCTGGCGACCCCTGGGCTGCATGGGATGACGGCTTTTTACGAAATGCAATGATGGGCAACAAGCGAAGCGACGGCAGACAAACTACTGTTTCTGAAAATACGCCTTGTAGATCTGCTGTTTGAAGGAATCGAGGGACGCCAGCGCCCCTGGAAGTCCGCTTTGCCCAGGGTATATGTTTCCACGGCATCCTTGGCGACGATGGTGGCGCTGCGTACCTGTCCGCTCAACAGGGCGCGTTCGCCGAAGAAGTCACCCTCCCGGAGGGTATTGATGTACTGCGGATTGCCGGCCTGGTCGTCGATGAACACATCCACCTGGCCGCGACGCAGCAGGTAGAACCTGTCTCCCTCGTCCCCCTGGCGGATGATGGTGGTGCCCGGCTCGAAGCGCTCGAAGGACATGTTTTCCGCGACCTTGGTCAAGGCATCCACGGTCAGCCCCGCGAATACTTCGCACTTGCTCAAAAAGAGGCAGATCGACACCGATTCCTTGACCAGGACATTGGAGACGATACGCCCATCCACCATGTTGACGATCCGGTCGGCGACGTCGAGGATGCGGTTGTCGTGCGTGACGATCAGGATCGACGACCGTTCCTCTTCGGCCAGGCGTTTGAGAAGGTTGACCACGTCGCGGCCGGAGGCGGCATCGAGCGCGGCGGTGGGTTCATCGGCGAGAATCAGGCGCGGCCGATTGGAGAGAGCGCGGGCGATGGCGACGCGTTGCCGTTGGCCGCCGGACAGATTGCCAGGCTTGTAATGGATGCGCTGCGCCAGGCCCAGGGCGGTCAGAGACCTCGACGGCGCGATCGCGCATGCGCTTGCCCTGCCAGTCGTGCAGTTGCAGCGCCATGCAGACGTTTTGAAAAGCGCTGAGGGATGAAAACAAGTTGTGAGCCTGGAAGATGAAGCCGATGCGGCGGCGTACCGCCACCAGCTCCTGTTCCGTAAGTCCATTGAGGCGGCCGGCTGTCGACTTCCAGTGTGCCTTCTTGCACGGTGCGCAGGGCACCGATCAAGGTGAGCAGCGTTGTTTTTCCTGATCCCGATGGGCCGGTCATGATCACGATTTCGCCCGGCATGACTTCCAGGGTGTTGTCGAAAAGCACCTGCTTGCGTGCCTCCCCCTGCCCGAAATGATGATTCAGGTTCTGAATGCGAATGAGGGGCACCTCGTCGCCGGGTTTCTTGACCACCGGAGACGGTTCGGAAGCCGCCGTGACAGTAACTGCCTCGGACATCAAAACACCTCGGCCGGATCGGATTGCTGAACTTTGCGCACCGCCAGAATGCCCGGCCACGACACACATGAAACAGGTAAGCGCAAAGACGACGCCCACGCGGGCCCACGTCAGATAAAGGGGTAAATCGGTGAGCCGGGCCAACTGTCCGTACAGGAATATACAGGCCACGTAGGAAGGCAGAAACCCCAGCACGCCAAGCCAGAGGCCCTCCTGGAGAACAACCCAGGTCAGATACGTGCCGCGTATACCCCATGGCTTTCAGGGTGGCGTATTCCTTGAGATGCGAGGCGACGTCGGCCTGCAGCACCTGGGAGCAGATCACCATGCCGACAATCACGCCGATGACCAGGCCAAAGGTGAAGATGAAGCCAACCGGCGTCGATGTCTGCCAAAAGGCGCGTTCCTCCTGAATGAACTCCTCGAGCGTGAGGACCTGCACGTCGCCGGGCAAGCGGGCGCGCAGGGCACGCTTTACCTCCTGAGGATCGGCGCCCTTTTCAAGCTGAATAAGGCCAAGGTGAGCCAGGTGCAATGTTTCGGCTGGTGCCAGCGGATTGGGAAAAAACCGGGCGAAAGTCTCGGCGCTCATGATGAGGTTGCCGTCCGTCGTGAAATCGCCCCCCAGGGCGAACGTGCCCACGACCTCCACGCGCTTGCGCGCCAGTTCGCGTTCCATGGGCGCTTCCCGCTTGCCGTAATCCTCCTTGGAGAGCCGATCGAGCAATACGGCGTTGAGGCGCCGCAGGAGATGACGCTGCGCATCAACCTCGGCATTTTTGAAAGCATCGTAAGCCGGATCGAAGGCGATGACGCGGATCGGGTGGGTGCGCGGCTTGTCGATGTCATGGTTGTCGGTGTCGCGCCAGAGGGAATTTGTCGTTTCAAAATAGAGGGGAAAGGCCGCCTTGACCTGGGGGATGCCGTGTGCCTGGTTCAGGCGTTGCGTGGAAAAGGCTTCCCGAATGGCCAGGGTATAAGTTGATTTACTAACAATCACCAAATCGCCGTTGCATTCCCTCAGGAGCCCGACCGCCGAGTCCAGCATGGCGTTCCAGAAACCAAGCTCCACGAACATGAGCAGCACGGCGAAGGCAATGCCCGTGAGCGAGACGGCAAAACGACGTTTGTCGTGCGTCAAGTTCTTCCAGGCCAGGGGCACGCCATGCAGCATAAGCGGTCTCGTCAACTTTTCGCCACGCAGCTCAGAAGGAGCCACTCAAAACAGGTCCGCCGGGTCGGCCGTGCGCACTTTGCGGACGGCAAAGAACCCCGAGACACCGCACATCGCCACGGACAACAGCAGCACCAGCGCCGCGCGCTGCCAGTTCATGGTTATGGGCAGCGTCGTCGCGGCGCTGCCCCAGTCATAGAGAACGAGGGACAGCAAAAAGCCCGGAATATAGCCGAGCACGCCATACAGGACCGCCTGCTGCAGCACCACCCAGGCCAGGTAGCCATTGCCGTAACCCATGGCCTTGAGTGTCGCATACTCGGCAAAGCGTTGGGTGATATCGCTGGAAATTACTTGATAGACAAACACCGTGCCGACCATGAGCGCCACCAGCACGCCGATGGTAAAGATTTTGCCCACCGCCGTTTTGTTGAGCCAATACGTCGCGTTCCTTGTCCGCCATGGCCTGCCGCGTCAGGACGCGTATGCCGGTCCCCTCGTACAGATCGCGCAGCGCCGCGACCGCGGGGCCGGGCGCAACGCCGGGTTGCAAGTTTGATGAGTCCCAGGCTCACCTGGCCAAGGGCCGCCCCCCCAAGCACCAGGGAGAAGGAAGAATCGCTCATGAGCACGATGCCATCCGCACCGTACCCGGAGCCGATGGTGAATTGCCCGACGATGCGGACCTGGGTGACCCCCAGGTCGGTGGCCAGGCCGATATTGCGTTGCTTGAAATAGGCTCGGGTTTCGGTATCGATCAGCACCTGGCCGGGAACTTTGATGAGGTCCAGCTGGTCGGCAAGTTCGGGCAGCAAGAAGGGCTGGTCCGCGGGATTGAAGCCCACCATCATGATGCCGCGGCGACGTCCATTCATGATGCCCGGCTGGCCGTTTTCGACATCCACGATGCGCCATAAGTTGCCCGCCACATACAGAGGCTCGGCGCTGGCCACTCCCGGTATGGCGACAGCCTGCGCCAGCCGGGCACGCGCAAAGAGCCCGGCCTGTTGATGTCGAGGTAGTCTGGCGACATCAGCAGCAGGTCAAAATTGAGCTTGTCGATGAATACCGTGGCGGTGGTGGCGGCCGAGCCAAAAAAGCCAAGCTGCATGAAGATGAGAATCGTGGAAAATGACACGCCGATAAGGGCAATTAGCGTGCGTAGCTTCTGATGGAGCAAATTGAGAGCGGTCAGTTGGATTTTCATGGACCAGCCTTCTGACCACCGCGAAATGACCATTCCCTGGAACGGATGTCGACGCGGAGTTTTCACGCCTTCCGCCACAGGGAAGCGCCAGGTTTATTTTGGCGGGGGAAAGTCGACGTTCACCTGGAGATTAATCAGCCCGGCCGCCAACTTGGGGTCGTCAAGGAGAATCTTGACCTCGATGATGCGGCGATCGACGTCCGCCAGAGGATCGGCGTCATAGACACGGTTCTTGCCGACCATGCTGCCGACGAACGTGACCTTGCCCGTCAGCTTGCCGCGTCATCGACCTTACTGGTGATGTCGGCACGTTGCCCAAGATACACCTTGCGAATATCGGTTTCATAAACCTCGGCCAGCACCACCATTTTCGACAGGTCGGCCATCTGCAGGATGGGTTGCGGGGCGCCGACCAATTCGCCGGGATGGGCGAGGATCTTCAAAATCTTTCCAGGACTCGGTGCCGTGATGAAGGTCTGCGCCAGCCGCGCCGCGGCCATCTCGCGTTGCTGCTTCAACGTGTCGAGGGGAACTTCCTGACGCGTCCGGTCGAGCGTGGCGCGCGTGAGATCCATCCTGGCCTTCGCCAGTTCCAGGTTCAGCTCGGTGCCTTGTGTCAATTTCTCGAGCAGACCGCTGGCCCCGGCCAGCTCCGACTGGCTTTGCAGCACCGCCAGCTCCTGCTGATCTTTTTCCTGCTTGGACACGGCCGTCAACGGGGCGATGCGATCGAGGCCTTCCTGGGCCTGGGCGGCCTGTTTGGTCAAAAAATCCACCTTGAGCTTCTGCATTTTGATGTCGATCCGACCCTGCGCTTCGATCTGTTTGACCTGCATACTGTCGAGTGCTACCTGTAAAGCGCCGCTCCGGTCGATCTCTTTGAGTTTGAGAGACGCTTCCTTGATTTGATAATCGAGGAGATTCAGTTCCAACTGACGGTCGCCGTGACTGGCCAGTTCCGCGAGCTTGGCACCTTGATTGACTTCCTGGCCTTCCTGAACGAAAAGCTTGGCAAGTTGATCAGGCAGCGAAATACCCAGAGATATTACGGACCCCTCGGGCTGAATACGGCCCAGTGCCGAGGCCCCGCGGGGCGGCGACACAACCTTCGGCGTGGGCTTCGGCTCGGGGTTGATCTGGAGATAATCCGGCAAGTAATAGGCGACCGCGGCCCCGACGATCATGCCAAGCACGAACAGGGCGACGGTGGTGAACTTCATGGGTTCGTTTCCGATGGGCGGCGACAGATGCGTCCATTTGATAATAAATCGCTGGCCGACGCCTGACAACCTGAACTGAACTCGGCGAAATGGGTTTCCCTTGCAGCCTTCCAGATTTCTAGCGATTGTGCGGGTTGTAGGGCCAAGCCACGACCAGCACGCTCCAGGGTGTCCGCACCTGGCAAAATCGGGCCCAACAAGAAGATAGGGCCAGGGAGTCGTCTACAGCAAGCCTTGCCGCCGGTACCACTGTGCTGTGAGGTGCATTCCCTGGGCCATGCTCGTGCGACAGGAAAATCCCCACGCCTGGTGCGCCTTGCCGCTCGTACAAATCCAGGAACCAGCGAGCGCCTCGCGCATCTTGTCCGAAGTGAGCAGCAGCGGGCGCATGGCAAGGCGCGCGGCGAAATCGTTACAGCGCCCGATGAACTTACCCACCGTTGGCGGAATCACGATCGAGCGAATGGAGGCCTTGCCAGGCGCCGCGCCCATTTCCGCCAAAATGCCGGCGGCGATCTGTCCCATGGTCTCCAGCGTGGGCCTTTCTTCCAGCGTCAAGTAGTAGAGTCCGCGCACCTGGTCCTCGGATAACTGCGGTGCCGGCAGGCGTTCCCCCTTCTCGGCGGCTATCGGCAAGGATTCGATGAGATCGTCCACATAAATAAAGCCGAGCTGATGGTTCACCGAACCGGGAATGAAGTTGACGCCCCAGCGCACGGTTTGAAACAACCCGATCATGTTCGGATCGCCCGGGCCAAACACCCCCGGCGGCCTTACCAGCGTGATCGGCAGGCGGCCCGCCAACTGGCGCAGCCACCGCTCGGCCAGGAGTTTGCTCCGGCCATAGGCGGAGATGGGCGCGGGTAAGTCAGCCTCACGCACGGGGCGATTGGCAAGCGTGGGGCCGGCGGCGGCCAGTGAGGAAAGAAAGACCAGCGTCGGCGGCGACGTCAAACGCGCGCAGGCCTCGCCGAGGTTGCGCGTACCCATGCTGTTGATCTGCCGGTAGCGGTGGGCGGACGTCACCAGGGTGGCACCGGCAAGATGATAAACCACATCAATGCCCGCCACGGCCTTGTGCAGCGTCTGGGGCACGGTGATGTCGCCCGCCACGCACTCCGCGCCGGGCACGCGCTCTTCCTTGAAATGAATCAAACAGCGCACGCGGTCGCCACGCTTTAGCAAATGCGGCACCAGGTGCCTGCCGATAAACCCTGTCGCCCCAGTTACCAATACCCGCGCCATCGACTTGCTCCATCCCCGTGTCAACTTTTGAGTCTTTATTTTAGGGCCTCTTATAATAGGACCATGGCAGACTAGCAAACGCGGGGCCACGGGGGCCACGAAGTGCTGGTCACTTACCGCCATGAGGTTGTTCTTGAATGTGGTTCATCACGTTTGTCTATAAAAACATTGCGCACCGCCCACTACGCTCGTTTTTGACGATTGTCGCCATCGCCATGGCCATCGGGTCTTTTGTTACTCTCGTGGGCATCTCCTCCGGCTTCGAGGCCACGTTTCTGCAACTTTACGAAACTAGCGGCATCGATATTATCGTGGTCCGCAAGGGTGGCCAACAGGGACTCAATAGTCTGCTCGACGAGAGGCTCACGGCCAGGCTCAGGGAGCTTCCGGGCGTTAAAGCCGTCATCGGCGGCCTCGCCGACTATATGTCCTTCGGAGACCGCCAGCAGTATCAAGCCGTGTTCAACGGCTGGGAACCCGGAAGTGCCGCCTTCGACCATTTGCGCATCGTCGCCGGGCGGAGCCTGACCAAGGAAGATAGGAAGTGCGTTTTGATAGGCACCATTCTGGCCGAGAACATCACAAAAAACGTCGGCGATCATCTGGAACTCATGGAGGGGGAGAACTTTGAGATTGTCGGGCGGTACGACACTTCCAATGTTCTCGAGAATGGCGCCCTGATTGTGCCGCTCAAGGAGATGCAGCGCTTCACCGATAAAATGGGCATGGTGACCGGCTTCAGCCTCATCATGCAGCCGGCTCATAAGGATTCCACGTCCATCGCCGACACCTGTACGCGCATCGAACAACTAGCCTCGACGTTGCGTGCGCGTTCCAGCGACGAGTTTGTCAGATCGCGGACGGAAATTCAACTCGCCAAGGGGATGGCCTGGTTGACATCGCTCATCGCGCTGTTGATCGGTACATTTGGCATGATGAACACCATGGTGATGTCGATTCACGAGCGGACCCGGGAGATCGGCACTTTACGCGCCGTGGGCTGGCGCAAGGGCCGGGTCATTCGCATGATCATGGCGGAGGCACTGCTCCTGAGCGTTGCCGGGGCCCTGGTGGGGACGCTGGGCTCGTTCGCGCTGCTACGCATTTTGACGCGCGTGCCGCTGGCCAATGGCCTGATCGACGGCCGACTTGACCCACGGCTTATCCTCGAGGGTTTTCTCATTGCCATCGCCGTGGGCCTTCTGGGCGGCATACTGCCCGCGCGACGGGCCACGCGCCTGTTGCCCATCGTGGGCTTCGGCATGAGTAATTACGCAGTCTCGTTCACGGCGCCTTGAGGCGCCGGCGCAGGTTGCGAACGTTTTCCTGAATAACCAGCGGCATCTTGGACCGAAGCAGATTGGGCCCGCCAAACCAGGCTTCCGGTTCATGGATCACGACGTGCATTTCGAAGAAGAGCGCGCCTTCAGGCCGCGCCAGTCGCGTCACCATGGCATAGCCCCCCAGGCCGGCATACGTTTGCGGAGCGCTGTATTTCTCGGTCAGGACATCGTAAGATGCGCCAGCGGTTGGGGTATTCCTGGTCGTTGGCAAAACGAGCGTCGAGCTGCATCGTCAGCACCACGCTGCCCGGTCCATCCGTCCGCAAATTATGCGTGATCCCGGTGATTTTTATCTTGTCGAGCAAAAAGACATCCAGGTGAGCATAGCGTTCCTCCAGGTGGGCGCCCTGCTGCAGTTCGATGCCACGCTTCCGCAAGGCCTCGGCACTCAACACTTTCACGGCCACGACATCTTTGGTTTTCTTGGCATCCGTGCCGATGAGCTTGTTCAAGACATCGTCCTGGACCACGCGCTCCAGCTTGCCGTAGGCCAGGAAGTATAAATCCACCGTCTGCGCCACGCGTTTACCCGCTGCAACGACGGAATCGATTTTTAGAACGTGGGGGGCGGCTTCGGACGTGGACGTAAACAAGTCAAACGGTAGATCGTCGGCGGTTTTTTTTAGGACGGCTTCTTGTTGCTTCGCGTCCAGGCCATCGGCCATGACCGGCCCCGGTAGCCGAAAGGTTGGGCCCATGGGCAGCGGCACCCCCTGGGTCAGCAGTTCGCCGAGCAAGGGATTGGCGGGCATGTCGAGCCCGAATAGCAAAGACGCAACCAGCAATGGGACCATGCGCGTCGCCTCCCCTTGGCGCTACGGATTGACATTCTTGATGGCAGCGCGAAGTGATGTTTCCAGTTCGAAAACCTGGTCGCGCGCGAAGGCGCTGGCGGTTGCCAGCTGCTGCAAGGGTAGTGTATAGGGAACGGCCTTGCCCTGCGGGATACGAACCAGCGCGAAGGCATCGGGCGACGGGATGCCAAGAGTGAACCGCTCCTTGAGCACGTGTAAAAGCCGCGCCTCTTGCATGTTGGGCGGCAAAAGTTGGAGCTCCCGCTCGGCGGGCACGTAGCCCGTCGGGGTCTTGTTGAGCAGCCAGACCAGTGTTTGTAGCCGGCCTGTGGCAGGCTCGACGAGAAGCGCATGGCGCATGACCATGCGGGCATGTTCCCGGCCCGCCTGCATGACGGACTGCGCATCAAATACGAACATGGTGGCCGTGCGCGCCACCTGGTAGACGTCTTTATCGAGGATGGCTTCGTTCTCGGCGAGTACGCGTTTGCCAAACAGCCCAAGATCGGCGCCCAGCGTATTTTTGCTGTCGACGATCGTCTCCTTGCCGTTGATGTCGATGGCGAAACCGCGGGCCACCTTCAGCAGGTTGTAGGTGGTTTTCGAGCCGTCGTTGACCTGCCCCACGTTGGCCAGCAAGGTGAATTTGAACATGCGTGCATAGTGCGTGGCCATTTTGGGCACGTCGCGCAAATCTTCCTCACGAAGGGTCGGCGTCGCGAAGAGCACCAGGTTCGTCCAGTCCCTGGGTGCTTCCTTGCCGATGACGGTCCCGACCGGAATGCGCTCGCAGACTGCGCGGCACCACATCGAAAAAGGGCATGGCGCCGGCGGCCAGCGCGCCGAGAGGCGCCGGTTCAGGCGCCTCGAGTTGCGTTCGCGGCGGCCCGCCTGGGCCTTCCTGAAACGTATCCGTATGGCAGCACGCGCCCAGGAAGAAGATGACACCCAGCAACGGCAGCACACGTTTGCCATGCATGCGAGATTCCTTTTTAGCTTGCGCTCTCTCGAAGCACCCGGCGCGACTACCGAAGCCGCCGTACCGCGCCGAAGAAATTCTACATACGCCCCGGCGAAGATGACAAGAGCAAGGTCCCTTACTGATTTGTATGTTTCGAGATTACTTGTTTTCTTTGCCTTTCTCGAACAGTGGCACGACCTGCTCCCATCCAGCCACCCGCTCCACATCTTTAGGCAATTCTCCGGCCGCGCCGAGGTAAAGGGTGCGCACTCCCGCGGCATGAAATTGCCGCGCAACCTCGACGGTCCCGGCAATGGCCATGGCGGGGGCGACCACCCGCCCCGCGAGCATCTCCACGGTTTTGCGCCAGGAGTTCGTTTGCTGGTCTTGCTCCGGCAGCGTGAAGCGGCTTAGCACGGCGCCGTCGGGAAGCGGCGGCGTTCCTTCCGAACTCCGATAGCGCACCCAGCCGCGCATCTTTTGATATTGCAGGGGCCGGTCGGCCGCGAGTGCCAGATAGACGATGTCGTACCCCGACTTCCGCGCTTCCCCGAGCGCTTCGGCCGCGCCTGTTTTGGGGGCAATGTCGACGATACCCTCGGTTTGCCAGGCCTGTGCCGTGGTGGGAGTCAAGGTATCCTCGATCTGCACAAGGCAAAGTTTGGCGGTTTTGGGCACCAGGTACACCTGGCCGCGATCTTCCATCCCGGGGTCGAAATTTGTCCGCCAGCAAACGCACGATAAATTGGGCCGGTGCGGCGTCATCCGCGAAAGTCCAGGAACAAGCTGCGTCCCCGCGCGTTGCCGTGCGCGTGATGATTTCCTTGATCTCTTGACCGGGAAGCAGCAAGACCTGACCATCGACGAAAGCCACGCGCTTGCCGGACAGGCCGGCGCCAGGGTCTTCCGGTGCCTCGAGGCGGGCATGGAGTGTGATTTCGGCCCCCGGTCGGCTGAGATCGTCGAAAGCGGTCGCGACCAGAAGAGGCGCCTCGCCATGAGGCACGAGAAACCAGGCCAAAAAGAGAATCAGCAACAGGGCGGCCAACACCACCAAAGCCGCCGGCCAGAAACGGCGCGGCCGTTTCCTTTGCAGCGACTCCCGCAGGAGGCGTTGCAGGTCGTCCTCGGCCTTGTCAGCTTTGGGATCGGGGTCGCCAGGCAGCATGGAGCTTGTTTTATGAAAGATGGGCAGCAGGAACCGTGCGGAACGGCCTCTTGGGAAGCGAGCACGGTCTTGAGGCAGGTATCAGGCCGCGAGCTTTTGCCGGTCGCTTTTGATGGCGGCGATGTCGGCCCAGCGCATGACGGCTGCGCCCCAGGTGAGGCCGCCGCCAAAGGCCATCATGAGCAGGTTGTCGCCGACCAACGGGGACTTCGCCGAGGCCAGCTCGGTAAGCGCCAGCGGGACGGAGGCCGCACCCGTATTGCCATGGCGATCGATATTAACAAAGACTTTGTCGCCGTCGATGCCAAGAGCTTCCTGGGTGGCGGTGATGATGCGCGAGTTCGCCTGATGGGGAAGGACATGCTGCACGTCGTTCAATGTCAACCGCGCCTTGAAGAGCGCATCGCGGGAGGCCTGCGTCATCATGCGGATGGCCAGTTTGAATATTTCGTTGCCCTGCATGCGAACATAATGATCTCCGGCCGCCACGGTTGCCGCCGTGCTCGGCCTGGCGCTACCGCCGCCCTGGATGGTGAGCAGCCCCTCGACGTCGCCCCGGCTGCCGAGTACGGTGCTGAGCACGCCCGCATTTTGCGTCGTACCTTCGAGCACGACCGCGGCGGCCCCGTCACCAAAGAGGACACAGGTATTGCGATCTTGCCAGTTCAGGAAACGGGTCAACGCCTCGGCGCTGACGACCAATACGCGCCGATAGGTGCCGGCCTGGATGAATTGGCTTCCTACTGTCAGACCGTACAGAAAGCCACTGCAAGCCGCGTTCAGGTCGAACGCGCCGGCGCGCTCTGCGCCCAGGTGTTGCTGTATGAGGCAAGCGGAGCAGGGCAGCAGATAATCGGGCGTGGTGGTCGCGCAGATTATTAAGTCGATGTCTTCGGGCTGAAGCTCGGCCTGATCCAGGGCCGCCCGTGCGGCGCTGAGGCCCATGCTGGCGGTCGTTTCGCCTTCGCTGGCAACATGGCGTTCGCGAATGCCGGTGCGGGCGTGGATCCACGAATCGCTGGTGGCGACCAGAGCTTCGAGGTCCCGGTTGGTCATGACTTTCGGCGGACTATACGCGCCCCAGCCCGTGACGGCGGCCTTGATCCCCATAAATTAGCCTTTTGTTGGTCATGCTTTCCAATTCTGCATGACCTCTCCAGTTTACCACCGTTAGGCACCGTCCCCGTGTCGGGCCAGGCTCTTAGTACGGTTGGCACCGTAGCAAAGGTCAAATAAAGAAAAAAGGGGGACTTGGCCTTACCACTGCATGTTGTCCAAGGAATCTTCCGGCGTGCGCACGAGTTCCTGCGCAAGCCGCTCCAGCTCGGCATGGACGTCGCTGGCGTGCTTGGGCCTCTTCTGGGGTTGGTAGTCGAGGCAGCGGTGGACTAGCTCGGCCAGGGGCTTGGGCGTCGCGGGCGTCAACTCCTCGATGGGTTTGAGGAGGGCCTTGAACGTTTTGGCAGTGAGCGCCGGCATGTCCCCCGTGGGCACGGTGCTCGGCGGATGGCGCCAGGTGATAAGCCGATACATGGTGGCGCCGAAATTGTAGATGTCCGTTTGCTCATTGACGGTGCTTTGCTTGGCTTGCTCGGGGGCCATATATTCTGGGGTGCCCTGCACCCGGTCCTTGGGCTCTCCCTTGATCCAGGCCAGCCCATAATCGATGATTTTCACGTCACCGGTCCGCGCCAGCAGGACGTTATTGGGCTTGAGGTCGGCATGAAAGACACCGCGGCGGTGCATGTGGACCAGGCCCGCGCCGATTTTGGCGAAGATTTGTACCAGACGCGGCACCGATAAATGAGGAACGGTGTCCAGCGTCTTACCTTTGACGAGCTCGATCAAAAGGTGCGCTTTTTTCACGCGGAACAGCCAGTTACGCGATATTTCCAGCGTGTGAACCTTGATAAGGTTCGGGTGCTGCAACATCTGGGCGACCCGCAGCTCATGCCGCGCCTGTTCCAGGAATTTGCGGTCCTCTTTGCGGTCGATGGGTACGACCTTGAGCGCATATTGCTTGCCATCGGCGGAACAGCGGATGTGCAAAATCTTGCTATGCGCCCCGGCACCAAGATTACCCAAAATCTGAAATTGACCAATTGCCTGCGGGGCCATGACGAGTGCCGTGAGAGCGCTAATATCACACGACAGCCCAAGCTGCCGTGATCGCATTAAGCCAATGATACCAGTCGGCCGACCCCAGGGGTAGCCACCGCGCACACACGATTATTGATCTCAAAGCACCCGCCGCCTCAACAGGGCCCCATCAACCCTATGCGACCCCGGGGACGACCCCTGCCAGCTCGCCTGGCAGATGAGCAAGGTCTACTGCTAAAAACCCATCCCCCCCAGACATTATTCATTCCAAGTCATCGGCCGCGGCCTTGTTCGCGTCACGGCCACGCCGACTGAGCCACAAGGCAAGTACCAAGCCTGAAAGGAGCGCGAGGACAATGAGCAGCATCAGCACTATGGTCCAGCCATTTTGCCGCTCGGGAGCGGGGGGCGGAATGGTGTCGACCGAATTGCCGGCGCGAATTCGGAGGTCGGAAAAGCGGATATCTAGCGCCGCGTCGGGGCTGCTTGTTACACCGGCCAACTCAATGTTCATGAGGTCGTGCGCTTTAAATGGTAGCCGGTGCAAATAGGTGAAGATGTTTTCTGTCCCCTCGGCTTTGAAAAAGGACATGTCTGATCCGGTGCGGATCATGCGGAGCCTGCCGCGCTTGGCGTCGGTAGGAAATGCCTTGAATCCTCCGCCGACCACGTAGGCGCTAAACTGCGTCCCTCCCTTCGCCGCCATGCGCCGGGCGATAGCGGCATGGCCGCCTCCCGGTGCGTTCAAATGTGCCGTCAAAACAGCCCGCGTCGCCCCCGCACCCACGTCTTCAATTCTCGGTTCCTGGAGCAATTCGAAATTGACGGTAACGGTGAAGTCCCCCTTAAGTGGGGTGTCGATGCGCAGACCGGTAAAGGGACGTTCGCCAGGAAAGCCTGCCGGGAGCGTAATCCGCAGGCCCTCCGGCTCAAAACGAACATGTTGCATGGCGCCGTCGCCGAACTTGGAAAAGATATCAGGGTTTTCCGGAATCCCTTTGAGCGAAAAAACACGCTCCGCCGGAGAATCCGTCTGAGCGGATGCCTGGTCAGCGAACCAGAGTAAGAGGATTGCTATAAATGGCCTTAAGTTAATCAAGCGGTTTCCCCCTGATATCATCAAGCTTGGACTCCACTTGGCCCCGGCTTCGATTGCCGTCGCACCCACTCCAGTTATGCTCGACTTGTACGACAGGGCAGTCCTGCGGGTCGTTGCACGGTAAGCTTGAGATGAATCGCTGGTCCGCACTACTTTTCTTAGGATTGTAAGCGCCAGGCGTCTTCAGGGACAGATAATCCGCGTCGCGCCTTATCGCCGGCTAACCGAGTCGTTGCGTCATTTCACTCGTTGCACTGCAATGACACGGTTGCATTGCATTTCACCGCGGGGCTGTGGGAGTTGCGTGCAATGAAATGAGGCTCCGACACACCGCTCGTCAGGGGAAGTTACGCACTCAATCCTCCAGAAACACGAACGGTACGTCCTGGCGGATATCGCCGACGCGGAGGGTGATGCGGCCGTCGAGCATGGCTTGCAGGCGGGGAAGAATGTGCTCGGCGCGCCAGCCTTGCTGCAGAAGGCTGTTAGGTGGGGGCGCGGCATCCTGGATGCGGGGCGCACCAGCATTCTTAATTCGTGGCCGGTGGCAACCAGGTTGCTGGCCAGTTTCATTTCTTCGGAAAGATGGGCCAGGTGGGCGGCGAGCAGATTGACGAGCAATGCTTGCTGGGGTGGGTCCTGTTCACGGTCGATAAGCGGCGGGCACTCTTCCGACGGCACCTTGCGACCGGCGTCAACGGCGGCATAAATCGCGTCGAGGTAGCGCTTGGGCACGCCGCGCACGGGTTGGAGATCGGCGGCGCTACGGGGATTGCGGCGGGTAATCTCGACCAGCAGATCATCACGCAAGATCGTGCGTGCCGGGCGGTTGGCATCGGCGGCCGCCTTTTCACGCCAGTAGAAAATCTCCCTTAGAATCGCCAGTCGGCGACGCTCCAGGGAGCCGGCGCCGCGCAGTTGCGCCACTTGTCGGTACTGACCGCCAGACCATCCTCATCGGGCGTCGACTGCTGGCAGAGCCGGGTAAATTCCTCCAGCGCCACGAGGCGCGGTGTAGCTTATCCAGGCGCTGCGTAAGGGATTCGGCAATGGGCAGCAGGTAGCGAACGTCGTCAAAGGCATACCTGATTTGGTCATTGGTGAGGGGCCGGGTGCGCCACTCGGTCAGGGTCTCCCCTTTGGTGAGCTTTTTGCCCAGCACATGATAAACAAGCGGCCCGTGCCCCAGCGGATAGGGCAAACCGACGAGGCCGGCCGCGATTTGCAGATCAAAAAGGTTGCCGGGCGTTTGTCCGCTCCAGATATGGCACAAACGCACTTCCTCACGGCCGGCGTGAACGACCACCTGATTGGCGGGATCGACGACCAGTTCCCAGAAGGGGCCCAACGAATCGAGGGCCAGGGGGTCGATGAGGTAAAGGGCGTCGGCGGTGGCCACCTGGACCAAACAGAGACGTGGATGATAGCTCTCCTCGCCGACAAACTCGGTGTCGAAGCCGAAACGCCGGCATAAAGCCAGTTTGGCGCAACAGTCGGCCAATTCGTCGCGGCTACCAACCAGGATTTCATTCATGAAAACGCTACGTTCCAGATGTTTTTTCCAACCGGCGGGCGAACCTTTATAATAGCATGGCGCGGTTGGCGAATAGTGGTCGCGAGGCATGCCTGCTATTTTATAGGGATAAGGTTGCTGAGAGAAAACCGGCGATGCTCCAGGAATATCTCAACCAGGATGTCGTTATCGATCTGCGTGGGCCCTTCGTGTGCCTGGGAACCCTGGCCGGAGTCGACGAGCTCTACCTGCAATTACGCGACGCCGACTTCCATGACCTGCGCGATACCCACTCATCGAGGGAAAATTACGTAATCGCCGTCAAGAAGACCGGCGTCAAACGCAATCGCAAACACGTACTGGTGATGCGTTCGGAAGTCGTGGCCATCGGACGGCTAAAGGATGTCGTTGACGAATAACGGATCATTGGCTTGCTGGCCGGTAGGGTGGCGTCGAGCGTACTCGCGCTGACCCACCATCCCCCGTAAGCATCGGTGGGTCAGCGCGAGTACGCTCGACGCCACCCTACGTGTAACTTTCAACCCAAAGGAACCTTCCCGTGCCTTTTATTCTTGCTCTCGATGAGGGAACCACCAGTGCCCGCGCGATTGTTTTCGACCAAGGCGGGGCCATCAAGGCGGTCGCGCAAAAAGAGTTCGAGCAAATCTTTCCTCGTGCCGGCTGGGTAGAACATGACCCGGAAGAAATCTGGGGCACGCAGATCGGTGTGGCCGTGGAGGTGTTGGGGCGTGCTCGGCTTAAAGCAAGCGATATCGCGGCGGTTGGCATCACCAATCAGCGTGAGACGACCATCGTCTGGGACCGGACGACCGGGCAGGCGATCTACAATGCCATCGTCTGGCAGGACCGCCGTACCGCCCCTTTATGCGAACGGCTGCGCTCGGACGGGTGCGAAGCGCTTTTCCAGGAGCGTACCGGACTGCTGCTTGACGCCTATTTTTCGGGGACCAAAGTTGCCTGGATCCTGGACAACGTCGCCGGCGCCCGCGCGAAAGCGGAAGCCGGCCAGCTTGCGTTCGGCACGGTCGATAGCTGGCTGGTATGGAAGTTGACAGGCGGCCGCGTACACGTCACCGATGTGACGAACGCCTCGCGCACGCTCCTGTTCAATATTCAGACGCTCGCGTGGGATGATGAGCTGTTGGCGCTTCTGAAGATACCGCGGAGCATGTTGCCCGAAGTGCATGCGTCGAGTGAAATTCTGGGCGAGATTGCGACCGATCTTGGCCTCGGCAAGGTGCCGGTCGCTGGCATAGCCGGAGACCAGCAGGCGGCGCTGTTCGGGCAAATGTGCTTGACCCCCGGCATGACCAAGAATACCTACGGCACCGGCTGTTTTATGCTGCAGAACACCGGCAGCCAGCCCGTCGTATCGCGGAATCGGTTGCTGACCACCGTCGCCTGGAAGGTAGGCGCCCACACCGAATACGCGCTTGAGGGCAGTGTTTTCGTGGGCGGAGCGGTGGTGCAATGGCTTCGCGATGGCCTGGGGATCATTACCTCGGCGGCCGAGGTGGAGGCGCTGGCCCTGTCAGTACCGGACAACGGCGGAGTTTATCTCGTGCCGGCATTCTCGGGTCTGGGAGCGCCGCAGTGGGACCCTTATGCCCGCGGGGCGCATGCTGGGCATCACGCGAGGCACTACCAAGGGGCATCTGGCGCGGGCGGCCCTGGAGGGAATCGCTTTCCAAGTTGCGGATCTGGCGGGCGCGATGGGCGCGGACGCCGGTATTCCCCTCAAGGAGTTGCGCGTCGACGGCGGCGCTTCTAAAAACGACCTCCTCATGCAAATCCAGGCCGATTTGTTGGGCGTTCCTGTCGTCAGGCCCGCCATCACCGAAACCACGGCACTCGGCGCGGCCTACCTCGCGGGCCTGGCCGTCGGCTTGTGGAAAAGCCCGGAAGCGATCGCCCGCGAACAGCAGATCGAGCGACGTTTCGAGCCGCGCCGTGCACGTCCGGAAGTTGACGCCATGCGGGCGCAATGGGCCAGGGCACTGGAACGCGCCGGGCGCTGGGAAACGCCATGAAGCGCTCGACCATGCTGGCCCGGTTGCAGGAACGACGCGAACCGTGGGACATAATTGTCGTGGGCGGCGGCGCCACCGGTGTCGGTGTCGCTGTCGATGCGGCCGCGCGCGGGTTTGCCGTACTGCTGCTCGAGCAAAACGATTTTGGCAAGGGAACGTCCAGTCGTAGCACCAAGCTGGTGCATGGCGGTGTTCGCTATCTCGAGCAGGGAAATCTCGCCCTGGTAACCGAGGCACTGCGTGAGCGTGAGTTGCTCCTGCGCAATGCACCGCACCTCGTCCATGACCTGCCTTTTATCGTGCCCCGCTACACCTGGTGGGAAGGGTTTCTCTACGGCCTTGGGTTGAAGGTCTACGATTTCCTTTCCGGCAGACATCGCTTCGGGCCGTCGCGCGTTCTGGCACGCACTGCCACGCTGGCTCAACTACCCAACTTGCGGACGGCAGGCCTGCGCGGCGGAATTCTCTATCACGATGGCCAGTTTGACGACACACGCCTGCTGATCAACATGGCGAGCACGGCTGCCGAGCAGGGCGCTACGTTGCTTAATTACGTCAAGGTTACAGAGCTAAGCAAAAACGGCGCGGGCCGTGTGCACGGCGTCCGCGCGGTAGACCTGGAGAGTGGGCGGGATCTTGAGGCTCAGGCCCGGATCGTAATCAACGCCGCGGGGCCTTTTTGCGATGCCGTCCGGCGCATGGCAGACCCGGGGGTCGCCCCCCTGATCGCGCCCAGCCAGGGAGTTCACCTGGTCTTCAAGAGTGAGTTTCTGGGCGGCAGTAGCGCCTTGATGGTGCCGCACACCAGCGATGGCCGCGTCATGTTCGCCATCCCCTGGCATGGACATACGCTGGTCGGCACGACGGATACTCCCCTCGACACGGTGTCGCTCGAACCCATCGCTCAGGAACAAGAAATTACGTTTATCCTGGACACGCTCCGCCTTTACCTCAGGAATGCTCCGACGCGTACGGACATCCTGAGTGTCTTCGCTGGCATTCGTCCCCTGGTGCGCCATGGCGACGCCCGCAATTCGGCGGCATTGTCCCGAGACCACACCTTGCACGTCGAGTCGTCGGGGTTCGTAACGCTCACCGGAGGTAAATGGACAACCTATCGCAACATGGCGCAGGATGGCGTTGACCAGGCGATACGATTGGCCAATCTACCGGCCCGCGCCTGCCCGACACGCACGCTTCGTCTGCACGGCTGGCACCCCCACGCCGAGCAATTCGGGCCACTCGCATATTATGGCTCCGATGCGGCATTAATCCAGGATTTGATGACAGCGCAACCGAGCCTGGCGACCCCGCTGCATCCAGATCTTCCCTACTGCGAGGCCGAGGTCATTTGGGCGGCACGCCATGAGATGGCGCGCACGGTGGAGGACGTACTGGCACGGCGAACGCGGGCACTTTTTCTGAATGCCAAAGCGGCCGTGGCCATGGCGCCGTGCGTGGCCTCCCTTTTGGCGGGCGAGCTTGGACAAAATAGCGCCTGGGAAGCGGACCAGGTGACCATGTTTACGGCAGTCGCACGAGGATATCGGTAAGGGCGACTGAAATGAATCCGGGATAGAGCTTTGTCGCCGAACAGGCGATGCCACCGAGGATGCTCGCCTGTAAAAATGGTATGTATGCGTGCACCGGGCACCCCCATTCGCGACGCATAGCATTTTGCATAACATCTTGCATGGCATTCGATGCCATGGAGGATGCTCGCCTGTAAAAATGGTATGTATGCACCCTCCGGTACACCCCCTCGGCGACGCATAGCATTTTGCATAGCATTCGATGCCACGGAGGCTGCTCGCCTGCAAAAATGGTATGTATGCACCCTCCGGTACACCCCCTCCGCGACGCATACCATTTTGCATAGCATTTTGCATGGCATTTTGCCATGCGGCGGGGCTGCGTTGCATAGAATTTCGCATAACAGATTCACGAACGCCGTGCGTGGCGGAACGCCCGCCGGGTTTGGAGGTATCCGATGCAGCGCCGGGTGAAACTTTGAGGAAAGCCGAAGCCGACTGGTGGAGTCCTTTGAGTGCGTGGTAAACCTACCAGCCTCGCATCTTTCCCGCGGCGCTGTCCCTGGATGGCTCGCTCGTGTCCCAAGCGCGTATACAGGCACAGTTTCATTCGCAACCCGTGACGATGAAGCACTTTAACACTGTATTTTTCCGTGTCTGACAGATTGGTGAGGGAGGAAAAGGGGACGCGGACAGTTTTGATTAACCGATGGCGTTCTTTTTTGGGCGTCCGGGTTTGCGGAACGTGTATGCTAGGTTCAACTTCTTGCCCGTGCGCTTTTGCCAGGTCTCCGAACCGAACGGTTGGCTGCGATCCACCGCCACGCGTACGGCCTCTAACTCGGCTTCGGTTTCCGGCTTGTTGACCCGTTGCAGCCAATCTTTAGGATAGGGTAAAGGCCAGTCCTGTAGCAGGGGCCGGATCGGATCATTCTCGCCGGCATGTCGATGATACAGACTCGACCAGCGCCAGTGCTCGTGCGCTCCACCAAGCCGGCACGCAACGCATTGCGCTCGACGTAGCGCAGCACCGTATAGAGATGATCGTCCTCTTGAATCGGAAAAGCCCGGAAACGTCCCTGATACACGTGCCCAGTGCCCGCAGTGTGATAATGCGCGTGCCAACGTTGGGTATGCGTATGAGTCAGCCAACGCAGGAAGTTTGTCATCTCGTGATCAGCGCGTGGCCACAGGACAAAATGCCAATGATTGGGCATTAAACAATAACTCAAGAGCCTAACCGGATGTTTCGCCATGGCCTCAACCAGCACTCGCTCGAAGGCTTGATAATCACCGTCCTTCTGCAAAAGCGGCAGGCGCGCCACCGCCCGGTTGATCGCATGGTACACATAACCACCAGGAGCAGCACGAGGTTGACGTGGCATCGCTCCAAGTTAGCCAATACAATGGCCTTCGTCAAGGTTAACTGTCCGCGTCCCCTTTTTTTCCTCGAGAGTGGCTTAGCGCCAGACGCACTTCGGCGGTCACCCGCTCGAACACTTCCGTCCAGCCGCCAATTTTGGTCTGCCGAAACAAGCGCACGGTCGGATACCATGGGCTATCAGAGCGCTCCAGAAACCAGCGCCAGTCGGCGGCATAGGGCAAGACGACCCAGACTTGCCGACCGAGGAGCCCCGCCAGATGGGCGACCGCGGTGTCCACTGTCACGATCAAGTCCAAATTCAGCACCGTGGCGGCGAGGTCGTCCAGCGTTTTTGGATCAAAACGGCTTCCCAAGTCCGTAACGGCAAAGGAGGCACTGGCCAGTTCCTTGGTGGCGGGCCCGAATTGCAGGCTGAACAGGTGGACGCCTTCCACGTCGGCCAGCGTGCCAAAGGATGACAGGGGACATGAACGCAAGCGGTATTCTTTCAAGCGCGTGTCCGACTGCCAGACGAAGCCGATTTTGAGTTCCCCATTTTCACGAACGGCCGACCCAGCGCTGTCGCCAGCGCTCGACCAAGTTCGGTTTTACACGAAGTAAGCGACCAACTGCCGGGATCGTGGCCAGCGTGGTGCCGAATAGACCGGGCAGACTTAACAAGGGAATGTACACGTCAAAAGGTGGCAGGAGCGCACCGCTACTCACCAGCATATCAACACCCGGAATGTCCGCGAGCAGACTGCAGAGGGGAGGCCGACATTCGAAGAGCACCCGGCCCCCACGGCTTTGGACCGACGGCAAATAGCGGATGAACTGGAGCGTGTCCCCCAGGCCGCCTTCCGCGCAGCACCAGGATCGTCCTGCCCCCCAGAGGTTGGCCGTCCCAGCGCGGTTGCGAAGATGCCTCAGCCGCGCTGCCTTGTTCGCGCCAGCGCCATTCGTGATCCGGCCAACCGCCCGCGAAATCTCCTTGCAGCAAGCGAAGCTCGCCGCGGCTCCACATCGCCTTCGCATGGTGCGGACTGGCGCTCAAGGCCGTTGCAAAACACTGCGCCGCCGCCCCGAGCAAGTTTTGATTTCTCAGGGCATTGCCGAGATTAACCAGAACATCGGGATCATTCAGCATCACTTCCAAAACCAGGCGATAGTGGTACTCGGCCTGGGCCGGGTCCCTCAAGAAATAAAAAGCGTTGGCCAGATTCATGTGGGCATGGAGCTGGCCCGGATTGATCTGCAGGACCAGGTGGTAACACTGAATGGCAGCTTCGAGACGATCTTCTTCAAAAAACACGTTGCCGAGTGCGTGTTGAGCGATGGCGCTGGTGGGATTGAAGCGGAAGATCTCCTGGTAACAAGCAGCCGCGTCGGTAAACCTCTTCTGCTGAAAAAGAAGATTGCCAAGGTTATAAAGAGCGTCCGCGTGGGCGGGATTGATTCGCAGCACGTGGTGATAGCAAGCCTCCGCCTCAATCACTTGACCCTGTTTGTTGAGGGCGCTGCCGAGGTTGACAAGCACGCCGAGTTGCTCAGGTTGCCAGCACAGCGCCTGACGGTAGCAGTCGATGGCGGGGCCAAGTTGACCATCGTCCTGGAGGACTTTGCCCAAATTCGCATAAGCCTGAAAGTCGTGAGGATTGACGCGCAAGGCTTCTTGAAAACAGGCGAGGGCCTGGTCCGGCCGGGCGGACTGGTAAAGAAGTATGCCAAGCCGGTTTAAGACGCGGCAGTCGGCCGGGTCGCGGAGAATGATCTGCCGATAAAGGGACTCGGCTTGCGCATTGTTGCCAGCCTCGTGAAAGCGGAGTGCCGAGGCCAATAGGTCTTCCGGGTCGGCCATGAGCTCATTTTACCCGCAGAGGAGGTGGCTTGCGTGGTTTTTGCGCACGTGGGCGAGAAGGCAACGTAAACGCGGAGGGGCTGGCGTGGTCTATTTCCTTCGAAATAATCAGCCGGGTGTACAGGTGCGACAACCGCAATGAACTGTTCGAGGCCTACCATCCCCCCCAGCACCGTCACGCTTGACTTGACTATCACCTACGCTTACGATGCATTTAGAACGATCGGAAAAAAAGGGGCACCCGCCTCAATACCCTGCAAAAGCCTTGAAAACTCTGTTCGCTTCACGGGGTCTGAGCACTTTTCGAACGCTCTTATCCATCGCATCCAGTAATTCGACGACGCGGATGACGCCGGCTCCCTCGATATTTGGGTGTTTTTCCATGAAGCCGGCTGGCTACTATTCAGTCCAGTGGACCGAGTACAGAAAAAGAAGGAATACCTCTTTATTTTTCTTTTTTGTTTTTCCGCTTTGTTGGTTATATCTTACCACTAATTTCCTCCATATCGATCTGCCCAAAAGGGATTTCTTTAACTATATCCAGGTTTTGCCTTGTGTATTAATGGTTGTAGTGACCCGTTTGAGGTGGTATTATTGGTCGTGCCCTGGATGTAAACGACCCTTTCATTCCAGCTTGTTTTACGTAAATGTTTACAGAAATCGATGTCTCCATTGTAGCCTTCCCAAATGGAATCTGCCAGAAAGCGATACTGACACAGAATGTCTGGCGGCTCGAACCTTGTAATTGTAGTTCCGGCGTTTCGGTTGCCTTTTCTATTTGGCGGGTGATACGTTGACTTACGGCTACGACGGAAATTTGACCACCAAGACCGATAGCTCGGGAAACCTTTGGACATATACCTGGGACTACCGAAATGGTTTGACCGAGGTCCTTGAAACACACAGCGGAACGACCATCCACACGGAGAACCTGTATTACGACGTTTTTAACAACTTAATAGGCGATAAAGTGGACGGTACCCAACAGCGCCGGGTGTCATGTTTTCGCGGCTCATTTGCAGTCCAGTCGCCTGTGCAAAACCACCGCAAAAGCATGTGAACGATCGGGAGTCTCGCTTGTGCCCGGGACCAGCCGTCCTTCCGGCATAATCACATAGGCCCAAAGTGCCAGCCCGTGATCTTGCCGCGCGCCTTCCATGGCATCCACAAACCAGCGGCAGGTACGATCGCGGCTCAACAATTCCAGCCGTCGGAAACAGGAGAACGTCAATTCATGAGCGTGGCCTGGAATGTTGTAGCTGCGAACGCGTTTTCGATGAGAGGAATCCACAGAAAAGCTCTCCAGCCCCTTCCAGCCTTGGCCTTATTGCGAGCGGCGACCTTTTCGATCCGTTCACACTAATATACATGAATCCAGGCGGTTCGGCTGGGGTGCAACCCGCGTGGTGCTTCCATGCTTTCGCGGTGATATTGCATGCACGAATTGGTCGCGAGGGAGCCGCGAAACCATGGTACCCGGCGCGACCCGGCCTTTTTCTCCCGCCGAAATGCTGGGAATAATCCGCGGAAACGGTCGTCACGGGATACTATCGTCGCCCAGATTCTGTACAATTACGGGTAATCCAAAGGCTTCCAAGTTGGATTATTGTTTAGATTCAATCTTCCACCTGCAAAATTAATAGCCAATATGGTAGAGTGGCTTGCTGACGGGCAGTATAACACGACGTCTTCGGGGTAGTCCTGAACTCGCTTCCATTTATTTAATTCAGATGATATTTGGTATATTTGGCCACAAACAGGACACTGAAACACCGACTTCCCTTTCTGTTGTATCATCTCCTTTATAGCCATTTCAACCGATAAACCCTTTGTGCTTGCATCAAGGATCTCAAGATATACTTTTCTCATATGGCTTAGGCATGTAGCATCACCAACCTGCCTATCAAATGCAGCGCTGCCAGTACAAGAAGGAAGTACTGAAACCGATAACCAGGCAAGAAATAAGATTGTTCGATTCATCAAGCCTCAACAGGTTCATTCACGTTATATTGCTTCTATTAATGTTGCTTGTGTCCGGGACCAGCCGTCCAGTCACGTCAAGAGGTCCATTATAAAATTCAAAGGGGACGCGGCTCGTATCCAAGTCGTATCCAGTCATTTTCGGTTGTCAAAACAGTGTCGGCGCATCGTTTTCCGGGTTTTTACGCGGCCGACCCTGCGGACGCATCGACACTTGCAAGCCGAGTTGTTGAGCCGTCTGCCCGCACCATCGGTCCGAACCGTAGGGCCGATTACGTGTCACCGAACGGCGCACCGCCGCCAGTTCCTCCTCGGTCTGCATCGCGTTCACCAGGTCCACCCGATTGATGAAGCGGTCTTCAGGGAAAAGGTCGCTTCACGGTGAAGCAGGGTCATCCGGAGTACCGGATAACCCTGCCACAACAGACTAATTGTTCGATGATCCGGGCACCCGGCTGGAGCATTGAGGTATTCTCGAAAGTTGTGTTCTAGCGGAGGAGAAAAAAGCGGCGTATCCTGCTGGTGAGAGTGATTTCTTTTCATCAGCTGGCCCAACGAGGGCTGGAAGGATACGCCATGAACCAGACTACGACTTTCAGCAGCGTTATTCCAGAGGAATCGGTCGATGTGGAGGTCGCCAACTTCCGTGAGCATTTCGAGGGACGCAGCCTGCTCGATCAGGTGGTTCGTCGGGGCGCTCAGCAGATGCTTCAGCAGGCCATCGAAGCCGAGGTACAAGGATTTCTCCAAGAGCAGGACGGCCGGCGGGACGAGTGTGGCAATCGCCTGGTGGTTCGCAACGGCTACCAGCCGGCCCGGAAGATTGTGACCGGAGCTGGGGCCCTGGAAGTGCAAGCGCCACGAGTCCGTGACAATTCGCCAATCAAGAGCGAAAGGGTCCAGTTCAGTTCAGCGCTTTTGCCCCCGTACCTGCGGCGAAGCAAAACCATCGAGGAGTTTATTCCCTGGCTTTACCTCAAAGGGATTTCGACCGGAGATTTCTCGGAGGCCTTGCAAACCTTGCTCGGCGAACAGGCCAAGGGGTTCAGTCCGAATGTCATCGTTCGCCTGAAAGACCAGTGGACGGCGGAATACGAGCAGTGGAGCCGCCGTGACCTCACGGGGAAGCAGTATGTTTACATTTGGGCGGACGGTATCCACGTGAACGTTCGCCTGGAAGACACGGAAAACCAGCGGCAATGTCTGCTGGTGGTCATGGGGGCGACGGCAGATGGCCACAAGGAATTGCTTGCCGTCATGGATGGCTATCGCGAAAGCATCCAGAGCTGGACCGAGCTACTCGTGGATCTGCGACAGCGTGGCTTGACGATAGCTCCCAAGTTGGCAACGGGAGATGGCGCCATGGGTTTTTGGGGAGCGTTACGCACGGTCTACACGGAGACGCGGGAGCAACGCTGCTGGGTGCACAAGACAGCCAATGTGCTCAGCAAAATGCCCAAGAGCGTCCAGCCCCGAGCCAAGGCCGACCTGCACGAGATCTGGATGGCCGAGACCCGCGAGCAAGCGAACAAGGCGTTTGAGACCTTCCTGGCGAAATACCAGGCGAAGTACGATGGGGCTTGTGAATGTCTCCGCAAAGATCGAGAGCAGTTGCTGACGTTTTACGATTTCCCGGCGGAGCAATGGATACATTTGCGGACGACGAATCCGATCGAATCGACCTTTGCGACCATACGCCTACGCCACCGAAGAACCAAGGGCAATGGCACCAGGAAAACCAGCCTGGCCATGATGTTCAAGCTCGCCCAGGCGGCCCAGAAGAAATGGCACCGACTCCATGGTTCGGAGCGTTTGACTCTTCTTCTCCAGGGCAGGATTTTTGTGGATGGAGTGTTGCAGGACGCCGCTTAATTCCCAGATTCTGGAACACAACATTTGACAATACCTCTGGAGCATTACGGGCCCGTCGAGGCATAAGCCAAGTGTAAGGCATCGGCACTGGCTGTTCAACAAGATTTGCACCTGGCACGCGGCTATCAGTAACGGCGATTGCCATCATTCGTCAGCCGCATCGGCGTCAGGGTCGCACGTCATCTTTACTTCGATTCGCTTGCGGACCACCGGCCGCCCGGATAGACTTACTTCACGCAGGTCCGATAATTAGTAGTTGTCGCGAAAGCTCCTCGGAGGGGTGGCAGAGCGGCCGATTGCACCGGTCTTGAAAACCGGAGACGTCGCAAGGCGTCCGAGAGTTCGAATCTCTCCCCCTCCGCTTGCCACGACCTGGGTGAGTGACCATCATGGCCGAGTGCCCCTTCTGTAAAGATATTGCGGCCGCCGTCCATCTTCTGGGTGCCGAGAAGACCTGTTTTCATTGCGGTAAACTGATTGTCCGGCCAGAGCCCGTGGCGCGGACGCAGTCTCGTCCCGGCCCCGTGATGCGCTCGCAGCCAGCCCCTCTTATGCCGCCGGCGAAAGATAAAAGCAGTCCCCGGATGCCGATTCCCAAGGCGGAGGCTGTTGCTCCGCAAGCTTTCACGGCAACAGCATCCGAGGAGGGCGGCTGGAAAATGCCGCCTGCCCTGGCGGCTGCCTTTCTGTGCGGCAGCCTGGCGCTGTGTCTGAACTCGGTGCCCGCGCTCAGCCTGCTCACCAAGCCGTTGGCTCTGCCTGGCGCGGCGTTAGGGATTTTATTTGGGCTCGTGCCGGCCTTCGGTAAAAAGACGCGATTTTGGTTGGCGGCGGCGGTTACTTTGTTAAGCCTTTACATTCTGCTGTTCGTCGGCAGATGGTCGAGCCCGGCCCCCCCGCGTCCCGCGCCGCTGTTGGCCGTAGCTCTAGATTTGAATGATCCCAGGCGCGTCCCTCTTCAGGAGGACGAATGGGCCGATGCAGCAACCTATGCCGTCAGTCTTCATGACGTGCGGGTAACGGTCGCCAGCGTGCTGCCGGAGGCCGGGGATCGACTGGAGATTCGACTGAAGATGACACTTGATGGGATTGCCTTCAAGCATTACCTGTACGAGCCCTGGTCGAACTCGGCTGGCGGCCCCAGCAAGCACCCGCCGACGTTGACGGACGATCAGGATATCTCCTATCCCCAAAAAAACACGACATCCCCCGAAGGCGCCTATATCGTGCCCGGCCGTACAATTGGGGATGACCTTATTTTTCAGGTGCCGGCCGCCAATTTGCGAACGCTCAAGTATCTGCGGCTCAAGTTGCCGGGGGGAGCTGGGGCAAGAGGGAGAGTTTCGCTTTCAAATTCCAGCTACCATGATCGGCGGGGGTTAACCGATGAAGGGCATTTTCCCCGAAAACCGACGGCATGCCTTTACTCTGGTGGAGTTGCTGGTGGTGATTGCGATCATCGCGTTGCTCGTTGGCCTCCTGGTGCCCGCGGTGCAAAAAGTTCGCGAGGCATCGGCACGGATTAGTTGCGGCAACAACCTCAAACAAATCAGCCTGGCCCTGCACAACTACGAAGGGACCTTTAAAAGGCTTCCCGAGAGCCGTATCAGCGATCTGCACGCCACCTGGGTGGTACTGATCCTGCCTTATTTGGAGCAGGAGGCTCTCTTCAAGAAGTGGAACCTAAAAAAGACATATTATGAACAGTCGGATGCGGCCCGACTCACAGCGGTCCCTAATTTCTTTTGTCCCGGCGCCGAACGGTGGATTCCCCGCCCCTCAGCAGTGTCAAGGGTGACCAGGACGATGACGATGGGCCGTTGGGTCCGCAGATTCCCGCGCGCTCGGCGATTATGGCGCCAGCACGGGCACGCAAGATTGCGACGGGGCCGATTGCAACGGCACGCCCAACGGCGCCTTTCGTGTTGGCATCAACGAACATGACGTGAAGGTGGGAGCGGTCCGATTCGATGAGATACTCGATGGACTGAGCAATACCATCTTCGTGGGCGAGAAGCACGTCCATATCGCGCTATTTGGCGAAGGACCGCTCGATTGTTCCGTTTACAATGGCGATTATTATAAATGCTCAACCCGGTCCGGCGGACCAGGTAATCCGATCGCGGACTCGCCATCCAGCTTCCTGACCGGCTTTGGCAGTTACCATCCGGACCTTTGTCAATTTGTTCTCGGCGACGGCAGCGTGCGCACAATCGCAAATGACATCAATCCGACAACACTTGGCCTGTTGACCAACATTGCCGACGGCAAACATGTTCCCGAATATTGAGCGGCGTTGGTCTGGTATCCGAGACTATTAGCTAGCAGCCCGTTGAAAAAGGGGTCAGACCCCCTTGAAGCGACCAGAGTTTTCAACGTTTTTGCAGGGTACTGAAGGGGTCTGACCCCTTTTTCAACGGGCTGCTAGGCTCCCAACCTTTTTCATATTGGCGCGTCCAAAAAGCCATGGCTGCCTTGTCATTTTGAATCTGGCCCGTTTTAGGGTCGCATTGGGCGGTGCGGCCGGTGCGGTGGGCGATGTTGCCGAGATGGCAAAGAAGCGTGCTGCGGGCGGCCTCTTCAATCTCGCTATGGAGGCGCGCTCCGTCGCGGATGCCACTGAGAAAGTTCGCCAGGTGCACGGTATCGCCGGCCGGTCCGGTGGCGCGACGCAGTTCCTTGCCGGCGAGATCGTGAATCACGTAGCCACCGCCATTGACGCTCAAGGTGCCCGTCTCGCCATGAAACACCGCGTCGGCGATCTTGCCGGCGGGCAGATGGCTGCAACTGAGCGCTTCAAAGCTGATCGCCTTGCGCCCCTCGAACTCATAACTGACGACCTGCGTGTCCGGCGTTTCCTGGTCATCCTGGAAGCGATAACGGCCACCGGCGGAGGTGACGCGCACGGGCAGGCCCACGTCCAGACCCCAGCGGCAAAGGTCGATGAAGTGAATCCCGTTGTTGCCGAGCTCGCCGTTGCCCCAGTGCCAAAACCAATGCCAGTTGTAGGGAAGATAATTGGTGTGAAACGGGCGACGCGGCGCCGGGCCTTGCCACATATCGTAATCCAGCCCCTTGGGTGGCGATGCTTCCTTGCCACGGCCAATGCTGGGCCGGTTGTTGACGTACCAGGCCTGCGCGAAATAGGCACGGCCGATGGCGCCTTTCTTGACCTCTTCGATGGCCTCGATAACCTTGGGCCAACTGCGCCGCTGGTTGCCCATTTGCACCTGCCGTTTGTTCTTGCGGGCCGCCTGCACGAGTAACTCGCCTTCACGAGGGTTATGACTGCAGGGCTTTTCCACGTAAACATGTTTGCCCGCGGCACAGGCCAGGATCGCCGCGGGAGCATGCCAGTGATTGCAAGTGGCGACGACGAGAATATCGACGGCCTTGTCGTCCAGAATGCGGCGAAAATCACCGACCACGCGGGGCAGCCGATTGCTGATCTTCTGGACGGTCGCCGCCGCGCGCTCCGCTCTTCCTTGATCGACGTCGCAGACGTAGGCGACTTCGACGCCGGCCTGTTGTTGAAAGGCGGCTGCCAACCCGGTGCCGCGGCCGCCGGTACCCATGATGCCGACCAGCAGTTTTTGATTGGGCTGATCGTCTGCTCTGGACGTCAATGCCAGGCCTCCGGCGGCGCTGGCCCCCAGGAAGTGGCGGCGATTGAAGTTGGTGGACATACTTGACCTCCACGTTTGCTGCCTGAAGAACGGGAACAAGCTCGTCCCGATCAAATCATCCCACACGGACCCTCGCAAGGTCCACTACCAAATTTTGCAACGGCCTCCGGCCAACAATTGGCTGGACAGAACGACGTAATGAACTATGCTGGCGCCTATGAAGAACCCGAACACAACTGCAGGCCGTTTCGACTCTCTGGAGCAAAAGGTCTATTTGAACCTGTGGCGAACGTACGACCGCCTGCGTGCCTTCGAGGATGCGCTCTTCGGCGCTTTTGACCTGACGCCGCAACAATATAATGTATTACGTTTGTTGCGGGCCATAAACCCGGAAGCCATGCAAACGTTGACGTTGGCGGACAAGCTAGTCTCCCGGGCTCCCGATATCACCCGCATTCTCGACAAACTGGAGCAGCGCGCGCTTATCACGCGTGAAAGGCCGGCCGACAATCGTCGGGTAGTGCGCGTGCGGATCACGCCTGGCGGCCTGGAACTGGTGGCCAAGATCGACGAGCCCCTGCGGGAGTGTCACAAGCGCCAACTCGGCCATTTAAGCGAGACCGAGTTGGAGCGCCTGGCTCGGCTATTACGCGCCGCGCGCTTGCCCCACGAAGAGGATAATAGCTCCTGGCGCTAAAATCGCGTCGCACCGGACAGCGGCGACTCAGCGATGACGGCGACGATTCGTGAGTCTAACAGCCCGTTGAAAAAGGGGTCAGACCCCTTTTTCAACGGGCTGCTAAAGGATGCGGCCAGGAATTTTCAAATAAATCGGCTTTTCCAAAGCGTGGAGGTCTCGTGGACAAGAATTATAAACGAATGACCGACTATTTGCTCAACATGGGCATTGACAAGGTTAGCCACACCAACAAAACCTATCTCGCCCACCTGGTCAGCCTTTTCCATCTGATGGAAGACCGTGGCTGCTCGGAAGAGTTATGCCGGGCGGGAATGTTTCACTCGATTTATGGAACGCAGCTTTTTCAGGGTTTCAAATTGCCGCTGGAGAAACGCCCCGAGGTGCGCGAATTGATCGGCCAGCGCCGAGCGTCTGGCGTATCTGAATTGCGCCATGTTGCGGGAATCGTTTGACGCCGTGGTCCAGCAAGCGGAGGGGCCCTATCGGTTCACGGACCGGATCACCAAGGAAGAGGTTATCCTCAATCGTGAGGATTATGACGATCTGGCGCAGTATCCACCTCTACGACTGGCTGGAACAGGTACCGCGTGGTAAAGATTGGAATTATCGGCGCGCGGCCTATCGGGACATGGCGGTGCGCCTGGGAGGTGAAGCACTTCGCTTGTATGACAGCGTTTTCGCGGCGGCCGGCCCCTGAACAATTAACGCGCTCGGTGGCGTGGCAGCGCGAAACGATAATCTGCTCGACACGCGACGCCTCAAACGTCGGCGCTGTCGAGGTAGCGAATGCGCTTGTGAATCTCCGTGTTGACGGATTGATAGGACCTGGTCAGATTACCCGGATCAAAGAGCGATTGGCGCATTGATTACCAGGTCCTCGGGCCCGATACAGTTGGTGAAGATTGGCCGCAAATATTCATTGCCAAGGTGCGAGGGCTTCATTAGCTCCGGATCGTAAAAAGACGGGTGCATTTTGCGCACGTGGATGAGTCCATAGCGATCGCGGAAATAGTTGGCGGGGATACTGTCGAGGTAGAAGCCAAGGTCCTCCGTCCAGTTCAAAATGGCCACGGCGTTCATCTGGCCTTCGAGAAGCATGTCGACCGCCTGACCACCCAGCTGAGTGGCGTAGAAACGGTCGAAGAGTATGGGCGGGCCGCCACGCTGCGTATGGCCAACTTTCCGCGTAAAAATGGCGGCCTTCGCCGATTCGTTACGGCGTTTGCTGGTGAAGTAATCGTCTTCGAGCCGCTCGATCAATATCTGTCGCAGCGCTTCCGATGCCCCGCTTAACACCACATTGCCTGCCGGGTCGGTCGAGGAATGCGCTGCCCCAAGTTCCCGCCCCTTTTCATCCACAATGCCTTCCGCGCAAACAATCACGACATGTTTTTGCAACTCGTAGATTTCCTTTACGCGTTGCACAACGAGATCGACGTTGATCGGATGTTCGGGCACCAGGAGAATGTCAGGCTGGCCAAAAGCCGCTCCCAGCGCGATATAACCCGAGTGCCTGCCCATGACTTCGATAATCGCGACGCGACGGTGGCTTTCCGCCGTGGAGCGAATGCACTGGATGCCTCGATTGGAAACGAACACGGCCGTGGCGTAGCCGGGCGTAACGTAGTTGACCATCTGATCCAGATGGAAGCCTTTGCTGGCCCGAAGAGGAGTGCGCGTGTAGCGGTAGCCATGCGACGAGCCGGGCTCAGGATGCCGCGTAAATTCATCGGATTCATTGCGATAGTTGAGGCCAAGATCATTATCGATGGTTTTCGGGGCCAGCACGGTCGGCAAGGCGTTGCACAGGGCCTGCATGCCGTTCAGGGTACCGTCGCCGCCGACGCAAATGAGTCCCTCCAACGAGAGCTTGTGCAAGCGTTCAGAGATTTCAGCGATGGCCTGGTGATTGTCATTGTCGACATAATCGCGTGAAGCTCCCAGGATGGTGCCACCCTGCGAGGGGTCGAGCTCGGGGATCGTCGAAAAAAGCGGGTTGAGGTGCAGATGGGGCATGCGTGGATTTAATAAACTGCTGAACCCCTTGATAAACCCAAACACCTCGATGCGCCGCTGGTTGGCACGCGTCACGGCGCCGTACAAAGTCGCATTGAGTGCTGGCGTATCACCGCCAGCGGTCAAGATGCCGATGCGTTTCATGGCAAGTTACTCGGAATATAAGGCTAGCCGATTGGAGAGGAAGGCCCCCCACGTAGGGGGATTGAAAGCTCGGCCTTGGACAACGATCCCTGTCTTGGACTCATTATAGAAAGAGGCAGCCGACGGGTCTGCGCGAAGTTCGCGGACCCGTCACGGCATGCTTATATCGGAAGTCAGCTGCACCCCGACGATGCTCCGCAAGTATCACATTTGCAGCAAGCCCCGCTTCGAACCAATGTCAGCTGGCCGCAATCCGAACAGGGATCACCCTCGTAGCCTTTCATGCGGGCGAGACGGACCTTATCGGTGGCGGAGCTGGTTTGCATGGTGGTGGCCGCGTGACCATTGCCGTTTTTATAACTTGTGCCCTGGCCGGATTCGGTAATGGGACGGAGGTGGCCAGAGCGCGGTGTAAGGAAGGGCTTGGACAACGGCGGCCGCTTGGCATCGACATAGCGTTCCTCGACGACTTCCTCCCCGTCAAATTCCGGTTCGCTATTTCCCTCATTGTGCAAGGCGTCACCGCGAAGGTCTTCGGGCGAGACGTGTGCCAGCTCGTGACGTTCGAGGTAGGTGATCGCCAGTTCGCGGAAAATATAATCGATGATCGAGGTGGTCATCTTGATATGCGGGTTTCCCTCAACCATGCCGTTCGGCTCAAACCTCGTGAAGAGAAATGCGTCGACGAACTCATCGAGCGGCACGCCGTGCTGGAGGCCCAGCGAAACCGCGATGGCGAAACAGTTGGTCATGCTCCGAAAGGCGGCGCCTTCCTTGTGCATGTCGATAAAGATCTCTCCCAGGGTGCCGTCATCATACTCGCCCGTGCGCAGGTAGATTTTGTGATTGCCAATACGGGTTTTCTGCGTGTAGCCGGCCCGGCGATCAGGCAAACGGCGGCGGCGCACGATATAGCGGTGCACGATTTTTTCGGCGATTCGAATCGGTTCCGGCTTGGGCTCTTCCGCCGGCGGATCGTCGATGGCATCCAGCACTGTATTGAGCGGCTGACTCAGCTTGGAGCCATCCCGATACAGGGCGTTCGCCTTGAGCATGAGCTGCCAACTCAACGTGTAGGCAGACTTGACATCCTCGACTGTCGCGGCGTGCGGCATGTTGATGGTCTTGGAAATCGCGCCAGAGACGAAGGGCTGCGCCGCGGCCATCATGCGGATGTGCGACTCGGCTGAAAGAAACCGCTGGCCCAGACGGCCGCACTTGTTCGCGCAATCGAAGACGGCGTAATCCTCCGGCTTGAGGTGCGGTGCTCCCTCAACGGTCATGGTGCCGCACACATGATCGTTGGCCTCGGAGATTTCGGCACGCGTGAAGCCGAGCATGGTCAGCAGATCAAAGCTTGGGTCGTTGAATTGCTCCGACTTGACGCCCAGGGTCTTGAGAAAATCCTCGCCGACCGTCCAGCGATTGAAGACAAAGGTCAAATCGAAGGCGGCGCCCAACTGGCCTTCGATCTTGTTCAGAACTTCCTCCGTGAAGCCCTTGGCTTTCAGACTGGCCCGATTTATGTGCGGGCAATTGTCCAGGGTCCCACTTCCCCGGCTGTATTGAATGATGTCATCAATTTGTGCCTTGGTATAACCCAGCCTGGTAAGCGCGGGCGGGATCGAGGCATTGATGATCTTGAAATAGCCACCTCCGGCCAATTTCTTGAACTTCACGAGGGCGAAATCGGGTTCCACGCCCGTCGTGTCGCAGTCCATAACCAGTGCGATGGTTCCCGTGGGCGCGATGCAAGTGACCTGCGCGTTGCGGAAGCCGTACTTTTCGCCCATCGACACCATGCGGTCCGACTCTTCGCGGGCGGCCCGCAGGAGATAGTCGGGGCAATAATTCTCATCAAGGCCAACGGGTACGACAGTCAGGGCCTCATATTCCTTGGCGGGTACGTCGTAGGCGGCCCTTCGATGGTTGCGAATGACGCGCATCATTCCGTCGCGATTGGCCTCGTAACGCCGGAACGGTCCGACCTCGGCCGCGATTTCCGCCGACATGACATAGGAGGCCGCATGCATGAGCGACGACAGGGCGCCGCACTGGGCGCGGCCCTCGGATGAGTCGTAAGGAATCCCTTGAACCATCAGCAGGGTTCCCATGTTGGCGTAACCCAGGCCCAGCGTGCGGTAGTCATAGGATTTTCGAGCTACTACCTGACTGGGAAATTGAGCCATGTAGACGGAGATTTCCAAAATCAGGGTCCAGATGCGCGTCGCCTGCTTAAATCCATCGACGTCAAAATGTTGCTTGTCCGTGTCATAGAACTTGAGCAAATTGAGTGACGCCAGGTTGCAGGCCGTGTCGTCGAGAAACATATACTCCGAACACGGATTCGAGGCATTGATCCGGCCGTCGACCGGACAGGTGTGCCAGTCGTTGACCGTGGTGTCGAACTGCACGCCGGGATCGGCACACGACCAGGCCGCGTAGGCGATATGGTCCCATAATTCGCGAGCCTTTAACGTTTTGCGCGGCCTGGGCGCCCGGCCCTCGCGGGCAGCTTTTTCTTTTTCGGTCCGCCAATAGAGATGCCAATCCCCGTCATCCTGCACGGCGTGCATGAACTTGCTGTCGATGCGGACAGAGTTGTTGGAATTTTGACCTGACACCGTGAAGTAAGCCTTCGAGTTCCAATCGGTATCGTATTCTTCGATGTTGAGTGCCGTGTAGCCTTGCTTGGCGAGTTGAAGCGTGCGGGCGATATAATTCGCGGGCACGAGGGCGGCCTGCGCATCGCTAATGGCTTTGCGCAATTCGGGGTTTTTGGATTTGTCGAAGCATTCTTTCTCTCCCCATTCTTTCTCGTTGGGGAAAAGCGGCGCAGCTGGCGACGGGGCCTGACAGGCCTTGAGGATCGCGTTGAGGTGCCGGTTGAGTTGCTTGGAACCGGCCACGAGAGCGGCGACTTTCTGCTCCTCGACGACCTTCCAGTTGATGAAGTCTTCAATATCGGGATGATCGAGGTCGAGTACCACCATCTTGGCGGCCCGGCGCGTGGTACCCCCGACTTGATGGCGCCGGCGGCACGATCGCCAATTTTCAGGAAGCTCATCAGGCCACTCGATTTACCTCCGCCCGACAGCGGTTCCCCTTCACCACGCAGCGTGGAAAAATTGCTGCCGGTGCCGGAGCCATACTTGAAGATGCGGGCCTCGCGGACCCACAAATCCATGATCCCGCCTTCATTGACAAGATCGTCATTAATGGACTGAATGAAGCAGGCATGCGGCGCGGGGCGTTCATAGGCGCTGGTGGAACGCGTGATTTCACGCGTCGCGGGATCGACATAATAATGCCCCTGGGGCGGCCCCTCGATGCCGTAGGCCCAGTGCAAGCCCGTGTTAAACCACTGCGGACTGTTGGGAGCGGCCATCTGGGTGGCCAACATATGGCAGTTTTCATCAAAAAACGCGCGTGCATCGGCTTCGCTGGAGAAGTAGCCGCCCTTCCAGCCCCAATAGGTCCAACAGCCAGCCAGACGGCGAAAAACCTGGCGAGCGTCCGTCTCTTGCGCAAGCGGCGAGTCCGGCGCGGGCTTGCCACGTTGTAGCCAAACGGGAACGCCAGCTTCGGGCACCGTGGCTATTTTTCGGGGCACGCCCGCCTTGCGGAAATACTTTTGCGCCAGAATATCGACTGCCACCTGCGACCAGTCGCTGGGGACCATAACGTCTTTCATTTCAAAGACTACGGTCCCGTCGGGATTCACAATACGGGAAACCCTGGGCGCAAAGGAGAGGGCGGCAAACGGGTCTTTTCCTTCGTGCGTAAACCGACGTGGAATGTGCATAGGAGGAAATCCTGCATGTGTACTAAAATCTACTGTTCATCCTAACAGATAGATCGGCGACTGCAAATTCAACACTTCATTCATTTCAGGTAACCGGCAGTCTTTTGTCACGGATGTTACCACTATACAAATTGGGCAGTTCAGAAAAAGCAATTTAGCAATGCCCAAGGCTCTGCATTTATGGACTTTAGGGCGCAAAATTTTGACACAAGACTGTCACAAACACGCGGTCGCGGAAAAGGCTGCCAATGGCGCGCCAGAAGGTCGAAAAAATAGTGAAAACTTGCGGTATTTCTCGTGAATTTGCGAACAACGGCGGATCAGCTGAACCGGTACCGAGCGTGCTCCGTACGATCGCTCACGATTTGTTGCCGCCGACAACAAAGGGCAATGTGAGCCCCTTCTGGTCCTGGTACTTGCCCTTCTTGTCCGCGTAGCTTTTCAGGCAAACCTGGTCGGCCCTGAAAAAGAGAATCTGGGCGATGCCTTCATTGGCGTAAATCTTGGCGGGCAACGGTGTCGTGTTGGAAATCTCAATGGTGATCCGGCCGCGCCATTCGGGCTCCAGCGGCGTAACGTTCACGATGATACCACAGCGCGCGTATGTTGATTTTCCGAGGCACGTCGCCAAGATGTCGCGGGGGATTTCAAAATACTCCACCGTTTCCGCCAGGGCGAAGCTGTTGGGTGGGATGATGCAAGAATCGGCCTCGATATCCACAAAGGCGCTGGGATCGAACTTCTTGGGATCGATGACCGCCCCATAAACGTTGGTAAAGATCTTGAAATTGCGGCCCACGCGCACGTCATAGCCGTAGCTCGAGACGCCGAAGGATATCACCCCCGGCCGCGACTGCTCCTCCGCGAACGGTTCAATTTTGACTTCTTTTTTTATCTGCCAATCAGCCAGCAACCCCATGGCCCAATCCTCCCCGTGAATGAAACCTTGGGCTCAGTCTATGCATCCGTCGCGAGACAGACAGTCGCGCGGGCTGGCGGAGGGCACTCCGGCGTGTTCGCCAATAACAGATACCAGGCCCGTGGAAATATTTCCATTCGCCAGCTGCACGGGCGGGCCAGAGACCGGACCTTGATCGAGGTTACAATGACACGGTTTCCGGCACATAAACCTCGTTTTCGTGGGGGGGAAATGGCAGAATTGCCGTTGCGACGCCGTCATGACCTGTTATCCTGAAATAAATACTTTTGATTAAGAGGTATTAACGTTTTCACTCGCTCCCAGGGACTTCGATTTTCAGCGGTCGGGTCTTTGTCCTGTCGGTGCTTGAGGCGAATAATCAATGGACGTTAAATTGGTCATCAACAGGGGGGCCAGTCGGGGCCAAACGTTCCGTCTTCGTTCCGTCGACACAATTGTGGGCCGCAGTGTCGGCTGCAAGCTGCGCATCCCTTCTGAGTCCGTTAGCCGGCGCCATTGCCGGCTTGTCTTCCGGGACGATTACCTGATTGTTGAAGATTTGGCGTCGGCCAACGGCACCCTGGTGAATGACCATCCCATCGTCAAGCCAACCATCGTTCGTCCCAGTGATCGACTTACCATCGGCTCAGTTACTTTCGTCGTACAGTATCAGCTCACGCCCAGGGCCATCGAGAAGATACTAGAGGAACAACAAAAGGAAATGGAGTTACTGCCCACATTCGACGCCAACGAATCCTCGCTGCCGGTCGCTCTGCCGGACGACGATCCGCCGCCCACCCTGAAGAAGCAGGAAAAAAAGACCAAAAGAAAGCCTACCAAACCCGAGGCCGAGAAAGTCCCCGAATCGGACGGCAATCCGGACGCCAGCGCTATCCTGGAAGGCCGCAGGTGGCAATTTCCGACCGGCGAGAACATCCGGGACATACTATCCGATCTGGAAAAAGAATGACCCGGAGTTTCGCTTGACCCCCAGGCCCGCCGACCGTTTTTCAAAGGTGACAGTTTTTTAGCCCGTGCTTGGCCAAATATTGCTGGTGATATTCTTCCGCCCGGTAAAAGGTCGAGGCTGGTGCGATCTCGGTGACGATGGGCCGCTTGAACCGACCGCTTGCTTCTTGCTTATCCCTGGATGTCTTGGCGGCTGCTGCTTGTTCTGGAGAGTGATAAAAAATGGCCGACCGATACTGACTCCCTATGTCGGGGCCCTGGCGGTTCAAGGTCGTGGGATTGTGGCAACTCCAAAAAATTTCCAGTATCTGTTCATAGGACACCTGGTCAGGGTCGAAATCGAGTTGGACAACCTCGGCATGGCCGGTTTGGCCCGTACACACGTCATGATAGGTCGGATTGGCGAGTGTCCCCCCGAGATAGCCTACCGCCGCATCCGTGACCCCGTTGACATGCCGGAACGCCTCCTCCACTCCCCAGAAACAACCAGCTCCGAAGGTAGCCTTATCCATGACATGTTTCTCTCTACAACGTTACGATTGAGCCGTGTTGCCTCTAATTATCTTAAATCAAGTCCGTCACGGCGACAAACGCTCAAGTACCCAGCCTCCGTCCTGCAGCCGGCGATAGCGCAAGCGATCATGCAAGCGATTGAGCCGGCCTTGCCAGAACTCGATCACGTGCGGAATGACGCGGTAACCGCCCCAGTGCTCCGGCGCGGAACGTCTTTTTCCCGGTATTCCTCCAACAATTCTTCCATCCGCTTTTCTAGCACAGAACGCCCGGCAACAACTTTACTTTGCGACGAAACCAGGGCACCCAGCCGATGCCCGAACGGGCGTTTACCAAAGTAATCGTCTGATTCTTGTGTCGTCACTTTCTCGACGTGGCCTTCAATTCGAATTTGGTGCGCAAGGGTGCGCCCAAAAGAGTACCAGCGCGGCACGAGGATTGGCGGCCAGCTCAGCGCCTTTGCGGCTCTGATAGTTGGTGAAAAAAACGAACCCCCGTTCATCGAAACCTCGCAACAGGACAATGTGCGCCGATGGCGTACCGTCTGCCTGACTGGTGGCCAACGTCATGGCATCGAAGTCGGGTAACTTGGTTTGGGATGCTTCCTGAAACCAGCGGCCGAAGAAGGGCCAGGGGGAGGACTCCAGGGCGACCTCATCCAGTGGCGGAAAATCTTCCATGGCGGCATGGGAGTGGGGAGATGACTGACGAAAAAAAATGTCCCGCCGTCGAAGTCTTCGGCGTCGCCCAGTCACCGAAGTCCTCTCTCAGCGGGACAATAAAAATCATACACCTCTCAAAATGCCGTGCAAGCGGAATTGTGAGAAAATGAAGAACTTTTTTTGGCCGCCTTATAGTATTAAGTAATAACACTGCTGTCCAGCGTGGCTCGTAAGGGGCCCAAAAGGACCCTGGAAACACCCCAGCCAAAGTTCCCCCGGGCATTTATTTCCACTGAAACCAGCGCAGGGCAAGCGTAAAAGTTATCAGCGCCCAGGCTGCCAGAATGGCCAGGTGCCCGGCGATATCAAACAGGCCGGCGCCTTCGAGCATGACGGCACGAAGGGCCTCATTGAGCTGGGTCAAAGGTAATGCGCGGATCAGCGGCTGCGCCGCATCCGGAAACCGGTCGGCGGAAAAGAAAACGCCGGACAGCAAATACATCGGCAACATAACCAGGTTGATCAGTCCGGAAATGGATTCCGTTTTTTCCGTACGGCACGCCAGCAGCAGGCCGATACCGGCAAACGCGAAGGCGCCCAGCCAAATTACCAGGAGCAGAGTCAACAGGTCCCCCTGGAGGGGTACGCCAAACGCGAACTTACCCACGAGCAACAGCGAGAGCATTTCCGGCAAGAGGAACAACATACGCGCGGTGAGCAGGGAAAGCAGAAAATCGCCCCGGTGCATGGGCGTGGCCAAAAGTCTTTTGAAGAGTTTGCGCACCCGCATGTCGACCAGGACAAAACCGACCCCAAAAAGGCCGCCGCCCATAATATTGATGCCAATCAGTCCGGGGAGCAAAAAGTCGATGTAACGGCTTCCCGGCTCGCTCAAAATAGTTTCCGTGACGGTGGCTGGGCCCGTACCGGGCGAGTCGGCGCCCCGAGGAACATGGGTGGCCCGCGCCAAGATTGTTTCCACCCAGTAGCGCGCCAGCACGCTCTTTTCCCTGGCGGGGTCGAATTGATATTCCAGGGGGCGTTTTTGTGGAACAATAATCAAGTCCGACGTGCCTTTGTTGAAGCGGCGCAGCGTCTTCTCCGCCGGCATCAGGTTCGCGCCAACCTTGGCTTTCGTCAATTCCGCGACGATAGCTTCCGCTTCCTTATCTCCGACCTGCCCGACAACGTCCACCACGGGGGGAGCGGGCTGGCTGCTAGAGAAAGCTATTCCGAGGATCGTCGCCAGCACCAGCGGAAAACCGTACACCCAAAAAAGAACCTCTGGCTCTCGGTAAAACTCACGCACGCGCGCCAGGAGGAGTTGCGCGAAGGCGTGCCCGCTGCGCTGGATCGATCGTTCATAACGTGGTTCCGTTGGTGCGCTGTTCCAGCCAGCTCGTCATGTCCGCGATGAATCGGTCCGGCTCGGGCTCAAATTCTAGAGTATGATGTGCCCCCGGATATTCGATGATTTGCTTTTCCTTGGTCGCGAAACGTTCGACAAACGCGCGGGTTTTCTGATTGTTGATGATCCGGTCGTTTTGAGCGAGGAGTACCAGGACCGGAACATGCACATATTTGGGCACAAAGCGCAAATACCCGTCCAGACGGGCGCTTTCGAGCAAGAGCCGCGCCGTGGCTCGATGGAGGCGCAAGGAGTCTTCGCGCAAGTACTGTTGTCGATGAGGTGTGGCCGTAAATAACTCAGGGTCGTTTAGAGGAAGTTGGTAGAGCCTGCGCGGCCTCAACAGGCGTGCGGCCACGATTTGCAGGCGCTGGCCCAGCGAAGGATAGACACGCGGAAAAAAACCAGGGCAAAGGAGCATCAGTCCATCGACCAGGCCCGGGTGCCGCCGTTCCAGCGCGACGGCGATTTTTCCACCCCAGGATACGGCTCCCAGAAACAGAGGCAGCTGCCCGGCACGAGGCGAATTGGCATGGGGGTTCATGCGGGTCACGGGCCGCGGGACGGCCGTCAGGAATTCCGCGACATCGTCGAGCAGGCGCCGGAAACTGGGAGCGTCGCCGCGCTGCGTTTCATTAAGTCCGGAGCCGCGCCTGTCCAAAAACGATACGGTATAGCCGGCGTGGGCGAGTTGCGCACAAGAATATTCATACCAGCCCCCGTGACTCTGAATGCCATGAATCATGACCACCTGCGCCGTTCAGTCCCAAGCGCGGAAAACGGCGCAGTCGCCAACGGTAGCCATCGCCAGCGGTGAATTGTTCGATGGTGAAGTTCGCCGCACTCTCAGCCAACGAGGGCCTCCTTGCGTACGCCGGTGCGTTCGAGGGCTGCCGGGTCGATCGTCACTCCCAGGCCAGGGTCAACCAACGCCGGCGCCCAGCCTCCCCAACCAAAGGTAATGTCCCCGGTGCCTAGCGATTCTTTAACCAGATGGCGATCGTAGGAACCTTCGACGTAACGAATGTCGCGCACGCTGGATGCGAAATGGCGGCCGGCCGCGGACAGCAGCGCCGTTTCGCCTACCTGGCAGCCCAGTTGATACCCCGCCCCCTGCTGCCTGGCAAACTGCGCCAGCCGTAACGAGGGTATAAAGCCGCCACATTTCGAGAGCCGCAGATTGAACAGGTCGCAGGTCCCAGTCGCCAGGGCCAGGCGCGCATCCACCATGCCGCACAGCGATTCATCCAGCATGATTGGTACCCCGACCTCCCGGCGCACCTCGGCCAGTGCCCCCACCTCGGCATGCGGCAAGGGTTGCTCCACGCAGGTGATGTTGAAGGGCTTTAACTCCAGAATACGAGCACGCACGTCCGCCGGCCCCCAGGCTTCGTTCGCATCGACACGCAAGTCCATCCGCGCGCCTACCCGGCGCCGAATCGACCGCAGCCGCTGAACGTCATCCTGCCCTTCGATGCCCACCTTGATTTTGAGTTGTGCGAACCCGTAAATCCACATCTTCCAGGCGGCCCAGCGGGCCTTCATGCCGTGGGCGGACGTAATGGCGCCGCTGTAGCGGACGTGCCGGCGCGGCTGATAAAGGTCGGGAGCCAGCAAACGCGTGACTTCCGAGAGAGGCTGGCCAAAGCGTTTGCCGAAGGCGTCCAGAAGGGCCAATTCGAGGGCGCACCGGGCCGCATTTCCCTGACAACCGCGGTCGTCGCCGGGGACCGGCGCCAGCCGCAGTCTTTCAGCTAGTGCCACGGCAGTGGGGAAATCATTGATCTCCCCGAGCTGAGCTTTAAGTTCGCTTCTTTTCAACAGGGCCAGTGCCGACGCGGCCGTTTCTCCGGTGACGTATTCGCGAGGCACTCCTTCGCCATAGCCGGTCGTTCCGTCGTCCAGAACGCAACAAACGACAATATTATCGGTCTGCGTCCGGGTATGCGAAGCGTGCCGAATCGCTTTCTTGAGCGGAATGTAAACCTGCCAGGCCGTGAGCTGGGCGATGCGGATTGTCATGTTGGTTTTCGGCTGTTCTATTTCAACCAGCGGCTTTGCTAATTCAGAACCACATGTTGAAAATCTTTGCTTATCTTACCGATTCGTAGCACATCCAAAAACCCATGGCGGTAACAAGGAGGGCGCTGACGATGGGCAGTGCGCGGACCAGACGTCCTTCCGCCCACCGTGAACCAGCGACATGGCGAAACTTGACCACGAGTACGCCCACGAGCACCAGCATGCCCGCGAGGCCGGCACTGAACGCCAATAACAGGGGTAATGCCAGCCAAAAAAGGTTCATCCCCACGGCAAGCACGAGCATGGCGACGGCGTCCGTGCAGGGAACGATGCCGCCGCTCACGCCGAGCAATATCAAGCCCCAGGCGCTTAGCTTTCCAGCGCGGTAACAACGTCGCGGTGGAGTGATGAGAATGCCCATGATGATGAGTGGTGGTGTGTGCCGCCAATATGAATATGGTCCGCCCTGCCCGACAGCCGTAGCAGAAACAGATAAAAACCCAGGCAAACAATGGCCATGCCCATGGCCAGACCAAGCCCCTTCTGAATGGCCTGGCGGGCGCCTTCGGACATGCCGGCCGGCAAAAAGTACAGAATGACCGCCAGCACCAAAACAATACCGGTATGGGTGATCGCCGTGGTCGTTCCCAGCAGCACGGCGTGCCACAAAGTGCCGCGTTCCCCGACAAGATACGCCGCCATCAGCGTTTTGCCATGGCCGGGAGTCAATGCATGGTTGGCGCCAAAGTAGGCCGCCAGCAAAAGCAGCACCCAGAAGCCTGTCTCCGATTGCAGAAACAGCCGAAGCAGGCCGGAATCATGGCCGTCGTTCTCCACGACGGTTGTTTGAGGCGCAGCAGGCACGTCCGTCCGGGCGGCCGGCTGCCGGCCAAGGCGAAAATGGACTTCCACGGTCCGCAGCCTGGCCTCATCACCTGGAAGGCGCTCGTTGCCCTGGCGGAGCCTGACGAGCGCATCCGCCTCGGTTTTGGCGAGAATATTCAGGTTCGATTCGGCCGCCAGCCGCAGGTCGATAAGCCCTTCCTGTTCTTGATAGTTAGCCTCACGTAGCCAGAAGACAGCTTCTTGGTTGGGCGAACAGGGCACGACGGCCTGAAACACAAAATGACAACGCAAATGATCGAGCGGTTCGCCTTTGTCATCGGTCAGGGACGCGCTGCGCTCGGCGCATGTGAATTCAAAGGGGCTTCCGTTCATCTTGGCGACGAGTCGGTCGGCCAGAATAGGCGCGTAAATTCGCGTGAATTCCTTGAAGTAGTCAAGTCGATTTTTGAAACGCGTGATATCAACGTCATCGCGAAACGGGGCCATGTCCTCAAGTATTACCGTGGCGGGATCGACATCCAGTTGGTAATCGACGCGCACCGCGACCTCGTCGGCTTTGGGGCCGGCCTCAAGGCTCACCACGACCGTGCGATCATGATTGCTTTTGGGCACCGGGTGGGCCCGCAGCAGCGCGGGGAGAAATCCAAGACACAGGATGGCGATCGTTATACGCATCGATTATTTCGGCCGGCAGTAGCTGAGCGCCATGAGCGCATAACCCGTATCTAAATTGGGGTCCGCTTCGAGCCAGTTGGCAACGTTCGCGAAGCTCCCGTCTTCCCGCTGCCGTCGCGCCAGCGCCTCCGTGATGTCCTTCCGCCAGTCGTGGGAATGTCCCTTCGCATCCACCACCGTGTCGATGCCGAGGGCGTCGAGGGACTTGGCCATCGTGTGATAATAATAGAACATGCCCCATTGCGACCGGGCTTCCGGCATGCCGGGGTTCTTGTCGACGGTGTAATTGTTTTGAATCCAATTGTAGGCTTTTTTAAAACGGGGATCGTCTTTACTCACGCCGCAGTAGATCAGGCTTTTGATGCCCGCGTAGGTCATGCTGCCGTAGCCGGGAAGGCTGCCGTCGGGTTGCGGCTGATCGACGACCTTGGTAACGCCGCCGGTTGCGGCCGTATAGATGAAGCTGCCATCGTCGATGAGTTTCGCCCACGGTTGGTCGTTGGTCTCACCCTTCAAGTTCTGGCAACGGCTAACGAAAACGAGTGCTTTTTTCAGGGCTGGATCGTTGCTGGGTACGCCGGCCTCTTTGAGGGCGTCCAGAAAGAACTGCGTGTTGGATAGATCGGGGCGGGACTTACTGTCGTAACCGGCACCCCCATAGTAGTCGCTGTGGGTGTCCTTGCCTTCGTCTTCGTCCCACTGCAGTTTTTTAAGAAAGGCCACGGCGTCGCCGATGATTGCCTGGTATTTGTCGGCCTGGTTGGCCGCCGACAACGCCATGACATTGATGCTGGTCACGTAGTTTTGCAACTGTACCTTGGCATCTTTGCCAGCGATGTGTTTATGTTCGCGATTAATGAGGCTTTCGATGTAGTGGAGGGCCTTTTCCGCCACCGGTTCCTTGATTGTAGCCTGCCGCGATTTGAGCAAACCCGTGAGCACCACGCCGGTGATGCCCGGACTTTTGTCCGTGCTCCAGCCACCCCGCGCATCCTGAGAACTTTTCAAATAGCCGGCAGCTTTGCTGGCTGTAGCTTCCCACGTCGTGGCATCGGGACCAGCCGCCAGGCCAGTCGCGGCCAGGCCGATTGCGACGCTCAGGAGTACCAGGTATTTCATGAAAGATCCTCCCTTTGCAACTGCCACGCCGGGCTCGATCGATGACTGCACCCGCCAATATCCATTGTTACCGCGCCAGCAGGCTGCTACCAGGCAGATCTCTTTAGAGCCCGCCGCAAAAACGGAGAATCGTCGTTACTTCTTCCGTTTTTCATACTTGGCGATATCCGGGTCTTCGATCGTGCGCAATAGCTGCGTGACCACGTCCTCGCTGGTCTTGCCTTCCGCCTGAGCTTGAAAGTTGGTGCTGATCCGGTGGCGCAACACCGGGATGGCTACTTTTTTAACGTCGTCGATGGCGACGCTGAAGCGACCATCCATGGCGGCCATGGCCCGGGCGCCATGAATCAAGAAGATGCCGGCCCTCGGCCCGGCGCCCCAATCGACCATCTTTTTGACGAAATCCGGTGCGGTCGGGTCTTTGGGCCTGGTCGCGCGGACCAACCGAGTTACATAATCCTTGACGTAATCACCGACCGGCACCGAACGCACCAGCTTTTGCATGTTGAGTATGGCCCGGCCGCTCAACACCTTCGTGATCTCGGCCGGTTCCTCGCGCGTGGCCATTTCCAGGATGCGTTTCTCTTCGTCGAAAGCTGGATAATCCACGATGATGTTGAACATGAAGCGATCGAGCTGGGCTTCGGGCAAAGGATAGGTGCCTTCTTGCTCGATGGGATTCTGCGTGGCAATTACAAAAAAAGGATCCGGCAGATTATAGGTCTCTTGCCCGGCCGTGACTTGACGTTCCTGCATTGCCTGAAGCAGCGCGGCTTGCGTCTTGGGCGGCGTGCGATTGATCTCGTCGGCCAGGACAATATTGGCGAAAATAGGGCCCTTCACATAGCGGAACTCGCGTTTGCCGGCCTCGGTTTCATCGAGGACCGTCGTGCCCGTGATGTCCGAAGGCATCAAGTCGGGAGTGAATTGAATTCTCTTGAAGCTCACGTCGAGAATCTGGCTAAGCGAGCTGACGATCAAGGTTTTGGCCAGGCCCGGCACACCGACCAGCAAGCAGTGGCCGCGCGTGAAAATCGCGGCCAGGATTTGTTCCACAACGTCGGCCTGACCGACGATGGCACGCCGCAGTTGCTCGATGATCTGCGTCCGTGCCTGGCTGAATTGGGCCAGATATTCGCTGATACGGTCATTGGACATTGGAGTTCCCATGCGTTGATTGTAAGAGACCGTGACCAAACGGGGACAGGCGCCTGGCAGCGAGCAGTTTCAGCGAGCAAAAACTCCTGGCTTGCATCGGAGGATTGGGTTGAGACAAATCAGTCATCCACCAGGGCTGCCGCACGGCTGATCCAGCCGACCGTGCCGCTCGCGAATATAACCTGCAGCCAGTCCCCGCGTGCGTGTAACTGGCGTGCTTCCATGCCGCGCGCCAACAGCGGCAGGTCCGGGTTGACGGGGTAACTTGGCCCGTTGCCTTTACGTAACGCTGACTTGTCGACTCGAATAACAACGAGTGGGTGGGTCGTCCGCCACGCAAGTCCCTCCTCCAGATATAGCCAGTAACAGCCGCATGCCACCGCCAACACGCACGAAATACCCGCATAAGTTAACAAGAGCCGCCGGCGCATCATGTACCAGCGCGTAAAAACGGCGCAACCGAGCGCATGGAGGCCAACGGCAAGGAGCAAAACCTGGAAAGCGGAGGGTCGATACAGCCACGCTGGCCACCAATCCGTTTCTGGACGACCGCGGCTGCCAGGAGGATATTGGACGCGTTGCCGAGCATATTCGAGGTTCTCGCGGACGCCAGTATCATTGGGGTCCAGTTCCAGGCCTTTGTGGTAAGCAAGGATGGCCACGGGAAGTTGGTCAGCGAGCAGGGAAGCGTTGCCGGCGTTAAAAAACCAGGCAACGCTACAGTGCTCCGGCCGGAGCGGCCTGTCGATGACTTGCATTAGCAAACCGTGCGGCGGCATAAACGGGATGACCGCTACCAGCATCAAAAAATGCATGGGTCACTCTCCAGCGCTCGGATCAGATCAATCGCCTCAGTTTGGGGGGTGAGTGTGGCCAACGCGCCGTTCCGTTGCGAGGCCATGGTCGAGCCCTCACCACGGCTCGCCGGTAGATTCGACACCGGCGCGAACCGGGAGCGATCGCAAGTGCGTAGAAATGCGGCCCAGCGGGCGATAGTGGGTTTGGCGATTCCTAAACGGCTCAGGTGGCGAACAACTTCGCTCGGGGTAGCCTCCAACGGGGCAAAGTCTACACGCTCGCGTAGGTAGTCGAGCGCGCCGCTGCGGGCATTCGGCAGGTCGCCGGACTGCCTTCTGAGATAGGCCAGAGCCCGACGCGCGGCTCGGCTATGGCGGCGCCGTCGGCGCGCCGCGGCACCGGGAAAGTACCACCGCCATAAACGATACCAAACAAGGCACAATAGCGGTGGGGCGCCGACAAGGGCGGCCAGCGTTCCCAGACCAGGTGATGGCACGGGGGAATCGTCGCGCAGCACCTCCTCAGGCGGGCGCATCATCTGAAAGCGTGCGGGGGCACGTACGATTTTAAGGTCCAACCTTTCAGCAGCAATTTCACCTCGCGGCTTGACGGTAATGGCGATTTCGTCGGCGTAGGCGCTTTGAAACCGTCGTGCTTCTGGAGCGAAAAACAGTAATGTCAACGCCGGGATGCGTTTAACATCCGCGGATTTGGGCCGCAAACGGTAAACGAACTCCCATAGACCCTTCTGGGGCATCACTTTATCTTGTGCCGGCAAGTCTTCCACGTAAAAAAAAGCCGCCATGTCGTCGGGAAAGATTTGCAATTTGCTACGCTCCGGCGCATACTCTGTTGGCCCGGCCCCTGTAATGCGCACACGTAGTGTAATCGGATCTTCTACCTGAATCTCGGCGGGGCTTGCTGAACTTGTTATCCGGTAGTGGCCAAGCAATCCGCTGAAGCCAGGCGGTGTAATGGCAGGTAATTCTGGCCCGCGCTCCTGAGGAGAGACGGATGTAGCCGCCAGGAGAAGCCAGGGTATTCCTGAAAGAACCCCCATTTTTCTCGGTTTATTTGGGTTTTTCACTGGCAAAATGACCTCGGAGAGAAAATCTCCCCTTTCCATTTTTTGAAACTATGTCATAATATACACAGACTCCTTGATTCGTGGGGGGTTTTTGCCCCCCGGTCAAAGTTACTCGCAACTTGCCAATCGTAGCCAAAAATCCTAGAAAAAATTTGAAATTATGGCAATTTTGCGCTTCCCTTTTTCCGGCCACGCGATCAAGATACGTTGCTCAATGGGTTTCGTCCCACACAGGGGGCGGGACCAGAGGAGGGCTCGCACTCTTTAGACTCTCGGCCGTTGCGAAGAATTCGTGCGCTGAGTTGTCGGTAATTTGTCCTTCGAACCGAGCAGTTTAATTCCGGTCCCAAGCGGGCATTGTGCCCTTGTTCTTGGGTCCCCGCACCCTTTTCGGATTTGCGGTCCCCGGGCTGCGTTCCAGCCCAGGCTTTCCGTTTGATTCGTTATTTTCTTTGGAGGAGACATCATGGCCGTCGCTCGCAGCGACGACGGTCCCAGCAATGTGGCTGGGAACGTAACCCGCAGGCGCTTATGCGTAAGCCCGTCGACGTACCGTCCACACAAGGTGCAGGCCCCGGGCCTGGGCCTGGGCCCGTCTTGGCGCCGCCGCCCATGGCCGCTCCGCCTTCCCAGGCCCCTTCGTTGGGCAATCCCTCACCACCGCCAGGCACGCGCCTGGACGACCTCTACCGGCTGCCGATGCCAAAATTGTTCGCCTATGCCGAACGTGAAGGCATCAATGAACATACCGGTATGAATCGCGGCCAGCTGATCATGGGCATTGTCCGTCGTCAGATTGAGCGTGGCATGACGGTGCGCGGGTCCGGCACGCTCGAAGTCTTGCCGGACGGCTATGGTTTTCTGCGTAGCGTGGCGCACAATTACCTCGCCTCGCCGGAAGACATCTACGTTTCGCCCAGTCAAATCCGCCGTTTAGGGCTCAAGACCGGGCTCATTGTCGAAGGCCCCATCCGCCTGCCCGTCGAGGGCCAGGACAATTTTGCTCTGATGCAGGTGGACCAGGTCAATGGCTCCAACCCGGAGCATAGGGTCTCGCCGACCACGTTCGAAGATCTCACGCCGCTGCATCCTAACCGCCGGCTCATCCTCGAATCGTCCCCCGAAGAAATCAACATGCGCGTTGTCGACCTGGTGACGCCAATCGGCAAGGGCCAGCGTGGCCTGATCGTCTCGCCACCGCGGGCCGGCAAGACCATATTGCTGCAGAAAATCGCGCTCAGCCTGCTCAAGAACCACCCCGAGGCTTACCTTATCGTGCTCCTCGTTGACGAGCGCCCCGAGGAAGTGACGGACATGGCGCGCAACGTCGCCGGGCCAATGTGCGAAGTCGTGGCCAGCACGTTTGACGAGCCCTCCTCCGAGCATATCCACGTCAGCGATATCGTCCTGGAAAAGGCCAAACGCCTCGTGGAACACGGCAAAGACGTCATCATCTTGCTCGATTCGATTACCCGTCTGGCCCGCGCCACAACACCGAGGCGCCTTCTGGTGGCAAGCTCCTCTCCGGCGGCCTCGACACCAACGCCATGCAGAAGCCCAAGCGCTTTTCGGCGCTGCTCGCCAAACGGAGGAAGGCGGCAGTCTGACGATCCTGGCCACCGCTCTCATCGACACTGGCAGCCGCATGGACGAAGTGATTTTCGAAGAGTTCAAGGGCACCGGCAACATGGAGCTGCACCTTGACCGCCGTCTGGTGGACAAACGCGTTTGGCCGGCCATCGACATTAACCGTTCCGGCACGCGCAAGGAAGAATTGCTCCATCATCCGCAAGAAGTCGAACGCATCCGCATCCTTCGTCGCGTTCTTAGCGATATGCATCCGGTCGAAGCCATGGAAATGCTCGTAACACGTCTCCGCAAGACCAAGAGCAACGCAGAGTTCTTGATGAGCATGAACATGTCGTAAGCATGTTGAGCTTGCCATGCCCATCCGATATGCGGTGGGCATGGCAACACAACGTTTTAATCGATTTGACGAGGTCGGCGCCGCTTTTCGAAGCGGCTCTTTTCGTTTTTTAACATGTCGCATTACCGGGCATCAGAAACCGCGTAACCACCTCCGTCAATACCTCCGGATGGCTATACTGCGGCAGATGGCCGCAATTTTCGAGCTCAGCGCGCGCACGTGCGGCAAGCCCTCTTGCAACTCTTGCTCGCATTTTTTGCCGACCAACGGGTCGTGATCGCCGCAAATCATGAGCACTGGCGTATGAATCTTGGGCAGCAGCGGTCGAAGATCGAGGCGATGCAGAAGCAGGGCGCAGCGCCACCGCTGCCATGGGAGCCGAACCGCCGCGCTGCATGAAGAAATTCCAGACGGCGGGCTCACGGTCGACAAAGGGGGCTTCGTGACCGAACTTGAGCAGGGTCGAGCGAAACGGTAAGTGCGCCATGTTGCCAGGCCAATAGCGGCCCCAAGACGCCAGCATCACCTCGGCGCTTGCCAGGGGGCGGTGCGCGAAACCCCCTTGCAGTATGGCGCGGGGAAAGCGGTCGGGTTCACGGCCCAGAGCGGCCAGCGCGATCGTGGACCCGAACGATGACCCGAACAGATACGCCTGATCCATGCTTAAATGGTCCAGAAGTGCCAGCAGGTCGGCAACGTGATCGCCATGCCGGTAGCGCCCCAGACGCGCACCATCCTCCCTGCCACTGGGGAGATCGAAGGCGATGCAGCGAAAGCGGTCCTTCAGGCGGGCGATGGGCAACACGAACGACAGGGCATCGTCACACAAACCCGGGATAAACACCAGCGCCGGGCCGCTGCCCCAGCTGTAATACGGACAGCGATAACGGCCCGTAGCTACGACGTCGCGATCTGCTTCGCGAAAATACTGATCGAGGACCTCGCTCAAAAGCAGGCGGGTCGAACAAGTCGGTGGAGTGGACGACGCTATCTCGGGATACATGTTTGGCCAGGTGTTGGGAAGGCGGGGATGGCGGCGGTGCCAGGCCTTCAATCGTCGCCATAAAAGGCCATGCTGGCGAAACTGACGCTCTCGTGTCCCGCAGGGTCAATGTATTGATCGTAGTGCAGCAATTTACCGCGAGTGGGGCGAATTGCCTCCAAGAAAGTGGCCGTCGGCGGCAAGCCGCAGATATTGCGGGCGTCGTTTTCGTCAGCGATCACTTTAAAGTAGCCAGCGGGTGTGGCCAATTCAGCCTGCCGCAAGATGGCCAGGTCTTGCTCCCGACTGTAGCGCAGGCGCGCCGGAGTCAGAGGGCGAGGGTCCTGGAACTTGGGGCCAATATGCGCCAGATCGCCGCTGATGATGTAGCAGATCGGTTCTTCCGTCTCGGCTTCCACCTGGCGCAATGCCCCGACCATGCGGGCGATGTCGGGCTGGCAAATGGGTGAGGTGCCAGCTTCGACGCAATCGAAAAATGGGCCAACGACGAGCGGAACAATTCGAAACGGGCGTATTGCTTCATAAAGATATTGCAGAAAGACGACTTCCAGTTCGATGGAATGTTCCGGTATATGAGCCAGCAACTCATCGTCGAACAACCCGGCGCCGTAATGCTCCACCAACTTATCTATGTAGGCCTCGTCGGTGGGCACAATGCCAAGGGGCGTTTCGAAATTTTTGCGTGTGAGCGTAAACCGGTGTTGGCTGTAGTGAGACGTGCCGATAATGACAAAAAGGCTCGCGTCCGTCTGTTCCACCACTTCTTTGAAGCCCCAGGCATAAGTAATACCGCCGCGCGGGTAATCAATATGAGGAATCAGCGCGCTGCGCAGGCTCGCCGATGCGGCAGCCCCACGACGCGTGCGCTGGCGTGCGTTCTTGCGCCGGGGAAGAAGGTAGGCCAGGGCCCGCGGGATCCGTGAAGAGATTTTCAAGCTGCTGACGCAACCGGTCCGGATCGCCTTCATAGCAACCAATACAGCGCGGCAGCCGCACGGGCCCATCGGCGATGCGGCGAAAGTCCGGTCCGTCCAGATAGAGATTGTCATTGAGGCGGCGGACAAAGTCAGTCAGAGGTCTTGTGGGCCCGCGCAGTTTTTCGATAGGGCAGGTACCGTCCAACTTCTCCAGCCACGCGGCTTCCTCGGCCGTAATGCGTAGCGTCGGAGCCAAACCGAGGCGGTCGTGCAAATAAAAAAAGCGGCAATTGCGCGGATCGGCTTCGCAAGCAAGGAAGGGACGCACCTGGGGGTGAGAGGTTGCCGTCATGGTAGCCATCAATCCGTAGAAAGGCAGCATGAACGATCATATAAAGCCTTTACGATCAGAGCAATGCCATGAGGGCGCGGGCGGCCTATAACGCGCTCCAATTGCCGGCAGCCTTGGCCCTGGGAGAAAAAACCGTGGACCTGGAAGCGAAGATACATGTCATTGGCGTGGGGAACGACGGTCTGACGGGGCTGACGGGGCGGGCACGCGAACTGTTGCAGCAAGCCCAGCTGGTCCTCGGCTCGGAGCCCACGCTCGCGGGACTTCGGGAGTTAAAGGCTGAACTGGTGCCGATTGGCGCCGATCTGCATGAAGTTGTGCAAGTCCTGGAGAATAACCTCGGCAAAAAACGCATGGTCGTGGTCGCCGGCGGCGATCCCTTGTTTTATGGTGTCGCACGCTATTTATGCGACCGGCTGGGCAAGGACCATTTCGAGGTCTTGCCGCACGTTAGCAGCATGCAACTTGCCTTTGCCCGTGTGAAGGAGAGCTGGGAAGAAGCCTATCTGACCAATCTGGCGTCCCATCCTTTGGAAACGGTGCTCGATCGTATTCGTACCGCCGACACCGTGGGGCTATTTACCAGCGAGACAGATGATCCGCCGCGTATCGCACGCGAACTCCTGGCGCGCGGCCTGGATTATTTTCGTGCTTATGTGTGCGAAAACCTGGGTGGCCCCGACGAGCGGGTTACGCAGGGGGAGTTGGCGGAGATCGCCGACATCGAGTTTGGTGCGCTGAATGTCATGATCCTGCGCCGTAAGCCAGGGCGACCGGATCAGCAGGGGTCAACCACCGGTTTTCGGCGTTTCGGCAATCCCGATGATGTTTTTGCCCAAAGCCAACCCAAATGCGGGTTGATCACGCAAGCCGAGGTGCGAGCGATCGCGCTGGCCCAGTTGAATGTCCAACCCGCGAACGTCGTTTGGGACATCGGTGCCGGCTCGGGTGCCGTGGCCATCGAGGCGGCCCAGCTCGCCTATCCAGGCATGGTCTTCGCCATCGAACAGGACGTCGCCGACTATCACCTCATCGTCGCCAACGCGCAAACTTTCGGCGTTCGCAATCTCCGCGCCATCCACGGCACGGCGCCGGGCATCTTCAACGGGCTGCCCACGCCCGACGCCATCTTCGTCGGCGGCGCGGGCAAGGAAGTGTCCCATCTCCTGGAGGGCGCTTACAATGCCCTGAGGCCAGGCGGCAACCTGGTGGTCAACGTGGCTACTCTCGAAAGTCTGACGGCCGCTTACACGACCCTCCAGCACCTGGCAAGACCCGTGCAAGCCCTGATGGTCAACCTCGCCCGCGGCACAGAACAATTAGAGGCCATCCGCTTCGAAGCCGTTAACCCGACGTTTTTATTGTGGGTACGCAAGCCGGATAGAAAACCGGTTTCGGTTGGCATATAGAACGTGTCATTGAAGCGCACCTTCGTCGTTCGCTAGGGTTGTCACCTAAATGTCCATTTTCTCGAAGGGATATCGCGGCGCGACGTGCGGACCAGGGCCGGTTCCGCGACATGATCGATCCTCACGATCCGCCCATTGCTATCGCTTTAAATCACGCCCCATAATATAAATAAGAACGTAACCAATCCGCCTTTGGGCTAGGATGTCTAACGTTCGGGACTTGGAGGAGAAGGCGTGCGCGGAAAAACTTCACCGCTTGCCGACAATGGGCATGCGCGGGGGGCTCAATGGCCATGGGGCCAAGGCCGAGTCCCTATCTCGCGAGCGCAGTCTCGAAATCCACCGCATCATGGTCCGAACGTGCGCCTTGGAAGAGCGCATGATCAAGATGAGCAAATCGGGCGAAGCCTATTTTTGGATTGGCGGGCCCGGGGAAGAGGCCTTTAACGCGGCCCTGGGCTTGCAAATAAAGAAAGGGCACGGACCCGCTTACGATTTTTTGCATCTCCACTATCGCAATAGCGCCACGATGGTCGCCATGGGAATGCCACTGCTCGATGCCGTCCGCCAAACGGCCATGACCGCAACCGACCCCTTTTCGCGCGGCCGGAATTTTGCATCGCATTATTCTCACAAGCCATGGAACGTCATTCCGGTTAGCTCGGTTATCGAAATACAATTCGCGATGGCGCCGGGCACCGCCCTGGTGCAGAAGCGCCACGGAGGCGACGGTGTCACTGTCGTGGTCGGGGGTGAATCGGGCTCGGCCGAGGGAGACTTCGCCACCTGCATGCTCTGGAGTACGCGGCCTGGCAACGAATTGCCCGTCCTGATGATTGTGATGAATAATGGCTGGGGCATTTCAACCAGTTATAGCTCTCAACAAGCCGTCAAGAGTGTCGTCAATCGCGGCCAACCGTTTGGCATCCCCGGCGAGTCGATAGACGGCAACGATCCAGCGACGAGTTGGTTCGCCATTCAACGCGCCATGCACTATTGTCGTACGGAGCGCCGCCCTTATCTCCTGGAAGCGCGCGTTTCGCGCCTGTTCGGTCATTCGTCATCCAGCGGCGCACCGCGTAGCCCAGACCCCGATTGCCTTCTCCTCTTCGAGGAACGGTTGCTTGCCTGCCAATGGCTCGACCGCGAAACACGCGAGCGCGTCCACCGGGAGGCCCATGCGGAGGCAGATGCCGCCGTCGCCCAGGCAATGCGCGAGCCGCGCCCCTCGCGCAAGATATCGAAAAATATACCTACGGCCCCAGCCCTGTCGATGCGGTCTATCCGGGCGACTACACCGGATTACCTCCGTCCTAACCAGGATCCGACTGGGTCAGGCTACTCCCAAGGAAATTCATGGCAACGCTTGTGCAAGCCGTTCGCATGGCGCTCCACTACGGAGAGACTCACCTGGGCGTGACCGATATCTTCGGTCAAGATGTCGGGCCGCCCCTGGGCGGCGTGTTCACCGCCACGCAAGGGTTAAAGACGGCCTGGAACGCACCCCTGGACGAGCGCGGCATTATTGGCACGGCAATGGGGATCGCCTATGCCGGCGGCAGGCCGGTTTGTGAGATCCAGTTCTGCGATTACGGCTTCAACACGATCGACCTCCTCAAAGTTGCCGGCAATCAGCGCTGGGCCAGCGGGGGGCATTATGAGATGCCCATGGTCCTCATGACCCCCAGCGGCTCAGGCATTCGCGGCAGCCTCTACCACTCGCACAGCTTCGAAAGCTGGGCCAGCCGTCTGGCGGGCTGGAAGATCGTGATGCCGAGCAATTCGCTGGACGCCTACGGTCTCATGCTGTCAGCCATCGTTGATCCCAATCCCGTGATGGTCCTCTTGCCCAAGGCGCTGTTGCGGATGCACGATGACCGGCTCTTGCCGGGCGAACCGGCGGATGACCACACGCTCAAGGAGATGATCGACGCCCCCGTGGGGGAACGAACAAACTGGCAACCGCGCTGGCCAGACTTGAAGGAATACTTTGTGCGCATTGGCGAGGCGGCGCTGGTCCGCGAGGGTTTGGGCGCCACAGTGGTAAGCTACGGTCGGACCCTGCCTCTGTGCGTGCAAGCCGCCGACCAGCTCAAAAGCGAACAGAACCTGACATTTGACGTCCTGGATTTGCGCAGTATCTTCCCGTATGATTGGCGCGCCATCAGCGGCAGTATCAGAAAAACCGGCCGGCTCCTTATCGTCAACGAGGACACCGAAGTCACGAACTTCGGGGAGCACCTGCTGCGTCGCGCCGTCGATGACCATTTTTATGATATGCTGGTCAGGCCCCGCGTTCTCATGGGTAAGCATGTGCCGGGCATCGGCCTGAACCAGGTTTATGAACAAAATACCGTCCCCCAGCTGGCCAACATCAAGGCAGCACTACATGCTGTCGCGACCGAGCCGGCGTAAACGCCCATCGGGGCTGGGCGGATTTAGGTGAAATCGATCATGCCTCGCCCCCTGCGTAGCACATCGCCCGGACAGCATCGCCCCGTCCTACTCACGGAGGTTTTGCAGGTACTTGCACCACAAATGGGTGAAGTGGCTGTCGATTGCACCCTGGGATGGGGCGGGCATGCGGTCGAATTGCTGCGACGGGTTGGGCCGACGGGCATGCTTCTTGGTCTGGACCTCGATAAAGCCAACCTCGCTGGCGTCCAAGAACGCCTGGCGCCAGTCGGATTTCCCTTCCACTTACATCACGGCAATTTCGCCGGACTGGATGTCGTAATTGGCGGCCATGCCTTACCAGGGGTGGATGTGATGCTGGCGGACCTGGGAATGTCGAGCATGCAAGTAGATGACCCGGAGCGAGGGTTTTCCTACGCGCGCGACGGTGCCTTGGATATGCGCATGGATCGAACGCGCGGACGGGATGCCTCTCAAGTTTTGGCGGCCATTTCGGAAACGGACCTGCGTCAAGCCTTGCTGGAGCTGGGGGACGAGCCGGCTCGCCGCGCATCGCCCGGGCCATCGTGGAGGCCAGAAGCGCGGCGCCAATCGTCCGCACCGGCCAGCTGGCGAAAGTCATTATGGATGCAGTAGGCGAGACCGACTGGCGCCTCCGTGCCACGCCGGGCAAATGGAAATCCCATCCCGCGGCGCGGACGTTTCAAGCATTGCGCCTGTTGGTCAATAGAGAGCTGGGAAATCTGGGCAGCCTGCTCCGGATTGCGTGCCGTTGCCTTCGCCCGGGCGGCCGGGCCGCCTTCATCAGCTTTCATAGCGGTGAAGACCGGCTGGTGAAGACGGCGCTGCGCGACGGCTTGCGTGCGGGAATCTTCCAGGCGGTTTCCCAAGACGCGATCAGGCCTGGCTTTAGCGAGCGCCAGCTCAATCCGCGTTCGCGTTCCGCGAAGCTGCGCTGGGCCAAGGCCGTGTAAGAATTATTATTGGCATTTCCCTCAAAAATAAGCTATTAGTTGAATAGGTCATTGGAGGACCGTCGGTCCCCTCTTTTTGCCTTTTCACCCGTCCAAGAGGGCTCTTGTGGGTAAGTATAAGTGCTCCCTTTTGGTGGTGGATGACGAACCGTACATCCTGGCCACCCTGGCTGCTCTACTAAATCCCGAGTTTGAGGTCGTTACCGCGGACTCGGGGAAGCTGCGCAGTGGCATTGCGAACACCGCCCGTTCGATCTGGTCCTTAGCGATCAGCGAATGCCGCGCATGTCCGGCGTGCACCTGCTCGAATGGGTCCGACGCCATCATCCCAAGACCGTGCGTCTGCTCATGACGGGTTTCGCGGAATTGGACGAGGCTGTCGAGGCCATCAATCGCGGCCAAGTCTTTCGCTACATCATGAAACCCTGGCGGCCCGAGGAATTGCAGGAGACCCTGCACAACGCGGCCCGCACCTTTTTGCTTGAGCGCAGCCATGAGCAGCTTCTCGAACAGCTGCGTCAGCTCAATATGGAGCTGGAAGTTCGCGTCGCTCAGCGGACCAAGGAACTCGAAGAAACCAATCATGAACTTGAGCAAAAAAACAAAATGCTCGAGAAGTTGGCCCTGACCGATCCGCTCACTGGGCTTCCCAACCGCCGGGCCATGGACCGTCTCGCCGAACGCGAAATGCGCCGCCGCGATCGTTATCCGAGCCCGCTTGCCCTGGGCCTTATCGACGTCGATCATTTCAAGCAAATCAACGCCAAATACCTGCTTCCTGGTGGCGATAAGGTGCTCATCGATCTCGGCAAGGCCCTGACCAGCTCGCTGCGCACCGTCGATCTCCTGGGCCGTATCGGCGGCGAGGAGTTTATGGTGATCGCCCCGGAGACCGGCATGGAGGGCGCACGCGTCCTGGGCGAACGCATCCGCTCCACGGTGGAAAATACCGTATTCACCTATAAGGAAGCCATTATCCCCGTGCGGGTCAGCATTGGCTTCGCGGTCGACGAGGATGGCGAAGCCGAAGCGAGTGAAGCCGACAAGGCAGCCAGGATCAGCGGCGGAGTGCCGCTGCCCGATTATGAACAGATGAAACACACCGCGGCCGCGGCCCTGTCCGAGGCCAAGAACACCGGCCGCAATCGATCGGTGCTCTACCGCATGGCTAACGTCCCTTTTGAAGCAGCCGGTTGAGACCGGCATCCCCCAGTTCGAACGCCATCGCCACAACCACCATTCCCCGTGCGGCCCCCCATGTCCAGGGGGTTTTTTCATTGGTGTGCGCATACCAAACTCTCCCTCGGCCCGCGCCGGTCACCTCTCCTGGCATAATCGCTGCGACCCGAAAAATTGGTTTTTCTGACACGCACGTCATTTTTTTAAGCTACGTTTGGTCTACAGCAAGACGCTGCAACAACACTTTCCTCGATAAAGCTAAACCCGTCGTGAGGCGGGGGCGGAAAGCCATGGGCCTCTTCGTTAGGATGCGGCGAGGTCGCCTGGTTGCCGAAAGGATGAGCAAAAATGAGGTCTTTCCCGTCCAGTACGGCCCTATTGGCCGCCCTTCTCTGGTTGGCCCCCCTGGGGGCTGCCTCCGAAAACAATCCCTATCCGCGCCGCAATCATATTGTTGAAGCGGTGGAAAAAACCAAGGAAAGCATTGTCACCGTCAAGGTGGCACGCCCCAATGCCAAGGACACCGTGGGCACCGGCGTCGTTATCGACGGCCGTGGCTACATCGTTACGAATCGCCACGTCGTCGGAACATCGCAAAACGTACGTGTTCGCCTCTATGGGGGCACCGAGTTGCCGGCTCAAATCGTCTGGGCCGACCCGGCTTTTGACCTCGCGGTGCTTCGCATCGATACAACGAAAAAGCTCCAAGAGCTGCGGCTAGCGCCCGCCGAGGATCTCATGGTCGGCGAGACAGTCATCGCCGTCGGCCATCCATTCGGCTACACCAACACGGTCTCGACGGGCATCATCAGCGCCCTGGGCCGCGAAATCACCATGCCGTCGGGCGACACCCTCAAAGGCCTCATCCAAACGAACGCCAGCATCAATCCCGGCAATTCGGGCGGCCCGTTGTTGAACATCAATGGCGAATTGATCGGCATCAACGTGGCGCTCCGCGATGGGGCCCAGGGTATTGCCTTCGCCATCAATGCCGGCACGGTTCAGAACGCTCTGATCAAGCACCTGAGTTCCGCGAAAATAGCGGGCGTTAATCATGGCCTTTCCTACAAGGAAGAAGTGCTTGGCGAGACCGGCGACAGGCAACGCGTCGTCGTGGCAAGCTCCAAGGGCATAAGTCCCGAAATTCATAATGGGGACGTGCTCCTGGCCATCGGCGAGGCAAAAGTTGCCAACGCTTTTGATGTCGAGCGTGCCCTCTGGGACAATCATGCCGGCGACAAAGTCAATCTGAAAGTCGTTCGCCAGGGGCAGGAGCTGAATGTGACACTGGTTTTGGCGGGCGGTCAAGGGGCCGGAAGACTCGCGTTGAACCAGGCGACGACCGAGCGCCGTCCCCTGCCCCCCGGGATCAACAGCGTGCCGGTCGCCAACTCTCAGCGTTAACAGGCTGGCACCTGGAAGTGATACGCGGCCCGCGGGCGAAAGCTCCTGGGCCGCGTTTTTGCGTTGATGGCAAGGTTCCGTGCTTCGCCCTGCTCGAGTCGTGATGACGCACTGACTCCGCAGCGGGGCTTTCCGGGCGATCCCCGTGTTAATTTCCAAGATTTAGTCCGGTTTACGTTTTAGTTGGAGAAACCGCGGTGATTCGCTAAAAAAATCCAGGTGCTCACCCTTTAGAACGCTCCCGCGAGGTTAGTCATGACGAAAATGCTTGATGAAATTGCCAGCAAGGTGAAGGCCGAAGCGAGGCTTTCCTTTGATGAGGGCATGTTTCTGGAGGAGCACGCCGATCTCTTCACCCTGGGCGAGCTTGCCAACCTCGTGCGCGAACGCAAGAACGGCAACAATGCCTATTACAACGTCAACACGCACCTCAACGCCACCAACATTTGTATCTACCGCTGCAACTTCTGCGCATTTCGAGCGGACCTGAAAAGCCCCAAAGGCTACGTCATGTCCGATGATCAGGTCCTGCGCGAGCGGCCGAGGCTGTCGGACGCGGCGCCACGGAACTGCATATCGTCGGTGGACTGCATCACCAGTTGCCCTATGCCTGGTATCTCAAGGTCGTGCGCCTGATCCACGAAGCGCAGCCAAGCCTGCACCTGAAGGCCTACACGGCGGTAGAGTGGGATTGGTTCGCGCGCCTGACGGGCCGTCCCACCAAGGACATTTTGGCTGAGTTCAAGGATGCCGGCGTGGGAAGCCTGCCTGGAGGCGGTGCCGAAATCTTCCATCCCGAGGTGCGTGACCAGATTTGCGAGCACAAGGCCGACGCCGCGGCGTGGGCGCGGATTCATCGCGAAGCTCATCAACTTGGGCTTCGCTCCAACGCCACGATGCTCTATGGCCACATCGAGGCGGCTCGCCACCGCATCGATCACCTGTGTCGTCTGCGCGACTTGCAGGACGAGACCGGCGGTTTTCAAACATTTATTCCACTCGCCTTTCATCCGGACCATACGCAACTCGGTGAGCAGAAAAAACTGCGCAAGCCCAGCGTCTTGATGGACCTGCGGACCCTGGCCGTCAGCCGCCTCATGCTCGATAACTTTCCGCACATCAAGGCCTACTGGGTCATGCTTGGCATCAAGACCGCTCAACTGGCGCTCAGCTATGGTGCCGACGATATTGACGGCACTGTCGTCCACGAAAAGATCTATCACGACGCGGGTAGCGACACGCCGCAAGAAATGACCGTTGCCGAGTTACGCGGCCTGATCGAGGAAACCGGCCGCGTGCCAGTCGAACGCGATACGCTCTACCGTGAAGTGGTTCGCGAGGGGGACCATTGGCACGCCGGCAAGGCCTTGGTGGAGGTCTAGCTCACGTCGCCTGCCCTGAATCGTTGTCAGTCCCCCTTCGGCAGCCGGTAATTGTCCCATCGTTCACGCGTGCCCGGCAGCGTGTGCCACGGCACCTCGAGATGATGTTTGCCGCGATGCCCGCGATCGCGACGGGATAGTCGGGCCATTTTCCATCCACGCTATTCAGGCGCAGGCGGTCTTCTGCATCCAGCACCTTGGCCAATTTTTGGTCCATGAATTCCTGCATTTGCGCAGATAAACCGTTACGGCTCGTGGGCCAAAGCTCGTGCGGGAGAACATAGTTGCCCTTCTTGCCGGACGCGATGGTCGTCAGCATGATCGCAAAGCCTGGCCAATGCCCTTCAGCTTTGAGGAGCTTTGGACTGACAGTGCCCGCCTTATTTTTAAACTTGTTTTTCACTTCGGTCGGCAGCTCGGCGAAAGTTTTGGGCCCCTTGTCTCCTGGTAACGCGGGAGGATGTTTATCCGCCAATTCGACAAGCAGCAAGGGATAAAGGGGCCACTGCCCGCTTGCTTTCGCGAGCCGTGATTCCTCGTCCCTGGACAGCGTGGGGCGCAAATACTCATTCACGAAGGTTTGGACGTCCTGAGCGAAATCGGTCAACCGCGCCGGTAGTGGCAACCCTTTGTCAAGTTGGGACCAAAAACGACTGGCGATTAACCATTCCTGATGGCGGGCTTGCTCTTCCAGGCGCAATTTCGCCACCAGGGCTGATTTGGCGGCACCCGCCAGGCCCTCGTATTGATCGCGCAAGGCCTTGGGCTGATTTTTCATCCATTCCAGATCGCTTACCGGTCCAGGCTTGGGTGGAGTTGGTGGAACTGGCGAAGGGGGCGGCTGTTGGACCTGGACGGCGACGATTTTCTCGGGATGGTTTGGCGCTAGCAAGTGGCCGACCGCGAAACCGATGCCCGTCGTGACCAGTATGCCCGCGACCCACATAATCGACCGAATCCACAGTGCAAAACGATGGTTTTGACCCCTCCGCAGGCGACCCCCCATTTTTTCGAGGCTCAGGCGATCCAGTGTGCGGTGAGTAAAACCGGCCGACGGGCTCGGCTTGGGCAAAAAATCGAGCATGCCCCACGTCCGTTTCAGGGCGTCTACTTCTTTGCGTGCCTCTGGATCGAGGTTGATCTTCTCCTCGAGCGCCTGCGAGGTTGGGGCATCCAGCTCGCCGTCGAGGTATGCCGCCAGGTTGGCCCGATCTTGTTCGTTCAGCGTGGACATGGGACCTACCCATCGAAAGTAGCAGGGCACGCTCCGGGTGGCGTTGCCTTGAAACGTTGCTTTCAGCTGCACCGGACCTATTAGGTCACGGGCAGCACCGCCTCATCCTCACTCGCCATCCATGTAGATATAGTCTTTCAATGCCTCGCGCAGGTTCTCCCGCGCACGACATAACAGGGACTTGACCCCCTTGGTCGTCAGCCCCATGATCTCAGCAATTTCCGCGTAATTCATGTCCTCGAACTTATTGAGGACCACCGCCACGCGCTGGCGTTCGTTCAGCCCGTGCAAGGCCTCCTGGATAATCTGGGCCAGTTCCTGCTGCTGGATGTTTTGCATGGGCAAATTGCCACGGTCCGCGACGAGCTGTTCCGCCGGCCGGGGGCCCAGCGGACCGGAGTCCCGCAAGTTGAGCGGCACGACTGGTTTGCGTTGGCGGTTGCGCAGCGCGTTGAGCGCCAGATTATTGGCGATGGTAAATAGCCAGGTGGAGAACTTCGCCTGGGGATGATATTTCTTGCGCACGCGGTAGACGCGCATAAAGACCTCCTGGGCGAGGTCCTCGGCCTCTTCCGCGTTGGCGACGAGGTGATGCATGACGACGACGAGACGATGATGATAAAGCTCGACCAACTCGGCAAAGGCTTCGTTATCGTCGGCGCGGACGCGTAACATGAGCCGGACGTCCGGATCACGCAAGGCCAATTGGGTGCTGCTTTCGCCGATCAATGCCACGATTGCCTCATAGCGGAACGAGACGGGCGTCGCGTCGCGCCTTAGGCGGGACCGCTTGCTTCGCGCCGCAACTGGCCGCAGGCGGCGTCGATTTGCGATCCCTTGCGTTTACGTACCTTGACGCTGACACCCTGGTTTTTCAGCGGGGCGGTAAATGCCGCGAGGGCGTCCGCGCTCGGCCGCCGGTAGCTCAGGCCGGCCACGTCGTTAAAGGGAATCAGATTGACGTGCGCCCGCCGCCCCTGCAGCAGACAGGCAAGCTCGCGACCATGCGTCACATCGTCGTTAAGCCCTTCGAGGAGAACGTATTCATACGTGACCTGGCGGCCCGTTTTTTCGAGGAAATAGTCCGCCGCGGCCATGATGGCCGCCAGTCCCGTCTTGGAATTCGTCGGTACAATCCGGTTGCGCAAAGCGTCGTTGGGAGCATGCAGCGAAACCGCCAGGTGATATTGTTTGCCAAGGTCCGCCAGGTGCCTGATTTTGGCCGGCAAGCCTACCGTCGAGACCGTGATATGACGGGCACCGATGCCCAGACCGTCCGTGGCCGACGCGACCTCCAGCGTTTCCAGCAAATTGTCAAGGTTGGCCAGGGGCTCGCCCATGCCCATGACCACCATGTTCGTGAGTCGCTCGGTTTTCTCCTCACGTGACATGGCGGCAGGAAGATTGCGTAGGCGAACAAGCTGTTCCAGCATTTCGCCCGTCGTCAAATTGCGGTCCACGCCATTGAGGCCGCTGGCGCAGAAGACACAACCCATGCCGCAGCCAATTTGGGTGCTGATGCAAGCGGTGCGTCGTCCACGATCTTGGATAAGCACGCACTCGACGAGCCCGCCGTCGTCCAGACGCAACAAAAGTTTGTGGGTATCGTCGCTCGCCCGAAGGTGCTTGACAACTGTTGTGCTCAGGGGCACGAAGTCCTGGGCTAACTGCTGGCGTAAACCCTTGGGCAAATCCGTCATGGCGTCGAATGACTCGGCACCGGCGACGATGACCCAGCGGCGCAGTTGCCTGGCCCGTAGCGGTTTCTCGCCACGCTCCGCCAGCCAGGCGATAAGTTCCTGGTGCGGTACATGAAGCAGCCCGCGCAACCGGGTTACCGTCGCGGGCGAGGCAAGAATTGGCAGGTTCATGGCTTTATTGTAAACAGCTCGGCGGCTTTTGGTAAATTTTGTCGCTTTTTTTCCCGGCCGCCGGCTAAAAAACGATGGGGATCACGCCTTTTATTAGGGCGGTGCGCATCAAGGCTAGCTCGCCACCTGCTTGTCCCACAGGGGCTTGAAAGATTCTTCCTTGTTGCGTTGCTTGCCGACAGCCTCCATGAGCAGCAGCATGGCCCGGCAATCCTCCCGGAAGGCACCTACAAGGTCCCCTTGCTGCTGAAATTGGCGTGCCTTGTCGCGGTGTTGCTGGCAGCCCTCCTTGTCTACCTGCCAGTTTTTCTCCTTGATCCGCTCCTCGAGCGTTTCCACCGCCAAGTTCAGGCGCTGGGCGACGGGCAATTCAACCCGGCAGGAAGCCTCGCGGTATACCCGCGGGGCCGATGGCTCGGGCTCCTCTTGCGGCGGCGGTTCCTTGCTCTCGCGCACGTACTGGTACACTAACCCGGCCAGGCCCGCTAACAAGGTGAGCGCCGCTACCACGAACGTGAAGAGATCGCCCGGTTTCTTGTAGGCGTTCAGGTAGATGGCGGTTAGGGCCAGCAAAATGCCCAGAAAAAGCAACCACAATGGCCACGGTAGCCATTTGAAAAGCGGCACTAGCCGTGCCCGCAAGCTCCGGTTGGCGGTGGCACCCGCCCGGCTGGCGGCCGTACTGTGGCCTGCTTCGGTCACCTGCTGACCGGCCACCTTGACGACGATCACGGTGATATTGTCCGGCCCGCCCTGAAGGTTCGCCAGGTTGATGAGAAATCGGCACGCCTCCGCGGGGGGCAGGCTGGCGATGACGGCGCCGATTTCGCGGTCGCTCACCTGGCCGGATAAGCCATCGCTACAGAGCAAATAATAATCGCCCTTCTGAATAGGGTGCGGGCCTTCCACGTCTACCTGCACGATGGCCTCCGGCCCAAGTGACCGCACAATGACGTTGGTGGGCACGCCGACCAGTTCTTCAGGGGCCTTGTTCTGACGACGTGCCAGCTCCCAGACCAGGCTATGGTCGAAGCTGAGTTGCTGGATTTTTCCCTGGCGGATGCGATAACAGCGGCTATCGCCAACGTGGCCCACCCAGGCGCCTTCGGGTCGAATCAAGAGGGCCGTGCCGGTGGTGCCCATGCCGGTGAATTCGCGGTTTTGCTGCCCGCGTGAGTGGATGCTCTGGTTGGTCTCGACAAACGCTTTGCGCAGCGCCTGAATGGGCCCCTCGTGGGCATGTTTTGAATAAAGGTGCGGAATACTGTCGGCTGCCAGCTTGCTTGCCAATTCGCCGACGGCGTGGGCCCCCATACCATCCGCCACCACGAAAACGTGGCCACGGCCATGCCATTGCTCCATGTCGTTCGCAGGCAGCGTGGCGAGAGAATCCTGATTATGACTGCGCCGGACTCCCACGTCGCTCAGACTTGCGTACTCGATGTCTTCAAACCCAATCACCCGTCGTTTCCTTGCACGCCCAAGTTCTTTACTTTCGTATGCTACAGCCCCAAAGACCCCGATGCAACCGGATCGCCCAGGGAGCGGGCACGCTGCTAGCTCGTTCGGGGTGTGACCGCAAGCAGTTTGAGCGGGTGTGGCTAAATAGTCTGGTTGCAGCTGGAGGATTCGGGTAATCTGGGGCCTTCTCTTTTACGGCAGGAGGCCGATCATGTCACGTATTACCGTTAGTCTGGAAGTAGAATCGCCAGCCCAAGAGACCTTGCTACGACGGTACCATGTCTTTCTTCAGGAGATGCAGCAGCTTGCATTGGTGGCTCCCGAGGGGGAAGTTATTGATACCTGCGAGGTGGCAGTGTTGCAAAAGGGCCAGGAAATCAATCGTCAGGTGCTTGAGCAGGCAGTGCAAATGCGTATTGAGGTGCTTGAAAAAAAAGTGCCCCGCTGCGGAGTTGCGCCTGTGGTCGACCGCGCCTCAATCGTAGCAAAAGCACGCGGCAAATCGTGAGTTGTTTGGGTGCTTTGCGCTTGCAGCGCCGTTGGTGGGGTAGCCGCTGTGGCTGCGAAGCGTTGGGGTATGGCGCTGACGCGGTTTTGGGGCTAACCGGTGCCTATACGCGGACGTTGCAGCAGCACCTGAGTCGACTGGCAGCCGATGTGTCCTTCGCCAAGGCGCGGGAACACCTGACAACGTTGTTGCGGGTCAAGCTAAGCAAGGAAGCGCTGCGTCGCGAATGCCATCGGCAAGGCCAGCGGATGGTCCAATGGCAAACGACGGAGATGCATACACCGCAAGCGTTCACCGCTGCGGCCGGAGACATGGAATTCACGACCGATGCGGGCAAAGTAAACACGCTGGATGAAGGCTGGAAAGACTTGAAAATCGGGGTTTTTCAGAAGCGGAAGCGTGCCACGCCGGCCACACCGGCTCAATGGCGACAGCGCACGCTGCCGGCCCCGACAGCACGGGTGGCCTGGGCGGCGATTGCTCCGGCGAAGGTATTTCGACGGACGTGGCGTGCTTGGAGCCGGCGGCTGGGCGTATCGCAAACCAGTGCCTTACACGCGCTGGGAGATGGGGCGTCGTGGATTTGGCGCTCCGTGCAGCGTGTCTTCACCGGCTGCGAGCAGACACTTGATATCTTCCATGGTTGCGGGCATATCGGCCAAGCGGGGAAGCGTATCTACGGCGAGGACAGCGAGGAGGCCCAGACCTTTTTGGAACAGGGCCGCAAATTATTATTGGAATCCGGCTGGGCCGGCATCTGTCAACTCGTGGCCGAAGAATACGCCAAGGGGGACACGCCAGAACGCCGCTCGGCTTTAGAGAAACTCGTGGGTTATTTCGCCAAGCATACCCACCGCTTGGCATATCGCCAGCGGTTGGCGGCGGGCCAAGCGATCGGCAGCGGCAGCGTCGAAGGCTGGGCGAAAACTCTGGGTTTAAGACTCAAAGCACGCGGTGCGCGATGGCGTCGCAAGAACATCTCAGGCATGTCGGCACTGATATGTGTACGAAATGCCAGCCAGTGGTCGGCCTACTGGTCCAAAGCCTGACCCCCCAGAATCCGTGGCCACACCCGTTTGAGCCGCTTTATCGGCTTTGAAATTGACACGCGCCGGCGTTCCGGCTATATCGCGCGACCATTACGGCAGGTTTTTATTAAGGCGGTTGTTAACCATGCACCCACGGTTGCGGCTGGCGGTTTGGCTCGTGGCCCTCCTCGCGGGGAGCGGTGCACTTGTTGGCTGCGTCGAAAGGCGCTTCGTCATCACCACAGACCCGCCTGGCGCCATCGTTTACGACGAAAAAGGCTTGCCCATCGGCGCCTCGCCGGCAGATCATGCTTTCGTATATTACGGGACCTACGAGTTCAAGCTGCTCCACGACGGCTATGAAACCCTGATCGTTCGCGAAAGGGTCAAAGCCCCCTTTTACGAGTGGTTCCTGTTCGACTTCTTCAGTGAAAACGTCGTGCCCTGGACCATGCGTGATATTCGCCGCTTCCACTATCAACTGCAGCCCAAGCAGGTCGTCAGCCCCGACGCGGTTCTCGAAAAAGCCACCCTCCTTCGCCAGCGCGGCCTGGCGATCGGCATCCCGCTGCCCGCCGCGACACCGGGCCCCGGCCCCATATCAGCCAGTCTGATGCCGCCCGTGCCTAACTAATAGCCCGTTGAAAAAGGGGTCAGACCCCTTTTTCAACGGGCTGCTAAACACGATCAATCCCTGAATTCCGCGTTCTTGAGCAGACTTTGAAAATCGTCGCGCCACATCTGGCGATGCTCCCAGGAACTATCGCAGCGAATGACATAGATCTTGTCCTTTTCACTCACGACAGCCACAACCCAGTAGCGCACCGGCGTTTCGCCACGTAGCAAGGTCCACTCCGCCGCAGGCCAGGGCGATTGCCAACCAGCCCCTCGCTCTCCCCGCCCGCCTCCTGCCCCTCGCCTGCCGCGATTTTATAATCCTTGTTCTCCTCTTGCTTCTTCTCCTCCAAATATTTCTTGGCGCTGGTCAGTGCCGCTTGCAAATCCTCCTCCTTTGCCAGCGTCAGCACCAGCACGTCGGCGTTTTTGCGGTTGTCCTGGTCCTTTTGATAGCGGGCGAAAAGGTAAAGCTCGGCACGCGGATCCTGATCCTTGGCGGCATGTTTCTCGAACATGCCCTCCGGCGCGGTTATCGTGAGAGCGCTGTCCGCCGTCGTAAATGATCTCAACTTCGGTGGCTGGGGACGCCAGCCCTGGCGGTCAGTGTCTACGAAGAAGGCACCCTGCAGGTCGGCCGTTAATAATTCATCCGCTTCTTCCTTGGTGGGCGCCGCCGCATAGAGCCAATAACCAAACCCGTTTTGAGTCAGCAGGTACATGTAACCGGTCCAGACCACGGATTTGAGCTGGCCCTTGAACAACAAACGCTCCGCGGACGCCTCTCCCAGCATCGTGGCTTCGGGTTTTTCCGCCCATTCCAGGCTATCGTCAAAAAGCTTCTCGAGTCTTTCGGCACCCACGCGCAACAGTTCCGCCTCGCGCGGCTGGTACTGTCCGTAATCCTTCGCTGCCACCGCCATCCAGCCGTCTTTGGCCGCGCACTTCCACGCGGTCAACACGCCGAGACGTTGCCGTAACACATTGTCGGGCAGCCAGGCTTTGTCCGCGAGAACCAGCTTGAAAGCTTTTTCCTCGACGTTTTTTAGATTACGCGTCTTCCCAATAAGGACGCGCGCCTTTTCCGTGGCTTCGTCATCCGGGGCCTTGTGCCCCTGCCCCACCAGGACCGCCCGGATGGCGAATATGAGACCTAACAACACTGCTATTCCGGCCAGGCTGCCTGCAACCGCGTAAACGAGACGCTGGCGTGCCTGCCGCGCCGGTCGACGCTGCACAGGCGTCCGTGGCAAGTCCAGCGTGGTCAAGTCAAAGGGCGATTCCTCGGGTGCCTGAACGACCGGCTGCGCCTGCACCGGCCTGGCAAGCGGAGGCGGCACCGGAGCGCGCTGACGAAAAGTAAAGACCTTGCCACACCCAGGACACTTGAGCGTTGGGTTCGCCCGGACCTGTTCCGTCGTGAACGCATGAGAACAAGTCGGATTCGGGCAAGGAAAGGAAGCCATGGAGGTTGCCGGCGCTCGGTTAATGGGTCCCTGCTAATTATCCATCTCACGGCCCGCGCCGCAAGTGGGGCGCATCCGTCCTACATCTTGTCCTCGTAAACTGCGAGCCACTTTCCGCCCGCCATCGTCAAAGCTTGCCGGCAAAAATAGACTACCTGGATAACGCACAGGCGCCGGCAGGCGCCCGACGGCACACGGCACAGTGGCACAGGGATTTGCAATGGACATGGAAAAGTTGGTTTCGTTGTGTAAACGACGTGGTTTTTTGTTCCAGTCGAGCGAAATCTATGGCGGGCTCAATGGCTTCTGGGACTATGGCCCTCTCGGCGTGGAGCTGAAACGCAATGTGAAGGAGTCCTGGTGGCGGCAAATGGTGACCGGGCACGACGATTTGTCCATTCTCGAAGGGCGCGCCCAGTTCCTATGAGATGGTTGGTCTCGACGCCACCATCATCATGCACCCGCAAATCTGGAAATGCTCAGGCCATTACGATCTTTTTCACGATTTCATGGTCGATTGCCGTGAGTCGAAGAAGCGCTACCGCCATGATCAGGTCTGGGGAAGGTGGGTCGAGGCCAAGGGGAAGAAAGTCTTCGTGGCGGTCAACACGCAGGGGGATGAAGGACTCAAGGATGCGGAGCAAAAAGCCCTCAAGTTCTTCAACCTGCACGCCAAACAGCTCGACGAATTGCACTGGGATGGTGCCTTGCTGTGCCTGACGGCCGTCAGCGACTTCGCGCAGGTACTCGGCCCGGATGCCAAAGAGGCTGGCACGCTGACTCCCCCGCGCAAATTCAACTTGATGTTCAAAACCTACGTCGGTGCCCTCAGCGGCGAGGAGGGGGCTGCCTTCCTGCGTCCGGAGACTGCCCAGGGCATCTTCGTGAATTACAAGAACGTGCTCGATTCCAGTCGCGTGAAAATACCTTTCGGCATCGCGCAAGTCGGCAAAAGCTTTCGCAACGAGATCACGCCGCGTAATTTTACCTTCCGTTCGCGCGAGTTCGAGCAAATGGAGATTGAGTTCTTCTGCCATCCACTAACTTCGCCGCAGTGGTACAAGTACTGGCGCGACCGCCGCTATAAATGGTACCTCGACCTGGGCCTGGCACGCGAGCGCCTGCGGCTGCGCGACCATTCCCACGACGAATTGAGCCATTATTCCTGCGGCACCGCCGACATCGAGTATGGCTTTCCGTTCCTGCCGCCAGGTGAGTTCGGCGAGCTGGAAGGCATCGCCCACCGCGGCGATTTCGATCTGCGCAGCCATATGGAAGGCAAGCTGGTGCGCCAGGGCAACGAACTGATCGTCGAACTAGGCCCCGACGGCAAGCCTAAATATAAGGGTAGCGGCAAGGACATGGCCTATTTTGACGAGGCCACCCGCGAAAAGTTCGTTCCGCACGTGATCGAGCCCTCCGCGGGCGCTGACCGCGCCACCCTGGCCTTCCTCTGCGAAGCCTACCAGGAAGACACCGCCCCGGACGAGAATGGCAAACCCACCGAACGTGTCGTTCTCAAGCTGCACCCTCGCCTGGCCCCGTTTAAAGCCGCCATTTTCCCTTTGGTGAAAAAAGAGGGCATGCCCGAGATCGCCGCGTCGATCTACCGCACGCTCAAGGCTGACTTCAACGTCTATTACGACGACAAAGGGGCAGTCGGCCGCCGCTATCGCCGCCAGGACGAAGCCGGCACCCCCTACTGCATCACCGTTGACGGCCAAACGCTTCAGGACCAGACCGTAACCATTCGGGACCGCGACACCCTCAAGCAAGAACGCATCGCGGTGAAGGAAGTGGGCACCGTCATCAAGGAGCGGATGCAAGCGTAGCTGCTTGGCGAATGCCGGCCGCTCGCATGTTTTCACTTTTCGGCGCGTTCAAAACCCGCCGCTGCCCATCATGTAGTGCATCTCCGCAGGGGCGCGGATGATCAGGGCACGGCTGGCTTCGTGGTAGGTGATGTAGCCGGGGCCGCCGTTGGTGTTCCAGAGGCCAGGGTCGACGGCGCTTTGGATGTTTTGGATGAGGCTTTGGACGTTGTTGAGCATGAGGGCGCGGTTGAGCATGGGGCCGTAGAGCTGGTTGTTGAGGCCCATTAAATCGTCGATGGGATAGCTGCGCACGACCATGGTTTCGCGGGCGCGCTGAGCCGTCACGACCTGGACGGTGCCTTCCTTGAGAACGTAGCCGAGGCCGCGGTCGCCGAGCACTTTCTTGAGGATGGTGCGGACCGTTACCTTGTTGATTTTGAAATTGACGGGGTCGTTGTATTCGATCATCAAATCCTTGAGCGAGTTTTCGTCGACAATGATCCCGATGCCGGCCTTTTCCTGGAGATAGCTGATGACGTCCTTGAAGGGGGCGTCCTTGAAATCGACCGACAAAGTGGAGTTGAGGCCTTTGAGGAGAGCGGTTTCCTTGGCGGTCATGCGGTTGCCGGTGAAGTTCTTGCGGCTTTCCGTCAACTGGGCCCAGTATTTCGGATACTCCACGACACCATCGATGGGCGTGGCCGACGCGTCAAGCGACGAGAGCACGCCGAGGTTGCCCTTGGCTTTCTGGTCGTTCAGGCGCTGGGCGGCGGCAATCTGTTCCTGGGTTGAGGCCACGTATTTCTTGACGGTTTCACTTCGATTGGGGGTGGCTGGATCGCCAGAGCGTTCGCGTTTGGCTTTGTCGCTGGCCCGCCGCGCTGCTTCCTCGTCCGCCAGTTCCTGACCGCGCAACAGACGTGCCACGCTCTGCGCGTCGCGACTGTACCCGGCGGCGGAGATCGTCGCGCTGGTCGTCCGACAATACCGGCGAGTTGGTGATTTTGGCGAGGGCGTCATCCAGAACTTGTTTGGCGCGGCCCAAATCGGACTTGTCCAGGGCCTTGGCCTGGGTCAGCGCGGCGGTCACCTCGGCTTCGAGCCGCTGGGCCGCTACCCTGTCCCGTTCGAGAATATCGTTGAGGTCGTCCGCCCGCAACGCCAGCGGACAAAGGAAACACAAGGCGAGAAGAGCGTAGCGCAACATGATCTGCCCCTTTCCAACCAACCATTTCCCTTACCAGCCCGTTGAAAAAGGGGTCAGACCCCTTCAATACACTGCAAAAACGTTAAAAATCTGTTCGTTTCAAGGGGGTCTGACCCCTTTTTCAACGGGCAGTTACGTACTAATTTACCCGCTGCGCGGGAACTAAGCCAGGGAAAACAAGCCGCGGGAATTATCGGTTTCGCGCTCGCAGGTGCTACAAGCGCTCGCCGACAAAGCCCGCGGCATGTGGATTGAAAGGGTTATGCCGATAGTACGGCTTACTGCAAAATCTTGCTGACGTCGGCGGTGATCTTGGCGACGTCCCCGTCTTTCATCTCGCCTTTTTTGAAGGCGTAGTTGGCGATGACCGTGGATTTATTGTAAAGCACGACCGTGACGTCGGCTTCCTTGGCGATATTGTAGGGGGCCGGGCCGGTGGGGGCGTCGATGGCCAGGGTGAACTCCTTGAGGTCCGCGGCCTTGGCCAGTTCCTTGAGCTTTGCTTCGAGCCCTTCGGAATCGTTGCAGAAAACGGCGAAGCTGCCCATGCTCTTGTCCTTGTTCTTGACCGTTACCGTGTCAAGGTTTTTGATGAGGGCGATCAGCGCGGGATTGGGGTCGCGGGCAAAAATCATGGCAACTGGATTGTTGCCGTTGCGGCATACCAGGCACTGCTTTTCGCCAGGTGTCGGGCCATTGATATTGAGCGGCAGAAAGGGTTGCGGCCGAGCGTTCTCGCCCAGTTGCGGGCCGGACTTGATGCCCGTAGCATCTTCGGCCAAACCGGCGCGGACGACAAACAGGGCGGCCAGCAAGGCAGCCACGGCAAGGGACTTCTTCATCAAGCAATCTCCTTAAAAGAACAGAAACGAAGCATGCGGCCCGCGGAAACACCCGCGCGGGGGAACTCACCTTTGGACGACGGCGAGGCGGGAACGATTCACCCCGAAGATCGTTTTCCAAGTCGGGGCTAATGATACGCGGACGAGGGCTGCCGCCTACACTAACCGTTATTACGGGCGAAATCGGTCATGAACGCGGCCAGAGACTGGCAGGCTTCCACTCCCAGCGCGTTGTAAAGGGAAGCGCGGATGCCGCCGACGGAGCGGTGGCCGGCCAGGCCGACCATGCCAGCGGCCTGGGCCTCCGACAAGAACTTCTTCTCCGCTGCTTCATTGGCGGCCCGAAAGGTGACATTCATCCGGGAACGCGAGCCCGGTACGGCGTGGCCACGGTAAAAGCCGCTACTTTTGTCGATGGCATCATAAACGATCTGGGCCTTGCGCGCGATTGCGCTCGGCCATGGCCTCCAGGCCGCCCAGCTTTTCCACCCACTTGAGCACCAGGCTCAGGACATAGATGCCGAACGCCGGCGGCGTGTTGTAGAGGGAGTTATTCTTGACGTGCGTGCTGTAGCGCAGCATGGTGGGGACATTTTTATTGGCCTGCGCCAGCCAGGCCTCGCGCAACAAGACAATAGTCACCCCGGACGGGCCCAGGTTCTTTTGGCGCCCGCGTAGATCAGGGCGAATTTCCGCGCGTCGATCGGACGGGACAGAATATCGCTGCTCATGTCCCCCACGAGGTGCCGATCGCCAACGTCCGGGAAAGTTTGCCACTGGGTCCCCTGGATGGTTTCATTGGACGTCAGATGGACGTAGGCAGCGTCCTGGGTGAGTTTGATCTCGTCGAAGCGCGGCACACGGCGAAACTCGTCGCTCTTGGTGGAAGCGGCGCTGTGCGCCTGGCCCAGCGCGGCGGCTTCTTCAAAGGCCTTTTCCGCCCAGGAGCCGGTAATTAAAAAGTCGGCTGTTTTCCCCGGCGCCAGAAAGTTCATCGGCACCATGGCGAACTGCGTGGAGGCTCCTCCCTGAAGAAACAGCACACGATAGTCGGCGCCAACACCCAGGAGGCGTTTGAAAGTCGCCTCCGCATCGGCATTGACGGCCTCGAACTCGGTGGAGCGATGGCTCATCTCCATGATCGACATGCCGCGGTCGTGGTAGTCGCGCAGCTCGGCCTGCACCTGTTCGAGCACCGGAGGCGGCAACATGGCCGGCCCGGCATTGAAATTGATCGTGGAAGGCATCGTCAGCACTCAAAAAGTAGACGCGGCCTCTGCCGCGTTTGACATGGAGCATTATATGGAAATAGGCTTTCTTACCAGCCGCGCACGCGTGCGATTGCCCACTGGTAGACTTGCTGGTACTGGCGTGCCGACGATTCCCAGGAAAAGTCACTTCCCATGCCCTGGCGCTGGAGGCGGCGCCAACTGTCTGGGTCGGTACGCCAGAGATGCAGAGCTTCCCCAAGCGCATTCCAAAAATCGTCGGCTGTGTAATTGTGGAAGGTAAAGCCCGTAACGCCTGGCCGCACCGTATCGGCCAGCCCGCCCGTCGCCCGCGCGACCGGCACGGAGCCATAGCGCATCGCCATGAGTTGCCCCAGGCCGCAGGGCTCGAACAGCGACGGCATCAGGAACATGTCGCTGCCGCCGTAAATCAGCGGCGCCAGCTCGGCGTCATAAGCGATGAAGGCTGTCATCTTGTCGCGATGGTAACTGGCCAGGTGGCGCAGCATGTCCTCGTAGTAAGCGGCGCCGGAACCCAGTACGACGAACTGCGCTTCACCGGCGTAGCCGTTCAACAAAAGGTGGAGCACATGGCCGGTGATATCGAGGCCCTTTTGCCCGTCGAGACGCGTGATCATGGCGACGAGCGGAACGTCGTCACGCGCCGGCAAGCCGGCCCGGCCTTGCAAGGCGCGCTTGTTGGTGAGGCGCTTCTGGAGATGTTCCACGTCGAATGGGGAGGCCAGATGGCGATCGCTGGCCGGGTCCCAGACATCATAGTCGATCCCGTTGAGGATGCCGTGCACATCCAGGTGGCGGTGGCGAAGCAGTTTGTCCAGACCGCTGCCCCCCTCGTAAGTCATGATCTCGCGTGCGTAGGTGGGGCTGACCGTGGAGACCATGGTAGCGTGGTAGATGCCGCGGGCCATGAAGTTTACTTCGCCAAAATGCTCCTCGGCGAGACGATGGCTGAGCAGCCCCAGGTAATCGAAGATCTCCCAGGGCGCGGTGCCCTGGTGCCTGAGATTGTGAATGGTGAAAAGCGTCGCCAAGCCCGCGTAGCGTGCGTCCTGCTGGCCAGCCGTGGCCAGCCACGTGATCGCCGGAGCAGTATGCCAATCGTGAGCATGGACCACGTCGGGCCGCCAACCCAGGGCCGCGATCATGAGATCGAGCGCGGCGCGGCAAAAAAAAGCAAAGCGATAGGGATCGTCCTTGTAGCCGTAAAAAAAAGGGCGATTGCCGAAGAGTTCGCGTTCGGCGATGAAGTAAATGGGCACATCGCTGCCGGGGAGCGTGGCCGTCAGCGCGCCGGCCGGCACGGCGCCGGTGCCCATCGGCACGCGCAGGGTCACCGGATGAGGCCGTATGCCATGGAGGCCCGTCTCGAGTGCCGCCTCGATGGGCCTGAAGGCTGGCATGACGACACGGACGTCGTGGCCGAGACGCGCCAGCGCCTTGGGCAAGGAGCCGCAAACGTCAGCCAGTCCGCCCGCCTTGGCGAAGGGCACGGCTTCGGCGGCCAGCAAGAGAATCTTCAGCGGCTGCACGAAGGCCCTCCCTGGACAGTTACTCGCGGTTAAAACGAGGAAACACACGAAAAATCAACGGTCGGCCGATTTTTCGTGTGTTTCGCGTGCTTTGTGGGTCGTCGATCCGGTTCGCCAGCACCAGCATGCTGCTCAAACACCATGCCGCGCAACCCGCGCACTGCTCAAAGAGGCGGCCACTGGTTATCCAGTCCTTCGCGCTCGATGTCGCGCACCTTGTCCTCCGGGATGCTGAAGCGTTCGGCAATCACCTTGCGCGACTGTGACACCGACATCTCATGGTCCTGGGCATCCACCAGAGCAAGGAAGATTTCCTTGCGGCGGGCATCTGTGAGAGCTTCGTCTACTTTACCTTCAGACATTCCAAACTCCTTGCTAGGTCGAAACAGACTGGCCCCAACGCTCCAAGGCCCCCTGTTGGTCATACCCGCGATGGCCTTGGCAGGCAAGTTCGCTTTAAGAAGACAACCGGCCGTTTTCTCAATTATACGAAGGTTTTTTCGTTGGGCTTATTTTCATTGCATTTCCGCGTTCGAACGGTCATGGTCAATTGAGGCGAATAGCGGATATAATGCTTGAACGAGGTTTTTTAGTCAATGCGCGGCAGGTAACAGTGGTCCATTCCGAGCGAAAGACAGCGTCATGTCGAAGAAGCGGTTTCTCATGAACGCGGGCCGGACTACCAAGCAGGGCCAGCAGATCAACGCGGGCAAAGATTCCGCGGAGTATAAGGCCACCGTCAGCACCATCACCATGAATGGGGACGACATGAAGGAAGCCGGTATCGTCGCCGGCGGCATGGTACGTGTGCGCTCGGACAATGGAGAAGGCGATTTTCATTGCAAGGAAGGTAAAGTGCCCGCCGGCATGATCTTTGTACCTTATGGCCCGCCGACCTGCCGGCTCATGGGCCAAACCACCGACGGCACCGGCATGCCCACCTCCAAGGGCTGGGAGGTCGAGGTGGAACCGATCGGCCCGGACGGTCCAGCAACGAAAGAAGGCATCTGACCCATGGACACCAACCACAACGGTAACGACCTGGGGGATACACCGGCCCGTGGGAACGCCTGGAAGCGGGGCGCTATCGGCCGCGCCGCATCCGAGGTAGTTATCGCGGCCGCGAGCTGGGCTGAACGTTTGTCGTGCCGCCCGGTCCGGGCGCTTCGTCAAATGCTCCAAACACCGATGAAAAACCAGAGGACACATGAGCCTGACCATTGTCAAAAATGCGACGTGTACCTTCTGCGGCTGCGTCTGTGACGACATCGAGCTGCATGCGGACGGCACCAAGATCGTCGAGACCAAACGCGCGTGCAGTCTCGGCGAATCGTGGTTCAAAAATCACACCGCCGAACACCTCTACCCCGACGCGCTGATCGATGGCCAGCCGGCCAGCGTCGCGGACGCCGTGGAGGCCGCCGCCCAGTACCTTTACGACGCCAACATGCCGCTCGTCTACGGCCTGAGCAACGTCACCTGCGAGGCTCAGCGCGAAGCGGTCTGGCTGGCCGAGATGGTCGGCGGCGTCATTGACAGCCATACGTCGCTCTGACACGGCCCAACCGAAATCGCCGCCCAGTTGGGTGGCAAAGTGACCTGCACGCTCGGCGAAGTCAAAAACCGTTGCGATTTCATGATCTACTGGGGCGGCAACCCTGCCGAATGCCATCCCCGGCACTTCACCAAGTATTCCTTGACGCCCAAGGGAAAGTTCATTCCCAACGGACGCAAAGATCGCACCATGGTGCTGGTCGATATCCGCGAAACGCCCAGCGTCCGCGCCGCCGACCTGTTTTTGCAGGTACGCCCGGGCATGGATTTCGAAATGCTCACGGCCTTGCGGGCCATCGTCAAAGGTCTGCGCGTGGACCGGGAGATCGTCGCCCAGACGGGCCTGACCGTCGAGCAGCTTGAAGACCTCGCGGCACGGATGAAGGCCGCCCGCTTCGGCGTCATCTTCTTCGGCATGGGCCTGTCGATGACGCGCGGCAAGCACATGAACTCCGCCGCCGTCCTCCAGCTTGTGGCCGAAATGAACGCCTTTACCAAGTTCGTCGCCATGCCGATGCGCGGCCATGGCAACGTGACGGGCTCGGACGTGGTGATGCGCTGGACGACGGGCTATCCCTTCGGCGTCAACCTTTGTCGCGGCTATCCGCGCTTTAACCCGGGGGAATTTTCCACGGTCGATTTGCTGGTGCGCGGCGACGTCGACGCCGCCCTGGTGCTGGGCGCCGATCCCGGCGCCACCATGCCTCAACCCGGCATCGATCACCTCGCGCGCATACCGACCATTGTGCTCGATCCCAAAGTCACCCATACGAGCCGGCTTGCACGCGTCCACATCACCACCGCCGTGACGGGCATCAGCGCTCCGGGAACAGCCTACCGCATGGACGAGATCCCCCTGCCCTTGCGGCCGGCGCTGACTTCGCCCTATCCAACCGATCAGGATGTCATGCGCATGATCCGTGAAGCAGTGACCAGAAAGCCGGCCTGGCAACCCGGCGCCATCAATCCCCGTGACGAGCAGTCCGGAGTGCTGGCCTCGATGACGACAATGTAGGCGCGAAAAACTTCTCCTGACACCAAGGGCCCATGCTTCGCATTACCGGCGGCAAAGTCTACGACCCGGCCAACAACGTCAACGGCGTCTGCCAGGATATTGCCATCAGCGACGGCCGCATCGTGGCGACCGCGGAGGGGGGCCGCACGATCGATGCCACGGGCATGATCGTCTTCCCGGGCGGCGTCGATATCCACACGCACGTGGCGGGCGCAGCGCTCAACTTCGCACGCGCGCTGACGCCGGAAAACCAGCGTGCCGCCACGAAGTTCGTGCATACACCCGAACGGCGCATGGGCATCGGCGGACCAACGCCCACGACGTTCGCGACGGGCTACCTCTACGCCGGCATGGGCTACACGACGGTTGTCGAGGCGGCGGTGCCCGTGCTGTCGGCCAAACACACCCACGAGGAGCTGCGCGATACCCCCATCGTCGACAAGGCCTGCTGCCTCTTGATGGCCAACAACGAGATCGTGCTGGACCTGCTGGAAGCCGGCGACCACGAGCGCGCCAAGCAAGTGGTGGCCTGGCTCATGGGGGCCGCGAAAGTTTACGGCATCAAGGCGGTCAACCCCGGCGGCGTCACCGCGTGGAAATGGGGCAAAGACGCCAAGCAACTGCACGAGCCGGTTTACGGCTACAACAAGACCACGCCGGCCAAAATCATCGCCAGCCTGGCCCGCATGGTCGATGAAATGGGGTTGCCGCACGCGCTGCACCTTCATTGCAACAACCTTGGCACGCCCGGCAATTTTGCCACGACGCTCGAAACCATGAAAGTGCTGGAAGGACAGCGGGCCCACCTGGCCCACCTGCAATTCCATGCCTATGGCGGCGATGACTGGCACACGATGCGCTCCGAGGCGGCGCCCATCGCCGAATATTTCAATGCGCACCCCAATCTCACGTGCGACGCCGGCGCGGTGCTATTCGGCAATGCCGTCACGATTACCGCCGACGGTCCCTGGCAACACCTGCTCTACCAGCTGACCGGTCATAAGTGGGGCAATATCGACGTCGAAAATGAGACCGGCTGCGGCATTGTCCCTTACACGTACAAAGGGAGCAACCTGGTCAATGCCGTGCAGTGGGCGGTGGGGCTGGAGCTGCTGCTGCTCATTGACGACCCCTGGCGCATCTTTCTGACGACCGATCATCCCAACGGCGCCTGCTTCTGGCGCTACCCGGAAATCATTCACTTGCTCATGAACGCCGATGTCCGCCGCGAGCGGGTCAAGGCCCTGCCCGCCAAGGCGCAAAAGCGCATCGTGCTGGCGGACCTGGATCGGCAATACTCGCTCTATGAGATTGCCACGATCACCTCCGCCGGGCCGGCCCGCGCCCTCGGCTTGCCGCGCAAAGGCCACCTTGGCATCGGCGCCGACGCCGACCTGGTCATTTACAACCAGAACCCCGATGGCGAGCTAATGTTTCGCTACCCTCGTTACGTCATCAAGGGGGGCAAGGTCGTGGTCGAGGAGGGGGAAATCAGGCACCTGGACGAAGGACGGGAATTTCTCGTGCAGCCGGCCTACGACCCGGCCATCGAGAGCTTTCTACGCCCCTTGTTCCAGCAACACTATACGATGTCGTTCGAGAATTACCCGGTGGAGATGGAGCGTGTCGAACGCGCCGAGATATGTGACTGCAACTAATCGGTGAACGAAAGCTGCAATGCTGACCCTTATTCTCAAAGAACAGCCCTCCGTACCCCTGGAGGCGGAAAATATCACGCCGCCGGCGATGGCGGGCCTGCCACTCGACGCCATCAGGGGACTGCCGGTATTTCTGGGGAAACGTCGCTGTCGCCTGGATGCCTTCTTCACGGTGGACGGCACCGTGGATGATGAGATTGAAATTCACGGCGATGCCAGCAAGGTGAAATGGCTTGGGCATGGCATGGCCGGGGGCCGCCTGCGCGTCGTGGGCAATGCGGGCATGCACCTGGGCGCCGCCATGAAGTCTGGCACCATCGAGGTCACCGGCAACGCGTCGGACTGGGTGGGCGCCGAGATGACGGGCGGGCTCATCCGGATTGGCGGCAACGCCGGCGGACAGATTGGCGCGGCCTATCGAGGCAGCCCGACCGGCATGAAAGGCGGCACGATTCTTATTGGTGGCGGCGCGGGCCTGGAAGTAGGCATGCGCATGCGGCGCGGCCTGATTGTCGTGGGCGGGCCAGCACGCGATTTCACCGGTCTGCAAATGAAGGGGGGCACCATTTTCCTGCTAAGCGGCGCTGAACTCCGCACCGGTGCCTGGATGGCGCGCGGCACGATTGTATCGCTGACTTCGCTGCCCCTCTTGCCCACCTTCGCTTTCGCCAGCGCCTATCAGCCCACCTTCCTGGGCATCTATGCCAAACACTTGCAATCCCTGGGGCTGGCCTGCCTACCCACGCGCAGGAGACTACCGGCGCTATTCGGGCGACAGCGCCGTTGCCGGCAAGGGAGAGATTTTCGTTTGGCAAGCCAAAACGGCCGTTTCACCCACATAGACGAATTGCTAGCGCACGCCAGGTTTGGAGCGCGACGGCGTCTCCTCAAGCGGCACCACGTCGACCGCCACGCTGACACTATGCCGGCCGCCCCCAAGAATGATTCCTTTTACGGGACTGACATCGTCGTAGTCTCGGCCCCACGCCAGGGTGATGTGTTTATCCGTGGGCAGCTGATTGTTGGTCGGATCGACATCGGTCCAGCCAATGCCCGGACAATAGAAGGACAGCCAGGCATGAGAGGCGTCGGCGCCAACCAGGCGTTCCTCGCCGTCCGGTGGATTGGTGAGCAAGTAGCCGCTGACGTAGCGCACGGGCAAGCCAAGAGCACGCAGGCAACCAATCTGCAGGTGAGCGAAATCCTGGCAAACGCCGCGCCGGTGGGCCAGCACCTCGGCAAGAGGCGTCGCGATGGTGGTTGCCTTCGGATCGTACTGAAATTCCTCGTAAATGCGGCGCGTCAGGTCGAGAACGCCTTCCAGAAGCGGCCGCCCCGGCGGAAACGACGGCCGCGCATAATCCAGCAGTTGCGTCCCGACCTTGATATAGCAGGAATTGAAGACATATTGATAGGCGTCGATTCCTTCGGCACCATGGTCGGCACGCACCTGAGGCGCGGCCAGGTCCCAGGCCGGCATTGGCACTTCGGCCGTGGCGACAGGGGCGGTAACCTCCACCGTGTGGTGCGCCGTCACCGTCAGCTTCGGATGCGGCTCCTGAATGGTGAAAAAGAGCGTGGCATTGCCGAAATAGTCCGTATCGTGCAACAGCACGCCTGGCAGGGGCGCTACCAGGATTTGCGAACGCCGGCAGGTTTGGCGCGGCCCGCTGCGCGGCTGCAGGTGCAAGAGGTTGTGGCAGAGGGTCACAGGCTGGCTGTAGACGTACGTCGTGGCATGATTGACGCGGTAAAGCACGGGCGCTCCTATTTCGGCGCCGGCAAACTTGTCTCGACCACGCCGGTCGCAAGGTGCCGGGATGTTTGCAAATGGCTGAGAAAATGGTGCGTGATCTTGTCCGACAGCACCGGCAACTCGGCTTCGAAGCGAACCAGCAAGTCTTCCAGGTGAGGCCGGGTATTCTTGGAGCTGAGGGTGGCCAGGCGATCGATGTCGGCCAGCTGGATCGACGTGAGCAGCGCCAGCGCCAGCCGCTGTTCGGGGCTGCGGCCGGCGTGCGGCGCCTGTTGGGGCAAGTGATCGACGTCGTCGTTGATGCACACGAGCTGGTAGGCCAACGACCGCGGATTGCTTTCGTCGGCCAGAAGCAAATCGAGGACCGGGGCGGCCTGTAACGTGGTCAGGTAGCGGCGGCGGAAGGTCATCGAGCTGTCGGCGATTTCGAGCAGGGCTTCCAGGAGGGGGGCCTCGTTGGCGGAAACGGTGGTGAGCGTGGCGCGAATGAGGCCGACGATGTGCTGGCAGCGCTCCAGTCTTGCGCCCATGTCGAGAAAGCGCCAGCCATGGCCGCGCGTCATGCTTTCCATGGCCAGGCCGCCGAAGGCCGCCAGCGTCAAGACGCTGCGGTTGAGCAGATCGAGCAGGTCGCTGAGGGTGGTGAGTTCTTGCGCTTCGCCGTTTGACCAGCTGTTGTTCTTGCGCGTCGAAGAGGTCCAGGCCGCTCAGGACGCGCCACATGTCCATCGAAATCCGGTCGCGTGCCGAGCTGGCGACGCGGTAAAGCGAATGCAAGGTATAAGCCATGCTGCCGGCGCGGTCTTGATTGAACACAATGGCGTACAGCTCTTCCTCGGGGTGGGCCAGGCGTGCTTCGCTTCCCTCGCCGACGAAGCCGGGAAAACACTGGTAAAGCGTGGTCAAAGCGCACAAGAGCGACGGCAATTCCGGTACTTCCGCGACGCCCGACTTTTCCGTGAGACGCACGAGAATGCCGCGCAGCAGTCGCACCAGGCTTTCCGCACGCTCCACATAGCGGCCGAGCCAAAACAAGTTGTCGGCGGCACGGCTGGGCAGGTCGTTGCCGCCGCGATTGAGACCGACGGGGCCCGCCGCGGGACGCAGCATGCTGAACGTGCTGACCGGCCCGGTGGTCAGCATCCAGGTATCCTTGCTGCCGCCCCCCTGCTGGAGCGAGACTATCATCGTGTCGCCCGATGCGGTGAACCGGGACAGCCCGCCCGGCATGAGCGTGAAGGAGGTATCCGTGGCGGTCAAGTAAGTACGCACGACAAGGTGGCGAGCGCCGATCCCCTCGTCGGTGAGCACAGGCGTGGTGGACAGGTTGAGATGGTCCTGGCCCACGTAAGCGAGCGGATTGGCCCGGATCTTGTCAGCGAGATTGCTGAGCTGGTCGCGCGTCAATTTCTCGCCGAAGACCGGATTGAAACGCATGGTCGGGAAGGTCGGCTTGACAACCATCCGCTGCAAATTGGCCAGCACGTATTGGCGGGCCTCGGTATCGCCGCACCAGTAGGCCGGCACCGAGGGCAGGTGCAGTTCCTCGCCTAGAAGATGTTGGCAAAGCGCCGGCAGATAAGGCATGAGCGCGGGCGTCTGCACCAGGCCGCTGCCCAGGCAATTGGCCACGGCAACATTGCCGGCCCGAACGACTTGCACCAGCCCGGGTACCCCGAGGAACGAATCGGCGCAGCTCCAAGGGGTCGCAAAAATCGTCGTCGAGACGGCGCAGGATCACATCGACCGGCTGCAAGCCGTCGAGCAGTTTGAGAAAAACCTTGTTGTCGCGGATCGTCAGGTCGCCGCCTTCCACCAGGGTATAGCCGAGGTAACGCGCGAGATAGGCGTGCTCAAAATAGGTTTCGTTGAATGGGCCCGGCGTCAAGAGAACGGTGCGCGGATTGTCGCGATTCAAAGGGGCCAGGCCCCGGAGGGTATCGCGCAAGGTCCGGAAGAAAAGAGCAAGCCGCTGCACCCGGCAATCGCGAAAGACTTCCGGCAACATGCGTGACGAAACGATGCGGTTTTCCAGCGCATAACCGGCCCCGGACGGTGCTTGCGTCCGGTCGCCAAGCACGCGAATACCGCCGTCCGGCCCGCGCCCCAGATCCATCGCCACGAGGTGAAGGTAGCGGTTGCCGGGCAAACGCAAACCATGGCAAGGCCGCAAGAACCCCGGATTGGCGAGAACCAGCTCTGGCGGCAGCAGCCCATTCTTTAGGAGGGTTTGCGGACCGTAAAGGTCGGCGAGGATCGCTTCGAGCAGCCGGCAGCGCTGGATGAGCCCGGCCTCGATGATGCCGGCTTCGTTGGCGTCGATCAGCACCGGCAACGGGTCCATTTGCCATGGCCTGTCCAGGCCGCGTGGATCGCCGTAAACGTTGTAGGTGACGCCATTCTCGCGAATGAGGTCCTTGGCCTCCTGCCAGCGATGGCGAAATTCGTCATGCCCCAGGTTTTCGAGCGCGTCGCTGAAAGTCCGCCAGTGCTCGCGCAGACTGCCCCGAGCGTCGAGCATTTCATCAAAGCCGTCCAGGCCCTGATAGCCATTAAAAAAAGGCGCTGCCTCGTGGTCGCTTTCATTGACGGAGGTCGTGCTCATGCAGCTATTTTTACAGTTGGTGGATCGTGGCGGCTGAGAGGTTGCCGAGGTTTTTGGCGTGAAGCTATTCTACAGTATTTCGCGCCGGCAATCTCCGCCAGGCGAGGGAAAATTTCCCGCAAGCGGAGGAATCCCTCCGTGCCAATAATACGTTCGATTAGGGTAGAGGGCAGAGAGGAGGACCCCAGGGGGCCAGGGGGCCATGTTTTTAAATGGCCCCCTGGCCCCCTGGGTCGGTGTCGGTCATTTTAGGCTAACCCAAGGCCTCCCAATTGTGTTACATTGGCTCCTACGACAGCATTTATTTTGGAATGAGCACACCATGGCGTACAACGTCATATCCGTCACGCTGTGCACTGCCAACCTCGGAGGCGAAAGAGAGCCTGAATCCTCCCTGTACAAGCTCGCCCTGTCCGATTTGCGCGACAGCGGCAGCATCGGCATCTTACATGCCCCTGGCCATATGAGTAAAAGTATGTAGCGTGGCTTAAGCCCACGCTACATACTTACGGCTAGAAATCTAGCGAGTGACGAGGACCAGAGGATACCCCAGGGGGCCAGGGGGCCATGTTTTTAAATGGCCCCCTGGGCCCCTGGGTCGGTGTCGTTCATTTTGGGCTAACACCGTCAACACCCAAGTGTGTTACCGTTGGCTTCTACCACACTCCGGGCATTTATTTTTGAAGGAGCACCCCATGGCGTACAACGTCCTGTCTGTTCCGCTGCGCGTCGCCAGCCTGGCGGAGGCGAAAAAGTTGCCTGAATCGTTCCTGCTCAAGCTCGGCCTGGCCGATTTGCCCGACGGCGTCGGCATTGAGTATCTCGATGAGACCGGCTACCACCTGGCGGTCAAAAGACGCTGTGCCCTCAAAGCGAAAGAGGGCACCTATTGGCCCAAAAACACCCCGCTCTCCGCTTATGGCCGATGGAAGATTCACGAGGCCGCCGACAAGGAAATTCTCTTTCTCGTGGAGGGGGAATCCGATTGCTGGGCGCTGTGGCATCACGATCTGCCGGCCCTTGGTTTGCCCGGAGCCGGCACGGCCAAGACGCTGACTGCGGAGCATTTGGCCAATGTGCGCAGCCTCTATGTTCATGTCGAGCCCGACCAGGGGGGACAAGTCTTCAAGAAATCGGTGCTGCACCGCCTGGTCGAGTTGCGTTTCGAGGGGCAGGTCTTGCTCTTCGGCATGCCGGCGGGGATCAAGGACGTGGCGGACTTGCACGTACTTGATCCGGACCGGTTTCTCGCGGCACTGACAACGGCCCTGAGCGCGGCCAAACCGGCATCGCTGGCGCTCCTGCGAACCGCCGATGCCACGACCGTCGCCGCCGGCGAGCGACCCCTCGCCCGCCAGGCGCAACCCCAGACCGTCGTGCTCGCGGACGTGCTCATCGAAAAGGTCACCTGGCTCTGGCCGGGACGCATTCCGCTGGGCAAACTCACGATCCTCGACGGCGATCCCGGCCTGGGCAAATCGACGATCACGCTCGATGTCGCCGCCCGAGTCACCTGCGGCTTGCCGATGCCCGCCTGCGACCAGGGCAGCGCGCTGCCGCCGGCCAAGGTGATCTTGCTGAGCACCGAGGACGGCCTGGCCGACACCATTCGCCCACGCCTCGAAGCCGCCGGGCGCAGCTCGCCCACGTCATCAGCTTCAATGCCATGGAGGTGCCGGTTGAAATGACGGGCAGCACGCAACTCCGCGTCGCCAGCCGGGCGGTGTCGTTGCCTTTTGACGTGCCAAATTTGGAAAAGGTCATCCTCGACCATGCCGCCAAGCTCGTGGTGATCGATCCGCTCATGGCGTTTTTGGACGAGTCGGTGCACTCCCACAACGATCAGAGCGTGCGCCGCGCCCTGATGCCGCTCTGCCAGATGGCGGAACGCACCGGGGCGGCCGTGCTGGTCGTGCGGCACCTCAACAAGCAGCCCGGGCGCAACGTGATCTACCGGGGCGGCGGCTCGATCGGGATCATCGGCACGGTGCGCAGTGCGCTCATCGTGTGCAAGGACCCGGAAATGCCGCACCAGCGCCTCCTGGGCGTCACCAAGAGCAACCTCTGTAGGCCGGCCATGGCGCTGCGTTACGAGCTGGTCGAAGCCGTGCCCGCGCCGCGCATCTCCTGGCTTTGTGAAACGGACTCCGACCTCGATAGTGTCTTCGCCGCCCTGGGGGAGCCCGAAACGCAGGGCGCCGGCGCCGAGGCCGAGGATTTCCTCTTGAAAATCCTGGCCACGGGGCCGGTGCCGGTCAAGGACATTTTCACCCAGGCCGACGAACAGGGGATCAGCCAAAGGACCTTGAAGTGCGCCAAGACGAAGCTGAACCTGGCCACCCGACAGATTCCAGCGTCGATACTCGCGGCTGCCCATTGGGAATGGTATCTCCCCGCCGCATAACGAGGACCCCAGAGGGTACCCCCAGGGGGCCAGGGGGCCATGTTTTTACATGGCCCCCTGGCCCCCTGGGTCATCTCTTCGGCCGGTTGCCTTGGCCGTCCGTACACGGGATGCTGCCGTGGCAGAGGCCATGAAAGATTTTGGCTTGAATGTCTATGAAAAAAGTGCTATTTTTTCTTATATGAAAACTGTACGACATAATCCGCAAAGCGTTGAAAAAAATATGCTTGCACGCATCAGAGGCTCAGGGCGCGGTTCCGTCTTTGTTCCGGGCGATTTCCTCGACCTTGGCCCCCGCCAAGGGGTCGATTTCGCGCTCCACCGCCTGGTCAAGCAAGGCGTCCTCCGACGGCTGGCGCGGGGACTGTACGATTATCCGAAGTCGCATCCGCAATTGGGGATGCTCTCTCCGTCCGTGGACGCCATCGCCGCGGCACTGGCGGGACGGGATCGGCTACGCATCCAGCCGTCGGGTGCCTACGCCGCCAATCTTCTGCACCTCTCGGAACAAGTTCCCGCCAAAGCCGTCTTTTTGACGGACGGGCCTTCACGCCGGTTGAAGGTCGGTGCAAGCGAGATCGTTCTCCGGCGGACGACTCCACGGGCGATGGCGGCGGCGGGACGTATGAGTGGCCTGGTGATCCAGGGCCTGAAGTACCTGGGGCAAGTGCATGTAACGATGGAACGGATCGCTCCATTGCGGAAGCTGCTCTCAGAGAAAGACCGTAAGCAGCTCAAGCTGGATACCCCTCTGGCTCCCGCCTGGATGCATCCATTTTTGCAGGCGGTCGCGGAAGGGAAGGAACACGCGTGAGTCGATTGGCCAATCGTGATCGAGAGGAGCGGGGTGTCTTCATCCAGGAAGCCGCCGCACGCCTTGGAACTTTGCCGGTCATCGTCGAGAAGGATTACTGGGTCTGCTGGCTGCTCGGGAATATGGCAACCGGTAGAGTCGGGAGGTACGCGCGGTAGGTTAGGCGACGGTATGTCCGTGTGTCCGGGTTTCCCCTTCGTGGCTTAGTACCGAACGCCGTACCCCGTTTCTATCTCCCGCTCATCGAACCGGACGTGCAGATTTCCCGCATCCGGCTCTCGGACAAGAATACCAGGCGATTGCTCACGACACGCCCGGCGCCGTTCCACGCAATTGCAGCAAGTGCAATTGCCCGTGCAGAAACTCATTCGGGAAGCGTGCATACCCCCAAGTCCGCACCTTGTGTTTGGCGCCCAGCCATCGACGTAGTCTACGACGCACGTGTTTCATCACGATCTCGTAAACTTGGACAACGGTGCCCAGACTGAAGTAGTTCGCCCAACCGCGCAACTTGCGGTTGAGATAAGCTACTTGCTCGGAGACCTCCCGCAGACTCGTCCGCCGATCCGTCCATTCGCTGATGCCGCGACACAGCGCGGGATCTTCTTGACGCCCGGACGCGGACCTACGTAGGCCTCGCCCGTCCGTCGCGAATGTTGACGACAGAACGTGTACCCCAGGAACGTGAACGCACCATCCGGCAGGGTCGCCCGACGCGTCTTCTTTTCGTTCACCGTCAACTTCAGCTTCTCCATCATCGCACGCATCGTCTGCATTGCCTCGTCGGCGTTGCCACGCGTGCAGATCACAAAGTCGTCTGCATAGTTGACAATGTGAGCGTCCAGCCGCTCGGCGTGGCCCAACTGCTTCCATCCCATGATGAACCGGCGCATATACAAATTCGCCAGCAATGGCGATAGCACTCCGCCTTGCGGCGTGCCCCGGTGTTCGTCCTTGTTGCGTGTCGTACGACGTTTCCGCCCGCGTTCGTCAGTCTCTTCGACCGGCGCTTCGAGCCACATCTTCACCAGATGCAACACGTGCCGATCGCTGACCCGACGCGCCACCGACTTCATCAGTTCGGCGTGCGGAATACTGTCGAAATACCCGCTCAAGTCCGCATCCACCACATCCGTATAGCCCGCTTTCAGCAACTCCTGGACTTCCTTGACGGCGTCCAGTGCGCTTCTCCCAGGACGGTACGCATATTGTTCCGGCTGTAGGTCGGCCTCGAAGATCGGCTCCAAGACCAATACCACGGCCATCTGCACCACGCGGTCGCGGATCGTCGGAATCCCCAACGGTCGCTGTTTGCCATCCGGCTTCGGGATCCACACCCGCTTCACCGGACTTGGCTGATACGTCTTTCCCTGGAGTTCCTTCGCCAGTTCCTCCAACCAACGAACCTCGCCATACGCTTCGATGTCCTGGAACGTCTGACCGTCTACTCCCGGTGCGCCCTTGTTGGACTTGCACCGGTCGTAGGCAAAAGCCAACACGTCCCAGCGATACAGCTTGTCGTACAGCAGATAGAACCGATAGGTCGGAGCTGCCTTCGCTTTCGCATGCAGTGCCGTCTGTAGTTTCACGACTTGGTTCGGAGGTTGCAGGCTCACGCCAATCTCCTTGCGGTCCCTACGTTCGACACTTCTCTTGAACTGAGGTCCCTTCCCTCCACCGGCGTTACCCGGCTTCAACGGTACTATGAACCTCTCCGACTCCCCCGCTCGCCACGTCGGTCCCTCGCGGGCTCGTGTTGATCTGCATCGATCACGAACGGGGGTCTCCCGTGTTGCCTTGGTTTCCTCTTGCGGCGTGCCGTCGTCACTACCCCGGCAGGACCATCGTCGGGGATCATGGGTCATTCCCCTGACTGCGACGGCTGTGGCCTTCCCCTTCCAGGGTGGAGGGTCGGCTCCTGCAAAACCCGTTTTCGGGGCCTGCTCAACGTTCACTCGCGTTACGGCCCGCACGCTCGCTGAATCGCTAATACGATCCTTTTCCATCTGAGGCTTCGACCTGACAGTCGCCCGCCAAGCCGCTCAAACTGCTTACCGGCTAGAACGACCAAGTTGCCGGGTGGGATTCGCACCCACAGAAAACCAACGCCTTTCACGGCGCACACCCCGATAAGGGGTCATAGCAATTAGCCGGTGGTTGAGTGCAGCGATACCACCGGTAATGAAGACACGACAACCGATCGACCCCGGATAGGGATCGTAGCTGAGCCCACGCTGCGACCCCTACCAGGGTCGAGGTGATTGACGCGACCGAAAACCGGGGGTATCGCTGCGCTCAACCACCGGCTAATTGCTTCGACTCCCTATCGGGGTCCCATAACATTGGCCAAGGTCGGCCAGGAAAAACACCCCAACCCCTTCCTCGGCCGCTCTTGAACGAGTGGCCGGGTGCCTTTTTTCGTGGGTTTGACGCGTGCTTGCTTGTGAACTATGGTTTTGGGAGGTAACGGGGAGGCTCGCCATGATCGCGCTACAGTGTCAGAGTTGTGGGCAGAAGGCCAGCGTGCAAAGTCTGTTGAGCGCGGCGCGGCAACGGTGCGACAAGTGTGGCCGGCTGCTGATGGGAGCGCTCGATGGCGGCACGCGCGTCGACCGGCCGTCAGGTTTTGGCGAGAGTTTGGCGGGGCCCGTGACATGCGTGCCGAGTAGCAAGGGGCGCGTGGCCTGTGGCATCCTTCTTGGTGGTGTGGCCGGCATCCTGGCCGTGGTTTTCCTGGCTAGCCCCGGCAATTTCCTACCCCTGCAAGTGCGGGGTGTGCTTTTGGGCGCTCTCATGGGAGTCTTGCTGGCCCCGGTGATTGCCGTCGCCCTGTTCATCTTTATGATCGTGCCCATCGTCAATATTGGTCTTTTGGGGGTGCTGGGCGATTGCACCTGGAGGCGCATTTCCGAGGCGCTCTGCAGCCGCCGGCTTCGCCCGCTGCTGCTGCCGTTCCTCGTGTTTTTCGCGCTTCCCATGGGCCTCTGCGGCTACGCGGGCTGGAAATCCAAAACCAGCACCGCGCCGATTCATCTGGCTGCCGCCCTTGGAGCTTCGGCACTCGGCGCCGTCGTCGGCGGCCTCTTCGCCAACCTTCCCCGCCAACGCCCCGAACAGCCACTCACCATCCAAAGCCGTCCATGACCAGGGACCGGTGAACCCGGCGACGTGGAGGTCTCACGACCTCTGTGGGACGGATTTCGTCTCGCGGCGTGGTCGCGCAACTCACAAGCAGCAATGACAGCCCAAGCAACAATTGTCAGGAGGCATAGGGGGAACTCACGTTTGGAGTGATTGTTATGTCAACCTCCCTTTCCTCTCGGAATGAACCCGGGAATACCGGTGTCCACTACGGGATTGAATCTGACCCGCAATTTGATTCCGTCGCTTATCTCGTGCACGGCCTCATCAGGAAGGGTGGAGACTTCAAAGTTCTCCTTGATCCGGCTGGGGGTTTTTGAGGTGGTCAAGAGAGCCGTGCCGCGCTGGATGGCCCAGGCGAGCAGGACTTGGGCCGGGGTCTTGCTGACGCGCCTGGCGATAGCGGTAATGACGGGATCTTCCAGTAGGTTGGGCTCGCTGCTATGGCCCAGCGCGGCGAACGCCTGGAAGACGATGCCATTCTTTTTGCAGAAGTCCAAAAGGTCCCATTGCGGAAGATAGGGATGGGATTCGACGTGAACGACCGCCGGCTTGATCCGGGCGGCTGCGAAGATCTCTTTCACCTGGTCGAGGCTGACGTCGGATAAGCCGATGGCCTTGCACTGGCCCTCTTCCACCAGGCCCTCCAGCGCCCGCCATGTATCCAGCAGCGTCACCCCTTTGTCATAAATCACATTGCCGCTTGCATCCCTCGGGTCTTGCTCGTCCCCAGGTTGGAAGGCAAAGGGGGTGTGGATGAGATAGAGATCGACGTAGTCGAGCTGAAGTTTCTTGAGACTGGCCTCGAAGGCGGGTTTGACGCGTTCAGGACGATGATTGTTATTCCAGAGCTTCGTGGCGATAAACAGGTCCGCCCGCTTGATCTTGCCCGCTTTGAACACCTCCTGCATCGCGGCGCCAACCTCCTTTTCATTTCGGTAGCGTTCGGAAGCGTCCAGTTGGCGAAATCCCGCCTCCAGCGCCGCCCTGGTCGCGGTTCTGGTTGCCACGGGGTCGGGAATCAGCGTGCCAAAGCCGAGGGCGGGAATGGCACCAGAGCCATTGTTGAGGGCCAACTTCGTGTAGCGAAGGTTGTCGTTCTCTAACATTGTTTCACCTCGTTCGAAGGGGATTCACGTCATCGGTTCCACTAGCCGGGCCCGCAGACACTTTGGTCGTCATGTTTAATAGTCGGTGCAGCTTTCGGCCTGAGGTGCGAGACGCTCCTCGGTGGTTGCTGACGTTGTGTTCATGACGGAAGCTTCTTTCGACTACCAGCTGCCAATATGTGCGCCCCCATCGACGTTGACGATCTCTCCAGTAACCGTGCGCGCTTCCGTCAAATACATGACCGCGTCGACGATATCCTTGACGCTCGAAAGAACGCCCATGGGGCTGAGTGATTGAAGACTGTCTTTCGGTTCGTTTTTGTGAAGGGGGGTATCGACGACGCCTGGAGCGACAGCGTTGAAGCGAATGCCGTCTTTGGCATATTCAATCGCCAGGTGCTTCGTAATCGTATTGAGACCACCCTTGGTGATCATTGGCACGGAGGCGTTAACGCCGATGATTGGATTTGCCGCCAGTGCCGCGGTTATGGTCACGACGCTGCCACCAGTCTTCTGGGCTAACATTTGCTTGACGGCGAGCTGGGTGAGGTACAGGAATCCTTCGAGGTTTGTCGAGACGAGTGACCGGAAGTCCTCCGCGGTGTAGGCCGTGAAGGGCTTGTTGAAGAAGATCCCGGCGTTGTTGACCAGTACGTCGATCGACCGGAAGCGGGTCAGGGCCGCCTCGACGACCCTGGCCGCCGTGGCCGGTTGACCGATGTCGCCATCCACCAGAGCTACATGGTCGGAGGCCGCGACCTCGACGGATGCGCTTACTTTCCGGGAGCTGGCAACAACATTGAACCCGCGTTCGACGAAAGCCTTCACGATGCCGGCCCCGATGCCCTGTGAGGCGCCGGTGACCAGGGCGACCTTGCGTTCAATAGTCATGGCGATCTCCTCTTGGTGAAGTAACAACCTCGCGAGCAGCCGTTGAGAGATTTACAATGCGCTGTCGAACCTTACCATTCAGGCCAGCAGCTTCAGCAGTGCCTCGGCTCCGGGTTTGGAAGAGGCCGGATTCTGGCCAGTGACCAACCTGCCATCGGTGATGACAAAGGGGACCCAGTTGGCCACCTTTTCAAAAAGCCCTCCAAGGCGCTTCAGCTCGTCCTCCACGAGAAATGGCACGATCTTGGTGAGGTGGACCGCTTCCTCCTCGCCGTTGGTGAAGCCCGTCACCCGCTTGCCCTTCACGATCGACTGGCCCTGGAACTGGACGCGATGGAGCACGCCGGGTGCATGACAGACCGCGGCGACCGGTTTGCCGGAATTGTAGAAGTCCTCGATGAGGGCGATCGAGCGCGGGTCCTCCGCCAGGTCCCACATCGGGCCGTGACCGCCGGGATAGAAGACCGCGTCGTAATCCGAGGCCTTGACGTCGGAGAGAGGCACGGTGTTCGCCAGCACTGCCTGGGCCGCGGAATCTATCTTGAAACGCCGTGTCAGTTCAGTCTGGCCCTCGAGCGTGTCGCTGACCGGGTCAAGGGGCGGCTGCCCTCCCTTGGGCGAAGCGACGGTGACGGTCGCTCCGGCGTCGAGAAACGTGAAATAGGGCGCGGCGAACTCCTCGAGCCAGAAACCGGTCTTGCGGCCCGTGTTGCCAAGTTTGTCGTGGGAGGTCAGAACCATGAGGATCTTCATCGTAAGGCTCCTTGAATTCATGTATCGAGGTTGAGGAAGCGAGTGTCGTGTCGGTTACGTTTTTTCTGAAACGGATCGAGCTGGCGCCGTTGTTCAATTTTACGGACGGTTCAAGAAAGGAACCAAAAAAAGGCTTAATACTCACCGGGCAAAAGCGCAGTCCGGCAGGAATGCATATGGTTATCGACCTATCCGGCTCGGCCTGAAGATCAGCACGCCGTTACTGCGAGCAGACCCCGCCATCCACGGGCAGCGTGTGGCCGGTGCTGAATCGGGCGTCATCCGTGGGACTCGCCATGACCAGCCTGCTCATCTTCTATTTTTCGCCAGCGGGAGTTTCCGGGCTGAAGCACAGCAGCAGCGGGTGACGCTTTCAGCAAGCGAGCGTAAAATGACAATAGCGAAGATGAACACGGCGTTGTCAGAGTGAGAACCGTCATGCTGCTTCACGAGTTCAACTGGAAGAAAGAAGTAATCCAGTCCGCAGAGCCGGTGCTGGTCGATTTTTGGGCCTCGTGGTGTCCACCGTGCCGAGCCATGAATCCGACAATCGAGGCGCTGGCGAAGGATTTCAAGGTCTGCAAGGTGAATGTGGATAACAATCAGGAACTCGCCGCCCATTACAAAATCTCCTCGATCCCGGTCCTGCTGATCTTTAAGGGCGGGCAGATTGCCGCCCGTCACGTTGGCACGACGCCGGAAGCTACCTTGAGAACCGAGATGCAGAAGTTGAGTCCGTCATGAGCGGTCGTTCAAGTTCGGAGGATGAAACATGAAGATCAAGGTCTATTCCGATTACGTCTGACCGTTCTGCTACCTGGCGGAGTTTCCGCTTCAAGAGGCCATCCAGGGCAAGGATGTCGAAGTCGAGTGGATGCCGTTTGAACTGCGGCCCTATCCGAACGAGACGCTGCGGCCCGAAGGAGAATACCTCCAGCGGGCCTGGACGCAATCGGTCTATCCCATCGCCAGAAAGATGGGCGTGCCGATCAAGTTGCCCACCGTGTCGCCGCAACCGCACAGCCACTTGGCCTTCGAGGGCTTCCAGTACGCCAAGGAACAAGGCAAGGGGAACGAATACAACCACCGCATCCTGACGGCCTTCTTCGTGGAGAGCCAGGACATCGGCGACAGCGGCGTGCTGACCAAACTGGCGGGTGAGGTCGGGCTGGATCAGAACGAGTTCGAGGCGGCGCTGCGGACCCGCAAGTACCGAGAAGCCCACCAGCGGGCGCTGCGGCACGCCTACGAGGAGGCGGGCGTCACCGGCGTTCCCATGTTTGTGATTGGCGCTCAGGTGTTGACTGGCTTGCAGGATCGGGAGACGCTGGAGGCGGTGATCGAGGAGGAACTGGCGACGAGCAAGGAACGGTGACTCTATGACCGCCGACAAATCATCCCGCCCCATCAACCCGCAAGTGCGGATCGGCCACGTCCACCTGAAGGTCGCCGACCTGGAGCGGGCGCTGCGGTTCTACTGCGGCGTCCTCGGCTTCGAGTTGACCCAGCGGTACGGGACGCAGGCGGCGTTCATCTCGGCGGGCGGCTACCACCACCACATCGGCCTCAACACCTGGGAGAGCCTGGGCGGATCGCCGCCTCCTCCGGGGACCACGGGCCTTTACCACACCGCAATTCTGTACCCGACGAGGCGTGCACTGGCTGTCGCCCTGCGACGTGTTCTTGAAGCTGGCATTCAACTGGACGGGGCCAGCGATCACGGCGTCAGCGAGGCACTGTACCTGCGTGACCCCGACGACAACGGCGTGGAACTGTATTGGGACCGACCGCAAGAGGCATGGCCCCGCACACCAACGGGCGAACTGGCTATGTTCACTCGGCGGCTCGACTTGAACGGTCTGCTCAACGAGGTCGAAGTGGTGAAGGATGTCCCAAAAGTCGGCGAGGGGCCGCAGGACTTGTGAAATGACCGATCAGCTCAGGCGCTCACGAGGATGAATCGACTACCAAGGCCGGCACTTATCCCAACGCTATCACATCTGTCATCGTCAACAATCTGAAGAAGCGGCAGCCGATCAGGTAGTCGTCCTTGTCGAATTTCCAAACATGTCGTACCTCCGCCCGTAATTCGGGAGACAAGCAGCGGTTGGGTTCGGCGGGTTCCAGCACGAACGAGCTTCCCAACTCCAAGCACTGGGATGCCAGAATGCCGATTCCTGCCACGGTTATGTCCCAAACTCTGGCGACTATTTCGCCTTCTTCAAGGCGTAGCCGGACTGGCTCGATGGTGTTGCCGGGATTGCGGATTATGGTTCGCCGCTCGTTCGGATTAACTGCATCCATGTCGTCTTTCTTGGTTCGGTGGGCTTCGTGACCTACCTTACTCAGACTTTCTTGCGTTTTTTGGCGTCTCTGCACGCTGGTTATTCGGGGCACTTTACGAGGAGTTGAGCCATCCACTTCGAGGCATCCCATGGACAATTACCTCCGTTGCGTCCTTGCCGAACGGTTAACTGTGGGCTGGAGTGTCGGGGTGGGAAACGAACTGCCAGCGTTGTTGCTTCGCAACTCGTGGCGAAAAGTGGTTGGCCTATCATGAGCCAATCCTTCCAATTTAGAAACGCAGGAACGAAATACAAGGCCCTCTATTTGAGATTTCACCTTCGACGTCAACTTTTTGCTGAGTGCCGGTGCAGTGGAGCAAAAATACAATGTGATGATCGAGCCAAAGCAAATCGTTGTCTTCCGTGCGACCTGGCTGGAATTTCAATGAATGAATCGGAAGTGGACTTTCAATTTCCAAAAGCAGGCTGGATGAGACGCTGGTCACGACGCCCAACTTTTTCAATGATATTTTCGCCCAAGTCCGCAAGCTGGCCCTGGACCTAATGGCCACCCACAACCTCCACGATTGGTCCTTTGCCTTCAACGGGCGAAAGCAAGCGCTGGGCCTCTGTGTTTACCACCGGCGCACCATCGAACTTTCGGTCTACTTCGTGAAACGGAACAGTCACGAAGAAATCCTGGACACGATTTTGCACGAGATTGCTCACGCTCTGGTTGGCCCCGGCCATGCACATGATGCGGTTTGGGAACGGAAGTGCCTCGCAATAGGTGCCAAACCAGTCCGGTGTGGAGATGCTGACATGCCCAAAGGTCGTTGGCTGAGCCGTTGCAATGGTTGTGGCAAACAGTTTCATCGGCACCGCAAACCCAAGCGGGTGAAAGGCTGGTTTTGTCGAGGTTGCGGTCCTGATTTGGGTGATCTGGTCTGGAAGGATCAAACGGGTTGATTCATTCAACCCTTCCTCCTCGGTGGTCGCCATCAACCGCCCGGGTCGGTTGATGTGTCATAAACTATCCTCACTTCATCCTGTGCTTCTTGAAGAACTCCCACATCAGGTTGTTGGCCGAGATGTTCATGGCGGATTTGCCCATGAAGGCTCACGGGCGGTTGCTGGCCGGGCCAAGTATGACCGCCATCTTCAATAACGATGAGCACGACCTCGGCCCCGTCCCTGCCCTCGCCGTAGGTTTTCCGAGTCACTTTCATTTCGTCGCCGTCTTTGGAAATTACCTCGGTTTTCGCCTTCTCATCACAGCCGTTCAGCTTCACCCAGGTCTGAATAGAATCCTCGACCCCTTTGAGTCTGATCTTGCCCTTCTTCTCAAATGGCACCAAGGTGTCTTTGGTTCCATGGAAATGAATGACCGGCACAGGCCGCTTTGGTCTGCTTTCGTCGATTGCAATGGTCCCGGCCACAGGCGCAATAGCGGCGATTCGGTCTGACAGTTCTGCGGCGAGCCGGTAGCACATCATGGCTCCATTGCTCATGCCGCAGGCGAAAACTCGCTTCTCATTTACCGTGACCACGGTGCTCAGGTCATCCAGCAGCTTACCGATAAAGGCCACGTCATCAGGCCCTTTTGCCGTTTTTCCGTTGAACAACCCGCCTGCATTCCACATCAGGGCAAGGCCGCTGGGATAGACAACGATGAAGCCTTCTTCGTCCGAAGTCTTATTGAGTCCCGAAAGCCAGTCCATCATCGATCCGGTCATCCCCAGCCCGTGCAGTGCCAAAACGACTGGGGCAGGCTTCTTTGGGTTGTAGCCCTTCGGAACATGGACAAGATACGTCCGTTGTTGCTCCCCCATCATCAGGGACCGGGAGTGGTCACCGGGACCGAGGGGTTCGACCTGGGTAACTGACAAGGCAAGGAGAAACAGGCAAGTATTCATGGGTTTGTATCTCGTGATTGGCAGTGGTTTTCCAAGTCTTACTGGAACTCCGGTCGTATCGCCCATTGAGAGCAAGTCGTCATCGATAGGCTGGCTATTTCTTCGATTCAAGGACGGCTCCTTAGTTATCACAGTAGGCGGCCCTGGGAACGACGGGGATTGAGGAACAAAAGGAAAAAGTGATGGGAATTTGACGAGGGGTTAGCCATGCCAATGAAAAGGACTCGCGGCCATTTGCCGCAAGTCCTTATTTCCCTAAGTGCCGAAGGTGGGACTTGAACCCACACTACCTTGCGGTAACCGGATTTTGAGTCCGGCGCGTCTGCCATTCCGCCACTTCGGCTGCTGGTTCCCCCCAAGGGAGGGAGCGGTGACTCTATTTTGCATGCCGGAGGGGGGCTTGGCAAGTTCTTCATGTCAAAAGTGACTTTTTAAACGCGCCCCGAGGCAGCCCCACAAGTAAATCCCGCGGGGCTTTCCCCAGTGTAGCTAGTAAATACAATGGACCCCAGCAGTTCGTGCCATGCATCCCACCGCGGGACGAATTGCTGCTTCGACCTTTCCACGCCAAATTGAGGCTCATGAACAATAACGGCACCGAATTCGTCCTGCAGGCACAGGGATTGGTAAAAACCTTCGGCGAAGGGGGCTCCACGGTGCAGGCGCTGCGCGGCGTCGACTTGCAAGTCCCCGCTCGGCAAATGTTAGCGCTCATCGGGCCTTCCGGGTCCGGCAAGAGCACTCTCCTTAATGTCCTGGGTGGCATTGAGATGCCGACGTCGGGGTCGGTCCTGCTCGAAAACCAGGACCTGACTCGGCTCAACGACGATGCCTTGACGTTGTTGCGCCGCCGCCGCATCGGCTACGTTTTTCAAGCTTTCAATCTCCTACCGACTTTGACCGCCAGCGAAAATGCCAGCTTCCCCTTGATCCTCGATGGGGTGCCCGCCGCGCGTGCCAGGCAAGAAGCCTGCGACATGTTGACTAAAGTGGGCCTGGCCGACCGCGCTTCGCACTTTCCCGGAACGCTCTCCGGCGGCGAGCAACAGCGTGTCGCCATCGCGCGGGCCCTGCTCATCAATCCCTCGCTGATCCTGGCCGATGAACCGACGGGCAATCTGGACAGCACCAATGCCCATCAGCTCATCGAGGTCTTTCGCCGCCTGGTGGACGACATGGGCAAAACGGTGGTCGTGGCCACTCACGATCTTTCGGTAGCGCTCAAGGCCGATCGGGTGGTCATGCTGCGCGATGGCCGAATTCAGGGCGATCTCGCTGGTAAAGAGGTCACCCTGGAAAAAATGGAATTCTTCCTGAAGGTCGGCGGCGAATGAATCTTTGGCTCTATAGCTTGCGCGACATGGCGCACCGGCCCGGCCGGAGCTTGCTCACGTTTTTTAGCATCGTTCTCGGCGTCGGCACGGTCTTCGCCGTCAGCGCTACCATCACCGGGGCCCAGGCTGCCTACAGGAAGCTCACCGAGACGGTCTCGGGCAAGGCCGACGCTCAGGTGGTTACGCGGGGCGGCGGCCGTTTCGCACGCGACCAGGTCGCGTTCATCGAGAAGTCCCCTCAGGTCCAGGTCGCGGTCCCGTCTCTCAGCCAGGCCGCCATGCTTTATGCCGGCAAGGAGAAGGTGCAGATCAACGGTGTGGGCACGCTGGTCGAGCGCGAAAAAAAGTTACGGCCCTTTGACGTGTTGAGTGGCCGTCTCATCGAAAACGAGAACGAGATCCTGCTCGAGGAAAGCCTGGCCCAAAGCGTGATTATCAAGGCGGGCGACGACATCAAAATCTTGTCGCGGCGCGGCGTCGAGGACATTCACGTGGCTGGCCTGATCCGGCCCACGGAGGTCTGGGCCTTCACGCAGGGCGGCCTCGCCTATCTCAACCTGGCGGACTGGCAATATCTGAGCAAGGCCGACGGCAAGATCGATACCCTGCAGATTATCCTGGCGCCGGGGGCCGACAAAAACAAGGTGCTTGGCGAGTTGTCTGCCCAGTTGCCCGCCGATCTGCAACTGCGGCGCACCGAAGAGGACCGGGCCTCGTCCAACGTCACGCTCATCGCCTTCCAGTATGGTCTGGAGGCCACGCGCAGCCTGGCGCTGGTAGTCGCGGCCCTCCTGATTCTCAACACTTTTCAGATGAATGTCACCGAGCGCAGCGGCCAGATTGCCGTGCTGCGCATGATCGGCGCCATGCGCAGCCAGGTCATGCGTCTGTTTCTGCGGGAAGGGCGCTGGTCGGCATCTTCGGGGCCCTGGTCGGCTTGCCGATCGGCTGGCTGCTGGCGCGCTGGCTGTCGCGCGGCGTCGAAAATGCCTTTGCCGTCCGGCTCGAAAAAACGGAGCTCGAGCTCGGGCCCATGCTGTTTTCATTCGCGATGGGCCCCATCGTCGCCGTGGTCGCGGCCTTTTGGGCGGCGCACCGTGCCGCGCACATCGGCCCGATGGAAGGGTTGCCGCGGCGCAGCTCGGCCGCGTCGGAAAAGCTCGGCTGGCGGCATATCGCGGTGGGCTCCGTTCTGTGCGTCGTATCGTCCATCGGCATGATCCTGTCCTGGGCCCATATCCTGCCGCGGGAATTCGCCCTGTCCGTCGCTATCCTGTTTTTGTTTGGCCTCCTGCTCATGTTTCCGCTCATCATGCGGCCTGGCTATACCCTGGTCTATTACATGCTGCGCTTTCTCGGCCGCATGGAATTCGAGCTGGCTAACCGCCAGATGGTGCGCACCGAAGGGCGCGCCCTCCTCACCTGGGGCATCTTGTTCATGGCCGTGACCACCAGCGCTGCCACCGGCCTGATCCTTACGGACGTCATCAACGATATTCGCTCCGACGTGCGCCGCACCACGCTTGCCGACTATATCGTTCGCGTCACCAGCATCAACCTCGCCACCGGCGCTTCCGCGACCTTGCCCGAAGGAACCCTGCCGCTGGTGAAAAAGCTCGACGGCGTCGAGTCCGTCGAGAGCATGGCGATCGTCGGCATGGAGGTGCCCGTCGCGGGCCGCGTGCTGGCCGTGGTGCGTGAGTTCGAGCTCTACGAACGGCCGCCTCTTGAATTGCCCGAGGCGAACCTGGCGTCGGTGCGCCGCCAGATCCTCGCGGGCGACATCGTGCTGAGCGATATCTTGTCCTTCAAGGTCGGCAAGCGGGTCGGTGACCAGATGAGCGTCACGTTCGGGGGGAAGTCGGCGAGCTTTCGCGTCGCCGCCACCGCGCCTTTCTTTCTGGCCGGCGGCAATGCCTTCTTTATCGATCATAAGACCGCGGAAAAGGCCTTCGGCCCTCTGGAAACCGACGCCCTGCTCGTGAACGCCAGGCCCGGACAGCGCAAGGCGCTCGGCGAACAGCTCAAAACTCTCTGCCAGGAGCGTGGCCTGCTCTTTCAGACCTATGCCGAGGTACAGGAGCGACTCGGCAACATCCTTAATACCGTGGTCGCGAGCTTGTGGATCTTGCTGGCGCTGGGTTTTTTGATCGCGGTTTTCGGCGTGACCAACACCATCATGATGAACATTCTCGAACAGACCCGCGAGATTGGCCTCATGCGCGTTTTGGGCATGCAGCGCCGCCAGATTCGCCGCATGATCCTGGCCCAGGCCGCCTACGTCGGACTACTCGCCATCGTTCCGGGCCTGGTCGCCGGCGTGGTGCTCGCCTACGTCATCCGCTCCTCTTCGCTCGCCATTCTGGGCGACTATCCTCACTTCGGCGAGCTGCTGCCGTGGCTCATCCCCTATGCGCTGGGCCTGCTGCTGCTTGTTCTCATCTATGGTTGGCTGCCGGCAGCCCGCGCCGCCCGGCTCAATATCCTGGAATCGATCCGTTCTGAATAAAGAGCCCCTCCTCAAGTTTTTCTTTGACTTCGCTGGTTGGCCGCCGCGATAATCGAGCCACCGTATTCCCCCTTTTTGCCTGGCGATGCCGAAGGTGACTTATGCGCGCTGTTCTGGGTAGCTGGCTGGTTGGTGCCGTCCTTCATCCTGGGTGGCGCCGTGCTCGCGGATGATGGACCGCTGCCAACAAAAACGCCCGCCGAGCTGCAAAAGGCCCTCGAGCTCGACGACAACCTGGTCACGCGGGCCATCAAGGGGTCGGAAATTCTGACCAACCTCACCTACTTGACCGATATGATTGGCCCGCGCTTGACCGGCTCGGCCGCACTCAAGCGGGCCAACGACTGGGCCGCCGCCAAGATGCGCGACTACAACCTCAGCGAAGTTCATCTGGAAGCCTGGTCCATGCCCGAAGGCTGGCAGCGCGGCACGGCCTATGCGCGCATCGTCGAGCCGGACAATGGCCGTACGCTCATGCTCGCTTCCATGGGCTGGTATCCGGGCACGCCCGGCAAGATCGTGGGCGATGTGGTCCTGGTCGAAGCCAAAAACGCCAAGGAGCTGGAGGCCTTGCGCGGCAAGCTGGCCGGCGCCATCGTGCTGACGCGCCCGCCCAGCACGCTGACCCCCTGGCAGGAGATCGAGAAGCCCAACCGCGGCGCCGGCCTCGACATCAAGGGGGGCGGCAAGGGTGCCAAACCCGCCTCGCTGGAAACCGATCGCGAATTCGCCAAGACCCGCGGCGATTTCTTCCTCAAGGAAGGCGTCGCGGTCCTCCTCACCGATTCCGCCAAGCATTTCAATCTGCTGGCCACCACCGGGAGCTGGGCCGGCATGATCGACCCAGTGCCGCCAACCGCATTCCCACCGCCTTCGTCGCCCATGACCATTATGCCCTGCTCTACCGCCTGGCCAAACGCCCGCAACCGGCCACAACACGTCTGGAAATCGACATCTCGAACACCTTTGTCCCCGGCCCCATCGCCGTTTACAACACCGTCGGCGAAATCACCGGCAGCGACAAGCCCGACGAGTGCGTGATCGTCGGCGCCCACCTCGATTCCTGGGACCTCGGCCAGGGCGCGCTCGACAATGGCACCGGCACCTGCGTCGTCCTCGAAGCCGCCCGCCTCATCGCCACCTGCGGCGTCAAACCCCGGCGGACCGTCCGCTTTGTCCTCTTTACCGGCGAGGAACAGGGCATGCACGGCTCCCGCGCCTATTGCAAGCAACACAAGGAGGAGCTGGCCAAGGTGACGGCCGCGCTGGTCCATGACACCGGCACCGGCAAAGTGACCGGCCTGGGCTGGTTCGGCCGCCCCGTGCTCAAGGCCATTCTGGAAAGTGAACTAAGCTCGCTCAAAACCCTCGGCGCGGTCGATTTTCTGCGGCGTGCCGGCGGCGGCAGCGACCACGCCTCCTTCGATCAGGCCGGCGTCCCCGGCTGCATGATGGTGCAAGAAATCGCCGGCTATCGCTTCGCCCACCATTCCCAGGCCGACACCCTCACCATGGCGCGCGAGCCCGACCTCATCCAGGGTGCCCAGGTCATGGCCGTCACCGCCATGCGCCTGGCCAACCTCGACCAGCTCTTGCCGCGCGAAAAGAAGTGAGTTGTCAGTTCGGGAAACTGCCGTCGTCCGTCAGCACCACGTGATCCGGAAACAGATCGACCATGGCCGATTCCCACGGCAACGTGGCCACGTGGCCGTCCAGATACAGATAATTGGCCACGCCCCCATGCCGATCGGTGGCGATCCAGGGCTGAATGTTCGTCGTCCCCAGCCAAACGTCAAAGTCATCCTGCTTGGGATCGGCGGCCACCGCGGCCAGGCCATCGGCGCTCCGTTCCACGTAGGCGATGAACTGGGATGTGCCAACTTCCGCCACGAAACGCAGCAAGTTCCAACGGCCATAACGCCGCGTCCGATGCGTCAACTGCGAATTGAGCAGATAGCTGGTCCGGTTCCAGACCCCGTCCCCATTCGGGTCGGGCGACACCACCGACGGATCGTTCGGGCACCGATACATGACGTCGCTATTGACGGCCAGGCCCTGCCTCGACAAATCGTCATTTTCCCTGGCGTCATTCATGAACGGCATCAGCTTGTCTTCCCAGTAAATCTCGGCGAAAGACTCGCTGGGGCCAAGGTTTGTAGCGACGTCCGCATCGAAGGGATGATGGAGAAAGAATTGCCCCTTGGTGGCGTCGTAATATTGCAAGGTGGCCAGGCCAATCTGCTTGAGATTGTTGGCACATTGCGTCCGCGCCGCGGCCTCGCGCACCTTCTGCACCGCCGGCACCAACAGACCGATGAGCACCGCGATGATGGCAATCACCACGAGCAATTCAACCAGCGTAAAAGCCAACCGCCGGCCAGTTCTGCACGCGGCACTTCGCATCGGGCGTCCTCTCGTCTCGCACTCGGCAGTATTACGAACATTTGAATTGTATTATCAGACTAAACGGCGGCCACCACGTTGCACCGCCGGACGTGACTGCTAGCAGTCGTTTCACTAAATCACACCCCTTGCCGATGGCGTGAAACGAATGAAATGATGCAACGACGCCGCACGGTCCGCATCGCCGCGTGCAAAAATGGTATGTATGCACCCACCGGGCAACCCCCTCGGCGACGCATAGCATTTTGCATAGCATCTCGCATAACAAATTCACGAACATCCTGCAGGAACGCCCACCAACACATCGGCTGCAGCGCAGGGTGCCATTGCCACACGGTACTCCGGGTGGCAATGCGGACCTTCCCGCAATCACTTTACCGCCAACCCGTCGTTATGGCTGGTTTTGCCGCCGCCGCATGACACTCCTCCAGGTAGCACCCTACCGTCCCGCGGTCGATGCCCAGCTCGCGGCGCCACCCGGGCTTCGCGGCCGGCATTTTTGCCGCAGGATCCGGCTGGAGCTTTGGAAGCCGTTGCGCAAGAAACGTTAGTTTTTTTATAATACCAAGAGGCGTGTAACAATACGCAACTGCGCCGGGTGATCCTCGGGCCGCCTCGTGCGCAAATCATCACCAAGCGATCTTCAATGACAGACTCATCCGAACGAAAAGTAGCCGGCGACGTTGATTACGCCCGACACGGGCAAGGTTACGCCGGCGTACGGCGCACCGACCCGCGGATTGCAGCTTACGTGCATCGGGCACTCGGCGATGCCCGCACCATTCTGAACATTGGTGCGGGATCCGGCTCCTATGAGCCACCGGACCGTTACGTCTTGGCCATCGAGCCCTCAGAAACAATGCGCGCGCAACGCCCCAGCCATGTTGCCCCGGCCATCCACGGCTTTGCCGAGCAGTTGCCACTGGACGATCAGTCTGTCGATGCGTCGATGGCACTTGCGACCGTGCATCAGTGGCGCAATCTCGGCAAGGGATTGCGGGAGCTTCGCCGCGTTACTCGTGGCCCGATTGTCGTGCTTTCTTTCGACGGTGATGCCCTGGATCGGTATTGGCTGGCGCATTACGCTCCGGAGCTGATTGCGGTCGAGCGTCGTCGTTACCCGAGCATGGAGGCGATTTCCCAAGGCCTTGGTGGGTCCACGGAAGTCCAGGTCATTCCCATACCCATTGACTGCGCCGATGGCTTTACCGAAGCCTTCTACGCACGGCCTGAGGCATTTCTGGATGCCAGGGTGAGAGGTTCGCAGTCAGCCTGGACTTTCGTACCGGAAGAAGGCCAATCGCGCATCGTGAGTGCGCTCGGTGATGACCTGAAATCCGGAGCTTGGGATCGCAAATATGGCGAGTGGCGGGCAAGACCCTATTTTGAAGGTTCGGTACGCCTGATCGTCAGCCATGCTTCTGGTCGAAGTCACTAGGGATCAGCGTAACCCATAACGTTCGCCGCTCCGCCCAGGCGGGTGAGCCTTTGTCGTGGTTGAAGCACTTCGGCCAAATTGCAACAGGAGTTACGGTGATGGAACTCGACACGAACAAGATTGACGACGCGGTTCTGGCGCTGCTCTACCTGGGCCTCCACGACGACGCTCGGGCCTGGAAGGGGTTTGATTGGGATGCGATGAATCGTCTGCATGAGAGTGGCTACATCACTGAGCCGGTTGGCAAGGCGAAATCGGTCGTATTCACCGAAGAAGGGTTGGAGCGTGCCAGGAACCTCCTGGAGAAGCTGTTTAGCAAGTGAGTCGAACAATTCACTGCAACAGTCCGGGGCGCCGGTCTGGTTGCTCCCATGCAGGCGGCGCGGACAACTTGGCTTTGGCGAGGGGTCGTGTCGTGGGGCGGGGTTGATTTTAGCTGCGGACCTGGCTCACCTGCCGGACAAGCCGTACTCCCGCGAACCCGCGCTTGCAGGATGGGCCGACAATCCTAGAATCCCTGTCGGCGGCTGGTGATGGTCCACGTTGGACCGCTTCCCTTACGCCACTTATTCGGAGGCGATCATGAAGGCGATTCTTGTGATGGCGGTCTGCGGCCTGGCGGTCGCGCTGGGCGACAATGCAGACCCGGTCGGGACGTGGAAGTGCGAATATGAGGTCGGCGGACAGCAGAGGATGTCCACCTTGATGGTCAAGAAGGAGGGGGACAAACTCGCCGGGACGATGAGTTGGGCGGACCAGAAAGAGACGAAGCTTTCAGACGTGAAGTTCAAGGACGGCAAGCTGACGTTTACCGCGGTGCGGGAGATCATGGATAACAAGATTACCATCGAGTACAAGCTGGCGATCGAGAAGGACAAGCTCAAGGGAAAAGGCGCCGCGGACTTCGGCGGCCAGAAGAATGAATTCGACATCGAGGGAAAGAGAGAGAAGGCCAAATAGGGGCAGCGATAAATTGTGTCAAGCTGAAAACGGAGAGCCTCTGCTTATTGCCCGGCGTACATGTTACATGTCGTCCGCCACGGGGCAGCGGAGGCTCTTGTCATACATCCCGGACCGATCGAAACAGCACGGGCGGCGCTTGCCCTTGGCGAGCATGTCGCAGGCAGTTCTAAGCCGACGGACGCGCGTCTCTGCTTGCTTGGCGGAGACAATCCAGTGAATCCAGTCTCGGCGCGATGGGCGTGATGTCCGACCATACGCTCCGCGCGCCCGGCGCGGCAGCGGCGAGAGCCTTCCGCAGATCTGCCGGCACGATGGGTTCCGGCTCCTCAGTCACTGGCGCGATTTCAAGCGTGACCACCTCGCCCGCTTCCGCGCCCGCCTCTTCGCGCATCTTCCGGTCCACTCTGAGCCAGTGGCCTCCTTGACCGTCAGGCTCGAGCGTGGCTTGAAAGGCCAGGCCATTGAACGTGCCTTCCACCGAGGTCTTGCTCCGCGAGGGGAGCCTGGCACTGGCTTCCTTTGGCAGGTTCAGAAAGCTCCACGATAAGGCCTTCCCGGTTGGCTTCGGCCGCAAAAGTTTCGCACTGAAACGGATCATTGACGCTGCGGCTGAATCACCGAGCTCTCCTGGCGAGTCGAGCTTTGCTGCTTTGATGGACGTCTTGCCTGCCATTGCGTTCACTCCGATTGAGCAACCTGTATCTCCTCTTAAGATAGCATGAGGGCGACTGCATGTCAGCCGTTCCGGTCTTACCGACTTGCGCAGTTTGCCGGTCTGAAAGTCGGTCTCCTAAGCGTTCTCGGAATGGCCAGCGCGAGGGCACGCTCTTCTGCCGCCGCCGTGCGTTCGACGTTCGTCACGGTCGGAGTCGCATGTTTGAAGGAGCAACCCGCGATGGTTACGCCGCGGTATCGTGATCGATCAGATCGCGGAGGCGACCCAGGCCTAGCTTTTCGATCTGGCGGACGCGTTCGCGGGTCAAGCCGAGGCGGGCGCCAATCTCGCTGAGAATCATGGGTTCTTCGCCGCCCAGCCCGAAGCGAAGTCGCAGAATGGTCGCTTCGCGGTCGTCGAGGCGTTCGAGAAGATGTACGGCCTTGGCCGTCTCTTCGGAGTCCGCCATGACGTTATCGGGGGTGATGGCCGCATCGATCAAGATATTTTCGCAGGGATTCTCGTCGTGGGAAGCGCAGGGCGTGGCGTTGTAGATGCGCAGGCCCTTTTGCACGATCTTCAGTTGTTTCGGGGACAAGTTCATTTTCCGGGCGACCTGTTCTTCCGTCGGCGGGCAGCCGGTTTGGTCCGTTAGCTTGGCCGTGTTTTGCTTCCATTTGGCGACGAGGTCAATCGCGTAACCGGGCAAACGGACGGCCGTTGAAGCTTTCTCCAGGGCGTTACGCATGACGCGGACAATCCAGAAGCGTGCATAGGTCGTGAAGCGTGTTTCCACGTCCGGGTTGAAACCTTCCACGGCACGCATGAGGCCGATGTTGCCTTCCTGGATCAAATCTTCCATGGACATGCCGCGCCCGGCCAGGCGGCGAGCAAAGAATACCACCAGGCGAAGGTTGGCGCGGATCATGTGGTCGCGTGCCTCGATGTCTCCTTCGCGCACACGCAGAGCCAGCTCATGCTCCTGTTCGGCAGTGAGCAAGGTGGTCTCGTCGATCTTCTGAAAGTAGTTCTTGAGGGGGAATTCCTTCAAAGCAGTCATCACAAGCTCCAGTAGGGGGTTTCACTTTAGCGATTGTTGTTGAACTGATGATGGCTAAAGCATCCGTCGTGCCAACACGTGAATTGGTCGGCGAGATGTTCCCGTCGCCTTGGATGCAACCTGTGTTCAGCCAGTGGCTTGTGAATGCACAGATTTGGTTATTCAGGCAAAGAAGGGGGCAGAAGTCAGAGTTGCGGGCGTAGGGTGGTGCCAGCATTTTCTGGTGATTGGCGCGTCAGGCGGTCAATAATTCGCCAGCGCGTCGCCGCTTACTGCTCACCTGGCGATAGCTATTCGTTTTTGATGCCAAGGGCTTCCATTTTGGTCCGCAAAGTGGCCCGATTGATGCCGAGGATGTGCGCCGCCTGGGAAAGATTGCCCTGGGTATGACGCAGGACGTAACGGAAGAGGCGCGTGTCGGTAAGAGCTTGCCACTCGGCGTAAAGTGCGCTGGTGCCGGCCAGCAGCCGAACTTTGAGGAACTGGTCCCATTCATCCAGCGCCTGGCCGCCGCTCGTTCCCAAACCGCCGCTTAGCCTGGGGAAGGAAGCTGGCAGAAACTCGGGCAAGAGGACAGGACCCTGGGCTTGCAACAGGGCATTTTTCAGGACGCTCTGCAATTCGCGGACATTTCCCGGCCAGTTATAGCGCACGAGCAGGTCCATGGTCTCGGGTGCAACCTGACGTACCTCCTTGCCCAGTTCGAGACTGAAGCGCCGTACGAAGTGATCGACGAGCAGCGGCACATCGCGGCCCCGTTCCCGTAGCGGCGGCAGCTGGATGGTATAAACATTGAGCCGATAAAAAAGGTCGCCGCGAAACTGCCCCGCGGCAACGGCTTGCTCCAGGTTGCGGTGCGTGGCGGCAATCAGGCGGACATCGGTTTGAATCGTCTCGCGGCCGCCGACACGCTCGAACTGTTGGTTTTGCAAAACGCGGAGGATCTTGGCCTGCGTCAGCGGCGCCATGTCTCCTATTTCATCGAGAAAAAGGGTGCCGCCGGAACACTGTTCGAACTTGCCCACACGTTTGCTGTCGGCGCCGGTGAAGGAACCTTTTTCATGGCCGAACAATTCGCTTTCGAGGAGGTTTTCAGGAATCGCGGCACAGTTGATGGCGAGAAAGGGCCCGGCCGAGCGCCGGCTGTAGTGATAGATGGCGCGAGCCACCAGTTCCTTGCCAGTGCCGCTTTCACCCAGGATCAGGCAGGTCACATTTTGCGGAGCGACACGGCCGATGGCCTTGCATACTTCCAGCATGGGGGCACAGCGGCCCACCAGCGAATCCGTGCCCAGATCGCTTTCCGGGGCATTGCTGCCAATCAGGGCCGGGACATGCATGAGTCGGTTGACTTCGACGGTGCGCAGGACAAGTTCGCGCAGGCGCTCAACATTGGGGGGTTTATGAAGATAGTCGTAAGCGCCCAGGGCCGTGGCCTCGATGGCGGTCTCGGTACTACCATGCCCCGTGAGGAAAATGACCGGGGTCTTGGGGTCCAGCGCATGAATGCGGCGAAAGCCATCCAGGCCCGAGCCATCGGGCAAATCCATGTCCAAGAGAACGACATCGGGGTGGCAGCTGGAGAACTTGCTCAGCCCGTCCGCCAGGGACCCGGCGGTTTCCAGGGCTATTTCCGGTTCAGCAAAAAACGCCTTGAAAAACTCAAGGATCGACGGGTCGTCATCAATGGCCAGCAACAAAGGCATTACATCACCCGAGTATCCGTGAGAGATTGACTACTCAACGTAAATACCTATTGGTCCCACGATACCCCCGCTCAGCCAAGGTTGCAAGAAGATTAACCGTAGGCCGCGATCCATAAAAACCAAATTGACATCGGCACGTCGCGATTGGAGCACGGTGCGCTGACCTAAACGCCAATCAACGGGGCGGCCGCCAGAAAATCATGGAGAGCCTTTTGCAAGCTGTCGATTTCGAGCTGGAGTCGCGCGTGCATCGCAATCAAACCCGTGAAGTTATTATTCCGGGCCTGCAGTTCCACGGCCGTGGCGGTCGCAAGGGCCTCACTGGCGCCGAAAACTCCCACGGAGCCCTTTAGCTTATGCGCGGCCCGTTTGAGTAGCATGCCATCGCGTCGCCGGATGCCCTCGGCCATCTTCTCCATGATTTGGTCCGATTGGTCGGTGAACAGCTTGGACCATTTCCCGAAGCAACTCCATGTCGTGTTCGACACGATCCATCGTCGCATCGTGATCAAATACGGGGGCGGAGCCGAGTTCAACCGATTGTTCGCCTGAAGAGGCCGGAACCGGGACCGGTTTGCCCAACAGGTTTTCCATGATCACAAAGAGGTCCTTGGGCCGCAATGGCTTGGAGACATAAGCATCCATGCCGGCCGACAGGCAACGTTCGCGGTCTCCCATCATGGCATGCGCGGTGAGGGCGATGATGGGGATGTGGCCGGCGGTGGACTGCTCGTCATGGCGAATGGCCACGGTGGCGGCCAGGCCGTCCATGAGCGGCATCTGGACATCCATCAAGATCATGTCGAATTCTTCGCGCTTGAGAGCCGCCAGCACCTCCCGGCCATTTTCCACAATCGTCACGTGATGGCCATGCTTCTCCAGAATCTTGCTCGCCAGCCGCTGGTTGACCTTGTTGTCCTCGGCCAGCAGGACCCTCCAGCCGGCCCCCGGCGAATGCGGTGGCTGGCCCGCCGCCACCGTTGCCGGTTCCGAGGCCTGGAGAGCCACCGAGCCCAGGGCGATCAGGATGGCATCGAGAAGTTCCGATTGCTTGATGGGCTTGCGCAGATACCGGGCGATACCTACCTCGCGACAGCGCCGAGCGTCGCCCGTGCTATCCGCCGACGACAACATCAAGATCGTGGCCCCCGCCAACATCGGGCTTTCCTTGATTTGTTCGGCCACGGTAAAGCCGTCCATTTCGGGCATCATGGCATCCAGGAGCACCAGAGGAAACGGCGTGCCCGCCGCGGCTGCCTGCTTCATGGTTGTCACCGCGAGTTGACCACTATCGACGGGTGTCGGTTTCATATGCCAATGACGTAATATCTCGCAGAGGATGATACGGTTGGTGGCGTTGTCATCCACGACGAGTACCGGCAGGTTTTCCAGGTCCACATGATGGATGGGAATTTTGGCGGGCCCGGTCGCCCGAGTCATGCGCGGTGAAATGAAACGTGCTGCCGGTGCCAACTTCACTTTCCGCCCAGATCCGGCCGCCCATCAATTCGACCAGGCGCGTGGAGATGGCCAGCCCCAACCCGGTGCCGCCATATTTGCGCGTGGTGGAACCATCGGCCTGCGTGAAGGGCTCGAAAATAATCTGGACCTTGTCCGCCGGAATGCCAATGCCCGTATCGGCGACGCTAAAGTGCAGCAGGTAGTCCTGGTCGGTGGACGATTCGACGGCCACGCGCACCACGACTTCGCCGCGCTCCGTGAACTTGACCGCATTGCCGACCAGGTTGATGATCACCTGGCGCAGGCGCGCCGAGTCGCCGACCAGAAGCTCGGGCACGGCCGGTTGCACGTGGTAGGTAAGCTCCAGCCCTTTTTTATGAGGCGCATGCCGAGCGATTTCAAGGCGTCGCCCACCTCGTCCCGTAGCGGAAAGGTCACGGGATCAAGATCGAACTTACCCGCCTCGATCTTGGAAAAATCGAGGATGTCGTTGATCACGGTAAGCAACGAATCCGCGGACGACTTGGCCATTTCGAGATGTTCACGCTGGTCGCGGGATAGCTCGCCGTCCAGGGCGAGTTCCGTCATGCCGATGATGCCGTTCATTGGCGTCCGAATTTCGTGGCTCATGTTGGCGAGAAATTCGCTTTTCGAGCGGCTGGCGGATTCGGCGAATTCCTTGGCCTTGACCAATTCAGCCTCGGTATGTCGGCGCTCGGTGATGTCCACGAAAGTCACGACCGAGCCGATAGGCTTGCCGTCCGAATACATGGGATTGGACCAATACTCGACGGGAAAACTGCTGCCGTCGGTGCGCCAGAGTACTTCATTGTCCACATGGGTGCCCTTGTTTTCACAGGAGGCCAGTAAAATGCGGCATTCCGCGCGGATACGGTGTGCCATCGGCGTGCGTGTGATGCGCGAGCAGGTGCATCTGCCGCGTGAGCAAGGCCTCCCCGTTGGGATAACCCAACAGCCGGGCGCAGGCAGGATTGCAAAAGACGCAATTGCCTTCGAGATCGATCCCGTAAATGGCCTCCGCCGTCGAGTCCAGGAGCAGTTTGAACTGCTGCTTGAGGCCGATTTCCCGTGTCGACACCTCCAGCGCCATGGAACGAAAAGCGCGGGTCAACTGCGCGACCTCATCGTTGCCTTTGGCGAGCGGAAACCAGTCAGGCAGGACAGCTTTTTCACCGGCGATCAAGGTATCCCCGCCGGCCAGCCGTTGCGCACTTGCCGTTAGAAGGCTCAAGGGCAAGGTTACCTTGCGCATCAAGGCGAAAGTGACCAGCACGCTGATGGCGAACAACACCAACATAAGGAGAGCCAGCTGACGGATCCGCTGCCAGATCACCTGCCGAATCGGCGCGGTCCATGCCCACGTGAACGTAACCTTCCTCCCCACCCAGAATGGAAGTGCATATGTCAATGGCGTCGCCGAGGCCCGGCACGTTAACGTCCTGGAACAGGGTTTGGCGAGAATCTCTGGGAAGCTTGCGTATCTCCGTGGGAACTTTCGGCACGAAAGTGTGAGCAACGACCTCCCCATGATCGTCGAGCACCAGGATATAGGAAATGCCGGGAACCCCCTCGCGCCGTTCGTCGATCATCGCTTGCATGGTCGCGGGGTCGCGGTTGAGGAGGATGTCCGGACTTATGCTGGCGATGCTTTCGGCGATGTCCTTGCCGTTTCTCTGGAATTGCGCGGTCAATGTCTCGTCGCTGCTCCAACTGAGAAACCCGGAGAGCACGAGAGCGGTCACGCCGAATAGGCCCAGCATCATAACCAGGGTCTTGGTCAACAGTCCGTAGGGCCTCATTTGGACCACCTTTTCCAGTCGTTCAAAGGCACAAAGCGGCCCTCTTCGACGACCGTGTAATAAATTCTGTCCATGGCCTGGTGGCGGTCGGCCCTAAAGTAGACCGGCTCGCCCGTGCCCAGGTGGAGGTCTTCCATCGATTCCGCCGCGTACTTGATGCCCAAGCGTTCGAGGGGAAATTCCATTTTGGTCAAGATCGTCACCAGGAGCTTGGCATTGAGGAAGCCTTCCAGGCTCACGAAGCATGGCGGCCGCGGCAGGTAATCCTCGCTCAACAGGGCGCGCGGCGGCACCGGCTCAAATTGTTTGAGCAACCGGCGAAACTCGTTCACGGCGGGGATGCTTTCGTCATGGTAACTGGGCACGACCTGGGAGTTGATGAGGTTCCGTGTATAGTCGGTGCCGTTGGTTTTGCCGGTTTCCTGAAGTAAATCGAGCATGTTCTCGCTGCCGACAAAGGAAACATTGGCGATGGGCACTTCCCAGCCGGCATCGCGCGCGGCGCGTATGAAAGCGGCGCAGGCGGCATAGGAACCTATGGATATGACCGCATCCGCCTCCGAGGTGCGGCAGGATGTCCACCTGCTCCTTCATGCTTTCGGAATATAGAGCGCCGCGCCGGTAGGTGGCTTCTTCCGTCATTTTCAGGCCATGCCGGGCCAGGGCGGCACGCACTCCCGCCCAGCCATTGCGCCCATAGGCGTCGATCTGGTAGAAAACGGCCACCTTCTTTCTGCCGATCTCGACGAATTGATCCACCAGGCCGCCCGTCTCCTGGTAATAGGAGGCGCGCAGATTGAAAACGAATTCGTCATAAGGAGGTTGGCGCTGAGGTTCGGCGCCGCTGAAGGGGAAAAAAAGAAAGAAGGAGTCGTCGCGATGCCGCTTCAGGAGCGGCAGGCAGCGCGTCGTCGTGGGCGTGCCCACGTAATTGAAGAGCAGAAATACCTTATCGGTGTCGATGAGGCGTCGGGTGTTTTCGATCGCCGGTCCGGGGTTGTAACCATCATCGTACGCCTTGATGGCGATCTTACGGCCATGGACGCCGCCCAGGCTGTTGACATGCTCGAAATAGGCCATGGAGCCGCGATAAAGCTCGATGCCCAGGCTTTTGCTGGGCCCGGTAAAGGCCGCGGACATGCCCAAAACAATGTCGTCAGCACCGCGCTGGCCGTCAAAGGCCCGCTGAAAGTGAGAAGGATCAGGAGTGCGCGAACCCTGCACGGCAACATGGTCATAATTGGCCCAATTCGTGGGGATTTTCGCTGCCACGGCGCTGATAGGCGGTAGGCGGAGTTTCACCTAAGAGCGTTCGAAAAAAAGGGATCAGACCCCTTTTTTCCGAACGCTCCAACGGCCTTTGGCCCGATAACATAGGTCAAAAATTTAAGGCGTGTCGAAGATTTATCCTAAAACCTGTTCAGGCCGCCAGGAACGAATTGAGAAGGGCAAAACTATTTGCCTGGCAATCATGGAGATTTTTAGGCACGCGGCGCTATTATCGTTTTTTTATGACCTAAGGTTAGTTGGCGGTTATCAGAAAACACCTAATTACCGCATCTCCCACTTTCCCCTTCGCATCTTCCCAGGACGTGAGCGGGCCACTGCAACAAGGAAACGAGAACATGCGCATTCTGTTGGCGGATGACGACGCGGGTTATCGCCTGCTCGTCGAAAAGGCCCTGACAAAATGGGGCTACGAACCCCTGGTTGTCAGCGATGGCGCCACCGCCTGGAGCATGCTACAGTCCCCGGACGCGCCGTCCCTGGCAATACTTGACTGGATGATGCCAGGCTGCGACGGCCTGGAGTTATGCCGGCGGTTACGGGCCGAGAATAGCTCGACTTATGTTATTTTGCTAACCGCCAATAGCGAGAAGACGGACATCATCAAGGGCCTGCAGGCGGGGGCCGACGATTACGTCACCAAACCCTTTGACCGCCAGGAACTATTTGCCCGTTTGCAAACGGGCGTGCGCATTGTGCAGTTGCAGCAGAACCTGCGGAAGCAGGTGCGGGAGCTGGAAATCGCGCTGGCCCAGGTAAAGCAGTTGAGCGGCCTGTTGCCGATCTGCAGTTATTGCAAAAATATTCGCGACGACAAGAACTATTGGCAATGCGTGGAGAATTACGTCGCCGCCAATGCCGACGTGCGTTTCAGCCACGGCATTTGCCCCGACTGTTTCAAGAAAGAGATAGAGCCGCAGCTGCTCAAGTCCGACATCCCCATTAAATTGGGTAATTTCTCTATTTCGGGACAACAGCCATGAACGATCTCCAGCGGCTCAATGCGGGCCCAAATAAGAGTGCGCGATCTTCTCTCTCTCAAGATCATATTCTTCTCGACGACCTGGTGTCATCTTCCCTGGTCCTCGGAGAGGACCTCGAAAAGATCTGTCCCGCGCAACGCCAGGGTCTGGCCGCCATTACTAAAACCGAGGACCTTTTGGCCGCCCTGGTCGATTTGGAGCTGCTCACGGTTTATCAGGCGGGCCGTATTGGCGCGGGCACTTTTTTCGGACTTATTCTGGGCAACTATCGGGTACTTGACCGCCTGGGTGCCGGCGGCATGGGTGTCGTCTTTCGGGCCGAGCATATCAAGATGCGCAAACAGGTGGCCATCAAGGTATTGTCGATGGGCCTCGACCAGGACGCGCGCCTCTTGAATCGCTTCATGACGGAGATACGGGCCATCGCCCAGCTTCAACATCCCAACATCGTCAGCGCCATTGACGCCGGCGAACTGACCAGCGCCGACGGCAAAAGCCTGCATTTCTTCGTCATGGAATACGTACCGGGACAGGACCTCGAAGATTATGTCCGTACACGGGGCCCGTTAGCCCCGGCCGAGGCATGCGATCTCATGCACCAAATCGCGTCGGCCCTGGGAGAAGCCAACAAGAATCATTTGGTCCACCGGGACATCAAGCCGTCGAACATTCAGGTAACCCCGGAAGGGCAAGCCAAACTGCTAGATTTCGGTTTGGCGCGAAGGTTTTCGAGCGGGCTGACCGAGCAGGGCGCTATTTTGGGAACACTGGACTACATGGCCCCGGAACAGGTCGAGGATGCGCATACCGTGGACATCCGGGCCGATCTGTACGGCCTCGGCGGGGTGCTTTACTGGTGTCTCACCGGAACCACGCCATTCCCTTCCAAGGGCACCCTTCTGGAGGAGATGGTAAACAGGATCCGTCAGCCGCCCCCCAATATCCGGGAGAAACGGCCAGAAATCTCTCCCGAGCTTGAAAAAGTGATCCAGAACCTGATGGCCTTAAACCCCAGCGACCGCTACTTGACTCCCCAGGCGGCGATGCGCGCCTTGCTGCCTTTCCTCACGACGGAAATGGGGGAGCACATGATGCGGCGCGATGCTTCCCCTGGCCAGGAAAGCGAATTTGCCCGGTCGGGCAAGACCCTTTGGGCGGGGCCCGCGCGAACCTATCAGGTGCTGCTGGTGGATGATGAGGCGAGTATTCGCTCCTACTGCAAGCTCGTCTTGCAGGCGGAGGGCATGACCTGCGACGAGGCGCGGGGCGGTAAAGAGGCGCTCGCGCTGGTGAGGGCCAAGAAATACGACCTGTTGCTCCTCGACATTAACATGGACGAGGTTGGCGGACCGGAGGTGTGCCGTGAGTTGCGGGCCAACCCCCCTAGCCCGAATTTGAAAATCATCATGAGCTCCGGCCATGCGAATACGGACACGATGGCGCAATTGCTGCAAAACGGGGCGGACGATTTTCTTACCAAGCCATTCAGCGTGGCCCAGTTGCAATCGCGTGTCAAGGCCGCCCTCAGACTCAAAGATGCGCAGGATAGCACCGAGCTCTTAAGGCATCAACTGCTGGCCATCAATCATGAGTTGGAAAAGAACCTGACGAACCGGAATTCCGACCTGGCGGAGGCACGCAATGCTCTGGTCCTGGCCCTGGCCAACCTGGTGCAGCACCGTGCCAATGAAACCGGGTTTCGCTTGAATCGTTTGCAAAAATACGTTCGCGCCCTGGGCGAGGAAGCGGGCCGCTGCTCCGCCTTCGCGGATCAAATTGACGAAAACTTCGTCGATCTCGCGTCCTGTTGCGCGCCCCTGCACGACATCGGCAAGATAGGATTGCCCGACCACATTCTGATGAAGCCGACCAAGCTCGATGCCGAGGAACGCTTGATCATGCAGTCGCATCCCGCTGTCGGGGCGGAAATGCTGCAAAAGATGGTCGAGAAACATCCGTCGGCTACCGCTTTTTTGCGCATGGCCATCGAGATTGCCAGACACCACCATGAGCGCTATGACGGCACGGGCTATCCCGACGGCCTGGCCGGCGCGGACATTCCGCTGGCGGCCCGGCTCGTTAGCCTGTGCGACGTTTATGACGCGCTGCGTTCGCGGCGCAGTTACAAGCCCTCGTTATCGCACAGTGCCGCCCTGCAGCTCATGAGCAGTGCGGCCGGGACCCAGTTCGACCCCGCGCTCCTCAAGGCTTTTCAACAATGCAGCGGACAATTCGAGGAGATTTTTACGGCAAATCACGATTGACCCACGGGAATGATAGTAAGGCGCCAACGTTTTGAGCGTTCAGGAGTGTGGTCTTTCGAAATCACGGTTTCTGCCAAGGACCTTGGCCAATAACTCCGCACGCGAGTGCACCTTGAAGGTATGGTAAATTGCCCGCAGGTGATTATGGACCGTATGCGGGCTGACGAAGAGCTTTTCCGCGATCTGATGGTCGTCCAGGCCGAGCAACAGGAGATTGAACACGCGCCTTTGAGCGCCGGTGAGTTCCGCCTGACCGACGCCGAGAGATTCAATCGCCTCGTCGCTGACGTAGGTCTCCTCTTCGGAACCTGCTTCCTTGGCCTCCTCCATTTCGAACATGACCTTGAAGGTCACATTTCCCAGGCGAAATAACTGACCATGGGCAAGGGTGCCCGTTGACAGGCGCACGTCATCGACGAACGTTCCATTGCGGCTATCTAAATCTTGAAATTTAGCGCTCCCACCCAGCACCGTAATTTCCGCATGGCGCCGGGACACACTGGCGTCATTGATCACCAGGTGGCATTGCGCGGACCGGCCGAGCAAGTAGGTGCCTGCGCAAATGAGTAATGGAATTGGGTGGCTGCGACGATAGGTTGATAAGAATGAGGCCCGCCATTGGTGACTACCGGTAGGGTCCAGCTTGCGATGGCGATGCGCGGGCGATTGGTATTTCACCTTAGCCCAATCGGTGCCATCAAGCAAGGGCTTTTTCTGTGAAAATGTACTTAACTTTCATTTCCGTATTCTTTAGATCGCCGCCATCGTTAGCTTAGGAATCGTTTGCGTCCCCAGTCGCGTCCCGACGGGGGAAAGGTCGCGACGCCGTTACGTCAATTTGGCACATACTTTTCCTGTTACATAACTAATGTTCATAGGCTGGCAATAATTCTGTGTTTCACTTTGACCTGTTTGGGTCATAGATTTCCATGCTACTGTTTCCCATAAAAGAACAACACGCAATTCGAGCTACCCATGCGCCGGCGTGCGGGTCTAAAGACTTGTCTCGCTGGTCAATCCCCGAGCGGGCTGGTTTGTCGACTGAACGACACTCCTGCGGCTTGGTTTACCCGATAGAGTCGCTCAACATGGCCCTACCGCTTCGCCTGCTGCACCTTGAGGACAATCCCTCTGATGCCGAATTGGTGTTGCACACGCTGCAAAGGGCCGGCTTCGAGCCCAAGTTCACCCGTGTGGACACGGAGCAGGATTATCGAGACCACCTGGAACCGGCCCCGGAGATCATACTTGCCGATTTCTCCATGCCGCGTTTCGATTCGTTGCGTGCGCTGGAAATCATGCAGGCCCGCAACCTGGATATCCCGTTTATCATCGTCGCTGGAACCATCGGCGAGGAGTGCGCCGTGCAGGTTATGCAGCGTGGCGCTACCGATTACGTCATCAAAGATCGTCTCGCGAGGCTCGGTCCGGCAGTCACGAACGCGCTCGCAAAGAAGCGCCTGCGCGACAAGGCGCGGCTAACGCGGCGCCGTCTCGACGCTCAACACGCCATTACCAGGGCGCTGGCCGAGACCCCGAACTGGGAGATGGCGGTCCCCACGATACTCGCAAGCGTCTGCCAAAGCCTGGCATTCAGCTGCGGGGCCTTTTGGGCGGTGGAAGCGCAGGCTGGCAATCTGGTGCTCGATCATTTCTGGCGTCCCGAGCCGGCTAATACTGCTGTCAGGATGGCGGCCAACTGCGTGAACTTGCTGCATCGTGCCTGTCAGGGGAGCTCGTTCGGGTGCGCCATTGGCCTGCCGGGACGGGTGTGGGCTACGGGTGTGCCGGCCTGGGTGCCAGACATCTCGCGGGATGAGAACTTCATTCCCTTTCAAAGTGAAGCTCAAGGGGCGTTGTTCGGTGCCGTTGCGTTGCCTATCTTGCGTGGCCTTGAAGTAGCGGGTGTCATGGCGTTTTTTGGCCAGGACCTTGACCAACCGGACGAGGAAATCTTGGCGATGATGACCGCCCTGGGCAATCAGGCGGGGCAATTCATCGACAAGAAGCGGTCCGAGACCGCGCTGGCGAAAGAGCGGGAATTCCTGAAAGCCGTGCTGGAGAGCTCTCAGGACCTGATTGTCGCCTGCGATGCGCGGGAGCACCGGCTTTTGTTAACCGTGTTGCCCGTGAATACTATGGTACGGCGGAACAACCGGTGACGTGTGTCGATTTGCCGGCCGGACACCAGCTTTATCACGCCGATGGCAAAACACTCGCGGCGAAGGAGGAGATTCCGCTTTATCGTGCCTTGAATGGGGAGCGGCTCCACGACGTGGAGATCGTCATGCGCTTGCCGGAAGGCCCGCCGCGCACCGTCCTGGTCACCGGACAGCCCATCGTGGACGCCGAGGGCAAACAGCTCGGAGCCGTGGCGGTGGGGCACGATGTTACGGATCGCAAACTACACGAGCAGCAACTGCGGCAGGCGCAAAAGATGGAGGCCTTCGGGCAATTGGCCGGCGGTGTGGCCCACGATTTCAACAATTTACTAACGATCATTTCGGGTTACAGCGAGTTGATTCTTCGCTCGCTACCTCCCCAGGATCGCCACCGCGGCCTGGTTCAGGAGATCCACAAGGCCGGCGCGCGGGCAGCCTTATTGACCCGACAGCTCCTGGCTTTTAGCCGCAAGCAGGTGGTTCAGCCTGAGGTTCTGAACCTTAACGAGGTCGTCGCCAGCACGAAAAAGATGCTGGCTCGTCTGATTGGCGAGGATGTCACCTTGACGACGGTTCTATGTCCCGATCTGCACCGAATAAAAGTCGACGTGGGACAGGTTGAACAGGTCATCATGAATTTGGTCTTAAATGCGCGTGACGCCATGCCCAAGGGGGGCGAGGTCACCATGGAGACCGCCAACGTGGAGCTCGATCATGACTACTGCCGGGCGCACGCCGGCGTCAAAGCCGGGGACTACGTTTTATTGGCCGTCAGCGACACGGGCTGCGGCATGACCGAGGAGGTCAAACGCCACATCTTTGAGCCTTTCTTCACGACCAAGGAAGTCGGCAAGGGAACCGGACTGGGTCTGGCAACCGTATTCGGCATCGTCAAGCAGAGCGGCGGTCACATTGCTGTCCACAGCGAGATGGAGCAGGGCACGACCTTCAGGATCTATTTGCCCTGGGTCGAGGAAGTTGGTGTGGCCACACCAATCGAGCCGGCGGCGGCACCGCCTGTGACCGGAAACGAGACGATTCTCCTGGTCGAGGATGAGAACGCGGTTCGCGGGGTCATGCGTACCGCCTTAGAAGGTAATGGCTATGGCTTACTGGAGGCCGCCAACGGCGCCGAAGCCATTGGCGTCTGTGAGCGCTACCCGGGGCCTATTCATCTCCTCGTGTCGGACGTGGTGATGCCCCAGATCGGCGGGCGTGAGCTCGCTGAAACGATTGACCCTGCTGCATCCGGAAATGCGGGTTCTGTTCGTCTCTGGCCACACCGACGATGACGTGGTCCGCCGCGGCGTCTTGCAAGCCGAAGTCGCCTTCCTGAAAAAGCCCTTCTCCATGGACGCCTTGCAACGGAAGGTGCGCGACCTGCTTGACCAGGCGCAGGAAGCGCCCGTGGGACAGCCAGGAGCTTTGTCATGACTTCGTTATCCATCTCCGCACGCCAAGTTAGTTTCGTAATTTCAAGAGGAATTTTCAGAAGTTGACCGTTAAAGTGATTGATGACAAAGCGCCCATCTTTCCTTGGGGAAGCGGTGCCGAATGATTGAGAATTTGCCCACACCTCAGCAAGCGACGCAGGGTGAGCTATTTCGCCTGCTGGTCGAAAATGTCAAGGATTACGCCATCTTCCTCATGGATGCGACCGGCCACGTGCAGAGCTGGAACCCGGGGGCGCAGCGACTGCTGGGATATGGCGAGGACGAAATCATAAGCCGGCCGGCTGCCCTTTTCTTCACCCAGGAGGACATCGAAGCGCAGGTGCCGGTACGGGAGCTGGCCGTGGCGCTGAAGACCGGCCGAGAGGAGGATGCCCGCTGGCATGTTCGCAAGGATGGCAGCCGTTTCTGGTCGGCGGGCACCATAACTCCACTGTGGGATGAAGGTCATAAGTTACGGGGCTTCGCCAAGATCATGCGGGACTGTACCGCGATCAAGCTCGGCGACGACACGCTCAAGGATGCCCTGGCCTATACCCACGGGATGGTCGATACGGTGCGCGAGCCGCTCCTGGTTCTCGGCGCCGACTTACGGGTAAGGACCGCCAATCGCTCTTTTTATCAAACCTTTCAGGTGTCGCCGGCAGAAACGGAAGGCCGACTGGTTTACGATCTTGGCGACCACTACTGGGACATTCCCAAGCTGCGCATGCTGCTGGAAGAAGTTTTGCCGCGCGACACGTCTTTTGACGGCTTCGAAGTCGAACATGATTTCGGTCGGCGTGGGGCGGAAGGTGATGTTGCTGAATGGGCGCCGCTTTCGCCAGGGGGACGGGCAACACGACCTGATTCTGCTGGCCATCGAGGACATCACTGCGCAAAGACTGGCGGATGCGGAGCGGGGTGAGATTGAAACCCGCTTTACCTCCCTCGTGAAGAACATCAAGGTCCACGCGATCATCACCATGGACCTGGACGGGCGCATCAGCACCAGCAATGTGGAAGCCAATCGCATCTTTGGTTATTCCGAGGCGGAATTTGTTGGCCAGCCGTTCTCGTTGATCTTCACGCCCAAGGACGTCCAGGCCGGCGTTCCCGAGCGGGAACTCCAGACGGCGACGGCAACAGGCAGGGCCATTGATGAGCGCTGGCACCTCCGCAAGGATGGAGGGATGTTCTGGGCGCTGGGTATCGTGACACCGACACATGACGGCAGAAGCAGTCCAATCGGCTACTCCAAAATCGTCCGCGATATGACCGAGCAGAAAATCGCCGAGGAACAATTGCGCCTCGCCCACGAAGTGTCGAAAACGCAGGTGCGGGAAAAGACCGCCGAGCTCAAAAATGCGTACGCGGGCCTAGAAGCCGAAATCGCCAGACGTCAACAGACCGAGGAGGCCGGGCGTCAGGCCGAGGCGCGCAAGGCGGCCGTCCTTGACGTGTCCGTCGATGCCATCATCACCATGGACCACCAGGGCAAGGTGCTCGAATTCAACCCAGCGGCCGTAACGATGTTTGGCTACCAACGTGCCGATATTATCGGCCAGGACATGGCTGAATTGGTCATGTCGCCGCCCCTCCGAGAACGACATCGCCGAGGGCTCGCGCATTACCTTGCCACGGGCGAAGGCCCCGCGCTGGGTAAGCGGCTGGAGCTGTCCGCGCAGCGAGCCGATGGCGGCGAGTTCCCCATTGAGCTAGCCATTGCGCACATTCCGGGGCCAGGCCAGCCGGTATTCATAGGTTTTATCCGCGACGTCACGGAGCGCACGCGAGCGGAGGAGGCGCTGCGAACCAGTGAGGAAGGGTTCCGCTTGATGATTGACGCGATCAAGGATTACGCCATCTGCACCATGGACCCCGCCGGCAGAATCGCGACCTGGAACCATGGCGCCCGCCGCATCTATGGTTATGCGACCGAAGAGATCATCGGCAAGGACCGAAGCCAGCTCTTTGGGCCCGATGACGTGGCCAGGGGAGTGCACCAGCGCGGACTTGATGAGGCGGCCGCGACCGGGAAGTCATCGGAAGAGGGCTGGCGTGTTCGCAAGGATGGCTCTCGCTTTTGGGCCAATGGGACCATCAGCGCCCTGTACAACGCCAACGGTAGTTTGCGCGGGTTCGTCAAAGTCGTCAGAGACTTGACCGAACGCAGGCGAGCGGAAGTATCGCTACGGCTTCGGGACCGCGCCATGCAAGCGGTGTCCCAAGGGATTTTGATAACCGATCCGAACCAACCCGACAACCCGATTATTTACGCCAGCCATGGCTTTGAGCGGATGACGGGGTATGGGTCCGAGGAAGTTCTGGGCAAAAACTGCCGTTTGCTCCAGGGCGCGGAGACGAACCCTGAGGCCAGGGCCGCGCTGCGTGAGGCGATTCGGGAGGAACGGGAGTGTTCGGTGGAGCTTGTCAACTACCGGAAGGATGGCACCAAGTTCTGGAACGCGCTCTTCGTGACGCCCGTGCGCGACGAGGACCACAGGCTGGCCAACTTTGTCGGCGTGCTGGTCGACGTGACCGAACGCCGCAACCTGGAGCAAGCGTTTCAGCAATCGCAAAAGATGGAAGCGGTGGGCCAGCTGGCCGGCGGTGTGGCGCACGACTTCAATAATTTGCTGACCATCATCTCAGGCTACAGCGAAATCCTGCTTGGCCGCCTGCGCCCGGACGACCCCCTGCGGGAATTCATCAAAGCCATCAGCGACGCCGGGCAACGTGCCGCCTCGCTCACCCGGCAATTGCTGGCGTTCAGCCGCAAGACCATGCACGAGCCGAAGGTGCTGAACCTCAACGACGTGGTCGCCGAGACGGAAAAGATGCTACGCCGTCTTATTGGCGATGACATTTTGTTGACCACCCTGCTCGGCCCAGGAATCAGTCGGATCAAGATCGATCCGGGACTCCTCGATCAAGTTTTGATGAACCTGTCCGTCAACGCCCGAGACGCCATGCCCAGGGGCGGAAAACTCACCGTCGAAACCCGGAACGTGAACCTTGACGATCATTACGCACAGGCGCATGCCAGTCGGACGGGCAATTACGTTCTGCTGGCCGTGAGTGATTCGGGCTGCGGCATGACACCGGCCATCAAGGCCCACATTTTTGAACCATTTTTCACGACCAAGGGGGTGGGCAAGGGCACCGGTCTGGGGCTCGCCGTGGTGCATGGGATCGTCAAACAAAGCGGCGGCTACATCGAAGTCTATAGCGAAGTCGATCTGGGAACGACATTCAAACTGTATTTCCCCGCCATCGAAAATAAGGCCGACGCCGCCCGGGCAATTGACGTGAGCATGGACACGCGCGGAGATGAAGCGATCTTACTGGTTGAGGACAACGAGGGTGTGCGCGGACTCGCTCTGCTGGCATTGCAAACGCAGGGTTACCAGGTGCTCGTGGCCGACGACGGCAACAAGGCCTTGGCCCTGATCGGTACCCATTCGGGGACCATCGACCTGCTGGTGACGGACGTGGTGATGCCCGGTATGGGCGGCGGCGACCTGGCCCTGGCGCTGAAAGCGCAATATCCGAACCTAAAAGTCCTTTTCACCAGCGGTTACACGGACGACTCGGTGGTGAGGCATGGCATCCTGGAGGCGGAGGTCGCCTTCCTTCAGAAGCCGTATTCTCCCCAATCGCTGGCGCGCAAGGTTCGCCAGGTCCTGGGCCAGAAATAAAAGCCAGCGCGTGTCCTGGAACGCGGAGTTAACCTCGAATGCGTCCGCTTGCTCTGTTTGCTAAACAAAAGCACCTCGGGCCCTCCTTTCCCCACTGATGCTCGCGCCACGTTCGCGATATATTATTGTCATTGGCGGTCGCAAAAAAAGGAGCCGTTTCTGCACACTTCAACTGATCCGCGGCGTTTTTTCTCTGGGAAGGAAGACGCTGCTTGCCGCGAGTTGATCACCCTGGCGCTGGCGGAAGATCTCGGCAGCGCGGGTGATATTACCAGCCAGGCCGTCATACCGGCGGACCTGGAAGCGAGCACCACGTTTGTCGCTCGAGCGCAGGGTGTGTTGGCTGGTTTGCCGGCCGCGGCGCTGGTGGCCGCCGCCGTGGACAGGCTTCTGAAGTTTCAGCAACTACGAGAGGATGGCGAGCGCATCGGCGCGGGCGACGCCATCGCCACGATGTCTGGGCCGATGCGGTCCATCCTGGCGGCCGAGCGGATGGCGCTTAATTTCTTGCAACATTTGAGCGGCATTGCCACGTTGACGCGGCGCTATGTCGATGCGGTGGCCGGGTTGCCGTGCCGGATTTTGGATACGCGCAAAACCATTCCTGGCTGGCGCCTGCTGGCCAAGTATGCCGTCCGTCAGGGGGGCGGGGCGAATCATCGGTTTGGCCTGCACGACGGCATTCTCATCAAGGACAACCACCTGGCTGCCTTGCCAGGAGGAATCGACGCCCTCCCGGCGCCCTGCAAATGGCGCAGCAGCACGCCGGTTCGCCTGGTGCTGCCTGGGTGGAAATCGAGGTCGAGAGCCTGGCGCAACTCGATCGAGCCCTGGCATTGAACCCGACGATGGTCCTGCTGGATAATATGGATCCCGCGCTGTTGCGCAAGGCAGTAGCCGTTCGCAACGCCAAGGCGCCAGCTATCTTGCTGGAAGCATCCGGACGGGTCGATTTGCGTTCTGTGCGCGCCATTGCCGAGACGGGGGTGGATCGCATCAGTATCGGGGCACTCACGCATTCGGCGCCGGCGCTGGATATTGCCCTGGACTACGGCACAAAATAAAGATCACATGACTCTGCTGCCCGCCCATGACAAGTACGAACACGCCACGCGCCGCCTGGGGCGGCGCGTGTGGTCCTTTCCCTGCCTGGAAAGTACGAATACCCTGGCACTCAGCCTGGCCGGCGACATTGCCAATGATGGCCTGATCCTCTTGGCTCGGGAGCAAACGGCCGGCCGCGGGCAGTATGGCCGGACCTGGACAGCGCCGCCCGGCAGCAGTGTCCTCATGTCAGTATTGCTTTTTCCTCCTGCCGATTTGCGCCGCCCTGCTCTGCTGACCGCCTGGGCGACCGTTTCTGTCTGTGAAACAATAGCGGCGGTCGCCGGCCTGGACGCGAAGGTGAAATGGCCCAATGACGTCTATGTCAGTGGTCGCAAGGTGTGCGGCATACTCATCGAACAGCGCAATAGCGGCCTTGTTGAAACGCCGCTGGCGTGTGCCGTGGGCATTGGACTTAACGTGGGTCAAGCAGCGGATTTTTTCGCGAAGGCCGGCTTACCGCTGGGAGCTTCGCTGGCATCGTTAGCTGGCAAGGACCTGGACACGCGGGGTGTGGCGGAGAGTTTGATAGACCGTCTGGATGAGGGCTATGGCCGCCTGGTGGCCGGAGACTGGCACGAGCTGGACGGGCAATGGCAAGCCCGGCTTGAGCTGACGGGCAAGAATGTGACGGTCGAACTGGCCGACAGCACCAAAGAGGGCCGGCTCCTGGCTATTTCCTGGGAACAGATTGTCCTGGAGCAAGGGAATGAAATCATAACCATCGCGCCGGAAAAGGTGAAGCATATAACGGCCCCGTAGGGTGGCGTCGAGCGTACTCGCGCTGACCCACCGAAATACCCGATGGCGCTGAATTAACCGCCCAACCGCCGTTCCCTGAATTGCGAACGTTGTTGTGTGCATTTCGGTGGGTCAGCGCGAGTACGCTCGACGCCACCCTACAGGTATCAAGATGCCCGATGGCGCTGAATTACGCTCGACGCCACATCTCGTTTATGCGGCTGCGAATTTCACCACTCGATCACCACCAGCGAGACAGCTTGCCTTGGCAATGAGAAGCGCAGGCTGGCGCGGCGGTTCTCTACATCGACGGCGTGCGGCTCGGGCAGCGCGGCCAGTTGACCGGCTTGCTCCAGGCTGCGGTATTGTTCCGGCGACGGCTTCTGGGGGGAGCCCATCTTTTGCCAGACCGTGTAAGCGTTGCTGTGCTCGTCGTCGATGCGGAAGTGCTGCAGCCGCGCCCGGCCGGCCGGGATCGGCAAACCGGATAGGGCTAGGTCCACGTCAGCCGACGGACCGGGGACTTGGTCGTCGTGATAATGCCACACCATGACGCACAGCTTGTTCTTATCGAGACTGGCGAGCGCGGCGACATCGGGACGCTCGCGTACGCCGCTCTTGAGCATCGTTTCGAGCGGCACCGAGGCATTGCTGTCGGCCGGCAACCGTTGTCCGCTCATCTTGGCGAACATGCGGAAGACATTCAGGACAGGTTTGTCCACACCACGGGTCGCCAGGGAGCGGAATCCGGCGAAATAGGGGTGGTCCTCGAACTCGAAGGCCCAGGTCAAGGCGCCTTCGAGGTTGACGCCGTGCTTGTCCGCCAGATCGTGCTTGCGCGAAGCTCGCGGCCGTATAGCTAGCGTAGAGGGTGCCGTTGCGATAGCCGTTCCGCGGATACACCGCGGCCGAACATGCGGCGCAGCCATCCGGATCGGACTCGCCGATCACAATAGGCTTGCTTTTTAGCTCGGGAAAAGAAGCGATGACGGCGAAGTGTTCGTCGACATCGCGGAGCTGGTTGGCGATGCCCATGCGTACGTGACCGTCTACGAATTGCGGCGCGCCCTTGGCATGAAACGAGACAAAATCCAGCGGCGTGCCCCGCTGGCCGGTCGCGTAGTTGGTGCCGCGGACGCAGTGTTCGAGAAACTCGCGGAGGTAACGTGCGCTGCCGGCCGTGTCCGGTGTGCCCACACGAGGCGTGGGCGCCGTGTCGGGCCCGCCCACGCGAGCGGTAGGCATGCCCGGCGTACCGCGTCGATGGCAGTGTCGTGCAGCCGACGGAACTCCTGCGGCGTTCCACGCCAGTAGCCGATATTGGGCTCGTTCCAGACTTGCCAGTACCAAGTTTCGACCTCGGCCCGACCATATCTTTGGACGCAATGGCTTGTCCACTGGAAGACCAGTTCCGCCCACTTCTTGTAGTCCCGCGGCGGGTAGGTCCAGCCGGTGAAGATGCTATTGGCGCCGCCGGGCGTCCAGCGGTGCTGGTACGGTTCCGGCTTCAACGATAGCTCCCGCGGCATGAAGCCGATTTGTGCATAAGGCTTCACCCCACGTTTCAAATAGGTGTCGAAGATGCGATCCACAATTTGCCAGTTATAAACCGGGTTGCCGCGTTTGTCCTCGCTGTAGGCTCCGGTGGAACCCCATTTGAGTGCAGGTGTGCCGTCGCCGGAGGTGAGCAGATTGTGCGTGCGAAAGTAAACCGAGCCCCGGCGCAACTCGCCCAACTCTCCCAGAAGCTTTTCGCCGTCCTTCATGTAGGCATAGTTCGGCTCATCGGCACCGAAGAAACGCCATATGGGCCGCAGAGCACTCCGAGGTTTGTCGGCCTGAACGCGAATGGTTACGGCGAGATTCTTATTTCCACCGAAACCGTTCGTCTCGGCTGCATCAACCAAATAGACGGCCCCCGCAATCGCGCCGAGCTCTTCAAAAACTCCCGCCGTTGCAAGCTTTCCACGATGACCTCCAAAATGAATTGAGGTCGTTTTATTGCCTTCCAAGTAAAGGAAAAGCAGACAACGACCGTCAAGGTTCTCAATGAATCGCAGGCTGGCACGATAAAAACGCCGCATAAGTAGGGAGTCTGCATAAGGTAGTAATGAAGATTTCCGCATTAACCGCCCTACAGGTGCATGGGTGGCGATTGTTTAGTGGTGGGCGGTGGTAACATTTCTATACTAATGGTTCACTCATCGCTGGCAATATTCTGAGGCGCTCATGACTTGCCGACTCCTGGCCCTTGCTTTATGTGCTTTCGTCGCGTCCGGCGTCAGGGCGGGTGACTGGCCGCAGTGGCGTGGACCGGACCATACGGGCGTCTCGAAGGAAACGGGCCTTTTAAAAGCCTGGCCCAAGGACGGCCCCAAGCTGCTCTGGACCTACAAGAATGCCGGCGCGGGCCATTCCTCGTGTGCGGTCGTGGGCGCTACCTATTACACGCTGGGCACGCGCGACAACGATGAGGTGGTCATCGCCCTCGATGTCCAGGCAGGCAAGGAGCTGTGGACCAGCGTCATTGGCCCTATCTACAAGGCCGAGACCGATCATGGACACGGACCGCGCAGCACCCCTACCGTGGATGGCAAACATCTGTATGTGCTGGGCAGCCAGGGGGACCTGGTCTGTTATGATCGGACGGCCAAGGGGAAAGAATTGTGGCGCAAGAATTTGCCGAAAGATTTTGGCGGCGTCATGATGACGGACTGGGGTTATAGCGAATCGCCGCTGGTGGATGGTCCCCAGTTGATTTGCACGCCGGGCGGAGAAAAGGGCACCCTGGTCGCGCTCGACAAGAAGGACGGCAAGCTGATCTGGCAAAGCACGCAGCTAAAAAACAAGGCACCCTACTCGACCATCATGCCCGCCGTCATCCAGGGGGAGCGCCAGTATATCCAGCACAGTTATGACGAAGTGGGCGGGTATGTCAGCGGCGTGGCGGCGAAGGATGGCAAGGTCCTCTGGTCGGCGCCGATCTTCAAGGGGAGCAGCTACTTCATCGCGACGACGCCCATCGTCAAGGATAACCTGGTCTACGTCAGCTCCAACAATACGGTCGCCGGCTGCCACTGTTTCGAGATCGACGCGAAGTTCGTGGCCAAGGACCTTTACAAGAAGCCGAACCAGAAGGTGATGAAAAACAACTTCGGCGGCGTGCTGCTGATTGGGGACTATGTTTATGGGTTTGGCGACAATCTCGGCTGGTTGTGCCAGGAACTGAAGACCGGCGACAAGATGTGGGACGAGAATGAAAAGTTGAAGGGGCGCAGCGGCGCCCTCACGGCGGCGGAAGGACTGCTCTATGTACTTAGCGATTCCGGGGAAGTTGGCCTGTTGGAAGCCAATCCCAAGGAGTTCAAGGAAATCAGCAGCTTTCAGCTCCCCGAGAAATCCAAGCTGCCCCAGACGTTGGCCACGAGCAAGAACAGTCTCATTTGGGCCCATCCGGCCATCGCCAACGGCAGGCTGTATCTGCGCGACCACGATCTCATCTTTTGCTTCGACGTGAAAGGCAAATGACCGGTGATGGCGCCGTGCAATCCCTTCTCCCGCGCCGAACTTGCCGCCTGGCAAGAGCAGCAACTCAACGATTTGCTGGACGCCATACTGCCCGCCAACGCGTTTTATAAAAAGAAGTTTGCCGACGCCAGTTTGGCGCGCCGGGACATCCAGACAGCGCAGGATTTGCGGCGCCTGCCCTTCACCACCAAGGCGGAGCTGGCCCTCGACCAGCGTGCCAACCCCCCTTACGGGACCGATTTGACCTTTCCGGTCGAACACTACACGCGCATGCACCAAACGTCCGGCACCCACGGCGTGCCGTTACGGTGGCTGGACACGCCAGCGAGCTGGACACGGCTGAAACAATGCTGGCTGCGCATTTTCGAGATTGTGCAACTGGAGCCAGCTCGGGACAGGCTGTGTTTCGCCTTCTCTTTTGGCCCGTTCCTGGGCTTCTGGACGGCCTTCGAGGCAGCCGACGACGTTGGCTGCTTGAAATATGCGCTAGGGGGCATGAGCAGCCTGGCGCGGCTGCGCTTTTTGCTCGATAATCAAGCGACCATTCTCTTGTGTACTCCCACGTATGCCTTGCACCTGGCCGAGGTGGCGAACGCCAATGGCATCTCCCTGGCGCCAGCCACCCCTGGCTACGCCATACGAGCCATCATCGTTGCCGGCGAGGTGGGGGGCAGCATTCCCACCACCCGTGCGCGCCTTGAGCAAGCATGGCAGGCGCGCGTGTTCGATCATCATGGCATGACGGAAGTCGGCCCCATGTCGATTGAATGCGGACACGCTCCCGGCGGTCTGCATATATTAGAAGGCGACTACCTGATCGAGGTAATCGACCCGGCCACGGGCACGAACGTCCCGGCGGGCGAGGTGGGCGAGCTCGTCGTAACCAACCTGGGACGAGTTGGCAGCCCGGTAGTGCGTTATCGCACCGGTGACCTGGTGCGTCTGGGCACGGGGCCGTGCCCATGCGGGCTGGCCTATGCTCGGCTTGAAGGCGGGATTCTCGGGCGAACGGATGACATGATCGCGGTACGCGGCAATAACTTCTATCCGGGGGCGCTCGAAGAGGTTATCCGGCGCTTCGCCGAGGTGGCTGAGTTTCGCGTTGAAGTCGATACCAGCGCCCCGATGACGGAAGTGCGGGTACTGATCGAGCCGGTTCCCGCAGTCGCGGCGGCGGCGTATGGGGCGCTCGGTACGTCCATCACGCAGGCGATCCGGGAGGCCTTTTTGTTTCGCGCCGATGTGGCCGTGGTCGCGCCGGGCGGACTGCCGCGCTTCGAGATGAAAGCGCAACGATTCGAGAGAAAATAGGCCGTGAACGTAAGCTAATGAGCGAGGAAGATTATGTTGCGACGATTCCTGTCCGGTGTTTGTTTCATCCTGCTGGCGGGCAGCGCCCAAGGCGCTGACTGGTACCACTGGCGCGGGCCGTGGCAAAACGGCGTCTCGCCGGAAACGAACCTGCCGGACAAGTGGTCGCCCGATCCCAAGGTCCCCGACAACAATCTGATCTGGCGCTGCCCTACGGCTGCCGCTCGACGCCGCTGGTCATGAACGGGCGGCTCTTCATCATCAATCATCTGGGTGAGAAGGAGACGGTGCAAGAACGGGTCATGTGCCTGGATGCCAACACCGGCAAGTTCCTCTGGGAATACAAGTTTAACGTCTGGCATACCGACATCGTCACCGTCCGACTGGGTTGGACAAATCTGGCCGGCGATCCGAAAACCGGCAACATCTATGTCCAGGGGACGCAGGGAACCTTTCTCTGTTTCGACAAGGATGGCAAAATCCTGTGGCAGCGCTCGCTCACCGAGGAGTATGGACGCATCAGCGGTTACGGCGGCCGCGTCACGAGCCCCACGGTAGCCGAGGACCTGGTCATCGTGGGCATGCTCAACACGAGCTGGGGCGACCAGGGCAAAGGGGGCTGCCGGTTCCTGGCCATGGATAAGCTCACGGGTGCGGTGGTGTGGTGGTCGGAACCGGGCGGCGCTCCCAAGGACACCTTTTATTCCGTGCCCGTCGTGGCCACCATCAAAGGGGAAAAGTTGCTGATCACCGGCGGCGCCGACGGCGGCGTATACGCGATGAAGCTGCGCACCGGCGAAACGGTATGGACCTACACGTTTGGCACCGGAGCCATTAACTGCTCGCCGGTGGTGCACGGCACCTATGTTTACATTGGTCAGGGGGAAGAAAGCCCGGATACCAATATTCAAGGCCGGGTGATTTGTTTGGATGGCGCCGTGGTCGAGAACGGCACGCCGAAGCTCGTATGGAAAAAGGACGGACTGAAGGCACGCTATGCGTCCCCGGCCATCGACCCGGTGACCGAGAGGCTCTATATCCCCGACGAAATGGGCAAACTTTTCTGCCTCGATGCGAAAACCGGCAAACAGCTGTGGAAGTTCAGCTTTGGCCGTAATTCTCGCGGCAGCCCCGTGTTGGCGGATGGCAAGATTTATATTGGCGAGGTCAATTCAAAGTTTCATATTCTAAAGCCCGGCGACAAACAGTGTGAGGTACTTCACGAGCAATATTTCGTGCCACGTGAAGGCAACGCCGATGTGGAGGTCAATGGCAGCGCCGCGGTGACCAACGGTCGCGTGTACATCCCCACCAGCGACGAGATTTATTGCATTGGTAAAAAGGACGCCAAGCCAGCGCCTGAACCTAAAATAACAAGCCCCGCGCCGCAAATCGGCAAAGGCCCGACCCATTTGCAAATCATGCCGGCCGATGTCGTGCTGCGGCCTGGCGAGACGGCGGGTTTCAAAGCACGCGCCTTCGACGAATATGGCAATTTTCTGAAGGAAATGCCGGTCGAGTGGTCGCTGCCGGTGCCTCCCGTACCGAAGGGCGCCAAGCAAGGGCCGCCCGCGTTCAAGGGGCAACTCGCGGGCAACAAGCTTACGGCGGATGCCAAGGTGTCTGCCCAGCAAGGCTACCTGATGGCCAAGGCCGAAGGCCTGACAGCGCAGGCAAGAATTCGCGTGGCCCCGCAGCTACCTTATAGCCAGGATTTCTCCAAAGTGCCCGATGGCGCCGTGCCTGCTGGTTGGGTCAATACGCAGGGCAAGTTTTTAGTGGCCACGGTTGACGGCGCCAAGGTGCTCCGCAAGGTAAACGACAAGGGGAGTCCGCTGATCGCCCGAGGCAACGGCTACATCGGCATGCCGGACCTGAAGGATTACACCATCCAGGCGGACATCATGGGAACCAAGGTGGGAGACGACCTGCCGGACATGGGAGTCATCGCCAACCGTTACACGCTGACGCTGGCGGGCAACATCCAAAAGCTGCGCATTACTTCGTGGGACGCCCTCCCGCGCATTGATCGGACCATTAGCTACCCATGGCAGCCCAATGTTTGGTACAGCGTCAAACTCACGACGGAAGTAATGGGAGACAGCGCCGTCGTCAAAGGAAAATGCTGGCAGCGCGGCCAGCCGGAACCCGCCGAATGGACATTGCAGGTGACCGATCCGCGTGCCAACAAAGAGGGAAGTCCCGCCCTGTACGGCTATGTGACCGGCATCCCGAATGTCGGCCCGGGAACGGACATCTTTTACGGCAATGTTCACGTAATGCCGAACAAGAAGTAAAATAACAACGCCACCAAGAGCGTTCGGAAAAAAGGGGTCAGACCCCTTGAAGCGAACAGAGTAACGCTTTGCAGGGTATCGAGGGGGTCTGACCCCTTTTTTCCGAACGCTCGAAGATCGGGCTGGTAATCGAACTCAGAGGATATAAGAAATGTCGTCCTTTCCGAATCTAAAACGCTGGTTGGCTGCCGGCATCACCGGCGGCCTGTTCATGGCCGTTCTGTTCGTTGCCGGCCGCGGCGGGCTTTCCGGCGCGATCGTGGGTGGCGATGCCAAGGATGCGGCGAGCGGCTACCAACATCCCATGTTCGGGGGCACGCCGACGCGCAACATGGTGGATACGGCCGCCAAAAACCTGCCGGTGAAGTGGAGCATCGACGAGGGCAGCAAGGATGTCCTCTGGTCCGTGGATCTGGGCTCCAAGGCCTACGGCGGACCGGTGTTTGCCGGTGGCAAGATTTTTGTCGGCACCAATAACATGAAGCCGCGCGACCCCAAATACATCGACAAGGGCCAGCCGATCGACATGGGCGTCGTGATGGCCTTTAACCAGGGGGACGGCAAGTTTCTTTGGCAACACGCCTATCAGAAATTGGCGGCGGGCCGCGTGCAGGATTGGCCCAAAGAGGGTATTTGCTCCACACCCCTCCTGGAAGGGAACCGCATTTATTACGTGAGCAATCGCTGTGAAGTCGTCTGCGGCGAGACGGATGGCAAGGAAATTTGGAAGCTCGACATGATCAAGACGCTCGGCGTCTTTCCCCATAACCTCGCCGTGTGTTCGCCGCTGGCGGTCGGCGATAATCTCTTTATCGTCACCTCCAACGGCGTCGATGAAGGACACATCAACGTACCAGCGCCCAAGGCCCCCAGCTTCATCAAGCTCGACAAGAAAACAGGTAAGGTCCTCTGGCAAAATAACGATCCCACGATTCGCCTGACGGAAGTTCCCAAGGGGGGCGACCAGGAAGCTTTCTTCAAACGCCTCGTTAACCGCGGCGAGCTAATTCAGCACGGGCAATGGTCCAATCCGGCCTACGCGGTGGTGAACGGCCAGCCGCAAGTTATTTTCCCCGGCGGCGAGGGCAAAATCTATTCCTTCGATCCGGACACAGGTAAAATTATCTGGACGTTCGATTGCAATCCCAAGGACTGCGCAATACGAACTGGCCGGTAAAGGCACGCGCAGCGACTTCATCGCCACGCCCATGATTCATGACAGCAAGGTCTACATTGGCGTCGGCCAGGACCCCGAGCATGAGTTTGGCGTCGGCCACCTCTGGTGCATCGATATGACCAAGAAAGGGGACGTCTCGCCGGAACTCGTCACCGATTACGAGGTCTTTCCCCCTAAAACGAAGCCCAATCCGAACTCGGCGATGGTCTGGCATTTCGGGGGCGCCGCGCCGCGGACCACGGGGCGCAATTATTACTTTGGCCGTACCATGTCTACCTGTGCCGTACATGATGGTTTGTGCTACGCGGCGGAATTAGGCGGCTATATCCACTGCCTCGATGCCAAGACGGGCAAGCTCTACTGGACGCACGACACCAAGGCGCAGATTTGGAGTTCGCCGTTCTACGCCGATGGCAAAGTCTACCTCGGTACCGATGATGGCACGGTGTTCGTGTTTGCCCATGGTAAAGAAAAGAAGATTTTGGCCCAGAACGACATGGAAACCGCCGTGCGCGCCACGCCCGTGGCCGCCCAAGGGATACTTTACGTGATGACAGAGAACAAATTGTTCGCCATTGCTGGCAAGAAATAATGGCGCCTGGCGCTTGAGAACCGTTATGAAAAGTATTTGTCTTTTGCTCGCGTGCGCAGGCGCCCTTGGGGCGCGGCCCGCTGTCGTGCCGACGATGCGCCCTGGCCCCTCTATGGTGGCACGCCCCAGCGCAACATGGTGAATCTAGTCGACAAAAACGTTCCCACCGACTGGAGTGTCGAAGAGGGCAAGCGCAAGAACGTCAAATGGACAGCGGACCTGGGCTCGAAGGCCTTTGGCGGACCGGTGATAGCCGGCGGCAAGATCTTTGTCGGCACCAACAACGGCTCGCCGCGCGATCCCAAACTCAAAAACAAAACCAGCGCCGTCCTCATGGCATTTAACGAGGCCGACGGTAAGTTTCTCTGGCAGATCGTCCACGATATTCCCAGGGAAGACATCTTCGCGCTCTTCGATGATCATGGTCTAGTATCGACGCCGGTGGTCGACGGCCAGCACATCTATTACGTCACGCCGGCCTGCGAGGTCATCGCCGCCGAAACAGCAACCGGCAAGATTTCATGGCGCTACGACATGAGAAAAGAACTCAAGGTCGTGCCGTTTCACTGTGGTAGCTGCTCCCCGCTGGTGAAAGGGGACCGACTCTTTTTGATCACCGGCAACGGCCGGGGCGATGATGGCAAACTGGCGGCACCCAAGGCGCCCAGCTTTATCGCGCTCAACAAGAATGACGGCAAACTTCTCTGGCAAAGCGACTTGCCCGGCGAGCGCATCCTTGAAGGCCAATGGACGAACCCCGTACTGGCGACGGTGGCCGGCAAGGAACAGATTATTTTTCCCGGTGGCGATGACGTCATTTATGGCCTCGATCCGGCGTCCGGCGCAGTGATCTGGAAATGTCGCTGCAATCCTGGGCAGAAAGAGGAAAAGGCAGGGGCCGACAAGAAAACGCAGAACTACATTATTGCCACGCCGGTAGTCGCCGGCGAGAGACTCTATGTGGGGCTCGGCGTCTATCCCGATCACCCCGCACCCACGCGTTTCAGCCATTTCTTGTGCCTGGACATCACGAAAAGCGGCGATGTATCGCCGTCAAGCCTCGAGCAAAAGGCGGGCAAGTCTGATGGCTCGGCCCTCGTGTGGTCTTACGGTGGGATGATTCAGCCCAAGCCGGCCAAGGGACGGGCCGCGGTGTTCGGGCCCACAATGAGTACCGCGGCGGTCCACAACGGGCTCGTTTATATCAGCGAGTATGCCGGCTATCTTCACTGTCTCGATGCCATGACGGGTCAGAAATACTGGGAGCACGATTTCAAGGCAGGGGTTTGGGGGTCTGCCTACTACGTCGATGGCAAGATTTACCAGGGCGCCGAGGATGGCAGCGTGGTCATTTTCGATGCCGGCAAAAAATACCATGTGGTTCGCCAGATCGACATGGAGGAAACCATTTATGGCACTCCAGTAGTCGCCAACGGCGTGTTGTATATCGCCACGCGCTCGAAGCTGTTCGCGATCGCGGAGAAAAAGTAACAAGGATAACTGGCAAATTCTTAATGGAGACCTGTTGACCCCATGAGCACATCACCCGCACAAGCCAAGGAACAGCTCGACGCCCACGTACGCGAGACCATCGAATGGCACTTCAATCCCGCGACCGGCTCCCCCTTCTGGGTCGAGGCCGCCGAGGGTAAGAACCCGCATATCAAACTCGACTTTGACCCGCGCAAAGAGGTCAAGAGTTTCGCGGACCTGCAAAAGTTTGGTCTCTTCGAAGACGACTGGCTTCGTGGCGGCCCCGTCAAGCGCTGGCTGCCCAGGGCACTTTGGAACAAGCCGATTTATGTCTTCGAAACGGGCGGCACGACCGGCATTCCCAAAAGCCGGGTGGTGGTGGATGATTTCCGTATCGATTACGAGACGTTTAGCGCGACGCTGCCGGATCAGTATTTCCCCAAAGGCGCCAACTGGATGATGCTCGGGCCGTCCGGCCCGCGCCGGCTACGTCTGGCTGTCGAGCACATGTGCCAGTTCCGCGGCGGCATTTGCTTCTGCGTCGACCTGGATCCGCGCTGGGTCGTCAAGATCATCAAAAAAGGCTGGATGGAGCACCTGAAAGCCTATCAAGATCACGTTATCGACCAGGCGCTCACGATCCTGTCGGCCAAGCACGAAATCAAGTGCCTGTTCACGACGCCCAAGCTCCTCGACGCACTGTGCGGGCGACTGGAGAAGGAGGGCACGACGCTAAAGGACCAGGGTATTACCGGCATCTTCTGCGGCGGGACGGAAATGACCAGTCAGTGGATTCGTTTCGCCATCGAAGAGCTGATGGGCAGCGGGATCTACATCGCGCCGACCTATGGCAATACGCTCATGGGCCTGGCCGCTTCCGAGATGCCTACCGCGGCTGACAACTACAAGATCGCCTATTACGCGCCCCAGCCGCGGGCTGTCGTCCAGGTCGTCGATTTCGATGATCCGTCGAAAGTGGTGGATTACGGCAAAACGGGGCGGGTCATGTTGACCACGCTTACCAGGGAATTATTCATTCCACGCTTTCAGGAGCGTGACGAGGGGGAGCGCGAAAAGCCTTCCGCGAAGTATCCCTGGGACGGCGTCAGCGGCGTGCGGCCCTTCCATGGCTTCGCGGCGACCACGGTGGTCGGGGTATACTAACGCAATCTTGGAAGCCGCCAGAGATCACGGCCGGCGAACATTAATTTACGCGACCAGTACGAAAACCTTCAATACGAAAGACTAGACCATGCTGCACATTCCTGTTTCACGCTGGGGCGAACCTTACAAAAGCCTCGATCTGGACAAGGTCATCCATTTCGACACCGGCGAGGTCCTCGCCGAGGTGAGCCGAGCCAATGGCGGCCTGGTGGAGCGTGATATGCGCTTTGCTGGCCGCGCCCGTGCGGCGTTACGTGAGATTCCGATCAAGGAACTCCTGACCATGGTCAAGAAGGCGGCGGACCTTTACACGAAAGCCGAGTTGCCCCTGGGGGACGGGACGCAAACCCCCGATCAATTCGTGCGCATGCAGTCGGCGACCACCGGCTTGCCCGAACACATGTGCCGGTTCAACATGGAGAAAAACCATTTCGTGCTGTCGGGCATGGATAAGATCCTCGATGCGCTCACGCGCGGGCTCGATCTCAATATCCTGTCGAAGGGTTACGGGGTCGAGGAACGGGGCGTGCCCGTGAGCTACCAGGCGCAATCGCCCGTGCTGGGAATGGTCCTGCCGAGCAATTCCCCGGGCGTGCATACGCTCTGGCTGCCGATTATTCCCTTGCAAATAGGCCTGGTCCTTAAACCCGGGCCGCAAGAGCCGTGGACTCCTTACCGCATGGCCCAGGCGTTTATCCAGGCCGGCGTCCCCAAGCAAGCCATTGCGATCTATCCCGGCATGGGGGACGTGGGCGCGGCCGTTCTGGCACATTGCCCGCGCAGTCTCATCTTTGGCGGCACGCCCACGGTGGAGCAATACAAGGGCAACCCGCGCGTGCAGGCGCATGGCCCCGGCTTCAGCAAGATATTGTTGGGCGACGACCAGGTCGATAACTGGGAGAAATACCTCGACATCATGGTGGATAGCGTGCTTGTCAACTCCGGCCGCGGCTGCATCAACTGCTCCGGAATTTGGGCATCGCGGCATACGAAAGAGATCGCCGAGGCCATCGCGGCCAGGATGGGCCCCGTGGAGCCGTTGCCGCCGCAAGATCCCAAGGCGGCCCTGGCGGCCTTCACCGTTCCCGGTCAAGCGGAGGGGGTCAATGCCTCGATCGAGCTGGACCTAAAAGAAGCCGGCGTCTATGACATGACGGCCGCTTATGCGCCCCGGCTAATCAAGAAAAAGCATTGCGATTATCTGCGACCGACGGTGATCTTGTGCGATTCTCCCGACAAGGCGATCGCGAAGAAGGAATACATGTTTCCCTTCACCACCGTCGTCAAATGCCCGCAAGAAAAGATGCTCGAAGCGATCGGGCCAACCCTGGTTTGCTCCGCGATCACCGAGGACGCCAAGTTCCAGCGGTGCTTGCCGACGCTACCCACATCGACCGGCTGAATATTGGCCCGCTCAAAACCATCGCGCTCAACTGGCTCCAGCCCCATGAGGGAAGCATCGTCGATTTTCTCTTCCGGGCTCGCGCCTTCCAGTTCGACAAGGGCATGGTGAAGATTTAGTCCATGAAGTACTGCCATGACCGAAACACTAACTTGCCCGAACGGGCATCCCGTGTCTGTGCAGGATGTTTCCTGCCCAAGCTGCGCGACGGTGTTGCAGCTTGAGCCGTTGCCTCTGCCGACGGCGGGCAGCGCCGCGAGCATTCCAGGTTATGAAATCTTGGGCGAGCTTGGCCGTGGCGCCATGGGCATCGTTTTCAAGGCGCGCCAGCTTAACCTCAAGCGCCTGGTCGCGGTCAAGATGATCCTGGGCGGTGCTTTCGCCGACGCCAACCTCCTGGAACGTTTCCATAACGAAGCGAACATCATCGCGCAACTCCAGCACCCCAACATCGTACAAATTCATGAGGTCGGCGAGCATCACGGCCAACCTTATCTTTCGCTCGAGTTCGTCGAAGGGGTCACGCTCGCGCAATTCATGCATGGCGTGCCCCAACCGCCGTGCGCGGCAGCGCAACTGGTGGAGATTCTCGCGCGCGCCTTGCACGCCGTCCATGAAGCCGGCGTCGTCCACCGCGATCTCAAGCCCGGCAACGTGATGTTGCAGCACGCCGATTCCGCGGCACTGGTCGGGACCGTGAAAGACGAGTCGGGCGTCATCATCAAACGCCCGGTCGTTAACCTGCAAGACGCCGTCCCCAAGGTGATGGATTTTGGTCTGGCCAAACAGTTTGGCGGCAGCAAGCACCTTACGGCCAGCGGCGCGGTACTGGGAACGCCCAGTTACATGGCCCCGGAACAGGCCATCGGCAAAGCCAGCGACATTGGACCGGCCGCCGATGTCTATGCCCTGGGAGCTATTCTTTATGAAGCCCTGACCGGCCGGCCGCCGCACCTGGGCGAATCCGCTGTGCACACGCTTCAGCAAGTGTTGCATGAAAACGTCGTCCCTCCGCGTCACTTGCAGCCCAAGGTCCCCGCGGACCTCGACACCATCTGCCTTAAATGTCTGCAACGGGAACCGGAGCGCCGCTTCCCGTCGGCGCTCGCGCTGGCCGAGGACCTGCGCCGCTATCTCGAAGGCAAACCCATCGTTACCCGGCCTGTGAGTTATCCCGAAAGGTTTTGGCGCTGGTGCCGCCGCAACCCCTGGGATGCTGGTTTGGCCGCCGCCGTCGCCCTGGCGCTGTTGGCCGGCACCGTCGTATCGCTTTACTTCGCCTTGCAAACCCTGGAACGCGAAAAGCAACTCAACCAACAGCTCTATATCGCCCAGATGAAACGCATCCAGGAGGCCTGGGAAGACGGGCAAATGGCCCGGTTCGAGGAATTGCTCAAGGGGCAAAAACCGGAGCTGCGCGATTTCGAGTGGTATTACTGGAAGAACCTTAGCGACCAGCGGGTGCGCCTGGCGTTCCCGACGACGAACGCCGCCCCGGACCTTGCCGGCGTGGCAATTAGCGCCGATGGCAGCCAGGTGGCTGCTGTCTCCAGGGACGGCCTGGTTCAGGGTTGGGACACGCTCACCCAACAAACTTCGTTTGCCGCGCAGGATTTCGACACGTCCCCGGGCCGCATGCTTTTCACGCCGGATGGCAGCTACCTGGTGGGCATCTCCGACAAGGACCTGGCGTTATTGGTGCTGGACACGCGCAAGAACACCGTCGTGCGCAAGCTCAAGGACGTTTCGCACCTCATGGTAAGCTCCAGGGGCAAGTTCCTGGCCTGCGCCATGCGGGACCGCAACGTCACATTGCTGGACCTGGCCAACCTGCAGGAGCTACGCTCGTTCGGACCGCATGATGGTAACATTGCCGGTCTGGCGTTCAGCAAGGACGACGCCTTGATTGCCGTGGCCGACTATCAACTTGCAGATCGTCAAAGCCTGCGGAAGCTCAGCAACATTAAAATCTGGAACACCAATACCGGTGCCCAGGTCAAGGTGCTCGAGGGAGACCTTGATACCACGCTTTACATGGGCTTTAGCGCCGATGGCCAAAACCTGGTCAGTGTCGTGCGCGATCAAGTGATTCGGCACTGGGACGTGAAGAGCGGCAAGGAGACCAGGCCGTCCCTCAAAGGGCCGGGCGGCGGCAGGATCAAGTTCCTGGATTTCAGCCCCGACGGCAGCCGCCTGGCCTACACCTCGGGAGAGGAAACGGTACAGCTTTTTGATTTCGCCACGCTCGAACAATTGAAGCCCCTCATGGGCCATGCGGTTGAAGTTAGCCGTGCGGTATTCAGCCCGGACAGCAAACTTTTGGTTACTGCTTCCGAGGATCGTACCGTCAAGGTCTGGGAAGCTGCCACGAGCCGATTGCTGCGCGTCTTTCGCGGGCACACCGCCCCGGTCAACGCCGTCGCGTTCGGGCCTAGCAATCAGTTGGCCAGCGCCGCCTCGGATGGTTTGGTACAACTTTGGCATGCGGACCAGGACCAGGGATCGACCCGGCCAGCCGCCGGCGTTAACGGCGTCACGGTGCTTGGCTTTTTTCCGAGCAGCCAGCTGTTGGCGTACGGCCAGGACGACGGGGGGTTACGCTATGTGCCGGGTCCCCAGGCGCTGGAGCCCCAGGTTCTTAAAGGTCATGCCGCACGCGTCACCAGCCTGGCCTTCAGCGGCGATGGCACTCATTTCGCCTCCGCAGACCGCGATAAAACGCTCCTCGTTTGGGACCGTAATCATGACGTGCCGATGCTGCAACTTAAAGGAATTGTTGGCGACATCGCCTGTGTCACTTTCAGTGGCGATGGCAAGCACTTGGCGGTGGCGGACAAGACGGCTAAACTGGCGACGGCCCCCGTGAGCACGGTCAGCGTCTGGGACCTGGCCACCGGCAAGATCGTGCAAACCTTCGCTGATAAGTCATCTGCCGCGGTTGTGGAGCTGACGTTCGTTCCTGATGGCCAGCGGTTGCTGGGCGTCACCGAGACTGGCGGTGTGGAGGCGTGGGATATGGCAACCGGCAAGTTCGGCCGTGTCCTCGCGGGCCAGACCCAGGAACCGGTCACGGCGGCTGCCTTCGGGCCAGACGGTCATTCGGTTGCCATGGCCGTGGGCCAAACCGTTGAAGTCCGCGATCTCGCCACGGGGTTTATTGACCGTCTCAAAGGATATGACAGCCCGGTACGGTGTCTGGCTTACAATCCGGCGGGCAATCGCCTGGTCAGTGCTTACAAAGATGGCGCGGTCAAGGTTTGGCACGTGGCACTTGGCCAGGAGGTGCTCACGCTCCGGGGTCACCAGGGTTCCGTTGCCCGTGTCACGTTTAGCGGCGACGGGCAGGTCCTGGCCGCCGGCGGAGCCGAGATCAAGCTCTGGGACGGCAAACATCCCAAACCGAACAAGTAAGGCCCCCGGAGTGCACTTGCGGACAAATTCGTCAATTACAGCCCGCCTGGGCGAGGTTATAAACCTTGCCGTAGTTGATGATGAGGATCGTGTATTCTTGCTCAACCAACGGCTGCCACCGGCAGTTACAAATATCGGAGCCGCCCCCCTGGGTCGCGGGCGGATCGACGTCTTTAGTAATGGGCCGGCCGGCCACGCGTCCATTGACCCAGCCCCCCTCCCAGCCAGCGGCGTCAAAAATATACAGATCGAGGTCGGTGTCCCCATCACCCACCAGAGAGAACTCGGCCAGCTCGTTGGCCTTGAAGACAATTTTCAGCTCAAGCGTGCCGGGCTTGTCCGCCGTTGCCGCCGGTATCTTGAGGGGCAGCCTGCCATTGGGGATGCTGTTGTTCGATGACCAGCCGCATCTTGCCGCCGCGCGCCCCGGCAGTGGCCAAATTTTGGCATACAAGAAGCGCTGTGACGATTGCCAGCGTCAGGCCGAGTTTACGTATCATGTTCGTATTCTCCATCTATAAATAATTGATATAAAACGACTTATAGTAATTGTGATGCTGGCCGACACACCACGGGCACGGGTGGTGCGCTGAGCGTCCTTCCCTTATACGCGGGCATGCTACGGCTGTGACAGAAATATGTGAATTTATTTTTCGGCGGAGGTGGCAAAACGGAAGTGCGGGAGCGCGTTACGATTCTTCAGGGACGATCAACGGCTTGCGACGGAAAAGCCAAAGAAATGCGCATACGATGCAGAAGATCGTCATTCGGGCTCCAATTTCGAGGTTGTGTTTATATCGTGCCCCTTTCAATTCGCCATAATGCCCAAACGCGGTAACCTGCTGTTATTTCCTGGCGAGGTCCGGTTTTGGTGGCATAACCGTTGCCATGCACGTTGTCGCTCGGTGCCGGATCCGAAGAGGATGACGTTCCCCTTCCGAATGCCGGTTTGAAAAAGTGTAAGTTATTGTGTTTCGTCCTGTTGCCTAAAATGACTTAAATACAAGTTACCCACCAGAGGCGGCGGTTACTCCTGCAAAGTAAACTTCTGCCCGCGTTCCCTGGCGATGCCAAAACAGCGGGCGCAGCACCGACCTTGGTTGAGCCCGAGGAAGTACTGCAGGCCATGAACCATCCACCAACTCGGATTCAATCGGGCTTGAGCAACTCCACCTTTCATTTAGACCATGAAGGCGACTCGGACCTAAATATCAAGGTCTGATTCTTCCGCCAACCAACGAGAAAGAGACCCCGCTTGGGGGCGTCGTGGGTTGAACATCGGCGGGGCAGAGCTACTTGGCGGCGGCATTCCCTGAAGCATCGATCTCGTTATGTCTTGGGGTCAGCCTAGAGTGCAAGACCAATGAGCGCCAGCCAAGACTACAATACGGTTGTATCACGCCCTTGGTATCCGTCCATGTTCCTTACCGGGAAGGCGAATCCAATGATCTTCCACGCCGTGAGTGGTTTAATCCGGAAGCGAAGGCTTTACCTACTGACCGTTATCCTCGCCCTGTCGGCGGCAGCTCAGTTTACTGTGGCGGTCGGCACTGCCCAAAAGGCAGGGGTCGCACCCTCGTGGCCAGCACTGGAGAAGTTTCGCAAGTTGAGTCCTGCGGATCGGCTGCGCCCTGATAGAGAAAGCTGGCATGGGCAACCTGATCACCGAGAAAGTTGCCCGGGGAATTCTAAGCCTCCAGATCGTTGAACGCGGTTGGGTGACAGCGGGTAGGACCATCGACATCGTATGTTCACTCCGGTCCCGGGAAAAGGGTAGTTCCTTCGCCACCACCGTCAAATGGCTCATCGATCCTGGCGTCGCCGTCAAGAAGGGTGACAAGCTCATCGAATTGGATGATAGCGCTCTGCAGGTGGAACTGAACGAGCGGACTTTCGACGTTAAACAGGCTCAAACCGCCCAAGATAAGGCGACAGAAAATCTCACACGTGTCCAGACGGATACAAAAATCGATACTCGGCTCGCAGAAATCATGCTCCAGTTGGCGGAAGTACGCCTGAAACGCGACAAAGGGGAGGACCGCGACCGCAAGGAGGAACTCCAACTCAAGGTCGAGCAGGCCGGCCTTGGACTACAGCGTGTGAAAGCCCAGGCGAGGGCGAAGGCGGCAGACGCCCAAGCGGAGTCGGAGGCGAAGGCTGCCGTGCTGGAACTGGCAATTAAACGCAAGAACGAAGTGGTTGCCGATTTGTCCAAGTGCGTTCTCAGAGCTCCCCAGGACGGTGTGGTTTTTTATTACGTCCCTGAGCAAACTCGGGGCGGCCCACGACAAAGTGTTGTTGCCCAGGGCGAGCCTGTTCGCGAAGGCCAAAAGCTTTTGGAAATCCACGATCTGTCGCAATTTCAGGTCAATGTTCGTGTCCACGAAGCCGCAGTCTCGCTGTTGCGCGATGCCAACCCGCTGGCCAAGAATAGCTGGCAGCATGCACGTATTCGGGTGGATGCATTTCCATCTAGCGTCCTGGAGGGGCATGTCAAAACGGTCGACAATGTGGCCGCCGAGCTGGACTTTTTTGCAGCGGATGTCAAGTTCTACAAAACCATCGTCGCCGTTGACAAGCCCATCAAAGGTCTGAAACCGGGAATGAGCGCTGAGGTCGCCATCACGGCACAGCAATCATCGGGTCCCGTCCTGAAACTTCCCGTCCTTGCCGTTATGACGGAAGGCAAAAAACAATTCTGTTTCGTCGTAACCGATAAGGAGGTCCAGGAACGCGAGATCGTCACGGGGTTGAGCAATGGCTACGTGGAGGTTAGGTCGGGCCTAAAGGAAGGCGTATTGGTGGTGTCTTCGGCGAGGGCCTTGGTGAGGCGTCTCGCTGCGTGGCTGGACGCAGGCGGCAAGTCGGCTGCCGCCGGAGTGCCCATGGGCAATTCCGGAGCCGAGCCCCAATCCTGGTCCGCAGTGTCAATCCGAAGAACGACAGCCCGCCGCGGAACTGGGTCGATTCCTATGGTTTGACTTTTCAGGACCTGGACCGCATCGCTGCCTTGCCCGAGGTCGACCAGGTGGTGCCGGTGCGCAGCTTCACGCTGGAGGCACGTCGTATGGATAGGTTGGTCAATGCGCAGCTCCAAGCCACTACGCCGGCCTACGCGGAGTTGAACCGCCTGGACTTGGCGAACGGCCGTTTCTTGATTGACGCGGACAACGAGTATTTCCGGAATGTGGTGGTAATCGGTCCGAAGGTTGCCGACGCTCTCTTTCCCGGAGATGGGGCGCTGGGCGAAACCATCCTGATGCCTAAAAGTCTCTACGTTGATGGTTGGCGTTCTGAGTGAGCAGGACGAGGCCAAATATGGTCGGGCAGCGTCAGACGCAAACAAGGGTATTTTTCTACCTATACGAACCTGCCAAGCCCGCCTCGGGGAGCGGGTCATCCTCCGTCGCCGTGAGTCCCGGTATGCGGAAGCCATACAGCTTCACTCTATTTTGGTGACGGTACGCGACAAACGGGATGTGTCTGGCGCCGTGGAAGATATTCATGCAATACTAGAGCGAGCTCACCCCGTTAAAGATTGGTCCATTCAGAAGCAAGCGATTTCTTTACCTTAGTAAACGGTGGCCAACCAACGAGAAGCGACCCCGCTTGGGGACCTCGTGGGTTGAACGCAAACCTACCGCGTTCAGTCTTCTGGAACCGACTCATCTCAGGAACTAACCAAAAGGTCAGCGAGCCGCACGGCTACGCCCCGATCTTCTCAATAACCTGGACGAGCCAGCCATGGGCATGGGACTAACAGTGCGATTTCCCGCCGCGCCGCCGGCATGGGCGGCAGCTCGCGACTTGCTTACCGCGCGCGGCTACACATTCCAGATTCGCATGATAGATGGCCAGCTTGCCTTCCCTGACGAGCAGCCGCCAGACGGGTGGCGCGAGTTGCGTTTGAGTACGCCGCTAGGAATGGTCACCGTGCGCCAAGAGGTCAACCGACTGGTATTCGTGGCATGGGGCAACGCCGACGCCGGACTGCGAGAGCATTGGCATGCGCTGGCGTTGGCTTTTGCCGAAGCCGGTGGTGGTGCAGTCGAACCTGAGGAAGCATGAGCGCCGCCTAAATTAACTCGATCCGGCTCCTAGATGACCCCGCCGGCACCATCTTCAATTCCGTTGATTACCATAGCCATGGTTATCCGACCATGGACCCATTGAAGCTGGGCGGAGCCAATACCTCGAGGATGAGATACCTGAGAGGAAAATGCAGGCAAAGATATTATGGTTCTTGGCCGGATGGCAGTCGGCGCCGCGCGGACATCGATTTACAACGGTGAACTAACGCCCTCGGCTTGGTTTGGTTCTCCGCGGCGTGTCCGGAGGAAAAACCAAATCCCCAGGGCTATCGACAGCGTGGCGACCAAAGCGATTAGTAATGCCACCGCTATGCCCCCTCTGGTCGGATCCAGGGCTGGAAACGTTTCGCCGCTTTTGTGGCCAAGAATCCTCAAATCGAGCAAGCGAACGTCCACATTGACGGGCGATTGTCCCGTTTGGGCAACCAACCGAACGCGGTCAATGGCGCTGTCTCCGAATTCACATTTATGGATTTCCTGGAACGCGTCACCCTGTGTTCCCGGCGCCCACAGGAAGTAGAGCGTGGGGCCGGTCCGCTTCAAACGCAGCCGGCCCGTCGTTTCGGCGCAGGGCGCCGTGTCTTGGTCGATCCGTGGGTTATGGTACCATTCCCATCGCAACACCTGGCTGTCTCCGGGCTGAACCAGTCGTGCCAAGCCAGCCATCGCCTCTGTCTTTTCCACCTGCAGGCTCACGCCGGCGCCCGTGCCGGCAAGCGGGGTGTCCGCGTGTAGTATTTCAAAAGCGGCTGTAACTTCGAAATCTCCGTCCAGGCCGAACCGGGATTTGATCCCCACCCCGCCGTAGGGTTGTACCGGCGCTTTGGCAATGTTCACACGCAAGCCCTGCGGCTCGGATTGCACCTGTTTATCATCGAGAACATGATAGAGCGCCAACTCCGCGGGCAGGTTTTGCCCCCGAAAGTCATGATAAAACGCGGCAGGCAACTCTTCAGCCCCGTGCGCGGTCGCGGCGAACCCGGCGACACCAAGGCACGTTGCAAAAACCACAAGTAATTGGCCGGCGCGAACAAATGGACTGCTCACTTCGAATTCCCTTTATCTTTGAACTTGGTGTCGAGCTTTTCCTTTGGGGCAGGCCGACCCATGACATGAATTCGGATGCCGCGCACGGCTTTCTTCAGACACTCAATTCCCGTAGGCGTCAGGCGATTGTTCTCGGTAAGCCAGATGTCACGTAGTGTCGGGATATTCTCCAGATAGCTAAGGCCCCGATCCGTAATCCCGGTGTTGACGAAAGCTATGTGTGTGAGCCGTTGCAAATCCTGAAGCTTATCCATGCCGTTATCGGTGACGGACGAGCCATTCAAGCTTAGGCCGTCCAATAATTTGCATTTGCGTACGTGTTCGATGGCCGCGTCGTCGAATTGCCTTCCCTCTAAACGCATATCGATGATCCGCCCTTCGGGATTTTTTTTGTGATAGGAAAGCTTGTAATCGGTCTCTAGCGCAGCCAACGCGTCCTTTTCCACGATGGTTGGGTCCGGGACGGGGCGCGCGGCGACTGGCTCCGGCTTCTTGGCGCAGCCGTCGCACAATGTCAGGATGGCCAGGCAAGAAATGACCAGCCAGGGCACGATCGGTTGGCAAGAGATTCCAGCATTGGATTCACGCATTTGGTCACCGTAAATGTCACCAAGTTGTAGGCCGCGATTATCGCACGATGCGCCAGGAGTCGCAAGGCGATCCCACCCAGACCTCGTCCAAGGCGCCAACGGGTATTTCGGTGGGTCAGCGCGAGTACGCTCGACGCCACCCTACCGGCCGTCTGCTACGGCTACCGACCGGCATTCATGATTGGGCGTGAAATGCGTTCTGTGCTCGAATGAACGTTTTTGCCAAACACTCCCGGCGGGTAAGCCGGGTAACGCGGAAAAGATGCGGCAAATCCTAAAGAATTGCCGGTGTTTTGGAGGTAATGGGTTAAATTTAAAACGCAAGGATGTACATGTCTGGCGGGTAACTAAAAATGATTTTAACGCTCGGTCGCCCAGCGGCTGCCGCGCTTCTCGCCCTGGGTCCCGAACAGTATCCCCATGTCCCCCAACAGGAAAAGCCATGGTCGTTAGCGAACTTCCTCCCCTTCGGAAAGAACTGGAAGACCGAATTTTGGTCCTCACCGGCAAACGCATCCGCAACCTGGAGATTCAGTTTTCTCAAGAAGAAGTGATCCTCAGCGGCGACACGTCCACCTATTACGTCAAGCAGCTGGCCCAGCATGGCGTACGCGACCTCATGCCCACGATTCGGCTGCACAACCGCATCAACGTTCAGTAGTCGGCCCCCTACAATGTCCTCATGGCACAAACACATTGCCGGTGGGGAATTCTGGGCACGGCGAACATCGCGCAAGAACTGGCAAGCGATCCGCAAGGCTGGCAATGCCACGCTCGTGGCCGTGGCCAGCCGCGAGCGGGGCCGGGCTGCCAGCTTTATCGCGGACTGTCAGGCCAGCGCCCCATTCCCGGTGGCGCCGACAGCCTGCGGCAGTTACCAGGAACTGCTCGCGCGCGACGATATCGATGCGCTTTACATCCCCCTGCCGACCGGACTTCGGAAAGAGTGGGTCATCAAGGCGGCCCAGGCGGGCAAGCATATCCTCGCGGAAAAACCAGCCGGGGTCCGTAGTGCCGACGTGCGCGACATGCTGGAGGCTTGCCGCGCGCACGGCGTCCAGTTCATGGATGGCGTCATGTTTATGCATGGCGAAAGACTGCGCCGCATGCGTCAGGTCCTCGACGATCAGGAATCGGTCGGCGAAATCCTGCGCATCACCAGCGCCTTTAGCTTCCGCGCTTCCGACGAATTTTTGGCCACTAACATACGCGTCCGCGAGGAGCTCGAACCGCTCGGCTGCCTGGGGGACCTTGGCTGGTATAATATCCGCTTTTCCTTATGGGCGATGAAGGAACAGCTGCCCGCGTGCGTCACAGGCCGCATTTTGTCGACTGCCAGGGGGCAGGACGTGCCGCTTGAGTTTGCCGGCGAGCTCTTCTTCCCCGACGGGGGCACGGCTTCCTTTTTCTGTTCCTTTCGTGCCTGGAACCAGCAATGGGCGCATGTGAGCGGGACCAAGGGCTTTTTGCAATTGCCGGACTTCGTTTTGCCCTATTATGGCAACGAAACAGGGTTTGAAGTCAATGCTCCCGCCCTGCACGTGGATGGCTGCGACTTCAACATGGAAACCCATGCCCGCCGCACCGCCGTCAAGGAATACAGCAATAGCTCGGCGAGCGCTCAGGAAGCCAGAATGATCCAAACCTTCGGTGCCATTGCCATGACGGGCAAACTCGACACAACTTGGGGTGAAAACGCGCTGAGAACGCAGGAAGTGCTGGACGCTTGTCTAAATTCCGCCCGCCGCGACGGTCTGGTCGTCACCTTGTAAGGCACCGCCATCAGCCCATTTCGCGCGGTTAGGAAAAGGGAAAACCCCCGGACCAAGCGATTAATCCGAGGGCTTTCACAAGGAGGCTAATCCATTCACCAGGCCATTTTCCTCCTCCAATAAAGTACATGTACGTCAGTAGGATTGATATAAGCATTTTAACCGTATTTAACATCAGTATAAATACTGAGCGCAAACGATATCTTTGCGTACAATTTGGTTTTCTGTAACCGTCTATTCATGTTATTGCGTACAAAAACCTCATACGAAGGGCCGGTGTTCGTAATATTGGCTTAAAGCGCGCACCCGCTTGACCTGGTAAGAAACGACAAAGGCCATGACGGCCAGGCCGACCATAAACATAACGTGCTTGTGCAGGCCTTGAAACGCGCCATGACGGAAAAACCATTCGGCCAGCAACACCACATAGGATAGCTCGGCGACGGCAGCCGTGAACCAAATGAGCGGCACGCGAAACCAAAGTCCGGACGCCGCGATGAGGAGGGGATAGCCAATCAGGACGGGATTAAAGAGGGCATCGTCGACGAATATCAGCCCGGTAAAAAGTATCACGTCCATGGCGGCCCAGAGAAAACGCACGGCCTCGGTCCAACGTTCCCGAAGCATGGCGGCCTGACAGATCACCGACAAACCAAGCCACACCGCCAGAATGCCCATGACCGTGAGATGCAATGCCAGCGGCACCGTTTGAAAAAAAGCGCTGACCTGGACAAGCACAAGGCATATCGTCAGCGTCACCGACCGCGAGGCGAGTGCGGGCTCGCGCCGTGCCCAGCGCCGTAGACGTCGCGAGATAGGCGGCTGATGACCATTGATCTCTTCTTTTTTGAGATAACGCTCCAAATCATCGGCGAGGGCGGCGGCGGAGGGATAGCGGTCGGCCGGGTTTTTCTCGAGGCAGTGCAGGCAGATCGTTTCCAGTTCCACGGGCACGCCAGGATTCAGGCTGCGCGGCAGTTTCGGTTCACCTTCCAGCACCTGCACAAGCGTGTCGAGCGGCGTTGCCTCCAGGAATGGCGGCCGGCCAGCGAGCATTTCGTAAAGAACCGCGCCCAGACTGTGGATGTCGCTCGGCGGCCCGACCTGATCGGCCCGTCCGGAAGCCTGTTCCGGGGACATGTAGCTGGGTGTCCCAATGATGACGCCGGTGCTGGTATGGTGGCTCGCTCCCACCAGCATTTTGACCAGGCCGAAATCGGTGACATAGGGCGTGCCGGCATTATCAAGAAGAATGTTGGCAGGCTTCAGATCGCGATGGACGATGTTGTGCTCGTGCAAATGCGCCACGGCGCGGGCCACGGCCAGCACCACGCGCGCCGTTTCTTCCGCGCTCAGCGGGGCCGCCCGCAGGCGCTGCGCCAGACTTGGCCCGGCAATGAGCTGCATGGCGAAATAAGGCTGGCCGCCAAATTGCCCCGCCTCATAAACGGCGACGATATTGGGATGGTGCAGGCGGGCCGCCGCTTTGGCCTCGTTCTGAAAACGCCCCAGGTGCTCCGCCGAGGCGAGTTGACTGGATAAAATCATCTTCAGCGCCACCGGCCGCTCCAGGTCCTGTTGCCACGCCTTGAAGACGACGCCCATGCCTCCCCGACCGAGTTCACACTCCACCCTATACTTGCCGAATGACTGTCCCGCGAAGGTCGCGCTGGCCTGACTCACGTCGCCGCCAGCGTAGTTGGCTAGCGTGGCTTCGCTATCGATGCGCGGCGGGGCCATCTTTTCCAATAATTCCAGGCAGTCAACTGCCATGGCCAACTCGGGGTGTTGCGCAGGAAGGCAGCGCGCTCGGGGTGGCGACCCTGCCTGCAGGTCATGGAGATACGATTCCAGAGATGGTTGGCCGGGGCCCATGATGCAGTCCGCTTTAGGTCAGGGAATTGAGGCAATCATCAGGAGCGCAAGTTAGTCGGCGAGCGTTTGCGCTTCGCGAACGATCTCCGTGCTGAAGACCTGTTGCAGACGTTCGAGGGCTCGGCCCCAGAGCATCTGTACGGCTGGGCGAGAACGTCCCATCCGCTGGGCCACCTCGTCGAAGGATAGACGTTGCAAATTGCGTAGGCTGATCACCTCGCGATAATCCTCCGGCAATTGCGCCAGGGCATCCGCCAACAGCAACTCCCGCTCCCGACGCAGGCAATTCTCGCTCGGCGACTCGCCCGGCGCCGCGAGCACCAGGCCCGGCCCACTTCCCTCGGCTTGCAACTGATCGACGGAAAACTCACGCCCGATCTGGCGTTTGCCGGTCGCGTTGAACTGGCGCACAAAGTTTAGCGCATTGTGCGTCAAAATCTGTCGGAGCCACGCCAGCCATTCCCCTTCCGTGGTGCCATTAAACCGTTTGAAATCGCGATAAGCCTCCAGAAGCGTTTGCTGAATGAGGTCCGAGGCATCGACCTTGGCACGTAACCAGCTTTCCACCTGAGCCCGGGCCACGACCTGCAAGTAATTTCGACACGCGCCAAACAAACGATCCAGTTCGCGCGGATCGTTGCCGCGCGCAGTGCGAGCAAGTCGGCTACCGAGGGAAGTTCGCTGCCATTCATGAAGGCCATTGTAACGAAACGGCGCTGGCGTAGGTCCTGTTTTCAGGCGGCCGGTGAGGGTTAGAAACCTCAGCGACGTCAGCCATCCGCAAGATCGGCAAAGAGTTGGTCCACCACAATCACGCCTGGCTGGTCCTCCGTGACTGTGGCGTTTTCTCCGGGCGCTGGCGCACCCCTCCGACGTTTGCCAGGACGACGCTTCACTTATCGGCAGCAGCTCGGCAACGAAAAAGTCATTGGCCCCCAGGAGAGCGGGGCTATTCATCAAGAGCAGCGCATTAAGGACTGGCGCGGTACCAGATCTGGAACACCTGGCATAGCTCGGGACGTGTCTGCTGACTGTTGTAGGTGCCATTTTGCACGAGAACGGGCACTGGTGTGTTTGCCTGCGCCGCGGGGCTCGGCTGAAAGGCGAGCGCTCCGGTGACAGCCACGTTGCCGAGCACGACGTGCACGCCGGCCGTGTCGCCTGCCGCCGCGCCGTTACTGAGGGGAGTAGCCGCTCCCTCACCCGCATCGCCGGCGACCAAGAGGGAGGCTGCCTCGGCGCTCGCCGCCACGTCATCGTGGACGTCGCTGATCTGCTGACGCGTGGCGGCGCCAGTCGCGTCTGTCAAGCTCGTGCTGGCGGCGACGCCAGCCAGGCCGGTCGTTACCTTGAGGCGCTCCACAGCCACGCTCGTCATCAAACCGCCCTGAGCATCGAGCAGGGCGGTATCGAAGCGCTGGCCATTCGGAGTGGTGGAATCGACCAATAGTACGGAGGTGGTCGAAACCAGGGCCCCGGGTACCGTATGGAAGGCGATATTGACCAGGCTGCCGGCTTGCGGGGACGTGATGGGCACGCTGCTGTAAAGAGTGATGCCGATCTGGCCGGTGACGGCATCCACCGTCGCGGCAAGTTGCCAACTGGCGCCGAGAATCGAGCCGAGCGTGATATCCGCCGGCGTGACATGCAAAACCGTCGGGTCGTAGGTCAGGGACAAACTCGCCGCGGTAAGGCCGGTGCTTCCTGTCGGGTGCGGGTCGTCGATGAGAACGCTGATAAGCGTCGCCGACTTTCCCCACGAGCTTATGCTCGTCGGCTCGCTGAGACTGAGGGTCGGGTCAGCCGCGTTGGGGGAGGAGATCGTGTTTTTATTCAAAAAGTTCGGGTTGCCGGGCGGCAATTGCGTGGGTGGTACCGGAACCTGGATGGGGGCGAGCTGGGCCACGTAAGCATCAAGGATACTGACGTCGCCTGCGTCCACAGTCAGGTCGCCTCCGACATCGCCAATGATGGCCGGGTCCAACTGTGCATAGGCACTGAAACCGGTCGCATTCCCCGTGGCGACGATATTGGCGGCCAGCTTGTCCAGGGCATCGATTGCCTTGTCGCCGTTCACATCCCCCAGGTAGGAATTGACATGGACACCGTCGGCCACGGCCCAGCTGGCATTGGTCACGCCATTGATTGCGAAGCTCGTGCCGGCGCCACCCAGATGCAGTAGTTCCTTGACCTGATAGAGGTTCAAGGCGTTCAAGGTGCCGCTGGATGGCACAATCGCGGTGATATCGCCCAAAATCATGGGAGCATCAGGGGTCGCGGACCTTGGCGTCGGGCCCGTGTAATGGAACGTGGCCACGCCATTGAGGTTGGAAACCAGCACCAGGTTGGAGCCCTGGTCCGTGGCATCGGACCCTGTGCCGCCGTAGGCGCCAACTTGGGCGAGGAGCGCCGGGTTGTAGGTCAACGTAAAGACGACGTCGGTCACATTCGCCCGATTATAGAGGGTGACGGGGATGCCCGACGCCCCTTGATTGGGCACTTCAATGGTGCTCACGTTGCCATTGACGATGTTGCCGCCGCCACTGTTGTCGGGACCACGCGCGAAGTCTGGAATTCCGAGGGCCGGCGTGACATTGGCCTGGAAGTGCGTGGCAAAGGTCGTGACAAAATTGGCGTGCCCGCCATTGTTGGCGCCATCCAGGCCTGACCCGGCCGCATCAAGGAAGCCATTGGCGCCGGCGCCGCTGACGAGCGTGATTGTGTAGCTCGCGTCCGGCAGCACTTGAGAGATATAAGACGGGTCGCCAGAGACCAACTGGTTCTTTTGAACCAGGTTGATTGCGCTCGCCTTGAAGGTCATGAGTGCGTTGGCCGGATCGAAGACCAGTGTGCCGTTGATATTGCCGACGGCCTGGTGGTTGCCAAAAGTGGACGAGCCGCCGGACATCGTTACATCGACCCGCGTGGTGTTGTTGGCGTTATAAAGGAACAGGTCAGTGGGCATTACCGCTTTATTGAACGCCACCGTAAAACCGGTGGGCGTCGGCGTGAAATTGCTCACGATCAAGCCGCGGACGCTCACGCCGGCGCTCGTGCCCGTGATTAACGGGTTTGCCGAAATAAGGTCGGTGGCCGTGATGAATTGCGTGCCCCCGCTTGCCAGTGCCACGGAGAAATTGTGAACGCCACTATCGGCGCTGGTGAACTGGTAGCTGCCGAACAGGGATGGCGAGGCAGGATCGGTGCTGGTGACGTCCATCGTGCCACGGTAACCGGTTGCCACGTTGTTGTAGAGGTCGAGCGCCGTCACGGTAACGCTAAAAGGCGTGCCCGTGGTCTTGGTGCCGGCTGGAACCGTGACCTTGAAGGCGGACGCGGCCGCGGGCGCCACGGTGAAGGGAAGGCTGAGGGCGGTGAAATTGTTGACGGCATCCGTCAGGTTTATGGAGTAAGGACCGCCCGCTGTTGTCGATGTGACACTGAAGGCGGCGGCGCCGTTTACGAATTGAAGCGTCGGCGGGAAGTTCGCGGCACCGCCTCCACCTATACTTACTTGCGCCTGCCGCTGTAGCCCGTGGCCCGATTGCCGAAAAAGTCCTGGGCCTGGACGGTTGCCGAAAACGCCACGCCGGCTGTCGGCGCCTGCGTCGACAGGGTAATGGCAAGTTGTTGCGGCACGGCGGTAACGATGATGACGCCACTCGTGCCGGTAGCGCCCGTGTCGATGGTGTCGACCACGGAAATCGTCTGGTTGCCTACCGGGCCAAAAGTCACAAAGAGTGGCCCACCTGTGTAGAAATAGTCGTTGCCGACTCGCCTCACGCCTGGGCCATCGAAGGTAGCCGCCGGATCGGCGCTAAAAAGTTGTAGCGTCCCCTGATAGGCCGTGGTGTTACCGAAGATATCCGTCGGCATTATCGTTACTGCATGGGTCCGCGACGAACTATTTTGGACGATGACATTAAAGTGCGCGGCGGGAGCCAGGGCCGTAACGGTTATGGCGGGGCTGGTGCCGGTGTTGCCAAGCCCATCCGTTGCCGTCAACGTCTGTTGGCTTGCATTGGCACTGGCCGTGATGAAGGTCACGTTGGTAAAGGTGTGGATGCTGTTGTCCGTGGCCGACGTGGCGCCATTCGTGAACGTATAGGTGGCGGGCAACAAGCCAGCAGCCAGGGCGGCCGGATCCGTGCTTGTCCAGTGCACGGTACCGGTGTAATTGGCTGCGAACAAGTTGTTGGCATCGAGGGCAGCTAGCGTGACGCTGACGGGCGAACCGGCAGGCGTGGTGAGCGCACTGGGGGTGACTTGCAAATGGGTGGCAACGCCCGAGGAACCCGCGAAGGTCAGCTTAACACTGCCGCCGGTGCTGCCAATGGCCGGATAAGTCAAAATAAACTTGGTCTGAATGTGGGTGATGGGATTGGTGCTAATGACCACGTTCGGTCCCGAGACTGGCAAAGTAAGCCCGTTGGTCGTGAAGGTCGCGAACGTCGTGCCATCATAGGCGGCGCCTGACGACAAGGTGATGATGTTGTAGACGTCGCCTGGATTGGCAACGTAGTTGGCGGAAGTATTTATAAGGAGGTTGGCGCCGCCGAGACTCAGACTGCCCGAGGAGCCGATCACCAACTTGCTGTTGGCGCTGGTGGAGTTAGCGGTATTGCCCGTGAGAAACACGTCATAGGAGCCGGTGGAAGTGAAGCTGGTGGCGCTACTCGATGTAAGCGTGCCAACGGAGGTGAAGCCGCCATCGCCGGGCGCGACAGATCCGCTGGCGGTAAACCCCTTGCCGAGCGGCCCGGAACCGCCCAGGACGCCGCCACTGGCAATGGCCACGAAGCTGTTGGGCAAGGCTGCATCGACCAGCAGCGTACCCTTGGCGACGGTCGTCGCGCCACTATAGGAGAGCGTGGAGGCCGAAGAAAGCTGCAGTGTGCCATTACCGTCCTTGGTCAAACCGTCGTTGGCCGCAGTGCCGGCACCGTTTTGGATGACTCCGCTGAAAGCAGAGTTCAAGTTATTGGTGCTGCCGACCGTCAGGATGTTGGCACCCAGGGTGACGGTGCCGGCACCATTAAGTGCCCCGATGTTGGTGGATGCCCCCAGACCGTTCGCCGAGGTCCCCAGGAACGATCCGGCGGCGATGGTCACGTTTGCAAGTGTGCCCAGGCCAGCGGGGTTCGTGACATTGAGCGTGCCGCCGCCTGACACATTGAGTGTGGCGCCATTGACGAAGCTGGTGGCCGCGGCGGCGAAATTCGTCGTGCCGGTGCCCGTGAGATTGAGAGTGACCGGCAGGCCGCCATCGGAGACCGCTCCCATGTTCAACGTTTGACCGACGGCCACATTGATGGTGGAAGTGGCCGGCAAGCTGGTGGCGCCCACGGTCAGCGCCTTGCCGCCGGCGGAGGTCAAGATGAGCGTTTGGTTATTGGCAATGGACAAGGGGCCTACCGTCACGGCCGCGTTTTCCACGTCGATCGTGGAGCTGACCGCGACTACCACCTGGTTGGGTAGGACGGGCGCCGCGTTTGTACTTAGCTGACCGCTGAGTGCGAAAATGCCCAGTTCCGTGTTGGTGGCGGAGGTACTGGTGATCGTGAAGGTCACGGACGAGACGGTCTTCGTCGAATCCGCCACGCCGCCGGTTGACACGTTCGCCAGGTTGAAGTCGGCTTCAAATAGACGTGGACTGGTAGAAGTGGCGGCCCCGGTCAAATACGTCGCGCCGCCGGTCCGATCAATGCGGCCCAATCCCTGGACAGCATAGTTGTTGTTGAGCGCGAACCAATCGGCGATGGTAAGCGGCGCATTATTGCTCGTCACGAAATTCGTGGTGTCGGAGCTGTTGTCCGTGAAATTGATGGCCATCTTGTAGGAGGTCGAGCCGTTTGTGGAAATAGCCAAAAGGTTCAGCGTTTGCAGCGAGACCGGAGTGACAAAACTCAAGGTCCGGCTGTTATTGGTGCCGATCAGCAGGGCCGTATTGTTGCTCGTACCGCCCGTGGGCGTGGAGTAGGGTTGCAGTTGGAAGCTGGCGATAGGGTTGACGCTGCTGGTCACGAGCCCATTCGCGGGCAAGCCGGTTCCCGCTGGAGAAAATACAGCCCCGGCCTGGTACAGCACGAAACCCGTTGCTGCATCGAGGCCGGTCGTGGTGCCGGCAGACTGGCAGATTCACCAATTCCGAACCGCCCCAGATGGTGTCTTGATTGAAGCTGTTGGACGTGAGCGCGATCGTGCCCTGCGCGGGCAACGCATCGAGGAGGGCCAGTTGGCCGCCGTTGAGCGTCACCTTGCCTGCACCCAGCGCCCTGGGATTGAGTGCCTGCACAGTACCTGTGTTGACATTGGTGTCGCCGTAGTTATTGACAGCGCCCAGGGCCAAGACGCCGGTACCGGTCTTCGTCAGCGTTCCCGTTGGGGCTGCTTGAGGCGTCCCGGTCAGGGCGGCATTGATGGTCACGGTATTGGACGCGCCATCCACTTCGATGGTGCCGCCGGTGCCGCCGATCACAAGGGGGTGTGTCGTCGTATAACTGGCGGCGGGGTTGATGTCCAGCGTTCCCGTGTTGATGGTGATCACGCTACTCGGATTGATACCGAGGGCGCCGTCGGCGGCGATCCGCAGAAGGTTGCCGCCCGTGATCGTGGTGTCGCCCTGATACCGGTTGAGGGCATTTCCCAAAATGGTGGTGCCGGTGCCCGTAGTCGAGCCAAACGTGCTCGTCGAGGTCAAGGCTGGCCCCGCGCGACCCCAAAAGCTGACCGGCGAAGGTGAGGCTGGCCCCGGGCGCGGTGTATACCGTGGCGCCGGCACCTAGCAGTGTGGTGGCGGCATTGATCGTTGTCGCGCCGCCCATGACCGCCAGGGCGCCGCCGCTTGCGCCAGCTCCGGCAAGCGACAGCGGCTGGTTGATGGGGATATTAGCGCCGCCGGCAAGCGCCAGCGTGCCGCCCAAAACGGTGATCGGCAGCGCGCTTGCCGGTGGTATTGCCCAGGGCGCCGTTGGTGTTGGCCAACAGGACGCCGGAGTTGACGGTGATGGCGTCGTTGCCCGGGCTGGCGGCATTATTCAAGGCAACCGTGCCAGTCCCATTCATGACCAGGCTGGTAAGCGCATAGGTAAACAGGTTCCCGGTGCCGTTGTCGACAGGAATCGTGTAGTTGGCTGCGTTGCCGCTATTGGTGGTATTGCCCAGCGGATCGTTGGGCCCCTCGTCGATGCGATAAATGAGACCATTGCCAGTGCCGGTGCTGGGCACGACCGGGCCGGTTCCCGGGAGCCCGGGAGCCACGAAACCGCTCCATCCGTTCGTGTTGGCCCCATTGGCACCGGCGCCGCCGGTGCCATTGGCCACGCGAATATCGATCGCGTGCCAGCCGGCGGTCAAGGTAAGTTCGCCGGTTCCGACACTTACACTATCATTTGTGGACGTCAGCACGACATTGCCGTCGACCGCAATCCAGGCACTATCATCTATCGACTTGGCGAACGAGTAGTACCCCAGGCCGGTGGGGACTGTTGCTAGCGCTGCCTGCGCGATACCGCCGGCGACCAGGGAGAGGCCATTGGCGGCCGCCGTGCCGCTGGCAAAGTTGACGAAGAACGGGCCGCCGTTTTGAGCGGGCCCGAAATTCGGGCCTGTCACGGTAACTGTGTTGGTCGGGAACGTTGGTAGAGTATTCAAGTAACTGAGGAAAGCAGCCGCCGTGGTTGTCGATGAATAACTGAAACCTGGAGCCGCGGCGAGCTGGCCATTGTAAGCCAGTGTCAAGGCGGCCGCGGTGGTATTGGTGAATTGGGGGAAGGAGACCGACGTCAAGTTGGGTACGTTAATAAAGCCCTGGTAGAGCCAGGTCCCGTTATTGGTCCAGGCATGCTGTGCGGTTGGATAAAAGCCATAGGTGCCGGGAACAATGGCCCATGTTTCCCCCATAAGGGGGTAAAGCGCCGCGTCGAAACCATAACCCGCGAGGTTGGCGCTAGTTTGCGTCTTGATGTAGATATTGCCCGAAGCCTGCGATTCCAGCAGGCCAGGCGCCACGCCCTGACCTGCAAACATACCGTTGACCGCGATATTGCCGGCGCCCGCGAAAGTCAGCGTCGAACTGTGGATAATGCTGCCATTGAGCGTGAGGTTGTCCGCGTCCGACCCGATCGTGGCGGGACCGCTGACGAGGCCCGGAATGCTAATGTTGCCGTTGATGATATTGTTGCCGGCGATGTTTTCGATGGCCCCTTTGCCCGCCGCCCCCGAGTCGGTGATGCTCAAACTTGTCATGGCAGGCAAGGTCAACGCGGCAGAACCTACCTGCGCCAGACGTGCCGGCACCGGCCACCGTGAGTTGTTGGCCGCCGACGATGCCCGGCCCAAAGCTGATGGTGAAAGGGCCCCCGCTGTTACCGGTCACGCTAACTGCTCCATTCGCCGTCAGTCCGGGAATAGTGGCCAGATAATTTTGGAAAACTTGGGGTGTCGTCGCGGCGGTATAGGTGAAGGCATTGGGACTGGCCTGAGCGCCGGCGTAAGCCATGGTGACGGTGTCCGCCGCGCTAAAAGATACGACGTCCTGCGCTGAGCGCAAGCCAAGCGCTCCGCCTGACGTGATCGTGACGGCGAACCCCCCGGCGACGGGAATGTTATTACCCAGGGCGTTGTTGTTGGCCGCGATAAGTGTACCGCCATTAACCGAGATTGGCGCCACAAAGCTGTTGACGGCAGTGAATGTCAGGCTTCCCTGGCCGGCCTTGGTGATGGTCACTGGCACATCAAAGAGGTTGCCATTACCTGGGTCGACAGCCACGGTGTAATCAAGTGCCGCGTCGCCGGTGCCTTGGCCGCCGCTCGTGCTGCTGCCGATGCCTGGCGTGGCGTTAGGGATGTCGGTACTGAACGATAAGTGGTTGCCGACAAAAATGCCGGCCGGGTCATTGGGTCCCTGGTCGATGCGATAAACGATGCCGTTGCCGTAGGGAATGGTTGTGCCATTGGGAAGCACATTGTTTCCAGGCGGGCCGGCCACAAATCCCGTCCAGCCATTGGTATTCAAACCATCGGCGCCGCCAACGCCGCCGCCGTTGGAGACGCGAATATCGATGGCGTGAAAACCGGCGGTGAGGGTGAGCTCGCCGGTGCCCAGGCTTTGGACGTCGGCATTGCTGTGCAAAACGACAACGCCGTCGAGCATGATCTGCGTATCGTCATCGATTGACTTGGCGAAGGAAAGAAACCCCTTGCCGGTGGCTGCCCTGGTGATGCTGGCGGTACCGGCAGACACGGTCAGCAAGTTGGCCGCGGCGGTGCCGGTGGGAAAAACGACGGTAAACGGTCCGCCCCGGCTGCCCGTTACCGAGACGCCGCCGGAGGTATTGCCTCCCTGGTTGGCGGCGGTGGGAATTCCGGGCAAGCTTTGAATGTATGTCAAAAAAGCGGCTGCGGTGGTACCCGTCACGGGTGTGGGATCGAAGGCGAAGGCGGCGCTCGTCTGGCCATTATAAGCCAGTAGAAGCGACCCCGGTCCGGAACCGGTGTAGTTGACGGTGGCATTGGTGAGGTTTGGTACATTGATTAGCCCCTGGTAAATCCAGGTGTCGCTGTTGGACCAGATATGCTGCCCCACCGGGTAATAGCCATAGGTCCCCGGCACGATAGCGCGAGTTGTCCCCATGACGGGCGACAAGACTTGATCGGTGCCGCTGATGTTGCCGATGGTGGAATTAAAGTCTGCCTGCAAGCTGCTCTGGCTCTCGACGAGGCCTGGAATCACCGTGGGCCCGGCACCGCCAATAACGCCCGTAACCACCGTATTGCCCGCGCCGATGAAGCTGAGGGAATTGTTCTGATTGATGTTTTGGCTTAGCACCAGGGTGCCGGCATCTGCTCCAAGGGACGTCGCGCCCGTGAAGGACAAGACGCCATTAAAAGTGTTGATGCCGGAGATGTTTTCCAGGGCGCCGTTGCCGCTGCCCACGCCGGCCAGCGACAGCGGTTGGTTGGTGGCGTAATTGAGGCTGGTCGCGCTGAACAAACCGACGCCGCCGCCGGAGAAGGCTGTCACGGTGCTGTGGCTGCCGTCGCCAAAGGCCTTGTCGGCGCCAGCCTGGACCATACCCGCGTTGATGGTAGTTGTGCCCAGAAAGCCTGGGCTGCTTTGTGTCAGACGAGCATGCTGTTGCCAGTCTTGACGATATTGTCGGTGGTCCCGCCCGCGGCACCAACGGACCCGAGTGGACTGCCGGCGATCGGCACATTCACAACGACCAGGCCTCCCGTACCGACCAGGTAAAGGTTGCCGGCGCTGGTGCTGAGGGGCGCGCCATTGTTGCCCAGCGTCACGGTGCCCGCCGTTGCTCCGAGAACCACGTCACCATTCTGGAGCAGAGCGCCCCGAAATAGGCGGTGCCGCCCAAACCCACGATGGCGCCGTCGGTGGTCAAGCCATTCACCACACCCGCGCCGGCAATGCTGACCGGCTGCTGAGCGAGGTAGTTGGCACCGCTAAAGCCAAGCGAAGCCCCGCTGGCGACAGTTACCGCGTTCTGGCCGGTGCTGGTCACGCTGGTCGCCGCACCCGTCACCACGGCAATATTGGCGCCATAGATCGTAAATACGCCGGGCGGGCCGGCCATCACATTGGCTGCTGGCAGGCTGGCGAGCCCAGGAATCGTTAGCAAATAGGCTTGCAGCTGAGCAGCCGTGGTGGCGGCGGTGTAGGCGAATTGACCCACCGTGGCCGTTGTCGAGCCCGCCGTCGCGACCAGCGCCCGCCGCCGGCAATGCCGTACGCGAAGGACACGGTGAATGGCCCACCGATCGCTCCCGTCACCGTGACGGCGCCGGGGGCGGTCAAGCCGGGCAGGCCGGCGAGGAAAGTCTGGAATGCCAACGCGGAAGACGTGGCACTGTCGTAATTGAAAGAAGCTCGCCGTGCCGCCATTGTAGGCAAAGTTTACAGTGCCCGTGCCAGCAAAGGTGACGCTATCCGGGGCGGCGAAACCGTTGTAGCCGAGAGTGTAACTGCCCGCACCTCCGAAGGTGAGGGTGTCGGTGACGGCGCCCAGCGTCTGGTTGGCTGTATTGGACAAAATACCATTGTTTACGGTAATCCCGCCACCGGCCACGAGGCCAGTAGTCAAACCGCTGGTGCCGCCGGTTCCAAAGGCCGAGTTGTCGTGGGCGAGTGTCGCGGTGCCGGTGCCGTTTTTCGTCAGGGAAGCCATGCCGGTACTGTTGATGGCGCCCTTCAGGGTAAGGTTGTTCGAGCCCGCCAAAGTCAGGGCGTTGCTGCCCAGCGTAAGTGGTCCGGTCAGCGTCAATGATCCCAGGTTGGACGTCAGCGTCGCGGCGCCTGTCAACGTGAGGGGAGCGGCCAGCGTGTTGGCGCTGCCATCCGTGCTGGCGACAGCGCCGCTAAACGGCGCCGAGGCTGCCAGGCCGGGGCCTATGATGGCGATACCGGCGCTGGACGGCGTGATGATGACCGCCGGTCCGCCGGCGTACTGAAGCAGGTTGCCCCCAACCACGCCGCCGCCAAAGATTACATAAAAGGGTCCGCCCGGAGCGCCGATGACGTTAACGGCACCCGCCAAGCCGGGCAACGTGGTGAGATAAGTTGCCAGCTGAGCAGCGGTCGTAGCGGTCGTATAAGCAAAGTCCGCCGGGGTCGCCAGTTGACCCGCATAGGAGAGTGTTACGGTGCCTGCGCCGCCCACAAAGGTCAGAAGGTCGTAGTTGTAGGTCGCCGCATCGCCGCCCGTCGCCAAACCAAGGGCGGCACCGGGACTGGCGAGGCCCGGGAATAGGGAATGAGTTCGAAGGGTTCACCGATTTCCCCGCGCCGAACGTATTCCCGAGTCCGTTGGCGGCGCCATCGACCAGCACTCCGCTCGTAATGCTTGTCCTACCCTCATAAGAATTGTTGCCGTCCAAAGTCACGACACCGTAGCCGGCTTCGACGACCGCGTTGTTGGTGGCCATGCTGGTGAAGCCAATGACGGCCGACCCGCTCAGCACCGACAGGGCGGTACCTGTCGGAGTCGCGGAACCAAGATTGACGACGAATGGGCCGCCACTCGGCCCAAAGACATTGGCCGGCGTCAAAGCGGCCAGGCCGGGCAAAGTGGCAAGATAGGTCGCGAACTGCGCTGCCGTGGTCGCTGCCGTGTAGATGAAACCTGGAACGGCCGCCTGTTGGGCCAGGTAAGCAAAAGTTACGGTGTCGGGTGCCGTGAAGGTCACGACGTCGGCGTTCATGATCGTGCCGGCCAGCACGGTCAGTCCGGTGTCCCGCGTCTGACTGAGCGTCGTGGCCGCGCTGGGGCTGGCGCTCAAAGTGTTGCCATTCAGGTTGATATTGGAGGTGATCAAGAGCGAGCTTTGCGTCCCCACCACGCTGGTGGGCGCCGGGCCATCGTCGGTGATGGTCGCGGCCGAATTCAACGTGAGTGGTCCATTAACAGGCGCGTTCTGGCCCAGCGTGATAACCGTCGTAATTGGCGAATTGCCCGGAGGAACGACACCAGGATTGGTCGGATAGGCCACGGTGGTGTTGGTGATGCCGCTCGTGAGTGTCGTGTCGGTATTGTTGATGGACACCGCATTGCCGGAGAGGTACCACGGCGCGGCGCCGGCGCCGCTATTGTTGATGACCAGTCCATTAAGAATTAAGCCGGACTCGTCGTTGACGGGGTTCCACTGGTTGGCGCCGGGGGTCCCGGTATTAACTTGTTGAGTAATGGTAGCCGGTCCATTATTGATCACCGCAAGCGACTTGCCTCCCGTTACGCCGGGCCCGAAGGCGACGTTGAACGGCCCGCCGTTGGTGCCGCTCACGGTCACAGCGCCGGCAGCTTGCAGACCGGGCAATGTAGACAGGTAGGCTGCAAATTGTGCCGGCGTTGTTGTAGGCGAGAATGACAACCCGACAGTTGGGACGACAAAGGCGCCGCCGCCACCGGTCACGGCCAAGAGCGGATCCCCTGCGACGCCAGGCCCATAGGAAACCGTGTAGGGGCCGCCCGGGCTGCCCTGATAACTATTGACGCTGACGGCGCCGGGCGCGGACAGACCGGGAAAGGAAGCGAGATAAGCCTGAAAGCTGGCGGCCGTGGCGCTGGGCGCCGTGAAAGACCCGTTGGCGCTGATGCTGGCGTTGCCCCCGACCGCAGCGCCGAGCAAGGCGCCGCCCGTAACGCCGAGGCCAAAAACCACGTTGAAGTCGGCCGCAGCCGTGCCGGTCACCGAAACGGCACCAGGGTTCCCTAGACCCTGGTAAGGAAGCAAGATAATTCTGTAGTTCAAGGGCTGTGGTGGTGGGCGTATTGAGAAAGCCCTGGGTAACGACGCCCTGGCCCGAGGCGGCAAGTTTGGCACCGCCGACTATACTTGGTCCAAAGTGGAGGTTGAAGGCCCCGGCCGTGCCGGCGGTGACCTGCACGGCATTGCTGGCGGTCAGGCCAGGAATGGTGGCGAGATAGGACCCCAGAGCCACGGCCACTGCCGGTGAGTTGAAATTAGAGAAGCCATGCGTCAGTCGCGCGGGGCCGGAAACAACCGCCAGCTTGGTACCCGTGAGTCCCGCCGCGAAATGGACGTTGAAGGGGCCGCCGGTCACTCCCGACACGCCAACCGTACCGGCAGTGGCCAAGGCGTTGATGGTAGCCAGGTAGGATTGAAACTGGCCGGCGGTGGTCGCTGGCGTGAAGGAGAAGGAAGCGGGGGCGCTGGCGCCGTTATAGGAGAGCAAAACCGTTCCCGAACCCTGTGTGAAGGAGACCAGGTCGTCGCTGGCCGCGGCACCGTTATAGGTGATAGTTGTTGAACCTGGCACCTGCTTGAAAGTGAGCAAGTCATCAGCGGAGGCCGATCCATTATAGGTAAACGACGTGGTACCGGTGCTGGCGTTGAAATGGATCCCGTCAAAAGTGTTCGTGCCGCCGCTCAGGAAAGCGCCGACATTGATGCCGGCATTGCCTGCGGCGAGCAATTGCCCGCCGCCAGTGATACCAGGCCCGAAATTAACGTTAAAGCCCGCTAGCCGGGGTTCCGTTTACCGAAACCGCTCCGGGTGCGCCAGGCCGGGAATCGAAGCCAGATAGGTTTGCAAGGTCGCCGCCGTCGTGGCGGGGGTATTCAAGAAGGATTGGCTTATGGTAGCCGGTCCTGTGACAACCAAGTTCGCCCCGCCGGCCAGCCCCGCGCCGAAGTTGATGGTAAAGGGGCCTCCCGCATTGCCATTCACACCCACAGCGCTCGCACTGGCGAGGCCGGGAATAGACGCCAAATAAGTTTGCAGCTGGCTCGCCGTGGTCGAGGGGGAATAGAAGAAGGCCTGCGTGATGACAGCCGGCCCGCTGACCAGGGCCAGTTTGGTGCCGCCAGCAGCGCCGCTAAAATGTACGTTGAAGGGCCCGCCCATATTGCCGGTAACGACGGCGCTGCCAGCGCCGAGGCCGGGAATGGTGGCCAGGTAGGCCTGAAACTGGCCGATGGTGGTGTTCGAGTTGAACGGGAACGAGGCCGGGGCGCTGGTCGAATCGTACGCCAAGTTTATTGTGCCGGCGGACTGCGTAAAGGAGACCAGATCGTCTGTCGAGGCGGCCCCGTTATAGGTGAGGGCCACGCTGCCTTGTGCTTGCGTGACGCTGAGCAGGTCCGACGCGGCGGCGGCTCCGTTGTAGGTAAAGGAGGTCACGCCCGTTGAATTGGCAAAACGGACGGCATCCGCATTGGATGGGCTATTATTGTAAGTAAAACTCGCCAGGCCGGTGGCGGCGTTGAAGGTGACGAGGTCCGCAGGCGCAGCCTGGGCGCCATTGTAGGCCAGCGTCAGGTTTCCTGAGGCGCTCAGCAAGGAAACAAAGTCGGAGGACAGGAGGGGCGACCCCGAGCCGGCGAAGTTGTTGGGATTGAAGCCGCTGGCGCCGGTGTCGAAGACGAGGGTATCGCCGTTTTGCGGAGCGCGGCCGAGCGACCAGTTATGTGGATCACTCCAGTTGTTACTCCAGCCGTTGCCGCCGTTGGTTCCCGCCGGCGGAGCAGCGGCGGCCAGCCTTGAGAAGTTACTGCTGGGAACGTTGGCCCGGGCGCTGCCGCCGAGGGGGTCCCAATTGAAGATCATCGACCCATTGCCGGTACCGTTGAAGTACTCGACGTCAATGGCGTGCAGGCCAGGCGTCAAATTAAGCGTGATACTTTTGAAAACAGGGTTTTGAAAGGCGCTGTTATTGATTTGTGGGTTTGTGCCGGTGCCCGGCGCGGTAAAGTTGGTGCCGGAAGCGCCGCTGGTGCCGCCATCAATGTAGAGCGCCGTGCCGTCGTGCGTGCCGATGCGAAAGGAGATCGGGTTGGCGCCGTTGCTGTTGGTGATGCCGTTGCTGGGAATGTAAAGATAGCCGGACCACCGCGCCGCGACGTTATCAATGTTGTTGCCGTCGCCGGCGTTGTGGGCCAGATTGGGGAATGTGAGGTCAACATTCCCGAGGCTATCCGTAAAGCCATTGGCCCCAATGTTAGGGAAGGACAGGATGCCGGTCATGGGGATCGGCGCCGATGCGAACACCTGAGCCGGGCTGTAGGTGGCACTGCCGATCCAGCTGGCCGCGCCGCTGCTCTTCAAAATCATGCCCGTTTGCGTTTCAGTGAACGTGTTCGTAGGACCGGAACCGCCATTCTGACCCTGCCAATATTGGCCCATGAGGCCCTGGTTGAAGGTGGGATAGGCATCGGCGCCCAGCCAGGTATTCACGGGCGCAGCCGGCACCAGCCGGTCTTCGAGAAGCTCGAGGAGAAGGTGTATTTTGCCATGCGCACGGCCAGCATGCCGTATCGTTTGACCAGGGAACTGTGTCCGCAGCCTGCGCAACCAGGAACTTAGCGACATGGAGAGCACATCGTTTTCTGTGGGGAGCCATTTACCCGGGCCGATCCGGCATCACAGACTGAGTCGCCGTGAACTTCGGCAGATTCCCTAGGGTTTATAGCACCATTCGACTCTAAAGCCATGGGTGCGTCAAGCGAAAAGAGGGACAAATGGAAACGAGCCAGCCGGCTAAAACTGAATGAGGTCCGAGGCATTAAGCCCAAAAGATCAGCGCACCTTGCAAGGGCAGCCAAGCCGAAAAAAGCACTATCGGGTGGCGTCGAGCGTACTCGCGCTGACCCACCGACCCTCTCGTCGGCTGCGGCTTTGGCTTCATCGACACGCCCGGCCAGGGTTTCAAACACACTTTCTTCCCCGGTAGTGTCCAGGTAATGGGCCAACCGGGGGATTTCTAATTGTCGCTAATCAAATGACCCAGGGGGCCAGGGGGCCATGTAAAAACATGGCCCCCTGGCCTCCTGGGGTCCTCCACTCTGAGATACCTGCCGAGAGGCCGAGCTTGTGTATTCAGGATTCAAGTTACTCTTTCGCCTCCGAGGTTGACGGTGCGCAGCGGAACGGACATGACGTTGTACGCCATGGTGTGCTCTTTCCAAAATAAATGTCCGCGGTCTCGGAGGAGGCAATCTAACACACTTGGGCGGCGCTTGGGTTAGCCTAAAATGAACGACGCCGACCCAGGGGGCCAGGGGGCCATGTAAAAACATGGCCCCCTGGCCTCCTGGGGTACTCCACTCTGAGATACCTGCCGAGAGGCCGAGCTTGTGCATTCAGGATTCAAGTTACTCTTTCGCCTCCGAGGTTGACGGCGCACAGCGGTACGGACATGACGTTGTACGCCATGGTGTGCTCTTTCCAAAATAAATGTCCGTGGTCTCGGAGGAGGCAATCTAACACACTTGGGCGGCGCTTGGGTTAGCCTAAAATGAACGACGCCGACCCAGGGGACCAGGGGGCCAAATAAAAACATGGCCCCCTGGCCCCCTGGGGTCCTCCACTCTCAGATACCTACCGATAGCCGAGCTTGTACAGGGAGGATGCGGGCTACTCTTTCGCCTCCGAAGTTGGCGGCGCAGCGCAACGGATATGACGTTGTACGCCATGGTGTGCTCTTTCCAAGTTAAAGGCCCGGGGTCTCGGAGGAGCCAATGTAACACACTTGGGCGGCACTTGGGTTAGCCTAAAATGAACGACGCCGACCCAGGGGGCCAGGGGGCCATGTAAAAACATGGCCCCCTGGCCCCCTGGGGTCCTCTGGGGGGTCGTCCACTCTGAGAAACTCCAATACCGCCTGGGCAACCGTAGCGCCCTGGATTGGGTCATCAAACCCGGCTGCCCCCTCGTTGACTGATTTCTCTCATGACTGGTGATTCCGCCCTCCTTTGCTATCCTTTACAGCATGGAATGCGTGCAGGAGGACACATGCTCAAGCGGCTGGAACTGATCGGCTTCAAAAGCTTTGCGGACAAAACGATCTTCGATTTCGGCGACGGCATCACCGGCGTCGTCGGGCCCAATGGTTCCGGCAAAAGCAATATTGTCGATGCCGTCCGCTGGATTTTGGGAGAACAGAGCGCCAAGAGCCTGCGCGGCGGCGAGATGGCCGACGTGATCTTCAATGGCTCCTCGTCGCGGCGCAGTCTCGGTTTGGCCGAAGTCTCCATGACCTTCGACAATCGCCGCCATCAACTCGCCATCGAGGTCGATGAGGTCCAGATCACCCGCCGCGTCTATCGTGACGGCGAGGGGGAATATCTCGTCAATGGCCAGAACTGCCGACTCAAGGACATCAAGGAGCTATTTCTCGGCTCCGGCGCGGGCCATGACGCCTATTGCATCATCGAGCAGGGCCGGGTCGATGTGCTCCTGCAGGCTTCCACGAAGGACCGCCGCACCATCTTCGAGGAGGCGGCCGGCATCAGCCGCTTCAAGGCCAAGAAGGTCGAGACCCAGCGCAAGCTCGAACGCGTCGATCAAAACCTGCTCCGCCTGAAAGACATTATCGAGGAAGTCGAAAAGCAGCTTCGGAGCGTCAAGCTTCAGGCCGCCAAGGCACAGCGTTATCAGGAATATACCCAGCGCCTCAAGGCGCTACGGCTCAACCTTGGGCTGGAGGAGTACCATCAACTGAGCGACAAGCTCGCCGCCGAGTTGCAAGTCATCGAGCAATTGCGTGGCGACCTCGATCAGCGCGCGCGCGCGCCGGCGCCTGCGAGGCCGAGTCCGGCCGACTGGAGATGCTGCTCGCCGATCTGGAGGACGCCCTGCGCGATCAGGAGGCACGCCTGGGCAAAGTGCGGCAGGATATCATGGCGGACGAAACGACTTCGGCACACGAAGCCGCCCTGACCGTTGACCTGGAGATCGAGCTGGGGCGCACGCGGCGCCGCCTGGCGGAATTGACCGTGCGGCTAACCGGCCTCACCGACGCGAACCGGCAGGCGGAAACCGAGTTGACGGAGGCGGAGACGCAGGCCTCCAGCCAGCGTGGCCAGGCCGGGACGCTGGAAGAGGCCTTGCAAGGTGCGCTGGCCCGGCTGGCGGAACTCCAGGAACAGGTGGGCCGCGACAAGGACGAACACCTCGAACAGATGCGGCGGGCGGCCCATTTGCAGAACGATGCGGTCGCCTCCAAGGCTCACGTCGACAATCTCCATCGCGAACGCGCCCGCCTGCGGCAACGGTCGGAGCAGACCGTGGAGACTCTGGCCTCCATCGATAGTGAATTGCAAGATCTGGTGCACGCCGACGACAACCTGCAGGACCGTGTGACCGCGAGCCGCCAGTGCCTGGAGGATACGCGGCAAACGCGCGAGCAACTTGGCCGGCAACGCGATGAAATTGTCGATAGCCTGTCGCAGCTTCGCCAGGAGCGTAGCGGCCTGGCGAGTCGCGGCGATGTTCTCGCGGGCATGATTCGTAGCCACGAAGGCCTGGGGACCGGCGTCCGCGAGGTATTTAATCTCATCGAACAGCCGGCTCCGGGGCCGTGGAACACCATCCTGGGAATGATCGCGGACTTTTTGACGGTCAAACGTGAATATGCGCCGCTGATCGATTTGGCCCTTGGCGACTGGGCGCAGCGCTTCATCGTACGGGACGTGACCACCTTGATGGACGCGCTGGCCGCACGCGCGCAACCGCTGCCCGGACGCGTGAGTTTTCTTCCCCTGCTGAGCGCACCCCCGGCCCAGGAAGACTCGGCGCTGGCGGCCCTGCGGGCCAATCGGCTCATCGAGGTCTCGCTTTTGAGCCGGCTGTCCGAGCCGAAGGCCTCGGTGACGGAGCCCGACCATCCGGGGCTGGTCGCCCCGGCCGTGCAGCTCGTGTCCTGCGATCATCCCGAGCTGGCCGATCTACCCGCGCAGCTGTTGGGCCGAACTTTTATCGTCCGCGACCTGGCGACCGCGCGTTCGTTGGCCCAACATACTGTCGGCTTTCGCTATGTCACCTTGCAAGGGGAGCTCCTGGAACCGGACGGCACCGTCACCGTGGGCACCTATCACGGCGAAACCGGTATTCTCGCCCGCAAGAGCGAACTGGGCGAATTGCGCGAACAAATTACCCTGCTCGACGAGCGCATCGCCGCCGCCGAGGGTACGCTCGGCGCCCTGCGCGAGCGTCTCGATGGGCTGGATAGCCTGGGCCGCGATCAGCAAAAAACCCTCGAAGTATTGACCGAGCAAGCGGCCGACCTGCACGCCCGCGTCGTGCGCCATCGAGACAAGCGTCAAGGCCTGCACGAGGAGGTCGAGGTTCACCGCGATGAGATGCAGCGCATCGAGCAAGACATCACCGCCCTGGAAAAATCCTGGCAACTCGCCAGTGCCCAGGCGGTGGCCGCCGAGGAGCAAGTGCGGCTGCTCCATCAACGGCTCCACGCGGCGGAGGAAGAAATTCGCGGCCTGGAACGCCACCGCGCCGACAAGCAGCAGGCCTGCACCGGGGCTCAGGTCGCGCTTGCCAAGACGGAAGAACGCCTGACCGCCCTGCGGGCGCGCCATCAGCAACTCATTCGCGATCTGCACCAGGGCCGGCAGGAGCATGAGCGCAGCGGCCAGGGGCTGGCCACGTGCAAGGCACGGCTCCTCGAAAGCCAGCGCACCATGCTGCGGGCCTCGGCACACCTGGCCCAGGCTTATCTGGACAAGGAAGCCGCCCAGCGTGAGGTCGCCCTGCTCGCCACCCAGCGCGAGCAAAAGCGCCAGGATCGTATTCGCCTGGCCCAGCAGGCTCAAAACGTACGCACCGAGTGGCGCGCGCAACAGGAAATTTTTCACACGCGGGAAATCGAGGCCAACAACCTCCGCCATCAGCAAACCACCCTGGTCGACCGCATTCGCGAAGATTATCAGCTCGATCTGGCGGCGCTCTACGCCACGTCCTACGCGCCCATGCCCGTCGCGGCCGAGGAAGAAGCTCCCGGAGAAATGGCGGTGCCCGTGTCGTCGCCAGATAAACCCTCGCCAGAGATGCCTTTCGCCAGGCTGCCCGGGCCGCTGGACCCCACTGCCGTCAACGAGGAAATAACCGAGCTGCGCCGCAAGCTGAGCCGGCTGGGCAGCGTGAACCTGGATTCTCTCGATGAGCTGAATGAACTGGAAGGGCGCGCGGGCGCGCAGCAAGCACAGTTCGATGATTTGTCGACGGCGAAGAACGCGCTCGAAGATATCATCAACAAAATCAACCTTGATAGCCGGCGCATGTTTACCGAGGCCTTCACGGTCATCAGGACGCATTTTCAGGAGCTTTTCCGCAAGCTATTTGGCGGCGGCATGGCGGATATCGTGCTCGAAGAGGGGGTCGACGTGCTCGATGCGGGCGTTGAAATAATCGCCCGCCCGCCCGGCAAGGAGCTGCGCAGCATCTCGCTCATGAGCGGCGGTGAGAAAACGCTGACGGCCGTCGCCCTGCTGCTGGCGATCTTTCGCAGCAAACCCAGCCCCTTCTGCATACTCGACGAAGTCGACGCCGCCCTCGATGAAGCCAACATCGGCCGCTACTGCGACGTGCTGCGCGAGTTCCAGCAACAATCGCAGTTCATCATCGTTACCCATTCCAAAAAAACCATGTCGGCCGCCGATGTCCTCTACGGCATCACCATGCAAGAATCGGGCATCTCCAAACAAGTCGCGGTGCGCTTTGAAGACTGGGTGGAAGGAGCCAATGGCAAAGCAGCCAACGGACCCGCGCCACCGGCCGAGCAACCGCAATCCGCAGCCTCCTGATCGGCGCCGACCGCAAACGCAGATTTCTGCCGATCGATCCGACAAATGCGTAACCCGTTAATTTGATGCACATTGTGACGCTTTAAAGCGCTCTTCCGTTAATCTCATCTTTCGCTATCATCCCGGGCCTATACACCGCCAGTGCCGCAGGGGAAGCTAACGGACAACGCGTCCGGTAGCAGCGGCGTTGGTTTTGGTGCCGGGGGGGGTGGGAAGTGGTTGAAATCTACCGCAAAGTAAAACGCTGGATCAATTTTCGCTTTCACGGCAGCAAGACGCCGTGGCTCCAGCGCGTCAATGCCGGGTCGCCTTCCGCAGTGGAGGAGATTTTTACCAATATCTATCGCCAAAACGCCTGGGAAGATTCCGAGACAATCTCCGGCGCAGGTTCGAACCTCCGCCAAACGAGAGTGCTGCGCCAGCGGCTGCCCGGCCTGCTCAAGGAACTGAATGTAGCAACCATGCTCGACATTCCTTGTGGCGATTATTACTGGCTCAGCAAAACCAAGCTGGACCTGGCGGCCTACCTCGGCGCGGACATTGTGAAGAACCTCGTCACGGCGAACCAAATACGCTATGCCCGCAACGTGCCGGCCGTATCCTTCGTCGCGCTTGATTTGCTCAGCGCCATGTTGCCGCGCCACGACTTGATCCTGTGCCGTGACTGTCTCGTCCATTTCTCCAATCAAGATGTTCGCCAGGCGCTGCGGCAAATCAAACGCAGTGGCTCGACGTATCTCTTGACGACAAGCTTTCCGCCGCCGCGCACCAACGACAAGGATATTCGTACCGGCGAATGGCGCCCGCTAAACCTGGAAGCCGCCCCGTTTAATCTGCCCAGGCCGCAACTGCGCATCCTCGAAGGTCTGAGCGAATGCCGTAGTCGATTTACGGACAAGACGCTGGCGGTGTCGGCGCATCGCGGACTTGCCGGCGTGGTAAGCGTCTCTTGCGGATAGTGCTGTTAGCCGATCAAGCCTCGTCTTACGGCCTCCGCCAAAACTGCCAGGCCATCCGGGCAGAATGGGGCGCTTGCTGTACGTTGCGCGATGGCGGACAGGGGAACAAATTCACCCCGGACGATTTCCTCAACTTGCAAGCTGAATGGGCCGTCGTGCTTCGCGCGGTAGACCATGACGTGGGCGACATTGTGGGCGTCGGCGTAACGAAACGGAAAGAGCTCCTCAACCGCGACGTCTACACCCAATTCTTCGCGAACTTCACGCCGGGCGCCCTCGGCAAAGGGTTCGCCGGCAGCCAGCACGCCGCCCACGGCGACGTCCCAGTGCGAAGGAAAGATGTCCTTGGCGGCGGTACGCAGGTGAATGAAGATTTCGCCGCATTGATTGAAGACTAAAATAGCGGTCGAGCGATGGGGCAACCGGCGGGCACGCATGTCGCGGCGCGTCGTCACTTCGATGGTACGGCCGGCATCGTCAACGATGTCGACCCGTTCGTCGCCGGCGGCTCATGGCGTGCCTTTCGGCCAAACAACCCGGCCCGGCGTGGTGGTTGGCATGCTATAAAGCACGCCGCCGCCGGTGATGTATAAAGTCCGCAGGTCGTCGCCGCCGAAGGCGCAGTTGGTGACTTCGTCGGTGGGTATCGGCAGAAAGGTCAGCAGCTTGCCCTCGGCCGTGAAGACATAGATGCCCCCTTTTATGTCCGTGGCCGGTTCATAAGGCGGGTTCGGCTTGTTAAGTCCCGCGGCGACATAAAGCCGGCCCTTGCTGTCCTGCTTGAGGCCGTCCGGTCCGCGGCCGGTGCCCCAGTCATGGAGCAATTTACGACTGGCGAGGTCGACTGAGCCGTCTTTCTTGAGGTCGAAACGCCACAGTTTGCGGGCACCGCCGGCCGTGTCGTTATTATTGTCCGCGACGAACAAGAAGCGGTCGTCGGGCGACACCAGGACGCCGTTGGGTCTTTCAAGTTCGCGCCCAATGACACGAGTCACCTTCCCGTCGGCATCAATGCGATATACGCCTTCGATGTTTTTGCCCGCGGCATCGAACATTTCCATGTCCTTGGGATTGCCGTAACGAGGATCGGAAAAATAAATACGCCCCAGGGAATCGACCGTGATGTCGTTGGGCTGATTATAGCGCTTGCCTTCGTAGCGCTCCGTGAGAACGGTGAGCACGCCGTCCCGACCCAGCCGCGTGACGCGGCGCTGTGCGGGTTCGCAGATTAGCAGTCGTCCCTGCGCGTCGAAAAGAAGCCCGTTGGCGCCGGCATCCTTGCGATAGATACGCGACTTGCCGTCACGGCCCAGCTGATGGATGTGACCATCGCCGCTGGTGAGCACGCCAAGCTTGGGGTCCCAGGCCGGCCCTTCGCCGCCCGAGCCACGCCCAGATTCGACCTTGAGCCTGGCCTGCGCGGGGAAGATGGTGTCGTCTTCTACGGACTCAAAGGTAAAGTTCTGAATGGGTGCCTTATGCTCGCCTGAGGAGACCTGGGACCCAAAACAGGCCAACATCATGAGGTTGTAGAGAAGTAACAACACCGACTTCATGTCTGTACCTTCGGTATTAATTTGAATATTTCTAGGCCAATATTTTTTGCATCGCTTCAGCCCCCTCGACGCCTACCAGGCGCTGATCGAGGCCGCCGTAGAAATAGGTCAGGCGCATGGGGTCAATGCCCATGAGGGTCAGGATGGTGGCGTGCAGGTTTTTGACGTGGAAGCGATCGGTGATGGCAACGGAGCCGAGTTCATCGGTTTCGCCGACGGACGTGCCGCCGCGCACACCACCGCCAGCCAGCCACATGGTAAAGCCGTAGGCATTGTGGTCGCGGCCGGTGCCGGTGGCGTATTCGGCGGTGGGTTGACGGCCAAATTCGCCACCCCAGACGACGAGCGTCTCATCAAGCAGGCCGCGTCGCTTGAGGTCCTTCAGAAGGGCGGCCACGGGTTGATCCGTGCGGCCGGCGTGGTAGGTATGGTTGCGAACCAGGTCGCCGTGGGCATCCCAGTTGTCGTCGTTGTGAGCCCCGCCCGAGTAAAGTTGCACGAACCGCACGCCGCGCTCTACCATGCGCCGCGCCAGAGACAGCGCCTGCCGAAATCCTCCGTCTGCCGATTATTTAGCCCGTACAGCTCCTTGGTGGCTGCCGTCTCCTGGCTCAAATCGACGGCTTCCGCGGCGTGGGTCTGCATATTGAAGGCGAGTTCATAGCTGGCGATGCGGGCCGCCAGGTTGGAATTGTCGGCACGTTCGGCCTGGTGGTTTTGGTTGTACTGGCCGAGCGTGTCAAGCACGCTGCGCTGCATTCCCTCGGTCAGGCCCTGGTGCCTCTGCAAATCGAGGATCGGCTCGCCGGCCGAGCGCAAAATCACTCCCTGATAGCTGGCCGGCATGTAGCCACTCGACCAGTTCTTGGCGCCGGAGATGGGGCCGCCGGTCGGGTCGAGCATGACGGCAAACCCTGGCAGATTTTGGTTGACCGTACCCAGCCCGTAATTGAGCCACGAGCCCATGCATGGGCTGCCGGACAGAATTTTACCCGTGTTCATCTGCAACATGGCCGAGCCGTGGATGGGCGAGTCGGCCGTCATGGAGTGAATAAAAGCCATGTCGTCCACGCAGGTCGCGATATGCGGAAAGAGATCGCTGACCCATTTGCCGGATTGCCCATACTGGTGAAAGCGCCACTTCGGCCCGACAACGCGCCCCTGGTTACGGTGGCCGCCACGCCCATGGGTCTGGACGGTAATCATCTGGCCATCGAGCCCATAAAGCCTGGGCTTGTAGTCAAAGGTATCCACATGGCTGGGGCCGCCGTACATGAACAGGAAGATGACATTTTTGGCTTTGGGCGCGAAGTGAGGCGGCGCGGCGCCAGGGGATTGGCGGGCGCGGACGTGTGCGCAGGTTCGGCGGCGAAGAAGTTATCCTGCGCGAGCAGGGCGGTCAGCGCGACGCCCGTGAAGCCGGCGCCGGCCTCCCAGAGGAACTCGCGGCGAGTGCGGCGGCAGAAGTGCTTGTTCGTTTGCTCAGCCATCATAGCCTCATAGGGGTCCAGGCGTGCGCCGTCGTTCAGTCCAAATAAACAAACTCGTTCAAATTCAACACCACCAGGCAAAACATCGTCAGTGCCGCCTCGGGCGAGGCGGCTTCCCGGGCTTGCAAAAGGCGGATCAAGTCTTCGCCGCGGCGAACCTCGGTTTCGCTGGGCGGACGTGCCGTGGCCAGGTAGAGCGCTCGTTGCACCTGGGCGGCGAGTTCCGGGCCGGCTTCGCGACGCAGGCGGTCCGCGAAGAGCTTGGCCTGTTTATTGAGAAAGTCACCATTGATCATGCTCAGGGCCTGGGTGGGCTGGGTGGTGGCAAAGCGCACGGGCGTGGACCGGTCGGTTTCCGCCAGGTCGAAGCTTTCCAGGATCGGGTAGAGCAACGAACGTTTCACATGGACATAGACGCTGCGCCGGGCTTGTTCCTCGGGTGTCGATTTGCCCCAGCCGCGTCCCGGTACCGACTGGCCGGCCAGCACTTCCTTGGGGATCTCGGGGTAAACGCCGGGGCCGAACATTTTTAAGTTCAGATTCCCACTGACGGCGAGGATCGAATCACGCACCTCCTCGGCCGAGAGGCGGCGCATGTCAAAGCGCCACAGATGGTCGTTGGCTGGATCGGCAGCCAGCGCCGCCGGGTTAGCCCGTGGACGACATGCGATAGGCATTGGACGTGAGAATCAGCCGATGGAGCGCCTTGAAGTGCCAGCCTTCCGCCATGAATTCCGCAGCGAGCCAGTCGAGGAGCTCGGGATGCGTGGGTTGCATGCCCTGCAGGCCAAAATCGTTCGATGAACGCACGATGCCCCGGCCGAAATGGTATTGCCAGACGCGATTGACGATGACACGCGCGGTCAGCGGATTGTCCTTGGAGGCGATCCAGTCGGCCAGCACCGAACGCCGGCCAGACGTCTTGCTGCCGGGCGGCGGCAGGGTAAGCACCGGGTTGGCTTTGCTGATTACTTCCGGAAAGCCCGGTTCCACCTTGTCGCCCGGCACGTGCGGATTGCCGCGAACGAGAATAAAGGTATCCGGAGCTTTGGGCCCGGCTTCCGTGACGCAGAGGGCCATGTCCACGCCGCTCACCGTTTTGAGCGCCGCCAACGTTCGTTTCAACTTCTTGTATTCGGCCATTTGTTCCTGACCGAGAACGCGGGGACCTTCCTTGGTCAGCAGTGCGGCAAGGTCGGCCGGCGGTTCACCGTTGGCGGCGGACAGCGGCCGGCGCTCAAAACCTGGACCGGACCAGGCCACCGTGAGCCCCAGCCCATGGACGTTCTGAAAGTATTCGAGCTTGATCGGCAGACGGCCCTGGTTAAGCGTGACGGCGGCCTGCTTTTCCTTACCTGTCCCGTGAATGCCGTCGTATTCGAGGACTTTGTTGCCGGCGATGGTGAGCCTGGAGCCATCGTCGGAATCGAGGAAAAAGGTGTAGCTTCCCGTTTCGGGCACGATGAGCGTCCCCTCGAAGACGAAGCCGAACGCCTCGTCGCGCGTGCGCGGGCTCAGGTCGAACAAATTGCCGGCCAGCTTACCCTCATCTTCATGTTTGACCAGGCTGAAGTCCGGCAGCTTCTGCCAGGAATCGCGGTAATACTTGTAACGCAGATCGTCGAGGTCGCGTCCCGTGAGCATGGCCTTGCCGTTTTTCGATATAGGCTCAGAAACTTCTTCTCGACGGCGCTGATGCTGGCCTGCACCTCGTTGCGGCGTTTCTCCTGCTCTTTGAGCCGCCCTTCATAGGCGAGCTTCTGGTCCGGCGGGACGATGGGCCGCAGGTCGCCGGCGCCCCGCCCGTGTATTCCTTGATGTTTTGGAAAAAGGCGAGCATGCGGTAATAGTCTTTTTGGGGGATGGGGTCGATTTTGTGATTGTGGCAGCGCGCGCAATCGAGCGTCAGGCCCAAAAACACCTGACCGGTCGTGGCCACCAGGTCGTCCAGGCCATCGTAACGCGCCTGGAGCCGGTCGGATGGCTCGTCATCCCAGATCCCCAGGCGGTAGTAGCCGGTGGCGATGACCGCATCGGCGTCTTCAGGGGCCAGTTCGTCGCCCGCCAGTTGTTCGCGCACCATGCGGTCGTACGGCTTGTCCTGATTGAAGGCACGGATGACATAATCGCGGAAACGCCAGGCGTTGGGCTTGGGGTTGTCTCGTTCGTAGCTGGTGGTTTCGGCAAAGCGAACCAGATCGAGCCAATGGCGTGCCCATTTCTCGCCGTAGTGAGGCGACGCGAGGAGCCTGTCGATCAAATCCTCATAGGCCGCGGCGAGGCGTCGGCCAAAAACGCTTCCACCTCGGCCGGGCTCGGCGGCAGGCCGGTCAAATCGTAATAAACACGACGCACCAGCTCGCGCGGGCTGGCCGGAGGATTGGGTGCCAGGCCCTTGGCCTCCAGGCCCGCGAGAACAAAGGCGTCAATGGGATTTTTTGCCCATTTGCCGTTCTTGACCGCTGGCACGGGCGGGCGCCGCACCGGTTGAAACGACCAGTGCGCCCGGTCCTTGTCGGTGACCTGTGCATCCGCTTTGCGGATGGGCGCGGCGGCGTCCGCCGAGGAGCCAGGCCAGGAAGCGCCGCGCCTGACCCAGTCGGTGAGCTGCGCAATCTGCTCGCGCGTCATCTTCTGCGCCGGCGGCATCTTCAGTTCTTTGTCGGCGTAGGTGATCGCCTTGATGAGCAGGCTTTTGTCCGGCTGTCCGGGTACAAGTGCCGGCCCCTGATCACCGCCCGTGAGCATCGCACTCAGGGAATCCAAACGCAGGCCGCCCTTCGGCCTTTTCACGTCGCCATGGCACTTGAAGCAGAATTCGCTAAGTAAGGGTCGTACCTTGGTTTCGAAGAATTGAACGTCTGCCGGAGCGAAAGGTTTCTTGGGTTCCTCGGCCCGTAACGAACCGACGAGCAGTCCGGCGACCAGGGCGACGCAAGGGCCAACAGCGAACCTCATTCATTGCTCCCGAAATTAACCAGGGCTGGTCGGCATGCGCGTGGTCCGCGTAGCTGCCAGCGCGCTACACCCTATTATGCCGTTCCTCAATAAGAGTATCAACCAATTTAAGGCACCCAATTTGCAAGAGCAGTGGACACGTCGGCGTGAACCCGGAAAAAGTTTCTTGATCCCTCCACGCTAACCTGCAAACATAGCTTTTGTCTTATTCGTTGGAACGCCGGCATCTGGAGGTACGGGCCATGCAATGGGAAGGTCGCGAAGAGAGCAGCAACGTCGAGGACCAGCGGAGCGGGCCCTCGGGAACCGTCGTGGGCGGGGGTATCGGCATCGTCGTTGTTATCCTGGGGTTTCTCTTCGGCGTCGATCCCCAACAGATCATGAATCTGATTGGCGGCAACCAGCAGGGCGCGAACGTTCAGCAGGGCGGCCCGGACCAGCCCAAGCGGCCCGTTGACCCGGCCGAAGAAAAGCTCGCCCATTTTTCCAAGGTGATCTTTCATGACACCGAGGTGGTCTGGACGGGCCTCTTCAGCAAATTGGGCAAAACCTATCAAAAGCCGACACTGGTATTGTTCACCGGCCACGTCGCGTCGGCGTGTGGGCAGGCCGACTCCGCGGTTGGCCCCTTTTATTGCCCTGGCGACGCCAAGGTATACATCGACCTCGGCTTCTACAAGGACATGCAGCGTAAGCTCAACGCGCCAGGCGAATTCGCCCGCGCCTATGTAATCGCTCACGAAGTTGGGCATCACGTCCAAAAATTGCTGGGCTATTCTCGAACCAAGGAAAATGATCATCGTGGCTCGGTTCGCATGGAGCTCCAGGCCGACTATTTTGCCGGCGTCTGGGCCTACCATGGACAAAAACAATTCAACTTTCTCGATCCCGGCGACATCGACTCCGCCCTCAACGCGGCCTTCGAAATCGGCGATGATCGCTTGCAAAAGAAGGCACGCGGCTATGTCGTGCCCGATACCTTCACGCACGGCACTTCCAAACAACGCCAACGCTGGTTCAAGCAGGGTTTCCAAACGGGCGACGTCAACGCCGGCCGGCAGCTTTTCGATCTGCCCTATGAGGAACTCTAGCAGCCCGTTGAAAAAGGGGTCAGACCCCCTTTAAGCGAACAGAGTTTCCATGTTTTTAAAGGGTATTGAAGGGGTCTGACCCCTTTTTCAACGGGCTGCTAGAACACTGACCCGTGTAGGGGATGCCGGGCGAAAAATGGTATGTATGCGTGCACCGGGCACCCCCCTCCACGACGCATATCATTTTGCATGGCAATTTGCATGGCATTTTTTTATGCGGCGGCGCTGCCTGCCTCCTGACGCCCCTCCCCTGCGCGCATTTCTCGGTTAAGAAACCTTCCCCGTCCCGGTTGGCCGTATCAAGGGAACCACGGCAATTACCGATCGGAGGGAGTCATGTTTCGTCGTGTCTTTGGCGAGGGTGTGGGTTATATCGGCGAGGCGCTGCGCGAGCCTGAGGAGTTCGCCTTGCGCTGGCAGATCGAAGGACGAGTTTATCCCTGGTGGGTGTTCGCCGCCCTGGGGCTCACGGCGGCACTTGGAACGCTGACCTACGGCATGACGATGGGCGTCATGGCCGGCGTCCCGCGCATGGTTTCCGACGGCCTCATCTTCACGCTGACCGCGGGCATCGCCTGGAGTTTGCCCCTGCCGGCCCTCTATATCCTCAACAGCTTGACGGGTTCTCGGCTGCAGGCCAGTACGACGTTTCTGGCAGCTCTCGTCACGACAAGTTGGGGCGGACTGGCCATGCTCGCGTCCGTTCCCATCAACTTGTTTTTCACGGCGGCTTTACCTGATCCGCGGGCCGTATTGGCGGTCAACCTCATCGTCTTCGCCGGGGTCGGCGTGGCCATGATCGACGTTTTCGGTCGCGTCATGGCCACACTGGAACCAACGCGCGGCACGGCCCCGGTTCTATGGTTAGCCCTGGTGGGCTCACTGGGCGCCGAATTGTTTTACGCCTTTGGCTTGTTCCAATTTTAAGTTGCGCCGTCGAACAGCCCGTTGAAAAAGGGGTCTGACCCCTTTTTCAACGGGCTCCTAACTCAAAACACACGAAAAACGGGAGGACGATCATGCTTGAAACGATGCAGCCGCTCGGAAGAGATGACCATGGGAACCAGAGATCAAACTGCCCTCGAGCTCGTGGAGCTTCTGCTCAAACAACCGGAAGGACTGGATGAACTTAATCGCCAGCCGTTCTGGCAGCGGCAATTGTTTCCGCGGTTCTTGTTCATCGGCGAGGCGGCGTTCTTTATCTACGCCGTGGTCATCATGGTGCTCTTTAATCTCGTACCGAGCAGTGCCCTGGCCCTGTGCCCATGGCTTCGTTGGCCGTCAGCTTCCTGGGCGGACGGCTCGGGTAGCGGCCTTATTCTCGCCTACACCCTTGGAGTTCTGCTGGCTGCCAGCGTTTGTTTACCGAGCTTTTACTTTTACAGCCTGTTGGCCGGTGTAACGATGTCCTGGCTGCAAATCACCAGTCTCATCGGCAAGGGCACGGCCGCCAACGGCATTTTGCTGCTCGGCATACTACCGATCTATGTGGCCATGGTGCTGGGACTGGTGATCTTCGAGGCACCACCCTTGAGCCTTCACTGGGCGCTCATCGTCGGCCTGGGGTTGCCGTTTCTGACCGGACTTTGGGGCCTGCGCTCGATCTACGTCGGCATTCTGGATATTCACCAAACACAGCGGCGGGCGGGCTTTTGTCGGCGGACCGCCTTTTTGAAAAGGCTGATCCTGTCCTGGGCCGCCGTCTACGCCGTAGTCATCCCGGTGATGATCTATCGCCTCTGGGAATTGTTCGCCGACATCATTCAGGGCTAGCGTGGAAAAATTCGGGCGACGGCTGCCCGACGGCCAAAGGGGAGGACCTTGTCATGTCGATTGGTCAATTGCTGGTGCTTTACCTGATGGCCGGGACCGGCGTGGCGGCGGCGAGCTATCTTTCCCTGGTCGAACCACGGCCTGGGCGGCGCTGGTTCCAGGTCGTCACGTCCCTTTTCTTTTGGCCACTCTACTTGCCCGTCCTCTTGTCCTCGCGCACCGAGCGAGAACCCCCGTCACGCGCTGGATTGCCACCGACGCCTGGCGTGCAGGCGGACGAACTGGCGCAAGCCGTCGCCAGGGTGGATGCCCAGTTGGAAGCCGCCTTGCAAGGGCTGCATGCCGGAGCTGACAACCTCCTGACGCGGGAAAGCGGTCGATTACGGGAAGTACGCTCGGCCTGGGCGGCACAGATTGAGCGTATTCGCGCTCTGGATCGCATCCTGGCCAACCCCGAATGGGAGCTGCTGAGGGCCTCGGCCAGCGACCAAGTCTTTGCGGAAAGTGCCCAAAAGAGCCAGCAAGCAATCGGCGCCAATCGAGAGATTCTTCGAGCGGCTGCGCGAACAAACGCTGCACGAGCTTTTAGAAAACCTTGGCCGTGTGCGCGAACTGGTGTCCATGATCCATGTCGCCAGCTTCGGCGGCGCGCCGCTCGGGGAGGTGGAGGAATTGATAACGCGGATCGCGGCGGCCGCGAACTTGCCAACGATGCAAAAAGGAGAACAGGGCTGCCAAGGCTCTGTTCACACTTCGTGAAATGGGTCGCTCTGGCGCGCCGGCCCGGCACTTGGTTCGAGCCAGGCGAGGCCAGGATCGAAACCGAGTCCTGGGGCAGGAATGCATTTTGTTGTTCGTCACTTTCTTACTTTGGTAATTTCACAAAATCCAATCCGGAAATATCCCACAATTTTGCTGGTTGAATATCCCCCGCAGTAGCCAGCATTCGATTGTCGGGAGAAACTGCCAGGGCCGCGACTGCGTAGTCGGCAACCCGTATAGAAGCCAGCAGCACTCCCGGTTCTTTCCAAATTCGAACGGTTCCGGATTCGTGAGCCGTAATAAAGCTGGAAGAATTATGCAAATACTGGATGGCGTAGGTGTCCCCTGGAAAGGGGTACCCCTTCTTGGCCGGGGCCAAGAGCCGAGAATCCCACTCTTTGGTAAATTTCTTCTGACGGACATCATATTGAAAAAGGCGCCCTGGATGTCCAGCACCTGTAATCAAGCTCCCATCATCCGACATCGCGATAACACCAACATGTTCAATCGGTAAGGCAATTTCATAATCTTCCTGCAATTCGAGGCCGTTTTTAAAGCCAACCAGGTTTTCCTTTACAGGTGCAGCCAGGTTTTGCTTTACAGGTGCAGCCAGGTTTTGCTTTACAGGTTCAGCCCGGTTTTGCTTCACAAGTTCAGCCACGTTTAGCTTTACGACTGCAATATGTTGCTTTTGCCTGGAAAAAGTTCCAGGCCGACTCCACTTGTCTTTGGTCTTCCCCCTCGGAATGATGTAAGTGTTGGACTCTTGTGTTTTGATATTTCTAAGAAGGCCAACGCTCATGCCATCCATGATAAATAAATTGTCCTGATCAACGAAATACCCAAACAGAAGGCCTGGACTTTTGTTCGTCCCTTTAAAGAAACCCACGCAGTCTTTGTCCTTCCAAATAGACACGTTCGCGCAATAATCCCCTATGAAAAAGGAATCACCCGAGGGCGAGAAGCCTAACAGAGTAATCATGGCAGGATGGCAGGAATCTACATTCCAGATGGCTGTCTTTTCCTCAACGTCCCACTTTGTTACAAATACTTTTGTAGGAGCCGCAGGATCTCCTGTAGGAACTTCGGCGGCAGAAAGCAGGTATTTTCCGTCCGCTGAAAAATCGACGGCGTAACTTCGTCTAGATGGTCCCAATTCGGCCAATAACCGAACTATAGACGACGGTTCGCCCGGTTGCGTTAGACCGTCGGTCGATATGTAAGATAAGCATACTATTGCGAAAAAGGTACTGGCTAAGTTTCGAATGGTCGTCATGACCGCCCCTAATTGGAGGTTATATTAGTCAAAGATATTTGACAAACGTCATCGCCAACATTTCTTTCCATTGTGGGACAGTGGACCTGCTCCTTCACCCACTTGAATGCGGGAGGAACTGGTTATTTCTTGAAATCCAATCCGGAAATATCCCACAACATTACCTGTTGAATATCCCCTGCGGTTGCCAACATTCGGTTGTCGGGTGATATCGCCAGCGCGCTAACTTCATAGTCGCTACACTGAATAGAAGCCAGCAGCACTCCCGGTTCCTTCCAAATTCGGACGGTGCCAGAGTGGTGAGCGGTAACAAAGCTAGAAGAATTATGCAAAAACTGGATGGCGTAAGTGTCCCCTGAAAAGGGGGACCCTTCCGTTCCCTTAATTAAGGGCTGAGAATCCCAGTGTTTGGTGAATTTCTTTTGGCGGACATCATATTGGAAAAGACGCCCTGGATGCCGAGCACCTATTATCAAACCTCCATCATCCGAGATCGCGATGTCATGCAGTTCTTTGGTTGGCAATTCGATCTCGTAGTCCGCCTGAAACTTGAGACCATTCTTAAAGCCAACAAGATTGTCTTTGATTAGTGCAATATGCTGTTTGTCCCTGGAAAACGCGCCATACCAACTGATATTGTCAGCCCCCTCCCGGTCAGGAACAATATAGGCTTTCGATTCTTGTGTTTTGATATTCGTCAGCACGCCGATACCTTTATAGGTCATAATCAAGATTTGGTCCTCATCAACAAAATACCCGAATTGCAGTGCTAAAAGTCCTCCCGCTAATTTAAAAGAACACACGCGGTCTTGATCTGTCCGGGCCGAGACATTCCCTCTAAGATCTCCGATGAAAGAAGAGTTGCCTGAGGGCGAAAAACCTACCAAGGTGATCTGGTTGTCGTGGCCTGAGTCTACTGTCCAGACGGCCTCTTTGTTCTTAATATCCCATTTGGTTATAAGTGGATTTCCATGAACTGACAGACTTTTATAGAACGGGAAGAGCAAATATTTGCCGTCTGCTGAAAAATCGAGAGCGTGACTTTTAGTTATTGGTCCCAATCTGGCTGATAATCGAACTGGCGCGGACGCCCTCTGTGCCCAACCATGGGATGAGAGGCAAAACAAACATGTCAGGGTGAAGAATACAATCACAACAGGTCGGGTTGACATCATGTGCGCCTTTGACTGTAGGTTGTGTTATTTCAGTATTCTATGTCAGGACCCGCTGGGTATGAGCGGTTTTTTTAGGGTCAATCAGGCCGTACTCGGACTCGAAGGGTTTTTATGCCCTTTGCCAAAGCTTCAAAGTTCTCAAGGGGCTGATTTTTCTTGATAGGTATTCCGATAACGGAAAAATCTCCCTTGGCATCATAAATCTTCTTCCAGTCGTTCATGCCAAACTTCCAGTCGCCGGAGTAGGAGGCTCCTGAGGCATCGCCGTCGATTTTACTTGCTTCCACCAGAAAAAACTTCGGCTCGCCAACAACTTCACTGACTTGCGCAGAAACATCATTATTTCGCCAGGCCCGCGAGTGGTTATGCACTTCCTTGTAAGCTTTCTACCTCATGGACACCTTTCCCGTCGAGAGCGGATCGGGTCGATGCCGAATATTTACAGCCTGGGATTATCGAATTTGCTCGAGGATCGGTCAACGTGCCGGCCCAGCCCCTGGGATGAGGGGTAGGCTCATGCTGGGCCGGTTGCCGATCACGGTCTGGAACACTGGTTGCAGCACGAGGTTGGTTTCGCGCTGATCGGGCGACATTTTGACCTGGGCGGTGATGTTGATGCCGCCGCTGCCGCCAAGGGCCGTGGTTTGGCTTTGATACGCCGCGGCGGGCAGGCTGGGCCTGTTGCCGCCAGGTGTGCTGACTTCGCCCCGGACCTTGATGCTGCCCGAAAACTCGGGGAAAGAAAAGCCGCGTAGCTTCATAAGTACGTTCTCGGCCTTGGCTTCCGCCTTGGCGCTGGCTTTCTTGTGCATGGGCGGGGCCACCGTGGCCAGCTCCGTGCGGCGGCCTGCCTTGATATCGATCCTGATATGTGCTGGGCGATTCAGTCGCACGATTTCCAGACGGCGCGTTTCCTGGGGTGTGCCGAGGTTCTGGATGATTTCCAGACGCGCACGGCCACCGAGAGGCTGACCGAACAAACGCCGGACGCTTATCTCGTATTCGCCGGGAAATGCCTGAGCCGCCAGGTAGGACGCCCGGGTCATGTCCGTCAGGTTGGTGCCCAGGAAGGTACCGCCGCCGGGAGTTTGCTTTTGCTGGGCGGAGCATACGGAGCCGGTCGGCTCCTTGACTTCAAGTTCGAGGTCCGCCGGTTCGCCACTGCTATCCCAGGTCAGATTGATGACCAGGTCGCGTTGGCGGAGCGCCTGCAGAGCTTGCTGAAGCTGATCGGCCTCGGTGCCGCGGCGGTCGGCACGCAGACTCTGCGCCAGCGCCTGGCCGCGTGACTGCGCGTTTTGTTGAAGGAACTGATTCCCTTCAGCCCAGTCCTGGCTGATGAGCTTTTCAGCGGCCCAGGCCATCGCCTTGCTGTCCTTGCCAAGTTCGGCGTAGGCCAGTGCCTCGGCATAAGGCTGCGAAGCGTTCGGTTCGAGCAAGGCCGCCTGGCGGCAGAAGGCCAGGGCACGATCGTATTGTTTGTGGTCGGCGAGCGTGCGTGCCGCCTGCAAGAAACCTTGCGCATCGGTCGGATCGAGGGATACCGCGCTCAGGCGTGCACGCCGAATCTCGTCCGGTTCGCCGCCGCTGGCTTCCAGCGCCACGGCCAGCGCTTCATAAACCCAGGGACGAATGACGATGCCGGCGCGCAAGTTCGCCTTGAGGAACTCGGCGGCATGTTGATACTGGCCGGCCTCGAAGAGGAAGTCGGCGGTGGCCACGACCATGCCGGCGTCCACGCCCCCCTTGGCCAGGGCTTCATTCCAGACGGTGGTCGCATCGAGTTCCGCGGGAGTTTTCTTGAGGTCAGGTTGAATGACCTTGGAGGCAACTCCAGTCTTGCCTGCCGCGCCGGGGGCTGCATTCGGATCAATGATCTGGCCGCCCCTGGCGACAAATACCAATCCCTTCTCCCGGGCATCGAGCATGGCGGCTTCCATGGGTGGCCGCTTGCCGCCGATGATGCCGCCGTAGAGCGAGGTATGGATGCGCGAAGTTCCCCTGACGATGATGGCCAGCGCGGGTGGGAAAAACTCGATGGTATTGGCCTTCTGGATGTCCGCGGGCCCGCCTTCATTAACCGGCGCTGGGGGAGGTCCACCACCGAAGCCATTCACGGGACCGCCCATCATCTGAAAATTGACACCCATCATGCCGCGCCCGCCCATGAAGGGAGCGAAAATATTTTGTTGGAAAGGATTGGGTTGCTGGGTTACGAACCATTCACCCGGAGCGACTACTTTGGTGATGACGCTAATCAGGCTGACAGCCTGGCTGGCGCCGAGCGCACCGAGGGAGCCGTTGAAGCCACCCTGAAACGAGCCGCCATTGAACGAACCGCCCACGCCCTGGAAATTGCCAAGCTGGCCGACAGGTTGACCGAAGCCGCCAGCCATCAACGCACCAAAACCGATCTGGGGACCTGGGCCAAACTGGCCTACCGCTCCAAAACCGACCTGAGCACCTGGGCCGAACTGGCCAAACGGGCCACCGATGGCTCCCAGTTGAACGCCGAAGTTCTGCTGACCAAAAGCGTTGCCAAGGGCGCCGGCACCCAAGGGTCCGCCGAATTGATTCATACCCAGGGCGCCTAATCCGAATTGTCCGATCTGCCCGCCCAACTGGCCGAATTGGGGCATTTGGCCGCCGGTCTGCTGACCACCGCCGCCGAAGTTGAAGTTCTGTGTGCCGCCCGATTGACTGATGGGGATGACGAGATCGCCGACGGGATAAACACGCAGCACCTTCTCGCGCACCATGCGGTCGTTGGTGGTCACCTCGATGTAGTTGCGGCGTATCAAATAGGTCGCGTTGTTACTGGGAATCTGCGACAAGGCGAAACGCAGGGCAGTCGCCAGGGACATGGTTTTGGGATATGGTGGAAACTTCACTGTCGTGTCATAAGGGTCCGGCGCATCCGCCGCGTCTTCCTTGAAGGCATTCGTGTCAATCAGGATCGGCAGCTCCTTGCCCTTTTCGGCCATCCTCTCGATAAACAAACCCAGGACGTCCTTGAGCGTCGCGGTTTGCGGGATGTCCGAAGTTTTTATCGTTTCGGTCAGCATGGCTGCGATTGATTTGGCTTCCTTGCGTCCCTTTTCATCGTCGGGCAAGCTGCTGACTTCGTACTTTTCCTTGCGCAGGGCGCTGATCGCTTGCCAGGTCTTGAGCGGCGGGAAATAAATGCCCGGCTCATCGGAGAAGGGCACAGCAGAACGCTCCACCGACAGGTATACTTCCAGAAAGCGGCGCTCTTTCAACTGGTTCAGGTCACGCGCCCGTTGCAGGCTGAAGGCGGCCGATACCTGGTTGTAGGCCGCGATGGCCGCCAGCGGGTCGGCACGCCCTTGTCGGCGCGCCTCGAAGGTGATCTCCTCCAGCCCCCGCAACACTTCGATCTTGGCATGTTCTTCGAGACGAGCGATGTTCATGAGGTTCTTGTAGATGCGGAACTGGGCCTCGGCACGATTCTCGATCGTCAGGCGTTCACGCTCGAGCTCCTGGTTCTTCTGCACCACCGCGGCCACCTTGCTTTTTTCTTCTTTCCGCAGCTTGAGGGCACGGCCCGTATTCGTGATTTCGCGGAGGGAAGTTTCCAGGCGTGCCTGGAGGGCATGGCGCATGTCGTCACTCAGGTTGGGATGGTTCCTGACGCGCGACAAGGTGTTCCGCAGGTAATCGAGCGTGCCTTCCGGATCGCCAGCCAGCTCTTTGCGTGCTTGTGCCAGCGCCGTTTCCACGATTTGCTTCATCTTTTGTTCTTCGACGATGACCTGATCGCGATGAATTTGGAGCAGGTCGTCCCGATCGGCCGCGCCTGGCGCGTTGCGGCCCGGCGCCTTGCGGACGGCTTCTTCCTTTTGTTCGAGCTGCGCCAGTTGCACCAGGTCGATTTTGCTGACGCGGACCACGCCATTGACTTTCTCCACCTTGTCGGCGTTTCGGCCAGCCTTGTCCAGTTGCGTCTTGAGGAGCGCGGGGGTCAGCTTGCCATCCTTGAGGCTGCTGCAAATCTTGATGCCGGCCGCCGCTTCCGGATCATGGGGGGCCAGGGCGCGCGCTTCTTCGTAAAGACGCAGGGCCGCATCGACATGATTGGTTTCCAGCGCGAGTTGCGCTTCCGCGAGCCGTTCATCATGCAGCAGGCGGGTATTGTTGTAAGCCAGCACCAGGGCGCGATCGGCCCGGATGAGGGCCGGTTGCGTTTGGGCACGTTCCCACTGATTGACAACGCTCACGAGGAAATAGTTATCCAGCTCGGCTTCAGGAACTTTCTCGGTGGTGTCCAGGTTGAGCGCACCGGGCCGGCCATCGACAGTGCCGCTGACGGTGAAGTTGAGGCTCTTGGCATCGTTAATATGGCCAACCACCAGGGTCGGGACATCCGCACGCAGCGGCGGTAAGTTCTTGGGAAATACCTGGGTCACCGTGGGCGGCAGCTTGAGGCGAGCATCGTAAAGGATGGCGCCGGCAAAGGCGTCCTGATAACGCTTGAGGGCCTCGGGCAGCTTCTCCTCGGCGACGCGGGTACGCAACACCGCTCCGCCCGTGCCGGTCGCGAAGCCGTGTAAGTTGCTGGCATCGAAGGACAGGCCCAGGGGCACCGGAAAGAAGGCGATGCGTTCCTTGACCATGGTTTGGATAAGTGCCTGGCGATCGGCGCCATCGATGGGATTGTGCACGCTTTGCCCATCGCCCAGGTAGAGAAGAATGCGTTGGCGGTCCTCGCCAACGTCAAAGGTCTTGATGGCGCGGGCCAGGCCGGTCTTGAGATCGGCGTCGCCGGCGGGGAATTCCTTGTTCTTGAGACGGTCAATAGCCTTGCTGAGTTTGTGGCGATCTTCCTTGACATGCAAAAAGCCAGTGAAGAGGGGCTTGGTGTGGTCGGGGGTGCTGAGGACCCAGAGAGAGACGCGATCGTCCGGCCCGGCTGTTTCGATGACGGCGTCGGCAATCTGCGCGGTGGCAATGCCCGGTTCGCCGGCTTGCGCGGCGGTATTGCAAACGATAATGAGGTAGTCCCGCTTGCGCACCGGCACGGCCGGCAGTTGCGGCTTGACCTGGAGTGCAAAGAGGGTTTCCCCCTTCAAGGTCTTGTAGGTGATAATGCCGCCCTGATCGAACTTGGAGGCGGCGACATCCTGATCGGCCTGGCGTTCAGGCGCCGCGGCCACCGGCCTCACGACCGGCCCATCTTTTTGATCCGGTTCCCCACGCGAGCGTGCCGAGCAAATCAGCGCCATCACGACGAGCGCCGCCGCGATTGCCAAGGTTTTGCGAGACCTGTTCATGACTGTAGGCCCTCGGGACGGTAGGGAGTCCGGTATGGTTTTTCCATCAACTTGGGGATAGCTTTACGGGAGAGAACGTCAGCCAAGGGCTGAACTTGCGCCTGAAAATGAAAAAACTCTAACCTTAGCAACAACGATGGCTGATCTAGACCTGCCGCTCCGTTTCGAGCCTTTTCTCCGGCCCATGGTCTGGGGGGGAAGGCTCCTGGAGAAGCTGGGCAAGAAGCTGCCGACGAACGAACCCTACGGCGAGTCCTGGGAGGTGAGCGATCACGCCCTGGCACAAAGCGTAGTCGCGGAGGGGCCCTGGACTGGGTCAACCCTGCGTTTGCTGATGGAAAGCCAGCGGCAGGCTCTGCTGGGGCAGGCGCACATTCAACATGCGGTTTTTCCGTGGCTGTTCAAGTTTCTTGACGCGGAGGATCGCCTCTCGGTACAGGTCCATCCCGATGCTGTTTCGGTTAAGAAGCTGTGGCCCGGCGAGGGGCCTAAAAACGAAGCATGGTTCGTGCTGGAAGCGCGGCCCGGTAGCTGGGTTTATGCCGGCCTGTTGCCTGGCGTCGAGCCCGCGGACATGGACGCGGCGCTGCGGCGCGGGAGTGTAGAGGAGTGCTTGCACCGGTTCGAGCCCAGGGCCGGGGATTGTTTATATCTCTCGGCAGGCACGGTTCATGCCGTGGGCGGCGGCGTTTTGTTGGCGGAGATTCAGCAAACGAGCGACGCTACCTTTCGTCTCTTCGATTGGAACCGGCGGGATGACAAGGGCCAGTCGCGTAAGCTGCACATCGAGGAATCGCTGGCGTGCCTCGACTGGCAGCGCGGCCCGATCAACCCGCTCCATGTAGCGGAGTATGCCAGCGCCGGCGGCCAGGCGCGGCGGCGCCTGCTGGAGTCTCCTTATTTTTGTTTGGACTTTATCAAGGAAACAGCCCCGTTTGCCGTCGGCGGGCAAGGCCGGCTCGCCGCGTTCTGCGTTTTCAAAGGCCAGGCGGAGCTGGCAACTGGCCAAACGCTGTCAGCGGGTCAGGTCTGGCTCCTGCCCGCCACGATGCCTGTGATTAGTTGCCGTCCGCTGCCTTCGATTGCAGGCATGTTTTGTACGCTACCCTGACCGCGAGCGCAGCGTTTACCCCTTGCGGCTTCGAATAAGCCGTGCATAATGATGGCAGTATGGCCAATGTGAACAAACGATGCCTCCTGGTAGTGGACGACGAACCGGACCTGGTTCAGAGCGTCAAAGACCTGTTACGACTCGATTACCGAGTCTTGACCGCGACACGGGCAGCCGAAGGCCTGCAGATCATGCAGCGTGAGAAGGTCCACATCGTCATGTCGGACCAGCGCATGCCGGAAATGACCGGGGTCGAGTTTCTCAAGCACCTGCGCGACAGTTTTCCCGACACCATCCGCTTACTTTTCACGGCCTACGCCGATCTGAACGCCGTTACCGACGCCATCAACCAGGGCAACGTCTATCGCTACATTTCCAAGCCCTGGGAGCCGGAGGAACTCAAGACGGTTTTGCGGCAGGCGGTCGATTATTACGATCTGCAAGAGGAGCGGCGCGCCCTGATTCGGGAAGTGCAGGAAAAAAATCAGCAACTGGAGAAGGTGAACGCGGAGCTGCATCGGGCCAACGACCTGAAACGGGCGTTCATTCGCGTGGCCAGTCACGAGCTACGCACCCCATTGACCATTGTCATGGGGATGTCGGAGCTGGCCAAGGATGCGTTGCTCTTTGACAAGGGGGGCGTGGCGCGTCCGACAATCGAAAAGGACACGCTCAACACGGAGCTTTGTGAATGGATGGGGCAAATTCACAAGGCGAGCGTTCGCCTCAACGAGCGCGTCGACCTGGTGGTCAAGATGCTGCTTGCCGAACAGTTTGAAAAGCGCCTGCAGTTACGCGAAGTATCGTTGCTCAAGATGATGCGCGAGGCGGCCGCGGAGGTCGCCAGCTTCGTGGAACGTCGCCGCCAAGTCCTGGAAGTCGATGGCCAGGAAGATCTGGGCAACGTGGTGGTTGAGCCGGACAAGTTGCATGACAGCATCGTCCAGCTCATGGTCAACGCCATCAAGTTTACTCCCGACGGTGGCCGTATACGGCTCTTTGCCGAGAGGAACGCGGAAGGCGCAATCTCCATCACGGTCACGGATTCTGGAGTGGGCATCGACGCCGCCAGCTTACCCCGAATCTTCGATCCCTTCTTCACGCGCTTCGACGTGTCACGCCATTCTTCCGGGGAATATGAGTTTGATCGTCGTGGCCTTGGGCTGGGCCTGAGCATGGTCAAGCTATTCGTGGAATTACACGGCGGGCAGATCGACGTGGTTAGCGAAGTGGGCAAGGGGTCAACGTTCACGATCGTGTTACCGCCGGCCCCGGCAGGCAGCGGGGCAGCGTAGACTCACCTTCGAGCGGAAATCATCACTTCTTCTTGGCCCCATCCCAAAGCGGGCCATAGACCTCCTTGTCGAAAGGTGGACAACCGGTCGCGAACTGGCCCTGCTCGTTGTGTTTGGCACGCATGAGGGCTGTGCAATAACTAAACGTGCGGCAAATCCGCTTGCGGTCGAGTTTGCCATGCTCCTGGATCTGGCGTACGAAGTCGGGTTGCGCGAGGGTGGCCCTGCCCACGCCGACGAAGGTGGTCCTGCCATCCCTGATATTGGCGGCGCCCGCCTGAACCATGAATTCCTGCAAGTAACTGTAACCGCTGCCGACGATTGATGCCTTCGGAAAGGCTTGCTGTACCTGGCCGGTTAACTGAAAATGCCGGGCCACGCCCACGAGCGGATGTTCGGGTGTTTCATAACCATCCGGCGGTGGATATTCGAAGGGGCGGCCCAGGTGGGGGTTGGCGTAGGGACTGCCCATGGAAACGTTGATACAGGCCACGCCTAAATTCAGCATGGTCTCGATCCATTGCAAAGGTTCGGTGAGATCGGGCTTATGCGGATCGTTTGTATCGGTCCCCCAGGCGCAGGTCAAAGGAGCCTGCCACGGGCACGGTACTCCCAGCGCGGCATCGTGCCCGGATGTCTCCGCCGTGATTGGTTTGCGAAAAGGAATCGAATCAAAAACGTTCATGCGGCTAACGACTACCAGCTTCGGCACTTCACTCCGTATGGCGCTGATGATGTCGCGCGCCAGGCGGGTGCGGTTTTCCAGGCTGCCCCCATAGGGACCGGGACGCGTGCGTGCCGCCAGGAGCTCACTCAGTAAATAACGGTGACACTGCTTGATGTCGACGAATTGATAGCCGGCCTGGTACGCCCTGCGGGCCGCGGTCACGTAATGGTCGGTGAGGCGTTTCAAGTAGTCGTCGCTGATGAGCGGATAATCGTCATCGATCGTTTTTCCGGTCGTCTTGTCGAGGATGATACGGGGATCGAGGATCGGGTCGTGAACGGGAATCAAGGGTTTTTGGTACGAATAGCGCCGGAATGCGTGAGTTGCAGGCCGACAACAAAATCGTCGTCGCTGCCGCAAGCTTCGCGATGTGCCTGGCGGCACCCGTGCAGCATTTTTTCCAGGCCAGGCAGCGTTTGCTCGGTCATGAGAAGCTGCCGCGAATTGGCCCGGCCCTCCTCGCAGACAGCGGTCGCTTCCGCCCAGATGAGCTTGGCGCCGCCCGCCCCAAAACGCTGGTAACGTCGAAAAGTCAGCTCATCGGGTCTGCCATCCAGAGTGCCGTCGCAGCCTTCCATTGGCTGGATACACAGCGAATTGCCTGCTTGCAGGGGACCGACGGAGGCCGGCCGGAAGAGCGGCGACAGATCCTCCGAAAAACGCAGGTCAAGCCCCAGGTGACGACATTCGGCCTCAAGATCGGCCAGCGAATGAAATTTGAAGAAACGTGCCATGGATCATCCTGCCAACTGCCAGGCTTTGGGCTTCGGGTTGTCAATAATATATGAGTATGAAAAATCCAGGGGTATTGCTGCTGCTGGCCTGCGCGAGCGGGTGTGGCCCGGCCGCGGCGCCGGCGCCGATCTATCTTGGCCACGTCGCGACCACGAGCGGCCCCGAGCGCACCGCCGGCGAGATGGAGGTCAAGGGCATACGTCTGGCGGTCGAGGAGCTTGCCAACGCGGGTCAGAACCTGGTGCTCGAACACCCGATCCTCGTGAAGCACGCTGACGCCCGGGGCCAGCTCGATAGCGTGGAAGGAATCGCGGTACGCCTGGTCACCGTTGGCCGGGCAGTTGCTCTTTATGGCGGCGACACGGTTGACGAAGTAAGGCGCTCGAGCACTCCCGTGTGCCGCTGCTTACGCCCGTCGGTGGTCGGTTTCGCGGCCTCACGGACTTTATCTTCACGACGGGCCTGTCGCCCGCCGCGCAGGCTTATGCTCTGGCACGCTTCGCCGTACAGGAAAAAGGGGTGAAAGTGGCGGCGATCCTGCTCGATGAGCGTCGCGAAGAGGCGCGTGCCCTGGCAGAGGCATTCGAGCAGGAATTTCAGAAGGCATTCGTGGAGAAGTACCCCAAGGAGCCCTATCTCCGGCCAGCCACGATTACTTTCGGCAAAAACAGCAAATTCGCGGACCTGAAGCCGGCGCTCGCTGCGCCCAAGGTGGAGCTTGTCCTTTTTGCCGGTTCCAGCAAGGATTATGAAACCTGGCGCCAGGAGGCAGCGTCTGGGGCTTACCTGGTCTTTTACGCGGGTGACGACGGCCCCTTGAAGGCGGCCGGGCAGCAGGACGTCTATCGGGCGACGGCCTTCGCCCTCGACAAGGATATTCCCGCCACTCTGGACTTCGCGACAAGTTTAAACAGGCATTCAAGGAAGAGCCCGACGTGCATGCGGCGCTGGCGTATGATGGAATCCGTATAATGATGGAGGCCATGAAACGCGCTCAAACTCCTCCTGGTGAGCGGTTTCTGGAAGAAATAGGCAAAACCAAGGATTTTATGGGGCTGACGGGCCCTCTCACCTTCGGGACGGATCGCCAGCTACGCCGGCCCATCTTCATCGTGCGCCGGGCGGGAGCTGTTTTTGAAACGCTCAAGCGCTACGATCCGCAATAAAAGCCACGGTTTGGCCGCCTCTCCACGGGCTTGTTAACGTGTTCCGCCAACTTTTTATCCCCGGCGGCACGCCTGCTCGCGAAACATGACCTAAAATTGAGAGTTCGAGCAAGCAACCTGGAGAAAATGCGCTCATGTGTGGAATTATTGGTTACACAGGCAGCCGTGAAGCCGCTCCGATCCTTATGGAAGGGCTCGCGCGCCTGGAATATCGCGGTTATGACAGCGCGGGCATCGCGACCGTGACGGAAGATAACCTGCGGCTGCGCAAATGCAGGGACGAATCGCCAACCTGGCGGCGTTGCTCAAGCGTCAGCCCGCTCCCGGTTCGACCGGCATCAGCCATACGCGCTGGGCAACGCATGGCGGCGCCACCGATGTCAACGCTCATCCTCACCTGGGTGGCGATGGCTCCGTCGCCGTCGTCCACAACGGCGTGGTGGAGAATTACGACCTTCTCAAGCGTCAATTGCAAGAGCGCGGCTACCTTTTTCGCAGTCAAACGGACACTGAGGTCATCGCCCATTTGATTGCTTCCTACCTCGAGGACGATCTCGTCGAGGCGACGCAGAAAGCCTTGCTGCATCTGAAGGGTACGTATGGGCTGGCCGTGGTCAGCCCGCGCTTCCCCGGACTGGTGGTCGGGGCGCGCCTGGGCAGTCCGCTCGTCTTGGGCATCGGCGATCGCGAAGTTTTCCTGGCCAGCGACCCGAGCGCCCTGGTGGGCTATTCCCAGCGCGTGGTCTACCTGAGCGATCAACAGATGTGCGTGCTCACTCCGGAAGACTGGAAAGTTCTCGACCTGGACAGCCAGCAGGTCAGCGCTCGAAATTCATCATCTCGACTGGGAGCCTGTAGACGCGGACAAGGGGGAGTATGAGCATTTCATGCTCAAGGAGATTTACGAGCAGCCGGAGGTATTGGAACGCGCCATGGCGGGGCGCCTTCAATCCGGCCGAGGCTACCGCCCATTTCGGCGGCCTGAATCTGGCGCCCTCGGAGTTGCGGCAGGTGGATCGCGTCATCATGACGGCATGCGGCACGAGTTATCACGCCGCCCTCATCGGCGAATCGCTTTTTGAACAATTCGCGCGCATCCCCGTCGAGGTGGAGTACGCGAGCGAGTTTCGTTATCGTAATCCGCCGCTCGATAAAAACACCGTCATTCTCGGCATCACGCAGTCCGGCGAAACCGCCGACACCCTGGCGGCCTTGCGGGAATCGAAACGTAAGGGCCAGCGCACCCTGGCGCTGTGCAACGTGGTGGGGAGCTCGATTGCCCGAGAAGCGGACGGCGGCGTTTATCTGCACGCGGGCCCGGAAATCGGCGTGGCCAGCACCAAGGCCTTTACCGCCCAGGTCACGGTCCTGGCGCTGCTCGCCCTTTATCTCGGACGCATGCGCCATTTGTCGCAGGCGGCGGGGAGCCGCATCATCGACGAGTTGCAGGCAATGCCGGAGATAATGCGGCAGACATTGCTGTGTCATGAGGACGTCAAAAGGATCGCGGCCAAATATTACAATGTCCGCAATATGCTGTACCTGGGCCGGCAATACCTGTTCCCGGTGGCCCTGGAAGGTGCTCTCAAGCTCAAGGAGATCAGCTACATTCACGCGGAGGGTTATCCGGCCGCCGAAATGAAACATGGCCCGATCGCGCTCGTCGACGAAGAGACGCCATCGGTCTTTTTGGCGCCCCATGGAGCCGTGTACGATAAGGTAATGAGCAACCTGGAGGAGATCAAGGCACGCGGCGGCCCAATTATTGCTGTCGCTTGTGAAAATGACGACCACGTGGAAGCGAAGGCGGACGACATCATTTATGTACCGCGCGTGCCCGATTACCTGCAACCGCTGGTCGTGGCCGTTCCCTTGCAATTGCTGGCCTACGAAATTGCACTGTTGCGCGGCTGCGACATTGATAAACCCCGGAACCTGGCCAAGAGCGTGACCGTGGAATGATCGTTGGAGAACTGATCCGTGCGCTTATGTGTTTTTGAAGATGCCGGCGCGGCCTTGCTCGAACCCTTGAGCCTCACGCGTCCGGTCTGGTCCTTGCGGTGCGGCGCCCAGACGTTACTCGAGCGCCAGCTACGAGTGTTCCCCGCGGTCGAGGTCGGCGGTGTGGTTCGCCCCGAATTCGTCGCCTTATGCCATGGTGAACAGCCGGGCTTTCCTGTCAATGATGCCGGCTTCTTGCAGGGCAATGCCCTGGTTTTCGTCAATGCCCGTTGGCTACCTCCGCTCGGCGCGACCGTTGATTGCACACGTGCGCATGTTGGCGTCCTGGATGGCCAGGTCGCCTACGTGGTGGCGCCGCCGCCGGAGCTGGCAAGCCGATTTTTGGACCAGGTACAACCCGCTCTTGAGGCGTGCCTGCGGGAAATGCCCAGCCAGGACGTGGCAGGCGCGATGATCGATTATTTGTGGGACCTCGTCAACAAAAACCCCAATGCGCTAACGGAGGACTGGGAGTGGTTTCAGAAACGGCCACGGCAACCCGCAAGCCATGTGGGGTCGGGGCTGGTCGGCCCGCCTGAAAAGCTTGTGGTGTCCGAGAGCGCCGTGGTCGAACCCTTCGTGTTTGTCGACACACGCCAGGGCCCGGTGCTTATTGACGACGGCGCCGTTGTCCATTCCTTCAGCCGGCTGGAAGGCCCTTGCTACATCGGCAAGGAAAGCTGGATCGTCGGCGCCAAGCTGCGCGGGGGCACCATCGGTCCGAAGTGCCGCATTGGCGGTGAAGTGGAAGCGAGCATCGTTCAGGGCCATAGCAACAAGTACCACGATGGCTTTTTGGGCCACTCCTATATCGGCGAATGGGTAAACCTGGCCGCCGGCACGCAGACGAGCGATCTCCGCAACGATTACGGCATGGTCCGTGTCACCGTGGCCGGCCGCCGCGTCACGACTGGCCTGAACAAGGTCGGCTCCTTTATCGGCGATCACTCCAAAACGGGCCTGGGCGCCTTGCTCAACACCGGCTCCGCCATCGGCGCTTTTTGCAATCTTTTGCCCGCCGGCAATCTGCTCCCCCAGGTGGTGCCTTCCTTCTGCCAGGTTCATTACGGCCAGATCCGCGAGCAGGCCGACATGCGGCAGCTCTTCACCACGGCGGCCACTGTCATGCAGCGTCGCGGCGAAACCTTCACCGATGTGCGGCGGGATTTCTGCTACGCGCTTTTCGATCAAACCGCGGAGCTACGGCACAGCACCATACGCGATTCGGAAATGCGCAACTTGAGACGCAGCGTTTGACGTCGATCATCTCTGCCACTTTTTTAGCCGCGGCGACTATCCTCGATCACCCTGCCATCGCGCAGCCGAATAAGCCTCTGGGCTTGCTCTGCTATTTCCAGGCCATGCGTGACCAGCAGAATGGTCATATGTCGCTCCTGGTGCATCCGCGCGAAGAGCTTTAAAATCTCCGTCCCCGTCACGGTGTCCAGGTTGCCGGTTGGCTCGTCCGCCAGCAACACGATCGGTTCGTTCGCGAGGGCGCGGGCGATGGCCACGCGCTGACGTTCGCCACCGGAGAGTTGAGTCGGCAAATGACCCAGGCGATGGCTCATGCCCACCTCTTCCAAAAGCGCGGTGGCACGCTGCTTTCTGGCGGCCGCGCTGAGCGAAGTCTCGAACATGGGTATCTGTACGTTTTCACAGGTATTCAGGGTCGGCAACAGGTGAAAGGCCTGAAAGACGAAGCCAACTTTGTGGATGCGCAGCTCGTCCAGTCTTCCGGGGGCCGACAGCGGCTCGCCGTCGAAGTAAATCTCCCCGGCGGTTGGCCTATCCAGCCCGCCGATCAGGTTGAGCAGTGTCGATTTGCCGCTGCCGCTGGGTCCCATCACCGCGATGTATTCGCCGCGTTCGATGGACAGGTCCACCTCCACGAGTGCGGCCACCTTGCCGTCTGGATAGAGGCGCTGCAGACGCTCGCAGCGAATGAGACTGTGCTGATGTGGAGCTGCTTCTGGCCGGGACATGGGTCGATCCGTTCCTCAAGATACGTCAATTCCTCACAGTTTACGGTTTACTGCCCGTCGCGCGGTCGGTTTTCGTAAAGTTCGGCGGCGTTTCCTGAATTCGGGTGATATTCTTGAGCACAACATTTCACGGATGGCGCTAGTAACCCATAAAGCCGCTCTTTCACGAGAAGCTCATGTCGCAACTTTGCCTGCGCCGATTCGCCGCGTTGGTTTTGCCGTTGCTCGCACTCCTGGCTCCGGCCTTGACTGTGGGCCAGGACTCCGCGGAAGGCCCTCCGACATTTCTCCTTGATATATCCAGGGAGTTTGTCGCCACCGGGATCGAACAGTCCATCGACCGAACCGACCCCGTCAACGAATCCCTTTCGAAAGTCCGCATCACCGGCACAGGCCATACCGTTGCCAAGGTGGGGGTCGAACTTGTACCCAACGACGACATGGCCGTCATCGATCTGGTGACGGCCGGCACGACCCTGGCAAGCACCGTCGGCGTGCGCGGCCCCGTTCAAATTTATACCGATAGCACCATACCGTTTCAAATTCGCCAGCGGGTATTTCTTCGCCCCGAGGGCATCATCAGCGGCTGTCCGCAGGCACGTGCCGACGGCGACACGGTCTTGACCGGCATCACGACCGACTTTCATTGCTTGCTCGACCGCACGCTGAAGAAAATCGCCTGCAAACAGTTTTATAAAACCAAGGACAAGGCGCAAGCCAGCAGCATGCGGAGCATCGAGGCCAAGCTCAATGAAAGCTCGCAGGCGGAAGCCGCGCCGAAACTGCAAGAGGCAGACCAGGCCCTCAAGAAAAACCTGGCCGACCTGCGCACCCAGGGGGTCGTCCTCGGCTTTCTCCGTTTCGCGACGTCGAGTGACATGGTTTTCGTCCGTGCCAACTTGGCCGTCCCGGGACAAGCCTCGATCGCTCCGCCGCCCGCGCTGACCACACGATCTTACCTCGCGCTGCGCCTCCATGAATCGGCAGTGGACGAGGCCGCCAAGGCCAAGCTGGCCGGCAAGACCTTTACCGGAGTCGATCTGGAGAGGGAAGCCAAAAAGCTCGGCCAACTGGAAGCGCCCATGCCCAAGGATGACAAGGATTTTTCGATCACCTTCCAGCAAATCAAACCGCTCGCGGTGACCTTCGCCGACCAGAAGATGCGGGCCACCTTGCGCCTGGCCGAGTTTACCTCGGGCGATGATGAATACGCCGGCATGGACTTGACGATGCTGTACAAATTCGTGAGCGACGGCGCCAAGATCGTGGCCGTCCGCCAGGGACCCATCGAGGCCTTTCCGCCAAACTTCCAGCCGGGCCAAAAGCTCAGCGGCCGGCAACAGGCGATGCGCACCATCCTGCAGAAACGCTTCGGTAAATTCTTCAAGGAAGAAATGCCACTCCAGGACATGGAACTCACCGGCGACATGAAAAAAGCCGGCCCCCTCGTGGCCACTCGGGCCGAGGCGGCGAACGGTTGGCTATTACTTACCTGGCGCAAGGGGACGACGTTGCCGGTTGAATAGCGAGCGTCAGTCGGTTGGATGCTCACACGCTGGGCATCCAACGCTCAAGTTGCACTTCAAACAAAGAGTCAGCCAGGAGTAGTCGCGAAATTTACGCTCGCGTCGTGGAGTTTGCAACGGTTACTGGAAGTGGCAAATAGAATCGGTCTGTTTTTAGGTGTAAGGGTGACATCAACAAGACTTGCTCGTCTAGTAGATTTGCTCCAACTGATGGCAAAGCGACCCGCTCTATTCATCGGAGACCACGATCCAGAGCGAGCCGAAGTTTGGCTTAGCGGCTTATTTGCCGGGGTTGCAGTGGAATGGCCGGAAGATGAATGTCGGAGAATTCGAGAAGACGTTCGCACGTCTGCGCGGCTGGAAGGTGACTAATACCAGCGTTCGGCACCAAATGCTCCCAAAGAACATGACCCCCACGGAGATCATCGCCGAGTTGATTGCCATCGAAATTGAAGTCATACAGAGACTGACAAACCTGATTGCAACGCAAAGCTAGGACGTTCCCCTGCCGCCCGCGTGTGCGGCAAGTATGCAGGTCGGCGGCCAACAAGGCCGCGCCCCCACGCTTCGCCTAGCGCCAAATCGCCGCTGGGTTGTCCTCCATGCCTTCTCTTCACCGAAGCCTCTATTCCTTCGGAATTCGCACGTTACGTTAATCCCATTTACCAATCCGTACAATATTCATCGCCACTTGTCCGCGAAGCTTTTCGAGGACGGACATCCGCGACGCACCATTTTTTTGGAGGACATTCGATGAGACTGCATCGTTGGCTGCCGCTTTTGGCTGCGCTTTGGCTTGGGCTGTCGTTGCCGGCCATGGCTCAGGATCTCAGGGAGACACTGCAAAATGTGCCGGAGGGTGCACTTGGTTTCGTCGTGACCAATCGGCTCGACCAGGTCAACGATAAGTTTCATTCCCTGGCCAAAAAGTTGCAGTTGCCGCTGCCGGGTTCGCCGCTCGAGACCATCAAGGGCGCCCTGGGAGTGTCCAAGGGGCTGAACGTCAAAGGCTGCGCCGCGGTGGCGCTGGTGGCCGTGGACAATGGCATGCCCACTCCTATCTTTCTGCTCCCCGTAAGCGATTATCAGGACTTCGTCGGCCAGTTCAAACCCAAGGACGTCGCCACCATCACCGAACTGGCGCTGCCCGATGGTACCACCGTGGTGGTGGCCAAAAAGGGCAAACATGCCGCCCTGGTTCATTCCGAACAGCGGGAAGCCTTGAAGAAATATCTCGCCGGCACGGCCAACCTGGCGGCCTGGTCGGCGCCGCTGCAAAGCTGGCTGGAAGAAAACGACCTGGCAGTGGTGGTGACTCCTCAGGGTATCAAGACGGCGCTCGAACCTATGCGCATGGGTCTGGGGATGGCCAAAAACGCCGGCGGCAAGGAGGAGGTGCAGTTTCTCCTCAATCGCTGGATCGACGCCCTGAACGATTTTTTGAAGACTGTTGAAACCGACGTGACGCACCTGGCGATCGGGAGCAAGCTCGACAAGCCAGGCAATCTGCATGTCGACACACGGGCTGTATTTGCCAAAGGTGGTGCGCTGGGCAAAGGTGCCGCCGGCATGAAAGTTGACAAGGGTGGTCCGCTCGCTGGCTTGCCGGGTGGGCCGTATGCCATGGCCTTCGGCGGCTCGATTTCCGAGAGCCTGATGAAGGACATGATGGGCATTAGCCTGGAAGTGATGAAGATGACATCCAAGGCAGCGGGCGAGGAAGTCCCCGAGGCCAAGGCCAAACAGCTGGAAAAAGCCTTTTCGGAGGCAACCAGGGGCATTCGTGGGATGAGCATGGTGCTACGAAACGGCAAGGAGGGCGAAACTCTCCTGGGCAACATGGTGGCCACCATGAAGGTGGACGACGCCGCGGCCTATCTGGACCGCTACGAAAAAAACATCGCGGCGCTAAACGATCTCTACAAGGGGCTCAATAATCCGTTTTTCCCGAGCATGACCGTGAAAAAAATGACCGTCGACAAGGCGGCCGTCCTGGAGATCGTCACGACCATGCCGGCCAACAAGGCGCAGGCCGACCCGCTTCAACAAAAAATCATGGAGTCCATGTTTGGGCCCGGCGGCAAGATGACTGCTTGTTTGGCGGCAGCGGACAGCACCACCGTGATCATGACCTACCGGCCGGCTGAAGCCATGAAGGAAGCGCTCAAGACTTTCGGGAACCAAAAAGCCCGACTGACCAGCGAGCCCGACGTCGCCACTACTTTGTCGATGTTGCCTGAAGGTTCGCAGTGGGTTTATCTCATTGACCCTAACGGTATGACGACCATGATCGGCCAGTGGATCAAAGCATTCGTGCCGGCGGCCCCGGTTCAGATTCCCATCTTTCCGCGCACACCGCCCGTCGGCATGGCGGTGAAACTAGCCGAGACCGGATTGATCTTCCACATCGCGGTGCCCGTGCAAGTCCTGGAAAATATCCACGCCCTCATGCCCAAGGGTCAGGGCGTTGCTTCGAGGTGATGTACTCGCACCTACGAGACGACTGAAAAACAAGCACGGACAGGTTGGCGACTTTGCCAAGCTGTCCGTGCCTGTTTAGCCAAGGTCAGGATGATACATCGCTCGTGCCGCGCTCCCTTCGCGGGAGCGCCTGGGAGCCAAACGCTCCCCTGAAACCTATGTATAATTACTATATATACGTAATAGTTATTCGTATCCCGGTGCGGGCACGCCTTTAGCAATTGCTCGCCAGTCGGTTAAAACTGGAATATTCTCACATTTCTTTAACGTGGCCCAACTAAAATTGAAGGTCGGTGTATATAATGTATACGTATGAATGTGACCGCGTACCGCGCAGGAGCGTTGTCACTGCCCGTCGGAGCATCGATGGCCACCGCAACGCAGCTATTCGACCTGGCCGTGCAATATCACAAGTCGGGCGATTTGGCACGCGCCGAGCCGCTTTACCGCCAGGTTATCGACGCCGATCCCGGCCACGCTCGGGCCTTTCATTTGCTGGGCCTCAGCGCCCGGCAGGTTGGCCAGAACGACTCCGCCATCGCACTGATCAGCCGGGCCATTGCTCTCGCTCCATGGGCACCGGCCTTTCACTTCAACCTGGGTATGGCCTACAAGGAGCTTGGGCGCGCGGAGGACGCGGCCCAATGTTTTCAGGCCGAGTTACGCATCAGCCCCGGCCATGCCGACTCTCATGTCAACCTGGGTATTGTTCTGGCGGGCCTGGGGAAGCTTGACGACGCCATTGCCTGCTACCAGCAGGCGTTACGCTTGAGTCCAAACCACGCCGATGCGCACACCAACCTCGGTATCGCTCATGTTCTGCGGAAATGCCCGGCAAACGCCGTTTCGTGCTTTCAGGAGGCTGTGCGTCTGGAGCCCGATAACGCGAACGCTCACTTCAATCTCGGTAATGTTTGGCGGGAACTCGGTGAACTTGCCAAGGCCTCGGAGTGCTACCGGCGCGTGCTTGGCATCCATCCTGGCCATGCCGCCGCGCACTACAATCTGGGCCTCGTTTACTTCATGCAAGGCGAACTCGCCGAGGCGGCCGAATCTTACCGTCAGGCCCTACGCATCGACCCGAATTCTGTCCGTGCCCACCATCAGCTTGGCATCACGTTATTCAAGCAAGAATGTGTTGCCGAGGCCGTTCAGTCGTTCCGGCGAGCGGTGGAGTTGGACCCGAATCATGTGGAAGCCTGCCTCAACTTGGCCAGCGCCTTGATTGTCGAAGCCAGCGCCTGGTATCGTCAGGCACTGCGCCTCGACCCTAATTTCGTGGATGTTCATAACGATAATTACGCCCATGCCCAGAATAACCTTGGCGTCACGCTGCTGGAGCAGGGGCGCCCGGCGCCCGCGATCGAGGCCTTTCGGCAAGCGCTGGCCGTCGCGCCCAACCATGTCGAAGCACGGCTTAACCTTGCCAGTGGGCTGATCGCCAACGGACAGTATGACGCGGCCTGGCAGTGCTATCAGCATGTTCTCGCCGCCGACCCCGGCAATGTGACGGCACTCTGGGATCAGGCGCAATTACTCTTACTCCAGGGCAAATACGCGGCTGCCTGGCCCGGCTTTGAACAGCGCTGGTTCCAGACCGGCAAGGCGCCGCGTACCATGCCGCGGCCACGCTGGGACGGTAGCCCCCTGCCTGGCAAAACGATCCTACTCCATGCCGAACAAGGCCTGGGAGACACGATCCAGTTCATTCGATTTGCCCAAATGGTCAAAGCACGCGGCGGACGGGTCCTGGTGGAGTGCCAACCCGCACTGGTAACGTTGCTCACCTCGGCCCCGGGCGTGGATGAAGTTGTGGCGCAAGGTGACGACCTGCCCGCATTTGACGTGCAAATTCCCTTGATGAGCCTGGCGGGCACTTTGCAGACCACCGTCGCCACGATTCCAGCCGCAGTCCCTTATCTATGCGCTCCCGGGGACGTGACGAAACGGTGGCGCGATGAGTTAGTGCACCTCACCGGCTTCAAGATCGGTATCGTATGGCAGGGCAACCCGAAGCAAGACGTAGACCGGCAGCGATCTGTCCCGCTCGCCCAGTTCGCGGGACTGGCGAAACTGCCGGGCGTGAATCTCATTAGTTTGCAAGTAGGTCACGGCCGCGAGCAACTGCCGCAGGCGCCCTTCGCGGTACGTGATCTGGGTACGCGCTTCGACCCCGCTTCTCTGCAGGATCTGGCCGCGGTGTTGCCGAATCTCGATCTGGTCGTCACGGTGGATACTGCCGTCGCGCACCTGGCAGGCGCACTGGGAGTGCCTGGCTGCGTGGCCTTGCAGTTCGTGCCTCCCTGGTTTTGGCTGCTGGAACGCACGGATAGCCCGTGGTATCCGACACTGCGTTTGTTTCGGCAAAGCAAGCTCGGCGTTTGGACCGACGTGTTCGAACGCCTGGCCACCGCCATCGTTCGTCTCGCGAATAAAAAAGGCCGCAGCGCCCTGCCAGAAGCAAAAATGGGCCGGGAGTGGCTTGCCGCGGAGCAGAACCTGGGCGTTTCTTAAAACTGACCCGAATTGAGCATCTGATTCACATCGTCCTCGGGCACGGGAGCGTAGGAGCGAGGCTCCATGGACCAGCTGGCCGTCCCCTGGGAAAGACTGCGGCACCTTGTCGGAATAATCGAACATTTTGGCCAGCGGGACCAGGGCTTCGACCACGCGAAGTTTACCATGGCTATGCACGGCAATGATTTCGGCCCGGCGGGCGTTCATGTCGGCCGCGACGGGGCCCAGGTATTCTTCGCGTACTTCAATCTCGGTGCGCATTACGGGTTCTAAGAGGACCATGTTGCCGCGCAGGGCTTGATGCACGGCGTCGGCGCCGGCCGCCTGGAAGGCAATTTCGTTCGAGATACCTTCTTGCATTTCGCCCGCGAGAATGGTCGCTTCCACATTGATGACCGGATAGCCCAGTTCGCCCGATTGCAAGGCCCCGCGAATGCCTTGCTCCGCCGCGACAATAAATTCGTTCGGCAAGGTCTCTGGCGGCACCTTGCTGGTGACGGCAATTCCTTCATTGAGCTTCTTCGGCTCGAACAGTACCGTCAGCCTGGCGAACAGCCCCGAAGTGCCGGCCTGCTTGACGCATTCGCCGACGATGCGCACCTGTTTTTTCAGTGTTTCCCGATAGCTGACGCGCGGCTTGCCGACGCGAATCTTGAGGCGAAAATCGCGCTCCATGCGGTGTTTCTTTACTTCCAGGTGGAGAATGCCCATGCCATTCATCAAGGTCTGACCGGTATCCGCATCGACGCGCCAGGTAAAGGTCGGGTCCTCCCGCTTCAGGCGATTGAGCGCATCGGTCAGCTTGTCCTTGTCGGCCGAGGATTCCGGCTCGATCGACATGCTGACGACTGCCTCGGCGAACTGGATCTGCTCGAGAACAATCGGGTCTTTCTGGTCGCAAAGCGTATCGCCCGTGATTGAATCCTTGGGGCCGACGATGGCGACAATGTCGCCCGCCAGCGCCTGCGGCAGGTCCTCGCGATTGTGCGGGTCCGCCATGACGTGGTAGATCTTGCTGGCGAACTCCTTCAATTGCCGCGAAGGGTTCCAGTTACGGCTATTGGCCTTGAGGGTGCCGGAGTAAATACGCAGGTAAAAAAGATCGCCGTGGGTGTCGGCCACGATCTTGAAAACCAGGGCGCTCAAGGGGCCCTTGGGATCGGGCTTGCGCGTTTCGACCTTGTCTTTCTTTTGCGGGTTCACGCCCGTTACGGGGGGCCGATCGAGGGGGCTGGGCAGGTACCAGCAGACGGCGTCCATCAGCGGCTGCACGCCGACATGTTCGCGGCCCGAGCCGCACAGGACGGGCTGAATGCGGCGGGCCAATGTCTGTTCGCGCAATACTTCGCGCAGGGTCGCGGGCGCGATGGGTCGGCCCTCGAGATAGGCGCTGGTGATCTTGTCCTTGTCGTCGAACTGCGTGAGGATCTCGAAAAGGTTTTCGCGCCAGCGCTGTGCCTCGGCCTCCTGGTCCGCCGGGATCGCCTCGGTTTTGAAGGTCTTGCCTTCCGTCTTGGGGTCGAAGAAAAGGGCCTTCATTTCCAGGAGGTCGATGATGCCGCGAAAAGGCGTGTGACTGTCCTTGATCGACCCCGCGCCAATAGGAATGTTGATCGGGGCGGGCACGCCTTCGAGGCGTTCCTTGATCGACTCCAGCACGCTGGCGAAGTTGGCGCCGACCACATCCATCTTGTTGACGAAGACCAGGCGCGGCACCTGATACTTGTTGGCTTGCCGCCAAACCGTCTCGGATTGTGCCTCCACGCCCTTCTGGGCGTCGAAAACCACGACGGCGCCGTCAAGGACGCGCAGGCTGCGTTCGACCTCGGCGGTGAAATCGACATGGCCGGGGGTATCGATCAGGTTGACGGTGCAATCGCGCCAGCGGAAGGGAATGCAGGCACTGTAGATGGTGATGCCGCGTTCCTGCTCTTCTTGATCGTAATCGGTATCGGTAGTGCCCTCATCGACACCGCCGAGTTTATGCTTGGCGCCCGAATAGAAGAGGACATGCTCGGTCGTGGTGGTCTTGCCGGCATCGATATGGGCGATGATGCCGATGTTGCGCAGCTTGGGGAGGTCGAAGGCGGCCATGAGTCATCCGGGGAAAAATTCAGTAGACCTTATCATTCTATAAGAGGATGGCGGCGGGGAGACAGGCGGTCCCTGCACAAACTTTTAGCGGCCGCTCAGGCGCATCTCCTCGAGCGCCCTTTCCCGCGTTTCGACCCATTCTTTGATCCGCTCCTGGGTGGGAAAGGTCAGCAGCATCAAGGTCACGACGACGATGGCGACCGCCAAACCCAGCCAGTGCCCGTCCACCAGAAAAGCCACGCCGCCGAGGATGCCCACGCCCTCCAACAAGGCACGCGAGATAAGGAACGTGCTCTGCCAAACCATGAGAAGGCCCGACCGGCCGAAATCCGGCGTGGCGAAGCCCTGGCGGATGGCTTTCGCGGCCATCACCCTGGGCAAGATAAAGGATAAGGGAATCCCGATGGCCAGGTAGCCGGCGGCTACCAGCGAAATGATGGGCAGATTTCCCTGACGGCCGCCCTGATTATCGCCCACGGTCACGAAAGCCCCCAGAACGAGCAGCGTCACAATGCCCATGACCATGACAAAGGCAATGATTTGCATGGTCCTGCAGCGGCGGTGCAGCAAACTTTCGTCGCCGGCGTTCATCGGCAGCGCCTCCTGGGGAGAGGGTTTCCAGCCCTTCTAAAAAGCAAAGGGCACGAAGACTTGTGTTCTTCGTGCCCTGTTGAATATTCGCGGCGACTGCCCACTACCACGCGAAGTGCGCAAACGCCTTGTTGGAGTCGGCCATCTTGATGGTGTTTTCTCGTTTGGTCATGGCTTCGCCTTCGCGGCGATAAGCGGCCATAAATTCGTCCGCCAGACGCAGGTACATCGGTCTGCCTGCCTTGGAGCGGGCGGCGCCGATGAGCCAGCGAATCGACAGGCTTTGCTGACGCGTTTTATTCACCTGCATGGGGACCTGGTAAGTGGCACCGCCAACGCGCTTGGAGCGAACTTCCACCGTCGGTTTGACATGCTCGACCGCCTGGGTGAACACGTCGATCGGGCTGGCTTCCGGCATGCGCTTTTGGATCTGGTCCAGAGCGCCGTAGAAAATGCGCATGGCCGTGGCTTTTTTGCCCTGCCACATCAGGCAGTTGACGAACTTGGAGGCCAATTTGGAATTGTAGCGCGGGTCGGGTTTGAGCGTGTCCGCGCTGGCAGTACGTTTACGAGCCATGTCAGAACCTTTGGTTGAAAATCCTCGAAGGACCGGGACTTTTAGGACCGCTTGGCGGCCCTGTCCCCGGTTTCGAGGGCCGGTTAATTATTCGACGGCACGGGAAGCATATACCTTGGTTTATCAGCCGCCGCCACGTGAAGCAAGTTCCCGTCGTCGGGCGTGAAGAATATTTGGTTGATGCCCTGGCAGAGCGGGCACGGTACTTTGACGGCAGTAGCCGGGTTTTTCCCGGTCCCCAGGGACTTGCCGGCACATTTCACCGTCACGCCCATTGGGTCGCCACAGGAACAACACACGAACTCCAGAATAACTTCAAGATCCAACATGAACGAAGGTCCCCAGGAGTAACGATGCGGGCCTCGACGCTCCCAGCGGAAGCGAACCCGGAATTGACCAGAGCGAGGAGATAACTTCGTAACGGCGTTAGGAGCCTTCTCTTTTGGCGCCGTATTTGGAGCGGGCTTGTTTGCGGTCGGCCACGCCCTGCGAATCGAGAACGCCACGAACGATGTGATAGCGGACGCCAGGCAAATCACGCACGCGCCCACCACGTACCAGAACGATCGAGTGTTCCTGAAGATTGTGCCCTTCGCCAGGAATGTATGCCGTCACCTCGATCCCATTGGAAAGGCGAACGCGCGCCACTTTCCGGAGGGCGGAGTTCGGCTTCTTGGGGGTCATGATTTTGACCTGAAGGCAAACGCCGCGTTTTTGCGGGCACCCGACAAGGGCCGGATGTTTGGGCCGGCGGTATTGCTGTACGCGTGGCTTGCGTACGAGCTGATTGATCGTTGGCATTCACTTCTCCAGGGACAAAACGGTCCGGCCTATTTCTTTCGAATAGCGTTCTTGCAACCTTCCGTGATTAACCAGGAAACCCTTAAAGTATTCCCGAAGGGGTGCCCGGTCAAGAGGAAAGCAGGACAAAAAGACCCGCGTGGCCCGCCAGCGGTGCTGCCGTCGGCGGCCCAGGTGAGCCAATATTCTATTCCGTCGCCACGGGTTCCTTGGCCGTGGTCCCTTCGCGCAGGTGGTCCAGCGCATCGGGATGAATCTTGACCTCGGCTTCCTGATGCATATGGAAGCCCGTGCCGGCCGGCACGAGGTGGCCAAGGATAACGTTTTCCTTGAGGCCTACCAGGTAATCGACCTTGCCGGCCAGCGCCGCTTCGGTGAGGACCTTGGTGGTCTCCTGGAAGCTCGCCGCCGAGATGAAACTGTCGGACTGCACGGCCGCCTTGGTGATACCAAGAAGCTGGGTGCTGCATGTTGCCGGTGTCGGCGCGGTGAAAGTAGGCGGTTTCTTGTCTTCCGCGTCGAGGGAACTTTTCACCTCTTCGAACGCTTCCTTGCTGACGATTTTGGACATCTCGAACTTACTTTCGCCCGAATCCTTGATCTTCACGCAATCGCGCAGCCGGTCGTTCACTTCGCGGAAGCCGAACTTGTCGATTACCGAGCCAGGCAACAGGCCCGTATCGCCCATCGATTCGATTTTCACCTTCCGCAGCATTTGCGAGATGATGATCTCGATGTGCTTGTCGTCGATGTCCACGCGCTGGCTGCGGTAGACGCTCTGGACTTCGCGGACGAGATAACCCTGCACCGCCTCGATGCCGCTGATACGCAGGATGTCATGCGGCACCAGCGGGCCATCGACCAGCGGATCGCCTTCCTTGACATAATCGCCCGTATGGACGCGCAAATGTTTACCGTGCGGCACCAGGTGTTCCCGCTCGTTGCCGGTCGGCTTGCCGTTTTCATCGACTTCCTCGACGATGATCGAGCGTTTGCCCTTGCGCTTTTCGCCGAGGCGGACCCGGCCGGCGATTTCGGCCATGACGGCGGGCTCGCGGGGTCGGCGGGCTTCGAAGATTTCCGTGACGCGCGGCAAACCGCCGGTGATGTCCTGCGTGCCTTCGACCTCGCGCGGCGTCTTGGCGAGCAAGCTGCCGGCGGCGACCTGTTGATTGTCGCGCACCTCGAGATGGGCCTTTTCGGGAATGTAATGGACTTCGAGGCTTTGGCCCCGCTCGTCCACGATGACGATCTGCGGATGCAAATCGCCCTTGTGTTCGGCGATGACCCAGCGTTCGGTACCCAGGTGGGTGTCCTTTTCCTTACGCAGCGTCTCCCCCTCGACGATGTCGTCGAAACGGATACGGCCGCCGCGTTCGGCAAGAATCGGAATACGATGAGGATCCCACTTGCACAGTAGCTGGCCGGGCTGAACGGTCTGGCCTTCCTTGACGAACAGGTCGGCACCGTTGGGGATGGAGTATTCTTCGATGACCCGTTCCTTGGGCCCGAGGATCAGGAGCTGTCCGTTGCGCGTCAAGGCCACCGATTGATTCTGATCGTTGGTGACCGCGGTGATGCGGATAAACTTGATCGTACCGGCGCGCTTGGCCTTTTGTTCGCTATCGACGACGATGCGTTTGACGGTGCCGCCGATGTGGAACGTGCGCATCGTCAACTGCGTGCCAGGCTCGCCGATCGATTGGGCGGCGATGATCCCCACCGCCATGCCTTCCTCGACGAGATTGCCGGTTGCCAGGTCCATGCCATAGCAGAGACGGCAAACGCCCAGTGCGGCCTGGCAGGTCATCGGGCTGCGCACGAGGATCTTGTCCAGCCCCATCTGCTCGATCTTGCGGGCCTGTTCCCAGGTGAGCATCTCGTTTTCCTTGACGACCACCTCGCCGGTGATCGAGGTAATGCTCGTGCGCGAGACGCGGCCGCGGACGGATTCGCTGAAAGGCCGTTCGATTTCCTCACCTTTGTAGATGGCGCCCTTGGTGATGCCCGTGGGCGTTTCGCAATCGTGGCAGGTGATGACGACATTCTGGGCGACGTCGGCCAGTTTGCGGGTCAGGTAGCCGGAGTCGGCGGTCTTGAGGGCGGTATCGGCCAGGCCCTTGCGGGCACCGTGCGTCGAGCTGAAGTATTCAAGAACGCTCAGGCCCTCGCGGAAGTTGGCCTTGATGGGCGTTTCGATGATCTGGCCGGACGGCTTGGCCATGAGGCCGCGCATGCCCGCCAACTGCCGGATCTGCTCGACGCCGCCGCGGGCACCGGAGTGGGCCATCAGGTAAATCGGATTGAGGTACGGCGTGCCGCCGCGCACGTCATGTTTGAGATCGTGCATCATCTGGCGGGTGATCTTGTCACGGGCATCGGTCCAGAAATCGATGACCTTGTTGTAACGTTCCAGGTCGGTGATGATGCCGCGCTGGTATTGCTTCTGTACCTTGTCGACTTCCTTTTCGGTCTCGCGGATGATCAGTTCCTTGTCCGGCGGCGTGCGCAGGTCGTCGGTGGAGAAGGAGAGGCCGCTGCGCGTGGATTCATGGAAGCCCGTTTCCTTCATGCGGTCGAGCAATTCGATCGTGTTGCGACGACCCATGAGCTGGTAGCAGTCCGCGATGATTCGGCTCAGGTGCTTGCTGGAAAGGGCGAGGTCGTAAAACGCCATCTCCGGTTCCAGAATGTCGTTGAAGATCACCCGGCCCACCGTGGTATTCACCAGGCCATTGGGATTGCGCGGCAGCTCCTCGACGCGCACCTTGTCCTTGTCGACCGGCACTTCGGTGATGAACTTTTTCTCGATGGGTAGCCGTACGCGGACGCGGGCGTGGACGCCGACCTTCTTGGCGGCGAAAGCCGTGAAGACTTCGTTGGGATCGGTAAAGGTCATCCCCTCGCCCTTGAGATTTTCGGGGAGGTTGTCCTGGTAATGTTTGATGCGCTCGTCCTTGACGCCCGCGGGGGTGATGAAGTTGACCAGCGGGTCCGCGGTCAAATAGTAACAACCCATCACGATGTCCTGGCTGGGCGTGATGATGGGCTGACCATTGGCGGGGCTGAAAATGTTGTTGGTGGACATCATCAGCACGGTGGCTTCCACCTGGGCTTCGATAGAAAGCGGCAGATGGACCGCCATTTGATCGCCGTCGAAGTCGGCGTTGAAGCCCTTGCAAACCAGCGGATGGATACGAATGGCGTTGCCTTCGATCAGCACCGGTTCAAAAGCCTGGATGCCCATGCGGTGCAAGGTCGGGGCCCGATTGAGCATCACCGGGTGGTTCTTGATGACCTCTTCCAGGATGTCCCAAACCTCGTCGGCCTTGCGTTCGAGCATTTTCTTGGCCGACTTGATGGTATCGGCGTGGCCCAGCTCCTTGAGACGGCGAATGATGAAGGGCTGGAACAATTCGAGCGCGATCTTTTTCGGTAGGCCGCACTGGTGCAGATGCAGCTCGGGCCCGACGACGATGACCGACCGCGCCGAGTAATCGACGCGTTTGCCGAGCAGATTTTCGCGGAAGCGGCCCTGTTTGCCCTTGATCATGTCGGTGAGCGACTTGAGCGGGCGATTGCTGGAGCCCAGGACCGGGCGCTTGCAGCGGTTGTTGTCGAAAAGCGCATCGACCGACTGCTGCAGCATGCGTTTTTCGTTGCGAATGATGACCTCGGGCGCATTGAGGTCGACCAGCTTTTTGAGGCGGTTGTTGCGATTGATGATGCGGCGATACAAATCGTTGAGGTCGCTGGTGGCGAAATTGCCCGAATCCAGCAGAACGAGCGGCCGCAGATCCGGCGGAATGACCGGAATGCACTCGAGCACCATCCATTCGGGCTTGTTCTGGGGCCCGCCCAGGCCGCTATCCCGCAGCGCCTCGACCACCTTGAGCCGTTTGACCAGGTCGCGTTGCTTTTGTTTCGAGGGCTTTTCCTTCTGGTTCAGAAGGTGCAGCTCGTCGCGCAGTTGCCGTGAGAGATCGACCAGGTCGAGCTTCTCGAGCAGCTTCTTGACGGCCTCGGCACCCATGCCGGCTTCGAAGGTGTCGCCATAACTCTCGCGAGCCTTGCGATAGTCGTCCTCGGTGAGGAGCTGGCGTTCCTTGAGGGCGGTTTCGCCGGGATCGACAATCACGTAGTCCTGAAAATAGATGATCTTTTCCAGGCTGCTCGTCTTCATGTCGAGCAAAGTGCCCAGTCGGCTGGGCATGGCCTTGAAAAACCAGATATGCACCACCGGCGCCGCCAGCTCGATGTGGCCCATGCGCTTGCGGCGCACGCGGCTATGCGTCACCTTGACCCCGCAACGGTCGCAGATCATGCCCTTGTACTTCATGCCGCGGTACTTGCCGCAAGCGCATTCCCAGTCCTTTTCCGGGCCGAAGATACGTTCGCAGAAGAGACCATCTTTCTCGGGCCGGTAGGTACGGTAATTGATGGTTTCCGGCTTTTTGACCTCGCCGAAGGACCAGCTACGAATGTCGTGTGGGCTTGCGAGGCTGATGCGCACGGCCCCATAGTCGTTAATGCGATCGTAGTTGGCTTCACCGGTACTCATAAGGCCAGCCCTCCCAAAAGAACCCTTGATGCGGGTGGATCAAAGTCAAATCGTATTAAATCTGCCTGTTCAGCCATGCGTGCCTCGGCGAGTTACCCAATTGTCGCCGGCTTGGCCGAATTTGCTATTTTGCAGTATCGATGCGCGGATCGTTCAGCGCGGTGCCACAATCCACAAGTGTGAACCCGGCTCAGATTCGCTTTTTCTCCAGTTGCATGTTGAGAGCCAGGCCGCGAATTTCATTCGTGAGCACGTCGAAGCTGGCGGGCGTGCCTGCCTCGAGGGTGTTTTCGCCCTTGACCATCGATTCGTAGATCTTGGTACGGCCTTCGACGTCGTCGCTCTTGACCGTGAGCAATTCCTGGAGCACGTAGGCAGCTCCATAGGCTTCGAGGGCCCACACTTCCATTTCCCCGAAGCGCTGGCCGCCGAAGCGTGCCTTGCCGCCGAGGGGTTGTTGCGTGATAAGCGAGTAGGGGCCCGTGGCCCGGGCATGTACCTTGTCGTCCACGAGGTGATGGAGCTTGAGCATGTAGATATAGCCCACGGTCACCGGCTGCTCGAAACGGTCGCCGGTGCGGCCATCGTACAGGTAGCTCTTGCCGCTCTCCGCCACGCCGGCTTCCTTGAGGCAAGCGCGGATTTCTTCTTCCGTGGCACCGTCGAAGACTGGCGTGATGGCCCGGAAGCCAAGCCGCGCGGCCGCATAACCAAGATGCGTTTCCAGAATTTGGCCCACGTTCATACGACTGGGCACGCCCAGCGGATTGAGCAGGATATCGACCGTCGAGCCGTCCGCCAGGTAAGGCATGTCCTCTTCGGGCAGGATTTTGGAAATAACGCCCTTGTTGCCATGTCGGCCGGCCATCTTGTCGCCGACGGAAATCTGCCGTTTGGTGGCGACATACACCTTGACCATTTGCTGCACGCCGCTCGGCAATTCGTCGCCCCGTTTGAGCGAGTTAAGCTTGCGTTCCTTGTCGTCGACGAGGAAATGCAAGCGTTCCGAGTAGCGATTGAAGATCTTGGTCGCGTCCTTGAGCTTCTCGGGCGTGCGGATGTCCAGGTCCGCGATTTTGAAGGCACCGGCGCTTTCGGCGATGGCCTTGTTGTCGCGGTCGAGCCCGAGATGCTTGACATCTTTCTTCTCGAGGATCTCGGTGAGATCATTGCCCATCGCCTTGTAGTAATCGGCGATCATCTGATTGAACTTGTTTTCGACGTCCTTGTGGTCCTTGTCCCAGGCCTTGCGTTCATCCTCGGTCATGCTGGCCCGGCGGCTGAAGCGCTGGGTGTCGATGACGATGCCTTCCACGCCGGAAGGGACTTCCAGGCTGTCGTTCTTCACGTCTTCGCCGGCCCGGCCGAAGATCGCATGCAACAGCTTTTCCTCGGGAGTTAGCTCGCTTTTGCTCTTGGGAGAAACCTTGCCGACCAGGATGTCGCCTGGGTTGACGAACGTGCCGATGCGCACGATGCCGTTCTCGTCCAGGTTGGCCAGTGCCTTTGGTGAAACGTTGGGGATGTCGCGGGTAAACTCTTCCTTGCCCAGCTTCGTTTCACGAATCTCAATTTCAAACTCCTCGATATGGATCGAGGTGTAGGTATCGTCCTTGACCAGGCGTTCGTTGATGACGATGGCATCTTCGAAGTTGTAGCCGTCCCACGACATGAACGCGACGAGAACGTTGCGGCCCAGCGACAGCTCCCCCTGGTAGGTGGCGGCGCCATCGGCCATGATCTGCCCTTTTTTCACCTTCTGGCCCAGCTTGATGATGGGCTTTTGGTTAAGGCAGGTGCGCTCATTCAGGCCGGTGAACTTCCGCATGACGTATTCACGGTCGTCCACCACGATGCGATTGGCGTCCACGTAGGTGATGGTGCCGTCACGCTCGGAGCGAACCACCATACCGGAATGCTTGGCGACTTCCGTCTCCAGGCCCGTGGAAACGAGGGCCGGTTCCGTCACGAGGAGCGGAACTGCCTGGCGCTGCATGTTCGAGCCCATGAGCGCGCGATTGGCATCGTCATGCTCCAGGAAGGGAATCAAGCCCGCGGAAACGCCGACCATTTGTTTCGGCGAGATGTCGATATATTCGACCGAATCCGCGCTGGTGATGCTGAAATCGCCGCCAAAACGGGCAATGACGCGGTCCTGCGTGATCTTGTGGCCGTCCGTGGGCGTGTCGGCAGGCGCCAGGTGGGCCGCCGCTTCCTCGTCGGCACGCAGCCACGTGACTTCCGGCGTCAGCTTGCGTTTGCTCAGCTTGCGATACGGTGTGATTAAAAAGCCATACTCGTCCACGCCGGCATAGATGCTCAGGCTGGAGATAAGGCCGATGTTCGTACCTTCCGGCGTCTCGATCGGGCAGATACGGCCATAATGCGAGATGTGCACGTCGCGCACCTCGAAGCCGGCACGTTTGCGATTGAGGCCTCCCGGTCCAAGCGCGCTCAGTCGGCGCTCGTGCGTGAGTTGAGCCAGGGGATTGGTCTGATCGACCACCTGGCTAAGTTCGCCGCGGCCGAAGAAATATTCGATCGCCGCCGAGATGCTCTTGGGGTTGATAAGCGAGCGCGGCGTCATGTCTTGCTGGTCGCGAATGGACATGCGTTCCTGGACGGTGCGGCGCAGCTTGAGGAACCCTTTGCGCAGTTCGTCCGCCGCCAGTTCGTCGATCGTCCGCAGGCGACGATTGCCCAGGTGATCGATGTCGTCCACGAGCCCCTTGCCGTGCGCAGGTCAAGAATGTAGCGAATGGAGTTGAGGTAATCGAGGGCCCGGAGCGTCATTTCGCTTTCCGGAATCTCCTGGTTGTATTTGCGGTTGATGCGGAAGCGACCGACCTTGCCCAGCCGATAGCGGTTGGGGTCCTGGAACTTTTCCTTGAAGAGTTCCTTCGCCTTTTCCAGCTGGGGCGGGTTGCCCGGCCGCAGGCGCTGGTAAATCTTGAGCAAAGCTTCTTCGTGCGTGTTCGTGGGATCTTCACGAAGTGAAGCCAGGATCAGCGGGTCGAGTTGTTTGCCCTGCTCCAGCTTGGCGGGCAGGATGGAGACGGATTTAAGGCTGCACGCATAGGTTTTGTCGATGAATTCCTTCGTGAAGGTCTCGCCGCTCTCGAGATAGATCTCGCCCGTTTCGGGATCAATGACGTCGCCAACGGCGACGGCGCCCTCGAGGGCTTCCCGGTTGGCCGCGGTCAAGGAAAGTTCCGTCGGCTCGTAAAACGACTTGATGATGTCGGCGTCGGTCGAGTAGATCGGGTCCATGGCGCGCAGCAAGGTCATGGCGGAGAACTTGCCGGATTGATCGATGCGGACGCCCAGGGTTTCTTTCTTGGTGACGTTGATTTCAATCCAACTGCCGCGCTCGGGGATAATACGGCAGCTATGCAGCTTGCGTTCGCCCGCTTCGGTTTCGACGACGTAATCCACGCCGGGGCTGCGGTGGAGTTGGGACACGACGACCCGTTCGGCGCCGTTGATGATGAATTCGCCGCCGCCGATCATGATGGGCATGTCGCCCAGGTAAACTTCTTCCTCGACGGGCTGCTCTTTATTGAGGCGCAACCAAACGCGGAAAGGCCGGCCATAGGTGAGGCGCAACTGGCGGCACTCGTCGGGGCCGTAACGCGGTTTGCCCAATTCGTACTTGATGAAGTCCAGGCTGAGCGTCTTGTCGTAGCTCTCGATCGGGAAGATTTCGCGCAGCACGCCCTCGAGCCCCGTGGGGGTCCGCTTGTCAGGCATATTTTCGAGTTGCAAAAAACGATCGTACGACCGGTTTTGCACATCGGTTAGCGGCGGCACCTCGACGGCGTCGCCGAACCGGCCGAAATTGCGCACTTGTTCGGGGCGAATGATGCGCTGGGCCGAGATGGGCATAGTTCAGGCTCCCCCGGAAAGAGAAAAAACGCCATAAGGTTCGGTGTTTCCAGCCAGGCATCGCGGAGCGGTTGCTCCAGGAGCCGGCCAACAAAACAACGTTTCCGGACCTTTAAGGCGCGTGGTTGCAAAAGTAAGAGTGTAACGTGATAATTGTTTTCGCCTGCATGGGTGGCTTGCGTGCTTCAATTCAGCCGTTGCCGCCACGGGCCCAGGGACCTGCGGCTGAGCCCGGAGCACCCTCGCCGAAGGTTTCGGCAAGGGACATGGGCCCAATGAAGGTTGGCTGACGCGTTGCACGCTGTGTCCACCGTTTGACAACGTGACTGCTCGCGGATTGGCGATGGGGACATCCTGACTCTTCCCACCGCGCCGCGGCCTTGCCTCGACTCTGCTGCCCGGGGGAGACGATGGGGTTTGCGTTCGCGGCCGCGTCCGCAAACCCCAAGAAAAAACCGGTTACTTCAGCGCGACCTTGGCGCCGACGTCTTCCAACTGTTTCTTGAACTTGGCGCCGTCTTCCTTGCTGACGTTCTCCTTGACTGGCTTGGGAGCGCCTTCCACCAGGTCCTTGGCTTCCTTGAGGCCCAGGCCGGTAATTTCGCGCACGACCTTGATGACCTTGATCTTGTCGGCGCCAAAGCTTTCGAGGATGACCGCGAACTCCGTCTGTTCCGCCGCCGCCGCCGCGGGGCCAGCCGCTGCTGCTGGGCCGGCCATGGCCACGGCGCCGGCCGCCGGCTTGATCTTGTGAACTTCTTCCAGATAGCTGCCAAGTTCCACGGCTTGCGATACTTTGAGAGCGGCGATCTTGTCGCCCAACTCCTTGATTTCAGTAGCGAATTCCGCCATTGTTCTTTTCCTTTCCAGGGGGTACAGAGTATATATTCCACATGCTGCCTGAAGCGTGGCAGCGGTGCGTAATAGCCGTTTCGAGATCCAGTCGCCAAAGCAGCAAGGGCCACAATGTGGCCTACTTGCCGATTCGAGCCATTTGTTCGCTATTCTCGTTAAGCCGTCGCGGTTGGCTCGGCTGCTGGCGCCGCCGCCGGCGCATCTTCCGCTTTCTCACTGATCGTCTTGATCTGGCTAGCCACCGAGGCGGCCGGCCCAGTGATTTGTCCGACGAGACGACTGGCAGGCGCCATGCGCCAGGCTCACGATGCGTCCGATCGCTTCTTCCCGCGTCGGCATCTTGAGGGCCAGGTCAAACGGAGTTTCCAGCCCGTCCGCGACCGCGGTCTTGACCTTGATAAATTTGTCATGCTTTTTGACGAGCGTCGCGATTTCCTGGCTCAGGCCGGCAATGCTCGTCCCGCCCCAGGCCACGGTCGTCGAACCTTCCCAGGCCGTATTCAAGTTGATGCCCATCTCGCCAAAAATGCGCCGGGCCAGGCTGTTTTTGACCATTTGCAAACGGATGCCTTTTTTGCGGAGCCCCAGGCGAACCTGATTGTCCGCGATGGCGCCCAGGCCAACGACCTTCATCACGACCATGTCGCGCACACCATCGAAGGTTTTCTTTAGCGCAGACAGTTCCATTTGCTTGATGACTTTGCTCATGGGAGCTTTTCCTTTGGCTTCATTTAAACGAGCACAAAACTCGCAAACCAACAATCACACCGCGCACAACGGCCAGCCGCCGACCGCGAATTACATGGCCACGGGCACTCCCGGGCTCATGGTGGAGCACAGGGTTATCGAGTTCACGAAGTTGCCCTTGACGCCCGAAGGCTTGGCGTGACGGATCGCTTCGACGAAGGCCGTCACATTGTCGACGAGCTTGTTGTCCTCGAAGCTCATCTTGCCGATGCCCGCGTGAACATTGCCACCCTTATCGGTGCGATATTCCACCTTGCCGGCCTTGAAGTCCCTCACGGCCGCCGCGACGTCGCCGGTGACAACCGTGCCTGCCTTGGGTGTGGGCATCAAGCCGCGCGGCCCCAGCGTTTTGCCGAGACGGCTGACTTTGCCCATCATGTCCTGCGTGGCCAGGGCAACGTCGAAATCGAGCCAATTCTGTTTCTGAATTTTCTCCAGCAGGTCGTCGCTGCCAGCGTAGTCGGCACCAGCCTCCTTGGCCTTGGCGATATTATCCCCCTGGCAGAAGACCACCACGCGAACCGTTTTGCCGATGCCATGAGGCAAGGCCACGGTGCCGCGCACGAGCTGATCGCTCTGGGCTGTATCAATGCCGAGCGACATATGAATCTCGAAGGTCTCGTCGAATTTGCTGCGCTTGAGCGACTTGAGAAGGGCAATCGCTTTCGGCAACGGGGTCGCCCCTTCCTTGGCAATGCGCTGATGGAAGTTCTTGAGCTGATTGCGCAGCTTTTTACCTCGCCTCGGCGGCACGCCTGGCTTTTTCTTCTTTTGTTTTTCGCTGGGCGGCCCAGCTGGCGAGGCCGTCTTTGCAGCCGTCGGTGCCGGAACCGCTGCCGGAGCCGTATCGCCTGGCGGGGCGTCCGGTGAAGCCTTGTCGGCTTTGTCCGACTTTTCCGCCTTGGGGGCGCGGGGCTTCTTTTCGGCCTTGGGAGGCTTCGCGGCTGCCTTGGCGTCGGCGGCGGGCTCGCCTGCCGGAGCAGTGTCGGCCGGTTTCGTTTCTGGTTCGGCGGATTGTTTTTTGGCCATGGTGTATTCTCAGTATATCAAAAGAAACCATCGGCAAATAGAGGCCTGCCCCCGCTCGGACCCATTTTTCCGAGGGAGTCGAGGTTTTGCTCTATTTACCGTCTTATGGCGATCTACCCCTCCACCGTGAGGCCCATGCTGCGGGCTGTGCCTTCCACGATGCGAACTGCATGTTCCTCGTCGCGCGCATTGAGGTCAACGAATTTTCTTTTCGGCGATCTCCTTGACCTGCGCGGGGCTGACCTTGAAGCCCTTGTATTTGCCGGTCAGCTTGGTCTTTTCCTCGGCCGACAGAACTTCGCCCCCCTTCTTTTTCTCGATGGGGATGCCGGCGGCCTGCTTGAGCAGGATGGCGGCGGGCGGGCTCTTTACCTCGAACGTAAAGCTGCGGTCGTTATATACGGTGATGACCACGGGCACGGTCATGCCCCGATTGTCCTTGGTGCGGTCATTGAACTGCGAGACAAATTGTCCGATGTTCACGCCATGTTGGCCAAGTGCCGGTCCCACCGGCGGAGCGGGAGTCGCCTGACCGCCCGGACATTGCAGCTTGATCTGTGCCGTTACTTGCTTTGCCATGATTAGTCACTGTTTCAAGTTTGAGGGACCGCGCTTCGTAGCCCGGCGCGGTTACGCGTAATCTACTTGCCAATATTCCAGCTCGACCGGCACGGGCCGGCCGAAGATTGTAAGCTCGACTCGCAGGGCCCCCTTGGCTTCGAGCACTTCCTTGACTTCGCCGTCCATGCCCGCGAAAGTGCCATCCTTGACTTTGACCTTGTCCCCCTTGTCGAATTTCGATTTCTGGGGGACCAGACCCGGCGATTCCTGCCCTTGCGTGATCAGTAGGCGCTCGACCTCCTGGGGCTTCATGGGCTGTGGCGGCTTGTTAAGGCCCCCGCCGACAAAATCGCCCACGCCGGACGTCTCTCGAAAAAGATAGAGAATTCGGTCGTTAAAATCCACATTCACCATCAAATAACCTGGATAAAGTTTGCGTTCCTTTACCACGCGCTTGTTATTGCGCATCTCGGTGACCTTCTCCACCGGGATGATTATTTGCCCGAAGCTATCTTGAAGGCCATCAATCTTGACCCGTCGTTCGATGGCCTCCTTGATCGTTTCCTCGCGGCCGCTTTGCACTTTAACCACGTACCATTGTTTGGAATCAGGCTCGGCTGCGGCGCGGGCACTCCATTGGCCGACTCCGGCGGGCTTTCAGCTCCCAGTCTCCGGCGCCGGTTCCTGCGAGCGTTCGGCTCCCCTTCGTGGGCGATGGGATCGCTAGGAACTTCGTCTGGGTCTGGCGGGGTCGTTGACCATGGGTATGCGTGCTTCCGTGGTTACCACTTGCTCTTTTCCTGCTGTTTTTGCTGTTCCGCCTTCAGGTCCACGTGAAGAACCTGGAACCATGGGTTGCTGAGCACCTTGATCCAGACGATATCGACCACAAACAGAAATGTGGTCAACAGAGCGACCGTGACCAGGACAACGACAGTGTCTTGCACCAAACGCCGGCGCGTCGTCCAGGAAACTTTGTTCATTTCCGCTTCCGTGGCGATCAGGAAGTCCGCGAAGGTCGGCCAATTGACCACGCGCCAGGCAAGCCAAAACAGAGCGACCCCCAACAGCAGCGGCATCACCACGGCGAACTTGTACATCAGGGGGATATAAAGATCGTCCTTGGGATCGTCGGCGGTGAACGGCAGCCGCCACTCCAGATCGCTGCTGATCCGCGCCTCCTTCGTAGCCCAGTGTGCGATGGCTGATCAGCGTGATGATCCCACAAATCCCGAGCACGAGCAGGGCCAGCACGGTGCTGCGCCTTACCCTGACGCCTTGCGTCGGCTTGTAGGGCAGCGCGTGAAACCAACCCCGGTCCTCGGAACGCTGCAGCCATGCGACAAAGCCGGCCTTGGTGAAGGCCAGGTAAATACCGGCCAGCAATGCCAGCATGATGACGATGGTTACGACGCCGCCAGCTGCTCCCAGATCGCGCGTTTCCAGAAAGCTGCCGATTACATTGAGGGACAGCCAGCCGGTCAAATAAATGAGCACGGCCCAAACGACAATTCCGGCCCGCAACCCATGCTGCGCATGAGTTTTTTCGAGACGGAAGCCGACGTACCAGAGGCCAACGCCGACCGCCAGCGCCACGATCATTAACAGGGCGCCACTGAGAAACTCATTGGCGGGCGCCAGATATTCTCCCCAGACATACGGGAGGCCGGCAAAAACGACCCAAAGGCTCAAGAGCACATACACCGCACCCATCAGGCTCGGCAGCGCCAGTTGAAGCGATGGGCTCCGCGGGGCGTACGTCGCCACCGGTTGTTCTGCCACAGACATGGCCATTCCTTACCTCTCCGATAGCCGAGGCATCCTTCGCAGGCGGAGGTCCGTCCTGGACCTACGAAGAGCAGCCGAATGAGGGATCCGCCCACACCGTGCGCGGGCTACCTAGTTTACCAGCAGGGGCGGAGCGACTCGAACGCTCAACCTGCGGTTTTGGAGACCGCTGCTCTGCCAATTGAGCTACACCCCTAACACATGCTTCCAGGGGCCTGAAATCAACTGCGACCTCGGTTTTCCTATTTCTTGCGGGTTTCTTTGTGCGGGGTATGTTTGCGCTCTTTACGGCAAAACTTCTTGAGTTCGAGGCGTTCGGCGCCGCGCGTCTCTTTGTTCGTCCGGTAGTTCCGGGCGCTGCAAACCGTACATTCCAGCCAAACGAATTCACGCATGACCATCTTCCCTCCGTTTAGCTTCGGCTCGCGAAGGCGCCGGTTTGCGCCGCCGTCCTGTCGCGAGCCGAGCTAAACGACTATTGAACGATCTTGATCACCACGCCCGAACCGACCGTTTTGCCGCCTTCGCGAATGGCGAAGCGCAGGCCTTCGTCCATGGCGATGGGGGACTCGGGCATCAGTTCCACATTCATTTTGATGTTGTCGCCAGGCATGCACATTTCGGCCTTGGCGCCGTCCTGGCCGATCAGTTCGGTGCAGGAGCCGGTGACGTCGGTGGTGCGGAAGTAGAATTGCGGACGATAGCCCGCGAAGAACGGGGTATGGCGGCCGCCTTCTTCCTTCGACAACACGTACACGTTGGCTTCGAACTTGGTGTGCGGCGTGATGGAACCGGGCTTGGCGAGCACCTGGCCGCGTTCAAGGTCGGTACGTTCCAGGCCGCGCAGCAAGACGCCGACATTGTCACCCGCAATCGCGGAATCCAGCGTTTTGTTGAACATTTCCACGCCGGTGACGACCGTTTTGCGCGGGGCCTTCATGAGGCCGACCACTTCCACTTCGTCGCCGATCTTGCACTTGCCGCGTTCGACGCGACCGGTGCCTACCGTGCCGCGGCCCTTGATCGAGAAAACATCTTCGATGCTCATGAGGAACGGCTTGTCCTCTTCGCGTATGGGCGTCGGGATATAGGAATCCAGGGCCTTCATGAGCTCGTCGATACACTTGCAAGCGGCGTCGTCCTTGCCGTTGCAGTCGAGCGCGGGCTTGGAACTGCCGCGTATGATGGGGATCTCGTCACCCGGGAAGTCATACTTGACCAGCAGCTCGCGCAATTCCATCTCGACCAGGTCGAGAAGTTCCGGATCATCGACGGTGTCGACCTTATTCATGAAGACCACGATGCGCGGCACACCGACCTGGCGTGCCAACAGGATGTGTTCGCGCGTCTGCGGCATGGGACCGTCGTTGGCGGCCACCACCAGGATAGCGCCGTCCATCTGGGCGGCGCCGGTGATCATGTTCTTGATATAATCGGCGTGCCCGGGGCAATCGATGTGGGCGTAATGCCGGTTGGCGGTTTCGTATTCCACGTGGGAAACCGCGATGGTCACCGTCTTGTTTTCATCGCGGACGATGCCACCCTTGGCGATTTCTGCGTAGGTTTTCACCTTCGTCAGCTTGTTAACATGCGCCTGGCGGACCAAGATCGCCGCGGTCAACGTGGTTTTGCCGTGGTCAATATGACCAATCGTGCCCACGTTGACGTGTGGCTTGTTCCGCGTAAATACGTCCTTTGCCATCGTTCCTCCGCAAATGCAAATATGCCTGCATCCCTAGGAAGCAGGCCAAAGTTAGAAAAAACAGGACCGTTCCCAAAAGCTGCTGCTGGGATTTGAACCCAGGACCTCGTCCTTACCAAGGAAGCGCTCTACCAGCTGAGCTACAGCAGCACGGGCCAAACCTCAACTCTATCGCAACGCCTTCATGAGCGGGTGAAGGGAATCGAACCCTCGTAGCCTGCTTGGAAGGCAGGTGCTCTACCATTGAGCTACACCCGCGAAGCCCTCGAGGCCCGTGCTTGTTTCACTGGGCAGGGAGGGATTCGAACCCCCGTAGTACGAAGTACGTCAGATTTACAGTCTGATGCCATTGGCCGCTCGGCCACCTGCCCTTAAATTCCCGTCGTCTTGACCACCACCGCTGCCGCGGATCCCGTCGATCCGTCGACTTTCTCTCAAGGACCTTCACCTGCCGCCGATGGAGCTAGCGGTGGGAGTTGAACCCACAACCACCGGTTTACAAAACCGGGACTCTACCGTTGAGCTACGCTAGCGTAAACTCAATTCACAAATGCGAAATAGAAAGTATAGGCGGACGGCACAATCCTTGCAAGTGGATTTTCCGCAACTCCAGGTTACCAATCTTTTTCAGCAAGCCCAGGGCCGCTTTTTCCCGCCTGCGGCTCCCCATGCATCCATCCCGAGCTCGCGCGACCTCCGTTTTCGCCCGAAGGTTCGCGACTGCCGCAACTCGCCTATTGAAAGACAAAATCCCCGCTCAAAGGTTCTCGCGCTCGCGCCAAAACATATTTTCTTTTATTCTTCAGCCTTTTTTATAGAAACCCTCGGCCAACCACCAAGGGGGAGTTTCAAAAATAATCGGCCCGCGTGTCGGTCTTCATAGAATTCCTCAGGAACTGGACGCGTTGGCATCGAAATCTCCCGCGCTTTTCGACGAATTCTAGATTGAGGGGATATTGCCATCGCGGCCACCGGCGCCTCCCGGGCTCCGGCTTGAGAGCCAGCTGCCGCGGCGACTTACCCTAGCCACCAAAGGTTGCCCATGTCCTCTCCTCTCATGGCCGCGACGTCCGTAAGTGCCGCCCTGGCCATGGGCATGGCTGCCGTTCTTTTCAAGCATATCGAAGGCCCGCTGGCCGCACGGCTACAGCTTCCCCAGGGCCGCCTCGAGCGCTTCCATCTGTTGCTGTTGCTGTCGTGGGTGCCGCTCATGCCTCTGGCAGGCTGGCTCGTCGACCGCTGGGGACCAGCCCATGTGCTCTTCGTGGGCAGCCTCGGGCTGAGCCTGGCCGTCGCATCGCTGGGCCTTTGTCAAAAAACCACGAGCTTATTTTGGGCCGTTCTTGGACTGGGCATCGCCGTCGCGCTCGTCAGCACGGCCGGTGTTGTTTTCATGCCGCTGGCGTTGACGCCAACTCCTGCAACGGGAAGGGGCGCCTGGTCGGTGGGCGCCTCGATTTGTTTGGGCTATGTCTTCGTGGGCCTGGCGATGTTTTTGACGCCAAGCGCATTTGCCTGGTGCACACGCCAGGTCGGCTTTGCCCGGGCCCTTTTATTGCTGGCGCTTCTCTGCCTGGTTCCCGCCACGCTGGTGTCGCTGGTTTCCACCGGCAACCCGGACTTTGGGCTGCCCGTGGCACGCAATGGAGCCCTGTTCGACCTCCGTTTTTGGCTTATCCTGCTAGTTGCCTTGTTGTATTTTCCGCTGGAGTTCTCTCTCGATATTTGGCCGCGGCCGTATCTGACCGACATCGGCTACGCGGATCGCTCCTTGATCCGCTTGCTAATCGGCTTCTGGTGTGCTTTTTTGGTTATGCGTTTTGGCCTGGGCTGGATCGTTCGGCCTGGCAATGAGGCGTGGCTGATGTTGGTGCTCGCCCTGTTGTCATCGATGGTCGTTGGCAACCTGGCTGGTGCCTATGGCCAAAGCAGTGGCTGCCTCGGGTTTTGGATGGTGGGCGCCTGTTATGGCGCTCTCTTGCCCTGCTTGTTGGCAATCTTGTTGCAATGGCAAGGCCCGCGCGGCGCCGCCGGCCAGGCCACGGGTGTCCTCTTCGCGCCTGGGCGCACTGAATGCCGCCATCACGCAGCCGCTCTTCAATGCTTATTTCAAAAACCACCCCGCGCGGGCTTTCATGCGACTACCCATGTTGCTAGGCCTGGCCATGGCGGCGCCGCTCCTGGTGCTCGCGGTCCTACGCTTCGACAAATAACATCTTTCTGGCCGGACCGCCTTACCAGCCCATCCCCTTCGTCGTCACCTTGGCCTTGGCCATGCGGTGGTTGACGCACACGAACAGCGTTTGCCCCCCCTCGCCGCCAAAGCACAGGTTGGCGGTACGATCACCCGTCAGAAACCTGCCCAGAAGGTCTCCATTCGGCGCCATGACACATACACCGCCTGGTCCGGTCGCGAAAATGTTGCCGTCGGCATCGCATTTCATGCCGTCCAGCCCACCCTTGGGTCCTGAAACCGTCCATTTCTTGGGGTCCACGAACACCTTGCCCTCACCGGTACTGCCGTCTTCGTTGACGGGAAACTCCATCCAGACGTTGCCGTTGGTCACGTACAATTTCTTGGCGTCCGGCGTGAGGGTAATGCCGTTGGGCCGCAGGTCTTTGGCTACCAGGGACAAGCTGCCATCCTTGGCGCTGATGCGAAACACACCGGTAAAATCCAGCTCCCGCTTGGCACCTTTCTCCAGGCCGTAGGGCGGGTCGGTGAAATAGACATCTCCATTGGGATGCACGGCCAGGTCGTTGGGGCTGTTGAGGCGTTTGCCCATGTATTTGTCGGCCAGGACAGTCTTTTTGCCATCCTTTTCGATGCGGGTCACACGGCGATCGCCATGCTCGCACAGTAGCAACCGCCCCTGCGCGTCGGTGAACAGGCCATTGGAGCCCGGTTCATCGCCCGGCTTGCCGCCGCGCGGACTGCTTCCCGTGTAGCCGGAGGGCTTGAGAAATTCGGACGCGCCCTGCCCGGGTTGCCATTTCATGACCACATTGTTGGGAATATCCGAAAAGAGCAAGCAGTTGCCGGCCTTGTACCAGACAGCCCCTTCCGTCCAGATAAAGCCTTCCGCGATTTTCTCAAGGCGTGAGTCCGTCGGCACCAGCTTATCAAAGCGCGGATCCAGCCGTTCAATCGTACCAATCACATCTTTTTTGTCGGTCGCTGCCGGCGTCTGCGCCTGGACAAGGGTGGTTTCCCCGGCCAGGGCAAGGAAGCCAAGCAAGAAAGCGAAAAATCTCGACATGGTGGCGTTTCTCCTTAAGGGGTGAATGATGGGGCTGAGTATAGATATACGAAGAAAGGCAGCGTTGCAGAAAACGCCTGGGGCGCGGAATTTCGAAATCTAAATTGAAATCGTAAAACGGAAATCCGGGCATTACAATCGATGGTAATCGCCGCTGCCGTCGCGGGGTCACCAAAGGAGTACACTGGATGCCGACGATTGCCGAGTCCCTGGCCGATGCTGTGCGGCACCATCAGGCTGGTCGTCTGCAGGTGGCGGAGCAGATGTACCGGCAGATTTTGCAAATCGACCCGCGGCATGCCGACGCCCATCATCTGTTGGGGTTGTTGGCCCATCAAACCGGCCATAGGGACGCGGCCATCCCGCTATTGCGGCGGGCGATCGGGCTCAACCCCAACTTCGCCGACTATCGTTTCAACCTGGGCATTCTCCTCAAGGAGCGGGGGAGTTTGTCGGAGGCCCGCGAGTGTTTTGAAGAAGCGTTACGATTGAACCCCAACCATGCCGAAGCCCACAACAACCTGGGATTGGTGCTCCAGGATCAAGAACAGCCGGCGCAGGCGCTGGCCTGTTTTCAACAGGCCTTGCGCAGCGATCCCAAAAACATGGGCGCGTATAACAATCTCGGCAACGCCCTGATGAAGCAGGGGCAAGTAGCGCGCGCCACGGCCTGCTACCGGCAAGCACTCGAGGTCGAACCGAACCACGCCGACACTAACAACAACCTGGGCGGCGCCTGTTGATGCAGGGACAGCTTGCCGAGGCGGTGGTCTGTTACCAACGAGGCGCTGCGCCAGCCCGACCTATGCGCAGGCACATTTCAACCTGGGTATCGCTTACATTGAACTGGGCCAGGTCCTCGACGCGATCGCGTGCTATCGGGAAGCGGTGCGCCTCAATCCAAACTATGGGGCCGCTTATAACAATCTCGGCATCGCCCTCTACGGCCAGGGAGAGCTTGCCGAGTCGGCCGAATGCTGCCGCCAGGCCCTGCGTATCAATCCCTTCCACGTCAATCCCCATATCAACCTGGGCAACGTACTGAAAGAACAAGGCGAGTTGGAGGAATCGCTGGCCTGCTACCGCCAGGCCATGGCCCTGGAGCCTGACAATATCACCGCCCACAGCTGCTTCGTCTACACCTTGTATTGTTGTCCCGGAGTGACCGCCGCCAAAATCTACCAGGAGCACCGGCGCTGGGAAGAGAGGCACGCTCGGCCCCTGTCGCACCTCATGCGCCCGCACGCCAACGACAGGGATCCAGCGAGGCGCTCCGCCATTGGCTACGTCTCGCCGGACCTGCGCCTGCACCCCGTCGGTCGTTTTTTGTTGCCACTGCTCGAGGCGCATGAGCACGCGTCTTTTGAGATATTTTGCTATTCCTCCGGCAAAGTAACGGATGAGCTGACCACGCGGTGCCAGGCCCACACGGATCACTGGCGCAACACGCGTAAGTTCAGCGATGAACAACTGGCCGCGCTCATTCGCGAAGATCGCATCGATATTCTGGTTGACCTGACCATGCACATGGCGGGCAATCGTTTGCTGGTCTTCGCCCGCAAGCCCGCGCCGGTACAAGTAACCTACCTGGCGTATGCCGGCACGACCGGGCTGAGCGCCATCGACTATCGGCTGACCGACCCTTACCTCGATCCGCTGGGGAAGACGGAGCGCATTTACTCCGAAGAATCGATCCACTTACCGGAAACATATTGGTGTTACCAGCCCGGCCCGGAAGCAGGGCCTCCTGGCCCGCCGCCGTCGCTGACGACTGGCCAGGTGACCTTTGGGTGTCTCAATAACTATTGCAAAGTGACCCTGCCAACGCTGGAATCCTGGGCCCAGCTACTCCGGTGCGTGCCCAAAGCAAAGCTGCTGCTACTGGCGCCGGCGGGCAGCCTGCGCGAGCGCCTACGTGTTTTCTTCGCCGCACGCGACCTGGACGCGGATAGGTTGTTATTCGTGGACCGGGCCCCCATGGCCGATTACTATCGGGTTCACGAGCGCTTCGACATTGGTCTCGATCCCTTTCCTTACGGCGGCGGCACGACGACCTGCGATGCCCTGTGGATGGGGGTGCCGGTTGTTACCCTGCGCGGCCAGACGGCGGTGGGCCGTGGCGGCGCCAGCATTATGTCGAATATTGGCCTGGCCGACCTGGTGGCGGAAAATGCCGACGACTATGTCAAGGTTGCCGCCCGGTTGGCGGCGAACCCAGCCCGGCTGGCGGAGTTGCGCACGGATCTGCGCGGCCGGATGCGAAACTCACCATTGATGGATGCCGCGCGTTTCGCTCGCAATATAGAAAACGCCTACACCACTATGTGGCGGCACTGGTGCTCATCGTTGGCTGCCGGCAAACCATAGAATGGAATCTATTGGCAACGGCGCACGCGGCGTCCATTCCGTAGGTAATGGAAGAACCAATGGCTTGCAAAGATTATTATCTCGACCTGATGAAACGCTGTCTGGCCAATTTCATCTACCAGGACGCCATGCTTGTGCGGTCCGGCCCCTGGCAACCCATTGTGGCCGCCCAGGAATTTGATCCACGCCGTCGCTCCATCGGACTGGATTGGCCGGCGGTCGCACATTCGATGATCGGCCTGGAGCGCCTTAACAACTTGCAGTTTTGCATTGAAAAGGTATTGGCCGACGGCGTTCCGGGCGACCTGATAGAAACGGGAGTTTGGCGTGGCGGGGCGACCATCCTGATGCGGGCCGTGCTCAAGGCCCATGAAGTCACCGATCGCAAGGTCTGGGTAGCGGACTCCTTCGCCGGGCTGCCGCCCCCGGACCCCGCGAAGTATCCGCACGATCAAGGGCTCACCTTCAATCAGTACGCCTATCTGGCGGTGTCGCTCGAGCAGGTCCAGGAAAACTTTCGCCGCTATGGCTTGCTGGACGATCAGGTCCGCTTTCTCAAGGGCTGGTTTTGCGATACGTTGCCGACCGCCCCCATCGAGCGCCTGGCGGTGCTGCGCGTTGACGGCGACCTTTACCAATCGACGATCGAGGCGCTCACGAACCTCTACCCCAAGCTCGCACCGGGCGGCTACGTTATTGTCGATGACTACAACGACATCCCTGCCTGCCGCCAGGCCGTCACCGACTATCGCGACGCCCAGGGCATTAGCAGTCCTATCATGCAGATCGACTGGACCGGGATTTATTGGCGGCGCTGAACGGTTTAAAGCCCGAAATCCAGCGGCTATTGACCGTGGGTGCCGCGAGGGAGTTGCTTCTCTAGGGCTCTCTCTTGAAGCAATACAAATTGCCGAACGTGCGCAGAAACAGGCGGCCATCGGCCATTGCCGGCGTGGCCATAACCACCTCAGCGAGCGGGTTTTCACCAAGCAGTTCGAACTGCGGTCCCGCCTTGATCACGTAGGTGATGCCTTCCTCGCTGAGGCAGAAGATCTTGCCGTCGTAGGTCCAGGGGGAGGCGGTGAAAAAGCCGTCGAGGCGTTGCTTCTCGTAGACGGAGGTGCCGGTTTTGGCGTCGTAGCAGGAGATGAAGCCGGTGGAGTAAAGAACGTAAAGATGCTCGCCCAGAAGCAGCGGCGTGGGGTGGTAGGCGCCGGCCGGCTCGCGATACCAGGCGATGAATTCGCTGCTGGTTTCGTCCTTGGGCAAGGAGATATCGCCGCTCGCACCGGGCCGGACGGCGAAAACAGGCCGGGGCCGGCCATATTCGTAGCCGGAGCTGATGAACAACAAGCCGTGCCCGGCGACGGGCGAAGGCACGCAGATGGACGACATGCCGCCGAGCTGCCAGAGCAACTTGCCATCGAGATCGTAGGAGCGCACCTTGCCGGTGCCGCAAGTGACGATCTCGGTTCGTGTGCCGTTTTCCCAGACAAAGGGAGTGGCCCAGTTGCTTTTCTCGTCGCGCTCGACTTTCCAGATCTCTTTGCCGGTAATCTTGTCGAGGGCCACCAGGAAGGAGCTCTTTTCGTTGTCGTTGACGATGTAAAGTCGCTCCCGGTGCAGTACCGGTGACGCCCCCGTGCCCCAGCCACTACGTGTCGGATAAACGTCCCACTTGCGCGTCCAGAGCTCTTTGCCGGCAATATCAAAGCAAAAGAGACCAACGTTGCCGAAGTAGGCGTAGACCCGCGTGCCGTCGGTAACTGGCGTTTCGGAGGCATAGCTGGCCTTTACATGAATCGAATGCTCCGGCGCGCCCTCGTGCGCAACCCGTTCCCAGAGCACCTTGCCCGTGACGGCATCAAGGCAAAACACCGTCCACCGATGTTCCCCCTTGGCAATCTTGGCATCAAGGGGCGCGTAGAAACCCGTCTTCGGCGCCGGCACCTTGTCGCTGCTGACGCAACTCGTCAAATAGACGCGCCCGCCAGTAACAATCGGACTCGACCAGCCACGCCCAGGCACTTCCCACTTCCAGGCCAGATTTTCGCTGGCGCTCCACCGCTCGGGAGGCAGAACCTTGCCAGTAACCACCCCCGTGCCGCCCGGACCCCGCAACCCCGGCCAATCGTCGGCATGAGCCACGGTGGCAACAAAACCCAAGATGACAGCAGACAGAGAAAGTAGACGCATCGACATGAGGAACACTCCGGGCCAGGGTACGGTAGCGGATTATTATGGCAGATCGAGACGGCCATTGCTATCGGTAGGCACGCGTCCGAGTCCGTCGAGTCCCAGCTTTTTGGGATGAAAAATCTGATGGGATGCAGCTGCGGCGTCTATCTGGCCGGTTTGTGCCAAGTAGCTGCGTTCTTTGGCAAGTGCCATTTCTCTCCCGAAGGTCAATTCGACGTGCAATTCTCAGATATACTCGACTTTGTTTTTTAGCTCGTGTACCTCATAAACCTCCCAGATGAGAAGGATCGCGCAGGATTATGTCGCCAAGTGAACGGGTTTGCTGCCTGCAATAAATAACGCCGTAGTGTTCTGTATTTTGACCGGCAAGCTTTAGGAAGTCTTTGTCGAGCGTGAATAAAGTCCGGCCCGTGCCGACGGCGAAACGAAGCTGTTCCTCGTCTGGAGCTCCAAGAAGATTCGCCTCGGGCGTCGTGCTCACGTCAATCCCGTGACGGCGGAGTGCTTCCGCAATGCCGCGGTGGCAGTTTTCATCCAGGTGGAAGCGAATTGTTCTTGGCATTCCGTGCGGCTATTTTTTCTACGATGGAAGGCCCCTGGGCCTGGAGGTTTGCGTCAAATAGGTCGGCCTCTCGGATATCCGCATCAATTTCAGCCCGGTGGTCATGATAGTAGGTAAGAGCGGCGTACACGTCAGAAATTGTGATGGTCGGAAATACTGACACGATTTCATCGGCGGTCATGCCAGCCCGTTGATGGGAAAGGACGATATCCTGAACGCGGATGCGATGGCCGGCGATACGAGGCTTGCCACCGCAAACCCCAGGAGTCACCTCGATGTGCTCGGCGATCACCGGGACCTGCGCACCGTTTGGCTCATTCTGTTTTTGTTCGGTTGTCTGGTTCATATCTGAAAGGATACCAGAAACGCCCGCTCTCTGTCACTGAAAGGTCTTCCGTCTTACTTTCACACCAAAATCTCGCGCACCACATTCCCACTTACATCGGTGAGCCGAAAATCGCGGCCCTGGAAGCGGAATGTGAGGCGGGTGTGTTCTAGGCCTAGCTGGTGCAGGATGGTTGCTTGCAAATCGTGGACGTGGACGGGGTTCTCGGTGACGTTGTAGCCGATCTCGTCGGTACTGCCGTGGATGATACCTGGCTTGATGCCGCCGCCGGCCAGCCACATGGTGTAGGCGTCAATGTGGTGGTCGCGGCCGATCGATTGTCTCGGTTCGCCCATGGGGGTGCGGCCGAATTCGCCGCCCCAGATGACGAGGGTGTCGTCGAGCATGCCGCGGCGTTTCAGGTCCTTGACGAGGGCGGCGCTGCCCTGGTCAACCTCGCGGGTAATGTCTTCAATCGAGCGTTCGAGATTGAGCGGTCCGCCGTGGTGGTCCCAGTCGGTGTGGATGAGCTGAATGTAGCGGACGCCGCGTTCCACCAGGCGCCGGGCCAGCAGGCAGTTTGACGCGAAGGAGGGGCGGCCCGGTTCGGCGCCATAGAGGCGCATGGTTTCGGCGGTTTCCCCGTGGATATCCATGACTTCCGGGGCTGCGGTTTGCATGCGAAAGGCGGTTTCGTAGGCCGCGATCCGCGTTTCGATCTCGGGATCGCCGACGGCGTCGAGGCGGAGGTGGTTCATGTCGCGCAGGGTGTCGATGAACTGCGCTTGCTGTGCCGGCGTGATGCCGGGCGGAGTCTGCAGATCGAGAATTGGCTGCGGTCCACGCAGGAAGGGGACGCCCTGGTAGAGGGTGGGCAGAAAACCGCTGGACCAGTTGGCCGAGCCGCCGCGTGGACCGCGCGGCCCGGACTGCAAGACGATGAAGGCGGGCAAGCGTGCCGATTCGCTGCCGATGCCGTAAACGATCCAGGAGCCCATGCTGGGGCGGCCGAACTGGGGCGAACCGGTATTGAGCAATACCTTGGCCGGTCCGTGATTGAAGACGTCGGTCTTCATTCCCTTGAGAAAGCAGATGTCGTCGGCGATGCTGCGGTGATGGGGCAAAAGCTCGCTGAACTCCGCGCCGCTCTGGCCGGCTCGGCTAAAGCGCCGCTTGGAGCCCAGGAGCTTGGCGTCCGGGCGAATAAAGGCGAACCGCCGGCCACGCGTGAAGGACTCGGGAACAACCTGGCCGTCGAGACGGTTGAGTGTCGGCTTGGGATCGAAGAGATCCATCTGGCTGGGGCCGCCGGCCATGAACAAGAAAATAACGCTCTTGGCTTTGGCGGGAAAATGGCCGGGACGCGTTGTGAGCGGGCCCGTATCCTGAGCACGGCCTTCATTGAAGAGCGACGTGAGCGCCAGGCCACCCAGACCCAGCGTGCTGGTACGCAGGAATTCGCGGCGGGTGTGTTGCCAGAGGTGTTGGGGGGTAAGCGTCATTTTGGGAGGTCCTTGCTGGCGCGGCGGGCTATAAGATGTCATTCTCTGGTGATGAATTCATCGAGATTCAGGAGCAGGCGCCCCAGCATCGTCCATGCTTCCGCGGGGTTGGTTTGGCGCTGCTGGTGCAGAAAGTTGCTGAGCGTGGCCATTTCCGTCGCGCTGGGCGGCCGCGCGAAGCAGGTTTCGAACCCATAGGCGATGCGGCCGGCGTCGTCGCTGGGTCCTTCTTTCGTCATGCGTTCGCCCAGTCCCCTGGCAAATTCGATAAAGGTCGGGTCGTTGGCCAGGTGCAACGCTTGCAGGGGCGTGTTGGACCGATTGCGGCGCGTGCAAGGGACCTGGGCATCGGGGCCGTCGAAGGTGGTCAGGAGCGGGTGCTGGCTCTGCCGCCAGATGAAGGTATACATGCCGCGGCGATAGCGATCGGGACCCTTGCTCTCCGGCCAGGCCTGCTTGGTCTGGGTGAAGGCAAAGATCTCCGGCGGTTGCGGCGGATAAACACCAGGCCCACCGATGGCCGGTGTGAGCAAACCACTTGCCGACAGTGCGGCATCGCGAATGATTTCGGCCTCCAGGCGTAAGCGGTGTTGGCGTGCGAGCAGCCGATTTTGGGCGTCTTTGTCGCGTAAATCGGGGCGGTTCGTGGAAACTTGCCGGTAGGTCGCGCTGGTGGCAATCAGGCGGTGCAGGCGCTTCTGGCTCCAACCCTCCTTGATAAACTCCACCGCCAGCCAGTCGAGTAGCTCGGGGTGAGTGGGCATCGAGCCCTGAATACCAAAGTCGTTTTCCGTTTCAACCAGGCCCTTGCCGAAATACTGCTGCCAGATGCGATTGGCAACCACGCGGGCCGTCAACGGGTTATCCGGCGCAGACCAGCCAGCGCGCCAGGTCGAGGCGCGTGGGCGAGCGGCCTTTAACGTTGAGGGGCGGCAATATGGCGAACGTTCCCGGCTCGACGGCAGCCCCCAGGTCGAGGAAGTCGCCGCGCTTTTGGATGTGCGTCTGCCGTTGCTTGGCGCTCTCGCGAACTATCAACGTGGAAGCAGTTTGGCTTTCCAGGTCCCGGACTTGCTTCTGCAACTCGGCGGCCCGCTTCGATGTCACTGGCGTCTTGGTTAGCGCTTCTTGCCACTGGGCCAGGTCGGTGTCCGTGCGTTCGGCCGCGTTGGTGAAGGCGATTTTCTGTGCTTCGAGGGGCAAGTTGAGGACGCGCTCCGAGGCAAACGTGACGGCCAGGCGGAAATGACCCAGTGCATAACCCTGGGGCGTTTCGCTGTGCCGGAGGGTGAACACAAACGCTTGCCCCTCCCGCACCTGGAAGGGCTTTTCCATGAAAAAGATGGCCTGGTGATCGACATCGCGCTGTCGCGGATCGTTCGAATTGACGGCCCAGCCTTTTTTCGGATCGCCAAGCAAGACATCATTGACATCATATTTGACCTGGGAGAAATCCGCCGAGGCTTTTTGAAAGGGGTGCGGTACGCCGTCCGTCTCGAAGGTGAATTGGCTAAGAACGAAGTTGCCATTGCTGGCCCGGCCTGGACCGCGCTGCGGCAGCGAAGGGTGGTGCATGGCTTCCAGACGAACGGCGGTCACGAGGCCCGTTTCCGGCGCGACCGATTGAATTGTGTAGGTTTCGGCGGGGCCCACCGGGCCGCTTGCCAGGATGGAGCGATCCTCGAGGCCGGTGAGCGCGGCGCCTTGCTCGGCGGTCATGATCTTGGGATAGCAGGCCCGCCAGCCGCCGTTCGTCTCCATGTCCAGCTCGGCCAGGAGTTTTTGAGCGTCCTCGGCTGTTTTGGGTTGCGTGGAGAGTTGCTTCTTGGCTTCGGCCAGTTGTGCGTTCAACGCCAGCAGTTTCTTTTCCGTGTCGGCTCGCGGGATGGATATTTTCGGCTCGTCGAGGGAATTAAAGAAAGCGTAGAGCTGAAAGTATTCCGTGTGCGTGATGGGATCATACTTGTGCGTGTGGCACTGCGCACAGCCGACGGTGAGGCCCAGCCAAACCGCCCCCGTGGTGTTCGTGCGATCGACGGTGCGCTCGACGCGAAACTGTTCCGGGTTGGCGCCGCCTTCCTCGTTGAAGGCCGTATTGCGATGAAAGCCCGTGGCCACGAGTTGCGAACGCGTTGCGCCGGGCAGCAGGTCGCCCGCCAGTTGTTCGATGGTGAAGTGATCAAAGGGCATGTCGTTGTTGAAGGCGTCGATGACCCAGTCGCGCCACGGCCAGATGGAGCGCCTGCCGTCGATGGTGTAGCCGTTGGAGTCGGCGTAGCGTGCGAGATCGAGCCAGTGGCGCGCTTGACGCTCGCCATAATGGGGCGAGGCGAGCAGCCGATCAACGAGGTGCTCGTACGCAGCCGGGCTGGCATCGCCGACAAACGCGGCCACCTCCTGGGGGGATGGCAACAGCCCCAACAAATCGAGAGTCAACCTTCGAATAAGGGTGGGACGGTCCGCCTCCGCCGAAGGCTGGATGCCTTCCTTCTCCAGCCGTGCCAGTATGAAATGATCGATTGGGTTTTTCGCCCAGGCCCTGTTTTTCAGGGCGGGCAAGGGGACTTGTTGCGGCTTGATAAACGCATAGTGCGGAGTGTAGTCCGCTCCCTGGGCGATCCATTTCTTCAGGATGTCAATTTGCGTTGTTTTGAGGTGTTCGCCGGCGTCGGGAGGCGGCATGCGCTCCTCGTCGTCGCGGTGAACGCGCGCTGAGCAGCTTACTTTCGGCGGGTTGGCCAGGCACGATGACCTTGCGGCGGAGCGCGCGCTCACGCTCGTCGAGGCGCAGGCCGGCCTCTTGCAGCGCCGGGCCGTGGCACTTGAAACAGCTTTTGGCGAGAATGGGCCGAACGTCGCGTTGATAATCGACTTCGCCTTGTCCCTGAGCGGGAGCGGACCAGGATGCCGCCAACAAGAAACCTACACAAAGGCGGAGCGGGCGTCGCATGCAATCCTCTGGAGGCAAGAAGCGGCCAAGCGTGAACCAACAGGGGCGAAAAGACCAGATTACCACAAGGAAGTTAGCATGGGAAGGGGCTGAATCGCAAAGAAGTTAGGTCGAGTCACTACGCTGGACCACGGGGCAGGTGAATTAAGACGAAAAGCAGGAGAAAGAGGCGGCAACGCCAGGTCTTTCTCCTGCTTCTTCAGCCTTTGTCAACGGGCTGTTGGTTTTAGAACCCGCGGCCCTTGGTTGACAGGCGGATGCGGCAGATATCGTGGTCGGCGGCGACGAAGAGGGTCATGCCATCCTCGCCAAAGGCGCAGTTGGCGGTGTTGACCCCCGTGGCGATGGTGCCGAGGTGTTTGGCTGCTGGTGAAAAGACCAGAATGCCGCCCGGGCCGGCCGCGAAGAGATTGCCGGCCTGATCGACCTTCATGCCATCCGGCAGGCCTTTCTTCTCTTTGACCCAGCCAGTGGCGTCAAAAAACACCTTACCCTGATCGAGGGTGCCGTCGCTTTTGACGGGAAAGGACTTCCAGATGGCAATGGCCGGGTCGGAATTGGCGACATAGAGCGTTTTTTCATCGGGGGACAGCGCAATGCCATTGGGCCTGGTCATTTCCTTGGTCAACAGTGTGAGTTTGCCATCCTTGCTTAGACGATAAACGCCGCAAAAATCGAGTTCGCGCTCGGGGCTTTCCCAGCCGCCCAGCATGCCGTAAGGGGGATCGGTGAAATAGAGATCGCCGTTCGAATGATAGACGAGATCGTTGGGACTGTTGAGGCGTTTGCCCATGTACTTGTCGGCCAGGACGGTTTTGCTGCCGTTTTTCTCGATGCGCGTGACGCGGCGGTCGCCATGTTCGCACAGGGTCAGCCGGCCCTGGGCATCGAGCATGAGGCCATTTGAGCCGGGTTCGTCACTGGGCTTGCCGCCGCGCGGCGTTTTGCCGGTGTAGCCGGCTGGCTTGACGTAGGGGGTGATTTGCTTGCCGTCCCACTTGTTGACGACATTGTTGGGAATGTCGGAAAATGCCAGAAAGCCCCCCTCCTTGATCCAGACCGGCCCTTCCGTCCAGATAAACCCGCCCGCCAGGATTTCCAGCTTGGCATCCTTGGGAACCAATTTGTCGAAGGCCGGATCGAGCCTTTCGATCGTCCCGAGCGTGCGCTTTTCCTGAGCCCAGGCCGGCGCCAAAACCGTCAGCCCCACCAGCAAGAACATGATTGACAGACGCATGACACTCCCTCGTAGGGAGGCCCCCAATTGAAGGGGTTAGCCCTCTGAGTTCAAAGGACCCGACCCCGTTTAATGTGGACCTCAGATTAATGTGAACCTCTGAAAAAAAGTCGCAGCCTGTTACGGCGCCTTCAGGCCCGTAGCTGGTATGTTGCCGCCCATCGTCCAGACAATTCCTTGCTCGACCAGCCGGCGATATTCGGGCAGTGCCCAGTTTTCGTGATAGTGCAGCCCGCTGAAACCGAAGGACCGGCCACCCTCGGGCCGCTCCCAGGCCCAGGCCACCGTCTCTTTTTGGCCATCAATGTCGGCACGGACCAGCGGCGTCACGGTGCCCTTGCCCTGGATGAATTTGAGCTGGTAATAGAACTCATCACGCACCTTGAAGTCTTGCAGACCTCGCGTGACCGGATGTTTGGGATCGACCACGTGCACGTCCGTGGCCAGAAATTTGTATTTGCGGTCCGGCCCGCCGTGGCAGCCGCCCGCGAGCTGAAGAAAGGGCTCGATGTTGATGGTCTCCCTGGTCCCCATGGCCCAGTGAAGAACCGCGATGCCCCCGCCGCGCTTGGCCAGGTCGGCCAGGGCAGCGGCCCGCTTGGCGTCGTTCTGCGACCATTTCGCCCCTTCGGACAGATAGAGCACCACGCCGTCGGCCTTGGCCAGCAGGGCCGGCCCTTCGCGCCAGGGTTCGTCCGCGCGCACCAGCGAAACATCCAGGTCTTCGCGTTTGCCCAGGAGCTTGAGGACGATCTTTTGCCCCTGTTCATATTCGTGGCTGGCGGGCGGATGCCCATCAGGGCCTTGCCAGAGAAGGAGGAGTTTCTTCTTGGCGCTACCCTGGGCCAGCGCGCTCTGCCCCATTAGCAGCAACGACACGGCAATGAAGAGGAATTTATTCATGGCGCGAATGTACCGCGGCACGCGGCCGAAAGCGACAAAAAAACAACCAAGTCGGCGCGGGTTTATTTATAGAGGCGCCGGCAAGTCGCGGCGGCAAAAGATCCACAGCGCCAGAACATAGCCCGCGCAGCCCACGCCAGCGAGCACGCCCAAATGCAGCCAGCAAGAGGCCTGGTCGTACCAGGTGGGGCTCAAAATAAGCGATTGCGGCTGATAGTAGTAAAAAATCGTGCAGGGACGTATGGGCGCTGCTGGTTCCCATAACTGGCCGACGAGGTTTGTCAGGAATTGAAGCAGCGCCAGCGCCACCGCGAAACCCAGGACGCGCCAGCGAAAACGCCCCGCGGCTGAAAGGCACATGGTCACGCCGCTGATAGCGAAAACAAGCAAGAAGACATTCAGCAAGCCGGGCGCGAATGCCGCGGGATCGACCGCCAGGGATGGCTGGTCGTTGCCGACGAACCCCACCAGCGAGGCGCCGATCCAGGTTCCGGCCCACATGCAGAGGCATAAAATCGGGATGGTGATGATATCAACAAGCAGGTGCGCGAGCACAATCTGGCCGCGCCGAATCGGCTGCGCCAGCAGCAACTCCATCGTGCCGCGGTCGATTTCGCCGGCAATGGCGCCGGACGCCCGGCCTATCGCCCAGGTCGACAGAATAAAGATGGTCAGCGGGTGCACATAGGCGATGGAGATCATGTCCAGGGCCCGGTCGATGTGAATATTTTCGCCGCCCATGATGGCTTGAACGATCTGCCCTGGCCCTTTAAAAATGGTCTCGCGGATGTTGGCGATCGTCAGGCCAAACCCGCGCAACTGGTCGAGGATCTGTCCCGAATCGGAGATGCGCTGCGTTATCCGCGCCCACAGGACCTGGAATGCCATCAGCAGGAAGCCGACGAAAATCAGGGCGGTGCGTGCATCACGCAGCAGTTTACGGACTAATGTGACGATCATGCTCCGCTACCGTGGTATTTTTGATAGATGGCCGCCAGCCCCAGCGGTTCAATTTTGAGCTCGATCACTGCCTGCCCGGCCAGCCACCCCAACAAATCTGGCAGGCCCGGTAAACTCGAACGTCAGCTCTTGCCCTGCGTTGCTCAGGGCACGCACGCCCGCCACATCGGGGAGGGAGTTTACGGGTCCCGCGAAAGTAGCCCGGATGCGCTTCACCTCGCGCAGCTCTTCCAGGTGCTGCAGGTGCACAAGCCTCCCTTTGTGCAAAATGCCCACGCGGTCGCAGATATGCTCGACCTCCGCCAGGACGTGCGAGGAAAATAGCACCGCCTGGCCACGTGCCCGTGCCGCCACTAGCTGACCTAGCAACTCATCGCGCATGGTCGGGTCGAGCGTGTTGGTGGGCTCGTCAAGAATCAGCAGAGGGGTACGTGGCAACAACACCTGCATGAGAGCGACCTTGCGCTTCATTCCAGACGAAAGCTCCGCGATGGGGCGGGACAGATCGATATCGAAAACGCGCGCGAGTTGGTCCTCGTCGGCCGGCGTTTCTGCGCTTTGCCGCACGCTGGAGAGAAAACGCACCAGCTGCCGGCCTGTCATATTTTCGTAAAGACGCAGCTCGCCGGGCAGGTAGCCGACCTGGCGGCGGGCCTCGACGCTGTTATGCCAGCAATCATGGCCGCCGATCCACGCCTGGCCCGACGTCGGTCGCAAAAAGCCGAGGAGAATACGCAGCGCGGTCGACTTGCCCGAGCCATTGGGCCCAAGGAGGCCGAAGATTTCTCCAGGCCTTACCTCGAGGTCCAGGTGATCGAGGGCGCGGAAGTGCCCGTAGTTTTTCGTGAGCTGTTCCGTGCGTAGCAACATACCTCAAATATACGAATTTCTGGTTGACACCGGCTGTTCAGCTGTAGAATGACCACGGTGCATCCCGGGGTGTGTTGGTGACTATCTTTTTGGAGTGAAACCATGCGACGCCTTTTCATGAAAACTGCTCTGGCCGCGGTAGCGGTCGCGCTGGGCATGCTCGTCCAGGCAACATCAGCGCAAGCCCAATACATCCAGGTGTTTTCGCCACCCGTGGTAATGGCGCCGCCCGCTGTTTCCTACTACCCGCCGGTCACCAGTTACTATGCGCCCCGGTCACCTCTTACTACACGCCGGCGACCTCCTATTATGCCCCAATTACCTCTCTTTATGCGCCCCCGGTAACCAGCTATTATGCGCCGGCCGTGAACTACTCTTATTACCCGCCGACTACCGTCTATTCGGGCGCAACCGCGGTCGTGGCGCCCGGCGCCGTCACCACACGCAGCTATGTGGGCTACGGCATCTTCCGTCCCCGCGGCGTGTATACCGAGAATTATTATTATCCTCGGTAATGGCCTTCTCGGTTTAACACGGGCAGAGGTCGTATAGGTCTTGTAGGACCTATACGACCAATCCACGAATGCGCGAGTTCGATTACATCAACTGGCTACGGCAACAGACTCCCGGCGACCGGCGGGTGCTGGTTGGCCCTGGCGACGACTGCGCCGTTCTGGCGGGGTCGACGATTCCCTGGTTGGTTACCACGGACATGCTGCTGGAGGGTAGTCACTTCTTCCTCGCCCAGGCAGGGGCGCGCGCGTGCGGGCGCAAGCGCTGGCCGTCAACCTGAGCGATATCGCGGCCATGGCGGGACGACCGGTGGCGGCGTTTGTCAGCGTCGGCCTGCCGCGATCGTCACCGGGCACGCCGGATCTGGCCACTGAATTGTACGAGGGGCTGCGCAGCCTGGCGGATGACTTCGAGACAGCGATCGCCGGCGGCGATACCAATAGTTGGGACGGCGGACTGACGATCTCCGTCACCTTGCTGGGCGAGGCGTCACCTCCCGGCCCGGTATTGCGCTCGGGCGCGCAGCCGGGTGATTGGCTCCTGGTCACCGGCCCTCTCGGCGGCAGCTTGTCAGGCAAACATCTTGATTTCACGCCCCGCGTGCGTGAAGCCCTGGAGCTTCAGAAACGTACCCATCTTCATGCCATGATCGACATCAGCGACGGGCTCGCCGCCGACGTCCATCATCTGTGCGTGGAAAGTGAATGCGGGGCGGTGCTCCGCGCGGCGGCGGTTCCAATCCACGCGGCGGCCCAGGCGCTGACCGATGGGCGAAGCGCCCTCGATCACGCTTTGCGCGACGGCGAGGATTTCGAGCTTGCCTTTGCCGTCTCGCCGCAAGATGGAAGACACCTCATGGACACCCAGCCCATTCAGGGCATTACGTTGGTGCACGTCGGCGAATTTCTGGCGGGGCCAGATTATTTGTTAGAGGAAGAAGGCAGGACGCACCCCTGGAACCGCGCGGTTTCGAACATCAATTCGCGTAGGGAGTGAGTGGCGAGGTTATTTCGTCACGACAGCCAGCGAACCGGTCTCGCCAATGTAGAGGATGGCGCCGAGGTTGTTGTCACGATAGGCTTCGGCGCCAAAAATGTTGGTTTGCTCGGAAAACTCCTTTTCCCCATACTTGCGAACCTTGAGGTTCAGGCCGTGCGACCAGACGGGGTCCTTGGCGTTCTCCGTGGGGGCCTTGATGTCCTTGGGGCCGGCAGTGACGGCCAGGTTCCCCGTTTCGGTCAAAAAGATCAGATTGCCGTTGTTCGCATCCAGGAAAACCTCCACGCCGAACTTACGCGTGTTGTTGCCGAAGCTGGGCTCGTTGGACTTCCGGCAGGGCAGGTCCAGGCCATGCAGCCAGGCGGGTGCTTTGCCCTCGGTACCGGCCTTGGTGTCATTCGCGTCCGGCAGCACGGCGACGGCGCCTGTTTCGGAGATGTAGACCAGGTTGCCGGTAGTGTTGTCGCGATAAACTTCGATGCCAAACTTGGTCGCGTCCTTCCAGTCTTTGACGCCTCCCTTGCGAACGCGTAAATCCACGCTATGGGCCCAGTGCGGCTTCTTGTCGGCGCCGGGAGTTATGCGGGCCTTGGCGGAGGCGACCGCCAGATAGCCCTTTTCTGTGATGTAAACCCAATTCTCGGTATTCGGATCACGAAACACCTCCATGCTGTGGATCTTGGCATTCTCGAATTTCTCTTCGCCGGCTTTACGAGCAGGCAAATCGAGGCCAGTGATCCATTCCGGGCCGCGCGTCGTGAGCGGTAGCTTGAGGGCCTGGAAACCACCGACCGATCCCAGGGAGCCGACCTGGGAGATGAAGACCCCAAGGCCATTGTTATTGTCCTTGAAGGCCTCGACGCCGAATTTCTGTGTCTCCTTGGTGAAGTCCAGCTCGCCATAGCGCCGGCAAGCCAGATCGAAGGCGTGCGTCCACTGGAGTTCCTTGGGCTTTTGCTGGGCGTGGGCGTCCGGCACCATACCCAGGATGGCGATGGTGCAGAGGGCGAAATAAGGAGCGGGGGAAAGCCTCATGAAGAAACCCTCAAGCGTTCGTTTGCCGATTCACGTTAGACGATCCATCTTGAACAAGTTAACGATTTGGATGGGGGAAGGAAAGGGAAATGCCACAAGATGGTTGAACGCTGGTTGTTGGCAGGCACGGGCGTGGCGCGGCGGTAAATCCTCTTGACGTCTGTTGGGGGTGCCGGTATGGTCCCGCCGCTTAACTGTCTCAAACTTGAGAAAAAATCAATTACTCCAGGTGGCTCGGCCGCCGCGATGTACCTTTGGGGAAAAGGACGTCGCGCTCGGCGGTGCGGGCCGGAGCGGTGTCAGCAAGGAGGCCGGGGGTGGCTAACACAAGGACCGTAACGTGGGTGCGCGGGGCCTGGGCAGGCGTGCTAGCCGGTATTGCTTTGACCGTAACGCTCGCCACCGCGTCGATGGCGACTGGCCAGCAGCCGGAAGAGACAGGCCGGCCTCGCAAAGTCCGCGACGTGTATAAAAGCGCGCTCGATAATTATAAGGCCCGCGAATACGAAGTCGCCGCCGCGGAGTTCGCGCAGGTAAAGATCAGGGAGCTGGAGCTTACCCCCGCCGAGCGCCGCGACTTCCACAAGTTCCTTCTGGAAAACAACACCGCGCTCGCCAGCCGCCGCGAAGGAAACACGCAGCTTCATCAGGTGGAGGAATTCTTGCGCCAGGGCAAGACCCAGGATGCCTCCAGCCTGGTGCGGGCGCTGTCCGCCAACCCCTATTTATCGTCGGCCGACCGGCAGACGCTGACCAACCTCAATGAAAACCTGCGCATGGTCGCCAGCACCGGCGGCAAGTCCGGTGAATCTGCTGTCAATAACGATGAACAATCCCTCTTGCGGGCCGCCCGCGATTGCCTCAAACGAGGCGAATTCGATACGGCGGAAATGTGGGCCAAGGAAGCGAACAAAATGGCGCCGATCGTGCATGCGCCCTGGGCCAACGATACGCCCGCCAAGGTGCTGCGCGACATCGCCAGCGCCCGCACCAAGCAGTCGCCGACCGCGCCCTCCACGAGCATCGTCAAAACGGTGACCAGTTTCTTAAGGGGGGCCAAGGATGACAAGAAGGACGGCCCCGACAGCCTACTGGCCAAGGGCTCCGAGAGCCCGCCGCCGCCGACCATCGGCACCGTCGACATGATGCCGCCACCACTACCCGGCAACAATAAGCAGCTCGAAGGGCCGCCCGTAAGGCAGACCATGGGCAACGAAATCAGTTCGCCGCCGGGCTCGGCCACCAGCAACAAGGCGCTCGCCCGCAAGCTTATCAAGGAAGGCTACCGGGCCCTGGAGGCCAACGACCTGGAGGCCGCCCGCCTGAAAGCAATCCAGGCGCGGGAGCTGCGCCCGGACCTGGAATGGTGGGAGGAAAACCCCACGCGCCTGTTGGAAGATGTGCAGCGCCGCGCCAACGGCACCAGTCGGCCAGGCTCGAACGCCAACGGAGCACTATCCGCCAACGCCGATGCGCGTTCGGTCATCAAGGAAGCGCGTAACCTATTTCAACAGGATCAACTGGAGGAGGCTGACCGGCTATGCAGCCAGGCCTTTACCGCGCAGCCCAAGGGCTGGGGCCTGTTCGAGGATTCGCCCGAAAAGCTTCATGCGGAAATTCAGAAAGCCCGCGGCAAACGCGATCGCGACGAGGCCGTACGCCTCATGAGCGACGCCCGCAAGTTGTTCGCGGCCGGCAATCTCAAGGAAGCGAAGGCCAAGGCCGCCAGCGCTCAAAAATTGCATGGTCCGTACAGCATCTGGGAGATGGGGGATCGCCCCCAAAAGCTGCTCGAGGAAATTGCCCGTGCTGAGGGCAGGAACCCCGACGCTCGTAAAAATGATGGCCCCGGCGGCGCGGCCAACAGTGCGTTCGTCAAGGCGGGCGGCATGCCCACGCGCATCGGTCAAGAACGCAATCCCGACCCACGGGACCCCATGGTGCCGCCCCTGGTCTCGGGCACGGCGCAGGCTGCCGCCAAGGGTCATGCGATCGCTCTGCTTCAGGAAGCACGCGAATTCCAGAAAAAGGGCATGTTGATCGAAGCCCGTACCAAGGCCATCGAAGCCGATCAATTGCGTGCTTCGTTCACGGCCGAGGAAGACAGCCCGGCCAGCCTGCTACTGAGCCTCGCGGCCCAGTGTGAGCGAACCGTCGATCAGCTGCTCGAGCGGGCCGCCGATCAGGTGCAAAGTCATCCGACCGACCCGGGCCGCTTCCAGAAAGCGGAAGCCGATATCAATGCGGCGCGTTTGATCGCGCGAACCTTCCGCCTGGACACCCTGCGCATCGAGCAAAAGTCGCAGTGGCTGCGACAGATTGCGGCCACGGCGGGTATTCAGCCCATGGCTGGCGTCCAGCCGGCCAGCAACACGGCGGACGTGGTGCAGGCCGGTGGTTCGGGCATCTTGCCGCCGGCGCAATTGCCGGTGCAAGAATTAAACGCCACGGCGGTTGCCCTGGATAATCCGGCGGCGCGCAACCGGGTATTGGGCCTGGAGAAACTTGACAAGGCGCGCCTGGAACTGAAGGCCGGCAACCTGCCGATGGCGCGGAAGTTGACGGAGGAAGCATTCAACCCGATGTATGGCATCCAGGCCGAGGCCGCCCTGCTGATGCATACGGTCGATGCCGACGAATATAATCAGCACGTCAACGTGGCCAATCGGGACGCGGACATTGGCATCGATGCCTTTCACCGCGGCGATTTCCGGCAGGCCAGCGGGATCTTCAATCGGCTCGACATGCGCATGGTACGGACCGACCGGGCCAAACGCATCGGCGAGCTCATGAACACGCCGCAAATGCAGTCGCAGCAGTCGCCGGTTCAACTTGTCGACGCCAAGCAACCAGGACAGCTCGTCACCACGACCAAGTCTGGCACCGCGACCGCCACGGACTTGCCGGGTAGTGAAGATTTGACCGCCAACTACAAGGCCCTCGAAGAGATTCAGTTTCAACAGTTGCGTGAGCGCAGCATGAATGTGCGCAATACCGCCCTCGATCTCTTCAAGGCAGGCCGGAAGGACCAGGCCGTGGACGCCCTCAAGGAATATCTCGACGAACTGGGCGGCTCCAACCTCGACGCGGGACGGCTCGCGCTGCTCAAGCGCCCCGTGGAAGCACGCTTGCAACAGTATCGCACCATGCTCGCGCAGGAAACCATCGCGCGGCAGGTGGACAACGTCAGCGGCGGCCCCTGGAAGGAAGACCGATATCAAAAGAACATTCGCAAGACGCAGGAAGAGGTAGCGGAGCACATCAAGCTCTACCGGTCGCTGGCGAAAGAGGGCAAATACAAGGAAGCCCTGGCGGAGGCCCGCAAGGCCAAGGAGCTCGATCCGGACAATCTGTCGGCCGATGCGGCGATTCAGATCACGTCCACGCTGATCGCCGAGCAAAACTACCAGAAGGGCAATCATGAAAACGAAACGTTTGTCCTCAATGCGCTCAACCCCGGCTCAGGCCCTTACGTCGACAACGCCAACCCCTTGCACTTCGATGCGGAGACCAACAAGCGGGCTCGGGAACGCAAGACCGGCGAGGCGGGCTACTCGTCGCCGCGGCGCGACAAGGTCGAACAGGACATCGAACGCAAACTGAGCCTGCCGGTCAGCCTCTCCTTCAAGAACACGCCGCTGCACGAGGCGCTACAGACCTTGCAAGACATGACCGGAGTCACAATTCAGCCCGACCGTTCAGCGCTGCAAGAAGCCAATATCAGCCTCGAAATTCCGCTTACCTTGCCGGTGGAAAATATTAAACTCAAGTCCGCCCTGAATATCTTGCTTGAACAGGTGAAGCTGACCTACGTCATCAAGGACCAAATTCTGCAAATCACCACTCCCGAAAAAGCCAAGGGCCGCATGATCATGATCACGTATCCGGTCACCGATCTCGTGGTGCCGGTGGAGAACTATTCGCGGCCCGGCGTTAGCGACATGAACACGGCCCTGGCGCGGCACCTGGCCAACGCTACCGGCGCGACCGGCACCACGGCCTCGCCCTACACGCCGCCCATGGCCATGCAGAGCGGCACCACGGTAAGTTCGCAAAGCAGCGGCACCGGCTCGACCTTCGCCATGAACGGCAATGTCGGCGGCGGCGTGGCGCCGAGCCAGGTGCAGACGCGTGCCCCTGGCGAGAACTTGCAAGCTCTACTCATCAACCTGATTCAGAACACCGTTGCCAGCAACACCTGGAGCAACGTCGGCGGACAGGGGACCATCCAGTTCTTTGAACTTGGCAACGCCCTCGTCATCAACCAGACCCAGGAAGTGCAGGAAGACATTCAGGCACTGCTGGCTTCGCTACGTCGCCTGCAAGATTTGGAAATCGCCATCGAAATGCGGCTCGTATCCGTCTCCGAAAGCTTCTTCGAGCGCATCGGCGTCGATTTCAACGTGAACATCAAGTCGCCCACGTCGGCGACGAACCAGGTCAACCTGCTCAATGGCCAATTCACCCCCTTCGGGCAGGTAAACAGTCAATTTCAGGGCCTCAAAGCCACCACCGGCTTGACCCCGGCCGGTCAGCTGACGCCTGACCTGGCCATACCCATCCATTCCAGCAGCTTTTCCTATGCCGTGCCTCCGTTCGGCGGCTATCCGGGGGTCCCGGGCGCCGATGGCGGCCTGTCGCTAGGTCTTGCCTTCCTGAGCGATATTCAGGTATTCATGTTCCTCGAAGCTGCCCAGGGGGACCGCCGCATGAACATCATGCAGGCCCCCAAGCTGACGGTCTTCAACGGCCAGACCGCGAACATCAACGTGCAGGACTTCCAGTTCTTCCTGACGGGCGTAAGCGCCAACGTTGTCGGTGCCCAGACCATTCTGACGCCGAACAACCAGCCCTTCCCGTTGGGCGTCACGATGCAAGTGACGCCCGTGGTGTCCGCGGACCGGCGTTTCGTGCGTCTGAACCTGACGCCCAGTCTGACAAACCTGGCCAACGCCAATGTGCCGCTGATTCCCATTCAAATTCCCGTACCGCAGCTTTTAGAAGGGCCGGGCAATAGCACGACCATTCTGGGCCAGCCCGTTATCTATCAGATGGTCTTCCAGCAACCGACCTTTACGCAGATTACGGTCAACACCACCGTAAACGTGCCGGACGGCGGCACGGTGCTCCTGGGCGGCCTGAAAACCATGTCGGAAGGCCGCAACGAGTTCGGCCCACCGATTCTCAGCAAGATTCCATACTTGAGCCGACTATTCAAGAACACGTCTTACGGCCGCGACGGCCAGAGCCTCATGATCATGGTGACCCCGCGCATCATCATCAACGAGGAAGAAGAAAGAATCTTTACCGGCCAAGACCTGCCAATACCCAGACCATAGGCTCGGTTCGGGGGAAACGAGCCCAGAGGCGACGGAAGAAATATCCGTCGCCTCTTTTTTTATGCGCTGCCGGCGGCGCAGATGTGTACCCCAAAGTCGCCACATTTTGTTTGTGCCGTAGGCGATGAGAACCGGTATTTACCCCAACGGGGTTAAATCCCAAAGCCCAGGGTTGGTAATTCAACCCCGGGCGAATAGCAAAACCGACCGGCATTTACCCCAACGGGGTTCGATCCCAGAGCCCAGGGTTGGTACGCCAACCCTGGGCGTTTTTACCCCAACGGGGTTACATCCCAGAGCCCAAGGTTGGTAATTCAACCCCGGGCGAATAGCAAAACCGACCGGCATTTACCCCAACGGGGTTCGATCCCAGAGCCCAGGGTTGGTACGCCAACCCTGGGTGAAAGCCAAAGCACCCGTTTTTTACCCCAACGGGGTTAAATCCCAAATCCCAGGGTTGGTACCCCAACCCTGGGCGGGACGACAGGGTTGCAATCTAGCCGTTGATGTAACCCCGTTGGGGTAAAAAATATTCGTGGGGGGTCTCACCCAGGGTTGGAGTACCAACCCTGGGCTCTGGGATGTAACCCCCTTCGGGGTAAAAGAATATTCGTGGGGGTCTCACCCAGGGTTGGAGTACCAACCCTGGGCTCTGGGATGTAACCCCCTTCGGGGTAAAGAATATTCGGGACGTTCTCACTCAGGGCTCGAGTACCAAACGTGGTTTGCGGGATGTAACCCCCGTTGGGGTAAAAACACAGGGCTGGTAATGCCCTACCCCGCGGTATAAAATCAACCCAATGGCTATCCCCAGTCCGAGAAGCGCGATCCATGGAACATAACGGGAAAATCGCGAACGGCACGCCGCCGGCAACGATGCCGCCGCCTACAGCGGAGCAGGTTTTCCGCGACCATGCGCCGCGCGTCTATAACCTTGCGCGGCGCATGCTTGGCAACGACGCGGATGCCGAGGATGTGACGCAGGATGTTTTGCTGCAAGTGGTACGCAAGCTCGACACGTTCAGGGGCGAGTCCAACGTGACCACCTGGCTGCATCGCGTGACCGTGAACGCGGCGCTGGCCCATCGGCGCAAGCGTGCCAACCGCGAGCATCGCGAGGCCCATGATCCCCTTGATCTGTTCACCGAGCATGGCTACCACGCCCGCTCCGTCAAGCCCTGGTCGGCGACGCCCGATCGGCTGGCGCTCAAACGGGAAACGACGGAACTTATCGAAAAAGCCATTAGCGGAGTTGCCGGAGCTTTACCGCGACGTCTATGTGCTGGCCGACGTCGAGGGGATGGCGAACCAGGACATCGGCGAGATGCTCGGCCTGTCGCTGGCCGCGGTCAAGAGTCGGTTGCACCGTGGGCGCCTGTTGATGCGCGGCGCCTGGCCCCCCACTTCGAAGAGGTGGCCTCATGATTACCTGCAAGGAAATTGTTGAATTGTTGATGGCTTACTGCGATGGCGAATTGCCCAAGGAATATTGCGACCTCATTTGCCAGCATATTCGCCTGTGCGATCCCTGTAACAACTACATGCAGTCCTATCAAATCACGATCAAGATTTGCCGCGACTTGCCGATGGCGCCCGTCCCCGACCACCTGATGGACAGGTTGCGGGCGGCGCTGGAGAAAGAGGGGAAGTAGTTTCCCTTGCTCGCGCGGCGGGCTATGGTCACAGTGCCAGGCCCAGGTCGAAGGTGGAGGACAGCGAGCGCCAGGCCCACCAGGCCGCCGAACGGTATTCGCAATGGATCTTCACCTGGGCCATGGAGCCCGGCGCGATGGCCAGGTCAGGGTCGTTGAAGTTGATGCCCACCAGGTAAACGTCGTTTTGCGGCACCATCTTGTTGGGATCAGCACCCTGTTTGACCGCGAGCGGCCCGCCGCCACGGTTGGACAGCGCCATCGGGATTTCCTTGGCCTGTTGTTCCGGCAGGTTGGATAGGTAACCTTGCCAAATATCCTCCGCCCGGCCTTGTACGCGAATGGTGACGGGCAGTTTTTCGTGCTTCAGCTTTTTCCAGTTCTCACGCACCAATTCGTAATCCGGCGGCGGCAGCGGCACGATCACACGCAGTTTCTTGGGATCGCCAATCTTGCAGAAGGGCACGTCCTGATCGAGCGACCAGAGCTTGCCGATTTCGTCCACCTTCGGCAGACCCATGACCACGCCATCGCGAGGCGCCTTCAGGGTAAGCCATTCTCTCTCCGCCCCGGCCTGGCCCAGGTTCGCGGTGGCGCTGCGTAAATCATTGCGCGCCGTGGTCTGGCGCGGACCAGGTCATTTTTATCGCGGGCGCTGGAGTACCTGTCCCCCTGGGTGGCGTAAAGGTGCAGCAGATTCTGGCTCAGTCCGATCGATGATTTGGCCTGATCGTACCGGTTTTCCAGGTCGCGATTATGGAACTCGGCAAGGATTTTGCCCTTGCGCACGAATTCCCCTTCCTTGACCAATACCTTTTGCAGGATGCCGGGCACCTTGATGTGAATCGGGGTCAGGTACTCGGGCTGCACCTCCACGAGGCCTGGCTGGCGTACCCGGGTCACGGGCAAGGGCACGAAGAAAAAGCCCAGCAGCAGTAGTCCGACCAGGATGGCGCTGATAGTGACGCGAACAGGTTTCATGTCCGGAAGCCTCCCACGCTTGCTAATGTTCTTGAATAAGTTGTAGATCGGCCAGCCGATCATACCCGCGAAGGCCGCGATGGCGAACATATTGCTGATGATCTCGAGCCGGTAGGGCTTGAGGAAAGTCGACATGAACTTCAGAATGACGAACGTGATTGCCCAGCGATAAACCCAACTGACGACGGCATAGACCAGGAAGAGGATGCGCCGGCTCAAATCCATGTACGGTTCGGGCTGGGACTCGATACCCAGGCAATGTTCCGTGACGATGCGCTTGAGATATTTATTAGCGCGGTCACGCAGGTTGGGGATTTCCAGCCAGTCGGCCAGGACGTAATAGCCGTCATAACGCATGAGCGGGTTGCCGTTGAAGATCACGGTGCTCACGCTGCACACGATCATAAGGCTAAGACTTAGATTGTTGATGAAGGGCTGGCTGGGGGAGTTCCACCAGACGTAGGTGGCGATGGCGGCAATCATGAGCTCGACATAAATGCCGGCACCGCTGATGATGATGCGCCGCCATTTGTTGGGCAGGGTCCAGGCGTCCGACACGTTGCAATACATCGCCGGCGACAAACAAAGCAGCAAGAAGCCCATCTCGTGAACTTCACCGCCAAAAGCCTTGCAACTAAGGCCGTGGCCGAACTCGTGGATTACCTTGACGACGCCGAGGGCCGCCCACAGGTAAACGGCTGTCTTGAAGCTGAAGAACTCTTGATAGGTGGGCAAACGATCCAGGAAGGTCTCGAAGTGAGTCAAGACCAACATGACGGCGCCGAGCATGACGGCACCGCTGAGGACCAGGAAGGTGCCGGTGAAAATCCAGCGCAACCAGGGCAGCATGTGGTTGAGTGTTTTTTCCGGATCGAAAACGGGGATCTTGATATAGAGGAGGTTCGTGAAGGCACGCATGATTTCCATGCGGCGCCGCTTTGCGCGGCGGTCGTATAACTGCTTGCCCGCCTGGGCCGACTCATTCTGCACCAGGCCGGCAGTCAACAGTTGCTGGCTGAAATGTTCCAGGTCCTCGAGCGTCAAGCGATCGGGACGAAAGGACTTTTCGAACTCTTTCTGCGCCTCATCGTTGGTGTGCTTGCCATCCATGAGCTTGAGTAGAAAATACTCTTGCTCCTTGAAGCGGTAGTAGCGCAGGCTGACCGGGTCCTTGATGACGTAATAGGTGCGGCCCTCGTATTTTTGCGGCGTAACGGCCAAATCGCCGCGCACGCGCAGCCGCACCATCTTGCGGCGTTCCAGGTCCGTTACTGGAGCTTCAGCTTGCATGGACGCTTTCCGTTGAAAAACAGGTCAAGGTTCAGCCCACCAACAGTTCACTCGAGCACTGCCCGCTCAATTGATCACGAACGTTACCTGGCGCCCCGGTTCGAGGCGGCCCTTGGGATTTTGCGTGGTCGGCGGGTTGGGCACTTCGACCTTGATGATGCGCTGGCCGGTGCTCGCATTGAGGCCGCCGTCGGCGAAATGCACGAAGACATCGCGGATGGCGTAGTTCGCGATCTCCTTCGTGGAAGGTAGGGGCCAGAGGTAAATCTGCCCATCCTTGTTGGCGGAGACGGCGAAAGTGCCTTCGCCATGATAATCGGTCATGGGCGCGAAGGCGGCACAGGTCACCGGCGCCCGTTCGCGGGTGGCGAACTTGCGAATTTCGAAGCCGCGCGATTGATCGGCGGGCACGTGCCAGAGCTGGAGCTTGCCGTCCGGCGCGCCGGCGGTCAGGAGCAGCGAGGCGTCCGGCGCGAACATGGCCAGCGTCTCGAAGGGAATGACACCGCCGGGGTTGCGGAGCGAATTGACCAGGTGGCCGTCGGAGACCGCGCGGATTTGCATGGTCTTGCCTTGATCGAAGAGCATCAGACGGCCATCCGCGCTGACGTCCAGGCTGTTGACGCTGCCGCTACGGCCGGCGAGCGGCGAGTAATCGAGGCTGGCGCCCTTTTCCTTGAGCGACCAGACCAGCACGACATTGTCCAGGCTCGAGGATATAAGCTTGCACTGCGGCGTGAAGTTTAGCGAGGTGACGGCGTTATGGTGGGTTTCCGCCGCGCCATGCCTTTCATCGATGACGTACAGGGGTTCGATCTTGTCGGTGCTCCACAAGGTGAGCGTGCCATCGGCGGCGCCGCTGGCGAAATATTTGCCGTCCGGACTAAAGGCCAGTGCGGTGATGGCCACGCTATGTTTGGCGGCCTCCTTGATCATGGCCTTGGCATCGTCCTTGACGCTCAGGTCATAAAGCCGGATGGCGCCGTCAGCGCAGCCGGTCAAAAGCAGGTTTCCCTGGGCCCCGCGCGGGCTGCAGGCGAGGGCCTTGACCGCTTCGGGGTGTTCGAATTTGCGAATCGGCGTGGCCGCGTAGCGTTGCCAAACCAGAACGGTCCGGTCCTCGCTGCCAGAGACGATGAGCGGGTTGGCCGGGTCCTTGGTCACTCCCAGACAATTGACGGCGGCGACATGGGCGCTGTAGGTTTTCGGCGGCGCGTCCACGACAGAGGGTTCCAGTGTGACGGCCATGCCCTCGCGCAGGCGCGAGTAATATTCGGCGTCGATCTGCGCCTCGGCGGAGAGGGGGTCGAGGCTATAGAGCTGCATGATCGGTTCGAGCTCTTTCACCGCCTCGCCGCGCTGGCGGTAAATTTTCTGAATGATGCTGCGCGGGCCGGCGTTCTTGTTGCGAATCTCATGCTGGTGATAAATGATGAGGCTGAGTTTTTCTTCCGTCCTGGTCATATCCAGGGCCTTTTCCTTGCCCACGCTGTCCCAGTACATTTTGACCTGTGTCAATTTCGCGGACCGTAGATCTTCTTCCGCGATGGATTTGTTTTGAAAGAGCCGTAAGGCAACGCCATACTTTACGCTCGCTTCTTCCGCGATGGCCTTGGCCCCGATTGCGTCCGCTTCGGCGGAGATCACCTTGGAATGTTTCATTTCGAGATCGCCGAGAGATTTGGCGGTATCGACCATGGCCAGGATCTGATCGGGATAGACCATGTCGCCTTCCTGCAGGCGCCGATAAATCTTGATGATCTCGCGGACGCCGTTGTTGACGCGCGTGGTGCCGAACGGGTCGGCGAGGAAGGCGGCGGCACCGGCTACCTGGACAGCGCCTTCCGGCACCTCGTCGCCGATGAACATGATCTGGCCAGCCATCTGGGCCGCTATGTCGGGACGGTCCTTGGAGGACATGGTGCCCACGACGACGACGGGATCAACCCTGGTTTCGACCAGCGGGCCGCTCCAGGGAGGCATTGGTACAGCGGGATAGAGTTCGCGGCCGAGGTCATGCTGCACGACTACTGATTTTTGCACTGTACTATGTGCCGGCGGCGCTGCCGTGGTATCCCCCGGCGGGATCAGGTCGTAATACCAGGCGACCAGCCCGAAAATACCCAGACCAAAGACGCAGGCGATCAGGAAACGAAGCATGAAAGATTCTCCCGTCGAAGTTGCCCGGACCCAAACAGTCCGGCCGCCGCCCAACAATAGCGCGGCTTGCGGGCCGCCAGGTCGGGTGACGTGTTATCGTTCGTACCCAGGTGCACCCCAGGTACGACTGGCAAGTTATTGTTTAGAAGAAGAAAACGACTTTTTCGTAGAACCATTCCCAGACGCCATAGAACAGCGAATAGCCCATGGCCCGCGTACCGCAACGAATGCGGGTGTGGACTTCCGTGCCGGTGAGCAGCAAATTGGGCGGCAGCTGGGATTCCACCGGAATATCCGCGCCGGAAATGCGTACCCAGGCCAGCACCACCGGTTCGGGCTCGTTGTTGGCGTCGCGGTTGGGATTGGCCTCCGAGGCGATCTTGGATTTCTTGAGCTTGCCCTTGAAAGAGGTTGTGGACATGCTGATCAGGAGAATGTCCACGTCCAACTCTTCCTTGGGGTCCTTGTTTTGAAACGCCCGCAGGACCTGGCCGATGTGTTTCTGCGGAATCTTCAGTTCGACTTCCCAGTCCGACGCCTTGGGGTTTCTCAAATCGGTATAGCCGATGCGGAGCAGGGGTTCGTTCGACCTGACATGCTTCTGCAGCAAGTTTTCGCGAAAATCGGAGCTAAGAACGATTCCGGAGATTGGTGATTTGACGGCGAAGAAGCCGGGGTCGCTCAGCGATTTGCTGCGCTCCTTGAGGCGCTGGAGCATCTGCGACTTATTGGTGCGGGTGATGCGGGCTTCGTTGATATCTTTCATCTGGGCCTGGTCGCCGCCGTCTTCGCGCGGCGGCCGGTTGGCGCCCCCCTGCACGATGGCCTCGGCGCCCTGGATTTCCGCCTGGAGCTGGAGAATTTCCTTGGCCAGCTCCTTGTCATACATGCGTAACAATTCTTCATCCTGGGCCACGAAGCTGCCGGACTTCAGCCCGGGCGGGATGTAAACGACCTGGCCCTCGCCCGGCGCATAAACCTGGCGGCGATTGATCGGCAATAACTGGCCGTTGGCTTCCATCTTGAGTGGGTAAGGGACCAGGATCATGGCCGCGACGAGGGCGATGACGCCGACCACGATGAGGCTGGCGATGGCCTTGGTCTTGCCGCCGAGGCCGTCCTGGAGTTTGGCGAGGGGCATCCACAGGAAACGCATGGGGATGCGGCGATGCTCCGCCGCATTGTAAAGGGCGGACGCACAATGTTTGCCGACCACTTCGAGCTTGTCGACGGCCAGGCTGGATGCATCGTTGCTTTCGAAGCTTTCCATCAAGATGGCGGAGCGGGATTTCTTTTTGCCTTCGACTTCCCGCTCGTCCTTGAGAGGCAATACCACGAGCAGCTTGCTATTGCTTTCCGCCAGATAGGCGTCGAGCGCCTTGAGCACGGCGGGGGGCAAACCCTCGTCCTTGTCGCCGGTGTAAACGAGCTTTTCACCCCAGTCGATCACTTTTTCAAACAGGGCACGCATGAGCTGCACGAGGTTGGAACGTTTTTCCACCACGTCGGCGCCGCTGATGGCCACGACCTTGGCCCGTTTGCCCTCGCGAATCGCGACGCTGATGCGGTCGGCCTCGACCAGGCGCCGGCCCTCGTTCGCGACCAGGTAGGCGACCTCGGTGGGGTTCAGACTGGCGTGTATTTTTTGAGTAAAGGCTTCAAGCTGGAGCCATACCTGCTCCTGGCTAACCATCTGGCGCAGTTGATGGTTGCGCGTGTAGCCGGCGGCGAGGGCCGACATCTTGACGATGAACTGCAGAAAGCCGCGCTGGGCGTCGGGACCCCGGTTGGCATCCTGCCAGATTTCCACCAGCCCGGCCAGCTGCTTGTCATAGAGAATGGGGGCCAGCAAAATTACGTAATCGGTCGGGTTGCCCGGGACAATCTTGCCCTCCTCGACCTGACCCGTACTGCTGTGCGGCGGCACGATCGTCGGTTGGGCCTTGACCGTCATCTGCCGCAAGAGCTCGTCGTGCTGGTTGCGGGAATTTTCGGCCTGATCGAGCCCGATCTGCCGCATGTTGATCTGATATTGAATCTGTAAATTGCCCTGCGGCGTCTTTATCCAGACGGCACCGGCCGGGGCCGCGATCGCGGTCATCAGGCGCTGCAGGAACTCGCCGTAATATTCGGGCGGTGACAGTTCCATTTCCGAGAGTTGAGCTATTTCTTCGGCGAGACGGTTGATTTGGCGGCGGGCCTGTTCAATCTGACTCATATCGATCTGAGGATCGGGTCCGGCATTCACGAGATAAACCTCATCGGATAGGAGATGAGCCAAGCAAAATGAATTTCACAACCATTCTAGGGGCTTTAGGTCAGGAAAGTGAATAACAAATTGCAAAAAAAGTGGCTGAAAGATTCTGTATAGGTGAGCAAGGTTAGATTGGGGGGATTGTGCAGGTTAGGCAGGCCGTCGGGATTTCAGGTTGGAGAAGGTGGGTTGCAGACCGCGTTTTCTGGAGAAATTCCGTCTGCGTTCAAAAATCAAGAATCAAAACTGCTCCTTCTCCCAGCCTAAAATGTCAATCATCAGGTCGCACGGATCGGTGTCGGTGGCGGGAAAGGGCCAGGGAAAGCGTTCCGTGGCGGCTAACTGGCAGGCGGCGCCATGGTCGTTCTGGTGACACCAGAGTGTCACGAAACGGCTGATGGCCCGGGCGCGGCGACACCAGCGGGTTATTTCTTCGCGGGTGCGCTCTTCCGAGCCGTGTTCCTCGGCGCAATTTTCCATGCGCTCCACGAGCCATTCGACCAGGACACGCGCTTCCGCGTCCCCCAGGCCGCGCGTGAGGCTGTCGTCGGCCAGAATCGGATTCAAGAGTGATTTGGCAAGCATGTCGGGGTCTATAACGGGAAATTCAGCAAAGGGCAATACATGAAGATTGTGGATTTTCGCGGTCAAAGCGCGGCCCGTGTTTTCTGAAAAGCAACGCTCCACAATCTAACAATCGGCAATTCCTCTGCCTTGACGCGCTTATCCAAGATAGTTAACCTTCCTGGAATGTTGCTGGCTTGGGACACCTGGTGGATCGTTGCCCTCATCGGCCTTACACTGGTGGGTCTGGTCGTCGTCGCCCATTATTTCTTTCTCGTCCGCCTGCCTCTCTGGATACTCCGGCACACGCTTTATCGACTGTACGTATCGGGCCAAAGCAATATACCGACGACGGGCCCGGCCCTGCTTGTTTGCAACCACGTGAGCCATATCGATGCCCTCCTCGTCCTGGCGGCACAACAACGCAAGATTCGTTTTTTGATCTGGGCACCTTATTTGGGCGTGCCGTTTTTGCGTTGGCTGTTGCGCTGGGCGACGTCATTCCCGTCAACGGCGCTGCCGGGCCGCGGGCCATCGTGCAGGCGCTGCGAACTGCCGGCGAAGCGCTGGCACAGGGCGACATCGTTTGCATTTTCGCCGAGGGGGGCATCTCGCGCACCGGCTTTTTGCTCCCGTTTCATCGCGGCTTCGAACAAATCGTCAAGAGAACGCCGGTACCGATCATTCCTGTTTGCCTCGACCACGTTTGGGGCAGTATCTTCAGTTATCAAGGGCGACGTTTCTTTTGGAAGCTACCTCGCCATATTCCCTATCACGTGCATGTCAGTTTTGGCAGCCCCTTGCCCGCCACGGCCTCGGCCTTCGAAGTTCGTCAAGCGATTCAGCGGTTATCGGCCGAGTCGGCCAAGCGCCGCTCACCGGAGCGGCGCCCCGTGCACCGGCAATTCCTGCGCACCGCCGTCGGCCACCCGCTGCGCCCGTGCATTGTCGATGCGAATGCGGCCAAGCCGGTGATGAAGTATGGCGAAGTCCTGGTGGGAGCGAAGATCCTTACCCGGCGGTTGGCGCCGTTGCTGCGCGACGACACCATGGTTGGGGTATGGCTGCCGCCGAGCCTGGCCGTGCGCTGGCCAATATCAGCGTCACCTTCCTGGGCAAAGTGGCGGTGAACCTCAATTACTCGACCACGCAGGAGATCGTGCGCTCCGCCATACGCCAGTGCGGCATGCGTCACGTGCTCACCTCGCGCCTGTTCACGCACAAGGTGCCGCTCGATCCAGGCCCGGACGTGCAGTTCATCTATCTGGAGGACTTTCGCAAGTCGATCACGAGTTGGGAACGCGTCCGCACCATGCTGAGCGTGCTGCTCTTGCCCGGCTTCCTTCAGGAACGGCTGACGCTCGGGCCACGCGAGCCGAGCGATCAGTTGCTCACGGTGATTTTCTCGAGCGGTTCAACGGGCGAGCCCAAGGGGGTCATGCTCACGCATGGCAACATCGCCGCGAACGTGGAGTCGATCGTGCAGGCGGTGGACCCCTTGCCGAGCGATCGCCTTTTGGGTGTGTTGCCCTTCTTTCATAGCTTTGGCTATACCGTGACGTTATGGGTGCCGCTGCAGGTAGGCACGTCAACGATCTATCACGCCAATCCGCTGCAGGCCCGCGAGATTGGCGACCTGTGCCGCGAACATCGCTGCACGATCTTCCTGACGACGCCAACTTTTCTGCGGTCGTTCATCAAGCGCTGCGGTGCCGGCGATTTTGCCACGCTGCGCATCCTTTTGGGAGGAGCGGAGAAGATGCCCATGTCGCTCGTCCAGGAGTTCAAGGAAAAATTCGGCGTCACCGTTCTGGAAGGCTATGGCTGCACCGAGTTGTCGCCAGCCGCCATTGTCAACGTGCCCGATTGGCAGGAAGGCAACATGCGGCAAACGGGCAACCGGCCGGGCACGATTGGTCAACCTGTTCCCGGCGTGGCGGCGCGGATCGTCCACAAGGACACCTTGCAGGACCTGGCCCCTGGACAGGAGGGCTTGCTGCTCGTTTACGGCGCCAATGTCATGAAGGGGTACCTGGGCAACGACGAGCTGACGCGCAAAAAAATCATCGACGGCTGGTACGTCACTGGCGACCTGGCCAAGATGGACGAGGAGGGCTTCGTCACCATTACGGGCCGTGAAGAGCGTTTTGCCAAGGTCGGCGGCGAAATGGTGCCGCTGGAAAAAGTCGAGGAAGAAATCCAGGCGGTGCTCGGCGGACTGGAGCGGCTGGTGGTGGTCACGAGCGTACCCGACCCCAAGCGCGGCGAACGCATAGTCGTCTTGCATTTGCCACTGGAAATAAAGCCGGCGGAGGTCGTCAAAAAGCTCGGCGAACGCGGCTTGCCCAACATTTATCTGCCCGGCCAGCGCGATTTCTTCGAGGTCAAGGAGCTGCCGATCCTGGGCAGCGGCAAGATTGATTTAAAAAAGTGCAAACAGATGGCGCTGGATCTGGCGGTCGGTACCCCGGACACGGGTTCCCCGGGAAACTGACAAACCCAAAAGCGTGATGTACAATTGAAGGAGCCCCGGCGCGAGGACGCCAAGCGGGGATGGGGCCTTTGCAACCCAAGGACGCATCATGCCGTTTTTGCTGCTGTTTCTTCTCACCCTCACCTGCCTGCAACCGGAATGGCCGGCGCCGCCGAGTTGGGTCGGTGAGACGGGGTGTGTTGTTTTCACCTGGTCGGGAATTGGCGTCGCCTGGTTATGGGCGGCGTGGTGGACCGTGGTTTGTCGTCGCCGGCTCCTGCGCGACCCGGGACACCGCAATCATTGGTTGCGACGCTTTAACGCCGGACGCGCCAGGCACTTCTTCGCGCTGCTCGGCTTTTTTCTGGCCGCATCCTTTCTCGGCTGGGGCTGGACCATCAAGCCGCCCGAGTGCAACCGTGCCATCGTGCCAGGTTTGGAGCTTTTGCTGCTGACCCCCATGGTGCTCGGGCTTGTCGGGTCGTGGGCACTCTATTACCCCATGGAACGGGCCGCGCACGATGTCGCGCTCTACCCCGACACCATGCCTTTTCTGAGTCGCTGGGCCTATGTCGGTTTGCAGGCACGGCATAATTTGCTGCTGGTCGTACCGCCACTGACAATGTTGCTGATTCACCAGGTCTGCCTCTATTTGTTTCCGGAGCTGGCGGAAAATGGTGAAGTGGTCCCGGTACTGGGCCTGGTTTTGCTGGCCGTGGCGTTTCTATGCATCCCCTTGTTGCTGCGCGTCTTTCTGGGGTTGCATTCCATGCCGCCGGGGCCTTTGCGCGAGCGGCTCGAAAACGCCGGCCGCCGGCTGCAATTTCGGTTCAGCGATATTCTCGTCTGGGACACGCAGTCCACCGTCGCCAATGCCATGGTGACCGGCGTCGTCCCCTGGATACGCTATGTCGTCATAACAGACCGCCTGATCGAAACGTTGACGCAGGATGAAATCGAAGGTGTTTTTGGCCATGAAGTCGGCCATATCAAACACCATCACATTTTCTTCTATTTGCTCTTTCTGTTCACCAGCCTGATCGCTCTGGGGGGCCTGTGCTACCTAGGCATGTCGCTGATCGCGCGAACGGAAGTTCAGGCCTGGTTCCACCAGGAGGCGCCGGATTTGTATGAAGCCCTCAGCAGCCTCAAGTTCTATGCGCTCTTGCCGATGTTGGCTCTGTTTGCGCTTTATATGTTCATCGTCTTTGGTTTCCTGTCGCGGCGCTGCGAGCGCCAGGCGGACATCTTTGGCTGCCGGACCACCACGCCGCGCGTCTTCATGGATGCGCTCGAAAAGGTCGCCCTCCTCAATGGCATCTCGCGTGACAAGCCGGGCTGGCTCTGGTCGTGGCAACACGGCACCATTGGCCAACGGGTCGGCTTTCTGGAGAAACTGCAGAACGACGCCGCCGTGGAGATGACTTTTCAGAGGCGGCTGTTTCTCTTGAAATGGGGCGTGGTCTTCTTGATGGTGTTCGCGTCCGCCGGCATTCTGGCCGGCATGAACCACCTGATCGGCCCAGGCGAATGGTTGAATTTCCTGAAGCAGCTATGAGTTCAGGCCTCGATTTTCGCCAGTTCCGCAAGCAAGAGTTGTTGCACCAGTTCCGTCTTGGCCATGCCCTTCGTTTCGCGCATGACGGCGCCCTTGATGGCGTCGGCGGCCTTGATTTTTCCCTTCTTGAAGTCGGCAACCGCCTTGGGATTGGCGGCTATGGCGCGGCGCACGATCTCTAGAAGCTGGTTCTCGTCGGCGAGCACCTTGAAGCCGAGTTTACCCAGGGCAACCTTGGCACTGGTGCCGGAGGAGAGCATTTCGGCGAACACCTCGCGGGCACGCTGCTTGTTGAGGCCCGTCGTTTTTATCTCGTGAAGCAGCTCGGCCAGGGACGTGGGCGGAATGGGAAAGTCCCTGAGCGCCAGGCCGCTTTCCTTGAGGCTTTGCAGGACATCGTTGGTGATCCAGTTGCTCGTTTCCTTGGGATCGCCGAAGAGTTTGCTCGTCTCCTCGAAATAGGCGACCAGGGGCCGGCCCTGGCGAGCGATGACGTCGGCATCATATTCCGACAGACCATATTGCGTTTGCAGGCGCACTTTCTGCGCGGCGGGCAATTCGCCCAGGTTCGCGCGAACCGCGGCGATCGTGGCCTCGTCAACCAGGACAGGAACCAGGTCGGGTTCGGGAAAATAGCGATAGTCGGAGGCTTCTTCCTTGCGGCGCTGGATCTCGGTGCGGCCCAGACGGTCGTCCCAGCCGGCCGTGGCCTTCGACACGGCAACCCAGCGGCCATCCATCTTTTCGCCCACGGGCGCCACCCGGTAGTCGCCAAACGTTGCCGGCACGCGCCAGATCTACCTGCCAGGTGGTCCCCAGGTTGGACTGAAACTCCCGCACCTGCCGCTTGATCTCGTACTCAATCGCCCGCTCGGTACCGCGGATGCTGTTGAGGTTTTTGATTTCGATGATCGGCGTGGCGGCGAAGATACCGTCGGCGGCGGGGACATGGATGTTGACGTTGGCATCGCAGCGCAGGCTGCCTTCCTGCATTTCGCAATCGGACACTTCGATCTCACGCAGCAGCAGGCGAATCTCCTCGAGATAGGCCTTGGCCTCTTCGGGCGTCGTGAGATCGGGCTGGCTGACGATCTCCAGGAGGGGGGTGCCGGTGCGGTTGAGGTCGACCAGGCTATCGCGGCCGGCCCCATGCTCGTCATGCAACATCTTGCCGGCATCTTCTTCGAGATGGGCACGCAGAATGCGAATTCTTTTGCGGCCGGCTTCAACATTGATCTCCAGCCAGCCATCCGAGCTGAAGGGCAGGTCATACTGACTGATCTGGTAGTTCTTGGGCAAGTCGGGATAGTAATAATTCTTGCGGTCCCATTTGGTAAAGGGGGCAATCCGGCAATTAAGGGCCAGCGCCGCCTTGAGCGCGAGCTGAAAGGCCGTCCGATTCATGACCGGCAAGACGCCCGGCATGCCGATACACACCGGACAGGTCGCCGAGTTGGGCGGTAAGCCGAACTTGGTGCTGCAGCCGCAGAAGAGCTTGGTCCGCGTCAAGAGTTGCACGTGGACTTCCAGGCCGATGACAATGCGATGATCCATGGCGATGGCTGCCGCGGCGTAGATTTTGTTAGAAACCAGGGTGCTACGCCGTCGAAGGCACTTTTCCCCCTCCACTCAAACCACTTCGCTGGGACGCTTTCACAGCGCCGGCTGGCGCGTGTGCCAGTCGGTAACTTTCTCGTGCATGCGGGCGACGCGAAAGAGTTTTTCCTCCGCAAACGGGGCCGCGAGGATTTGCAGGCCAATGGGCAGGTTCGTTTTGGTGAACCCGCAGGGGATAGCGATCCCCGGGATGCCCGCCAGGTTGCAACTGATCGTGTAGATATCCGACAGGTACATCGCGAGCGGATCGTCGGTCCTCTCGCCGATTTTGAAGGCCGCGGTCGGCGACGTCGGGCCCATGATGACGTCGCAGTTCGCGAAGGCCTGGTCGAAATCATTTTTAATGAGCCGGCGAACCTTGAGGGCCTTGAGGTAAAACGCATCAATATAGCCGCTGGAGAGGGCATACGTCCCAAGCATGATGCGGTTTTTAACCTCCTTGCCAAAACCTTCGCCCCGCGTCTTGCAAACCATGTCCACCAGGTTGCCAAACTTGGCGGCGCGATGACCAAAATGGACGCCGTCGTAGCGGGCCAGATTGCTACTCGCCTCGGCGGTGGCCACCAGGTAATAGGTCGCAACCGCATAGGCGCTGTGGGGCAGCGAGATGTCCTTGAGCGTGGCGCCCTGTTCCTCATAAATCTTCAAGGCGGACCGGACAGCGGCTTCAACTTCCGCATCGAGACCCTTGGAAAAAAACTCGCGCGGCACGCCAACGACCAGCGGCCGCACGGGCTGCTCGAGCGTTTGGGTGTAGGCGGGTACCGGCCTGTCGACGCAGGTGCTATCGCGTGGGTCGTGGCCGGCGATGGTTTCGAGCAGCAGCGCGGCATCACCGACGGAGTTAGCAAACGGGCCGATCTGGTCAAGCGAGCTGCCGTATGCGATCTGACCAAAGCGCGACACCCGCCCATAGGTAGGCTTGAGCCCGACGACGCCGCACAGGCTGGCGGGTAGGCGTATCGAGCCGCCCGTATCCGTGCCCAGGGCCAGCGGAGCTTGCCGTGCCGCCACGGCAGCAGCCGAGCCGCCCGACGAACCGCCGGGAATCCTTGCCAGGTCCCAGGGGTTGCAGGTCACCTGGAAAGCACTGTTCTCGGTGGACGAGCCCATGGCGAACTCGTCGAGGTTCGTCTTACCGATCAAGACGGCGTCGGCTTGTTGAAGGCGGCTGATGACGTGCGCATCGTAGGGGGGCACGAAGTGCTCGAGGATTTTGCTGGCCGCCGTGGTCGGCTGGCCCGCTGTGCAGAGCACGTCCTTGATGGCGACCGGTATGCCGGCCAGGGAGCCCAGCGGTTCCCCTTTCTTACGCTTGACGTCGATGGCCCGCGCGGCGGCCAGGGCCCCGTCGGTGTTCACATGTAAGAAGGCCCGCACCCGACTATCGGTCGATCGTACTTTTTCCAGAAACGCGGTCGTGATGGCCTCGGCGCTCAGCTCGCCGCGTTGTTGGCGATTCAGAAGTTCACGGCTGGTGAGGTTGAACATAGATTGGGCCGCTAATCCAGCACTGCCGGTACGCTGTAGAAGTCCCCTTTGCGAGCCGGAGCGTTGGCCAGGGCGGCATCGGTGGCGAGACTGGGCACCGGCACGTCGTCGCGAAAGATATTGTGCACGTCGAGCGCAATGCGCCAACGGCTCGATGCCGTCGGTGTTGAGATTTTGCAGTTGGTTGACGTAGTCGATGATGGCGCTAAGCTGGCGGGTGATGGCCGGCAACTCGCTGTCCGAAAGCTCCAGGCGGGCGAGATGGGCCACCCAGCGCACTTCCTCGGGAGACATGGCAGCAGTCCACTGTCAGTTTTTCGTGGTCGATGAACGCGGCAAGCGGAGCGACGACTAAAGCGCGGGCATCTGGAACGGTTTGCGCTTGATCGGGCGCTGAACCAGGCCGCTGCGTAACGCCTTCACGCAGACACGCACCGTCTGCACCTTGCCGTCAATGACAATCTTGACGCGTTGCAGGTTCGGCTTGAAGGTCCGCTTGGTGATGCCGGTAACCTTGCGGCCGACGCCGCCAAGGTACTTGGCCTTGCCGCGCCGCGCGTACTTATTGCCCTTGACCGGTTTCTTGCCCGTGACGGCACATTGCATTCCCATGACGCAACTCGCTTTTTTCTACGTGAGGTCCAAAAAGTTTCCAGACGGAAAGTATAGCGAGGCTGCTCGAAATGACAAGATATCATCGTCTTACGCCAAGATACCATGGCGGCACTTCCATTTTTTCTAAAGTTCGCCGGGCGGCCCCCCTTGCATTGGAGCAACCAGCGGGTATATTTGTGGTACATTATGGGTGGAAGTGGGAAGTAGTGGGAACCTGCTGGCGACAACTATATGCTGCTCACCGGCACCCACGCCCGCGCTCTTGATGACAAGAAGCGGTTCACGCTTCCCAAGAAGATCCGCGAGCAATTGGGAGAGAGCACGGACCAGCTTTTTCTGGCGCAGGGCCTCGACCAGTGTTTGTGGATTTATGACAAGAACGGACTGGAGCGACTGGCTGAAAAGCTGGACCAGGCGCCTGCCGTGGATGCCGAGGCACGCGTGTTTCGTCGTCTTTTCTTCGCCCAGATGGAAGCCGTGGATGTGGACAAGGCCGGCAGGGTACTCGTGCCGGACCGGCTCTTGACCTTCGCGGGCTTGCAACATGAGGTGGTGCTGATTGGCGTGCGGGACCATCTCGAGTTATGGGATGCCGAACGCTGGCAGGCGTATTTGAGTCAAAATGGGCCTCGGTATGACGCGGTGGCCGAGGGCTCGTTTCAAAAATAAATGGAATCGCTGACACCGACATGGGGGCTGTCGCCGCTTTGGGTCTTCTTGTTGAACTCCTGAAGCTATAAACTTCTGATCGATCCCCCAATCCGTCAAGGTTTGCCGACAGCCCCCTTGAAATTGATCGTGGTTTGGCCGGAAGGGCCAGCCCGCGTTTTATAATGGAGCGTGAGAGAAAGGATTTCTTTCTCTCACGCTCTTTTTTTGCGCTCCGGGGGCCGGTCATGGCGCTACACGTTTCGGTGCTGGCACGGGAAGTTCTGGAATATCTCGACCCACAGCCGGGACAGGTGATCGTCGATGCCACGGTCGGGGCCGGCGGTCACGCGCGGTTGGTGGCCGAGAAAGTTGGCACCCAGGGTCGGGTGATTGGCATTGACCAGGACCCTGAGATGTTGGAGATAGCGAAGACGGCGCTAGCTGGGACAGGCGTGACGCTGGTGCATGGCAGCTTTGAAGATTTACCAGAAATATTGCAAAAATTGCAAATCGCGGCGGTAGACGGCGTGCTCGCCGATTTGGGTTTTTGCTCGGACCAACTCAGCAACGCCCAGCGGGGCTTGAGTTTTCAACAGGATGGGCCGCTCGACATGCGCCTGGATACCACGCGTGGCGAGCCGGCAAGTGCCCTGGTACGACGTTTGCAAGAGAAAGACCTCGCGGATATTTTTTGGCAATTTGGGGAAGAACGCTTCAGCCGCCGCATTGCGCGCCGCATCGTGGAACGCCGGCAGCAAACGCCGATCACCACGACCGGGCAACTGGCGGATTTGGTGCGCGGATGTGTTCCCCGGGCCATGGGACGACACGTCATCGATCCGGCAACACGTACTTTTCAGGCTTTACGTATCGCAGTCAATGATGAGCTTGGCGCCCTCGACCGCCTGCTGTTCGCGTTGCCCGAATGTTTGCGACCGGGCGGCCGCGCCGTCATCATTAGTTTTCATTCGCTCGAGGACCGCCGCGTCAAGCAGGCGTTTCGCGACAAGAACCTTTTCGAGGAATTGACGCGTAAACCCGTGCAGGCAAGCGAAGAAGAAATACAGGTCAATCCGCGCGCCCGCAGCGCCAAACTCCGCGCGGCCCGGACGATGGTTTCCCAGGAGAGGACAGATAAATGACACGCGAAACGAAAGTCGGCATGGTCGTCGCCGGGTCTTTTCTATGTCTGGTTGGCGTCGTGGTGGCGTCCCGCCTGAGCCGTAAATCAATGGAAGTCAACAACCAGCCGGAGGTCCATAACGTTGTAACGCCGCATGAGACGGCGCCCCCAGTAGCCGCTCTGGCACATAATCACAATCCGGCCAGTACGGCGCCGCCAGTAGCCACCCTGGATCCTAAACACATTCCCCCTTTTACGGCGCCCGCCCACGTACCTCCTCTTGCTAACGTACCGACGCCGGTTCTTCCGCCGGCCAACCATTCAAACACGCCCTTGCCAAACTACGCGAGCACGCCTCAGCCAGCGCCGCCGCCCTTATGGCTTCCCGGGGCGGTCGAGGAACCGAAGGGTAAGAGCAATCCTCGCGGGGTCGAGATGGCCAGTGCCAATGACGATCATGAAAAGGTAATGAAACATCTCAAGGACGCCATGATGTTTCCGGGCAGGCCGGACGATGGAGACGTTCAATTACCCAAATCAGCCGTCGCCAAGGCTCCTGAGATGCCGAAACCACCATCCATCAACGATCTTTTCAATGACCCGCCGCCGCCCCCGCCCGGTGCGCCGACCGCCTTAAAGTCGACGGACTTGCCACCGGCGGACTCGTTCTTTAATGCGAAAAACGACGGGCCGCCCCCGCCGCCTCCCTTCATGGATATTCCGGCACCGGTCAAGCCAAGCCTGCCCATGGCCAACAACCACAGCAACACGGCGACGGCCGCTCCCTCCAACCCGCCGGCACCGCCCAGGGAATATCCGAAGGCGTCAGAACCCTCGCGGCCGGCCCCGCCGGCGCCCTTTGCACTCAATACCAAGGACGTCACCAACCCCAGCCTGGCGCCCATGGGCATGGACAACAAACCCCCGGCGCCGGCCAACCTGATTCCCGCGGTCAATATTGCCAGGCCGAACAACGCCGCCCCGGTCTTTAGCGCTGAAATGGAGACTTACTTCTGCAAACCAGAGGACAGGTCTTTCGAGGATGTGAGCAGCCGCTTTTATGGCTCGCCAAAATATGCGCGGGCCCTGCAAGAATACAACCGCGATCATCCGCTGGCCAAGGAGAAGCTCAAGCAGAATAGTCCGCTCCTCAGCCCCAACCAGCAGGTATTCGTGCCCAACACAAGTTTGCTAGAGCGCAAATTCGCCGCCCTGATTGACACCCGGCCTGCGGCGCCAGCGCCAGCCGCTCCGGTAATCGGTATCGGCTTGCCTCTCAACGCGAGCAACGGCGGTCAGGCGGCCAATATCGCGACCGTCGGCCGTACCGTAAACCCGACCGTGGCGACCAGCGACCCCACCAAGCCATATCGTGTCCAGGGCCAGGGGCAGTTTTTGGCGGAGATTGCTCAGCTTTATCTTGGTGATCAACGGCGCTGGTCGGAAATTTATCGCCTGAACAACAATTTGCGGCCCGAAGTTCCTATTCCCGGGGGCACGGAAATCAGGCTGCCGGCGAACGCCAACATTCCGTAAGTGCGCGGGCATAAACCATATAATGAAGGGCATGGCCAAGACCTGGCATTTGCTGCCCTACGATCCTCAGTCCGTCGAACGTCTCGCACAGGGTTTACGCCTCGCGCCGATCGTGGCGCAGTTGCTCCTCAATCGCAAAATCTCCGATCCGGTGCAGGCGAAACGCTTTTTGAGCGCGCCGCTCGTCGACCTTCACGAGCCCGAACTGCTTGCCGGCATGGAGGAAGCGGTCACCCGTTTGCTCGCGGCCGTGCGGACCCAGCGGCGCATCTGCGTCTACGGCGACTATGACGTCGACGGCGTCACCGGTACGGCGATCTTGCTCACCTGTTTGACGCTCCTGGGCGGCAACGTCGAGTTTCACGTGCCGCATCGCGTGGACGACGGCTATGGCCTCAATAGCGACACGCTCAAGACGCTGGCCGAGCGCGGCGTGCAACTGGTCGTCACCGTCGATTGCGGCATCACCTCCGTGACCGAGGCCGACGAGGCTGCGCCGTCTCGGTCTTGAACTCCTCATCACCGACCATCATGAGCCCAGGAGCGATTTGCCGCGGGCCGATGCGCTCGTCCATCCGCGCATACCCGTTGGCGGCAATGGCGGTACCCCTGATTATCCGTTCGGCGGTCTGTGCGGAGCCGGCGTGGCTTTCAAGCTGGCCTGGGCGCTCTGCAAAAGCCATTGTGGCGGCGCCAAGGTGACGCCCCAGCTTCGCGAGTTCCTGCTGGACGCCGTCGCCCTGGCGGCCATGGGGACGGTGGCGGACGTGGTGCCCCTGTTCGAGGAGAACCGCGTCTTCGTTCGACACGGCCTGGCCCGCCTGAAGAAACAGCCCACGCTGGGCCTGCAGGCCCTGCTCAAGGTGGCCAAGCTGGAAGGAAAATCCAAGTTCCTGGCGGGCGACGTCGGTTTTGCCCTGGCGCCACGCATTAATGCGGCCGGCAGGCTCGGCACTGCCCGCCTGGCAGTCGAGCTATTGACGACGGCCTCCACCCAGCGGGCCACCATCCTGGCGGACTATTTAGAGCATCAAAACCAGGATCGCCAGCGCCTCGAACGGCGCATCTTGCAAGAAGCACGCCTCCTGGCCCAGCAATTCGCCCACCTACCGGCCCTGGTGCTGGCACATGCCGATTGGCACCCCGGGCTTATCGGCATCGTCGCCAGTCGGCTGGTGGAAGATTTTTCCAGGCCCGTGTTGATGATCGCTCTTCGTCCGGACCAGGCACATGGTCAAGGCTCCGGCCGCTCGATCCCTGGCTTTTTGCTGCATGAAGCGCTCGCCGCGTGCACGGACGACCTCGTCAGTCACGGCGGCCACGCCAGCGCCGCCGGCTTCCGTATCGTTCCGGAGGCCATTCCGCGCTTTCGCGAGCGCTTCTGTTCCGAGACGACGTCGCGCCTTGGTCCGGACATCAAGCCGCATCGCCTGGTGATCGATGCCGAGGTGCCTTTGGCAGCGTTGACGATCGGGCTGGTCGAGTCCATACAGCAACTGGAGCCGTACGGCGCGGGCAACCCGTCGCCGCTATTTTTGGCCGACCGCCTGCAAATAACCGCCGAGCCCAAGCGTATCGGCGGCGGCGAGAGACACCTGAGCTTTCGCGTGCGCCAGGAAGGCCGCGAGTTCCGCGCCATCGCCTTCGGCATGGGAGAACGGGCGCCCGAGTTGATGGCCCAGGGGGGCAAGTGTTGCCTGGTTTTCACGCCCAAGATCAACGAATGGCAGGGCTACCGCTCCGTGGAGCTGGAAGTGCGTGATTTTCAGGCCGGACCGGAAGCACATCTGGAGTGAAACACTCGAACGGCTGGAGCCGTCGCTCGGGCCTCGGCCCTTGTAGATCGCGGCCTATTTGCCTAAACTCGCCTAAGAGGTCCTGAAATAGGGGTCCCCATAGCTAAACTCTAAAGCCGGGCTTTATTTAACTTTGAGGAGGTTCTGTCATGCCTGAGGGATTTCGTGGCAAGATTTATGAGGACATCACCCAATGCGTCGGCAATACACCGCTGATTAAACTGCGGCGGGTCGTTGACGGCGCCAAGGCCACGGTCGTTGGCAAGCTAGAGAACTTCAACCCGCTTTGGTCCGTGAAAGACCGCATTGGCGTGGCCATGATCGATGCCGCCGAACGGGACGGCAAAATTAAAAAGGACACGGTCATCATCGAGCCCACCAGCGGCAATACGGGCATCGGACTCGCTTTTTGTTGCGCGCGCGCGGCTACAAGCTCGTGGTCACCATGCCGGAGACCATGTCGCTCGAACGCCGCCGCTTGCTGAAGGCCTTTGGAGCGGACATCGTGCTGACGCCCGGTGAAAAAGGTATGAACGGCGCCATTGCCAAAGCCAAGGAACTGCTGGCTTCGACCGCCAACTCGTTTATGCCCCAGCAATTTGAGAACCCGGCCAATCCAGAGATTCATCGCAAGACGACAGCCGAGGAGATTTGGAACGATACGCAGGGCAAGGTCGATATTTTAGTTTCCGGCGTCGGCACGGGGGGAACGATCACCGGCGTTGCCGAGGTGATCAAGGCCCGCAAGCCATCCTTCAAGGCCATTGCGGTCGAGCCCACGACGAGCCCGGTAATCACGCAAAAAATGAAGGGTGAGCCGCTGCAACCAGGCCGGCACAAGATCCAGGGCCTCGGCGCTGGCTTCATTCCCGGCAACCTTAACATCGCCATCGTCGATGAAGTGATCCAGGTCACCGACGAGGACTCCTTCACGATGGCGCGGCGCCTGGCCCGCGAGGAAGGCATGTTGTGCGGCATCAGCTGCGGTGCGGCGGCCCACGCGGCGGTTCTAGTCGCCAAGCGGCCCGAGAATGCCGGCAAGCTGATTGTCGTGGTGTTGCCTGACCTCGGCGAACGCTACCTGAGCACGCCCCTGTTCCCCGAATAGGACCAGGCGCGAACCTGCTGGGATGGCCGGAAATTGCGAATACGTCGGTTCCGGCCATCCACGCCACTGACTTTGTTCTCCTGGCAAATCGCCCCCTCACCACGCCAACAGGAAAGTCTCCAGTCTCATGGCGGTCAATTGCGACATTATCATCGTCGGCGGCGGGGTGATGGGCGTGAGTATCGCCTGGCACCTGGCCCGGCGACGCGCGGGCAAGGTGATGGTTCTGGAAAAGTCCTTTCTTGGCGCTGGCTCGTCGGGCAAATCGGGCGCCATCATTCGCCAGCATTATTCCAATCGCTTGACGGCGACCATGGCTCAAAAGAGCCTGCGTGTTTTTGAACATTTTGAGGATGAGGTGGGCGGCCCGCCCGTTTTCACGCGGACTGGCCTCATTGTTGTCGTCAACGAAAAGGACCGGGCGGGCCTCGAAACCAACCTTGCGATGCAGCGCGAGCTGGGCATCGATGTGCGGGTAGTGTCCCCGCAAGTCCTGGCCGACATCGATCGCAACGCGCGCGTGGCCGAAGAAGAAATCGCCGCTTTCGAGGCGGAAGCCGGCTACGTGGAAGCGGTGCAGGTGGTCGCATCGTTCGCGGAGGCGGCGCCAAGGAGGGGGCGGATATCCGCCTGGGGGTCGAAGTACAAAACATCGTCACGCACGCGGGCAAGATCGTCGGCGTCGAAACGAACGAAGGGCTTTATCACAGTCGGTGCGTGGTGTTGGCCACCGGCCCCTGGGCGGCACAGCTCAGCAAACCGCTGGGCATCAAGCTGCCCGTGCAATCCTGTCGCACGCAGGTGGCGCTTTATCGCCGGCCCCCCGACTTTGGGCGCCGCGCCGCCATCTATGCCGATTTTGTGCAAAACATTTATTTCAAGCCGACGCACGGCGAAATGATCCACGCCGGCAGTCTCGCGGGGGAGGAGATCAACAATCCCGTCAACCCCGATAGCTACAACGAGGCGGCGGACGGCGAATGGCTGCCGCAGGTGCGGCAACGGCTGGGCCGCCGCTATCCGGCCATGCATCGCGGTTATGGGCGGGGTGGCTACGGCGCCCTTTATGCCATCACGCCCGACTGGCACCCGATTCTCGATAAGGTGGCCGGCCTCGAGGGGGCCTTTCTCGCGGTGGGCTTCAGCGGCCACGGTTTCAAGATGTCGCCCATCGTCGGCCAGCTCATGGCGGAATTGATCCTGGATGGCCAGATGAAGACGCTGGATGTGAGTCCGTTGCGGCTGGCCCGCTTCGAGGAAAACGACCTGGTGAAGACCGGTTACGCCTATGGAGTGATGGGATAGGAAGCCCTATGATAGGTAGCAGCCCGTTGAAAAAGGGGTCAGACCCCTTCGATACACTGCAAAAACGTTGAAAACTCTGTTCGCTTCAAGGGGGTCTGACCCCTTTTTCAACGGGCTGCTAGGCATGGCCGGATGAATTCGAGGCGGCAAAGGACGCGTCATGAATAACAACAATCAACTCAAGGTTTTCAGCGGCCGGGCCAATGTGCCCCTGGCCGAGAAAATCGCGCAGTGCCTGGGCGACTCGCTGGGCAAGCTCACGCTGCAAAATTTCCCCGACGGCGAGTTCCTGGCGCGCATCGACGAAGACGTGCGCGGTCGTGATGTTTTCGTGGTGCAGCCGACTTGCCCGCCGGTCAATGAAAACATCATGGAGCTGCTGATCATTCTCGACAGCCTCAAGCGCGCCAGCGCGGCGAGGATAACTGCCGTGCTGCCCTATTACGGCTACGCCCGCCAGGACCGCAAGGACGTGGGCCGGGTGCCCATTACCGCCAAGCTGGTCGCCAACTTGCTGACGATGGCGGGCTGCAACCGCGTGGTCACGCTGGATTTACATGCCGCCCAGATTCAGGGGTTCTTCGATATTCCGGTGGACCATTTGCACGCCGGTCCGGTCATCAACGATTACGTTCGCAGCCTCAATATTCCCCTGGAAGATTTCGTGGTCCTTAGCCCCGACGAGGGCAGCATCAAACGTGCGCTGCGGCATCAAAAGAAGCTGGGCGGAGCGATCGCGATCGTGGACAAGCGGCGCAGCAGCGCCACCGAGACGAAGCAGGTGAACCTGATCGGCTGCGCACTGCAAAATAAGGTCGCGGTGATCTTCGACGACATGATCTCGACGGCGGGCAGCGTGGTGGGCGCGGTCAACGTGGCCAAAAAGAACGGCGCCCGGGAGATTTATGCCTGTGCCACGCATGGTGTTCTGTGCGGCGAGGCGATCAGCCGTTTGCGGGACGCGCCGCTGAAGCAGATCGTGATTACCGACACGATCCCGCTGACGCCGGAAAAACAGTTACCCACGATCAAGGTATTGAGCGTGGCGCCGCTGCTGGCTGATGCCATCAAGCGCATTCACTTCAATGAATCGGTGAGCAAATTGTTCGAGTAGCCGCTGGTGGGTGGGATGCGGCGCCTGATTAAATTAAAAAACCCGCCAGGCGAAAACCGGGCGGGTCAGAGAAGTCCAGGGGAATTTAACCTTTGGCGGCCAGCGCGGGCGCTTCCGCGGGGACCGTGTGCGGCGGGGTCACTAATTCTTGCCGGAAGATCGGGACCTCGCGAGGTGCTTCGATGCCGAGACGGATTTTGCCTCGATCGATATCCACCACGGTGATGCAGATGTTGTCGTTGATGTAAATCTTTTCGCCAAGCTTGCGGCTGAGCACCAGCATTTCGCTACCCTCCGTCGAGCGAGTTCGTTACAAACTGCTGGTGTATTCTACGTCACGAATCAGGCGGACAGCGCGTAATCGCGCGGTAAAAGCTGGACTTTGGGGCCATGGCTCGCGAGCATTTTCGCTACGAAGCGAATTGCCGACATGTCCGGCGCGACCACCTGCTCGCCCCAACCCGTTGCTTTACGTGAGCTTTTGAACTTGAGCCCATTTTTCCTCTTTCCAAAAAGGAGCTCCGCGGGGTATTTCCAAGGACGCTCCCGCGTCTTGAAAAAATTCTCGATTTTATCGGCGCGGACACTTGGCAGAGGCCGCAAAAGCCTGGTCACCTACTTTGCCAGGGTCCCCATATTGCCCAGAGCTCAGAGTGACGGATGACTGTCACCGCTTGCTGGCTGGTAAACTTATGCTTTTCAATGCGGATAATTTCGCTGACTTTGGTCCCCCGGGACTGGGCGCTGGTGAGGCGACACCGGCCTGTCAGCAAGTCCAGGGACGCAGCGGCGAACTGCGTGCCCAGGTGCGCCTTTTGTGTCCGCGGCACCCTGGCGTTTATGGCATGGTTGACAGGCATGGCGAGCTAATCTACGTGGGCAAGGCGAAGGTCTTGCGTGTACGTCTGCTCTCCTATTTTCGCACCAGAAGTCGAGGGAAAAAGGCCGCGCGGATCCTGGGTCAAACCGTGAAGTTGGTCTGGGAGCGGTGTCCCAGCGAGTTTGCGGCGTTATTGCGGGAACTGGAGTTGATCCGGCGCTGGCGGCCGCGCGGTAACGTGGTAGGTCAGCCTTTGCGTCGCCAAAAGGCCTTCGTCTGCGTTGGTCGCGGACCTGCTCCGTATGTCTTCTTGACACGCAAACCACCTGCCGCCGCCCTGGCTACTTTTGGACCTGTGCCCGCCGGCCGCCGGGCTGTCCACGCCGTCTGCCGCATTAACGATCTTTTCAAGCTTCGCGACTGTCCCCAGTTTCAAGAGATGATTTTTCCGGAGCAGGGCCAGCTCTACTCGCTCGAAAAGCCGCCCGGGTGCTTGCGCTACGAAATTGGTACTTGCCTGGGGCCTTGCACGGGCACATGCACACGTCGCGATTATAGCGCCAAGGTGCGCGCGGCGCGGAACTTCTTGGGCGGCAGCGATCTCGGTCCCCTGGAACAAATCCACCAGGCCATGATCGCTGCCGCCGGCACGCTTGAGTTCGAACGCGCCGAGGTATTGCGCCTCAGGCTCGAAATGCTGACCTGGCTCACCAGCCGCCTCGAGCGCCTGCGTCAGGCGCGCGCTGAAATGTCGTTTATTTACCCTGTACGCGGCAACGATGGTACCCTGCTTTGGTATCTCATCCATGCCGGGCGGACGGTACAGGTGGTCGAAGCGCCCGCCAGTTCCGCGCAGGCGCACGTGGCACGCAGCGCGTTACGCTCCGTCTTCGGCGGCAGGTCGAGCTCGATCTTGGAATCGCACGAACATGTGGACGGTATGATGCTGGTGATGGCCTGGTTTCGCAAATACCCCAAAGAATTGAAAAAAACGCTAACGCCCGAAGCGGCCCTGGCGAAATGTTGCTGAGGTTCTCCCTCGTGGCTGGGCTTCGCTTACCTGCCCCGTTCCGGATAGGGCTGAATCTTTTCGTACAGTAGCTGCATAAATTGCTCAAGCAGATCGATGTATTCGGTGCCGGCAATGGCGGCTGCCTTTTCCAGAAGCCGGCGTTTGCGTTCGATGAGCTCCACGAAATGAGCGACGCCGAACGCCGTCATGGGCCCGCCGGTCCCTTGCAAGGATAAGAGCTCATCCATTTCGGTCGCGGACAGCTGGGCCGCCCGCTGGGGATTTTGGTCCAACCAGGCACGTAGCTCCGGCTGGGTCGCCTGGTCGAACAATCGCTGACGGGGATCGAGCGATGCCGGCGCCGCGGCCTTGACGCGCATGGCCAGGCGTTCGAAGGGCTGGCCACGCAAGTCAGACACCGTCAATCCCAGGGCACGCGCGCAGGCACACACCGTGGCATTGTGCAGCCGCCGGGGAGTCCCCACGAAGATGTTGCGGATGGTTAACCGATTGAGGTTCGTGATGCGGGCGAACTCTTCCTGGTTCCACCCATGTTCCTCGACGAGGCGGGTAATCTTGCTGCACAAAGTGTCGGGTGGTTTGCCATTGGTGTCGCTCATCATGACCGATTTTAAAGAGAGCGGGGCGGCGCGAACAGGTTAGTTGGAATATATACAATCGCTGGATGAAATCTTTGGCAGGCAAGGTGATCTTGATCACCGGCGCCTCGTCCGGCCTCGGCCAGGCGACGGCCTTGCGCTTGGCCGGCCTCGGCGCCAACGTGGCGCTGGCGGCACGCACGCGCAGTGCGCTGGAGGAAACCGCGCGGTCCGCACGGTCTCTGGGAGCCCAGGCGCTCGTGGTGCCGACCGACGTCACCGTGCCAGCGGAATGTCAGCACGCGGTGGAGGAGACCGTAAGCCGGCTGGGCAAACTCGATATTCTTCTCTGCTCCGCCGGCCTGTCGATGCGTGGTTTTTTCGAGGACTGCGACCTCGTTGCCATGGAAAGGGTCATGCGCGTCAACTTCCATGGCACGCTCTACGCCACGCATTACGCCTTGCCGCACGTAAAAAAAACACGCGGCTCCCTGGTAGCCATTAGCAGCCTTACCGGGAAGCGCGGCATCCCTTCCTACGCCCTTTACGGTGCCAGCAAATTTGCCATCCAGGGACTCTATGAGGCTTTGCAGGTCGAACTGCACGCCCACGGCATCCACGTCGGCATCGTTTCGCCGGCGTTTGTCGAGACCCCGCTACGGGTGAATGTTTTGGGGCCAGACGGCAAACCCTACGCCGACCCGCCGGCGCCTCCCTTTCGCGTCTGGCCTCTCGACAAATGCGTCGAACGTATCGTCCGTCTGATCACCCGGCGCCAGCGCGAAGTCTTGCTTCCCTGGTTCGCGGGACCGCTCGTCGGCATCGACCGCATGTTTGGACGACGCCTCGGCGATCGCCTGCTCCGCCGCAAATTCCGCCGCGCCGATTCGTGACACTGATGCCTTCTGGAACAGCCGCTAAGCACCGCGCTCATCCGTTGCTAATTCGCGGCACGTTTAAGAGATGTTCATCCTCGGACCAAAAAGGATTGATGAAGGACCAAAAGGTCTGTAGCCAGAGGTGGAAGAGTGTTCGTATTCGTCCCCTGCCGCCTTGTGCGGCAGGAACGAAAGGTCTGTGGCTAGAAGGTGGAAAGCGTGCTGGTATTCGTCCCCTGCCACCTTGCGTGGCAGGAACGAAAGGTCTGTGGCTAAAGTGCATAACGGCGACCACAAAAGGACGGGACGGGGGCAGCGTGATTTTCTAGCCACAGACCTTTCGTTCCTGCCACGCAAGGTGGCAGGGGACGGGGCGGGTAGCGTGATTTTTTAGCTGTAGACCTTACGTTCCTGCCACGCAAGGTGGCAGGGGACGGGCAGGTTTATTGATAATTATTGCCGAGATGACGGCGTGCCTCGAACCGCGAGCCTCGTCTGGTTTGGATTGCCGCCATCTTGACCTCCCACGAGTGCGGTGTTTTCCGTCACCGTATCAGGAGATCGGGCCTGACGAACTCGGCGCCTTGAATGCGGATGCGTTTGAGCGGCCAGTTTTCGGCGGCGGTGAGGGAGCGCGGGCCATCTTCGCTGATGAGAAAAGTATCGCAACTAACCGCGGCGCCGACGCTGGTATGCCAGGTGATGGCACTGTTGTTTTGCAGTAACTCTTCGTTGCGGGGGGTAAGCGTAGCTCCATGATGGAACGCCCCGTCAGGTGGCCTTGCGGGCAGAGTGTCCATTCCTGGTCGGCGCCGGCAATTTGATAAATACGCTGGCCGCTGGTCAGAATCTGCCGGGGCACCGAGTCGGGCCAGCTACTGGCGACATAGTTGGCGCACACCTTGCAGACGGCGTCATGCTCCTTGCGTAGCAGAGGATCGGGTTGCCCAAAGACGACCGTGCGGCTGGCGCGGGCACACAGCCCGTACTTGCGGGCCGCCACCGTGAGCACCACATAATTCTGGATGGGCGCGTTGGTAAAGCCGGCCTGACGATACGTGCGCGAGCGGCCATCGGCATAGATCGAGATAACCAGCGGTGTCGCCCCACGATGAAGCAGGCGATGGCCCAGCTGACCAGCGGTCTCGCGTTCCGTCTGGCCCTGAACCAGGGTGCGCCCGGTGGCTTCGAGTGCGTGGCTGACAATTTGCCCCAGCGCTCGATAGCAGGCTTTTTCATAATCGGTAAATGTTAGCCGTAATTTCCGCAAGGAGTCCGCAACGAGTTTACAGGCCCCCAGGGGCTGATCGCACGCGACGTTGCGCCCTTGGCAGAGTTCGGAGAGGAGCTGATGACGGCTGACATACCAGGGCCATTCCTTGACCTGGAAACCGAGGCCATCGATCTCTTCATCGAAAATGCGCTGGGTGTCGACATTACTCGAGAGCAGCCAACGCCCATCGCCATTCCAGTACAGCCCCGGCAAGCTGTCCGGATCGACAATGCCCCGCGACGTGCCTCCGGCCGTCAGCCACGAGAAATTGTCTTCATCCAGGACCAACAGGCCATCACAACCGACGGATTTCAGCAGATTGGCGACCAGTGTTTGCTTGGAATCGATATCGGCGCGGCGGTCCAGCGCGGAGATGAGGTTGACTTCCAACCCGCCCTGTGGCGCTACTTGCGATTCGTGAGTTTCTTCGGCAACGCTCATGAGGCAATCCCAAACGAGGCCATTTCACCCTACCATGGCGCTAAAACGGTGCCGGCGGCATACTTGCGCGCCAGTTCGTGGTAGCGACCGCAGATGCCGCGCGTGCGTTCGCGATCGGCATCGGTCACAGGACGAATGACCCGGCCAGGCGCACCCATAACCACCGAGCCGGGTGGGATATGGCGTCCTTCGGCAATAAGCGTGCCGGCACCTATCAAACAGTCCGCGCCAATCTCGCTGCCGGAGAGCAGGATGGCGCCCATGCCAACCAGCGTGTGGGCACCAATGCGCCGGCCGTGTAAGGTGGCGCGATGCCCGACCACGACGCCTTCGTCAATATCTTGCGGCGCGTCCGTGTCAGTATGCACGATGACCCCGTCCTGAAGATTGACGCGCGGCCCCAGGGTGATGCGCCAGATCGCCCCGGATGATCACTCCGAACCAGAGGTTGACGCCGGGCCCGCACACGACATCGCCGGTAACGACGGCGCCCTCCGCGACGTAAAAATCATGGATAGTCCGCATCAAGGGCATTTCCCGGTCCAACCCCATACTTCCCAAGCTGTGCAACCAATTCATAATACTAGGTTTATATGTGAAACAAAACGAATTAAACCCGCGCCCCGCCGACGCCGAAGCGAGCGAAAAAGCGCTTTTTCCGAAGATTCGGATTGTAGCGACGGTAACGTCCGGAATTGCCTGGCAAGCGCCCGGCCATGGCGTCCCTCTGACAAATAATGGACAGTTTATGGTTCCAGTGCCATGCTTGGGAACTGGGCAGGATAATATTGTGACGAGTAGAGGGGCCTGATGCTCTTGGCGGAGGGCCTCCTGGAGATCGTGGGTGCCCGGAGGGGTTTGTTTGAAGACTAATGCGTTGTTTTTTCCGTTCGATTTATTTGGAAGCAGCGGCACGAAGGCCGGTGTGGAGCTTCTCGCCGACGCTTTTAAAGAGATAATCGAAGACAACAAGCGCGAGCGCCTGCCCACACGTGCCCGGGCTTACGCGAATAAGGTTCGTTTTCAAGAATTTACCTTCGAAACGCTGGAGGACTACAAGGACTGGCGACACCAGGCCCGACTGGCCCTGGGCGAGGCCCTCGAGCGCGGCGACTCTTTGCTGTGGACGACCGGCAATCACCTGGGCGTGCTCCCCCTTTACGACGAGCTGGCGCAAAACCCCGAGGAAACGCTGGTCATCCAGTTCGACGCTCACCTCGATATCTACCATCTAAGCGACTGCACGAAAGAATTGTCGCACGGCAACTTTCTTCTCCACTGCGAAGGCCACCTGCCGCCCATCATCAACCTGGGCCACCGGGAATTACTCTTAAAGCCCGACTATATCGGCAATTACTTTCAGCGCGTCTACTCAGCCTCTGAGCTGATGATTGCGCCCGAAGAGGCCCTGGCACAGGTTCGCGAGGCGGCCCAAGGCGCACGCCGAGTGGTGATTGACGTCGATTGCGACGTCTTCGATCCCGCCTATTTTCCCGGGTCCGCTCATCCGCAACCCTTTGGCCTCAGTCCCCAGCTTTTCCTGCGCTTCCTCGACGCTGCCTGGTCGGGGCACGTCCAGGTCGTCGCTCTTTCTGAATTTGATCCCGCGAAAGACGAGCACGACCGCAGTTTAAGCACGCTGGTATGGCTCTTCGAATACTTGCTGTTGCGCTGGCATGAAAAAACGTAACGAGCGAGCCCAGTCATAGCTCAATTTTCGTGAGATCCTGTCAGGACTTGGGGAACAGGCTGCAAGCGGCTTCCCCATCCTTTTCCCATCGACACGCCCAATCGGCTTTGTTATTTCCATCTCGTCCGAACCGCATCGGAACTACAAGGAGGTGGAATATGTTCAAGTTTCGTTGGTTTAGTGTGGCGCTCGCGGCCCTGGTTGCTCCGACCGCCCTTTCTGCCCAGTCCATGCCGTTTCCCGCAATCGGCATGGCAACGCTCTTCGGTCAGGAGTCGGTGCGAGCCGCTGCCTGCCCTTGCCAAAATGTCAAAGCTGTGGCGATTATAGATACCGACACGGGCACGGCCGAGGAACTGCCCGCGCCACGGCAGTGTGAGTTCAATCTGCTGCCGGCCATGGTTGGCGAATTCATGAACTGCTGGAAGGATCAATGGCGCTCGGGCAATTTTCGCGAGGCCGCGCTGCTGGCCAGCCTTGCCAGCAAGCTCGATCCGACCAATCTGACAGCCCGTCACGCTCTGTTGTTGTCGGACCTGGTCGAGAAACTCATGGAGGCCCGGGGCCCGTGGGTGCTCGGCGGTGGTCCTCAAGGTGAACGCTATGAGTTCTCACTAACCGGTAACCAAGCAAGGCCGCAGAACGATGAGTTCTTTCTTCGTGCCGTCAATAATGTGAGCAGCCCGGCAACTTGCCCCAATTGTGCTTCGACGTGCCCTGCCCAGGGTGCCTGCACCGCCGGTAATTCGAAGGCGTTCGCGATAGCGGATTCCACCGCCTGTGGCTGCGGCAGCAACTGCGAATGCTGCAAGGGCGTGGCGACTTTCCTGAAGATGTTATCGGCGATGTCGGCTCCGCCGCCGGCCCTGTTCGTCTCCGGCTCACTGCCAAACCCTGTGTATCCGCCTGAACCCATCCTGCTCAATGGGCGGTTTACTCCCTTCGGACCGGTAAATGTTCAGTACCAGGGCAACGAGAGCAGTGTGGGTATGGCGCTGCCGGTGCCGCCGACGCCCGCCCAGGTGATGCGGGACCTTGAGGGCCTCCGCCGCGCGGCCTTCGAACAAACAGTTCCCGAGCCCCAAGCCGCCCCGCACGCGGTCCATCTGGTTACGCCGCAACTGGAGGCGCATTGCCAGCGACTTTCTGAAAGCGGCGACCGCGACCATGTTCTTTTGGAAGGCAACGTTCAATTGACCTGCAAACGTAACGGTCAGCTGATCCATATCCAGGGTCAGTACGTTCGCGTGAACTTGGCCGAGGGCACGTTCACCGTGGAAGCGCCGCCCGTGGCGCGCCCAAGCGCCCAGCGCGTTCGCGTGAGTCCCCCGCCCGCCAACTATTTCCAGCCCGCGACCTACACCGCACCGGTGTCACCCTGGGGGCCGGTTCGTCCGATCAAGTGGGAAGATTAGTTCGAATTATTGCATGATGGCTGTCGATTTCCAGTTTCGGTTTTCAGTTTCTCGCGAAACTGAAAACCGAAATTACGTTTTATAAAGCCCTTTGTCGCGCACATAGGCCTCCGCTGCCCGCGGCACCAGGTAACGTATGCTCTGGCCCTGGGCGATGCGGCGACGCAAATCTCGGCTGGCGATGTCCAGAAAAGGGATCGGGCAGACTTGATAACGCAACGTTATTGAGTCGGACAGCGCCAGCATTTTTTTCACTGCCGAAGCATCAAGCACCTCAAAGCCCGGACGCGGCACGACCAGGAGGCCGGCCAGTTCCAGGATGCGGGCAGGCTGATGCCATTGCGGCAGATCATGGAGCGTATCCGCGCCAATCAGAAGATGGAGCTCGGCGCCGGCATACTTCTCTTGCAATTGGCTCAGCGTGTCGACCGTGTAACTCGGCCCGGGCCGGTTCTTTTCAAGGTCGTCGATGCGAAAGGCGGGTTGGCCGGAAATGGCCAGCGCCAACATCTCCACGCGCTCGGCGTAGGAAGTCAGCACGACGGTCTGCTTGTGCGGCGGTCGTGCCGCGGGAATAAAAAGCACCTGATCAAGCCGGGCCTGTTCCCGGCATTGTTCCGCCAGCACCAGGTGGCCCATGTGGACTGGATCGAAAGTGCCGCCAAAAACACCCAGACGCATGGCAAATACCTTATTCCCGCATAAATCAAAAACAACAAACGCTCAGTGTGCCGTAGACCTTGGGGCCCATCACAAAACGGGCATGTCGCAAGTCATTGTATCGCCGGGAAACAGAGGAGAGTTTCATGCCACCACGAATAGCCTTTCTTGCCATGACGATTTGGGCCGCTTTGACGCCTTCGGGGCCAGCACGTGCCGGGGGTGAGATTCGGGTGGGTATCATCGGACTGGATACCTCGCATGTCATCGCGTTCACGAAAGCGCTGAATAATCCCAAAAACAAAGGCGACCTTGAGGGGGTCCGCGTGGTGGCGGGCTACCCCGGGGGCAGCGCGGACGTGCCGGAGAGCCGTAATCGCGTGGAGGGATATACCAAGGAGCTACGCGAAAAATATCAGGTAGGGATCGTGACTTCTATCGACGATTTGTTGGCCAAGGTTGATGTCGTGCTGCTCGAGAGCGTCGATGGTCGGCCGCATTTGCAGCAGGTACTGCCGGTATTCAAGGCAGGCAAACGCGTGTTCATCGACAAGCCGCTGGCCGGCTCGTTGGCGGACGCGTTGCTTATCTTTGACCATGCCCGAAAAACGAAGACGCCGGTGTTTTCCAGCTCCTCGCTGCGCTATTATCCTGGCATCGCCGGTGCCAGAACAAACGACAAAATTGGCACTATTCTCGGATGCTCGACCTATGGGCCCTGTTCGCTGGAGCCGCACCATCCCGATCTTTACTGGTATGGCATCCACGGCGTCGAAGCACTGTACACGATCATGGGCCCGGGCTGCAAAACGGTTGCCCGCGCCCACACCAAGGATACAGACGTCGTTACCGGCACCTGGGCAGACGCCCGTATCGGCACCTTTCGCGGCATTCGCGCCGGCAAATCAGGTTATGACGCCCTGGTCTTCGGCTCGAAAGGAATTGTTCTAACCGGCGGCGCGGGCGGCTATGAGCCCCTGGTAAATGAAATCGTCCAGTTCTTTAAAACCGGCACCCCGCCTGTCGCGGCGGAGGAGACGCTCGAAATATACGCCTTCATGGAGGCAGCCGATGAAAGTAAGCGCCAGGGTGGCATGCCGGTGAGTATTGAGAGCGTCATGCGCAAGGCGCGGGACCAGAACATGCAGCGATAGGAGTGAGCGCCCAGAAAACATTGACATTTTTCCGGCAATGTGGGCACAATAGGTCACCTTGTGCCATTCGCGATCAAGTGCCCTCCCCTTGGGATGACCAGCCGTCATACCTCAGCAGCGGTCGCGCCAGCGCGGGTTGTCCCTTCCCGGCATGGATTCCTGGAAGGTGGGTTCAAACCTGGGTCACGGATGATTATCAGTCGAACCCCGTATCGCATTTCCTTTTTTGGCGGCGGCACCGATTACCCCGAGTGGTATCGGCACCATGGCGGCGCCGTCCTCGCTGCCGGCATCGACAAGTATTGCTATCTCACCTGCCGTTACCTGCCCCCCTTTTTCGAACATCGCATCCGGCTGGTTTATCGCAAAATCGAGACTTGCAAAACGATTGATGAAATCGCGCATCCCGTCGTCAAGGCCGCGCTGAGGCATCTCGATTTCGACCGCGGGCTGGAACTGCATCACGATGGTGATTTGCCCGCGCGGAGCGGCATGGGGTCCAGTTCCGCATTCGCGGTGGGCTTGCTCAACGCGCTCTACGCGCTGAGCGGCCGCCTGCGCACCAAAATGCAGCTGGCGCGCGAGAGCATGCATATCGAGCAGGATATCATCGGCGAAACCGTCGGCTCGCAAGACCAGGTCATGGCCTCGTTCGGCGGCCTGCGCTATGTTCAATTTCATCAGGATGGCAAGATCACCGCGGATCCCTTGCCCCTGCCGGCGGCGCACCTCGAAGAGCTGCAAGGCCATCTCATGCTCTTCTACACCGGCATCACGCGTACCGCCTCGGATGTCGCCCGAACTTATGTGGACAATATTGGTGCTCACCGCAAGCAACTCGAGAGCATGCGGCGCATGGTGGAAGAGAGTGTCGATGTGCTGGTGAGCGGACTGGATCTGGGCCCCTTCGGCGAATTGTTGCATGAAGCCTGGCAAACGAAACGCTCGCTCAGCCCGCAAGTATCGACCCCGTGCGTGGACGCCTGGTATCAAGCGGCTCGCCGCGCCGGTGCGGTGGGCGGCAAGCTAACCGGCGCGGGCGGCGGCGGGTTTCTCTTGTTTTTCGTCCCTCCACAAAAAAAGGCAGCGGTTCGCGCCGCCCTGGCTCCTCTCCTTGAGGTGCCGTTCGCGTTCGAATCCGCCGGCAGCCAGATCATCTTTTATGAACCAGGGGTGGACTACCAGGAAGCGGATAAAGCCCGGCAAGCCAAAGCATTGGAGGCCAAGGCATCGGCGTCCGACGCCCTTGCCCGGGCTGTTTAACGAGGACAAGGAACGACAACGATGAAACTCGGGGCACGGATTTACGTGGCCGGCGGCAGCACGCTGATCGGGAGAGCACTGCGCGAGAACATCTTGGAAAGCGGACATGCTCAGCTCGTCGGCATGCCTCCCAACGAGCCGGACCTCACCTCGATGAGTGCCGTTGAGCATTTTTTCGCGGAGACCCGGCCCGAATGGGTTTTCATGGCGGCCGGGATGTCCGGCGGCATTGCCGCCAACCAGCGCTGGCCGGCCGATTTGATGCTGAACAATCAGTTGATAAACGCCCATGTGCTCGCTGCCGCGTGCCGGTATGGGGTGAAGAAGCTTTTATACCTTGGCAGTTCCTGCATGTATCCGCGCAATGCGCCTCCAACCTCTACGGCCAGACATGTTGCACGGTGGCCCGCTCGAACCTTCCAGCGTCGCTTATGCCACCGCGAAGCTGGCAGGCGCCGAATTGTGCCAGGCTTATCGCCGGCAATATGGTTCCCCATTTATTGTCGGCATTCCCGCCAACGCCTTTGGGCCACATGACGATTTTTGTCGGGAGGCGGGCCATGTGGTTCCCAGTTTGATTCGGCGCATTCATGAAGCCAAGGAACGGGGCGAGCGCACCGTCACGGTCTGGGGCACCGGCCTGCCAAGGCGCGAATTTATCTTTGCTCCGGACCTGGCGGACGCCTGCATCGCCGTCATGAACCGTTATGACGAGGCCGATCCCATTAACCTGGGTACCGGCACCGAGCACTCCATCGCCGAGATGGCCGCCTTGATTGCCGAGGTCGTCGAGTATCACGGCCGGCTAAGCTTTGATCCGCGCGGCCGGACGGTGCGCCGCGTAAATGTCTCGACGCGACCAGACTTCTGGGCATGGGCTGGCGGCCGCGCACCCCGATGCGTACAGCCCTGGAAATGACCTATGAATGGTTTCGCGGCACCTACGGTGCGCCTTTTGAACTGGGAACGCGCGAAGGAGTGTTAGCATCGTCAGGAGCCTGACCCAGGTCTCCAGGATTTTTCTTGTCACTGTCGGAGAAGTGGGATGTTCGAGCGGCTCTACAAATCACTGTTGCGCATTCGGCGGCTGGAGGAGGAGATCGCGCGCATCTATCCCACCGATCAGATCAAGAGCCCGGTGCACCTTTCCATCGGCCAGGAAGCGGTTTCCGTGGGAGTTTGCGAGGCCCTGACGCCGCCTGACGTGGTGTTCGGCACCTATCGGGGCCATGCTCTTTACCTCGCCAAGGGGGGCGACCTGCGGCGCCTGGTGGCGGAATTGTTTGGCAAGGTCACCGGCTGCGCGCGCGGCAAAGGTGGCTCGATGCACCTCATCGACAAGGCGGCCGGCGTCATGGGTACCTCGGCTGTCGTGGGGACGACAATCGCCAATGCCGTCGGCTATGCGTATGCGCGGAAATATCGACGCGAAGGCGCCATCGTCGCCAGTTTTTTCGGGGATGGTGCCTCCGAGGAAGGCGTGTTCGCGGAAAGCCTCAATTTTGCCGCGCTTAAACGTCTGCCGATCTTGTTTGTTTGCGAAAACAATCAGTATGCCATCCACACCCATCAAAGCCGGCGGCAGTACTTGCCCGCGCTTTGTGAGCGCGTGCGTGCCCACGGCATTCCCGCCGAGCGCATCGAGAACAACGACGTTCTCCGGCTCCATGAACGCAGTCGCGCATGTCGTCGACAAGATTCGCTCCGGAGACGGCCCCGCCTTTTTCGAAGTGATGACCTACCGCTGGCAAGAACACGTGGGGCCCAGGGAAGACTATCATCTCGGCTATCGCACCGAGGAGGAAGCTCGGCCCTGGAAGGAAGCCGATCAGGTGCGGCGGATCGGGCTTCTTGTCGAACCTGGCCGGCGCGCGCGGCTTGAGGCGGACGTCGAGGAAGAAATCGGCGCCGCCCTGGCATTCGCGGAAGCCAGCCCATTTCCGGAAGCCGCCGAGTTATACGAGCATGTGTTCAAGGAGGAGGCACCATGACATCGCCCATTCGGCCTGCGCCGCCCGCCGCGAGCCGCGCGTTGGTCCACGCCGCGGCGGCTCTCATGCGGCCGCCAGCCGTCGCGGAACGCTCGCTCTCCTATGTGGAAGCATTACGTGAAGCAACAGACCAGGAGATGGCGCGTGACGAGGCCGTCTTGCTATTTGGCCTGGATGTGGACGATCCCAAGGCGACTTCAGGGCACGGCACGCGGGCTACTGGAGAAGTATGGAGCGGAGCGCGTATTCGGCACGCCACTCTCCGAGGATGCGATGACGGGCGCCGCCATCGGCATGGCCATGGCGGGCCTGAGGCCTATTCATGTCCACATTCGCATGGATTTTTTGATGCTGGCCATGAACCAGCTCATAAATGTAGCCGCCAAGTCGCGTTACATGTTCGGCGGCGAGGTAGAGTTGCCGCTGGTGGTACGTGCCATGATCGGCAAGAGCTGGGGACAGGGCGCCCAGCATTCGCAAGGGCTTTATAGCTTTTTCATGCATGTACCCGGCCTTAAAGTCGTGGCGCCGAGCACACCCTATGATGCCAAGGGCTGTCTCAGCGCGGCCGTGCGCGATGATAACCCGGTGCTGTATGTCGAGCATCGCCTTTTGCATTTCCAAAACGGTCCCGTGCCAAGCGAACCCTACGCTGTGAAGCCGGGCCAGGCACGCATTACCAGACCCGGCCGCGACGTCACTCTGGTCGGCATTTCGGCCATGCAAGTGGAGTGTCTGGCGGCCGGCCGTTATCTCGCGGACATTGGCATCGCGGCCGAGGTGATCGATCCGATTTGGCTCAGTCCGCTCGATATCGACACCATCGCCCAGTCGGTGGCGCGAACAGGCCGCTTGCTCGTGGTGGACAATGGCTGGGTTACCTGCGGCGCGGGCGCGGAAATCGTTGCTCAGGTGACCGAGCGTCTGTTGGGCAGCCGTGAGTTGCGCGTGCGCCGCATGGGCTTCGCTCCGACTACCTGCCCCACGACGCCTGTCCTGGAACAACTTTATTATCCCGGGGCGCGCACCATCGCGGCCGCCGCACGCGACCTGGTGGCAGGCCAGCGCACCGGCTGGCTGCCCAAGGAAAATCCCGCCACGGTCGATTTTAAAGGGCCTTTCTAATGCGTCTGGCAACCACGAAAACAACGGGCCTTGATTGGCCGCTCATGCAGAATAACATCAACCGCGCCGACCTTGACGCGGTCTGCGCTTTTCTCCAGCAAGACGATCCCATCCTCACCCAGTCGCGCCAGGTGCGTGCCTTCGAGGAGGAATGGTCCCAGTGGATCGGGGTTCGGCACAGCGTCTTCGTCAATTCGGGATCGTCGGCCAACCTCCTCACCCTGGCGGCACTGAAGCAGTTGCACGGCGGCGGTGAAATCATCGTGCCGACGCTCACCTGGGTGTCGGATATCGCGGCGGTACTTCACTGCGGCCTGGAACCGGTCTTCGTCGATATCGATCCGCGCACGCTGGGAATGGACCTCGAGCAGGTGCTGGCCAAGATCACGACGCGAACCCGGGCCGTCTTTCTGACCCATGTGCTCGGCTTCAATGCCTTGACCGCGACCTTTTTACAGGCGTTGCGGGAACGCGGCATCCCCCTTATCGAGGACGTTTGCGAATCGCATGGCGCGACCTTTCAGGAGCGCCGGCTCGGTTCCTTTGGCCTGGCTGCCAATTTTTCCTTTTACTACGCCCACCACCTCAGCACGGTCGAAGGGGGCATGATTTGCACCAGCGACACCGATTTCTATGAAAGCGTACGCATGCTCCGCTCGCATGGCATGGTGCGCGAACTCGCTTCCGCCAGTCGCCGGCGTGAGTATTGCGACGAACACCCCGATCTCAACCCCGATTTCATTTTTGCGTATCCGGGCTACAACGTCCGCAACACCGAAATCAACGCCGTGATTGGCCGCGCCAGCTGCCGCGTCTGGAAGACAACATCGCGCGCCGCAATGACAACTTCACTTTGTTTCTGCGTCATCTCGATCCGGCCGCGTATCAGACGGATTTCGCCACAGCGGGCAGCAGCAATTACGCCTTTATCCTCATCCTGCGGGAAAAAAATGAAGAGCTAAGCAAACGGGTCATGAGCGAACTGCGGGTGCGCGGCGTCGAGTTTCGGCGCGGCACAGCGGGCGGAGGTAACCAGTTACGTCAACCTTACCTGCGGCAGGTGGCGGGCGCCGACGCCTGGAAAGATTTTCCCAGGGTCGATCATGTCCATTTCTACGGGATGTACCTTGGTAACTATCCCAGCCTGGAGAGGGGCAAGATTCTACGTTTGTGTGATTTGCTCAATGATTTGGCACGCTCGGCATAGCAGCCCGTTGAAAAAGGGGTCAGACCCCCTTGAAGCGAACTCAACGTTTTTGCAGGGTGCTGAAGGGGTCTGACCCCTTTTTCAACGGGCTGAAAGTGCTCTTCTTTCGCGGACGCCACGACGAACTCAAGGATGACCCCCATGACCGTCAAACTCGACCTTGTCCTCGTGAACCCGAGCAGCCGGCGGCGCGCCTACCAGGATCTTGGGCTGGAGTTGGCCGCCGTGGAGCCGCCCGTGTGGATCAGATTGCTCGCAGCCTATTGCTTGCGCCGGGGACTATCGGTGGGCATCATCGATGCCGAAGCGGAAGATTGGGGGCCCGAACAGGTCGCCGATCAAATTCACGAACTGGCGCCGCTGTTAACCGCGGTCGTCGTTTATGGCCATCAGCCGTCGGCGTCCACGCAGAACATGACCGCGGCGCGCGTGAAGTTTGCAGCGCCATCAAGCAGCGGGCGCCGGCGGCAAAAATCCTCATGATCGGCGGCCATGTGGCTGCACTTCCTGAACGAACCCTGCGCGAGGAAGAAATCGATTTCGTCGCGGGCGGCGAAGGCTTTGCCACCTTGACGGCGCTGGCAGCCGCTCTGAAGACAACGGCGCCCGCGCTTGCCAAGGTCCCCGGCCTCTGGTACCGGGACGAGGAGCAGATCCGCTCGAACCCCGACGTGCCGCTGGTGAGCGATCTCGATCAGGAGGTTCCCGGCGTTTTGGGTTGGTACCTCTTACCGATGACCAAATACCGTGCCCATAACTGGCACTGTCTGGGAGGCAGCCCGCGGCAGCCCTACGCGGCCATTTATACGACGCTTGGCTGCCCTTATCACTGCAGCTTTTGCTGCATCCAGGCACCTTTTCGGCAGGGTGAGCAGCGCCGGCGGCCTGAGCGGTTCCGCCAATAGCTATCGCTACTGGAGCCCAGTCCAGGTGCTCGAGCAGATTGATTTGCTCGTCCAGCGTTACGGCGTACGCAACCTCAAGTTTGCCGATGAAATGTTCGTACTCAATCGCAAGCACGTGCTGGCGATTTGCGAAGGTATTATTCGGCGTAAATACGATCTGAATATCTGGGCTTATGCCCGGGTCGACACCATCAAGGAGGACCTGCTAGGCCCACTGCGTCAGGCGGGGTTCTCGTGGCTGGCCCTGGGGATTGAAGCTGGCGATGCGCGCGTGCGTACGGATGTCGATAAACGTTTTCACCAGGAAGAGGTTTTTGAGGTCGTGCAGAATATCCGGGCAGCCGGCATCAACGTCATCGGCAATTACATTTTCGGCCTCCCCGAGGACGATCTGGAGACCATGCAGTCCACCCTTGATTTGGCGGTCGAGCTGAACTGTGAATTCGCGAATTTTTACACGACCATGGCGTACCCGGGCTCGGCCCTTTATAAACGGGCACTCGAACAGAGCACGCAGCTACCCGCGCCTGGACCGGCTACGCCCAGCACTCCCGCGACTGCCACCCCCTGCCTACGCGGCACGTGACCGCCCGCGACGTTTTAAAATTCCGCGACGATGCTTTTTTACGCTATTACACCAATCCCGATTATTTGCGCATGACCGAAGCACGGTTTGGCAAGGCCACCGCCGACGGACTCAAACGCATGACAAGCGTGAGCCTGAAGCGCGACTTGCTCGATGAACCAAGATTATGCGGTCAAAAAACGTGACCGGCGGGGCGCGGGCACGGCGGTGCCAGGCCCCGGCAACCCAAGCCCGCCCATGTCAATGTCTGACATCTTCCGGCAAATACAAGGCGGTGGCTTTGTCTTGCACGTTCGCCGTGGACGGGGCGTCAGACCAGGCGGGAATGGGCTTTTTGTCCGGCGGATACAAGGACTCCATCGGCCCCCAGACGGCGTCCACGCGATCATTGAACAAGTCGCCGATCAGGAGGTCGGTGACGAGACCTTTCAGGTGCGGGAAGGTTTTCACGAAATTGCCGAAGCTGAAGCCGTCGTAGTATTCGCAGACCAGCCGGCGCATGCGGTCCACGCCCTTGTTGAACATGGGTCCCCAGCGGCCCAGCTGCGCCGCCGAGACGTCGCCGCGTGCCAGGCCGTCGGCGATGGCATCGGCCGCCAGTTCGCCCGACTTCAGCGCCAGCAGCACGCCGGAGGAATAAAGCGGATCGAGAAAGCCGAAGGCGTCGCCGATCAATACCCAGCCGTCGCCGGCAGCCTGGGTGCAACGATAGGAATAATCTTTGGTGGCAAAATACCCGGCCGCGCGGCGGCCGCTGCTGATACGTTCCTTGATCGCGGGACAGGCTTCGACTTCTTCCTGGTAAACCTGTTCGTGGCTGCCGCGTCCCTTGAAGAGATTATCGAACGGCGCGACGACGCCGACGCTGATGGTGTTGTCGTGCTGCGGAATGTACCACCACCAACCCTGCTTGTTGGGCGTTTGCACGACCAGCGTGGCGCCCCCATCCTTGCCCGTGTCGCGGTAGGCGCCTTCCCAGTAGGTCCAGATGGCGCCCTTGTTGAGCACGGGGTCCCAGGTCGCAGCTTGAAGCGGTTGGCAGCATCATACTCTGGCCGCTGGCATCGACGACCACCCGCGCACGCACTTCCTGATGCGTGCCGTCGTTATTCTGCACAATGCACACCGGTAGCGCGGTCGTCGTCGAACAGGACGTCGAGCACGCGTGACGGCTGGTGGACAGTCAACGCCCTGTTCGCGCGCGTTGGCCAGCATCATCATGTCGAATTCGCTGCGAATGACTTGCCAGGTCTGGGAGCATTCATGCGGCTTGTTGTCCCAGAAATGAAACGGGGCGGATAACTTGCCGCTGGCGCTGACGAACTGGACGCTATATTTCTTGACGAAGGCGCTGGCCTTCATCTTGTCCAGCATCTTGAGGCGCTGAAACACCCAATACGTTTCCGGGATAAGCGATTCGCCAATGTGAAAGCGGGGAAAAACATCCCGTTCATAGAGGTTAACCTTCAGGCCGTGCTGAGCTAATAGTGTGGAGACCGTGCTACCGGCCGGGCCGCCGCCGATAACGACGACGTCGGTGCTTTCGGGAGTGGACATGGGAAGCTCCTTTGCTGTGCAGAATACAAGGCTGAACAATAATTGTCCAGACAACTAATTGTATTTTTGGCTGCGGAACAGGGTTGACAGACTTTTGCCGCGGGGCTATCACGGTTGGCCTACCAAGTATTGCCGGGGTTGCACGAGTCGCCACGCACCATTTAGTCATGGCGTGGCGATATCGGCAGCGCGGGCAAAAAGGAACTGTCTGGAGGTTTGCGGTGCTGGAGCTTGTTCTGACGATTTTCTTGGCCGAGATGTGTGTTGTAACCCTGGGAACGCTACGAATTATCTTTGTGGCCCGTGGCAACAGAGTGCTGGCGCCCCTGCTTGGTTTTTTCGAGGTGCTTATCTGGCTGTTCGCCATTAGCCAGGTGATGAAAAATCTCGATAGCGGCGCCTGCTTTCTGGCCTTCGCCCTGGGGTTCACACTGGGCAATTTTCTGGGCATCGTCATCGAAAAGAAACTGGCGCTCGGCATGGCGAGCGTGCGCATCATCACGAGCCGGCCGGCCGCAACCTTGATGGATCAGCTGCGCAGCCCATTTTGGCGTTACCGCCATGGAAGGGCGCGGCGCCAGTGGCCCGGTGCAAATCTTGATGACCGTGGTCAAACGCCGTCAACTGGACCTGGTGTTCGACTTGATCGACGCTCACCACCCCGGCGCTTTTTACGCGGTTGACGAGCTGCAATCCGCGTCCGACGGTATCTTTCCGGAAAGGAAATTCGGTGCCATTCCGATATTGCCCTCCGCGCTGAAATTCTTGCGCCAATTCGCGGTGCGCTCGTAGGGCACGTACAGGCGTGAATGGTGGGGTGCCTCCGGAGCCTTGTGCTCCTCGTGATGTTCCGGAAACCATTCGAGGTAGCCGGACAGCGCCACGACAGCACCGGCGAGCGCACACAAAACACCCAGGCCCCAAAAACTTCTGCTCTTGGTCAAGATGGCCAGCGAACAGAGCACGACACCGAGCTGCAAGCCGATATCAGCAAGGTCATACCGATCGGCACGGACGTGTTCGCGGTGGCTCTCGATGCGCAGGCTGGCGGCTTCCTTCTCATAATCCTTGGACTTTTCGGCGAATTTCTTGGCCTCGACCAGCATTTCCGGCAACTCTTTCTTGTACTTTTCATTGGCATCTTTCCAGCGCTTGGTGATCTTGTCATTGGCCTTCTCCGAGCCCTCCTTGAGGGGCAAGACGCTGAGAAAATCAAGAAAAGCCTCGTACATCACCTTGCGATTGTTCTTCGCCTGGTAAAAGGCATATTGATCCGCCATATCCGTACGAGAAATCCCGATCAGCGTTTGGTACTTGAGGACCTCGCCTTGCAGACGCAAGGTCTCGGTGTGTGCCTTGTGTCCTCCAACGCTCACGGCGGCAAGGACCGCCGCCACGATGGCGATGGAAACGGTCACGGCCCGATCAAAGGGATTATGGGCGGCGTGCTGCGCGTGTTCCGCATGTTCCATATGTTCTTCTGGTCCGTGTCCCATGCTCTGACATCCTTAAAAAGCTGAGTTTGTTTGCGCGTCACGCCATGGACGCTATTAGAGGGACAAAACATTAAGTCGTCAATCGCGCGATAAGGTCCGTGAATTGAGGATATTGCGCCAGTAATTCCGTGCGCTGGCCGCTTTCATAATCCGCGTAATCAAACCCTGGCGCCACCGTGCAACCGAGCAGAGCGAAGCGGCCGCCGGGCTCGAGAATGCTGCCTTGCCAGACATCGCGCGGCGCCACCACCTGCACCTGTTGTCCCGCCAGCAGGTCCGGGCCGAGCACCATGCTCCGCGCCTGTCCCGCCGGGCCAAGTTGTAACATGCGAACCGGGTCGCCCAGGTAAAAATGAAAGACTTCGTCACTCTTGAGGCGGTGTAATTCGGAAAAGCTCCCCGGTTTGAGAAGGTAATAGATGGCGGTGCCATGACTACGTGGCGAGCCGTAACGCTCCGGCAAGCCGGCAACGCTTATCCTTTCGCCGGCACGGTAGGTTTCGCGGAAGTAGCCCCCTTCCTTCGGATGGGGCGCAAGCTGCAGGAGCGCGATCAGTTCGTCGGCAGTGACCGTCATCTTTCTCCCTTTCCGGCACACCAGCGGTGCCACATGGCGCGATAGGCAGCCTCGATGGCGGCCGCGAAGTGCGCTGCATTCATGATCGGGGACTGAGTCATGCGCGTCCGCAAGCTGCCGCGGAGATCCGCGAGCATCACCAAATTCTTCGTCATGTTGACCGCTATTTGCACGAATTCATCTTCGGTGCCGGCGATCAATTCGGGCAGCCCCACGTTGGTCAACTGGCTGACTCCGGCGCGCCCGACCACGGTCTGACCAGCGAGACTAATGACGGGCACACCCATCCACAGCGAATCCAGGCTGGTGGTGTGGCCATTATAGGGAATAGTGTCCAGGCCGATATCGATCCGTTGATAGAGCACCAGATATTCTGGCCGTGGCCCGGGAAGGGCGAATTCGATGCGCTCGGCGGCAATGCCAAGCCGGCCGAACGTATCCCGTGTTTGCCGGCGAAAACCAGCAGAACGGGCCAGTAACAAGAGGCGTGATTGGTCAACCGCCCGCAGCACGCGCGCCCAAAGGTGGAGCGTTTCTTCGTTAAGTTTGCTGGTGTTGTTCAGACAGCCAAAGGTGATGTAACCATTTTCAAGTGCGGGCAGCACCGTCGGCGGCGGATCTGCCGTGCCGGCGTCGTAGCACCAGAAGCTATGCGGCAGGCGGATGGATTCTTCCGAGTAGCAGCCCTCGAATAGCCCGGTCGGATCGAGCCAGGGATCGGTGAGCCGATAATTGATGGCTCCAAGACCGGTGGTTCCTGGGTAACCGGCGAAGGTGACCTGCACCGGTGCCGGCCTGCGTGCGAAGATAGCAAGCCGATTGCCGTCCATGTGCAGGGCAAGGTCAACGAGCACATCGATCTCGTCCTGGCGAATGGTTTCGGCGACTTTGGCATCCGGCAGGCGCGTAATATCGCGCCAGCGATCCGCGCATTGTTGAAAGGGCACGGCCGACTGGTCGGGCCGGGGTGAGTGCGCATAGAGGGTAATGTGGAAGTGCTCATGGTCATGATGGCGCAACAGGGGCAAGATATTGCGCCCGACAACGTGGTCGCGAAAGTCGGGCGAGATATAGCCAATGCGCAGGCGGCGGTCGGGCGCGGCGTCGTTCGCGTGAGGTGCGCAAGGTAGATGGCCGACTTGTGTCTCGTTCCAGCGGCGATGTTCTTCGTAAATTGCACGCGCGTCCAGGCCGGGGCAAAACCAGAGCATATAAAGCAAATTGCTCTGTGCCCGGGCCAGGTCGGGCTGAAGGTGGAGTGCCTTTCGGCAACAGGCGACGGCTTCAAGAGGTTGGCCCTGACTGAGCAAGGCCGTGGCCAGATTGCTATAGACCTCGGCAAAGCCAGGCGCCAGGGCCAGGGCACGCCGGTAGCCGGCCAGTGCATCGTCGATATTTCCTTGACCGTGCAGAACGCAAGCCAGGTTGTTTTCCGCGGCGGCTAAACAGGGATCAATTTGCAAGGCGCGTCGAAAAGAGGTCAGGGCTTCATCGAGATTGCCCGTCTCTTTCCAGGGCGAGGCCGAGGTCATTGTGGGCTGCCGCATCGTCCGGACATTGCCGCACAACGTGTAAAAAGCAGGCACGCGCTTCGGCGTGTTGCCCCAGGGCAGTCAGGGCTGCGCCAGATTTTTGTAGAGGGGAACGGAATCTACCCCAAGCTGAACGGCAAGCTGGTAACGTGCCACAGCCTCGACCAGCTTGCCCTGTCCTTGCAGAGCGGACCCCAGGTTCGCGGCAATCGCGCCGTCATTGGGGTTGAGGGTAAGTGCCTGTTCGAAACACGCACACGCTTCGCCGAGGTGCCCTTGAATACTCAGGGCCGTGCCCAGGTTGGCATGCGCGTCGGCATAATCAGGCTGGATGGCAATGGCGCGGCGGTAGCAGGCGCTGGCCTCGGCCGTTTTTGCCTGGCTTTGTAGCGCCACGCCCAGGTTGTAATGTGCCCGGGCAAAATTCGGCTGAAGAATGAGGGCCTGGCGAAAGTATCCGGTGGCTTCGTCGAACTTGCCTTGTTGGGCCAGAGCGATACCCGCGCGGTTCAACTCCTCGGCCTGGTCGCCAACCATCGGCGCTGCTCCGCGCTAAAGCGTTCCGGGAAAGACGACATAGCCTCGGCGTGCTTCACCTTGAACGGGGCCAAAGAATTCTTCCATGATTTCGTAAACATGATCGACTTGTCGCGTCACCAGGTAGAAGCGGCCGCCCCGCTTGAGACAGCGCTTGCCCTGTTCGATGAACAGGCGCACGACGGCCAGTTGGGCGTAATAGGGCGGGTTCGCCAGCACAACATCGTAGGAGTTGGAACGCAGCTCGCGCAGATCAAAAGACGCGATCGTCTCAAACGGGCCAGCGGCGAGCTTTTTCGCGTTTTGTTCCGCCAGGGCCACGGCACGCAAGTTACTATCCACGAACGTCGTGAAACCGGTCGGCCCGGTACTTAGCGATGCCAGGATGCCGTTGGTGCCACAGCCACAGCCAAGGTCCAGAACGCGTTCCCCTGGCTTGGCCTCCATGGTTTCCACGAGCGCGCGGGCACCGTCGTCGAAGCGGCCGTAGGAAAAAGTACCCGGCCGCGACGTAAACTCAAGGGACAGCTCTTTGGAGGCGCGGACGTGAAACGTCATTTGGTGGCGCCGCCTGGGTTTGTCACCCTCACGCTGACACCACAAAACAGCGTTTTTGCCCGCCATGGGCCGGTGGACCTTGCCGAATACTTTTTTGAGTGCCTGCGGAAAGAATTCCTCTTTCTCGTAAGGAGACAGCGCGGCAAACGTACCTCCCGGCTTCAAGGCGTGAAAACCTTGCTCGATCATGTCCAGTTTTAGGCCACGTTCGCCGCCGAGCGGCACCGGATAGATGAGGGTTTGCACCGGGGCAGGCAGGTCCCAAAGGTCGGGCGCCGTCACCACCTCGCCAAAGTTGCCGCTCTCCTTCAGGGTGGTGCGCAGCCTGTCGGCCTGGAAAAGGTCCATTTGATAACAGGTAACGTCCGAGGTTGGCAATTCGCCCGCCAACTCGGCCACCTCGCTGGGGGAGCCAAGCAGGACGCCAAAAGGGGGCTTTAGTTTATTGGCCAGAATCGCGGCCAGTTCGGGGAACAGGCGGCGCTTATCGACGGGCTTGAAACGTGGCATGTGCGGAAGGCTCAATGAAGGAAAAGACAACGACCAACAATCATTATATGGGGGAAGCCGCGAAATTGCTCCGGAAGGTTAGCTCCACACGACCTTCCCAGCACTCCCCGGAGCGCAAAACCCGCCAGCCGGCGTCGCAGCCGGGCGCTTCCAGGTTGATGGCATCGGTAGTGCAGGTATAAGGCTCAAGGCAGATGGCCTGGCGGTGGGGCGGCGTGAATCCCACGATCTCTCGAAAACCAGCGGAGACGCGCATTTCCAGGCCGTGCCCCGCGCCCGCAATCATGCCCGTAAGAGTCAGGCTCATTTTGTTTCGGTGCGGCGATGTCCGTATACACGTCGTCCAACTGCAAGTCGGCGTAGCGGCGGCCGGTGCGTAAATCGCGCTGGGAATCGACCGGAAGCAACCGGCCCGTGGGTAAACTTTCCGCCAGCTCCCAGTTTTTATTGGCAGCCACCGTCACACGTGCGTCGGCGCCGCCCATGAGCGCCAGGGCGAAGTACGGGTGGTAGCCGAGGCCGAAGGGTAGGTCCCTCTTGTCCGGATTGGTGACGCGCGCATCTATTTGCAGGCGATTTTCTTCAAGGCGATAGGTGACCTGGAGACAGTAATCCGCGGGCCAAAGCTTCAGGGACTCGGGCGCATCGCGCGAACCCAGGAACTCGCCGGTCACCCAGGCCCCGCGATCGTCGTTGCCGGCACCGATCACCCGCCATGGCTTGCGGCAAGCGAAGCCGTGAATGGCGTTTCTTCCTGACGGATCATTGGTGGGGAGGTTGTATTCCGTACCGGCCCAAACAAAGCGGCCAGCGCGGATGCGGTTGGGAAACGGAAATAGTATGGGAAAACCGCTGCGCGTGGGTTTATTTTCCTCGAAATACCGGGGATCGGCATAAAGAAGTTCCCCCTGGGGCACGTGCCAGCGATAGGCATTGAAGCCCAGGGCCGGCGCGACCTCGATAGAGCTGTCTTGGCCGTCGCTGAGCACCCAGACCCGCTCATCCAGTCCAAAAGTGTTGGGGCGTTTGTCAACGGTGACGAGAAATGTCATGCCTTTCCCTCCCCAACGGGACATGTCAGGAATAAGGTGATGCTTTACGATGGCCGCGTCGCGTATGCCGGGGCCGCGCAAACACTTAACGAGGACGGCGTCGTGCCAACGTATTCTGCTGATGTATGGATTTCCTTTGCCGAGTCTTTGTTTGTCGCGGCTGGCGTTTCCAGGGAGGAGGCGCAACGCGTGGCTTCCAGCCTGGTGGATGCCAACCTGTGCGGCCACGATTCGCATGGGATCATTCGTGTGGCGCAATACGTGGAGGCGCTGCGCGTGGGTCGCTTGAAGGCCGGGGCGGCCTTTACCGTGGTGAAGGAGACGGCAGCGGTGCTGGTGGCCGACGGGGGCATGGGGCTTGGCCAGGTGCAGGCGCACCGTCTCCTCGAGCGACTCATTCCCCGCGCCGAAGCGCTTGGGCTGGCCGCGGGCACCTTGAAACATTGCGGGCATATCGGACGGCTGGGCGAATACGCGGAGGTCGCGGCGGCGCGTGGCATGGCCCTCATCGCCTCGGTAAACAACCATGGCTACGGGCGGGCCGTGGCGCCGCCGGGCGGCACCGCGGGACGTTTGGCCACCAACCCACTGTGCCTGGGGGCGCCGACCAAGGGCGATCCTGTCATTCTGGATATCGGCACCAGCGTGGTCGCGGAAGGCAAGGTCCGGGTGCTCTTCAACAAGGGCCAAAAAGCACCCGACGGCTGGCTGTTGGACAATCAAGGCAAACCGACCAACGATCCGGGCGTTCTTTACCGCGATCCGCCAGGAACCATTCTTCCGCTCGGCGGCGCTCATGCCTATAAGGGATTCGGCATCAGCATGCTCCTCGACATGTTTACCGGAGGCCTGTCCGGCGCAGTGCAGCACACCCGGGCGCCAAACATGTCCGCCAATGCCGTCCTGTTTATCGTTCTGGACATAACTCAATTCGCGGGGAGCGAGCACTTCCTGCAAGAAGTTAGCCTGCTCGCGGAGAATGTGCGTCAATGTCCCAAGGCGGAAGGCGCTGGCGACATCATGCTGCCGGGCGACCCGGAACGCCGCGAAAAAGCGAAACGTCTCCAGTCTGGAATCACGCTGGACGACGGCACGTGGGGACAACTGACGCAACTGGCGGACAAATTGAAAGTGGCGCTGCCGCGCTAAGCTCGTTCGGAGTTTAAAAAACGTGAGCAAGACACTGGTCCTGGTCCTGTACTGGCTGCCCGATGGCGAACTGGCTCGCTGGGTCAACGACTTTCCACAGTTTGAGTTCGTTGACGCACGCGACCCGGAGATTTGTAGGCAGCGCCTCGGCGAGGCAGTCATTACCTATGGTTTGCCGGATGTGTCCCTTTTGCAGGGTGCCGGCGACTGCGCTGGATTCAGTTGGTTTCGGCGGGGGTACCCTGGCCTTTGTGTCCGGTGGCCAGGGCCAAAGCTATTCGCGTAACGAACCTGGCGGGGCTTTATGGCCCGACCATCGCGGAACATGCCCTGGGCATGTTGCTGTTTCTGAGCCGCAACTTGAACGTCGCGCACGACAATCAGCGCCAGAGGATATGGGACCGGACTGTGGCAAACACGATGCGTGATTTGCATGGCAAGACCCTGGGGATCGTGGGCCTGGGAGACATCGGCAGGAACATCGCACGGCTGGCCCGCGCCTTCGGCATGCGTATACTCGGCAGTCGCCGCCGACCTCAGTCCAACGCCGCACGTCGATCAGATCTACGGTCCGGGCGAAACCAGGGTCATGCTCGCCGAGGCTGATCACGTCGCCGTTGCCGCGCCCTTCGTGCAGGGGACCGACGGGATTCTGGGTCCGGCGGAGTTCGCGGCCATCAAACAGGGTGCGATTTTCATTAACGTTTCACGCGGCCCCGTTGCTCAGGAAGCGGCCCTGGTGGCAGCTCTTCAGTCCGGCAAAATCGCGGCCGCGGGACTGGATGTTTTCACCGTGGAGCCGCTGCCTGCCGACCACCCTTTTTGGTCGATGCCAAACGTCCTGGTCAGCCCCCATTTTAGCGGCGAAACGGTCAATAACTCCGGTCTGGCCGCACAACGGTTTACGCGCAATCTGCGTAACTGGCAAGCAAGCCAGGAATTAGAGGCAAACGTCGATCTGGATCAGGGATATTGACATAAATACCCTCTTGCTTCGACGGTCAGAGGGGCTTACAATCCACCGGTATGACAAAGTAATCCTTTTTCAAAGCGGTGGTAACATGGCTCGCAGAGTCGCTTTGGTATTTGCCATATCCTTTCTGTTTTTTCCGGGTTTGTTTTTTTCAGGTTGTCGTAAAGCGGACGACGCCTGGCCGGACACCGGGAAAAAACGCGTCCTGGTTTCCTTTCCCCCCTTGTATTGCTTCACCAAGAATGTGGCCCAGGATGATGTCGATGTACGCTGTCTGCTCACGGCCCAGGGCCCGCACGACTTCCATTGGCAGGCCAACGAAGTCGAGATGGTCAAAAAAGCAGACCTGGTTTTGATTAATGGCCTTGAACTGGATGAGTGGGTCAAGGTCATCATCGACCGTGTTTCAAGAGGAAAAAGCAAAGGCAGCGTATTCGAGGTCGCGGAAGCCATTCCAGAAGACCAACTCAAGAAAATGGGGGCCGACACTGCCGTCAAGCATGAGGGGCATGACCACAAACATGGGGAACACGACCCGCACGTGTGGTTAGGCCCGCCCCAGGCCAAGGAAATGGTAGTGGCGATTGCCAGGCGCCTGAGCACGCTCGACCCCGCCAACAAAACGAACTACGAGCGCGCGCGAGCAAGTACAACAAGGACCTCGATGCGCTTCTGGAGCAGGGCAAAATCGCCCTGGCGTCCAAAAAGAACCGCAACATCGTGGCCACGCACGATTCCCTCCAATATTTCGCGGACGCTTTTGGTCTCAAGGTTGTCGGCAATATTCAACCGCGGCCGGGCGTCGAAGGGGATTCCAAAACCATCGCCGCACTGGTCAAGATATGCAAGGAAAATGACGTGCGCATGATTGCCGTGGAACCGCAATACTCCAGGGGCCCGGCCGAGGCGCTCAAAAGTCAACTCGGCAAGATGGGCGTGACGGTGGAACTGGTGGAGATCGATCCTCTCGAAACCGCCCCGACCGCGGACAAAAACGCCAATCCCGACCCGGCGTTCTATATGACGCGCATGAAGGAAAACATCGACAACCTGGTAAAGGCGCTGCCATGACGCCGCTGATTTCCATTCGTGATTTACGGGTGAGCCTGGGCGGCAACCTTATTCTCCGGGGCTTTGGCGCAGCTGGCGCATGGCAAAATCTCGGCCCTTATCGGTCTCAATGGCTCGGGGAAAACCACGCTGCTCCGCGCCGTGCTCAAGGAAGTCCCCTACACCGGGCAGATTGCCTTTCATTGCGGCCACGATCATACGCACCCGAACCCGAGTCATGTGGGCTATGTCCCGCAAAAGCTGCGTGTCGATGCCAACATGCCGCTTACCGTGCGCGATTTACTCGGGCTGGCCATGCAGCGGCGGCCGATTTTTTTCGGCATCCGCAAGGGACTTCGCGATGAAATGAACGCGATGCTGCACGCGCGTGGGCGCCAATGTCAATCTGTTGGACCGGCCCGCCGAGAGAATCTCGGGTGGCGAACTGCAGCGCGTGCTGCTGGCGCTGGCCCTGGAGCCCAACCCGGAGTTGTTACTGCTGGACGAACCCGCGGCAGGCATTGACTTTCAGGACCAGGAAAAGTTCTACGAGCTTATCGGCCGGCTAAATCAGGAACGCGGCATTACCATCCTCCTCGTGTCGCACGACCTATCCGTCGTGAGCAAGCACGCGCACCACGTTCTGTGCCTTAAAGATGGGAACCTGCAGTGCGAGGGTACGCCCCGCGAAATTATCAACGGCGAAATGCTTCGCGATACCTTTGGCGGCGACCGCGGCCTGTACGACCACCATCACCCCACGCACTGACAACGTCGGATGTGCCTTTGAACGCGTCCAAGTCCGCCCACGCTAATGATTCAGCATGAACTCAGCACTATTGAGCAGCGCCCAATAGATGTCGGCCATCGCCAGACGAGGGTCGCGCACGGCGCCGCCGCTATCGACGAAGCGGACTAGCCGTTCCGTTTCTTCCGGTCGCGGCAACCGGGCCAGCACCCAGATGTACAGTGATTCAATGCGCCTGGCGGTCGGCAGCGGCTGGCCTGTGGACGTGTCGATGGAGTTGAGCAACGTGGCCAGGGAAACATTGTTTTCCGGCCTGGTGCGCTCGCCGAGAAAACTGCCGTTCATCAGGAAGAGAGCCTGGAGAATCGAGGTTTGCGTTTCGTGGCGACGGTCCTGCGTGGTGAATTTGCCCAGGAACTGGGCACGCGGCGAGCGGGGCGAAAAGTTGTTTCCTGGATTGACGGGATAAACCAGGCTTGTTTGTTCGTAATGCGTGGCCTCCGCGATGCTATCGAAAAGCTGTTCAGGGCTGAGGCCTCGCACCGGCATCCTGGCAAACAAATTATAATCCTCCTTCGTGGCGCGGCTGACACCGGTGCTGGCACGCTGGTAGGCTTCCGTGTGGACAATAGCCCGAATGAGAAACTTGAGATCGAAGTTCGCCTCGACAAATTGGCGGGCCAGTTCATCGAGTAAAGCAGGATAAGTGATGGGGCTGTCGTCGCTGGGCTCCATAAGGGGTTCGAGAAGGCTCACTCCGAAGAAGTAGCTCCAGACGTGATCGACCGCCGCCCGGGCGAAAAAGGGATTTTCCGCAGCCGTGACCCAGTCCGCGAGTACGACGGGCGCCGAGGCATTTTTCTGCCACACGGGTTCGGCGCCATTCAGGAAGCGTGCCTTCACCACCTTGTCGGTGCCGGGGATCTTGATCGTGCGCGCCGTTGCCATGCTAACAGCCGCGGGGCTGGCGGGTATGCGCATATTTGGCGAGGAGCCGGCAAAGAAGGCGGCGAACTCCCAAAATTCCTCGCGTGTCCACTGCGCGAAAGGGTGGGCATGACACTGGGCGCACTCTAGCTTGACGCCCAAGAACGTACGCGTGGTGGCCGAGGCGAGATTCTCCGGTTTGTTCTCATTGACGGCATAGAAGGCACCGGCGCCGGCAGCCATGCCGCCGGCCCGCAATGGCATCGGCTGAGTGGTGCCGCCGCTCGTCAGGATCTCGTGAACGAGCCGATTATACGGTGTGTTGTTCTTGAGCCGCTCCTGAAGCCACCCTTCGAAGCTGGGAGCGAGGCCGGCGACTTCCGGGGACAGATTGCTGCCCAGAATATGCAACCGCCAGGTGCTGGCGAAATGCCGCGCGTAAGTATCGGCGGCTAAAAAACGTTCGACCCACTCCCAGCGTTTGTCGGGATCGGGATTGTCCAGAAAGTCGCGATGATCGTTCAGCGTGGGAATCCGGCCCACCAGGTCCAGGTTGAGCCGGCGAAAGTAAGTGGAATCATCTGTCCGCGGCGCGGGCAAGATGCCCGCTTCGTGCTGCTTGGTGGCAATAACCTCGTCGATCAGCCGGCTGAGCGCCAGGACTTTGGCCTTGTCGGTGTCCTGGCCGTGGCCCGCACCGCAAGCCAACATCACCACCGCGGCACTCAGTAACCAACTGATTCGGTTCATGGTCCTGGCCCTCGGGTGAAATGGAGTCCATCCTTAAGACGAAGCAGGCGAGAGAAACGAACGTGTGGCTGCGACGGTCGTCAAAAGCCAAGCAGGACTTTGATGCCCTTTCAGGGGGCTTCCTTGATGCGCTTCACCGCCGCACGCGCCGCCTCGCGAACCGCGGCACGCACGTCTTCCGCCGCCAGCCTTGTCAGCAGCGGCATGGCGTCCAGGGCGCTGTCTTCGAGCCTGCCCAGTTCTTGCAAGGCCGCCAGGCGGTTCTCAAGATTAGCGTCCTTCTCCGCGGCCTGCGCGAGCAGGAGGATGGCTTCCTTCTGTACCTTCCCAACGGAGCCGGCGAGCCGAATCACCTGGTTGCGTACGCCATTGTCCATGTCCGCGTAGGCCATTTTAATCGCGGGCCAGGCTTCTTGCGCCTTGTAACCGACTTGCCCAAGTGCCTGGGCGGCCGCCCGGCGCAGTTCCACCTCCTTTTCGCCGAGACAAGTTGCCAGGATGGCGACAGCTGGCGCCCCCTTGTCCCCCATGCGGCCGATGCCGTCCACGGCCTCCTGACGTATCGCGAGCGGTGTTGCCTTGTCCTCGACAATGGCGACGAGCGCCTTGAGCGAGCCGTCGTCGCCCCAACGGCTTATCGTTTGGATCGCAAAAAGACGCGGGAAGCGATCAGCCTTCGGATCCTGGGCGACGGCATTCATTTGCGCCAGGACAGGCTTGGCCTTCTCCCCCATGTTTTTGAGGGCCTCCGCGGCCGCCGAACGTGTGCCGGCATGAGGGTCTTTCATGGCTTCCGCGAGCGTGAACACCTGCGTATACGCCTCGTCGTTAAGTCGTCCCGCCAGGGAGACCGCGGCTGCTTCGCGCACGAGGTCGGCCTTGTCGCGTTTGAGCACTTCGCCCAGCACCCCGGCTGCCCCCTTCGCGTCCTTTCCCATGCGCCAAGCGCCAGGGCAATCTCGCGGCGAACTTCCGCATCGCTATCTTTCTCGATCGCTTCATAGAGCCCATCGAGCACACCGCGAATGCGCGGGCCCATCACTTCGAGAGCGATCACGGCGGCGCGGCGAAATTTGGTCTCTTTATGGTCTTTCAGGATCGTCAGCCATTCCGCCCGCTTCTTGCCAAGGACCTCTTCTTCCTGGCCAAAACAGGGTGAAACAATGAGGAAATTCAGGAAAAAGAGCGAAACCAGGAGAAGCCGAGAAGGCATGGTGGGACTCCAAACATGGGGAATGAGTCTACATCATAAGGAAACGGCGCAAACGAGGTCAATCAGCAAATAAAGAAAGCCGGCGAATAGGGTGATCCTGGGAAACGCGTGGGGGCTTTAGCCGCCGCTGGGGCCATGGGTCCGGCAGCAACCGACCTGGACTTGCAAACCGGCTCGTGCACTCCCGTCCTTGACTACTTGCAAGGTGCCCTTGACGATGTGCCCTGCTCGCCGCTACTCTAACTCCCGGACAACGTTGCGTTGCAACCTGGCGGCCCGAAGCCTGCAAACGGCGCGGGCGTTTTTTTTGGTCTTTACAGGATCCTCCATGGCCTGCACCTGTGTCGTCGGCCTCCAGTGGGGCGACGAGGCTAAGGGCAAAATCGTCGACCTCCTCAGCCGTGACCACGATTTTGTGGTTCGCTACAACGGCGGCGCCAATGCCGGGCACACCGTCGTGCGCGACGGCAAGACCTATAAGCTCTCCTTGCTGCCGACCGGTGTGCTCAGCCCCCACCTACGGGCGGTGATCGGTAACGGAGTGGTCGTCAACCCCGTGCGCTTCCTCGAAGAAGTGAAATCGTTGCGCACCGCCGGCGTTGCCATCGGCACCAACCTGGTCCTCAGCGACCATGCCCACGTGATCTTCCCCTACCATGTCGAGGAAGAGCGGCTGAGCGAACGTGACTCCGGTCAGACAATTGGCACGACCGGCCGCGGCATCGGCCCCTGCTATCAGGATAAGGTCAATCGCTCCAATGGTATTCGCGTGGGCGAACTGCTGCATCCGGACCATCTGCGCCAGCGCCTGCGCACGCTGGTGCCGCGCAAAAACACACTCCTGAAGGCTTTCTCGCCAGGCGCCACGCTTTTTGAAGCTGATCTCTTGTGCGACGAGTATCTGGGCTACGCCGAGCAGATGCGGCCCCATATCGCCGACACCATGCACCTGTTGCACCAGGCACTGCGGGCGCAGAAGAGGCTGCTTTTTGAGGGAGCGCAAGGGAGCCTGCTGGATGTCGATCATGGCACTTATCCTTTCGTGACCAGTTCCAATAGCTCCACGGCCGGAATCTGGTCCGGCTCCGGTGTGCCGGCGCAGTAATTTGACAAGGATTATCGGCGTCGTCAAAGCTTATACGACGCGCGTGGGCCGGGGGCCGTTTCCCACAGAGCTGGATGACGGACCGTCAGGCCTGGGCGAGCGCATCCGGCAAAAAGGGCGCGAGTTTGGCACCGTGACCGGCCGGCCGCGCCGGTGCGGCTGGTTCGATGCCGTCGCAGTGCGCTATACGGCCAGTCTTGGCGGCGTCGATGAACTGACGGTGATGTTGCTCGACGTCTTGAGTGTGGTCGACGAGCTCAAAATTTGCACGCATTACGAGTTAAACGGCGACAAGATCGATCATTTTCCCAGCGACAGCTTCCTGCTGGAGAAATGCCGCCCCGTTTACGAAACGCTGCCCGGCTGGAACGTCGATATCGGCCAGGCCCGCAAGCTCACCGATCTTCCAGCCGCCGCGCGCCGCTATGTCGATCGCCTGGGCGCGGTCATTGGCTTGCCGGTGTCCATCGTGTCGGTGGGGCCGGACCGGGACCAGACGATTTTGTGCTCGTAGAAATGCTGTTTGCAGCTTGGAGTTCCAGGGATTCGGATGCCGCTGTCGATGCAAAAACCTGATACGCTCCAGCGCCTGGCGGCTGCCGGCCTCGATCCGGCGCGGCTGCCGCGGCACGTCGCGGTCATCATGGACGGCAACGGTCGCTGGGCGCAGCAGCGCGGGCTACCGCGAGTGGAAGGCCATCGCCGCGGCGTGATCAGCGTGCGCGCCACCATCGAGGAATGTTGCCGCCTTGGGCTGGAGCAATTGACCCTTTTTTGTCTCAGCACGGAGAACTGGAAGCGGCCGCAAGCAGAGCTCGATTTTCTGATGGCGCTCCTGCACGAATATCTGCTGGTGGAGCGGGCCGAGATCATGGAGCAAAATATTCGCTTCACCACCATCGGCCGGCGCGACGGCCTGCCCGCCGAGGTGCTCACGGAGATGGATGAAAATGTCCGCCTGAGCAGCAGCAACACGGGCACGACTTTGTGCCTGGCGATCAATTACAGCGGCCGAACCGAAATGGTGGATGTGGCGAAAAGCCTGGCGGAACAGGTGAAAGCCGGCAAGCTAAACCCCGCGGACATCGACGAGACCTTTATCAACGACGCGCTTTATACAGCGAACATGCCCGACCCGGATTTGCTCATTCGCACCGCCGGCGAGATGCGTGTTAGCAACTTCTTACTTTGGCAGATAGCTTACGCCGAGCTCTGGGTTACTCCCAAGTGCTGGCCGGATTTCGATGCCGGCGTTCTGCAAGAAGCGCTGCGTGATTTCAGCAGGCGCGAACGCCGCTTTGGCGGCCTCAAGGAATAGGCGAAAGAGGCACCCTGCCAGGGAAACACGATGCTGCAAACCCGGCTGTGGATGGGGACCATCCTCGTGCTTTTGGCGGTCGGGATGCTGATTGGCGATCAGTGGCTGTCCTGGTTTCCCTTCCTGTTCCTGTTTGTCGTGGGCCTGTCCCTGGCGGCCTGCCGCGAGATGATTGGCCTGTTGGGCAACAGTCGGCCGGTGCAGACCCCCGTTCTTTACGGAGGCGTCCTGCTCCTGGGCGCCGGCAACTGGTTGGCGCATGTGCCTGGGCCCATTGGCGCCGAGCCATGGCGGTTGCTTGCCGGCCTCCTGGCCGCCTTGATGCTGGCGGTGTTTTTGTGGGAGATGGCGACATTCAAGGCGCCCCGGTCGGATGGAGGATCGACCGACGGCTCGGTCGAACGAATGGCGCGCACGGCCTGGGCGCTTGGCCTATCTGGGATGGCTGCCATGCTTTTTCGCGCAGGTACGCTGGCTTTATCCCGCGAACCAGGTCATCGAGGGCAGTGTCGCCTTGGCACTGCTGATTTTCGTGCCGAAATGCTGCGACATTGGCGCCTATTGCACCGGACGTCTGGTCGGACGCCACCCGATGACTCCGGTCTTGAGCCCCAAGAAAACCTGGGAAGGGGCAGTCGGCGGCTTGACGTTCGGTACGCTTACCGCCATCGCGATCGATCGCTGCGGGCCTGCCTCCTTGCTGGAGCGCAACCTGGCTTATGAAGTTGGCTTTGGTCTATCGCTTGGCCTGGCAGGGATGTTGGGCGACCTGGCGGAGTCCCTGGTCAAGCGCGATTGCCGCAGTAAAGATGCCTCCGCGGCCATACCCGGTTTTGGCGGCGTGCTCGATGTGGTGGATGCCGTTCTCTTCGCCGCCCCGATCGGTTATGTATGGCTCGCGGCCCTCGCGCACCCTTAGGGCGTTCGGAAAAAAAGGGGTCAGACCCCTTGAGGCGAACAGAGTTTTCAACGCTTTTGCAGGGTACCGAGGGGGTCTGACCCCTTTTTTTCCGAACTGTGGCTCAGGAACCCACTCCTGGCGGAGTGCTGGCCCACGATGGGAGTTGATCGAACTATGAGCAGCACCGAGCAGTCGACTACCTTCACGCTAAGAAATCCCGATGAGGCCTTGCTCCTCTTCGGCAGCCACGATCAATTCCTGCGCCTCATTCGCGATACGCTGGGCGTCCGCATTCTCGCCCGCGGCGACGAGGTCCACCTCGATGGCACCCCGACCCAGGTCGATCAGGCCGAGCGCGTGTTTCAGCAATTGCGCATCACCTTGCAAAGGCAAGGCAACCTGACGGCCGAAAATGTCCGCACCGTCCTGGCCGTGGTGCAGCAAAACGATGATCACCAGGGGCCGCAAAATCTCGCGGTCAATACCAACAACCGCAATGTTCGCCCGCGCACCGACGGCCAGGGTCGTTATGTGCAGTCGATGCGCGACAACGATTTAGTCTTCGCCATCGGCCCGGCGGGGACAGGCAAGACCTATCTGGCGGTGGGTATGGCGGTCAATCAGCTTCGGCAAAATGTGGTCAAGCGCATCGTGCTGGTTCGGCCCGCGGTCGAAGCCGGGGAACGGCTAGGGTTTCTGCCGGGCGACATCGTCGCCAAGATCAATCCTTACCTGCGGCCCTTGCTCGATGCGCTCAACGACATCATGGAACCGGAGCAGGTGAAGCGTTATCTCGAGCACGATATCATCGAAATCGCGCCGCTGGCCTACATGCGCGGCCGCACGCTTAACAACGCGGTCATCATTCTCGACGAAGGGCAAAATACCACCGTCGCCCAGATGAAGATGTTTTTGACGCGTATGGGGCACGGTTCCAAAATCATTGTCACCGGGGACATCACCCAGGTCGATCTGCCGCGCGAGACCCGCAGCGGCCTCACCGATGCCATTCAGCGACTGGCGAACGTGGAGAGCATCGCCATCGCTTATCTCACGGAACTCGACATCGTACGGCACCCGTTGGTTCAGAAAATCGTGGCGGCTTATGAGGATGATAAGCCACGCAGAAAGTAGCCAGCGCCGCGGCGCCCCGCCGGTTTTTTTCACACATCCGCTTGACGGCGTCCGCGGCCTGCCCTGCTACCGCTTTATGACCAAACTATGTTTCCAATAAAAAAGACGTTGCGCCTGGGCCAGTGGGATGGCCGGCGCCGGTCATCGCGCCACGAGGAACCGTTGCTGCGACGGCTAGGGCAGCCAGCGGTTTTGCTGCGCCTGGCCGTTGCCTGGCTGACCGCGCTGGCCGTCACCATCCTCGCCGCGCATTGGGGCCCGCCGCTGCCGTTTCGTGCGGGCGAAAGCTACCCCTATGATTTGCGGGCGCGCATTGATTTTGAAATGGTCGGTTCGAGCCTGGAAAAATACCCGCACGGTGTGATATTGGTGCCGTGTGGTCAAAGCATCAGCGAACGCCAGATCGAAGTGCTCGAATATGAACACGAAGCCTATCAAGACAGCCTTGGCACTCCGGAACGCTGGAAACGAGGTTGCGCGCTCTTTTTGATTTTTAGTCTGTTAACGACCCTGGTCGTGCTTTACGTGAGCCGCTTTCAGATCGCCATGGGCCAGAGCCTGCCGATGATCTGCGGCGTCTGTGTGCTGGTGCTGGCGACGCTCGTCACCGGCATGTACCTCAGTCAGGCGCCCTGGCATGCCGTTATTCTGCCCATGACCATCACCGCCATGGTGCTGACGCTCGCTTATAATCCGCAATTTGCCGCTGCTCATGTCGTTCAGTCTGTCTTTCGCCATGGCCGTCGTGCTGGGCGCCAAGGTGGAAAACTTGCTGGTGCAAATGGGGGGCCTGGCCGCGGTGATTTTACTGTTGCGCCATGTGCGGACCAGAACGCACCTGGTCCAGGTCGCCTGCGGAGCGGGGCTGGCCTACCTGGCGACGACCCTGGCCACGGGACTTCTTAGCGGCCAGGCCTGGCAACTGGTGCTCAGTGACGCCGCTCGCAACTTTTTAAGCAGCGCGCTCGCCGGCTTCTTGCTGACCGGCATGTTGCCGCTCGTCGAACGCTGTTTCAACCTGGTCACCGACATCAGTCTTCTCGAACTGGCCGATGGCTCGCACCCACTCTTGCAAGAGCTCGTCAAGCGCGCCCCGGCACTTACACCCACAGCATCACCGTCGCCACGCTGGCGGAGGCGGCCGCCGACGCAATCGGCGCCAACCCCTTACTCGTGCGCGTCGGCAGTTATTTTCATGACGTCGGCAAAATGCTCAAGCCTCACTACTTCATCGAAAACCAGACCGGCGAGAACCGCCACGATGAGCTGGAACCAGCGCTGAGCACGCTGGTGATTATCGGCCACGTCAAGGACGGCATGGCCCTGGGCCAGGAATACGGACTGCCGGGGCCAATCCTCGATTTTATCGCTCAACATCACGGCACCACGCTGGTCGAATATTTCTACCGCGAAGCGATGCGCCAGCGTGAATCCAAGGGGACGGGCAACCTGGATCTCGAGGCCTGTTTCCGCTATCCGGGGCCCAAGCCGCAAAACCGTGAGAATGGCATCTTGATGTTGGCCGATGCCGTGGAAAGCACCAGCCGTTCGCTGGCCAACGCCAACCCCGGCAGCCTCAACAAGCTCGTGCACGACTTGCTGATGAAGCGTCTCCTGGACGGCCAGTTCGAGGAAAGCGGCCTGACGCTGACCGAACTCCACCTGATCGAAGAAAGCCTCAGCAAATCGCTCATCGCTTTATTTCACGTGCGCATTAAATATCCAGACGTCGATCCCACGACGAAGGCGGCGTGATCGTGGCAACGAAGCCATGAGCGTGGGTGCCGGCTCACTCCTTCGCGAAGCGAAACACGCTACGGCCATCGACGCTGCGGCAGAGCAAATAGACCTCGCCCTGCTCATCTTCGCCAAACGACCAGATGGCGTTGCGGCGATCCGTGAGCGTGCGATTCTCGACAACTCGCCCCTTTTTGGCATCGTAACGCTGCGCCCAGAGGCGTGACGTCGTATAGTCGGCGTAGACGTAATAGCCCTGGAGTTCCGGCAAGCGCGGGCCGCGATAGACGCTGCCGCCAATGATGCAAGTACCCAGGTCGTGGCGATACTCCCAAATTGGGTCGATGAATTCTTTGCCGGCCCCTTTCCCCTTGGGGCCAAAGGGATGGAGCCCTTCGCGCCGATTCCAGCCATAGTTGCCGCCGCGCTCGATGATGTTGATCTCTTCATAAAGGTCCTGGCCCACGTCCGCCGCCCACAACATTCCCGTGGCGCGGTCGAACGCCATGCGCCAGATCACGCGCAAGCCATAGGCCCAGACCTCCGGGCGGGCGTCCTGGCGCCCGACAAACGGATTGTCCGTGGGGATCCCATAGTTCTTGCCGTCGGCCTTCCGGTTCACATCGATGCGCAATACCTTGGCGAGGAGCGTGTTCAGGTTCTGGCCATTGTCGCGGGTGTCGCCTTGCGGCCCGCCGTCGCCGGTCGCGACATAAAGGTAGCCGTCCGGCCCAAAACAAAGCGTGCCGCCGTTGTGATAAATTTCCGCCTTGGTGAAACGCAGCAGTTCTTCCTCCGAATCGGGGTCGGCGCGCTGGGGGTCGTCCTGGCGTACTTTGAAGCGCGACAGGACGTTGGTGGTCACGGCATTCTTGGTGGTGTAATAGACGAAAAACTCGCCGTTTTTCTTGAATTGAGGGTGGAAGACCAGGCCCAGGAAGCCCGCATCCGAATTGCGTTCGTTGAAACGGACCCGGTCGCTGATGTCCAGGAAGACAGTCGTCATGGCCGCCTGGCGATCATTGGGAAAACAATGGACGACTCCCTGCTCGGTGGCCACGAACACACGATTGCTGCCGTCGCCGGCGTGCGTCAAAAGGACAGGCCGCAACTGATCGACTTTGCCGTCGTCAGTCTCTCCCTTCCAGCCGCTCCACTGTAGATTTGGAAAGGCCGCTTCCGTTGCGATAGCCAACGGACGCATGTCCACGTGGCGATCGGGAAGGACCACCGGCACGGTTGCCAGCGATCCAGTCTTTGGGTTGGGAATGAGGACCTGGTCCCCGGTCGCACTGACGCAAAAGCCGGCCGCCACCGCCAGCTTGTCGACCATGGTCACTGGCTTGTCGCCGGGCCGTGCCACGACCAGGAGCCTGCTTCCTTGGGGATCGCCAATGAAGAGCCGACCGAAAGGGTCCCAGGCCAATCCTGCGCAGCCGGCAAGGCCATGAGCTATCTTTTCGGTCGAACCGTCAGCCACTTTGATGCGATGTAGCTCTCCGGAGCCGCCATCGAGTAGCAAGAGAAAACCGACGCCGTCCGTTGCCAGGCCGGTGGGCGTGTGCAGCCCGGCAAGTTTGTTCTTGTCGAGCAGAAGACTGACGACTTTGCCCTGGGTAATGCGGTAAACGGCCCCGCCGTGCCCCTTGCCGTCGCCGGCATCGCAAACAAAGAGGGTGCCGCCCTTGGGCCCTCCTTGCGAATCCACGACCAGGGCGCCGAGCGACTGGAGCGGGGCCGGAAACGCGGCAGCATTGACGAAAACTTCAGCCTTGCCGTCACGGTCGATCTTGAGGACTTGGTCCCGCTCCGCCACGAAGAACCATTGCCCATGGAAAACAAGGGCCCGTGGGTCTTTGAGGCCCGTTGCCAACGGCACGCTCCGGCCGTTCGTGACACCCAGGATGGCGCCGGTGCCGTCACCCTCGCCGCGAGAGGCGACCCAGACTTTGCCGTCACGGGTAACGGTAACAGCGGCAACACCAGTCAGCCCAATGATGGGCGGTGGCGCCTCATCGGCACGGAAGGAGCCTGTCGTGCACAGTAGCAGCAGAATTGCCAGGCCAATGCCAGGTGCGCGATGCGGTGAACGATATCCCGATGTTGTGTCCGCACATATGACAATGGTTCCATCCCCCGAAAAAGGCCCGGGTTTTCCAAAAACCCACCTTAACGGGGTTGCCGCACCATGCAAAGGAAAAAATGGCTACCGGGTCAGGTCATGCATCCTGGCCTGACCCGGTAGGCTCCTGGAAACACCGCCCGCCGCCTTGCGCTGGCGGCGCGGCCACGCGGAAGCGTCACCCAACATCTCCGGCGAAGAGGCTTTTCTTGATGATGGCGTGAATGCCCCAGTTGCCGTCCACCACCTGGGTCACGCCAAAATCCACCGCCACCGAGATCAGCGAGATCGCCTCGTCCTCGGTCAGCCCCTGCGTGGTCATCAGGAAGCGGCGCATCTTGCGGAAGGCGTCGCGCAGCGCCAGGTCAATCGACGACTTCTTGTAGATCTCGCTCTGCGCTTCCTTGCCCAGCTCCGCAAGGTAGTTGGCGAAGCTGAAGCCGTGCATGCACCATTCGTCCTGCGTCTCCAGCAGCGGGAAGTCGAGCCCTTCCAGGGCCGTGCCCGCCAGCGTTGCTTGCTTGCGCACGATTAGCTGGAACGTTCCCGTCAGCGAGCACTCGATGGCGGTGCCGCACAGCTCCGAATCGCCCTGCGAGGCGTGCGAATCGCCGGCCGAGAACAGCGCCCCATTCACCGCCACGGGATAGTACATGGTGGCGCCCTTGCCGACGCGCCAGTTGTCCATGTTGCCGCCGAAATAGCCCGGCGGGATCGAATCGACCATCTCCGCCTCCTTCGGCGCGACGCCGATGACGCCGAAGTGCGGCCGTAGCGGGATGCGGACGTTTTTCAGGATGCCGTGCTTCTCCACGACGGTCTTGTGATCGACCGGCACGCCCGGGTAGTCGATGGTCTTGTGGACGACGCCGAACGGATCGGTCTGCGGCGTCCAGCGGAAGTTGTAGACGGCGGAAGCCCAGCTCTTTTCGCCGGCGGTATCGATCTCGTAGATGGTGATGACCTCGCGCGGCTTCGGGTCGGTCAGCAGGTCCTTGTAATGGAACCCCCACCAGGCGGCCGCGTTGCTGCCGAAAGTCTTGCCGGCATAAGCGGGGTTGGCGCAGGGACGCGGCTTGACGTCGAGGATGCGGACTTCCAGGATGTCGCCCGGCTCGGCCCCGCGCACGAAGACCGGCCCGGTGCAGATGTGGACGCCCAGGCCCTCGCCGGCACCGCGGCCGAAGAGCGTCGGTTTCATCGGACCGGCACCGCGGCGGTCCACGCCCTTGCGGTTCTTGTCCCAGTAAAAGACGCTCTCGGCCCCCGGGTCGCCCTTGATCATGCGCTCGGAGTCGTCGTTGGCATGATGGGTCAGCACCTCGATGGTGACGAAGTCGCCGGAATCGACCTCGACGACCGGCTTGAGCGACTTGCTGAAATAGCCCCAGTGGACCGTCCTGTCTGTCGCCGGCACGTAATGATATTTGGGCGCGGCCCCGGCTTGGCTTGACCTGCTCCCGGCGCCTGGGCAGACAGCACGCCTGGTGCCAGCGCCGCGAGCGACGTGACAGCCCCGCCGCTCAGGGTCCCTTTGAGGAACTCGCGACGGCTTTCCTGGAAGGTTTCCTGTATTTCCGCGTTGTTCTCGGTCCCCGCATGTTCCTGATGGCAGGCGTCGGAGTGGTGCACCGGGTCAGACATTGTGGTCGCTCCCTTGTTGCGGTTTTTCAGTGAAAAGGTGGCAGCTTGAAAATTGCCAAGATGCGAGCAAAATCCATACCGGGTCAAGGTCACGCCGGTCCTTCTGGTACGTAAATAACAACTCGGTAAGTGTTTAAAAATCAGAAACCGTACATTCGGCACGCCGGCAAATGCCCGGTTTCCGACAGGCCCTCGCCTAAGCTTTAGGCAGCGCCAGGGAAAAGAAGTGAAGGCACGAAGACCACCGACATCCTTGCCGCTTGTTCTCGGCATGGCCAGATCACAGTTTTTTCCGACATCTGTCGATTTCGCTCGTCGCCATTCGACCAGTAAGTGTTGTTGAGACTGTCTCAACGATTCGCCAATGCCGAACCATGGTAGGAGGGATTACGATGCTGCGACGATTCTTGGGCTGCGGTCTGTTGACGGCCCTGATGCTGACCGTTTCGCTTGCAAGCCGGGGAGGTGACACGTCACAGCCAAAGCTGCCGGCGCCACCAACGAACGCGGCCCTGGAGAAGATGAAAAAGCTGGCGGGAACCTGGCTGCTGACCGACAAAGACGGTAAAGCGACTGATGAGGTCGCTTCGGTCATCAAAGTGACCGCTGGCGGCAGCGTGGTTCACGAGACGCTTTTTCCTGGTCAACCGCAGGAAATGGTCTCCGTTTACACGGTGGACGGTGCGGATTTGATCATGACGCACTACTGCGTACTCGGCAATCAGCCGCGCATGAAAGCCGACCCAAAATCCCCGGCGAATCAGATCGTCTGGCGCTTTGTCGGCGGTGCCAACCTGGATGCGAAAAAGGATAAGCACATGCACGAAGCGACGCTGGCCATCGTCGATGCTGATCACATCGAAGTGAACGGCATCGGCTGGGAAAACGGCGCTCCCGCGAAAGAGATGTGCTGCGGGCTCAAACTCGTCCGCAAGAAATAATGAGGTGGCAAAGCAGTTCCGCTCGGAACAGTTGCCGCTCGGAGGCTCAGGGCTCCGAGCGGTTTGTTATTTCTGCTACTTCGTCGCTGCCGTCGTGGCAAGCCGTTCGACCGCCTCCGGAGCGCAGTCGTCGAACTCGACGAAGGGGCGGATCTCGCACTCACTCTCGCCGCCAAGTCGCCCAGGGGCGTCAACTTCAACAAAGCGCTTGGTCCACTCGATGGCCTCGGCCTTCGACGTGAACTGAAGGATCGCGTAGCCGGCAATCAGCTCCTTGGTTTCGGCGAAAGGCCCATCGGTAACCATGCGCTTGCTACCGGAATATCGGATCCGCGCACTCTTCGAGCTTGGCTGGAGGCCCTCGCCCGCGATGAAGACGCCGGCCTTTATGCCTTCCTCCATGAACGCACCCATCGACGTCAAGAATTTCTCATCGGGCATGACGCCCGCCTCGGTATTCTTGTCAGCCTTGAGGATGCCCATGTACCGGATCGTTCCAGGTCTGCGGGCCGGCGGCGCGTGCGCGAAACTCCTCTTCCTTGCCCCGCCAGCCGTCGGCTTGTTCGGCGGGATCGACCGGGAAATCGGTCAGCTCAAAGAGCGGGCGCACCTCGACCTCGCCATCCTGGAAAGGGATGCGCTGGGCCCAGGCGATGGCTTCCTCCCGCGATTTCGCCTCGATCATGCAAAAGCCGGCGATCAATTCCTTCGTCTCGGCGAAGGGCCCATCGATCACGGTGAATTTTCCGTTGGCGTAGTGGACACGCGCGCCGTGCGAACTGGGCTGGAGCCTTCCGCCCTCAAGCCGGGCGCCGGCCTTGACCAGTTCCGCCGTCCACTTGTTCATCTCAGCCTGCATCTTCTCGTCAGGCCAAACACCCGCCTCGTAATCCTTCGATGATTTGACCAGCAACATGTAACGCATCGCTAAATTTCTCCGTTAATTGAAACAGGCCGTCCCCTCGGTTTCGACGAGAATCGGCCCTGGTTTTGCCGTCGACACCCCTGATAGTCGTTCAGCGGGCGTCTGAATCGACAACGGGAGCGGATTATTTTAGTCGAGTTCTCTCAGCCACTGACCTTGAAAAAAAATGTAGATTGATGGGGCAAAATCAATCTGCGGGAGGGGTAGGAAGCCTGACCTACTTTTTCTGCCCAAGTTCCTTCAGCACCGCCCGCAGTTTCTCGTTGAACTCCGCCGGCTTCTCCAGCATCGGAAAGTGCCCGACCGCGTCGATGAGTACCGCGTCGTAATCGGCGTACTTCTTGTTCGTCGCGATCGCGGTGGGCGTGTGGAACGTGAAGCCGCCACCCGAGTTGATGCAGCGCACCGGAACCTTCGCTTCCTGCAAGAGAACTTTGCTGTCGAGCGCGGCAAAGTCGCGCATCAGCGCAGCCGGTATCTTCGGATCCTGCACCTCGGCATGCGTGATGAGCCAGGTCTTCAGCTCCGGATCGGCCTTCTCGGGCAGCAGATTCGCAATGCCGCTGCGCATCGTCACCTTGAAATCCATCTCCAACCCGGCCAAGAATTTCTTGTTCATCTCCTCCGGCATCTTGAATTCAGCGTTCGGCAGCGTGTCAACGCCGATGACGGCCACGACAGTCCCCGGCATCCGCTTGGCCGCCAGGAGCGACTCGGGCCCGCCCATCGAGTGCCCGATCAGAATGACACGCTTAAGACCGAGGTCCTTGACGACCGCTTCGACGTCGCCAGCCAGCGAGGCGATGGTCCATGTCTTGCGATTCTTGCCCGACTCGCCGTGCCCCGCCTGATCGAGCGTGACGACCCGATAGTCGGTGGCAAAGGCGTCGACCTGATTCTTCCAGTAAGCCCGCTCGCCGCACAAGCCGTGCAGGAAGACGAGGGCGGTGCCGCCGTTGCCGCGCACCTCGCACACGATGTTCACGCCGTCCGCGGCCTTGATGGTTTTCCTGGTCAGCTTGGCGTCGCCGGCGGCACACAGCCCAGGCAGGATCAGAAAAAGGATGGCGGTGGGCAATGTCGAGCGCAGTTTCATAAGAGTTCTCCCATCGAGGTCAATCGTCCAGTGCACGCCACTTTGTTACTACTTCGCTTTGCGTTCGGCACGCACGCGAATCTTGTCGATCCATTGCCCCCATCCCTTGGGCATGCCTTCGCGGTGCTGGGAGGAAATCAATCCCATGCCGCGATGCACAAACGTCAAACGCGTTCCGCTCCCCTGGGCGGCAAAGCGATACTGAATGTGGTTCATGGCGGGATAGGACATCATGAGCGGTCCGCTGATTTCGAGCAACGTCGGCGGCTTGATCACCTGCACATGCCCCCACAGATGACCTGAGTTGTTTCCCAGATCGCGGTACCATCGTCCACCCGGCCACGCTTCCAGCTTGAAGGGCATCGGTGTCCCATCTCCCATTTGCGATTCGGGGCCAAGTTCGGCGAGCATCGCCTCGAAAGCGATTTCGATGGGCGCCGCCATGTCGATCGCCTTGTGGATTTCGATAGTTTCGACCGGCTGCACGGTGTCGGTGGTCATGAGGTTTCCTTTTTTGAAAGTTGGTCACTCGGACGTAATAGATGGACGGGAAGCGCGCTTCTCGGCACGGGCACGAATGCGGTCGAGCTGGGACTGCCAGTGATTTTCAAGCGTTTGCACCCAATCCTGGATGGTCCGTAACTGGTCGAGATTCAAGTCGTAAACTCGGCTCTTGCCGACCTTCTTTACGGTCACAATGCCGACCCCCCGCAGAACACCCAGGTGTTTCGAAACGGCCGGTTGCAGCAGCCCCAGCGTCAATACGATCGTCGCCACGGGGACCCCCCGTCGCCGGGAAAGGAGGTCAATGATTGCTCGTCGTCGCGGATCGGCGATGGCGCTGAAAGACGTCGGACGTGGCGGCGACTCGTGCCATGAAGAGTTTATATTCCTATTTTGGAATATGACAAGAGGGATTTCGGAAATTTTCGCAGCGAGCAGCCATTTTTTTGAAGTCTTGGTGTCGGAGACTTGTCGAATGATGACGTGAAAATTTGTCCCCAAATCCGTGTCTTAAAAGGCAAAAGGATTTACGTCTGTTCGACGTAAGTCCTGGAGCCACCTAGTGCCGGTTACAGGACTTGAACCTGCACTCCCGTTACAACGTGATTGACCTTGGCACCTTCTCGTCCACCGGCAAGTCGCTCACCGCCGCCGTCGGCGCCAATCGGTGCTCGCCATCCTTTTGCGGCGTTTCGGAGTCCCCTATGGTCATCGCTCCACGGACGGATTGCGAAGGTGGTCAATCCCAAGGCCAAGGGCCATCCGCGTTTCGCAGAATTGCACCACGGAAGTTGGCTTGATTCGTGCCTTGCCGGACGCCAAAGGCATATCCATCCGCCATGACGACATGAAACCAGCCCTTGAAGAAGCCGCCTAATTTCGGAAGAGGCTGGTTCTCATCGTAGGGAATATCCTCCGGCTTCGTCCAGGGAACGGATTTCCCAGCTTCGACAATGAGCACCGTGTAGGAAGTCCGGCGAAAGTCTTCCTTGAGACGTAATCCTTTATGCCCGTCAAACGCCGTGCCATTGCCAGTGAATACTTGAAATAAAGTTGTGTAGGGCTCCAATGTCGGGCTTCCTGGGAGTGGCGAATAGATTTGCGGCATTTTGGGGAGCAGCAGGAAGTTGTGTGGGCTGTCCCACGGCTCGTCGAGATGGAACTGACGAAAAAGTTCATCGTGTTCTAAATACGGCAGGAGCAACACTCGCCAGCTGAGAAGCGGTTCGCCTTCTTTGCTGCACACGGCGGCCGGAGGCATGCGGCCACGCTTGTCATTGTATTCGTGCATCGCCGTGGCCAGGAACTTCAAGCTCATAGCAGGAAGATTCCTCCCCTCCTTGTCATAGGTGGTTCGATGGTCCTCCCTGGGCGGGAAACCGAATAACGTGATTAGAGCCAAGACCACACCCACAGCCAAACCGACTTTTAGGAGACGACGCATCTTTGCACCTGGCCAATTTGATTCGTTCTTTCGGGTTCTTAATGGGTAACGGAGGATTCCCAGGGATTCTGAGGGGTCGCTTGATCGCCAGTCGGAAGGAAATCGGTGGGTTGGGGCGTGCGTCATGCCTTCAAAAACCCTGTCTTTTATGCAACTCAACGTCATCCCCGAAGGTTTTTTTCTCCAACGGCATTTTTTGGGGAAATCCTCCCACTCAAAATCCAGAACAACCCTTTTTTTTTGCGAATATTTATTTCGACTTCTTTGTCCTCTTTAACCGTCAATGTTGATTCTTCTTGTGTCGGCGGAACATTTGCAGCCGAAAAACGACAGATTCACACATCACACGGAGTACGGCATGTTCATTTCCTGGATTCGTCAACTCATTCAGCGCCCCACCAAGACGATTCGGCGGCATGGCCCGTCGGCGAAACCGACCAAGAAATGGTCGATTCAACTGGGCGTCCAAGCCCTGGAGGACCGTTGCGTCCCCGCCTTCCTCGCGCCGGTCAATTACGCGGCCGGCCTGGCGCCCACCGCCATCGCGACAGGGGACTTTAACGGCGACGGCCATAAGGACATCGTCACCGTCAACAGCACCATAGCCGGCTCTGTCAGCGTGCTGCTCGGCAATGGCGACAGCACCTTTCAGCCCGCCGTCACCACTGCGGCCGGCTACATGCCGATCCAGCTTGCGGTGGCCGACTTCAACGGCGACGGCAAGCTCGACGTCGCGGTCGGCGGTTACAACTCGGTCGAACTCATGATGGGCAACGGCGACGGCTCTTTCCAGGCCCCGGTGCTGTACTCCGTTGGCGGCGTCGCCACCCACATCTCGGCGGGAGACTTCAACAACGACGGCCACCCCGACATCGTCATGTCCACCCAGGTCTACGGCGGGACGGCCATGGTCCTCATGAACCACGGCGACGGCACCTTTGCACCGGAGACCAACCTCGCCGCCGGCGCCGGCGCCAACGACGTCGAGGTCGCCGACTTCAATCACGACGGCAAACAGGATCTTGTCATCGCCAACTTCGGCAGCGCCGAGATCGCCCTGGGTAACGGCGACGGCACCTTCCAGTCCGCCCGGCCCTACGCCGCCGGCTACTACCCCAACAAGGTCGCCATCGGCGATTTCAACCACGACGGCAACCTCGATATCGTGGCCCTCAACAACTTCAGTTCACCACGATGAGCATGCTGACCGGCAACGGGGACGGGAGCTTCCAGCGCCTACCACCTACAGCCTGGCTGCCGCGACCACCGACATTGAGGCGGCGGACTTCAACGCCGACGGCAACCCCGATCTCATCGAGCCGACCGTCACGGGCTACCAGGTCGAGATGGGCCGCGGCGACGGCTCCTTCTACGCCCCGACGAGCTACTCCGCCTCGGCCGGCACCAATAACGCGATCGGCGACTTCAACGGCGACGGAGTGCCGGACGTGGCGACCTCCTCCCCTCTGGGCAATGTGATGGTTCTGGTCAACGCGGATAGCGGCACGACCAACCTTGCCGGCGCGACCGGGTTCCAGCTCACGGCCCCGGCGACCGCCGCGGCCGGTCAGTCGTTCAACGTGACCGTCACCGCGGTTGACGCGAACGGCAACCCGGCCACCGGGTTCACCGGCATGATCGCCATCTCCGGCGGTTCGCAGGCGAACGCCCAGCCGTTCTCGTATCCATTCACCACCGCCGACGCCGGCACGCACACCTTTACCAACGTCCTGGCTCTGACCACCGTCGGCGACCAGACGGTCTCGGTCACTTCCCCGTTCCTGCCGACCGCGTCCCAGACCGTCATCGTCAGCTCGGCGGCGGCCACGCACTTCGCCGTCTCCGCCTCGGCGAGCGCCTCCGCTGGGGATCCGATCGCCCTCACGGTCACGGCTCTGGATGCCTACGGCAACACGGCGGCCTACGGCGGCTCCGTGGCCTTCAGCAGTAGCGACGTCCAGGCTGGTCTGCCCGCAGCCTATACCTTCACCGCCGCCGACGCCGGCGTCCACACCTTCACCGCCAGCCTGAAGACCGCGGGCAGCCAGACGCTCACGGCCCGGGACGCCGCCATCTCCTCGCTCGCCGGCGCCTCCGCGGTCACCGTCACCCCGGCCGTAGCGATCTCCCTCGGCCTCTCCGGCGGCGGCGGGTACATCGGCTCGGCCCACGACGTCACGGTCACAGCCCGCGACGCCTTCGGCAACGTCGCCACCAGCTACAACAGCACCGTCCACCTCTCAGCTCCGACTCGACGACCGTCGTGTCGGCGGACGTGACCCTGGTCAACGGCGTCGGCACCTTCTCGGTGACGCCGATGACTCTCGGCACACAGACGCTCACCGCGACCGACAACGCAAGCTCGTTAGTCATGGGCGCCGAGACGATCACGGCCACGCCGGGCTGGGCGACCAGGTTCACCGCGACCCCACTGGCAGCGACCGTGGCCGGGAACTCCCAGGCCATGACAGTCACGGCCTTCGACGCCTTCGGCAACGTCTCGAACGTCTACACCGGCCTCGTCGTCGTCTCGACCACCGACCCGCGTGTCGGCTCCTTCTACTACAACTTCACCGCGGCCGACGCCGGCGCCCACACGTTCAACATCGCCGCTGACGACCGCCGGATCGCAGTCGGTCAGCGTGACGGATTACTATAGCCCCTCAGTCACGGTCAGTCAGACCGGTATCGTGGTGACCCCGGCGGCGGCGGCCTCGCTCTCGTTTACGCAGCTTCTGGTCGGGACCATGGCCGGCACCGTCCAGACCTCCACGGTCACGGCTCCGCGACAGCTTTGGCAACATCGCCACGGGCTATCGGGGCACCCTTGCGTTCAGCACCACCGACGCTCAGGCCGGGCTGCCCGCGTCCTACACGTTCACCGCTGCCGACGCTGGTGTTCACACTTTCACGGTCACTTTCAAGACCGCCAGCAGGCAGACCTTCACCGTTCAGGACACCGCCAATGTCTCGATCGCGGGCACCCAGACCCTCATCGACGTGGTCGCCGGGACCGCTACACAAATTTCGATTGCAACGCCTACCAGTGTCGCATCGGGCACGGCCTTCTCGGTCAAGGTCAGCGCGGTCGATGCCTACGGTAATGAGGCCAATACGTACGCCGGCACCATCCACTTCACAACGACGGCCAAGGGCTCCAGTGTGCCCGTTGACTACACCTTCACCGCCGCCGACAAAGGTCTCCACACCTTCCTGATCACCCTGAACTCGACCGGCGCAAACTCTCACAGTGACCGACGCGCTTAACGCCCTCACTTCCACCGCCAGCGTAAGCTTGGTTTCGGCGACCACACCGCCTGCTGCTGGCGGCGGCGGCGGTGGTGGCGGCGGTGGAACCAAGACCACGCCCCCTGTCGCCCCGCCGGTCACCCCGCCGGTGACGCCCCCGGTCACCCCGCCGGTCTCACCGCCAGTTACACCGCCAGTAGCACCAAAGGCCCCGGGTGGTGGTACCGGTGGTGGCAAGAAACCCGTTATCTAAAGAATGGCCAAGGACTCGGCTTAAACGCCAACGCCTGGCGGGTGGGACATCCCTACCCGCCAGGCAATTTGTTTTCATGTGCTGTTGTGGCTGGTGAGCTTTTGTTTGATGTCAAGCCGGCACCATCACTTCTTGTGGCGAGGGGGTTTAACTTTGGCCAATGCGTGGAGGGCACGTGCGCGCATGTCGCGCAGATTCTGTCTCTTGGCGGCAGTCTCCTTGCCGATGATGTCCGCCTGGGTCCTCCACAGGAAGGCGTCCTTCGCCATATCATGGAGGATCGGCGCGACCACGCTTTCCTTTGAATCGCTTTGCAGGTGTTTGGTGATGGCGGCGCTTGCTGTCGCGGCCAAGGTGAGGGTCTCTGGGACGAGCTTGTCGACAATTTCGTCGGCTATTGTCAGCGGCCTGGTCAGGTCGGCAAACTTGAAGGCGCCCTTGGTGTGATCGTCGAAATCGTTCTCCGTATTTTCAAGATGATCTTGGATGTTGTCCTGGACACCTGCCACGAGCTGTTTCGCCTCCATGAGAAAGCCGTTCGCCGCATGTAGTTTTTTGGCAGCCCTGGCGTATTGAGTATTGAGGTACGCTAGTTTATCTTTTTGTACCTGGTTATCGAGCTCCTCAGCGTCGGAGATGAAAGCGCTTTGTTGGTAGCGCTCGACTAACGCACTAAGTCCCTCGAAAGCGGCTTCGATAGGTCCGGCCGGGCCATGGTGGACCGCTTTTTTTATGAAGCCCGCCAATATGCCGGTGAAAAACTTGATGTTTTTTTCTTCTTTTTCGCCTTTTTTAAGCAAGTCTTTGACCTTTTCATCATCCTTGTGGATTTTGAGAGCAAGATTGCTTTGGCTTATTAGCTCGTGAGCCTCCCCAACGCTATCCTGGAAGGACGTGAGTTGCAGGTTGACCGACTGGTACAGTTGCAGCGCGGTTTCGGTGTCAATGGCCTTCGTAACCGCGTCCGGCTTCGCGTTCTTGGAAATATCCGCGACGATGGCGCTGAGGGCCAGAATCATCTTGGGAACACCATCCAGCTGGCGGACCTTGTCGTGCATTTCGGTATATTTGGACTTGCCGTCGTCGTAGGGCTTCAAAACATCAGCGGGCGGAGTGCCGCGCTGCCGATCGTCCTTTGAGACCCTGACTTTGATCTGAGCGGGAGCCACCGCGCCGCCGGCATGCTTGACGGTGATCGTCGCATCGCCAACGGCGACCGCGACGGCAACACCGTTTTCGTCAACCTTGAGGAATTGGGGCTTATCAGTACTCCAAAGGATCTCGGCGACCCCCCGATCAGTCATCGGCGCAGCGCGTGCCACCAGAATACACGCCCACAGCGCGGAACTGCACCCGGTCGCTTGGGGCAATCGATCCCTTGAAGTACGAGGCATTGACGGCTTCTATCTCCAACAATTGCAACACCGGCGACGTCACGGTGATGCCGATCGCGCCCGTGATAGATGGCTCGTCAATATGTTGAGCCAGGACAATCGCATTGCTGCCAGCCTTGAGCGCGGTAAAGTTGCCGTGGTTATCGATCCGAAGGATTTCGGGTTTGCAACTCCAGGTGACCTTATCGCCCAGGGGCAGCTTGACGTTGCCAGCATAATGACCGATCGCGCTAAACTGCAGCTTGTCGCCGACGAGCACTGCGGCATACACCGGAGTGATCGTGATGGACTCCAAAAACGGGACGTTGACCCACGCCTTGTCCGAACCACTGAAGCCGGCGGTCTTATAGACGGCCGTGAGCGTCGCCTTGCCACTTTTCCGCCCCAGAGCTTCGCCGCGGTTATCAATAAAAACGGTGTCGGGCGTGTCCGAACTCCAGGATACATCGCCGTCTAGGGGCGCTTCAGAATTATCGGAAAACTGGCCCATAAGTTGAAATCTTTTACCTCCGCCGGGGACGATGGTGGTAACCGCGGGGCGGATCGCGACCGTTAACAATTCCGGCTTCGTTGTCACGGTGACGGCGGCGGAGCCTTCCCAGCCGTTTTTGCGCTTGGGCGTGGCCTTGATCACAATGGCACGATCCGCCGCGCACAACGCGGTAGCCACTCCCTTGTCATCTATCGAGAGCGCCGCGGGCTCCGCGGACACCCAGTCGACCGCCTCAGTCTCGTCCTCGCTCAAATCCGAATACTGGAATGTCGCCTTGAATGGCTGCGTCATACCGACGACCATCGAGTGCCTGTAGGGTTCGACTTTGATTACCCGCAGTTGCCGGTTTGGATTGGGCTTATTCTCCTTGGTCAGCCTGACGGAGGTCTGACCGGCGACCTTGGGATCCTTCTTGCTCGTGGCCGTGATGATCGCCATCCCCGTGGCATTTATTGTGAACGCCGCTCCCGTGTAATCATTAATCGTGACCAACGAGTTATTAGACTCCCATTGGACGGCGTTGGTCTCATTGGTGGGGTCTCCCGCGGAATATAAGCCCTCTGCGGTGAACGCCAGTGTCTTCTCGCCGACAATCGTAATATCGGTTGGACTTATCCGGATCGCCAACAAAACCGGCGCCTGGTCGCGACGCCTGCCCGCGAGTCTGCCGCCATCGTCGCCTTGGGAGGCAGCACTCCGGCTTGCAACGTCGGACCGGCTTGCGTGACGCCAGTCGGGGCATCACCCTGGCGAACGGCGCCGTCCCCTTTTGAGCTCTGGTTCGCGGCACCATTGACGCCGCCCGCCACGTAGTCGCGACATGCAGCGCTCGCCGAAAAGTCACGTATCGCGCTCATGGTATTGCCGTCCTCAAAGGAACAAGGTGGACGCAAACGACGCCGACCTGTGCCGCGGGCACGCACCGGGTCGCCGGGACGACTTCAATGGTCATGGCCCCGGAGCAAGAGTCGTGTCAACTTCGGGGGTCGAACTCTGAGTAACCACGTTTACCTCCAGCGGGGGCGCTCACCGCGTCGCCGGGACGACTTCAATGGTCATGGGCCCGGCTGCCGACGTCCCGATTGCCTCTGGCGAAAACGCCGGCCAGTCCCAGTCCAGGTTCATCTCCTTGAGCCGCACGCGGATCGCGCGCAAGTCCCAGACGTGGATGGCGCTGGCGTAGGAGGCCACGACGACGAGCTGAGTGCCGTCGGGTGTGAAGCCCTACCAGGTGGCCCGGTCGCCGTACGGGTCCTCGAGCTTGGCCATGGTCGCTCCCGTGGCCGCGTCTTTCAGGTGAATTTCGGCCGGGGCCATCTCCAGCGCCATGAGCCGGCCGTCCGGCGAAAACGCCACGAAACCGGGGTATTGGGCGATGTCGCGGGGTAGCTGGCGAATCGGCTGCAATGTCTCCACGTCCCAGAAGCTGAATTCGTCGCCGCGGGCGATGATCAGGGCGCGACTGTCGGGGGTGAATTAGACGGTCGTTCGTTGCCCCAGGACCCATTCGTGGACCATCGCGCCCGTGCCGGCGTTCCAGAGCCGGACGCGGTCCGAGTGCCAGCCGCTGCTCGCCGCCCACCGGCCATCGCCGCTAAGGGCCCGGACCTCCCCATTCGTATGAACGCCCAATTTCCGCCGCACCACGCCCGTTTCCAGGTCCACGATCTGGTTGACGCCGCTCTCTTCCGTGACGACCCCTAGCGTGCTGCCGTCCGCGCCGTGGGCAAACCAAGCCCGGCTCAGCGGGGAAAGGCGTTGTGGCGGGCCCAAACGAAGATGCCGGCCGTCCGGGTCGTCGCCCGTTAGCGGCCAGCGCCGCAGACCGTCCGAACCGCTGGTCAGGAGCGCACCCGGGCGGTTATCTCCGCCGGCCGCAGCGGCCGGCCCCGCGCCGTCGAAGGAAACAAAGATGGTCCCCGGGGGCAGCGCGGCGAGCTCCCGGCCGCGTGGTAAGTCCCAGATGCGGGCGCCTCCGTCCATGCCCACGGCCAGCAGGCGGCCGTCCGGGCTGATGTCGCCCAGGCCGTAGCCGCCCCGGCCGGCACCCGCGCTGCTGACCAGGGTGCGGTATTCGCGGGTTGGCGTCACTTCCAGCAGCTCGGCCCTGTTGCCGTTCCAGGCGACCCCCAGCCAGCGGCCGTCGGCGCTGAAATGGGGAGCACTGACGGCGGAGGCCACGCGCATCAGTTGCCGGCCGGAAGAGCATTGCCACAGCAGCAACACGCCGTCCCAGGCGTGCGAGGCCAGCAGCTCGCCGTCAGGGTGAAAGGTCAAGGTCGTCGACAGCCTGCACGTGGCCCTCCAGGGTCGCCACGCTGCGTTTGGCGGCCACGTTCCAGATTTGAATGCGTGGTTCGAAGGCCGCCGACGGCCAGGCGCTCGCCGTCCGGGTGCCAGGCGACGACTTGCTGATGGATCGTTCCCACCGGCAGATCGGCGACCAGCATTCCTGTGGCCGCGTCGTACACGGACGTGACGCTCGAGCCCTCAAAACCGACAGCCAGTTGCCTGCTCCGCGGATGAAACGCCATCGTGTGTGCGGGCGCGGGCAAGCGCCAGCGCCGTACTTCCTGTCCGGTCGCCAGGTCGAAGCAGAGGACCCAGTCTTGTTGGCCGACCGCCAGCTGCCGCCCGTCCGGGCTGAAGGCATGAGCCCAGCACCCGGAAAGCTGGTCCTTGAGTGCCGGCTGGCCATCCGCCACGCGCCAGACCCGTAGCATGTTCTCCTCGCCGAGGCACGAGCAAAAAACGCTCGTCGGGGCTGAAGTACAGGCGTGATCCGAGGACGTGGCCGCGAAGCAATCCGCCGGATCTCTCGGTCTTCGGGAATGCTGCGGACGCTGATGATCCCTTGGCCATCCGTGCGTGCGTAGACGCGGTACTGGCCGCCGTAGCCTACCGCGCCGACGCCGGGCTGGCGCAGGCGCCGAGCCGGAGACGCGGCGGACGTCGTTGAGCGCCAGTGCGGCGATGGCCTCGTCGCGCAGTCGCAGGCGTGGGCCGGATGCTGGGCAGCCTGGGCCACGGCGGCCAGGCTGTCCAGCCGTTGGCCCATCTGCCGGCCGAAGCGGCCGGCGCGGGCCTGGTTCCCCAGCGCCAGCAGCAACTGCTCCCGGAAAGCCCCGCTCGGATGCCTGCGCCGCTGCCAGGGCTACCTCTTTTTGGCGCGCTTCGCTCAGGGCGACGGCCTGGGATGCAGTGGCCTGAATCATGCCCCAGGTCGTGCCGATGATGCCGACCACCAAAGCCAGACCCAGCAGAGATACCGCCAGCACCGGCCCCTTGTTGCGCCGCGCGAACTTCCGCAGCCGATAGCCCGCCGACGGCGGACACGCCAGCACCGGCTCGTCGCGCAGGTACCGCTGCACGTCGCGGGCCAGGCTGTTGGCCGTCTCGTACCGCCTGGTCCGGTCTTTCTCCAGCGATTTCATCACGATCCAGTCCAGTTCGCCCCGGAGCAGCCCGCGCAGCCGCTTCCAATCGCTGTCGCGGTTGGCGGACACGGTGTCGCCGGCCTGTCCCAGAGTCGTCAGGCGCAGGCTGGGCCTGGCCGGTTCCTCCTCGCGAATGATCCGCCGCAGCTCGTCATAGGACACCGTTTTCAGCCGGTCTTTGTCGAAAGGCGTCGTGCCCGTCAGCAATTCGTAGAGCAGCACGCCCAGCGAATAGATGTCCGAGCGCATGTCGATGTCCAGCCCGCTCAGCTGCGCCTGCTCGGGGCTCATGTACACGGGCGTGCCGATTATCTGCGCGAAGTTCGTGAAGAGCGTCTTTTCGGTCAAGGGTTGGTCGATGGCCTTGGCGATGCCGAAGTCGATCACCTTCACCACGGGCACGGCGTCGTGCAAGGCCACCAGGATGTTGGACGGCTTGAGGTCGCGGTGGATGATCCCCTTCTGGTGGGCGTGCTGCACGGCCGGGCACACGGGAACGAAGAGCTCCAGCCGGGCGTGGACCGGCAGCTGTTTTTGGTCGCAGTACTCGGTGATGGGAACTCCTCGGACCAGCTCCATGACGAAGTAGGGCCGGCCCAGGGCGGTCGCGCCGCCGTCGAAAACGCGGGCGATGTTCGGATGGTCCATCAGCGCCAGTGCCTGCCGTTCCGCCTCGAAGCGGGTGATCACTTGCTGCGTGTCCATCCCCGGCCTGACGATCTTGAGCGCGACCCTGCGGCGGACCGGCTGCGCTTGCTCCGCCATGAAGACGATACCGAAGCCACCCTCGCCGATCTGCTCCAGGAGCTTGTAGGGACCGATCACGGTGCCCGGACCTTCGCTCACCCCCGAGGGGTTGCCCGTGAGATAGAGCAGCGGCGGGTTGACAATGCCCTGATCAAAAATCTCGTCCGCTCCCGCGTGAGCCTTCAGCAATACCTCGGCCCGCAGTCTCAACTCGACATCCCCTGCGCAGGCGCACTCCAGATAGGCGGACCACTCCTGGGGAGAATGTTCCTCAATCGCTTGAAGAAAGATTGCCCGGGCTTTGACGGGATCGACGGCCATGGCGCAACTCCGCTTCGTTGCCGAAAGCTCATAGTGCAATGCGAAATCTGAGCGTTGGCAGTACCAAAAAAAAATGGAAAAATCCGCAGGCCGACCGCCTCAGGCGCCGTCCCCAAGCTCGGCGCACAGCCAGGCCCTGGCGTAAGTCCATCGGCGAAAAGCAGTTGTGCGCACGACTCCAAGCGCTTCCGCTGCGTCCTCGACGGACAACCCCGTGAACAGCCGGAGCTTGACGAGGGCCGCCGCCAGCGCATCTTCGCCTGCGAGCTTGTCGAGGGCATCACTCAATTGCAACAACCTGTCCGGCTGCTCGCAGGTGATCCAGTCGGCAGCGTGCAACTGCACACGCACGAACCCGGAGCCATGCTTGTCGGCCTGTTTGCGTCGCGCATTGTCAATGAGGATACGCCGCATGGCCTCGGCGGCAGCCGCGAAGAAGTGACCACGACTGTCCCAATAGCGGTTTTTGTGAGTTGCCTCATCGCCCGCCGCCACCAGGCGAAGATAGGCTTCGTGCACCAGCGCGGTCGCCTCCAAGGTCTGGCCCGGCTTCTCCTTGGCGAGCTTTTGAGCGGCGAGTTGGCGTAGCTCGTCATACAGAAGCGGCAAGAGTTGCTCGGCCGCATGGAGGTCGCCTTGCTCGATGGCATTCAGGATTTGCGTGACCTCGCTCATACAGCGAACGTAGCCTCTCCCCGGCGAGAAGGCAAGTGTTGGTCGCATTCGCCGGATTCTCGGCAATCTTTGTCCGCTCAGATTCGTTTGATATGCTGGTGAAGGCGACCATTAGAGCTAGAGCCAAGGCCTCCGAGCTATTGTCAAATCTTGTGTTCTGAGGAATTCGAATTAAGCGGCGTCCTGCAACACTCCATCCACGAAAACCCTGCCCTGGAGAAGAAGCGTCATCTGCTCCGAGCCATGGAGTCGGTGCCATCTTTTCTGGGCCGCCGGAGCCGGTAGCCTTACTCCCCAAACCGCTCAGCCCCGATCCCTTCGAGCGATCCAAGCATCCACCGACCATTTTCCCGCCCCCACGATCAGCAGAAAAATAGACCCAAGAATCATGGCCCAATCGGTGCGTGCCTCGTGGGCCATTTTCCAAAAACCATCGCTACGCAGCATCGGTACCTTCGTGGTCCAGATCGCCACAAGCATGTTGATTATCATCGAGATGGCGGCAAAACGGGTAAGCAAGCCTAACAGGAACAACACACCGCAAACGATCTCACAGATGCCGACGAACGGGGCCGTGAATTCGGGGGCCGGTATGCCGATGGACGTGAAGCGACCGATGCCCAGAGCTTCTGGGAAAATGAACTTCTGAATTCCTTCCGAGAGGAATACGGCCCCGACGATGAGACGGATCAGGATGACGGCGGCGGGGGCGTTGGTTGCAAGGAGTTTCTGAAGCGATGCCATGTTGGTTGCCTCCTGTCGGTAAGAAGGCTCGATCAGACCTTCGTCGGCTCCATGACGAATGACACAAGCTTGGCGGCTTCGTTGTTCGAGACCCCAAGGGACAGCCTGCCCCAGGGCTGTTCGTAGGTGTAATAGACCGGGATTTCCGGCGGATAGCGCGGCGATGGCACGGACCGCTGGTAATCGTAGCCGAAATGCTCCTGGACCGCCTTGGAATCAATATCGCCGTCACTCTGGAGGGTGACTCCGAGGATGCCAGCACCGCTGCCGAAGAGGGGATCGGGTACGCGCAGGTCCACTTCTTTATAAGGGCTGTCCTTAATACCGGCGGCCTGGGTGTGCGACATCAAGACCGGCGTATCCCCGGCGGGGTTGCGGTCGAGCGGCGTGCCCAGGATTTCACTGACCTTGGCCGGGTCCAGGGGAAGGCTTTCCGTCAAACGCTGGATCAAATCAAAAATGCTCAAACTCTTCGCCATACGTCACTCCTTGGTCAGTACCCAGACTGGCAGCCCGTTGAAAAAGGGGTCAGACCCCTTCAATACCCTGCAAAACGTTGAAAACCTGTTCGCTTCAAGGGGGTCTGACCCCTTTTTCAACGGGCTGCTAGGAAACGCCCGCACTCAAGCACTCTGGATTACGGGAACACACTGACACGGGTTGCAGGCCATTTTTGCCCTGACGCGACCGGAATGGGGGCTTCCGGGTGCTTGGTGTTCCAGTCGGTACAGGGCGCGCCCGAATAGTAGTCGACGTAATTGGAGCCACCGGGCCCGCTGACCACTTCCGTGCCCATGATTTTGGCCATTTCCTTGCGACCTTGATCCATGGTGAGCGTGCCCGCCGCGATCTTGACGTAAACGGCCTTGTACGCCGCGGAGTGATTGCCCGGAATGCTGACGCCCGTTTCGCCCTTCGCCTCCAGTTCCTTGGCAGTCTGACATGCCACGATCTGCGCCTGGCCTTCGTCAAGTAGGCTATTCTCAACAGACCGGCGGATGTAGTCTCTGCCCTTGGCAACGGTGGGGCTGGGGTCTTCCACCGAGGGGTCGGCGGGCTTGGCATACTCGGCATGGCCGGTCTCGTGTGCCAGTGTCTCGGCAACGTCTTTGGCGCTAGCATTCTGGGCGACATAGATGATCTTGTTCGGGCGATCGGTATAGCTCTCCTGGCCGGCGGCGACAGGCTTGATCGTCCAGTCCCTGTTCTGGAGATCGACGAGGTTGTCCTTCAGCGTCGGTGATTCGGCTGCGAGCTTATTGACAGCATCGCCCAGTTTGGTTTTGGCGAGGGCGTTGGCCTGGTCGGCGACCATTTGGGCCACCTGCTTGAGGTCGCCTTCACCGATCGCGCCGTCCTGGGACCCCGGAGTCGCTTCGATGGCTTGCTTGAGTTTCTTGTCAAAAATTGCCTTCTGGCTTCGCGTCCAGCGTGTCGGCCCCCGTCAATTTGTTGAAATCCGTGCCGCCGCTGCCGAATTCCTTGCTGGCCTTCGCGACATTGTCCTGCTGGTTTTTCATTTGATCGGGCGAGAGCTTTACCTCCTGCGGCTGCTCGGCATGGGATCCCTTGACGCCTCCAGTATCGGGGTAGGTTGCTTTTATCGTGTACTTGGTCGGGGTCGGGACGCTACCGCCACACTCGCTTTCCCGCCCGACAGAGGCACCCGCCCCAATGCCATCAATCCACCCGCGGCTTTGATCGCATCGAACGTCACTGTCCCGGTCGCCGGCGTTCCGTCGGCCAGCGTCACTTGCGCCGTCCATGTCACCTTTTGCCCACGGAAGGAGGGGTTGGGCGAACCGGGCGATAGAACGGTTGTCGAAGTGTTACTGGCCGGCGCCGGTGCCGGCGCCGCGCCATCGGCCGGCGACGCATCGTTCACCGGTGCCGCACCCGCCGGTTGATTCTTCAAGTAGTTTGCGAAGGCTCTCAAGTCGCTCATGCTTGTATTTCCTCAACGGATGACCGCAACTTGTCAGAGATCAGCCACGCGACCGGTAGGAACTCCCCCAGCAGGGATAGGTGTGTTGTAGGCGCGGATGTCATGATAAAGTGTCGCGCCCTGGCTTGTAAAGCGGTCGGGCTACATCTGCTCAATTATATAGCCCGGCAGATCGATTGCGATGACGCCGCCAGCTCGCCTGAACCAGGCCGACATGACCCGACGAAGCCGCCACCGTCCTGAAGAAACAGCAGGTCCCGGTGCCGACCAGTCCCCGCATGGAGAGCTAATCGCAACCGCCGAAGTCTCATTGCTGCAGAAAAACCGCCCAAAAAGCGGCGCGGGTCGGGCATTTTCGCTCGGCCCCACGTGGGGGCTTCCAATGCATCACACCATACGGATTTGGTTCATGAACACATTTTTTCTTGAAATTCTTGCTGTGACCGCCTCGTTGCCGGCACTATATAGGATAAATAACCCCTAGGAGGCACTCGTTATGGCCGATGCACAGCTCAGGGAAGTGACCGTTTTTCTCCGCCAAATGTTTGGATCGCCGGGTGCCCGCTCACTCCCCGCCCCGCGCTTTTCGCTTCCAGGCCGAGATATATGCGTTTCTGGCGTAAGCCTTCGTTGCTTTAATACCGTGTTATTTATTCCTCCAAGAAGCCTTTAATGTCGCATTTGGGAAGGGCCTTTTGGATCGCCTTCTGGCCTTCTTTTGTAATACCTGTTCCAGAAATGTCTAGGTATTCAAGCTCTTTAAGCGATGAAAGATGCCCTACTGACGAATCCGTAATACGACAACCTCCTACAAAAAGCCTTCGTATTTGCGTTAAAGCCACGAGATATTCTATACCTTTGTCCGTAATAGCTGTCGTTTCCAATTGTAATTGTTTTAAGTTTGTTAGTCCCGATTTTCCAATATGGGCCAATGCACGATCACCGATTAACGTCTCAGAAAGCGTTAGAATCTCAATATTTTGGAGCGTTCCTAAAATCTTCACCCCTTCATCCGTGATTCGGGTTTTTGATAACATTAACATACTGAGCGATGGCAACTTTGCTATTTCTTTCATGCCTATATCCGTGATTTGTGTGCCTTCAAGATCAAGGTCCTCTAACTTTTGTAAGTTGGCAATATGCGCCAAGCCCAAATCGGAAATTCGCGTACCCTGAAGGAGTAACGCGGCTATTTTTTTCATCTGGGAAATTGATTTTAGGCCACGGTCGCCGATGTCGGTCTCCCGAAGGCTCAACCACCAAAGACTTTCGAGTTTAGCGATATCCGCCAAAGCGTTATCCGTAATTTTGGTGTTGTCAAGTCCAAGGAGTTCTAACCCTGCCATTTTCCCAATGTGCTTTACTCCCTCGTCCGTCAATTTAGTATCGTATAGATATAAAGAACGGAGCGATTTTAGTTTCGCCAGTGGTGCAAGCCCAGGGTCGCTAATACTAGAAAAGCTTAACGTAATTTCATTCAATTCTTCTAGCTTTTCCAAATGCAAAAGCGATGATTCAGTAAATTTGGAAAATCGGAGGTCTAAGGATTCCAACCGTGTCAGCTTCCCAATCGATTGAAGGTGACTATCACTAAGAACAGCGCCTAAGACAACAGAAGTTGACGTGGCGTGCCCTTCAAGGCTTTCAACAAGGTTTATCACGACAAGCTCACCAGGTGTCGGCGTATTCGCAGTGTCTTGTGGCAAAGACACAAGAAAAGTTGCTGTGGTTACTACCATACTGAATTTAATAAACATCCAGTCCTCTCTATAAATTCGGTTTTAATTTGGCCCAATTGCCGGCAACGTAACACCTGCGGCCTCACCAAGCACCTTGGCTTTATTGTTATTGTCAACTTCCAGAACCCATAAATCGGACTTTTCACTGGTGCCGGAAACAAACTCATATCTGAACTTTATTTCAACGATAAACCGCTCACCCAGGTCTAGCGTTCTTGGTAAACCATTAGCAAGAACTATTTGCTTGCTCTTTGGGGGAACGACGCCTAGCTATTAAAGTTAATCCTTAAAATCGGGTTAAACATTATTAGCGAATGGGTGGCGCTTGTTTGCCGAGGCGTTCCAGAGCTTCCCTGGCCTGTACAAACGGTTGAAGCCATGGGGAACGCTGGGCCAATGCTTCGAGCGTCCGGCGGCGCCTCGGCCGTCCCAATGCATTCCAGAACTTCAATCGCCCTCAGGGTACGCAGGGCCTCTGTTTCCAGCGGTTGCTGCTTGAGGGTCGCCAGAAGAATCCTTACGCGGCCTGTCAACTCAAGGCTGGGCCCGCCTTCTATCACTTTCGACAGTTTGCCGGCGGCGGTAGACCCCAGTTTCTTGAGTTCCGTCGTCGCTTTTTGCCGGGTTGCGAAATTGTCGCTGTCCAACTCCGCGATCAAGCGGTCGATTCGCGCCAGGTCTTCTTCGGCAACCAGGCGTACTTGATCTCGAATCAATGCCACGGAATGTTTGGGTTCACCGGCCAACTCCTTGATCGCCTGATAAGCTTTTTTCGCATCCGCGCTTTTCAGGTCCTCCCACAGGGAGTTTCGCTGCTCAACCGTGAGAGCGGGGCGCTCAGAGAGGCCAACGCCGACATCCCAGATAATCGCGGTTGAGTTGAACCATCCGGAGACCAGCCGCTTGCCGGCCGGATCGAACGCCAGAGAGTAACAATTCGGAGGGCCCTCGAAACGCAAGCGCTCCAGGCCGGTTGCCAATTCCTGGATGCGGACGGTCCGATCCAACCCCCCCGCCGCGAGTACCCGGCCATTGTCGGAAAATGCCAGGGACGACACCGCGGCGTCACCTTTCTGACCGATGCGACTTTGCTCGCCCGTAGCCAAATCCCAAAGGCTCACAGTCCCATCATGATTGCCGGTCGCGAGGATTTTTCCGCTCCTGGAAAAGACGAGGCAATTGACTCCAAATCCCCCGGCGGGCAATTTCCGAATCTCCTTACCCGTGTCGGTTTCGTAAACTCGGACAACGGATTCGCCCGCCGGTTTGCCTTCTAGGTTTAGCAAGGCCAATTGTTTTCCATCAGGGGCCACAGCTACTTTGCTAATGCGGGTCTGAGCCGCCAGAGGTTGACGGGAGATTTGTTGTCCGCCGGCCACATCCCAAAGGCGCATGGTTCGATCCACCCCGCCGGAGACCAGGACCTTCCCATCCGCGGAAAAGCCGACGGCTTCGGCAAAGTCCTCGTGCCCCTTGAAAGAGCGGCTTTCCTTGCCGGTTTTCGTGTCCCAAATTCGTAGGGTCCGGTCTTCGCTGGCCGAGGCCAAAAGTGCACCGTCCGGGCTAAAAGCCACCGACATGATGCCCCCCTGGTGCCCTTTCAAAACAAACAGTTCAGCCCCTTTGACTGAGTCCCACAAGCGAATCGTGTGATCCCAACTACCGGTGGCCACCATGTTCCCGTCGGGCGCAAAGGCCACGGCGCAGATGCAACGAGAATGTCCCACCACGCGTGGTATCTCCTTGCCGGTGGCCGTGTCCCTGGTATGAATTGCCGTGTCGCCGGCGGTGATCAGCATTTTGCCCCTATCAGCAAAAACAGCCCTGCGAACCCAGGGAATTTCGCCGCCCACCTGCCAGAGTTCCTGGCCCGTCGCCGTATCGTAAAGGCCAACGGTATAGTCCCCGCCAACCACGGCCACCGTCTTGCCATCTGGTGCGCAGATAAGGGAATCAACGCCTTGTATGGGACCTGGCAAAATGAACCGGACTATCCCACTTGCTACATTCCAGATTCGCAAAGAGCTATTCTTGTCCTGAAAAGGTTTGGGCCCGCTACTTCTGGCGAAGGAGGAAATGCCCAGGCTTTCCGTTGGCCGACTTCCGGAGAACAATTTCTTGCCGTCCGGAGAAAAGGCCACGGCATGGACACCACTTTGGTGTCCCTCGAAACGCCGCACGTAGGTTGCCGGTGGCTGTTTCCCAAAGGCCGATGGTTTTATCCGTGCTGCCGGAGGCAAGCGTCTTGCCGTCCGAGGAGAAAACGACGGACGTCACGCCGGCCCCGTGTCCTTTGATTTGACGCGCTCCTTCCCCGTGCGCGCATCCCAAAGGCGGATCGTGGCATCTTGACAACCGCCGGCAATCATGGCGCCATCGGGGGAGTAGGCCACGGACGTGATCGCTTGTGGAGTCGCTTCAAGTTGAAGGTGAACCTCTCCCGTTTCGATGTTCCAAAGTCGAACCGTTTTGTCGGAACCGGCGCTGGCAAGGACCTTGCCATCCGGTGAGAAATTAAAGTCCAAGACACTTCCTTTGTGGCCGCGCAATTCGCGGAGTATTTTCCCCGTCGCTGCTTCCCATACACGAACGACAGGGCCGATCTCAGTCGAAGCGAGCACCTTTCCGTCCGGCGACATCGCGATGGCCCTTGACACGGCGACAGCGTCTCCGCGAAAACGCTGCGAACCCAGGCGAACAAGTGCGTTCGGCGGCAACGGGTCGCCCTGGCCGTCTACACGTTCCCTTCCGGCTGGTGATTGACCAATCCAGGCAGCAACAAGGAGCGATAGGCAAAACGGATTCATGAATTGTTCCTTGCTAACCCTCTACTGGTTATTCCCGGCCGGCCATAGCTTTCCCTGGTGATGAAAACCAAAACCCATCGGCACCAAGTCTTCGGTGATTTCCGGGTCCCCAATTTTGAAGCGGTGCCCGTCGCGGAGTTTTTCCCGATTGGCTTCGATGAATTGTTTCGAGCGGGCCGTAAAAGTGATTCGGATCGTTTCAGGGAGTTCGCGCTGCTGGGAACTGCAATTGTCAGCGGCCAAAATCGTCGCCAAAAAACGGCTCACTGCTTTGCCCGCCAAGTCGTCGCCGCCGAGCCTATTCAGCCAGATTTCGAGAATGCGATCGTTCGTAAGGCCGTTCGCCAGGCCGGCCTTGGTTGCGGCATTGAGCAAGTGCTCCTCCTTGCCCTTTAACAAAATGGTTTGCAACGGCTCCTTGTAGGCGGGCCGAGGGTGTGTGCGGGCAACGTGACAGGCGGCAATTTGCAAATCGATGTATTCGTCGGCCATAAGCTGGGGCAACATGTCCAGGGCCGCCGCGGGAAATGGCTCAGGCGTGTGGTCGAGCACGAACTCGCGGAGGTAGGGTGAGTCGTCCTGCAACCAACGGACCACCTGTTTGGGCCAGTCGGCCGGGCGAGAATCCGGGCGCTCCAACAGGGCAATGAAATACACAGCCGCCTCGCCTGGCGTCTTCGGTGCAGTCGGCACCTTGGCCCCGCGAGCTAAAAGTTGCCTGGTGGAGAATCGAAAATTATAGGCCGAGCCGCGCGGACGGAAATACTGGTGCGTCTCGAACGGCAAAGTTTTGGTGGCCTCGATGGCTTGGGTGTAGCCGCGCATCAGGTCGGGCAGATCCTCGGGCAAGCCGACACATTCGAAGATATAACTGAGGTCGCCGAGTCCTTTACCGCCGGGGTCGCGGGCCAGACGGCCGGCCAGTTGCCGCAAGGGCTGGGCGAATTCAGGCCGCCAGACTTTTTCAAGGAAGGCCCGCTGGGGCGCATTGTATTTGTGGTAGGATGGGTCGGTTTTTTCATTTTGATAATATCGAGGGTTCGGCAGCCGGTCCTCCAGCTGGAGGTAGACAAGCAGGGCAAAATCCAGGTCATTGGCATTCAAGGCCGGTTCGATTAGCTTGGCCAGGGCCGCAGTCGCCTCGGCGGTATGACTCTTGCCGATGCCGGTTAAGGCGTTCCCATCCTTCTTGGCGGCGAATTCAGCCAGGATGGGCAAATAAATCGGCTGATGGAGAGCTTCAAAATCAGCGATTTCGGTGTCGAAAGCATTCTCGATGCCTGCCACCGGTTCGTCCGGCAGCTTTTTCATTCGTTCATAAACGGCCCGGGCTTCCTTGGCAGTCGGCAGCTTCAGCGTGAGGGTTATTTCGGCGGCGGAAAATTCCTTGTCCGGATCCAATCGTGCCACATTGGCAATCCGAATGCGATACTTGCCCGGCTTTTCAAAGCGGAAATAGCGCGGGAGATAAAGGGTATGCTGATGAATTTGGCCGGGCAATAATTCCCAGTGGGTGATCCGGCCGCCACGATTTTCGGGTCCGGGGATCGCCGGTGCCGATTGAGTGGAGGGTTGGCCATTATCGTCGAGCAATACCGCGCTAATCCGGTAGCCGTCGTTTCGTCGCAGCATTGGATAGAAAGCGCCTATTTCATAGCGCACAGGCGCTTTGCCGGTATTTTCCAGGCGATAACGGATCATGATGTTTTCACCCAGAAAGTAATCCTGGCGCGGGGAGATTAGGGTTGCAGTGACGTTTTTCTCGCCGAGCGGGTCATTCCCCACGGTTTCCGACGCCCAGGCGACGTTTCTTTGGGCCACCAGGTGCGTGAGAATACCACCCACGACTGCCGCAACGAGACAAAAACGACGCATGAAACCCCCCTCCCATGAGAAGTACTCAGGGCAATTCTTAACAGGTATAACCAAATAGAACCAGATAGAAGACGGCCTTGAGGTGTACTTGGATTTGCTGGGCAGCACGCCGGGTTGCGGTTTATATTGTAGGGTACATGCCCCTGCAATGCCTCTTAACCCGGAAATCGCAGTCGGTCAGGAGGGATGAGTGTCCGGTAAAGCGGCGCAAAGCGATACTACGCTACTGTCACTCCCCCCGGCTGGCTATGTGGGGCCGTGGCCGCCCTTGTGAACCTAAAGAGGCGTGTCAAATGCAAGACAATACTGCGGCTCATGCGAATCCCGTGTGGCGGGATTGTGCGAACTTTCTGATTAAGGGACGTCTCTCGCCAATTAGTGGCGAGAATACGTCCTCAAAGGAATGGGAACAGCTTTGGTGCAGGCAGATAGCCGAAAACCAGTTTGAGATTTGCTGCATCCCGTTCTTCTTATACGACCTTGCACTAGGCGATGTCGTTGAAACCGGGCTGGAAGGTGACGCCCGTTATGTCTTCCAACGAGTGTTAAAACCATCTGGCCGTTATTGCTTTCGGGTTTGGTTTGGCGGTTCTTCTCCAGCGGATAGTCGAGATGAGGTCGTTGAGTTTGCCGCCCACCTTGGCTGTCTAACGGAATGGAGTTCAACCAATCTGCTTGCCATTGATGCAGATTCGGAAGTTCAAGCGCAAGTGATTGCTGATTATCTCTCCCAACGAGAAAAAGACGGTTCCCTTGTATATGAAACAGGCAGGACCGACAAGTTTTCGTGAAGGATGAACCTGGATGGTAGGAGAGCAACTAACGGGTCGACGCCCATGGCCTTCCGACATGACGGCCAAGGGCTTTTTGCGTACACGGCGAGATCACTTCATGAAGCTGGACAAGACGACCTGGAAACGTCCCCGCGCTTGCGGGCCAAGTCCATCAGTCGTTGGCACACGGAATTCCCAGCAAATTGACGGACCAATCGGCGGCGGGTATCCTTAAACGCATGAGCGAGGTGACGCAAATCCTGAACGCGATCGAGCAAGGCGACACCGCCGCGGCAAACCAATTACTCCCCTTGGTCTACGACGAACTCCGGCGACTCGCCGCGCAAAGGCTCGCGCAAGAGAACCCTGGCCAAACGTTGGACGCCACGGCACTGGTCCACGAAGCGTACGTTCGGATGGTAGACGTAGAAAAAGCCCAGCAATGGAACAGCATCGGGCATTTCTTCGCAGCGGCGGCCGAGGCAATGCGGCGCATTCTCATCGAGAATGCACGCCGCAAGAAGCGGCTCAAGCACGGCGGGGAACATAACCGGGTCACGCTTGAACATGCCGAGGTTGCTTCGTTCGAAGCGCCCGATGAGCTGTTGCGAATCAATGAGGCGGTTGCCGAGTTAGAGAGCGCTGATCCAGCGGCCGCCCAACTGGTCAAACTGCGCTTCTTCGCGGGTTTGTCGGTGGAACAAGCCGCAGAACTGACAGGTATCTCCCGCTCCACTGCATATGAACACTGGGCGTATGCCCGTGCCTGGCTGCACCATGAGGTGTACGGCCAAAAGGAATCACAGAATTCCTGAGATTTCCTCTCGTTTCGCCGGACAAAAATTCTTCGGCTGTCGCACTGTAAGTGAGGAATCACACAGCGAGGCGAACATGACTGCGACAAGCAAGAACGCCAAAGACATTTTTATCGCGGCCGTCAAACTGGGGATCGAGGAACAGAATGCCTACCTGGATCAGGTCTGCGCGGCGATGCGGAGCTGCGCCGGCGTGTCACCGACCTGTTGCAGGCCCACCGCGAAATCGATAGCTTTCTCGAGAATCCCGCGGCGGACCCGGTTCAGACGGTGGCCGCCGAGCCTGCCGAGAGAACCGGTGGGCGCATTGGGCACTACAAGCTCCTGCAAAAGCTCGGCGAAGGCGGCATGGGGACCGTCTTCATGGCCGAACAGGAGCAGCCGGTCAAGCGCCGAGTCGCCCTCAAGATCGTGAAAGCCGGGATCACCTCGGACCAGGCCATGGCTCGCTTTGAAGCCGAGCGGCAAGCTCTCGCCCTCATGGACCATCCCAACATCGCGCGTGTCTTCGACGGCGGCACCACGGAGGGCGGCCGGCCTTATTTCGTCATGGAACTCGTCAAGGGCATTCCGATCACCACCTATTGCGATGAACACCGGCTCAGTCCCCGCCAGCGCCTCGACCTTTTCATCGTGGTCTGTAAGGCGCTGCAGCACGCCCACCAGAAAGGGATCATTCACCGCGACATCAAGCCGAATAACGTCCTCGTCGCTCCTTACGACGGCAGGCCCGTGGTCAAGGTGATCGACTTCGGCGTTGCCAAGGCGACTGGGCAACCCCTCACCGAACGGACCATGTTCACTGAGTTCGGCGCGGTCGTCGGCACGCTCGAGTACATGAGTCCCGAGCAAGCCGAGCTGAACAACCACGACATCGACACCCGTTCCGACATCTACAGCCTCGGCGTGCTGCTCTATGAGCTCCTCACGGGCACGACGCCGCTCGATCGTGGCCGCATCAAGCGGGCGGGATTCGGGGAGGTGCTGCGACTCATTCGCGAGGAGGAGCCACAAAAACCCAGCACGCGCCTGAGCGGCTCGAAGGAATGGCTGCCGTCGATCTCGGCGAAGCGGCAGACCGACCCGGCGCAACTGGCGAAGCTGGTGCGCGGCGAGTTGGATTGGATCGTCATGAAAGCCCTGGACAAGGATCGCACGCGGCGCTACGAGTCGGCGAACGGGCTTGCCCAGGACCTACAGCGCTATCTTGCCGACGAGCCGGTCTCGGCCAGCCCGCCATCGGCCACCTACCGGCTGCGAAGTTCGTGCGCCGAAACCGCGGCGTGGTCCTGGCGCTCACTTTGATTTTCCTGGCGCTGTGCGTCGGCATCAGCGGCACGACGTGGGGGCTAGTGGAGACGGAACGGGCGTTGGTGCTCGGGGAAGAACAGCGGCATGCGCGCGGACGACGAACGTGTGCGCCGCCGAGAATGAACGCGATGAAAAAGAAAGGGCTCGCGCCGAGGCGACGCAAAACGCCGCACGCGCTGAAAGCGAGAAGGTGAAGTCCGACGCCGCTCGCCAGGACCTGCGCCGGAGTCTCTATGTGTCCGACATGAACGTGATCCAGCATGCCTGGGAGGCCGACGATCTGCCCCGGATTCGCACGCTGCTGGAGCGGCAACAGCCGCAGCCGAACGAGACCGATCTGCGCAGCTTCGAGTGGTTCTACTGGCGCCGGCAAGCGGACGCGGGCGGCCTTGTCGTCAGTTTCCCGGCAACTGGCGGCCCCGCTCGATTCAGCCTTCTCGACCAGTGCCGATGGGCGCCGCATTCTCTGCGCTGTAACCTCACCAGGCAAGGAATTCGGGGAAACAAAAGTGTGGGAGGCAAGAACGGGAAAAGAATCTTCGCCGTCGCTAACGAAGCTTTTCAACCTTGGACTGCGTGGAGCGCCGATGGCAGTCGGCTGGCGCTCGGCGGGCGAAGGACGGTTCCGACAGCGTCGTGGTGTGGGACATCGATTCTCGCAGGGTGCTTTGCAAAACGGATTTGCCGAAAAACCCACTCCGCAATGCAGCCATGGCGCTCAACGCCGATGGGACTCGCCTGGCTACCCTGCGTGCTATTCGCGACACCGCAACCGGCGAAGACGTCGTTCCGCTTCCCCAATCCACCGCGGACGCGACAGCCTTCGCGTTCAGTCCGGACGGAAAAAAGTTGGCCTACATTAATGGAAATTTCGATCACGTCCGCCTGCTGGACGCCTCCAACGGCAAGGAGCTGGCCACCCACGTATTGGCAAAGGGAACACAGGCGGGACACATGGTTTTCAGCCCCGACGGCAGCCGGCTTGCCGTGCGCGTCGATGCGATCGCCGATCGGAGCATACAGATTCTTGAAACGGCCACGGGGAATGAATTTTTGAGGATACCCGTTGCGCAGCGGATCGGCCGGCCGTTTTACAGCCCGGACGGACGCTGGATTTGTGCCCTGAGCTATGTGCCCCGCATCACCGTCTGGGACGCGGCGACCGGAAAAGTGGCCCACGTGGTCAAGATGCCGGAGGGAACGGTGTTCGGAGGCGGGTTCGGCCCGCGCGACAACCAATTCTGGGCGGTCAATCAACGCGGCGTCTGAAGGTTTGGGACCTTTCGCCCCCGGCCGAGCCGTTTCCTGGAAAACGGAAAACGGCGTTCATGGATGCGATTACGTGCAGTCCCAACGGCGAGCGCCTCAGCCCGATTGGGCGGGCCAGGCAACGCACCTCAATTCGATCTGACGGTCTGGACCCGCGGCGGGCAGGAGATTCTTGCCCTCAAGACCGACGCCGACCTGGCCGGGAGTGCTCTCGTTTTCGATCCAAAGGGGGAGCGCCTGGCATGGGCTCACGGAGGCAACGATCTCCCCAAGGGCAAGGCGCCGGAACTGCAAGTCTGGGACGTCGCCTCAAAAAAGGAAATACTCCGCGTCGCCATGGGGCCGACTTGCGTGACTTTCACTCGCGACGGCGACCGGTTAGCGGCATGTTGTGCGGGGGCGATAAAGATTTGGGATTTGAAGACGGCAAGCGAGGTTCCCGTGCCTCCTGCTATCTTGGCTCGCCAATGCTGGAACATTCAATTCAGTGCGGATGGGCGTTACCTGGCGGCCGCGAACACCAAGGGAGTCGGCACGGGGAACGCGCTGGCGGAACAGCAACTGACCGTATGGGAGATAGCCAGCGGGCGGGAACTCTTCGCGATTCCTATGAGTGGCAGGCCGACAGCACTGGCGTTCAGCCCGGATAGTAGCCGGTTGGCAGTTGTCGCCGAGGAGGGCGGCAAGGGGAGTCTTCAGGTATTCGACACGCTGACAGGGACAAGTAGCTGGGTTCACGAAACCCAAACGGTGCTGGATCGACACCTTGCTTTCACGCCCGACGGCCGACGCATTGCCACGACGTTGGTCGTCCGCGGCGCCTCGCCACCCCGTAACGAATGCACGCTGTGGGATGTCACCACCAGCCAGGAAGTGCTGACGCGATCGTGGGCCGCCTTGCGGACGAGGAACTTAGCCTTCGCCGACGGCGGCAAGCAGCTCCTCCTGCTCGGGCATCAAGTCACGGACTTCCAAGCACAGATATTTGTCCTGGAGGCGCCTTGACGCAGCAGCATTGCGCGAAACCCACGCCATAGACCTTGATCCGGAGCCGGTCCAACAGGGCAAAGTGAGCTTTTATTTTCGACCGGACGGCAGAGATCGCGAAATTGGCGATGAAGAGGAAACCCTGGACGCGATAATCAAGTCGATGTTCAAATTGTGCGAGGAATTCCACGATGCCGACGACTGTGCTCCTGACGTTCGCCTGCACCAGCACCTTATAAGGCCGATGATACCGCACGAACGCCTGGCAGCGAAGCAGGAAGCGGAGAAGCAGGTGATCGACCCCGAACAGTGCGGAATCGTTGCGTGCTTCGGTCTAACCCAGAGAGTGGTCTGCCCTCAGCGACCGCTTCGGTTTACGCTGCGCCTTGCTTCGCGCCGCGGTTGTCACACTCCTACCTATTGCTGCGACTTTAGACGAAGCCCCTGCAACGTCTCGGGCCACCGCCGTTAAAACGTACCCCATAGCAATGAACGTGCCGAACACATTGGCTGCGTCCCTTTTGAATGTCCCTGCCGACCAGTCCCCGGCATGGAGAGCTAATCGCAACCGCCAAAGCCCTCATTTCTGCGGAAGCGGCTGGCCGGTGATGGTAACAGCGAACAGGCAGAAGAGGTGGCGGCTCCGTGTGGCATGCATGGCATCTAAGAAGGACCCGTTGTCACCCGGCGCTTTCTGCACCTGGCGCCGGGCAGCATGCTGATTGACCGGGGCGTCGATCATCGGCTTCCCATTCCGCGGCGCCGCGCCGGACCTCGGGGCGTTCGAGAGGTGAAAAAACGGGTCTCTGTCCGCGAGCGACGAATCTCGATGCGCTCAGGGTCGGCGGTGTTCCGGCCAGCGGTCGCGCACCGCTCGTTCCCAGGCGTCGGCCATGAGCTGCTGGCCGCGGTAGGTCGGGTGCACGCCGTCCCAGATCCAGTATTCCGCCGGCGCGCGCCTGGCTGCCTCGTCAAAGGCGTGCTGGTAGCGCACCAGCGCGGCGCCGTGGGTTTTCGCGAGGCGGGCGACGATTTCCTGACGCTTCTTGAGGCCGTCGTACCAGGCTTCCCAGTTTTCTTTCCGGGGGCCGACCGGCAGTCCGAAGGGCTCGCCCAGGACCATCTTGACCGCGGGATTCGCCGCCTTCACGTCGGCCAGGAGCTTGCCATAGACCTGCTCATACTGTTCGAACGGCACCTCCCGGCGGTTGTCGTTCACGCCGATCAGCACGCTCAGCACGTCCGGCTTCAGGTCGAGGGTGTCCTTTTGCCAGCGTTTCTCCAGGTCGAGCACGGTGTTGCCGCTGACCCCGCGGTTGATGAAGTCGAGGTTCCGCTCGGGAAAGGCGGCACCGAACTTGGCCGCGACGAGGAAAACGTAGCTGTGGCCGAGGATATGATTCGGGTCGGCTGCCGCGTCCGCGGCCGCCGATCGGTGATGGAGTCTCCCTGGAAAAGAATGCGGGCGTTCTTCTGAAAAATCGCGGGCGGCGCTTCGGGCACCGTTTCGGTCGGCCCGGCAGAGACGCTGCCGAGCAAAATCAAAACAGGCACCAGTGCCATTATTTTCAAGAATGACATGGATTTCTCCGGTGGCGTGTGCGAGACCTTCTTTTCAGTGGTGACTGGCATGGGGATTTCCACGAAGCCACGGTAAATCGCTTTCAGGAAAGCATGATAATCGCCCGCCTTGTCAAAAAACCTGGTCCCGACCGTTGCCGCCGTTGAGCGCATGGTAGCAAACGCCGCCGACAGAGGTTCGTGCAGTGCGGGGCATTCACCGAATGCAACCAAATATCCCATGAAATCAATAATAAACATGGACGTCTCCTTTTTCCTCCCAAAAGAGGATAATTCGGATGGAAATCTCGCCGCGCAAAATAACGCCGCCGATTCGATCAAGGACTGTCGCGCAAGAGTTGTTTTACAAGTGCTTTGCGTTTTTTTACGGCCGACCCTGAGGACGCATTAACCGGCCGTTCAACAAGATTTACCCTCGATGGCGATAACCAAGTCACGTGGCGCCCGGCGGAGCGCGCGGGTGGCGTGCTTTCGTGGCTGGCTGGCGGTGGAGTCATTGGTACAGTGAAACCTCAACGGGCGGTCGGCAGTAGGGGATGCCGGGCGAAAAATGGTATGTATGCGTGCACCGGGCACCCCCCTTCATGACGCATATCATTTTGCATACCATTTTGCATGGCATTTTTTTAGGCGGCGGCGCTGCCTTGCCTGGAATTTGGCATACCACGCTACCGTGGCTGGCTGGTGAAATGATGCAATGACATGCTGAGAAAGGGAGTTAGGGCCGAATGGCGTTCCGGACGGCCCCGCGCGCCCCGAAGTTGTGAACATACATTTCCTTGGCTCCGGCCAGGCGGTAGCCGAGTTGGCGGACGCGCTGGCTCAGGTTGATCAAGTCGAACGTTCCAAGCGGCGTGCGCGAGGGAAATTGACCCATTTTTAGGATGGTTTCTTTTTTTAACAGGGCACAACCGCCGCCAATTTGTTCCGGCTCGAAAGTTTGGTCGCGGTGGTGTTCGGCCCAATCCCTGGCGAAGTTGTTCACTTTGTCCACGGCTGCCATGGCGCTTGCCCGCTTGGAGGAATCGGGCAGGAATTCCTCCAGGCTGTAAGGGATGGGATCGACCATGAAATCGTTGGGCGCGAAATTCGACATGGGAGCGACCATGCCGATGCCGGAATCGGACATGGCTACTTGGGTGAGCTTCTCCAGCCAATTTTGGGTGACGAGAACGTCGTTATTGAGGAGCGCCAGGTAGTCCCCCTTGACGGAAATCAAATCTTCCTTCCGGGCAGCCTTGGGGCCGTCCATCGAGACTTGAATGATGTCAACGCGCACAGGAGCGGCGCAGGCAAAGCCCTCCAGGTATTCCTTTGGTGCCGTCGAGGGAGTCGGAATCGAGGAAAAACAACTCATAGGGTTGCCGGCTAAAACGCAGCAGGCTGGGCACGCACAGCCGGGTAAATTCGAGCTGGCCACAACAGGAGACGAGAACCGTCACCAGGGGGCTGGGCCAATCGGGATTCATTCTTTTTCCTATTTGTTGGTGTCTGGCTTAAAGGCTGGACCAGTTTCAGGCTTCTTGCTCGCTCACGCGATTGGCCATCAGCAATTGCCGCTGGCCGTTGCGCCGCGCCAGGTGCTGCAAGATCTCCGCTTGTTTCTTGCCGAGACGCTCGTAGTATTCGCCCGTCTCATCGAGGGCGAGCGCTTCCGCGATCACGGCCAGGGCCTCGCCGTAATTGGCTTCGCGAATCAGGGTCCAACTCAGGTTGTAGCGGGACTTCACGTCGGTAGGGTTGACGCGCAGGGCTTTTTGATAGGAATTCTTGGCCTCGGCGATCCGGCCCATCTCAAAATAGGCATCGCCCAGGGTGTTCCATAGTTCCGCCGAGGAGCGCGGTTGAGCGCCAGCGCCGCCTTGGCCATGGCGGCGCCGCCCGTGGGATTTCGCAAGGTAAAGGTGAGAAACAGGGCGATTTCGTTCATCAAAATCCAGTTGTATGGCTGTCTTTCCAGCCCCGCATGGTAGGCGGCCACGGCGGCTTCGAAACGGCCCGCCTGGATATTGCCGCGCGCGACGTTCCAGGGCGTTTGCAACCATTCGTTGGCCGCTTTACTAAATTTCTCCGCGAATAGATTGCTCGTGGTTTCATCCAGGCCTTTGCCCAATAGACGGGAATGAATTCGCCCGCTGTCTTCCCTGGGCTGGAACCACTGGCATCTGTCGGCCCCGAAATAGGCTTTGAGCAAGGGAAAGTTGATGCCCACGGCCGTCGCGTGGGAAAAACGCTGGTGTTCGAATTCGCCGTCCTGGGTTATCTCAGTCTGGCCATAATCGTTGGCCAGGATAAATCCCCCGGGCAGCACCAGGGCCAACAGTTTTTCCAATGATTGGATGGCACCGTAATTGTGCAAGAAATGGCCCGTGTGATCTTGGCCGTATTGTTTGGCGAACGATCCGTAGGGGAGTTCCTCGAAATCGACCGCCCGATATTCATATTCCGAGGCAAACAACCCATAAAGGTCCAGCAGCACGCGCGGATCGCCTCCGGAGCGGGCGCGACGGGCAATATCTTGCGGCGACAGCTTGGTGTATTCGCTCAAGTCGATGTTGCGGGCCAAGCACGTGCGCACGCACAATTGCCGCGCCTGCCCATCCGCGATCTTCAAATCCGCCGCCGGTAGACAATCCAGCAAATAATTAAGAAACACCGCACGAAAAGGAATCGCACACGCAAGTATGCGGCATTTTAAACACCGCATCCCCCGCCAAATACTTCTCAGGCTCCAGCGCATCCACCTCCCGGCAAAACACCCGCCCCGGGATGATTGGCGAATACCCCACTCCTACACGCGTCGGTCAACATCCGCTCGGACCGGTCGCCGGCCACATACGCAAATCTCTGGTAATAATCCTTGCCGTGCTTGTCGCAGAGACTTTTGAAGGCATCGAGAAAAAAGCGCGGAAATAGCCCGACGCCGATACCCAACTCCAAAACGAACAGAATCGGTTCGAGAGGCGCCTTCTTTTCCGCTTCGGCGAGGCCGCTGAAAAAAAGGTCTGCCGCTTGGCGGGACAGCAGCCCGTCATTGTTGATGACGAATGGCACGGGCGTTGTATCGCTGATAAAGACCTTACTGGTGCGCAATCGAAAATACTGCTGCCCCAGATCCCACTCGATGCTGCCCGCGAGCGGCGTGAAATCCTCGATGATGAAGCGATTCTCCTGGGCATCGGCTAGAATATCTTGTGCAGGCAAGTTTATGATTTCTGTCAAGCCGGACCCTCTCTGTACTTTGGGAGGATGCGGGTAGGGTGATGTTTTTTTGCAGTTTCTACCAAATGATCGATTCGGCCTTATTTCCAATTCCCATGATTCGGCGGCATGCGTTCGATTTTCCCCTTGTAGGCCTGGGCTATGCTCCGTTTGGCAGCGTGAACGTCGGCCTGGGCGTCTCCCCAAAGTAAGGAATAGCTGCCTCGGCACCTTCATCTCCAGAACCTTCGCCCAATTGCTTCTCCAATTCCTCGCGGGCCACCGCGATGGCCTCTTCGCTCCAGCCGAGAATAAGCGACAACGCCCGCTCGCTCCCCGCCCCGCGTTTTTTTGCTTCGAGGCCGATATATAAGCTTCTGCGGATTATTCAATTGGGCGAAAACGAAATTCATGGCCTGGTGCATCCCACGCGTGGGATTGGCGTCGAGGCCGAGGCAGATGGAACATTTGCAGTGGTTGGTAATTGCGGTTGACATAATTGCCGCCCTTTTTTGGGATGTAAAATACCCACTTCATTTTACTAGAGAAATGGTGGATTGAGAGGTATTCTCGAAAGTTGTGTTCTAGCGGAGGAGAAAAAAGCGGCGTATCCTGCTGGTGAGAGTGATTTCTTTTCATCAGCTGGCCCAACGAGGGCTGGAAGGATACGCCATGAACCAGACTACGACTTTCAGCAGCGTTATTCCAGAGGAAACGGTCGATGTGGAGGTCGCCAACTTCCGTGAGCATTTCGAGGGACGCAGCCTGCTCGATCAGGTGGTTCGTCGGGGCGCTGAGCAGATGCTTCAGCAGGCCATCGAAGCCGAGGTACAAGGATTTCTCCAAGAGCAGGACGGCCGGCGGGACGAGTGTGGCAATCGCCTGGTGGTTCGCAACGGCTACCAGCCGGCCCGGAAGATTGTGACCGGAGCTGGGGCCCTGGAAGTGCAAGCGCCACGAGTCCGTGACAATTCGCCAATCAAGAGCGAAAGGGTCCAGTTCAGTTCAGCGCTTTTGCCCCCGTACCTGCGGCGAAGCAAAACCATCGAGGAGTTTATTCCCTGGCTTTACCTCAAAGGGATTTCGACCGGAGATTTCTCGGAGGCCTTGCAAACCTTGCTCGGCGAACAGGCCAAGGGGTTCAGTCCGAATGTCATCGTTCGCCTGAAAGACCAGTGGACGGCGGAATACGAGCAGTGGAGCCGCCGTGACCTCACGGGGAAGCAGTATGTTTACATTTGGGCGGACGGTATCCACGTGAACGTTCGCCTGGAAGACACGGAAAACCAGCGGCAATGTCTGCTGGTGGTCATGGGGGCGACGGCAGATGGCCACAAGGAATTGCTTGCCGTCATGGATGGCTATCGCGAAAGCATCCAGAGCTGGACCGAGCTACTCGTGGATCTGCGACAGCGTGGCTTGACGATAGCTCCCAAGTTGGCAACGGGAGATGGCGCCATGGGTTTTTGGGGAGCGTTACGCACGGTCTACACGGAGACGCGGGAGCAACGCTGCTGGGTGCACAAGACAGCCAATGTGCTCAGCAAAATGCCCAAGAGCGTCCAGCCCCGAGCCAAGGCCGACCTGCACGAGATCTGGATGGCCGAGACCCGCGAGCAAGCGAACAAGGCGTTTGAGACCTTCCTGGCGAAATACCAGGCGAAGTACGATGGGGCTTGTGAATGTCTCCGCAAAGATCGAGAGCAGTTGCTGACGTTTTACGATTTCCCGGCGGAGCAATGGATACATTTGCGGACGACGAATCCGATCGAATCGACCTTTGCGACCATACGCCTACGCCACCGAAGAACCAAGGGCAATGGCACCAGGAAAACCAGCCTGGCCATGATGTTCAAGCTCGCCCAGGCGGCCCAGAAGAAATGGCACCGACTCCATGGTTCGGAGCGTTTGACTCTTCTTCTCCAGGGCAGGATTTTTGTGGATGGAGTGTTGCAGGACGCCGCTTAATTCCCAGATTCTGGAACACAACATTTGACAATACCTCGTGGATTGATGCCCCTATAACATCTGTTTCATCCGACCTTCTATGTGGCGCCAACCACACTTTGGTTAAAAACTACTGGTTCATCCGACTTTCCTGTGGGTAGAAAATTATTAAAATCGCCCTCAAGGAGGGCGAACTCATGCGTGCTACCGACTTCATGAGGCAAATGTTGGCGCTGGAAGAGCCTTGGAGAGTCCAGCAGGTTACCCTGACTGCGAAGCCCAAGCGACTTGATGTTTCTTTGGAGCATCGTCCTGGGGCGATCTTTTCTTGTGCCGAGTGTGGACAGCCGAGGCCGATTTATGATCACTTGGCTTCCCGACGGTGGCGGGACCTCGATTATGGGGAGTCTCTTACTTGGCTTCACGCTCGGGTGCCGCGAGTTTCGTGCCCTGAGCATGGTGTTCGGCAGGTTCATATTCCTTGGGCCCTTCCGGGTGCGCGGTTTACCCTCCTCTTCGAGAGGCATGCGATTGATACCCTCTTGGAGGCCGATGTCCTCGGGGCCTCTCGGCTGTTGCACCTCAGTTGGGATGAAGCCTGGCATGTCATGGAACGAGCGGTGACGCGCGGACTTAAGGCCAAGAAACGGCGGGTTGTTTCCCTCCTGGGAGTGGACGAGAAATCCTTCGCCAAGGGACACCGGTATGTCACTTTGGTGTGCGACCTCAAACGAGGCACGGTGGAGTACATCGGGTTTGACCGCAAGAAAACCAGCCTGGACGCCTACTATCTCAGCCTCACCAAGAAGCAATTGGCGGGCATACAGGCGGTGGCCATGGATATGTGGGACCCGTTCATCGCCGCCACGGTGGACCATGTTCCCAAGGGACGCGACAAGATCGTCTTCGATCGTTTTCACATCATGGCCCATATGAATAAGGCCGTGGATCAGGTTCGCCGGGGGGAGCATCGCCGCTTGCAGGCGGATGGAGACAACACCCTGAAGGGGACGAAATACTTGTGGCTGTTCGCGGAGGAAAACGTCCCGGAGAAAAAGACAGAGGACTTCGAATGGTTGCGGACGTTGCATTTGAAGACCGGACGAGCTTGGGCCATTAAGGAATCTTTGCGATACCTTTGGAGCATTGAGCGAAAGGAGTGGGCGTTGCGTTACTGGCAGGAATGGTATTATTGGGCCACGCATTCGCGTCTGAAGCCAGTGGTGAAGACGGCGAGGATGATCCAAGGGCATTTGCAAAATGTGTTGACGTATTTCGACCATCCCATCACCAATGCCACGAGTGAAGGCCTGAACTCGAAGATCCAGGCCGTAAAAAAAACGCTTATGGATACCGCAACGCGGACCACCTCAAAACCGCCATTTTGTTCCATTGCGGCGGCCTGGCGTTGTACCCAGTTCACCCCCTGAGAAAACGTTGATATTTCCACGGGTTTTAGCTGATTTAGGTAAAGGTTCCCATGATTCTTGCCCACAGGAAAGTCGGATGAACCAAACTACTTTTAACGGCTGGCGCTAAGATTGGGCAGTACTTTCAATAATTCCGCAAAACCTTTATTCGTGACCGGCGTACCCGTTAAATCCAGGTATTTTAATTGACCAAATACAGCAATGTTTTTAAGGCTTATATCATTTGTTGAAGTCTTATTGAGATAAAGATTCCGTAATAGCTTAAATTCCGACAAAACGAGTAAATCGTTACCATTTATTTGCGTTTCACCCAGATTCAATGTTTGCAGGCGCTGTAGACCAACGAGATCTTTTAACCAACTGTCATCTATCGGGGTTCCCACAAGGTTTAAGTCCTCCAAGTGCTTTAGTGATCCTAACGCCTTAGCGTTATTTTTGGTAAGCGGTGTGTGCCATAGACATAGTTTACGCAACCGTTTAAGACCCGAAAGGTCTTTTAAGCCCTCGCCGTTAATTTTGGTGTTCCCAAGGTGAAGAAACTCCAAGTTTTCTAGTGAGACAAGAATCTTTAAACCTTCATCATCAATTCCCGTCCCCCATAGACTAAGTTGCTTTAACTGTTTGATCTCTGTTAACTCCTTCAAATCGTCGTCAACGATTTGGGTGAACCCTAGGTCCAAAATCTCTAACCCTTTCAGTTCTGCACATGCCTTTAAACCGATGCCATTGATTTCAGTTTTAAAGAGGTAGAGTTTTTGTAAGCGTCTAAATTTTCCTAACTCTTTGAGTCCTTGGGAGCTTATCTTTGTTTCCTGAAGATCTAGCTCTCGCATTGCTAACTGAAGTGAATTAATTTCCGCCAACTTTTTTAATCCCGCGTCGTCCAATTGTGTTAATCCGACGTCGATTTGACGAATGTCATGAAGGTTTGCCAGGTGTCCGAAACAAGTGCCATTAATTAACGTCCCCTCAAGACTTAGTATTTGCAAATTCTTTAATTCCGAAAATCCCGCCAAGCCACTATCATCGACTTCGTTATAAGAAAGATTAAGACTCTTTAGTCCCTTAATGTCAGCTACTGCTTTAAGTCCCTCGTTACTGATCTTTGTAGACGCTAAATTCAAGCTCTGCAACTGTGGACACATGGCCAAGTCCTTTAGAACAACGTCGTTAGCGTTGGTGTAAGAAAGGTCAAGCCATTGGAGGTTTTTAAACGAGGTTAAGACCGACCACTTATCGTCCCTAATTCTGGATGAAGTAAGATCAATGCCAATTACTGGGTTACCTGCTCTGGCTTCGTCGCGATACACCTTTGCGCCCAGTTTCTCTAATTCCACAACCGCCCCCTCCTCTCCTTCATTTGCGAGGCATGTTTTTCCATAGGTAAACAGAAGCGATAAAATAAAAAGACATTTTATGTTTCGTCGATCTTTCATTTTGATCCTCCCACTCCAACAATCGTACAGGGCCTAATAGCTATAAAATACCATTGTCTTTTTTTATGCCTAAACAACTTTTTGGCAGGTCAATATATGAATAGAGCGGCAATCGCCGATTCAATATTCACCATCCAAATATAAATAAATACTCTTATGTAGATAACAACGGAATATCTTTTGTTTTTCCGTTTTTCAACAAATAGTACAGCGACATGTTCCCTGTAGTTTTCTTTAGTGCAAAAGATTTGGTTGAAACAGATGGGGAGAGCGTGACTCCCGCCGGATTAAAGGAATAAGTAAAAATGAATGGATTTACTAATTCGACACCTGTTTTTATTTCACCCTTAATTCCGCCACCTGCTTGATAGTTACTTGATTTGAACAGTTTAAAACCTACATTTGCTCCTAAAGTGGCGTTTATGGTAAGATCGGCGTCAAGTTTGCTAACGGCAAAGGTTGCTGACTTCCCATCTTTGGCGATCTCTGCTGTTGCGTCCAAATTACCTTTGATTTCGCCTGTGAGCACCAAACCTGCGGAAAAGTCGAAGGTTACAACGTTAGGAACCTCGAGATGTGGCAGTTTAAGACCCCGACTATAAGCGAATTTAATATCGAAAGTGCCATCAACCCAATCGGCTTTCGCAATGCTTTCCTGGCCGTTAAGTATATTTCCACTTAGAGTGAGTTTGCCGTCATACGCGATGCTTCCGCCAATTTGTCCCAAATGCAAAAGTGGTATTGACGGAAGTTTGATATCTTTGGGACCAACCCTAAAGGATTTGGAAAAACTATTTGGTACCTGCACCGCCCCCGCCTGCGCCGCGAGAGCAAAGTTCTCCCCCCAACCTTGCAGCAGGCTCACCATGAAATGATGGGCGACACTTCCGTCCGGGTCCCGCGGGGCGTGAATCTGATTTTGCAAATCGATTGTTCCAGTTTCCGTGAATCCGTCGTCGAATTTGATCTGGGCTGTGTAGTAGGTCTGAGAATCGCTCGCCACGGAGAACTTGGCAACCACGTCATCCGTCGGCTCAGCCGGAATGTCGTAAGCCGTGAGGCTAACATGCGCCGGGAGGATTCCCACGTGGCGCTGCCCGCGGTGTCGAATCCTGACATGTCCACTTCCCGAAGGCCGTCGAATTCTGGATAATCGAGATCGACATCGCTCAGGCTGTCATTTGTCGGGGTCCAATCAATATTCACCGTGCTGGAACCGTCAGTCGAGAAGGGAATATTCGCACCACCGTGTTCCCAAACGTGAGCCACGGCATCTCCGTAAGCATATTTATCCCAAAGGCAGGCCTATGTAGCGTCGTAGTATTCCTTTGCCCCGCCATGAAATCGGCCACCCTGACGCTACTGATGGCCGTACCTGAAACACCGTTCGGGCCGGTTACGGTCGCCTTGGCCACATAGGATCCGTTCGCACTATAGGGGTGATTACCCATTATCTGATACATTCCGCCCGTGTCTTTGCTCCCTACGCTTCCGGAACTGGGAGCCGAGCCGTCACCCCAATCGATAGTGACGCTGAAGTCGGCTGGTTTGGCGGCGGGATTGACGTCGGTCATGGCAAACAAATCAAAATCGGTCGACTGACCCCTACCTGCCCCTTCTAAAATGCCGTCGAACATCGTCAAATGATCCGCGATGGGCGTCACCGTCCAACTGACAGAATAGGAGAGGGAGTCGCCATGGCCGTCGGAGGCGGTTACGGAGGCGGTTGTCGAAACCGCATTGTCGGCAAGGGTACCGGTAATTTCGCCGGTGCTGGCATTGATGCTCAAGCCGCCTGGCAAACCTGAAGCGGTAAAGGTCAGTGTATCCCCATCGGGATCATTGGCATTAAGGAAGAAGTCGACGGCATCTTCCGGGTGATTATTTTGACTACCAGGATCGTCGAAAGTAAGCGGTGCCTTGTTTACTTGCCAGCTAAAATGGGCGACAGTTTGACCGCCATCGTCGTCCGTGGCTGTGACGGCGACATCGTAGGCGCCATTGTTGGTTAGAGAGGCACCAATATCCGGCGAGCCGATGATTTCGCCGGTTTGAGTATCAATGTCAATGCCCGAAGGCTGCCCGCTGATTTGGAACAAAGCGACGGTGTGGCCGGACGGGGGCGTTGCATTAAGAGTGAAATCGACATCACTCGTTTCGTCATTCGTTTGATTGCCGGGTGAGGTTATGGTCGGCCCGTGCGCCGCCGTTTTTGACGACCCAGGTGAAATCCACTTCGGCTTGGGCGCCGGTGGTGCTGGTGGCAGTTTCGATGACATCGTAGACGCCGGCGGCGTTCGATGCAACGGTGCCGCTAATGGCCCCGGTGCTACTGTTGATGTAGATGCCACTCGGTTGGCCGCTGAGACTATAGGAAGCCACGTTATTGCCGTCAGGGGGAGGCAGGGCGCTGGCATCCAAAGCATTGACGGTTGCGTTCACGCTGTTGGTTTGCGTTGGCGGTGCGGTAAGAATGGGGGGCGGCACGAAGTCGGTGACTGTCCAATTAAAATAGGTGTAATTCGTGGCACCGCTGCTATCGGTCGCCGAGACCGCCACGTAGTAATGGCCGCCGTCGGTTTGGGCGGGCTGTAGCCAATCGTGCCGGTGATGACGCCGTCGGAGCCGATAGTGATACCCTGGGGCTGGTTCATGATGTGGTAGGCAGTGATGGCATGGCCATCGGCACTTGAGGCGTCAAATGATAAATAGGGGGGATCGCCCTCGGCACTGGTCTGGGGGCCTGGATTGTCGAGCGAAAGTTCGCTATTGCCCTGGAAAACCTGCCAGTCAACGTGGTGCTCGACTGTTCGCCGCGGCTGTCGGTGACCGTGACCGTGATGTGGTAGAGACCGTTATTGACATTGGCGGCTCCGGAGTCGATGGTTCCGCGAATGCCGCCATAAGCGTCAATCGACAGGCCTTGGGGACGTGCCGGTCATGCTATAGCCGGCGATCGTCGTGTTGGCCGTGATGGGCTGCGAGTAAATGGGTAAAAAACTGGAACTGCCGGCCGTGTCGTACCAGCGGCCAGGGTTGTAAACGACCGTGGGGGAAGCACTCACCAGCCAGGGAAAGGTCGCGCTCCCTTCGTCGCCATTGCTGTCCTGGGCGGTCACGATTACGGAGTAGCTGCCGTAATTGACCAGCGAGGCGGCGGGATCAATTGTGCCGCTGATGTGGCCGTTGTCATCAATACTGATGCCGGCCGGTTGCCCGGATATTGAGTAATGAACGATATTGTCGCCGTCGGCGGTGTTGGCGGAGACGTTAAAACCGGCCGTGTCGCCTTCGTTATTGCCTTGCGTGCCTGGCAGACTCAAGGAAATATCGCCGGAGCCGCCAGAGCCGGCCACGTCATGCACCGTCAGCGGGTCCTCAAAATAAACTTGGTCGGTGTCGTTGATGGTGATAAAGACGGCGATGGTGTAATCGCCCGAGCCGGAGTAAACGTGGTTGCCGCTGACTTCGAAATCATTGTCGTTGGCATTATAATTGATGCTGGCGGAGGTTTGAGTGGTGCTGTCGCCCCAATCGATGGCGGCACGCAGGCAATCAGCAGCGAACTGGGCACCGCCGCCGGAATAAGCATCCGAATTTGCGATAATTCCAATGGGAATAGTTCCAGGATCAACCCCTGCGTACACTGTGGGGCCTCCACCCGAGTTGGATATACCCCACCCGCTCCAGCTGGGCAGAATGAGACCTTCGAGCCTTCCACCCCGGGAACAAAACGGTTGATCCGTCTGCGGGATGGCGCCGGGGCCAACAAGTTACCCAGGGCGTTGGCAACGAAATGTAAGGGTTTGATGAAGCCATGAAGCATCGAGGCTTGGCCAAGGCGAACGCCTGGAGGGGTTTCGTCACCAGTACGGAAAGGATTATCGGTTAGGTTATCGATAGACGCACGCAGGAGTAGCCAGATCGTTGGCCTGACGGCCAGCGGCAACAGACGGCCTCACCAGAGTAAGTCCGCCTGGCACATCCGTACCCGGCACCGGCGGACGGTAGTCGAAGAAAGGCGTGAACTCGTGTTGTTTGGTGTGCACGGAAAAAGAAAGGTCGAAGATTTTGGCGAAGGTTTTCCAGCAGCGTTCAAAACCTGTGAAGAGATGACGCAGGAGGCGGGGAGATGTCATAGGAGAGAGTCCTTGGGGCAGGGGAGAGGAACCCTTAACGACAGTGAAAGGATTGTTGCGACGGCCGAAAACCATGTCAAGAACAATCCTAAAATAATCGTTATTTTTGATGTAAATAGAATATCTTGTCCTGAATAGGGATGAGGATCGAACAGAAAGGTATACGTAATGGTTTTCTTAAGAAAACCGCATAAAAAGCTGGAGAACATGGTCGCAAGACAAGATTTGACAGGCGGATTGAATCTTGATATGGCCAGGGAGTGAGGTAAAATATCTATTGGCGTGGATGAATCCGCCAGAAAAACCTTTCAAAAAGGGGGGCTAGCGCCTCGGAGCGGAGCGGTGCGGATGCGATTTCGCAACGTTCGCGCTCCTGTTCGTAAAAAACCGAATCGTCCCATAATCGTATGATGGTGTCGATCCAGGGCGCGACCTCCTGGGGGGTTGGTACGATGCGCGAATCCGGCGTGTACTGGGGGGGAATATCAAACAGGAAACCGGCATTATCCAACACTTCCGGGAATTCCTCCCCGGTTCGATCCCAAAACCGGAATACCGTTGATGAACGACTCGGCCGCAACGCGCGGAAACGATTCCCACCATAAAGAGGGCATAAGAACCAAGCGGCTGACGCGGTAGAAATCTCTTGGATCAGGCGTATTGGCAATCATGTGCATATTCCGCACTTCTGTCAAATCGTGGCCGGTTTTTCCAAGCCATTGAGCGGTGGCCCGACCTTCGACCACGAGGATGGGGATATCTGGCCGCAACCTGGTCAATTCAGTGGCGATTCTAACGAAGATAAACAAGCCCTTATGCGGTTGGGGATTAACAAAAGTGACGAAACGGCGTTCAAAATCGGGGCAACGGACCTTTGACCAGTTCCACGGCCGGGGATCGGCGTCGTTTCCAAACCGAGAACCTTTTGATAATGAGCCTGGGCGAAGCGAGACGGCACGAGCACGGCATCTACCTTGGCAAATAAATCGCCTGCCTTTTCGTAAGCGAAATTATGCAACGCAAAGGCAACACGAATTTTGCGGCGCCGGGCAGCCTCCATGATGCCACGGACCACCCAGTTGCCGCCGTAGGTGAGTAATACATCGGGCTTGAATTGATCGAGGACTTTATTGCACAAATCAAGGAATACTCGGCCATCAACAGGAGTGGGCGAACCCTTTGCTGGCCGACCGGGCAAATCAAAAATGGAAACCGGCACGCCTCCCTGGGCATAATGAAACATGGAAAAGGCTAGGCCGTCTTCCGTCCACGGTTTTTCCACAAAAGAAACGCCCAGGTCCTGTACAACCTGTGGAATCGTCCCGTTAAAATCCAGGGCGGGGCCGCAAAACGTTTTGCACTCCCAACCGCGACTTGCCAGTAACTCCCAAAGATCCCGCGTGCATAAAGCCGCACCGTTTGAAGGGTCCAAATAACTGTGCCAGGAACAGAAAAGGAGCCGCGGTTTTGGTTTTTCGGGCCACGTTTCGGTCCTGGATTGCATCATGACTACCAAAAAGTGGTAGGGATTCGTGAGGGACGAAACCAAAGACCCTTACGCGAATAATTCATTTGTAGTGTTTTTTTGGTAAGTACGTTAGTTCGCCCGTTTCATCCCGAAAGGGTGGGATCGGCCAAAGTTAGGCCAGGAGCGCGTATTCTTGGCAACTCCCCAGCATTGTGCAGGTAAAAGGGGACATCCTGGTTTTCGAATCGCAAAGCAAATTGTACCCCGCTGAGCCTCAACTTGCTTTCGCGTCCGCCAACAAATACCGAAAGCCGCGTTCGTTCGATTGTTCGATTTTCGCTCACACCATACCAACTGACTTTTCACCACCGCAAAGCGCCACCAGCGTGGCGTCGCTGGGGGGGGGCGGGGACCGGCCAGGCGCGGAAGATTTCCAAGGCGGTTTGCGCGTCTTCAGAATCGGCCTGGACCAAGTCAATAACCAAGCAGCCGCGTTCGAAATCTTGGGTGGCGCGTCGGCGAGGGCCCGATAATCGGTGCCGTCGGGGCATTGTCGTGTCTCACCAGTCTGTAAGACACGGAAAAAATATAGTGTTAAAGTGCTTTGGTATCACGGGTTTGCGGATGAAGCTTTGCCTGTGTACTCGCTTGAGACACGAGCGAGCCATTCACGGACAGCGCCACGGGGCGGCGCGGGAAAAATGCGAGGCTGGTAGGTTCACGACAGTGAAAATGCCGGAGACAGGACTTGAACCTGCACTCCCATTACAGGAACCAGGCCCTCAACCTGAACCAGCCCTTATTATCTTGCGAGGAACTTATAGGGCAGTTGCACGGAAAACCTTTGTCAGTGAACCACTTTGGGCGAACCAAATGACGCTCTTGCATTGTATCAGCAGGGAGGTTGGATGGGCAGTATTGTGGCAAAAAAGTGGCAAAGTGATTCGAGAACTTTTCCTCGTTTTTAGCGAGTTCGTAACCAGGCTTTCGAATTGTTCCCCTTTTCGTTTGCCACTTTTGCCACTTTTGGGGTCAGAACAAGGTCAGCGTTACACCCTCCGCACCCCCACAAACCATGCCTTCGGCGACCCTGACCAAACCCCTCCGGCTTACGAAGCATGGAATGGACCTGTGGCGCAAGCGTCGGGTGTGCGGGGCATTCGTAGAGGCCCAGGCTGCCTTGGGCGAGTGCATATATGCGGCGGGCATTGATGACGGCGAGCTTGGGGCGAAGATCAGCGCCTTGGCGACCCTAGATGTCAGTACAATGGCCTGAACTTGCAGGCAGGTCAGAGGGACGGGGGCGGTCATACTGACCTTCCTGAACACCCGACCCTTCAACGCCTCTTAGTGGCGATGGGGCGAACCTGACGGCAGGGACCAAGCAATGCAAGGTATTAACCGTGGGTTCTGGTTGCGGCTTTGGATCATTGCGTCTCATGCTGTGGTCCGGGCCGTCCGTGTCTGTCGCCAGAGCCGACCCGGATTTCCAGGCGATTGACGCCTATCTCACGGATCAAATGCGGGAGTCGCACATCCCAGGTCTAGCAGTAGCGATTGTCAAGCGAGGCCGGATTGTGCATGTTCGTGGTTTCGGCATCGCTGGCCCCGATGACAGAGCGATGACACCACAAACGCCGTGCATCCTCGGATCGGTCAGCAAACCCATCACGGCATTGGCGATTATGCAACTTGTGGCCGCAGGCCGGATCGAACTGGATGCCCTTGTCCGGCGCTATCTTCCGTGGTTCTCAACCGCCGATCCTGCTGCCTCAGAGCGGATCACCGTCCGTCACCTCCTGCACCATACGAGCGGATTCTCCACTGCGGCGGGTCGGCAGTTTTTGACCGGCACGGACACATCCGAAGGCGCTCTTGAGCGATCCGTGCGCAGTCTCCGTGACTTCAGCCTGAATCACTCGCCGGGGGAGCAATACGAGTATTCCAACGTCAACTACATGGTCCTGGGAATGATCGTTCAGGAGGTATCCGGGCAACCGTTTGGAGACTACGTTCGCACCCACATCTTCCAACCCCTCGGTATGCACAACAGTTTCGTGTCGCTGGCCGAGGCGCAGCGAGCAGGTTTGGCTACAGGCCATCGGATGTGGTTCGGCTACCCGATTGCCGCCGAAGGCTTGCCCTGGTCGGCTGACACTCTCCCCGCTGGGCGACTGATCTCCACGGCTGAAGACATGGGGAAACTCCTGGCTGCCCTGATCAATGAAGGCGTCTATGAGAGCGCAACGCTCCTACCAGCAGACCGGGTGGAAGAATTGTTCCAGCCTGGCCCACTCATTCGGGGAACGTCTCACTATGGCCTTGGTTGGGTCGTCAAGGATTTCCGGGGCCGTCCAGCCGCCTGGCACGACGGCAGCGTGCCGGATTTCTACTCGTACACGCTTTTGTTGCGGGACAAGGGCTGGGGCGTCGTCATCCTCACAAACGTCAACGGCCAACTGCTGACCAGGCGCATGCACTACCTGGGCGAGGGCGTCGGAGCGATGTTGCTTGAGGAGCAGCCGCCCGAAGTTGGAGAATCGTGGTTTTCATGGGCTTGCTACGGCGGGATTGCCGCACTATTTGTTGGTCAGGTACTTGGAGCCATCTGGTCGCTGCGCTGGCTGCGCCGCTATCGCAAGAGCGGCGCTGCGAGAAGAATGCAGTACATCCTTGGCGGATGTTGGCTCGTGTATGATTTGGTTCTTGCGCTCGTGTTAGTTCTTGGAGTGCCGTGGTTCTTTGAGGCTACGCTCTCGTTGGTGTTCCTGGGCCAGCCGGACGTGGCCTGGCTTTTGGTGATTGCGACTGTCCTGACCGTCCTGACCGTCCTGTGGGGCTTGATTCGGACGTGGCTTTGCTTGAGAATCTTCCGCAGGAGCGATAGCTCTCGATGCAAGAGGCCATGAATCCGCAGACAGCGACGATCAGTGAAGCGGCGGGCGGGGCGGCGTCGGCTTCAACTTCGGGATCAACTTGTTCGGCACGATCTCCTTCACCGCCCGCACGGTCGGGGCGAAGGGTTTGGGTTTCTTCGCTGGCTTGACGTGCAGCCGCCGCCGATGACCGTCCGTAGTCGAGAAGGCGTTGATGCGGGTGATACCTTTACGGGGGCGGTCGGTCGGGCAACAGAAACCCTTCGTCACGCTGGGCCAACCACTCCGAGAACTTCATCATCTCGAACTTCGGGAACTTCCTCCAAAAAGAGCCGGGACTCCACGAATTTCGCCATTTTCTGTTCGCAGTCGTCGGAAAAACCCGGATTCTTCGCCGAGGCAGATTTCAACTCCCAAACTGGTCCTTTAATCATTTTTGCCAGATTTTTCCCGGCTAAATTCCCGGCTCCTTTTGCCGATAAAGGACTCCAGACGAACAGTTCCAAGTCAGTCGGAAGTTCCCAGATCATTCACCCAGAGGCTGCACCGTGACGAACGATGTCGTTGGCTTGCCCACCTTGGACGAGTTGAAAACCCATGTGCATCTCAAACTTTGCAAACCCGATTTCCTTGACCCGGCTCAAACGCCGCTCCTTCAAACGATTATCACCCGCAAGGGAAAACCGTGCGGCTTGTTCTTCCAGGCCCAAGGACCGAGGTCGGTCAAGATTTACGCTGTCTGGGCAGGTGATGAAAATCGAATTCTTTTTTACAATTCAAGCGGCGAGCGCATTGCCGAAACCCATTTGAGCGAGACGCCGAACCCGGATTTGCTGACGGCGTGAGGGGCGGGTTGGCAGACGGTTTTTGGGGTTGGCTCTCGGAAGATTATTCCCGATCCAGGATAATCGAGGCCACTGGCATCTTTCCCGCCGTGATGCCAACAACCAAGCTCTGGTCCGGGTCGGCTGACATTTGCAAGGTAACACGCATCCCGGCTTTCAGGTCCGAAAGTTTGCCCACCGTCCCGTTGATGACCACCTTGGCGTCCTTCGCCACGGGTACGCCTTGGGCCGTTAAATGGGCATTAAGAATACTGACGCTGATGGTATTCTTCGCAGCATCCAAGGTTTTGACGACGCCTTCCACCTTCGGCCCCGATGCCATAACACCCACAAACATTTCTCGATCTAATGCCGACAATTCCAAAGTAACTGGCATTTGGGGTTTCAGGTCGGCTAAATTGGCATTCTTTCCGTTGATGACCACGCCGGCATTTTTCACTGCGTAGTAAGTCGTTTGCAAGGCAATGTTTTTCAGGACGAGCCCGATGGTGACGTTTGCGGGGTCGAGGTTCATCGAATCGATTACGCCATCAATTTTTTCTCCATTGGCCTCAATGCGAATGGCCTTACCACCGGGTTGTACAATCCATTTAAATTCTCCACCATCGGTTTTCTTTTTCAAAAGGTCACTTTCCCACTCCACGCCTATCTCTTTGTTGCGAACCGTTTGCAGCAACGCCAGTTGAGCTTCTTTTCCGTCAACATATACTTCGGTGGACGGGCCAACGGATAGGACTAAATTTGGTCCTGGGGGACTATCTACTCCTGAAATGCCTGGGTAGCCGCCATACGGAGGTGCATGAAAATCCGTCATTGGTTCCTCTCCGGATATAACAATAGGTTGCGTTCCAGGAAGAGGCCGACGCTGATTCCACCTGACGTGGAGAGTTTGATTAGCCAAATCAATGGAATGCAACATCATGCTCGCTGACAGTTTTTCCTTCTTCGTTTCTGCTTTGTTTTTGGATCCATCAGTCTGCTTTTGGACCTCCTTGGTGTCGTTGGCCGGGGCGGTGCCGGGCTGCGCTTCATCAGCCGGAAAAGTCATCGCCACACGAAAACCGAGATTGTCGCTAGGTACCATTGGCAAAGTGACGCCACGGCTGGCTGAACGCACGAGCGCCTCCTGATTGCCGAACGAGCCGCCACGCATCACACGGTAAGTTTTTCCCGCTTCCGGCCCCTTTCGATCAATGACGTAATCTGGTCCTTGCGGATCAATCACGTCACCTTTCGGGTATTGTCCATACCAGTCTTGGCAGAACTGCCAAACATTTCCGTGCATGTCGTATAAGCCCCACGCATTTGCCGGAAATGTTCCGACGGGAGTCAACTCATTCATGGCATAGTTCGCTTGATCATTTGAAATCGCATCGCCAATATTAAACCTCGTCTTGGTTCCAGCACGACAGGCGTATTCCCATTCGGCTTCGGTCGGTAGGCGATAGGAATGACCATCCTTTTTGCTCAGCTTCTCCAGAAACACCTGACAGTCGTTCCAGGTTACGTGTAGCGCCGGCAGGTTCTTGGCGTCCTTGTCATCTCCATACCTTGGATTTCTGCCCATAATCTCTTTCCACTGATATTCCGTCACGGTGTGCACACCCATGTAGAAACCTTTTGTAAGCGTGACTTTATGCTGCATTTCGTCTTCACGCCTGCTTTCTTCTTCCTTCGGGCTACCCATCAGGAAGTTCCCAGGTGCAATCCACACGAACTTCATTCCAACGCTATTGGTCAAGTACTTGGGCGGCTCCTTTTGTTGTTCTTTGGTCGCACTCTTGGTTTCCTTTTTGATCACCTGGGCGGGCGGTATGTCCCACAAAAGGACCGTCGTGTCATCACCGCCGCTTGCAAGCGTTTTTCCGTCCTTTGAAAAGGCAAGCGGCACGGACGTCTCCTTTATGTCCCTCCAGCGTCCTAATGTGATCCAGCGTCTTCACGTCCCAAAGTGTCACGACATGCCGTTTGCTCTCTTTACCTGAGATGGCAAGGATTTTGGCATCCGATGAGAAGGCGATTACGGAATAGAACTTGCTTGTAAAGTCGGTCGAGATATCGGACGTTTTCATTATCTTCCCCGTTACCACGTCCCACGACCGCAGTTTATCTCGGGCTGCTCCTAACAGTGTTTTTCCGTCTGGTGCGAAGCAGATGGTTTGGACGCCTGCGGAGTCTGGTAATGTTTGGACGTGATCCCCCTCGGCGCTGTCCCACAGGATTACTTCGGGATGCTTGTCACCTATTTGAATCACGGCGGCCAGCAGCTTGCCGTTGGGGGCGAAGGCAATTCGGACCGCCATTTTGTTGGTCGTTTCCAAGGTTCGCACCACCTGGCCTGTCCGGACATCCCACACCTTGATCGTTTCATATGGCCTACCGGTGTTGCCACCTGTCCCGGTTGCCACAACCTTACCGTCCGGCGAGAAGGTAAAGTGGCTAACCAAGAGGCCGTGTGTCAGCGTGTGTTGCAGTTCGCCAGTCTGGGCATCCCACAACATGAGATTCCCCAGGTTTTCCGCCGCAACGATCTGTCCATCGGGCGAGAAGCCAACCCCCACTCCCCAGTGGTTTTTCGCTCCTGGTTGCCCAAACATGAGCCTGTTGGATTCCGCCAGAGTTCGCTTAACATTTCCTGATTGCACATCCCACAGCCGCACCGCTCCGCCCTGATCGAGTTTTGGATCGTATGTAGTTGTTGCCAGTGTTTTCCCGTCCCGACTCCAACTCAAACCACGAAACCGATAATCTCCCTTCAGATATCGGGGTGAGGATGCCTGCTTCTGCGGTTTCATTGTCTTTGCTTTTCGCCTGATCTTTGTCCGGTGCGTTCTTCGTCGAGATCGCAGTGCCGGCCTCGACGTCGCTCATGGCCAGGCGGGCACCGGAGCCAATGCCGGTTCCCAAGACACCAGCGACCATCAGCACCGCCACCATCGTTTTGAGTTTTGTGAGCAACATTCCTTTTACCACCTTTTCTGTCAAAGCAACAACCGTGGGCGATATCAGGCCAGTCGCCACCGTTTTCCCCGCTGCCATGATGCTTGCAGCCTTGACCGTTGCGGACACCAGCGTAGGTGGTAGACACGCCGACGCCATATTTTGGGACATGAACGCCACCAAGGCTTCGACCGAGAGCAACAAGCCATGCTTGGCGAGGCGCTTTGCCAGCATGGTCCTACCTCGTGCCAGCCGACTTGAAACCGTTCCTTCAGCCCAACCGAGTTGCCCGGCTGCCTGCTTGCGGGTTTTGCCTTGCAGGTCGCACAGAATGATGGCGATTCGATACTTGTCTGGTAGGCGGCTCAACTCTTCGTCAAGGATTAGCAAATCATCATTAGACCGTGAATTCAAGCTTCGAGGTTCGGGCATGGTCGCCACCTGTTTTTCCCACCACCGTCGCCTTGCCATTTGCACCCTCATTCTGGTGGCGGTCTGGCGGGCCACGCCGTACAACCAGCTACCCACCATCTCTCGGGGCATGATCGAGCTTGCCTTGCGGAGAAGGACGAGGAACGTCGCTTGGACCGCATCTTCGGCATCTTGTGGATTGAGAAGGATACGTCGGCACATACCCAGGATGGTCGGGCCGTGCCTGCGCATAAGGACTTCAAAAGCCGCTTCATCGCCCTGGTCAACGAACATGCCCAGAAGTTTCCCATCCGACAGCCCGGCACCGTCCTGGAGAAGGACGGCTCGGCGGAGGTGCCAAAAAACCTTGTTCAGTGCGTCGTTGGCCATGCCATTCCTGAATAGACGGCTCAATGATCCCGTATTACTATTCCTGATTTGACCTCATTTTAGTCCCCGATTTTCTGAAATCGGTCGTTTTTTCGGAGAAAGCGGCTTTTTACCTTTCCTGGCCCCTCGCTAATTTGTTGTGGCCCCTTTGCCCCGCACCAGGGTTGACGCCTTCAATCCTGGGCAAGACCACCCGCAAACGCCTTTCCCAACCCGCCAAAACTACCCTTCTCGCCACTAATCTGGCTAGATTTCGGAAAAAAGTGTATAAAATCGGCGTCGATCAGGCAGTTAAGGGAAAGCATATGGTGTTAGCCAAGGAAGGTGACGGTTGGCGGCTTCCCGATTAGATTCCGTCTTTCAGCAACTACGCCAGATCGTCCTCATGCAGGACGGGGGCGGCTTGTCGGACGGGCAGCTATTGGATTTGTTCATCTCGCAAAAGGACAATGCAGCCTTTGAAGCCCTGGTGCGGCGTCATGGCTCGATGGTTATGAAGGTTTGCTATCGTGTTATCGGGAATCACCACGACGCAGAAGACGCTTACCAGGTAATCTTCCTCCTCCTCGCACGCAAAGCAGCGTCGGTAAAATCCAGAGAAATGGTGGCCAACTGGCTCCATGGAGTCGCATACCGCACATCGCTAAAAGCGAGATCATTGAGGATAAAGGCCCAGGTGCGGGAGAGGCAAGTGTCCCGAATGCCGGACGCCGTGCAACAATCCGCCTGCCATGACCTGCAACCGCTCATCGACCAAGAATTGAGCCGACTGGCCGACATTTATCGGCTGCCAATTCTTCTTTGCGACCTCGAAGGTAAATCAATCAAGAAGGTGGCTCAGCAACTTGGCTGGCCCCAGGGAACGGTAGCCGGTCGCCTTGCCAGAGGAAGAAAGCTGTTGGCGAAACGGCTGGCCCGGCATGGACTTGCGATGGCAAGTGGGGCGGTGTTGTTACAGAATTCAGCGTCAGCGTGCGTGTCGCCCTCGTTGGTGGCTGCAACAGTTAAGGCCGCAAGTGCGTATGCGGCGGGAAAATCAGTGGCTACGGGCATGATCTCGGCCAATGTAGCCATTCTCATACAAGGAGGGTTAACGGCGATGTTTTGGACGAAACTAAAGATTGCAACGGCTGTGCTGGTGGTGGGGAGCGTATTTGCTCTGGGAGGCAGCGTGCTTTTGAATGGCACGGCTGGTGGACAACAGATCGAGGTTGGAAAAGGGGTCGGAGAGAAACCGGCGATTCGGCAAGTGGTAAAGGCGAGGGAGAAACTCGACAACCAGAAAAAGGATACGATCCCTACCAAGACAGAACATGAAAAGCTGCGGGGGACGTGGCGGGTCGTTGAATTGAATTACCAGGGAAAGAAGCGGTCTTTACAGGAAGGGTTTTTGCCGCAAGATATCCAGTGGTCGTTTGGCAAAAACCGAATTGCGATGAATTACACTCTTGATGTAGGAGGTTATCCCCAAAAATCTGTTCCAGGGTTTGATGCTCGTCAAGATTCCACTTTTCGTTTCTGGGGTGATAACGAAGATGCGGCACCCGCTCAAAACACCATCAACATGAGTATGAGCTTCGTGGGATTGATGCCCACTCAAGGTAAGGAGGGCCGCCAAGGGGAATTCGTACCGTTTATAGATCAGCCAGTCCCAATGCGAGGTATTTTTGCATGGGACAATGATAAGTTAAAGCTATGTCTTCGGCCTACTCAGTTTGGAAGAAGGCCAGCCGAAATTCCTGAATCTCCATCGCAAAACGAAAACCTGCTGATCGTCGTCCTTGAGCGTGACCCCAACGTTGCCAAATCCGACGAAGGAAAAATGCAAGGTGATTGGAGGGTGGTCAGGAGGGAAGAAGATGGGCAGCAGATTAACGTACCTGAACCGGTTTTTACTTTTCTTGGTCACTTGATGAATTCTGATTCCGAGTATGGACCAGTGACAACGTTTGAGCTACACGCCCAAAAAAGCCCCAAGCAATTAATTAGTCGTCCCGTGAATAAGGTCGGCATTTACTCCGTGGATGGCGACGATTTGGAGATCTGCTTCGGGAGGAACCCAAAAGACGTTCCTGACGACTTTACAGCGCCAAATGGTTCAGGTCGCCTGATGATTACCCTCAAGCGGGTGAAGTCCGCAGGGGAAGGAGCGACATCCTCTAAGGGTCGGGACCAGGAGGACGCCAAAACAGATGAACCAGCCCAGAACCATGCGGCAAACCAGAAACCAACGACGCCCGAAACGCCTAAGACCGATTTGGATCGAATGCAGGGAGTCTGGGAGGTCGTGTCGTGGGAGGAGGGCGGCAAAGCGAGCAAATTTGAAGAAACCGTGTTCATGGTAGATGGGAAGCGGGCGTGTTTCCAAACCCTTGCCGGTGAACTCAAAGGAGGTCTGTATTTGGACTCGACCAGCAACCTCAGGAAATTTGATTTAGCAACGCATCGGGACACATGGGAAGGAATCTACTTGTTGGAGGGTGACACTTTACGGCTGTGTTATGAACGGGACGATGAACCGAAGCGGCCGAGCGATTTCACTACGGAGCCCGGTAGTCGGCGAGGTCTTATTGTGTTGAAACGAATTATAGGTGGTCATGTTTTTCCCTATCGAAGGCCCGATGGCTCTCGCACGTTTCCCGAAGTCATTAGAGAAACCAAATGATGGACCTGCCCCCGCCGCCACCTAAGTTTACCGAGCGACCACCGCCACCTAAGGCTACCGAGCGACCAAATGACGACTTTGTTCAGCCGCAGCCGATGCCGGCCGGCCCAGGAGCTACAAGCGCTACCTTCCGCAAACAAAAAACAACCGAAACAAAGCAATAAGCGAAAAACTTTGGGGGAACTGGCGAGTAGTTGAATCCAATCACGGAAACAAAACGTCGGGGTTGTTCGTGGATGAAAAGATCATGTTCATGCGTCCTCTGAAAGACTCGCAGTGGACGTTTGCAAAGGAAAAGATCGTGATGGCCCCTGGCCCTCTTACGCCAAAGAGGTCGAAGGGAAACCAATCTGCGACCTATTATGTTTGGGGATACAACGAGGCCCCGGCTGCACCAAACAATATTAACATGACAGTTCAGATTTCTGACCAATCCGCTGATGGCAAAGAGGAAACCATAATTCCGTTAACTTACCGTGGAATCTTTGCATTGGACGGAAATAGCCTAAAGCTGTGTTTTAGGGAACCGTTCTTTGGAAATCGTCCAACCGAATTCCCGGCAACCTTTCCCAAAGGGGATGGCTTGCTCATGATGGTTCTAAGCCGAGAAACCGCCATTCCAAAGGCTGACAAACTGGACCAGGGACGAAATGATCGTAACGTAGCCGGACAAACCGGCGCGTATTGAAAAGGACGAAATAACGCAACGGGCGTCCGGTTGAGGAACCCAGGGACGGAGGCAGCGTCGATGAGATCATCATTCCTCTTTGTGAAACCAACATTCACTCAACTTCAGCACCAACGAGGCTAAGCGCATTTAACCTACCTGGCCTGGACGAAGTTATCTACCATGATCCCCACTTCAATCAATCTCGACCATCCCCACGAAATTCGTCGTTTTCTGTTCGTAGGCGTCGGGTCATCGGAAAAACCCGGATTCCTTGCCGAGGCAGGATTCAACTCCCAAAACTGCCCTTTAATAAATGGCTCTTGATCTTCTCTGCTTAATTTTCCGGCCTCTTTGCCGATATTGAACACCAGGCAAAAAGTTTCAAATCAATCGGAAGTTCATGAGGTTGCAATCGTGATGAGTGATGTCATCGGCTTGCCGACACTGGACGAGTTGAAAGCCCACGTACACCTCAAACTTTGCAAACCCGATTTCCTCGACCCGGCTCAAACACCGCTCCTTCATGCGATTATCACCCGCAGAGGTAAACCGTGCGGTATGTTATTCCAGGCTCAGGACCAAGATTGGTCAAGAATTATGCGGTGTGGACAGGCGACGAAAATCGAATTCTGTTTTACAATTCAAGCGGCAAGCACATTGCCAACGCCATTTGAGTAGAACGCCAACCCGGATTTGCTGGCGGCTTGAGGGGCGGGTTTGGCAAAGGTCATTCAGGAGGCCAACATCGCTGTATGGACGATGCTGCTGATTAATCTGGTAATCGGCTTCCTGGCATTTGCTCAAGTCCTTGCATAATACTGTCACCTTTGGCGGACTTGCTTAACCTGTTGTAGTAGTAATACTCACGTTGAGTTGCCTTCGGTCGATGATCCAAAATGCGAACTCCATCCGGCAACTTGGCTGCTTCTATTCTGAAGGTGTTTGTAGGAATCTCAATATTTGGGGCAAACGACTCATAGTGTAACTCTTGTTGGATTATTAGGCCATCTCCTTCCTTGTCTCCCAGTTCGTTCCGCATTTCTGCAATAAACCAAACATCATTGGCTTTTTTCCATTTTAAAGTGTATGTCTGAGCCGGTTCCTTTTTTCCCAGAACAAACCCTTGAAATAGTGTAATATTGTAGCCAACGTCCTGTGCTGCAATAAAGACAAGGGAAGTCTTGTCAATTATATACTGTCCTTCAATCAAGCCATTTTCCCTGGCCCGAATAATCATTCTCTGCGGCGCAATAACCTTTTCCACGTTATCAAAATCCATCACCTCTGAAGGAAGCCTTGCAACATTCCATGGAAAGCAAATTGAAGGATTGCCATTGAACTCCGCATCAAAAACGTCTCCCATCGCATGCTTCGGCATTATTCGTGGCGAAAACCCCCAGAAAGTACAACCATTCCGTCATATATTATGGTTCTCTTCTCTAAGTTGAGGGTCCCCTCCTTTTCGTACTCAATTTCGATGCGATACCGACCTTGAGCAAATTCCGTTGTGAACTTTCCCTTTGTTGCCAGTTCCAAAGACTTCACACCTTTTTCCCCACGTAAGCAATATACGTTCCCGTCCCCTTCCCAGACCGAAGATTATCTTGAGCGGCTTTTGATGCCGCCTTTATCGTCTTTAATAGGTCTAAAGGCTCCGTTCCCTTGTCATCCGGCTGTTGCGAGTGTTCTTTCTTCAAAGACTTCTGCGAGTCAGCCTTTCCATTGGTCTGCCGTTCTTGCCCAATCAAAGCGTGTTGGCTCAACAGGGTCCCACCGGTTCCGATGATAGCCACCATGGAGGAAATAACCACCATCGCTTTCAGTTTGGTCAGCAACATTCCCTTCACCACCCTTTCGGTTAAAGCGACTACCTTGGCCGAGATCGTTCCGGCAGCCCCGGTTTTACCCCCTGCGAACACGGTTGCCGCCTTGACGGTAGAAATCACAAAGGAATGGGGCATGGACGCCGACGCCATATTTTGAGAAAGAGCCAGAGCCAGCCCACCTGCTGAAAGCGCTCTGCCGTGACGAGCCAGCCTTTTTGCCAGCATCACCCTGGCACGATCCAGCCTGGTCGAAAGATTTTCTTCTGGAATGCCGAGTTGTTGGGCCGCTTTCTTTCTGGTCATCCCCTCCAGGTCGCACAGGATGATCGGCACTCGGTATTTGTCGGGCAAACGGCTCAACTCCTGGTCCAGAAAGGG
>CAWKFA010000014.1:0-411368 GCA_963848825.1 uncultured Planctomycetota bacterium | reverse complement strand
TCGTTTGATAAATGAAATCAGATTATTGTCCCAGAGCTGTTGCCAGCGGCGTGTAGCTGACGAAATGCATTGTCTCGTCGGCGTGCACGTAGCTGTCAAAACTGTTGGTTGACGTTCTCTTGGGTGGTGGTGTGGTCGGTTTCACCGCTCGCGGACGACGTCATCGGTGTAGCGGGGTTGATGACGTATTGTTCGGACTCGTGAAGGCTGACGGTCAAGGTTTCGTGTAAGGGTATTTCCACGCCGCCAACGACAATTCCAGTCGTCGTTTTGTCATAGTTGGCGGTGGTGGTCAGAAACGCGATGGTCTCGCCACTCGTGCTGTCGGTGTTCGTCGTGCCATTGCTATTGATCGTGGGGTCGCTGTCGGTATACGTGTCCGCGACCGAGTAGTATGGAGTGGTCTTTTTTATGAACGTGCCGTTGCCATTTCCATCCACGCTTTTGGTGTCGACGTCTTGAACGTCGAGGCCATTGGTAAATTGGTCGAGTATTCCGGGACTCGAAAATACAAAGCCCGCAGGCGCGGAGCCCGAACTGCCATTTCCCTGACTCGAGTGGCCGCCTCCCTGTAAACCGGTGGGCAGGCCGGCCATGGCAGCGGTGGGCGGAGTCGCGTCTTGCGTGATCTGCTGGCCTGCGGCAGAGCCACCCAAATCCGGTGCGCCCCCTATCGACGTACTTACATTCACGTTGGCAAGCGGCCCGCTTGCCGCTTGCGGTTGGAGCGTTGGCTCGGACGCGGAAGTCGATCCCAAGCCCGCCGCCTGGGAGGGGTCCTTGACCAGGTCGGCGAGCGGACTGAGGGAGGGGATCGGCGGTCCTTGCCCAGGTTGGCCGTTGCCGCTGGCCCCGGTTTGGCTTGAGCCGCTGCCCCCGGTTGGGCTTGAGCCGCTCCCAGCCAACAGGCCGGGTGCTTGGGGAGTGCCCCGGCAATCGGCGAAGTGCCGGCCCACGCGTCGCCAGAGTCGAGTTCGACGGCCCAGTGGGGGCCATGGTTCCTTCCGAGGTTTTAACGTTAGGTAACTGGTGCAGGGTGCTTATCGCTCCGCCCCCCGGCTGCAGCGCAGCTACGGCCGCGCCACTGGCCGCCACGATGTTGAGTGTCTTGATCACCGTGGCGCTGGTGTAGTTTGTGTTCCCGCTGTAGACGGCGGTGACCGTGTAACTACCGACGTTCACCGGCGGGCTGCTCAGCGTGGTAGTGCCCAAGGAATAGGTCAGGCTGGAGATTTGCAGCGCCACTCCGCCCACACCCGTAACGGACGCGATGGCGGCCGTTGCTACTTCCGTCGTAAGGAACTGTGACCGACGTGACGGTGAGCGTTGGTGTCGCCTTGGCAATCGTGAACGTGACGCTGGCATTGGCCGTTTTATAGTCGGCACTGCCTGCAAAGGTGCCTACTATTGTGTAAGTACCTGCATCCGTCGGCGCACCTGTTAGTGCATTCCCATTGATATCTCTAAACACCAAACTCGGCGTTACCCCCTCCAGGCTGGCGGTCTGCGTGTTATCCACGTTCGCGATAGTTCCGGCAACCGTGGCGGTGACTACCGGTGCCACGCCGGTGTAGGTGTAACTGTTGCTGGTGCTTCCCGCGGGTAGCACGACGTGAACTATGGGCGTTGCCAGGTTTGCGGTCGTGGGTGGGGCGATGGTGAAAGCTACCTCTTGACTCATTACGCCCTGGTAGTCGGCGTTCCCCGCGAAGGAACCCATTACCGTGTAATGGCCCGATTCCCAGCGCACCCGGCCAAAGTGTTCCCAGTGCTATCGTAATAAATGAAAGTAGGACTTGCCGTCACGGAAGTGCCGCCCGCGTTAGTCAACGTGGCCGTCGCAGGAAACGCGCTGCCGTTGAATGTGCCGCCCGGGGCGGTCACGGTAAGAATGGGATTGGCCTGGCGGATGGTAAACATGGCCGTGGCGCTTGCCGCGGCATAGTCCGTACTACCGCCGAATAATGCCAACACCGTATAACTGCCCCCTTCCGTCGGCACGCCAGTCAGCGGTCGACTTTGGTTGTCGAAATAGACATAGGTCGGACTCACGCCTTCCAAGCTGCCAGTTGGTGTGCCGCTCGGCGCGGTCACCGTGGCCGAGGTCGTCCATGCTGAACCTGTGTAAGTGCCTCCTGTCACGCTGACTTGCACGGTCGGCTGGGCCAGGCCCGCACTGGCTTGATGGCAAAGGCGACGGGTGCGCTCGTCGCGGCGACATAATCCGTGGTGCCAGCATACGAAGCCACCACGATGTACTGACCGGCCGCACTCGGCGCGGCCGTCAGAGCATGGCCGGTATTGTCATAATAAGTCAAGGCCGGGGTAACCCCTGCAAGACTTGATGCCGCCGTGCCATTCACGCCGGCCACGGACGGCGTTGCCGGATAGGCGTTGCCGCTATAAACGCCTGCCGCATCCGTGACCGTGACTATTGGGACCGCCTGCCAGATGGCGAAGGCCGTGCTAGCCTTTTGACCGCCGTAATTCGCCCTTCCGGGGAAGGATGCCGTCACGGTGTAGGTGCCGACGTCCACGGGCGGGGCCGCACTGCCGGTAAGCAAGTGCCATTGGCTATCACTGGCTTCATAAATATAGTAGGCAAGCGTGAGACCGTATCCATCCAAGGTAGGCGCCAAAACGTTGTTTATTCCCACTACCGTGACTGCGGCCGAATCAGGCGCACCCGTAAACGCGCACACTTGCCCGGGTAATCGTCAACGTCGGCCAAGCCTTCGTGATGATCATCGTTGACGTACCGGTCGCGCTCGTGTAGTCGTTACTCGTCGAAAAGCTGCCAGTGACGGTGTAGCTGCCGACCGCAATGGGGACGCCGCTGCCGCTATAGCTCAAATTCGCCGCGCCTAATCGGCGCCACCCACTCCATAAACCTCGCCGAAACTGCCATGCGGTTGCCCATCATAAGGCACGTCTACGGGAGCTACCAGGACTTTGGGCGTTGCCTGACCGATAACGATGGTTTCCGTGGCGGTCGAGGGTGCATAATCGGGGTTGCCGTAAAAGGTCGCGGTCGCGGTGTACGTTCCCGCGTGAACGGGGACGCTGCCGCCGCTGTAGCTTATGGCCGCGAGGCCGAGATAAACTCCGTCCACGCCGAAGACTTCCGCCCTGGCACCGTAGCCTTGGCCGTTGTAGGTGCCGCCGACTGGTGTGAACAGGATGGTGGACTGCATGCGGATAGTGATCGTCTGCTGAGATAGATCCAGCGTGGCGTTGTCGGCATTGCTAAGCGAGAGGGTGAAATTCTTGCTTCCGTATTCCTTGGGGTTCAAAATCTGCACGGCAATCGTGGCCTCGGTCTGGCCAGGCTGGAAAGTGACTGTGCCTGTCGTCGAGGAGTAATCCCGCCCGGCCACGGCCGTCACATTGTCGGATCGGTACGATAAAGTGATCGTTTGGTCGCTAGGCGCGGAGAGGTACACACCGACTTCCGCCGTGCCGTTGTAACCTACCCAAGTCGACGACGCAGCGAAACCAACGTTCGGGTTCGTAACCGAGTCGTCAATGGTGACCGTGGCGGATTCCTGCGAGACCGGTGTATCATGCGATCCCAGAACAGCATTCACCGGATTCGTCAGAAATACGTTGAAATCCCTCTCACCATACACCGCATCGTCCAGTATCTGGACCGTGAAAAATGCCTGAGTGTCGCCTTGATTGAAGGTCAAGGTACCCGTGCAGCCGTTATAATCCACGTTGTTTTGCGCCGTGTCGTCCGCCGTGGCAAAGTCCACGGATAGTGTTTGCGGAGCAGGTACGCTTAAATCAACCTCCAACGTCACTACGCCATTGTGGGGCACGCGTTGGGTTGCCGATGCATTGAAATTCACGCCCGGCAAGGCTGCTGGCTCGTCGATCACGACCGTCGTGCTGGCCAGGTCTCCCATGTCGGCATTGACAGGGTTCGATAGCATAACGCCGAAGGCCGCGTCCCCGTTTCCGGTGGCGCCTAATATCGGGACTTGAAACGATCCAACCGTACTTCCGGCAGGAATCACAAGGGTACCCGCGGTGCTCCCGTAATCGACGCCGGCCCGCGCCGAATCATCGCAGGTCTGGTAATCGATGGAAACATCGCTTGTGGAGGCCCCATCGAGCGTTACATCAATATTAATAGACGTGACCTGACCCGTTCCGTACATGTTAAGGGGGGCCTGATCGTAGCTGGCGAATTGCACGGTCGTCGGCACGACCCGCTCCTCCAACCCTTCAAGCTGCAAAAGGTAACTCTGCCGCCGCTTCGGCACGGCCAGTCGTGGTAGCCTCGCCCTCGCCCCAAGAGTTGTCTTAGCCCGACCCAATTGCACTCCAGCAAAGCGAATAGGCCATCGAGATGTGTTTTGATGTTGAACCAGCCGCGCACGCGAGGCCAGTTGGCGAGGGGTTTTTTCTTCATGAAACAACGTCACCTGGAAAGCGCCCGGGAAGGGCGGGTTTTTGAGGCCGTAGCAGCGGAAGTCATCCTAAGGATATTGAATATGCGATCATAATTTCGTTTGCATATGGAAAATGTCTGTTAGCAAACGTCTTCATTGTTGTTTCTTATTCCGGTTGTTATTGCCGGTAAACGACTTCGGCCTCGAGGATTTCTGGAAATAGGAAGAAAATTTCTCACGTTTCTTTGCTTGGATTACGCAGGCGGGCAGGGGTTTGCTTGCTAGAATCGGCGCTGGACCAACCAACGCGACCTAACGCATGCGCCTCCTAATCTAAAGGCCCATACCGTCACCAGAACGAGGCCGTCAGGAGCGAAGTCCTGACCCACGGGGGGATAGCAAAGTAGTGAAAATCGCGGTGGTGACGCCTGTTTATCAAACGGAACGGGCTTGGCTTGAGCAATGCTTAGCGAGCGTGGGCGGGCAAACCATTCCGCCACTCATATCTTGGTCATCGACGGCGATCAGTCTCTTCAGGGAATTACATTTCCCGGAGTTAGCTGTTTCCATACGCCGCAACCCCATTTGGACTATGGCAATACGGCGAGAGCCATCGGTTCGATTGAAGCCGTCGCACGTGACTTCGATGCTATCGCGTACCTCGACGCCGACAACTGGTATGAGCCCGATCATTTGGAGCAGATGGTTGCGTTGCATGAACGCACGGGGGCAGTCGTGTGTACCGCCGCGCTAAACTTGTCGATTTGAGCGGCCGGCTGTTGGGAGCTTGTTCAGAAGTAGACGGTGAGAAATTCGTCGATACGAGTTCTCTTTTCTTGACGAGGGCCGCGTTCGGCGTGATCGCGGCCTGGTATCGCATGCCCCGTGCGTTAGCTCCCATCGGGGATCGCGTGGTCTGGAAGGCCGTCAAAGATGAGAAATTAACCCGTTCCCATCATTGTCTGCCCACGGTAAATTATCGCACCAAGTATATTGAGCATTACACCTACTTCCGTCAGCCGCCGCCGCCAGGAGCCACGCACGTCCGCATCAAGACGAATGCAAAGGGAGATTACGTAGATGCCGAGGTATTGGTGGGGCCGCGACGGGCGCTTTTAGTTGGGGCTGGGCCGAAGAGTACGGACGTCCTGGGTACAGGGGGAGAGGCCTGTGCACAACCTGACTCGTCTGTCCGGCCGGTAAGCCCGACCTGCGAAGGACGAACCTCCCGGGTGTCGCTGTGCATGATCGTCAAGGACGAGGAAGCGAACCTAGCGGCTTGTCTGGGGCCCGTGGCCGGGCTTTTTGACGAGATCATCGTGGTGGATACCGGCTCTACCGACCAAACCAGGGAGTGCGCCCCCGCCGAGTCGGGGCCAAGGTTGTCGATTTCGCCTGGGCGGATAGCTTCGCGGCCGCGCAATGAATCCATGCGGCATGCCACCGGCGATTGGATTTTCTGGCTCGACGGGGACGACCGTTTGGACGAGCCCAATCTTGAAAAACTGCGGCGTTTATTGGCGGAGTTGCCCGAGGAGAACAACGCCTACATGATGTGCCAGCGGTCTACGCCGGATCAGGCGACGGGCGCGTGCCTGGTTGTCGATCAGGCGAGGTTGTTTCGCAATTTGCCAGAGGCCAGATGGAGCTACCGCGTTCACGAGCAGATTTTCGTCGCGCTCAAGCAACTGGACGCTCGGGAGAAACAGACCGACATCGTCATCCACCATCTCGGTTATCAGGAAACCAACGCGCGTAAACGAAAGCGGGAACGCAATGTTCGGCTCTTGCAGATGGAGCTGGACGAAAGGCCAAACGACGGCTTCATCCTTTTTAACTTGGCCAATGCCTATATGGACGCCGCCTTGGTGGAGGAGGCACTTGGCTACATGCGGCGGACGCTGGTGCACGCGCCGCGCGGAGCGTCTTACTTGGCGAAAGTTTACTTCATGTTGGCGGGCGGCTGCCATATTCTGGGGCGGGACGAAGAAGCACTGGAGCATTGCCGTGAAGGGCGAAAACGCTTTCCTCAGTCAGCGGACATATGGTTCCAAGAAGGGATATTGCACTTGGCACAGGATGATCTGCCTGGCGCACGCCACTGTTTTGAAACAATTTTGAAGCTCCCTAGCCAGGGCACCTATGTCGGCCTGGATCCGGACCTGCCGGGCAGCCGCACCCGCCATAACCTGGCGTTTGTGTGTCGCCGCCTGGGCTTGCGGCAACAGTCCGAAGAACAGTGGCTTCTGGCGATTGAGCAAACGCCGCGTTTCGAGCCCGCCCTGGCTGGCGCTGGTGGAGCTTTACCTTGAGCAAAAGCGGCAACCGGAGGCCGAAGCCCTTTTGAAACGTGTAGAATGCACGCCCTACGGGGAGACGATTGGGCCGGCGCTGCAAGCTCGCCTCGTTTTGGCCAAAAAAGATGTGGCCGGGGCCCGGCGGATCATGGAGGAGGCCGTTGCCAAGCAACCGAAGGTGTTGTGGCTACGCGTATTCTTAGCCGACATATTACTGCGCGTCACGAACGACGACAAAGCCGCGGAAGCTCAGCTACGCACGATCCTGGCCATGTCCCCCAATGATCAGCAAACGCGGCGGAAGTTGGCGGATTTGTTGGCCAAGCGGGAGCCGCGGTAAGGGTGCGACGCGTGATCCCATCCGTCTGCAGACTCGGACGGCCCCATGGGCCGGGGACCATGAGTTGGTCCAGCATTGTGTCGCGGCATTGTTTTGTTCGGCCTTCCCCCGCCTAATGCCCATCTCCTATGGGTGCCGCTGCAGTTCAATAAACCAGCGCTTTCATCTCCCGCAGTATCTGGGCAAGGAAACAGGGACAAGCATGTTTTATTAGAATAATCGCGGCTCTCCATCCTTCCGCGGCCTGCTACATGGACGCGTCGTGAACTCCAGCCCTGGTCGCTTGGTGGTCGTCTTCGTCCAGGCTTCGTCGCCGTATGGCGAGCCTCGGACTACGCTGCGCCTGATCGGCTGCACTTCAATGTCGGTCGCGGGGGCGTTAACCCATTTGAGCCAATTTCGCGGGGCGCTACGGGGCCGGCTTTAGCAGCCCGTTGAAAAAGGGGTCAGACCCCCTTTAACGAACAGAGTTTCCATGTTTTTACAGGGTATCGAAGGGGTCTGACCCCTTTTTCAACGGGCTGTTAGGAGGGTTCCCGTGTGGGATGACAAGCGTTCTTCGCCGCGATCGAACTGCTGGTTATGGCGGCAAGCGCCGCCATTTTTTCCAATCAGTTTTGTTCGCATTCTGTTGCGCGAGCAGTTGCAGAAGCCCCGGTTGCGGGTCGGCGGCTGACAGGGCAGGCTTGCCGGGCTCTGCGCTGGCCTTGGCAGGCGTGGCGTCCTGGATCGAAACCGTCGCGGGCGGAATGTCAACGGCAGCTGGCGCTGCGGAGGGGCCTTCAGGCCGTGATGGAAGGCTGGCCGCTGGGGCGTTTTCGTCAGGAATTGCCGGTTGCAAACAAGTGCTTGGGGCGGGATCAGCTGCCGCTGGGGCCGCGTCCTGCGCGGTTGCGGCACATGGTGATGAGGAACGCCCAGGGTTGCCAGCCATTTCGTGACCAGGCGGTCGTTCCAACTGGCCACGGCTTCGATACTTGCTCCCGGGCCTGGGTGAAAACCTTCTTCCTTGCCGGCAAGCCAGTAGAGGAAAGGGTCATTCTTGCGGCCCGTGCCTTTTTGCAAAATGCGTCCGGCGGCCATGCCCTGTTTCAAGGCACGGGCGATGGTGCTTTGGTCGGGCCTGGGAAAATCTTCCGGCCATTGCTCCAGGATTTGCCTCTGGGTCAGGCGGTCGGTCGCATCTTCGAGGACCAGGAAAAGGACGTCGCCCGCCTGAACGGAGACCTCATCATGGTGGATGTCGTGCGTGAGATAATCATTCCCCTCGGCGGTAAGCTCCACGAGCAGTGTGCGGGGGGTCTCTTCGTGGCGTGAAAACGTCCTCAACCAGCGGCGGCGGTCGTCCCCGTCGCTGGAGTGCCATTTCATCTCGATCAGGACGTCCACGAGGCTCGGCAGTGCGCCGCTGCCGCGCGCCGCCTGCCCGTACTGGACGGTGCCCTTGCGTGGATGGTGGCAGATGAGCAGGCAGAGGCCCGCGGCCGTCAAATCTTGAAGCGGTAGCAGGCAATCCATCATGGCCGTCGCCGAGTTTTCATTGCCCGTCGGCAAAAACACCGCCAGGGGATCAATCGCGACCAGGTCGAGTCCCTCCTCCCGCCGCAGAACGAGCAGGGAATCAAGCAGACCGCGCCAGTCGGCAGGCGAAGGGCGGCCCCGGAAGGGCCGGCAAAAAAAGCTGACGTGATTGCCGATGGAGAGCTTGCGGCAGCGCGCCTCCCAGTTGCTGGGCCCCTCCTCGGAAAGGATAGCGACTTTGGCGGCTGCCACCGGCAGGCCGGCCAACGTGCCGCCCCGAGCCATCCGCGCCACCAGGTTGGCCAGCAGCGTGGTCTTGCCCGCCTTCCACTGGCTGGTCAGCAGCGTCATCCTGCCGGCCCCCAGGTAGCCGTGCCAAAGCCAGGCGCCAACGCCGCGCACCGCCTCCGCCAATTGATCAGGCCACAGTCGTTGTTCAAGGTACGAAGCGGCGGACCGCGCACATCATCCGCCGCCCGTGCATCATGACCAGCGACCATGGCAACTGCATTGGTGGCTCCCAACATGGTGCGTATTCCTTTAGATTTAGAGCGTTCGGAAAAAAAGGGGTCAGACCCCTTGAAGCGAACAGCTTTTCAACGCTTTTGCAGGATATTGAGGGGGTCTGACCCCTTTTTTTCCGAACCCTCTTACGATATTCGTGAATTTGTCATGTGAAATCCCAGGCAAGGCAGCGCCGCCGGCTAAAATGCTATGCAAAATGCTATGCAAAATGCCATGCAAAATGATATGCGTCGTGAAGGGGGGTGCCCGGTGCACGCATACATACCATTTTTCGCCCGCCAGCCCAAGCTGCCAGCCGCCCGTTGAGGAGTTACTCTACCAGCGGCGGCGCCGGGGGGTCAAAGTTGGTTGTAATTGCTGAGATTTTGGACTCGGATAGACGAGTCGAAAGAATGGTCGTCGCGAAAAAGGAGCATTACACCCGACAGGAGTCGAACCTGTAACCTATGGCTTCGTAGGCCATCGCTCTATCCAGTTGAGCTACGGGTGCCGATTGGTGCAATATAGAGAAGTCGGTGCGGCACGTCAACCGCGAGGGTGCGGTCGGCATTTTGGGGCGGTTTGCTGCAACAAAAATTCGTGTTTTTATCCTTTTTGAGGGAGAAATCCTCCCGTTGCAGGGCTGGTATCAACAAGTCTTTTCGCGAGATATCCGCAAACTGGCTGTTTTTTAGGCCTGGCGACGGTCGTGCCTTTGGTCTTGGGCCGAAAGCGGCTTTTAAATGCTCCTGGCGATTTGCTCTTTTTGGCGTGGCGGGGAAATAGTTGGCTATTGTCGTCCGTCGCGCAAACCAGCATGGAGGAGGTTGCCGTGTTTCCAAAAAGAGCTTTGTCGGCTGGCCTGGGGTTGTTGATCGGCCTCGGTCAGAGCACGTTATATGCCCAGGATGGGCCCGCGCCGTTTCCGATCGTTCCCTTACAGACGCCGGCGGTATTGAACCTGGCACCTCCCGCGGCTGCCGAGGTCGTTGTCGATCCTTTGGCCAATCAACGCACCGCTGACTCCATTGCTCAACGGCTATGCCAGAGCGGCCAACTTCGCGGTTATCGCGTCGATATTCGCTTTGACGGGGGCGTCGCCGAGCTTACCGGCCAGGTTGGCGATGCGGCGCAGCGTGATGCGGTCATTCGCCTGGTGCAAACTGTTGCGGGCGTCGAGCGCGTTCACGATATGCTGGCCATCGGTGTCGCACTGGGGCAGGGGCCGTCGCTGGATAAGGTGAGCGGCCAGGAGACTGCCCCAGGTGCCGGCGAAGTCAGGGGCATGGTCACCTCCAACCGCAGCGTCGAAGCCACGCTCGCCGACAATGTCGGCGGACAGGAACCGATGTCGATCATGACGGGCTTCCAGCCCGGCATGGGACCGGCCGTGCAGCCTCCGCCGCTACCGCCGTACGCGTGGCCGACCGTCGCTCCTTATAACAACTTTTCGCGCGTGGCGACGCCGACGCTCTATCCCTACGAGGCCTTCCCGTTCATTGGCCCGGTCTATCCCTTCCCCAAGGTCCCGCTTGGCTGGCGTGCTGTGTCGCTGCGCTGGCAGGATGGACACTGGTGGTATGGCCGGGAAGCTTGCGGTCATGACTGGTGGCGCATTCGATATTATTAGTCGACCATCCGAAAAGGTGATGGAGGGGTGGCGCGAGCCCGCCTCGCCATCACCTTTTCCGCGTTTTCACTTCGAAGACTTTCCCCAGGGCGATGCCCAGGTAACGACAATCTTGCCACTGGCGGCGCGGCAAACCGCCCGCCGCTTCGCGGGAATAGGCCGGCAGTATCAAAAACCGCTCTCCCGCGACGTAACAGGGAATCTTTCGGCCGGCGTGGCTGACCGAAGGATGAAAATGTCCCAGCACGACGGGTGCGTCCGGCAATGGTCCATCGCCATGCAGGATGCGCCAGTCGCCGACGACGCAACCCTCGCGCAGCAAGGGCAATTCCGCGGCATTCTCCAGTCCACGATCGTGGTTGCCCGGAACCAAGCCCCGGAAATGAACACCCGTCTTGTTGACTTCGCGAATGAAGTCCTGACAAATATTTCCGTCGAAGGCTTTCTCAAACATATCGCCGGCGATCACCAGGCTACGTACCTGGCAAGTGCGCAAAACCCGCAGGAGGGGCAGCAGTTGCGTGTTGAGATCGACGAGCGGTACAGCGTCGCCGCTCTGCCGGCGCGCTTCCTGGTAACCCAGGTGAAGGTCGGCCACCACAGCGGTTGCGGTAGGGCGATGTATAGCCACGCGTTCGGGTGTCAGTTGCCAGTCATGAAGGATCATTGCCCATCCTATTCCGTGGCGAGGGCTCTTTTCAGGGGCTGCCGACCAGTTCGGCATGCAGATCGGTCAATACTTCGTCGGGCGTAGGGCCGGCCACCGCACCTGTTTGCGTCCAACTGGCGGCAAAAGGGGATAGTTCACTCAGGTGCCGGCAGCGCACCTGGCGGAAGGGCAGGTCCGCTCAGATAATCACGAGCGCGATCGACCGTGCAAACCTCGCTGATCATTTCTCGTTCCGCCTGGCGCATCAAGACGAAATCCGGATCAATAGCGCGCACCTGATCAAACAGCCGTCGCTCGGCCCAGTCATGGCCGCCCACCTTGCGACGGCCTCCGAGCGGCTGACGAAGCATCATGAGGCCGATGGTGACGACGTTGGCGAAGCGTGTCCTGAGCGAGGCACAATCACCCAGGGCACTTTCCATGTCGGCCCCGAAATCCTTGTCGGAGAGCAGGGCTCGCCAGGCTTGTGGTTCGATAAATCCGGACGCGGGCACTGCCAGCGTAAAGCCCAGGTCGGTGGCCATGCTTTGACAAGTAAGGCCATATTCCTGGAACAGCCGCCAGGTCGTCAGGCGCGCCAGCGCATCGTTGGCCGAGCGTGCCAGGGGAGTGTGCAGGTAATAAGTGACATTCTCATGGGCGGCGACGGCTTCCACGAGAAGATTGGCCGTGCTGGGGATTTCGCTGACGGCTTCCTGATGGAGAAACAAACGGGCCAGCTCCGCGCAGGCGGCCTGTCCGAGGCTATATTCCGCCGCCAACCAGCGCGCAGCTCCGCGGACCCATCGCGCATGACTTCGGCGGCTTGCTCGCGCATGAGAAACAGGCGCCGCGCCAGGTCAGCGGAGAGCGAACAGCCAGCGCCTTGCCAGCAGGGTACGATGGGCCGGGTGGTCATTTCCTCAACAAGCACGGCGGCTTTTTCGCGCTTGCGATATTCGAAGCAACGGCCATCCAGAAGGATGCGATCACCCGGCCGCAAGCGGTCCGCGTAGGCATCATCCAGGGAGCCGATCACCACCGATGTCGGTTCCTTCGAGCCCGTAACGGCTTCCCGCGGCAGGAGCAAACGAACGGCGCGTGCCTCTTCATTCAGGATGGTGCCAAGGTTGCGGCGCAGCAACCGGTGCGTACCGGCATTGACGATCGTGAACTCGTCACCTTCCCAGCGCAGACGAGATGGTAGCCAGGCCTGGCCGTCGGCATGGGTGCCCGACAGGTACGATAGGCAGTCATCAAAATCCGCAGGCGTCAGGTCCTTGTACGGATAAGCGCGGCGGACCAGGCGATAGGCGCTGTCACGGGTCCATAGGCCGGTCATGGCCATGCCAACAAGTTGTTGGCACAAGACATCCAGCGGATGGCGGCAGGGTGTGAGCGGCTCCAATTGCCCGGCACGTCCCGCAGCCGCGGTAACCGTTGCTTCCAGCAGTTCCGCCGACCCAGCGGTTAGCAACAAGCCGCGCCGTAGCTGGCCAGGGCGGTGCCCCGAGCGGCCAAGGCGTTGCAGGAAGCGTGTGACACCGCCCGGCGGGTGAACAAGCACGACGCCATCGACGCTGCCGATATCGATGCCCAGTTCGAGACTGGTGCTGGTGACGACGATTTTCAGGCGGCCTTTTTTTAGGCCGCGCTCGGCGCGGCGTCGCAGCGGGGCGGCCAGCGACGAATGGTGGATGGCGATGGCTTCTTTTTTGTGAGGAAACCGATCCTTGAGGGCCCACGTCAGGCGTTCGGCCAGGCTACGGGTATTGGTGAAGATCAGCGTCGTTTGGTTGCGGGCGAATTCGGCCTCCAGGCGCGTGACCAGTCGGGCCATGAAGCCGAAATCTTCGGCGCTGCCGGTCGTCAGAGGTTCAATGGCAAGGTCGAGAGGCGTTTGCTCAGGAACCTGGGCGATTGTGCAGGGACGCCCGACACCGACGAGAAAGCCGGCGACGGTTGTCACGGGTAAGCAGGTCGCGGACAGGCCGATACGTTGCGGACCGGAGCCTCCGCCCGTGGCGCTGAAAAGCTTCGACGCGTTCGAGGCTAAGAGCTAAGTCGGCACCGCGCTTGTTGCTGGCCAGGGCATGGATTTCATCGACAATGATCCAGCGCACCGAGGCCAGTACGTACTGGGCACAGGGATGCGTCAACACAATGGCCAGGCTTTCGGGAGTGGTTACCAAAATGTGGGGCGGTTTGGCCAGTTGGCGGCGCCGAACGTCCGCGGTGGTGTCGCCGGTGCGCAGGCCGACACGCAGGCGCTTGTTCGTTGGGCCCGGCGCCCCGGCGGCAAGCGCTTGTTGCTCCAGCGCGCGCAAACAGCGGCGCATGGTTTTAGCGACATCGCGCGCCAGCGCCTTCATGGGGGCGATATAAAGGCAGGTCAAGTCGTCAGACCGGTCGTCCCAGAGCTGGCTGACAAGGGGGAGGAACGCGGCCAGGGTTTTGCCTGTTCCGGTCGGCGCGCACAGGAGAAGATTGTCGCCACTCTGAAGAGCGGGCCAGCCGAAACGCTGGGCGGGCGTGGGGGAGCCGAACGTTTCGCGAAACCAGTTGGCGACCGGCGCGTCGAGCGCGGCAATGGCGCGGTCCGGAGATGGGGCCAGGGACAGGTAGTGGAAGGCAGAAGCATCCGGTGCCATCACAAACGATCCTTGCGGAAGCGGGCGAACCTTATTGGCCGTATAGGCCGGCGATGCTGGCGGCTTGCTCGCGTTCCTGGAGCCAGCGACTGACTTCGCGGATTTCGGTTAAGAATTGTTCTACCTGCCGGCGCTCGGTGAGCAAGGCCTGGGCGACGTCGGCGGGCAGGCGAGACATAGCCGCCTTCCAGCTCGGCTCGCAAGCGGGTCTCAAGATGGCGCTCGAACTCCGCGCGAATGGCTTGCCAGCGTAACGGCAGGAACAGTGCGATAAACACGTGCAAAATGATCATCACCATGATCATGACGACCAGGGGCAACAACAGGTCGCCCCAATTGAACGGCCTGCTATTCATGGTGTACTGCCAGAGCAAGGAAATCCCCATGCCCCCGCAGGCCAGGAGCGGCACCCAATCGGCCAGGAAGATGATGGTTCCCTGGAGCAGGCGTCGCGTGCCGCTGGGCTTCGACCAACTATGCTCCACCTGGCCCAATACTTCCATCATCGCCTGGGCATGGCGCCCGCGCCAGTCGATTTTGGCGGCGGCCTCGGTGCGGGCCATGAGATATTTGAGCGGAAAACCGAGGGTATCGGCTTCCAACAGCAAATGATCCGCCAGGGCCTTGCTGCGCGAATGCAGGTGTTGTTCGGAGGCGGCGGAGCTACAGGCTTGAGTGAAGTTCGCCAGGTCCCATTCCTTCGGGGCAGGTGTGCCGATGTTGAAGCGTGACAAGATCGGAATCGGAATGCGCAGGGTACTGCCGGCATACTTGAGCCGATTGAACCAGTAGAGGTAGGTGCCCATGAGGTTGCGGAACTTCGCCTGCCGTTCCTGGGCGAAATGATGTTCGATCTCTTTTTGGAATGGCTCCAAAGAATTAAGCAGGACGGTGGCGTTTGTTTGGGCCTCGGCCGCCAAGATGGTTTGCCACGCTTTGCGGACCTTGTCGGCAGCCTGGGTCAAGTCCGGCGGCCGTACCGCTTCGTTGGCATCTTCGAGCTGGCGCAGCAGTTGACTGACGCCGCGGGCTTTGATGGCTTCGATTTCCAGGCGATCGAGCCCCTTTTCCAGCCACTGGACCAGGTCCATGAACTGTTCCCCCTCGACCGGGGCTTTCGCGGTGGCATCGCCATTTTGGAGCCAGGGGTGATCTACCCAGTGCTGAGCGCAGGTTCGGAAGATGAGTGGCCCTTTAAAACCTTGTCCCTCAAGGTCCTTGAGGAGGTCCTGATCAGGCCGCATCCCGCTTGCCCCCGGGTGTTGGCAGCGGTCCCATTTATTGAGGACAAAGGCGAAGGCCCGGCGCTTACGCTGCTCGAGAAACAAGTCCCAGCCGAGTTTGTCGTGATATTTTTCCTGCGAGCCGACGTAGAGGACGATGTCTGTCAACGGCAGGATGCGATGGAGCTTTTCGCGATTGGTCAGATCGTTACTGTCCAGGTCGGGCGTATCGACAATAATCTTGTGAAGCAGGGCAGGGCGATTGTGAGGCGCCAGGCGGCATTGCTGGAGGCCGGGATCGAGGCGATTGGGCGGTATGGATTCGTGGTAATAAACGACAGGATCGCGCGTGGTGGGGCGCTGGAAAGACGCCTGGGCAATGGCGCCGCCGGCGAGGGCATTGAGAAGCGTCGACTTGCCGACGCCGGTGCCCCCCATGAGCGTGACGACGAGAAGTGGTTGTTCGACTTGCAGTGTTTCGCCCTGACGTGCGAGGTCGCCGGCCAGGCCTTCTAGCGTGGCACGCTGGAGCGCCGTCAGTGGCCCGCGATCCTTGGCGGCCAGCCATTCCCGCAAGCGCCGCTCGAGCTCGCGCAGGGCAGGTGCGAGCGTCCGTAGCAAGGGTTCGGTCGAAGTCTTGAACATGGCACTTTCAGCCTGGGTTCAGGCGCCATGCGCCGCCAGCGGCGCTTGAACGGCTTCCGTGGGTAGCGATCGCAGGGCAGCGTCCAGGTCCTGGATGGCGAGGGGGACACGGCGTAACGCCGTTTGCAAGCGTTCAAACGTTGACCCGCCCGTGGTTGGCCATTGGATGAGCCATTGCGCCAGCGGGCCCGAGACGTATTGGGTAACCAGCGCCTGTTGGCGGGCACGTGTGGATTCCCGCTGATTTTCCACGTATTGTTTGCCCAAAACTTCCACCAAATGCTGGGTTACCGATGCGGCCAGGGGGATCCAGACAATATCCATGATCGATATGCCGCCGGCGGCGATGGCCGTGCCGATGGCGGCAAGCTCCATGGCGAATTTCGTCCCGCGCAGCGTATTGAGGGCCACGGGATTGCGTTCGAGATCTTCGTAAATGGCCCGGGCGGTACGTTCCACCTCGTCCGCCAGGCTGAGTTGAAAGCCGCGCAGCCCGAGATCGAATTGTGCCCTGGCCGATTCGGCAAGTCCGGCGGGAAAACCCTTGTGGACATGGTGCCAGAAGGGGCTGGTCTCCGCCCGGCGCGTGGCTTCTTTGCGAAGTAGATCCATCCAGCCGCTGAAACCAGCCTCGAGAACCCTGCTTTCCGGCAGCCCGGCGGTTTGCGGCCGTAGCATCGTACGGGCGACCAGGCCCTTGAGAAGGCGATAGGGCGTGCGCAATACGGTCAGGGTGCCGCTGACGAACTTGCCCACGCCAGGCAATTCGAGCAACTCCAAAAGCCGGACCAGCGCCTCGTCGAACCGGCGAAAACGCTCCGTCGTCAAGTATTCGCGGCGATAGCGGGCATCGAACTCGACCTGTGCCTCGTGGATGAGTTGGCGCCAGGAACTCAGGGCGCCGAGATCATCGCGAGCAATGCCGAGCAACTGATCTTGGCCGCTCTTGAGAAACTGCATGGCTGTTTGCACGCTACGCCGCCGCGCTTCCCTGAGGGGGTGGCCCAGCACGGCGACCTGGTTGACCAGGGGAATACGGTACTTGTTGGCCAGGGGGACTGGGTTGGTAAGTTGCTCGCGGGAGAGTTGCGGAATGGTTAGCGTGGCCACGGCGTGCGCGGAGATTTTGGCAAGCACATCCGTCTGGAAATGACTCACGAAGGCTGGTGCATCGGCCTCCTTCATTTTGACCAGACAGACGATGACGGCTTTGCCCGCTTGCAGCAGCAACTTCAAAAATTGCGTGGGCACCTCGTCGTTATAACGTTCGTCGGACGCGACATAGACGATGATGTCCGCCAGTCCGCACACCTCCAGCAGGCGAGGCACATAGCCCGTCGCGATCCAGGTCGTCATGTCGGGGCAATCCCACACCACGAAATGGTCGAGGAATGCGCCATCACTCGAATTGGGGGGCAGGCGCCGGACCTGGTAGACATCCGAATCGAGGCTGGCGGAGGTTTCATTCGGCAGGCGTTCCAATGGTCCGAGAAAACCCGCATAGGCGCCCCAGGTGGTTGGGCCATCGACGGAAGTATAGGCGATGGGATGCCGCGTAAAGCCGGCTTGCGGGTTGGATTCCGCCTGGATGGTCCCGCAGAGAAAATTGGCCACCGTGCTTTTGCCGGCGCCCGCACCGCCAACAACCGCGACATGCAAGGGATCGGCCGATTGGCTTTCCAGATAGGGCCCGAGAACATTACGCACCACGGCCGCCGCCAGTCGCAGCTCGGCCGCCCTGGCAAGCTGCCGTCCCTGGTTGCGGGCATGATCCTCCAGCCAGGCGAAGTCTTCCGCGAGTTGACGGGTCAAAGTGCGAAGGCCGGACGGGTCCATGCGTTTTACCTGCGTGACCGCATATTCAATACCCTTTCTTATCTCAGTCCGACAGGTCGGTCCAGACGAAACGGGCCCGCGGGAACAGACAGCGGCGTGTGCAGGATCAATTCCCGGACCATTTGTGCCGTCCCGGGCGAGAGCTGGATGCCAGCCCGGTAATGACCCGCCGCCACGAAAACGTTGTCATGGCCCGGCACTGGCCCGATGTAGGGCAAGCCATCAGGACTGCCCGGCCGCAAGCCCGCCCAGCAGCGCTCGACGGCGGCGTCGGCCAAAGCGGGCACTAGCCGGCAGGCAAGGGCCATGAGATCCTGCTGGGCCCGCGTGGTGGTCCGCGCGTCGTAGCCCACGTGTTCTTCGGTGGAGCCGACAAGGACCCGCCCATCCTGTCGCGATACCAGGTAGCGATTGCCCCACAAAAGCACATGTTGGAAAAGCGGCGCGGAGGGCTTTAGCAAGGCGATTTGCCCGCGCACCGGCTGAATGTCGAGATGGCAGTCCAGCTCGGCGAGAAAATTGTCCGTCCAGCGCCCGCGGCCACGAGATAGTTGGCAGCCTGGTAAGTCTCATGTTCGGTGCGCACGCCCTGGACGCGACCGCCGCTCTTCTGCCAGCCCTGGGCCGGGCAATATGGTTTAAGCTCGACCTTGAGAATCGAGGCGGCGGCCACAAGAGCCTTCACATGGCGAGGGTTGCGGAGCTGAGCGAGGTCCGGCAACAAATGCGCCGCGCCCAGCCCCGGCGCCAGTGCGGGTTCAAGCAGACGTGTGGCGGCTTCCGTGAGGTGTTCCACGTCAATGCCGGCCCCGCGCCACTCTTCAGGTAAAGTGGCGGCTTCCCCATCGGCAAATTCCAGCCCGCCGCAGCGAATATAGCCATTGTCGATGCCGGTGCGCTCGCGCAATTCGGCCGACAACTCCGGAAAGCTGGCGGCACTGGCCGACCGCAACTTATCAAAGGGACTGACGGCCTGCCCAAGATCGCCCGGCGGTATGATCCCCGCGCCCGCCCAGCTCGCTTCTTGACCAAAGTTCTGGCGGTCCAGGATAGTAACGCGCAGCCCTTCCTTGGCAAGCACGTAAGCGGTCGTCATGCCGATGATGCCGCCGCCGACAATGACAAGATCGGACGTATGCGCCATGAATTCGTTCTGTTTTTTGTTTCGCGCGCTTTAGTCTGGTTTTATTTGATAACCCAATGCAGAGCAATAACTTAAAACTACCCCCGGCAGGATTTGAACCTGCGACCCTCGGTTTAGGAAACCGATGCTCTATCCCCTGAGCTACGAGGGCGAAACTGGCATAATTTCCAGTGTTTTCCGCATTTCTTCGCTCCTCCGAAAAAACCGAAAAACCTCCGTTTACTACCGTCTTTACTACCGTATAATGAAAGGGTAGTAAAAAAGTTGCCCCCGACGGCTGTTATCCGCCGGAGGCGACGCCACCTGAACCCTTAAAGATGGAGGCAGCGCCATGGGATGATTCTACCCGAAAGCCCCGCCAGCGTAAAGCGGCCGCCGACAGGCCCAAGAAACCCTACCCGGATTTCCCCCTGACAGTCCACGCCAGCGGCAAATGGCAGAAGAAGATCAACGGCAAGATTCGCTACTTCGGCCATTGGGCCAAGCGCGTCAACGGCAAGCTAGTCAGGGTCGAAGGCGACGGCTGGAAAGAGGCCTTGGAACTCTACAAGGCCCAGGCCGACGACCTCCACGCCGGACGGACACCGCAGGCGAAGGGCGACAATCTTACCATCAAGGACCTTTGCAACCGGTTCCTAACCGTCAAGCACCAGGAGTGGGGAGCCGGAAAAATCTCGGCCAGGATGTACCAGCGGATCGGAGAGGACGATCCCAAGGGGGAATATCCGTCTACTACCGGCAGGCTCGTCAAGGAGTTCGGCGGGGCGCGGCTCGTAGATGATCTTAGGCCCGATGACTTCGGGGCGCTGCGGGTCTCCTTGGAAAAGCAGTTCGGACCGGTCCGGCTCGGCAACGAAATTCAGAAGGTTCGCACCGTCTTCAAGTTCGCGACGGACAACGGCCTGACCCAGAAGGCAGTCATCTACGGCTCGCTGTTCAAGAAACCGAAGAAAAGCGAACTCCGGAAGCATCGGGCCGAACGTGGCACGCGGCTGTTCGACGCGGGGGAGCTTCGGACGATCATCGACGGTGCTGGCGTTCAACTCAAGGCCATGATCCTACTCGGCATCAACGCCGGGTTCGGTAACACGGACTGCGGGCGGTTGCCGATGGCAGCGCTCAACATGGAAACCGGCTGGGTCGAATTTCCCAGGCCCAAGACGGGCATCATGCGCCGGTGCCCCCTCTGGCCCGAAACCATCGAGGCGGTCAAGGTGGCGATAGATGAACGCCCCACTCCGAAGGACGATGACGCCGAACGTCTGGTGTTCGTCACCAAGTACGGCCGGGCGTGGTCGAAGGACGGCAGCGCTGGGGCGGTGTCACTAGAGACGGGAAAGCTGCTTGGCAGGCTGAAGATTCGCCGTGCGGGCGTCGGCTTCTATTCCCTCCGCCACACATTCCGCACCATCGCGGACGCGACGAAGGACCCGAACGCGATCCGCCTCATCATGGGCCACACTGACGACTCCATCGACGCCAACTACACCCACGGCATTGACGATGACAGGCTACTCAAGGTCACGGAGCATGTTCGGCAATGGCTATTCGGTAAGGCCCCCCAGGACGATGGCGCCGACAATACCGATGCAACTACCAAAGAAAAAAGGGAGCCACGGCAAGCTGTCGGTGAGGGTAGGGCAGCGGCACCAGCGCTGCGGCTCTATGCCCCGGAAGGCGGTGCCGCATGAAGAAACACGACGACGAAAGTAAGTGTGACATATCTATCGACGATTTGTTAAAGAATGAACGGGCGAAGGCCCTTAGCTCTGCTCAGCATTTCCGCGATTATTTGCGTGCAAGTTATGATCGCGGCGACATCCTATCGCTTGAAAGAAAGCACACAGTGCGCAACTGGCGGGCGATCGTCGCTGATCTCTGGGACATGGCCCGCAACCTGGACGGTGTGCGTCTTCCGCCGCCATCGTTGCCGCACATCGACTCAGAGGCAGCCGCCATGTCCGCCATTGACCAGCTCATTCGTTGGGTAGATGGCGAGCAGCCAGAAGGTAAAAAGCAGTTGGCCAAACCAAAACAAGCCCGGATAAAAGGTACTGTGAACCAGCGGCTGGCCGAGATGATTCAGGAAGACCCCAGCCGGCTTTCCTGGTCGGCCAGAGAATTTGCAGCACAGTTGGGTTGCTCGGCCCCGGCCGTGATTCAAACGGAAACATGGACAAACACGATCCGCCGAGCGAGAGCGATGCACGAAGCTAAACGGGCCGACCGACGACGGTAACTTATCGGAAAGACGAATCTACTTACCGCCCGAAAAATGAATTTAGGCCGTGAAACCTTAGTTTCGCGGCCTTTTTTGTTGCGCCACGTCGGAAATGGCTTACTTATCGCCGTAGGGATAGGAGGCTTATTATGCCGGAAAAAATCGAATACCAGCTACCCAACGGCGCTGCATCCCTTATTGCCCTAGCTCGCGTAGCCCACCGAAACGGCAACCGGGGACTAGAGCAAGCGGCGCTGGCCAAGCTAGCCAGAGATTTCGGCATGACGGTATCGTTCCCATGTTGCGAGTCCGTTGACAGGGACTTAGCCGAGGCGGGGCAGAATGTAGGGGTGGCCCAATGACGCTAACCGTCAAAGACCTGACTGAACGATACGGCGTCGGTGAATACACCGTGCTGGGCTGGATTCGTTCCGGCGAACTGCGGGCCATCAATGTCGGGCGGAGCCTACGTGCGGGCAAGCCCCGGTGGCGGATCACTCAACAGGCCCTTGAGGCTTTTGAGCAGCTAAGGACGCCGACCACGGCGCCACAAAAGATGCCGAGACGGAAACAAGCGGCGGAAGTCATCGAGTTTTACAAGTAGGAAACCATGCTAAAGATAATTCGGCGTCTCCCGGTTAGTACCGAAGACTCGGCAGATCTCCGGGTAGCATCCGGCATATCGGATTCAACAATCTTGGCGAATGAACTTCGCACGGAAGGCGACGCCCTGGTCTTCCCTTATCGTGACCGCGACGGACAGGTAAATTGCTTTGCCCGTCGCCGAATGCGCACGCCGGTAATGATTAACGGGAAGCCTGCAAAATATTTGCAGCCAAAAGGATCGCCGCTCCGCGCACTATTTCCCCGCTGGGTCCCTGCCTAAACTGCGTGACGGCGAAAGCGACCTCTACATAACTGAAGGTGAGAAAAAGGCACTAAAAGCAAATCAGGACACGGGCGAAGCAACAATAGCACTTGGTGGAGCATTTTCCTGGGGAAAGAAGGGCGTCCTAATTGAAGACCTTGCGGCCATCAACTGGACGGGTCGAAAGGTCTTCATCGTTTTCGATTACGACCAAAAAGAAAAGACTCGCTGGCACGTTGATCTAGCTAGGCGACGGCTTGCCAAGGCGCTGCGGGAAGTCGGGGCTAAGGAAGTCTACAACGTTGAACTACCTCCCGGCCTCGGTGGTGCTAAGCAAGGTGTCGATGATTATCTAGTTGCTCACGGAAAGGAAGCGTTTATGCAACTAGTGAAACTGGCACAACCCGTGCCCACTGGAACCTCAATGGACAAACCGGAAGGCATGACCGACGCTGCCAATGCCGCCCGACTTGTATCTAAATTTCGAGATGTCATTCGTTGGGTTGGCCCCTGGGATAAGTGGCTGATGTGGGACGGGAAACGGTGGAAAGTCGATCAGGAACTGCGGATTCAATCCTTCGCCAAGGAAACGGCGGCGGACCTCTGGCGTGAAATTGCCAACGCATCCGCGAACAAAGTGGACAGCGATTTAGTTAAAAAGATGATTCCTTTTGCCAAGTACACCAACGATGCAAGAGGGATCGGAGCTATGGTCAGTCTGGCCAGGAGCGAGCCGGACATTCCTATCGGCGTGGAAGAGCTGGACACTGACCCCTGGTTGCTCAACTTAGAAAACGGCACTCTTGATTTGCGGACCGGGGAACTTGGGGAACATCGCCAGGAAGATTTCATAACCAAGCTGGCCCCGGTGCGGTTCGATAATGATGCCGACTGCCCGCTGTGGCGGGGGGTCCTGGAAAAGATTTTCAATGTTGACCAGGAACTCATCGGTTACCTGCAACGGCTGGTCGGTTACTGCATCACCGGTGAATCTAGGGAACACGTGTTGCCCTTCTTGTACGGGAGTGGAGCCAACGGCAAAAGCACGTTTTGCGAAACCGTCTTGAAAATGGTGGGATCAGATTACGGGATGAAAGCCGCCCCAGACTTGTTGATGGCGAAACGGGGGGAAAGCCATCCTACCGACCGGGCCGACCTGTTCGGCAAGCGGATCGTCGCCTGCATCGAAACGGAAGAAGGCCGGAAGATGAATGAAGCGTTGACCAAGGAACTGACGGGCGGGGACCGCGTTCGGGCACGCCGGATGCGTGAAAATTTTTGGGAATTTAAACCAACGCATCACGTCTGGCTTGCGGGTAACCACAAGCCCACCATCACAGGCACCGACCACGGAATCTGGCGAAGGGTCAAGCTCATTCCCTTCGATGTCGTCATTCCCGAATCCGACCAAGACAAGGAACTTCCATCTAAGCTCGCTCTGGAACTGCCAGGCATACTCAACTGGGCGCTAGCCGGTTGCCTCGACTGGCAGCGGAACGGAATGAAAGAGCCGGAAATAGTGCAGGTTCGCACCACGGAATATTCGACCGAAATGGATGACGTCGCGCAATTCCTCAGTGATGCCTGTCAGTTCGGACCGGGGTATATAGCCCCGGCGACAGAATTGTTCCAGGCCTTCAAGCGGGAAACCGGCAGCGAAATTTCCCAGAACGCCTTTGGACGCAAGCTGCGGGGAAGGGGATTAGAAAGCAAGCGGACCAACACGGGGGTAATGGGTTGGAAAGGGCTGCGGCTCCTGAAAGACGCGACTAATGCCACAGTTGCCCAGGGGTTCAAAGAGTCCCATCCAAGCAAAAAGGAAGGGAACTAGCGATGCCGGTAATCCCAAGACAATCTCGCGATTATGCGAATTGCAATCCACCTTGGAAGCGATCCAGGAAGAACAACCTCTACAAGCGATTCCCCGACGGGAGCGCCATCACGGTATTCGTCCACAAGGACGGACTGACGTTCGGCTACTGCGTTCACACCTTAGAGAACGGCGTCAGGTTCTCGCCTTATTGTTGGCACAGCGAAGAGGAAGCACTAACGGCAGCGGAAGAGGAGATCAACCGGTGTTTAACCATTTAACCATTTAACAAATTTCTAGGTTCTCCCTATAGGAGACCCACATGGAGGGGGAACCTAGAAAACGGTTAAAAATCGTTAAATCGTTAAAGGAATGACCGGCAGATGGATACCCGACCGAAATCCATTCGCCCCTAGGACCCCGAAGCGCAGGATAAAACGGTCGGATTCGACGCGAACTAGGTTAGGGAAACCGGTGAGGAACTATGGAAAACACTAGAAATAACGGACTTTCTGGAAACGGTTTACTACCCGGCAGTAGTAAAACGCCCCCCGAAACCTGTCCCCCCGAAGGAACTCCCTTGGCGAAAACGGCGCTGGGGGAAACGGTCCTAGGACAGGAAGCCGCCGCCAAGCCTCGCAGTCCTACGGCAAGGGCAGCGCCTTCCACGGGAAGCAAGGCCGGTCGGGCGCTCCCAAGGGGAACAAGAACGCCACCCGGCACGGGATGAAGGGTAGCAAGCTGCCTGCCGGATGCACCCACATAGAGCACGCGGTAAACGGCCTGCGGCGGCAGATGGAGGCGGAGGTCATCCGGATCAAGGGGGAGATATCCGTCGTGGACGCTGCGGCGATCAACAGCATCTTGAAGTGGGAGCGCCACGGCTTGCTCGCCGCATACTGGCTCAGAAAAGAAGCGAACACTCTGTCAGCGTCCGACCGCCTGCGCTTTTCCGGGGAGATAGCTAAGGCCAGCGACGCCAGGGACAGGAACATCAAGCTGCTGCGCCTGGACGCGAAGGCCCCGCCACCCTGGCTGATTCCCGCGCCAGATGACAGCGCCGGCAACCTGGAGGACAAGTGATGATATCCGCCAAGCAATTCGCCAAGTACGCAGCCTCCCCCAGCGCCTTCCGCGACGACCTGATCGTGGACGTTGACGGAACAGGCGCAGGTTAGGCGACGTGATGGACCCCTGGCAGCGGGACGATTTCGCCGCCCTCGACCCCGGCCTGATGCGGTGCAACGGCCGTGCCCCTGCCGATGCCCCTGCCAAGTCGCGGGCATACCTGGAGCGTGGTCGCGGTCACTCCAAGACGACCGACCTTGCCGTCACCTGTTGCTGGGCGTTGGCGTTCGCCACCCGTCCGCTCAAGGGCTTCGCGTTCGCTGCCGACAAAGATCAAGCCGGGTTGCTCCGCGATGCCATGCAGACGGTGGTCAGACTGAACCCCTGGCTCGCGAACATCCTGAGCGTCGAGGCCCACCGCGTAGTCAACAAGGCGGCGGGGCATCCAGGCGAAGGCGGCGAGTTGTCCATCGAGGCCAGCGACGTCGGTTCCTCCTACGGCATCCTCCCCGATCTGATAATCGCGGACGAGCTTTGCCATTGGGAGGGCGACGGCTCACTCTGGCACTCGCTCATTTCGTCCGCCGCGAAGCGTTCTAACTGCCTACTGGTCGTCATAAGCAACGCGGGGTTCTGCGACAGCTGGCAGTGGGGCGTCCGCGAGGTTGCGCCACTGATGAGGCCTGGCACTTCTCCCGCCTCGATGGACCGCAGGCATCCTGGCTGACCCCGGCACGACTGGCCGAGCAACGGAGGATGCTGCCGACCGTGGCGTATTTGAGATTGTGGGAAAACCAGTGGTCGAGCGGTGGTGGTGATGCTCTTACCCCCCAGGACATCGCGGCCGCGTTCCAAGACGACCTTGAGCCGATGACGGGCCACGAACCCGGCTGGCTGTTCGTCGGCGGCATCGACCTGGGCCTGACCCGCGACGGTTCCTCCGTGGTCGTCATCGGCGTCCCGGACGGCGGCAGGGCGGGCAAGTTGAGGCTGGCCCACCACAAGCTCTGGCGTCCGACGCTGGGCAAGAAGATCGACCTGCTCGACGTCCAGCAGCACGTCCTTGAGCTAGACCGACAATTCGGCCTTGAGCAGGTCGGGTTCGATCCCTGGCAGGCCGAGCACCTGGCCCAGACGTTGGAGGCCGATTCCGAGCACCGCCGCAGGAACTCACGTCGCCGGTTGTGGAGTCTCCCCTGGATGCGTGAGATTCCACCCTCCGCCTCTAACCTCCGCGAGCAGGCCACGCTGACCATCGAGTCGTTCACAGACCGCCGCCTGCTGCTGTTCCCCTGCGAACCCCTCCACCGCGACCTGCACAAGGTCAGGGTTGAAGAAAAAAGCTACGGCATCCGATTGACCAGCCCCCGCGACGGTGAAGGGCACGGAGACAGTTTCTCAGCGTTCGCCCTGGCCCTGCTGGTCGGGTCCGAATTGTCCACCAAGAGGCCGACCACGGCTGGCGTTGTTCGTTCTGATGGTCAGTCAAAATACCAGCAGTACCTGGACTCCGTCGCCGAACGCCAAGAGGCCCACCAGCAGCGGATGGGATTCCTCCACGAGGCCGGTTCGGACAACACGCAGGAGCTGGCCCGTAAGGCACTCAAAAAAATGTTCGGCCCGACTTACAGACGATGATCCCTTTTCTCAATTGGAGACGACCAAAATGTTTGTCCTGACCCTCCCGGAATTCGTCGCCGACCACGGCGGCAACCCGATCAACATTAACCTGCAAAACGGCACCTGGCTCTTGCCCGACGGTGCGAGCTACATGAACAACGCCGGCGGCCTCCAGATGTTCGACCCGCCAGTCAACGAGAACAGCTTGCTCAAGGCACGACGTCACTACCACACGGCCAAGCTGGAAATCGTGTCGAGCCATTTTGCCAAGCTCAAGCACGCACTGATGGGCCACGGGGTCTACACATGGGACGCGAGGTTGTTTGGTCCTGACACTGGCAGGGACGGCAAGGGCGCCCTTCTCAAGCTGAAAGCACTCGCGGACCAGCACAAGGAAGCGATTGCGAGCATTGACGAACAGCTTGCAAATCTGCCTTCCGTGAAGCTCGCTATGGCGAAGGAGGAGGAGGCACGGCGGACGCAGATGGAGACGGCCGCACGCGAGGCCGCCGCCCGTGCGGAGCTGGAATCTATCACGCTTTAGACCGAATCATTGACTGAGGTTTCTACTTCTTTTTGAGGAGATTTTGCAATGTCTGAGTTAGTATTCAACGCTCCAACGTGCAGCGGCTGCGGTTGCGAAACCCGACGCGGTGCCGGCTGCCAGTGCCAAGGGCATGTCAACAACCAACAATTTGACGACGACGACAGCGACGTATTGGACATCATGACCCTGAACGACCTGCCCGGCTCCGAACCTAGCTTCGACCGGATGAAGTCCAAGGTCCGGCCGCTGGAATCGCCTCAGTACGACGAGCAGGAAATCGCAGTGGACGACCACGGCCGGGATGGGATCGGTCGGACCGTGGCCGCCGTCGAAATTGACGAAGATGGCCAAGTCATTGTCCGCACGGCTGCCGGCGACGGACGAGTGGTAGGGGCCATCACGAAGACCGGAGGCGTCCATTACCCCGATGACTATTTCGACCGGGAGAACCAACGCCGAGTCGCCGGCCAACGGATGACCACCAACGGCGTTTGCATCGGCGACGATCCACTGCCGATCCCGGCCACGTTTTGACGGAGCAAGGGGGCCGCCTTTGTCATGGGGGCGGTGTTGGTTCGTGGCCACCAGTCTGGTCGTAGGTCTCGCAGCCCTCGACCAGACTGCCCCCTGTTGCTTGCGGCCACTCCCTTTCCATTGTCGTTTCCTCGCTCTACTTTAAAAGCATCCAGAAACCTTGTTGAAGCCAGGGAGTCCGAGATGAAACTACCTAAATATCTGATAGCCGTGTGCATCTTGCTCATGATTGCTTTGACTCTTTCCGTGATCGTCTTGACGGTGGACAACCTCTCCATGCGCAAGAAACTGGCCGACATCGACGCCGCCGTCAACATCGGTCTCAAGAGCATTCAAGACAAGTACAACCATAAGGAGCCACGCTCGCCCGACTGGCAACTTCCGCCGGACTAGCGAAGCCCTGAGAAGTGAGGTATCAGGTAACTGGCCTACCAATGCCCCCGAGTCCACGGACCACCATTATCCCCGGTGCATAAATCGCCAAGACGCTTGCCTGCACCTGTCCGAGCAAATGCGAGCATCGCTACGCATCGCTTGGAATACCTTGCTGCACCTATCGCAGGACACCTTGTATGGCGGACCAAGTCCCCGATATTCGCCGAGCCAATATTTCTTGGTGGACAGCAGCCGCTGCCTTCTCCGTTCGATCTGGGCATCGTTCCTGCACCTGTCCGAGCAATAGAGGGCCTGGGGTGCCTTGTTACGGATACCTGTTGAGGTTTTCTTACACCACTTGCAGCACCTGAAGTCCGGGGGTGGCTTGGGCATCGAGGTATTGTCAAATGTTGTGTTCCAGAATCTGGGAATTAAGCGGCGTCCTGCAACACTCCATCCACAAAAATCCTGCCCTGGAGAAGAAGAGTCAAACGCTCCGAACCATGGAGTCGGTGCCATTTCTTCTGGGCCGCCTGGGCGAGCTTGAACATCATGGCCAGGCTGGTTTTCCTGGTGCCATTGCCCTTGGTTCTTCGGTGGCGTAGGCGTATGGTCGCAAAGGTCGATTCGATCGGATTCGTCGTCCGCAAATGTATCCATTGCTCCGCTGGGAAATCGTAAAACGTCAGCAACTGCTCTCGATCTTTGCGGAGACATTCACAAGCCCCATCGTACTTCGCCTGGTATTTCGCCAGGAAGGTCTCAAACGCCTTGTTCGCTTGCTCGCGGGTCTCGGCCATCCAGATCTCGTGCAGGTCCGCCTTGGCTCGGGGCTGGACGCTCTTTGGCATTTTGCTGAGCACATTGGCTGTTTTGTGCACCCAGCAGCGTTGCTCCCGCGTCTCTGTGTAGACCGTGCGTAACGCTCCCCAAAAACCCATGGCGCCATCTCCCGTTGCCAACTTGGGAGCTATCGTCAAGCCACGCTGCCGTAGATCCACGAGAAGCTCGGTCCAGCTCTGGATGCTTTCGCGATAGCCATCCATGACGGCAAGCAATTCCTTGTGGCCATCTGCCGTCGCACCCATGACCACCAGCAGACATTGCCGCTGGTTTTCCGTGTCTTCCAGGCGAACGTTCACGTGGATACCGTCCGCCCAGATGTAAACATACTGCTTCCCCGTGAGGTCACGGCGGCTCCACTCCTCGTATTCCGCCGTCCACTGGTCCTTCAGGCGAACGATGACATTCGGACTGAACCCCTTGGCCTGTTCGCCGAGCAAGGTTTGCAAGGCCTCCGAGAAATCTCCGGTCGAAATCCCTTTGAGGTAAAGCCAGGGAATAAACTCCTCGATGGTTTTGCTCCGCCGCAAGTACGGGGGCAAAAGCGCCGAACTGAACTGGACCCTTTCACCCTTGATTGGCGAATTGTCACGGACTCGTGGCGCTTGCACTTCCAGGGCCCCAGCTCCGGTCACAATCTTCCGGGCCGGCTGGTAGCCGTTGCGAACCACCAGGCGATTGCCACACTCGTCCCGCCGGCCGTCCTGCTCCTGGAGAAATCCTTGTACCTCGGCTTCGATGGCCTGCTGAAGCATCTGCTCAGCGCCCGACGAACCACCTGATCAAGCAGGCTGCGTCCCTCGAAATGCTCACGGAAGTTGGCGACCTCCACATCGACCGTTTCCTCTGGAATAACGCTGCTGAAAGTCGTAGTCTGGTTCATGGCGTATCCTTCCAGCCCTCGTTGGGCCAGCTGATGAAAAGAAATCACTCTCACCAGCAGGATACGCCGCTTTTTTCTCCTCCGCTAGAACACAACTTTCGAGAATACCTCTTGGGCATCGGCACCTAGTGAAGGTTTTTGTCGTACAAGGTGGACTGATGCAACGGCTTGTTGACTCCAAACTTATCCAATACGGCTTGGATCAAATCCTTATGCCAGGGGGCGGACTTGGGGGCTATCAGCACTTTTTCAATAAGGACATCTAAGTCAACCGGAAGATAGCCGTTGAAAAAAGATCGAAAGCGTCCCGTCATCTCTTCCCAGTTTTCTCCCTCAACATAAGGTCCTTCCGGAAATAATTTGAACAAATCCATTACGGCACGAAGTTCTCGTTCATGTTCGAAACTTCGCCGTTTGTATAAGAATATGTTTTCTCTGATTTCCTCACACTGATCGAAGTCAATATAGTTCACCTTCCCGAGCCAAATCGGAGCCTTGGCAGGCCGCATACTTTCGCATAGCCGTTTCACGGTTGATTGAATTGCAATCCCTTCCTCATTTGTAGTGTGCAGTTTCCACATTGCGGCAGACTCAAAAGGATTCATGTGCCAGCAATTCACATAAGCTAAAGGCAAAAACATTTGGCTTGTGTCTGTGATAAATTTCATGAATATCTCGGCTTTTTCTTGGTCATTCTTGGCTTTTGCATGCTCAAATGTTTTCTTCATTGATTCCATAATGCCAGTGATGTATGCCTTCGGCCACGTCCCCTCGTAAGGATCTTCCAATTTATTCGCTTGGCAAAAGAAGAGGCTTCGATGTGCAAGCATGGCCAAAAACTTGGTCAAGTCCATAAACCGCCATATCACGGTGTCGTCGGGCGGTGTTTCAAATTGTGGGTGTTTTTCAAACATACCCGGTCTCTCAACTGTGGCAGAGTGCTTGTCCTAGACGGAAACATTGTCGAGTGTAAATAATCTTAGCAAACGAGCAGAAGTCCGTCCTGCCGATGGGGGGCGTCCTTTTCGCGAATCGGGCTTCTAGATTTGTCAACGTCTGCGTTGGAGTGGATCATGCATTCAAGTAGAGGCAAAAAAAAGGCCTCGGCGGCTAGCCGAGGCGGGAGGTGTGATTGCAGGCGTGTTTACTTGGCTTTCGGGGGCTTGATGGCCTGGAGGACCACGCCGCCCTCGACCTTGGTCGCCTTTACGATGAAGCCCAACTTCTTGCCCCTCGACCGGGCCATCATGATGAAATTGGCGGGTTTGCTCTGGAAGTCCTTGCCCTCGTCGAGATGGTAGATACCGCCGTCGAGCAGTTTCTTCCAGTCATACTTGGCCTTGATGGCACCGGAGGTTTCGGGAAACTCGAACGATTTCAGGGTCCTCATGGCTGTCTCCATTATCGGGGCCTGGATCGGTCGTGCCGGGAACCCCCCGGGCAATCGCGACCGACCAAGCATCCCTGATGGATAGCCTAGCGCTCAGGCACGAAGGGCGGCACGGTCGTCGTGCCATTTTTCGGTAAATATTCCTATCCGCACGATGCCCACGATTATCAAGATGATGACCATTCCCCCCCCCGTTTCCCGCCCCGGAAATCGAATTCGTCCCCTTTAAACGGGCCGGGACCTCTCCCCCGGTCCCCTTTTCCCTTTCCCCCTTTCGGGCAGCGGAGAACGAATCCTAGGCGTTTTAAAACGGGGTTCCGGGGGACTCCCCGCGCCGTCGAAAGGGGACCGACCCGCCGGGACCGGCCCCGGTCAGGTTCCGGGAATTCAGGTAGTATTTACTACCGGAAGGAAAGGTTTCGGAACGTTTTGAGACGTTTCGGGAAAACGCAGGAAAACGCTAAAATGCCTCATTTTACTGGTTTTTCAGTGTTTTCGGGGGAAGGCTTGATTGGTAAAAAGGCTTAGGAAACCGATGCTCTATCCCCTGAGCTACGAGGGCTTTTGCTGTCTTGGTCGGTCCGGTCAGTTTATTGCCACTGGCAATAGGCCTGAGCTGGATTGATTCTTATACTACCGACTTCACCAGCATCGGGCAAATCGGTCGGCGGCGTTCATTGCACGTTTCACGTGCCCCCAGCCGGCCATGCCTGCATTGCAACTCGTTGCCGTGAAATTCGTGAAACGGTGCAGCGACATCATTATCCCTGGTGACGCGAAATGTATAATGGCTCCTCGTACAAGGTGGATCCTGGTTTGCTCTCCGCTCCGAGTACTCCGCGTTGCGGCTAACTCGGGGGCGCTGTTTTCAGTTATGCGGGGATTATTATGGCGCGGCCAAGCGTGTCAACGAAACGGTTCCCGGCTGTTGTTTTTCTGCTGGCGACCTTCAGCGCCTGGTGGGGGAACGATCCCGTCAGGGCAGATCAAGCGGAACAAGGGCCGTCCCAGGAAAGCAAGGTCACCAGGAAGCCCAATATCCTTGTTATTCTGGCCGACGACCTTGGTTATTCGGACATTGGCTGTTATGGAAGCGAGATCAAGACGCCAAACCTCGACAAACTCGCGAAAAATGGCCTGCGCTTCACCAATTTCTACAACACCGCCCGCTGCTGTCCGTCCCGCGCCGCCTTGCTGACGGGGCTTTACTCGCATCAGGCTGGCATCGGTCACATGGTCGAGAATTTCAACCAGCCGGGCTACATGGGCGAGCTGAACCGCAAGTGCGTCACGATCGCCGAAGTGCTGCGCCTGATTAATTATCGCTGCTACATGGTCGGCAAATGGCACGTTTCCCGGGGCAACAACCTCGTCACGCCGAATGATACCTGGCCCATGGGGCGAGGTTTCGAGCGTTATTTCGGCATCCTGCAAGGATCGACGAACTACTTTCGGCCGGAAACGCTGACGCGCGACAACACCCGCCTCGAGGTCCCGAAGGAGGGCTTTTATCTCACCGATGCGTTTAGCGCCAGCGCCGTGCAGTTCATCCACGATCATCACAAGGAACAGAAGGACAAACCATTCTTTCTATATACGGCCTACACCGCGCCGCATTGGCCGCTGCATGCGCTCAAGGAAGATATCGACCGTTATCGGGGCCAATATCGCGCGGGCTGGGACGTGTTGCGGCAGCAGCGCCATCAGAAGATGATCGACCTGGGCATCGTCGATCCCAGGTGGCAGATACCCGCGCCGGACGCTTTGCCCTGGGCCAAGGTGCCCGACAAGGAGAAGGACAACCTTGATTTGCGCATGGCCATTTACGCGGCGCAGGTTGACCGGATGGACCAGGGCATTGGCAAAATCGTGGACGCCTTGCAAAAAACGGGTGAGCTGGACAACACGCTCATCCTCTTCATGTCGGACAACGGCGGTTGCGCGGAGATTATCGAGCGTGGTGAAGGAGGCGAACTCGGCGGGCCGGATTCTTTCTCCAGCTATGGCCAGGGTTGGGCCTGGCTTTCCAACGCGATCCTACGGTTGTTCAAGCACTGGGTTCACGGCGGCGGCGTGTCGTCGCCGCTGATCGTACACTGGCCCACCGGCATTCCCGCACAGGACCGCGGCCAATTACGTCGCCAACCAGGCCACCTCATCGATGTGATGGCGACCTGCGTCGATGTTGCCGGCGCCGCGTATCCAGGGGAATACAAAGGGAACAAGATCATGCCCCTGGAGGGCAGGAGCCTGGTGCCCGCGTTCGCCAATCGGGCGATCGAACGCGATGCCATCTACTGGGAACACGAAGGCAACAAGGCGATTCTCGTGAAGAACTGGAAGCTCGTCTCCAAGTTCCCCGGCCCCTGGGAACTTTATGATTTGGACACGGATCGCGCCGAGACCGCCAACATGGCCGCCAGGGAACCGGAGCGCGTCAAACATCTGGCCGCGAAATGGCAGGAATGGGCCGAGCGCGCCCAGGTGTTGCCTTTGCGCCCCTATGCCAGGGCGCAAACCAAAACCAAGGCCAGCACCCTACGGGAATTCAAGCTTGCCAACGGCTCTAAATTAGCCGGCGAAACCGCCCCTGATGTTGCTGGCAGAGGGATCACCATCAAGGCCGACATTGGGCCCACCGTGGGCGATGGCGTGATTCTCGCGCACGGTGGGAGCAATCATGGCTACGCGCTTTATGTGAAGGACAATTACGTTAATTTCGCCGTACGCCGCGGCGGCACCTTGACAACCATCAAAGCAAAAACGCCTTTGATGGCCGTAAAGGCCAGTGTGACGGCCGCGTTTGGCAAGGATGGCGAGCTGCGCCTGTATCTGGACGACAACCTGGTTGGCGCTGGCCAGGTCAATGGCCCAATGATGTCGGTTCCCGTTGAAGGACTTCAAATTGGCCAGGACCTTGGTGCCCCGGTAGGAAACTATCAGTCCCCCTTCACGTTCAAGGGGGAGATAAAAGGCGTCACGCTAAAGTTGTCGGATTGATACCTGCTCCGACGAAAAACCACCTGACTACCAGTTGCCAAGGACCGGAGGAGGCGGATTGGGGTTCATGGTATAAACATCGGGTATTTGTACATTGGCGCTGTTTTGCGCGTTGATGGCTCCGCTAGGGTCATAACTGTACTGTCGTCCCCAGGGATCCAAAATGGCGTCCTTGGTTTCGAAATAGGGCCCTTTGCCCTCGCCGTCTCTGGTCATCATGACTTCCAGGCTTTGGGGAAAGACGCCGTTGTGTTCCATGGCGTAATTTTTGATCTGGCTGGCGATCATCTTGGCCTGGATCTTGGCGGCACTGACCTTGGCCCCTTCAAGGTGCGCCATCAAATAAGCCCCGCCGATACCGGCAAGCACGACGATGATGGCCACCACGACCAACATTTCCATGAGGGTAAAGGCCGCCCGACGCGGCAGGGTGCAAACGGATTGGTTTCTGCTAACCATGATGGTACTCCAATTTATCAAGCGACCGTTAAAAAAACATGAGACTCCGGAAAGGTGGGACGGCGCCATGGTTCCGCCGAAGGGTTTGCCTTCTTTGCGGATGCGTACGTCCTTCTTCCCTACATCCCTAGTAACCACGACCGTCTCGATACCGCCGCGCTAACCGGTTCCCGCGGCGGATCTCCTCCACGACCGGGCCCAACGCCATTTCGGAACCTCTTTTTTGATAAAGTAGCAAGGGATCGCCCAATCAGGTCGCCAACGATTGGGGCATGTGCCTTGGCATCCTTGCAAGCACTAAAAATGGTATGTATGCACCCTCCGGTCAACCCCCTCCGCGACGCATACCATTTTGCATAGCATTTTGCATAGCATTTTGCATGGCATTTTGCATGGCATTTTGCCATGCAGCGGGACTGCGTTGCATAGAATTTCGCATAACAAATTCACGAACGTCCTTGAGGTTCTCGTTGGCCGACTCAACCGCGCGGAACAGGCCTTTGAAGTTCTGCCAGACCGGACGCGGGTTGAATGGGTCGGTGTGCCGATAGGCGCGGGCGATGAGTTCCGAAGCTTGTTCCTGCATTGGGAAGGTGTGTGAAGAAGAGAAGTTGCCCGCACCTATAAAAGCACACTACCTCTTTTTGAAACGGCTTAACGAAATCGCGAATGCCTTTAAGCATTCATTTTTTTGATAAAGTAGCAACGCGACTACCGAATCAATTCAACGACAGGGGAGGTTGTTCCATGGCATCCTTGCATCAACTGATCAACGATTATTTGGCCGGGCCCAAGGTAGTGCGCGAGGCGGTGGCCGGCATGACGCACGCGCAACTTTTGACAAGGCCGGTGGCGGGCAAGATGAGTACTCTCGAAGTGATCTGCCACCTGGCCGATTTCGAGCCGATCATGGCCGACCGCATGAAACGTGTGATCGCCGAGGACAATCCCACGCTGCTGGGCGCGGACGAGAATCGCTTCCTGGCCGCGCTGGCCTATCACGACCGCGACCTGGAGGAGGAACTCGTCATCATTGACCGAACACGCAGCCAGCTGGGCCGTATTCTCGCGAAACTTCCAGCCGCAAGCCTACAGCGCACGGGGACCCATAACGAACGAGGTCCGCTCAGCCTGGAGAACCTTCTGACCCTGGCAATTAATCACATCGCGCATCATGTGAAGTTTATTCACCAGAAACGCGAGGCACTCGGCGTGAACCCTGAACAAGGGCTCCATATTCCGCGGTTTTCCGACCTGGCATGATGGTACGTAAATGGGCTAGCATGGGGCGCCTTGGGCTCAATGTTGGTTTGTGTCATCGTCCTTTTCCTCCTTCGACTTGCCACGCGATTTACGCATCCATAGCCACAGGCCAGTGATTACTGTGACGACGGCGATCAGGAGGAGCGACAGCCAGAGGGCTGTTCTGGGCGGCGCTTTTGATTTGTCCACAAATTTGACGCTGGGATCAACAGGAGCAGCTATATTGGGTAACTCCCTGGCGCGGAGATCGATCAGCCGCAGGTCCACGACAAACGGGGTGTTACCCGGAATCGCAGCTAGCCGAATTGAGGCAACATCTTCGGTTCCCAAATCATAGCGGTACAAGGTCTGAGATTCTTCGCTGCCTTGTTCGGCTGCTGACATGACCGTTATTGAGCCATTGCGGCTTATGCGCAACTGCCCGGCGTTGCCCTTTGCGGGAATATCGTTGCCACGTTCAGTACGTTCGTGTCCGCCTTTCGCGTTCGTTCTCATTCGGCCGCTGAAATAAACGTCAGCTCCGCTGGGCCGGACTATACGGTTCAGGGCCACAGATTCCTTCGTGGGTGTGTCGGTCTCGATATAGAGTTCAAAGCCGTTTCCCCAGAGGTCCTTCGGCTTGGCGATCTGGAGGATCTCGTAACCCAGGGTGATTTCAAAGTTGCCCTTCACGGGAGTTCGGCAGATCACGCCAAGCCCGTCCGGAGATTTTGCGTTGCCAGGCAAGGTGATGCGCAGCCCCTCCGGTTCAGACTTTACCCGGTTGGCGGCGTCTGCGCCATACAAGCGGAAATTGCCGTCCAAAGACTTTTTGTTCCGGAAATCGTGATAAAAATCGGTGCCGGAATTAGATGGCTTCGGCGGGTCAGGGATTATTTTAGGTTCCTGACCGGCCACGGTGAATTGAATGGCGGCGAGGAACAAACACGCCAGGATCGATTTGTGGAGGGGATTCATATGCTTATTCACCGTTGAACCGGTTTCAGCGTCATCCGGCATAGGCTCTGGCCACTCGGCGGGTCTGCTCTGGAAGCACACCGACGAAGGTCGTTGTCTGCTTCATGGCATATCTTTTCAGCCCCCACTGGGCCAGATGATAAAAGAAATTTAACCACCAGGTGAATACGCCGCTTTTTTCACTCCGTCAGAACACAACTTTCAACCCTTATTACGAGGCTTCTTCAGCCTCTGCTTCCGCTTGCGATGAGTAAATAAACGCGGTCTTGCAGCGGGGGCAAACGCCGCCCGTGCCGGCTTTGCTTGCACGAAAGCCGATTTTGCGCTGGCAGTAGGGGCAGCGGCATACCAGTAACTTGTTGCGGGTTTCTTGTTCCGTTTGGCGCATTATTTTGGATCGCTGAAACACCAGGTAGACCAGTCCCTGTACCGCGACCACTGCGATCACCAGGAAGATAAAGATTTTGCCTCCGGTGCCCGGACCGATTGTTCCCTCCCGGACGGAACCTATTGTTGGAACATAGGCGCCCCCTTTGCAAATGGGACATTCTGACGAGGCCATTCTGGCGCTGTAGATGACTTCGTCCTCGCAAACCGGACAATGCATGTGGGTGTAAACGGCTTCCGTACCGACCCAGGAACCCGCGAACAGGACCCAGCCAGTTACACTCAGAATAACTAGTACCAACCCCGTCCCGCGCGCACGGTCCCATCTTTGCGAAATACGTCGATAATCAATTTGGTAAGGTTCACGTCGCTTCCCTTTACTGCTTTAGCTGGAAAGCTGGGATCTTGTTGTCACCTTCCTGGATGCGGACACTCAGGCCGGAGGTCTCCGCCCTGGCGTATTTGACCGGAAGTTGGTTCCGAGGCATGACGCCATCGTTTTTTTCCGGGTTCTCCACTTTGGGAAACCATTGCACCGTTGCCTGGTATTCCCCAACGGGAGCGCCGTCGCTTTCGGTGTAGCTTCCCAGGACAAAAGTGCCATCGGCCATGACGGTGCCGCGTGGCGTGGGGTAATTCAAATCTTTCACGCCGACCGGGTGAAGAAAAACGACGGCGCCCGGAGTGGCTTTTCCTTGAAAATTCACCACTCCCTCGGCTGGAACTACGTTCAAGCGCTTGGTCTTGCCGAGCAAATTGGGAAAGAATAAGCAGTACGCAGCCAGGACCAGGATGCTCGCGGCGGTCAAAGGGAGCGGCCTTTTCCATTTGCTGAGAATGCTCGCTTCCTCCACGTCCGCAGGCAGTTTTTTCGCGGCCGGCCTGGCTGGCTTGCGCGACGGAGCGATCGGGAGAGCCGAAGGGCGTAAGCCTTCCGGTGAAGTCGCGACAAACAACGCGGCGCATTCGGCGCAACGGACGCGGCCGCCGTCGAGCGTCTCAGCAGGCGGGCCGACATGATTGCAAAGGGGGCATGGAACGGCGGATAGGCCCCGCTCCCCTGTGTCGTTATGTGTTACCGATAAACCGGTGATAGACTCGGTCCCGGTTGCCGTTGATTCTTCCAGGATCTCCTCGATTTCATATTCTTTAATCGCCTCCTCTGCCGGCGCTGCGTTCTTTGGCTGAAGAATGATGCGGAAATCAATTCCCAGCGGGGTCTTCGTAGGTTCCGGCTCCGGCAATATGCCATCCACATAATCCGCCAAAAGCCTGGTGGTATGAGCGCGGGCGATATCCGCCAGTCCATGGTTGAGTCCGGTCAGGAACCCGCGTGGGTCGATTTCCAGGACGCGCACGTAGTCGGCGAGCGCCTCCTCTACTTGCCCCTGCAGATGGTAAACACTGCTGCGCAGGACATAGCCCTGGGCATTGGCTGGCTCCAGGGCTATGAAGCGGTTGCAATCGAGCAGGGCCTCCGCGCTATTCCCCTGGAGGGCATAAGCCAGGCCGCGCAGAAAATAGCCCGGAGGAAGTCGCTCAGCGCGTTCAATGGCACCTGTCAGGTCGGCCACGGCGGCGGCGTATTCCTGCCTGTGCAGACGGATCACGCCGCGTACGAGGTGACAGGCCGGCAGATTATCATCCAACTTGAGGGCGTGCGTACAGTCGGCGGCAGCATCGCGGTAGCGGCCGAGGCGATCCTTGGCCAGCGCCCGGCTCAGATAGCCAACCACGAGTTTGGGATTGAGGGCAGTACGCTGTCGAGATCGTCGATGGCCAGCGCAACTCGGTCCTGGGCCAGGAATACCTTGGCGCGATGATAGCCCGCAGCCCAGTTCTCCGGTTGCAAGCGGATTGCCTCGTCCAGGTCCGCCTCGGCCCGCACCAAATCGCCCTTGGTCCTGTAAAGCATCCCACGCTGATAATAGTTTTTGGCATCGGTCACATCGAGACGGAGCGCCTCGGTATAGTCGGCGATGGCCCGTTCGCGGTCGCCCCGGCGTTTATGGCACAAGGCGCGGCTGCCATAAGCAAGCACATGGTTCGGTTGGTGCCGTAATACTTCCGTGTAATCGCGGACGGCCTGGAGATAATCCTTCAAGGAAAAATGCGCCTTGGCCCGTTCAAAGTAGGCAGATACCCGAAAGGGATTGAGTGCGATGGCCCGATCGAAATCGGCGATTGCCTGGCCAAAATCCTCTTTTTTGGCGTGAATCATGCCTCGCTCATAACACAATTCGTCATCTAGCGGACCCAGTTCCTGCCCCCTGGTCAGATCGGCGAGAGCCTGGTCCAGGGAGCCCAACTCCGCATGGGCGGCGGCCCGGGTGCGCAGAGCGGCGACATTTGCCGAATTTAGATCCAGGGCAGCACTGGCATCCGCCACAGCACGCAGCGGATCGCCGTTACGAAGGTAAGCCACGGCCCGGTTGACGAAGATTTCTGAGCAATCTGGCGGTTCCAGGCGCAGTGCCGAGGTGAAATCGGCAATGGCGCGATCATAGTCGCAGAGCAGTTTGAAAACCTCCCCGCGCCGGCAGTACAGCATTGAGTTAGCCGGATCTTGCTTCAAGGCCGCCGTGAAATGCGTGGCCGCCTGCTGGTAATCGCCATGAAGGAAGCGGCCTAGCCCGAGCTGAAACAAGTTGTCGGCGGAATCGTCCCCATGGATTTTCAAAGCGGTTGACGCGGCAAACATGGAAGAATCTCCAGCGGAAGCAAACGAGTCAGGAGACAGCAGTCAGGTTTTAACGCTCGGTTCTTGGCATTTTTCTCTCCTGTCTTCTGTCTCCTGACTCCTAAACCCTAGTATTTGGGCACCGTCTCGCCTCCGTTCTTGGTGACCAGGGCGGCGATGGTGCTGAAGGGAATGCTTTGGTCAACAAAACGGACCGAGCCATCGGTGAACAGGAAATTGGCCCCATTGGGGTGGAAGCTATAAATCTGGCCCGAAGGGTCCGTCCCCAGCGGCGGGGTGCCGACGGTAAGCGGATAAACTCCACCGGCATCGAGGCCGTTGCAAGCGTTGATGGTGTACGGGCCGCCTACCGCGGTGCCGTCCTTGGAGGAGCCGATCAACCAAAGGTCGCTGGCAGGCCGGGCCCAGCCGCCGCCGTTGACGCCATGAACGAGGAGGTCGGTGCCTTTCTTGAAGCCTCCCTGGTAGAGGTAAGGCCGGCCAGCGGATTCCGCCACGAGGATGGTGTTGGAAGTACCATCGATGACATCGGCGAAGGAGACATACTGGCCATCGGTCTTGGTCAGTACTCCGGACAGATCACCCGGAGGAACATAGCTGGAATTAGCCTGAACGAAAGTGTTGTGCACACCATAGATGGCGCCGTAATCGGTGGGGGCGACAATGGGCGTGCCGCCAAAGCCCGCGCCGCCGCCGCCGACTCCCGACGGGTCTAAATCCAGTCGGCCGGCATCAGGCCCGGAAGGGCACTGGGCAATCTTGAGAAAATTGGATGTGTAAGGCAGATTCGCAGGGTCGCTCCAGTTTTTTGTTTCATCATAATTCTTGTAGATATTGCCCTGGTCGAGATACGGCAGAATTTTTGTAAACCAACGTTCGCGTATGGCATTATTCGCGGGTGGGCGATGGTTGCCGGGAAAATTACCCTTGGTATTGTGGTAGGCGTGCACCGCCAAACCGATCTGCTTGAGGTTGTTGGCGCAGGCGGCCCGGTTGGCCGATTCACGCACACTCTGAACCGCGGGCAAAAGCAAGGCGGCCAGAACGCCGATGATGGCGATGACCACCAAAAGTTCGATCAGGGTGAAGGCGGCACGTCGATTCCGTTTATGGCAAGTCATGATTTCTCCTTATGGATGTCAATGTTCGTAAGGGTCAGTTGGAAATCGTTTAGCATGACGGCGCTATTACGCCGGAAACAGCTCAAGCGAGGCCAGGATGAGGTCAACAGCGCTCCATGGGAGGCGCCCTGGGGACAAGGTTGTTCTGGAAACCTGTGGGGAGAATAGAGACGAACATCGCGATGCCTTGGACAAGGCCCTCGACGTGCCTCCGGTTTTTCCGGTAAACGACGAGATGGGATAAAAAGGCCCCCCGTGTGGCGGGTAGGCAAGAAAAGGTCCGTTTCACCCTTTATTGGTGATTTTTGGCACGAGGCGGTTCTCAGTACGTTCGACCCGGACAACTTCCCCGTCCTGGACAATAAGTTTGACCGTTCCGAACTTCAAACCACGCAGCGCCTCCCTGACAACCTGGAGGGATTCGGAACCTGGCAGATGTTTATCTGAAGTAGGATGCCGGCCTGCTTCCTGCTCTTTCATGGCCAAGTCCCTTCCTTACTTTTTGAATGACATTTTTAGTTTTATCGGATCTTCAGCAAAGATACATCACTAAATTCATCATATTAGTATATAGAAGCTCCGGCCAATCCTGTCCAGGTGATTTTTTATTTTTTGCTTTTCAAGAAAAACTTCAGAATTGCCATGTACGTACCTGATAATATCATTATTATCACCATGGTGATGATTATCGAAATGAGGAGGAGGCTTGAGGTGAAAAACATTTGGGTATGGGCGGTACTGGCTTCATCGCTTTGGACCTTGGGCTGCGGTAAAAATGGCGGGGGTAGCAAGCCGAATTCCGTGGAGCTTCTGAACGTTTCCTACGACCCGACCAGGGAGCTCTGGCGCGATTTGAACAAGCATTTTAGCGCCCATTATCAAAAGGAAACGGGCGTGACCGTGTCCATCAAGCAATCGCACGGCGGTTCGAGCACCCAGGCCAGGGCGGTCATTGATGGGCTGGATGCCGACGTTGTGACGCTGGCCCTTTGGTCCGATACCGATGCCATTCGCGAGAGGGGTTTGCTCGCCAAGGATTGGGAGAGCCGTTTGCCGAACCGCTCGCTCCCCTACACGTCCACGATTGTCTTCGTGGTCCGCAAGGGGAACCCCAAGGGAGTCAAAGATTGGCCCGACCTCGTCAGGCCGGATATAAGCATCATCACACCGAATCCGAAAACCTCGGGCAACGGGCAGCTGAGCTTTTACGCCGCCTGGGGTTCGGTAACGCTGCGGGGAGGCTCCAGGGAAGAAGCGACTAAATACATTACCCACCTATATAGGCAAGTTCCTGTACTTGATTCCGGCGCCCGTGGTTCCACCACCACCTTCGTGCAGCGAAAAATGGGCGACGTTCAGCTGGCCTGGGAAAACGAAGCTCACCTCGAAGTGCAAGAAGCCAAGGGGGAACTGGAATTGGTCTATCCCCCCATCAGCATTCGCGCCGAACCCCACGTGGCGGTTGTGGACGGCAATGTCGATCGCAAGGGCACGCGCGTCGTGGCGGAGGCGTATTTGAAATTCCTCTCCACGGAGGAAGCCCAGGAAGCCATCGCCAAGAATTTCTACCGCCCCAGCGACGAAAGCATCCTGAAAAAATACCCGCGCGTATTTCCCTCGATCAAGTTGTTCACTGTCTCCGAGATTGCCAGGGATTGGACTGACGCCCACAAACAATTCATCGCGGACGGCGGCGTGTTCGACACGATTTATCGGCCGAAGAATAAATAACCGAGAAGGATATCCATGCCCAGCGTCAATCGTAAAATCTTGCCGGGGTTTTCCCTGGCCCTCGGCTACAGCATGTTTTATTTGTCCGTGCTGGTACTGATTCCGATAGCGGCCTGCTTCACCAAGACATTCTCGCTCAGCTTCGAGGAGTTTTGGGCCGCGGTATGGTCCGAACGAACCGCGCGGCATATATGTTGACCTTCGGCGCTTCCATGGCCGCGGCGGTCATCGACCTCATCCTGGGGTTACTTATCGCCTGGGTCTTGGTTCGCTACCAATTCCCGTTCAAGCGACTGCTGGATTCCGTGATCGACTTACCTTTGGCCCTGCCCACGGCAGTGGCGGGGTTGGTCTACGCCAGCCTCTACGTGCCAACCGGCTGGTTCGGGCAATTCCTGACTCCCCTGGGCATCGAGGCAGCCTACACGCGCCTGGCCATCGTGCTCGTCTTGACGTTCATTGGCATTCCCTTCGTTGTCCGCACGGTGCAACCGGTCCTGGAGGAATTGGATGTCGAGGTTGAGGAAGCCGCGGCTTCCCTGGGCGCGGGGCGCTGGCAGATATTCCGCCATGTTGTCCTGCCTGCTTTATACCCCGCTCTGGTGACCGGCTTCGCTTTGGCCTTCGCGCGGGCACTGGGGGAATACGGTTCGGTGGTTTTCGTCTCCGGCAACATGCCCTACCGCACCGAAATCGCGCCGGTCTTGATCGTGGCACGCCTGGAAGAGTTCGCTTACGGCGAAGCGACGGCCATCGCGGTCGTTCTGCTAATTATCTCGTTCAGCATGCTTTTCCTCATCAATATTCTGGAACGTTGGAGTAAACGCCATGACGCTTCAAGCAGTCCTGGATAGGCCGGCCCCCATGCGGACGCGCAGGCCCAAGAAGACCCCTGGATCGTCCGTTGTGTCTTGATCCTGGCCGCGTTCCTGGTAATTGGGGTTTTGATTATCGTGCCGGTGGTTTTCGTCTTTTATCAGGCCCTGGCTGAAGGCCTGGGGGTCTACTGGAAAAACCTCTTTGCCGACCGGGACACTCTCCACTCGATCCTGTTGACGTTGACGGTGGTGCCGGTGGCGGTTGTGGCCAATATTCTATTTGGCCTGGCGGCAGCCTGGGCCATCGCCCGCTTCCAATTTCCGGGCCGAACGTTGTTGACCGCCCTTATTGACTTGCCTTTTTCCGTGTCACCCGTGGTGGCCGGCCTGATGTTTGTCTTGATATTTGGCCTCCAGGGTTATCTTGGTCCGTGGCTGCGCGAGCACGACATCAAGATTATCTTCGCCATCCCCGGACTCATCCTGGCCACTGCATTCGTGACCTTTCCCTTCGTGGCCCGGGAGTTGATTCCCGTCATGGAGGCCATGGGCCCGGATGAGGAACTGGCCGCGGTCAGCCTGGGGGCCAACGCCTGGCAATTGTTTTGGCATGTGACATTACCCAACATCAAGTGGGGCTTGCTCTATGGCGTGATACTGTGCAACGCCCGCGCCATGGGAGAATTCGGGGCTGTTTACGTGGTATCGGGCCACATTGCCGGCCAAACCGACACCATGCCTTTAAGGATTGAAAAGCTTTTCCAGGAATACAACCTTCCCGGTTCCTTTGCGGTCGCCTCGTTGCTAACCCTCCTCGCGTTGGTCACCCTGGTGTTCAAAGTCGCGCTGGAAAGAAAAACTTTGAAGCAAAAACAAAAAGCGGTCCTCACCGAAACAACGGAGACCCAAACATGAGTATCACGGCGAAAAACGTCAGCAAACGCTTCGGTAAACACCTGGCTCTCAAGGACGTTAGCCTGGAAGTCCCCAGCGGTTCGCTCGTCGCGCTCCTGGGACCGTCCGGTTCCGGCAAAACGACGCTGCTCCGGATCATCGCCGGCCTGGAGATAGCGGACCAGGGGAGCGTTATGCTTCACGACGAGGAAGCCGATCACCTCGATGTCCGCCAGCGCAACATCGGCTTCGTTTTTCAGCATTACGCGCTTTTCCGCCACATGACGGTCGCCCAAAACATTGGTTTTTCCCTGAAAATGCGCCATCGGCCCAAAAAGGAGATCAAGGAACGGGTCCAGGAGCTGCTCAGCCTGATCCAACTTGAAACCATCGGCAATCGTTATCCAGGCCAACTCTCCGGCGGCCAACGCCAGCGTGTTGCCCTGGCCCGCGCTTGGCCGCTCAGCCCAGGGTTCTCCTTTTGGATGAACCCTTCGGTGCCCTTGATGCCAGGGTCCGCAAGGAATTGCGCGATTGGCTGCGCCGCCTACATGAGGAGATCCACGTCACCAGCGTCTTCGTGACCCACGACCAGGAAGAAGCCCTGGAACTGGCCGACCGCATCGTGGTCATGAGCAATGGCCGTATTGAACAGGTGGGCACGCCGGAGGAAGTTTATCATCACCCCGCCAATCCCTTCGTCATGCAATTCCTTGGCCAGGTCAATTTGTTCCATGCCCGCGGCGAGGACCAGGGGCCAGGCGTTGGCGGCAAAACAGTGACCAGTTACGTTCGGCCGCACCACCTACACATCTCCCGCCATCAGAACGGCCAGCCCACCTGGCCAGCTCGCGTCACACGCATCAATTCCGCGGGCATCCATGTCCATGTCGATTTGCGGCTGACGAGCGATGACCGAGGGGTCGAGGTGGTTTTGTCCCAGGAACGCTTCGCGGAACTGGCGCTCAAGGACGATGAGGCGGTTTTTGTGACGCCGACGGAATTGAAAGTTTTTGAAGGAGGGGATTATGCAATCTAGTAAATCAGCTACGACGTATGTTGAGTGCCTTGCCGACTTGAGCGAAGCTGTTCGCGGCGATCCGGGCAATATTGCAGCCTGCATTGACCTGGCCTGGTTATTGGCCACGTGCCCCGATGCCCGGATTCGCAACGGTCCGCGGGCGGCGTCTCTGGCCCGGCATGTGCTGGAACTGGATCCCCACCATCCCTATCTACCGGAAACCTTAGCAGCGGCTTATGCAGAGGCAGGGAATTCCGAGTTGGCGGTTTACTGGCGAATCCAATCGCTCGATTCGCTGCTCCTGCACAAGGGCCTTTTAAAAATAAAGGGGGGGCGCTGACCATCAGAGCCCCAAGCGGTGGTGGTTTTGCCGTTGATTCCAACGGCGTTATTTACTGTTGCAGCGATAGTCGTAACGGAAATCCGGATGATCACTCCAAGCCCGTCCGGAGATTTTGCCTTGTCAGGCAAGGTGATACGCGGCCACAACGGCAGGGGAGGTTGGTCCGTGGCATCCTTGCCACAACTCATCGCGGTTTTGCAGAGCAGCTGCATCCTGACCGCGACTGAATTCACTCCAACCACCAGCTGCGTCCCTTCCAGATGCTGAAGCGCCCAGGCCCCAGCAGCGCAGGCGCAATTGCCCCGAGGAAGAACAAGGCATTAAGTTCGATCGCCCAGCCGCCAACATGGTTCAGGGTGAACACCTGACTTTCGAGTGCCAGAAAGACGGCCATGACCATTGTTCCGGCCACCACAAGGGAGGAGAGGCGAGTCAGGACGCCGGCGAGGATGAGCACCGGAGCCACGACCTCGCCGAAGTACGACCCGTAGGCGATGAAGACAGGGAGCCCTTTTGCCTCCAGCATACGGAACATGAAGTCCACGCCGTGGCGAATCTTGTAGACGCCGTGGAACAGCATGAGGCCGCCAATAGCCAGCCGCAGTAGCAGTTTAGCAGTGTCTTCAGCCTTGTTTCCTGTCGCCATGTGATGTCGCCTCTGCACCGGCGGGTGCCGTGCCCGTTCTCTTTCTGCTGTTCATCCGCCTCATCCGCCTCGCGGACCGTCCTGGTGATCGCAATGTCGAAAAGAAGGATGGGCGGTTCGCGTCTTTCGATTCTGCACTGGAACGCGTGATACACCAACTCTCCAGGGACATTGCGGTCGACGAGGCATGGACCAGAATCTACCGCGTCGCATCGCCTCTTTCAACGGAAATCGAGCTGTCTTCCCATTTGTTTTCCTCGCGAATTGCGTCTCATATGTTTTCTCGCAACCTTATGATACACTCAAAAAAATGTACCCGCCGCCGGAGGGACAGCCGAAGACGATGCCCCAACTTTAGTGCGCCGCTAAAACTGGATCATGAAAAGCGATTTTTTTACGGCCTACCGTGGTGGGTCCGGTCGTGTCGGCGACGACGCCGTAGTTTTCACAGCCATTCTTGCGGAGACATAGCCATGTTTGCAGCCAAGCCGGGTATCTTGCTGGTCATGGGTTCGCTGATTTCTTTGGCAGGAATGGCCGGCCAGTTGTATGGCGACGATGAAAAGAAAGGCGGTGCGGCCGACGAGAATACCATTCGTGCACTCATCACGGAATTGAGTAATGACTCGTTCGACAAGCGCGAGGCGGCGCAAAAAAGCCTGGCAGAGGTTGGCCGGCCGGCACTGCCGCTGCTGAGGAAAGCCATGGCCGAGACGAAAGATGCCGAGGTGCGGGAACGCGCGACCAAGCTGGTGGAGGACATTCAGGAGACTGGGCTGGAGGTTATCGGGGCCGAGTTTTACCACGACTTTCGGAGGAAGGGTTTCCAGGGCGGCAACTTCCTTCCTTTCGGGTTGGATGCCGATGTGCGTGTCAAATCCGAGCCGGACGGTTTGCGCCCTAACCTAACGGCGGAAATAAGCAAGAAATACGATGCCGTCGGTGTTATTTCACGGTTTAAGATCCACGGCGACTTTGAAATCACCACGGCATATGAAATTTTGCACGCGCCGAAACCGGCAGGGGGTCGCGGCGTCGGTTATGAGTTCTATTTAATGACAGAAACAACCAACTTCGACGCACTATCCTTCAATCATACCCTTCGGCCCGATGGTACCCAAGCCTATGTCGCGATGCGAACTCTTTCGAACGCGCAGGGCCGCCGCGAGCAGGCTTTCTCCAACGCGCCACCGGCTCAAGGCAAAGGCGGGCAGCTGCGCGTGGTACGAATCGGTACCAAGGCTGTGTTTTCCGTGCGCCCTGACGGCGCCGATACCTTTAGTGTGACGGGCCGGACAGACGCGTCCCCCGCCGATGTCAAGTACGTGCGCCTCGGCGCCAACCAAGGCGCCGGTCCCTATGCCATCGACCTGCGGATTCTTGACCTGCGCGTGCGCACACAGTTGAAGGCGCGATCAAGAACCTCTCTGTCGAGAGGAGCGAGTCGAAAAAAGCAAACTGACTGGAATGGTGGGAAAGTCGGGAGGACAGGGCCACGTTCTTCAGTCTATTCATTTGTCGCCGATTTCATTGACGGGTGCTTTCAGAAATGTCACCGGAAGTTCAACTGGATGTTTCCGGTATCACGCGTCCGCTTCCGCCTGGGACACCATCAAATTGCCGCCCCGCATTGATTGCAGAACTTGGCGGTTTCATCGTTTAGCGTCTGACACTTTCGGCAGCGGACCTTGATCCGCGGTTCCGGCGTGCCCTGGCGGCTGCCAAGATTCTTCACGACTTCGACTTCGGACAAGGCATCCTGAACGACTCCGCCAGCCATGCGACTCCAGGGCTCGACGTCTTTTCTCGCCTGATCGGGATTAAGTACCACTCCCGATCCAGCCCAGCCCTTGGCCCCGACGCCCATGAGGAAGCTACCAATAATAATCAAGATCATACCGCCGAAGGCGCGGAAGCCTTCGGAACGAGCTCTATCCTCGAAGTGCTCGAAATTGCCGAAGTTCGCCATGAAAGAAACAAAAGTCGAGAGGAAGAGCAGCGCCCCAATGCCGGACACCACCATGCCGGCGTAATAGAGCCCCTTGCGGCCTGGGGGAATCTCGTTTCTTGTTGGCATGTTCATGAAACACCTCCTGCTGAAAACTTCTGTGCGAAACACCTCAGCGGCCGCCTCCCTGCCGAGTTCCGAGGAGCTGCCGAGCTGGTCTCCGTGGAACCTTCCAGGCGTAACTTTTTGGGGGTGGCTGGCTCATCGGCCGGCGGTGGCGGTGCCAGAAACCAGTCCGGCTTCGGGATGGCTGGCATCTGAGCCACCAGCAAGAGCACCCCGATGCTGATGACCAGGATTGGCACTTCGATTTGCACGCTGAGTAGGGCTGTTTGGCGAAGTACGGACAGCACGCTGGCAAGCAAGAAAAACGGTCCGAGTATCACGCTGACCTTATCGAGGCCCTTGCTGAGCACGAAGGTAAGGACGCCAACGATTCCCAACCCCAAAATCCAGATCCAGTTGACGCCTGGTGCGAAGCCTTGGGCAGTTAACAACCAGCCGACTCCCACCCCGATAATCAAGATGGGGATAACCAGTGGCACCTTGCTATGGGATGACATCGCGTTTCTCCAGCCTCGGGATAACGAAGAAAGTCAGAACGAAAAACAGGAGGGGAATCAAAATCGGCGCCGCCTGGGCGATAAGCGCCAAATCCAAATAATCCCGCTCCGTAAGGGGCATGGAGATCCTTGTGCCGGCTAAATACAAAAACGGATACCCGATTGTCGATATATAGAAGGCTTGCTCGACGAAAAAGTACCGTCCTTTGTCCCCTGCTCGCGCCATGCCCATTATGCCGCCCAAAATAAAGCCTGGCGATAGAATCAATCCGGCGACACCAAGGACACGAATAATGTACACGGCCTTTGCCACTGCCTCGCCATCGGTTGGCCAAACAAACGCATTCTTCAGCAGCGAGGCAGCCATAATTAGGGAACCTATGCTGAGTAGCAGCAAGCAATAAAATATGTATTCCTTCACCAGAGGTTTCGAACTCTCGCGCATCGATGTGGTCGATCCTGGAAATGCCTGGGCGTCATTCCTCCGCATCCACTTCGGTGGTTCGATTATATACCACCGCACCTCGCAATTCCTTACCGACAACTCTGGTGATGTCACTCACGATTTCTGGAAGGTTCGCTTCCAGGTCGAGCGCGTGCAAGTAGACCTCTTGTACGCTTCCCTTGGTCCGAAAGGTTAGCTTCACGGTGTTTACATGCTTATGTTCGGCGGGACGGCGAATGGTGACCGAGAGTTTTCCGCCCCGGGCGGACGAGATGATGCCTGGTCGCACGGACTGAAACCAGGACAGCACGCCCAGTTTCTTGACGACGTGATCGGCCCCGTCAATGAGGGTCGTATGTCCCCCGCTAACGTGGGAGCCATGCACATGCCCTTTTTTGTTGCCGAGTCCCATGTTTAGGAGCCAATGAGAATCGCCCGTGCGCTTGCTTCGTGGCAAAAAGAACCCTACAAGGAATCGAGCTCGATCTGGTCGATGTAGCACCAGCCCCAGTCCTCGCCCGGCTCGGCGGACTTCATGACGGGGTGGCCGCTCGCGTGGAAGTGTTTCGTCGCGTGCTTGTTCTTGGAGGAGTCGCAACAGCCGACGTGGCCGCACGTCAGACAGAGCCGGAGATGCACCCACGTGTCCCCGGTCGCCAGGCACTCTTCGCAGCCCTCCGTGTTGGGCGTGACCGGCCGGATTTGCTTGACGTGCGGACAGGTGTGCGGGCCATGGCGGTTCTCCTTCTGGCTGAGGTCGCATGCGCGCAGGCGCTACGGTCAGCGTCTTCTCACATCTCCTTGAGATACTCGTGCACGAACTGGACTGCCATCGCGCCCTTCGCCCACGGCCGAGGCGACGCGCTTGACCGAGCCGGAGCGCACGTCCCCCGCGGCGAACACGCCGGGGCGGCTGGTCTCCAGCAGGAACGGCTGCCGCCGGAGCGGTCCAGTGCGGGGACTTCGCCAGTGCCGGGCCGGTCTGGACAAACCCCTTGGCGTCTCGCTCGATCTCCGGCGGCAGCCAGTCGGTCCGCGGCACCGCGCCGATGAAGCTGAACACCGCCGGCGTCTCGACCGTGCGCTCCTCGCCCGTCTTGCTGTTGACGATCTCGACGGCGGTCGAGGTGGCCGTCGCCGCGCATCCGCCGGATCGTCGTGTTGCACAGCAGCTCGATGTTGGCGGTCTGCTCGATCCGCCGGGCCAGGTAGCTGGACATGTTCTTGTACAGGTCGTCGCCGCGGATGAGCAGCAACACCTTGCGGGCATGCTCGGCGAGGAAGACGGCGGCCTGGCCGGCGGAGTTGCCGCCGCCCACGAGCACCACCTGGCGACCCTGGCACAGCTTCGCCTCGTTGGGCGTCGCGGCGTAGTAGACGCCCGTGCCCTCGTAACGCGCGCAGCCCTCGACCCCGAGCCGGCGGTACTCCGCGCCGGAGGCGATCAGCAGGCATTTGGCGGCGACGGTCTCGCCGCCGTCCAGGCGCAGGACGGGGTAGGCCTTCTCGAACTCCAGGCGAGTCACCGGCGTGGGGACCGACAGGTGGGCGCCGAACTTGTTGGCCTGGAGCACCGCGCGGCCGGCCAGCTCGCTGCCGGTCAGGCCGGTCGGGAAGCCGAGGTAGTTCTCGATGCGCATGCTGCTGCCGGCCTGCCCCCCGGGCGCGGTTTGCTCCAGCACCACGGTACGCAGCCCTTCGGACGCCCCGTAGACCGCGGCCGCCAGACCCGCCGGGCCGGCGCCCACCACGGCCAGGTCGTACACCGTTTGCTCCAGCGGCTGGCGGATGCCGATCGCGTCGGCCAGTTGCCGGTTCGACGGGTTGCGCAGCATCAGCCGGTGTCCGCAGGCAACCACCGGCGTGTCCGCCTCGGTCACCCCGAACTGCTTCAGCAGCCGGTCCACCTGCGGGTCGGTCTCCACGTCCACCCAGGTGAACAGCACCCGGTTCTTGGCCAGGAAGTCGCGGACCCGAAAGGTGTCCGCGGAGTAGCGCGAGCCGATCACCCGCAGGCCGGTGAAGTCGGGCGACTGGTGCAGGAGCTGCCGGCGGGCGATGAACGCCTGAAGGATGATGTCGCTCAGGTCCGGGCACTGGTTCAGCACGCGCCGCAAGGCCTCGCCCGAAACCTCAAACACCTCGCAGTGGCCCCGGGCGATCGGCGCTGACGACCGCCGGGGCGCCGGTCAGGTGGGAGATCGTCGCCGGTGAACTGGCCCTGGCGATGGACCGTGACCCGCTTCGGCTCGTCGCCCGAGTAATCGACGATCTCGACCTCACCCGACTTCACGACGAAGAACTTCGATGTCGCGGTCGCCGACGGCGAAAAGCGTCTGCCCGTCCTCGATAAGACCTGGACACGGCGGCCGTGCAACCGCTCAGTCGAGCGATCTGGGCCTCGTCGAGCGTCGGGAAGGCGATGGAGTGGAGGTCATATTCAGGCTGTTCGTGTTCGGCCATTTTTTATGTCGCCATTTCGAGCCGAAGGATCGATCGTCCAGTAGCTGACGCTGAACAAGTGATTTTCATCCGTCCAGCCGCGTAATAGTTTGAATCCCGCGGCTTCGGCAAGAGCATGGAGGTCATCCCATTCATACTTGTAAGAATACTCGGTGCAGATCGACTCGCCTCGAACGAAGCGAAACTCTTTCGCGCCGATGGCCACGCGCTGCCGGTCAGCGCTGACCAGGTGCATTTCGATCCGGCCTTGCGAGGCGTTGTAGAAGGCGCGGTGGGCGAAACGCTCGACTGCGATGTTACGCGCCCAGTTCCCGATTGATACGAACCAGTAAATTGCGATTGAAGGCGGCCGTCACGCCCCTGCGGTCGTTATAGGCCATTTCGAGCACGTGCGTGTCTTTTTTCAAATCGACCCCCAGCAGGAGCCCACCTCCAGGCCCCACGAGTTCCGCGGTTTGGTGCAACAGGGAGGTCGCCTGGTCCGGCGTCAGATTGCCAATCGTCGAACCAGGAAAATAGACAACCTTCCTGGCATGCTCCAGGGAGGGCAGTGCGAAGTGCCGAGGCTGGGTGAAATCGGCACAAACCGGCGCGATCGGAAGCTTCGGGTAACATTCGCTCAGGGCCTGGGCCGATTGATGGAGAAACGTCCAGGAAACATCAATCGGAATGTAGCCGGCCGGATCGCGGATCTGGTCGAACAGGAGCCGCGTCTTGATGCTGCTGCCGCTGCCATATTCGATGAGCAAACAGCGCTCCCCCATCAGGTCGGTCATTTCGGAAGCATACATTTCCATGATGGCGAGCTCGGCCCGTGTCAGATAATACTCCTCCAGCGTCGTGATTTGCTCGAAAAGCTCCGAGCCCGCCTCATCGTAGAAGTATTTGGACGGCAGCATCTTTGGCAAAGAGCGCAGACCGCGCAAAACGTCGGCGAGAAACGGCAACGTGGCTGAGCCGGGGCAAGTCTGGCGCGGATCGAGACCGGGGGAGACGATCATGAAAGCTCCTTGGCCAGGCGAAGGCCGCTAAACTGCCAGCGGGCATCGGGAGGAAAAAAGTTGCGATACGTCAGGCGCGCATGTCCGCGCGGGGTGGCGCAGGATTCGCCGCGCAGGACAAATTGGTTGCACATGAATTTGCCATTGTACTCGCCCAGCGCTCCCGCGGCGGGACGGTAGCCAGGGTAGGGGGCATAGGGGCTGGCCGTCCATTGCCAAACATCTCCGAACAGCTGGAAAAGAGGGCCACGATCATCGGCTGCGCAGCCGGCCGCGGGATGAAAACGGCCTGCTTCCAGAAAATTTCCCGCGAACGGTCCCGCGCCGGCCGCCGTTTCCCACTCCATCTCCGTCGGCAGGCGCACACCCGCCCAGCGTGCGAAAGCATCGGCCTCGTAATAGCTGACGTGACAGACCGGTTCCTCCAGTTCGAGTGGCAGCCGGCCTGACAACTTGGCGATGGACCAGGCGCCATCCCGTTTCTCCCAATAAAGCGGCGCTGTCCAATCACGGGACTGCCGCGTCGTCCAACCGTCGGATAGCCAAAGCTCCGGGCGCTCGTAGCCTCCGTCCTCCATGAAAGCGAGGAAATCCTGGTTCGTGACCAGCCGGCTGGCCATTTGGAATGGCGTCAAGAATACCTGGTGCCGGGGCAATTCGTTATCGAAGGCGAAACTATTCCCCGCGTGGCCGATGTGGACCAAACCTCCTGGAAACTTGTGCCAGCGCGACGGCGCATCGGCGCCGCCTGCCGTCATGGCGGGGCGATACGTCGGTTGCAGCAGGTTGCGGGCCCAGGCGTGCTTCAGGTCCGTGAGGATCAGTTCCTGGTGCTGTTGTTCGTGATTGAAGCCGAGAACCAAATTGTCCATCACTTGAGGAAGCACGGAACCGTCGCCGCTGGCGAAAAACTCGGCCATATAGTGATCGACATGCGACCGGTACCGCCAGACATCCGCCACGGTGGGCCGAACCATCAGGCCGCGTTCCGCTCGCGGCCAGCGATCGCCGACGGCGTTGTAATACGAATTGAAGAGAAAGCTAAATTGGGGATGAAAAGGCTGGTAACCCGGGAGATGCGGCGTCAGGATAAAAATCTCGAAGAACCAGGTCGTATGCGCTAAATGCCATTTCACCGGGCTGGCATCGGGCATCGATTGGACGCCAAAATCCTCTGTTTCGAGTGGCTCGCAAAGGATCTCGGTCGCTCGACGAATGCCGGCGTATTGCTCCGCAAGACTCGCAGCCTGCGTTCGGGGCGAAACCGAGGAAGGCATCGGCATGGGCGGTCTCATTTCTAAGTGCTAGTGGCGAAACCCTTGCAAACCGAGTTCCAACACACTAACAGCCCGTTGAAAAAGGGGTCAGACCCCCTTGAAGGCACCAGAGTTTTCAACGTTTTGCAGCGTATTGAAGGGGTCTGACCCCTTTTTCAACGGGCTGCTAACGAAGCCCCGAGGCTGCATCCCTTTTTTTTAGGGACTTGCCATTCCCTTGGCATGAGGCACTCCCTAAGACTGGTCAGGGGAGACGGTCATGAAGGAACCTCTGGCGGTCGAGTTGCGCGAAGTGAGCAAGGTCTTTCCCAACGGCACCCGGGCGGTCGCTGACTTGACCTTGCAAATTCCCACCGGGCGCGTGGTCGCTCTGCTGGGGCCGAGCGGTTGCGGGAAAACGACGAGCTTGCACCTGATGAACCGCCTGGAAGATGCGACCTCGGGAAGCGTGCTGGTGCGCGGCCGGGATGTTCGCCACGAGCGTCCCGAATCGCTGCGGCGTTCCATCGGCTATATTATCCAGGAAGCAGGCCTATTTCCCCACGTGGACGTGTCGCGCAATGTGGAACTGGTTCCCCGGCTTCTCGGCTGGGACCGGCGGCGGGCGCGCCAACGCGTCGGCGAAGTCCTTGAGATGGTAGGACTGCCGCAGGAACAATTTGGCCGGCGACATGCCTGCGGAGCTTTCTGGCGGACAAAGGCAGCGTGTCGGCGTGGCCCGGGCGGTAGCCGCCGACCCCGACCTTCTTCTTATGGATGAGCCCTTCGGCGCCCTCGATCCGGGGACTCGCGAAGCCATTCAGGACGAATTCCTCCGGCTCAATAGCCGGCTCCGCAAAACCGTGGTCCTCGTGACGCATGACATCGCCGAGGCTGGCAAACTAGCTGACGAGATTGTGGTTCTGGACACCGGGCGTCTTGCTCAACGGGGCACGTTGCGTGATCTCCTCATGCATCCCGCCAATGACCGGGTGCGGGCGTTTCTCGGCAGTCGCGCACAGGAATTGGCTCTCGGCGGCTTGAAACTCGAGCAATTCCTTGACGAGTTGACGCCCCAGGCTCCCTCCTTGCGTTCGCTGGCGCTGGCGGGAAACGTGTCAATCGGGCAGGTATTGCTGGCGCTGGCGGACTCCCAGGAAGGGGACACGGTCACGGTGGACCGCCAACCGGCACGAACGTTTTCCGCCAAGACGTTGCTCGCGCGCATCTTGGGCGATCTGCGTCCGCCGGCGGAGAAGAGATGATGTTTGCCGCCCTTTTTTTTCATGACCTGGTAAACGCCTGGGAACGAAACCAGGAGGCCTTTGGTCCGCAGGCGCTCCTGTTTCTGTCGTTGACCATGCGGGCGCTGGGGTTGGCCCTGAGCGCCGGCATTCCCGTCGGCATCTTGCTAACGCGCCTGCCGCGCCTGGCGGCCCCCGTCCTCGCCGTGCTCGTGATGCTGCAGACGATTCCGAGTCTGGTGCTTCTGGCCTTGCTGCTGCCCTTTCTCGGCATCGGCCAGACACCGGCGCTGGTGGTGGCCGTGATCTACTGCCTTTTTCCGGTGGTCATAAATACGTACGTCGGGATCACGCAGGTCTCCCCCTCGGTCCGGGACGCTGCGCGCGGCATGGGCATGACCGGAAGGCAAGTTCTATGGCAGGTGGAGTTGCCCCTCGCCCTCCCCGTGATATTGGCGGGGGTCCGCACCGCGGCCGTTTACGCCAGCGGGATCATCGTTGTCAGCGCCTTGATCGGGGCGGGCGGCCTGGGTGATTTCATTTTGAGCGGCCTGTCGCGCGGCGATAATGGGCTGATCTGGTTAGGCGCCATGCCGGTGCTGATCCTCACCCTTCTCCTGTTCTGGGGCCTGGGCGGGATCGCCTGGCTGTCGGCCCGGAGGAGCGGTCTGGGCATGTCGATCGGCGGCGGCGTCATCGTGATCCTCTCGCTGTACGCTTGCTATGGCCTGGCCTCCAATGCCTGGCAACCGCGCCGGGCCGACGTTCTGGTGGGAGCGAAGGATTTCACCGAAGGGCAGATCCTCGCGGAAATCGTCAAGCAGGCGCTGGAGGCGCATACAACCCTGCGCGTGGAGGTCGTCGCCAATCTCGGCACCAGCGTCATTCTCAAGGCCGCTGTCAACGGCGAAATTGATCTTTATCCCGAATACACCGGCAACCTTTTAACGAGCAAGGAAGCCCTTGATCTTCCCGTGCCCGACGACAAATCCACGATCACCAATTTGGTCCGGACGGAAATGCGCCGGCGGCACGGCCTTATCCTGTTGGGGGCGTTCGGTCTGAATAATACGTATGCTCCCTGTGTGACTCAGGAGCTGGCTAAAAAGATGGGGTTGCGCAAGATCAGCGATTTGCGGAATGCCCCAGGGCTTCGCGTTGTCGTGGACCTGAGTTTCCTTTCACGCCCCGATGGTTGGCAGGGATTGGTGAAAAAATACGAGTTGCGCTTCGACGAGGCACCCCGGCAGATAAGCCCCAATTTGCTGTACAAGGCACTGGAAGGAAACAAGGCGGACCTCGTCATCGGTTTCGCCACCGACTGGCAGATCCAGGAATTCAATCTCGTCGTGCTCGAGGACGATCTTGGCTACTTCCCCAGTTACCACGCCGCCCCGTTGCGCGGGCTGCTATCTTGGATCGATATCCCGCAATAGCCGTCACCCTGCAGCGTCTTGAAGGCAAGATCGACGACCAGGCCATGCGGCGGCTGAACTATCAAGTCGCGGTAGAAAAGCGCTCCGAAGCGGAAGTCGCCCGCACTTTCTTGCAATCTCTCGATCTTGGGGTAAAGGGCAAGTAACGGGGCGGTAACCCTTTGTCTCGATCCCGTCCGTTCCTACTCCTGGGCGTAAAGCCAGCCGGCGCCGGCAATCACGTCAAATGTGAGCTAGATTATAACAGCGAATTTCGACCGGCCTCCAGGTTATTGGAGGATAAGAGCCCGTTGCCCTCCTTTCCCGAGTGCCGCGGAAACAAGGACGACGCCTTATGTTCTTTGCGCCTTTCTTTCGTCTCGCCGCGGTTACGCCCGCAAGGCAACAGACCTTTCGTTATCTCGTTGGCGCACACCTTGTTCTTCTTGGCGCGACGATCGGCGGCATGGCTCTCGGCGGCACGCTGCAAAAACCGCTCGTGTTGGGAAACGTACTCCTGGTCGCCGGAATTGTCGAAGGGGCCCTCCTGATTGGCTGGCGGCTCACGCAGCTACCCAAAAGCCAGGCACTTGAGTTTCTGCTTGTCAGTCCGTTACGGCCAGGGCTGGTATTTCTCGCGGAAGCTTCGGTCGGCTTGGCCAGGCTGGCCCTGGTCACCCTGGCGGGCCTACCGCTGCTGATTATGCTTTTCAGCGAAGGGGCCCTGTTCGCGGAAGACGTGGTGGTCTTGCTCGTCATGCCCTTCGTTTGGGGCAGCGTCGCTGGGCTGGGGCTTACCGCTTGGGCCTATGAGTCTCCCTGGGTGCGGCGCTGGGGCGAACGGCTCGCCATCGCGGGAGTGGTTTTTTACCTCTTGGTCGGCGTACTGGCTGCCGAGAACCTGCCGATCTGGCTGGCCGAACTGCCACCCGCCGTGAGCCGCTGGTTGCTGAATATGGTGCGGTCCTTTCATGAAGACAATCCCTTTGGTGTGATGAAACTCGCCATGGAACAGTTTCCAGCCTGGTCGTGGCCCCGTGTTCTCTGGATAAGCGAAGTAGGTCTTTTGCTTGGCATCGGCCTGCTGATCCGAGGCGCCTGGCGGCTGCAAAATCATTTTCGGGAGGAGCATTATTCTCCCGTATTTCTTGAGGGCAAACGGGCGCGTGGGAGCGTGGGCGACTCCCCCTTGGCTTGGTGGGCGGTGAAACGCGTGACCAAATATTCGGGACGCATTAATCTCTGGTTGGCTGGCGGCTTCGCATTTTTGTATGCGACTTACACCATTTGGCGAGAAACCTGGCCGAGCTGGTTGGGCCGCCAGGTTTTCGTGATGTTCGATACCATGGGCGGTATTCCCGCGCTGGCGACCGCGCTCGTGCTGCTGGCCGCTGTCCCGGCCGCGTTTCAATATGGCGTTTGGGACAGCAGCCCGTTGGAACGCTGCCGCCGACTGGAACTTTTACTCCTGACCGGCTTGGATGGAGCGGCCTACTGGCACGCCTCCGCGCGAGCGGCCTGGACACGCGGGCGCGGTTACTTCGCGACGGCGCTGATGCTATGGGGCGCCGGCTTGATAGCGGATCAGTTCACCTGGGCGCAGGTATTCGCCAGCATGGCCGCCGGGGTGATCCTGTGGGGTTTGTATTTCGTTTTGGGATTTTGGGCATTTTCCAGGGGCATGCAGGCCAATTCCTTGGGCCTTGGGCTTACCCTTGGCTTGCCGCTGGTCACGTTCATTCTTGTCAAGAATGGCTGTTTCTTTCTGGCGGGATTATTGCCCCCGGGAAGCATTTCTCTGCCGCTGACCGGTACTACCCCCGGAACTTGGATGGTCGGGCCGCTTGTCTGCGGAACAGTCGCACTTCTTCTGGCACGGTGGTCCCTTCCCCGGTGCGAAGGACAGCTTCGTCAGTGGTATTCATTGAACCAGGGAATGCATTCCTGATCCCTTAACGACCACTTGCGGGCATCCGCGCTTGCTCTCGCCCTCCGCGGGCACTATTGTAGGATGCACCCAAGAATTCACGGCCGAACACCTTCGCGCGGGAGCTTTTCCATGCCCGACATATCGTGGTTGAGGCGAAAACCAAGCAAAGGCCTCGGCGCGGCAAGATTTGTTGTCATTGCCCTGGCCGGCAGCATTTTCCTGGGTGCCGCGTCCACCCAGGCCTACCCGCAATCCGAAGAGGTGAAGAAGGATGCCGAAGCCAGGGTGACCCCCATCCCCGAAGAAGTCATCAAGAAATATAAGCTCGACACCGACTTTTATAAAAAGCACCTCGACTACAAAGGCTTTTCGATTCTGAGCTCGGCCAAAGTCTCCGACGCTGCCCTGTTCGAGGCACGCTATCTCATCGACAACCTACTTGGCCAGCGGGACGACATCCTCAAGGCCATGATAAAAGCGGGTTGCCGTTTCATGGTGATGGCCCCGACCGAAATGACCACGGACGTGCCCGAACAACGCACCTGGGACAAGGAATACTGGGACAAGCGGGCTCGGGGCATGGGTGGCAAGCTCTCCAGTTGCGGCGAAGAGAACCTGCTCACCCTCAAAGGGGACCGCTACCGGCAGGAAAACATCCTGATCCACGAGTTCAACCACGCCATCCATCAGCAGGGGTTGCGCGTTGTCGATCCCACCTTCAATACCCGCCTTCGTGCCGCCTATGATCGTGCGAAGGCCGCCGGGCTGTGGAAGGGGACCTATGTGATGGAAAATCCCAGCGAATACTGGGCGGAGGCGGCGCAGGCATATTTCGACTGTATGCGGCCCCAGTTCGGCGCCAACACCCGCGAGAAGCTCAAAGAATACGACCCCGACCTGTTCGCGCTCGTCGATGAAGTCTACAAGCAATCCAAATTCCGCTATGTCCGTTACGACCAGCGCCTACCCTAAGATCGTCATGAGTCCCGGTGCACCGTGCCGGGCGCAAAGGCGGGCAAACAAACCGCGATGTACTCCGCGCCGTCAGGGTCAGGAGTGCTGTATTGGACCCACTCGCCTTTATGGCTCACGACCGCCTGGCCGGCTTGAACATCGAGAACTCCGCCGCGGTGGGTGACGCGTAGCATTCCTTTCAAGACGATGGTGAACTCTTCAAATTCAGGAGCCTGCCCCGGCTCGATCCACCCGCCAGGACTGCGCATGTGGGCGATACTCACCTCTCCGTGCCGAGAGTTCACCCGACCAATGTACTCATCGATCAGCTTCGGCCTGTTGCCCGCTGCTTCGATCCGGGTGGGCTGAGGAATAAGCGTCGGCATGTCATTATCTCCTGTCGATGGTTTTTCTAATTATAGGAAAGCTCCTGGTTTCCTCACTGGCAAAAACGATTGCTGTTTGCTGAGGACCTGGCCATTTTTGGCCTACAACTCTCGGCTGGTTGGCAACGTATTCGATCGTGGTGAGTTCGCTACAAGTACCGGACGGACTGGATTGCCATCGTTCCTCAAAGTAGCGAGACTCTAAAATGGTCGGTAACTGTGGCAAAGCCATCGGAGACGAAGACAGCGACGTCGATATTGCCAGTGAAGCCCGCCGCGCGACTAATGGTGAGATTGTTACCGGCCATGGTGACGGTGACGGCGTTCGATTGAGCCGCGTAAAGGAGCTGTGGCTGGTTGTAGAGGCTGACGTCCAGGGAAGCGATCAAAGTGCCCGCGGCTTGATTGCGGGCGCCGTTCCATGCATAAAGCTGACCACCTGGCAGCAAGAAGTACCACGAATTTCCATACTGGTTTACATTGCCCGTGAGCCACTTTTCGCCGGCTTTGCCGTAATTTTGATAGTAGTTTCCTGTAAAGCGCAGGTTTAGGCTCTGGCTCAGGGCATAAGGCAAGCTCTGCGGCTGGCCGTTGTAGATCAAATCGGGGCGAACATAATAGACAGGGTCCACGGTGTCCAACAGCGTACCCGTGGCCTTAAGAATTGTGCCATCCCACGCAAAGAACTGGCCGCTGGGCTTGATGAAATACCAGGTATTGCCATACGAATTTACGGCGCCCTGTAGCCATTCCTCGTGGGCGCCACCGTAGTTACTATAAAGGGAGCCAGCAAAAACCAATTGGTAGGTTTGCTTGAGAATAACCCCGGCATTTCCGGCAACGGCAGTAGAGGAGAGAGGGTCGTTGTCGGGATCCGTGGCGATGATCGGGATGACAAGTTGGTTTTGACCGGCGGCCAACGTTTGAGGGGCGGTTGGCGTGATTTGCGGCGCACGGTTAATGACGGTTACGGTAAGAGATTTTGTGCTCGTCAAGTTGCCGTCGCTCGCCTGGATAACAATCTCGAAAGTACCGGCAAAGGTGCCCGGGTTAATCGCCAGCGCGTTGCCGCTCACTTGAAGGCCCACCGGGACAGGGGTCGCCGCCTGGTAGAGCAGGTTGGGATGGGCGTTGTAGGTCGGTGTAAGCGTTCCCACTTGCATGCCCGAAGCGCGATGGCTGCCGTCCCAGGCATAAAGCTGGCCGCCAGGGAGGATGTAGTACCAGGGATTGCCAAATTGATTGTTGAGCCCGCGCAGCCACTTCTCACCGGCCCGGAAGCAATTCGTGTAAACACCGCCGGCATCGAGATTGAGTTGCAACTGCTGATCGAGTTGAAATGCCATGGCGGTTGCTAAAAACGCATTGTAGGTGAGTGGTGGCGGGTTGCTGACCATTCCGCCGACGGAGTTCACTTCGCTGGCGGTCAATGTGAGCGACAGGGAGCCACTATTGCGAAAGATGCTCTGGTCGCCGATAGGCGCCAGCACAGGCGCCTGATTGACGGCCCCGGTAGAAAATGCAACCAGATCCAGGTCTGGCTGGAACCCCGTCAAAAAGGGGTTCGTATCAATACCGCTGGTAAGCCAGGCTGTTGGCGTCGGGTTCCCCGAAATGAGCGCGGCAATCGCTGCGGGTGTCAAGGCGTCCCACCAATTGTCCTGGAGATCGAACACATCCGGCGGCGGCTGCACCGGCGGCGCGAAAGGCGGCTGGCCCACGCCGATAACGTCGGGGTTAGCAATAAAGGGCGGGACGTTAAGCACGGCTTCGTTGGAGTTCCCCGTCAAATTATTGAAATTGACGTGAATCTCCGTGCCGCTGACCACCCCTTCGCCGTGAACACCAAATACGAACCCATTGATGTTATTATTCCGAATATTGACGACTGAACCGGTCGCCAGGAAGTTCATCAGGTGAATGCCGCTGCTATAGCCCTGGGACAGCACGCCGCCGGCAATAAGCGCTTGATTACCGGCGAATTCATTGTTTGTCACATTGACGGTCGTCGTCGTTGATCCTTCGATCTGCAAGGCGAAGACGCGGTGGGGCCAGGTTGCCGCAGACGCAACGTTGGATTGTCCCGAAAAGGAAACGATATTGCGATCCACGACGCGCTGTGCCTTCCGTGCCGTTGAGGTCGATCATTGCCGCAACTGGGCCGCCCGCGAGCAGGCCGACATCCTGATTGATGGTGTTGGCCTCAATCGAGATTGAGGCATTGGGGCCGAAACCGAGCCCGCCATTGGCAACTTGGATGTCCTGCCAGCCACGATCGATGAAGGTGTTACCTGAAATGCCAATGTTCGAGTCGCCACCGGCCAGAATCAGGGCAGTTGGCGTGGAGCCGGCCGGGCCCGGCGAGCTGCCCGCGAATTGGTTGTTGCTCACGGTGCTAACGCTGACATTCTCTAACTGAACGTTGTTGCCGTTTTGAAAAGAGTTGTTGGTGATCGTGACGCCCGTACCGCCGTTAAGATTAATGGCAATTTGGGTCCCGGCAAACGTGTTGTTATCCAGGAGCATGTAGCCGAGTTTCTGATTGACGGTCACGCCTGTGCCGTTGCCCGTGAGCAGATTCATTTCCACAATGGTCTGCTCAGCGCCGCTCACTTGCTGCGAAAATGTTATGTCCGAGCCCAATGACAGGCCAGCGCCCTCATTTTCGATGACGTTATTGCGTATCCGGTAGCCGGCAAAAGAGGGCGAAGTCACCACTCCGGTACTGTTCCCGGGAAGATTGGTCCCGTTCCCGATGGTAAAACCGTCCAAAACAATGTTATCGGCGGCCAGAGTGAACGCCACGCCGGCCACTTCAACGTTGCTCTCAGCATGCGTTGGCCGGCCCCGGGCATCGACGCCCGCATTGGCGCCGTCCAGAGTCAGCGTTTTGTTGACGACCACTGGAGCGACATAGGTCCCGGCGGCGACGTGTAGCGTACCCCCTACCTGCGCCAGATCGACGCCATTTTGAATCGTGCCGGAGCTGCTGACATTGACGATAACGGCATTGCCGGACACAGCCCCGATGATTGCTTGCGCGACGTTGACTGTGGCGACATCCGTGGTGGTCACAAGCTGCGGAAAAAGGTTGGCACCTTCAAAAGTCAAACCGGGCACGACACCCGTGGCAACTTTGCCCCCGGCTTGTGTCACGACAATCGAAGTTACCCCCCTCTGGTCGACGAGGTCAGCAATGGTCGTGGGAACTCCACCGCCGGAATTGATGCGGTGGCTGACATCAATACCGCCGTCGTTTTCCACGGAAATGTGCACGTCGTCTCCGGGATTCATCGATACGGACAAAACCCCGCCATTGAACGCGGTACCTACCGCGGGAGTGTAACGGCATTCCAGAGCCTCCAGCACGGGTTGGTACCGTTTGGACCTGGTTTTTCTCTTTTGCGCGCCCGCAAAATGTCCTGGAGAAATCGCGGAAACAACATTGTTCACCTTGAAATGAAAGGCTATCGGACCTGGATGCAGACAAGGAAGCAAAACAGTCCTATCGGTCCTTGGGGGCAGGCCCACTAATATATAGACGTGACAAGTGCGTGAATTATACACTCACCGCCGCATCTGGCGAAGAAAAGACGGGCTTTGAAGCACGACTTTGGCCTGGACGGCATTAGCGCAGCGACACCAGCAAGGTCTTTTCACGCGGGCATGTCCGCACTTTCGCCCACGCCTATTTTGAGCTCGTGTGGCGGCGATTTCCGCCCAAAACGGGTCGATCTCAAAGCCTGGAAAACCATCAACGTCACCGTCGCTTGGCAAAAGTAGCCGAGTGTGGAGAACAAGCGGCGAACCGGACGGCTTCGTGGTTGCTCGATGGCCTGACCTGCCTGCGCAGGCAGTGCATCCTCGTTAATCCCGAGCGATGCCGGGCCTGTCGGTACGCGCTCAGAGATGGCCTCGTCGTACGCAGCCGAACCCACAATGGCGGCGATGGGCCCTGAAGTAGGACCAAGATTCCCGAGCTCAGCACGGTCGGCGACGACGTAGGGGGGCACGACGAAGCGAGCCTCGTGTGCGAGGCTTGTGGAGATTGTCGGCGCGCTGGCGCCGCACTGGGCGTGCCGGCGGAGACAGACGGTGATGCAATTTGCGCGGCTGTTTCGACGCGCAGGAAAATCAAAACCAGCGCCGCCGCCGTGGGGCTACCCCAGGCAGGCAGGCTAGTCGGCGCCACGTGCTCCACCGCCAGCGCCACATGGACGACCGCCGCGCGCGGCGCCGCCGCATTGAGCCCTTGTTCCCGGAGATTTGACCAGGCCACTTGCTCTGTGTCGCCCCCGCGCGGGCGCAATCACCGGAGGTGGAGATATTAGCGGCGGAGGAGTAACGACGATGATCTGTGGCGGCCCAACCGCGGGAGTGATGCGAAGCCAAAGTTCGTATACCCTCGGACTGGGAACCGTATCGATCGTAAAAACACCCGCGAAGGGCTGGGTAGTAGCCGCAAAACTTGGCATCATCGGCAACACGATGACCGTGGCCTGGATGTCGATGCGCAAGGGCGTCGCGCTGGCAAGCGAAATCAGCAGGGAATAGGTGCCGGCCTGGACATAGGTGTTCTCGCCGGATATTTGCAGTACGTGAGCGCCGCGGTCCTTGACGGTGCCGGCGTGCGGTGTCCGTCACCCCAGTCGATCATTGTTGTCAGGCCGCTTACGTCCGCAACTTCCACGGTCGCGACGGCACCTGAGAAAATATTTCCTGCAACAGCAATGATCGGCGACCCCGCCAGGTGGACTGCGTCTGGCGCCGGCAAGCCAACGCTGGACATAGCCAGGCGATCTTCGAGGGTCTCTAGACAAAGTCTACGACGCTCGAGTGTTTGCCGGTCCCGGTGCGTTCGACGTTTGTGCCAGCGCCAAAATAATAACATGTTGGGACACCTCATTTGCGGAAACAGCTAATGTCTGGGCCAATTCACAATGCCCCAGGGTCACGCCGATGGCTTCACTGCGTCTCCAGCGCGTTGGCAAGTTGCCGTTGCGCTGAGCGAAAAACCGCTGGTATTCGGGGACGGCGGCAGCTTCACCGGTCAACGACTGGGCCTGCGCCATGGCCTGGCGAAATGATGCCAGAGCAGCCGTGGGTCGGCCGGTTTTTTGCAACAATCCGCCTAACTGGCAGTGTCCGATACCCAGCTCCAGACGGTAATAAGGCGCCTCGGGAAAGTCAGCGGCCAGGCGCATGCGCAGCGCCAAAGCGGCGCGAAATGTGCGCTCGGCGTCGGCGAAACGTGCCAGTGCCTGATGGATCATTCCATGGTCGGCGTAAGCGGCAGCCAGTTCCAGCCGATAAGCGGGAACGTCCCCGAATTCCGTCGTCAGTTGCTGATTCCCCGTGACGGCGTAGTCAATCATTTGCTCCGCCTCACTAGTTCGGCGCAAACCGAGCAGCACATTGGCCAGCGTACGGCAACTCCGTGCCACGTCCCACCGCGTGCCCGGGTTGTTAGACAGCTCTTGCACGAGCGCGACGCAGCGCTAACGCCTGGCGGTGCCCCTGCTCGGCCTCCGAGAGTTTGCCTGCCGATGCATCCAGACTCGCGATGGCCTCATAGGTGTCGGCGATTTCCTGACGGTAGGCAGGCAAGCCGCCGGCCTGCGCCGCCAGCGCCAGTCGTAACGGCAGAGCCGCGGCGAATGCTTCGCGGGCTTTCTCGACATCGCCGGCCAAGGCATGGAGTCGCCCCAGACTGTAATGGCTGGCCGCGAGTGCTTGCCGATAGGTGGGTACGCCCGGATATTCCTGGCTGAGACGCTTCCGGATCGCCAGAGCTCGACCGTGAGCGGCGCTGGCATCGTTAGTTCGACCCAAGGCGGCGTACACAATGCCCTCGCCGCTCAAGGCCATGGCCTGGGTTTGCCGAAATAGCGGCATGCCCGGCCACTCGGCGGCTAACGAGCTCCAGACGGCCAAGGCTTGCTCATACATCTGGATGGCCGCGTGCGGTTTCCCCGCGTCGCGTAGCAAGCCAGCGAGATTAGTGCGGCAACCGGCGAGTGCGTGCGCATAGGCCGGCACGGTGGGGTGTTCGCTTGTCAGGCTCGAGAATTCCTCAATGGCCTTGGCATAGGCATTTTTAGCCGCGACTGGCCGGCCGCCGGCATGCAGCACCATTCCCAAATTGCCAAGTACACCGGCAAGTCCTTCGCGGTAGCTCGCCGGCGCGGATCTTCCTCGATCAAGCCATTGAAGTGAAGCCGCGCCTCCACATAAGCAGCCTCCGCTTCGCTGAGCAAGCCTTGTTCGCGCAAGAGATTGCCGCGGTTGTTCTGAGCATCGGCCAGCTCCCCACGAGCGCCGGGGTCATGGGGACGCTCCCTCAGAAGCTGGGTCAACGCGGCAACGGCTTGCTCGTAGGCCGCCAGCGCCCGGGCAGACTCGCCGAGCTTGTGCTGAATATCGCCGACGCGCCGCGCTGCCTTGGCGCTGTTCCAGCCGCCAGCGCGGTGGTTGGCCCTGCTCTCGGGAAAACTCTTCGTAGAAACGCAAAGCTTTGAGTAAAACTCGCGCCGCACCTGTTCCATATAGGGCTGCTGATACCACCAGCGCTGGGCGACTTGAGTGTACATCTCATCCACGGCCTGGACAGCTTGCCCAGCCCGCCGTTCCGCTTTCTCGGCTTCCCGCACAACGACCACGCTGCTGACGGCAAGGGTCACGCCGACGAAACCGATGACCGCGGCGAGACCCGCGACCAAGGATTTATGGCGCCGCGCCGATGCTGCCCACGCGCACTGAGCGTCGGCCGCCGCGCCATGATCGGCTGCTTGGCCAGGAAACGCTGCAAATCATCGGCCAGGTCCGCCGCCGTGGCGTACCGTCCCGCGGGATCCTTGCAAATCGCTGTAAGGACGATCGTCTCGAGCGCTTTGGGCATGTCAGGATTGAGCCGGCGCGGCGGCGCGGGATCCTCTTCTCGAATTTGGCGCATGAGCTCTTGCCGGTCTTGCGACTTTAGGCCGGCTCCAGGGCGGCCAGCTCGTACAGGGTCATGCCTAGCGAGTAGATGTCTGAGCGACGATCGACAAGGCCGCGCTTACCTTGCAGTTGCTCCGGGCTCATGTAGCGCAGGGTCCCAACAAGATCCCCCGTTTGGGTGAGGTTACCGGCCTCGTTTTGGAACCGAGCCAGGCCAAAATCGGCGATGGAAAGATGGCCAGCGGCGTCGAGCAAAAGGTTTGCGGGCTTGATGTCGCGATGGAGAATGCCGGCTTGATGAGCATGTTCCAGCGCCAGGGCGGCCTGGATGCCCAACCGCGCCACCTCGGACCAATATCCGTCACCGGCGGTAAAGCGCTGGAAGAATTCAGGCGGGCAGGTCGGTAAGACGTCGCGCCGACAGGCCCGTAGTCCGCGCAGAGTTTGAATGATTTCGGCGAGCGAATGCCCCGCCACGTACTTCATGACGTAGTAGTGGACATCGCGCTCGTGGCCGATACCAAGCACCGGCACGATGTTGGAGTGTTGCAGCAGCGCCGCGGCTTCGGCTTCGTTTTTAAAACGCTGAAGTTGCCGTGGATCCAAGGCTGCGGCGAACGGCAATATTTTCAGGGCAACAAAATGGCCCGATGATAGCTGCTCTGCCTCATAGACAATGCCCATGCCGCCCCGGCCGAGCTCGCGAACGATGCGATATCCCGTCAGGGACAACGGGTCATGGTCGCCCTGTGCCTGCGCTGCCGATTCCCGGCGCAGAAAATCAAGGCTGGCCAGGCATGTTTCCAGGTGCTCCGCCAAATCCGGGTGCCTCGCAAGCAATTCGGCGCGTGGCTGAGCGCAACCGGCCTCCACATCACGGAGATGGCTGTCGAGCACCTCGACCAGCCGCGCATCCAATTCCGAAACACCGTTGTCGAGTTCAATCATGAATTGTCTCCAGGCGACAGTCGCCGGGCTCCCGCGGCCCTCGTCGCGCCACTTTGGCTTCAAGGTAGGCCTCACATGTGGGTCTCAATGAGCGGCCGCAAGCGTGTGAGAGCGCGTGCCCAGAGTATGCGGACCGCGCCGACCGTGCGGTCCATCTTACGAGCAACATCCTCCCAATCACGCTCCTCCAGGCTGCGGAGTACGATGACACGGCGATGGTCGGCGCTGAGTTCGGCCAGGACATCGGCCAGCAGCACGCTCAATTCCCGCCGCTGCGCTTGTTCGCTCGGCGATGTTCCATCGATGGCGAGCAGCTTGCCTAGCGTAAAAGAGGATTGGTCATGCAGGCGCTCGAGAGACCGCTCCCGATCAGCGCTACGAGCCTGCGTTTGCTGAAAACGCCGGGCCATGTCTGTAAGATTGCGCGCCAGAATTTGCCGCAACCAGCCCGCCAGCTCGGCTTCGTTTTGGCCGCGGAACTGGGCAAAGTTGGCGTGGGCCTTCAGGAGTGTTTCTTGAACGAGATCGGACGGGTCGGCCTTTTGCCGCAGGGACTCTTCCAGCCCAGTGTAGGCCAGGAGTCGTAGGTAATTACGAAAGGATTCTAAAAGACGAGCGCGCGCAGCCACTTCACCCGCACGGGCGCGCGATGAGCGAGCAGGGGTCCACGGAAAGTTCATCCATACCCAACCAGTCCGTGCAAGCTTTGACCTGATTCGTACCCGCCCAGGGTGTGTGGCCTACAGTGCTGGTTCAGCCTTCGCTTCATGGTGTATTAGACGCGAGGATTGGCAGATTTGCACGCGCGAAACTGGCGGGCAACAAAAGAAGGCGGGCAGGCGGACGTTGGCGTGGCTATCGCTCCATAGCGACTCAGCAGGCCGCTGGGCAACATGAATCCTCGTCAAGGCGATTGCAGAATTGCACCGCAGCCAAGAGTTGCAGTTCTCGCCCCTCTATTTGACCGCTTCCAGGTTTTAAAGCGCTCGCCCTGCCAATTAACGCAACGCCCTTCTCATGTTGGCTGGTTTGCAGGGCGAGAATCCCAAGCATATGGAGATCGCCGGCGTGACGGGGATCCGCGTGGAGAATTTGGCCGTACAGCAGTTCCGCTTGAGCCAGCTTGCCGCCTTGATGATGACGAACAGCGAACTGGAACAGATCTTCACTGCCGGAAATGACCTTTTCGCTTTCCGGGACGTTCCTGCGATTCCCCGAACGATTTAGAATACCTTACTCTTGGAAATCCAGTACCCGCACGCTGGAGTGCTTCACGGGACGAACCCTTTCGGTATTGGCGGTCTTATGCTGGCGCTCGATCTCCGCGACGCAGGGCAGAAAAAAGTTGTGTCCGGCCTATTTTGCGGATAGCGTTACGAGCGAACCAGGTGACATCTTGGACTTGCGCGGGTGCGGAATATGCCAGCAACCTTTTTGCTTCTCGTGGCCTCCTTGACCTGGCAACAAGCAGCACCAGCGCAGGGTGCCGCGCCGCAAGCGCCGCAGGAAGTTGTGGATGAAAAATTGATAGGCGCGCTGATCACGCAACTGGGCGATGATGCGTTCGACAAGCGTGAGGATGCAAGCAGACGCCTGGCCGCCATTGGCGAGCCGGCACTGCCGTTGCTGAAAAAGGCCGCCGCGGAGAGTAGTGACGCGGAAGTGCGCGACCAGGCGGGCCAGTTGGCCGCCAACATCGAGAGCCTTCTGTCTCCCTTCATCTGGACCGTTAAGGGCCATCGAAACATTGTTAACAGCATCGCTGCCTGCCCCAACGGCAAGCAATTTGTTTCAAGCGCGGGCGACAGCATTTTCTTATGGGACGCGGCCACCGGCAAGATGATCTCCAAGCTTGGCGGCGGTGCCCGCAGCCTCGCCATTTCACCGGACGGCACCAAGCTACTCGCGGGCTCCGACAAAAAAACCGCCTACGTAATTGATATGGCCACCGGCAAGGATCTCTTCGAACTGACCGGACATACCGCTGCCGTTTTCGGCGTGGCGATACTGCCGGACGGCAAGCGCGGTCTAACGGGTTCCAAAGATAGATCGGTACGGCTGTGGGACTTGACGACGGGAAAACATCTTGCCAGCTTCGCCGACCTGAACGAAAGTGTTTACGCCCTGGCACTCGCGCCGGATGGCAAGACTGCGGCGGTGGCGCACTATACGCCGTTCCCCAATCCGAAGGGCTCGTTCGGGCTTTGGGACGTGGAGAGTCAAAAGAAAATCCGCGAGTTTCCACGCTTTTCCCGCGAAGTCACCGGCCTTTCCTTTTCAAGCGACGGCAAGCGCTTGCTTTCATGCTGTTTTGACCAAACGGTTCGTGTTTGGGACGTCGCGACCGGCGAGGAACTTAAGTCCTTTCGGTGCGACAGCCTGATGGAACATGCCTATTTCGTGGACGGTAACAAACATGTGGTTTGCTGCGGCAAAGAGAGCGAACTGACCGTGCAGCTTTGGAGCATTGAAAAAGGCAAAAGAATGATGCGCTCCCCCAGCGCGGTGGGCGGCTATCGGGATCTTGCCCTTCTTCCCGAAGGCCGCCTGGTGGCCGCCGGCGTGGATGGCACCCTGCGCCTGTGGCAATGGCGCAGGGATTCAGCCCGCGACAAAGGGGACGCCTTGATGCGTATCTCCGTTTTCCTCGTTTCCTGCATGGGCATGTTGCACGTCGGCAAGTTGGCTACAACAGAGACGGGTAAATTCCGTAGATTGTACTTCACCTCAGAAATTTCCCGTTGAGGCCCGTTGAGGTTGCATCATGGCTAGCGAGCTCGATCGTCTGGCAACTATGGCAAATTCTCCTGAAGGAGAGCTAGATCTTCGGGCCTTGGTGGAGAATTTGCCGCTGCCAGCGTATATCTGTGACAGCGAAGGTTTAATCACGTTTTTCAACCAGCCGGCGAAACTTCTTTGGGGTCGTGTACCAAAACTCAACGACAGCGCTGACGTCTTCTACGGTTCCTTCAAACTCTTCTCAACAACCGGAGCGAAAATCGCCCACGACGAGTGTTCGATGGCCTTGACGCTTCGAACGGGCAAGCGAGTCAACGGACATGAGATCGTCATCGAAAGACCAGACGGTCAGCGTTTCAGCGTAATTGCCCACGCTCATCCGATTCGCGATGAATCGGGGCGCCTGCTCGGAGCGGTGAACATCCTCGATAACACGGCTCGCAAGCAATCCGAAAAGGAATTCAAGCGGGAGATCAGTCAGCTCCTGTCCCTATCGAATATTGCTGAGGTCGAACGCCAACAGGCGGACACACGCTATCAAGACCTGGTTGACTCGGTCGAGGCCATTGTCTGGCGCGGCGATGCTCAGACCCTGCGGTACGCCTTTGTCAGCAAGCAGGCGGAGAGAATCCTCGGCTACCCCGTGGCGAGATGGTTGGCGGAGCCATCGTTTTGGAAAGACCATATCCATCTTGAAGATCGAGAATGGGTATGCGCGCATTGTCTGAAGGCAATTCAAGAAAAGCGAAATCATCAGGTAGAATATCGGATGGTTGCCGCCGATGGCCGAACGGTCTGGATTCACGATGCGGTCAACGTGATTTTGGTAAACGGCGACGCCACGGAGTTGACGGGGATCATGGTGGATATCACAGCGCGAAAGGTAGCGGAAGAAAAACTCCGCCGTAGCGATCGTCGCCTGGCGGAGGCTCAACGAGTCGCCCGCATTGGCAGCTGGGAGCACGATCTGCGCGGCAACAAGATCATCTGGTCCGAGGAAACGTATCGCCTGTTTGGTAGGGAGCCGTCGGAAGAGGAGATGACCCTGGAGTTGTTCATGGGCCACCTTGAACCGGAGGATGTCCAGAGAATCCGCGAGCCGCGCGCCAAGGCGATCCGGGAACGAAAACCTTTTTCATTCGAATATCGAATCACGACCTTGGACGGCCACCGCAAAGTCTTTCAGGATCGAGGCGAAGTCGTTGCCGAGGAGGGGGGCCAGCCGATACGGCTTGTCGGCACGGTCCAGGATATCACCGAACGCAAGCAAATTGAAGCGGAGCGCGAGAAAAATCACCAGCAGATCCGGGCGAACCATGAGCAGCTTCAGACTCTGTCCCGAGGGTTGATTTACGCACAGGAGGCGGAACGACGACGATTGGCTGGTGAACTGCACGACGAAATCGGCCAGATTCTTACGGCGGTCAGCCTCAGCCTCGAACTGACGAAAGGAGCCGTGGATGAGGGAGCTCGCGGGCGCCTGGACGAGAGCATGGCGATCGTGGACCGAGCGATTGATCAGATTCGAGGAATGTCTCTGAACCTACGTCCCGCGATGCTTGACGTCATGGGGCTTGACGCTGCGTTGCGCTGGTTCGTCGGTCAGCAGAGGAACGCAACAGGCATCGAGATTACCTTTGTGAGTTCCCTGTCGGGCAAAAGAGTCGCTCCGGACTTGGAAACGGGTTGCTTCCGAATTGTTCAGGAATCTCTGACCAACGTCGCCCGTCATGCCCGGGCTCGCAAAGTTCGCGTGGAGCTGTCGCATTCCACCGGGGAGTTGCTCTTACTCATCCAGGACGACGGGACGGGTTTCGACGTGGCAGCGGCGCGTCTGCGTGCGACAACCGGTGGCAGCTTCGGGCTCCTGGGCATGGAGGAACGCGTACGACTTTTCGGAGGCAGTTGCGAGATCCAATCCGCGCTTGGTCATGGCACCGCGGTGCGAATTCGCTTACCATTGAGTTAAAGATTTCTCACCCTCTCCGGGCCCAAGAGAGTTTCATCGTGAAGCCAATCCGCGTCTTCCTGGCTGACGACCACGACCTTGTTCGTGCCGGAATTCGTTCGCTTTTGCAAAGCATCAGTGGCATCGAAGTGATCGGCGAGGCCGCCGACGGCCGCGAGGCGGTCCGCCTGGCGGAAGAACTACGTCCGGACGTGGTCCTGATGGACGTCATGATGCCGGACTTGAACGGCCTGGAGGCCACCAAGCGACTCGTCAAAGACCAGCCGAATGTTCGGGTCATTATCTTGTCGATGAATGCGGCTGAGGAGTTTGTTTTGCAGGCGATTGGCGCCGGCGCCAGCGGCTACCTCCTCAAGAATGCTAAAACGGCGGAGTTGGAACAGGCGCTACGTTCCGTGGCGGCTGGACAGACCTATTTGAGCCCAACGGTTTCTGGCCACGTCATCGAAGCCATCAAGCGCCTTATGGAGGAAGATGAGAGCACGAAAAATCCCCTCACTCCCCGTCAGCGGGAAGTGCTTCAACTGGTCGCCGAAGGAAACAGCACCAAGCAAATCGCCAAGAAACTCGGCATCAGCGTCAAGACGGTCGAAATGAACCGTGGTCAAATCATGGATGCCCTCGATATTCGCGACATTGCGGGGCTAACGCGCTATGCCATCCGCATGGGAATTGTCACCTCGGACGCTTGACGCATTTGTCGTGGAATCCCTTTCTGGCACACTTCACCCGGTACTTTCCCTGCCCCCACCCCAGGGTATTCCCTTCCCACATCCTGCGTGCCCGTGACCCATACTCCTGATGCCAACACCCCATGTACTGAGGGGTACGGTCTGCTCACCCGTACGGTCGATGACCATCGGTTAGCCGCGCCGAAGGAAAGGGAGGATTGATGGTCGAGTTCCTCACGGCCCTGTTTGATACCGCAGGCTTTCCCGCGCGCTGGCAATGCGGCACATGGACGGCGACGGAAGGTTGGCTGCACATCCTTTCGGATCTCGGGATTTGGTCAGCGTACCTGGCAATTTCCTACGTTCTTGTCTACTTTGCCCTGCGCCGTCGCAATCTGCCGTTCAAGGTTGTGTTTTTGCTGTTCGGCGCCTTTATCCTGGCCTGCGGCACCACTCATCTGCTGGATGCCGTTATTTTCTGGTGGCCTGCCTACCGGTTGGCGGGAGTTCTCAAGCTGTTCACAGCCCTTGTCTCATGGGGGACGGTCGTCGCGCTTGTCAATGTCGCACCCAGGGCGTTCGCCCTGCGCAGTCCCGACGAATTGGGACGGGAAGTGAATGAGCGCAACGCGCGGAGGAACTTGCCAATGCCATGCCACAGATGGTGTGGACCGCCCGCGCCGGCGGCTGCGTCGACTATTATAACGATCGCTGGTACGAGTATACCGGTCTACCCCGTGAGGTCGGCGGGGCGGAGAGCTGGAAATCGGTTCTTCACCCCGACGACGTCGAGAAGTGCCTGGATACCTGGAAAGCGTCCGTTCTCTCGGGCGCAACTACGAGATCGAATACCGCATCCGTGACCATCAAACAGGCCGCCATCGTTGGCACCTGGGCCGTGCCTTTCGTGTCAGGGAAGGCTCCGGCTCGAATGTTCGATGGATCGGTACCTGTACGGATATCGATGACCAGAAAAACGCGGTGGAAAAAATCCGCCAAAGCGAAGAACAATTCCGCACCCTGGGAAACTCGATTCCGCAGCTGGCCTGGGTGGCGCGGCCTGACGGTCACATCTTCTGGTACAACCAGCGTTGGTACGATTACACCGGCACCACTTCGGATCAGATGGAGGGCTGGGGTTGGCAGGCCGTACATGATCCGGACGTACTCCCGAAGGTGCTGGAACAATGGAAGGCTTCCATCGCGACAGGGGAACCGTTCGTCATGATATTTCCACTCCGCGGCGCGGATGGGGAATTTCGCTCGTTTCTCACGCAGGTAATGCCGCTACGCACCCCCGACGGGGGCATTTGCCAGTGGTTTGGGACCAACACCGATGTCACTGAACATGTGCATGTGGAAGAACGACTGCGGCAAACGCAGGAGCAACTCGAAGAGCGCGTGCAGCAGCGCACGCTCGAATTGAAACAGGTCACCGAGGGACTGCGTCGGAACGAGCGACGCTATCGCTCCCTGGTAGAGGCGACGACGGCTATTGTCTGGAGCACGCCCGCCTCGGGCGCCGCTGAATTTGACCTGCCCGGTTGGGCAACATTCACGGGCCAAACTCAGGAAAACATTAAGGGCTGGGGGTGGCTTGACGCCGTCCATCCGGATGATCGGACGCTCACGGCAAATACCTGGGCAAGCGCCCTTGCCGACCGGAAGCTTTACCAGGTGGAACACCGGTTGCGGCGACACGACGGCCAATACCGGCACATGCTGGCGCGCGGTTTGGCAATTCGGGACCAAGATGACCAGGTCCTCGAATGGGTGGGCGTTCACACCGATGTGACGGAACAGAAGCAGGCGGAGCAGGCGCTGGCCGAATCGGAGCGGTTTGCACGCTCCACGCTGGACGCATTGAGCGCTCACCTCGCGATCCTCGACGACAAGGGACTCATTCTCGCCACCAACAGGGCTTGGCGAGAGTTCGCCCTTGCCAACTCGGTGAAGTCTGAGGTCGGCGTCGGCGCCAACTATCTTGACACTTGCGATCACGCCAGCGGTCCCGGCGGCGAAGAGGCCCTGGCTGTCGGTGCCGGCATCCGGTCCGTGATCCGTGGAGAGCAACGAGATTTTGCTCTGGAGTATCCCTGCCATTCCCTCCTGGAAAAACGCTGGTTTATAGCCCGGGCCACACGATTCGCAGGGGACGGTCCGGTTCGCGTGGTCATGTCTCATGAGAACATCACCGCGGCGAAGTTGGCGGAGGAAGATCGGCAGAAATTCGTATCCCTGGTGGAGAACTCCACCGACTTTATCGGTTTGGCCGCGTTGTCCGGGGAGGTCCTCTACACGAACCCGGCAGCCTGCGAATTGGTCGGCCTCGACTCGGTCGCGCGCGGATCGGCGACAAACATCACGGATTATTACACCGATGCCGACAAGCGCATGTTGCACGACACGGTCTGGCCAACCTTGATGAGCACCGGCCGCTGGGAGGGCGAGATCCAGTTTCGGAATTTTCGGAGCGGTCAGCTGATCGAAACCGATTCCAGCGTCTTTGTGGTTCGGCACCCGAAAACCGGCGAACCACTTTGCGCGGCTACCGTCACGCGTAACATTACGGAGAAAAAACAGGCAGAGGAGGCACTACGGCAAAGCGAAAATGAATCCCGAATGCTGATGGAGACGATCCCGCACTTCGTTTGGACCACTCAGCCGGACGGCCTTTGCACCTTTCTAAATCATAAATGGGTTGAGTATACCGGGCTCCCCATGGAGGAAACCCTTGGCGATCGTTGGGCCAAGCCCTTTCACCCGGATGACCAGGAACCTGCCAGAGCGGCATGGAAGCATGCACTGGAAACAGAAGGTCTCTACGAAGTCGAATGCCGTCTGCGACGGGCCGATGGCGTGTACCGTTGGTTCGTTACGAGAGGGCTGCCGGCGCGCGACGGCTCAGGTCGCATCATCAAATGGATTGGAAGTTGTACCGACATCGATGACCAGAAACGGATCGCGGTGGAGTTGCAAGAGGCCAAGGAAGCGGCCGAGGCCGCCAACAAAGCGAAGAGCGAGTTCCTGGCCAATATGAGTCATGAGATACGCACGCCGATGAATGGCATCCTCGGCATGACCGAGCTGACTCTCGACACCGACTTGACCGCCGAACAGCGCGACCACCTGGAGCTGGTCCAGTCTTCCGGCCTGAGCCTCCTGACACTGATCAACGATATCCTCGATTTCTCGAAGATCGAGTCCGGCCAACTCGAACTGGATGTCACCGAGTTTGAAATGGCGCCCTCGATAGGCGGAGCTTTGAGGACATTGGCCATACGCGCCCAACGGAAGGGCCTGGAGCTGGCCTGCCATATCGCTGCGGACGTGCCGGAGGTTTTCGAGGGCGATGCGGGACGGATTGGCCAGGTCCTCATCAACCTGGTCGGCAATGCGATCAAGTTTACCGAGCATGGCGAAGTCGTCGTCCATTTGAAGAACGAGGGGCGCCAGGGTGACATGGTGGATTTGCATGTTAGCGTTCAGGATACCGGCGTCGGCATTCCGGCCGACAAGCAAGCCATGATTTTCGAGGCATTCGCCCAGGCCGATACCTCCACTACCCGCAAGTATGGAGGCACGGGCCTCGGACTCGCCATTTCCAGGCAGTTGGTGGCACTGATGGGAGGCCGTCTCTGGGTCGAGAGTATTCCGGGCGAGGGGAGCACGTTCCACTTCACCGTTGGGTTGCGCGTGGCACGCGGCTCGATAGCCGAAAGGATCCGCATTCCCTCTCCGAAACTGAAAGGGATGCCCGTGCTCGTGGTGGACGACAATGGGACCAACCGCCAAATTATCGAGGAAGTCGTCAGGAGCTGGGGTATGCGGCCCACGCTGGCTAGCGGTGGGAGCGCCGCACTAACGCTTCTCGAACAGGCCGCGGCTGCCGGCAAGTCCTTCCCCCTCATACTTCTCGACGCGCATATGCCGGACATCGATGGTTTTGCCGTTGCCGAGCGCATCAAAGGCGATCCTGCGCACGCCGCGACTGCCGTGGTCATACTCACCTCAAGTGGTTGGCCAGGGGACCTGGACAGGTGTCGGGAGCTGGGTGTTGCCGCCCATTTAATCAAACCGGTTGTGCAGGGGGATTTACTGGAAGCGGTTGTTCGCGCTCTGAAAATCTCGTTTGAGCGCGCCGCCGTCCACCAATCGATTGCCCCGGAAGTTGTCCCCGTGAGAGGACGGCAGCTGCGTATCCTGCTGGCGGAAGACAACGAGGTCAATCGGGCACTTGCGGTCAAGATATTGCAGAAGAGAGGGCACACGGTTTTGGTGGCTGGCGATGGTCGGCAGGCGTTGGCGGCATTTGAGCGAGAGCACCCGGACCTCGTGCTGATGGACGTACAAATGCCAGAAATGGACGGCTTCGCAGCGACCGCGGCCATCCGGGCATTGGAGAAAGCGACGGGCGGTCATGTCCCCATTGTCGCCTTGACGGCCCACGCCATGAAGGGGGATCGCGAGCGCTGCCTGGAAGGGGGCATGGACGACTACGTCACCAAACCGCTGCGCCTCGACGAACTATTCGCCGCCATTGCTCGACTAATTCCCGCGGAAGAGACGATTGGCCCTGTGAGCAAGGAACCCTCGGTTCCAACCACCCATGGGCAAACAACGGTAGCGGTTTTCGATCTGGCGGCGGCCCTCGGCCGGGTCGAAGGCGATCGGATTCTGCTCGGGAAAATGATCGGCCTGTTCTGCGCCCAGGCTCTGAAGCTGATTCCCGAAATCCGCGGCGCGATTGAAGCCCGCGACGGTAAGACACTGGAACGACTCGCCCATAAACTCAGAGGCTCGATGGGCAGCTTCGGCGCTACGCGAGCTACCGAGGCCGCGCTCAGCCTCGAGATCATGGGCGGTAACGCTGATTTCGTCCGGACTTCGGAAGCCCTGGCCGAGCTGGAGCAAGAGCTGACGAGCCTTCGCGAGGCACTAACGACATTTACAGAAGGGAACTCCGCATGCGTATCTTGATCGCCGATGACGACGCCGTCGCCCGGCTGGAACTGGCAACGCTTCTCACTCGCGAAGGTCACGAGGTCGTGGCGGTCTCGGACGGTCTGGAAGCGTGGCAGGTTCTGCAGGAAGCTGACCCGCCGCGGCTGGCCGTCCTCGACTGGATGATGGAGGAGATGGACGGCGTAGAAGTCTGCCGACGCGTGCGGCAACGCCCCCATCCTGGAAACGTGTATTTGATTCTTCTGACGTCCCGGGCAGACAAGGTGCATATACTCGCGGGCCTTCAGGCCGGGGCGAACGACTATGTGACCAAGCCGTTCGACCGTGACGAATTGCTCGCGCGCATACGCGTGGGCGCTGAAATGATAAGCTTGCAGGCCGAACTCGCGGCGCGCGTGCGCGAACTGATAGACGCGCTGACCCGGGAGAAACACCTTCAGGGGCTGCTGCCCATCTGTAGTTACTGCAAGAGCATCCGCGATGACAAAAACTACTGGCAACAGGTGGAGACCTACGTGAAGTCCCATTCGAACGCGGAATTCAGCCACAGCGTTTGTCCGGCTTGCTGGGAGAAAATCGTGAAGCCCCAATTCCGGGCGTTGGGCCTACCGGTTCTGGACTTTCCAAGTGAGCAGGCCGTGGTTGCCGTGCCCTGATAGGCTGGCCCGCTCGGTTTCTCCGGTACAAACACCTGGCCAATCCAGGGTTTTCCCCGCCCGCATGAGTCGGATCCGTGAGCCATGGTTTGGATGGCGGCGGCAAAGGTTCCTCTCCCGCCAAAGACCGGTACTTAAGGAAAGATGGCGAGGAGGTCGAATGAGACCGATACGGATCTTACTTGTGGACGACAACGCCGATTTTTTAGATGCTGCCACGAGATTTCTGACGGGTAAGCCCCGAATCGAGATCGTCGGCAAGATCTTTTCCGGTCGCGAAGCGGTGCGTCAAACACCCACGCTCAAGCCAGATTTGGTTTTGATGGATCTTATGATGCCCGAAATGGATGGGTTGGAAGCCACTCGATTGCTCAAGCTGCTTCCGGATCCACCGGCCGTAATCGTAGTGAGTCTGCACGATGACCAATCTTTTCGCATGGCAGCGCTAGGTGCCGGAGCGGACGCATTCCTGGCCAAGCGTCTATTATCCAAGCAACTGGTGCCATTGCTGGAAAGGCTGATTGCGGATGCGCCGGCCAGCGTCAGCGACCAGTTGAACCCCGTGTGATTCTTTAAGAGCGTTCGGAAAAAAAGGGGTCAGACCCCTTGAAGCGAACAGATTTCCAACGCTTTTGCCCGGTACTGAGGGAGTCTGACCCCTTTTTTTCCGAACGCTCTAAGGAAACAACAGCCATGCCACTGACAATGTCATCTGAATCGGAAGAGCTCATCCGAATGGACGCAAAAATCCAGGGACTGGAACAACATGCCCGTGATTTAGCTTTTTCCGTAGAAAGCGCGCGGCAAGAAACGCTACAGCAATCAAGTGAAAGATTCCAGGCACTGGAACAAAAGGCCAAAGATCTGGCCTGGTTGGTCGAAACCACACGGCAACAAACCCTTCTGCAATCGGACAAGAAAACCGAAGCCCTGGAACAGAAAGCGCGCGATCTGGCGGACTTCGTGGAAACCTTGCGAAACCAGACGTTTTTGCAATCGGAGATAGAAATCGAGGCCCTGGTGCAAAACGCCCGAGATTTGGCGCACTTTGTCGAAACCGTGAGAAAGGAAACGCGACTTGCAGTCCCAGGCGGAGATCGCAGCCCTGGGACAAAAAGCCCGGGACCTGGCGGTTTACGTGGAAACCACGAGGGAAGAGACTCTCCTGCAATCGGACTCGGAAATAGATACCCTCATGAAATCGGATAAAGTGACCCGCCGGCTGAACGACGTTCTGGAGCAACGTGTCCTGGAACGCACCGAACAACTGGAGGCTGCCAACAAGGAACTTGACTCATTTTGCTATTCCGTCTCTCATGATTTGCGGGCGCCGCTCCGCGCGATCGATGGCTTTTCACGAATTGTGCTCGAGGATTATTCAGCTCCACTACCGGCGGAAGCCAAAGCCTTCCTGAAACTGATACGCGACAACACGCGCCAGATGGGGCAATTGGTGGACGATCTGCTCGCTTTCTCGCGCCTGGGCCGCCTGGCACTCGCCAAGCAAATCATCAACCCGACCAAGATTGTGCGGCAGTGCCTCGAGGAAATGCAGAAAGAACAGGAAGACCGCCATCTCGAAATCGTCATAGGCGAGTTGACACCCTGTTTGGCCGATGCGACTCTCCTCAAGCAGGTCTGGACGAATTTGCTTTCCAACGCGCTAAAATACACACGCAAACGGGCAGTTGGTCAAATTACGATTGGTTGCCGATTGGAGTCGCGAACGGTCGCGAACGGTGATGGAAGCACCTCGGGGTCCGGCTCGGAAATGATCTATTTCGTCAAGGATAATGGCGCAGGCTTCGACATGAAATATGTCCATAAGCTCTTCGGCGTGTTTCAGAGGTTGCACCGCGCGGCAGATTACGAGGGCACCGGCGTGGGCCTGGCCATCGTGCAACGAATCATCAATCGCCACGGTGGACGGGTCTGGGGCGAGGCAAAGCTCGACCAGGGCGCCACGTTTTCTTTCACTCTTGAATAAGGACCAACCCATGATCGAGAAAAGTAACGAGGTTCTGCTCGTCGAAGACAATCCCAACGAGGACAGGGCGCCAGGTTTTCTTTCACTCATGAATAAGGACCAACCAATGATGGAGAAAAGCATTGAGATTCTGCTCGTCGAGGACAATCCCAACGACGAATTGCTCGCGCTGCATGCATTCAAGAAACATAATCTTGCCAATAAGGTCCATGTCGTGCGTGACGGAGCGGAGGCATTGGAATTCGTCTTTTGCACGGGTGCGTACGCCAAGCGTCCCTTTGAGAACCCCAAGGTAATCCTGCTCGATAAGAAACTGCCTCTTGTTGACGGCATGGAGGTATTGCGGCAAATCCGCGCCAACCCGCGCACCCGTTTGATTCCCGTCGTAATGCTCACTTCGTCGGCGCAAGACCACGACATCATCGAAAGCTACCAGCTTGGCGTCAACAGTTATATCGTCAAGCCAGTAGACTTCGAACAGTTCAGCGAAACAGCCCGCCAACTGGGCTATTACTGGTTGCTCATCAACAAACAGCCGACCGAGTGAAAGTGCTTTTAATCTCAAGGTTCTCCAAACATGGACATACCCCTTCGCCTTCTGATGCTGGAAGACAGTCCCTCCGATTGCGAGTTGGTGCTGCACGAACTGCGCAGTGCTGGTTACCACCCGATTGTTGACAGGGTGGAAACCGAAAAGGAGTACCGGGTTCATCTAAAAGCGGCGCCAGAGATCATTCTCGCCGACTACTCGATGCCGGAATTTAGCTCCCTGCGGGCCCTTGAGATCATGCAGGAGTGCCGGCTGGAAATTCCGTTTATTATCGTGTCGGGCACGATCGGCGAGGAGCGCGCGATCAAGGCCATGCAAGATGGCGCAGTCCGATTACATCATGAAAGACCGTTTGGGTCGTCTGGGCCCGGCCGTCAAACAAGCGCTGAATCGTGGCAAGCTCAAGGCCGAGAAACTGAAGGCCGAGCAAGCGGCCGCCCAATTGGCAGCGATCGTCGGCTCGTCGTCGGATGCCATCGTTGCCAAGACGCTTGACGGCATCATTACCAGCTGGAATCCGGCCGCGGCGCGACTTTACGGCTATGCCGCGGAAGAAATCATTGGCAAGCACATCTCGATTCTCTACCCGGTCAATCGCCGCCGATCCGACCTGCCCGAGAACACGCTGGAAGTGGTAAAGCGCTTGTCGAATGATTATCACATCCTGCCTTATGAGACCCACCGGCAGCGAAAGGATGGGACACGGGTCGAAGTGCTCCTTAGTGTTTCTCCAATCTATGATGTAACCGGTGTCATGATTGGGGAATCCGTGATTGCTCATGACATTACCAGCCGAAAACGCCTCGAGCGTGTTTTGAACACGGAACAGGCAGTCACCGGTATCCTGTCCCAGTCCAAGAGTTTAGCGGAGGCCTGGCCGAAGGTATTGCAGATTATCGCCGATTGCTTTCGCTGGGAGATTGCCGTTCTCTGGATGGTCGATCCGACGGCTAATGTCCTGCGTCGCATCCACGAGTGGCATTCGTCATCGGCGGACGCAGGTTTCGTCGAGCTACTTGGTCAAAAAACGACCCTTGAATCGGGCGTGGATGTTCCCGGCCGTACCTGGGCCACGGGAGAATCCGTCTGGGAGCCAAACATCGAAAGTGACAACTCCCTCACGAACGTAACGGCGACCACTCGGGCAGGAGGCCGTTGCGGCTTTGGCTTGCCCCTGCGCAGCGGCGGTGAAATAATGGGCGTCATCGAGTTCTATAAGCCCTATCTTCGAGAATCGGACAAGTTGCTGCTTCCCTCGCTCGACAATATCGCCAATCAGATCAGTCAGTTCGCTGAACGGCGCCGAGCCGAGGCCGCGGTTCGTGCCAGCGAAGAGCAGTATCGCACGCTGGCAAACAGCCTGCCCGGTGGTGTTTACACCTGTAAGGAGATCGGCGACTGCGATTATTGCAACCAGTGGTGGAGCGATTACACGGGCATGACAGCAAAGGCGATTCTTCAGCAGGGCTGGATCGACGCTCTCCATCCCGATGACCGTCAGCAAACTTTAATACATACGGCCGAGTCCAGGCGGACTGCCGAGCCGTTCCAGCGTGAGCACCGGTTTTGTGGGAAAGATGGCATCTACCGCTGGTTCCTCGACCGTTGCGTGCCCTTGAAGGATCCGGAAGGCCGGGTCATCAAATGGTTTGGGACGCGTATCGACATCGACGATCAGAAAAGTGGCAACGAAGAACTTCGGATCAGCGAAGATCGCTTTCGCCATCTCGTCATGGCGTTGCCCGCGGCGGTGTACACCACCGATCACCTGGGACGAATCACCCTCTTCAATGACGCCGCTGTCGAATTATGGGGACGGCGACCCGACATCGACAAGGACCTTTGGGACGGCGCCTGTAAAATCTTTCGACCGGACGGAACCGAGCTGGCATATGATCAGTCTCCGATGGCAGTGACCGTGCGCGAAGGCCGCGGTATTCGCGGGGAAGAAATCATCATCGAGCGTCCGGACGGCTCCCGGGCTAACGTCCTCAAGAATCCCGAGCCGCTCCGGGGTGCCAGGGGAGAAATCGTGGGAGCGGTCAACATGGTTATCGACCTCACGCAAATGCGGCGGCTGGAAGAGCAGTTTCGCCAGGCGCAAAAAATGGAGGCAGTCGGCCGACTCGCCGGCGGCGTGGCCCATGACTTCAACAACCTGTTAACTGTGATCAACGGTTATAGCGAAATAATGCTGGGCACTTTCAAGCCGGATGATCGAAACTGCGGCCTGGTGAAGGAAATCATCAAGGCCGGTGAACGGGCCACAGGCCTGACCAGCCAGCTGCTCGCGTTCAGCCGGCACCAGGTGCTGTGCCCCCAGGTATTGAATTTGAACGCCATGCTCGCCGAGTCCGAGAAAATGATACGTCGTTTGATTGGCGAGGATGTGGAAGTGAAGGCGATCAAGGAGCCCGCTCTGGGAAACGTCAAGGCCGACCCAAGCCAGGTGGAACAGGTTCTCCTCAATCTAGCAGTGAACGCGCGGATGCCATGCCGCGCGGTGGCAAACTCGTCATCAGCACTGAAAACGTTGAACTCACCGCCGAACAATTGCCCGGAAATCGCGAGAATGCTCCTGGCCCCTATGTATTGCTCACGGTCAGCGACAATGGTTGCGGCATGGACAAAGCAACCCAGACCAGGATTTTCGAGCCTTTTTTCACTACCAAAGGGACAAAAGGAACGGGGCTGGGCTTGGCCACCGTGTTCGGAATCATTAAACAATCGCGCGGTAAAATTGATGTCGAGAGTGAACCAGGGCAGGGCACGACCTTCAAGATCTATTTGCCCCGAGTCGACGAGTCGCCGGCGCCGACCAAATCTCCGGCGAACGTCTCCGAAAGCCTGCGGGGCTCAGAGACCATTCTGCTGGCGGAAGACGACAGCGGAGTGCGCACCCTTACCCGTCATCTCCTTCAAGCGAACGGCTACACCGTGTTGGAGGCGGCGAACGGCGCCGAAGCGATTCGCATGTTTGAGAAGCACGGGGACACAATCGCCCTGCTCATCACAGATGTGGTGATGCCGAACATGAGCGGCCGTGAACTCGCGGAGAAATCGGCGACAAGGTGGCCGAAGGCCAAGCTGCTCTATCTTTCCGGCTACACGGAAGACGCCGTGGTCCATTATGGCGTGTATCACGACCAGACCCATTTTCTGCAAAAGCCGTTCAATCCGGCGGCGCTAGCCTTGAAAGTGCGCGAAGTATTAAACGCACCTTGAAATGTTGGGCTCCGGAGCGGATCCAAGCCGGGCGACGGCGCCTGCGGTAACCGGTCTCCCAATCGGTCACTCCTTCTTCAAAATGGGAATGACGTAGTAGTTGCCACGGTTTATGCCCAACTCCTGGGTGACCGTCCAATTAGCCACTGATTCCGTCCAGAGCACACCTTCGCCTTTTCTCAATTTCTTCTTGCGATCCGCGAATTCCTCTTCCCCGACGATGGTTGGGAAGCGGCCTTCCAATTCCTCATCTTCGGAAAGCTTGTAGCGAAACGGTTCATTGATCCAGGGGACGACTGGCACGGCAGAAAAATATCGCGGCGACAGATCGGTGAGGGAACCGGCGGCGTGGCCTTCATCCAGCTGATAGAGCTCGAGGGCAATAAATAGCTGCAGCAGCCGGATTCGAGTAAGCGATTTGGGAAAGTTGTGGCACCATCGGCACCATACTTGGTCCGAATTAATATAGCCGTAATCCCATATTACAGGCTCCCATTGGTGCACGGACCAACCTCCGTCGGCCAGTCCTACTCCCATTTCGCGTACCAAGTCTGTGAATGTGACGCGACTGCCTTCGTGTTGCAACACCTTCCAATCTCTGGGCGATAATTCGGCCAGGCGCAGTCGCCCTTGGTAGAGTGCTGCAATAAACCGAAGTTGCCGCGCCCTCTCCCACGGACAGTCGAACGCCACTGATTTGGCGGCGTTCGATTTGAGGAAAAACAACGTAGGATCTGGACTAGCTTTATTCCAAGACCAAAAAAATCGAGCTGGATATTTCCGCACAAGGAAATAATCGGCTTTGATATTATCGAGCGGATCGGGCAAGTTCTTTTCATGGTCGCCTAGGATGAGCGACGCTTTGCGCAACAAATCGGCATTGGGGCCAACATTCCTAAGCCAGTCGCCGAAGGCGGCTAATGCGGCATGCTCGATGCGTTCGATGTCCAGAAAGCCACTCGGCACGAATTCTCGCGTTTGCCTCGCCATACCCAGTGCAAATTGGAGGGCATCCAGGGCACCTTCATAATCCTTCCGGGCTTGGAGTTGGCGGGTACGAGCCATAAACAATACGTCGAGGTCGAGCCATTTTTTCTCAGCGGGGGGCCAAGAAGAGCGTGCCGACTCAAAGTCCGAAGGTGTGAAACGGTACAGCGAGCGAGGCTCCAGGTCCGAAGGCGTGGCGCGGCGAGGATCTTGCATCAAAAGCACGTGTGGCGTTCTCTGAGCCTCGCGAATGAGTTCGATCCCATCATCGCTAAATACGTCATCTAGCCATCTTCCTAGTTGGCTGCCTTGGGTGGGCCAACCCCGGAAGTGTTCAAGAACGTAATAGCACGCTAACAGGTAATCACTTCGCGCAAGGTATTCGGGGATCTCCTCCGTCGTTGATGACTGAGGTAGAGATATTCCGTCAAAGGGCCGACCTTGAGGTAGGCCTTGGCTTGCCGTTCCACCAAGCGGCGCTCCCCCTCACGCATCAACTCGACGGCTGGATTTTGTACGGCCCGGTCCAGCTTTGCTTCAAAGGCACGAATGTCGAAGGGTTCACCAACGTCGGGCAGTTGTATGGCTCTGTACCAGAAATTGCCCCCCATCCACCCGGCCAGCAGCAACGCGGTGCCGCCAAGGACTAAAAGGTGTCGGCGCGTGTAAAAGCCGCCGGAAAACCAGATCCACATGCTGATCCGGGCGGCGCCGAGGAGAATGAGTGGGACAACGGCGATCTGCCAAACACGCACGCCTCCGAAAATCAAGGAAGGGAGCCAAAAAGCCAGGATGAACAAGCTGGTGACGAGGGCGAGAAAGCTGGCAACCAGAATCCTTCGGGATAAAAGGGTGCAAGTTTGCCCAAAGGCGAATGCGAAGAAGGCCCACAAAAGCGGTGGCAGTCCCAGGTTGAACGGCGACCACAATGCGAAATCGATGAAACCCGGGCCAAACAATGGATGCCGGGGCGAGAAGTCACGCTGAATCCAAAACAGGGTAAGCCAAAACAAGATTGTCATACACGTGGCGGCAGCCGCCCATACGAATGTCTTGACGAGCCAAATTGTGCCAGCGGGAAATCTTTGCGCGCCCAGAAAATCGTTCTTGTTCCCCCGGTTGTTCTGGAGCAAACGTAGCCAGGCCGCAGGTGAGCCCGATGGCCAGCGTGATGAGCAGTGGCCAAAAATCAACGCCGAATTCAGAGTCAAAATGAGAGGGCTTGTGCGTCATGAAAAAATCTGACGTCACCGCGACGACATAGCCCGCGACAATGCTCAAACCAAGGCCGGGCCAGAATAGCCAGCGGCCCTGCTTTTCGGTGAGCCATAGAAGTGCTTTGATGCGGCTGACATGGTACTCCGGCGACAAGGAGGCGCGGTGCCGGCGGTGTGAAGAAGCCATGGAGAAGGGGTCAATATCACCATGACGCCCGCGATCGGTCGCGCAGAAGCGTTGTTTTGAAATCCACAAAGCTAACACCGCAAAGACGACCTCGAAGAATACTCTGCCCATGGGCAAATTCAACATTATCATCAGGTCAACCACCGAAAGCAGGGCGGCGACAAAGATGGCGGGCAGGACCTTGTCGAAGATGGCCCCGCCCAGCAGACCAAAACAAAGGGCCAACAAACCGGTCAAGACCAGCCAGTGAAAGTCTTGCCAAAACGGGAGTCTGAAAGCCAGCGCCACGCCACACGAAAGCACTATTTGCAGCAGCGTCAAGACGAAGCCCAATTTCACCTTGGTATGCCAGACGTGATAGCGCAGGCTTGGCATGCCGTCCAGAAAAGCCAACGTGCCGGCCTCCTTTTCATTCGCCAAAAGCTGAGCGCCGCAGCACGCGCCCTGGGCCACCACCAAGGTGTACAGAAAAAAGGTAGTAAAATCCTTTTGCTCGGCAGGCCTGCGGAGCTTTTGGGTTCCAGCGCAAATCAACACCGCCAAGAAAAGGATGGCGCCCCACAGGGCAAGTTGCTCGCGAACATCTTTCCACACCAGGGTACGAATCACGGGAGGCTCCTTGTCAACAGTCTGAATCTCCGTGGGTTTGGACGCCACTTTTGACCGGACCGATTACCGATCAGATTTGGACAGAAGGGACTGCTGACGCACAGGTTCCTTTCGACTCAAAAGGGCGCAATAGATCTCTTCCAGGCTCATTGTTGATAATTCGAAATCATGGATGCCTTCGGCCGACCGCAGTGCGTTCACGGCGTCGGTATTGATGTCTTGCAGTACCGCATGAAGTTGCTTGCCGCTGGCGTTGCGTTCGAGGACCGCGCCCAGGCTGGTGGGATCAGGGGCATCGCCTTCGTAGCGCAGACGCAGGCGCACGATGCGATTGCGGACTTCATCCAACGGGGCTGTCAGCAAGAGTCGGCCATGCGCCAAAAAGGCGACATGGCTGGCGATGCGCTCGACCTCGGCAATTTGATGGCTGGAGATGACGACGGTACGCCCGGCGGCCGCCAGGCTGACCATGCTGCCCAAGAACTCGCGCCGGACGAGCAGGTCGAGACCGGATGTCGGTTCATCGAGCAGCAGGACTTCCGGATCGACCGCCAGCGCTAGCGCCAGGCCGACCTTGGCATACTGGCCCTTCGATAGAGTCTTGAGCTTGGCCTTGGGGTCAAGCAGGAATTTGCCCACCCACTCCTGATAAAGCGGCAAATACGTGGCGGTATGAAACCCGGCGGCGAACCAACCGATGTCAGCCACACTCATCCAATCGTAATAGCGGGGCCGTTCGGGCACATAGCCGACGCGGTGACGCAGCTTCACAGCAGCGGCCCAGCAATCCTGGCCAAGGATCGTCGCCGACCCGGCATCCGCCGGCACCAGCCCCGTAAGCATCCGCAAGGTGGTGGTCTTGCCAGCCCCATTATCACCCAGAAGGGCCAGAATTGCACCCTTGGGCACCGTCAGCGTCAGCCGGTCCACGGCCAGGGTGCGTCCAAAGCGTTTTACCAGACTATGGGTTTCGATGACGGTTTCCATGACTGCGTTTCCTAAGATGGTTTGCGTCGCTTACCGTTGACGGCGGTCTGTTCCTCTTCCACCAGGCGGCGGATCTCCTCGACCGGCAAGCCACTTTGCGCCGCCTCGCGCAATGCCTGGCGAATGCGCTCCTGAACCAAATCGAGCCGTTTTTTCCGACAAGCCGCCGGCGCACCCGGCGTGACTTCCATGCCCACCCCCCGCCGCGCTGTCACAACGCCTTCACGCTCGAGGTCCTGAAAAGCCCGGGCGACCGTATTGGGATGAACCAGCAAAGTTTCCGCCAACTCCCGTACGCTGGGAATCAAACAACCCGATTCCAAAGAGCCGGAAGCGACGGCATAAATGACTTGCGACACGATCTGCTCATAGATCGGGATAGCGCCGTCGGGATGGATGGTAAAGAGCATTGGCGGTGAACCAATCGTCATGTGTAACAGTGTCTTAGTACACTATAACGACGGGATGGAGCGCGTCAAGGGATTGTTTTTGGGAATCAAGAAGTGATGAGTAGAAGTCGTGAGAGACGTGAAACAGCCATCATCATCGAACAGGCTTCCGATGGCAACTTTGCAAACCACGTCGCCAAATCTGGTCAACCCAGAAGGTCATGACGCCCAATCACCGCTACCGCTTGATGCCGTCAATGCCGCTTTCGAGACGCAGCAGGCGCCAACGACACTACTCGAACTGTTCGATGATACCGGTTATCTACTAAACCAAGATGTGCGCGCCCTCTGGCAGCCTGACCAGGATCCGAAAAAGGACCGCGTCCAAGGGATCCCAGGTCAAAGAGGTCATAGGTAACAAGTGGCCGTTGTGATGACCATTAAGTTCCTCTGGGACATTCGGCACGACAGCCGTCAGGTTGCTGATTCCAGGCCAAAACTCATTTGGGTTTGGTGCTTACTCCCTCCTGGCTGGTTTCCCAGATCCGGACCACCGACTTGTGGCCCGCAGTCATGGTGACGAAGACGGAACTGTCCGTGAAAGCGGCGGCCAAACGGGTGCCGTCGGGGCTGAAGGCGAGGCTACTGACGGTGCCATCGGAATCGCCCAGAGCGAAGGTTTCGCGGCCGGTGGCTACATCCCAAAGTTTCATGCCGCCACCGCGCCCGGATTCCGCTTCACTGCTCCCCGTGGCCAGACGATTGCCATCCGGGCTAAAGGCCATCTTCACGACGCTATGGGTGTAAGTGGGCAAGCTGAGCACTTCTTTGCCGTCCGAGGCCTGGTGGAGGCTAATTTTTGTTCTGGTGGCTATGGCGAGCAGTTTGCCGCTTGTGGAAAAGGTCACGGCCTGGACCGGTTCTTCGTGTTCCGTCCGATAAAGCTGTCTGCCCGTATCGGTTTCCCAGATTAGAACGCTTTTGTCCTGGCTGCCGGCCGCCAGCCATTTGCCGTCGGGGGAAAAAGACAGTCCCTTGATTCGCTGGGTGCCTGCCTTGAAGCGCTGGATTTCTTTGCCGGTATCAATGTTCCAAAGGGTTACTTCGCTGCCTTTCTGGAACTCCCTCGTGCCAAACGCCAGGATTTTACCGTTGGGAGAGAAGGTCGCTATCTCGCCGAAGCCCTTGAAGGGGAAGGCGTGCAATTCCTGGCCATTGGAGGCGTCCTGGACAGTGATCACGCTTTTTATGGGGTTGGCAACGGCCACGACCTTGCCATCGGCAGAGATCGCCCCCTGCGAGGCCATGGCGATGAAATTTTGCAGTTGGCGCTGGGAAATGTCTTTGCCTGTGGTAACGTCGCTGCTTTTGAACAGGCCGTTTTGAGTGAGGGCGAAAAGCGTTTTGTTGTCGGCCGCGAAAACCAAATTGTTGACCGCGCCTTCGAAGTGCAGGGGCGCCGGCCCGCGTGCCGCGGCCAGGTCCCACACCTTGATAAGCCCGTCGGCGCTCGATGATGCCAGGGTCATGCCGTCGGCGGTGGCCGACAGTCCAAATACGGCTTCCCGGTGTCCAAGCAATACCTGTTCGACCTTGCCTGAGTCCACGTTCCAGGCCTGTAAAGTGCCGTCGATGCCCCCCGAAAAGAGCCGTTTGCTGTCGTTGGTAAAAAGCAGAGCGGAAACCGGAGCGCGCGGCCCCGTCAGCGTGGCGAGTAATTCTCCGTTCGGTTTCCATAATTTGATGGTTCGGTCGAATCCGGCGGTAGCCAGGGTGCCGTCGGGCGCAAAGGCCAGGGCTACCACCATGCTTTGTTGGGCCGGCAGCACCATCTTTTCCTCGTCCTTTTCCAAGTCCCACAAAAGCACGGCGCCTGCCTGGCGGATATCCATATTTGTGCCCTTTAGCTCGTAGATAGTATTGAAGCCGGCGAGGGCGAGGGTTTTACCATCAGGAGTTACGGCCAGAGCAGCCGGGACGAACAGTGCCTTGCTTTTCAAAGGCACCACGGCCCCCGTCATGAGGGCTGCGATGTCTTTTCCTAGTAATAGAAAGGCACCGGGGGCAGCCAGGTCGGCCGGAGTGAACTTTTCTATCGGGAGCGTGTCGGGGTTCTGAAGATCGAACGTTTGCAAGCCCAGACTGGCATAAAGATGGCCCAGGGAGGCTTTCGCCTTGCCCGCCAGGACTTCTTGAAAGTTGCCCTGGGGCACTTTTTTGGCGGAGCCTTGAAGCACGAGCATTTGCAGTTTTTTGCCCTGGTCCGTATACGCCAGAGACAGAGCCTGTCCCGGTCCCGCCCAGGTGTTCAGCAAGTGGCCCGACTGCAAGTCCCAAACGCGGATTTTTTTATCGGCGCCGACTGAGGCAAAAGTCTTATTGTCGGGGGCGATGGCCACCAGCACGCTCTCGGGAGTATCCAGCGTTGCGCCTGCCGGCCGGTTCTTGGGAGCATGTTCCGTGAGCGTGAAGCGATCCCGATTCATGAGCCGCCACAGGTAATGCCACTCGAAGCCGCGCAAATCCTCCTGGCCGGCGGCGGGCCAGTGATTTTCCAACAAACGAAGCAAGCGCGTGGTGTCGGCGGCTTCCTGGGCGGCATGGGCGAACTGCATATCGGCCGCGTAAAGAATGTGGCTGGCTTCCAAACGGGCGCTTTTGGCTTTGGCCATTTCAGCCTCGGCCAGCATCTGGAGTTTTTCGAGGTTGGCCTTTTCCTCGTCCGCCTCCTTCTGCAACTGCTGAACGCTTTCCAGGGCAGCGGTCCGCTCTTTTTGGGCTTCTCCCAGGGCGCCGCGGGCCTGTCCGAGGTCCTGCACCGCTTCAGCCCGCATTTCCGCGTTGTGCCACAAAAAACCCGCCAGGACGAGGAGGCCAGCGGCAGACGCACCACTCACTGCCAGTAAGGCGGACACCGCGGGATGGCGCCGAGCCCATTTGCGGGTCCGTTCCCAGCGGCTCGTGCGGCGGCCCATGATCGGCTCATCGGCCAGCCAGCGCGTCAGGTCTTCGGCGAGCGCCAGCGCGGAGGGATAACGCTTGGCTGGATCTTTCTCCAGACACTTCAGACAGATGGTTTCCAGGTCATAAGCAAGCGCAGGGTTTAGCAAGCGCGGTCGCGTGACGTCCCGTTTGAGGACCTGTAAAACAGTGTCCAGCGGAGTATCGCCACGAAAGGGGGCTTGGCCGGTCAACAACTCGAAAAGGATGGCACCCAAACTATACGTGTCGGCAGCGGTGCTGAGGACTTTTTTCCCCTCCGCCTGCTCGGGAGCCATGTAACTGGGGGTGCCGACGATGGCGCCCGATTGGGTCAAGGCCGGCGGGACCGTGACGTTGTCCGCGTCGCCGCCCACACGCTTGGCCAGGCCAAAATCGCTGACATGCGGCTCGCCTTTGTCGTCGAGCAGGATGTTGGCGGGTTTCAGGTCGCGATGCAAGATGCCATGCTGATGGGCGTAGTGAACCGCATGGGCCACTTTGGCCAACAGCATCGCGGCCCGGCGCTGCCCGGCCGCTTCCTTGCCAAAGCCCTTTCCCGACTTCTGGACCTGGGCCAGATTATCCCCTTCGATCAGTTTCATCGTGAAGAAGTGCTGACCTTCGTGCTGGTTGACTTCGTAAATCGGCACGATATGCGGATGGTCGAGCCGTGCCGCCGCTTCCGCCTCGCTGCGCAACCTCTGCACGTCAGTTGCCGTCGCCAGATTGCCTGCCAGGATCTTCTTCAGAGCGACGACACGGTTGAGCCCCTTCTGCGTGGCTCGATAGACCACGCCCATTCCGCCCCGTGCAATCTCCACGAGAAGTTCGTAGTCGCCAAATTGGCCCAGACCTTTCTCCTCGCCCGCTGCCATGGGGCGGTCGGCCATGGTGATCTGATCGTTCACCGTGGCGGGGGTCGCGAACAATTCGCGCAGCGGTTGGGTCCAGTGGGCTACTTTTTCCTGAGCCGTGAAGAAGGCTTCCAGCTCCTTCCGCAAATCCGGATGGCGTGCCAGCAAGGCGGCAGGCTCTGGGGTCTTACCCTCGTCCGAGGCTTTCAGATAGTCGGCCAACACTTGATCGAGAATACTGTCGCCGGACGCTTTCGTTAACTGCGACATGTCGGCCTCCCCTTATTGATTCGATGTTTTCAGGTATCTTCACTCAGCAGATCGCGCATCCTTTGCAAGCCGCGGCGGAGCAAGCCGGCCACCGAGGCTTCGCCACGCTCCACCCGCCGGCAGATGACCGGTATCGAGAGGCCTTGCAGATGCCGTAACTCCACAACCTCGCGCTGGTCTTCCGGCAGTTGTTCCAGGGCCCGGGCGAGCTTATCCAGCTGTTCCTGGCGGACCAGGTGCCGGCTAGGCGACGATTGGTCGGCCGCCAGCCAGCATTCCAGCTTGGCCGAGGAGTCGTCCAGCGTCGCTTGCAGCGACTTTTCCAGGGCGACATCGCGCTGCTGCCGGCCGAAGCTGCGCATCGTCTCCGCCAGAGTATTCGCCAGGATTTTTCGCAACCAGGCAGCCAGCTCAGCGTCCGTCTGACCACGAAACTGGGCCCGCTTTTCATGCGCCCTCAGCAACGTTTGCTGGACGATGTCCGAAGGAGATACTTTGCTCGCCAGCCGCGGATTCAGTTGCGCCGCGCCAACATACGCAAGTACGGCTGGTAACGTTCAAGGTTGCGTTCCTCGCCCTGACCCTGAGGATCCATTTTTTGCCTGAGGTTAAAGATGACGCCTGGCGCCTTTTCGACCGCGCTTTATTTGGGATTTTCTATTTTTCTCTAAAAGCTGGCCCGGGACGGTGATTAGGTTGTTGCATAATGTTCGCTACGAATATTAAATATGGCAACTATGGCCAAAGAAAAGAAACCGGACTGAGCTGCCTTAGCCCGCTTCGACTTGACTTACCGATCCTTGGGATAAAACGGACGGAGCGGCGTCTTTTCAATAAGATTTGTGCCGCCGGTGCGAATAGCCTTGTGCTTAAACGCCCTGGGATCGTTGCCAATCCGGCTTATGCTCTTGCCGGGGGTTTGCATGCTGTTTGAACTGTCGGCCGTCACCAAGACCTACAAAACTGTCACGGCGCTCAACAATTTGACCGTGACGGTTCCGGAAGGCGCCATCGGCCTTTTGGGACCGAACGGGTCCGGCAAAACGACGCTGATTCGCATTCTGCTTGGTTTGATTCCGGTGGATAGCGGGTCGGGCCAAATCCTTGGTAAAGACTTTCGTCGGCGGCAGCTCGACATTCGGCGCGAGGTCGGGTTCGCGCCTGAAGACGAATGTTTATTTCCACGAATCGTCGGTATCGAGTTCGTGGCCTATGCCGGCGAACTGGTCGGCATGGCGGCCAAGGATGCCATGCAGCGCGCCCACGAAGTCCTGGACTATGTCGGCCTGGGTGAGGCCCGCTACCGCAAGGCCGAGTCTTATTCAACCGGCATGAAGCAGAGGCTCAAGCTCGCCTCCGCCATCGTTCATGACCCCAAACTGCTAATCCTCGACGAACCGACCAACGGCATGGACCCAGCCGGGCGCCAGGAGGTCCTGGAGCTGGCGAAAGATCTGGCCCGCAACAAGGGCATGAGCCTGATCTTTTCCAGCCATCTGCTTCCAGATGTCGAGGCGGTGTGCGACTATGTCGTGGTGCTGGGGGGTGGCCGTTTGTTGGCCGAGGGTAAGATTCAAGAGCTGAAACAGGGGCATGAAAACTGTTACGAGCTTCGACTCAAGACCGGCGCGGACAGCTTCGGACGGCGGTTGGTCGAGCTTGGCTGCCTGGCCGAACGCCTTGACGACCGGCTAATGGTGCGCTTGCCGGCGGGAGGCTCGCCCCAACTTCTGTGGCAAACGGCGGTCGAACAGGGCCAGCAGATCCGCTACCTGCGCCCACAGCGCAGCACACTGGAAGAGGTTTTCCTCAAAGCCGTGGAGCAACCGTAATGCCCATTTTCGACCAAGGTTATCAGCACTGGTCGGGTGCGCTTTTTCGGGCTACACCTACCGCTGGCTCACCATCACACGGCACGGCGTGCGCGTCGGCATGAAAAGCCCATTCCTGCGCATCTTGCTGCTCCTGGCCTGGCTGCCGGCCATCGGACTGGCTTTTTTGCTGTCGATGTGGGGGCTTTTGGAAAACGGCTCGCCACTCATCGCATCCGTCAGGCCACTCTTGACCGGTTTCTTCTCCCGCCAAATGCTGGAGAACCCGCAACACTTCCGCTTTGAGGCCTGGACGCTCTGCTTCCACAGATTTCTGGAGATCGAGCTTTACGTTTCGATGGTCGTGATACTGCTGGTCGGCCCGAGCCTCATCAGCCAGGACCTCCGTTTCAACGCCTTGCCGCTCTACTTTTCACGGCCACTGCGTCGTATCGATTATTTTGTGGGTAAACTCGGCGTGGTCGCCTGGTTTATCGGCATGGTCGTGGTGGTGCCAGCGCTTCTCGCCTACATCCTTGGACTGTTGTTCAGCCTGGACGTCACCATTGTGCGCGACACCCTTCCCGTGCTGCTCGCGTGTCTGGCGTATGGCGCGGTGATTGTCCTCTCGGCGGGAACTCTGATGTTGGCGCTCTCGTCGCTGTCACGCAACTCGCGCTACGTGGCGCTGTTCTGGGTGGCGCTCTGGTTCGTGACCATGATTGTCGGGGGCATTCTCACCCAAGTGGACGTCGAACAGCGTCGCTTCAAGCGGCGCGAAATACCGGCGCTCGCGGTCCAGCAGCCAGGCGACAAGCTGTTATCGCCTGCGGAGCAACTCGCTCAGCAACGTGCCATGCAGGCTGGCCCAAAAGACGAGAGAGCAATTCCAGGAGGAAGAATTGAGGGCAGTCCAGGCCAACTGGAGACCAATGGTGTCCTACACCGCCAACTTGTCGCGCGTCGGCGAGTGGCTGTTTGGCACCGACACCATCTGGCGAGAGCTAAGCCTGCTCGAACCGGCCCAGGAGCGGGAAAACTATCTGCGCCGGCATCTTGGTCCGCAATATCCCTGGTACTGGTCCGCCAGCGTGCTTTTTCTTCTTTTTGGACTTTCCGCATGCATTCTGAACTACCGGGTCCGGTCCCTGGACCGGCTGAAGTGAAACCGATCGTCGAATTCCACGAGGTCTCCAAGTGGTACGGCAACGTCATCGGCGTTAACAAGCTCAGTCTGCGCGTCCCAGCCGGCGTGACCGGTTTGCTTGGCCCCAACGGCGCGGGTAAATCGACGCTTCTGCAATTGGCAACAGGTCAGTTGCGTCCCAGTCAGGGGACCGTGCGCGTGCTGGGCCAGCACCGCGTGGAACAATCCATCCCTCAATCGCCTCATCGGCTTATGCCCGGAACAGGACGCATTCTACGAATGGATGACCGGCCTGGACTTCGTGCGGACCTGTGCCCGGCTTTCTGGAATGGGCCGGGCCGAGGCGAGCGCGGCAGCCGCGCACGGACATTGGAAGCGGTCGGCATGACGCCAAATCAGCGACCGGGTGATGCGCGGCTATTCCAAGGGCATGCGCCAGCGCACCAAGCTGGCCCAGGCGTTGGTTCACGACCCCGACGTTCTCTTCCTCGATGAGCCGCTCACCGGCACGGACCCAGTAGCACGGCGCGACCTGATGGACATCATCCATCGCCTGGCGGGAGAAGGGAAAAGCTGTCCTGGTGTCCAGCCATGTGCTGCACGAGGTGCAGGCGCTGACGCCGAACATCGTTCTGTTGAATCGCGGCCGGCTGCTGGCGGAGGGGCATGTCCGCGACATTCGCGACCTGATCGACAAATACCCCCACCATATTGTTTTGGTCTGCGATGAGTACCGCAAGCTTGCCGCCCGGCTGTTGGCCTGGGAGGACGTGGAGGGAGTCAAGGTGCTGGGGAAGGAGCACGGGGTGATGGTCGAAACCCGGGCGCCAGACGCCTTCTACCAACGCCTTCCCGAACTCGCGCTGGCCGAGGGAGCCGCTATCCGCGAGGTTTATTCCGACGACGACAACCTGGAAGCCGTCTTCAAATATCTGGTAAACAAATGAAAGAGTCATCCCTGGCAGCGGTTGACCCGGCCCCTGGTAAGTCTGCCGAAGAGGCCGGCACAGGGCATGCCCGCTCGGGCAGTTTTAGCCCCACGGCGCTGGTGGCGCTGTACACGTTGACATTGCGGCAGCACCTGCACGGCAAACGTTGGCTGGTCCTGGGCGCCCTGTTCTTGACGCCTGCCGTAATTGCCGGCGCGGTTCGGGCGACCGCACCGGATGTGCCGGGCATCCTGCTTGAATTTCTATTCGCGTACATGCTCATCCCGCAGGCGCTTCTGCCTCTGGTGGCACTACTGTACGGTTCCGGCATCTTACAGGATGAGCAGGAAGAGCAGACTTTCACGTACATTCTGGTCCGCCCGATAAGCAAATGGGCGATCTACGTGACCAAACTGCTGGGCGCGCTGACGACCGCCGTGCGTGCTCACGTCGGTCTTCACGACGCTGACGTATCTGGTGATCTACATCGGCGCGAACTCACCGGAGGGTGCGGAGCCTGTTTCGCTTCGCTGTATCAAGACCGTTGGCATCCACGCGCTGGCCGTGGCCGCCTACTGCTGCATCTTCGCTCTCTTGAGCCTGCTCACGAGGTGGACCCTCGTCGTCGGCTTCCTCTACGCGGCGTTCTTTGAAGGATTGCTGGCCAACTTGCCGTTCAGTATTCGCCTGGTGTCGGTGATCTACCATGCTCGACTGATCGCCTACCGATCGTTGGACTTCCTGATAACCCCGCCGCGCGGGCCCAAAATCGACATGGCGGCGGAAGCCTGGCAACTGGGCATCAGGACAGATCCAGGCCTCCTCCAACATCCGGAGCTAGCAACGTGCCTGACCGTGCTTTTGGCCGGCAGCCTGGTGTGCACGGTTGTTCGGCGCCTATCTTTGTTCCCGGCGAGAATTCCACGTCAAGACGCCGGAAGGCGGTTGAGATGAGGCGCCGGTGGACCGGGCTGTCAAGGTACGCGGTTACGCACGCTTGCAACGCGAACGCCGCCCGCGCGTCCGGCGTTGCTCGAGCAACCGTAATCGCGGTTTACGTAGGATAGGTTTCCAACCTGTCCGGCAATTGCAATCGCATGCTGAATGGACAGGTTGAAACCTATCCTACACCACCTTTCAATGGCAAACCATCATGGAGAAATTCCTTGTTCGCGGCAGTTCCATCAACGAAAATTTGGTCGTCCTGCTGCTGATCGGGCTGCTGATTACGGCACTCGGGACAGGATTGGGATTGGCATACGAGTTCGCGTCAGCGCCGGTCCTGGCCCTCATCACCCTGGGAGTGGGGTTGCTGCTCGCCGCGGTCGTCATGCTGTTCTTGTCGCGGCGCCTACGCCAGTGGCGCAAGTGCAGGACAAGGGTTTTTTCCTCACCAGCCGCGCGGCAGAACGGTTCATTGCCGACGACCAGATCACCGCCATGGCGATCACGCGCAAAACGTACGCGCCGCAGGGAAGGTACGAAGGCATCCTGCGTCGGTGTTATCTCTGGTTGCGCGGCGACGGCGGAGGTTCGGAGCGGCTTCTTTTGGAGACGCGCCTCAAGTACAACCAGGTTGATCCCTTGCAAGGGCTCATGGTTCGCCTGGAAACGCGGCTCCTCTCGGAAGCCAAAGGAAAACTGCTCGGCGGTAAGCCAATCGAAGAGGCTGACTGGCGTATCGAACGCGGCCAGCTCTCAATAAGACACGGGCAGGAATGGCGGACCTGTCCACTCAGCGACATAAGCGCGGTGGATTTTTATAGCGACAGTCTCTGCGTCTGGACCCTCGCCAGCGAGGAAATCTGGGGCAGTCTTCTTGAGAAATCCGCCAACAGCTACATCCTTTACATGATCTTGCGCGAAGAAGTGACGAAGCACCTGCAATCCACGCACCCGTGGCCAAGGGCGCGATGGGCCGTGTCCTCTTTGAGCGGCCCGCCGGCCAGCCGGGCATGGCTTTCCTCGGCTGCTGGTTGTTCTTCGTCATGGGCGTGGTTTTCCTGATCATCGGTTTCGAACAGCCCGTCATCTGGATATTTGCCGTAGCCTTCCTTGCCATCGCAGGCGCGTTTCTTTGGCTGGCGTTGCGCCTCAGGAAGGCCCGGTTTCGCTGTTTTGAAGCGGGGATTTGTCACGCGGGGATGTACGCAACGCGGTCGCTTCGTTTCGACCAACTGGCAACCTATGCCTATTCGGTCCGGCTACTCTACACGTATGGCGCCTATGCCGGCTCGATTTACAAACTTTCCTTCGAGCCGTTCCCTTACCTGGGCTTGCCAGGCATCAAATTCGTCATCTACGATAAGAAACCGGATGGGAACTTCGACCGTCTGCACGACGAGGTGACAGGGATTTTAGCCAAGATGCTTGCCAAGGAACTCATGAGTCACGGCAGCGTGCAGTGGACGCCCCGGTTGCGGCTAACGGCAACGGGCATCGAATGCACCCGGGGCGGTTTCTTTCGCAGGCGGCAGGTAATCCGCCTGCCTTATGCCGACATCCAGAAGCAGGATTTCAAGGCCGGGAGGTATCGGATCTGGATACATGGCAACCCAAAACCACTTATCAGGGAGCGCTGCGACCGTGCCAATTTCTATCCGGGATTGAGAGTTTTCAAGGAGACGATGACGCGAGCTGTACAAGCCCAACCGCCACATTCATAATTGGGAACCGAAAATCTATATTCGGCCCGGTGAGCAACCTGACGCATGGCCACGTTTACGGTAAAATAGTTTCTGGCGTGCCACGCCCAGTCGGGACGAGTGCGCTTACCGCGGCTCAACGATGATTTCTCCCAAGAAGGCGGCATATGGCGGAATTGCCGGATACCCCAGGCCTTAGGTCCAGTCTGAAGGCCAGCATTCTCCTGGTGGATGACGATCCGGCCAATCTGCTTTCCCTGCGCTCGCTGCTCGAAGTCCTGGGCCAGAATCTTGTTGAGGTTCACTCAGGCGAGGAAGCCATCGAGCGGGTGAAGACCACCGAGTTCGCCGTCATCCTGCTCGACGTATTGATGCCGGGGATCAGCGGCTTCGAAACTGCCAAGGCGATCCGCGGCCACGAGCGCTCCCGACATACGCCGATCATTTTCCTCACCGCCACCGACATTGACCGTCCGCAGTTGGAGGAAGGGTATACCCTCGGAGCAGTGGACTTCCTGGTGAAGCCGCTCTTGCCGATCGTTCTCCGGGCCAAAGTCCGTGGGTTCGTTGAACTCTTCAAGGACAAGGAAGCGGCGAAGCGGGAAGCCGAACAGCTTCGTCTCCTGGTGCACGGGACCACGGACTACGCCATCTTCATGCTCGATCCAGCGGGTCATGTCGTCACCTGGAACGCCGGAGCCGAGCGCATCAAAGGGTACACCGCCGACGAGATCATCGGTCAGCACTTCTCTCGCTTCTATCCCCAGGACGCCATCAACCGTGGTTGGCCGCAGCACGAACTCGAAGTCGCCGGCCGTGAAGGGCGCTTCGAGGACGAGGGGTGGCGTATTCGCAAGGACGGCACGCAGTTTTGGGCGAACGTCGTCATCACCGCGCTGCGGGACGAGCATGGCAACCTGCAAGGTTTCTCGAAAGTCACTCGTGACCTCACAGCACGCAAGCGAGCCGAGGAATCGTTGCGGCAGAGTGAGGAACGGTTCCGCCTGTTGGTTGAAGGGGCCAAGGACTATGCCATCTTCTTGCTCGATACCCAGGGGAATGTCGCCTCGTGGAATCCTGGTGCGAAACGAATCAAGGGCTACAAGGCCGAGGAGATCGTCGGTCAGCACTTTTCGAAATTCTATCCCCAGGAAGCCAACGACCGGGGCTGGCCCGCTCACGAACTCAAGGTCGCCAAAGCCGAAGGGCGGTTCGAGGACGAGGGCTGGAGGGTGCGCCAGGACGGCACGCAGTTTTGGGCCAACGTCGTCATCACGGCGCTGCACGACGAGGCCGGGAAGTTCGTCGGCTACTCGAAGATCACCAGGGACATGACGGATCGGAAGGTGGCCGAGGAGAGCGTCCGACGCCTTATCGAAGAGACGACTGCCCGTCGTGTCGCCGAAGAGAACGCCCGGCTGATCCAGGAGCAGCGGGAGCGACTGCACGTCACACTGGCGAGCATCGGCGATGCCGTAATCAGCACCGACGCCGAAGGGCTCGTGGACTTCTTGAACCCGGTCGCCGAGAACCTCGTCGGCTGGAAGAGCGACGAAGTCGCCCGCCGCACCCTGGAGGACGTGTTCCACATTGTCAACGAGAACACCCGGCAGCCGGTCGAGAACCCGGCGCTGCGGGCGCTGAAGGATGGTCTGATCGTCGGGCTGGCGAACCACACCATCCTGATCGCCAGGGACGGCAAGGAGCGACCTATTGACGACAGCGCCGCCCCGATCCGGGACGCCGAAGGAAGGATCGTCGGCAGCGTCCTGGTCTTTCGAGACATCAGCGAACGGAAGCGGAGCGAGGCGGCGCTCACGGAGCGGGTGCGGCTGCTCTCCCTGAGTGCGGCGGTCGGGGCGGCGCTCGTCCAGGCGGACGGCCTGGCGGCCATGCTCCAGCGGTGCGCCGAGGCGCTGGTGGGCCGTCTGGACGGGGCATTCGCCCGCATCTGGACGCTCAACCCGCAGGGCGACGTACTCGAACTGCGGGCCAGCGCCGGGCTGTACACCCATCTGGACGGTCCGCATAGCCGGGTTGCGGTGGGCAGCTACAAGATCGGGCTGATCGCCCAGGAGCGCCGGCCGCACCTGACGAACAAGGTCATGGGCGATCCCCGTGTCAGCGACCAGGAGTGGGCGCGGCGGGAAGGCATGATCGCTTTCGCCGGATACCCCCTGGTCGTGGATGACCGGCTAGTGGGCGTAATGGCGATGTTCGCCCGCAAGGCGCTGTCCGAGACGACGCTCGAGGCAATGGCGGCGGTGGCCGACGAGATCGCCGTGGGAATCGACCGCAAGGCGACCGAGGAGCGGCTGCACGAGCAGCGGGAGTGGTTGTCGGTGACACTCGCCAGCATCGGCGATGCGGTGATCGCCACCGACGAGGCGGGGCGCGTGACTTTCATGAATGGCGTGGCCCAAGAAATGACCGGCTGGACCACGGACAGCGCCAAGGGGCAGCCACTCGAGGCAGTCTTCGCCATCATCAACGAGCGAACCGAGCTGCCCGTGGAAAATCCGGTCGAGAAGGTGCTGCGGGACGGCGTGATCGTTGGCCTGGGGAACCACACGCTCCTTGTCTCCAGGGATGGCACGAGGCGACCTATCGACGACTCCGCGGCTCCCATCCGAGACGCTGGCGGCAAGGTGATCGGGGTCGTCCTGATTTTCCGGGATGTGACCGAACAGCGCCGAACCGAGTGGGAAGTGCGGCAGAGCGAGGCCCGCAAGAGTGCCATCCTGGAGACGGCGCTCGACTGCATCATCACGATGGACCATGAGGGCAACGTGGTCGAGTTCAACCCGGCAGCGGAGAGGACCTTTGGCTACAGCCGAGATCAAGTCATCGGCCAGGAGCTTTCCCAATTCATCATACCCCCATCGCTTCGAGACCAACACCGCACGGGCATAGTCCACTACCTGGGCACGGGTGACGGTCCGGTTCTCGGCAGGCGGCTCGAACTTCCCGCACTCCGAGCGGACGGCACCGAGTTCCCCGCCGAGTTAGCCATCACCCGAATCTCGACGGATGGCCCGCCGCTGTTCACGGCATACCTGCGAGACATCACGGAACAAAAGCGGGCCGAACAGCATCGCAATGTCCGCGTCGCTGTAACCTCCGCACTGAGCGCGGCGGAGACTGTAAACGAGGGAGTGAGCGGCGTTCTGCGGGCGGTGTGCGACAACCTCGGCTGGGAGGTGGGCTTCTTCTGGACCGTCAATGATGGGGAAGGGACGCTGGTGTGTCGGCGAAGCTGGCACCGGCCAGACGTGCCGGTGCAAGAGTTCGAGACTGCCAGTTGCAGCCGGACGTTCAAGCCGGGGGAAGGGTTGCCGGGCCGTGTATGGGCCAGCGGCAAACCGGCGTGGGTACTCGACATCGCACACGACGGGAACTTCCCCCGCCTCGCCCCGGCAACCAAATGCGGCCTACATAGTGCCTTCGCCTGTCCGGTCCTCGTCGGCGACCGCATGCTCGGCGTGATCGAGTTCTACACCAGCCGCCTACGGGCAGCCTGACGCCGACCTCCTGGAGATGATGGGAACGGCGTCTGGGAACGTCGGCCAGTTCATCGAACGGAAGGCCGCTGAGGACGAACTGCGGCACAGCGAGCAGGAACTCGCCGAGTTCTTCGAGAATGCGACGGTTGGGCTGCATTGGGTCGGCCCCGACGGGATCATCTTGCGGGCCAACAAAACCGAACTGGACATGCTCGGCTACAGCCGGGAGGAGTACGTCGGTCGCCCCGTTGCCGACTTCCACGCCGACGAGGACATCATCCGCGACATCCTCCTGCGGCTCAAGGCCGGGGAGGAACTCGCCGAGTACCCGGCCCGGCTCCGGTGCAAGGACGGGTCGATCAAGGACGTGCTGATCGACTCCAGCGTGTTGTTCCGGGACGGCATCTTCGTCCACACCCGCTGCTTTACGCGGGATGTCACCGAACGCAAGCGTGCCGAAGCTCAGGCGAGAGAGCAGGGGCAGCGTTTCCGCCAGCTGGCCGACGCCATGCCGCAGATCGTGTGGACGGCCCGACCGGACGGCAACATCGACTACCTCAACCGCCGCTGGACGGAGTTCACCGGACTGCCCGACACCGTGGGCAACGACGGCTGGTCGCAGCTCCTTCACCCCGACGAGGCCCGGCAAGCGGGTGAACGCTGGGCGGCGTCGGTACAGACTGGCGAGCCGTACGACATGGAATTGAGGCTCCGGGACCGGGCGAAGCAGTCTTATCGCTGGCATCTTATCCGAACGGTTGCCGTCAAGGACGAGGCGGGGGAGGTCGTCCGCTGGTACGGCGCCAGCACAGACATCCACGAGCAGAAGCGGGCCGAGGAGTCGTCACGCTTTCTGGCCGAGGCGAGCGCCGCCCTGGCAAGCGTGGTGGATTACGAAAGCACCTTGCGGAAAGTTGCGAACTTGGCGGTCCCGTACTTCGCCGACTGGTCTGCTGTTGACGTGGCAGAGGGCGCGAGCCTGCGGCGCCTGGCGGCAGCCCACCAAGACCGAGATAAAGTCGAGTTTGCTCACGCATTGATGAGGGAATACCCACCCGACCCGGAGGCTCCGGTTGGAGTGTTCGCGGTGTTCCGCACGGGTCAGCCGGAAATCGTGAGGGAGATCAGCGATGCCCTTCTCGTGCAGGCGGCCAGAGACGAGCGCCACCTGCACCTGATTCGTTCGCTGGGCCTGAAGTCCTTCATCTGCGTGCCGCTGATCGTGTCCGGCAAGACGCTCGGAGTACTCACCTTCGCAACCGCCGAGTCGGGTCGCACCTATACCGATGCCGACCTTGGCCTGGCAGTGGACCTCGCGAACCGGGCGTCGGTCGCCATCGACAACACGCAGTTGTATCAGGCGCTCCGGGACGCCGACCGCCGCAAGGACGAGTTTCTGGCCACCCTCGCCCACGAACTGCGCAACCCCCTCGCGCCGATCCGCAACGCCCTGCAAATCCTGAAGATGCCCAGGGTCGATGCAGAAACGGTCGAGCGGTCTCGGGACATGATGGAGCGGCAGGTGGAGCATCTGGTTCGGCTCGTGGACGACCTGCTGGACGTCTCCCGTGTGATGCGGGGGAAGATCGAACTCCGCCGGGAGCGGATCGAACTCGCCGCGGTCGTCGCCCGTGCGGTCGAGACGGTCCAGCCGCTGGTGGACGCCCAGGGACATCAGTTGAGCGTCCACCTCACGGCGGACTCCCTGCTTGTTGACGCCGACCCGGTGCGACTTGCCCAGGTCGTTGGCAACCTGTTGACGAATGCCGCCAAGTACACGGAGCCGCACGGCCGCATCTGGCTGACGGCCGAACGGGAGGGCGGTACCGCGGTGCTCCGGGTCCGGGACACCGGCATCGGGATCGCCCCGCAGATGCTCCCGCGCATCTTCGAGTTGTTCGTGCAGGTGGACCACGCCTCCACGAAGGCGCAGGGTGGGCTGGGCATCGGCCTGACGCTGGTGAAGAACCTCGTGGAGATGCATAACGGGACGGTCGAGGCCCGCAGCGAAGGGCTGGGCCGGGGGAGCGAGTTCGTCGTACACCTGCCGATCTGCGCCAGGTAGTTGCGGCGGATCAAGGCGGCGAGAAGGGCGAGCACACCCATCAGCCACCAGCGCCGTCGGGCTACCGGCTGCTGGTCGTGGACGACAACCATGACGCCGCCGACAGCCTCGCCATGCTCCTCAAGCTGCAAGGCCACGAGGTTCGGGTCGCCTTTAGCGGCATGGCGGCGCTGGAGATGACGAAGACGTACATCCCCGACGTGGTGTTCCTCGATATCGGCATGCCGGGCATGGATGGGTACGAGGTCGCACGCCGGTTGCGCCAGCAACCGGGCATGGAGAGGACGGCGCTGGCGGCGTTGACCGGGTGGGGGCAGTTGGAGGACCGCCGCCGCACGGCGGAAGCCGGGTTCAACCACCATCTCGTCAAACCCCCGGAACCGAAGGCGGTGGAAGCCGTGCTTGCAACACTACGCAAATAGAAACGCGGAACTATCTGGTTCGAAAAAAAATCTCAGGACCCCAACAGGAAACCTGAATGGTGCCTGTCGGGATCCCGAGATTTTGAAATAAACTAGCGGAACGTGCTGCCAGTCAGGCTGGCGCGGGCCGAATGCCGATTAGTCCTTGAACATTAGCGGCGCGAGCTGATAAAGACTCCGCCGCCAACTCTGCCACTCGTGAGCTGTTTCCGGCGATTCGTAATAAATGCTGCGGATGCCGATCTTTTCCAGCGCCTCGCGGTTGGCCTTGGCCGTTTCGCCTTTTTCCCTGCCGCCGTAGCTGACAAAGAGCACCTTGACCTTCTGTTTGAAGGCATCGCCCAGGCTAGAGGTATCCGCCGGAGCGATGCTGCCGCCGCTGAACATTCCAATATGGGAGAACTTGTCGAGATTGGCCAAAGTGATCTGTTTTGTCTGCATGCCGCCCATGGACAACCCCGCCATGCCGCGATGCTGCTGGTCGGCCAGGGTGCGGTAGTTCGTGTCGATATAGGGGATCAGTTCTTCTGTCATAATCTTCCCGAAGCCGGCGAAGTTGAAGCCTCCGGGGCCTTTGCCTTTGAAGCCCTCTTTCGCATCCTTGGTGTCCTTCGCATCCTTGGTGTCCTTGGCATCTTTGGCTCCCTTCGCGCCTTTGGGGCCTTTGCCGCCAAAGCCGCCCCCACCATTGTCCATGACAATGATAAACGGTTTCGCTTTGCCCTGGGCGATCAGGTTGTCCAGGATCAGGTTCGCACGCCCCTGGCTTGCCCAGCCGGTTTCATCTTCGCCACCGCCGTGCTGGAGATACAGTACCGGATAGCGCTTGGTGGTGTCCTTGTCATAATCCGGCGGCGTGTAGACAAAGCAGCGGCGCACGGCGTTGCTGCTCGGCGAGAAGTACCAATTCTCGCGTAACTGGCCATGAGGGACATTCTTCAGGGCATAGAAGTCCTGGTCATGGGCTGGAATTTCAATGCCGCTGCCCCAGCGACTGGAGCCGAAAAAGTACTTGCTGCCCGGGTCCGGAACCTCAGCGCCATCAATGTTGATCCGGTAGTAATGGAAGCCCTCATCCAGCGGGCGCGTGGTGCCCACCCAGGCCCCGTCCTCGCCTTTCGTCAACGTCACTCCGCCCCACTCGGGCACCTTCACGCTCTGAGCTTGAGGCGCGACAATGCGGAAGCGAGCGCGGCGCTCGGAATTTACTTGAGGATACTGCTTGCCGGCCTGATTGGTGGACGCTGGTTTAAAATCCTCCACGGGCTGCGCGGCCGTCGCCGGCGCGACCTGTGGTGACGCGGCCTGCGCCAACACGGGTCGGTCGGGTAGCAGGGGCAGCAACAGGAGAGCGATCGACACCTTTTTCATGGTTGTACTCCTTGGTCATGAAATAAACACGGGGCCAAATGAACGGGCTGTCTAGGCCCGATTATTCCGAAATAGCAAAGACACTCGTCTCAATTCCGACATGAATGGTAATAGCCTAAACATCGCTGGCAAGACCTTCGGTTGCCATTCTTCATTGCTTCCGCACCTCGCCAAACACCGTAAACTCCGCCACGCCCGGCGTGATGCCCGCAGGTGCCCCTAAAATCACCAGCCGTGCCATGGTCCCCGGCGTCGGCGAACATTCGCGGTAGTCAATCAGCAGGTCTTCCTTGCTCTGACTGCGATCAATCACGGTCATCCACTTGTTGGCCATAGTTTGCACTTCCACCTTGTAGTGGAACGCCCCCGCGTTCGCCCCTTTCTTCGTGTCGAGGCCGACGTCGCGCCAGATCACGCGCACGGCTCGCACGACGGCGCCCGGAGTCGTTAAATTGCTCGTCAGTGTTGGCATTTTGTCATCCGCCGCCGCTTGCCACCACGTGCGCATATCGTCATCTGCCGCCAGGCGCCGGAAGTGTTGGGTGCGTCGCTGGACCCAACCGTCCGCGGTCCCGCATTCAACGGCAACCATCCCGTCGTCTCCGCTCCGCGCGACGCCGTCGGCAGCCTTTGCGGCAGTGAGCTTGCTGGCTTCACATGCAGCTCGCCATCCTTTCCGATGTAAGCGGGATCCATCCCCAGCCGCCGTTCAAACCCGTGCACGACGGATGCCCGCGTCGTGTAAAAGGCCCACAGGGAATCGTGCGGGCCTTCCACCACGCAGCCATGTGCCGTTCCGGTGACCAGGCCCATCGTCGTGCGCAATATCGGATTGTTCTTCTGCGGCCCAAACGGCCCGAGCGGCGACTTACTGGTGACGCAGCCCATCGCGTACGTCCGGTTCTCCGTCCCCGCCGCCGCATAGGTGAGGTAGTAGATGCCATTTCTCTTGAGCATCCAGGCGCCTTCGATCCACCCCCGCGCCGGCTGCTCGTTCCAGTCTCCAAGGCGTTGCCAGGGGAAGCGGTCTGGCTCAAAGGCAATTATTCTTCTCGGCTTGCCAATCATTCGCGTGGGATTGTCCGCATCCAGCTCCACGCCGAAAATCCCTTCTGTCGGCGTGCAGCCCCAGTAGTAGAACAGCCGGCCATCCTCATCCGAAAACAACATCGGATCAATTTGCGTCGGCACGGCCCCTGACAACTTGATGGGGCCCAACTCCTTGAACGGCCCCAGCGGCGTATTGGCCGTGTACACGGACGACTCGGACGCCATCAGGAGGAACTTTCCCTTGTGCTTGACGATCGTCGGCGCGTAGCCCACATCGCGAATGTTCAGGGGGTGATGTTGCCAGGTTGCGCCGCCGTCCTTGCTGACCCACGCCATATCCACCGAAGGGTACATGTACCATGCCCCCTCGTGCCAGAGCACCGACACATCCGCCAGCTCGCGAAACTGCTGCTGTTTGTCCACCAGCCAGAGCGGATCATCCTTGGGAACCGGTGCGCCAACCGTTACATCCCGTGCTTGTTTGCCCAGCGGATAATTCGGCAACGACAGCGGATTGCAATACGTCGTTGGCGTGCCCGGTCCGGCGCCGTCCGCTGGTCGCGCTGGCGGCGTCTGTGCCTGGCAAGCCCCCCGTGCCAGTCATCAGCATCGCCAGCGCGATCAGCCCGATAGAGCGCGACGCTTTCACGACCAAGCCTCCAAAATATGTCCGTATCAGCGTTTCGTTTGTTCTTGGAACAACATTTGACTGAAGTAATACAGGCTGCGTTTCCAGCTCGTGAAATCGTGTGCCGAGTCTGGGGAGACGTAATAGACGGCATGGATGCCGTCCTTGCTCAGTGCTTCGGCGGCGAGCTTGATGCCCTCGGGACCACCGGGAGTGGTGCCGCCACCCTTGGGAGCGGAATTTTCCTTGCTGCCGAAACTCATGAACACGACTTTCACTTGCTTCTTGAAGGCGTCTTTGTCCTGAATGTTCTGCGGCATTATGTTGCCGCCGCTGAAGACGCCGATGTAGGCGAACTTGTCGACGTTGGGCAGGCTGATCGTTCGGGTTTGCATGCCCCCCATGGAGAGGCCGGCCAGAGCGCGGTGATTGGCGTCGGTATACGTGGAATAGTGCGACTCGGTGTAGGGGATGATGTCTTTCAGCAGATCGTTCGTGAAATTTTCACCCCAGCCTGGGCCGCCGAACCCTCCCTTACCTCCCTTGGCACCGCCGGCCCCTTTCTGCTCGCCGCCGTCCCCCTTCGCTGCGCCGCCGCCCGCCTTGGTTGTGGCTGTGGCATTGCCGTTGGGGAAGACGACGATCATGGGCTCAATTTTCTTGTCGGCGACAAGATTATCGAGAATCACGTTGGCCACGCCCTGCCTGGTCCATTCCTTATTTTCATTGCCGCCGATGCCGTGGAGCAAATACAACACGGGGTACTTCTTGTCCTTGGAATAGCCGGGCGGAGTATAGACTTCCATCCAGCGCTTGACGCCGACCGATTTGGAATCGTACTCAACCTTTTCGAGCTTGCCCTTCTCGATTCCCTCACGCACCTTGTCAAAGCCTTGCGGCGGCACGGGGCTCTTTTCTAGTGGCTGATCCTCAGCCTGCAACTGGGCTGTTGAGATCAGCAAGGCGCAAAAAACATGCAGCCAACAAATATAGCGATTTGACATGATGACGACCTTCCAATTGGGCCAACCAGAGTTCACCATTAATTCCTGGGCACGACCGCCGCGCCCAGTCGAGCGGACAACCAAGAAAATGCGTTTCTATGGCGAAAGACGCTAGCAGCCCGTTGAAAAAGGGGTCAGACCCCTTCAATACCCTGCAAAAACGTTGAAAACTCTGTTCGCTTCAAGGGGGTCTGACCCCTTTTTCAACGGGCTGCTAGTTACGAACGAGTACTTTCGGCGCTTGCCTACTGTTTGAACAGTTGCACGGCAAAGTCCTTCAGGTAGACTCGCCAAATCTGATAGTCATGACGATATCCTGGCGATTCGGTCCACTGGTGGTTGATGGTTTTGGACGTGAATAGCTTGTCGAGTTTACGACCGCCTTCGATGGCGAAGTCGTCGGTGCCGCAGCCAAGCCAGATGAGCTTGAAATCCTTGTTGGTCTTGCCTGGATCGGCCAGAAATTTGCCGATGCCGGCCTCGCCTGTGTAGCCGCTCATGCCGCCGACGTACGTGAAGACTTCCGGATGATTGAGGCCAATGCTGGTGGAATGGCCGCCGCCCATCGAGTAGCCGATAATCGCGCGATGCTCCTTGTCCTTGATCACGCGGAATTCTCTTTCCACGAGGGGGATGATGTTGCCCAGCATGTCCTTCTCCATGGTCCAGTCGCCCCCCTTGGCGCCGTGGGCGGCTTGAATTGCCTGGACTTCAGGCGCCTTGCCCGTCGAGCCGCTCGTGGCGTGGCCAAAGGGCATGACCACGATCATCGGTATGGCTTTGCCGTCGGCGATGAGGTTGTCCATAATCCAGTTAGCCCGGCCCGCCTGAGTCCAACCGCGTTCGAAGTCGTTGGCGCCATGAAGGAGATAAAGGACGGGGTAAGCCTTTTTGTCGCTGTCCTGATAGCCGGGCGGCGTGTAGATGACGACGCGGCGATAGGTGGCGTTGTTTTTGTTGAAGTAGGTGTGCTCGTGGAGAGCACCATGGGGCACGTCCCTGACTGCCATCCAGTTGATCTCCGTGCCCGGCACCTCGAACTGGCTCTTGTAAACGCCGGAAGCAGCCCGCACATGCGTGTTCGAGGGATCGGGCATGATGAAGCCGTCGGCGACAAACCAGTACTGGTACGACCCGGGCGGCACCTTGACGGTGGCAGTCCAGGCGCCGGACTTCTCATCCTTGGCCATAGGAATTGTGCCCTTGGTGAAGCGCTCCTTGAAGTCGCCGTCCAGCTCGACTTTCTGGAGGTTGGGCAGCGGCAACCGGAAGGTCACGGAGCCGTTGGGGCTTACCTCCGGCGATTTTGGACCTTTGGCGCCGAAGCGCCCTTGCCCCCTTTGCCTTTCTGCGGAGCCGCATTTTCGGGCGTGCCCTTGTCCTGGCCTTGTGTGTCAGGAACGCATGCCAAAAAGATGGCGGCCCCGAGCGCTGCCAGTGTCAGGGGATTGAAGAACTTGCTCATAGAACGTCTCCTTGAGATGAAAACGAAATGATCTCCATGCCGATTGCTCACGCACGGTCTCGGCCCAATCGCCTGGCGCTCCGGGATTCTTGCCCGGAGCCAGACGGCCTGTCTTCTTGGGAAGCTGCGGCGTCTTGTCGCGCAGCGTTTCCAGGTAACTGATGAGGTCGGCGAAATCGAGGGGCGTCAGACCGCCTTGCAGGCCCTCCGGCATGAGCGACTTGCCGGTCTTCTTCTTGTTTTCCACGTCGCTTTGCTTGATGACTTGCTTCGCCCCGGCGGCGTCGATCATGATCAGCTCATCGGCTGTTTCGCTCCGCACGATGCCCGTCAAGAGACGGCCGTTGGCCAGTTCGACGACGAACGGTTCGTACCCGTCCAAAATATTCTTGGACGGATACACCACTTCCTCAATGAGCTGAACTCGGTTGTATTTAACGCCGATGCCGCTGAGGTCGGGTCCGACGTCGCCCCCCTCCTTCTGGACACTGTGGCATTTGCTGCACGCCGCCCCCTTGGCGTCGTAAAAGATCTTGCGGCCACGCTCGGCACTGCCTTTCGACTTGGCGGCCACGGCGACGTATTCCTCAATCGCCAGTGCGGCCACCGCCGTCGAGAACAGGCGCCCCTTCGCGGCCATGGCGTCGTTGGCATAGACTTTTTGCAACTGCACAATGACTCCGGCGGCAAGCGGCTGCTTTTCGGCCAGGCGCGCTTCAATGACCGGCAGTGCTTCCTTTTTCAGAGCTGTCACGGCCCTGGCACAGGCCTCGCGCTGCTCGATGTTCTTGCCGCCCAGGCCTTCCAGGTAGGCCGGCAGGGCACGCATGTCGGGGGTCTCCGCCAGGGCGTTGATGACGTCGAACCGAAGCTCCTCGTCCGCCAGGCGCTCCAGCAGGGCGGGCACGGCCGCTTTTTCCTTGCGCGTGGTGAGCGCGGCTACCGCTTCTTTGCGGACTGCGATGGATTTATCCCGCAAGGCGCCGATCAAGGCCTCGGCGACCGGCGTACCCGAACGATTCGTCAACAAACGCACGCTCGTCGAGCGAACGGCGTCGTCGGCGTGCTTGAGTTGCGCGAGAATGGCCGGCGTCACCTCGGCTGACTTGGCCTTGGCAAGCGTCTCCAGCAGAGTCACCAGTTGCGCTGGCGGTAGGTTGGATTTGGCACGCTTCATTCAGCGCATCGGTCAATTCCGGCGTGATGGATGGCAAGCTCACCGCGAAGCTCAGAGCCTGCACCACGAACGGCGCATCCATCTTCGCGTCGTTCAGCACCTCCGCGGCCAGCTGGTTGCCCGCCTTGGTAAACTCCGCGCTGGGTTTCTTGACAGCGGCCAGTTGTCCCAGCATCTTTTGGCGGGTTTCGGCATTCTTCTCTTTGGGAACGTAACTCAGGAGCTCGAGCGTCAATGCCGGATCACTGCTCGCCACGATCGCCTCGGCGGCGCCCTGGCGTACCTGGTTCTCCCGGTCCCGCAAAGCGGCACGAAGAGTGTCTTCAACTTTGGCAGTGCCCGACCAGCTGAGGGTATGAGCCGGGGGAGCCGACGCGGCCGGCTTGATGTTCCACCAACGGCCATTCCACTCCGGCGCTTTGAGATCAAGCTCGGCGAGCAATTTCAGGACAGCCGTGCGAACCGCCGCGGGCTTCTGCGGATTGGCGGCATAACCGGCCAGCGCTTCGACGGCCTCAAGCTCGTAAGTTTCGCGGAAGGCGAACAGCGTCGCGTCGCGGACGGTTGCCTTCTCGGAGTCCAGACCCGCAACCATGGCGCGCCAGGCGTTGCTTTCGCTTCGTCCGATGCGGTTGAGAGCCGTGAATGATGCATACCGCGTAAACAAGTCGGTCTCGTCGAGCGCCGGGACCAGTGCGGCCACACCCTGCGCATCGCCAATGCGGCCCAGCGCGGTAGCGGCCTGAAAGCGCACGGAGCGATCCGCATGACTCATTAGCTTCACAAGACTTGGAACTGCTTCCCGCGCGGCTCTTTCGCCGAGCTGACGGGCAGCCTGGCGCCGAACGGACAGGTCGGCATCATCGAGCGCCGCGATGATCGCCGCGCGCCCGGCCTTGCCGCCATCCATGCGATCGAGCGTCCAGATCGCGCTCCAGCGTGCCTCGGGTGATTTGCTCTTGTCTTGCAAGACCTTCACCACCAGGGGCACGACCTTGGCGCCGCGCTCCGCCAGGCGCCTCATCGCCACCAGGCGGACGCTCTGCGCCGGGTGACCGAGCGCTTCGACAAGCTGTTCGTCCTTCGCCTGGAACGGCTGTCCCATGGCCGCGGGCACGAACCACTCCGGTTTCGGGGCGGCCTGGCTCTTGCCGGTGTAGGCGACCTTGAGGAGCCGGCCCGCCGACGGTCCCTTGCGATTCGACCAGCCGTTGTAATTCCAGTCGGCAATGTAAAAGCTCATGCCATCGGGCGCGATCGTGATGCCCACGGGCCGAAAGTCGTTCGTCTTGACCCCCTTGACCTGTATTGGCGGCATCCCTCTGAAGGATGATCTCACGCTGCTTGATGCTGTAGCTGCCTCCCTCACGCTCCACGGCGAAGCGAACCAGCTGGCCCTTGCCCCATTCCAGCATGAACAGGTTGCCTCGGTAGGCCGCGGGGAGAGCGTCTTCGTTGTAGGCGAGCCCGCCGGTCGGCGAGCCGCCGCCGAAGTCGGCGATCATCCAGAGCGTGAAAGACTTGCGCTTGCGGTAATCGTAGGGGTAGCCATAGTAGCCGCCGTCCACCATGTGCGTGAAGCGGGTATTCCAGCCCAGGCCGTCGTCGGTGTTGTCGTACGTGAATTTCTCATCCTCGGCATCGATGGCGACTTCGAGATGGTTGCGTGAGCCGGTGGTGTAGACCTCCAGGTGTGTGCCGTCGGGACGAAAGCGCATGATGCCGCCGCCGTGGATTTCGGCCTTGCTGCCGTCGCGGCCGACGGCGCCGTAAATACCCTTGTCGCCGGTGCTCATGTAGATCCAGCCGTCCATTCCCAGGCGAATGCCGGACGGGATATGGTCATTCATGCCGGCCCAGGGCTTGGGGTTCGTGCATTCGATCAGATCCACGCGGTTCTTGCCAACCGTGCCAGCGTCATCGAAGACACTCAGTTGGGGGCAATGGTGCACATACAGCTTGCCATCGATGTATTGCAGTCCGAAGACGGCATAAAGCTTGTCGGCGAAAACGGTCCAGTTGCCGTCCGGTTGCCGGCACAAGATGCGGTCGCCGGGTTTGTCCGGAGGTCCGACCTGGTCCATCGGATCTTCGGCGAGAAAAATGCGGCCGTCCGGAGCGCAACATACGACCGAGCAGTACTTGACTGTGGGGTACTCGGCCATGACCTCCACTTTCCAATTGGAAGTGCTTTGCAGCCCTTGTGCAGACACCAAGGAAGGCACTGCAAACGTCACTATCACCATGACCCACGAACGCATTAGCGAATCTCCTTTGGAAAGATGGACGCAGGCTCCACGGGGAATAGGCTCCTACCACTCGGCGACGGAGCCACCCTGATGGCACAGGCGAGGCAGCAAGCGGCGGACGTTGTTAGTTGGCGGGAGTTTTCCGCTGCTCCTGGCGGCCTGGTCCAGGCGGGCTTCTGGTTCTGGAAAATGAGCTGGGCAAAGTAATAGAGGTCGTTCTTCCACTGCTTGAAGTCGTGTGCGCCGCCCGGAACGACGCTCCAGATGTGCGGGACCTTCTTCTCCTCCAACATATTGTGGACATTCAGGCTGATCTTGAAGAGCCCGTCCTTATCGCCGCAGGAGACCCACAAAAGTTTCAGCTTCTGGGCCGCTTCAGCATGGTCCTTGATCAGGGCGGCCGGCTGCCTGGTGTTGGGAGCGGAAGAAAAGCCACCAACCCAGGCAAACGTGTCGAGGTACTGGAGCCCAAAATTGAGCGACTGGCCGCCGCCCATGGATAGTCCCGCCACGCACCGATGCTCGCGATCGGTTTTCACGGAATAATGCGATTCGATGTAGGGAATGACGTCGCCGAGCAGGTTTTTATCAAAGTCGCCGAAAACCTGCATCGCGCCCCCTTTGCCGCCCTTGCCCCCTTTGCCGGCGCCCTCACCCGTCGAACGGCCGTTGGGCATTACCACGATCATCGGGACGGCTTTCTTTTCCGCAATGAGGTTGTCGAGAATATTGTTGGGTACGCCGCCTTTTGGCCATTCATTATGGTCGCCGCCGATGCCGTGCAAAAGATAAAGGACGGGGTATTTCTTGTCCTTCACGTAGCCCGGCGGCGTATAGACCGCCATCTTGCGCGGGCCGCCGCTGACTTTCGATTCGTAGTCGATCACTTCAATCTTGCCATGCTCGATGGCGTCGCGTTTGGCGTCGAAGCCGGCCGGCGCCGACGCGTAGGGATTCGCCGGCGCAGGTTTGCCGCCTTCATCCTGGGCACTTGCGAGCAGATTGAGCGCCAGAATGGCGCCGATAGCCAGAGAGATTGTGCGTTGCATGGAGTCCTCTTTATAAATCTTTGGTGTCATGTCGTTGCAATAGCCGTGGACAGGGGCAGTCGAGACGCCTGCACACGGAGTTCTTGTTTTGAATCAAGCGCCGCAAGCCCTTGAGCAGCGGCTACGACTCACAGTCCCTCCAGTCGTCCGGTCGAGTCGCCGAAGCGTTCCACGCCCTGGACGCCCATGCGGTCGATCATGCTCAAGAAGAGGTTGCACATGGGTTGAGAGTTGACGCGAAGGTAGCGGCCCGGCGTCAGCGTGCCGCCGCCGCCGCCGGCCAGGATGACTGGCAAATTGACGTGGGAGTGGCGGTTGCCGTCCCCGTTGGCGCAGCCGATCATCAGCATCGAGTTGTGCAGCATCGAATTGCCGTCCTCGTCCTGAATTCGGTCCATTTCCTGCAGGAACCAGCTAAACTGCTGGATATACCAGTGCTCGATCCGGGCCACCTTCTCAATCTTGGCGGCATTGCTCTGGTGATGCGTCAGGTAATGGTGGCCTTCGGGGATGCCAAGTTGCGGGAAGGGACGGTTGTCGCCGTCGTGCGCCAGCAGGAAGGTGCAAATTCGCGTCGAGTCGGTCTGGAAGGCCAACAACATCATGCTGTACATCAGCCGCATATATTCTTGAAAATCGGTCGGGATACCGGCCGGGGTGGCCATGGTGGGGTCGGGCGTCTGGGCTGTCGCGCTCTCGGCGGCATTGATCCGCCGCTCGATTTCGCGGACGCTGGTCAAATACTCGTCCATCCGCAAGCGATCGCGGTTGGACATTTGCTGCTGGATGTCGCGAGCATCGTCCAGAACGAAATCCAAAACAGAGCGCTGCTGCTGCTGACGGCGCAACAGGCTGGCACGCCGCTCACCATGGGCGCCGGCGCCGAAGAGACGCTCAAAGACGGCACGCGGATTCGGCTCCGGCGGCACCGGGGCAGTGGGCGAGTTCCAGGACATGTTGCACTGATAGGCACAGGAGTAGCCGGAGTCGCAGTCCCCGGTCTGGCGGACGATGTCGGAAGTGACTTCCAGCGACGGGAAGCGCGTCAAGCGGCCGATCTGATTGGCGGCTAACTGGTCAATGGAGATGCCGGCGCGGATGTCGGCGCCCTGGGTTTTGCGAACGCGAACGCCCGTAAGGAAGGTGCCGCCGGCGCGGCCATGGTCGCCGGCGCCATCCGGGCCAGGGGTGGCGTTGCGATGGTCCAGACCACCGATGATCTGAATCTTGCTCTTGACGGGCTCCAGCGGCTGCATCGTACGGTTGAGTTCGAAGTCCCGTCCCGGCTCGCCGGTCGGCCACCAGTGTTGGGGCAATGCCCCATTGGCGAATTCCATGAACGCCATCCGTAGCGGTGCTCCCGTCGAAGAGGTCCCCGGAATGGGTGCTCCCTGGGCCAGCGACTGGAAGGGCCGGAACGATTCCAGCGCCGGCAGCGCCACGCCAACGCCGAGGCCGCGCAGAAAGCGGCGCCGGCTCAGGAAGCGATCGGTGGCGGCGGAGTTGGTCTGTTTCATAAGTTCCTACGGGTTGGAGAATAAACGTCTATTTAGTTCAACTCACCGGTGATTCAAAAGTAGCGGGCGCGATGGATACGCCCTTCGTTTTAGCGGAGTGCACGCCATTCAGGCTCGGCAATCGTTTCTCGAACATGCTGCTCCGCAGGAAGCTGGTTTTCTGATCTGTCGGGCCCAGCTTGGGTTGTATGAGTGGGGCAGGAACCGCGTTGATTCGCCGTTTCTGGAAGGGCGCCGACTCAATAATACCCATCAAAAGCGTGGAGAAACGGCCCTGGTCGCGCTCCAGTTGCCCGGCAATGCGGTCCATGGCTTCCACGTCAAAGTATTCCGGCCCGCGGCCCAGGGCATACGTCAGCAGTTTTTCGGTCAAGCAATAATAGAAGTCCTGGCGGCGAGATTCCTTCAGAATAGTCTTCAGCTCGTGGATGTTTGAAAAGCTCTCTCCCGTGATGAGCTTGCCCCCCGCGTCGATGGGCTGGCCGTGCTCCTTGGGGCGGTACATGCCCAGGGCGTTGAAGGTCTCCAGCCCTAGACCAAGCGGATCCATGCGCGCATGACACGAGGCGCACAGCGCCATGGAGCGATGCGCAGCCATCAACTCACGCATGGTCTGGGCGCCTTTGCCCCCCTCGGCGGCTTCGTCCAGGCTGGGAATGTCGAGATCAGCCGGGGGCGGCGGCGTCGGCGCGCCAAGGAAGTTGTCAAGGACAAAGAGCCCGCGCTTGACCGGCGAGGTGCGCGTTGGGTTGGAGGTAACCATCAGCACCGAGGCCTGCGTCAGCACGCCGCCGCGCGGACTATCCTTGGGCAGCGTCACCTTACGCATCTCCTTCCCATCGACCCCCTCAATGGCGTAAAACTTTGCCAGCTGGTCGTTGAGAAAAGTATAGTCGCTGTCGATAAGCTCAAGCACGCTACGATCGGTGCGCGCGATGTGATCGAAAAAGAGCTCGGTCTCCTGGCGAATCGCTTTGCGCAAGTCGCCATCGAGTTTTATCCTGGCTGTACTCCCTTCCTCTTTTAGAATCACCTGGGCGTTGAGCGGCACATGGTCCACGTTGCGTGCTTTGAGCCACTGGCCAGCGAAGTTGCGGCTCAACTCCAGCGCCCGAGAGTCAGCAAGCATCCGCTGGACCTGCGTCTTGAGGTTGCGCGCAACTCGCCACGCTCCGCCAGGCGGAACAATTCAGCATCCGGCATCGAGGACCAGAGCAGATACGATAGGCGTGAGGCCAGGGCATACTCGTCCACGTAGGCGAAGGCTGCGTCCTTGGGCGTCTTGGGGTCAACATCTTCCATGCGAAAGAGAAAACGCGGCGACGCCAGTACGGCGATCAGCGCTTGCGAGATGCCTTGTTCGAAGCTCTTGTCGGGCTGCTTGTACATTGACTCGGCGATGTTCACGAGGCGGTCGAGGGTTTTATCGTCCGCCGGCCGGCGGAAGGCTTTACCCACGAAGCCTTTTAGCACCTCCCGAGCATACTGCCGGCGTTCCGGGTCAGCGGCGGGCGGCGAGCCCTTGATGAAGACGCGGAGGTAGTCTTTTTGATAAGGCCACTCCTTTTGGTCCTTGGGACCTTCTAGCCGCACGACGATGGTTTGTAGGTTGGTGGTGCCTTTCTTGCCAAAGCCGAATTTGCCCTGCTTCGGAGGCGTAGCCGGCTTGCCGGCAGCATCCGGTTTCGCGGCAGCATCCAGTTTCGGAGCGGCCACAGTCGACATATTCAGCTCCAGGCGGTGCTCCCCAGCAGCTTGCCACTTGGCCGGAAATGCCCAACGCACTTTGTTATTGCTTTGCCAGCCGTGCTCTTCCTTCAGCATTTCCTCGCCATCCACGCTAAAAGCAAGATGAACACGGGACGTATCGAACTCGAATGAGCCGCGGATCACCGCTTCCACCACGAGCTGGTAATCGCCGCCCTTATCCACCTGGAAGGCATACGCCAATTTACCCCCTGTGGTGAAGTTGAGAGTGGGTTTAGCCGAATCACCGGTAAGTTCCTTGGCAGGCATTACCTTGGGGATGATGGGCACGGCTGCCGAGACAATCTTATCGGCCGCGGCCATGTATTTCTCGGCCAGCAGCGGTGAGAAGGAGAGCACGTCGCCGATATTGTCGAAGCCATAGCCGATGTCGTCGGGCGGAAATTCCTTGTCGGTGTCGAAATCAACGCCCAGCAGATCGCGAATGGTGTTGCGGTACTCAACGCTGTTGAGGCGGCGCAGCGTCACACGGCCTGGGTCCGGATTCTTGGGGTCGAGCGCGAAGGCGCCATACTTGATCCAGCTTTCCAGCACCTGTTGTTCCTCGGCAGAGGGCCGTTTGCGCTTGCCGGGAGGCATGACGCTGGCGCGCGTGTTCTTCAGCACGGCATGCCATAGCTCGCGCTTGGCCACCAGCTCGTCGTCAGACTTGAAGGTGTCGAAAGAGACATTGCCCTTCTTCTCGCCATCGGCATGGCAGTCAAAACAGTATTTGTTGAGGATGGGCTGAACTTCTTTACGGTAACGTTCCACCGTCCGCGGATCGCTGGCCGCGGCGGGCCGGCCGAAGAATGCCACCACCAGCACGCCGAAAGCCCACGGCCAGCGGCACGCCAGCGCGTGACCGAGCCACTCTTGCGAAGTCAACCAGGCTGCCGTCATTGGTGTTTTCCTTGTAAAGGGCGATGAAAATAAGCAAGAGCGCGGAGCGAACCTTGTGGTGTTATACCGCCGCCTGGCGCATGTCCTGTTAATACGTAGCACTCCAATTTATGCTGCATTGTGGCCTGCTGTCCACACAATTATCCAAGTTCCTGTTCACTTGGACTCCGCGACCTTATAACCCAGTAACTCCAGCATCTTTTCCCCATACCGCTTACCCAGCTCTCTGTACCCGGCCGCCTTGAAATGCAGGCGGTCCGGACGGCTTTCGCAGCCGGCCGAAGAGATGACATGGGAATTCGGTATTGTCTTCGGCAATTCCGCGATGATGGCATTCATGCTGGCGCAGGCGCCCTTCTGGTCGGCATGCACCAGCTCGCCCGCGAGCAGCGGCACGGTTTCCAGTTTGAGGTCCGTCACCAGGTTGTCGTAAATGGCCTTCACTTTCGCAGGCCACTGTTTATCGTTGTTGTTGGATTCCCCCTGATGTAGGAGGATTCCCTTGATAACACCGCTCTTCTGAGCCAGTTTGCCCATCTGAACCAGGTGCTCATACGGATTGTCGTCGTATTGCTTGATGATATTGACCATCCACCCAGGAGCCCTGGACGCATACGTCTTATAATTGGCTTTGTCGAACAGCTCGATTTTGCAGCCGGCCACCGCAACGTTGACGACGCCGACCCGGATCTGCTTGGGCAAGCGGGCGACCATCGTCCTGCCAAAATAATCTGCCGGGCACAGACCGGTGGAACCTCGGCACAGCGGGGCGGCAGCAGGGTACCAATTGCCCTTTTTTCGGTCCAGTTTGGGAAAGTCAACGGCGGCCAATACCTGAAAGCGTTCAGCAACTGCCTTGTCTTGTTCCTCAACTCCCGGAAAGCCCTCCATGTTGGACTGCCCAAAGCAGAGGAAAACATAGAAATTCGAGTCCGGCTCTTGACCCGAGGCGTTGGGAGTGAAGGCGATCAATAATGCCGCCAATAAAAAGCATGCCAGCTTCATCGTCATGACGTTAACCTCAAAACCCGCATTCCGGAAAAGCTTCCCCTGGGATCAGGGCGCAGTAAAACGCACCTCGTCGCACACCAGGTAGCCGCCCGGCGAGCGCCCGGAAAAGCGGATGAAGGCGATCGCCGGCGCCTTCACCGTCAACTCAATGCTGGGAATCGGCTGCTCCGGTGCGGTGCGTACCGGCACCTTGTCCCGCAACTCCTTGTCCACGACTTTGCCGTCCTTGTCGTATGCCTCGACGAGCGCGGCGCTGCCGATTGAGCCCCATAATACCAAGGAAACCTTGGATACGGGCTTTGGAAAGCGGATTTCGACGGGAATCGATTCGTTTGCTATGGCGTTCAGAATGCCCTTGCGCGGCGTCTTCAAGTGCGGGAAGAACATTACTTTTCCGACCGCACGGCTCTTGCTCAGCGGACGCGACAAAGCGAAGACAACGCCCTGGTCCGTATAGCTCGGCATCGGCTTGCCGGTTTCGACCTTATCGAAGGTGATGACCACCGGGCCGTCGGCGGGCGAAGCGAGGGCCAGCGCGCCAGGCTGCTGAGGATTGCCAAGCTAATATTGTTAAGGTGTGCCATAGTTTCAAACCATTTCCAGCCCGCGCATCGTGCCCGTGGACGGGCCGAAGTTTTGCTGCTCGATCCCCAGCCGCTGGAGCATCGACACGAACAGGTTCGGCAGCGGATAATTGCGGCCGCGGTCAAAAGCTAAATGCTGCCCATGGCGGAAGCCACCGCCGGCAAAGAGTACCGGCAGGTTCGTCGTCGAGTGCGCGTTGGCGTCACCAAGATTTGAGCCATAGACGACCATCGTGCGGTCCATGAGCCTTACGCCGCCTTCCCTCGCGGACTTGAGGCCCTCGAACAGTCCGGCCAGCAGCCTCATGTGCGATTCGTCGATCATTCTGAGCTGCGACAGCTTTTCGTCGGCCAAACCATGATGGGATAGGTTGTGGTAGCTGTCGGTAATCGTGGCGCCGTCGATCTGCACGACCGGTGTGGCGACACTGTTCAGCATCAGCGTGATCGCACGGGTAGAATCGGTCTCGAAAGCCAGGCGCACAAGATCGTATATGATCTGCACCTTGGCCATGTACTGCGCCGGGCTAGCCGGGTCGGTTGGCGGGCTGGCATTGACCCTTGGCCTGGGCCGGTCGGCCCAGCCGCGCGACTCCTGGAGACGATTTTCCAGGTCGCGGACGCTGGAGAAATACTGATCGAGCCGGGTACGGTCGCGGGCGCCGACCTTGCGCTCCAGGTCCTTGGCCTGCCCGGCAACGGCATCCAGGATGCTCCGCCCCGTGTCGATTTCGCGAACCTGTGCCGCGATTTCAGTGGGCGAACCCTGCAGGAAAAGTTGGTTGAACACACGGGATGCCTGGCCCTCCGGTGGGATCGCCACGCCGGTGCGCGTCGATGACAGGCCGCGGCCGCCGTTAACTGACAGCGTAAGGGAGGGGAACCGTGTGAGCACGCCAATTCGTTCCGCCACGAATTGATCGAGGGAAATGGAGTTGCGGAACGAGCTGCTCGACGGGTGCGGAGCCGCCGTCAGGAAGCAGATGTCCGACGGGTGGCCGCCGTCCACGCCAGGATGTGAGACGCCGCTTAGCACCGTGAAATCGGCGCGGTGCTCCTGCAGCAGCCTCAGGTACGGCGACAGCGTGAAGTCACGGCCAGCGTCCCTGGGGAAGAAGGGCTCCGGCAGCAGGCCAAGGTTGTTGCAAATGCAAAACATCCGCCGAGGCGCCGTCGTGGGAGCCTGGGCGAACGGTGTTTGCATCGATTCCAGCAGCGGCAGCGCCATGCGCCACGGCCGCGCCGCGGAGGAAGCGCCGCCGAGAAATCGCCCGCCGTGTCGATGCGAAGGGTGCCGTGAGCTCAATGCCGGCTTGCAGATTCATCGCCGGTCCTTTCTACTTGTTTCGGAACAACTCGCTCTGTACGATCGCATGGACCAGACTGCGCATGCCATAATTACTGCTCTTCGCCCGCTCGAGCATTTGCTCGACCTCGGCCCGGTCGGCAAACCGCACCGGCGCGCCTGTGGCGAAGATTATCAGTTGCTGAATCAGGTTCCGCGCGAGCGGAACTTCGTCTTGCACGAGCAGATTCTTGAGCTTGCGCACGTCCTTGAACGGACGGCCGTCGGGCAACTCGCCGGCGGAATCGACCGGCAGGGCATAGTGGAAAACAAACGGCTGCCCGTTCATGCCGAAGCCCTTGACGGCGGCGGCCTTGTCGGAAACGGCGCGGTAGCGCTCGCGGTAACCGCCCATGACGTCGAAGCATTCCAGCGCGAAGCCCGGCGGGTCCATCTTGCTATGGCAGGACGCGCAGCTTGCATTGGCCCGGTGCTTCTCGAGCTGCTGGCGGATCGTCACCGCGCCACGAATATCCGGCTCGACGGCCTCAACCGTGGGCGGCGGGGGCGGTGTCTGGACGCCGAGGATTCGTTCTGTGATCCAGTGGCCGCGCAGGACAGGCGAGGTCGTCGTGCCGTTGGCCGTCACCGCGAGGATGCTGGCCTGTGTCATCAGACCGCCGCGGAGGCTCCCCGACGGCAGCTTCACCTTGCGGAAATGGACGCCCGAAACTTCGCTGATGTGATAATGCTCGGCGAGCCGCTCATTCAGGAACGTGAATTCGGAATCCACGATGTTTCGCGCTGGCAGGTCGGCGCCCAGCAGCTCGGCGATAAACAGCCGTGTCTCCTCCAGCGCCGCCAGCTTCAGTGCATCGTCCATCGCGTAATCATTGTAAAGCGTGGCGGATGGCGCGTTCTCGTCGATCTTCCGCAAATCGAGCCAGTAATCAGCAAACGCGAGCACGAAGCGCCGCGCCTTGGGATCGTTGAGCATCCGCTCGGTCTGGGCGCGGAGCACTTCGGGACGCTGCAGTTCGCCGTTGTCCGCCAGAGTCCGCAACGTTTCGTCAGGGATCGAGTTCCACAGGAACAGCGCTAGCCGCACTGCGAGCGCATGGTCGTCGAGCCGGCCGGGATTGGTATCCACAAAGACAAAAGCGGGCGACGACAAGACGGCCGTGTAGGTCGTCAGCATTGAGTGAGTGAAGCCATGCCCCTTGTTGATTTGATCGTCGTAGAGCGCCAGGAATCTCTGGATGTCAGGTTCGGCGACTGGCCGGCGATATGCCTTCTTCAAGAACGAGCGCAACAGTCGCTCCGCGTCTTGCCGCGGCGCCGCGGATTCGACCTCGTAGGGCGCTTCGCGAGCGATGCTTCTGAATCCCTTCCCGCCAAAGCCTTTCCCGATGATTCCTTTTCCCCCAGCCCCCTTCTGTCCCCCGAATCCCTTCGGCCCAGCACCGGCGCCCTCTGCCGGATCCGCGCCAAGCTCCAGCGGCACGCTCAGCCGCACGTCCTTCGATGGCATAAGCCGCAACTTGTCGAACAATAATCGATAGCCCGCGCCACCGGCCGGGTCGTCGAAGAACGGGCCTTCAATCTCCAGCCACTGAACGGCGTAGCCGGGGATGCCGTCTTCTGTCGCCAGGGGATTGACGTACTGCTCGTCGCTGCCGTTGACCCGCGTGCGGAAGAGGCGGGAGCCGTCGGTGCGTATGCCTTCATTCGCCACCAGGAAGACTTCAATCTCGCGCACTCCGGGCTGCGGCGTGAAATCGACGGCCCCGATCGGGCGCGTCTGGCCGCCGCCTTGCGCGTAGATGGCAATCGGCTCATTGCGTCGCCCGGGATACACCTCATCCAGGTTCGGGCGGTGCCAAAGCAGTGTGTGGTACACCGGGACCTTCTGCGCACCCTGGCCTTCGTAGAACCAGCGTGCCACACCGCCGCCGCCGACCCAGATTGTGTAACCGGCAAGTCGCAGCTTGTAGTGCGCCGGGAACGGCGCACGCCAGCCGTTCCAGCTATAACCGCCTGCATCGCTGAAAATGCTCGCCACCTTGCCGACAGCTTCGCGTTCACGAGTCTCCGGGCTGGTCGCGGCGGCGCGGCCCGCGCGCACATCGGGCTGGGCGTGCCCGTCGAGCACGGGAAACGATAGCCGGTCGGGCAAGCTTCCGTTTTCGCGTGGCAACCAGTTGCGCAGGCTCGCTTCGTCGCGGGCATACAGCTTCTTGGTCGACTTTGCCGGCCTGTCGAGGCCCGCGGCCATCGCCAGGCGCATGGCGTAGTTGGCCGAGTCCATGAACCGCGCCATCTGCAGGTAGGATATGTCAAGCGCTTCGCCACTCTTGTTAAAGCGGTAGGCCTCGCCGTCCTCGGGCAGCCGCGTGGCGATTTGCGCCCAAGGAACGCCGAGCAGGTCGCGCAGCGAGTTTTCATATTCCTGGCGGTTAAGCCGTCGCAATAACGCCCGGCCTTCTCCGGCAAGGGTCGCGCGTTCCGCGGCGACGATCGCCTTCGCCAGTCCGTCTAGAAAGGCGTTCTGCCGGACTGCCTCCGGCCTGGGCCGATTTTTAGGCGGCATCTCGCCGGCTTTAACGCGGTCATGCACCTTGATCCAGATATCGAGATTGGCGGGATCCTTCGTTTCAAACGCCAGATGAGTCAGATCGAGCCGACCTTTTTGGTCCACTTCGTTGTGGCAACGCGTGCAGTAATCGCGCACAAAGGCCGGGTCGGGCGCGGCCGGCTGGGCGACGCCGGCCGGGCCAGTCGATAGCAGGGCGAGCACCGCGAGTCCGAGGATCCGAAGGCGACTCGTGTCAGCGCCTGATTTCGAAACCGACAATTGCTTGATCATAATTCGATGCGTGGAGAGGGATCGTGCGCGTATCTCTAGGCGCTTAACTGGGTCAGCTTGCCGGTGCTATCACCGAAGCGTTCCACCTCGACACCCATCCGCTCCATGAGCGAGAGCCAAAGATTGCAAATGGGCGTGTTTTTCGGACAGATGACGTGTCGGCCCGAGTCGATGGTGCCGCCTCCCTTGCCGAAGAGCAGCGTCGGAATGTCGGTGTGGGCATGCGCGTTGCCGTCGGCCATGCCGCTGCCGTAAACGATCATGCAATTGTCCAGGAGGGAGCCTTCCCCCTCGCGCAGCGTCGAGACCCGGTCAATGAAGTAAGCCAGCTCGCCGACGTGATGTTCGTTGATCTTGGTGAATTTCTCCACCAGCACAGGATTGCGGGTATGGTGGGAGACACCATGATGTTCCTCCGTGAAGCCCAGTTCCGGATAGGAGCGGCGGTTACCTTCCGTCCCCATGACCAGCGTGGCCACGCGCGTCATGTCCGTCTGCAGCGCGAGGACGAGCATATCGGCCATCAGGCGGAAGTGCTCGCGGAAGAGCGACGGGACGCGCGTGGGCCGCTGCATGCCGCCCGCGGCGTTGGCCGGCAGCGACACGGGCGGCGCCTGGATGCGGCGCTCGATGTCGCGGATGGAGGTCAAGTATTCGTCCACGCGCCGACGGTCCGCCGCGCTGACGGCCCGGTTGATCTCGGTTGCCTGCTCGCGCACGAAGTCGAGGATGCTCAGGTTCATTACCTCGCGCTGCTGCTGCGTGATCGACGTCTCGCTGGCCGATTGTCCCGCAAACAGCCGATCGAAAGCGACGCGCGGGTTCACCTCCTTGGGAGCGGGCGTCGTCGGCGAGCGCCACGAAATGTTCGTCTGGTAGACGCAGCTATAGCCCGTGTCGCAAAAGCCGTCTTGCTGACCGAAATCGCAGCCGAGCTCCAGCGACGGAAACCGGGTCGCCGTGCCGATTCGCTGCGCCGTTACTTGATCGCAAGTGGTTGCGGCACGAATGTCGTTTCCCATCGTTCGGTGGATGGAGGTGCCTGAGAGGTAAGCCGGCATGGTGCAAGCGTGGGCGCCGCCTCCACGTGCCTGGGCGTCAGCAAGATTGCCAAAGACGATCATGTTGGATTTGAAGCGCTCGAGCGCGGAAAGCGTTCGACCCAGCTGGAAGTCTTGTCCTTCCCCGGTGGGCTTCCAGGCCTGGGTAATGACTCCATTGGGGAAATAAACGAATACCATCCGCCGAGGAAAGGAACCGGCCGCTGGCGTCCCGGCGGCGCCTGCGCCGCGACCGTGCTGGCGGTCCCGGGCATCATCGCCTCCAGGAGCGGCAGCGCCATCGACACCCCCAGCCCCTTAAGAGCGGCCCGCCGCGACAAACGTCGAAGAGACATTGTCAATTTCCTTTCGCCTTGCGTTTTTGAAATAGATCGCTCTCAACAATCGCCAGGATTACAGCGGAGAAGTGGTCCTGTCCGCGCGACGACTGGGAACAGATATCCCGCACCGCGTATTTATCGGCGTATTCCACGCCGCGGCCCAACGCGTAGGTCACCAGTTTTTCAACCAGGGCCTTGCGGAACTCGCCTTGATTGGCTTTCAGAACCACGCGGAACTCGTCGAAGTCCTTGAACGCCTTGCCACTTAGCAACGCGCCGGAGCCGTCGATGTCGAAATCCCCTTCTTTGGCGCGCCAGACGCCAATCGCGTCGAAATTCTCCAGCGCCAGCCCATAAGGATCAATTTTACTGTGACAGCCGGCACATTGCACATTTTCTCTGTGCTTTTCCAGAACTTGTCGTACCGTGCCCGTATGGGCCTTGCCCTCGGCTTCCAGTGGCGGCACATTGGCGGGCGGCGGCGCGGGAGGATCGTTAAGCAGGGTTTGCAGCACCCAGATGCCGCGTTTAACGGCGGAGCTTCGCGTCGGCGTCGATGTCAGCGTGAGGACGCTCCCTTGGGTCAATAGGCCGCCGCGGCGTTGCCGGGGATCAAGCTTGACCAGGCGAAGTTCCTCGCCCGTCACCCCCTCGATGCCGTAATGTTTGGCGAGCCGTTCGTTGAGAAACGTGTAATCGGCGTCGAGAAATTCCATGATGCTGCGATCTTCCTTGAAGACGTGCTCGACGAATTGCTCGGTCTCCTGCCGCATGGCCTTGCGCAGCGGCTCGTCAAAGTCGGGAAAGAGCTTCGGATCGGGGGAAGCGCTCCTGAGGGCGCCGAGGCACAGCCACTGCTCCGCGAAGTTCTCGACCAGCGCCCGCGCCTTGGGATCTTTAAGCATGCGGCGAACCTGCGCTTCTTGATGAGCGCGTAGCTGATTCCCCTTGGCCAGCTCGAACAGCTCGTCGTCCGGCACGCTGCTCCACAGAAAATAGGAAAGGCGGCTCGCCAGCTCATATTCATCGATCGCGGCAATCCCGGCGGGCGGATCCTTCTCGATCCGGAAAAGGAAGTACGGGGAACAAAGGGCCGCGCGCAGGGGAGCATAGGTGGACTTCGGGCGGATGAACGATTCCCCTTCCTGGGCCAGCGACAGCCGTGCGAACACCATGAGCCGCTCGACCTCGTCGCTCGACACGGGGCGGCGATAGGCGCGCGGCAGAAAGCTCTGGAGCACCAGGCGCACCCGGTCCTGGTTGTTGTTGAACCGCAGCTTGACGTTCCGAATCGGCAGAAAGACGCCGTCATCCGGCTCCCAGTAGGTCTTGTCCTTTTCCGCCCAGTTGGGACTTTGCTTGGCGGTCTTGTCGAGTTGCGCAACCGCCTGCTCCGCCGTTTTCAAATAGCTCTCAAGGAGATTCGGCGACACCGACAAAAGATCGGCGATGTTGTCAAAGCCATAGCCGCTGTCATCCGCCGGAAAATCATCCGCGGGCTTGAACTCCTTGAAGTAGAAGAGATCGCGCACGGTGTTGGCGTACTCAACCCTGGTGAGGCGGCGAACCCGGGCCACCTGCCCAGGATCACGCGGGCCGGGTTGATCGATTTTAAGGACGTCGCGATCAACCCACGAGAGAAGTATGTTCTTCTCGGCTTCGCTCGGTTTGGCTCGCCGGCCGGGAGGCATCTCGCCGACGCGAATCCGTTCCGCCACCCGCTCGAAGACCTTGCGGTCTTTGGCTAACCTCTGCGTAACGCCCTGGTGGTCGCCGAATTCCAGAGTCAAGTCGTTCTTGGGACTGTCGCCGCCATGGCAGCTTGTGCAGTATTTGGCCAGGAGAGGGCCAATGGTGGTTTTGAAGTCGACTCCTGCGACGTTGGACTTCGGCTCGCCCGTTTGCGCCGCGGCGAACAATGGAAACGCGGTGAACGCGATCAGCAGCAGGGGCAATCTTGTCATCGCGAAAATCTCCGTGTTCACAATATCCCGAGGCAGCGCCTTGGTAACGAGATATTAGTCCAAGTTCTCAATCGTCACGGCCATAAAAATGGGCGCGGTCAGATCCGTCCCCTTGACGAACTCGATACGGTCGATTTTGTCGCGCCGCTGAGGAGTGATGCTTAGATACCGAACCTGCTTGCCCATGATGAGGCTAAAGGCAACCTTGGAGCCGGGCACTTCCTCTTTGCTTCCGTAGTCGGCAAAGTGGTCGCCGTTCTTGAGGACATGGTCTTCCGTTTTGCCGTCCCCGTAATGGAGGCGCACAATCGCCGAGGCCGTACCTTTTTCGCCGTTGGGGTATCCCCAGCCGCTTACGCCGCTCAAAAGGTGTATGGCCTTGGCGGCGGAATTGCAGGTCACACTCACCGATTTGGGCATTTTGGCCGCTATTTTGCCGTTGGGGCTATACAACATGATGGCGTTCGGGAAGCGGCCATCCTTGGGATCGACCAGCACGAACGGAACGTCATCGACCTTCTTCAGACCCCAGTCCGGGAAGACCAGTCGTTCAAATTTCGAGTCCTCGCTGGACAACATGCCGCGCGTCGTGACGATCGTGGACACTTTGTCCAGCACCAGCGGCAAGTACTTTTCGCGCCGCGTCAAGAACTCCAACAGATCGGTGAGTTGTTTGCGATTGAGCTGCTTCTCGAAGCCGTCCGGCATGAGCGATTTGGTCGAACCCACGAGACTATCGATGTCGTCGCGGAAGATGGTCTGTTTCTTGCCCTCGGTATCATAAAGCTCAATGGAAGTCTTCGTTTCGGCGGCCAGGAGACCATTGAGCACCACGCCCTTGTTCGTGACGACGGTGTAGACGCGATAGTTCCCCTCGACGCTTCGGCTTGGATCGAGAACCTCCGTCAGCAGATGCTCCTTCGAGTGCACTGCCGTGCCCGTCAAGTCGGGACCGATCGCTGCACCGACGCCCGTGTGCGTGTGGCACTTGGCGCAGATAGTTGTGAAGACGAGCTTGCCAGCCGTGGCATCGCCTTTTTCCTTGGTGATGTCGAGCATTCCACGAATGACGGCTTCGCGATCCGCGTTGGGCAAGGCGCCTCCTTTTTTGAGCAGGGCGACCGCGATCTTGCGGATCTCTTCATTGGGATGCACCGAAAGAGCTTGTTTTTGGTCGAGGGAAAGTTCGGCAAGCTGGAATTGGCCTTTTTCAATCCCTTCCAAATAGGTCTTGGTCCAGTTCGCCTTGGACATCAGCAAACTGAGCGCGGCGCCACGCACTTCGGGCGTGAGTCCCGGCATCTGCGCGACCACCAACTGCCCAATATTTGGCGCTTCGCTGGATTGCAGTGCCTCCAGCAACCCTTTCGCGAACTCGGGGCTGGTGCGTGGCTTGATCTGATCGATGATTGCCCTGGCCGCTTCGCCATCGCTGGCCCTGTGATAGATCAGGTCGCGGGCGGCTGTCAACCTTTCGGCGGCATCGGCTTTTTCATTCGTCACTTTTGCCAGGAGGGCGGCGCCAATCTCCGCCAGGGCATTCTCGAATTGCTTGCTACCCCAGGCCGCTGATAATTTCACGACCGAGCCGCGTTGGTTGGTGTCGAGACGTGCGGCCAGCCTGCCAAGGTTCTTGTCCAGTTCCGCACTCAGCTTTGGTTGCGCCTTGCCGGTCCACCCTTTGGCGAGGCCACGCACGATCGGCTCAACAATTGTCGTATCCGCATCGGCCAACTTCGCGATGACCTTGTCCACGCTATCGGCCGGTCCGCCGCGCGCATAATGTTCGGCAACGATGGCTGCCACATTCAAAGTCTGCGGATTGGCACTCTTGCGAAGCGCCAGCGCCGTGAGGAAATACTGGCCATTGTTGGCGGCAGCGGCCGTGGCGGCTTCGAGTAGGAACTTGTCAGATACATTGGTAGGCTTGCTCAAGGCTTCGACCAGCGCCTCGCCGGCCTTCGCGGACGGCGTTAAATCCGCCAGCGCCAGCAAAGCGGCAAGGCGGGTATGCGGATCCGGGTCATCCAACAGCCCGGCTGCAAGCAGCGCCGTGTCGGCTTGCTTTGCGGTGCTGGAGAGCACCTGTACCGCATTCCGGCGTACTCCAGACGATGGATGCTTGAGGGCGGCATACGCAGCTTCGGTCCCAGCGCTCTCCGCGCCCGTCAATGCCCCAAGTCCCTGCAAAGTCCACAGGGCATGGATCGCAGCCGTGTTCAGCCCAATGGCATCGACGCTCTTATCCTGGACGAGCTTGATCAATGCGGGGACGACATCCTGCTTGGCGCGTTCAATGAGTAGCCGTTGCGCGTGCAGTCGCCAGAACATATTGTCGTTTTTCAGGGTAGCGACCAGTTTTTCCGGCGTCGCATCCTTGAGGGTCATCTTCGGCTGAGGGCCTTTGGGGTTTTCTGGCACGATCTTGTAAATACGTCCAAACTTTGAATTACGCAGCTCCGTGCTATAAGCGCCACCTTTACCGGTCTTGAAACCCGGCGGCGTCGGGTTGTGCTGGACGATGTAGCTATACCAGTCAATTACCCATACGTTGCCGTCGGGACCGACTTCCGCCATGATGGGTGACGTCCACTCATCGTCGCTGGCGATAAGATTGAAGGGATTGGTCGATTTAAAGCGGGCGCCGTCGCGCGTGATGACAAAGGCGCCGACCAGGTGGCCTGTGGGCTCGGCCACAAACGCCGTGCGATTCCAGTATTCTTGAGGATAATTGCGGGCCGTATAAAGCGCATGGCCGGCGGCGGCGGTATAGCGCCCAAAATTATCGACCTGGCGAACTTTGTCGGTCAGCGTTTTGAAGGGCGGGCTCCCAGCAATGCCGCCGCTACCTTTATCGAAGGGCGGCTTCCAGCCTTTGACCCCTTCAAAATAACGGTTCGGAATGACCATCGCCACGCTGGGATTGCCGTTGGCGGTCGAACCGAAGATCAGGCCTTCTTCGCTGATCCCCAGGCCCCAGGTGTTGTTGTTCGTCGAACGCAAGAACTCCAACTTGGAACCGTCCGGCTTGAAGCGGAAGAAACCCTGCTTAAAGGTATGGGACTCGCCGCCGACGGTCACCGTGGAATTGTTGTACCCCTGCATGGCCCAGATCCAGTTGTCGAGGCCATAGCGCATGTTGCTGACACCGCCGTGGGTATCTCCCTGTCCCCAGTTGCCGAACATGATCTTGCGAACATCGGCTTTGCCGGCGCCGGTCGTGTCCTTGAGAAACACCGTCCGTTGACCTTCAAAGACAAGGACGCCGCCGTTGTAAAACGTGAAACCGGTCGGAATGCTGAGCTTGTCGGCGAAGACGGTGAACTTGTCCATACGGCCATCACCCTTGGTATCTTCGCAGATCACCAGACGGTCATTGCCGTTGCCGGAACCGGACAGTTGGACATTGTGCGGATAATCCGTGGTCTCCGCGATCCACAGTCGACCCTGCTCGTCCCAGTTCATGCATATGGGCCGATGGATTTCAGGATCGGCGGCCACGAGTTCGACCTTGAGACCCTTGGGGACGACCATGTGTTTGATCGACTCCTCGGGCCGCAGTGGCAGTTGTTGCTGATTGAGGGTCGATCCCTTTTTGCCGCCTTTGTTCCCCTTGTAATCTGGGATTTGATTGCCGACGTCCTTATATTCGAAGGGCTTGAGGTCTTTACTCAGCGCTGCCGTCTCGGGAATGGTGAAAGGCAGATCGAAGGCCGATTGAGGGATCTTGCCCGCTACCGGATTAACGCCACCACGATTGACATCCTGGGCCGAGACAAGAGTCGCTAGCCCCACAAACAACAAAAACGGCGCACGAAACGAAACATGGAGAGACCTCGGGAAAACGCCAAATCTACCAATGCACGACCCTGATGATAAAACATCAGCGTTTGTAAATTGCGCAAAAAAATATCAGAAATGCGCAAGCGGCGCTTGGCGGGGCTGGCGTTCTCTGTTACAAATCCAAAGGTAGCAGCCCGTTGAAAAAGGGGCCCCTTGAAGCGAACAGAAGGGGTCTGACCCCTTTTTCAACGGGCTGGTAGCATGGGAGATTCGGCCATACCCGAAATACCAAAAATTGCGCTGCTGATAGAGACCTCGCGCGAGTATGGCCGCGAACTGTTGCGCGGCATTGTCCGCTACGGCCACGTACATGGTCCCTGGGGATTCTACGTTACTCCCGGCGACTTTTCTCAGGTTTTGCCGCAGATGCACTCGTGGGGTTGCACGGGAATCATCGCCCGCATCGAGACGCCGCGCGTGACCCGGGCCCTCCTGAATTCCGGCTTTCCGACCATAGCGCTCGACCTGTCGGCAGACCAACTCCGCCTCGACAACCCTCTTTCGCGCCTGAGTGAAGTAGCATCTGATTCCCGTGGGGCGCGCGCCTGGCGGCGGAACACCTGACCGCGCGGGGCTTCCGTCATTATGGCTTCGTGGGTCTCTCCGGCCGCATCTGGTCGCGGCGGCGCCAGGAAAGCTTTTGTGAATGCGTACGGGCAGCGGGTTTCAAGGCTCAAGTTTACGAGCCGCCCCCATTTCGGCGCGACCGCGCGTGGGAGGACGAACAAAAAGCCCTGACGGACTGGTTACAGCAGCTACCCAGGCCGGCCGGCCTGATGGCCTGTGACGACTGCCGGGGCCGTGAGGTACTCGAAGCGTGCCGCACGGCCGGCATTCGGGTACCTGAGGAAATGGCGGTAATCGGCGTCGATAACGATGAACTTCTCTGTGAACTGGCCGACCCCCCCTTGTCCAGCGTGGCTCTTAACGCCGAGGCGGGAGGTTACCAGGCGGCCATGCTGCTGGACCGGATGATGCATGGTCGCCAGTGCGAGCCGGCCCGGCTGACCGTGGAGGCCTTGCACGTGGTCACACGACGCTCGACCGACATCGTCGCCATCGACGACCCCGTGGTGGCCGCCGCCTTGCGTTATATTCACGACCATGCCGCCACGGCGATCGGTATAGGCGACGTGGTCGAGCACGTGCTCCTGTCACGCCGCGCCCTGGAAATGCGCTTCAAAGCCGTCACGGGCCGGACACCCCTGGTGGAACTGCGGCGCGTCCGCCTGGAGCGCGCCAAGCGCTTGCTCCACGAAACCGATTTGTCCCTGACCCGCGTGGCCAGCGCGGCCGGTTTTTCCAGCGAGACCTATTTAATTCAGGTATTCCGCCAAGAACTCGGCATAACGCCGGCCCGCTACCGGCGCCGACTCCGTGCTGAAGGGGGCGAGTGAACAAGGTCGTTTTTCGCAAAGAAGACATAGCAATGAGCTACATCGATTTCGAGAATGATTCGCCTGTTCCGTAGCGTTCCAGGGTTTGTCGTTGTTTGGCGAAGATTACGCCGGCGCAAGCGACCACCAAAACCGCCATAACGAGTAGGGGGAGCGTGGCTGATGTTTGGGCTGTGAGATTCTGGAGGACCGGTATTCTTACAAATGCCTCATTGCAGGTCGCCGCGAGTAGGCCGACATAGGACCATGACATGTACTGATAATGACGCCAAAGCCATTTTCGCCACCGCTTTCGGGCCAGCACTTGCGCCAGTCCAATGCCGAGCATAGCGAGGCTGATTCCCGCCAGAATATGAAAAATGTTGAATCCACCCGTCAGATTGTAAATGCCGAATGCCGAAAAATTGAGGCAAAACATGCTTAGCGCATAAGCCCATCCACACCAAATGTGAGCCTGGGTGCCCTTCGTACGCAAGAAAATCGCAGCCCCGAGCAGGAGCGCCAGTATTCCGCAAACGGTATGGAAGATCCCGAGGATATCGTACATGGCGAAGCACCAGTGAAAAAAAAGAAAAAACTTCCCTCTGGACAACACGATATAGCGATCAGGAGGTCTTTCCCAGTGCCGCCTGATGAGTTAAATAACTCGTTCTTCCGGCTTCTTAATGGGTAACGGAGGATTCCCAGGGATTCTGAGGGGTCGCTTGATCGCCAGTCCGAAGGAAATCGGGGGGTGGGGCGTGCGTCATGCCTACAAAACCCCTGTCTTTTATACAATCCAACGTCATCCCCGAAGGCTCTTTCCTCCAAGGGCATTTTTGGCGACTCGCCACTGAGAGCCAGAGGCCGCCCCTGGACGAATGGCTCGTGTCCCAAGCGAGCACACAGGCACGGCTTCGTCCGCAAGCGGTTGACAGGTAATACCTTAAACACTGTTTTTTTTCCGTGTCTCACGGAGCGGTGAGACACGGAAAGCCCTGCCTTCCATGGAACAAACCAACGCGCTACCGTCCGCCTGCCCCTGGACCGTGGCGAAATTGAAGGGCAAGCACTCGTCGCAACCATTCAACCTGGATATCGCCAACGTCTTTTTCGGGACCTGCACCGATTTGTCTCTGACCCGCGTGGCCAGCGAGGCCGGTTTTTCCAGCGAGACCTATTTAATTCAGGTATTCCGCCAAGAACTCGGCATAACACCGGCCCGCTACCGGCGCCGACTCCGCGCTGAAGATGGAGGGTGACCAAGTTTGTGTGCGTCATTTTTCCGGCCACCACGCCCACGGCGACCTAGAATGTCTCGCGCAAAGGCGCGAAGAAGGCCAGTAACGGTTGGGCGACTCCAGTTTTCTTGCGAAGAAGAGAAATCAATGAGGAAGGCAGGAACGCAGGAGAAGATGAGCTGGTCTATTCCTGCTTTCCTGCCTTCCTCCCGTTACTGGCCTTCTTGGCGGCTTTGCGCGAGGCATTTTCTACCGGTCCCTTTATTTCGTGACAAAGAAAGAATGCCCGCGTAACCTGAAGCGATCAGACAGGGGCTACTCTAAGTCAAGTTTACCAGAGTAAGGGGAGTCCGAGCACAGAAGGGGTATGTCATGGCGCGTTGGTTTCTTATCGGGTTATTGGGCGCATTGGCGTTGCCTACCCTCGTCCACGCCCAGGCCAAGAGGCCGAACATCATCTTCATCATGAGCGACGATCACGCCACCGCCGCTATCGGCGCCTATGGCTCCTGGCTCAAGCCGGTCGTCAAGACGCCGAACCTCGACAAGCTCGCCAAGCGCGGCATGCTGTTTCGCAACTCGCTCGTCACCAACTCCATCTGCTCGCCGTGCCGGGCCGCAGTTCTCACCGGCCAGTACAGCCATAGGAACGGCGTCTACACGCTCGACGATCCGTTGCCCAAGTCCACGACGCACATTGGCCATCTCTTCCGCGCCCTGGGCTATGTGACTGCCCTGATCGGCAAATGGCATCTCGGCATCGATCCGACCGGCTTCGATTTCTGGAACATCTTGCCTGGCCAGGGGGTCTACATCAATCCCAAGCTGCGGCCCATCGGCGCCAAACCCAAGGACCTCAAGGAATACCTCGGCGGCTACTCCGAGGACGTCATCACCGATCTGTCGACTGATTGGCTAAAGAAACGCGACAAGGACAAGCCGTTCCTGCTCATGGTCAATTTCAAGGCGCCGCATCGCCCGTGGGACCCGGCGCCGCGTTTCAAGAATCTGTATAAGGACGTCTACATTCCTGAGCCGGAAACGTTGCTGGACGATTTCAAGGGGCGCTCGAAGCAAGTCGGCGATATCAAGATGCGCATCGGGCAGGACTTCGTCGAACGCGATCTGCAGATGCCAATTCCCAACATGGAGCCCGACGAGTTACGCAAATGGGCGTATCAGCAATACCTGAAGCGCTATCTGTCGTGTGTGGCCGCTGTCGATGAGAACGTAGGCCGGTTGCTGGCGTTTCTGGAGGCCGAGGGACTCCTCGAGGATACCATCATTGTCTACACGTCGGACCAGGGCTTCTTTCTCGGCCAGCATGGTTTGTTCGACAAGCGGCTCATGTATGAACCGTCACTGACGACGCCCTTGATCATCTCGTGGCCGGGGCACACCAAGCCAGGATCAGTCAATACCGACATGATCCTGAACATCGATCATGCGCCGACCCTTCTCGACATTGTCGGCGGCGCGATCCCGACGGAGATGCAGGGCAAGAGCTACAAGTCAATCCTAGAGGGCAAGACGCCGCCCGGCTGGCGTCAGTCGATGTACTACCGCTACTGGATGCACCTTGACGGATCGCACAACGTCCCGGCACATTATGGCGTGCGCACCAATCGTTACACGCTCATCCACTTCTACGGCAAGGCCCTGAACATGAAGGGGGCCAAAAATATCACGCTCGATCCGGAATGGGAGCTGTACGACGACCAACAGGATCCTCAGCAGATACGCAATGTCTACGCCGACCCAAACCATGCTCCGGTGCTGCGCGAACTGCGGAAGGAGCTGGATCGCTTGCGTCGCGAAGTCGGAGACGAGAAGTAATCGTTGCTTTGCCGATTGCACGGAGACTTGCGTTATGGGTCCCTCGCTCAGCGTTCTGATAATCTCAGTTTCGGCTCAAGAGTGGGCCAGTTCCCCGTTCATTTGTCGCCAGGTTCATAGATAACGGCGAGGTCGTCCGCGGGAACGACCCAAACGTTGCGGAAGTTCGCCGGGTTGCCGTGGTCCTGAAGGAACACCGGACCGATCATCGTCTTCATCTGTCGATCCCGGATCTTTTCCAGGTACGGGGTGGTACCGAAGCGAAACGGGTGGAATGCCGACTTCAGTTCGCCGAACTGAGCCCCTTCCTGAACTTTTTTGCCGTTGAACCACACCGTGACGGTCCCGTTCTCGCTAATCTTCCCCGACTTTTCGCGCCGGGGCGCCCGATAACGGATGTCGAACACCTGCCACTCTCCCGGCTTCCGACAAGCGTTCACGAGCGGCTTGGAGAAGCCGTAAAGTGATCCGGCATCTTCCTGAGTGGTTGTCTCCTTGCCGAAGGAGTTCAGGATCTGCACCTCGTAGTGCCCGTGGATGTAGACGCCGCTGTTCCCGGGCCCCTTTTCCGGCAGCATGAATTCGACGTGGATGTCGGCGTCCCGGAAGTGAAGTTTGGAGACGATGTGGTTCCTGTTCCCTTTGGGCGTCGGGACGACCACGCCGTCTTTGATGAGCCAGTCAATCTTCTCTCCCGACATGCTCAAGAATGAGTGGTTCCCCTTGATGTCAAGGAGCACGATCGCGTTTTTCGGGGCCTGTGCGGGGAGCTTGTTCTGGTCCGGTGCGAAGTCGTGATCGGACGCCGGGTGCCATGACATGGCACCCGGCGTTTTCTGGTCCGCCAGACTCGCCGAAAATGAGGATAACAAAATGGGGACATTAAAGCAGCACTGCGGACGATTTAGGTGGGCGAAGGAACAACTTTCCACAGGCGCCGTGCTCATTCTTGGTTGCGGTTTTTTGTATTTACCATTTCTTCGTTGTGACGAACGTTCTGTCGACAATGGCTCGGCAAACACCAATCGCATGTTTTCATTCATCGTAAAGGAAACATCGGAAGGGAAATGGGATGTCATTTTTAAAAATGCGCCCTCCAATTTTGTAGCTTTGCCTCCGGCGCCGCAGGAGTTGGACAATCAACTTAAAAGCGGTAAATGGCTGGTCATTTTGTTTTCTTCTTTTGGCACGCGTGATCGTTTGGCAGTTCATCAAACTATACCTTGTCTTGCTGGACACGAAAAAAACCTTAAAGTCGGCTTTCGTGCTTTTTGGGACTACGATGAAAATAACAAGTGGTTTCCTGATTACGAGTCACCTTATAGTCCTTATTGGATTATTTTTAAAGATGGCAAAGTTGTATCCTACAAAAGTAACGGCGATTTTCGAAACAAAGAGACGGAAAAGTGGTCAGACGAAATGTTTCGGAGCTGGTTGAATGCCGTAACCGTTCACGGGGTCTCCATGAAAAAAAACGTGTTTTTAGCCCTCAGACGTTATGACTGATATCAATTTCGATCATTGACATCTGTGTGTCACTATTTTGGCCGCGGAATTTACTAGATTTGACCCCGTGAACGGTTATTGAATGCCTACTAATGTTCATATTTCCGGCACGAAGAAAGGAGCTCCAGTGTATTTGTTAATGAAGTTGCTCACTGTTGCTTTCTCAGTCACCACATGCCAAACACTTCTTTGTGTCTTTTTATTGGCTCCATGCCGCCGACGCCCGTCATTTTAGCTTGAGCGGCGGTTTGAACAAAAACTGCAGCGCTGGGTGCCATGCTTTCGCGGCTCATTTGCAGTCCAGTCGCTTTTGCAAAACCACCGCGAAAGCATGTGAATGATCGGGAGTTTCGCTTGTGTCCGGGACCAGCCGTCCAGTCACGGCAAGGGGTCCATTAAGATGGGCACGTTGAGCTGACCTGCGTAAAATCGTGCACTGGACCAAATCCAATCCGTCGCCTTTTTCACGAGTCCGCGCGGACCGGATTGTTGTGAATGTATTCGATCATTTGAAGCATGGTCGCCGGCTCAAACACATTGCGATCGTAGCCGCCCCCTCGTTGCCAAAATCGGTAATGGGTCTTGCCGTTAGGCTGAACATCCTGCAAGTGCGTCATGTAATCCGGCGCTTGACGGTGAACGAATCGGAGTGCCTTACGCTGCACGGGAACTTTCAAGGCGGTGCGAATCAGACGCATTTCATATTTCGGTTCAAGGGGACAAAGCAATACGTGGACATGTTCCGGCATAATCACATAGGCCCAAAGTGCCAGCCCGTGATCGCGCCGCGCGGCTTCCATGGCATCCACAAACCAGCGGCAGGTACGATCGCGGCTCAACAATTCCAGCCGCCGGAAACAGGAGAACGTCAATTCATGAGCGTGGCCGGGAATGTCGTAGCTGCGAACGCCTTTTCGATGAGAGGAAGCCACAGAAAAGTCCTCCAGCCCCTTCCAGCCTTGACCTTATTGCGAGCGGGCGACCCTTTCGATCCGTTCACGCTGATATACATGAATCCAGGCGGTTCGGCTGGGGTGCAACCCGCGTGGTGCTTCCATGCTTTCGCGGTGATATTGCACGCACGAATTGATAGCGAGGGAGCCGCGAAAACATGGCACCCCGCAGCTGCGCAGTCTCCGGAATTTTTTCGTGAACGGTTACCAATTTTCCAATACGAGTTCACCCGCGTGTCCAGAAAGTCGGGGCCGAGCTGCCGTCGGCGGTCTCCGATGTCAGCACGATATGACCGAAACTGTCATAAACCGTGTCAGTGACTAGCCAAACTGTGCTACCGGTTTGGAGTTGGATGGAGCTTAATTGCTCGTCTGCGCCGCTGATTCCAACACAACCCGAAACCCAATGGAGGTCGTCGGTAAAAAGGGCTTTTCAGACAAAGCACGCCGGCGCCCATCATTTTAGCTTGAGGGGCGGCTTTAACAAAAATAGCAGCGCTGATTCCTCATCAATCACCGCCCCGTGCGCTTGCAAGAAGTTGTTGCCCAAAACCCCATCCAAAGGCGGCTGGTCGCGCTTTTTTCGTTCCGCATTGATGGAAGAAAAACTGAAAACCCATGGTTGTTCCTGACTGGAAAGATTGCCGACCGAAAAGGTTTCGAACACAGTAGTCCGCAACGGTTGCGTTCCGGTGATGGCGGCGAAGGTGCCTGCCGATTTATGAATTGGCAGTTTGAGGCGCTCCGCGACTGCCTCATCAATGAGAGTGTTGACGGCGCCCGTGTCCAATACGAAGAGGAGAGAATGACCATTGACCTTGGCCGTGATATCAAACATCCCGTCCTTGGTGAGTTGGAGCGGCACCTGCGAATAGCCGTTGGCTTTGAGCAACTCGTCCAAATCCGAAGGCGCCTGCGCTGGGCGGTGCGCAGCCCTGTCGTCAAGCTTCGCTGCTGCCACCCCTTCGATGCCGTGGGCCGCTTTGGCCGTCACTTTGCCGTCATAAAAGGCAAGTTCGATGCGGCTCGGACCCTGAACGATGGCCAAGGTTCCGCTATAGTTCTGCGTGAAGCGAGCTGCTGTCAAATCGCCGCCAAGAACCTCGCGGACTTGTGTAAAAGTCATCCCCGGGGATAGCGATTCAAATGCTTTTTTTGTAACGAACACAGGTTCCTTGACGACGAACTCGATGACTAACAAACGGCGCACGCCTTGACCCAATTGCACTGTCGTATTCAGGTTGGCTTTAAGATTAAGACGCTGCTTACTGTCAAAGGCGACAACCGTCTGGCTCAGCAGATAAAGCTTTGGCAACGACTGATCAAGCACAGCGCCATGGAATAGCAAAACGTTGTTGCCAAGGATACCGTCCCATGGCCGCAGACCTTGTTGAGTCCGTACGGCATTGACTGCGGTGAGATCGCCGATGAGGAGTGATTCCTGGGAATGGTTCGAACCGACCTCCAGGCGGACGTCGTCGCTTCGAAAAAGGGGCTCGGCCGCGGTCGGACCGGCCAGGATATCGTCGGTCCGCTTGTAAGAAAGCTTGAGGCGGTCGGCAACTGGCTTGTCGATCACGCAGTTGCCTGCGCCCGTGTCCACAAGAAAAAACAGCGGCGTCCCATTGACAGTCACGCCCGCATCGAGCTGGTTGCCATTGGTGCGCGTAAGAGGCACCTCGTTATAGCCGCGGTTCTTGAGAAAGTCGTCCAGGGTTTTGGATGGCGCCGGGACGACAGGGTTCTGGTCCCTGGTGGCTTTCGGCCCAGGCAAATCATGCCGGCTGCAGCCGAAAATGACTGTAAAAACAAGGATGTTTACCAGACGAGTACTGGGGTGCATGCGGTGCATGGTGTTTGTATAGCCCGTGAGCGGAAAAAGGGCGCGTCTCGTGCCACGAAGCAATCCTATTTGATCCGCGACGGCTCGGCGGGCGAGTTCACCAACGCCCTCTGGAGTGGGCAGCCTGCCGGCACCAACTCGCCACGACGGTAGCGGTGGAGTAACTCTTCTGAGCGCCGGGCCAGCATTCGTCGGACTTCTCGGCGTTTCCCTTTCACCCTCGGAATTATCATCCCATCGTACCCGGTGGTCTGGTGGCGCAGCCAGGCGATCACCGCGGCCTCGGCCCTCTGCTCGACAGGAATTCGCTTCGTCCTGGCGACGGTGCCGCTGCCGACCGGCGTGGCGTGAGCGGTGACGGCGCGGGCCAGTCTGTCGGCAACGTCGCCGTGATTTGCGTGAAAGGCCAGGAACGAAACGACTGCCCCCAGGAAGTCCTCGACGTATTCCGTCTGGGCCTTGTCACGGCGTCGGGCGCCGGCTGCTTGCTTCTTGGCGAAGCTCTCAGTGGATCGCTCTGCGTCCAGTTCCGCTCGTATCCGGTCGATAGTGGTTGCCGGTGCCCACACGCCTCTTGAGAAGACCTTGCGGCCTTTCTTCTCGGCGACGACCCAATGATCGCCAGCAGCCTTCACCCGGCGAGTCAGGGCGGCGTCACCGGGAGGGAGCAGTACCCAGCCTGCCGGTACGGTCAGGACTCGGCCATCAGCGGCTCGAACGGTGTTCTGAGTGGGGCCGGGGGTGAAGATGCTTGATTCGCTGGTCCCTTCCGCGGTTGGCTTGAGCATTTTGGTCGGTGGTCGCCGCGAGCTCCAGTCCGTCATTCATCACACCACTTCAATTTGATTGTCGATGCGTTCTACCCCGTCCAGATGGCCCACTGCGTGTTGTGCGATCTGCTTGAGGTAATAGGTCGGAACACGACCGCGCAAGACCAGTGCGCCTGCCAGGAACTCGCAAACGATGTCCCTCCGAGCCAGGTGCGCGTTGTTGCGCAAGGATTGCGTGGCCAATTCCACGGGTGTAGCGTTTTCGGTGTTCATCCTGTTGCACAAATCCTGCGAAACTATTTCTCGATTTATCACACTCAACTCCCATCGACCAACAACGCCAACAGATCCTTTAGCTGCGTGGGATCAACGGGCTTGACCAAATGGTAATCAAACCCCGCGTCCTTCGCTTCCTGCTTGTCGGCCTCCTGGCCGTATCCGGTCATGGCGATCACGACTGCGTTCCGCGTTTGCGGATGCTCACGCAAGCGTTGTGCCACTTGATAACCGTTCAGCCCGGGCAAGCCGATGTCCAGCAGGATGACGTGAGGTTGGCGATTCAGCGCTGCTTCAATTGCTCCTGGACCTGAGTAAGCGACCCACACTTCGTGTCTCGCCAGTCGCAACAGAACCGCCAAACTGTCGGCGGCGTCCATGTTGTCATCGACCACCAGGACACGCAAACCCTCCTGGCATGATGCTATCGGCGTGGACGCAGGCGGTTGTTCTGTTTCAGAAACCACCTGCAAGGGTAAGCCAACGATGAATTCACTTCCTTGATCCAGGCCGGCGCTCCGGGCTTGCACGCGGCCATTGTGCATCTCGACAAGAGCTTTGACCAGGGCCAGGCCAACCCCCAACCCCCCCTGCGAACGGTCGAGAGCTTGATCGGCCTGCGTGAACAGGTCGAAGATGCGGGGCAGCAGTTCCGGAGTGATGCCGATGCCCGTATCGCGCACCCGCACCACCGCTTGATTCTCCTCCTGATGGAGGGTCAGGGAGATTTCGCCTCCTTCGGGTGTATATTTGGCCGCGTTGGTGAGCAGGTTCACGACGATCTGTTCCACTCGCGCCGGATCGGCATACAGCCAGATTGGCTTATCGGGGATTAACGGAGTTAGACGGTGCCTCCGGGCATCGATCAGGGGGCGTGACGTTTCCATCGCATGTTCCACAATGACACGCAACTCCACCCGCTCCTTGCGAAGTTTTATCTTGCCCGCGGTAAGGCGGGAAACCTCGAGGAGGTCGTCTACCAGACTGCGCAAGTTGCCGGACTTGCCGTTCGACGATGTTTCGAGCCTGCGCCTGCAGCGGGTTGTCGGACTGATCCTGCCGCATGATTTGCAAGGCGGTGAGGACGGGGGCGAGTGGGTTTCGCAGTTCGTGGCTGAGCATCGCCAGGAACTTATCCTTCCGCTGGTTCATCCCTGCCAATTCTTCGGCCATTTTGCGATGGCGCTGCTCGGACTCGCGCAAGGCGTCCTGCGCCAGCTTTTGCTCGGAGAGGTCACGCAGGACCTTGGCGTAACCCCGGAGGACGCCATCGCGTAAGGGCGCCACGCTATCGCTGGCCCAAAAGCGAGCGCCGCCTTTACGCACATGCCAGCGGTCGCCGCCCGCGGTTCCTTGCTCGCACGCCATTTTCAATTCCAGCGCGGGAATGTCGCCCTGGATGTCCTCAGGCGTGAAGAAACAGGAAAAATGCGTGCCAACGATTTCGGCTTCCTGGTAGCCCAGCAAGCGTTCCGCGCCGGCGTTCCAGCCGGTGACGAGCCCCTCCGTGTCAAGAATCACGATGGCGTAATCCTTCACGTTTTCCATAAGGAGGTGAAACCATTCTTCAGGTTGGACGTGTGCCTGCTCAGTCATCAGTGTTGCGCTTCTTTGCATTGAAAGCCAGCTATTCAATATGACGATGTTGGCGGCAAATTGAACTCTCTTTGTTAATTAATTGTCGGCATCGTGGCTTTGCCTTCTGTCCGATACCGCACCAACGGCAGAGTTTGCCATGTAGCAGGCATCACCCGAGCTTTTTTCCCTGGATCGAGTGGGACGTCGAGTCAAATCGCACTGGTCGATTATCCGCTGGTCTGATAGAATTCGAATCGTCGAGGGCCGTGCAGACCTCTTCGTGCGAATCGTCCATGACGCCTCGCTGCCTTTCCGGTCTGCTTGTTCAGGACAGCATTTTTTCGCAGTGTTTTCTCTTTTTTAGAGAATCGTTACCCTCGAATGCCGGCGATTCCATCGGGAATACCCTGCCGGTGCCATCGGTGATCTTTTCTGACCAAGAGCAGGAAGGATGGCACCGATGCCAAAATCTCAAACCATTTCTGCGCAGAGCGGCAACCGACTGCTTGCCCGCTTGTCGCCGCAAGAATACCAGCACCTTCTTCCGCTCTTGCGCGAGGTGTCGCTGGATTTTAAAAAAGTTCTCAACGAACCTCGATCTATCATTCACCACGTTCACTTTCCCACGCACGGCGTCATTTCCGCGGTCACTGTCATGGAGAGCGGAAGCTCCATCGAGGTTGCCACGATCGGGAACGAAGGCATGGTGGGTCTGACCGCACTCTTCGGCGGTGAAGAATCGCCGAACAGGATGATCGTGCAGGTAGGCGGCATGGCCCAACGCATGGCTGCGACCGATTTTCAAGCCGAAACGAGCCGGGCCAGTCCTCTGCGCCGGGTAATCGCCCGTTACCAGACGGCCTTCCACCACCAAATATCGCAGGCGGTGGCGTGTAACGGCCTACACACCGTACAGCGGCGTTGCTGCCGCTGGGTGCTGATGACTCATGACCGTGTGGAAGGCGATGAGTTTCCTCTGACGCATGAGTTTCTGTCTCACATGCTCGGGGTTCGCCGCGTCAGCGTAACAGATGTTCTCAAGCCGCTCCAAGACGCCGGGTTGATCCGTTACCGACGTGGGAAAATTTCCGTACTTGATCGGCAGGGGCTGGAAGCCAGCGCGTGTGAATGTTATAAGAGCGTGCGTGAAGAGTTCGACCGTTTACTGGGTGGGCCTGAGGAGAATGTTTGAGCAATGGTAGTGGCTAATACAGTATCAGACCGAGACCTTGGCTCCGACATTCTTCGACGATTAGCTGTTGCGAATTACTTGCGTTTCGTCCGAAACGTAATCGACAAACGTCGTTTTCGCAGGATTGGGAACCCGTGCCAGTTGTCCCTCTTCCGCGAGGCGATCCCATGTTCCCAATCGTAGCGTGCTTCATCCGTCAGGATAAGCAGACTACGAGCCTCGAGCAGTAGCTTCTCCTGCCGACCTGTCGAAATGTGCCGGAAGTCCATCACGCATGGCGCCAGCAAACTCAAGGACACCACCGTGCGGTCGAAGGGTTGGTAGTCGGTATGCAAGGCGATCCCTTGGCCGGAAAGGTACTCGTTGACCAGCATCTGATCGAATGGCATATCCGTCCGTTTTTCGTCCAGCAGCCGCGCTGCCAGGCGGCGACCCCAGGCCGGAATCGGTCTATCGAGGTTCTTACTTCCGTAACTCGCGCCGAACGGTTGCCGGCGGCGCTGCCAGGATGTATCCCATGGCCCGCGGTCGATGGCTTCGACCAGTTTGATCTCCTCGGCTGGCGAAACATATTCTTGAACGTAGGACAGCCCGGCGATTGCCGGAACGTCCTCTGGGTGAACTTCGATAGGAAATAATTCGCTCATGCGCTGATTCGCTCGTCATTGATAGGGCCGCCCGAACATCCGTTTCGGTTAATGCTGGCACATCACACAAAAACGCAATTTAAATGCCGCGCCAGGCGCTGTCGGCTAACCAGTTTGGCGACGAAGCGATGGCGATAACTCTGACGCGAATCGACGTGCAAACCGCGAGATTTTTGCGACGCGCATTTCGCCCGAACTGCGCAGTTCGATCTCCCTTGGCAATAGCTAAAAAGAAATCGAATGCGGGTTGGCACGACTTCAAAATCCGGTCGCGGCCCTGTCTTCAATTACTGGCATGCGCTTTGCTATACAGCTTTTTCGACGGAGATAAGATTTGTCCAACGTAACATGAGGATACCCCATGAACTCCCCTATCGCCTTGGTTGTATTTTCCCACCTCCGCTGGAACTTCGTTTATCAACGCCCGCAACATTTGCTCTCGCGCCTCGCGGAAGAGCGACCTGTTTTATTTATCGAAGAGCCGGTGCATGATGAGTCCGGGCGCAATCACTGGGAGCGGGAATCGCCGCGACCAAATTTGATGGTCTGTCGGCCACACACCGCCTCCCCCAGAATCGGCTTTCACGCGGAGCAGATGCCGGCGCTAACTTCACTCACCCGCCAACTCCTTGAAGAAGAGGGCATAGAGGACTTCGTCCTGTGGTTTTATTCGCCGCTTGCCTTACCGATCGCTGAAGGGCTCAAACCCTTTGGCCACGGTTTACGATTGCATGGATGAGTTGTCGGCGTTCATGCACGCACCGCCGGAACTGCTTGAGCGCGAAGCGGCCTTGCTGCGGAAAGCGGACCTGGTATTCACGGGCGGGCCAAGTCTCTATCACGCCAAGAAACATCGCCACCCCAACGTTCATTGTTTTCCGAGCAGCGTCGACGCCAGGCACTTTGCTCAGGCCAATTCCGCGGCGAAGGAGGCCGCGGCCCAGGCGAGTTTGCCTCGCCCCCGTCTTGGCTTCTTTGGAGTTATTGACGAACGCTTTGACATTAACTTGCTCGACTACCTTTCCCAGGCGCGGCCTGAATGGCAATTTTCCATGGTCGGCCCGGTAGTCAAGATCGATCCTAAAACTTTGCCGCGCCGGCAAAACGTTCATTACTTCGGCCAGCAAAGTTATGCCGAATTACCGTCCTTCATCGCCGGCTGGGATGTGTGCCTCTTGCCGTTTGCCATTAACGATGCCACGCGCTTTATAAGCCCGACCAAAACCCTGGAGTACATGGCGGCCGAGCGCATGATCGTCAGTACTCCGATTGCCGATGTCGCCGAGCCGTATGGCGACATTGTGTTGCTTGGCGACAATCCGCAGGCATTTCTGGCATCGTGTGAAAGCGCTTTGAGCATGGGGGCGATGGAACGCGCGACGCGGGTCGAGAAAATGCGCGGGGTATTGAATAACACTTCCTGGGATACGACCGCCAAACAGATGTCGGCCCTCATCGAGCAAATTGTTAGCGAAAAAAAGACGAGTCCTCAAAGGAATGGCACTACGCGATTTTCCGTAGCCACCAGGAATGGCGCATCGCGACCTGGCTCAAGACGGGTCCGCCTCGGGATCTGGGGAAACGAAGCCGGTGGTCATTATCGGCGCCGGACCGACGGGGCTCAGCGCGGCTTATCACCTTGGCAAAGATGCCGTCCTGCTGGAACAGAACGACAGGGTAGGGGGGTGGTGCCGCTCGATGCAGTCGCGAGGTTTCACTTTCGATTATGCCGGGCACATCATGTTTTCCAATGAGCCCTATGTGCAAGAGCTTTACAAAAAGTTGCTTGGCGACAATGTCCACTGGCAAGACCGCGAGGCCTGGATCTGGAGCAAAAAAACGTATACGCGCTACCCCTTCCAGGGTGCGCTTTACGGTCTGCCGGCCGAAGTGATCAAGGAATGCCTGCTGGGGGCCATCGAAGCACGTTTTGGACCCACGAAGGCATCGAGTGCGCCGCCAGCGGCAGAACCCGCCCAGCGGAACGGTCATGCGACGCGTCCCGGCGCCAATGGCCATTTGAACGGCGCCAGCCCGGCCAACGGCAAAGCCAATGGCAAGGCCAAACATGCAACTAACGGCCAAGGCTGCAAGCCGAGCGCGGTGAAAGACTGTTGCGCCGACGGGGTGATGGAGAGTACCGCGCGGCTGGCGCTCATGAATGGCTCCGGGGCGACGAACGGCACGGCCAACGCCGGGGCCGCTCCGCGCAACTTTGAGGAGTTTATTTACAAGGTCTGGGGCGCGGGCATCGCCAAGCATTTTGCCATCCCCTACAACCGTAAGTTATGGGCCGTTCCTCTTACCGACATGGAAACAAGCTGGCTCGGTGGCAGGGTGCCCATGCCCGACCTGGGCGAGATGATCGACGGCGCACTTCAGCCCGTCCCAAAACCCATGGGACCCAACGCTCGTTTCGGCTATCCGTTACATGGCGGCTTCCAGGCCCTCATGGACGCCTTCGTGCCGCTGCTTACGTCCGATCTGCGCCTGGGAACTCGCGTCAAATCCGTCTCGCCGTCGCGAAAAGTGGTAACGCTGGGCGACGGCAGCGAGATACCTTATGACGTCCTGGTCAGCACCATGCCGCTGCCAGTCCTCATCCGCACGATGGGCGACGAGGCTCCCGAAGAAGTGCGTGCCGCGGCCAGGGGTCTTCGTCATGTCTCGGTCCGATGTGTCCACATTGGCGTAGGTCGTGAGCGCCTGACGGAAAAGCACTGGATTTATTTTCCCGAAGACACGGTTTTCCACCGCATCTTCGTACAAGGCAACGCCAGTCCGCATTGCAACCCGCCAGGCGGCTTCGGTCTTACTTGCGAAATTACCTACTCCGAACACAAGCCGCTGCCCTGTGACGGGGATGCACTGATCCAGCGCTGCATAGAGGATTGCCACAAGGTTGGCTTTTTCACGCCGGAGGACCCAATTTTGACCGCGGTCCAGTGCGATTTGCCACACGCTTACGTCGTTTACGATCACGCCCGGCCGGCAAACGTGGCCACCATTCGCAACTGGCTGGCCGCGCAAGATATTCTTCTCTCGGGCCGGTATAGCGAGTGGGAATATTACAATTCCGACCATGCTTTTATGGCCGGTAAGAAAGCCGCCGAGCGCGTGCGGCAACTACAACAGGAGCGGGTGGCTCGGCTGCAATTGGCTTAATCAAGGATGCGCCATGGAAAACCACAGCGACATTACGCCCGCTCAGCGTGCCCGAACCCAGGTAGACGCCGCGCCTGGATCTCCCCGGCAAGAATGCCTGGAGATTTGGGGCGGTGTGGAATGCACGGTCAATCGCGTTGGCGATGCCTACTTCGATCAACTCGAAGCCAACGGCCACGCTGGCCGCCTCGCCGATCTGGACCTGTTTGCCCAGCTGGGCGTGGCGACGCTGCGCTACCCGGTACTCTGGGAGCGGTCGCAGTTGTCTATCAAGGGGGCCTACGACTGGCGCTGGGGCGACGAGCGTCTGGACCGTCTGCGAAACCTGGGAATTCGTCCCATTGTCGGCCTGGTCCACCATGGCAGCGGGCCAAAGGACACCAGCCTTGTTGATCCCTCGTTCGCGCCGGCCCTGGCGGCGTACGCCGGCGCGGTCGCCCGGCGTTTCCCCTGGGTAGAAGACTACACACCGGTGAATGAACCGTTGACGACGGCGCGCTTCAGCGGCTTTTACGGAAAATGGTATCCGCACGCCACCAATGTCCATGCCTTTGCCCAGGCACTTATCAATCAATGCCGCGCGATCGTGCTGGCCATGCGGGCCATCCGGGCGGTCAATTCAACGGCCAGGCTCATCCAGACAGAAGACCTGGGCAAGGTCTATAGCACGCCGCGCCTCACCTATCAGGCGGATTTCGAAAACGAGCGCCGCTGGCTGACGTGGGATCTCCTTTGCGGACGGGTTGACACCCGGCACGCCCTGTGGAGCTTCCTCATTGAATATGCGGGGATTCCGGAAAGGGAACTGCTCTGGTTTCTTGACAACCAATGCCCTCCTGAAGTGATCGGCGCCAACTATTACGTGACGAGCGAGCGCTTTCTCGACGACCGTTTGGAACATTACCCCACAGGCCTCCACGGCACGAATGGTCGTGACTGCTATGCTGACGTGGAAGCAGTCCGCGTTCGTCCGGAAGGCCTTATGGGACCAGGCCACCTCATCAGCGAGGCGTGGGCAAGGTACCGCTTGCCCCTGGCCATAACAGAGGCCCACCTTGGCTGCACTCGCGAGGAACAGATGCGCTGGCTCGTGGAGGTCTGGGTCGCGGCCCAGCAGCAGCGTAAGCTTGGTGTTGAGGTCGTGGCCGTGACCGCCTGGTCCCTGCTCGGCGCCTATGATTGGGACAGCCTTTTGACATGTTGGTCCGGCCATTATGAACCGGGCATTTTTGATGTGCGGGCGCCTGCGCCGCGCGACCGCGCTGGCCGCTGTGGTACGAGAGCTTGCGCGTGGGGCAACACCGTCTCATCCTGTGTTGGCTTCCCCAGGTTGGTGGCATCGCCCGGAACGAATCCTCTTCCATGGGCCGCACGTAAAAAGGGATGCCGAGGTCCGCTGGCACTGGGAAGAACCCGGGCAACCGGACCAGCAGCGTCCTCTGCTTATCACGGGTGGCAACGGCACCTTGGCGCAAGCGTGCGCGCAGTTGCCGGGCGCGGGCAATTTCTTTTCAGGTAATGACTCGGGACGAAATGGACATTGCCAGTGCCCACTCGGTGGCAGCCGTCTTGCGTCAATTACAGCCCTGGGCCGTGGTCAACGCCGCCGGCTACAGCGACATCGACGACGCTGAGCGCGAGCCGGATCTCTGTTATAGGGACAACACCGAAGGACCCAAAACGCTCGCGTATCAATGCGGCGCACTGGGCATAAAACTGCTCACGTTTTCATCGGACCTGGTCTTCGACGGCCGGCAAAAAAGCCCTTATCGAGAAAGCGACCCGGTCAATCCATTGAGCGTTTATGGGTTGAGCAAGGCGGACGCGGAAAGGCAGGTCCTGGAGGTGTTGCCGTCCGCGCTCATCTTGCGCGCGGGCGCGCTTTTCGGGCCATGGGACAACCGCAATTTCCTCACATCTGCCCTGCGCACCCTGGCGCGCGGCGGCTCTGTTCCCGCGCCTGATGACATCGTTTTTTCACCCACTTATGTTCCGGATTTCGTGGACGCGGCTCTGGACCTTCTGCTTGATGGAGAAGCCGGGGTCTGGCATGCGTCCACCACCGGCGCGGTTACGTTGCTAAAGCTCACCCGCCGGGTAGCAAGCATGATGCGGCTAGACACCGCAGGTGTGCGGCGCTGCAGCGCCCGCGAATTTTGCCTTGGTGTGCGCGGCCGGCTTATAGCGTGCTTAGAAGCGAGCGCGGCGTTTCCCTTCCGAAGCTTGACCATGCGCTCGAGCGCTACGTACATGCCAATGAAAGCGCCTTTAATCGTGTCGGAATTTGAGAAATCTCATGAAACCGCAGGCGACACGTGCCAACGCACGCATATAAAAAAATACTCGAAAGTATGGCACCAATTTTGCATTTATCTTTGGAATTTAGCTTCAGAAAGGACCCTTCCTATGATTCACTACGTTGAAGCCAGAGCCACCTTCGATTCTGGATTGGTTATCCGCACGACGCCTCCTTTCGATCGTCTTGGCGTTGAAACGGAGACGCCAGAGCCCTCCCATATCTTCGATGAGCATGAACCATTTGATATTCAATCGCTGGCGCCACGGTGGTGGCCCATGCAATTCCCGGAATAAGCATTTGGCGCCGCTGCGAGTCCCACCCCCCATCACCCAGTAAACGGACAGGCCTCAGGCGTTATGGATGTTGAACACGGGAAGGAATCTTTGATGCACGGTTTCATGTTTGCTACCGGCATCGAGAACAGTTATCCCACGATTGCCGGCGGCGTCCGCATCGACCAGATGGAGAAATGCGGCCATTATCGCCGCTGGCGCGACGACTTGCATCTGGTTCGCGATCTTGGCATCCACTACCTGCGGTGGGGTCCGGCTTTACATCGCACGTTCTTGGGTCCTGGCGTTTACGACTGGGCCTGGACTGATGACGTCATCGACGAGATGAAGGGGCTCGATATAGCTCCCATTCTCGATTTATGTCACTTCGGTGTGCCCGACTGGATTGGTAACTTTCAAAATACCGACTTTCCCCGCTACTTCGCCGAATATGCCAGCGCTTTCGCCAAACGCTTCCCGCACATCCGCTACTGGACGCCTATTAATGAAATTTTGATCACCACGCTTTTTTCGGCGAAATATGGCTGGTGGAATGAAATGCTTACTTCCGATGAAGCCTATGTACGCGCGACCAACAACCTCTGCCGGGCCAACCTATTGGGCATGAGGGCCATTCTCGAACACGTTCCGGATGCCATTTTCATTCAAAGCGAGTCCAGCGAATACGTGCACCCCTCTCGGCCGAACCTGATGAAAGCGGCGAGTTTTTTCAATGAAAGACGCTTCATCCCGCTCGATTTGACGTATGGCCGCCAGGTCAGCGCGGTCATCTATCGTTATCTTCTGGCCCACGGGATGAAAGAGGCCGACTATGACTTCTTCATGAATCAAAACTACCGTTTTCGCTGCATCATGGGTACGGATTATTACGTAACCAACGAACATCTCCTCATGCCCGACGGCACGACGGTCGCTTCCGGCGAGTTCTTCGGCTATTACGTGATCGCCCGGCAGTATTTTGAACGGTACGGCCTGCCCCTCATGCACACCGAAACCAACATCAAGGAACAGGACGGCTCCGTGCAGTGGCTGTGGAAAGAATGGAACTCCATGTTACGCCTTCGCCAGGACGGCGTGCCGATCGTGGGCTTCACCTGGTACAGTCTTACGGACCAGATCGACTGGGACATCGCCCTCCGCGAAGAGCGCAACCAGGTGCACCCGGTGGGCCTTTATGACCTCAACCGGCAGCCCCGTCCAGTGGGCAAGGAATACCGCAAGCTAATCCACGAATGGCGCGAATTCCTGCCCGCCGGTACCTCGGCTCTCATGTTGGTTTAAACCGGGAAAACGTTTAATCGCGCCGGATCCTCACCTCTCTCATTTTGTGGATGCCGACCTGGCGGCTCGCAGCCTGCTCGCGACACGCGCCAAGGCTCATGCTGGCGCTTTTTTGTAGTGCGTCCTAATCGCTTGCTAAGGACGGCATCGAGTTTGCTGACATGACCACAACAACGGGTTTCGCGGTCCACTCCAATTAAAGGGATGCTCTCCAATGTATCACCATGTCAAAAAGCTGATGTATACGGTCCGTGTCGATCAACCGAACCCTGCGTTCGGCAATATGCTTCTTGAACAATTCGGCGGCGCGAATGGCGAACTGGCCGCGGCGATGCAGTATTCCATCCAGGGTCTCAATTGCGACGATCCCCTTCGTAAAGACCTGTTGATGGACATCGGGACCGAGGAACTGAGCCACCTGGAAATCGTCGGGACGTTGGCACGGCTGCACCTGCAACCCATGAAGGCGTTCCGCGATGCCGCCGAAGTCGATCCCCTCGTTGCCATTGCCGGCGGCGGCGGCGTGTGCCTCATGAATTCGATGGGGGACGCCTGGACTGCGGATTATCTCAAGATCACCGGCGAACTCGACGTCGATCTCCGCAGCAATATTGCCGCTGAGGCGCGTGCGAAAATCGTTTATGAGCGGCTCATCAATTTTTGCGAGGACGCCGGCACCCGCGATGCCCTGCAATTTCTGATGACGCGCGAGATCACCCACATGAAGGCCTTTGCCGCTGCTCTCGAAAGCATGCAAAAGCCAGCGTTCTCCATCGGTCAGATTCCGCCCACACCCAGTCTCGTTAACAAATACTTCAACGACTCGACTGGCCAGGGCGATGACGGAGAAATCGACGCCCGTGGCCCCTGGAATGAGGGCAGTGAATGGGAGTTGGTCGAGTCTCCGGCCTTTCAAGACGTTCGAGCACGCAATGGGTCCGGCCGCAATGGACATGGAACCGATGCTTGGGAGTTTTCCGCGGCCGCCAAGCTGACGACGGAACTCGGAGCGTTGCTCGAAGATCTTTTGCATGCCGAGGGCCAGCTTGTGAAAGCTCTTCCCAAAATGGCGAAGGCCGCCCGGTCGGAGGAACTGCAAAGCGCCTTTACCAATCATCTGGCGGAAACGGAAGCCCAGGTCGAACGCTTGAGGCAGGTGTTCGTTCTTTTGGGGATCAAGCCCAAGGCCAAGCCGTGCAAGGGCATGGCGGGCCTCGTTGCGGAGGGTCAGGAAGTCATCTCCGAAGGGAAAGAAAAGGAAGATATCGCGGCCGATCTGTCCCTGATCGCCGCCGCTCAAAAGGTTGAACACTACGAAATCTCCAGCTATCTGAGTGCCAGGGCGCTGGCCAGTCAAGCCCGCAACTCGCAGGCCACACTTCTTCTCAACCAGACCCTCCTGGAGGAGGAGCGCGCCGATAAAGTGCTATGCCGACTGGCGACGACCCTGATGGAAGAAATGGCCGGACAGGAAGCGGTTACTGCTGGCGCGCGCAACGGTGAAAAAGAGCTTCAGGACGAGCCAGTAGGATAAGCCCAATTGAAAACGTGTCTGGACCCTTGGACACCCTGGCAAAATATTGAAACCTGCAAGCGCCGCAGGGGTCCAGACACAGGTTCGGTCAGGTTGGAAACCTAACCTACGTTTGGTTGCAGGGATGCCGTTGCATCGGGCGACGGAGGAAACTCTGCCTGTCTTTCCCTTCTTGCTTGGTCATCGATAGGCCGCCCCGCCTATCACCTTGTCGCGAACAAAAAACGGCAGTCCGTTTAATCCGCCTATGCCGGTAATGCCGATTAGATAGGACATGCATACCGCGCGGATCCTCTGGAAGGTCGGTCGTCAGACCACGATAGCCATGGTACTGGCGATGTGCTGCGGCGGTTGCACTCCCCTCACGGAATACGTCCACAATGGCTTCAAGGTCGGTCCGAACTACCGCAAGCCGGCCGCCGCGGTGGCCAACGACTGGATCGACGCCTCGGACAAACGCGTGCGTACGGAGTCGGACGACCTGAGCAAGTGGTGGACGGTCTTCAACGATCCCGTGCTCAACGATCTCATCTGTACTGCCTACAAGCAAAACTTGACCTTACGCCAGGCCGGCTACCGGGTATTGCAAGCACGTGCCCAGCTTGCCATTGCCGTCGGCGAAATCTTCCCCCAGACGCAGGCCATGACGGGCGACTTTGTCCAGCAAGCGACGAGCGGCGCAACCGGGCGGGACGCAGCGCTTCTTTAGCCGCTGGGATTATGGGTTTATGCTCTCGTGGGAGCTCGACTTCTGGGGCCGATTCCGGCGCGCGATCGAATCCGACGGCGCCAGCCTCGATGCTTCCGTGGAGAATTACGACGACGTGCTGGTGACGCTCCTGGGCCAGGTCGCCACGAGCTTATGTGCAGTACCGCACGGCCGAAGAACGGATCAAATACGCCACCCGCAACGTCAGCATCCAGAACGAAGGTGCTGGCGATCACGCAGGCGAGCTTCGAGTCCGGCAAGATCACGAAGATCGACGTGGATCAGGCCGAGAGCACCCTGTACCAGACGCAGGCCGGCATCCCCGAGCTGGAGATCACGCTTCGCACTGCCAACAACCAGCTCTGCATCCTGCTCGGCATGCCGCCGGAGCAACTGCATGACAAGCTGGGCACGGCGGCAATTCCCAGCGCCCCCGTGGATGTGGCCGTCGGCATCCCCGCGGACTTGCTGCGCCGCCGGCCGGATGTTCGCAAGGCGGAACGTCAAGCGGCCGCCCAGTCGGCGCAGATCGGCGTGGCCGAGTCCGCCTTTTACCCGCACATCTCGATCGACGGCACCATCGATTACCAGGCGACGCGCTTCAAGGACCTGTTCAGCGCCAAGGCGATGAGCGGCAGCATCGGTCCGTCGTTCCGCTGGGACATTCTCCAGTACGGGCGGCTCCTGAACAACGTCCGTTTGCAAAATGCCCGTTTCTCGAGCTGGTGGAGGCCTACAAACAATCGGTGCTGAACGCCAATCAAGAAGTGGAAAACGGCCTGGTGACCTTCCTGAAAGCCCAGGAACGATACCAGTGGCAAAAGAAAAGCGTGGATGCCGGCAAGGCAGCTCTCGAGACCGTGCGGTCGCAGTGGCAAGCCGGCACGGTCGATTTCACCCGCGTCGCCCAGTTGCTCCAGAACCAGGTGGTGCTGGAAGACACGCTGGCGCAGGTCCAGGGCGAAATCGCGACCGGCCTGATCACCGTCTACAAGGGCCTGGGCGGCGGCTGGCAGGTTCGCTTGACCGGCTGTGCCCCAGACGCGGTAAGTGCAGAGGCGAATGCCGCTCCCGCGCAGCCTGACACACGCGAAGCGATCCAGTCAGCCCCGCCGCGCGGCGGCAGTCGGCACTCCCGTCGCCAAGTAAGCCATGTTCAAATCCGTGATTACAACTTGATAATCTCGGCTATTCGCCTGGTTCCCCACACTTTTTTGATCAGCATTCCTGCGGAGCAAGTAGAAGAACACCGGCGTCAGGAAGATGCCGAAGAACGTCACGCCCAACATGCCGCTGAAGACGGCCAGGCCGAGCGCCTGCCGCATCTCGGCGCCGGCGCCGGTGGCCAGGACCAGCGGCACGACGCCGAGGATGAACGCGAACGACGTCATCAGGATGGGCCGGAGCCGCAGCCGCGATCCTTCCAGGGCCGCCTCGCGCCGCGGCACGCCCGCTTCCTGCCGCTGCTTGGCCACCTCGACGATGAGGATCGCGTTCTTGCTGGCCAAGCCCACCAGCACCACGAAGCCGATCTGCGTGAAGATATTCACTTCCAGCCCGGCCAGCGTCACGGCGGTGATGGAGCACAACAGGCACATCGGCACGACGAGAATGACCGCCAGCGGCAGCGACCAGCTCTCATATTGCGCCGCCAGCACCAGGAAGACAAACATCACCGCCAGTCCGAATACGAACAGCGAGGTGTTGCCCGCGCTTTTCTGCAAGTAGGTCAGCTCGGTCCATTCGCGCGCCATGGTCCCGCGCGGCATTTGCCGGTCGGCAATCCCTTCCATCAGGCTGATCGCCTGGCCCGAGCTGACGCCCGGCGCGGTGTTGCCAAGAATGGCGGCGGCGGAATACATGTTGTAACGCATCACCGCCACGGGCCCGCTTTGCCCGTGGATCGTGAGCAGCGAGCCCAGCGGAATCATTTGTCCTTGCTGATTGCGCACCTGCAGTTTTTTGATGTCGTGCGCCTGGTCGCGGAAATTGGCGTCGGCCTGGACGTTCACCTGCCAGGTCCGCCCGAACTGGTTGAAGTTGTTGACATAGTAGGAGCCGAGGTAGACCTGGAGCGTGTTGAAGACGTCCGTGATCTGGACGCCCAGGGCCAGGCATTTGGAGCGGTCGAGATTCGAGATTCAGCCAGGGCGTATCCGCCCGCGAGGTGGAGAACAGGTCGCGGAGCAAGCCCGGAGTTGTTCCCTTCGTCGATGATGTTGCTGGTGACCTTGTCCAGTTCCTCCGGGCCGAGATTGCCGCGGTTTTCGATGATGAGCTTGAAGCCCCCCGTGGTGCCCAGGCCGTCGATCGGCGGCCCGCCGAAGGCGGCCATCAACGCCTCGGGAACTTCCTTCTGACAGCGCTCCAGCAGTTCCGCACGCACCTCGTCGGCGGACAGGCCGGGCCGGTCCGGGAAGTTCTTGAGCAGGATGTACATCGAGCCCAGGTTGGGCGCGCTGGCATTGGTGATGAGCGACTGGCCGGAGACCGCCAGCGTTTTCCAGACCCCGCGCTGGAGGGCGCCGCCGTCGGTTTGTCCCCGGATCACTTGATCGAGCCGGGCCATCACCTTGTCCGTTCGCTCCAGCGAGGCGGCGTCCTGGAGTTGCACGGTGAGGATGAGATAGCCCTTGTCCTGTTGCGGGACGAAGCCGACCGGGGCCGTGGCGAATTGCCAGCCCGTCAGCAGCAGCATGCCGCCGTAGGCCAGGATCACCACGACGCTCAGCTTCAAGAACCAACCCACCACCCGGCCGTAAATGTTGGTAAGGTGGTCGAAGAGCCGATTGAACACCGCGGAAGAACCAGCCCAGTCCCGCGTTCACGGGCTTGATGATAAACCACCCCACCGCCAGGCCGATCAACAGCCCCGGGAGGAAGTGGATGGCGGTCACGGTCCAGTAGAGCCAACTCGGCATTTCGTCCTCGGTAAGCTGCGTCGGCAACGTGGCCGCGTCGAGAGGGAAGACGCGGTAGAGCCAGTCCGGCATCTGGCTGACTTCCTCGCCGCTGGGCAGCTCGGGCAATTGCAGCAGCTTGAGGAATGGGAGCTGCGGCCACAGCCAAACCGTCAGCACGCCGCCCAGGATGCCGAAAAACCACCAGGGCAGGGCCTCGCGGTGGTGGCCGGCGCCGCCCTTCTCGGACTTGAAGATGACGACGGCCCGCGACGGCGTCATCGTCAGGGCATTGATGGCCGAGATGATCGTCGATACCGCGATGGTCACGGCAAACTGGCGGAAGAACTGGCCGGTGATGCCGCCCAGGAAGCAAACCGGGATGAACACCGCGCACAGCACCAGGGTGATCGCCAGGATGGGGCCGGTGATTTCCTCCATCGCCTGGATGGTGGCCGAGCGCGCGTCCAGGCCGGTGGCGATCAGCCGCTCGATGTTCTCCAGCACCACGATGGCGTCGTCCACGACGATGCCGATGGCCAGCACCAGGCCGAACAGCGTCAGGTTGTTCAGCGTGAAACCCAAGCAGCGCCATGACCGCGAAGGTGCCGATGAGCGAGACGGGCACGTCGATCATCGGCAGGATCATGGCCCGCCAGTCCTGCAAGAACAAGAGGACGACGATGGCCACCAGGATCACCGCGTCGCGCAGGGTTTTGAAGACCTCGTTCACCGACTCGCGGATGAAGGGGGTCGTGTCGTAGACGATCTGGTAGTGCACGCCGTCGGGAAAGCTCTTGGCCAACTCCTTCATCGTCGCGCGCACATTCTGCGACACGGCCAGGGCGTTGGAGCCGGGGAGTTGATAAACCGACAGCGCCACGGATTGCTGGCCGTTGAGCGTGCAGGAGGTGTCGTACTGCTGGGCCATCAGTTCGACTTTCGGCGTGCCGGACTTGGGATCGCCGGGGACTTCCGGGTAACGGGTGACCACGTCCTTGAGCCGGACGATGCCCGTGGACAGGGCCTCCAGGTCGCTCACGGTCGTGTTGGTGGCGCTCGCGGCGGTTGTCCCTGGGCACCGGCGCCGACCTTGACGATGATGTCGCCAAACTCCTCGGCCTCGCTGAGCCGGCCCTTGGTGTTGATGGTGAGCTGGAATTGCTGCCCGCGCGGCACGGGGGGCTGGCCGACTTGCCCGGCGGCCACCTGCACGTTCTGCTGGGCGATGGCGGTGACCACATCGAAGGCGTTGAGGTGCAGCGCCGCCAGCCGGTCCGGATCGAGCCAGGCCCTCATGCTGTAGTCGCGCTGGCCGAGATAGTTGATGCCGGCGACGCCCTCGACGCGGGCCAGTTCGTCCTTGAGATAGATCGTCGCGTAATTGCTCAGATAGACCGGATCGTTCTTGTCGCCGTCGCCGATCAGGTTGACGATCATCAGCGTGGCCGGCGACTGTTTCTTGACGGTGACCCCCTCGTTCTGGACCAGGGCCGGCACCACCGGCAGGGCCAGCGCGACGCGGTTCTGCACCAGCACCTGGGCCATGTCCGAGTCGGTGCCCAGCTGAAAAGTCACCGTCAGCGTATAGGCGCCGTTGTTGGTGCAAATCGAGGACATGTACAGCATGCCCTCGACGCCGCTGACTTGCTCTTCGATCGGCGCCGCCACCGTGTCGCGCAGCGTGTTGGCGTTGGCTCCCGGGTAACTGGCCGTCACCTGGACCGTGGGCGGCGTCACGTCGGGATACTGGGCGACCGGCAACGTAAACACCGCCACGCCGCCCGCCAGCGTGATGACCACGGAGATCACCGTGGCGAAGATGGGGCGATCGATGAAGAAACGCGAGATCATGAAGCACCTCTGCGCTCGCATGCGGCGCTACTCGCACGCGGCGGTCGGTGCAAGGCACGCGCCCGGAATGGCCGCTGCTTTTGGCTCTCGCCCCTGGATGACGAAGAAAAATACCGGCGTGAGGAAAACGCCGAACAGGGTCACGCCGATCATGCCGCTGAACACGGCCGTCCCCAGCGAACGGCGCATCTCCGATCCGCGCCCGTGGCCAGGACCAGCGGCACGACGCCCAGAATGAAGGCGAAGGACGTCATCGTGATGGGCCGGAGCCGCAGCCGGGACGCTTCCACGGCGGCCTCGGCCCGCGACTTGCCGCCCCGGTGCAACTGCTGGGCGAACTCGACGACCAGGATGGCGTTCTTGCACGCCAGCCCGACCAGGACCACCAGGCCGATCTGCACGAAGATGTTGACCGAGTCCTTCGTGGCCCACACCCCCGCCAGGCGCACAGCAGACACATCGGCACCACCAGAATGACCGCGAGGGGCATGGTCCAGCTTTCGTAGAGCGCCGCCAGGGCCAGAAAGACGCACAGCACCGCCAGGGCGAAGACAAAAAGGGCGGTGTTGCCGGCCCGGATCTGCAGAAACATCAGCTCGGTCCACTCCGTGCCCATCCCCGGCTGCCGCGTCCGCTCGGCCGTCGCCTCGATGTTGCTGATCGCTTCCCCGGAGCTTACGCCCTGCCCCAAGTTGCCCGTGATCGACGCGGCACTGTGGAGGTTGTAGCGCTGCAGCGACAGGGGCCCATCCTGCGGGATCAGGTTGATCAGGACGCCGAGGGGCACCATCTGTCCCTTGTTGTTCCGCACCTGAAGCTGACCGACGTCGTCCACGTTGTTGCGAAATTCCCCGGCGGCCTGGATGGTGACCTGCCAGTGCCGGCCAAAGGCATTGAAGCTGCCCGACCCCGAGGAGCCGAGGTACATTTGCATCGTCTGATTGACGTCCGACAGGGGCACGCCAAAGGCTTCGACCTTGTCCCGGTCCACCTTCAAGAGCAGTTGCGGCGTGTGCGGGCGGAAGTTGGTGACCACGTTGTTCAGGCCGGGCTGCCTGGCCAACTCCGCCGTCAGCGTTTCGGTCTGTTGCTGCAAGGCTTTCAGGCCAAGCCCGCCACGGTCTTCGACGACCAGCTTGAAACCCCCGGCCTGGCTGAGGCCCGGGATCGGCGCCGCGCCGTTGACGGTGACCTTGGCCTCCGGGATCTGCTGATCCCAGGCGGCCTTGAGCTGGTTGATGATCGCCTTGGCGCCGCCGGTCGGGGCTCCGCCGCTCCTCGAACGGTTTCAGGATGACGTACATCGACGCCCAGTTGGACGCACTGCCGCCGCCGCCGGAGCCGACGTTGGTGATCGTGTGGGCCACGCCGGGGTTTTCGTGAGTGATCTTGTCCACCTTGGCCATGACATCCTTGGTAAGCTCGAGCGCCTCGCGCATCGGGCAACTGGAGGCTGGCGATCAGCCGGCCCTGGTCCATCTCGGGGATGAAGCCCGTGGGGACCACGGTAAACGCCCAGCACGTCAAACCCACCAGACCGAGGTAGACCAGCAAAACCAGTGCGCTCCAGCGCAGCGCCAGGCGGATGGTCCAGGCGTAGAACGTGGTCAGTCCGTCAAAGGCGCGATTGAAGCCTCGCAGGAGCCAGCCCAGAATCGCATTCATCGGCCGCATGGCGAACCACCCCACCAGCAAGCCGACGCACAGGCCGGGAAGAGCGTGCAGGACGATGATGGTCCAGTACAGCCACGTCGGCACGTGCTCGCCGTCAGCTCCGGCGGCAGGATCGTCGGATCAAGGGACAAGGTCTGAGCAGCCAGTCCGGTAGGCGCGTCACTTCTTCGCCGTGCGGCAACTCCGGCAAGCCCAGGTCTGGGTAAAGGCCAGCAGCGGCCACAGCCAAACGGTGAGCACGCCGCCCGCGAGGCCCAGGCTCCACCACGGCAGCACTTCCGCGTGATGAGCGGGGCTGGCATGGCTGCCGCCTTCGTCCCGGACCCGCTCTCGCCCGCGCTCTTGAAGATCAGCATGGCCCGCGACGGCGTCATGGTCATGGCGTTGACGGCCGAGATGATCATCGACGCGGAGATCGTCACCGCGAATTGCTGGAAGAAGCGCCCCGTGATGCCGGGAATGAAGGCGCACGGGACGAACACCGCACACAGCACCAGCGTGATCGCGAGGATCGGCCCGGTGATCTCTTCCATCGCCTTGATGGTTGCCGCCCGCGCGTCCAGGCCCGTGGCCATCTGCCGTTCGATGTTCTCCAGCACCACGATGGCGTCGTCCACCACGATGCCGATGGCGAGCACCAGGCCGAACAGCGAGATGTTGTTCAGGCTATACCCCAGGAGCGCCATGACGGCAAAGGTGCCGACCAGCGAGACGGGCACGTCGATCATCGGCAGGATCATGGCCCGCCAGTCTTGCAGAAACACCAGCACCACCAGCCCGACGAGCACGATCGCCTCGAACAGCGTCCGTATCACGTCGGCGATCGACTCGCGGATGAACGGCGTGGTATCGTAGCCGATCTCGTATCTCACCCAGGGCGGAAAGCCGGGCTCCAGCTCCTTGAGCCTCCGCCGCACCGCGTCGGCGACATCGAGCGCGTTGGTGCCGGGGAGCTGGAAGACGTTGAGGCCGACGGCCGTGTTGAAGTCATAGGTGGAATACTGGCTGTAGTTGGCGGCCCCGAGCTCGATGTCGGCGACGTCGCGGAGACGAACGATGCTCGTGGACGGCCCCTGCGCGCCCTCGAACGGCAGCGCGCTCGTGGTCAGCACGTTGGCGGCGCCCGGCGCCGCGCTTGCCCCGCCGCCGCCGCCGCCGCCGGTCGACGCTGTCCGCCGACAGGCTGTTGGACGTGCCGCTCGCCGTCTGACTCGGGAAGCGAATCCCGGTCGCCCCGCCGGTGCTGTTGGCGCCGCCGCTGCTGGTGCCGCCGCCGCTGCTGGTCGCTCCGCCGCTGCTCGTGGCACCGCCGCTTGCCGACGCTGCTCGAAGAGCTGCTCGCCGACGACGCTGCTGCTGCTGGCGTTGCTCGCCGGCGTGAAACCTTTGATGGGCGCGGCACTGGTCGAGCTGGGCAAGGCGGTGCCGCTCCCGCCGGCCGGCCGAGTCCGCGGACGCGGCGGCCGTGCCGGGGTCGCCGGGGCCGACCTTGACGATGATGTCGCCGAATTGCTCGGGCGTGCTGAGCCGGCCCAGAATATCGATCGGCAACTGGCTCGTCTGTCGCACGGAGGTCGGAGGTTGCCCGGTCTGCCCGGCGTGCCGCCTGGATGCTCTGGTTGCGCACGGCGCTGGCCACGTCCATGGCGGTCATGCCGCGCGACGCCAGCTTCCGCGGGTCGAGCCAGATCCGGATGGCGTAGTCGCGTTCGCCCATGATGCCGACGTCGGAAACCCCGCGCACGCGCAGAATCTCATCCTTGAGATTGATGAGGGCGAAATTGCTCAGATCGCGGTCGATGTAGCTTCGGTCGCTGGAGTAAAAGCTGACGATCATCAACTGGTCCGGCGATTTCTTGCGGACGGTGATCCCCTGGGCCTGGACCTGCGAGGGCAAGAGCGGCAGGGCCAGAGCCACGCGATTTTGCACCATGACCAGGGCGGTATTGAGATTGGTGCCGACCTCGAACGTGATCGACAGCGAGTAGGAGCCGTCGCTCCCCGACGTCGAGGACATGTAAAGCATGCCCTGGACGCCATTGACGGCCTGTTCGATGGGAGCGGCGATGGTGTCCTGCACGACCTGGGCGTTGGCGCCCGGATAGCTGATCGACAGCGACACCGACGGCGGCGTGATTTGCGGGTACTGAGCGATCGGCAGCGCCACCATCGCGATGCCGCCGCACAAGGTGATGACGACCGACACCACCGTGGCGAAGATCGGCCGATCGATGAAAAAGCGGCGAGCATCGCGGGCGCCTCCGTGTCACCCTTTTCCTTTGTCCTTTGCCGCCGGCTGCTGGCCAGCGGGCGCCGGCTCGGCGCCCGAATAGGTGGGCATCGGTTGCAGCACCGGCTGAATCTGGGTTTTCGGACGGACTTGCAGCAGCTTGCTCACCACCACGCGCGTCTTGTCGTCGAGCCCTTTTCCCTGCACCACCCGCAAGCCATCGCTCTGAAGTTGGCCGATGGTCACGGGCAGTTCCTGGACCGTGTCCTTGTCGTCGAGCACGTACAGGTTCTTCCGGCCCTGGATGGAGGTGATGGCCTGATCGATCACGAGGAGCGCCTGGTGCGGCTGGCTGATCGGCAACTTGACGCGCACGAACATCCCCGGTCTCAGCTCCCGGCCGATAGCCTTCTTGGGGTTGGCGAACACGCCGCGCACCAGGAGGGTATCGGTGGCCGGATTGACGAGGTTGTTGAAGAAATCGACGGTCCCCGTGCGCGGATAGCCCTCTTCGCCTTGCAGCGCCATCGACACGGCGATCTTGGCGTCCGGCTCCTGGCTCATGCCCCCCTGAAACTTCCGGTAGCTGGGCATATCCATGTCGAAATAAACGTACATGGGATCGACCGACTGGACGGTGGTAAGCAGCGTGGAATCCTGCATGACCAGGTTGCCGCGCGGCTGGTTGGAGCGTCCGACCTGGCCGTCGATGGGCGACTTGACCGTGCAGAAATCGAGGTTCAGCTTGTACACTTCGAGGCTGGCCTGGGCGGCTTTCACGGCGGCCTCGGCCTGTTCCTGCTGGGCCACGTCGGCGTCGAGCAGCTTGTTTGCTGACGCCGGCTCCCTTGGTTCGGTTGAACAACTCGAGATCGCGCTCATAATTCGCCTTGGCCAGCTTGAGCTGCGACTCGTACAAGCCGACCTGGGCCTCGGCCTGATCGTACTGGGCCTTGTAAGGCCGGGGATCGATCTTGAAGAGCACGTCGTCTTTCTTGATTTCCGCCCCCTCCTTGAAGGGCATGTCCACCAGGAAACCGGTGACGCGTGCCTTGATTTCCTCCGCCTGAACGGCCCCGGTGCGCCCCGTATACTCCACGTAGTCCGTCACCTCGCGCTGCACCGGAAGGCTGACGGTGAAGACCGGCAATTTCGAGTTGTCTTGCGGCAGCGCCGCCTGCCGGCAGCCGCAGAGCACTCCCAACGGTGCCATGACCAGGAGGCCAAGAAGAGGCCGACGTTTGTTCATTGCGGGTCTGACCTCAGGAGGGCGCCCCTTGTGAGGGGTACCTTGTCATGCAATCCCCAGGGCACAACGGATACCGAGAAGTATATAAAAAAGGCATTTCTTCCGCCCGCTGTTGGCCGTGCCAGTATTGCCGGACCCGATCGGGACGAGTGGCAACACCGTGGCCGTCCCTTCGCCCTCATGGACCCCCCCACCGACGCTAGTCTGGTCTGAAATCGGGCATGGTCATTTCATTGCAACACACCCTCTCGACCATGCGTGAACGGAAGGGCCATTGGTCAAAATCCGTGAATTTTTTATGGGGCCCACGGGCCTTGAAGGAGATGACTTCCAACCAATTCATCAAGGCGATTTAGCACCGCCGACATCGAGCGGATTCCATTGAGCGTTTTGAATGGACGAACGCGAACGCACGTAGATGCACGCCTGCGCAGTGCGACCATCAACTATTCATTGCCGGAACGAGCACGCTTTTTCCGCACTGCGGGCATTTGATCTTCTTGCCCGCTAACTCGGCCTTGCCCTTTAGTTTTTTGGCGCAGCCAGGCGCACGCAAAAGTGACGAGAGTTGCAATCGGTTTGAGGTTGGGCCCGGAAGCTTGCGGAATTGGCTCGGTGGTCAATGTCTTGCGTCCGCGGCGGCGGCGGTTGATGAGCCAGATACCCCCGCCTGCGAAAACAACCAGTAATAGGCTGATGAGTGTCGTTAATGCCAGACCACCGTGGGATTTAGGCTCTTGCGAGGAGACGGGATCTCCAGGTGCTCGGCTCGTTGGAACTGCCGGGTCGCCGGCGCTCGTCTGGCCCAGGGGCATATCCGAGGCCGTTTGCTTTTTTCCGTTGACGTTTTTGGTGGCGTTGGCAGCTCGGTCTAAGTTGCCGCGGATTCTCAAGTCAAGCAGGCGCACGTCCACGAGTCGCGGCGTTCGGCCATTCAAGGCCACTAAACGGATGCGTTCGATTTCGGTATTGCCGAACTCGCATTCATACATGGTCTGGAATTTATCGCCTTCAATTCCAGGCGCCCACTGAAAAGCGAGTGTGCTGCCTACGCGGGTAAGGCGCAAGCCGGCCCACCATGTCCTGGCAGTCTTCGAAGTCCAGGACACTGTTTGCGCCGTTAACATTCTTGTTCCATTCCCAGGCAATCACTGGAACGTCTTTCTTATCGCCATCAGGTACGGCCATGCGACTGACGCTGGCTCCCCCTCCGCCGACCTTGGCCACGTAGAGGGTCACCCCCGAGCCGACGCCGTTGAACTCACCGGGATTTGGCGCTTCGGTACGGAGCATGGCGATGGTTGTGGTTACTTCGAAATCTCCCTTAAAACCGAAGGCGGTGCGCAGCCCAACACCGCCCCATGGGTGAATGACGGTCTTGGGGATGATGATGTGCAAGCCTTCCGGCTCCTCCTTGACGAGGCTCTTGTCCTTGATATTGAACCAGGTCAATTGCGCTGGCATAGTTCGACCGCGAAAATCGTGATAGAACTCGTCAGGTAAATCTGCGACGGACAACGGACTCGAAGACTTGGATTGCTCTTTAAGCGTGTTTTTCTCTTTCTGGGCTAAGCGTTGCTGTGCACGAGTTCCTTTTGCTCGGCACGAGCGGTTTCATTTAAGTACTTAATTAAATCGGTCTCGCTGGTAAAAGTTGGAAGAATCGCCCCGTTCGAGTTAGCGGGTAAAGGATAGGGACTCTCGTTCAGGCTCGAGGCCATTGTACAGGTGCTGGTCGCAGGAGCTACGGGTTCCTCTTCCCTGTTCCGGGTGGCGGCGGCAAGGTCGGCAGCGGGATGTTCAGGCGTTGGCACAGGTCGAGGGCGGCGTCGTAGATGCGTCTGGCGGTTGGCGTGCAGCCCACAGGTCCAGGGCGTTGCCGGAGCGGCCGCACTTGAAGCAGTGGAAGGTGTGCTGCGTCCAGGTTGGCGCGAGAAGCAGCGGCTGGTGCCGCGGGTCGAGCCGTGCAAGGGGCAGGGGCCGCGTTGCTGGCCGCCGCGGCTGCTGCGGGCCTGGAAGCCGAGCAGTTGCAGGACGGCGGCCATGGTGACGGCGGCGCGGACGGCGGCGAAGTCGATGGCCGGGCGCGGCGTGACAGCGGGCTGACGCTGTCGGCTGCTCGTGCTGGGCCTGGCGCAGTTGCTTGCGGCGTTCGCGGGCCTCGGCCAGCTTGCGGTCGCGTTCGGCGAAGATGTCCTGGTCGCGGCCGTCGAGCTTGTCCTTGGGCGTGACGTAGCCGATGGCGCTGTGCAAGCGGACGGTGTTGTAATGCGCGACGTAATCGGCGACGATGCGGCGGGCGTCGTCCAGGGACAGCGGCACCAGGACGCGGATGCACTCGCCCTTGAGGGTCTTGTGCCAGCGTTCGATCTTGCCGTTGGACTGCGGGATAGTAGGGCGAGGTCTTGACGTGGGTCATGCCGGCGATGCGGATGAACTCCTTGAAGTCCTTGGCGATGAACTGCGGGCCGTTGTCGGTGATGATGCGCGGCGTGACGTCGGGGTAACGCTTCGCGGGCGCGTTGGAGGATGGTTTCCACGTCGGTTTCCTCCATTTTCTCGCGGATTTCCCAGTGGACGATGAAGCGGCTGCAGCCGTCGAGGACGGAGCAGAGGAAGTAAAACGTGCCGGCGATGTTGAGGTAGCTGACATCGACGTGCCAGTGCTCGTGGGGCTGCAGGGGCTGGACGAAGCCGGTGCCTTTCTTGGTGGACGTTGGGCGACTGACCCGGCCAGCAGTCCCGCGTTCTTGAGGACGCGATAGACGCTGGCCGGGCTGCAGGCGACGACGTCGGCATCGAGCATCATGAAGGTCAGGCGGCGATAGCCTTCGAGCGGATGCTGGCGGGCGAAGGTGCGGATGCGCTCCTTCTCGTCGTCGGTGAGCCAGTGGTCGCGCGGCACCCAGGCGTTGTGCTCGTTGACCTTGCCGAAGCGTTGCTTCCAGTCGTGGAACTTGCTGGTGCCGATGCCGATCCAGGGCAGGAAGCGCGCAGACGGGGATGTCGGTCTTGTCGGCCCAGGAGCGGACGAAATCGACGATGCTGGTCGCGGGTGTCGTGGGGGACCCAGCAGCCGGTCAGAGTCTCCCCAAGATCTTTTTTTAGCTGGGTGTGCTCCTCCATGAGCTCGGCCAGGACCTCGTTCTTGCGTTGGAGCTTGGCTTCGAGCTGCTCGATCTTGTCGTCCTTGGCGTCCTCGACGGCCTTGGCCTTGCGGCCGTTGTCGAAGGCGGCATGGCCGTTCTCGAAGAACTCCTTGAGCCAGCCGTAGAACTGGGTTGGGGTAGATGTCGAGTTCATCGCAGAGGTCGGAGACGGGGACCTTGTCGAGAGATGGCGTTTGAGGATGGCGACCTTCTCGGTGCCGGCGAAGTGACGACGCTGCTTGTTCATGATGGAACCTCCGTTCAGGTTATGCTAACCCGAACGGAGCGATTCTTCCAGATTCGACTGAGGCAAAACAAAAGTCTTGAACGGTTTGTCCTTGCCCCAGAGATGAATTAATTCCTTGGGTTTCTCATGGACTCGAGACCCTTCGGGAAAATGGACGGTAAGTTCCGCATCCTCTAGGGGTGTATTTACCTGGCATTCGACCACCTTGCTGCTAGTGTCCAAAGCGAATTTGGGATGCTTATGGCGAATAAGTTCCGGAACCCACACGCCGCCCGGAAATTCGGCGAACTTTTCGAATTGACGTGTCGATCCGTCTCTTTGTGTAATGCGTCGGATCAAATAGCCATGTTTGGCATCGAGATCGATTTTCATTCCGGCTAGCTGGGGATTCTTCGATGCCTTCACTTCAAGACACAGGACGCCGTCCTCACCTGAAGGAACGACGATAACTTCCGCAATCTCGGCCAATTTCGCCATAGATATTCCCATGAACGGGTCGAAAAGCATCTTGCTCCACTCCTGGGGGATACCTGACTTGGGATCGAGCGCGTCGATCATGCCGTGCACTCGGCTAAACTCCGTGCCATTTCTCCAGAAACTTAGCGGCAAGGCGTATGGGCTCTGCGGATCCCAGCCTGTGAGCCTGCGTACCTCTTGGTCCGAAAAACTCTGGATGGAGACGTTCTCTTTTACATCATTCTCTCCAAAATCACGAGTGATGATACGCTCGCGTACCCCGGACCGCCATACTTCCTGAGAACTCATCTTTTGAGAAGCGGCCCAGAATTCCAACTTGAAATGGATTGACTTAATACCCGCTAACGTCTGGGTGTGGCGGCGAATAAGTTCGTTCGCATCCGGCTCCTGGAGCGTCAGAGCACACAGACCGGCAAGACAGAAAACGTACATCAGCTCGTCCCTCCCAAGATGGGCAGGAATTCATCGGCCACCGCCCAAGATCGTGCATCCCCAAGCGAAAAAACATAAGCCGCCAGCCAATGTACCCGATCCGCCAGCGCCGCAATATAAATCTCCGTTCCCAACCGGCGAACCAAGGGCGACCATTTTAACAAACCCGCGGCGTTCGGTTCTGCTTGGGATATTAGGCTTGTTCTTCAGCCCAAAGTGGACGCCACCGGCTTGCGTCCACCAAAAGTGCCGATTTACGTCGACAGTGACATCCAGGCTCACAATAATTATGAGAATATCCGTCGATGTTGGAATTCGGGGCAAACAGTAAGTCCTGGATGGGAATTGCCATGAAACCTATCACGTTCGCCACGGTGCTTCTTGGGCTTTGCCATTCAATTGCTTACGCCCAGTGGCAACGGCAGACCATCAGTTCTGATACGGATTTCCGCGGTCTTTGTGCCGTGAATCCAAAAGTCGCGTGGGTCAGCGGTACGAAAGGGACGTACGGACGAACGACAGATGCCGGCAAGACCTGGTTCGTCGGAACTGTGCACGGCGCGGAAAAACTCGACTTCCGCGATGTCGAAGCCTTCGGTGAAACCACGGCCTATTTGCTTAGCGCTGGGCCTGGCGAGAATTCCCGAATTTACAAAACTACTGACGGCGGCAAAACGTGGGCACTGCAATTCAAAAACGCCGATCCCGAGGCTTTCTTTGATGCCATTGCCTTCTGGGACGAAAAGAACGGCATTGGCCTCAGCGACCCAGTAAAGGGGCAATTTCAACTGATTGTCACTGTTGACGGCGGAACGAATTGGAAACTGCTTGCTGGGAAGAACCTGCCGCCAGCCCTGCCGAACGAGGGGGCCTTCGCTGCCAGCGGCACCTGCCTCGTCACTCACGGCGATAAGGACGTCTGGTTCGCCACAGGCGGAGCCAAAACAGCGCGGGTCTTTTATTCCAATAATCGAGGCCAAAACTGGACGTTTAGCGAAACGCCGATAATTGCAGGCACCGATTCGGCCGGCATTTTTTCGATCGCATTCCGCGATCGGAATCATGGCATGATCGTCGGCGGCGACTATCGCAAACCCAACGACGCAGGCGCGACCGCGGCTATCACCAGCGATGGCGGTAAAAATTGGACGCTCGTCGACAAACGAGTGCCATTTCGTTCTGGGGTCGCCTGGGCGAAAGATCGATGGGTCGCGGTAGGCACCTCGGGTTCCCACTTTTCCCTGGACAACGGCACGACCTGGAAACATCTTGACGGAGAAAATTACAATAGTGTCGGATTCACCTCGACTGGCGAAGGCTGGGCCGTCGGACCGAAAGGTCGAATCGTGAAATTCGAACACCAGACCGGGTTCGTCGGCCTTGCCGACGCCGATAACTGGGATCGCTTCCGCGGCCCCAACGGCACCGGCACGACCGACGATAAAGATGTCCCGCTCACATTCGGCGCTCACGAGAACATAATCTGGAAAGTTGCGTTGCCGGGTGGCGGCAACTCCAGCCCGGTCGTTTGGGGCAAACACCTTTTTCTTCAGTCGGCCAGCAACAACGGCAAACTGCGGAGCCTTCTGTGCCTCGACACGGCCGATGGCAAAATCCGCTGGGAAAAGAGCATCCCCGCAGGACCTGCCAAGATTCGCGCCGACAGTTCCTTGGCGTCCTCCACGCCGACGACGGATGGCAAAGCGGTTTATGTCTCGTTCTGGGATGGCAATGACATTCTGGTTTCGGCTTACGATTTCCAGGGCAACGCCCTCTGGAGCAAGGCGCTGGGCTCCTTCAACAGCCAGCACGGCGCTGGGGCCTCGCCGATCCTGTATAAGGACAAGCTCATCCTCGCTAACGATATGGACAAGGACGATTTCGACACCAAAGTGCCGAATGCTCGGCCGTCTATGCTGATCGCGCTCGACAAACGGACCGGCCGTCTGATGTGGGAGACCCCCCGTGTTGCCGAACGAGCCTGCTACTCCGCGCCCTTTTTGTTGCACAGGCCCGGACAAAACAATCCTGAGCTGGTGGTCACGAGCACCACTGCGGTGACCGGCTATAATGTCGAAACTGGCGCGAAGCTCTGGGAAGCCAAGGGGTGGCAGGAGCACGCCGTCAAGACGCCCATGCGGACGGTTGCATCCCCCGCGCTGGCCGGCGACATCTTGTGCGTGTGCAGCGGTGGCGACTCTGGCAGGTTCGCCATTGGCCTGGACCTGCGTGGCCCTGGTAAGACCGACGTGCCCCAGCGTCTCTGGGAAAACCGCAAGGACTTTCCATACGTCCCCAGCCCGGTGGCTCGCGGCGAACACTTCTACTTTGTCAACGACGCGGGATTCGCCGGCTGCTACCACGCTCCCACCGGCAAACGTGTTTGGTTCGAACGGCTCGCTAGCGAGGGCTTCCACGCCTCACCCCTGGTGATAAATGGCAAGGTCTACGCCACGAGCATCGCGGGCGACGTCTACGTGTTTGCCGCGGAGCCGACTTTTCGGCTCATGGCACGCAATGAGTTGGACGAAGCAGTCCGCGCCACCGCTGCGGTTGTCGACGGTCGTCTTTACATCCGCGGTGAACGGCATTTGTATTGCATCGGCATAAGCCGCTGAATAAATATGCCACCGTCCCCTCAACCAGAAAGGCAGTTGCCACCATGATTTTACCCGTTAGTTCACGACGTTTATTTTTGATAGCCTCAATCACATTTGCGGGGACGATGCCGCTCCTGACTGGTTTGCGCCAGGCGCAATCGGGAGAAGCCACCGGGCCACTCCTCGCCTATGTCGGCACCTTCAGTTCGGCGCTTGGTGATGTATTGCCCACCCAGGTGGATCTACCTCCCGGCAATGGGCGCGGCATTCACCTCTTTCAGGTGAATCGCGCCACGGGGGCCATGTCGCCCGCTGGCATCCACGAGATGGCTACGAGCCCAAGCTGTTTGGCCTTGAACGCCTCAGGAATCCGCTTGTATTCCGCCAATGAAACGGATCGGGCGGGCGAAGGCAAGGAAGGCACGGTCAGTGCTTTCGCCATCAATCGAGTTGACGGGAAATTAAAACTGCTCAACAGCGTTCGTTCCGGCGGGGCCGGTCCCACCTTTGTGAGCGTCCATCCGTCCGGACGGTTTCTGCTGGTAGCCAACTATTTTGGAGGCTCTGTGGCGGTGCTGCCGATTCTTCCCGACGGAAGTCTGGGTGCCGCCACCGCTGTCAAGAACGATGCCGGAAAAATCGGCTCTAAAAAGGCGACCAACGCTCCACCGGGCAGCTTTGCCTTCAGCGGACATGATCGGACTCATGCGCACATGATTCAAGCCGATCCCTCCGGACACTTCGTGCTGCATGTGGATCTGGGCCTGGATAAGATCTTCGCCTGGAAGTTCGACGAGCAGAAGGGCACGCTGACTGAAAGTGACCCGCCCGCCATCTCTTTGCCGTCTGGAGACGGGCCCCGGCATTTCCATTTTCACCCTAATGGCCGCTGGTTCTACTCCATTCAGGAAGAAGGCTCGACCATCGTATTGTTTGACTACGATGCCGCTAAAGGCCGGTTAACTTCACGGCAGACGATCTCCACTCTGCCGCACGGGTTTGCCGGCAGCAACTTCTGCTCCGGAATTCTGGTTTCAGCCGATGGCCGGTTTGTCTATGCCGGCAACCGCCTGCACGACAGCATTGGGATTTTTTCCATAGGCGCCGATGGCACGCTGAAATACATCGGCGAAGAGTGGACACGCGGGAACTATCCGCGCAGTTTCAGCTTCGACCCCACCGGCCACTTCCTCTATTGCTGCAATCAGCGAAGTGACAACATCGCCGTCTTCCGCGTGGACCGCAAAACCGGCGGCCTCAACTTCACCGGCCATTACACCCCTGTCGGCAATCCTTCGAGCATCGTTTTCCTCGATTTGGCAAAGAAGGATTGAAACTGTTTAGCCGCGAGGCGACCGGACGGGGTCGATCCGCTACCAAAGAGACGAGGCTTCTGTGCTTTCGGGGCTCGCGGATGATTGGCGTGTCAAAACCATCGAAATGGATTCCAAACTTCGCCGTCTCGAAACGATTCCCAAAACCGGTCGCCCCAAAAGCCGGCTACGAGACCGACAAGCAACGCCATAGCCGAGACCACCAATATTCGCATTGATGAGGTTTTCTGCGGAAACTGCCCAATAAAGCCCAGCGACGCCACCAAAAACCGCACCAAAAATGAATTGTACGAGAAAGCGCACCCAGTCGAATGGACGGTTTTCGTGGGACACCTGCAACCTCCTAGCCCGCGGGAAAAGTATCCTGGCATTCGGATTTTCCCAGGCTCCTATTCATTCGCTCTTCATGCGTCGTCATTTTGTCTCATGCGCCGGGCGGTTGTGCTCGTCATTCTCCCTGAATCGCTGCTCAGTTTCAACGTGTTCTGCCGATAAAGCGGAGCCGATATGCGTCCAGAGAAATCGGCCCTTCTGCAGTCCTCTGGCCTAACTCTGTTTGGAACTTTTTTTGCAAGTTTTCCAAAATTGTTTCGTCCGAAACGCCTTCGGCTGGGACTATAAAGGTAAAGCGTCCCAGGGAGGCACGGGATCATGCCGGAGTCTGCATCGAGCGATGTTCTGCGACTTCTTCAGGGAGCTTGTGCGCTTCAGGGAACTACTAATCTGTCGGATCACGAACTATTAGATCGCTTTTTAGCCAATCGGGACGATGCCGCCTTCACCTTCCTCGTGCGGCGACATGGTCCCGTGCTCTTCTCCGTATGTCAGCGGTTGCTTGGGGACCGGCACCATGCCGAGGATGCCTTGCAAGCCGCCTTCCTGGTTTTGGTGCGCCGGCCCGGCTCGATCAAGCGCAAACAATCGGTGGGAAGCTGGCTGTACGGTGTTGCCCAGCGTATCGCTTTAAAGACGCGGGCACGGGACGCCGCACGTCGCAACCGGGAGAGAGAGGCAGGTTCCACGCGGGTCGGCGGATCACTCGATGAACCGGCAACGCGGGAACTTCGCTCCGTTTTGGATGAAGCAATTGGTAGTCTGCCTGAGAAATATCGCGGGCCGATCATCCTTTGCTATTTGGAGGGCAAGACTCACGAACAGCCCGGGAACTTGGCTATCCGCGGCCTTGACGATCAAAACGGTGAAGGCGGCGGGGCTGGTGGCCACGGGAAAAACGCGGTGGGTGGGTGCATTTCGGCACACGTTCTTGCGTTGACCGAGGAAGCGATAAGGGGACTGCTTTGGGTGAAGGCAAAAACGGTCCTGGTGGTGCCTGCGCAGGAAGCGCAAGATGACACCTGGTGCCCATCGCATCCTGAATCGGCACTGCCGAAGCACCTAGGGAAGTATCAAGCACTTGGTGGTTCCGCCCTGGTTTGGCCGCTGCGCAGTTGCTTCAACTGTTCCGAGATTTCGACCAAGCTCGCATTGACCTGGCGGAGCGTGGCCCGGCGCGACGCCAGGATAAGAAGGACGGCGCACAGGGCGAACAGCGATAAAACAGCAACAGAGAAGGCGATAAGAAGCGTCCCTTTTTGAAAACCCATTAGCAGCGTGCGCTGAATGTCCTCGCGCTGGGCGGGCGTCATTTTGCCTTCCTCCAGATCGAGCATAAGCTTTGCCTGTTTGGGGAAGATAAGACCGTAGCCCACGAGGCCACCAAAGACGAAAAGGGCCGCAAATAGCCACACGATAATGGTTACAAGAGTCAAGAAGCGAACACGCCGCCCATCGCGGGCGAGGATGTTCCAGGTTTGTTGACGGGCGTCGGGATCGGCGCCCAACGTGACAGCGTCCAAATGGAGAAGCTTTTTGCCCAGGTCTTTTTCATTCATGTCGAGGCTCCTTTTCAAGCACGCGCCGCAGGGCGCGTTTGGCATAATGGATGCGGGATCGAACCGTGCCCAATTGACACCCGGTGACGCGGGCAATGTCTTCGTAAGTCATTTCTTCAAGGAAGCGTAGGACGAGCACCTCACGCTGGTCCGGGGATAGCATGTCAAGTCCAGCATGAATGCGCCCGGCGTCCTCTTCCGAAAAACCCGCATCGTCTACTTCGGTCCAATCGTCCTGTCCGAGTGGACGTTCGGTGGGCCGTCTTTTGCGAAGCGAGCGCCAAGCCCGGTCGCGGGCAATGCGGTAAAGCCAGGCCGGAAAGGCTCTCGCGTCGCACAAACGTGGCAGGCCGCGAAATACGTCAAGCCAGACATCCTGTAGCAAATCCTCGGCGGCAGACGGATCATTGAGCATCTTACGAAGGTAGTAACGCAGCCGCGGCCCATAGCGGGCGACCAGTTCCGCGAAAGCGGCTTCGTCGCCGGTCTGACAGCGTAGCACCAAAACCTGCTGGTAAATTTGGTCTGCTTGATCGCCCATGCGTGGCCCGGGAGGGGACGTAATTGTGACGCTAGATATAAGGTTGCGCCCTGACTCCAAAAGTTCAATCGAAAGGAGAAAAACTACCCTTGTTTAACACAAAGCCAACGGTGACGGCTGCGCGCGCGAGCGCGGGCGTATGCCGCGTTCAATCTCAGCAGGCTTGGGGTGGCACAGAGCCCAAGGCACCAGAGGATTATCCAACGGCACGAGCGAGATTAATAAAATGAATACGCGAAATTGCTTTCTCTTAAATCTGGTCACGTGCGCGTTGGTTATTCAAGGAGGCTCGGCAGCAGGCGCCCAGGAGTCGTGGCGTGGCGCATCCGTCCTCCCCGCGAGGCCTGCCACGGAAATCAAGTTCGGCGACGTCGTGCAGAACAGACAGGTCTTCTTTCCCTTTTCGGGCCGCTGGCCGATCAGGGTGCGGGAGGAGCGCGACGCCTGGCTGCGCATTTTCGACGGTCATCGCGAGGGCTGGGCCTTCAAGGCCGACTTCGTGCCGGTAAGCGATGCCGTGGGCTATTTCAGCCGGCGCATCGAGGCGGACCCGATGGATATTTTCGCCCTGCTGATGCGGGGCGCCGCCTGGGAACAGAAGGGCCAGTCGGACAACGCGATCAAGGACTTCGACGCGTGCATCCGGCTCAATCCAACGGCAGCCATCTTCTTCAATAGCCGTGCCAATGCCTGGAAAGCCAGGAAGGATTTTGACAAAGCGATCCCGGATTACGATGAGGCCATCCGGCTCGACCCCAAGTACGCTCTTGCTATCCGCAATCGGGGCGACGCCTGGAGCGAAAAGAAGGAATACGACAAGGCGATCCGGGATTTCGACGAGGCCATCCGCCTCGATCCCAAGTTCGCCCTTGCTTTCTGCAATCGGGGCGACGCCTGGAGTGAAAAGAAGGATTACGATAAGGCGCTGCGGGATTACGACGAGGCCATCCGCCTCGATGCCAAGTTCGCCCGCGCCTTTTACGGCAAGGCTTGCTGCGATGCGCTGCAAGGCCGTACGGATCGTGCCGTGGAAAACCTCGGTCAGGCCCTTGAGGTCGGTTACCGCGATTTCAACTACATCGCCAAGGACAGGGACCTTGATTCGATCCGTGGCGACCCGCGCTATCAGGAACTCTTGAAGAAGTTCGCGAAGTAGCGTCAATTGCTTCAAAAGTTGGCGCTGCCGTCCCCAGTCCAAAGCCCAGGGCAGCCTGATCACACCGTATGGCGCAGCTCAGCCGCCATTTGCTCGAAGACTTGCTCCCAGGCGTTCGCGGCGGGTTGACGAAAAAGGCGCAGCGTCGGATACCAAGGGCTATCCGCACGGTGCAGTTGCCAGCGCCAATCGGGCACCAACGGCAGCGCGATCCAGCCGCGCACGCCCAAAGCGCCGGCCAGGTGTGCCAGGGCGGTGTCAATCGACACGACCAGGTCCAGATTCATCATCAGCGCCGCCGTGTCCACAAACGGCGCATCCTTGTCCAGGCGCGTGCTCCAATCGACGACGCCAAAACGTTCCGCCGCGGCGGCGAGCTGTTCCACGCCTGGGCCCTTTTGCAAGCTTATCAGCCGCACGCCGGGAACGTGCGCCAGGGGTTCGTAGCAGCCGAGCGGAATCGAGCTGCGATAAAGTGTTTGCGATTGGCTACCGTGCCAAACGACGCCGACGTTGAAGTAGCGGCCACCGTCCGCCGCACGCGCCTTCGCCATTGTTCCACGCGTTCTGGCTTTGCGAACAAATAGGGGACGCGCCCCGGGATCGTCGCCGCTGTTGTACCCATAATCGCCGGCAAGCTGAAGAGCGGCGCCTGACAATCAAACGCGGGGAGCGCAGCGCCGCTCAGCACCAGAGCATCGACGCCGGGAATGCCCGCCAACAGTTTGGCCAACGGCCTTTGAATTTCGAAGATGACGCGGCCGCCCTGTTCTTTCACCAGCGGCAAGTAGCGCAGGAATTGGATCGTGTCCCCCAAACCGCGTTCCGTATAGATCAAGATGGTTTTGCCACGGAGCGGCTCGCCATCCCAGCGAGGCTCTTGAAAAGGACGCGGCACAATGCCGGGTTGGGCCCAGCGCTGTTCGAAGTTGCGCCACCCAGCCGCGAAATCGCCTTGTAACAGGTGCAAGACCGAGCGATTCCACAGCGCCAGCTTGTGCCCGGGGTCAATGCGGAGCGCAGCGGCGAAGCACGCGGCCGCCTCCTCAAAGTGTGCTTGCCAATACCAGGTGCTGCCCAGATTGTTGTGGGCCTCGACGAAATTGGGCTCGTGCGCAGGGCTTGCTGATAACACGCAAGGGCCTCTCCCAGGCGGCCTTCGCTGACCAGGGCATTGCCAAGACTATTGTGAGCGTCGGCGCAGCCAGGATCGAGCGTTGCCGCCTGCTGGTAACAAGCCGTGGCTTCCGCTTTACGCCCCATGTTCGCCAGGCAGATGCCCAAATGATTGAGCGAGGGAACATGACCAGGCACGCAAGCCAACACGCCTCGAAAAGCATCGGCGGCGGCCGCGAACTTTTTTTGACGCTGCTGGACAATGCCCAGGTTGAAACGCGCATCCAGAAATTGAGGATTCACCTGGAGCGCTTGCTCATAGGAGCGGCCGGCTTCCTCAAGCTGTTCAAGGCGAAATAAGGTATTGCCCAGGTTGTTGTGCGCTTCGGCCTGATTTGGATCGGCATGCACTGCCGCGCGATAGCACTGGACGGCATCCGCGAGCTGGCCGTGGGCGGCGAGCAGATTGCCCAGGTTATAGGCGGCGCGGGCGTGGCTGGGATCGATCTCCAAAGCCCGCCGATAGTGCCGTGCCGCGTCGTTCCCCCGGTGCTGCGCGGCCAGGACATTGCCTAGATTGGTGTGCGCATCGGCATCGTGTGGCTGGAGCGCGATTACCTGGTGATAACAAGCCTCCGCCTCCGCGTATCGGCCGTGGCGCCAATGGTCCAGGGCCAAGTCAAACAGATTCGCGACGGTCTGCATATCAAGGATCATCAGACTTGGGGCAATTTGGCCAATGACCAAAGTACCAAGGAGCTTCTCAAGGTTCAATACCATACGGGGTTTCTGGGAGATATCGAAGGCGGGGTTGAACTAGTTCACCACGGCGTGTGCTTTGTGCATTCGCTCCCTACGTCATTTAGCGACTCGAATCTCGAACCAATTGCGCCAAAAGTTGGCGCTGCCGTGTTGGAGGCCGGGCGGGCAGACCCCGTGACATTTCTAAAGTAGTCTGACATGGGCGACAGCGCCACTCGCAAGGTCTGACAAAAAGTGTTAGTCTTCATGGCATGACCGCCCCTTCGAACACCCCCGAACATCCCAATGAGCGCCGGTGTCTTTTACGTGGGCTACGCGCTCGGCAGGCAGCGCAAATTGTCTCAGCGGTGCCATGAAATTTCCCTGGCTTTGCTTTACACGGGGTTAAGGATCAGGCGCGAGCCTACTTCAAGCAGAGAACGGATTGAAGCGCGGAACCAGCCACGCCGAGCTTAACCGTGTCCGGGCCCAGGCTGCGGCTGGCATGCCTGGGAGCAACCGTCTCTTATGTCAGCACTGAAAAGTGATTGCAGGAGCCATGACTTCAAGCTTCGTTCGATCCTTGATCTTTGATGGCCGGCTCCAGGTCGGCGCCGAAGCGCATTTAGTTTTGGACGATGCCGACAGGGAAACGTTGGACAAGGCCCTCAAGGTCCAATGCCTGCACCTACCTGGGCCGTCCCTGGAAAGAGACCTACCAACTTTGGTCTTGGCGGTGCAAGTGGTTTATCGCATGGCCTGGCGGTTTTTAAATAGCGAACTTACGCCGGTGCCGGACGATCTGACCTTGCGAATGCCGGAAAAACCGCGGTCAGCGGCAGAGCATTTGGCCGCCGACGTGGCCTTTCGGTTTTTGCCGGGCCTCTATCAACGTGTGCTACATCGCGATCCGGAAGACCCGTTGGGGATTGCGCTGCGTGAACTGCTCAGGCAATGGCCGCTCTCCGGAGTGCTGGCGGATATCACCGAACCGCCGCTGGTGCCCATTGATTTTGGCGGCCATGTCGGCTTGGGATTTTTATACGCGCAGCGCCTGGCCGAGCGCGAACGACACGGCTGGCAACCAGACGACACGGCAAGAGAATCTCTGGAGCTCGTTTATCATGCTCTGGGAAAAAAGGCTGAGTCAGACCCCAAGAGTCTCTAAAAATAGGAGGTCTGCCGAAAGTGGTGCTGACCGCCTTTTTCATTGCACGCCCCCAGCGGTTCAGACCCGTTTCTTTAGAGGCTCTCAACAGGACGAAGAGGTGAGCGAACCATGGAGACGGTGGCACAGAGACTGCTCGACGAGGTGATCGTGCCGCTCAAGCGGCGTTTCGTAGGCCGGGACGAAGTGATCGACCTGATCGCGCTGGCTCTGGTGGTGCGCGAACATTTGTTTTTGCACGGGCCGCCCGGCACGGCCAAGTCCGCATTGATCCGTCATTTCGCCCGCGCCGTGCGCGGCAACTACTTCGAATACATGTTGACCCGGTTTTCCGAGCCCAACGAAATCTTCGGTCCGATCGATATCGCGAAGTTACGTGAAGGCTCGATGGTCACCGTCACCAAGGGCATGCTGCCGGAGGCACAATTCGTCTTTCTTGATGAGCTTTTTAACGCCAATAGCGCCATATTGAATAACTTGCTCACCGTCTTAAATGAGCGTGTCTATCGGCGCGGCAGCGAAACGCACGTCCTGCCCCTCCTGTCGCTGTTTTCCGCCTCCAACCATCTGCCCGACGACGATACGCTGCAGGCGCTGTTCGACCGATTCCTGTTACGCTGCCACGTGGACAGCCTCAAACGGGAGGCGATGCCCAACTTGTTGCACGCCGGCTGGGCGCTCGAGGTCGAGGAACTCTCCAGCAGTTCGCTGGAGGCGGACGATTTGACCAGCCTCAGCAAAGAGGTTTTTCGCGTCGATCTGCGGCCGGCGGAAGATGCGTATCGCGAAGCTATATTCAAGATCCGCGACCTGGGAATCGCCCTTTCGGATCGCCGGGCGGTCAAGCTAATGAAGTTGCTGGCCGCTTCGGCGCTCCTGTGCGGACGGGACGCCGCTCAGGTATCCGATCTTTGGGTGCTGCGCTACGTGTGGGATCGGGCCGAGCAGATCGAGCCCTTGCGATCCCTGGTCAATCGCCTACTGGACGAGCATCAACAAGAATCGCGGCGGCATCCGCTGGCGCAGACGAGCAAGGCGGTCAATGCCGAGGATTTGGCCAAGCAAATTGAGTCGGCGGCGGGTGAATTGCAAGGGAAGCTATCGCTGGCCAACCTCGCGCGCTTGCGCGAGCGCTTTGCCGACCTGGCCGATCAGGCGGCCTGGGTCGCCGAGATCAAGAGTCGTGACTTTCTGTTAGAACGAACACGGCAATGTCTGGAACAATTGAAGTGATGCCATGATTTCCTCCTTGGTCGAACTCGAACGAGCACGCTTGCCGGCGGCGCGCTGGGACGGTTGGCGCCGCTGCGCTGTGTGCCGGGCATCGAGGCAGCGCTGCAAGACCGCACGCTGTGGCTACGCTGGCCGGCTGGACAGGATGACGTTGCCCTCACGCTTCTGCCACTCGAGGGAGCGCGGCTTTATGGTCAACGCGACGGCCGTTGGTACGCCTGGGGCCGGACTTTGCCTGACTTCGATGTCCCCGACACGCTGCGCTTCCAGCCGCTCTTTCAAGTTGTCCTCCCGGCGCCCATGCAGGCGCAACTGGCTACCGGCTTTGCACTGGAACCGGCTAGCCTGCGTCTGGTGCCTGACGACACGTTTCGGCCCGCGCAGGCGCTGCAATGCCGATTGCTGGCATTTTTGGGCTGGGCGGAAAACGTGCCCGGCTGCGTACTTGAGCATTACCGGGCCGCGGCGCGCGGTGAACTTCTCTTTGTACTGGGCAAAAAACTACCATGGTTTCCAGACGCGGAGCGGTTTTGGGGGCAGCGCGTGCTGGTGCCCAGCGGATTTCGGCCGGAACCTTATGTAAGCGAAACGGACCTTCGCGCCGCCGTCGGCGTGGCAGATACCGATCTGCTCGTGCTTCGTGCGCTGCGCTACGAACTTGTGCGGGCCGACAACTTTACCCCGTTAAGCCTTGCCGCTCTGCGCCTGGCGGCGCGGGAGGTGCAGGCATGACGACGGAATGGCTTGAAGTCCATGCGGCCGGCAAGAAGTATTTGGCGTTGCCGCGTGATTATGCCCGGGCCCTGGGCGGAGTGCGCTGGTCGGACCAACAGGATGGCCTGGAACTTTCCAGGACCATCCTGGCATCCAGTGACAACCTCGCCTTGTTTTTGGAAGGTTTTGCGGCCCGGCGGGCGCCGTTGCCCTTTGGCCTGGTCGTGCATTGGCTGGCTCTGTTACTGGTCGAGTCAGCCGATCACGAATTCAAACGTTTGCATGGGCTTTTTGCAGCAACCGGCGCCAACTGGCGCAACGCGGCGCCCTGGCCGGTATGTTGAGCGACACCTTGGCAGTCGCGACGGATCCCCCTGCCATGGCGCTGGTCTGCGCGCGTTTGCGCGAGAAAGCCTTTCCTGTGCACTGGTTTACGGGCACGCTTAACGGCATCGCCAATGCAGGCGAAGAGCCGCCGCACACGCTTATCGAATTCGAACAGCATGTTCGTGCGGGTTTAATGCAACTGTCGGATGATGAACTCCAGGCCTGGCTGATCTCAGGACGAGGGAAGGTAACGTGCGCAGGCGAGGCGCTCGCCGACAAGCAACCACCGCCGCAGCCAGGCGGCAGCGTGTTGGAGGAACTGCTCAAAAGGCCGCGCTTGGCGGGCGCGGCTGGCTATATGCCCCAGATGGTATTGGCCCTGGCTGTGCCACCCCGCCGCCAGACGCCGGAAACTTTGGCGGTGGGAGGCTACGCCGATGTCATAACGCACGGCAACCTGGAACGCTTGTTGCCCAGCCAGCACGCGCTCGACGACCTGGAGTTTATTCGCCGTTTCACGGAGAACGAGTTGCTTTTCTTCAAGCGTGAGGAACCGCCCGCGCACGCCCGACAGGAGATCGTCGTCGTGCTCGATCAAGGCGTACGCACCTGGGGCGACGTGCGTCTGGTGCTGACCGCGGCGGCGCTGGCTTTGCTGAAGCGTGCCGAGGCCAGGTCGTTACCGGCGCGACTGGCGTTTACGAGTTTGGCCGAGTCATTCGCCAACCCTCTTGCCGAGTCCCACGAAGGACTGGGGCAGGCGCTCGAAGCCAGTGATATGACCACGAATCCGGGCCTGGCGCTCGAAAGCATCCTCGAATGGCCAAGCCCAGTGCCACGCGACATATTTATACTTACCCATCGATTCAGTCTCGCCGAGCAAGATGTGCGCGTGGCGGCACGACGGCTTATGAAACTGGACCGCTTGTTTGCCCTGACCGTCAATGCACGCGGCGAATCCGAACTGGCGCAAATCAGGCAGGGAATGCCGGTGGCGCTGCGCCTCCTTTCGGGTGGAATTCGAGCGGTCCGCCACACCTCTTGAGGAGCCGCCCGAACGTGTCGAAAAGGCATGGTCCGGCGCGGTGGAGACGATCTGTTGGCCATTTCCCTTGGGAAATCACGGTAAGATTACCCACTTTGGATTTTGCTACCATGGCAAACACCTTATCGCCGATATCATATTTGGGACTTGTCTACTGCTGGACACTCGCGACCAAAAAGTTAGAGATCCTGCCCAGAGCGACAATCGACAATCAGCCGGTGCGTGATTGGCATGAAGTCAAAGGAGTAGCAGCCGGCTTTGTATTACTGGGCTCACAAGACGGCATGGCGCTATTGGCACATTACGACCTGTCGCAGCGTAGGTGCTCAGTCCACCGAACCTCCTGCCCGATGGCGTCGGCGAACGGCATCTCCTATGTTCGCAACGCCCACGCGGTGGTGTTGTATCGTCGTGGACAGGATTTGCCGCTTTTGGCCGTGGATCTAACAACAGGTGCGCTTGTCGTCCACGCGGACATCAAAAAAGCGGCGCAGCCAATCATGGACGCCACCGCGTCCATTGATTCGGAACCTCCCACGCATCAGCGCGCCGAACAAGCGCTTTTGCATTTTTTGAATCTAGGGTCTGATTCCCAGGTTCTGGAAGCCGCTGCTTCCCTTGGGCAACTGCAAGCAATAAATATCCGAAAATCAAAATATGCGATCAGTGGAATGGGCGTCCTTGGTGTTAAGAACCGTGGCCTGTACTGGCATCCTTTTGTGCCGACCAAAGACGGCAACATCGTACTCTCGGGCGGGACGGTACAATCGGTGCACGTCGCTGAGTCAACGCTGGTTGTGCATTATTCCAGGCGCGACTCAATACCCTTGTTAGCATTCTTTCGCGGATTGGACGGTCAATTTTTACGCGAAATTCACTGGCGCCAGGGCTTTCAACAGGATTCTTTCGTTCTTGCAAATAACGGCAATATGGTGGCATACTCCGAGCATCGTCTGAGTCGTTTGGTAGTGCAAGCCACAGACCGCCCTCAGGTGATCTTCCAGACCTCGGGAGTTGCCGCTGGCGTGCGTCTCTTCACAGATCATGGCGCGTTGCTTGTCAAATGCGGACGCCGAAGCTGGCACCTCGTCGTGTGGTCGCACTCCCAGTTGGAAGTGATCTCGGAAACGGCGAGCGCGAAGAGCCTTGTCAGTGATTGGTTTCGAAATTCGCGAATTAGGGATTTTGCTCGGCGGAGCCCAATTGAAGTGACAAAAAACGAATTCTTCAAGCTGGATGATGCCAAGCTTTGGTTGGGTGCCCTGCAGTGTGACGGTGCCATCTTCGCTTTGGATCGGCTTGGGCAGGTCTACGTTTTTGATGCCGCGCATAAGGTGGTTTTTCAGTTCTACGCTCGAGGAGACTCATGGTCCGCCTGGCTGCCTGACGGCACCCGACACGGCCATGGGCAAGTACATCAGTGGCCCAACACGTCCGGCGCTCTCAAAGCCATGGCCAGCGCCCTCCGGAAAGTGACGGGAGGCGGCGCCCAATGAAAATACCCTTCATTGTTTGTCCCGGCCAAGTCCTGGAACCGGCGAGTGCGCTGTTGTTGCCGAGCACGCAGGCCGAAGATTTGTTCAAGCTGCTGGCTTCGCTACGTCTGGAGTGTTTTCCCGAAGTGTTCGCCACGGCGGAAGGGTTCCTCATCAAGTTGCCGCAACGGTGCGATGGGGCCGCGGTTGGCGCCGTGCGCCTGCGACAGCTTACCAATAATCTCTTTCTGCCGGTGGACGCCACGCTGCTGCCGCCGCTTTTGGACGATGAGGCACGGGGTTTGGTGCGTGAGCGTGGCCTCATTTTTCTCCCCGGCGGGCGGATTTTGGAATTTGTGCTGCAAAAACCTTTGCCTCTGAACGAATTGTTACGGCTCAAGTCGCCGTGTGTCGTGGACTGGCAGCGCTTGCCGGAGCCGCCGGCGCTGGCGGAGGAGTTACTGGAGATCGTGTCGCTCGCGCCACGGCCAGGCGCGGACGAAATTCTGGAAGCTGGGCGTCAAGACATCGGCAGCGAATCGCCCAAACCGCGCGGTGACACCGGCATCGGCAGCAAGATCGCCGGCCACGCCGCATATGCGGTCGGCAAGAGTCTGGCTTGGCTTGGGACAAAGCTGAGCCTGGCGCGCTGGCCGGCGCCGGCGCCAACCTGCTGCAGCGCGCGTTTACTGCGGTCCCCGCGCTCAGCGAACGATTGATGGGGGAGCAGGAAGCGGCCATGCGGAATCTATTGCGCGATTTTCGCGCCGGTAAGATCGAACAGGCCTTGCGCCGCGCCTTACCGCTCGGTGGGCCACGGTCCCGTCCGGTGGTACCCGGCGTCAATGCTCGGTTGCCGGTGCACACTCTATTTTATTCGCTCCGGAACTTGTTGGCGGGACGCCATGGGCCTGCGTCGGCGTGGTTTGCTGGCGGCGATATCTTTTATTCGCTGCAAGCGGAATATCGCAAACAGGCCGAGGAAGCCATGAAGCGAGGCGACTATCGCCGGGCCGCGTTTATTTACGCGAAGCTGCTCGACAACGTGGGGAGCGCGGCCCACGCGCTTTCCCAAGGGGGATTACACGCCGACGCCGCCCAAATTTACGAAGTAGTGCTGCGCAACCTGCCGGCCGCCGCGCGCGCCTGGAGTGCCGCGGGCGAGATCGATCGCGCCGTGGAACTCTACGAACGGCTGGGCGACGATCTGAACGCGGGTGACTTGTTACAAAGGGTTGGCGCGTCCGAGCGGGCTCTGACCCACTTCCGGCGCGGCGCCGACAAGCTGGCTGCTCGCGAAAAATACGCCGAGGCGGGGGAGGTGCTCTTCGATCGCGCCGGTCGTCCTGATCTTGCTCTGCAATGGTTCGAGCAAGGCTGGCAAAGCCGACCGAAGGTGGCAGCGGCTCCCTGTGGCGTGGCGTTGGCAAAACACTACGCCCGCGAACCGAATCCACCCCGCTTTTTGCAACTCCTCAGCGACGCTCAGGTGTGTGTGCAGCCCTGGACCAACGAAGCTCTCGTGTCCTTTGTCAACGATCTCGCGCGCCTGGCAAATCAGCCGACCCTGGCGGCAATCGCCGACGTTGCCCACGACCGCTGCCTCATGACCATCGCGGAGAAAATGCGCAAGACGGCCGCACGGGCGCGCATGCCGTCATGGATTTCTTTCCCGCCAATACCCCTTGGTCCGCGCCCGTGGCCAGCGATGCTCACTTCGCGATGCAGCATCGGCGCGGCAGAGTTCGACCAGCTGGTAAAGGACTGATAAATCTTGGTCGTCAGGGCCATGGGATTGTGCGCTCGGTCTGTTACTTGCCGATGTCGGGCATGCTGTTGTTGGGATTTGAAAAGTGCCAGTCTCTTTGTTATCAAATTGCCACTGGCGTCTGCCAAACTTTTGGCCCGGAGTCGGGCCGAATGGTTGGACTTTTAGCGGACACCCAGGAACAACATTTGGTGGCACTCGACGATGTCGTCCCAGGTGGCGGATTGTGTTGGTGTGTACTGTCTCAAGATGGTCCGTTGCCGATCACCACTCAGGTGCCGTCAGTTGGCGTTGTCAACAGGCTGTTGGCGTGCGCCAGTAATTCGGCGGCGTCATTTTTCGGACATCTTTCGCCTGACGGTTGCTCTATCCATCGAATCGATAATCCCAGTTGGCGGCAAAGTATTCCCGTTGGTCCGGAGGAACTGAAAACAGGTATTGTCGGAGCTCTGCCTCACGAACCGGACGTGCCGTTCTGCCTGCTTTTCTTTGAAAATGAGGCGAAGCTCTTTCGTGCTCAACAATTGGTCGCTGAAGTTGCTCTCCCTGCTGGTCCCGAGAATCCGACGCGCAGCACGCTCCTTCAGTCACCTGTGCATGGTTTCATTGAACAGAATAATCTCGTGGTGCGCTGGACCTCGAAGGACGGGCGTCTTTTCACGATGCAGGTTGGCTTGGGGCCGAACGCGTGGGAGTGTTCGCTGCCGGTAGAGTTGAGAACATGGAAAACCGTTTTCGGCATCCAGGGCAGCCTCGATCCGCGGCAAGTGAGTGCTGAGCCAGCATCAATCTGGGATAGCTTGAAAGAGGAGTGGATCGAGCAGTTCGCCAATCCTGTCGCCGCTTTTCCCATGGGCATAAAGCGGTGCCCTGATCGTCGATGCCAACGGCACACTTTTCCGTGTGCCCTAATCGAATGGTGTTAGCACGGCCCAGGCGGCGGGAATCGAGCCGCCCGGCTTAGTTGAGTGGCTAAAATAGCATGCGCTTGATCGGCGGCGCAACAGGAGAATTACAATGAAAACCAGATTTCGAATGGTAAAGGTAGACGATATCCAGAAAGTATGCCGCGATTCCAAGGTAATACCTCTTCCCAACACGGCTGGTCGCGCACCTAGATTTTCAGATCGGCCTGGGCAGACAACGGTTCTGTACGGCCACTTATTCTTATTCTTGGCTGCCGTGGGCTTTGGCGTTACACCATGGATTGCTGGCTGCCCGAGCGCATCAATAGCGGTGGCTGCTCAAGTAGATCCGCCTGAAGTTCCTCGCGAATATTATCAATCATTCAAGGGCGAACCGGAGAATAGCAAGGACTTGGAGTTCATCGGACCAAACGCGAATGATTGCGTGCGGTTTGAACCTGGCGGATTACGCATTTCCTTGCCTGGCAATCATCCAAAGGATAAGCCCACAGGATTGGCAACGGGTCTTACCGTGAAGGGGAATTTTGAAATAACGGTGCATTTCGACCTATTGCACGAACCCGAAGCGCTGGACGCAGGGGATTTCGGTACGCGTTTGGCCTTGATTGCTGGCTTCGACGCGAACGGAGAAAATGCCGTCAAGTTCACCCGTGCGGTACGCAAGGAGGATGGTAGGCAATATATTCTGTTCTCGTCTCAATGGAACCAATTCTCAAAAAAACTGGACAAGCGAAATAAGTCATTTCCGACGTCGGCAAAAAAATGCCTCCTCCGTCTGGTTCGGCGGGGCGACTTACTTTCCTTTTGGGTGTCCGAAGACGCCAACGCCGCTTTCACTCTCTTGCGTGAGTACCAATTCAGTGATGCGGATTTGAAAAACGTCCGTATCGTCGCTTCCACCGGCAGCCCCGAGGCCTCACTGGACGTTCGCGTCACCGATTTGCGTATCCGCATGAACTTGGAACGGGTAGACGTGGTGGCCAATCCGCCGGCGAACCTGTCGCCATTACCCGGATCGAGAGGACACCTTTCGGTAATTTTGCTCCTCGGTCTAATAATTACCGTGTCAGTTGCCTTGGCTGTACGGCTTCTTATGCGTCGGCGAGCGGGCGGCCCGAAAGTATAGTGACCCGGGCATGTAGGTTTTCCGAGGACATTGCTCGCCGCGCCCGCCCGGAAGATGCCTGCCCTCGAAAGATGGTCCGGTCGACAAGATGGCATGGATCACCGCTACATAGATTGTCGACGAAACCTTTCTTTTCAACGGCTCAAAAATTCCCGTTGCTGCCTCCGCCGCCAATGCCCTCGACGAGTTCGATGTTTACTGGGAGAACGAATGGGGAAGCGCATCTCCCTGAAGCGAACGCAGATCACTTCGTCGGCCATGCGGACTTCAGTTCGTGAACCTGAAGTCGGGTGAACTTCACATTGCCGGCTGTCGCTTGCAGTTTGAGTAGTAAATCATCGGCTTTGGGCAGGAATGGCAGCGGAAGGTAGGCCAGGCCGTTGCTGGCGAAGATTTCCAGGCCGGTGCGGTCGCAGAAGATTGTCAGTTGCTGTTTTCCATCACGCATCGGAGCGGCAGCGCGAACGTTGTTCACAACCAGTTCTTGTTTCTTCGCGTCGTAAACGATAGTGGCGCCGCGAACGGTGAACGCTATTTCGCTCCTGTTGCCGGGTTGGAATTCGGCTTGCAGTTCCACGAGTTCGGCCTTGAGACCGGCGAAGGGATTGGCGCTGTTGGGTTCGAGCGTCATTTCGTCGAATCGGTGTGATTTGGCCCGCAACGATGCGAGTTCCTTGACGGGGGTCCAGGTCAGGCGCGGGCCGTCTTTTGTCGCGGTGAGTTTCAACTCCAGGGGAAGAGACATCGACTGATTGAACGGCATCCCTGGCGTCGGCGACTGAAACCAGCCGATCTGAATGCGACGGCCGTCTTTATCGGGAATATCGCTGAAGGTCTGCGGTGCGTAGAAACCTCGCCCCTGATGGCCGGGGATTTTCGACTGTTCCGGCTTGAAGGTGGTGCCGTCGAATGTGCCCAGCGCATATTCCGTGTTGGCCCCAAGCAGAACCCATTTTTTCTGTTGCGTGTCGCCATCCACAGGCAATTCGAAGAAATCGGGGCATTCGTAGAGGAAGCGATCCTTGCTCTTGGTGCCCGCAGCCGTCACGCTGGCCAGGGTCCATTCTCGCAGGTTGGGTGAGGTGAAAAAGTGAATCGTATGGGCCTGGTTCAAACCAACATAGAGCACCATCACCCACTTTTTCGTGGCTGCGTGCCAGAATACTTTCGGGTCACGATTGCCGCTGGTGATTTGCTTCAGGACGGGATTATTCTGGTATTTGGTGAAGTTACGGCCATCCGTGCTATAGGCGATGCACTGCGTGGTGGGATTGCCCGCCGCGGTGTAGATGAGAACGAGCGGCGCTTTGCCCTTCTGACCGAAGCCACTGGTGTTGTCCCAATCCACGACTGCGCTACCACTATACATGGCGCCGAGGGTATCCGGGGCGAGCTTGTCGCCCAGCTCTTCCCAGTGCACCATGTCCCGGCTGACGGCCTGCCCCCAGTGCATGTTGCCCCAGGCCCAACCGTAAGGATTGTGCTGATAGAAAAGGTGATACTCGCCGTTAAAAAAGACCAGCCCATTCGGGTCGTTATTCCAGCCCCGTCGAGAGGAGAAGTGGAACTGACCACGCAGTGGCTCGCGATAGAGATTTTCCGCATTCTTGATGGAATCGCTTTGTTCAATGGCGCTCAGTGCCTTGGAATCTTCCCCCAGTTTGTCCACCTGGATCGTGATGGTCTTGCCTTGCCAGGCACTCATTTCCAGGAAAGCCCACCAGTCCGGAGCGGCGTCGGCCAGTTCGATGTCGTTCTTTACCTCGACGCGACCATCAATGAGAAAGGTGACTTCCCGTTTGGTTGCGCCATTCTTGATGGGCAGATGCAGATAGCGCTTTTCGATTTTGATCGCGCGTGTCGCATCGATCAGATAGAGTGCCGCTTTGCGATCCGTTTGCACGATGTGGTCGACGTTAATATGGCCCCACCCGCCCTTGGCCAGGTCCACGATCTGAATTGCGGCGGACTTGCCGACCAGTTCACCGACATCCCAGGCATCCGGTGCCAGGGCTTCACTACCGCCGGGCTTGTCGTTTGGGCCAGTCGAAGATGCGCACAACCTTGCCATCGATGAGGAGATTGATGCAGAGCTTCTCCCGGTCCTTGCCACCGCCGATGAGAAAGGTGATGAACTTTCGCTCGATCTTGAACGCAGGCGACGTGAGCGTTCCGATACTGCCGTCCCCTTTGTAAAAGGAGTTCACCAGGCCTTGGCCCTTGAAACCTTCGACACGCATCTGATTTGGCAAAGTGCCTCGGGCAGGACCGGGGCCGAAAGCTTCGCCGGTCGTTTTCCAACTCCCGTAGGTCTCGCCTTCGAAATCGGCGATCAGGATATCGGGAGCCTCGACCGGTTGAGCCGCCGGCGCTGCCGTGGCAAGCGCAATTGCAAACAGGGTAAAGAGAAGTATTTTCATGGCGAAACTCCCTGTGTAACTGTCTGCTTCACGCCCTCGTCACGCTCCGCAAGTGCTCCACGCTATACAACTTCCCCACCAACTCCCCATCCAACACCGCCCGCGCCCCCGCCGGCGGCACGTACAGCGTGAACCCGCCATGAATCTCCGCCGCATGCCCGCCCATGTCCTCCAGCGCAAACCGCAAAATCGTCGCTGGCACAATCGGGTGCGGGCTGCAGTGAATCGCCACCACCTCATGCCGCGCCGGATAAAATTGCCGCAGATGCGCAATCAGCCGCTGCAAATCGCCCCGGCAGCGACACCGCCTGGCTGTGCAGGCACGTCTCAATCGGCCCGATTTGCCACAGAATCGCCGGCACATCGCTCTGCAGCGGCCGCCGGCGCAGCAACACATCTGTGGCTTCGTACATCTGGATGCCGTGGACCACCGGGTCGAGCCGCAGGTCCGCCAGCAGCACATCCAGCGCCGAGACGCCCGGCAGAATGGTCACGCGGAGATCCAGCGCCGCCGCGAGCTCCAGCACCAGAAACGGCGGCAGCGCCGCCACCAGCGGATGGCCGTGGAGTGCAAACGTCACCGGCGGATGATCCAGCGCCGCCTCAACGACGCGCGCCGCCATGTGGTGATAAGCCGAAACGCGCGACGCATCGCGGGCGTAGCTTTCGTCAAACAGCGGCGTGACGCGCGGGCACAGCGTCTCCAGAAACGTGCGCGTGGCGATGCCGGTGTCCAGCGTACAGGATTTCCGCCGACCGGCGGCAGGCGTCCTGCACCTCGCGCGTGATTTGCGTCACGGTCTGCAGGCCCAGGCCGGCAATGTAGATGTGCGGCGTGCGGGCGGCAGGGCATCTGTGGCGCGCTCATGATGTGCCCTCCGGATGGAGCACGCGCAGAAGCTCGATGAGCTTGCCGTAACGGGCACCCGCGGAGGCGCAGCGCACGGCGGCGATGGCGGCTTGAACCTTCGGCAGCGGAAAGGTCGCGGCCGATCGCGGCCGGATTGCCGGCGGCTTCGGGCGGCGGCGGTGCCGACATGTTCGTGCTCTGCAGCAGCGAGGCGCTCAGCCCGACCAGCGGATTGCCCGCGGCATCCTGCATCTGAATCGCCGAAACCCGCACCACGGCACGCAGCGGCGGCAGCGGCTTGCCGGGGAGCACAGTGCCCGGCGGCGGCGGCAGTGCCTCCGGGTCGGCACCTTCGGGCAGCGGGCTCACCCAGGCGGCGTATGCGAACTTGCTGCAGTTCTCCCCCGTCGTAGAGCGCGCAGGGCACCAGCGTGAGCACCAGCGACATGTCCGGCAGCGGTGCGCTCGCCGTGGGCATTCCGGCGACGCGCCGCGTCGCTCCGCCACGGCGGGCGGCGCTGCCATCGTTGCGACGCTGGCCGCGGCGGAGGCTGACGCGTTTTCCTCCGCCAGTGCCGCCCCGAGCACGCGCAGCAGCCGGTGATCGGGATGGCGCAGCAACTCCCGGTCCTCGTCGGCAAGGTCAAATTCGTCAAACGTTTCTTCAGGAGATTCCAGGAGGCGGCGGTAGACGTCCGCATCGATCGCAGACGCAATCAGCAGGCGGGAGATGCCGGTCTTCGCGGGGTTCATCGTCGGTCTATCCTTGGTCGTCCCGCATTTCGGCGGGAGTATACCCGTGCGTTGGCGTGCTGAAAGCAGCGCGTCCACGCCCTCTTTGCCTGCGGCCGCCTCGTAGAACCAGCCTGGGAGCACATTATCTACTTGTTGCGTGTGGATGTGCAAGTGATACCGGCCGCAAGCAGCGGTGCGGGTGGCTGCCATTGCACCGAAGTGGCCCGCCGTCAGCCACGGTTCGCCGGAGCAGCGCTATCCGTAGTTCTACTGATTTTTAGCCAAAGGGGCATTTACCAGATCTTTCCTTTCCGCTGTCGCAGAGGCTTGGTTATAATTCAGCCTTGTGGGTAAACCACGGAACTTTGAAGGTAATGCCGCCGATGTTGCAACTCTGGTTACGAGCCTTTCAGCAGAGGTTACGCCGGCCTCGCCAACGCCCGGTCGTACGGCGCGGCAAGAGGCCATCTTTGCTCGCTCTGGAATCACTCGAAGATCGCATCAACCCCAGTGCCTCGCTTAATATCCTCGGCAGCGGGTTACAGATACTGGTCGCGGGCAACGACACGGTTAACCTCAGTACAGTTAATGGCAGCCTGGTCATTGCGGAAGTGAGCGCGGGACAAACGATCACGGACAATACCGCTAAATTCGCGGTTACCGGAGGGGCGGGGAGTCAAACGGCCGTCGAAAGTGCGCCCTTGTTCGGTGATTTCGCGGCGATCACGATTTCCGGCACCGGTGCGGGACAGAGTGTCAACTTCCTGGGCGGAACGTTTGTAACGACGACGGTCAACGACGGCACGATCGCGACCGTTAGTTTTGCGCAGGCGGCTTCAGCCTTTATCGGCGATCTTAATCTCGTCACGTCGACATCCCTCACGCAGAGTGCACCTATTTCGGGGACTGGGAAAATCAATGTCATTGTCGGCGGAAGCAACGCAGCCCTCAACGTGGGTGCGGACCTGACCAGCAACAACGGTCCAGTGAACTTACAGGCGACAGGTGATGTTAACATCGGCGCCGGAGTGGCCGTCGTCAGCACGTATGGCTCTCTTACTCTGAATGCTGACCTCACGCCGCCGGGCACCGGGGACGATGGTTTGGGCACGTTGACCATTGGCGATGGCGCCAGCGTCTACGGCACCAGCATTGCCACGCGCGGCGCGGACGTGAACATAGCACCGACGGCTACCGTGGGCAGTGCTGCCGCCGGTGAGCGAGTAGCCAGTACATTCGTGGCCAGCACAATATATTTGAGTTCCCCCCAGGGTATCGCCTTCGATAGCAGTGGCAATCTTTATGTAGCCAATCAGGGAACCAGTACGATCAGCAAGATCACGCCTGGCGGCGCCAAAAGTATTTTTTGCAGCAGCCCTCTTCTTTCCGGCCCAAATGGCCTGGCATTCGGCAACAACGGTAACCTCTATGTGTCCAATACGAACAACAACACGATCTGTGTTATTACGCCGAGTGGCCAGGCAAGTGTTTTTGTCGACAAAACAGGCGGGCTTTCTTCGCCGGCTGGAGTCGTTTTTGATGGTAGCGGCAATCTTTACGTCGCGAACTCAGGCGCAAACACGATCAGCGCGATCACGCCGACCGCCGCCGTTTCGAGTTTTGTTGACTCCACGCATGGGCTCAAGTCTCCCAACGGCCTGGCGTTTGATAAAAGTGGCAATCTTTTCGTCGCGAATCTGCTTGGAAATACCATTACAAAGGTAACGCCCGCCGGACAGGTGAGCACTTTTGTCGGCTCCACGGGTGTTACAGCACCACAAGGCCTGGCCTTCGATAGTAGCGGTAACCTCTTCGTATCCGAGCAATATCCGAATACGATCAAAAAGATTACGCCAACCGGCACGGCCTCCACCTTTACCACCCCCACAACAGATCCAACGTACCCCGACGGCCTGGCTTTTGGCAGCGATGGGAATCTTTACTTCGCCAACTCCATCGATTCCATGATCTTGCAGGCAACGCCTGCCGGCACGGTGTCGACATTTGCCGGCAACACCGACCTTGCCGGTACGCGGGGTATCGCTTTCGACAGCAGTGGCGTTCTATATGTAGCCAATGGCGGAAGCAGTACCATCAGCAAGATCACGCCCGCCGGCGCCATTTCGACTTTTGTCGCCTACGGGCCTGCCTTAAAGTTCCCGAGCAGCCTCGTCGTCGATAGTAGTGGCAATGTTTACGTTCTGAATTCCTACCACCATACTGTTAGCAAGGTCTCGCCGGGCGGCGTGGTCAACCCCTTGGTTACAGACATTTACGCGTCAGGGGCGCTTGCCTTGGATAACGTTGGAAACTTGTATTTTTCCAGTTATACAAACGACTTTGCCTACGCCATTGTAGACAAGCTGACGCCGGCAGGGGTCATTTCCACCTCTGTAGACAGAAGCGCCGGCATTTTAAACATAAGTGGGCTCGCTTTTGACCAAAGCGGAAATATGTACATCTCCGAACCAGAGGATAGCGGTAAAAAACATCCCAGCGCCGTCGTCAAAGTTACACCGTCCGGAGTGCTTTCGACTGTCGTCGACAGCCATACGCTCGGGCAGGACAATAACCCTGTGCGCTGGCGTTTGATAGCAGCGGGAACCTTTTTGTAGTGACTGGTAGCAAGATTATAGAGGTTTTCAGCCAAACCAACGTTGCTGCTGTGTATTACAACGGTAACACGACACCACAAAGCCTGGCTTTCAGTAGCGCTGGCGTCCTTTATGGGTCAGCCAATTCCACGATCGTAACCTTCCCAAGGCAGGCGGTCCTCGTGACAACAAGCACGGTGTCCTTCTCCTCGTCCGTGGAATCGCGGCCGATTCATTTGGGTGGTGCAAACAATGCGACGGTCGCGGGCATTAACCTTACGAACGCCGAATTAGCGCGTATCAGCACGAATTCCGGAACCGTAACTTTTGGTGACAGCGATCAAACGGGTAATGTCACCATTGCCGCGGCGACTTTTGCCGCCACCCCTGTCGGGCAAGTAATGATATCGCAATCGGCAACGGGGCCGGGCGCGATCGTTTTTGACGACGGTAACGGTAGCGCCCCAGCCTTCGTGGGCAACGGCGGCTACCTCTCGCTAACGGCCGGCATCGGGGGCATTACCTCGGCCAGCGCGAGAAACGACACCGCCGATATTGCTAACGTTTACAGCGCCGGCCTTTCTACCAACGGCAGTGTCGGCACACCCACTAACCCCATCCAATTCGCGGATAACAATGGCAATGCGCCCGCCGTTTCTGTCGGCTCGCAGTACGGAGCCACTTACTTACCCACCGGCGTCTACCTGGAGGGCCTCGGAAACTTGGCGCTGTATTCAGTCGCCGTGTCCCCGACCTCTCCCATCAAGGTCAATGCCAGCGGCAACCTGACAGTGAACGGTTACAGCACTATAGCCAGTTTTGGGGGCACCGTTTCGCTGGCGGCTGATTTGACTTGGTCCGGCAGTGGCGACGACGGCATCGGCACGCTCACAATTGGAGCCAGCGCTTACGTCTATGCCCCCACAATTAATCTTCGCGGCGCCAACCTGGCAATTGCGCCCACGGCCAACGTGGGCGACGGCAGGCATATTCAGGGGGCAACCTTGACCGGGCTTGAAGTTCCGGGAACCATTGCCTTCGACAGCGCCGGCAACCTTTATGTGGCAAATCTGCGGAATGGCACGGTGAGTGAGTTCGCTCCCGGCAGCTCTGTACCGACGAGGACACTCACGGACGCGAGTACCGGCGGTAATTTATTTCCCCAGGTACTAACATTCGGCCCTGACGGCAAGCTTTACGTCGCTAGCTCCGATACGGTCAGTGTGTTCAACCCAGGTGCCACGTCGCCCAGCGCAACGCTCACGGGATTAAAAAACCCCGCGGCGCTGGAATTCGACAGTACCGGTAATCTTTATGTGGCCGACGATATCAACAATACGGTCAGCGTGTACGCTCCGGGGGGCCTCAGTCCCACCAAGATATTAACCGGCTTGATGGCGCCCGATGCCATGGCATTTGATAGTCATGGAAATCTTTATGTAGCCAATCGGGACGCATCGACAGTAAGCATATTTACCCCGGGGAGTACAACGCCTACTTCGACGCTTACCAGTGGGATCTCGGGACCCACGACCCTGGCCTTTGATAGTAGCGGCAATCTTTTCGTCGGCAATGGCTATGGCTCGACGATCCTGAAGTTCGCTCCGGCGCTACCACGCCCGGCGCCACACTCAGCGGCTTAAATGGCCCTTCCGATTTGATTTTCGACAGCCAGGGAAACCTTTACGCCTCGTTTTTTTACGGAGGGGCCATCTATAAGTACGCGCCGGGAGGTACGACGCCCACCCAAATCCTGCTCGGAACATTGGTCGAACCGCTTTCCATGGCATTTGACAGCAGCGGCGATCTTTATGTCTCAAACTTCGGCAGCAACACCGTCAGCAAGTTTTTCCTGAACACGCCCCTGGCCACTTCCGTAACCATTCGTTCGTCACTGCCGTCCCAGCCGATGAGCATCGGCGGCACCAACGATTCCGCAGTCGCGGGCATCAATCTCACGAGCGCCGAACTGGCCACGATTGTCACCGCACCCACGGGTACGATCACCTTCGGTGATACCGCTCAAGCGGGAAACATCACCTTCAGCACGGCCAGTCCCGTGAATACTGCCGGTGCGTCACTGGTGGCTCTGGAATCCGCAAGCGGCCCTGGCGCCATCATCCTTGACGACGGCGCCGGCAGCGGCAGCGCCCTCAGCGGCAATGGAGGTTCCGTCAGCCTGACTGCCGGCACGGGAGGCATTCAGGCACTGTCCGCTCCCAACAACGTCGCTGAGATCGCCAATGCTGCAACGCTCATTCTTACCAGTGGCGGAGGGTTGGGCACCAGCCAGCCCCTGGAACTGGCTGCCACAATGAACCTGACCACCGACACGACGGCAACGAACGGTAGCCAGTTTCTAAATGCATTGGGAAATATTGCTTCGGCCAATTTGAATGCTGGCACTGCCTCGATCACCCTCGCCGGGCCCTCCACCTTCCAACTTGTAGGAGCCACCTTCAGCGCCAGCAGCCTGATCGATAATGCGTCGTTACCGCAGGGGGTCACAATAAAAACCGGCCAAACGCTTCAGGGTGTCGGCAGCGCTGGCCCCGTGCTCGTGCAAAGCGGCGGTTCTTTGGGTTCGACCACCACCGTCAGTAGGTTGGCCGTTAGCGCGCTTACGATGCAGCCTGGTTCAAGCTTCGCTGTTGTGTTAAACGACTCGAACTCCTACTCGCAGCTTACGGTTCTTGCCGGGGGTACTGCCGCATTGAACGGAGCGGCCTTGCTTCTGGGTGGCGCCGGCGCTCTTGGCAATGGGCAAGCTTTTACCATTGTGAACAACCTGGGGCTCCAGCCGATCGTCGGATCGTTCAACGGTCTATCAGATGGCGCGGTTATCGCCAATGTGCTTGGATCGGGCGTGAACGCCGTCATAGGCTATAACGGAGGCAACCGTAATAATGTGCTCATGACGGTGGGATCGCCCGTTCCCTCGTTCACCACCTTGAGCTCGTCGGCGAACACCGCAACGTATGGTCAAAAAATTACCTTCACGGCATCGGTGAGTGCGAGTGGCGCTGCGCCCACGGGAGCCGTCGAATTCTTCGATGACACAACCGGCGTGGACTTGGGTGCCGGCGTGCTAACAAACAGCGGCAGCACCACTTCGACCTGGTCCCGTGCGACTGCGTCGACACAGCTTCACGTCACCGGGGCCAATGCCGACACCATCCGGGCCGTGTATACGCCTACAAGCAATACGCTGGGCAGCTCCGCGACACTGGCGGGCGGTGAGACGGTGACGCCGCAATTGTTGACGATTTACGCGACAACCAACGCGAAAACCTACGATTACACGACGAGCGCCGCGGCCGTCCCAACGGTGTCTGGCCTACAGGGTACCGACACGGTTTCGGGCCTCGCCGAAGTCTATGCTGATCGCCATGCGGGAACGGCAAAATCTCTGAGTGTCAGCGCCTATACGGTCAACGACGGCAATGGCGGCAACAACTACACCGTGGCCACGATTGTCAGCCCGGGGCTCATCGTCCCGGCGCCCTTGACGCTCACGGCGCAGACTAACACGAAAACCTTCGAAGGAACGACGACCGCCGCGGCCATACCAATCGTTGGCAATTTGCTGGGCGCTGATTCGGTCACCGCACTCGCGGAGTCTTACGGCAATGCCAACGCCGGTGCCGCCAAAGTCCTTTCCGTGAGCGCTTACACGATTCTTGACGGCAATGGCGGCCACGACTACACGGTCACCACGATTACCAATACTACCGGGCTCATCAATCGAGCAGCCTTGACAATAAAAGCTACCAGCAACACCAAGACTTACGACGCCAGCGCAACGGCGGCTGCCATACCGACAGCAGCTGGCCTTTGGGGCTCCGACACTCTGACTGCCGCCGAAGTTTATGCCGACAAGAATGCCACTACCTCCAAAACGCTCAGCGTCAGCGCCTACACGGTAAACGACGGCAATGGCGGCAACAACTATGCGGTGACTTTGGTCGCCGACGCCACGGGCGTTATCAACCAGGCCGCTTTAACCATCACGGCGGTAGCCAACAGCAAGAATTTCGACAATACAACGACAGCGACGGCGGTCCCCACAGTCAGTGGTCTCCAGGGTGGGGACACAGTGACGGGTTTGGCTGAAATGTATAGCAATATAGGCCCGGGTTCGAGTATTCCCCTATCCGTAAGTGCCTACACGATTAATGATGGCAACGGGGGGAATAACTATGCGGTGACAGTTGCCGGCAATAACAATGGATTTATCGCAACCGGAGTATTAACAGTTACCACCGTGAGTACGTCGCAAAACTCGGTAGTGTATGGCACACCGGTCACCTTCACGATCACCGTAACGGCTGCCACCGGCTCCACGATACCGACGGGCAGCGTTGAGCTCTTTGATAATGGCAACCACGATTTTGGCGCCGCGACATTTGTTAGTTCCAGCGGTGTTACCGCCACTTTCAGCCTGACCTCGTTGCCCAGGACATTTCTGGTTACAAGCGCGCCTGTTCACACAATTACAGCCGTTTACACGGCATCCGATCTCAATACTTTCGGAAACAGTTCAGCAACTTTGGCCGGCGGTGAGACCATCATGCCCAAGGCCCTGACAGTATCGGCGCGAGCCAACACCAGGACCTATGATGGTACCACGAGCGCTGCACTCACCCCGATCGTGACAGGCCTGGTGCTCGGTGACGGCGTTGCGGGCCTGGCGGAAGCCTACAGCAGCCGTAATGCCGGTTCGGCAAAAACTCTGTCGGTGAGCGCTTACACGATCATTGATGGAAACGGCGGTAAGAATTACCTTATTACCACGATCTCCGCAACGACAGGAATCATAAATCAGGCTTCACTCACAATTACGGCGAGGTCAAACACAAAGGTCTATGATGCCACGACGAGTGCGACAGCCGTTCCGACCGTATCCGGGCTGATCGGCACGGATACTGTTTCTGGCCTGGTAGAAGTGTACAACAGTCAAAATGCAGCACAAAACAAAACTCTGAGTGTCAGTGCCTACACAATTAATGATGCGAATAACGGCGCCAACTACAATGTAACCAAGGTCGCGGACACGACTGGGCTTATCACACAGGTGGCGGTCAATGTTTCGGGCATTTCCGCCATTGACAAGGTCTATGATGGGACAACGGCGGCAACCTTAAATGTCGTCGGGGCGGTAATCACGGGGCTACTGCCCGGGGACAGCGTCACTGTAACGAGTGCTACCGGGGTGTTCGCCAGCAAGAATGTTGGCAATGGCATTGCGATCTCAGTGACGGGCATCACGCTCGGGGGCCTCCAGGGGCTCAATTACGCGGCAAGTTTGAATCAAGCGGCCCTAACAGCGAAGATCACACCGAAGGCGTTGACCCTTACTAACATTATCGCGAACAAAACCTACGACAACACAACCAAGGTGACGATTAATACTTTTCAGGTTCATTTTTTGCCTTTGGTTTCAGGGGATAATGTGACGCTGGTGACCACGGGTGGCGTGGGGGCATTTCCAAGTAAAGATGTTGGCACTTATTCGGTAACGATGTCGGGCTTGACACTGGGCGGTGCGCAGGCCGCGAACTATACGCTTACCCAGCCTGTAACCTTTACAGCCGGCATTGGGCCCCAGACGATTTTCGTGAATGGGGTCACGGCCAACACCAAAGTGTATGACACTACGACTGCGGCTACCTTCAACGTCAGCAATGCCACTCTGGGTGGTACCATTTTTGCGGGAGACAACATAAGCTTGGTGGCCAACGGGGTCACCGGGGCTTTTGGAGCCAAGAATGCCGGCACGAACGTACTTGCCACAGTAACCGGGTTTACACTCACCGGTGCACAAGCGAACGATTACACAGTGCGGCCGTCGTCGGCGGTCGGCAATATTACGCCGGCTGTGTTGTCAATTACCGCAACCGGCGTGAACAGGGTGTATAACCAAAACACGACGGCCACGGTGGTGCTTGCCGACAATCGTTTCAGTGGCGACAAATTCGCGGCCAGCTATGCCAGCGCCGCCTTTGCTAATAACAGGGTCGGTTCGAACATTGCAGTCAACGTCAGCGGAATAACAATATCAGGCACCGACGCCGGTAATTACACGTTCAATACTACGGCTCAGACCACAGCCAACATCACCCCCTTGGCGATTGGCGTGACGGGGATCACGGCCAACAACAAAATCTACGACGGCACAACTCAGGCGACCGTGAATACGTCCAACGCCGCGCCTGTCGGGGTCATCAATGGCGATATTGTCACGCTCCAGACTTCCGGCGCAACCGCGACGTTTGCTGGTCCCAACGTGGGCAACAACCTCGTCGTGACGGTCTTGGGATTAACAACAGACGGCCCCCAGGGAAGTGACTATACGGTAATCGCGCCGACTGTAACCGCAAACATCTCACCCATGCCGGCCACAGTGAGCGATGGAGGGACCGGGCTCTTGACGGTCACCGTGGCTATAGGCCAGAACATTGCCGTCACTTCCAATGGTGCCAGCTATACCTTTACATCGAATCAGCCCTTCGTTTCGCAAAGTGCTGTTGATCCCGCCAACCAAAGCGCTGCGTTTACGGGCTTTGGCACGACAACCTTGACACTTACCGGTGCGGGGTTAGCGCAGTACGTTACAGGCATCAGTATTGTTGACGCGGCGGCAAACTCGACCGTCACGTTCAATGATAGCGGCCCGAATGCGTATGCCAACAATTTTAACGTCGGAATGACAAATCCTTACGCAGGACTCCTTTCCTTTAACGGAAATTCCAGTTTCGGCGCCTATAACCTTTCGGCCTCCACTACGGCGAACGTTATATTTAACAGTGGCGCTAGCCTGTCAAGTACCTCGGGAAATTTGACAATTGGGGCAAACTTACAACCCCTGTCGGTAAACGGCAGTTACACAGGGGTAAAGATCAACAATGCCAGGATTACCAGCCTTACGGGCCTGGTGACTGTCCAAGCTCGCGGCACAAGCGAGGGAGTGCGTATCGAGAATGGCGGTCTGATTTCGGGCGGTACCAACACGGTAATTGTTAATGGAACTGGGGATGGTGGTCTTGGCGTTTTCGGGGTCCTGGTAGTTGGCCACAACTCGGCGATTAGTTCGAGTGGTGGGAACATCCACGTAAACGGGCGGGGAGGGGTTTCCTTATATTCAGGCGGCTCGATCTTGGGGAGTGGTTCGAGTAATGTGAGCGTGGTGGGGCAAGCCCCTGTGGGAACCGGCATCGGGGTTTTTCTGACTGGTAATGCCGGCGACACGTCAGCGATTCGGTCCGCCGGCGGCGATATTGTCGTAACTGGAATTGGCGGCCCTGCCGCATTCTTTCTAAGTTTGAATAACGGAGCGAACACCGGTGTCGCCATGGGTGATTATTCCCAAATCGTTGCCGGCGGTGGCGGTAACATTTCGATTGAAGGGACCGGTGGCGCAGCTGATTCCAATAATAACGGAGTTGCGATATCAACTGTTGGCACGGTGGTTGCGTCCAACGGCGGTGATGTACATATCGTGGGACACGGTGGGGGTAATGCAGTAAGCAGCGGTGATATAGGCGTCAATCTGGGAGGCCTGGTGACGGCCGGAGGCCACGGCAATGTATACGTTGAGGGCACGGCCGGCAATGGCAGCGGCAACACAGAGTGGGGCGTTAATATCGGGGGTTGCTCTGTTGAAATCCTTAGCTTGAATTTTCAGCTGCTAATAGCATGAGGTTGTGGGTTAGGACTCGAAGACGACATTCGTTGGCACGGGATGGATCGGATCGCCCGCGCAGGGCAGGGCCGAGCAGGCGTTTGTGACGCGAGAACGCGCTTTCGGCTTGCCAGCGCTGACCATACTTGCGGCGATGGAAGCGGCGTTTCATCTGTCGGCGATACTTGCTCTGGGGCCAACGCCGGCCTTGGTTGCGGCGATTGATGGGAATGACCGTCGAGCGGATGCCCAGATCCTGACGGCAGAGGCTGTGGTTGGCCTCGCTGTCATAAGCGGCATCCCCCAGCACCGTGTCCCAATGGACGCAAAAGCTGGATTGCTGCATTGCCGGCCTAAACTCCGGCGAGTCATTACTGGGGCCGATGCTAACGGTGGCAGAAGTGAAGAAATGGCTACCGGTGTCGCAGACCACCGTCAACTTGGTCCACGAACGAGCAGACTGATCCTTACCGGCGCACGTGAGTGAAGTAATAGCGTGAGGCGTGCTGGGTATCCATGCCGGTGGCATCGACGGCGGCCTGGGGTTGCTCGCCGATCAGGCCGCACTCTTGAGTGCAGCACCGTGGCACAGACGTTAAGGAAAAACGCCTCCCCTTTTTTAACAGCCGCGAGGCGGCCTTGCAGAGTGTGGAGTAGTGCGGGAGTTTGTCTTCCTTCAAATCGAGGTCCTCGCGGAGTTCGCGAAAATCCTTGAGCAGGAAGACGAGACCGCGGTAATCGGTCTTGCAAAACGTTTTGAGAACGAGCAAGGCAAACAATTGATGCTGGGTGAAATCGGTCCTGGAGAACTTCGAGGAATATTCCGGCATGGCTTCCTTGGCCAGGCGGTACGCCGCCCGAGCCACGGCACGGGGCGACTTGGTCATAGGTCGTGTGGTTTGAGTAGTCATAGTACATAGTTAGATACCGCAGCTGCGGGTTGGATTCAGGATTTCAACAGAGCAATCGGGGGTAAGAACGGCACGGTCACTTCGAGCGGGGGCAATGTTTTTGTAATGGGCCTTGGGGGCGGGTCTGGTGCCGGCGTTAGTAATGTGGGAGTCGTCGTGGGTAGCGGGGGGACAATATCAGCCGGAGGCATGGGCAGTGTTACGATAAAGGGGACCGGGGGGGCAACCACTGGGATCGCGAACTATGGAGTGGGCTTGTCAGGAAAAGTCACTTCAAGCGGCGGAGATGTGCAGATTAGCGGTTCGACGCCCACTGGAACCGACTTCGCTCTTAACATCAACGGTTCGGTGACTACCTCAGTCAACGGCGGCAACATCACTCTCCTGGCCGACGGCATGACCTTCGCCAGCGGTAATATCGATGCAGGAATGCAAAGTGTTACCGTGCTTCCGCAAACCAGCGGAATGCTCATTAACCTTGGCGGGGTAGGCGTGTCAGGATCGCTGGGATTGACCACTGCCGAGTTAACGTCTATCACTGCCGGCACCCTTAACATTGGCAACAACATTAGTGGAACAATCACCATCAGCGCCACCGTCGCTCTCCATGCGACCAATGTCAATTTGACCTCGGGAGGCGATGTCCTCTTTAATCCTGGATCTTTGACGACCGGTGGCGGCATGCTCACACTCACACCCGGAAATGGTCGCGCCGTTCAACCCGTCACCAGCGGCACCGATGTTACCGTGAGTCCCGCCAGCCTCAAGTTCGGTTCAAATTCCAATTTGGCGATTGTTATCAACGGAACCTCTGCCGATGGACAGTACCAACAATTGAGTGAAATTGGTGATGTGAACCTTACCGGCGTGAACCTGGTTCTCAGTGGTTCCTTGGCGCCCATTGCTGGACAGCGTTTCATCGTCGTTAACAATCAAGGGAACCATCCGGTCACAGGTACGTTTGTGGGCCTGCCTGAAGATGGAGTGATTGCCAATTTCCTTAATTCCGGCCTCAGCGCCTACGTCAGCTATGTGGGAGGCGATGGCAACGACGTGGTGTTGACCGTCATTTCTCCAAACGCAATGGGGACCTCGACAGTCTGTTACGGCATCAGCTAACTCTTCTACTTATGGCCAGTCGATAACATTTATGGCCACAGTCACAGCTGCGAGTGGCTCGCCACGCGGAAGCGTAGAATTCTTCGATGCCTCCACGGGAAGCGATTTGGGCTTGGGCACTCTGATCAATACGGGCGGCAATACCGGTACGTGGTCTCTTGCCACGACGTCGGCTCAATTGCAGGTCACTGGAGGCAATGCGGATATTATCCGGGCAGTTTATCAATCGAATGGCGATTTCCTCGGCAGCAATAGTACGTTGCTGGGTGGAGAGTCTGTGGCGCCTCTCGCTTTGGCGGTGTCCGGAATAACAGTTGCAAATAAGACTTATGACCAGACCACTGGGGCAAGCCTGAATTGCGCAAATGGAATTTTGGTCGGACTTCAGAACGGCGACGCGGTCGCACTAAACATCAGCGGTGCGTTGGGCACGTTCACCTCCAAGGACGCGGGCACCGGCATTGCTGTGATAGTGTCTGGTTTGACGCTTACGGGAGCGCAGGCACGGAATTATGTACTGATGCAACCGGTATTGGCGGGGAACATTACGCCCCTCCAAATAACCGTTGCGGGGGTCACCGCCAATAATAAGGTTTACGATGGTACGACGGCAGCAACCTTGAACCTAGGCGGCGCTGTCCCAAGCGGTGTTTTCAGTGGCGATTCCATATTCCTTGCCTCGACCGCCGCGTCGGCAACGTTTGCCAGTCCGAACGTGGGCAACAACCAAACGGTAGCCATTGCGGGGCTGACGATAACGGGAGCGCAGAGCCTCGACTATACGATCGTCCAACCTAGCACGACGGCGGACATACTCCCACAACAGGGAACCGTCAGCGATGGCGGCTCAAGCGTCCTGACCATCGTTCTCGCGACAAATCAAACGCTTGCCATTGTCTCAAATGGCACGAGCTATGCATTCACGTCCAACCAAAGCTTCACGCCCACCAGTGGAACCAACCCGGTCAACCAGAGCACTGCCTTCAGCGGATTTGGCACGACCATGTTAAGCCTTACCAGCGTTGGACTTGCCCAATACACCACCGCGATCAGGGTGTTGGACAATGGGGCGGGCGCTTCTGTCACTTTCAGCGACAGCGGCACAAAGGTTTATGTCAACAACTTTAATGTCGATCTCACGAATAGCGGGGCGGGCGCTATCACTTTCAACGGGGCGTCCAATTTCGGTAATTACAATCTGCAGGCCTCCACGACGCTCGGTATCTCGGTCAACGTCGGCGCTACGCTCACCACCACTAATGGCAACTTAAAGCTCCAGGCCAATCTGCAACCCTTGCCTACGGCAGGAAGCTCTGAGGTAGGCGTGACAATCTCCAGTGCGACGGTTGGCGCCTCTGGAACTGGTTTAGTCACCATCCAGGGTCGCGGAGGGAGTACGGGTTTCCTCAACTCTGGCGTGGCATTCCAAGGTACTGCGACTATCAAGGCGGGCACAGGATCCATTTCTATCTTCGGAACCGGTGGGGCAACAAGCAATGGTATCGCTTATGGAGTGGATTTAGGAAACGGTTTTTCGTCTCTAACGTCAAATGGCGGCAATATCAACATTGTCGGACAGGGAGGTGGTTCCGGGGCCAACCAAAACAACGAAGGGGTGGCTGGGACAAGTGTTATTACTGCTGGTGGGTTTGGGAATATCTTGGTGCAAGGAACTGGGGGCAGCACCAGCACTGCACAAGGAAACGGCGGGGTCTCTCTCGACGGCACCATCACTTCCAGCCGCGGAGATATTTTGATTATGGGACAGGGAGGCAGCCCGGCAGTTACGGATGGTGCAGGTAGTTTTGGTGTCGCTTTAAACGGGCTTGTATCAGCGGGCGGCACCGGCCGCGTCACTGTCCTTGGTACCGGCGGCTCGTCCGGGATTGGGGAGGATATTGGAGTTCAAATTGACGGCGCTGCCACTAAGATTACGTCCCATGGCGGTGACGTGAGAGTGATCGGCCAAGGGGGATATCGGGCTGGGCCAAATTCTTACGGGAATGTCGGCATTTCGATGTCGGAAGGTGAAATATCCGCGGGTGGCAGCGGCAGTGTCCTCGTGCAAGGAATCGGCGGCCTGACGGCAGGGGGGTATGACGCCGGTATCTGGATGGATGGTGCCTCAGGTAGCGTTTCTGGCAACGCGCTTATTACCTCCGGCGGGGGCAATGTGCAGGTACTTGGTCAAGCGGGTGGCTCGGGTTCGAGTTCGTCAAACATCGGATTGTATATCGGCACGAACCAGGGCGTTTCTGGCGGCGCTTCAGGTGACGGCTGGCGGCGCCGGAAACGTAACAATCGAGGGAATTGGAGGGGCGGCCACGGGTTCGAATAACTATGGGGTTCAGCTTATTTACCCGGCGTCAATTTCGTCTAGCGGCGGAGATGTGCGGTTAATGGGTACTTCAGCCAGTCCAAGCTCGCCGTCTCTTTGGTTAACCGGAACAGTGAGCACGGCGGCAGTCGGTGGGGCAATCTCACTCATCGGCGACAGTATGCAACTCCACGGCGCCATCAATGCGGGGAGTCAAAATGTGTCCCTGGCGCCCCAAACCAATGGCACTTTCATCAATCTTGGTGGCTCTAATTCCCCAGGAACCCTGGGCCTTTCGAGCTTCGAACTCAGCGGTATCACTGCGGGCACGCTAAACATAGGTAACGCCGTTTGCGGTACCATCACCGTCAGCACGACCGTTACACTTTCCAAAGCTACTAATGTCCATTTGGCGACTGGCGGACATATTGTCCTGAATCCGGGGTCTTTCAACACGGACGGTGGCACGCTCACGCTCTCGCCTGGCAGTAACGGTTCCGTGCAACCTGTGGCGAACGGGGTCGACGTGAGCGTCGGGTCTGCCGTGCTGGGGTTTACTTCCGGCGCCAACTTGGCCATTGTCATCAACGGCACGACAATCGATACGCAATATAATCAGTTAAATGTCGCCGGTGGCGTCAATCTTGACGGCGTTAATTTGAGGTTGAGTGGCACTCTTACGCCAAGTGCGAATCAGACATTTACCATAGTCAACGACGCGGGGGCCCAGCCTCTTTCTGGAACATTCGCCGGACTGTCCGAAGGCGCGGTTATTCCAAATTTTTTGGGCTCCTCTCTCGGTGCCGTTGTAACCTATGTCGGCGGAGATGGCAACGACGCCGTGTTGACCGTTGAGCATTTAACATCCACCTCGGTAACTTCGTCTGCATACGCGTCAACCTACGGTCAACCTGTGACATTCAACGCCACGGTGCAAACCGACAGCGGAACGCTTCCTGGCAGCGTGGAGTTTTTCGATGTTACAACCGGTGCCGATCTAGGAGCCGGCACCGCCCAAAACAACACTGACGGCAGTGCTGTCTGGACTTATACAAGCACACCAACGCAACTTCAGGTAACCGGGCGCACGGCGACATCATTCGCGCCGTGTACTCCGGTGCCGGCGGTGTCATCGGCAGTTCAGGCGTCTCCGCAAATGGGATAGTGGTTGGCCCCCAGATTCTGACACTTTCGAGGGTGACCGCGAACAATAAAGTGTACGACCAAACCAATAACGCTACGCTCAATTTCGCGAATGCTGCAATTGTCGGTGTGGTCAGTGGCGATGTAGTAGCGCTGAATGCCAGCGAGGCCACCGGCGCGTTTTCGTCCAAAGACGTTGGCAACGATATCGGGGTCACTGTGTCGGGACTGACCCTCACCGGGCCTCGCACCCAGGACTACAAGCTGATTTCACCGACACCGACGGCGAACATCACGCCGGCCACATTGACGGTTACTGGGATCACGGCGAGCAACAAACCATTCGACGGTACAACCGTGGCGAGCTTGAATAGCGGCACTGGTACCCTGACTAATGGTAACTTCCTGGTAAGCGATCAAGTAGTAAGCAACCAAACAACGCAGGGTCGTATCCGCGAGTTTACTCCAGCAGGCGTGCTGGTGCAAACCTATATTGTCCCGGCATCCTCACCCAGCAGTATTATTGTGGACAGCAGTGGCAACTTGGATATCTACGACCAATCACCCAGTCTGATCACGTTGAACACGGCAACGGGCACCATCATAGCAAACACTACTTTCACCGGCTGGGGTGATTTCAATGGAGGACTCGCCCTGGCAGCCTACGGAAACCATGTGTTCGCCGTCGACGGGGGAGCCAACGCTCCGATGAACGGAATCATCGATTTCGATATCCATGATTTCTCCGCTGAACTGATGGGGGACGCTGCAACCTCCAAGCATGGTGTCTACATTAACGTTGCTGTCGGGCAAAACGGCCTTCTTTATGCACTTTACCCTGGCGGTAGCCCGGGAGGCTCCAATGTTGACATCTACGATCCACGCACACTGAGCCTGGTCCGCAGCATCAACCTGGCCATCGTGGGCATGCGTTCCATTGCCGTCGATTCCAACGGCGAAATCTTCGCGATAGCAATCAGCGATCCGAATATATATGAGTTTGATGCCAATGGAGCCACAATCAAGACCGTTAATTCGGGTAATCATGGGTACGCGAATATCAACATTAACAAACAGGGCCGACTTATCGCGTCCGCTGGCGGGACGATTGTATTAACGGACACTTCCCTGAGCAGTTTCACCACCATTACCACTGACACCAACAGTGGTACCTTTGTCGCCTGGGTCGAAGCACCACTGGGCGCGCTTCAAGGAGTGATTAGCGGTGATATGGTTGCCGTCCAAACGTCCACCGCGGTGGCGGCATTTGCATCAAGTGGGGCGGGGGTGGGGATCACCGTGAACGTAACGGGAATGACCATCGGTGGCCCTCAGGCTGCGGATTATCGTTTGGTCCAGCCGACAATGACCGCAAGTATTATCCCCCGGGTAGTAACAATTTCCGCGGTGGCCAATACGAAGACGTACGACGCGACTTCGAATGCGCTCGCGATGCCGACGTTTTCTGGTTTGGTGGGCAGCGATACGGTCACCGGATTGAGCGAAGTATACACCAGGCGCGAATGCTGGTGTGGGGAAGATTCTGCGCGTCGCCAGCTATACGATAAACGATGGTAACGGTGGCCACAACTATAGCGTGGCCACAGTCAACAACACCGTTGGCGCATCAACAAGGCTCCTTTGACAATATTGGCCGCGTCAAACACGAAGACCTTTGATTCAACAACCAGCACCGGAGCGACACCCACCGTGTTGGGGTTGCTTGGAACGGATGCCGTGACCGGTCTGGCAGAAGTGTATACCAGCCGGAACGCCGGTTCGAGTCGAACGCTGGGTATCAGTTCCTACACCGTCAATGACGGCAACAGCGGCGCTAATTACGCCGTAACCACCGTAAGTACCACCACAGGAGTCATTACCAAGGCGCCTTTAACGATCACTGCCGTGTCCAATACTAAAATCTACGACGCCACTCCAAACGCCAGCGCCGTTCCGACGGTTACCGGCCTGTTCGGCACAGATGGCGTGACTGGTCTGGCGGAAGCCTACGCGAATCTTGCCGTCGGTTCTAGCAAAACCCTCAGCGTCACCGCCTACACCATCATCGACGGCAACGGCGGCAATAACTATACCGTCACCACGCTCAACGACAGCACTGGCGTCATCAACCCCGGGCCCTTCAGCAAGTATGTTCCCGTGAGCTTACAAGGGAACACGCTGGTGGCTGGCTCTGGCTTTGTGCTGACGGTTCAGGCTGCCGATCAATATGGCAATGCCGTCAGCAGCTATGCGGGACCAGCCATCGTGGCCGTGTCCGCCGCTCCGAACGACCCATTGAGCAGTCTGACGCAGATGAGTCCGTTTACGAGTGCCGGCTTGGGTCTTTACCTGGGCGTTTTGAAAACGGCTGGGGCCTACACGCTCAATGCTTCGGCCGGCAACGTGTCAGGAACGAGCGCCATGATTACTGTTCTGCCGACGAGCGCTGCCTATTTCAAGGTTAATGTGCCGTCCGGCGTGATTAGCGGTGCCTCGTTCAACGTCACCGTGACGGCGTATGATGTCTACGGAAATGTTGCCAGCGGCTATAACGGCACCGTGCAGCTTACCGGCGGCGCGGCGCTTCACTTGCAACCCCTTATACCTTCACGACCGGCACCGGACATGACAACGGCACGCACACGTTTTCAATCACTCTTCAAAACGCGGGCACCCAAACTATCACGGCTGGCGATACCACGGCAGTAAATCCCCAGATCCTGGGCAGTGGCCAGGTCACCGTACAAGGGCTCAGCGTCACCTCCTTTGTGCCGACGGCCACGGGCTTCTCGGCCTTCTTCAACAAGCCGTTCGTGCCCGCCAATCTGACGCTCTATGGTGCGCAGTCCAACACCGCCAAAGACGTGACGCTGGTGGGCGCCCATGTCGGCCCAATTCATGGCTCGTTGACAATCGATCCGTCGAACACCACTGTCACCTTTAACGCAACGTCGAATTATCTGCTCGAACTGAATGGTCTGGCCGACGGATCTAATGTCTCCGCCGTCCTACCGGACGATACGTATACCGTCAAATTCGCTTTCGGTCCCAACCATGGTTTTGTCGATGCGGGCTCGGTGGGTGCTAATGCCGCAAATTGGGCCACAACCTTCACTACCCATTACCAATCTCGGCACACCCCGATACTGGGTATCCCCGATTTTGCCCGCGGCCCCGACGGCAACACGCCCATCCAGGTGCCCAGCGGCTCGTCGGCAGGCCTGCCGATCACGTTTTACAATGCCGGCGGTGTGACGCAAGCATCTTTCACGCTCAGCTATAACCCAGCCCTGCTCAACATCACCGGAGCGCTGGCCGGCGCTGGCAGCGATGCGACCGACCCGGACGGCAGTTTTGTGCTGAGCAGCAACAGCGCCGGCTTGGCAACTTTTATCTTTCAAGACGCCTCGCCGCAAAGCGGTAACATCGTGTTGGGTGATATCCGCGCCGTGGTGCCAAACTTGGCGGCCAATCTTTATCAGGTCAAGGAACTCTTGCAGATTGGCAACATCGTCATCAATGGGAACGCAGGCACCGGCGCGGGCAGCGCCAGTGGTCTGCACGTTAACGCCTACGCTGGCGACGTCAACGGCGACGGCGTCATCAACGCATTGGATACGTTGTCTGCTAATCAAGTCGCGACGGGAACTGCGTCCGGTTTCAGCGCCTACGCTCAACTGGACCCTTCCATCGTGGGCGACGTCGCAGGCGACCTGAACGTGGACGCCGGAGACGTGTCAATTATCGACGCCTTCGTGGCTCAGCTCCATCCAATACAGATACCGCAGCCGCCTGGTTTCAAAGTGACGTCCCCAACCGCCGCGGATCCCACGCTAAGCCTGGTGAGTACCGGTCCCCAGCGTGTGTCCATCAATTTGGACGATCCGCACCCCCTGGGGAGCACGGGCCTCATCTCCGCGACGCTGGCGCTCCAATATGATCCTTTGTTATTGAGCGTCGCACCGACAGACATTACCGCTCGGCTCGATCCTCAGCGCCGGCAATGGTTGGCAAATGACATCGGAAGTGGACGGGGTGAAGGGGCAAATCGGCGTCCAGCTATACAGCACCACGCCGATCCCGTCGGCTCAAGCCGGCAGCCTGATCAACATCGTTTTTCACTCAACGTCTGGCGAACGACGCGGCGTAGGTTCGCCGTGGACTCTGGCCAGCGTGCAATTGGTAAGCACCGCTGCGCCAAACGGCCAGCCTTACGCCACGGTCCTCGCCGACGCCCAGGGCGGGTTGGTCGTCGGTATAGCACAGGAAACAACCGGCCAGGCGGCCGCAGCAGTTGGACGTGGCGCCGACCACAGCGGGCCGCCCTACCCACGAAGCCGTGATCTCGACTCTCGTTGAGACGAGCCCAGTCGTATCGGCCGATGATCCTTCAGCAGTCGATTCCAAGCCATGGCCCGACGCTCCGCCGCCCTACCGGCAAGTGATGTTCACGGCACCGGCGCAGACAGCCCGCACAGGTCTGGCAAGTCGGCCTGGCGCCACTGCTGAACGGCTTGCTCTACGCGAGTAGTCCCCTGCCAACCCTGATCGGGCGCTTGTTCTCACTCGATCTCAGTAATCCTGACTACAACCTGGGCCCGCCAGACACGTTCGTCGCAACCGATGCAGCCACCGAGTCTCAAGATGTGCTTGACCAGGCCTTTGTGGAAATGTTGGTCCCAGATTTCTAATTATTAAGTGGATGCCAAGTTTCGCAGATTATTGGAACCGCGTGAACAGCGGCACCGGGCAGTGTCAGTTGGCGTAGACAACGGCGATTTTGTGCTCGGGCGGAGTCGCGCTTCGCCAGCGTCCTATCCGATTCATTTTCCCATACGCGGCTTGAAGATCGCGCCGATGAGGTCGGGCTTCGCTTCGTCGCGTTGCAGGTGGGGGTGCTTGGCGCCGCCAGCGTAATCCAGGGCGTGCATGGTGATGTAGTCGCCGTTCTCCACCAGCACTTCGAGCTTGGTCTTGCCGCCCTCGGTCGCGGAAATGGCTTCGGCGATCCGCTGGTCGCTAAAGCGCCGGCTGTTGATTGCCAGTATCTTCATGTGCGGCCCGATGCCGGCCTTGTCGGCTGGCGAGCCCGGCGCCACGTCCGTGACCTTACCGTCGCTGGCTAGCAGCAAACCGATGGAGGAAGTCAAGTTGATCGACTTGCCGATTTCGTTGCTCGCTTTGCGGACTTCATTTGCTTCCTTCGTCATTACTACCCTCCAGCCGCCGCGCGTGATGCCGTCTAGCGGTGCCTTCTCATCCGTCGCAAGTAGCCGGCGCTCGAGGAACTCTTTCCAGTCATGGGCGCGTAACGTCGTTTAATCCCTTCACGACATCCTCGAAGGCGTATGATTTAACTTGCGGCACACTGTTGCCACCGCCGAAAAACGCCTTGCAGAAGTCGTCGAGACTTTTCGTTCCTTTGGTCTTTTCACGAATGAGCGTGTCGACGTCAAGCCAGATAAGCGCGCCTTCATCGTAAAAATCGACGCCGCGCCGGCGGCGCGACCATTCATTCCGTGATGTGTACAAATGGTTGGCAGTGGCGGTGTCTTCGAGAGGTCGCCAGGTTCGGCCCTTCTGGTTACCGGCCCAGTCAGCCACCTCCGCCCAATTGTCAATCGCGCGCTCGTTGGCCCATAGCCCGCTACGGACGGCCAACACGAAGCCGTAGTACTCGGTGAGCCCCTCGTAGACCCAAAGGAGCCGCGTCTTCATGGCGTCCTGATAATTGCCAGTGCTCAATCCGGCCGGCCGCCGGTATTTGCCGTTCCAAGAATGGACGTATTCATGTGGCAGCGTTGATACATGGGATGTCTTGCGATGGATATCGTCGAGAAACATTCGTTCGGGCATCCGGTTGTCACTGCATTCGTGGTGCTCGATGGCGTTGTGACCGAACTGATCGGTGAGCGCAACCAAGAAGCGATACGATCGGTAATGCCGCGTGCCAAAAAGTGCGCCGGCTTCCTCGACCAGTTTTCCATAGGCGGCCAGACATTTGTCATCGACCTTCAAGCCTGCCGCGCTGTCGCAAGCCAGGGTCAGGAAGTGGAGCGGGCCGACCTTTGGGCCGATGGGGATCTCACGAAAGTACTCGCCGCAGAGGACCGGCGAATCCAGCACGGTTTCCAGCGACACTGTCTTGTACTGAATGAAACTGCCCCGCACGCTCTCGATGGGCAAGGCCGTGCCGGCCTGCCATCCCGAAGGCAATTTCAGGCTGGCCTTCACTGGGATGTCGCGGATGTGTTGGTTCTTTTCCAGGGGATAGAGCGTCACCAAGTACCAATTGAGAATGGCCAACTTCGCCGTGGCCGCCGGGCCTGCGCCGAAGCCGCCTTTGTCGCCGGGAAGAAGGTACTCCAGAGACACCTCCACAACGTCGGTTCCCTCGGGGACGATGAAATGGAAGTCGTGCAGTTCCACATCGTCGCGCTGCCAGGCGATGGGCCTACCGTTAGCGGAGATTTTCACGCCGGACAGGTCGGTGATCGGACCGGTCGGCTGATGTTCGCCCTGAATCCATTTCGGGTAATGCAGGGTCGCCGCTCCAGGCTTCGCGGGAATCTTGAGCGTGGCCTTGAAGAGTCGCCGGGGCGCCTCTGTGAGATCGGCGTTTATTTCAATCGGCTCCGCCGCGCGAACCGGAAACGCCACGACGAGCAGGAGTAACGAAACAACGCGAAGCATGGCATCTTTCCTGAAATACAGGGTCAGAGTTTTGGAAATTATAGCGAAACGCCAATGGCATAGAAGCGGTGCCGATATGATCTGCGCTTGCCATTTCCTGAAACCGGCGTCCTACCCTTGGTCATGATCGTGATGCCGGCATGTCACCGCTCACTCGGCTCCGCTTACACTATGGGCCGTTCTGAAACCACAAGTCATCATGGCCGCGCCGTTGGCTGATTGGGCCCAAGTTCAATTGAGATTGTGCACACCTGGTTTTTCCCGTTGTTCTTGCCCCGATAAAGAGCCTGATCGGCCGCCGACAAGAGTGCTTGAGCCGATTCAGTTCTATTGGGAACCATCGCCGCCACGCCACAAGTGACCGTAACGTGGCCGGCGGTCGAGCCGCTGTGCGGGATTCGCAAATTCCGAATAGAGGCCAGCATTTTTCCGGCGAGTGCGGTCGCCCCATCGACATCGGTATGCGGTAGGACAATGCCAAATTCCTCACCGCCGTAACGAGCGACCACGTCTCCAGGGCGTTTGGCGGTGTCCCGGAGCACTTGCGCGATTTGCCGTAGACACTCGTCCCCTTTTGGATGACCGTAGGTATCGTTGAAAGCCTTGAAGTTGTCGCTGTCAATCATGATCACCGCCAGCGGCGCGTTGTCACGGCCGCCGCGGTGCCATTCATTATCCAATGCCGAATCGAATGCGCCGCCGCGTCGCTAGCCCCGTGACTGCATCCACCGCGGAAATCTGCTCCAGGACGCGATTCGCCTCTTCAAGACGGCATGCTAATTGCGATAGCTCTTGCTCGCGCATCTTGCGGCAATCCAATTCACGCTTCAGCGCCAGAGCCGACCGGAGACGGACCAGGATTTCCATCGGTTTGGCCGTTTTGCTGACGAAGTCGATGGCGCCGGCCGCGAAGGCTTCCTCCAGAAGCTCCTCCTCGTTGCGACCGGTGACCATGATTATGGGTATGTCCCGCAGATGAACGTCCGCCTTGATTTGCCGACAGGCCTCGATGCCGTTGATATCAGGCATTGACACGTCCATGAGGATCCCGTCCACCGTGGTAGCGGAAGCGGCGGGACTCCCCAATCCAAGGATCGAAAACGCCTGTCGAGCTGACAGCGCGGTTTGTACGTCCGTGTAGCCGGTCGCTTTCAGGAGAATCTGGGTCGAAACGCACATGTCCTGCGAATCATCGACGATCAGAACGCTCATCGAAGTCCTCGGCTAGCCTATCGCAAATCCCGGCCTCGAATTTCACGCTCGCCGAGATTTGCGTTTCAAAAACACGCAAGGTGTACCTGAGCGTCTCAATGTCATGATAGCTCGAATTGTCCGTTCTGGGACATGTTAAACCTTAAGCGAAATACCACTTGCATTGATCAGCATTCCCGGGGAACAATAAGTGAACCAGAGCAAACGAAATGCCGAATGGGCGGCAATGTTGGGTGCCCACGTTCCAGGCCCTTTGAGGCACGGCGTTCTGTTCGGGTTTTCGGGAAAGCGCGGAATGTTTCGGTAATAACGTTTCTGTGTTATCAGCAGTTTGGGCTATTCGGGCACAGGGTAACTTGAGAGGTGCGTCGGTAATGTATGCTTTTTCTGCGGAAGCCGCGAGCTGTGGTGCCGACCGTCGCGCGCGGGGTGTTGGCCGGGTTTGCTTCGTGAAGTCTTATCAAGCGGGGAACAGATTGACGAAGGCTCTATTTTCCCCGAAACGACGTCCTTTCCTTGGGTCTCTGCTGATTGGAGTCGCCTGGGTGATGGTTTGCGCGATCGGCGCCTATTTGGCAATGCGCCATGAGTTCGAGCCCGGGCAGTTGGACTCACTCCGCCGTGGCTGGCCTGCAGATACGGCCTTGGAAGCCAAGCCGGGGAGAATAACCGTTGTGGCCTTTTTGCATCCGCGCTGTGTTTGTACCGCGGCCACGGTGAAACAGCTGCTGCATGCGCTCCGAGCGCAGCCACAAGTCACGATCTATGCGGTGGTCCTGACGCCAGGCGAAGCGGAATCGACCAAAGCCTGGGATGATGGAGAATATGCTCGAATGATCCGCGCCTCGCTCTCCGGTGCGCGCATTATCACGGATCGCGAGGGAGCCGAATGCGGCAAATTCGGAGCGTTGACTTCTGGGACCATCATTGTGTTTGATCGGGAGGGCCAGGAGATTTTTCGCGGCGGCATTACGAACAGGCGCGGCGGGGAGGATAGCAACCCGGGCCTGCGTCAATTTTGCGCGGCCCTGACCGGGAGTCCGGCCGAAAAAAGCGAAATCCCCCCACCTGTCTTCGGATGTGCCTTGGTACCAGAGTTCGCCAGCAATACGCCATGATAGCCGGGAGTCAGTCCATGAGACTTGAATCGTTGCAGCCCCGTGGTCAGCGCATCTTTGATGACGACCTGGACTTCATCGTCCATCGCACGGACAGGATGTTTTTTTGGCTGCTACTTGCGCAGTGGCTCTTCGCAATCGCGCTGGCCCTGGTCTGGTCGCCATTTACCTGGATTGGGCAACGTTGGTTGCCGCACGAACATGTGGTGGCCGCCGTGGTGCTGGGCGGTTTGTTCGGCGCCTACCCCTGGTACTGCATTGTGCGGCGGCCTGGGGCGCCCTCACGCGGCATGTTGTCGCTGTGGGTCAGATGTTGCAATCGGCTCTCCTGGTCCACGTCACCGGCGGTCGCATCGAGACGCATTTCCACGTCTTTGGCTCCCTGGCACTGCTGGCTTTTTATCGCGACTGGCGTGTGCTCATCACTGCCACGGTGGTAACTTTTGCCGACCATCTTTCACTTGGTTTCTGGTTTCCTCTTTCCGTGTACGGCGCTGAGGAAGCAACGATCTGGCGCTCGCTGGAACACGCCTTCTGGGTGATTTTTGAAGTGATTTTCCTGTCGATCTCCTGCGGCACCGGCATCCGCGAATTGTCGGTAATCGCCACGCGCCAGGCCGAACTTGAGCAGGGCAAGGATGAACTGGAATCGCGCGTTGAGGAACGGACCGAAAGCCTCAGTAAGGAAGTCGCCGAACGCCGCCAAATTCAAGAGGCCCTGGCCAATCAGACACGGGTCCTGCAATCAATCCTGGACAATATGGGTGAGGCTGTCGTCGTGGCGGACGTGAATGCCAAGTTCGTCCTGGTCAATCCGGCAGCAGATCGGCTCGTTGGCGTCCCCCATCTCAGTTCTGACTGGAGCGAATGGCCCGCGAAGTTTGGTGCCTTTCTCCCGGATCGGGTCACTCCCTTCCCGGCCGAGAGCATTCCGCTAATTCGGGCAGTTCGCGGCGACGCGTGCGAGGAAGTTGAAATCTTCTTGCGCAACCCTGGCCGGCCTGACGGCATCTTTGTGGTTTGCAATGCCCAACCAATTCGCGACGAACAGGGTATCTTGACGGGCGGTGTGGTGGTCTTTCATGACTTGACCGAGCGCAAGCTTGCAGAGGAAGCATTGGCTGAACGGGCCCGGTTATCAGGTCTCACGGCCGACGTGGCCTTGGCGCTGACACGCAGTGATGACTCCTTTACCGTGCTGCGCTGTTCGTGCGAGGCCGTGGTCCGTCATCTCGACGCCGAGTTTGTCCGCATCTGGGTCTTGAATGAAAATGAGCACGTGCTCGAGTTGCAGGCCAGTGCTGGTATCTACGCGCACGTGAATGGCTCCCAAAGCCGTGTGCCGCTCGGCCACAATCTCATCGGCAAGATTGGCCAGGAACGCAAACCGCACCTGACCGATGATTTTGAAATCATCGCACACGATACCAACGGGGAGTGGTCGCCTCGGGACGGCCGGACTGCTTTCGCCGGCTATCCCTTGATCGTCGGCGAACGTCTGCTCGGGGTTATGGCCACCTATGGCTCCAAGCACTTGACCAATGCGGTAGTCAATGCCCTCGCAGGCGTTGCCGATAATGTGGCGCTGGGCATTGAGCGCTTTGAGGCCCGGCAAAGATTGGCGAGAGCCAAGGATGAGAAGATCATGGCGGAGGCGGCGAACCGCGCCAAAAATGAATTTCTGTCACGCATGAGTCACGAGCTGCGCACCCCGCTCAACGCCATTCTTGGTTTCGGTCAAATCCTGGAAATGGACGAGTTAGTCGAGGGGCAGCGCGAGTGCGTCGAGCAAATAAACCGCGGCGGCAAGCATCTGCTCGGCCTGATCAACGAAGTGCTCGATATCGCGCGCATCGAGGCAGGGCACATGGATATTTCCTCGGAGCCGGTCCGTGTCGCGGAAGTCTTCCGGGAGGCGCTGGAGCTTGTGCGGCCCCTCGGGTGTGGCAAAAACATTCGTTTTCGGGACGACCTGGACGCGGACAAAAATCAGTCGGTTGTGGCCGACATTCAAAAGCTCAAGCAGGTGCTCCTGAACCTTCTGGCCAATGCCATCAAATACAACCGCGACCAGGGGGAAGTGAGAATTTGGTGCGATGAATCAGGGCCGGGCCGGCTGCGCCTGGGGGTGAGTGACACCGGTCAGGGTATTGCCGCGGAAAAACTGGGCCGGCTCTTTACGCCTTTCGATAGACTTGGAGTCGAACAGGGCGGTACGGAAGGCAGCGGACTGGGTCTGGCCTTGAGTAAAGCCCTTGTGGAGTTGATGGGCGGGCACTGACGGTCACGAGCACATTGGGCCAGGGCAGCACGTTCTGTGTCGAGCTTGCCCAGGCAGAAACAACCCAGGCGAGCATGGCTGCGTCCTCGGCGATTTCGCTATCAGTGCCGGCTGCTTCGGAGTCCCGCACAGTATTGTACATTGAAGACAATCTCGACAATTTGAAGCTGATCAAACGCGTCCTGGCCCATCGACATGGAGTGGGCTTGCTCACAGCCATGCAAGGTAGTCTGGGTATGGACCTGGCGCGAGAACATCGTCCCGATCTCATCCTGCTCGACGTCCACCTGCCCGATTTGACGGGCGATCAGGTGTTGCGGCGCTTGCGAGCAAGTCCAGAAACGCGCGACATTCCCGTGGTCGTGATTAGTGCCGATGCCACACCGCGGCAGATTGAGAACCTGCGCACTGCCGGCGCTAACCAATACATCACCAAGCCTATTAATGTGCCCAAATTCCTGGAAACGGTGGATGGGTTCTTGAGTAAGGACCACTAACAGCCGGTTGAAAAAGGGGTCAGACCCCCTTGAAGCGAACAAAGTTTTCCATGTTTTTACAGGGTATTGAAGGGGTCTGACCCCTTTTTCAACGGGCTGCTAACAATGATCAACACCCATCACAACGCCAAGGTCCTGATCGTGGATGATCAGGATGCCAACCTCAGGCTTTTGGAACGAATTCTCAAACAGGGTGGTTTCAACTGGTACCGGAGTATCAGCGATTCGCGCCAGGTGATCGCGGCTTACCAGGAATTTCAGCCGGACCTCGTGCTGTTGGACCTGATGATGCCGCATCTGGACGGGTTGGCGATCCTGGAGCTGCTGCGACCATTGGTAAAGGACATCTACCTGCCGGTCCTGGTGCTGACAGCGGACGTAACTCCCGAAGCCCGCCGGCACGCGCTCAATGCCGGGGCGAAAGACTTCTTGACCAAACCTCTTGATGTGGTCGAGGTACTGTTACGAGTCAAGAATCTGCTCGAAACGCGCATCCTGTATCAGCAGTTTCAGGAACGAGCGAACAAGCAAATCCAGGAACAAGCTGCGCTCCTCGACCTGGCCAGCGACGCAATAATGGTGCACGACCTGGAAGAAAGAATCCTCTATTGGAACCAGGGCGCAGAGCGCATGTACGGCCGCACTCGGCCTGAATTTCCAGGCCAGGATGCACGGCCTCTTCTCAATAACGCTACGGCTCTTAATAGGGCCATTCAAAGCGTGCTCAACGAAGGAAGATGGCAGGGCAAAATACGCCAAACCGCACGCGAAGGTCCTGAATCCACGGTTGCTGATCGGTCGACACAGGCGCACAATGATAAAGGGCGCCCCACCTCACGACCGATCATCAACACGGATAGTACGGGGAAAAAAAGCCTGCAGGCTCAAGACATTGATACTGGCTGTCCTCAGGTGGTGGATGTCGCCAGTGCCGCCGCGCACCCGGCGAAAATGGTTCCGGCACACAACCACGCCGCGCAGCTGCAAGTTGACGCAGCGGTTCCCGCGCTAACCATATGCTTGACGGAAAATCATGGTCAACATGTTTCCGCCGTTCCCGTGCAGGATGGCAACGGCGGCGCATTGCCGCCAGCGGCCCGTGCTTTCCTTGATGATCTTCTCCACTTGAGGCTACTCACACCTCATTCCCTGTCGAAATTCCTTGATGAACACGCCGATCGCCTGCCGAATTACGCCGCTGTAGAAATCCTCGTTGCCGACCTGCTACGGGAAAATCTGCTCACCGAATATCAACACAACAGGATCACGTCCGGCAACAGTCATGGACTGGTCCTCGGCAATCACAAGTTGCTGCGCAAACTTGGCGCCGGTGGCATGGGCGTAGTTTACTTTGCCGAACACCTTTTTCTTCACCGCACGGAGGCTGTCAAGGTACTGCCAGTGGATGATGACTGCCCGTCGGCATTGCTCAACCGCTTCTATTCGGAGATGCAAGTCCTCGCCGAACTTCGCCATCCAAGCATTGTCACGGCGTATGACGCAGGCCAGGAACCTTCCGGCGACTCCCGGCTCGCCACTTCTGCTCTACCTTGTGATGGAATTGGTCGAGGGGGGCGATCTGGAAAAATATATTTTGAAGCAGGGTCCGGCACCAATGGAACAGGCCTGTCGCTGGATTTGTCAGGCCGCCACGGGATTGCAGGAAGCCCACGATCGTACCCTGATCCATCGGGACATCAAGCCATCTAATCTGCTGTTGACGGCTGGCGGCGACGTCAAGATTGTTGACTTCGGGCTGGCGCAGCAGTTCTGCAAGCGTCAAACCGAACACGGCTTGCTCCTGGGCTCCATCGATTACATGGCGCCTGAGCAAAGTTTAGACGCTTCCGCGGTCGGTACAGCCGCCGACATATATGGCCTGGGTGCGACGCTGTTCTACCTGCTAACCGGTGAACCGCCTTATCCACGCACGCGTAAGCTCTCTGCCGCGCTCGCCATGATCCGTCACAATCCACCCCGCCCCTTACGCACCTTGCGGCCGGACCTACCCGTCGAACTTGAGTCCCTGTTGGGACGCATTTTGCACCGCGACCCCAGTTGCCGGCCAGCACTTCCCTTGACTGTAATTCGAGAGCTCTCACCTTTCGCGGCGACTCCCTAGATTCACAACTGACGATCAGCGATACAAAATCCGCCACGAGCACTACGAGGGCACCGGCACCTGGGCCGACATCGGGAAACCTGCCTCCGAGAATTGTTGTGGCTTAGAATTCGCCACTGGCGAATCTTTGATCGGTCGATCCAGCCAACTCCTTGTTGGTTTTCAGTTCTTGGTCCTCGGCGCGGCGCCATCAACGCACTTTCTTTGATCTATTTTCAACGTTTTATCGCATTGTTTGCCGCAATTCGCACCGTCGCCAATTCCTCGGCACACCGTATGCTCTAGCCATATCGCAAGCGAACAAATCGCCATTTGTGTAACGGGAAGCGAAAAACCAAAAAAGGAAGAATTCATGCGTCAAATCTATGGAAGCTATCGCGAGTTTCATGAAACGTGAAGACGGTCCGACTGCCGTGGAATACGCAGTCGTGCTCGGTCTAATCGTCGTGGTGTGTATTGCGGCCATCGCGTATGTCGGAACGGGGACGAGCGACGTCTTTACCGGGGCAGGAGCCGCGAGTGGTCCTTCGCAGAGCGAATAGCAGAATTAATCTCGAACACTGCGACTGGACACGAAGCACCGGCGGCTGGCGGCAACATCACGAGTGCCAACCAGGACTGAACCTGGGGGCAGAAGGGCTGGTGAGATGGCACGGAGCCATGCAAACGAGAGGAACGGTCAAGCAATGCATGCCATGGTGATCAGCGACAACGAACGCATCAGTGAGCCCGTTCGGGACGTACTGGTCAAAAACGGCTACGTGTGCGAGGCTCAGGACATCATCGGCCTGGGCAATGCGGCCAGTGCGGTAACCCGAGACGCGGAACTCGTGGTGATGCACATCTCATCGGACCCGGAGCGGGCGCTGGTGCTTCTGTCCCAGCTGCGGCGCGTGACAACCGGGCGGATCATTGCCGTGGGGCCGACCGCGAATGCGAAATTGATTCTGCGGACACTGCACGGTGGGGCGGAGCACTATCTGGACGAGACGGACGTCGAGCAGGAATTGCGCGACGCGCTCGTGAACCTTGAGTCGCTTCGCGCGCTGGCCTTCACGAGCCAGGACCGTCGGTGTGCGTGATCAAGCCCAGCGGCGGTTCGGGGTGCAGTACGCTGGCAGCCAACCTGGCCGTCTTGGTTGCCCAGGAACATAAGACATGCGCACTCCTGGATCTCGATCTCGTCTCCGACGATCTCACGGCCCTTCTGAACCTGAAACCCAACACAAGTCTGGCCGACCTTGAGAAATACTCGAACAAGATGGATCGCTCCGTGTTCGAACGCTCCCTGACCCACCATGACACGGGCGTGAGTCTGCTGGCATCCTCGCGATTCCACGAAGATTCGGCGCTGATCACGTCCGGATGCATCAGGGAAGTCTTTGATTGGGCCCAAACGCTCTATCCGTACGTGGTCGCTGGACGTCGGTCAACCATTTCAGGAAATGAAGATGGAGGCACTCCGGACGTGCCGACCGTGATCCTTCTGCCCTTCCGGCTGGACTTCACATCGCTACGCAACGTGAAACGCGCGGTGGAGCATCTGGAGAACAAGGGCATAGGCCGAGAGCGTGTCGTTCTGGTCGCGAGCCGCTGCGGGCCAGCCTCAGGAATTATCCGCGTCCGAGGCGGAGGATAGTTTGGGGATGAAGATCGCATACTCCATTGCGGACGACCCGAGGTCTGCGAACGAAGCGAACAACAAGGGCATACCGATCGTTATCTCTGCCCCACGCTCCAAGGTCGGCAGCAGTATCCGGCTCCTGGCCAAGGGACTGGGCATGGTCGACGCCTTGCGGACTGCCAGCGAAGCGACCGCCAGGGAAGCCCCGGCTGGCGCGGATGCCCGCGATCCAGGTTAAGCAACGGCCTTGCTTTCCTCGCCAGGGGTTTCGGTCGCATGGCCAACGCCAGTCAGTAACATCATTTACCTGAAATCGTCACCTAAATTTGACAAAAATGGCCTGGTTTGAGCCGGCACCCGACAAAGAAACCCAAAGCCCATGGCCATCAGAGAATTAACTCGGGACAACGTTCGTGTCGAGGCGACGCCTGCAAACTCGGATGAACGCTATCAGCAGCTCAAGAAGGAGATGCACCAGAAATTGATCCAAGGAATGGACATGTCGGCGATCGGGTCCATGGCGGAGGAGGAACTTCGGGTCGAAGCCCGTCTGGCGATCGAGGAATTCTGCCGCGTAAGTCCCGGCTTGTTGAGTAGTCGAGAACGCGAAGGACTCGCCGAGGAAGTTCTCAACGAGACCTTCGGCCTGGGCCCGCTGGAGGCGCTGATGCGTGACGTGACCATCAGCGACATTCTGATCAATGGACCGAAAACGGTATTCGTAGAGAGACAGGGCCGGCTCGAACTGTCGTCGGTCACTTTCCAGGACGAGGCTCATCTACTGCGCATCATTCGCCGCATCGTTGGCCGGGTGGGACGGCACGTGGACGAATCCACTCCGATGGTCGATGCCCGACTGCCCGATGGCAGCCGCTTCAATGCCGTCATTCCTCCACTGTCACTGGACGGTTCCACAGTTTCCATCCGCCGGTTCGGCAGCCAGCCATTGAAGATTGGGGACCTCGTAACCAAGCGTGCCCTGACCATTGAGATGGTCCAGTTCATGGAGGCATGCACGAAAGCACGGATTAACATCGTCGTCTCTGGGGGCACGGGCAGTGGCAAGACCACGCTCCTCAATTCTCTTTCCGCTTTTATCCCTTCCGATGAACGGATCGTCACGATTGAGGACGCCGCCGAGTTGCGCCTGCAGCAACGGCACGTTGTGCGCCTGGAGTGCCGGCCCAAAAGCTCCGAAGGGAGCGGACTGGTGACAACCCGCGACCTGGTTTGCAACGCTCTCCGCATGCGTCCGGATCGCATTGTTGTCGGTGAATGCCGCGGGCCCGAGACCCTGGACATGCTCCAGGCGATGAATACCGGCCACGATGGCAGCATGACCACCATCCATGCCAACGACACACGCGACGCACTTGGCCGTATGGAAATGATGGTCGGCATGGCCGGCTTCGATCTGCCGATGTGGATCATCCGACGGCAAATCGCCTCGGCGGTTGGCATCATCATCCAGGCAGCGCGGCTGACCGGAGGTCCCCGCAAGATCATCAAAATTTCGGAGATCACGGGCATGGAGGGGGACATCATTAGCATGCAAGATATTTTTGTGTTCAAGCAAACCGGCCTGGATGAGGCGGGCCGGGCTCAGGGCCAATTCCTGGCAACCGGGATCAGGCCCAACCTCCTGGAGAAGCTGCTGGGAGTTGGCATCCGCTTGCCGCAGAGCTTGTTCGAATCCCGGGTCCTCGGTACCGGGTAAAACGGCCAACCGCAACTGATGAACGCGCATCACGCTCAGGATCGGTCTGCGTCTGCGTGGGGGAGATGATTTATGCCACCAATGCTGTTATACGCGCTAGTGTTTTTGGCGTGCGTATTTATGTTCGCAGGCATGTATTCGGTTGTGGCGGACGTGTATCTGCGCGATCGCGGCATCATCAAGCAACGGTTGAATGACGAGTTTCGCGGCCAGTTACGCGAGCAGGCGAAGAAATCGCCCGTATTCAAGGATCTCGCAAAGCTTGCCGCCCAGCTGCCGAACGAAGCCGGTGCGAAACCCAGCATCCGCGAGCGCTGCCAGCTAATGTTGGATCAGTCCGGCCTAAAGATTACTCTCGGGCGCTTGCTCCTTATAGCCGCGGTCCTGGGATTGTTACTGGGCGGGGCCGGAGGCCTGATACGGAAGAGTGCGCTGGTCGGCTCGATACTCTGCGTGATCGGCGTCACTTTGCCCTTCGGATACGTTGAGTTGAAGCGCCGGGGCAGGATATCCAAACTGCTGTCGCAGTTGCCGGACGCCTTCGATCTGATCGCGCGCGTTATACAGGTCGGACAGACGCCCGCTCGGGCGATGCATGCGGTTGCCGAACAATTCGATGAGCCGATCGCCACCGAGTTTGGGTTGTGTTACGAACAGCAAAACCTCGGCCTGCCGGCGAGCGTCGTGCTCCGCGACCTTGCCAAGCGCAATGAGGTGCTTGAACTACACATTTTTGTCATCGCCATGCTGATCCAGCAGCAAACCGGGGGCAGCCTTGCCCGCATGATGGAAAGCCTGGCCGCGGTCGTACGCGATCGGATCGCACTGCGCGACAAGGTGAAAACGCTAACTGCGGAGGGACGGATGCAAGCCGTGGTCCTCATGGCGTTGCCTCCCTTCATGCTCGTCGTGATGCTCATCATTAACCGCAACTATGCTATGACGCTGTTTGAGTTCCCATCCCTCCTGCTCGGCGGCCTTGTGTCGATGGGGCTCGGTGCGCTGTGGATTCGCAAAATCGTCAACTTTGAGGTTTGAGTCGGCCATGGGTAACACGGTTCAAATATTCACGATTTTTTGCTTCGTGGTGGCCTGCGTGGCGATCCCGATCCTCGTGAGGAAGCGGCACAGGCAACAGCCGATCACAGACCGGTTGCATGCGTTATCGGGAAGCGCAGGACTCAGAACTCGCTCCCGTGCGTGCATCTCAGGCCTCCCAAGGGGCCTTGCCAAAGGCGGTTGAACTCCTGAACCCGGTTGCCGGCGCCGAGCGGCATCGCTTGCAAACCAAGCTGATTCAGGCTGGGCTCTACGGTTCGCGCGCCATGACGTGGTACCTGGGCGTGAAGGTGATGTTGATGTTCGGACCGGTCGCGGTGGGGCTGGCGATCGGGCTCACGCAGGTTGTCCCGCTAAGCCGGGGTATTCTCTACGGCACTCTCGCGAGCGGTTTGGGACTGGTGCTTCCCAGTATGTGGCTTCGGCGGCGGAAGTCTGCGCGGCAACTCATGAACCGCCGTGCGATTCCGGAGTTCCTGGATGTGATCGTAATCTGCTTGGATGCGGGGCTGAGCTTTCAGGCCGCTTTACTGCGCGTACAGGCTGAATTGGCAGCGGCATTTCCCGTGTTCACGTTTGAACTCAATATCGTGCTTCACGAGGTTCAGCTCGGCATGTCTACCGGCGATGCCTTGCAACGATTCGGCGAACGAAGCGACATGGAAGAGGTAAAGAACCTGGCGGGAGTCGTGATTCAATCAGAACTCTACGGCGCCAGCCTGACCAAAGCACTGCACACCCACGCAAAGGCGCTGCGCGTCAAGCGAACTCAGGCAGCGGAGGAAAAAGGACAGAAGGCATCCGTGAAAATCCTGTTTCCGACCATTTTGTGTATATTTCCCGCGATCTTCATCGTTATCATCGGTCCGGCCATGATCCAGATTTACGCCATGATGGCCAAAATGAAACAGTGATCAATAAGACATCGAACGGTGTACGCGCTTCCGAATGAGAGAAATTACGTCTGGGACCCGGGAAAAAATCATGCGAGATCGGCAAAGGAAAAACAGGATAAGTCGGCGCGGCGGAGTGGCGGCGATGGAACTGGCGTTGATTCTTCCCCTATTGGTCATGCTCTTCGTCATTGCCGTCGACTTCGGCAGGGTTTTCTATGTCCAGTACATTGTCATCAATGCCACCCGCTGCGGCGCCATGTATGGAAGCACGAACCCGACTTGCGCTCAAGACACCGCTGGAATCCAGCAGAGGGTGCAGGCCGAAGCAAAGGATCTCGACCCAAAGCTTTTGCAGATTACCAGCACCCACGGGTCCGATTCGGTCGGCAATCCGTGCGTTGATGTCACGGTCATCTACCAGTTCACTATGGTCACGAGTTACCTGATTACCACGAAGCTGGATGTGGCCAGTCGGCTTCGAATGCCCGTGGGACCGCTGCTTCCCGTATCCAACTAAAGCCGTCCTGGGCATTCGTTCAGAAGACAAAAATGCCTTCTGGGAGAGCTATCATGACTTTGACGCGAAACGCACGCTGCCGCCGCGGCGCCACGCTGGTCGAAGTGGCGATTGTGCTCCCGGTGACGTTTTTCCTGATCCTCGCTCTGGTGGTCGGCGTGCTCGGTGTCTTTCGCTACCAGGAGATAGCGTCCCTCGCCCGCGCGGCCGGTCGTTATGGCGCAACCCACGGGGCCCAGTACCGCAAGGATGCCGGCCTTGCAACGGGCACGGCCGCGGACTGGCAGGCGGACATCAATGCGAACGCCATCCAGCCCGCACTTATTCTTCTCGATCCTAACCTACTGACATTGAAGGCAAGCTGGCCGGACGTGGTCAGCCAGCCCGGCAAGCCTGATAACTGGCCCACAAGCACCGTCACGGTAACGATCACGTACCAGTGGGTCCCGGAATTCTACCTTGTGGGACCGTACTATCTGAGCAGTACCTCATGTGTGCCAATCACAAATTAGGGCACCAATATGGTTGGCCGCGTGTGCTACCGCAGCGGTCAAAAATGCAAAGGAATTCGAAATGTGTTTCTCTCGACCCGAACCTTGGCGAGGTCATACCCCCCGCTCCGGCACCGTGCTCGTCCTGTTTACGTTCTGCCTCATCGCCATCATGGGTTTGATGGCCCTGGTCATCGATGGCGGCCTGCTCCGGGCCGAACAGATTCGGGCGCAAGCCGTGGCCGATGCGGCCGCCCTTGCAGGCGCTCGCCAGCTCTATCAAAACTATGAGACCAGCAGCGGCAAGGATGCCGATGGCAGCGCGACAAAAAATGGCTTCACCAGCGCCGCCGACAATGGCTATAGCAACGACGGCACGAATTCCACTGTCGTCGTAAACATTCCGCCGGCATCCGGCCAGTATGCTGCTCTGGCGGGCTACGTCGAGGTCCTCATCACTTCCAGACAGCACCGCTGCTTCAGCAACGTCTGGTCATCGGATCCCGTCTACGTTCGCGCTCGCGCCGTCGCTCGCGGTACCTGGCGCGCCTTTCCGCGCCAGCATTCTTTCGCTCGATACCGGCGACAAGGGCGCGATCAGCGTCCAGGGGAACGGTGCCTTCACGAGTTCTGGGGCTGGAGCCTATATTAACTCCAATAGCTCGACCGCCCTGTCGGTCAACGGCGGCGGAACTTTCCAGGTCCCCGCAGTAAGCATTACGGGCGGATATTCGGGCACCGGGATCACGGGGACGATTACGACCGGAGCCCACCCAACTCCCGACCCGCTGGCCTACTTACCCGCGCCAGGGGAGACAGGAGGCCCTTCTGTCCCTTCCGCCGGATCGGTAAACAAGACTGGGCTGGGCGGCGGCAAGTATCAATTCGACCTCTATCCCGGTAGCTATTCCAACCTGCCAGGTTTCAGCAATGGCGACAAGGTGATCTTTCATCAGGCAAGCAGCAATGGCAACGGCGGCATTTTCTACCTGACAACCGGAGGTCTGAGTTCCCAGAGCGCGCACCTGGTTATGGCCACCGGTGAAACCGGCGGTGTCATGATTTACAACGCCGGCACTGGCAGCGGCAACACGATCAGCATCAGCGGCAATCCCAGCAGCAATGTTACGCTCAGCCACCGGACGGACGGTCCCTATACCGGCCTTGTCTTGTTCCAGTCTCGTACTTCAACCGGGGATTTGTCCATCACCGGCAACGGCGCCTTCAACCTCGCCGGGACCATTTATACCCCTGCGGCGCGCATTAGCATAACTGGAAATGGTTCATCCTCCGATATCGGCTCGCAGTGGATCTGCCGGGAACTTTATCTCGCGGGAAATGGTAGCGTCAATATCACCTACAGCGGAACGACTGTAGCGCGGACGCGAATTATCGCCATTATGGAATAGATATTGGCAAATGGGTCGAGGGCGGGGGCGTTTGGTTGTTAGCTCAGGAGCAATCGTCCCTGGCTCGACAAACGTTTCGACCAACGCCGCGAGTGTCATGGAGGCAGTTCCATTGATGGCTGTCATGTTTCATAGACGAAGAATGACGATCTTGTTGAAAACTGGGACGGGTGAAAGGGCGTCGTGGGTGTTTTCGGGCGTGGAACAATTGGTCCAGATGGCATAAGGTAATAAGCGATCATGTTGACTGATAGCCGTCGCGCAGCAAGGAAGCTGAATGAATGTTGATTTGGCGACAGGATTACAAACAAACGCACCCGCCAACCCGACCCGGAGGAGACACATGAACCCGTCGAGGCCCCTACCTTTAGCCGCCGTCATCGCCCTCTGCTTGTCCATGCTGCTTGCTACGTCCGAGGTTGCTGCGCAATTGACGCCGACGCAAACGCGCGGGCAAGCGACGCCAGAACGCCCGGCTGCTGCCCCGCACAACTTCGCCCGGTGGGAGCGCGAGATCGCCGCGTTCGAAGCCGTCGACCGCGCCAACCCGGCGCCCAGAGGTGGGATTCTCTTCATCGGCTCCTCGACCATTCGGCTCTGGAAGACGTTCGCGAAGGATTTCCCGGACCACAAGGTTATCAACCGCGGCTTTGGCGGGTCCGAGATCGCCGACTCCACCCACTTCGCCGACCGCATCATCTTCCCTTACGCGCCCAAGCAAATCTTCCTCCGGGCCGGCGGTAACGACATCCACGCCGGCCGGCCGCCAGAGGAAGTCGCGGCCGACTTCGCCGACTTCGTCCGTGTGGTCCACGGTCGACTCCCGGACACAAAGATCCTCTACATCGCGGTCAATCCCGCGCCCTCGCGTTGGAACGAGAACGCCAAATGCCGCGATCTGAACAAGCGAATTCAGGAGCTGGCCAGGCGCATGCCCGGCGTCGGCTATGTGGACGCCTACGACATTAGCCTCACAGCCGACGGTCGGGCGCGTCCGGAACTCTTCGTCGCCGACATGCTCCACTTCAATGCCGACGGCTACAAGCTCCTGGCCGAACGAGTCCGCCCGTACTTGCCGATGACAAAGTGGCCGCCGCCGAGATCCCTTAGATTAACAACCGGGCCTGAAAGTCCTTTCAGTCCTTGATAGCCACCAAGTCCGGCCAGCAAGGAAAAGGAGGACTTTCCTTTCTGATCGGTGTGGTACGCGGCGTAGAGTTCGGCGAACCATTCGCCTGGCTGTTTTTAGGTATCTTGCCCCCGACGGACGTTTACGCCGAAGCCATTCGCGGTATTTTGGCGTGGTGCTTTACTTCCGTTAACTTTCCTGGTATACCGGCTTACATCGGCTTATACGTTCGTAACCCTACTCGCCAAGAAAAACGTACGGCGACAAACTGGCCCGAACAGACCGTCCGAGGTCTCTTCACACAGGAGGCGTGGAATGTGGCATTCGATTCTGCACCTGTTGCGTGAAATGAAGGGCTGCATCCGCCACTCAATCGTGCTTTCCCGTGGCATTAGCAAGCGCTGCCGACCGCTTTTGGAACAGCTCGAATCACGGGAAACACCCTCGGGGTCCCCCGTCTTGGTGGCTGCCTCCTATGCCGACAAGAGCATTTATGCACTGGATCCGGTCAGCGGAAAAATGCTGGCCACGCTGGTAGCGCCCAATTCTTCGCCGCTGCTCCAAGCTCCCACGGGCGTGGCACGGGGGCCCGACGGGAACCTTTACATCAGCGATTTCAAAACCACATCCATTCTTAAATACAACTGGTCCACAAATACGCTATCGACCTTCATCAGCGCCGCCGATTTTCAAGGAGTCTCTGGCAATCCTTCAAAACCGTGCGACCTTGTGTTTGGGCCGGACGGAAACTTATGTGTCACCAACTTGGTCTGGGGAAACTTTGGAGGAGCCATAGTTCGCTTCAAGCTCACGGATACTGCGGGCACCTTGACATACAGTGGAAGTTCGACAATCATCGATTCGGGAGACCAACCTTACAAACTAGCTTTTGGGACGGCCCCTGGGGACACCCAGAACCTTTATTACACAACGAATTACCCGTCATTCGCAGTTGTAAAAATACCCAACATCACCTCGTCGATTGCTCCAAGGTTTTTTTACAGCTTGGGGGCTAATGGCCGAGGCGACCTACCTGGCGGTATTGCCTTTGGCCCGGATGGAAATCTGTATGTAGGAGCGATGTATCAATCAACGCTCGTTACTACGACTGGACATATCGACCAAATCGGTTCCAATGGGATCAGCTTTAGCCGGTTATTACCAGGACCCGATTCGGCAGGTCATAATGTTTATTTCGGTTTTCCCCCGCAGGCCATTATTTTTGACGGTCTTGGTCATGTACTCGTCGGTAACGGAAATAATGATGGTCCTGACGTTTTCACCGGGCAATCTGTGCCCCCTGGAGACATTTTTCAATTCGAACTAAACGGCACCTACGATCAAACATTCGTTGTAAGCGGTGCCGGAACTTCGCCGAGTTTTACCCCTTCATCCATGGTTTTGTTTCCGTCTTTGCAGATTCCTGCTTCGCCGACGGTCACGCATTTTGCCATTACGACATCCGCAAGCAGTATCACCGCTGGTGGCACGGTTGATGTCACGCTGACCGCGGAAGACAGCCAGAACAACCCGGTCCCCAGCTACACCGGCTCGGTTCAACTCAGCAGTACCGACACCAACGCAGTATGGAATAGTGCCGGCCTTCCAGCCAGCTACACGTTCACCACTGCTGATGCAGGCTCGCACAGTTTTTCGGTCACACTAACAACTGCCGGTTTAACTATCGATTACGGGCGTTGATCGGGCTTTTGCAAGTCTCAGTGCCATCACAATGATCAATGTCACTCCCGCCACCATCGATAAGCTCGCCCTAAGCTATCCCAACAGAAAGGCACAGCAGGCCAAAATCTTCACGGTCCAAGTCACCGCCTGGGATCAGTACGGCAACCGTGCTCCAGGCAATGTCACGCTTATCGCGGGGCCAAATGCCGATCCACTGAGCACTTTCCCTTTGCAAGGACTCAGTCACTAACGGGTCTCACAATTTCTCTCTCCAGGCTGAAGACAGCGGGAACGTACACTCTTACAGCGACTGCAGGTTCGGTAGCTGCCTCCGGCCAAACCTTCACGATTCTTCCGGCCGACGTCAGTAGCTTTGTCGTGGCTGCTCCCGGCAGCGCCATTACGGGTGGCTCCATCAATGTCACCGCCACCGCTTGCGACAGTTATGGCAATATCGTGCCACAATACGTTGGCACCGCCAAGCTTGTCTTGAACGGCGTAGCGCTTGGAAGTAATTACAAGTTTACCTACGGCGGAGTTGGCGCCGACAACGGTGTTCATACCTTCAGCGTCATCCTGAATCAAAGTGGAAATCAACAAATTACCGTTACCGACACCGTCGCGACCCAGCCGATCATTACCGGCACCAGTAATGCCATCTTGGTTAGCAGCCTGCAGGTGAACTCATTCACCTCCACGCCCACCGGGTTTGCCGTCAGGTTCAACAAGCCCTTTGTCGCTGACGATCTGGCCCTTTATGGCGGCAATTTAACAACATTCAAAGACGTTGTGGTCGCTGGCGCTCATGTGGGACCGATTCACGGTTCGTTACTCATCGATTCGACGGCTACGAGCCTTATCTTCAATGCAACGAATACCTATCTCCAGGAACTCAACGATCTGCGCGGTCATATCTCCGCGGTATTGCCCGATGATACGTATACCGTAACGCTGCTGAGCGGATCGGGCGGCAACGGATTTCTCGATGAGCTAGGCGCCGCGCTGGATGGTCGCGGCAACGGAGGGCAGGCCAATTTCGCCACCACGTTTACAACGCATTACCAGGCCAGCAGCACGCCGGTATTGGGTATTCCCGATTTTGCCCGCGGACCGGATAGTACGACGACAATCGCCGTTCCCAATAATGCCGCTCAAGGAATTCCGCTGACGCTTTACAATGCGGCCGGTGTCAGCGATCTCACATTCACACTGAATTACAATCCCATTATTCTCAACATCACAGGAGTATTGGCCGGCGGCAATAGCGATGCGACAGACCCGGCAGGAACTTTTACCTTGATAAGCAATGTTAGCGGTGTGGCAACCTTTGATTTCCACGACGCCAACGCTCAGTCCGGAATGGTGGTTTTGGGAGACATCTTGGCCGTTGTGCCGGATTCAGCCAAGAACCAGTACAAGGCCAAGGAATTGTTGCAGTTGGGTAACATCGTTGTGAACGGCAATGCGAACAGCGGCACTGTGTCGGCCAACGGGGTCCACGTCAACGCCTACCTTGGAGACGTGACCGGCGACGGTAAGATTAGCGGGCTCGACACGCTGACCGCCAATCAGGTGGCCACTGGCGCGGCAACCGGCTTTGCGGCATATAAGTTTCTTGACCCGGTAATCATCGGTGATCCGGCCAACGATCTCTCCGTGGATGCCGGGGACGTGTCCGTACTCGATCTTTACGTTGTTCAGTTGCAACCGGCACAGGTACCGGCGCCGCCAGGTTACATGGTGACGTCGCCCAATGCCGCCGATCCTACGTTAAATCTTGTTGCCGGGGACTCTTCACGGGGTTTGCGAACGGTTTCGATCAATATCGATCATCCGAAGCCAATCGGGAGTACCGGTTTAGCGGAGGCGACGCTGGCGTTGACGTACGATCCCTCGCTATTGACCGTATCATTCACAGACATCACGCTGGGAAACCTGCCGAACCAAGGAAGCGGCTGGCAACTTTCCTCCAGCGTCGATCAAACCACAGGCCAAATCGGCATCGATCTCTACAGCTTGACGCCCATTTCAGTAAATCAAGCCGGCAGTCTGGTCACGATTGCCTTTCACATTATTCCTGGGCAATCGGTTTCGGCCACGCCGGTGCAATTTGTGACCATCGCGATGCCAAACGGCCAACGCTTCACCACAACCGTTGCCGATACCCTTGGCGCCATGATCCTAAGTCCAGGCGAAAACCAGGTGCAAGTCTCGGTAAGCGGCTACCCCGGCTTTGACGAACCTTTGGCACTTCAAACGCGCCATGTTTCAGCCACGAATCATGGTGAAGTCATCCCACCAACAATTTCTAAAGCCGTTTCGATTGGCGAGGGCGAGTCCGATTCTGAAATCCTTGCTCCCCCCATACGAGACAAGGAAACACAATCTGCTGTTCTGAACTTTGGTCAGATAACCCATATTGCCAATGTTGCGATGCCACAAGTTGCATCCCCACCATTGCAAATCGGCATCTTTGCTGGCCTTGACACGCTACTTTACGAGAATAGTCCCGCCATATCCGCCATCACGAGGAACTTCCGATCGTTTTATGGTGAGGCAATCAAATCTCCCGAGCCGCTTTCGTTTCCATTTATCTCGGGTGCGCCCTGGGATGGCAAGGTTCAGCAGTCGGATTGGCAGTACATCTCGGATCAAACTACGGACATAAACGGGGACGCCGATTCCTGGTCCGCTCACCCTCGTACAGATTCACTGGATGCACATACCGTAGACGTAGCTCTGTCTTTCCTTTGGGATGATTGGACCTGGTAGCACCCGCGGAGTCTGTGAGGTGGCCTTACAGCGTTTTGAGCCATTTTATGTTGGGGTTGCTGGGCTTGAGCTTCTTGGTGTAGTAGGCGGCGTAGAGTTCGGCGAACCATTCGCCTGGCGCCCGGAACTGGTAGCCGGTTATTCCTTGCTTGCGCCGCCAGGTTGTAGCTCACCCATTGAGCCGGGCCGGTGTAGGCTTCATGGTAGACGCGGCTGCCAACCGCGCGCAGCGTGCATTCACTGCCCTTCTCCCACAGCGAGCCGGTGCTACGCACGGCGGCGCACCAGGCGATGGCGTCCGTGCGCAGTTTTTCCCACTTTTTCGGCATCGGTGCCCTTCGGCGGCGGCGGCGCGACGGCCGGGGCCTTTCCGGCGCCAGTGAGTAATGCCCTGATGTAAGTGATCTCGTACTGCAAGTGCTTGACCGCGACGGCGACCACCTCCTCGATCGAGTGGGTCTGCCAGCCGGCATAGGCATTCCCCTTGCTGGACATGAACGATTCCTTGTCGTCCACGGCGTGGCCGACCTCATGCAGCGTCGTCCAGCTCAGGTAAGGCGGCGTGTCGGTCCCTTGTGGTTTGCAGTCAGCATCGACGTTCGGCAACTCGGCCGGATCGCCAACCGGGTTGGGGTTGGCGGCTTCACCAGACCAGAAGGCCTGCAGCGCGATTTTGTCGCTTCCATACGCGGAGCCGACGCCGTGCTTACGATCGATCTCGGTGAGCGATGGGTTGTCGCGCACATGACTCTCCGGAACCTTGAGCATGAGCAGATAGGTTTCCTTGATCGACTTCTTGCCCTCGGCGACGTCGGCCGCCTTGGTGCTGGTGTCGAAATCCTTCATGACCACGCCAAAGCGCGCTTGCATCGCGGCTTCCAAGACTTTTTTCGAGGTCTTGTCGTCCATTTTCTCGACAAGCTTGTCCAGAGTCTTGGCATTCTCCGGGTTGGCCATGAGCTTGTGGAGCGACCCTGCGTCGAATTTATCCAGGTCGGTCAGCATTTCCTCGGACGTCAATGTCCGCTTGGAATAAGCGTCCGCTGCGACGAGGCCAACGACACCCGCCGCGAGCACGGCCGCGCCGCCTTGCACCCACGGGTTGTGAATAAGCTGGTCAAAGATATTAGCAGGGGGAGGCTGCGCCCCCGTGGCGCCGGCGCCCCAGGCTGGGCCGGAGGTGTGCTGGCGGGCTGGCTGGGCGGGCCGGCGATTTTGCTCCAAAAGTCGCGGAATATATTGCCATCGCTCATAATTTTGTTCCTCAGGCTGCGCTGGGTGCGGGAGACGCGACCAGCATTCTGTTCATGTCCACGAACAGCTGCCCCGATAGCTGTTCACGCAGGGGTTCCCATCCCGCGGGACTCGCGACGATTTCATCGTAGAGCACCGGGGAACACTCAGGCTTTCCACGACCTCTTCGGTCGCGGCCCGGATCCACGCCATCTCCATTTTGTCCCCTGCCATGCCGAGGAGCCGCAGTTCGTTGTCGTCGGAGAGGGGAGTTGTTGCCGAGGTACGCAAGATGGCCATTTTCGATAGTTCGAGCGTCACATCGTCTAGCTGGTTGTCGGCGACGATCAGCTTCTCGCGCAGGCCGCTCCAGCCGAAAACAAGCCGCGGCTTCATACCCGCACCCATTTCACGGGCCACGGCCGGCGCGCTGGGTCCATACGCCTGTGCAAAGGTGGCGAGGGCTTTTTCCTCGAGCACGCGCCACTCGCCAAGCTTGACGAGGGGGAAGGCAGCGATCCATTGGCCGTGGCCGATATCCACGAAAGTGAACTCGGGGTCGAGCCGAAAGGTCGCGCCGCATTGGGGGCAGGGCTGGCATGGAACGAACCGTCGATGATGGCCGCGCAGGTCAGGCCGGCGGTCGGCGTTCACGCTCAAGACCGCGCTAAACTCGACGGGGGTGCCGCAGGCTGGGCAGTTGAGCGTTATCGGGCGGAACATGGACATCGTTCACATCCTTTACAGGCGTGCTTGTTCGAATTACGAACCGGCCAGGCGCAACAACGCTGCCTCCGCCAGTTGGCTCTGGGCATTACCGCTCGAGCGCCGGGCGAAGATTGCTGTTAATAAAGCAGGTGTGGAGTTTGCCCTACCGTTCGCCGGACGTATAGGCGGGCGGCACCACGCCCAGCCACGGCTACGCGCGAAACGATTGAGCAGTGCGGACTCGACATGCTTCGGTCGGTGCCTCAAATCCTCAAACGTACCCTTTTGAGTCATCAATCAGGCCATATGACGACGCTTATTGTAAATAGGTCGTCCAGCCAACGCAATCAAAAAGCCCCTTTTTTTGCTCTCATCACCAGTGCATGACCAAGCCGCCGTCCACGTTGATGGTTTGGCCAGTCACCTGAGCGGCCCGGTGCGGACGACAGGAACACAATCATGTCAGCGATGTCCGCCGGCTCCTGCCATTTGCCGAGCGGGACCACGGCCTTGATCTTGCGGGCGGCCCATTCTTCGTAGGTCAGGCGTTCGGCCGGCGGCGTTTGGTCGTGCCACGCCTGCCAAACGCTACGGTTTAGCGGCGTCTGGACCATGCCCGGGCAAACGGTGTTGACGCGGACGCCGTGTGGGGCAAGGTCCTTGGCCATGCACTGGGCGAAATTGATATTCGCGGCCTTCGCGGCGCTGTACGGTGGGTCGGTCTGCGAGCCGATCTGCCCGGCGACCGACGCCAGGAACACGAATGTGCCACGGCCAGCGGCGGTCATCGCAGGGGCGGCCGCGTGAGCGACATTCACCATTCCCAGAACGTTGACCTCCAGCGATCGCCGCCAGTCGCCCGGTGACAGGTTGGTGAACGGGAAGCCGAATTTCCCCGAACCAACGGCGGCGCAGTGAACGACGTGATCGACAGCCTCGAACCGCGCGACTGCCGCGTCGAACGCCGCTTGCACCGCTGTGAAGTCGGTCACGTCCACGCGAACTCCAGCGGCCGGCACGTTGTGGCGGCCAATCAGCTCGGCAGCGACCTCGGCGACGGTGGGGGAAACGTCCCAGAGGACGACACCGCAACCCTCGGCCGCGAACGCCTCCGCCGTGGCGAGCCCGATGCCGCTGGCACCGCCCGTAATCAGGACAGCGTGCCCGGCAAGTTTCAAATCCATGTGTCGGTTCCGTTCTTGGGCTATGTAGCCGCCGTCCATCAATTTGGGCGTACGGCCCTGGTCCCTGCCATATCCTATCTGATGCGGGCGATTGCGTACCCGTTCAACGCTGGGGCGCGAGAATCCCGCCTGTTGCGTAAGGGGCTGTCATTACTGCAACTGCAAAGAGCCACCGTGATGGGTCCTCTCGGCGTGCAGCTTTTTGTTTTCGAAACAATAAGAGATATTAAATCCCATCTTAATAATGGTTTACGGCATAAAACATTTCATGGCCCACACTTGCCTTTCCATAATTAGGAGCCGAACTTTCGGAATCCTGTACGCGCTCGCTGAGTTGGTGCACTATTTAAGGTAGGGTGAAGGGGGGGAGAATCAGGATTCATGGGCAGCGAACTATCCGACAGCTTGATGCGCCTGGATATAGAGCGAGGTGAAATTCAATCGCCGCGGGGTTCCAGCGATCAAGAATTGCTGGAGCTTTACCGCACGCACCGTGATGAAGCGGCGTTTGCTGAACTCGTCAATCGGTACGGGCGAACCGTCTGGAACGTCTGTCGGCGTGTACTGGTTCAACACCAAGAGATCGAGGATGCGTTTCAAGCCGTGTTTCTCATCTTGGTGCGGAAGGCTGCGACGATTCGCAAAGGGGAGGCAATCGGCAGCTGGCTCTACGGAGTTGCATTCCGTACGGCCTTGAGGGCGAAACTACGAGCGGTCCAACGGAAGGATCGCGACGAGCAGGCGGCAGCAATGGCCGGGCCGGCACCCGCGGTATGGTGTGAGGTGGCTTGCCGGGAGTTGCAGAGGCTGCTCGATGAGGAAGTGCAAGGCCTTGCTGAGGTTTACCGAGCGCCGTTTGTACTTTGCTGTCTGGAAGGCATGAGCAGAGCCGAGGCCGCCCGGGAACTTGGGTGGAAAGAAGGAACGCTATCAGGCCGGTTGGCGCGGGCACGCGTCTTGTTGCAGGCGCGTCTGCTTCGCCGCGGCGTGACGCTGTCCGCGGCGCTGACCGCAGGGGCGCTGGCGCAGAACAGTGCTGGCGCCGTTGCCTCGGGGTTGGTGGCAACAACTACCAGTGCGCTTATGGCTCCTGAAGGACTGGTAGCGGCGCGTACGCTCTCGCCCGCCGCCGTCACGCTGGCAGAGCTCGTCCTACCGAGCATCGGTGTTTCCAAGCTCAACACCGTCCTCGGCCTGATTTTGTTACTGGCCCTCGCCGTCGCTGGAGCCAGCCTCGCCGCTCTCTCTCTGGGCTTGCCTGGCAAGCCGACGCTGAATGCGGAGGCGCCGTCAATCGTGCCGCGTCTGCTCCACGGGCATACTGGGTCGGTACACAATATCCGTTTCACGCCGGACGGCCGGCTTATCTCGGTGGGCGGCTGGCCCGAAGGGGATCGCACCCTCTGCGTTTGGGACGTGGCCGCTGGTCGTGAGCTGAGCCGATTTACGGCACCTGCACAAATTCAGGCACTGGAACTCTCGGCCAATGGCCGCTATGCGCTGATCGGCTTGAACGATGGCCGAATTCAGTACCTGGATCTCGAAGTGCAGCGCGTCGTCCAAACTCTGCACGGTCACCAGGGCAACGTATCGTGGCTGGCATGCACGCCCGATGGCAAGCAGGCGTTTTCCACCGCCATTGATGGGACGGCACGCCTTTGGGACCTGCGTGACGGCCGCGAAGTGCGCCGATTCCAGGGACTGAGCAAGTGGGTTCGCGCCGGCGCCGTTTCTCCGGACGGCAGTCGCCTGGTCATCGGGTACAACCATGGCATGTTGCAGGTTTGGGACGTCCATACGGGCCAGGAAATCAAGCGTATCGAGCGGCGCCATGGGTGGATAAACTGGCTCGCCTTCGCGCCGAATGGGCTCCAGGTGTTAATCGCGGATCGGGAAGCCGCTCTTTATGACCTGGATACCGGCAACCCCGTACGTCACTTTGAAGGCCATGCAGATGACGTGCAGCAGGTCGCGCTCGCACCGATGGGCGTTTGCTTTTGACGGCGAGCTTTGACGGCGAGGTCCGCCTGTGGGACTTCCATTCGGGCAATCTCCTACGCCGCCTGACGAGTCACGATGGATTCGTATTTACCGTGGCTTTCGCGCCCGACGGCCGACATGCAGCATCCGCCGGCGGCGGCCATCGTGATGGGGCAGGGTATCGGTCCGGCACCGACAACGCCATCCGTATCTGGGACTTGAGCGCCTTACTTGGTCCGCGCAAGTAAACCCGCATCCCGACGTCCGCCAACGCTTGCTCGTGCCAACGTCAGACCGGGTTCTGTCGAAAAAAAACTGCCGTATTCACGCATAGGAGTGCTGCCGACATTCTCGTTGGCAATAGCGGCGCAGTGCGCTCATCGCAAAGAACTCTCTCAAACACTATGTCTCTGTCGGAAAGGACCGTGTGATGTTGCGAATTTACAGACGCCAAGCCGCCATGCCTTGCCTGCTGGCGATATCGCTCTTAAGTTTTGCTTCAATTCTCATCTCTGGCCAGGCGCAGGAGCAGGAGCCTCTGAAGGATAAGCAATCGAAAAAGGCCGTGGAGACTCTCCCTGAGGAATTTTACCAGGATCTCCGTGATAGCTGGCGCCCCGCTCCCCCGTGGCGCCTGGTTGGCCCCGATGCCGACAAGATGGCCAAGCCCGAAGCAGCCGGTTTGCGGATTACTCTCTCCGAGAAGCGCCGCCAGACCGACGCCGTCGGACTGCAGCTTGATGCCCGGATCAAGGGGAATGTCGAGATCACCGCCGGCTATGAGATCCTGCATTCGGGTGAGGCCAAGGGGCATGGCGTCGGCTTTGAGCTTTTCGTCTGCACCGACACACCGACAAACGAGTGCCTCGGACTGCTGCGGGCAGCTCGCGTCAATGAAGGCGAGGTCTACCTTTCGAGTCGCATCACGACTCAGAACGGCAAGCGCCAATACTACCACGGCCACACGCCGACGAACAGCAAGTCCGGCAAGTTGCGGCTGACGCGCGTCGGCAAGGAAGCCACGTTATCGGCTGCTGACGGGGACGCGGGCGCGTTTCAAGAACTGCGTCGCTACGACCTCGGAACTGAGGATCTGACCATGGTTCGGCTCTCCGCCTACACGGGCCATGCCGCGAACTCTGTCGATGTACTCATCAAGGACCTGCGCATCCACACCTTGAATGCCACGGAAGCGAAGTCCCAGGAGTCTCCTCGGGATGCTCCGGACGCTCCGCGTCCAGTGGCGCGCAAAGGCTGGATGGCGGCCGCGGGAGTTATCATCTTGTTGATCGCGCTCGCCACTCTCGGAGCATGGCTCTTTTGCGCCAGAGCACCCGCGCCGACGAGAGTGCGCAGCAGGCCGAAGACGTGAGCAAGCCGAATGGTGATGCGGTCCCCGCGACCGTCAATGCACCTTGTCCCAACTGCGGCAAGGGTATCCGCTTTCGGGCGGAATTGGCTGGCAAGAAAGTGAAATGTGCATCGCTGTGGCCATGTCGTTCGCCTGCCATAGTCGGCAGCGGCTGGGTCGAGTTGACTTTCATTATGAAGCGGTGACATTGCAATGCCTAACCAACAACCCGTTTTTCCCAATAGGAAAAACTCGCGACGCGCGGCAGTCACCCTGGCCATCGCTGTGTTAATGCTCTCGATCTATGCAAACCTCTCGTTCGTCAGTCTCGGACCCGGCCGACTTCCGTTACTTTCCACCCTTCCAGGCGCGCTACAACGCTAACATGAACCGAAACCTGGGGAGCGAGTATATCAACATTGGGCTTGCAGTGGCCGCGGGAGAGGGCTTTGCCAATCCGTTTAGCGAACAAACAGGCCCAACCGCCTGGATGCCGCCTATCCTCCCCTACCTCCTGGCGAGCCTCCTGTGGGCCTGTGATGGTGAGCGTGATTGCGTCATGGCCATCGTGCTCGTTGCGCAGACGGGTGTCCTGATCGGCACCGGTCTTTTGGTGATTGAACTGGCCCGCCGCACTACCGGGCGCCTCGGACCCTGGGTGGCTGCTACGGTTTACCTTGCCGGCCTCCTTTGCCATTTCCACCTTTGCTTCCAGATGACCAATGACATTTGGATCATCATGCTCGCCATTGATCTCTTGATTGGGGGATTGTGTTGTTGCCGACCGCTTCGGAGTCGCAGAAGCGCCGCCGCATGGGGCTTATTCGGAGGATTGTGCGCGCTGGTTAACCCGATTGCTGGCTTCACCTGGGCCGTGGGCAGCTTTCTGGTTGGCGTCCGATCACGCGCCTGGTCCAACCTCATTGTCGGCATGCTCGGCGCCGGACTTGCCCTGTCTCCGTGGACCATTCGCAATTACCTGGTGTTCGGACGACTCATCCCGGTGAAGTCGAATCTCGCCTACGAGCTTTATCAATCGCAATGCCTGCAGCCCGACGGCTTGCTCGAGCGCAGCACCTTTTCTTTGCACCCCTATGCAGGCGCAAGCCGTGCGCGACGGGAGTATCGCGAGCTCGGCGAAATCGCTTTTGTAGAGCAAAAGGGCCAGTTGTTCTGGCACACGGTGTGGAACAATCCCGAGGACTACCTGGAGCGCCTGGCCAGCCGCTTTCTGGGTGTGCTGCTGTGGTACGAACCGCTTGATCGGAGTTACGAGGCCAAACGACCATGGGTGTTATTCATCAGCCGAATCACGCACCCGCTTCCCTTTTTGGCCATGCTCGCGCTGTGCTTCATGTCATTTCGCGAGTGCCTGCACAGCATGCAATGGACCGTAATTGCGATCTATCTTCTTTATTCGCTACCGTACATCGTGATCAGCTATTACGAACGCTATGCGGTGCCGCTCTTGGCGATCAAAGTTCTACTGGTAATCTGGGCGGTCGATCGAATACTGTGCTGGAGGCGATTCAGCAGCCCGGCGGGATAGTGACGTCCTCAAAGGCGCGACAACTGCCGCCGGCGGATTGTGCCAGATTGCCATCAGGCGAGTTCTTCAAGGAGCGCCTTGGCTTCCCGCAGGTCAGGAGTATCGAGTCCCTTCGCTGAACCATTCGTAGCACTCAGCTAGCACCGGTCGTACGTCTGCCTGGCGATTGAGCTTTTGATAAAGGCGTGCGAGGCTCATCGCGGCACGAAGCTCCAGTGATTTGGCCTGCTGCCCGCGGGCCATGGCGAGGGCACGGCGAAAACAGGCTTCCGCCTCGCCGAACGTTACATTGCTCGTGGCTTGCGCAAAAGGAACTCGCCCTGGAGGCGATGCAACTCTGCCCCGTGGAAACCTTCGCCCGTGCCTCGCATCAGGACCATGGCTTCGCCCAGCACCTTCACGGCTTGTTCGCACTGTCCGTCGCTGCCAAGGGCTTCGGCCAACAGGGCGAGGTAGTAAGTTCGGTACGTTTGAGCCCCTGTGGTCACAAAGGCGGTCAGTCCCTGGCGCAGACTGGGCAATGCCGCTGTCACTCTCACCCTGCCTGGCCACGGCCCAGCCCCGCATGACGAGACTGATCGCCAGCCAAAACGAAAACCCGTGCTCGGTTGCGATTGCCATTGTGGCCTCGGCGCTCCCGTGGACCGCCGGCCCCTCACGGCGATACTGCCGCAGCATGGCAGCGAAGTGTAGCGCCAGCACGAGCGTGCTGGGTTGGCCCAACTCCCCACCCAGGGCGACCGCTTCACGGCTGCGTTGCAATGCTTGGTCCGGATAACCGAGCAGCCAGAGGGCAACTGCCCCGAAGGCTCGGCACGCCACTCCGGGGTCCAGCCAGGAGAGGAAGGTGTGGCTTCTGTGTCCTTTCGAGTCGTGCAGCGCAACCGCTTGCTCCATGTGTTCGCGCGCGGCGGCTGGGTCGCCGAGGCAGAGGGAAGTGACCGTCAGGGCGTGGTGGGCCTGGAGGAGCAGTCTCGAATCTTTGGCGGCCTGCGCAGCGTAAAGAGCCGGTCGGCCAACTCCCGCGATTTCCCGAGTTCGCAGCGTACCTCGTAAAATGCCCACAAGCCCCAGAGGACGGGGAAGAGCGGTGTGGCCTCTGGCAAATGTTCGCACAATGAGCGCGCCGAGTGTAGGCGCGCTCAGCTTCTGGGGACGCGTAACCCTGGGTGACCTGTAGTTGTGTACCCAGGGTCACTTGCAACGGGAGTTCGCGGCGATCGCGCTCAGGTGTGTCCGGCAGTGTCTGGAGCAGTGTCAGCCCCCGCCGAGCCAGCGCCACTGCTTCATGGTGCGCGAAGATGCGGGCAGCGTTTTCCGCCGCCACCAGATTATAATCGGCGGCACGTTCGTGATCATGAGCCGCTTCGAAAAGCATCGCCAGTTCGGCGGCCAGGCCCGCGCTCTTCTCGCCATAATGACCCAGAAGGGCCCGAGCCGCGGCCGCGCTCCACGCCGCCTTTCGCGTCGGCTGCAAGGCGGCATAGAGGGCATTTTGATAGAGCACGTGGACGAAGCCGTAGCGCAGCGTCAGCGTTCGGTCGGGGAATGTTTGCTCGCGGATTAGACGGACCATGACGTGGACGCGTTCCAGGACTTCCAGCCGTTCCTCCACCTCCGCCGCATCCTCGCCAGACGCGGCAATCACTGCCGAGTCAAACTCCGGGCCCTGCACGCTGGCCGCCATCAACAAGTGACGATCGGCGCTGCTCAGTTGATCCAGCTTCCGCTGGATCATGCCCCGGACCGATTCTGGCAATTCGCGCCGGAGGTCCGGCACCGCTCGGACCAGGGCCCAACGTCCCTGGTCTTGAACGATCACTCCGGAGTCGCGCAAATAACGGAGCAAATCGACCATGAAAAGTGGATTGCCCTCGGTCCTGGCGTGGAGGACGGCCGCGAGTTCTTCAGGGAACTGGTGCCCGGCAAAGGCCAGCTCCAAGTAGCGGTCCAAGTCATCCCGATTCAAGAACGGCAAATTGATCTCGCGGCATATGCTCCGCCCCTGGAGTTCCAGCTTGACCGGCCCAAAGGGATGCTGGTTTCGCAAAAGGTCGGACGGACGGAAGGTGACCACCAGCAGCAATCGCCACTTCGAACACTTGTTGCCGAGATAAGCCAGAAGGTCGACACTCGATGGGTCAGCCCAGTGAATATCGTCCAGGAACACCACCAGAGGAAACTGTCGCGACATTTCGTGCAATAAAACGCCGAACTCGCGTTTGCGGCGTTCTTGCGAGACTTCCTTCGCTTCCGCGAGCACGCGCCAGGCTTGGATCGTCCGCGGCCAAGGGCGCCAGCTGAACGTACCAGGTGGGGGCGAGCAGCTTTATCATCTGCGCCACGGATCCACCGCTTTCGCACTGCAACAGGCTATCCAGCGCCTCCAGGAACGGTAAATAGGCCTCCGTGCCGGCCAGTCGCTCCGAGCACCGCCCACGAGCCAGCCGACAGGGCTGGTTGCCAGCTAGCAGCTCTTCGAGGAATCTTTCGACAAAGGTAGTTTTGCCGAGTCCCGGCTCACCCGTGATGCAGAGCAACAGCCCGTGGCCGGCTGCCGCCTCGTCGAAGCCGGTGCGCAGAGTGGCCCATTCTTGTTGCCTACCGACGGTCGGAGAACGCCCAGGAGCCGCAGGCTGGCGCCCCGGGCCTCGTGGCGCCTTCAAGGCCAACTGATCAAGAGCAGCCGCCACCTCCAGGGCCGTGGGCCGGTGATGGGGATCCTTGGCCAGCATGCGCTGGATCAGGGCGTCCAGGGCCAGGGGGACCTCCGGGTTCAAACGCGACGGAGGCACGGGAGCATGAGCGACGATGGCGTGCAGGACCTCGATCTCCGAGTCGCGCGGAAGGGATGTTGCCCGGTGGCAAGCTCGTACAACACCAGACCGAGAGAAAAAATGTCGGTGGCGGTGTCCACCTGTTCGACCCTCGCCTGTTCCGGAGACATGTAAAGCAGCGTCCCGACGCGGGTGCCCGGGTCGGTTGTCTTGTCCCCTTGCACAAAGCGTCGTGTATCACAAACGGGAAGCTGGCGGGCCAGGCCGAAATCAAGCACTTTGACGATGCCGTCACCGCGGACCATGATGTTGGCGGGTTTCAAGTCGCGATGGACAATGCAGGCGGCGTGAGCGGCCGCCAGCGCCCTGGCAGCCTGGCCAAGGAACCGAGCAAGCTCTTCGACGGGTCGGCGCTGGCCGAGGAATTCCTCCAGCGTGCCGCCCGTCTACCAACTCCATGCTGAGAAAAGGTCGGCCGGCGGATTCCCCGGTGTCATAAATGGTGCAGATGTGCGGATGGTTCAGGCCGCTAGCGGTACGGGCCTCACGCCGAAATCGCGCCAGCCACATGGGATCCTGCGCACATTCCTCGGGCAGGAACTTCAGTGCGACGGAGCGGTCAAGGCTTACCTGGCGGGCCCTATAGACCCTGCCCATGCCGCCGCGTCCGAGCAAGCTCTGAATCTCGTAACCGGTAACGGTCGGCGGCGTTTCTGTCCCCGAACTCGCCTGGGGGAGTCGCGCGGCCGTTTCCGCGATCGTCGTTCGGTCAATCTGTTCCGGAAGCTCCGCGCGGTACTGAGGAAAGCGTGGACGTATTCCGTGAGATTCAGGTTCGGCTCCTGGCGCTGGCGCAACTCACACTCGGCAGCAATGAGGTCGAGGGCGAGCGTCCGGTCATCCGTGAGATCCTTATAGCGTTCCAGGTATTCTTCAACCCGAGCGGTCTCCCCCGCCTTGAGGCGCAGTTCCAGATCGACGTGGACCAATTCTACTAAAACGCGCGCACGTAACCCACCGTCGGTTGGCAGATAGTCGCTGATCGACGGACGAGGCCCCTGACGCCAGGCGTGCTCAAACCGCTTGACGGCGTCTTTTAGTGCCGACCAATCTTCGGCGCACGGCGACGGCATGGGCTCATGCCCGGGAAGCATAATCAATCACCTCATCGGCGAAACTCCGACCCCCTGTTGAACGTGGACCGCACCCATCGAGTTTCCGCGTCTCAAACTCTGTGCTGCCAACGCGTTGGTCTTTTTTTGCCGATTTGGGGAGCAATCCAGATTTATTTCATAGCGACCTACTGTCGCCAGGAAAGACGCGAACGCTCAAGCTCTCCTGGGGAGCTTGGCCTGTAGAGCCATCGTGCGTCATGCCATGGCACCCGTATTGTACGACGCAATATTCGCCCCGCCAGGGCCTTCCGGCCGGGCCCGGGTTCGCGCCTGAGCGTGTCCGCCGCGGCCGTTTCCGAGACTACCTAACTGCCATAGATCGCGCCGCGGAAAGCCGCGGCCAAATTTTAAAGGAACACCAATATGACAAGTGCAATGCGTAAGCTTTGGTCAGATCCTGAGTTTCTCAAAATGATTGAAACACAACACGCTAACGGGGTCGTGGCGAGCGCCGCATGCGGCCAAGGTGAGCGGGGCCGAGGTAGGTTCCGAGGAAATCGCGTCGTTCGGCGAAACACAGGTAGGCTATCCAGCACCCCGGCCGCCAGCCGCGGACACGACGCCACAAGCCCATGCAGGAGCGCGACTGGCCCGGTCGCCCAACCGGTACACAAGAATGGCAAACCGAATGAGAGCGACGCGGTCGCGGAAGCGAATAGGAAATTCGCAAGCCGCTTCCCCAACGGCCCCAAGCAACCCCGGTTCAGCCATCCTGGGGATGGTGAAGTGGTGCCGCTCGAACGAGCATTTGACGAGCTGGGCAAAAAAAGCGGCATCGTCCTCGAATCGGGAAGTCGTGCATTTCACCGAGAAATTTGGCAAAAGTATATGGGCAACCAGGGAAAACCGCCGATCGCCTTCAAGTATGCGGGTCGGATCCGAATCGACATCATGGCACTCACTCCCGAAGAGCTGGAGCGCTTCCTGGTTCTGTCGAAGGCGCAGGCGGCGGCGATTGCTATCGGCGGCGGCGACAGAAATGGGACTTCCTCGCGGGGGGCCACTGGGGATACCCATCCAAAATCTACGCGACATGAGAGCAGCCAACCGCACGCAAACCCGTCAAACGGCAATGGCAGAGGTAGTAATGGCACCGGGCTGCCTGGGAATACGCAAGTGAGCCATCCACCGCCCCCGCCGTCCAGGCCGCCGGCCGAGCCTGGGCCGAATGGCGATGCAGTCTTTCGCTACCCGCCGAGGCCGGGCGACGGCGAAATTGTGCCGATTGAGCGGGCTCTGAAGATAATGGGCAGAAAAACCGGACAGGTGATGGAATCGGGAAGTCAGGGCTGGCACCGCAAACTCTGGCAGGAGCAACTTGGCAATCCAGGAGAGCCACCGGTCGCATTCACCTACAGTGGAAAGATCCGCGTAGACGTCGAGCGACTTACGCCACAGCAACTGGAAATGTTTATCAAGCTCGACCAGGCTCAGGCAGCCGCGATTGCGGCTGGCGCGGCAACATCCCCGATCGCGTCAAGGGCGGCGCCGGCGGCCCCAAAGGCAGTGGCGGTGGCGGCGCCGGAAGTGGCGATGGTGGAGGTAATGCAGGCGGTGGCAACGCCGGCGGCTCGGGCCCGGAGGCTTCCCACAAGGCCATGGCCAACAAGGTCAATGCCTATGATGCCAAGGTTAAAAAACTTCAAGAGAAACTTGACCGCTTGCAAAAAAAGCAACCCTCGACCGCTACGAGCAAACAGCTTGCCGAAGAGCGTGCCAGTCTTGACGCCGAACAGAAGGCGCTTATCCAGGAAGGAGAGGCGCTGAGCATGGAAATGACCGCCGTGGCCGGACAAGAACTGCAAGCCGCGTTCAAAATCGCCAATCCGAAGGAGCTCTTGAGTATTGCGCGTCAGGGCCTGCCCGGCACAGACCGTGGGTGCAATGGCGGGTATCGCAGTCACCTTGGCGACCGCCTACTTTGTCGCGCTCGACATCCGTTATATCCTCGACGCCGACAGCGCGCTGGAGGGACTGGAGCGAGCTGGCCAGGTTGGCGTCGGTCTTGCCGTCAACGCCGCGGAATTGGGGCTCTTTCAACTGGTCACCAAATCGAATGCGGTCACCGCCATTCTGTCCGTAGTCGCCGGCATGTGCGGCGATTCGGCGGGTGCTTGCGATGCGCAGGAGGCAGAAGTGCGCGAGAAGGAACAAGCCAAACAAAATCGCGAGCAGTCTCGCCAGGCCCGCCAAGCCATCGGCGATTTCCTGGCAAAGTATGTGCCGAATTCCGTGACGTGGGTCGAAGACCACTATGAGATCCTGAACCAGAAAGTCTGGGATGAAACTGTCAAGAGAGTCGATCAAATGCAACAGCAGTACCGAGCTGATCGCAAAGCAAACGTCTACAAGCGAGCCCACGAGCTGGGAATGAATGATGCCGCAGTCATGGGAAAGTTGTTCCAAAAGGACGAAATGAAGGGTTGGCCCGAAGTGAAGGAAAAGCTTGTTGAGGATTATGAACTCTTCGAAGAGTACAAGAAAGGATTCAATGAAGGGAACAAGAAACGGGAAGCGGTGATGCAGCGGGCAACACAATTGGGATTCCGCGACGGCAAGCTAGGCACCAAGGCGCATTACGATGATATCTTCAAGTGGCCGGAAGTGGCTCAACTGATCAAGGATGGGGCCATCAATATAGTTCTTTATCAGGAACTCGGCGCCAGTTACAACGATGCATTTGACCTCCAAACGGGCAGGAAGGATCCAAACAGGGGCTTGGATGACTGAGGACTGATTTTTGCGTGAGTATCGGGCACATCGAGAGGGTCAAACGCTCGATGTGCCCAAGAAACCAGACGACGCTCGCCAACTTGACGGATTTCCTTGACCCTCCTGGGTCCTGGGGACCTTCTTGCCGCCAATGCGCGCGTCCTTCTTCTCTTTTGGCACGAAACGCTCAACCACTCATTTTGCCTCAACCTTGGCGGGTGGCGTGTCCCGCCAGAGCCAGCGCATGGAGTCAGGGAGGATGGAGCTACCGTGTTTGGCGGTGTGGCCGCCGTCGCCCCAAACTGCTTTATAGTCGTAATTCTTGAATTTGAGCGCTGCTTCCATCTGCAGGTTGGCCTGGTACCAGTTGCCGAACTGGTTGACCAGATCGTTGCTGCCGTCTTGCAGGAAGACGCGTAGGTTCTTATTCGGGGCGGCACGAATGATGGCCGGATAACGGTCTCCGCCTCTGATGTTGGTGTAGCTGCCGAAGTGGCTCATGACCTTGCTGAAAAGGTCGGGGCGTTCCCAGGCAGCAGTGAAAGCGCAGATGGCGCCGGAAGAAAAGCCGCTGATGCCCCGAGCGGCGGCATCAGAACGGAGCGTAAACTTCTTGCCGACTTCGGGCAAAATTTCTTTTTCAAGGAACTCGGCATATTGCGGCGACAGCGTGTCGTATTCGACGGAGCGATTACTGCCCCCCTTTTTCTTATTCCCCTTGGCCGCGAAGGTGCCCGGATTGATGAAAATGCCGATGATCACGGGAAGGTCTTTCTTGTGGATGAGATTGTCCATCACAGTGGTAGCGTGCCAGGCTCCCGTCGGATTTTGATAGTTGAAGCCGTCCTGGAAAACCATGACGCAGGCCGGCTGCTTGGAGTCGTATTGCTTGGGCACGTAAACCCAGTAATCGCGCGTGGTGCCCGCGAAAACCTTGCTTTCCCATGTGTATTTGGTGACTTCGCCTTTGGGAACGTCCTTTTGTTCCATGGACTCGGGACCAAGGACGTAATTATCCTGGGCATGAACGCTGGGGAATGTCAGAGCAACGCTGAGCAGGCACGCAAAAAGGCGCAATGGCATGGCGGATCCCTTCGTGTAAGCGAAAGTGAATGATGGATTCTTCCTCACGTTTTATGTAACCCGTTGTCGCAGCACAGCAAAAATAGAAAAAGTGGATGGGCACCGAAGAAAAACCGGTCACCACACCCATCTTTTGTCTGCAGCGGCGCCTGACTTGATCGCAGTCGACCAAATGGTCGACGGCTGGTCGCGGGCCGATTTGCCCGACAGCGACGTTTCTGGTAAGAAATGACATCATGCTGTCGACTCCTTCGAGCTTGCTTGCCCGTCTACATGGGTCACCGGAGCAAGCGGCCTGGGAGCGATTTGTTGAGATGTACACGCCCCTCTTTTTTTCATGGACGAACCGCCTTGGGTTGGGCGAGCATGAAGCCGCTGATTTCGTTCAGGATCTTTTCGCCGTTTTGGTGGAGCGGCTCCCTACCTTTGTCTACGATCCGCAGTGCAGCTTTCGGGCCTATCTGAAGACCATACTGCTCAACCGCTGGCGGAACCACCTGCGCCATGCTCCGCCGAGGCAGTCGTTCATCGCCACGATCTGGATGAAATCGCTGCCGATCAGGAGCCGGTTCCCGAATTGGAGGAAGCCGAACATCGAAGCTATGTGGTTGGGCGGGCCCTGGCTTTGATGCAGGCGGAATTTCAGCCGGTAACCTGGAAGGCATGCTGGGAATTCGTGGTGTGCGGCCGGTCCGCCGACGAGGTTGCCAGGCTGCTGGGCATTTCCGTGAACGCGGTCTACCTGGCCAAAAGTCGCGTGATCCGGCGTTTGCGAGAGGAGTTGGCCGGGCTGCTCGAATAATCTTTCGGATCTTGCTAACTTTTCTGACAGGTTTCCCGGACTTGGGTGTACTGTCTCTCTAGGATAAGCGACGGCACGCTCCCGTTGCGGTTTCGAGTGGTACCCATGCCTACTTCTCTTGAATGTCCCCGAGACGAAATCCTGGAACGGTTGCTCTTGGGGCAAACCACGCAGGAAGACGCGGATTCGCTCGAAGGACACATTCTGGCCTGCCCGCACTGGCGCAGACATTTCAACTTCTTAACCCGGCCGACGCGTTGGTCGACGCGATGCGCGCGGCGCGTGCCCAACCGGGGACCAGGTCGTGCGAAGCGGCGGAGGCGCTCATTCCATGGCTCAAGCGTTTGCGGCCGAAAGACGCGACCCAGACTTTGACGTTTGCGGACGCAGGCGCGGGAACTGCGTCCAGGGCGTCGGCGCTGCCAACCTTTGATTTCCTGGCCGCTGCCGAAGAGCCAGACGAGCTGGGTCGGCTGGCCCACTACCGCGTCTTGGCCCCGATCGGCGCCGGCGGCATGGGCATGGTGTTTCGGCGCAAGATATCCGGCTCAAGCGGCAGGTCGCCCTCAAAATCATCAAACCGGAACTGCTCCAGCGCGCGGACCTGCGCGAACGCTTTTTCAACGAAGCGCAAGCGATCGCCAAGGTCGAGCATGACAATATCGTCGTCATCTACGAAGCGAACGAGGTTGCCGGCGTGCCTTATATGGCGATGCCGCTTTTGCGCGGTGAATCGCTTGAGGATTTTTTGAAGAGTAGAAACCGGCCCGTGCCGATCGACGCGATCCTTCGTATCGGCCGGGAGATTGCGGCGGGGCTGGAGGCGGCGCATCGGAATGGCCTTATCCATCGCGATATCAAACCGAGTAATTTGTGGCTCGAAAGCAGGTGCCAGGATCCGGGAGACGGGAAGCAAGAGGAGCAGGGGCGGGTTAAGATTCTCGATTTTGGCCTGGCGCGTTCCATTGAAGAAGTGGACGAAGACGGCCGCCACTGGAAGATCCTGGGCACGCCGGCCTACATGTCGCCGGAGCAGGGACGGGGCCTGCCCTCCGACGCGCGCACGGACTTGTTCAGCCTGGGCTGCGTGATGTACCGCATGGCAACGGGCCGTATGCCTTTCAAGGGCCGCGACATAGTCTCGACCCTCTTCAGCGTGGCAACCGAGACGCCGGTGCCGCCCAGGCAACTCAATCCCGCACTGCCGGCGGACGTGGCGGCGCTGATCGAAAAACTGTTGGCGAAGAAGCCAGCCCAGCGCTATGCCTCCGCCGAGCAAGTCGTCCAGACGATTCAGGCCATCGAGCGCCAACGCCAACCGAAGCGTTATGGCCGCTGGCTGCTCATGTTAGCCGCTTGCGTCGGCCTGGCCACTTTGACAACCTATGGCGTGCTGTCTTACCTCCATCAGCCGCCACCACCGGTGGAGATCACGCTGGAGTATGACGAGCCTGACGCGGTTCTGATTATCCAGGGGGAGAACGAACCGGAGAGAGAAATCGACGTTCGGCAATCGCCGCGCCAGTCGCTGACGCCCGGAACGTACGCGATTCGTTCGAAACGAAGGCATGAGGAGCGGCAAGTCATGCCGAACATGCTCGTCGTCGCACCGAATCAGCCGCGCATTGTGCCGCTGCGCCTGACGGGGCTGGTTCGTCGCTATGCCGGCCATTCCAACTCGATCACGGCAGTGGCGTTCGCGCCGGGCAGGGACTCCTCGCGCGCCCTCACGACGAGCATTGACCGCAGTTTGGGGCTATGGGACACGCGGACGCATGCGGCCGCCATCTTTCTTGGCGATCCAGAAACGCAAACCAAGGTGCACTGCGTCGCTTTCGCCCCGGACGGCAAATTCGCGATCTCCGGCAGCGGCATGGCCCAGCCGCGCCATCCGGATTACACGGTGCGCATCTGGGATCTTGCCACGGGTAATTGCATCGCTCAGTTGGACGGCCATCAGAGTGCCGTGCTTGCCGTCGCCTGGGACCCCAAGGGGCAAGTCCTGCTCTCCGGTGACCAGGACGGCGTAGTGATTACCTGGGACGCCAAGACCCAAAAGCGAATTGAAGCCGTGCGGGTGTTTGCCAAATCGACCGTTCACGGATTGGCCTTCCTGCCCGATGGCAAACAGGCCCTGATCTGCGGCAGCGACGGCATGCTCCGCCTTTGGGATGTGGAGAAGCGAGCCGCAACGGCGAGCCTGGAAGGGCACGCCAAAACTGTCACTGCCGTGGCCGCCTCTCCGGACGGCAAGCATGCCGCCAGTTCCGGCGACGATGGCACTGTGCGGGTGTGGGCCCTGGCGACAGGGAAGAACCGGGTTCTTCAAGGGCATGAAAAGGGTACCAGTGTCTATTGCGTCGCTTATTCGCCCGACGGCGAGCGCCTTTTGTCCGGCGGTGGCGACAAGACGGTCCGCTTATGGAATGCCGATACGGGAGAATTGCTTTCTACGTTGCTCGGTCATCACGGCGCGGTGAATGGGGTGGCCTTTGCCGCCGACGGGCGCCATGCGGTCTCCGGGGGTTCGGATCGAACGATGTGCCTGTGGGAATTGCCAGAGTAATCCAATAGTGGGTGCGACTCCGCGCGCGATTGCGCAGGCCTTCGCTCCCGATCATTCTTTAAAAAAGGTGAAACGATGACACGAAAATGGCTGTGGTTATTGGCGGTCACGGGCTTGTGCCTGCTGACGTTGACAGTTCCGTCGACGGCCCAGAAAAATGTGGGCAAGGAATTAACCGAGGACGAAAGGTCAGCCATCCGTCAAGAACGGATGCAGAAGCTGATCATGGCCCAAGAGCTGGCCGCGGAAGGTCGCAAGAGCCAGTCGCCGGAAACCCTGCTCGCGGCGGCGAGCATCCTGCGTTCCCTGTCGGGAATCGGCGAAATGAATAAGGCAGCCGTCTCCGAAGTTAGGCCGGAAATCAAGGGAGACGGCAAGGCGGAACTTGACGCGGCGATTCCGCCCCTGACGTTGCTTGAACAATCCGATCAAATATTCAAGGACGCCAGCGACATCGCCGCGGATGTGGGCGTCAACAAAGAGGTGGACAAACTGATTGCCCTCATCAAGAAACGTGAGATCATTGAAGAGCGCGCCGTCGTCGGCGGCCCCAAGCAGGTCTGCCGCAAGATCGGCGGCGGACAAACGCATTCGTATACCTTCAAGATCTTCACGATTGCTCCGCTACCCTTTGTATACCGCTCGACCCTCCCGCTGCGCGTCTCCATTGTGCGCGACGACGATTTCAACGCCTATTATAAAGGCGTAACCATGCACATGGCGCATACTTTTCACCCTGGTTATAATCCGGCGAAAAAAACAGCGCCCATCACCGTCCGGATCAGCAACATGACCAAGCTGCCGGCCGAGTATCAATTTATGTTTCAGTAATCGATTGACGGGCCACGTATCTGGCTTTTGCGTAAAGGACCGCTAACGATCCATTTGTTTTCCAAAGAGGCCCCATCATGCGTCTTCCATTGTCGAAATTCGGCATCGCGGTGCTCTTCGTGGGCATCGTGTCGGCGGCTTCGGTTAATTCCGCAGGCGCAAACACTTGAAGATGCCAAGGATTCAGCCGGTTTCCAGCGTCTATGGAACGGCAAGGATCTTGCGGGTTGGGCCTTTCTCAACTGCAACAAGGACGACTGGGGGATCGAGGATGGCATCCTGTCCACGCGCCTGCGCGGGACGCGGCAGACCGCCTGGATCCTGAGCGAGGAGTATTTCGCCGACTTCGAGTTGCGGCTGGAATTCCTGTTGACCAAGGGGGCCGACAGCGGCATCGCCATTCGCTCGGCAGGCAACTCCCCAAGTACTCTTGGCGTCGAGATTCAGCTTGTCGACGACTCAGCCTACCCAAAAAACAAGCCGCAGGAGCTGACCGGGGCGCTGTGGGGCATCGTGGCGCCGGCGAAACGCGCCGCCAAACCCCTTGGTGAGTGGAACCAGTGCGCCTCACCGTCAACGAGCGCAAGCTGACGGTCGTGATCAACGACGTCACCGTCCAGGACGTCGACCTGAATGATCTCATCAGCGCGAACCCCCGCCACGAGGGCCTATGGCGCGAAACGGGCCACATCGGCTTGCAGACCCGCGTGGGGGTCGTGAAGTTCCGCAACGTCCAGATCAAGCCGCTCGGCACGCAAGTCGACGAGCCGGGCGGGCCCACCATCACCCTCGATCCGGGAATGCACACCGCGGCAATCCAGGGCGTGTTCTTCCGCGACAAGGGCAAGCAACTCGTCACCGTCGGCGACGACCACACCGTGCGTCTTTGGGAGGTCGAGGAGAAGGGGTTGCGGCAAGTCGAGGTCATCCACCCGCCCGGCTTTGGCGAACTCGTCAACGCCGAAGTGTCGCAGGACGGCAACCTTCTGGCCTTTGCAACGCAGTGCGCGGAAAAAGGGCGGTCCCAGTGGATCGTCTACGTCCTGTCGCTGCCCGAGCGCCGCATCCTGCGTGCCTTCCGCTCCGACCCGAGAGCGCCACGCAATTGCGCAACGCGCCCCTTGCCTTTGCCGCCGACGGTAAGCACTTCGCCGCGACTGCGTGGAATCAGCCTATCTTCATCTGGGATCTGTACGCGGACACCCCTCCGGTGAAATTCTGGACCGGCACCCCTTACTGTTATGGCCGCCTCGCCTTTGCGCCGATGGCAAGCGTATCGCCTGGGTGAGCGGCGCGGCGAACCAAAAGATCGGCGCGATCTTCGACGTCGAAACGCAGAAGAAGGTGGGGGAACTGTCCGGCATCCGTGTCGCCTGGAGCCCGGACGGCAAGACCATCGCCACGAACCACGAAAAGGCCGTCCACCTTCACGACGCTGACGGCAAGTTCCTGCACACCTTCGAGCTCGAACGACCGCTCAACTACGCGGCGTGGCGATCGTTCGTCTTCAGTCCCGACTCGAAATACCTGCTGGTCAACGGAGGCATGTTGCTGTTCGACCTCCCGAACAAGCAACAGAAAGCGTTTCCCGAGAAGAGGCCGTACATCGCGAAATCGTACTGGGGGCCCTTCGGCCACTTCGCGCCCGATGGCAAGACGTTCGCCAGCGCCGCGATGAACGCGGACGGGGAAAACTGGATACTCGTGCGCGACGCCCAGACAGGCAACGTCCGCGGCCAGTTCGTTGGCCGGGGGATGTTTGCCAAGGGGTGGCGCGTCAATGAGGCGCGCTGGAGCAACGACGGTCAGGCCGTGAGTTGGAAAGACCCCAAAGTCACGGAACTTCCCGACCGGCATCCGGCGCGGAAAGACCCAGAGCTTCAACAAGCGACCTTCCACCTGGACCGGCTGGAACTGGGCCCAACCTTGAAGCCGGATGAGGCCGTTTCGCACCGCGTCCTGAAGCGCGGTGCTCTGGAACTGAAGCAGCCGGACCCCAAGAAAGGGGAATGGAATCTCTGGCGCGACGGCAAGGAGATCGCTTCGTTAAATAAAGCAGCCCATACCGGCGGAGTCGCTCCCCCGTCGATTGTGGCGAACGATCGCATAGCCTCCATCGCCGAGGGAATCGTGCTGTTTGACGGGTCGGGGAACCTCAGCCGACGATTCGCGCCGGGATATCGTGAAGCGTATTCGCCCGTTGTCCTGTCTCCGTCCCCCGATGGTCGGTTGCTGATGACCTACCGCTGGGATCGCGCGCTCTACATCTGGAACCTGGAGCAGAAGCATCCGCTGCTGAGCTTCTACCGGGTTGGCGAGGACTGGGTCATCTGGACGCGGGAGGGCTACTACGCAGCGACGCCAGGTGGTGAACGTCTGATCGGCTGGAAGGTCGATAGCGGCATCGACAAAATGCCCGCCTATTACCACATCGACCGTTTTCGCAAGCAATTTCTCCGGCCCGACGTTATCAAGCTGGTAGTGAAAAAAGGCAGCGTTGCCGAGGCGCTCAAGGCGGCCGATGCGGTGCGCGGCACCGAGACTCGCTCTGTTAAGGTAGAGGACCTTTTGCCGCCGCGCGTTGTCATGACCGTGGATCACAGCAAGAAGCCCACCTACAAGATTAAAGTCCAGGCGGAAGCCTCGACCAAGGATCAGCCGATCCTGTCGCTTCGACTCAAGATCAACGACAAAACTGTGCTCGGCAACCAAGCGTACAGCGAGTTTCCTGGTGGCAAGCTCAAGGCCGAGGTCGAGTGGACGATCGAACTTCCCGAAGGCGAGCAAAAGCTCAACGTCATGGCCCGCGGTCCCGATTCGGTCGGCTATTCACTGTCGCAACGAGTCAAGTACGTCGATGCCAAGAAGCAGCCCGTCCTGCACGTCCTTGCCGTCGGCATCAACAACTATAAGGATGGTTCGCTCGACCTCCAGTTCGCCGTACCGGATGCCGACGCTCTCGCGGCGGCATTTGAGAAACACAGCAAGGGGGAACCGTTTGGCGATGTGAAGACCAAAAAGCTGTTCAATCGCGAGGCGACCGCCAAGCAGATCATCGACGCTCTGGTTGAAATGCGGACAGCTCAGGCGCGAGATCTTGTTGTCGTTTTCTTCGCCTGCCACGGCGTGATGCACAAGAAGGAATACTATCTGCTGACTCATGAAGCCGACGCCGACAAGCTGGACACCACGTGCTTGTCAGGAACCTCCCTGCGGAAGGAGCTCAAGGAATACAAGTGCCAGGTCTTGTTGATGCTGGACGCATGCCATTCCGCCGGCTTCGGCGCCGGCAGAAAGCTGTCCAAGCTCGGCCTGAAGCCGGCGACCGACGACGCCACGCGCGACCTGACTGACGACGACGTCGGCGTCGCCGTAATGTGCGCCGCGATGGCGCACGAGAAAGCGGAGGGCGCAGGCGGCAATGGCTTGTTCACGCGTGCCGTCAAGGAAGCGCTGGAGAAAAAGCCTGGTGTGCCCTTTAACCGATACAACCAGCGTCTTTACATTCATCACCTGCAGGCCTATGTGTTTGACGAGGTAAGCGCCCGCAGCCAGGAGCGGCAGCACCCATTCCTGAGCTTGCCGTCGATCGTCGAATCGTTTCCCGTGCGGTGAATTTCCCAATGGCAGACGTCCGAGTGTGCATGGCTGTTTTGCAATTCCAACAGGCCCCGTGGGCTTTTGGGTTTCCATGTCCCACTTGATTCCATTCATTTTCCTCCCTGCACCTGAGGCGGGATGGAAACCGGAGCGTCCGCTTTCCGGAAATAGATTCGCCATTCTTTCTGATCCTGATAGGTGGTTGTTTCGTTGGTTCGATCCACGACCGGCGCGACGTACAGGGCTGCAAGCAGTGGATCGCCCGTGCGCTGCTGGTTTCGGTTCGTGAATTGCGTCTGACCGACGACAACTTCTTCTTCCTTGTCGATCACATAGCCTTGGGGAAACTTCGTTTTCATTAATGCTTCCGCATGCCGCCGGTAGTAAAATGGCCAGCTATCGGAATTGTTTGCCATGGCGACCACGCCGCCATTGCTGTCAATGGCAACGTAACGAGCCTGAGACGCGCAGCCGACCGGAACTGCCAAAAGCAGTGCGCAAACCGCCCTCGTCATGAATTGACGGTTGAACATGGTCTCACCCCGCCATGGCTTCGTCACTTTATTTTGGATCACTATTGGCGGAGCTATATAAGCCAGGGACGCAGGCGGGTCAAGGGCATCGTAGTGGTCGTGTTCCCGTTATTTCTTCGGGAAATTGGCATCCGCTTTCACTTCGGCGATTTGTTTGTTGTGGCGGACGTTGTGCAGCGGGATGTAGATCAGCCACTGGTAGCCGTTAAGGGTGCCGAAGATAGGGGAGGGGTGGTCGAGCGTGTGCGCTTTGAGCGGCACTGGCGTTTGCTCGGCGAACTTCAGGGTGATGGCCCGGGCCTCTTTGAATTTTTGGATCACCTGCTCCCTTGAGAGCTTGCCGCTCGGGACAATGCTTTCGGGCGCTTGCACCTTGCCCTTGCGACCGCCCAGCACGTCTTCCAGAAACTCGGTCTTGCCTTTCGTCTTGGCTTCCCAGTCCGGGTTCGGCTTCGTGGCGACGGCGCGCTGCACCGCGCTGAAGAGCAGTCCTTCGGCCAGCATGATGTGTTCAGCGCATTCGAGCACCGACCATCGTTCGGGCGCGGGCTTGAACTTGAGCTGTGCATCGCTCAATTTTTCCAGGGAGTCGAGCGTTTCGGTCTGAGACTCTTTGAGCAGCTTGATGACCTTCGCGCTCTTCCGCGCTGATCTTCCCGTCATCGCCAGCCAGTGCCGACTGACAGAAAATGCAGAAGCCAAGGGCCAGTAGCAATTGCACAGATCGTTTCGCACCCATGACGGCTCTCCTTGTTAATAGTTGACCGTTTAGTTTACGAGTATATTCGGCGGGTGCCAGGCTAACAGCCCGTTGAAAAAGGGGTCAGACCCCTTCGTTACCCTACAAAAACGTTGAAAACTCTGCTCGCTTCAAGGGGGTCTGACCCCTTTTTCAACGGGCTGCTAACGGCAAGATCAAATACTTCGGTGAGGCATCAATGGCTGTCATACAAGCCTCCTTTGATTTTCCTACCCATTTTCCCTCTCCACCTCCCGAATAAATTCTAGCGCTTCATCCACTGTCCCAACAATTGCCCCTGGCACTCTGCCGGCGCTATCGAGTTCGCGGAGGAGCATCAAATCTTCGAAGTTCTCGGAGGCTTGAAGGTGCTTGCGAGCGCGGCGCCCAGCGTGCCGTTTTTATAGGCCAGGGCATCCATGTGGTGCTCGATCAGGAATCGGGTTCGGTCGGTGATGAGGCCTTCCAGGACCGACAGGCCGCCGGCGATGTGGTCATAAGGGTCAATGCCCTTGCCGACGTCATGGAGCAACGCGGCCAGCATAAACTCCATGTCATACGGGCGGCGGTCTCTCGCCAGTTCGAAGACTTGCAGGGAATGATAGAGCACATCGCCTTCAGGATGATGTTGCGCGCCTTGCCGGACTTTTTCCAGGGGCAACAGGAGCAACCGAAACAAGGGATAAGGATCGAAGTCTTCTTCATCAGGCCGTTCTTCTAGATTGAAATCCGGATATTCGCGCGCCATGAGTTCCTCCAGTTCACGAATGGAGGCCCGCTCGATGGCTTTGCCGGTGATGGAGCTCTTGAAGACGTAATGGGCCTTGTCCTCGGCATAAACCGTGAGTTCGAAATTGAAGCGGTCGTGAACGTGGATATGCGTGAAGAGGCGCGACTCTTGGTGCTTGACGATCTGCTTGCGCTCAACATCGTACTGGTAGCCTTCATTTTCGAGCAGGTCGGTGATGAGCGCGGCGCTGCCGCAGAAGACGTGCAGATCGATGTCGGAGCCTTTGCGAACATGGCCGGTCATGACGCTGCCGATCAGACGGGGCCGAAAGGCGCGCAACAGACCGCATCATGTGCAGGGCCGCCAGGCGCATGTCGCGCAGGTCCTCGGTGCGGCGGTCGCCTTCGTGGATGCGAGCGAAGACCTGAATCTGCTCGCGGATTTCGGCATTGGAGGGTAAATCGCCGGGTTTGACGTTTCCTCGGCACAGACGTTGGGCCGCCTTGCGTTTGGCGGTGAAATACTCGGATTCGATGCGCTCGTACATGAGCCGAGCGGCTTCCTGAGCTATGGCGTAACGGAGTTTAACATCAGACATTCCTTGAATGCGCCGTTATTAGAAGCCCATACATGCGGCGCGGGGCTATAGAGGGAGGAAGCTGGGACATTATTCAGGACGGCTTAGTTATACACCCGATGCTGGAATATTGGAAGGGACAATCGGCGTTGGGACCAGGGGCGGCTCATCGCCTGAAAAGCTTGGGCGGTTTTTGTGAACCTCCTGGCGATCCATCACAACCTCGCGGGGTGCGATGATGACGATGCACGCTTTCCTTTTTCGAGGGCCTTACGAACCGACGCGCTTGAACATCCAGACCTGGGCTCCGGACGGGTGCGCGTAGGAGACCATCTCCCACCCGTCTTGGCCGATCAGGTTGAGCAGCATGCCAAGCGTGGCATTCTTTTCTTTGCCTCCCAACTTTGGGTAGACCTCATTAACGCTCCGGTCGAGGTCCGGCTTGGTAACGTCGCCAGGGCTGGTGAGAGTCGTTTTGCCGGTGCTCCAATGCACGTCGACGGCGGTGTCTCCCACCACCAGCGAAGCATACTCCCAGACTTGCCGTGTTTTCGCGGCCTGGCCCGCTGCGCCGGTTGAAGGAATTAGAGATTGACCGGTCATTGTTGCCAAACCCAGGGTCCAGGCAAGCAGGAACACTGAAATCGCCACGCGTTTCATGGAAGGTACCTCCTTATGTCCGATGCCGCGCGGGAGAATACGTCGGGCACGCCCCGGGCCAGATCTGCAAGCAGCAAACATCGTACCAAACCATCGCAACGTTGGAAGTCATGTCGCCATTTCTCTGGGGTACCAGGGCACGCGGCACGTCGGAAATAAGACCGAAAAAGCTTGACTTACTTCCCCTGCCACTTTCTAATAATTCGATGCTCACGTACGTATAGAAAGCAAATCTATAAGTAACCAAGCATATATACATACGCTATTTTACGGTAGTCTTATTCGCCAATGGACCCTTTGGCGCTTCACGTGCAGTGGGTGCGATCGACTGCAAATCACCACGCACGTCTTTGAGGTGGAGCAACGACAACCGGAGGACTCGAGAGGCCTTTTTCCTCCTACGGATTTCGTTTGACTTTCAACCCATCCATATTTACGTTAATACGTCAATCCAATCGATGAATCGGACCGGCCTATCGGTAGAAAGGACTACTCTGATGTCGTTTCAGGGGTGGCTTAAAGCTCTCCAGGCGCTTGCCAGTGGCAAACTAGCCAGGGCAACTCGTCGCCGGGCCGGCTGCGAGAGCAGAAATTCATGCACCAAGCTCCTCCTGGAGGTGTTGGAAGATCGGCTCGCGCCGATCGCCACCACGACAGCGCTTAGCGGGCAGTTACTGGGCGGAGCCCCTCTTCCCGCGGCGGTTGTTTACGGCACCGTGGTCACGTTCACGGCCACCGTTGCGCCCGTGAGCGGGACTACGGCGCCGGCGCTGGGTTCCGTCGATTTCCAGGATGGCGCCACCGACCTCGGGGTGATTGCCACGGACACCGTCTCCGGCAGCAACGCCATTTTTACTTTGATTACGACTCTTAATCAATTGAAGGTCATCCAGGCCAACGGCGGCGTCCATACGATCACCGCAACCTATTCCCCCGGCGCCAACTTCACCGGCAGCGCCGGGACTCTTGCGGGCGGGCTCAAGGTCACGCCGGCTCCCCTCACGATCACGGCGACGACCAATACCAAAACATACGATTCGACGACCGTTGCCGCGGCGACGCCGACCGTTTCCGGATTGATTGGCAACGACACCGCAACTGGCCTGACGGAGGTGTATGCCAACGCCAACGCGGGTTCGGCCAAGACGCTTTCGGTTAGCGCCTATATTGTGAATGACGGCAACGGGGGATTGGACTACACCGTAACGAAGGCCACCAATACGACGGGCGTCGTCGGCAAGGCGTCACTCACCATCACCGCCACGACGAACACGAAGATTTACGACGCCACGACGACTGCGGCGGCCATGCCGACGGTATCCGGGCTGATTGGCAACGGCACGGTGACGGGCCTCGCGGAAGTATATAGCGATAAAAACGCCGCTTCCGGTAAAACGCTGTCGGTCAGCGCGTATGTGGTTAACGACGGCAATAGCGGCGGCAACTACACGGTGACCTTGGCGACCAACAATACCGGTGTCGTCACGGCCCAGGCCATCACGGTTACTGCGACGACCAATACCAAGATGTACGACGGTACAAACTCGGCTGCCGCGGTCCCGACCATCATCTCTGGGACTATATTCCCGGGGGACAAGGGCACTTTCACCGAGACCTCCGACAACAAAAATGCCGGCACAGGAAAGATCCTGACGCCGACGGGCTCCGTCAACGACGGCAACGGTGGCAACAACTATACCGTGGCCTTCGCGAACGTCACGACCGGCGTCATCTCGGCGCGGGCGATCTCCGTGACGGCGGCAGCTAACAGTAAAGGCTACGATGGCACGAACTCGGCGGCGGCAACGCCGATTATCACCACCGGGAATCTACTTTTTGCAAGCGACCTGAACCTTGGTCAAATCTATGAACTTGACAAGAGCACTGGGGCTTTATTGCAAACGATCCAGGTCGCCCAACCCCTCGATAGCCTTATTTTCGATGGGCAGGGCGACCTCATCTACAGCGCGTACAGCGTGGGAGGCGTAGGTCAGGTTCGGATGGTAAACCCCGGCGCCGGCGTCTCATCCGATGTTTTCCTGGCCACCGTCGGCAACCATGCCGTGGACCTGGCTTTGGCACCTGGCGGCAACTTTGTGCTGGTGACCAGCCAAACAACCGGCAAGATCTACCAGGTAAACCTCGCCACACCGGGCCAACCGGTGGTAACATTCGGAAGCGGTCAATATAGCGCAGGCATTACGTACGACAACTCCGGCCGCCTGTTCGCCGTTTCGAACTCGAATATCGTCCAGCTGAACCCGAGTACGTTCAGTGTGATCGCAACGTCGGCTGCGCTAGCCGGCCTGGATGGGCTGGCGTTCGATCCTTTCACGGGAAAGCTGGTGGCTGCGTCCCGTGCGACCAATTCGGGGTCCGGCCGGGAGGGCTTCTACGAGCTGAGCCTCCAGCCCGGAAGTTTTCTGACCGCCACGTTAATCACCCAATCTTCCTTTCCCACTACCTTCGACCCCGATGGGCTAGAAGCCGATGGGAACGGTAACCTGTACTTCGCGTCCGAGGCAGCGCGCGGCGACAACAAGATCTATAAGTATGATCTCATCGCCGGAAAATTGACGGCCCTGACCAACGCTCTTCCGGGTCTGGACGATTTGGTGCCCTTGGTCGGCGCAGGTGCAGGCGGCCTGGTCCCGGGTGACACGGCCAACTTCACGGAAACCTACGACAACGGCAACGCTGGCACTGGCAAAACGCTGATCCCCGCGGGTTCTGTCAATGACGGCAACGGCGGCAACAATTACATTGTGACGACCGTTACCACCACGACCGGTGTCATCAACAAGGCGGCGCTCAAGTTCACGGCCATAACAAACACGAAGCCCTATGATGCGTCAACGACCGCGGCGGCCACTCCCACGGTGCTGGGGCTTATTGGCAACGACTCGGTGACGGGTCTCACGGAGGTATATGCCTCGAAAAACGCCGGCTCCGGCAAAACGCTGGTAGTCAGTTCCTATCTGATTAACGACGGCAATAGCGGCGGCAACTACACCGTGACGACAGCGACGAACACGACCGGAGTCATCAACAATGTAGCTTTGACGATCAGCGCGGTAACCAACACGAAAAACGTCGACGGCACCAACACGGCGGCGGCCATACCCACAGTAAGCGGACTGCAAGGTAATGACACGGTCACCGGCCTCTCGGAAAGCTACGACACCGAGCTTCCCGGCAGCGGCAAAACGCTCAGCGTCAACTCGGGTTATACGGTCAATGACGGCAACAACGGTAACAACTATACTCTCACGACGGCGGCAAACACCACCGGTGTCATCATCGGTGTACTCACGAACACCTCGGTGGCCACGTCCCAGGCATCGGTCGCCTATGGGACGCCGGTTACCTTCACAATCATGGTCACGGCCCAGAGTGGCACGGCCGCCCCGACCGGCAATGTTGAGGTTTTCGACAACGGCAGCCACGATTTGGGTGCCGCGACTTTCGTGAGTTCGAGCGGCCTGGTTTCCACCTGGACATTGTCCACGCTGCCGAAAACCCTGAACGTCTCCATCCCGCCGGCCGCGCCGGCCCACGTCATCACGGCCAATTTCACTGCCGTCGTTACCTTCGGCAACAGCTCGGGAACCTTGGTCGGCGGGCAGACCGTGACTGCCGCACCCTTGACGATCACCGCCGTGACGAACACCAAGACTTACGATTCCACATCCACCGCCGCGGCCACGCCGACTGTATCGGGCCTGGTGGCCGGCGACACGGTGACGAACCTCACGGAATTATATGCCAATTCCAACGCGGCGATCCTTTATGCCACATCGACATCTACACAGGATCTCTATAGCGTCAATACCGCAACCCACGCGGCAACAGCGATTTTTAACACGGGAAACGACATTGACAGCCTCTTTATTGATCCTGCCGGGCGCATTGTTTACGATGAGCAGACTATCGGCAAGTTGCTGGCTTACGATCCGAGCAACCAAACCAATGTCTTATTGGCATCCGGGCTCAGTAATCCGAAGGATGTCGTCCTGGAACCTAACTTAACGAGCTTTCTCGTTAGCGACTCGGCTGTGAATTCTGTGTACCGGATCAGTTTAGCGGGCGGAGTGGTCGGTAGTCCTTTCAATTTGGGCCTCCGTCCCGACGGGATTACCTACAACATCAGCGGACAACTGTTTGTAAATGTCTGCACCACGCCCGGGACAAGGGACTCGAATGTCGAGCAAATCGACCCGGTCACCGGTGCCGTTATCGCGTCGACGGCAACACTCGCCAAACCGAACACGGGAGTCTTTCTTGACGGTTTGACATACGACACGTCCACGGGAATGTTGTTTGCTTCGGACTCCCCGAATAGTAGGATCGCCGCGATTAACCCCACGACGTTGAGCTATTCCTTTCTGACTCCGACTGGGGCGGCACTTTCCGCCCCCGATGGCATCAGCGCGGACGGTCTGGGCAATCTTTTCATTGCCAGCCGAGGGAATAGCCACATCCTTAAGTACGTTATCGCGACCAATGTCGCCACCGTCGTAGGCACGATTTCAGGCCTCGACGACATGACCCCCATTTCTGGACTCGGCGGTGTTCCTCAACCCGCCAATGTGGGTACGGGTTTGACCCTTTCGGTTAGCGGTTTTGTGATCAATGATGGCAACGGCGGCAGAAACTATACCGCGACGACAGTCACCAACACCACCGGGGTGATCACTACGGCGCCCTTGACGATCACGGTAACAACGAACACCAAGTTATATGATGCAACCACCACCGCGGCCGCCATGCCAATAGTGTCTGGCCTGATGGGGAACGACACGGTGACGGGACTTACGGAAATCTATGCGAACGCCAATCCGGGTCCAAATAAAACTCTAAGTGTCGGCGCCTACACGGTCAATGACGGCAATAGTGGCAAGAACTACACGGTGACCACAACGAACAACACGACCGGCCTCATTATTGGGCCTTTTAGCCAATATCTCGTCCGCATCGTGGGAAGCAACACGGTCGTTGCCGGCAGCTCATTCAATTTCACCGTGCAGGCCACCGATGTAGCGGGCGATCCGGTCGCCAGCTACAGCGGGCCGGCCAGTGTCACTACCAACACCAGCCCCGTCGATCCCCAGGGCAATTTTCCCATCTCCGGCCTTCTGCAAATCAGCAGCCTTGGTTTTGGTTTCTTCCTGGGTAATTTCAAAACGGTGGGTACTTATACCCTTACGGTTGGCGCTGGCGGTTTCTCGGGCACCAGTGCCCCGATCAGCGTCCTTCCCGCGTATGCCGACTATTTCACGGTCGCTACTCCCGTCACCGCCATCACCGGCATTCCCACCAGTGTCACCGTCACGGCTCGAGACCACTATGGCAACGTCGCCACGGGCTATATCGGCACGGTCCAACTGAACAGCACGGACGGTGCCGCCTCCCTTGGCAATGCCTACACTTTCACGACCTCTGGAGGAAGTCCGGACAACGGGGTACACACCTTCGGTGTCACACTGATGACACCCGGCAATCAGGTAATCACCGCCGTGGACACCAGCGGCCCCATCCCTACGGGGACGAGCGCCTCCCGTCACCATCCGCGGCCTGAAGGTCACGTCTGTGGTTCCGACTCCAACTGGCTTCGTTGCCACTTTCAACAAGCCGTTCATGCCGGCGGACCTTGCCCTTTACGGTGCGAACCGGAATAGGGTGAGCGATGTCGTCATGTTCGGCGCTGGAATCGGCTCGGTGCACGGTACTCTGATCATCGATCCGTCGAACCAGAGCTTCACTTTCAAAGCGACGGCAGAATATCTGCAGCTCCTCAATAGCCTGCACGGAGGTAATAACTCTGTCGTCCTTCCTGACGGCACCTACACGATCACTTTAATGAGCGGTTTGGGTGCCAGCGGCTTCCTGGATGCTCTTGGGGCTGGCCTGGACGGGGCCAACAATGGCGGTCACGCCAATTTTGTCACCGCCTTCACCACGCATTACCAGGCGAATGCCACGCCGGTGCTGGGCATCCCCGACTTTGCCCGCGGCCCCGATAGCAATACGCAGATCCTGGTGCCCAATAACGGCGCCGCCGGTATCCCGATTACTCTCTACAACGCCGCCAACGTGACCGATGTGACCTTCACCCTCACGTACAACGCCGCGCTGCTCAACATCCTGGGCACCGTCTCCGGGGCTACTAGCGACGCCACCGATTCCGCAGCGACCCTCTCCCTGGTCTCCAACACCGGAAGCGTCGCCACGTTCCACTACACCGACTCCAAACCACAATCCGCCACTCCCGCGGCTCCGCTGGTCCTTGGCGACATCACCACAGTCGTTCCGTCCGGCCCTGGCGCAGCCGCCCTTGGTCTCTACCAGGCCAAGGAACTACTCCAGTTCGGCAGCATCGTTATCAACAACGGCTCCCTCACGGGCGCGGCGGGCGCCAACGGCATCCACGTCAATGCCTACTTCGGTGATGTCAACGGCGACAAAGTCATCGATGGTTTGGACAAATTGACGGCCAACGCCGTCGCGGTTGGTGCCGCCACGGGTTTCACTGCTTTTACCCAACTCGATCCGACCGTAATCGGCGACGTCGCGGGCGATCTTTCGGTTGATGCCGGTGATGTCAGTACCATCGATGCCTACGTGGTCCAACTCGCTCCAGGCCAGATTCCGATGCCACCTACCCAGCTGAGTTCGGGCAACCTGAATTACCTGAATCCGAATACTATTCACTCCCCCAATGCGGCCGACCCTGCCTTGAGTCTGGCCACGAGCGCGCTAACGGCCGTGAGTACGCCATCGAAACTCGATGTCTCCGTGTTGATCGATGAGCCGGATCCTGCCGGGAGCACGGGCTTGACTGAAGCCACACTCGCACTAACCTACGATCCAGCGGTGCTGAGCGTCGCCTCCGCGGACATTACACTGGGGTCAATTTTGCCCGAAGGTTCCGGCTGGCAACTTTTGTCGAATGTGGACCACTTGACCGGCCAGATCGGCATCCAGCTTTACAGCACGACGCCGATCACCGCCACGCAGGCAGGCAGTTTGTTGAACATCGCTTTTCACCTCCGGCCGGGCGCGACAGTGCCGGTGGCAACAGTGCAACTGGTGGGCACGGTGACTCCGAATAATCGGTGGTTCGGTACAGGATTGGCCGACGCCCAGGGGGCGATGATTCTCAGTTCCGCCGCGGATAGCTTGGTTTTGCCGACGGCTTTCGACATAGGTTCGACCACCATCCAGGCCAATTCAGCTCCGTCAGAAACGACCGGCCAGGTTAACCATCAGGCATTGATCGGTACAGTTGTTCAAAGCAGTTCGCCGGAAATCCCTGAGGGGATGTCCGCCATTCTTAGCTCCGAGAGCGAGGAAAGGACGGCCTTCGCCGTCCTGCAAAACAATGCGACCGGTGCGGAAGACGGCCACATAATTTCAGCAGGCGTGGCGCCCCCTGGGCCCGCCTGGTCCCAGGCTTATGGGAACACACCAAGCAGTTATCCCGACCTTCCTGATTGGCAGTTTGCCGCTGCTCAACACGCTCCTATTCCAGAATAGCCCAGCACAAGCGGGGGCCGATCGGGTGTTTCTTGACCTTGCATGCAGCGCGTTTGCTCCGGACGGTCTCGATCTATTGAGGCAATCTTTCGACCGCTCCACTTGGGACGCAGCTCTTGGGTCAGATTGGCTGGTTTCTCAGAACCAATCCCAAGCGGTTGGTAAGGAGGCACCGGAAAGCGAACCCATCGCGTTGCAGTAGTTGTTACCACCAGGCGGTGCCCGCAATACTCGAGCCATTCACTCTCGGGTTAGCGTGAAAGGCTCTGACTTGGGCAACCCTGCGGGAAGCGAGCTTCGCTGTGCCGGCCTCAAATTTTTTGCGCTTCCGGCTTGTTTTTCGAAACGATGATGACCACTTTGAATTCGATTCCCGCCTTGGTGTTTTCGTCACCAAACTGGGCCTTGGCCTTGAATTTACCCTGTTCAACTTCTTCGACGAAACCTTGAACATACCAGGGTTGACCGGCGACCAAGGGTTGCACGAGAACAGTAGGCCAACCGTCTTTGACATTGAGTTTACCTTCAATCTCCTCAAACTGACCTACCTTAGTGCCATTCTTCGGTGCCAGAATCTCAGCCGGGTGGTCCTTTTTCTCTTGCGCTGGAACGGTCACGGTGCTGAGAGCGCCAAAAATGCACGCGACCACGAGTAGGCAGGCGGGTCGATGAAACATGAAGCAATCTCCTATCACGTGAGGTACAGGCGATTATAACACGAAAAACGCATTACGTTAGATTTTAGCTGGAGGCACTCGCACAACCGAGAAAAATCTTGAATGGGTGATGGCGAGCGGTTGGTTTTTAGTTTCTGCAAATACCTGCAAATACCTGCGGATATCGGCAGTGTACTAGAGATTGTTCTTAAGAGCGTTCAAGGACCCAGTTGCCTCAACGGCGCCTGCGTGGATGGCTGCCATTTTATCTGGACTGGATCCATCCAGGCTGTATCAGCAGCGATTTAGCAGACGAAGGTGCAAACGAACTCTGGGGAGGTGGTGAAGTGTGCCAAATTATTGCCTGGGAGCACGCTGGTTGAGTGGCGCGACGTGCCATCAAACCTGATCAAGGTCGCCAGTACCTATCCCAAAAATACCCCAGATCGGGCATGTCGCCCGATCCGCCCTGATAACGGCCACCGCGGAGAGTGAGGGTGCGCTCGATCTGGTGCACATACGGCAGATAGCGCTCGATCAATTCGAGCTTGCCCGCATCCATCCAGATGATGCTACAGCGCTCGCAGGTGCTAACCACGACGTTGCCGCCGCCGAAATAAGGATGCGTGTCCATCGGCAGCCCGCACTTTGGGCAGGTCAAATCGCGCTCAAGTTCGGCGGGGTCGAATGGCTCGGTGCATTTTTCGCCGCTGGAGTGGAGAGCCCGGCGTTTGGCGACAAGCACGCGGAAAGCCTCCATTTCGGCCAAGAAGCCGCCGCACTGGCTGCAGGATGCCACCGGTTCCTGTTCGAGTTGTGTCACCAGCAACGGCACCCGGCAAACGGGACAGTTTGCTTCCACCGTTTCGCGTGAAACGACCGCGCCGCCCTCGGCTTCACCTGTCAACGACTGCTCGCACCGTGGACAGGTATCCGGTTTACCTGTCTCCCCCAGGTCGAAGTCGCATTGGGGACACTTCATGGGTGGTGCCTCTTGGTGAAAAAGCGCGGTCTGCAAGCAAGAGTAGCACGAGGAAAGGCGATGGTCAAAAAGGGAACTGAGTGGTCGCCTGATCCGAACGGTTTAAGGGGCCAGACTTTGCAGACCTTTCCAGATATGGCCGCCGCAATCTTCACGCACCGGAATCGTGCACTATGCGACCTACTTCTTCGGCGGTTCGGGTGGCAGTTCCATGTCTTTGGCCGTGATGGAAATCGGTGCGCCCTTCTCGGGTATATCAATGTGTGCCGTCCACAGGATGCCGTTTACCACAGCTTGCCGAAAGGGCTTTTCGCCGAAGTTGTCGTGAAAATGGCCGCCGACAAAGCCGAAGGATCGTCCGCCTTTCGAATGGAGCCGTTCATAGACCCAACCAATCGGATAATCCTTGCCTTTGATCTTGGTGCTCATGAGTGGATGTGCTTCGGGGAGAAAGCAAAGCTTGAAATAGAATTCCTCGCGTAAGTCGAAATCGCTCCAGCCTCGGCAGACCGGATGCTCGAGATCGACCTGGTGCAGCTTGGAAGCCTGCACCAGATATTTCGAAAAGCCGTCGCCTTCGGCATTGAACCAGCCACCCATCGTTTGCAGCCATGGACCGCCTTCCGGCGTTTCGGCGCCCGTACCCCAATGAATCGCCGTTACGCCGACACCCTGCTTCAACATCTCCTCCACCTGGCGGTGCTGCGGCCCGCGGAAGAGTACGGTGCCGCCAAGGCGGGTGTGCAGGACTATCGCTGTCACGTCCCTGGTCGTTTCTGGGTCCTTCGGCCAGCCGTTGGAGACCACCGTTTCGACGCCCTTGGTTTGGCGCAGGCACTTGGCCAAAAGCTCGCAATCGCTGAGGTAGGTGTGCGTATTGCGAGCATGGTCGAGGTCCTTGCCGATCAGCAGGATCTTGGCCTTATTGTCGGCGGCGCCGAGCGCGGCAGACGCCAAAAGCCAGACGGCAAAAGCCAAAGGAAGTTTGCGATGCATATCCTATATCTCCGGTCTGGGTATCTCTTCGCTTGCTCATTCTATTGAAGGTCGGCGATGGGAAATCGCCATAGGCATCATCGGCGGCGTGGGGATACTGGTCGTAATCTTCCGCGGCCGATGCGGAGACCGCCGCCGGAGCCGACCGGTTGGGGAACTACCCAATGGCCCCCCATTTCATTCCCCGGCGAGGATTTCGGAAAACTCCCCGGCGTTGTCGGCGAACGAGCGGACCGGGATGTCGTAGCGGTGGAGCATCGTGACGATAGAGATCGCCGAGCGGCCGTTCGGTCTGCTGCTTGATGAAGCGGCCGTGGCGCAGGCCGAGGTTTTGGCCGCCCGCGAGAATGGTGGGATAGTTGCGGGCGTTGTGGGTGGTGCTGGTGCCGCTGCCGTAGAGGGCCATGGTGTTGTCGAGCAGCCGCGTCTTCCCCTTCGCGGATCGACGCCGAGGCGGCCCAGGAAGTAGGCGAACTGTTCGGCGAGGTAGCGGTCGTAGCGGGCCCAGGTGACGGGGTTGTTGTTGTCGTGGCTGAGGCCGTGATGTCCGCCGCGGCCGATGCCGAGGATCGCGGGAAAGCGGTCGCAGATGCCGACGCCGTCCTCGGCGCACATCTGGTAGGCGGCGACGCGCGTCGTGTCGGTCTCGAACGCCAGGACGATCAGGTCGAGCATGGTGCGGATGTAGTCGGTCGGTCCGCGCGGCGAGACGTCGAGGTTGATCGCCGCGCGATCGACCTGCGGCAGCGCCTGGCCGAGCCAGTCTTGCGCAGCGCGCGAGCCGGCTTTCGACCTCGCTGAGCGATTGCAGGAACTCGTCGAGCCGCTGCTGGTCGGGCCGGCCCAGGTTGTTGCGCAGCGAGCGTGAATCTTCCAGCAGGAAATCGACGCGGCGGCGTCCCGAGGCGAGGGCCCGCTCACGCGCGGCGAGGTCGCCGCGCGGCGGCGGCTCGAACAGGCGCTCGAAAACGCGGCGCGGCATCGACTCGGCGGGGATGGCGCGGCCCTGGGCGTCGAAGGAGATCGTGGTCGAACGGCTCTTGGTGCCGACGCCGCCTTGGCTCGACAGGACCAGCGAGGGGATGCGGGTGTGAGCCGCGTACTGGCGCGCGATCACCTGGTCGATCGAAATCGAGTTTTGCAGATTGACGCGGATGTCGGCCCCGGTGAGCCAGACGTCGACGGTGTTGTGCCCGACGAGCTGTCGGCTAGTGGGATGCGACAAGCCGCCGAAGATGGTCATGTCGTGGCGATGCGGCTCCAGCGGTTCGAGGGAGCGGGTCAAGCGGTAGTCGGGCCCGTCGGTGTGCGGGAACCAGTGCCAGTCCTGGTAAGTTCGGCACGATTGCTGGTCGGGCAGCGCCACGCCGTTGCCGAAGAAGAAGGCACAGAAGCGCTTCGGCCGCTGGGCCGGCGGATCGGCGCGGCGACATGGCTTCGAGCCACGGCAACGCCAGCGACAGCCCGGCGCCGCGGAGGAAGGTTCGTCGATCGAGATGCCAGGAGGGCCGGGGCATGGTGGTTCACCTTTCATCACTTCGATTGAAACGGTTCGCTCGCCGCAATCAATTCGATGAGGGCCGGCAGCCGGTCGCCGCGGTCACGCAGGGCCGGAACAAGTGCGTCGGCCGCCTCGATGTCGCCGAGCGTGAGCGAGCGGCCCAGGGCATAGGCCATCACCTTGCGCAGCATCGCCCGGCGGAACTCGTCGGACTTCGAGCGGCAGCAGCTCGTCGCGCAATTCTCGCATGCCGTCGACCTTGACGCCAGTGGGCAATTCGGCCTGGGCATCGATCGGTTGCTGCGGTCCGCCGCTTGCGCAGAGCTCGCGCCGACGCCGTCGCGCTGCCAGTTGCCGACGGCGTCGTACTCCTCGAACGCGATGCCCCACGGATCGATCTTGCGATGGCAGCCCATGCAGGCGGCGCTTGTCGCGATGGAGGGCGAGCGCCTGCGGGATCGTCAGGTTCTTGACCTTCGGGTTCTCGCGGTTCAGCTCCGGAACGTTCGGCGGCGGCGGCGGCGGCGTCTCGTCGAGCAGGTTCTTGAGCAGCCACATGCCGCGCTTGATCGGATGGCCGTCCTGGCCGTCGGAGTTGCCTGTCAGGATGCTGGCGTGGGTCAAGACGCCGCCGCGGTGGTGAGCCTCGTCGAGCTTCACCTTGCGGAAGCTCGGGGCCTGTGACGCCGGCGATGCCGTAATGTGCCGCCAGCGTCTCGTTGACGCACGTGAAGTCGGAGTCGAGGAACTGGAAGATGCTCAGGTCGCCGCGCAGCACCTCGCCGAAAAAGTGGATCGTCTCCAGCCGCATCGCCGCGGCGAGCTGATCGTCGAAGCCGGGATAGCTGTTCTTGTTGACCGTCACGCGCTGCAGGCGGTCGAGTTCCAGCCACTGCTCGGCGAACTGCTCGATGAACGCCCAGGCCTTGGGGTCTTGAATCATGCGGCGAATCTGAGCGGCTAGCACCGCCGGGGTCGCGCAGCTTCGCCTGGTCCGCGAGACTGAAGAAGCGTCTCGTCGGGCATGGTGCTCCAGAGGAAGTACGAAAGCCGCGACGCCAGTTCATGATCGGTCAGCCGTTCCTTGCGCCGGCCGGCGCGGCTCGCGGGCAGGCCGAGGAAACGCGGCGAAGTCAGCACGACGCCGAGCGTGTCTCTCAGGCTGCCTTCCAGAGTATCGGTCGTTGCCCGAGCCTTCGTCCAGTATTTCATGAGCCGATCGAGCTCGGCCGGGGCGACCGGCCCGCGATAGGCACGCGTGGCGAAGCGGCGCACGACTTCGCGGGCATAGGCCGCCTCGGCAAGCCCGTCCTTGGCGAACAGGATGTTCGTGTGCGTCGCCGGCGGCCAGGTTTCGAAATACGGGCTCTCGAACTCGATCCACTCGATCTTCAGCCGCGGCGGCTGCGCCTCGCCCTTGATCACCCTGGCCGAGTTCCACGCGGCCACCAGGGCGGCGTTCTTGTCGTTCAGCGGCCCGGTGTTCGGGACCGAGACGTTTTCCATCCGGACCCGAAACTCGTAGGTGCGGTAATCGGTGTGATCGATGACGATCGGCTCGCCGAGGGTCTTCAGCTCGACGCCGTGAAAGTTCGTGGAGCCGACGGCGACCGTCAAGACGGGCGAACGCGGCAGGGTCGGCCTCTGCGGCAGGCTCGACGCGCGCGACGCGGACCTTGATCCGGGTCTCGCCCTTGCGGAAGGCCTGATGAAACCCGAAGGCGAGGCAGTGATCCGGCAATCTGCACGCGCCGCCTCGCCGAAACGCCGAATCGCCGACGGCGCCAGCGCCGGGTCCCATTTCCTGGCTCTTGGTCCTTGTCCTTGTCCCTGCTGCGGTTGCGACAGGTTCCAGATGCGGAACGCCTTGCCCTTCTTGGTGTCGTATTCGAACGATTCGCCTGGCCGGTCCGCCGGCTTCGGCAGCGGCGTCACCTCGAATTTGTCGAGCTTGTCCCCGACGGAAAGGCGGTAGCGATGGACCACCGGCGGCGGGACCCGACACGATGGCCTCGGCGAGCGCTTCGTCCGCGATCTGCAGGTACGTCTCGTACTGCAGCGGCGACATCCGCAGCGCGTCGCCGTCGTTGCGGAAGCCGTCTTTCGACCGGCCGTCTTCCGGAAGCCGGCTGCCGAATTCGATCGGCAGGCCGAGCAGGTCCTGCATGGTCCGCTCGTACTCGCGGCGGGTCAAGCGGCGGAAGTGCGTGGCCTGGTTCTTCGCCAGCGCGGCCCGGCGGCGCTCCTGCGCGAGCCAGGCCGTCATCAACTCGCGGTCCTCTTTCTTGAGGGCCGGTTCCTTCTCGGGCGGCATGTCGCCGAAATTGAGCCGATCGAGCACGTCGCGCCAGTGATCGCCGTCCTTGCCCTTGACGAAATCGGGATCGAGCTTGTCGATCCGCAAGTCCCCCTTTGGCTTGTCGACGGCGTGACAACCGTAACAATGCTTCTGAAAAAGCGGCGCTACGCGTGCGAAGGGAACGTCGTCGGCGCGAAGCGCCGCGCGCCCCACTGCTGATAGGAGAACAATAAGGACAAACGTCCCTCCCGTTTTGGACGGGCGCGATAGCAGCATGGCAAAAAACTCCAGTGCGCGTCGTCGAACGAGTCGGCGGGCAGGAGGAAAAAGCTCCGAAGTTAATTAGACGACCCGCGGCAGCCATAAGCAACGCAAATATGAAAAAACGCTGCGTTAGTTCAGATTGCGGGCGGCTAGCGTTTTGGCGAGTCCAGCCGTGCAACCGTTCACATTCCCTTCTTCTTTTTGCTCGATTGCAGCCAACTCAGCGACAGCTTCTCCTGGATGGTGACGTCGCCCACTTCGTCGCGGATTTGCAGAGCCACCTGAGGGTCTGCGGCTGACCAGTTTACGGTCACCATGCCAAAATTATTGCCGTGTGTCATTGTGGCCACGCGGTGCTTGTTGACCTCTGGGTTTCGCCAGCCCTTGGTATATCCCTGGGTCAGACCGCTCGATGTCAGGTCGAAGAGCGGATAGCCCAGATCTGCATTGTGTATAGAGGAAAGCTCCGCGAGATGCCGATCGCCGCTGAGCACCACGACCCCTTGCGCCCTGGTGTCCTGCAAGAGTTTGAAGAAGCGGGCACGCTCCAGGGGAAAGTTCATCCACTTTTCGTAAGCATGATCTTCGGCGACCAACTGGATACTCGAAACAATGAGTCGTAGGCGTGCCGGCTGCCTGAGTTGGGTTTCGAGCCACTTCCACTGGAACTCGCCAAGGAACGTAGCCTCTGGATCATTATCCGGAACATAAGTGCTACCCCCCTTGCCACTCTTCTTGAGTGGGCTGCGGAAATAGCGTGTGTCGAGCAAAATCACCTGGACGCATTTATCGGCCGGCCCAAACGTTGTCGCATAAAATACGCCTTCCTGCGTGCGGCGCGGCGAGTTTTTGGCAACGCCGAAGAAGTCCAGGAAAACTTGCTGAGACTCCTTCTTGAGCACGTAGTCGCCGCCGGCATCATTGTATCCGTAGTCGTGATCGTCCCATGTCGCAAGGACCGGGCACGTTTCAAGTAGCTTCTGGTATCCGGGCTGAGCCGCCAACTTGTCGTAGCACTTTTGAAGTTTACCGAAGTCATCCTTTTTTTTGACGTCTGCGTAGACGCTGTCGCCGCACATCAAAAATAGGTCGGGTTTGGCGGCGACGATGGCCTGCCAAATGGGCTGAGGCTTATCCTGGTGTACGCAAGAACCAAAAGCAATTCTCTGTAAGACAGTCGTCGACTGGTCGCGCGCTAGCGCCAGAAGTGAATAGAGCGGGCAGCACCGACAGCGCCAGCACAACGAGCAGACAGCGACGAAACATGGCGATCTCCTTACGATAGGACTCGAGGCGATGACGAGGTAATCTAACAAAGTCCTTGCAGCGTTGTCGTGCGCACGACCAATGAAAACCCCACCGAAAAAACCTCAGCCAAACCCAATGAGCGTGATGCCCCGACCACTTCAGGTTCTTGCTGGCGAAGGTTGGTCACGACTCCTGGCAGGCTCCATCTTATCCCTCTCGCGCACCGTGAGGGAACGGCTTGAATTTTATTGTTGTGCTAGACTTTCTGGGGAGCGACAATCTGCAAGGAAATCGTGGCTCTAAAAAGGAGTGACCATGAAGAGGATTATATCCATCGGCGTGCTCGTGGTTATTGCTTGCGCCGTGACGGCCAAACCTGTCAGGGAAGCACCTAAGACGAACTGGGGAACCTTTGAAGACCCGGACAAAGACTGCATATTCACGGAGGAAAAGGGCGTACTGTCCGTCGCTTTGCCGGGTAAGGATCATGACCTCGCAGTTGAACGCGACAAGATGAACTCTCCGCGCGCTCTGCAGCCCATCGACGGCGACTTCACCATCGAGGTCAAGGTATCGGGCAAATTTGAGCCCCGGCAAATGGACTCGACGGAGCGCCTGGCGTATCACGGCGCGGGCATCTACGTTCGCAAGGACGACAATAATTACATCACACTCGATCGCGCCACGCTTTGGAACGGCCAACAGGATGTTGCTTACGTGAATTTCGAGATGCGTGCCAGCGGTCGCAACGAACGTTTCGGCACTCCTACTGATATGCCACTGGACAACACCCAGGACACCTGGCTGAAGATCGAACGCAAGGGCAACGTGTTCAAGGCCTATGCCGCGCAGGAAGCAGGCAAATGGCAACCGGTAGGAGAAAGGACGATGGATGTGCCCAAACGCGTTCCGGTCGGAATCGCGGCGCGAAACAGTTCGACGGAGCCCTTTACCCCTCGCTTCGCGGAGTTCAAGTTAAAAGCAATTGGCGGCATACCCTAATCATTACCCGTGGTCCTCTGCGGCGCAGGGCGTCGACGGACCACACCATGGTGTTACTATGGTGTTACGTTGCCGATCAAGAGCGAAGTGACGCGCATTTTGAACGACGTCGCCAAATCACACCAAGGGATTTTCGTATCCACCAGCCAAAGGGAAACCTACCATGAAGCGTCGTGATTTCCTGAAGTCCGCCGCCGGAGCCGGACTGAGCGTCCTGCCCAGCGGCTTTTGGGGCCCTGGGCAGACGGCCTTTGGACAGCAAACGCCACCCACCCCTGAGCCACGAAGAGCCGACGCGACTCTGCGGCAGGCTGCGGGCGACAGTATGCTAATGGGCGCCGCCATTGGGGCACGCAGCCTGGACAGGCCCGGGTATGCGACCCTCATAGCCGAGCAGTTCAGTTGCGTGACGGCGGAGAACGAGATGAAGCCCATCTCTTTGCAGCGTGTTCGCGGGTCGTTCACCTTCGAACCGGCTGACCGAATCGTCACCTTTGCCAGAGACCACAACATCCAGGTCATTGGGCACACACTCTGCTGGCACAATCAGGCCCCACAGTGGCTGTTTCAGGACAACGCCGGGCAACCGCTCGGGCGGGACGCGGCGCTGGCGAACCTGAGAGTGCATATCGAGACCGTCGTCAAGCACTTCAAGGGCAGGGTGAAGGGCTGGGACGTCGTCAACGAAGCGATCAATGACGCGCCCGAACCGTACCTGCGGGACACGCCGGCACGCCGGGCGATCGGGGATGACTACGTGCTCAAGGCGTTTGAGTTCGCCCACGAGGCAGATCCGGACGCGGAGCTCTACTACAACGACTACGGCATTGACGTTGGCGACAAACGTGACCGCGCGTTGCGACTCATTCGTCAGATCAAGCAAGCGGGCCTGCGGATCGACGCCGTAGGGATTCAGGGGCATTGGGCGCTCCAGACGCCCCCCGTGGCGGAGATCGAGAGGGGCATTCAGACCTTTGTGGGCGAGCGTCTGAGAGTCATGATCACCGAGATGGATATCGACGTACTTCCCCGAAACCGTGGCTTGGGGGCGGACATCAATGCCATCGAACGGGAAGGGATGGATCCTTATAAGGCAGGCCTTCCCGACGAAGTGCAACGGAGCCTGGCGGACCGCTATGGCGCTCTGTTCGCAATGTTTAGGCGCTATCCTCAGGTTACGCGTGTCACTCTTTGGGGCGTCAGTGACGGCGACTCATGGCTGAACAACTTCCCGGTTAGGGGGCGTACCAATCATCCCTTGTTGTATGATCGCCAACTGCGGCCGAAGCCCGCCTTTAGTGCAGTCATCAGAGCACTGCAGTCTGGCGTAAATCCAGCCGTGGTCACGGGGGTTCGGGCGTGTGGCCCTATTCCTTGCCAGGCTCCCCTTATCCGAAACCGGCGATTCCGTACCCGTTTCCTCTCCGGGTGCGAGAGGTACCGGCCTGCTAACTAATTGGGCGAAAATGGTGCGAGTCTCATCACAGCTTTTCCGAAGCGAGTGAGAAGTGAATACAAATCGTAAGAGGTATTGTCTAATTAATCATAACTACATCCCGGTTAGGACAAGACTTCGAATTTCGTCAACCACGGCAGACTGCGCCTTATTGTCGCGCCACATCTTGTAGGGCCAATCGTAAAACACGTATTTGCTCAGACCTTTTGATTTATCCAAAGGAATTCCTTCCATCCAATGGGGGGGATCAAACACAGTCATGTTGGCATTCCAATTAGCAACACTTAATTCCATCGTCGGATAATCGTTGCAAATCTCCTTTATAGACTTCGAAAATGCTGCGCTGTTTTTAACATGTATGTTTAGTATATTCAGCTGAGCGCGTGCATCTGGAACGCAGAATTCTCGAACAACGTGAATTAGAGTTGACTCATATATACTTGTGTCCCGATACGGGTAAGTGGCCGAAATCGCGTGTACCGGACCATTTGACCACCCACTTAAATTCGCAATTGCAGCGGCACGAAAAACTGGCACAGCAATTCTTTCGGCATTTGAAAATCGCGTCTCGATCTCCGCTCGAAAAACATCCAAATGGGCAAACTGCTCTTTGAGGATATCCGTGCTCGCGTATTGCGCAGTAATCAGCATGATCGCACATATTCCTAGCTGTGTAGCCCGAATAGATTGATTATTGGCCGGCGCCGAAACATCTTCGGCTCGCCGGAGGCCTGTTCGGATGGCATTCTTGTGCCGTTCGAAAATCAAGTCAAACATTTGGCGGCAACGTTTATCAGCTTCCGGCCGCGAGAATTCTTCAAAGGTATTTATGAGTTTTACACAGCGACGATTGCTTAGGGCCGTCTCAAGGCAGACTTGATCGCCCAGTCTCGGCGAATGATAACCAGGTTTGTGATATGATGCGTTGTCCGATAAGAGATTTACGGACGTATCAAATGGCTCCAACGCTAATTCTGCAATCTTGTCATCAATTCTTTTTCGTTGTTCGGGCACTCCCAAATACAAAGGTATAGGTGGAGCTTGCCGATCCACTCGATAGATTACAACGCAAACTGTTGCAATCAAAAGTAGAACAATCAGAATCAAAGGAGAGTATTGGCGAAGTCTCATAACATTGCCCTCCCCGCAAATGGGCCGGTATGACACCCTACTGTCTTTTTGTCGGAAATTCCAAAAACCAGGTGGAGACAATCGCCGCGGCGAATACCAGTACACCAAGAAGACGTCCTATAATCACCGGCCCTCTATCCCAATTATAATACGTTTGCGACGGAAAGATCACATCAACCCAAGCAAACAGAGTAATTAAGGAAAACCATCCCAACAACTCTCCGTGTTTACGCCACCGCCATATGCCTGTGAAACCCGAAAAGGAAGCAGTGCCAACAAGGATCATGTTTCTTGTGAATTGGACCTGGAAGTCAGGGGCGAACACCCAAAGTTGAACCCAAATCAATCCGCAAAAGAGATGAATAATGCCGCACGCTCTGATGATGATTGCACGCACGCCCCATCTCCATAAGCCACGATAAACTCGCCGCCGCAACCCGCTTATGTCAACCGCTCCCATGCCACCGATTATGGTAGCGCCGCCGATTGTCATTCCCTCGGAATAGCCCGCGTCACCTCCTTTGCCCTTGGATTTCAAATAAACGCCAAGATCAGTGTCGTCGAACGCGTTTCGGGTTTGGCCTCTCCCTTCCCGGCTCTATCTTATCTGATCCGAGCCATTTCGTAACCGTTCCCTCTCGGCCCCCGAGAGGGAACGGCCTGTTAACTAATGGGGGTCTGTCAACCAGAGATTCCGAGAGTTCTATTTCAAAATCTCGGGACCCCGAGAGGTACCAGGATGGTCCCTCTCGGTGTCCTTGAAATCGATTTCGATACAGAGAGCGCCGGGTTTTCTGGCGACTTGTCGCAAGTCCTTGCGGGGAAGGCGGAAAAAGCGCAACGCCGGAAGAAATCTCGCCCGGCGTTTCGCGTTATTTGGTGTGGCGCGTTTAGTCCGCTGAAATATCCCCGAGAGAGGGACATTCTTCATAACAATACCCTCTTTTTGGAAATCCGTAAGTCATTGGCGCATAAGGACAATTGGAGATCGAGTCCCTCTCGGTGGTGGGTTTACGAGAGGTACCTTTTTCGAACCTTTCGATCATGCCGGCCAGAAAACTATGGTGTGGCATTAGGCGCGGGATAACGAGTCGGTTCGCTTGGCGATTTCTTCGGTTATGCTTTCTTCCTCCTTACCGCGAAAGAAGTTCATCCTCCCTTAACATATCATTGGGTAGGCTGTGTCGGGCCTGAGCAAGGATGGCTCGCTAACCCGGAGCGTCAGCGAGGGCGTGACCTTTTAAGGAGACGCACTTGGGTCCCCCTTTGATGCAAGCTGGCGTCCGCGGGCCTTGCAGGGCGACCCTGCCGCCGGCAACCCACGAGATAGCAAAGATCGTAATGGTGTTGCGGGGAGGCAGTCTTGATCGCCTTTTCTACGGCCTCAATGTCGAGGTTGCCCCTCTTCTTAAGCTGGACGTTTCTGGACCACGAACCTAAGATTTAACCAACTCTAACCGGAGCCTGCTCCGAACTTCGACCGGGGGAATGCCATGGCAGTTGATGCCGAACTTGCGAATGCGTTGAAGGCCGCGAAGAGCAAGCCAATGTTCTTCGCTTTTGTAGCCAAGGGAACGGAAGGAAAACTCCTGGTGGCGAAGGCGAAAGTGCCGGCCAAGGAGGTTGCCGAAGCCAAGAAGGCCAGTGGCGGCGGTACCGTATTCCAGGGCCGCTGCGTGTATGAAGGCGATACCCTGGTCTGCGAGTTGCCCAAGGAGGGGCCTGGAACCTTGGCAGGTCTTATCAAGAAGACCATCAAAAATGAAGCCGGCCTGTCAATGAACGTCACGCTGCGCGTCAATGCGGCCTTGGCGGAGTCGGAAGGGGGAGAAAATCAGGAAGAAGCGGCTGGCGCGATCTCTGAAGCCGCTCCGCCGACGGCCCCTCCATCAGCAGCGGACCCGCGTGCGGCCAAAGTGACGCAACGGCTCAACTCCATGTCGGCAAGTATCAAGGCGGCCATGGCGGGGCCGAACAAAACACGTGTGCAAACGCTCTTTGTGGCGGCAAACGCGGCCCTCAAAAACCATGACTACGACGCCGCTACCAAATCCCTGAACGAGCTCGAACCGCTTATTACTACTGCGCCTACGACCGCGACTCCGCCAGCGCCTCCGCCGGTGGACCATGATGGGGCCGCTGTGGTGAAGCGACTCAATGCGATTTCCGGCGATATCAAGGCGGCGCTGGCCGGACCCAAAAAGGCCGAGGTGCAAGCTGCACTTCGTGGCCGTCAATGCCGCGATCAAGAATCATGATTACGCCGGCGCCGCCAAGACACTCGACGAGCTGACGAAGCTGCTAAATGGCGCCGCGCCCTCTGCTGGAGGCAGCCAGGGTCAGATCTCCTTGGTCAAGCTTGGCAAGGCACGTATCGAATGGAACAACGTGCGCTTGCACGCCGTGCAGGAAATCCAGCGGTTGAAACAAATCTTGGAAGACGAGTACAAGGACGATGAGGAAGACAAGAAGGCGCTGGCGCAAGCGCTGCAGCGGCTCGATTCCACCATTAATACCATGAACGCGGAACTGGGCGATCAATTGGACCGTTTGCTGAACGCAGATGGGACCGAACGGGCGAAGCTGGCACCCATCGCCAAAACGGTAGTGGAAAAAATGATAAGCTTTGTCGGAACCGATGAGCTGATGGCGGTAATGGACGGCAACGAATATGCTCCGGACATGCTTGTGACCGCACCGATCCGCCGTAAGCTGCAAGAAATTGCGGCCACCCTGGGTTAGGCGGCGTCGGCATACCATTTTTAACAGGCTAAAAACTGGCATTCCTGCCCATAACGCGGAGAGTACAATGCAGAAGTTTTTTAATTTCGTTAAAAGGAAGAAGAAGACCGTCGCCGAGCCACCTTCGGAGCCGTCAGAGAGTACTCAACACTTGATCGACCTGGTGGAAGATTTCGAGAGCAAGAAAGCCAAAGCCATAAGGGAGCTGAAGAAGCTGAAGGATCTGTACTTAAAAGCCCCGCCGGGCGGAAAAGAGGAAAGCGAAGTTATTGAACAAGCGCACGCGTTGCGAGACGAGGTGGAAGAAACCCTCGATAAAGAAGCAGAGAAGCACAAGGAGAAGATCGAGGAGGAAAAGTCCAACGTTTTTAAGGCGTTACAGGAAAAAAAGGGGGACCGGCAGCTGGCGGCGGACTACAACCGGCTCGATAAGTGCCTTCTTCGGCTTGGTCCTGTCACGGAAGATGATGGATTTGTCTCGCTATTTAAGCTGATCAACGACCAGGGTGAGCGCGGCCGCGATGTCGAAGCGGAAAAGCAACTCTGCAAGTTCGTGACCGGCACCAAGGGCAAGATCGACGTTGAAGGCAATAGCCTGGCCATGCGGAAAGGTATCTGTTCGGCGTCTCCCCAGCTGGCGAAAAAGATGCGGGTTGCGGACGAAGTGTGCCTCAGACTCTTCGGACATCCCGTCAAGATCATGTCGCCGCCGAAAGGAAAGATCATGCCGACGCCTTCTTATTTGGACGGGGTTATCTATTTGGGCGAAGACGGACCTGCATCCTATAATCTCGGCGGCTTGGTTTTTGAGTTGGGCAATGCGGTGAAGAGCGAAGAGTTCAAAGAAATCGAGGGGGACTGGAAATCCGGCGCGATCAGTCAAAAGAAGGCTTCGGATTATGACATCACGGATCCCTGGGCTGCCAAGTATTTTGAGGAAATAGTCGACGTAGACGATCGCCGCGCCTTCGTTCAGGAATTCCACGAATGGGAACATCTCCTGGTCGCCATCAACGAGCAGGCGGAGCTAGGCAAAAACTTGGAGCTTGAAGGGGAAAACGCGGACTTTGTGAGCTATATCACCACGATCGCCAAGGGCGCCACAGACGGAAGCTGGCTGAAGTTTCAAGGCTACTTTGAAGATCCGAAAGGTGGACAGCAACACTACAAGGGCGTTTTGCAATCCATCAAACAAACCAAACAGAAGAAGAAGTGATTTGTTTTAAGTGCGTTCGGAAAAAAAGGGGTCAGACCCCCTCAATACCTTGCAATAGCGTTGAAAATCTGTTCGCTTCAAGGGGTCTGACCCCTTTTTTTCGATCGCTCTAACAGCCCGTTGAAAAAGGGGTCAGACCCCTTCAATACGCTGCAAAACGTTGAAAAGTCTGTTGGCTTCAAAGGGGTCTGACCCCTTTTTCAACGGGCTGCTAAGCCGTGAGTCATGCACATCGACTATCTAGCCGACCATCCGGTTGTGGTCGCCGTACTTACCGACTGGATCCTGACGGAATGGTTCGCTCCCCTGGGAGGCTCCTGGGACGATGCGGCCGAACTGATGGCGGAGTACCTGCAGCGCGACAAGATTCCCCTAGCGTTCGTGGCGCTGGACGGCGTCCACCCCGTCGGCATGGTGAGCATCGTGCATGACACCGCGCCGGACGGACGGACTTGGTTCGCCTGCCTGACGGCACTTTATGTTCAACCATCTCGCCGTGGCCGAGGCATCGGCACACAATTGTGCCGGCACGCATTGGCCAAGCGCAGCGACTGGGTTTTGCCACGGTAGGGCTGTATACGCCGGACCGCGAAACGTTCTACGCGCGCCTGGGCTGGGTCAAACGCGGCGAGACCATCATTGATTTTGGCAATCGTCCAGGCGCTGTAGCTTTCATGGAGCGATCGGTAGCCGAGCCGTACTCGCAATAAACTCAAGTCTCACCCCGAGGTCCTGTTGGCGAAGCTCTGGCTTCCTTATGGCTTCGGCACGGTTTTCGAATTCCGCACAACGATCGTTGGCTGCCTGCTGCTCGACGGAGGAGACTTGTGTCATGCAATCCGTTCGCACCTCGCCCTGATTAGCTTTTTTGTTTGATGGCTGGAAAACTCGCCTTCACCTTTCTATCCCAAACCTTGACAAATCCGCGACCCCTTCGGAGATAACCCATGGCTGGTGTCGATGCCAAGCTTGCCGACTCCCTGAAACATGCGAAGACGAATCCGATGTTTTTTACCTTCGTTGCCAAAGGGAACGAAGGCAAACTATTGGTCGACAAGAAGAAGATCAACGCGAAAGACGCTGACACGGCCAAGAAGGCGTGTGGCGGTGGGACCATCTACAAGGGCCGCTGCCAGGCAGAGGAAGCGAAGATGATCTTTCACGTGGGCAAGGAGGTTCCGGCCGCTCTCAACGCCCTGACCAAAAAGATTATCAAGCAGGACGCGGGATTGACACTCGACGTGGAATACCGCTTCGCCGCGGACCTGGCGGCCGAAGAAGGCCAAGCGGAAGTGCCGGCCGAAGTGAGTAGCCCAACGGCAGCAGTGCCGCCGCCGCCCGCGCCACCTCCCACGGCAACGCCCGCGTCACCGTCCGCGGCGCCCCCCTCGCCTCAATCGGCACTTCCGACCGCGCCGGATGGCGCCGACGTGATCAAACGGCTCAACGGCCAGTCTGCGAACATCAAGACGGCGCTGGCCGGGCCTGACAAGGCGCGCGTGCAAACGCTGTTTGTATCGGTCAACGGGCTGATCAAGAACAAGGATTTCGCGGGAGCCCACACGGCGCTCGACGAACTCGAACGGCTCCTCGCCAAGCCAACCGCCGCCCCAACAGCCGCGAGCGCTGCCGGCGTTGCCGCGCCACCGGAGCCGGTCGCTTCACCTGCGTCGCAAGCGCCTGCCAATGACGCCGCGCTGGCGGCGGAATGGGAACGCCGCGTGATCGCGCTCGAACCGACGGTCATGAAAGCTCACAAGACCAGGGCGAAGGAGGCCAAATGGCTGAACATGTTCATGAGCGCCCAGGACCTGGGCAGCGACGGGGATTTCACGAAAGCGCTGGTCGTTCTTGACAGGCTCGAAAAGTTGCTGAACGAAGCGCCCAAAGTAAGCGAAGCCCTGGCGGCCTTTACGGCCCGCTGGGAAGTGGCACGCGACGTCGCCGTGGCCAATTTGCGGAAGCAGATCAAAAACGTTCTGGCCACCAAGCATCGGCTGGCCGGCGAAGCCGAACTGGAACTGAAGGCAGTCATCGCCCAGTTGGGTGGCCAGGTGGCAACCCTGGAGCAGGCAACCGTGATGGAGAAGTACCTGGCAGACGATGATGTGGTCGCCTCCGTTTGTAAGCTGGCCTTTGACCTGAAGACCCCTCTGCTGAAAGTGTTGCGCGATAACGCAATCAAACTGACCGCTTAACCGCCGCTCCACCCGCCCGCCGACCCCACGACAGGAGAGAACGATGCCGAAGAACGCCTACACGATCGTTATGGAGGAATCCAACCTCGTCGAAGTACTTCCAGAGATGACGACCACGGAATCGCAGACAGTGGTTCAGAACTTAAAGGAGCAGCTCGAGGTCACGATGACCGAGACTGAGACTGTGGTTCAGGACCTAAAGGAGCCACTCGAAGTGACGATTACCGAGACGGAGGTCAGAAAGCCTCAGCTGAGCCAGGAGCAGATCGCGCTAAACACACGGCTCCAGGCCGTCAAGGAGAAGATCGATGCCATCCAAAGTATGGGTGGCACCGAGGTCCCGAGTTTGCGTTATGAATTGAAATTGGCGAATGACAAAGACCTCAAAAAGGCGGCCGTCAGTGTCAGCAACCTCGAGAACAAAGTTGCCGCCCTGCATAATAGCTATACCACCAACCCCGACCGCAAACGCTGGGCGGCCATGTATGAGGACAATCTCTCCATCAAGGAAAAAGTCGTCGAGATCACAAATACAAGAGGCGAGCTCATAAAGAATGGCATTGCGGATGACAAGCTTATGATGCGTCTGAACAACACGTTTTACGATATCCAAGACGCCGTGAAAGATCGGGAGGATTACCAGTTTGCCTGTGACACGCTTGCGAAATTGAAGCCGGAAGTCAATGCGCTTTACGACAAAATGGCCTCGAGCAATCGTCATAACTTGGCAATGAAAACGGGCGACGGAATCATTAGTGCGGCCAAAAGGGCGGCCACACTGCCGCCAGTTGATGGCCAGGAGGCTGTCGCGTTTAAGGAAGCGCTCAGCCGCCTGAATAACCCGTCAAGTGTGACGTCACTGGATGATGCGCGCACGACGCTGTTCGAAAAAGCCGAAGCCTTGCTGAACCTGCAGAAGAACAAAGACTGGCTCATCGAGTTTCTTCGCTATTTGCCCAAGGTAACAGCCGCGCGGGACCAGGCCAACTCCGTGCAAGAAGTCACGGATGGGATTGCCAAACTAAAGATTGAGATGGAGAACTGGTACAAGCAAATGGACCAGGCGGGAATGGCGGCGGGCTTTGATAAAGCTTTAGGAAACGCCCAGCAGGTCGTCGCGACGGCGACAAAAATCGTCGAGGCGAACACGCAAGCCACTGCCGAATCGAAGGCGCTCTATGCGCGCTACCAAAAGATCGAAGCGCAAATAAAAGGCGTCCAGGCGAGTATCGGCAAGTCGCCGGATAAAGCCCAACTTGACTTCCTCCAGGCCCTCGACAATTTCCTCAAGGAATGGCAGAAGGACGCGCCCGACATTCAAACGTGTGCGACGACATTGCTCCCCGCGCTTGAAGCGAAGTTGACAGAGGCCCTTAAAACGCATGTCGACAAGCTCACGGACGAAGTCAAAAAGATGTCGACCCCGGACGGTGCCAAAGGTTTTATCACCGGGAAAGAAGAGTGGGAAATCCAGTCGTTGCCCCCTGCCGAGCAGATTGAGCTGCTGAAGTTGTTTCGCCAGGACCCGAACAACAATAAGCTCCCGGACCTGAACGCCAAAGTTCTCAAAAACATGCGTCTCGATGAGAAGTTCCTGGAATTCGAGCGCAAAAAGCGCGAAGAATTGTACACGAAACTGTTTGAAAAAATCCCCAAGGACAAGTTGAAAAAAGCCCGCGCCGAGTGGGGGACGATCAGTTGGGACGAAAAAAAGGAGGTCCTACAAAGCTTGGCGAACGCGCAATGCGAGGCCTTCGGATTTAATCCGTTCCCAGTAATCAAGCTGGTTGACCTGGGCGGCGATGAGCAGCACAGAAAAAATGGCGAATTGAGAAATGATACCAAAGAAATCATCGTCAATATCAACCCTTGCAGTTCCGCCAACGATTTTGAGCAGGCCCTCGACCTCATTGCTCATGAGAACAGCCATTATTACCAATACCAGCTTGTGGATGGCCTCATCGACCCAGTCGATCCAGCGATCCAGGCCCAGGTCGAGTTGTTCAGAATGAACATAATCCCCTGGCCCACTAACTACGTAACTATCGGACAGAACAACGCCTTTCAGAAGGCCGCTCATTTGGCCCAACCCATCGAGGCACACGCACATCTGGCGGGACCGGAGATCGCCAAGGAAATCGTCGCTCGCCTGGCTTGAGGGGCCGCCAGGACCTTTCGGGTTAGCATTGGGGTATCTCATGCGCCTCTCCTTTCTTCTTGCATTTGCCACGCTGGCAACCGCTGTGAATCTATCAGCCCAGGAATCATCCCCTGCCGAAAAAACGGCCCCCACCATCGATCCCGGGGCGCTGGGCAAGAATAAAGACTTGCGCGATGCTTTTTATTTTGACTTTCGAGATGGCCGCTCGCCGCCGCCGCTGTTTACCATCCGCAACCGCTGGATGCGAGCCGAACCGGAGGGCTTACTCTTGGCGATGCCAGCGGAGCGCGGGCATGTGAACGCCGTTGAGCTGGGCTTCCTAACGCCGGTCAAGGGTGACTTCGAAATTACCGCGGCTTACCAGATTCTCAGAGTCGAGGCGCCCACAGGCGGGTTTGGTGTCGGCGCCACCATCCAAATTAACCAGGCCGGTTCAAAAGTCACGACGGCACGGGTGGGCCGGGTTGTCCGGGCTCCCAACCGGGAAGTATGGGTCGCCGAGCATGACGGCTCCGCCATCGGCCAGCTTCCCTTGGCCGCCAAGGAAGGTCGCATGCGCTTCAAACGCACCGGAGATACTCTGCGATACCTGGTTGCCGAGGGCGTCCAATCGGAACAGTTCCGGGAGATTCAGCACCTGGAATTCGGCAGCTCGGACCTTAATCGCGTGGTGCTGCAAGGCGTAACCGGGCAACAAAAGCTGCGCCCTGGATTTCCGCTGGCTTGACCTGCGTATCCAAGCCGAAGCCTTGCCGGAGTTAGCTAAAATGTCAGAAGCACTCGCCGCAGCTCAAGCGTCGCGACCTCGAGGTTGGCTGGCCGCCGGGTTGCTTGTTGGCTTGCTCGTCATTCTGTCGGTAGCAGTTCTGGTTTGGTTTGGATTACGCAGGCGCGAGGGGCGCGGCACGAGGGTGACGTGACGTTGTGCTGCCGAGCGCCGGCGCACGGATGCCCGCTCAGGGAAGCCGAATTAGTGATCGCTGCGTGGACAAGTACGTCAATTTCGTCATCGATTTTCTACAAGACCTTGTTTCGTCAATCGTCGCCGAATTCGTCCCTGTTGTTTGCCGGGTCTGCAAAAGCCTTGTCCACTGCAGAAACATGTAAAGGTTCTTGGCGATTGAATGCTTGTTCCAACGGCCCGGCGAAGGTATCAATCTCCCTGCCAACTGCCTGGGGCTGGTTTGAGGCATTTAGCCAATCCGGGTCAGATGCCTCATTCCAAATAATGTTGCTGAGCGACTCCCTTGCCAAATCGAAGTAGGCGGGAGCGATCGTGCTACGGGCCAGGGTCAGGAACACCTGTTCTGCCATTAGCTGTGCTGGGCTATTCCAATAGAGTAGGGTGTTGAGCAACGGCAGGTTGCCGATGAGGAATGTTTGGCCCCCAGGTGGTGAGACGACATTCGTTGGGAACCCCAAGGACCGGTTGGCCAACAGGCTGGCTGAAATACCGTGGACTTTCTCGCCTTCCTCGAAGTCGGTAATGACAGGGGCTTCGGCCGTCCCCAGGGAATCATTTTTGACCAGGGCATCGACCAATACGGGCTGGTTGGTCCGGCGTGCCGCGTCGGTGCTTACTGGGCTGTTGGAAGTGGCCGCGGAAACAGGGACGAAGCCGGTCGGCAATAACAACTGATCGATCCCTGGGCCAAGAATCAATCCGCCCTGAGAATCCGCCAAACCTGTGCCGAACCACTGGCCATATGGTGTCGCCGCGTTCACAAGCTGCACCGCAGTGGCTTGAACCGTCACGCTCGACGCAACGTGGAAGGTGATATTGATCAAGCTACCCGCTTGTGTTGCGGTAATCGGCGTCGCGCTGTAAAGCTGGATGCCGATCTGGCCAGTTGTTTGATCTACCACTGAGGAGATGTGCCAGCCTGTGCCCTGGGTGGGTACACTTCCCAGCGTGATGTCCCCCGATGCTACGCTCACGATGGACGGATCGTAGGTCAGTGCCAGGGTTGATTGGGACAAGCCCGTGCTGCCGCCGGGATGCGGATCGTCGATCATGACGGCTACGTTGACAATGGACGAAGAGTCGGCGGTCCTGGGCACATGGGTCTGGCTAAGGCTCAACGTCGGATCGGCGGCATTGGGCGAATGAATGGTGTTCGGGTTTACGTAATTCGGGTTGTTTAGGGGCAATTGCGTGGGTGGCATGGGAATCTGACCTGGCGCGAGTTGCGCAACGTAGGCATCCAGTGTGCTCACATCACCGGCATCGACTGAGATATCGCCGGCAACGTCGCCGATGAGCGCTGGATCAAGTTGCGCATAAGCACTGAAGCCCGTGCCGCCACCCGTTGCGATGGTGTTGGCGGCAAGCTTATCGAGCCCATTGATGACTTTGTCGCCATTCACGTCGCCGAAGTAAGCATTGACATGAACACCGTTGGCGGCCGCCGCGTCCGTGACGGCCCCCTGGTTGATGATAATGCTGCCAAGCTGAAGTTGCTCTTTGACCTGGTAAAGACCGAGTGCGGGAGCGCCGGTGCCGGACGGGACCACGGCCATAATGTCCCCAAGCACAAGCGGGTTTGTCGGCGTCGCTGATTGCGGATTGGCGTCGGCGTAGTGGAAAGTGGCCACGCCGCCAGCATTGGAAACCAGCGTAAGCGTCGCCGCTGGATCGCTGGCATCGCTGCTGGCGCCAAAGACGGTGCCGGAAATGTTGAGCAGCGAGGCGTTGTAATTTAGCGTGAAGGTCACGTCGGTCACGTTGGCGGCGTTGTAGAGAGTGATCGGGATACCGGCGGCGCCGTTATTGGGCACTTCAATCGGCGTATTTCTGTCAGGACCGCGGGCAAAATCGGGAATGCCGAGGACAGGCGTCTTGTTAGCTTGGTAATGCGTCGTGAAGGTGGTAGTGAAGTTGCCATGGCCGCCGTTATTGGCGCCATCCAAACTCGCCCCAAGGGCGTCGACGAAGCCACTTGTCCCCGTACCGCTCCTGAGCGTGACCGTGTACGTGCCGTCGGGCAATACCACCGAATCGTTACTGCCATGCAGGCTATTAAGGAGTTCCAAATAGGCAGATGTCGTCTTGAAAGTGACGATTTTATTGGTCGGATCGATCATCAAGCTGCCATGGATGGCACCAAGACCGGCCCCGGTCATGGTGACGTCAGCAACCGCGTTTGCGGACCCGTAGAGGCGTAGATTAGCCGGCAAAATCGGCTTGTTGAAGGTAGCGGTGAAGCCCGTTGGAGTTGGCGTGAAGGCGGCAATGTTGAGGCCGTTTACCAACATGGTGTTGCTAACGCCGAAAATGGATGGTGATAATGCCGTGGTATCGGTGACGATGATCTTCTGACTGCCGCTCGTATTGAGGGTGACGCTAAAGGTATGCACGCCATTGTCCTGGCCGGCGCCGGTGGTGAAGGCGTAGGAACTTCCCAGAGAGGCACTCGGGTCGGTACTCGTGAGCATGACCGTGCCCGTGTAGCCGGTGGCGACGTTGCCGTACGAATCATGGGCCGTCACTGTTACGCTGACCGATATGCCCGCGGTGGCTGTCGCGGGGGCAGCGACGTTGAAGTAAGAAGCGCTCGCCGCAGTCACCGTAACCGGCGCGCTGGTTCCAAAGAAGGGACCGCCGGCAGTGGTCAGCGTGTAAGTGCCCGCATTCATCAACGTCCCCAGACCGAGGCCAAACCCGCTGCCGAATAGCGTGCCGGCGACCGGGAAGTCGCTCAAGGGATCGGATTGACTGAGTGTGGTCGTAACGGCGGAAGGCCCGCTGTAGCTGCTAACCGGGTTGCCGTAGGAATCGGTTGCTTGCACGGTAAAGATGAAAGAATTGCCCGCGACGACCGTGTTGCCGCCCACAAACGTGTCCACGTATTTGCTAAATGGGCCGGGATTGATCACGCCCGAGGTGTTGTTCAGTGTGGTGACGGCATAGTTGTTGCCGCTGTTGCCGTCGTTTAACGTATACGCGCTGATGCTAAGCGTCCTGCTCGAACCCCACGCCAGGACCGGCATAGACCTCGGCAAGACCCGTAACTGTATCGCTGCCCACCAACCCGGTTACGTTCGGCACAGCGGCCGACGCGGTCGTGGCGTCGTAGATTTTGGTATCGGCAAGGGCCGCGATGGTTAGCGGGGCCTTAGAGATGACACCGGTAGTGTTGTTGACGGTGGTTACCGTGTAGTTGTTGCCGTTATTGCCGTCGTTTATTGTGTAGGCACTAATACTCAAGGTTTTGCCGAGACCAGTGTTTGAAGCCGTAAAAACTTCAGCCAAATTGACCACGGCATCGTTCCCCTTCAGTCCGGAAACTATCGGTGCGGCAAACGTACTCGTGGTGGAATCGTAGGTCTTCGTGTTTGTGATCGCTGTGATTACTAGGGTCGCTTTGTTGATCACGCCCGTGGTATTACTTATTGTGGTCACGGTGTAATTATTGCCGCCATCACCATCGTTGATGGTGTAGCCGGAAACGGACACAGTTTTTCCCGTGCCGACGTTTTGATCTGCATACCTCTCGACTAGTCCGGAGGCTGAGTCGGTTCCAAACAGACCAGAGACGAAGGGGGTAGCCCCAACGGTAGTCGTCGAGTCGTATATCTTCGTGTTTGTGGCTGCCTGGATCGTCAGCGCAGCTTTATTGATGAGGCCGGTCGTGCTGGCCACCGTTGTCACGGTGTAGTTGTTACCATTGTTGGAGTCATTAACGGTGTACGCACTGACGGAAAGGGTCTTACTTGCCCCCGCGTTCCTGTCGCTGTACACTTCCCTTTGGCCCGTCACGGTGTCCGCGCCAACCAGACCCGCCCCTATCGGTTTTGCGGCTGCCGTCGTTGATCGGTCGTAATTTTTCGTGCTGGGAATCGCCATGATCGTTAGAGAAGCCTTGTTGATTGCGCCACTCTTACCTACCAGTTGCGTCACGGAATAGTTGCTGCCGCCGTTGCCATCGACAACTGTGTAAATCAAATTCAGGTTAACGGGCGAGAATCTGCTGACCGAGTAGCTGCCGTTATTGGTATTGGCTACGTAAAGGTTACCGCCTCCATCAAAAATCAGGGCCCCCGGCCCATTAACACCGCTAAGCGAGGCGCGGGGAGTTGTCGCACCTGGCGTGTAGATGTTCACGGAACCAATGTGACCGTTGCCTGTATAGTTGGCTACGTAAAGATTGCCACTTGCATCGAATGCCAAAGCGCTGGAACTCACTCCCATAAGCGTAGCATTGGGGGTTGCGGTGCCTGGAGCAAACATTGTGACTGGTCCGTTCGACCCGCCAACGAAGAGATTGCCGCTGCTGTCAAATGCCAAGGTGGTTGGGGCACCAGTGCGGGGGACGGGGACTGTGGAGAAAGGGGTAGTCGCCCCGGTGCAAACTTGAGCACGCTGTAGAGCCCGATATCTGCGACGTAGAGGTTGCCGCTTGTATCAAAGGCCATGCCTCGGGGATTCTGCAACCCTGTCAATGTGGCGCTGGGTGTAATGGCGTTAGGCGCGAATTTGCTGACGGAAAAAGACCCTGCATTGGAGACATAAAGATTGCCACTGCCGTCGAAGACCAAGGCCTCCGGACCGTTGACTCCCGTGAGCGTAGCGCTAGGAGTGACGGCGCCGGCGCGTATTTACTGACCGTGTTGGAGTTAAAATTAGCTACATATAGTGTTCCGTTGCCGTCAATCGCCAGGGCCGTTGGGTTATTCACACCGGTCAGGGTCGCGTTGGGAGTGGTGGCCCCAGGGGCGAACCTGCTCACCGAGTTGGGATAGGTTGCCACGTAAAGGTTGCCGGCCGCGTCGATTGCCATGGCCTGAGGATCACTGATGCCGGTGAGTGTCGCGCTAAGCGCCGGGCCCGTGTATACGCTCAATGTTTGAGTCCCGGCATTGGCACTGCCGTACACTTCCGTCAGGTTGGTCACGGTATCCTTGCCGATAAGCCCCGACACAGTTGGAACGGCAGCAGCGCTCGTGGAACTATCGTAGATTTTGAGATTGGCTACGGCGGCAATGGTCAAGGATGCCGGAGTAATGCGACCATTGCTGTTAGTCCGCAACGTTATCGAGTAATTGTTGCCGCCATTACCGTCGTTGATCGTGTATGCCGCAATCGAGAGTATTTTACCGGTACCTACGTTCGCATCGGCATATATCTCAGTCAGCCCGGTCGCTGTGTCGGTCCCCTTTATTCCTGAAATTGTCGGTGTCGCCGCGGCGCCGGTCTTTGAATCGTAAACCTTCGTAATCGTCGTCGGCGTAAGCGTAAGTGATGCTTGGTTGATCACGCCGGTTATGCTGGCTATTGTCGTTACCGTATAGTCATTGCCGTTATTGTTGTCACCGACGGTGTAGGCGGCTACGGAGATCGTCTTGGCTGAGCCCGCGTTCTTGTCGGCGTACGCTTCCACCAACCCTGTAACCGAATCGTTACCCTTCAAACCGGAAACCGTAGGCGTTGCAGCGGCAACCGTGCCAGCGTCGTAGTTCTTAGTATTGGTGGCGGCAACGATGAGAAGCGGCCCGGAGTGACCGCCAGTCCCCCCGCAAAGATTCCGGAGCTGTCGCTAAAACCAATTCCGGAGAAATATGTTGCTGACACCAAGTGGACGCCGCCATTGGCCTGTATCACTTGAAGCTGATTGATCGTCGTGACCAAAGTAAAAATGGCGCTGCCGCCAAAAGGCATTTCGGTGAAAATGGAACCCAGGTCGGTCGTGCCGTCCTGAAAATCGACGTAACCGGCGGTGGGCGCCGTATTGCCAGCGGCCGGTGTCACGTCGGCCGTCAAAGTTACCTGGCTACCGTAGGTAACGCTTGTGACCGCGGAGCCACCCAGGGTAACGCTAAGAGCGGTCGTTGTGCCAGTGCCCACACCCGTGATTACTCCCGTGTTCGCATGACGTGCCACCGCATAGTTGTTGCCGCCGTTGCCGTCATTTATGGTGTAACCAGAGTTGACGGTGATGCCTTGCCCGTGCCGACAGCCGCCGTATCGTACGCTTCGCTCAGGCCGGTTACCGAATCGTTGCCTAATAGCCCGGACACCATCGGCACTGCAGCGGCGGCTGGTGTGTTGTCGAAAACCTTGGTGTTGGTCAGCGCGTTAATCGTCAAGGGGGCAGCATTGATGACACCGGTGGTATTGTTCAAAGTAGTCACGAGATAGTTATTGCCGCTATTGCCGTCATTAATAACGTACACGCTGACCATGAGCGTTTTAGCTGAGCCGACATTGGAGTCGCTATAGACTTCCGCTAGGGAAGCTGCCGTGTCGGCGCCTTTCAAACCGGAAACCGTTGGCATCGCCGCAGCGCCAGTATTAGCGTCGTACACTTTGGTTTTGGTCGCCGCGCTGAACGTAAGGCTGGCTTTGATGATAACGCCGGTCGTGTCGCTGAAGGTAGTGACCGTATAGTCGAGGCCGCTGTTGCCATCGGCAACGTGAAAACCCGTAACGCTTAACGTCTTGCTTGCGCCGGCATTGCCGTCGGCATACGCTTCCACCAGCCCGGTAACCGTGTCGCTACCCACGAGGCCGGCTACCGTTGGCGTGGCCGCCACGCTGGTCGTCGAGTCGTAAGTTTTGGTCGCCGTGTTGGCCGTAATTGCTAATGCACGGGGCGTGATATTCCCCAGGAGCGGCACTCCCGCTGGCATTGCAAAAGCTTCGATTGTGGTGCCGCTGCTTATAAACAAGGTTTGGTTGTCCACAGCGAGCATACCGCCAAAATTCACCGACCATACCTGATTAAGCGCCCTGCGGTCGAACGCATAGGTATTGGTGGAGGACGAAATGAAAATCAGATTGTCCGTCACCACAACGTTCTTGTCGAAAACCTGCAAACTGCCCACCCCGAGCTGTGCTAGTTGGGACCCCGTTGCCTCGTCGAGAATGTACAGATTTTCGCCGGCCGAGACATAAATTTTGCCGCCGGTGGCGGCCATTGCCCCGGTTGATGTGTAATAAACGCTAACGCCATAAAGCGTACTGAAAAGGTCACGCCAGGCCACATTACGGGTGCCCAAGTTGTAGCTGACGACGTAAACGCCAGTGTTCGATTGTTTTGCCGTTGCCAGGGCGTCGTTTTGCCCGCCGAGGACCACGTTCTGGTTGTAGTTTTGTTGGCCGCCCACGCTGTCCAGCCCGTTCTGAATTGTATAGTCCGTGGTTCCTGAAAATTCGTTGCGTGCATACAGCGTCCCGATTGATGGACCGGGGTTAGTACCGTTCGCTCCAAGGTAAACGTAGACGTCCTTACTATCTGCCGCCGGTATTAGCTGATCCTGCGGTGGCAGATTGGCGTTCCACAGAGTCGCGCCCGTCGTCCCGTTATATGCCTGCATCCCGCCATAATAGCCCGCCCATCCGAAAACCGCGTTCCCCTGAATCGTAGGCTGATTAGGACCACCTACCTCGGCCGAGTAGCTGGTGGCAAACAATTGTTGGCCATTAGATGAATTCAACCCAATGATATAAGGCGTAACGCTGGGATCCGTAGCACCTGTTATCCCATCAAATTGAGCATAGACCGTGTTCCCAAGCACACTCGGCGGCGAGGCACCGAGCACACTATTCGCCGCGTGCGCATAGGACCACGCGAGACCGCCTGATGCTTCGTTGAGCGCGACTACGTTATATACAGGAAATGAGGCGAACGGATTATAAGGCCCCATATAACCGGTGAGATAAACATTGGTTCCGTCCGCCGCGACACTTGGACTGAGCGTGCTGTCACCGACTGAAGCGGCCGTCACAGTCCATAGAGAAGATGCCGAAGGCAGGGTATAAGTGCCCGGGACGTAGCCAGTGTGAACGGCATTTCCCTGAAATTGGCTCCAAGAGCCGAACGCAGGCCCCGTTGGCGTGAGCGCGTAATCGTTCGCTTGGGGGCCGCCCAGGCTTAGACCTGAGACGACGACAGGAATGTTATTGCCCACATCTTTGCTCGCGAAGGTGCCCAGGGCACTGCCGGTGTTCAACGTAACAATGTCATTGCCGATTAAGCCCAAGAGCGCCGCATTGGCGGTATTCAGCGTCGCCGTGGTCGTACCATCGTACACCTTGTTGTTGACAGTAACTCCAGAAACCGACAGGAGTGCCGGCGTGATCATCCCAGTACCATCGACAATTGTAGATACGGAATAGTTGTTGCCGCCGTTGCCGTCGTTGATGGTATAAGCACTGACGGAGAGCATCAGGCTCGAGCCCGCGCTGACGCTGGGGTACGCTTCCGCCACGGCTGATGTCCGATCGGCGCCCAACAAACCGGAAACAATCGGCGTTGCTGCCGCGCTGGTTGTGGAGTCATAAGGCTTGGTATTTGTGACCGCAGCGATCGTCAGGCCCGCCCGATTAATCACACCGGTAGTGGTACTGACGGTCGTCACTACGTAATTGTTGCCGCTGTTGCCGTCGCTTACCGTGTAGGCGCTCACCGACAGAGTCTTGCTGAGCCCCGCATTTTTGTCACCATAAACCTCAAGTAGTCCTGTGGCCGTATCCGAGCCGAGCAACCCCGACACCACCGGCGCGGCGCTGGCGGTGGTCGTTGAATCGTAAACCTTCACGTTCCCAGTTGCCCTGATCGTTAAAGGGGCCTTATTGATGATCCCCGTGGTGCTCGTGGCGATCGTGACGGTGTAGTTTTTACCGCTGTTGCCATCATTGATTGCGTAGGTAGGGCCGAACTCGCTGACACTATTGCCGTCACGGTTGGCGACATAAAGATTGCCGGCACCATCAAAGGCCAGCGCTGCCGGCCCATTTTGCCCGGTGACAATGGTGGAAGTGGGCGTTGTAGCGCCAGGTGCGAATTCGCTCACGCTGTTAGCCGCGTAGTTGGCGGCGTAAAGATTGCCACGGCTGTCGAAGGCTAACGCCCAGGGCCTGTTCACCCCCGTGAGGATCGCGCTTGCTGTGGTGGCACCAGGAGCGAATTCGCTCACGATGTTGGTGTCGCTGGAGACAAACACGTTACCGCTGCCGTCGACAGCCACGGCCCTCGGAGCATTCACAGTGAGAGTGGAAGTCGGGGTGGTCGCGCCGGGTGCGAACACGCTTACGGAGTCATTAATCAAGTTGGCGACGTAAAGGTTGCCGCTGCCGTCGAAGGCGAGAGCCTGGGGAAAATCCAGTCCGGTGAGTGTGACGCTCGGTGAAGTATGCGCGGGAAAAAACTCGGTAACGGTAGTGCCATAGTTGGGAGAGACGCCTTCATTCGCAACAAAGAGGTTGCCGTGCTTATCGAAAGCCATGGCAATGGGATTATTAAGCCCGCTAAGAACCAAACTGGGCGCCGTGGCCCCGGGAGCAAATTTGCTCACTGTGTTCTTAGTACTACTGGCCACGTATAGGTTGCCGCTGGCATCCAAAGCGAGTGCGGTAGCTGCTTCTAGCAAGAAATTGGCCCTCGCGGTCGTGGAGCCTGGCGCAACTTCGATACTATGGAGGCGCCTAATTCCGCGACGTAAAGATTGCCACTGGGGTCGACGGCGAGGGCATCCGCAAATGGGAGTCCAGTGTACCATGCAACGGTTGAGGTGCCCGTATAGACAGATAACGTTTTTCCCGAACCGGCGACTGCGGAGCTATAGGATTCCACCAGGCCGGTAACGGTATCTGTACCGAAGAGGGCGGTTGCTGTTGGGATCGACGCGGCAGTAAGGTCTTTGTCGTATGTCTTGGTGTTCGCCGTCGGCGCGATGGTCAGAGGCGCCGGGTCGACAATCAGGCCCCCGGAAAGTGATGCAGAACTAGCATTGAAGCCGGTGCCGGGGAAATAGGTTGCGCTGATGGTGTGAAGGCCGGCGTTGAGTGTTAAAACGCGGAATGCAGTGGCCGTCGTAACGAGCGTGTAGATTGCGCTCGTGCCAACGATCGTGGACGTGCCGATGACCCCCAGATCGATGTTTTCCGAAGTGTCCTTGAAATCGACAGAGCCGAGCGTGGGTGCCATAGTGCCGCTGTTCGCGCTGACGGTGGCCGAGATGGTTAGCGGCGTACCATAGGTCACAGTCGCAACGCCTGAACCGGCCACGGCGGCATTTACGGTGGTCGTCGTGGCGACGCCGGTCCCTATAACGACTCCCGTCGCATCGGCTACCATCCCGACGACGTAATTCAGTCCACCGTTACCATCGTGCACAGTAAAACCCGGGTTGACGGTTTGTGTTTTGCCCAGGCCGGGGCTCGCGTTGTCGTACGACTCGCTTAAGCCCGTCACATTGTCGACGCCCTGCAAACCGGCGACCATGGGAATCGCCGCTGCCATGGTAGTGCCGTCAAAGTTCTTTGTGTTGCTGGTCGCCGTAATTGTGAGAGGTGCGGCCAAGATCGAACCGGTGACGTTTGCCACCGTAGTGACGGCATAATTCTTTCCGCCGTTGCCATCGCCAACCACATAGGCGCTGACACTCAAAACCTTGCCCGTCCCGACGTTCGCATTGCTGTATGTCTCAGCAACGCCCCTAATCGTGTCGTTACCAACCAGGCCCGATGCCACTGGCGCCGGCAGGGCGAATCGAGACACTGTGTTGATAAAGTAGTTGCTGACGTACACGTTGCCGTCGCCGTCGATCGCCAGGGCCAAAGGATTATTGAGTCCGGTGAGAGTGTTGCTAGCCGTGGTGGCTCCTGGGGCAAATATGCTCAGGGTGGAGCCGTTCATATTGGTGACGTACAGGTTGCCATGCCAATCAAAGACCAGGGCCGCGGGGTTGGTCAGCCCCACAAGTGTCGTACTCGCCACCGTAGCGCCTGGCGCGAAAATGGATACCGAGCTGCCGTTATTGCCATTGGCGACAAAAAGGTTGCCGTAGCCATCGAACGCGAGAGCCTGAGGAAAATCCAGTCCGGTGAGTGTGACGCTCGGTGAGGTAGCGCCTGGGGCAAACCTACTCACCACGTTACCGTTGGCAACGTAAACATTGCCAGTGCGGTCGACAGCCACGGCATGGGGACTGCTTAACCCCGTTAAGACGGCGCTGGGTGAGATGGCGCCCGGCATGAACATGCTCACCGTGGTACCATAACTATTGGCGACATAGAGATTGCCACTGCCATCAAAGGCCAGTGCGTCGGGGCCGTTGAGGCCTGTGAGGATCGCCGTGGGTGAGGTGGCGCCAGGTGCGAATTCACTCACGGTGTCGTGAGCGTTGTTGCCGCTCTGATTGGCGACATAGAGGTTGCCCGCGGCGTCAAAGGCCATGGCGGCGGGACTGTTGACCCCTGTAAGCGTCGCACTCGGTTTTGTGGTGCCGGGTGCAAACTTGCTAACCGTACCGTTGAAGTAGTTGGCGACGTAGAGATTGCCACTGCCATCGGCGATGAGTGCGTCGGGTTCGCTTAGGCCGGCTAATGTGAGGCTGGCGCGGTCGTGCCGGGCGAGTACCTCCGCACGGCATAGTCGTCGGCGGCAAAGATGTCTCCATGACTGTCGGAGACCAGGAGATCGGGATGAATAAACCCAGAGATTAATGTGGAGGCCGTCGTGGCGCCGGAGGCAAACTTGGCCACCGTAGACTGATAATAATTTGTCACAAATACGTTACCGGCGCTGATCACAAGCCACGGCGTCCGGGAACGCCAAACCGGTGAGCGTGCCGCCTGTCCCCGTGGCGTCCAGAGGAATTCTGGTCACAGTGCCGTTGCCATAATTGGCGACGTACAGTTGGTCGTTGCCATCGATCGTCATGGCAACCGGGTCACTAAAGCCGGTGCTGAAGGTACTTGCGGAGTTGGCACCCGGTTTAATCAAGCTAACCGTATTATTTCCGGTGTTTGCGACATAGATGTTGCCGCTGCCATCAACGGCCATGGCATCAGGCCCATTCACTCCAGAAAGATAGGCCGTCGCTGTGGTGGCGCTGCGTGCATATTTCGCCACTTGGGTTGAGTAAAAGCTAGCGACATACAGGTTTCCGCTGCCATCGCAGGCAAGTGCCGAAGGTTGATTTCCAATATCAAAGGTAACACTTGGCGTAATCGCACCTGGGAGAAACGTACTTATTGAGTCGCTGCCCTGATCACCCACGTAAAGATTACCGCTACTATCAAAGACCATCGGCCCAGGAACGTTTAGACCGGTTAGAGTGGCGCTGGGGGTGGAGTGCCGGGTGCGTACCTGATTATCGTGTTGCCGATGGCGGCGAAGAGATTGCCGGCGGCATCAACGATAATATTCCGAGCGTCGAGCAAGTCATAGCCAGTAAGGGTCGCGCTGGGGGTAGTTGGTAGTGAAAATGTAGCGTTTGTCATGGAATCGTACGTTTTCGAACTCGCTATCGCCGCAATAGTCAATGGGGCCGGACTGACGCCCAAGCCCCCCGCCAGGGTTCCGGCACTTACAGCAAAGTTAGGCCCACCCGAATAAGTCGCCGTGATCGTGTGGATGCCTCCGTTGGCTTGGATTACCTGGAGTTGATTAGCCGAAGTAATCATCGTGAAAATGGCGTTGGTGCCGGATATAGTATCCGTCGCAATAACGCCAAGATGTAGATTGGCCGATGCATCCTGAAAATCAACTGACCCTAAGGTGGGTACGCTGGCGCCTGTCGTGGAGAGACGGTCGCCATCAATGTCACCAAGGTGCCATAGGTGACGTTGGCGACTGGGAGTCGCCTGCGAATGCAGCGACCGAGGTTGTGGTACTGACGTTGAAATTCACCCGAGGTTCCAATTCCTCCACGCACAAACGGTTGCGTCGCGCCTTGTGGATCGGGTTTCTTTTCCGGGCTCCTGAACGAGCCGGGAAAAAATGGGACAAGCAGCGTCGCCAAATCGCATTAGACATGGTCAAATACCGGAGAGATTTTTCAACGATTCGACGCCAAACGGGGAATCGCATTGTGCCAGCGATGGGATTGCAGAAATCCGGGCACTAGAGAAAAGAACGTGCCAAACGTGCGTATCGCTGAAAAACGATCCCATCGCCCAGAATTATTTCGCAACTGGCAGGTGTAGACGCAGACTTACTACGCCTATTCATTCTTGCAGGCAATCAATATGATTCCTCCGCAGATTATTTTATAGAAGAATTGCGATTCAAGTAGAGGGTGCGTCGGCTTTCAGCCGTGTCACGGCGCCTTTGAAGGCATCTCGGGCTGTTAACTCCCGCCCGGCGTTTTCCGCTCCGTCTTTCTCGGGAACCCGACGGGGACCACTGATCAAAAAGCGGTCAAACGCGGTCAAAATCGGGCTTTTTCACGGTTTCCAACTGACGCAAGTGTCTTGCATGGTTAGCTTTGTGTCGAATGGCGGTCCTGCGTACCCCTTTACAACAATCGATTAACCGCCCATCATGGGAAACAGCCAAACACCGCAAGAATGGCCCAAATTCGTCGAAGCGCGGTAAGTCCTTGCGGGAAAAAGGACGGGATTATTAGCTTCGTCTTCTCGCCCGATGATAGCCAGCTCATCTAGCTCTTCGACGCGCCGGGAAGAATTGAGACGAAAGGGGATTCTGTCGGGTTCCGATTTTCGTCGTTCGCCTTTTCACGTTGCGAAAATTAACAGGGCGCGAGCAGTATGCAAGGCGTGTCCCAACCATTTCTTTGCACAGTGGTCGATTTGTGTCGTAAACATATACCAAATATAATCTTAAGCCGAATCTAGAACCAGAGCTAATGTTCAAATCTTTGCACAGTCCCCGCGTGCATCTGGAGAAATTTCATTGAACGGCGTGTCCCAACACCGCCGTGAGACACGGGGAAAAATGGCATTTAAGTTGTTACATGCAAATAGGTTCCGTACGACGGGGTGGTGATGTACTCGCCTGAGACACCGCTTTATCGAGGACTGTGGAACGCCATTTTTCAATCTCGTGCATGATAAGGAGGGTTCAAAGCATTCGCGATCCGAGAGGACGACCAGCGGCCGGTTGTGATCGGCGATGGTTCCGATCACGAAGCGAGAATCTCCCCATCGTGATCATGGCGACGCGCGAGTCGCGGTTTCAGGTTTGTTTCATCCAGTGACGGGCTCGGTCAGGGGTTTCTATCATGCTCTCTCAGGGGTGGCCATCCGATTGACGTCATCGGCAGGCGCTGTCTGGTGTCGAAGATTTTCTAGCGACAAATCGCTTACGAGCCGTATAAGCTCCCCAGCCATCGTCTCGAGCTGTGCCACCAGGGGCCGCGCCTCTGCGAGTTGGCCTGGAGCCGCATGGTCTTCGAGGTCAGAAGCCACGCCGCCCGCAACAGTGGAAAACGCGGCCACCATACCACATAGCTTATGAGCCGCCTCGCGCAGACGTGCCGTGTCCCGCTCTCTCAGAGCGTCCTGGACTGCCGTCAAATGATCAGGCAGGCGCAGTTCGGAATGCCTGACAGATATTCTTAAGGATGACGGCGTCGCCTCCGCAGGCGGCCAGGATCACGCGTGCGTAATGGTAATCGGAGGACGAGTCCCTCTCGGTAGTTGATTTACGAGAGGGACCCTGTTCGAGTTTTTCTGTCTTGAGTTAACATCTACTCAGCGTTGGCGAAAACCCAAGCGCGAACCTGGGCGTCGGTAAGCCGGCGTTGGCGGGACGCAGCCTTTCGAACTTGGTCGTTCCCGAAGGCGCCAATAAGTAACATTAAGCATCCTCCGCTGGCCAAGCCATTTGGTGTGATGCCATTCATCTGCCACTCATCCAGGGCACGGACACTTTGTTCGCCCTCCCCCAACGGTAGGGACTGGAAAAACGCATCGCGAACTGCAGCGCTCGGTTCGCTCGTTTGCTCTGTTATGTTCATGAGCAAGGCGACTTGCGGGTTAGCCTTATCGAACGGCCCGGATCCAATTGCTTCGTTAATGATTGCCGGACCCGAGTTTTCTCGTACCTCGGAACTCGACTGAGATGTCGACAGGGTCAGGCTATCCATACCTTCTTCCCACTTGTCAACCGTCTTGCCAGGAACAAAGAACGATGACTCAGATCCGAGTACCGGGTTTTATGCGCTTGGGGTCGGGAATTACCTTCATTCGCCGATTCACGCAGCAAAGCCATGGCTACGGTCTGTTGGCACAGGGGTACAGAAAATTGCAAACCGAATGTTGCGTTGTTGGCACTTACTACGGTCGCCTGAGAATTAATTGGTGGAATCTGAATGTTTCCATTAACAAGCAACCCGCGATTGGCCACCATCAGGGGATCTGCGCCGCCGGGTGGGTCGGGGATATTGAGATCGGCCACGGTCATGACCCGATGTGCTTGGCCGGGTGCCAACGACCCAAACATGGGTGAATCTGGAGCGGTCGAATGCCCGAGTCCCAGAGCGTGGCCAAATTCGTGGATGATCGTGGTTTGGAAGTCGTACTGGTTCTGGCCGATCTTAGTCGGGTCGGCGCCGGCGTACCAGTTCCACCCTTGCAGAATAGTGATTTCACCTACTCCGCCGTTGTAGCAGCCCAATACACCGTCGGCGGTACTGCCCGAGGCGCTGGTGGACCCGGTGTCCACGATCAGATTGGCCAGGGAGGGGTCGCTGACCTGGGTGATGCTCACGTTGTACGGGACTAACAGCGCGTCCAAACCGCTGACAGCGTCATTGATGCGAGCCCGGTCGTCCAGGGTAAAGACTTTGCTGGCGTCACTTATGTAGAATTCAAGGTTGCCGGCTAGCAAGGAATCCGCGCTGCGCCCTGCGTCACTAGCTCCTTCGCTGCCCTGCGCCAATTGCGTTAAAGAGACGTTGCCGCCAAGGTTTAGTGTGCCCACGACGAGCGGGTTTTGCAGACTAGCATTGCCGCTAATGGTGAGCAGCGCGTTGGCGGCGTAAATCGTGCCAGTGATGCCGGCCATGGCGTTGCCGCTGATGGACAGGGCCCGCGTATTGTCACGGGCCTGGTAAACAAGGATGCCCGCATCGGCGCCAGTCGTGGCCGCGTTTAAACTAAAAGAGCCGTTGCCGGAAAGGGTGATGCCGCCGTAGGTTTCGCCGCTAATCGCGGAATTGGGATAGTTGCTGCCGCCGTTGATGATGAGTACATTTGTCCCGCTGATGCCCGCGTTGCCGCTGATGGCAAAGCCGCCTCCTTCGATAATGTAGGTAACACCGCTACCCGTCACCGTGGCGTTGCCACTAATATTGACCCCGCCGGCGCCAATGACGTAAACGCCGGGGTTGAGAGTTAATTTCGCATTTCCCGAAACATTAATCTGGCTGTAACGGCCCTGACTGATCGTGGCGGTGGAGTTGCCGCTCAAGCTTTCCGCAATGGCCGTGCCGGCGTAACTTGGCGGCGTTGGCGCGGTCAGGCTAGCAAGCGGGTCGCTTGTCGTTCCTGGCGTGCCGGTCTTGGTGACGCTGGCGTTGCCGCTCTTGCTGACGCCACCAACCACCAGGACGCCGCCGGTCGCGGTGATCTTGGCGTTGCCGCTGGCCAGAATCGCGCTGGCTGAATTGGAATCCACGACAAGGGCGCCGGGTAGGTTGATTGCTGCGTTTCCGGAGATGGTGAGGGCGCCGTCAAGGGTCGGGTTGAGAACGTACGCTGTGCCGGTGGGGATTTGGGGGAGCCCCGTTACGGTGAGGGTCCCAGAGACAAACGTTATGGAGTAATTTGGGTCAGTAGCACCGCTCGCAGTGATCGGATAGATACCTGGCGCACTGCTGCTCGTTGCAGTAGTATTCAGGATGACGGGAGTGGCCAAACTGGTTAATGTGTCGCCGCCGACGAAGCCTGAATAGGTCGCCGTCAACGGTGGCACGGCGGCGCCGTAGGCCATGGTTTGGTTGTTGGCCGTGATGGTCAGGGGGGTCGTGGTGATCACGCCTGTTGTACTCGACACCGTGCTCACGCTGTAGTTGCTAGGATTGCTCACGGTGTAGGCGCTGACCGACAGCATTTTGCCGGTCCCCGCGTTTGCGTTGTTATAGACCTCTGCCAGTCCGGTCACGGTGTCGTCGCCCACCAAACCCGAGACGGTCGGCACGGCTGCGGCGCTGGTCGTCGCGTCATAGGTCTTGGTGTTGGCGACTGCGGTGATGGTCAGAGACGCCTGATCGATCTCGCCCAGCTGGTTCGGCTGGACAGTCACCACGTAATTGCTGCCGCCATTGCCGTCATTCACCAGGTAGCCGCTCACGGTCAGCGTCTTATTCGAACCGGCGTTCGGGTCGCTGTACGCTTCGGCGAGTCCGGTCACGGTGTCGCTGGCCACCAAACCCGAGACGGTGGGCTTCGCCGCGGCGCTGGTCGTCGCGTCATAGGTCTTGGTGTTGGCGACTGCGGTGATGGTCAGGGACGCCTGATCGATCTCGCCCAGCTGGTTCGGCTGGACAGTCACCACGTAATTGCTGCCGCCATTGCCGTCATTCACCAGGTAGCCGCTCACGGTCAGCGTCTTATTCAAACCGGCGTTTCGGTCGCTGTACGCTTCGGCGAGTCCGGTCACGGTGTCGCTGGCCACCAAACCCGAGACGGTGGGCTTCGCCGCGGCGCTGGTCGTCGCGTCATAGGTCTTGGTGTTGGCGACTGCGGTGATGGTCAGAGACGCCTGATCGATCTCGCCCTGCTGGTTCGGCTGGACAGTCACCACGTAATTGCTGCCGCCATTGCCGTCATGCACCAGGTAGCCGCTCACGGTCAGCGTCTTATTGGAACCGGCGTTCGGGTCGCTGTACGCTTCGGCCAGTCCGGTCACGGTGTCGCTGCCCACCAAACCCGAGACGGTCGGCTTCGCCGCGGCGCTGGTCGTCGCGTCATAGGTCTTGGTGTTGGCGACTGCGGTGATGGTCAGGGACGCCTGATCGATCTCGCCCAGCTGGTTCGGCTGGACAGTCACCACGTAATTGCTGCCGCCATTGCCGTCATTCACCAGGTAGCCGCTCACGGTCAGCGTCTTATTGGAACCGGCGTTCGGATCACTGTACGCTTCGGTGAGTCCGGTCACGGTGTCGCTGCCCACCAAACCCGAGACGGTCGGCTTCGCCGCGGCGCTGGTCGTCGCGTCATAGGTCTTGGTGTTGGCGACTGCGGTGATGGTCAGGGACGCCTGATCGATCTCACCCTGCTGGTTCGCCTGGACAGTCACCAGGTAATTGCTGCCGCCATTGCCGTCATTCACCAGGTAGCCGCTCACGGTCAGCGTCTTACTGGACCCGGAGTTCGGGTCGCTGTACGCTTCTGCCAATCCGGTCACGGAGTCGCTGCCCACCAAACCCGAGACGGTCGGCTTCGCCGCGGCGCTGGTCGTCGCGTCATAGGTCTTGGTGTTGGCGACTGCGGTGATGGTCAGGGACGCCTGATCGATCTCACCCTGCTGGTTCGCCTGGACAGTCACCAGGTAATTGCTGCCGCCATTGCCGTCATTCACCAGGTAGCCGCTCACGGTCAGCGTCTTACTGGACCCGGAGTTCGGGTCGCTGTACGCTTCTGCCAATCCGGTCACGGAGTCGCTGCCCACCAAACCCGAGACGGTCGGCTTCGCCGCGGTGCTGGTCGTCGAGTCGTAGGTCTTGGTGGTGGCGACTGCGGTGATGATGAGCTGAGCCGGCCTCACCGAAAGGCCACCGATCAATGTGCCGCTGCTTGTGCTGAAACCGGCTCCAGGCGAGTAGACGGCCGTGACCGTGTGCATGCCGCCGTTGGCTGAAATCACCTGTAACTGCCGAGCCGTGGTAACGAGCGAGAAGATGGTTTCATTACCCAATTGTGTAGTCGGCGAGGTAGAGGTACCGAGGTTGACGGCACCATCGAAAAAACTGACCGAGCCGGGCGCTGGAGGAATGCCCGCGGACGTGTCGGTGACCACTGCGGTCAGGGTGACTGGCGTGCCGTAGTTAACGTCGCTAACCGTCGAGCCGTCAACGCCGGCGCTCACGTTCGTGGACGTTGACTTTGGTCTCGCGAAATGGACGACGCCGTCGAGCGGCCCAGGCGTGCCATTAAAATCAAAATTATTGGTTGGAGGTGAAACAAATGGTAAGTCCGCGATAGCACCGTAGTTGTTCACGACGAGTTCCGTGACTTGCGGCGAAGATCCCGAGAGATTGATGATACTGGTACCATTCGCGTTGGCTGGAATACCGATGACCGTGAACGTAACGAAGGCTATCGTGCCCGGGGTAGTGGAAGTTAGTGGGGGCGCGCCGCCCGTTGCCGAAGATACGATGATAATTTCGCCAGGGTTTGTCGGGTTGACCGTAAAGGACCAGGGCGGTGACGTTCCGCTGGGAAGATTCCCGGCGCTGACGGTAACTGTCGTCGGATCAAATACCATCGGATCGTAATTGATGCCGATCGTGGCATCGATCAGGCCACCGCTATTAGAAGGGTTCGGGTCGAGAATATAGATCGGTACAACCACTTGGGAGCCGACATTGATCGGATTGTTGTCCGTGTCTTTGTTGATGTCTTGCGGTAGGTACAAGTCGCCACCAACGTAAATGGTCACGGTCTCAGGGGCGCTGGCAGTACCGCTCGCCGCATCGATGGCATTGTAAGTGAACGAATCCGAGCCACTAAAATTGGCGTTTGGCGTATAGGCGAACGTACCATCGGCACTGTTGAGCCAGACCGTGCCGTTGGCCGTGGCCTGCTCGTAGATCGTGGTGGCTGCCGCCGTCGTGGATCCCGTCAGGCTCGTATCAGGTGTAAGCCCAAGTGTGGTTGCAAAGACGTTGAATTGTGTATTGGACAGTAAATTAGCAACTTCGTACGTGCCATTATAGCCCGAGGTTGCCACGCCAGTGATCGTCACTGCTTGTCCGATCATGAGATTGTTCGCGCTCTGGGTCGTGAAAGTAATGACGCCGCCGCTCTCACTGGCGCCAGCGATCAAACTGGTCGAAGCTGGCACGGTGGTAGCTGTGACTCCAGTGCCGGCCAGGGCCGCGATCATCGGTCCGTTGGACGTTGGCGTGTCATTGGCTAGTACGCCGTTGGCCGCGCCGGCGACAGCCATGGTTGAAGCGAAGTTCGAGTCGTTCGGCGCCATGCTGTAAGTATCCGGCTGGACCGTCGGTGGCAACTTGGTCGAGCTGTTGACGATTTGAATGGAAACGTCGCTAGTGTCCGTGTCGGGTGGATTAAATGTCGAGGGCGTGCTGGCGCCAACCTGCGTTAACGTTGATAAAGGAGGCAGATCACCACCGCTATTTACCCCCGCGTATGACGTGGGAACCGGTGAAAGTGTATAGCGGATTAATGATCTATCCGCTTGCAGGGTCTGTCTGAGGGTACCGGTTGGGTCTGTGTAAAAAGCCTGCAGGTCCAGGAGCGCACTAGATCCTACGGCTGTTGTCGACGCAACCACGTGGAAATCAATTTCAATAAGGTGGCCGGTAACTGAGCCAGTAACAAAAGTGGCGCCGGAATGATTCAGACCGACCCCGACAACCCCCGGCACATGGCCGCCCGCAACATTCAAATTGTAATTGGCAGAGCGTCCCGACAGCACAGACCCCAGCTTGATATCCGAGCCAAGGGAAGCTTGCGTTTCGCTTACGGATAACACCGAAGGGTCGTAGAGAAGATAATAGCTTCCACTACCGAGGCCACCGTTGGTTCCGGCCGAGATCGTGTCAAAATCGATGAAAACGGGCACCGTGCTGCCCGGCGTGGCCGTGATGGTCTTGACCGGTGCGGTAGGCGTGCCGAGGTTTAGAAAAATACTGGCTTTGCCCGCCACGGGTACAAGGCGATCCTCAAGATGCTCGACGGCAAGCGCCGGATGAAATCGACGCGGCAGTCGGTGGTGCCGTGTCTTGTTTTGGTTGGATTCGCATTGCGTTCGCTTCCATACGCTCAGCCACCAGGAGAGGAACATTTTTTGCCTTACTTTTAGGGGTTGTCGATAACGGTTGAACGACACATGAGAATAGATACTTTAGCCGCAGGCTTTTAGCCGTGCCTGAGATATTCCTGCTGGTGGTTTGGTAGCGCAGACATTTTGTCTGTGCTGGCACCATTTTAAAAGTCGCGGCGTTTGCTCTGGCATGCTATTCCCTCCGGCCAAGTCGTTAGGGACCTTTTTAGATTGCCTCTTCCAATGCACCACGGCAACGATCAACAAGAAAAGGAGAAGCTTGTGCCTCCCAGAATCCTGACGATCAATAACGCGAATGTTTGTTGCTGGCTGGCAACGGCCCGCCCGTGCTGGTTCCTGGCTATGTTTCCTCGGCCCGAAAAGTCTCGGCAATTCCCACGGAAATCAGGAAAGTGAGCAATAAGGCAGGCTGCAGCACGGTGCAGGGGTCTTTCCCAGAAAAAACGCCTCGGCGGCGACTCCAGAACCAGAAGGTTAATCCAACGAAAGACCGATTGCAAGCATATTCTCACCAGAATGAGGCGGCTAGGTGTTTGTGCTGTCCTAACCTAAATTAGGTGACAAATTAAACTCCCTCAGTTCCGAAATTGATTTCCGTGAAAGATGAGGCCGTACGTGCCAAGTACCGGTACGTGGCAATTTCGGCTGACTTCCGACAACCTTTTTGGGCCGGAATCTTGGCCATGGTTCGTGGGAAGCGCGACGCGAGAACGAAGGCAGCGAGGATGGGCGCGACTTGGCATATCCGGTCGTCGTTGGTCATGGCGGCGGGATTGACGTGTGAAAACATGGACGTCATCGGGCGGGTAACTCCGAGGGGTCTGTTAACCAGGGATTCCGAGAGTTTTATTTCAAAATCTCGGGACCCTGAGAGGTACCATCACGGTCCCTCTCGGGGCCCTTGAAATCGATTTCGAAACAGAGAACGCCGGGCTTCCCGGCGACTTGTCGCAGGTCCTTGCGGAGAAGGCCGAAAAGACTAAACGCCGGAAGAGAGTTCTTTCGGCGTTTGGCTATTACGTCATTTCTTGCTTTTTTTGGTGCCCAGCAGCACGAACACTTGATCGAGCGCGTCGCTGCTGGCCACGGTGGCGCTGTCTGACCAGGGCTCCGCGAAGACCCGATCGAGAACCGAGCTACTAGCTCGGCCCTTGGACTTCGGGAGGCTGGCCGCTGGGGCATTGTTGCCGACAACGTTCCCGGTGCTTGGCGTCGCTGGCACAGTCGCGACATTCAAGGGAGCTGGTTGAAGTCCGGGCGGAATACTCGAATTCAACCCGGTGCCGGTCGGCAAACGCCGTTCGCCGGCTGGCAGGGATGTGGTCATGAGGCTGTCCCCGGCATCCACGTCGTCCAGGCCCAGGATATGACCCAACTCGTGTTCAAGCACGGTCAAGAGATCCATATGGCCGGCTGCCTGGGAACCTACCCGTGCGAAGAAGTTGGCGGCATTCGCCACGGGTTGGAACATACCATTGCTCGCGCCAATGTACCAACCGAAGCCGGCGGCGCCGGCGTCGATGGTAATGGCCCTACCGGCGGTGCTGGCCAATACATTGTGCCCGATATGGGTGATCTGAATCTGGATATTGTTGAAGTTCCCTGGCTTGGTCCCAACCGCTTCCCAATTTGCCTCCGCGGCTTCGAGGATAGGGGCGAGCTGGCTTGGCGAGGTCAACACTTCGCCGCCGGGGGCCTCTGCGGGTTTGCCCGCTGCCATTTGCGGATTGAAGATAGCCACTGAACCAACCGTCGAGCCGGTAACCAGTGCTCCGTTGCTGATGTTCGACAACGTCATGTTGAAAGTTTGCCCGACCGCCAGGCCCTTGCCGGTGACCTGGATGTTGATGGTGCTGCTGCCCGCGACCAGGGTAGACGCGGGGATGGTCAAAACGCCGGAAACGCCCTTGTAGTTGCTGGCGGACGTGGCGGTGCCGTTCGACGTCGAATAGCTCACGCTAACCGATCCAGCAGCCTGTGCGTACGCGAGGTTGGGATACATGGAAGCCACGTTCAACGTAACCGCATAAGTGCCGCCTGAGAGATGCACGGCTTGCGTGGCAGGGATGGTCACGGTGGGCACAAAGGTTTGCTGGATGTCGCCTGTGGCGGTGGCGGTGATGATGTTTTGCGGATTGGCTGGATCAACCGCCCAACTCAGATTGACTGTGAAATACTTGTCCGCCGGGCCGCCGGGGAGCTGGGGAGAGTCGCCCAGGATCGAAACATTGATAGGGAGGTCGGTGCTACCGGCCGGAATCACCACGGTCTTGTTGGTCACGCCCGTGAAATCCGTGCCGGCCTTGGCCGTGCCGTTGACGGTGCTGTAGTTCACCGAGATGGGCTTGGCTAACGGATTACCGAGATGGATGGTGAAAACATAATTCGCCTTCCCCCCCTTGACAGGCTCCAGTTCGGACCCTTGCGAGTTGAGGATGGCGACGGTGGTCGTGTTGGGAAGGATGGCCTGCGCGGTGGTCGTGATCTGGCTCGACAGGCCGCCGCTATCGGTCAATGTCAGCGTGATCACATGACTGATATTGTCATGGTAAAGATGGCCGAGCGTGATGCGGCCGGGGAGAAGCACACCCGTGGTGGTGGTAGTCGGCTCAACCAAAAAATGATCGAAGCCGCCACTGGTGTTCGGGAAAACCGCATTGCCGTCGAGGGTGGTACTGCTGGTGCCATCGCCCCAGTTCACCGTGATGGAATGTGAGTCGCCCGGACCAGGATCGGTGAAGGTGTCGCTCAGGATAAACGTCTGATTTGGTGGGAAGAACAGAATGGGCAACGCCGCGAGGTTTGGCGCCAGGTTGCTCACGACGGCATTGAGCCTGCCGACAGTCAGGGCGTTGGCCTCGTCCTTGAGGTTGATGGTAACGTGGTAGGTGCCGAAGGTGCCGTAGGTATGGCTGTCGGTGATGATGCCAGTCGTCAGAGTGGTGGTAGTACCTTGCGTCACCGTCACAACACCATTGGTCGGGGTGGTGCCGTCGCCCCAATCGACGGTGGCCGCGAAGGATTTCACTGTGCCGCCGAACGTGAAGCCCAGATCGGTAAAGGAGGCGTTGAGTTTGATGGGACTGCCTTCATTGCCGGCCAGGTTGGTAATTGGCCGAAATACCGCTGGCGCATCGAAGACGCTTAATTGGCCAGTACCGGCGATGCCGCCGTCCGAGACAGACACGGTCACGGTATACGGTCCGTCGCCCTTGTACTGGTGGCTGCCGGTCACAGTGCCGGTAGTCAGTACATTCGGGCCCCCTGGGGTCACGTTGACAACGCCTGGACTGGAGGTGTTGTCGCCCCAGTTAATCGTTGCGTCATAGGTTTCTTTGGTGGCGCCGACCTGGAAACCGGGGTCGCTGAACGATGAATTGAGCTTCACCAGGGCCCCCGGTCCAGCGCCGATATCAGCGCCAGCGTTGACCGCCGGTCCCACGTTATTGACGATGACCGTGAACGTATCGTGGACCGTTGGCAAATCGTCTTCATTGACCGACACGGTAACCGTGTAAGTTCCGGCTTGGCCGTAATAATGGCTATCGAGGATCCGGCCAAGGTCGGCGGGTGTGGCGGGGCGCTCACATTTGGAGTCAGGTCGGTTGCAGTGCCGTCCCCCCAGTTCACCGAGGCGGCATAGGTGCCGGCGTCAGGGGCTCCGGGATCGGTGAAAGTGGCACCGGTCAAGGTGACCAGGTCCCCTTCGTTGACCGACTGGCCCGGACCTGCCACAAGGGTAAGCGGCGGATCCTGAACCGTTACCTGGAACGACCGGGAGACGGGGGCGCCGGCACTGTCGCGAATCGTGATGGTTACCGTGTAAGGCGTGGCCCGGAAGGCAAAAGTATGGCTTCCGGAGACCATGCCGGTGGTTGGAGCCGGCGTGGTGTTGGTCGTCGTGACCAGGCCCTGGCTGCTGGAATTATCGCCCCAGTTGATGCTCGCCGTAATGGTATCGGCCCCAGGGTCGCTGAAGGTGACGTTATCAAGCGTGACGGAGGAGTTTTCGATGACTGTCTTGGCGGCATCGACCGTGAGGATCGTCGGGGGCTGGTCGGTGATCGGGACGGTGACAATGGAGTCGGTAAAGGCACCATCTTTATCGGCGATGCGGCCACGCACGACGACCGTTCCCGTATGAATCAAGTTGCTCGCCGGGATGGCGAACGTCGGACTGGCGGAATCCGTAACCAGGAAGGCGCCGGTGTTGCCGACATCGTAGCTGTATTTAAAGCCGGCCAGTGTGTCGGCGTTCGCTGGGTCGGACTGGGCGCTGAATGTCACGCTGCCAGTACCGCCTTCCTGCGCCGAACCCGTGAGCGCGGCGATGGGTGCCACGTTACGGATCGTGAGGGTGGTCGGCAGCGAGATCAGGAAGCCGGCGGCCACGGCTGTCGTGGGGTAAAGCGCCTTCACCTTGACGGACAGGGGCGTTCCCGTCGGCGTGCTGTCGGTGATGCCCAGCGCCTGGAGCTGCGCCCAGGTGAGGGTTAGCGTGCTGGTCGAGGTGCCATTGCCATTGCTTGTGTAGGTGCCGGTCGCATCGGTGAAGTTGCTCTGGCCCTTGAGGTCCCATCCGGCGGAGGTGGGAACGCCGTTGGCCGTGGAAATCAAAACCAGGTTGCCTCCCTCGTCGATGATATAGGGCCCGCCGGCGCCGATCGCGTTCGGATTGATGACGGTAGTGATCGACTTGGTGCCTCCAGTGACACCGGCGCTGGGGGCGTGGAGGCCATTGACGTCGGTGACGCTGACCTGGATGTTGAAGCTGTTTACGGTTGTGTAGGTATGCGGGGCGCCAGTCGCGTCGCTAGGCAGGGTGCTGTTGGGAGTACCGTCGCCCCAATTGACGATCCAGCTCAACGGTTTTTCGTCGCCGCCGAAGGTCGCGGTGAAACCGAGGTTGTAGGTCTCGCCGACATTGGCCGTGGCATTGCCGGTAACGTTGATCGTTGGCTTGGCAGCATTGACAACGAGCGTCCCGAAGGCAGTGGCACTGGTGTTATTGCTGCTAAGGACCTGGATCGCGATGGTATAAGTACCATTGTGGGTGATACCGAGGCCGACCAGGGCGCTCCAGGGAATCGCCGTGGAGGTGGTAACAGTCGTCACGCCGGCATCGCCGAAAGTGCCGTCGCCGTTGAGGTCCCATGACACCGACGTGAGGGTCGTACCCGTCGCGGCAGAGGCGGAGCCGCTGAGGCTCAGCGCGCCTCCTTCCGTGATGGTGTAGGGGCCGCCGGCGCTGGCGGTCCCGGCAACGAAACCCGGAATGCTCTCGATGCCAGTATAGTTGATCGTCGCCTTGCTGATACCGCTGGTGGTGATGCTGCCATCGGGAGTGATGGGAGTGCCCGGGGTAATCGGGTTGCCGCCAGCGTCGTAAAGGAGCGTGTCATTGTCAACACCGCCGAAGATGTTTACGACGTCGGAGGACGCCAGGGAGGTGCCGGCTATCTGGGCAGTGTCGTCGCCGTTGCCCAGATTGACCGTGAAGTGTACGTTGGCGTCATTGGCCAGGTCGCCGCTCAACTTCACGAAGTCGGCGCCATCGCCGGTATTGATGTTGTAAGTGTCGTTGGGACGGCCGGCGAAGACGGTCACATTATCGGGACCGGTGCCGGTAGTCACAGTGACTGTCTGAGACGATGTAGTCAAACCGGGAGCGGTTACGCCCAGGACGCCGATGGCATTGCTGCCGTCACCGGCATTAATATTGAGGACAGCGACATCCGGAGCATGAAGTTCATTAATGGTGTCGGGGCTGGACCCGGTGGTGAGGGTCACGGCGTCCATCGACTTGTTGAAAGTGACGGTGGTGGTGCGTGGGTTCGCGGAGGCCGTGGCGTTATTCAGAGTCGCCGTGCCGGGATTCGTGGCCAGCAGGTAGGTGAAGCCCGTTTGTTTTCCGGCCGTCGTGATGACAGCCAGGACCACAACGTCGCCGTTGTAGCCGGCCGGCACCAGGCTGCCTGAGATGCCCGCGACGGTCACCGTCTGGCCCGGTTTAAAGCTATTGTCCGCGGTAATGGTTGCGGTGTTGTTCAACCAGCTCGCCGCGGTGATGACCACGGGGGGAACCGGGGTGAAGGTGGCGATGCCGCCTCCGCTAACTCCAAAACCAAGCTGCGAGGCGACGTAGACGGTGCCGCTCGCGTCTTCGGCGAGGCCGCCTGGCGAATTGAGTCCCACGGCACCACGGTCGGTTTGGACGGCTTGCAGGGTACCATCGGACTGCCGCGCGAACACCGCGAGGGTGTTGCCCAGGCCACCGGTGACATAGACAAATTTGTCCTGGGCTTGGTGGCCGCTGCTGGCATCGTTGGATACGGCCACAGCGTTGGGATCTATCAGGCCGCGGACGCCGTTCAGGCCCTGGATAAGCGTTTGCAGCACGGTAAAGGAGGCGCCCGTGCGTTGGACGACGGTGAGGGTGCCGCCATCTTCGCCAGTGACGTAAATATAGTTGTCGTCGTGACTGACCGCGATGGCGCTGGCCCCCTGCAGGCCGTTGGCCGGCGAGGCGCTGAATGAAGAAACTATGGCAACGGTCGCGGAATTCAAGACGAAAAAGTTGCTGGAGGCGCGACTGGCGACGTAGAAGAACTGGCCATCCTGGCTGAGGGCCATGTCGCTGATGGCGCCGAGTCCGTTTAGGGTATTGACTCCCAAAAAATTGAGCGATCCATCCGCATTTCGTTGGTAGCTTGTTATGGAGTTCTGCGCGGCGGTGAATACTTTCGTTCCAGCGGAGTTGAACGTCAGGGAACCACTCAGGCCGCCAATGGAAAATGATTGTAGTGCCGGTACGGTCAGAGCGCCGGTCGCGGTATTCCGCGTGAAGACAACCACATTGCCGCCAGTCGGCTCGGTGACGTAAACATTCTTGCCATCGGGGCTGAGGACGACTTTACTGGCGGCGGTCAGGCCGCTCACGGCCACAGTTTGGCGCTGGCTGAGGTCGCCGTTGGCCACGACGAGGATGTTTTTGGCCACGCTGAGGGCATAGACGTTCTTGGCATCGGGGGTGACGGTGATGGCAGTCAAACCGGGGAGTTGCAGGCCGGAAACCTGAGTGCCGCGCTGCGCGGTGATGAAAAATGCCTTGCCGGCTTCCAGTTGCTGCCCTTGACCCACCACGCCCGTGAATTTCTTGAGCAAGTCGACCGGGCCGCTGAGGCTGGAATATAAAAACTGGCCGCCCGCGGGATCGGTATGGGGAACCATGGTGGCCCAGATGCCATGGGCCGGGAGGACCGAAATGGTCTTGGGGCCGGACCCGAGAAACGTAGGGTTGTTTAACACACCCTGGTATTCCAGGGCTGGGATCGGATTAAAGGTGGACGAATTGGCGGACCCCTCGGTCACTCCCAGTTGCGGGGTGCCCAGGGTTTCGCCCGTCATGTTGACGTAAAAGACATAGTCGAAGCCGACATATTGATCGCCGAAGCTGGTGGGGACCGCTTCACGCAGCACCATGACCACGGCGTTGGAAGTAGCCGTGTTCAAAGCGTTGGAATACGTGGTGTCGCCTAGCAGGTTCGACGCAAAGGTGCTTGAAACCAGGCCGTAGGTTTCCGCGCCCCCCTGGAGACCGGCGATCATGGGGGTGACCGTCAAGTTACCCGTGGTGGGATTTTTGACAAAGGGGTTCGCTGCCGTCGCCCCACTGCCCGCGGAGTTGAGGTTAACCAGATTGCCCACGCCAGTCTTAGTTATCGATGAGGCGCCGACGGGCGTATTGCTGCCGATGAGGAGTTGGCCGTCGACACCCACAGTTACGAAATCGCCGCTGAACGCGCCTTGGGTATTGACGGTCGCCCCGGCGGCATTGACTACGGATCCAAACAATTTGATAGTGCCGCCGGCGCCGCCGGCCCCCGCGCCGCCGCTGCCGCCGGTGCCCCCTGTACCGCCGGCGCCGCCGTTGCCGCCGCCGCCGCCGAAGCCGCCGCCACCGGGATGGACTCCGCTGCCGTCAGCACCAGCAGCCCCGGTGGTGCCAGCGTTAGCCCCACCACCGCCACCTTGGGGCGTGGTGGGATTAGGGCCGCTGCCGTCGCTGCCGCTCCCCCCTTGGCCCCCCTTGGCATTGAGGTTCGTTGTGCTGTTCAGATTGATCCGGCCATTCGCCACAATCTCGAAAGCGCCGCCGCCGCTGCCGCCTTTGCCGCCATCGCCGCCTTTACCACCGGCTGCCCCTTTCCCGCCTCCACCGCCACCACCGTCACCGCCGCGGGCATTGCCTCCGGGATCGGCCAGGATGGCGCCGCCGCCACCGCCGGCGCCGCCGGTCCCGCCAGCGCCGCCGCCGCCCCCGCCCCCGCCCCCGCCAGCGCCGCCGCCAGCGCCGCCGCCACCGCCGCCGGTGATCACGAGGCTGCTGCTATAGGTGATGCCACCGGTCTTGCTGCCGTTGGAGCTATTGGTACGGGAGGCACTAATCCCGCCACCGCCCGTGATGCCGGTTCCGCCGTTACCACCTGGCCCGCCACCACCGCCGCCGCCGCCGTTAAAAGCGGCGCCGGACCCGCCCGCGCCGCCGGTGCCGCCGGTTCCTCCCAACCCACCAAACGGTCCAATGGTAACTGGTCCCACGTTAATTGTTTGAGAACCCCCAGCTCCGCCCGTGGCACCGCTGCCGCCGGCGCCACCGCTGCCGCTGCTGCCGACACCGTCGCTCCCTTTGCTTCCCGAAGTCCCATTAGTACCATTAGCTCCCACAGCACAAATCCGCCAATACCGCCATCCCCACCCCGCCCGCCATCGTGACTAGGAGTGGTGCCGCCCGTACCATTCGCGCCGAATTTGTTATTGACCCCGGCCCCGTCGCCACCGGGCCCACCAGCGCCGCCGGTTCCGACAGTACCGCCGCCAAAGCCGCCGCCAGGCCCCGGCGTGCTGAAACTGGCCGACATGTTGAAACTGACGTTTGAGCCAAGGTTGAGGTCGCCTCCCACAATCAGCGAGATAGTGAAACTGCCGGCGTTGACGCCGACCGCACTGACCGTGGAGTTATTTGGTATGTTCAGGTCGCCCTGGAAGAAATACTGCGTGCCGGTGGCGGTCTCCCGAACGAAGAAGGGAGTGCCGTTTAAATGGCCGATGGCGCCCGCGGGCGTGGCGCCGCTGTCCACCCCATTTATGGTGAGGGTCCCCAGGTTCGAATCGATATTGATCGTCTCCGCCGCGGCGGTCAACGAACCTCCGGGGGCCGCGGCAATGGCCGTGGCGGTGCCACCCGGCGTGACGGTCTCGGTTGCCACGATGTTGGTTACGAGCAGGCCGGTCACGTTGTTCCATTGCACCGACTTGAGGGCGGTGAATTCCGAGGTAAACGGGAAGGTCAAGAAACCGCCGCTGGCCGACAGCGGTATCTGCTTTGTAAAAGCAGGTTGGCCATTGTCGTAATTGGCAGTGAAAGTAACTGTGCCGGTGCCGCTCATGGAGATTCCATAGAGGGAAAAGAGCCCCCCATCGGTCGCTGTCAGCACGAAAGAGTTGGTGTTCCCGCCGGCCTTCACCGCCGAGGTGATGGAAGTGTCGGCGGCCAAGGCGGTATGCGTCGAGCCATTGAAGCCGCTCAGGGTGAAGCCGTCCTCGTTGTAGCTCGTTGGCGAACCAGTAAGAGCGGCGAATTGAATCAGGCCGTTCGTATTGCTGAAGTCGTTGTAGGTCTTGAAATTGCCCGACGCGAGCACGTTCTGTCCAGTTACCAAGACCACCTTGTCGCCGTCGATGGTCCCGGTCACCGGGCTGGCGTCGCCCACGATGTTGAGCGCATTCCCCGTGGAAGTTCCCGCCAGGATGCGGACATCGTCGGCCCCGTTGACTGCCACCAGAGGCTTGTACGTGGAACCCTGAACGGAACCCACGGTATCGCCGTTGTCTTCTCGCCAACTGACCGCCCCCGTGTTGGCCGTGTTATCGACGACAAGATGCTCGACGGCGAAGGCGAGTTTGGAGGAGAGGTCAGGATGGTTGAAGGGATTGTCCAGAATCGTGAGCTTGACGGTATCCTCACCAGCCCCGCCTTGCAAACTCATCGCCTGGCCGACGTTGCTGACATTGAAGGTATCGTCGCCACCATTGCCGAAGGCCTGGACGGCCAGGGTCGTCACCGAGGAGTTTACGGACAGCGTGTCATTGGCGGTACTCTCTTTGAGGGTGGCTTGCTGGAAATTGGTGAAAATGACAGTTCCCACCGGGCCGAAGCCGGTTAGGGACGACTCCAAGACGCCGCCAACAAGCGCGTCGCCAAGCGCCGCGGCAGTGATGGGTGCGATACCCGTCGAGTCGTCGAAGACGACCTTGTTCGTGGTGCCAGTGCCGCCGTCGATGGCCAACGGCGTCGCCGAGGCCAGTACGGTAACGGTGTCATTGCCCCCGCCCCCGTTGATCGTGACGATGCCGGTGGCGTCGGTGAACGTGCTATTCACCGCGAATTGGTCGTCGCCCGTGCCAAGGTTGACCGTCAGCAGGTGAATGCCGGTGAACTGGAAGGTGACCTTGGTGGGATCCTCGCCGATATTACTCACGGAGTTTGCATTCATTCCGCCAAGGATAGCCGAACTATTTTGCGAATCGTCGAAGATCAGGGCATCGCCGGCATTCGCCGTTCCGGTGACGACGATGGGCTTATTAAAGGTGGTGGAGGCGATTGACGTGCTGCCCATGGTTCGGACGGCGGTGAAGGTAGCAGGGCCGCCGGCGAAGATGGCGATGGGAGCCGGGGCGCCGCCCAGGGAGACTGTGTCATTGGCCCCATTCGCTTGCACCGTGGTGGGGGCTTGCGTGCCCAGGACGAAGAGCCGGGCGCCGACGCCCGGCAAAGTGATGTTCAATGCTGAGATGCTGGACCCATTGGACCCATATTGAAGCTGCAACCCGGCACCGATAACGTCTCCGGCCAGGGCACCTGAGGAACTGGAGGAGGAATCGGGCAAACCGGAGCCGAGCACCACGGTGTTCGGGGCGGCAACGATAATGTCATTCGCGGTGGTGTTGCCCGTTACGAAGACCGGGTTGGTCCCGGCGCCCCCCTGGAATATCACCGGAGCATTGGTGCTGCCATTGGCAGTGAGGTTAAGTCTGTCGCTACCGGATCCCGTGAGCGAAGTGGTCGCGGAGGTGGCGTTGACATTGAAGACGTCATTGCCGGCACGGGAATCAATGGCTAGGGCCTGGAGGTTCAAATAAGTCACCGTCTCGACGCCGACCAGCGTGATCATCCCGCCGACCGTCGGATTCGCGGAGCCGCTGATGTTAAAGGTGTCGTTGCCGGCGGTGCCAGGCACAAAGAGGGAATTGTTGGTGCCGGGTGTGCCGGCGGTGGCATTCCCGTTCACGGTCACTGGAATAATCGGAAGTTGGTTGAGCTGCACGCTGACGTTGCTGCCGTGATTGGTAACTTGGATCGAGGCGTTGGTGCCGTGGATAGCCCCTGAAATGTCGATGACAGAGGGATTCGCGGCGCCGTCGGAGGAAAATGTCAAGGCAGCGCTGGTGCTTTGGACAGTGACCCCTGCGGGCAAAGTCAACGATGACCCGGCGCCTAATGCCACAGCTCCCGAAGCCAGCACGTTCTCGTTGACTCTTAGCGAGCCGGTAGTTTTCAGTGTGATTGCAGCGCCGGTCAAACCTGTCAGCGGCCCGCCACCGATCGTGAGGATGCTGGAGAGATTGTCGATGAAGATGCCGCCAGTGCCGCCGCTGGCCTCCAAATTGGCGACATTGGTGATGAGGTGTTTGGCCGAGGTGCCAATTCCCGAACCGGCGGACAAGTCGGCGAGGAAGCCGGCGCATGCACGTTGTCGGCCGGGCTGCCGCCGGTCCTACCGTCAAGAATTTGGCCGGCAGCGGTGAGGGTAATGTTGCCGCCGGTTGAAAGGACCCGGCCCAGGGACAAATTGCCGGCGGTCTCATTGAGTGCTACGCTGCCGCCGGCCGTGGCCGAGACGATGCCGGCTGCGGAATGTGCAGAGTCGACGAAGAGAGCATTGCCGGCGCCGATGGTGGTCCCGGCGATGAAGGTAAGGTTATTGCCGGACACACCGGTGGCGCCGCCGTTCGGGGCGGCAATGATCGCGCCACTGGTGGCAGTCAGGCTGACGTCACCCTGGCGTGAATTGATAATACCCACGCGCATATCCAGCGGGGCCGTGAACGCCAGGTTGACCACGCCGCTGCTGCCGGCATCGGCATCGAGTTCGGTACTGGCGGCTATTCCACCGATGTTGTAGGTGCTGACCTGCGGCACGGTCGTATTGCCTTGCTGCTTCATGCCGTCCTGGAAATGGAGATCCACAACCTGGCCCGTCATGGAGGAACTGGTTACGGTCAACGCACCGGCCGTGAGGTTCAGCGCGGACAGATTGAGGAAAATATTGCCGGCGGCCGCAGCGCTAAAAACGGCTGCGCCGAAGCTCGATTCAACGAGTTGGGCATTGACTCGGTTGGCGCCGGTGCCAATCGACCCCAACGTGCTGGTGAGCGCCAGTGTTGCCGTCTGAATTAGCTGGCTGGCATTGCCGGAAGCGATATTGCCCCCTTTGTCGAGTACAGTGGTGGTGCCTTCGGGATTGGTGATGGTCCCCGTCAGCAAGATATCGGCGCTGCTGGTGTTGGTGATCAGAACCGGTGTCCCCCCCACATTGCTGAGGTTGGTCGTGAAGGTGCCGGAGTTGGGAGTTACCGTCAGGTTGACGACCGGGTTGGGGTTCAGGACGTTGATGCTCGATAGCACCAGCTTCTTGAGTGAGTCGTTGATAATGCGAACAGTACCCAGCCCCTGATCGAAGCTGAAGTTGGCATGGCCGGTGACGTTTTGGGTGGGCCCGGTGGCGGTCAAGGTGGCAGAGCCATTGCTGGAATTCATGATCGGGTTGACATTGATCTGCGTGCTGGTTTGCGTGAAGGTGATGCCGCTTTGTTCCACGACATTGCCGGCGGCGTCGATATGCAGCCTGGCGCTGGCGCCGGTGATGATGACGTTGGCGTTAAAATCGACCAATCCTTCGTGAACCGGTTGGCTTGGATGAGCAGACGCGCTGCCAATGTCCAGGAGTAAGACATTGCGCTCGTCGTTGGTGACCTGGGTGGGGTTGGGGTTGTTGGCCGTAACTAAGAGTTGCGAAGTGCGCATCGTGGTCGTGGGCGTTCCGCTGTTGACTTCGACCTTGGCATGGGTCGAGAGGGAGTTATTGGCGGTAGAGTCGGTTTGCCCCGCGAAGGCTAAGCCATTGCCGATCGAATGCGCGATAGCTGTTGGGGTACCGGAGTTGGCGCTAAGTTGTAAAAGATCTGGCCCGCTGAGGTCAGCGCCCGGACTCACGATGACGTCGGCATTGTAAGTCGCATTGACGGTGGCATTGGCCGTCAGATGGCAGAAGAAAGCGCCTGCCGTCGCCCCGGCGGTGGCCACCGCGCTGTTGGTATTGCTTTGGGTAGCCAGCACCTTCAATTGCGCCCGGCAGCGACTTGCGACAAACCGCCGACCTGCGCCGTGGCCGGATCGTTGACGGTCGTGGTCGCGTCGGAGTTGGCAACCGCAATGCCTGCGACGGCAAACGAATCCGAGTGGGAGTCGATGCCGCTGTCGTTGGTGACTGCCTGGAGGATGAAGTTGCCCAGGGTCGCGGTGGCATGGACGCCGCTCCCCAAAGTCGCCGTCGTGGAATCGCTGACGGTGGTCGCGGTGGTGGGGAAGCCGAAGGCGCCCACGCCGCCGCTGTTATTGCTGGCGCCTGCATGGGTTTGGGTGGTGGCGTTGTTGGCGGAAATCGTGATGTTGTTGACGGCGGTGAGGACGGCGTTGTTATTGATTGTGACGGCGACTGGATCGTTCCGGATGGCAAAGGCGCTGGTCACCGTGACGGCGACGAGGGCCCCGGCGTTGGCGGTTGCATCGGCGGAGGTATTCTGATTGGAGCTAGCTCCAACGGTGATGCTTCCTCCGGCGTTGATGGTCGCCCCGCCGTCCACGTGAGCATTTGTTGACGCGGCGGTGAGCGAGGGAGAACCAATCTCAGTAACCGTACCAATACCCACGATCGCAGTCGCCCTGTTGAGGCCGACGGCGACGAAGCCAACCGTCGTGCTGCCGGCGGTGGCCATGGTCGCGCCTCTCGAATTCGCCAGCACATTGGCATCCAGGCCGGTTGTGACCACGGCCCCGGAACCGACGTAAGCATTGACGACCGGAGCGGAGTTCGCATCCGCTTCCGCGCCGTTGACGCCGACCAGGGCGCCGCCGGAAGCATTCGCCGTGGCGGTGTTCGACAGGCCGATGACCTGGGCCGTCAACGATAAGGTTCCGGTATTGGCGGTAACGTGGCTGCTGGGGCTGATGAATGCCTGAACCGTCGGCGCGTCGGTCGTCTGGGCCAGCGAACCACCCGCCGCCAGGAGGATACTGACGGAAATGCCAATGGTGGTGGCACTCACTACCGGCGTCGCCGATGCCGTCACGGTAATCGAGCCGGCTGCCGTCACGTTGCCACCGATGCTCGCGGTGACCAGCGGGTCATCCACGGCATTGGTGTAATTGAGATTGACCGCGCCGATGCCGCCCGCAACGGCCATGGCCGAGCTGGTTATCTTGTCTGCATCGGTGGCGGACACGGAAATGTTGTCGACGGACAAACCGGTTTGCTGACCTACCTGGGCGCCGTCGGCAATCTGGGCCTTGGTGAAACCGTCCGCCTTGGCCATCGCGATGCCGAGCCCAATTGCGATGGCGCCGACCGTGACTGCGGCTGCATTGGCGTTAAGAACTCGATTGGCGGTTGCCTGCACGGTCAGGCTCCCCGCCTGAGTGATGACAGCCTCGCTGTCGATATGGGCCCATTGTGTGCTGGTGTCTTTAATAATCACGACCTGGGCACCCAGGGCCAAGAGGCCAGCGAGGCCGGCGATGGCGTTGCCCGTCACGTCGTTGGTAAGACTGGCGCTGACCAGGATATTATCAGCCGAACCGGCCCTGACCGTGGCGCCGGACGCGATGTAGGCCTGCGTGTTACTATTGATATTGACGATGACCACGGCACCGCCAATGCCCGCAATGCCGCCGGATACAGTGCCCGCCGTCGCGGTGAATTTGATTTTTTCGCGAGCCAAAACCTTCACGCTGCCCACGCCGTTGCCGCGCTGGCCCGCTGTGACATGGGCGCCGCCGCCGATGTAAGCTGCCGTACCACTCGTCTTCGATTTGGCACCGGACACCAGGCCGTCCGAACCCGGAGAGGACAGTTTGGTGGTGCCCTTGGTAACATTGGTTTTGACGCCGCCCGAGCTGTTTTGCGTGCCGGAGGACTTGTAGCCGTCGCTGCCGGTCAGCATGGTGGCAATATCACTTGTCTGGGAATCGGCTTTCGAGGTCGAGGTGCTGAGGGAACTGCCGCCGGATGACAGGGGGTCGGTCGAATTGCTACCGTTGTTGTCAGCGTAGCCTGATGAAAAGGCGCTGCCGATAGTCCATACCGACACCGATCCGGCCAGGGCGACGGCGCCCCCGGCGCCGCTGACGGCGTAGCTCTGCACGTCCTTGTTGGCAAGGGCGTTGACATTGACGTCTTGCTGAGCGTGAACTTCCGCTCCGGCGGCGATGAAAGCCGCCGTGTTGTTTTGCAGAATGCCGACATCGATGCCGCCGGCCAGGCCGACAAAACCACCGGCAATACCGCCGCCAAAGCCAAAGACCTTGGTGGCATTGACGGCCGACACATTGACCGAGTCGGTGGGATCAGGATTGGTTAGTGTCTTATTGACGAGGGCGTTGTCACCGATGAAGGCTTGCGTGGTAGAGGAGATCACCTCCACGGAGACACCGCCGCCCAGACCGAAGAAGAGCCCGCCGCCGCCGGCCGCCCCGACGCTGGTGACGTCCTCGCTCGAGGCAGCCTGCACCGCCAGGCCATGGAAGGTTGGCAGGTTGGGAAAACCGCCTTTCGAATCGATGGTGCCGTCGTGAATGGTGCTCAGGGAACTGGAATTTCCAGCAGCATTGATTACCGCGCCTTTGCCGACGAAGGCCTCCGTATCTTTGGTGAGGATCGTGACCGCCACGCCGACGCCGCCACCGCCGCCGCCGATGCCGATGCCCACGCTGCCGGCGACGGTGAAGGTCTTGGTGTCGTCCCCGGCATCGATGAGGATGTTGCCGCCAGCGTTGGCCGTGGCGGCGGTTGGCGTCCCGTTGGCGCCGGAAGGCGTGCTGCCGATGTAAGCAAACGTCGTGTCATTAAGAACGATGACTGAGGCGGCCGCGCTGAGGCCGGCCAACCCCGAGGCAGCGACGCCAACCGTGATGTCGAGAATGTCCTGCTCACTATGGGCCGCAACGGTGATGTCCTGTCTGGCATTTACGAGAGCGCCGTCGTCGATATGGGCCTGGGTCGTGTTTTTCACGACGAGTACCGCGGCGTCCGGCGTGACAGCGACTTCGCCGGCGGCGCTGAATCCCAGCGAGATGGCCAACGAAGAGTAGTCGTCTCCGGCGGCGACCAAAACCGCCTGGCTGGCGCCAGCGCCGGCGTTGTTGTTGGCATTATTGACACTGGCTCCTCCCGCGATGTAAGCGGAGGTGTGGGTGGTGAGCACATTGACCGCCCCGCTGATGTTCACCGCAACGACGCCGCTGGCCCCGCCGCTGCCGCTGATGATTTGGACGTCGTCTTGATTCGTCGCCGAGACGGCGACGCCGTGCAGGCTCGTGGTAGCCGGCGTGGCGGTGCGCGCGTTGCTGAGCCGAGTGTTGGCCAACGGCGCCGATCCGGCGTCGGGCAGGGATTGCGCCCTGAAGCGTCCGGGCCTACCGATTTTTGGGTAACATCGCCGCCCTTGCCTTTCTCGTTAATCGTCTGGTAGGCGCCGGAACCGATATTGAAATGGCCGTTGGCGGCAGTCATCGCGCCGCCAAGACCCAGCGCGGTGACGTTGGCGTTCGCTCCCAAAAATGCCTCGGTCCTTTTATCCATGATTGGCACGGCCGCCGCGGCGCCGGCGGCCACGGATCCGGCGGCCGATAGACTTCCATCGATGCCCAGCAGCTTGGTCGCTTCCGTGGCCGCGACCTTGACATTGCCCTGGGCTGTAACGCTGGTTATTCCCGCCACGGCCTTCGGGTCGCCTGGATCCAGTCCGATGAAGGATCGGGTGGTAACATCCACAACGTAAACGCCTACCGAACCAGCGAGCCCGGCTGAACCGCCCACGGCAGCGGTTGCTACCAAGGAGGTGATGGCCTCGTTGGACACCGCCTGTACGGTCACATCGCCGGCCGCATTGACGGTAGCGGTACCGATATAGGCCTCCGTATCCTTGGTGATGACGCCTACGTCCACACCGGCGCCAACGCCGGCATCGCCGCCGCCGGCGAGAGCTCCCGCGGTACTGAGCATGGTGGTCGTGTCGGACGCCAACAGGCTGATGCTGCCGGTCGCCGTAACCTGCGTACCACCACCGCCGATGGTGGCCTCGACGATATCGTGCCAGACGTTGATGGTGGCCGATCCGGCAACGCCCGCATCGCCACCGCCGGCGCCGGCGACAGCGATGGTCGTGATGTTCTCCGGCATTGCCGCCCTCAAGGACAGCCCCGCACTGCCGATCGTGACCCCTGTTCCAATCGTGGCCTCGACGGTCTCATTTTTGACCAACGTGGTGTTGGAGATGCCGACACCGGCGTCGCCACCCGCCCCAAGGCTCCCGGCGATGAGATAAATAGTTTCGGGATTTGCGGACGAGAAACCGGCGGACAAGGTCATATTGCCGCCAGCTACAACCGTGGCCCCATTATCGATGTGGGCCTGGTCCAGGTTTGAGGATGGCAGAACATAGACGGAGATGGCCCCCGCGACGCCGGTGTCGCCGCCAGCCGACACTTCCGCGGCCAGGGACGTGATGTTCTCCGTGATGGGAGCCGTGACGCTGATTGTGCTCACGGCGTTGACCTTGGCCGAACTGCCGATATAGGCTTCCGTATCACGGAGGAGGACGCCCACATCGAGCCCGAGGCCAATGCCTGTCTCCGCTCCGCCCGAAAGTCCCCCGGCGCCATCGATGATCGTTAGGTCATCCGCAGCCAGCACTGTCACGCTCTGGTCGGATTGACCGGTGATACTGGCATTTTGGTTAATCCGGGCCGAACTGCCAATGTAGGCAATCGTCTGCTCGAAGAAGACGTTGACAGCCACCGAGCCGCCGACACTCGTGGAACCGGACACTGCCCCCGCCACCGCGACTATCGTCGGTTCGATGGGCAGACTGGTCACATTAATGCCCAGGCCAAGGCTCGTGAACACGGCCGTCTCCCATGGCAGCACGAGGTGGGCGGGCAGGATGGAAGCCGTGGCCTGGACCGTGAGGGCGTCCGGAGCATCAGCTTTGGTGTTGGAACCGATAAAGGCGGTAGTTTGATGTCGGACGACGTTGACGCCAAAGGAAAGACCCACGCCGAGGTTACTCCCGCCAAACGCCGCCGAGCCGTCGATATTGCGCAGGACCAGTGCGTCGGCGGCCTCGATCGTGATGGCGCCGCCTGACGTGACGGTGCCGCCACTGCCGATCGAAGCCTGCGTGCCGGCAGTACTGCCGAAGTTGATCACATTGATGCCGAAGGAACCTGCCAAAGCGTTGTTTTGGCCGCCGGACCCAGAGATCGCCCAGGTGCGGAAATCATCGGACTGGCTAGCATTCGCCACGACGGGCTCGAGCGCGGTGATCGTGATGCTGCTCCCCTGGAGGGTGACATTGTTGCCGGCGCTGGCGTGGTTGGTCACGCTAACGACGTTGATGCTCACCGCGGCGGCCACGGAGTTTTTTTGCGTGGAGCTTACGGCGGTACCCAGGGCCGAGGCACCCGCGCTGGTTCCGTTGGTGGACATGAGGGCGAGGGTGCCCCCGGCGATGAGGTGGACGTTGTCGGCGACGGTGGCTGTGCTGCTTGACGTGGCGACGTTGATGCCGACCGCGGCCGCGACACCGACAGTGGTACTTTTCATGCCACCGGCACCGCCACCTTGCGACGTGCTCTCACCATCGGCGCTTGTGGAAGAATCGCTCGGCTTGGCGTTCTCATCGAGCGCGTCCGATTGCGAGAGTACACCAGAAGTATTTCCCGGATCACTCGGGTCCGCAGGCGCGGCGGCAGCAGGTGCCGGGGCGCCGGGCTCAGTTTCGGCGAACTTGGCCTGTTCCTGGGCATCCGCGTCCGCTCCCTTATCTCCTGTGCCCGCCCCCTTCTCCGAGTCCGGCGATGCGCCACCTTCACTGGCCACGCCGTTGGCAAGAAAGGACGCCGCGTTCGACGCCGAGATGCTGGCGGCGCTCGCGGCACCCGTACCCGTGGTCGTCACGCTGCGCCCAAGGTTCGCGCTGGCGGCATCATTGCTGACATTAAGGGCCAAAGACACACCGATGCCCGCCTTACCGCTGGCGTGGGTCGCGCCCTCGGCCATTGCCGTCGTCGTTCCGCTGTGCGTTGCCGAGATTGTGAGTTTGCCCGGGAGGGTAAGGCCATTGCCGGCGCCCAGGCTGGCCATCGCATCGTTGCTGGTCACCGCCACGGCGATGGACGGAGTGAAGGCCAGGCTGCCGGAGGCTTGGGAACCGCCCTTGGTGGTGGTCGAAGTCGTCTGGTTGGAGTTAGCCGTCAAGAGGGCATTATTCCCGCCAGTTATTTGTACGCCATCCCCAATCTGAGCGTGGGCCGTATTCGTGGCGACGTTGACCGAGATGACCGCGCCGATACCGATCTTGCCACCCGACTGCGCCGCGGTGGCGTTGGCCGTGACGGTGGACACGTTCTCGGCCGTGAGCGTCAGGTCGCCACTGCCCAGAGCAACCAAGGTCTGTGTGCCCGTGGAGGCGGCATTGACGAGTGCCTCGTTCTTATTGGTAACCAGGTTCAGCGCCAGGGAGCCGGCGACTCCGAAACTCTGCCCGCCTGCCCCGGAAACGGCGGTGGCACGGAAGGTGTCCGTACCGTCGGCAACGCCGGGAGGAGAGTCCGCGTCGGTGCCCGTTCCGTTATGGTTCGCGAGCGCCTGGACGGTTACGCCCTGCCCAGTGACCTGGGCGCCGCTGCCAATGATGGCCTGATTTAACGCGACCACGTAGTTGACAGCCGCGCCAACGCCAACGCCATATTTGGGCGCCGTCTTGCCGCCCACCTGCGTCCCGTCGCCCGAGGCCGCGGCGTCGGTGTCGTTGCTGGCGCTGATCGTGACCAGGCCCTGCGCCGTGACGGTTCGGCCGGCTGGAACGGTTGCCTGGGCAGTGGACCAGACAAGGTTGACGCCAAGCGCCGCCGCAAGTCCCAGTTTGCCTCCGGTGGAACTACTGGACTTGGCGCTCGGCTTGGAGCTATTGGCGTTGGCGGCGTCAGGGTTGCTGGGGGCCTCCTGGCTTGCCAGGGTCAACTGGTCGCTGGTCTGGCTGTCCGCGGAGCTATCCTCGGAACCGTTGGGTGCGTCGGCGGAGCCGCTCGTCCCGTCGGCTCCACCCACGCTGGCCGTGGCGCTGGCAGCGCCGGCGGCGGCATTATCTGCCTCGAAGGTGACCAAGCCGCCGGCGTTGATGTCGCGATTGGTGGTCGCCGTGCTGGTCTCGTGCTCGACGTTGACGGCGATAGCGGCCCCGACAGCGTTATTCCCACCCTTGGCCGACCCATCGGCGCTGGCATTACTGCTACCGGTGTGCGTTGCCGTCACCGTGATAAAACCAGTTGTTGTCAGTGTCCCGGCGGACGTACCAAGCGTGGCCGAGGACTCACTATTGACCACGCCGACTGCCGCCGACGCACCCACACTCGCGCCCGCCGTCGCCGCTCCACCGGCTGTCGTCGTCGTTGTCGTCGGGTTGGCGCTGGTAGCGCTCAGTGTCACATTGTGCGCTCCCGTCAACGTGGCACCGTCCAGGATCTGCGCATCCGCATTGTTTGTGATGATGTTTAGTGCCACCGAGGCGCCAATGCCTGTCTTGCCGCTGGCCTGCGATGTCGCTGTCGCCGTGGTTGTCGAGGTGTTGGCTGCTGTCAGCGCCACGTCACCAGCGCTGCCGCCCTGGTTCACCGTCACCTGGGCAGTGGGCGCAACTTGCGCCTGGCTGGTGTTGGTCACGATGTTCAGCGCCAACGCCCCGGCTCCACTGGTGCCGCCCGAACCGCTCGCTCCCGAGACCGCCATCGCCGTGAAGTTGCTCGTCCCCTGGTCCGTATCTCCCGGAGCTGTGGTGTTCATGAGCGCTTCGACGGTCAAACCCTGCGAGGAAACGGAGCCATTGCCGACCGTTGCCTGGTTGGTCGCGCGCACGTAGTTAATCGCTATGCCCACACCCACCGACGTGCTGCTCGTGTTCGCTCCCGCCGTCGCGCTGCCGTCCCCCTTGGCCAACCCATCCGTGTCGTTGGACGTATGCACGGTAAGCAAGCCAGTCGCCGTGATGGTCAGCCCATTTGGTATCGAGGCTTGCGCCGACGACGTCTCCACGTTCACGCCGATGGCCCCCGCCACGTTAAGCTGACCCTTGCTGGTCTTGGCTGACGGCTTCGCCGTTTTCGCGTTGGCGGCGTCGGGGTCGCTCGGCGCTTCCGAACTGGCCAGGTCCAACTGATCGCCCACCTGATTGTCTGCCGTACTCGCTTCCCCCGTCTTCGGCGCGTCCGCGGAATTGGCCGCCGCGTCCGCACCCTGGGCCCCCGCCTTCGCGTTAGCCGTGCCGGCCCCGGCATTGTCCGCCATGATCGTCACGTAGCCGCCCGCATTGATACTACGCTTCGTGGTCGCCGTACTCGTCTCCGACTCGACATTCACCGCCACAGCGGCGCCGATGGCAGCCTTGCTGCCGCCGGCGGAGGCGTCGGCACTGGTATTGCCGCTCCCCGAGTGCGTGGCACCTATCATCACAAATCCGGTCGTGGTCAGCGTGCCGGTGGACGTTCCCAAGCTGGCGGTGGACTCACTGTTGACCACGCCGATCGCCGCCGATGCTCCCACGCCCGTACCGCTCGTGGCCGTTCCGCCAGCCGCGACCGTCGTTGTCGTCGGGTTGGCGCTGGTAGCGCTCAGCGTCACATTGTGCGCTCCCGTCAACGTGGCACCGTCCAGGATCTGCGCATCCGCATTGTTCGTGATGATGTTTAGTGCCACCGAGGCGCCGATGCCGGTCTTGCCACTGGCCTGCGATGTCGCGGTCGCCGTGGTTGTCGAGGTGTTGGCTGCTGTCAGCGCCACGTCACCAGCGCTGCCGCCCTGGTTCACCGTCACCTGGGCAGTGGGCGCCACTTGCGCCTGGCTGGTGTTGGTCACGATATTCAGCGCCAACGCCCCGGCTCCACTGGTGCCGCCCGAACCGCTCGCTCCCGAGACCGCCATCGCCGTGAAGTTGCTCGTCCCCTGATCCGTGTCGCCTGGAGCCGTCGTGTTCATGAGCGCTTCGACGGTCAAACCCTGGCTGGCAATGGTGCCGTTGCCGACCGTTGCCTGGTTGGTGGCCGTCACCACGTTGATTGCCACACCCACACCGACGGTGGTGGTTTTGGCAGTCGAGGTTTCGCTGACGCTGTCATTCAGGTCATGTGCCACCGCTGTGCTGCCGTTGTGGCCACGCGTCACCATCCACGTGGTTGTCCCTTGACCGCCCGTCACCAGCATCTGTTCGCTGCCGATTTGGATCACAAACTGTCCACTGGATGGGAACAGCGCCGCACTGGCCACGGTGATCGACATGGCAGTGGCATCAGCGATGGCCGCAGCCAAAGTGGTCGTCGGGTTCGCTACTGCGCTGCCGTCTCCCTTGGCCAACGCGTCCGTATCGTTGGACGAATGCACCGTCAGCAGGCCAGTCGCCGTGATGGTCAGCCCATTTGGTATCGAGGCATTGGCCGACGAGGTCTCCACGTTCACGCCGATAGCACCCGCGATGTTGAGCTGGCTTTTGCTGGTCTTCGCCGATGGCTTCGACGTTTTCGCGTTGGCGGCGTCCGGATTACTGGGAGCTTCCGAACTGGCCAGGTCCAACTGATCGCCAACCTGGTTGTCCGCCGTGCTCGCTTCCCCAGTCTTCGGGGCGTCTGGAGAACTGGCACCGGCGTCCGCCCCCTGCGAACCCGCCTTGGCGTTGGCCGTGCCAGCCCCGGCGTTGTCCGCCATGATCGTCACGTAGCCGCCGGCATTGATACTACGCTTCGTGGTCGCCGTACTCGTCTCCGACTCGACATTCACCGCCACAGCGGCGCCGATGGCGGCCTTGCTGCCGCCGGCGGAGGCGTCGGCACTGGTATTGCTGCTCCCCGTGTGTGTGGCACTCATCATCACAAAGCCAGTCGTGGTCAGCGTGCCCGCGGAAGTTCCCAAGCTGGCGGTGGATTCACTGTTGACCACGCCGATCGCCGCCGATGCTCCCACGCCCGTACCGCTCGTGGCAGTTCCGCCAGCCGCGACCGTCGTTGTCGTCGGGTTGGCGCTGGTAGCGCTCAGCGTCACATTGTGCGCTCCCGTCAACGTGGCACCGTCCAGGATCTGCGCATCCGCATTGTTCGTGATGATGTTTAGTGCCACCGAGGCGCCGATGCCTGTCTTGCCACTGGCCTGCGATGTCGCTGTCGCCGTGGTTGTCGAGGTGTTGGCTGCTGTCAGCGCCACGTCACCAGCGCTGCCGCCGTGGTTCACCGTCACCTGGGCAGTGGGCGCAACTTGCGCCTGGCTGGTGTTGGTCACGATATTCAGCGCCAACGCCCCGGCTCCACTGGTGCCGCCCGAACCGCTCGCTCCCGAGACCGCCATCGCCGTGAAGTTGCTCGTCCCCTGATCCGTGTCGCCTGGAGCCGTCGTGTTCATCGAGCGCTTCGACGGTCAAACCCTGCGAGGAAACGGAGCCATTGCCGACCGTTGCCTGGTTGGTCGCGCGCACGTAGTTAATCGCTATGCCCACACCCACCGACGTGCTGCTCGTGTTCGCTCCCGCCGTCGCGCTGCCGTCCCCCTTGGCCAACCCATCCGTGTCGTTGGACGTATGCACGGTAAGCAAGCCAGTCGCCGTGATGGTCAGCCCATTTGGTATCGAGGCTTGCGCCGACGACGTCTCCACGTTCACGCCGATGGCCCCCGCCACGTTAAGCTGACCCTTGCTGGTCTTGGCTGACGGCTTCGCCGTTTTCGCGTTGGCGGCGTCGGGGTCGCTCGGCGCTTCCGAACTGGCCAAATCCAACTGATCGCCCACCTGGTTGTCCGCCGTACTCGCTTCGCCCGTCTTCGGCGCGTCCGCGGAACTGGCCGCCGCGTCCGCACCCTGGGCCCCCGCCTTCGCATCGGCCGTGCCGGCCCCGGCGTTGTCCGCCATGATCGTCACGTAGCCGCCGGCATTGATACTACGCTTCGTGGTCGCCGTACTCGTCTCCGACTCGACATTCACCGCCACAGCGGCGCCGATGGCGGCCTTGCTGCCGCCGGCGGAGGCGTCGGCACTGGTATTGCCGCTCCCCGAGTGCGTGGCACCTATCATCACAAATCCGGTCGTGGTCAGCGTGCCGGTGGACGTTCCCAAGCTGGCGGTGGATTCACTGTTGACCACGCCGATCGCCGCCGATGCTCCCACCCCCGTACCGCTCGTGGCAGTTCCGCCAGCCGCGACCGTCGTTGTCGTCGGGTTGGCCTGGTCGCGCTCAGCGTCACATTGTGCGCTCCCGTCAACGTGGCACCGTCCAGGATCTGCGCATCCGCATTGTTCGTGATGATGTTTAGTGCCACCGAGGCGCCAATGCCTGTCTTGCCACTGGCCTGCGATGTCGCGGTCGCCGTGGTTGTCGAGGTGTTGGCTGCTGTCAGCGCCACATCACCAGCGCTGCCGCCGTGGTTCACCGTCACCTGGGCAGTGGGCGCCACTTGCGCCTGGCTGGTGTTGGTCACGATATTCAGCGCCAACGCCCCGGCTCCATTGGTGCCGCCTGCACCGCTCGCTCCCGAGACCGCCATCGCCGTGAAGTTGCTCGTCCCCTGATCCGTGTCGCCCGGAGCCGTCGTGTTCATGAGCGCTTCGACGGTCAAACCCTGGCTGGTAATGGTGCCGTTGCCGACCGTTGCCTGGTTGGTCGCGCGCACGTAGTTAATCGCTATGCCCACACCCACCGACGTGCTGCTCGTGTTCGCTCCCGCCGTCGCGCTGCCGTCCCCCTTGGCCAACCCATCCGTGTCATTGGACGTATGCACGGTAAGCAGGCCAGTCGCCGTGATTGTCAGCCCATTCGGGATTGAGGCATTGGCCGATGACGTCTCCACGTTCACGCCGATGGCCCCCGCCACGTTAAGCTGGCCCTTGCTGGTCTTGGCTGACGGCTTCGCCGTTTTCGCGTTGGCGGCGTCGGGGTCGCTCGGCGCTTCCGAACTGGCCAAATCCAACTGATCGCCCACTTGGTTGTCTGCCGTGCTGGCTTCCCCGGTCTTCGGAGCGTCCGCGGAACTGGCTGCCGCGTCCGCTCCCTGGGCCCCCGCCTTCGCATCGGCCGTGCCGGCCCCGGCGTTGTCCGCCATGATCGTCACGTAGCCGCCGGCATTGATACTACGCTTCGTGGTCGCCGTACTCGTCTCCGACTCGACATTCACCGCCACAGCGGCGCCGATGGCGGCCTTGCTGTCGCCGGCGGAGGCGTCGGCACTGGTATTGCCGCTCCCCGTGTGCGTGGCACTCATCATCACAAATCCGGTCGTGGTCAGCGTACCGGTGGACGTTCCCAAGCTGGCGGCGGATTCACTGTTGACCACGCCGATCGCCGCCGATGCTCCCACCCCCGTACCGCTCGTGGCAGTTCCGCCAGCCGCGACCGTCGTTGTCGTCGGGTTGGCGCTGGTAGCGCTCAGCGTCACATTGTGCGCTCCCGTCAACGTGGCACCGTCCAGGATCTGCGCATCCGCATTGTTGGTGATGATGTTTAGTGCCACCGAGGCGCCGATGCCTGTCTTGCCACTGGCCTGCGATGTCGCTGTCGCCGTGGTTGTCGAGGTGTTGGCTGCTGTCAGCGCCACGTCACCAGCGCTGCCGCCCTGATTCACCGTCACCTGGGCAGTGGGCGAACTTCGCACTGGCTGGTGTTGGTCACGATGTTCAGCGCCAACGCCCCGGCTCCGCTGGTGCCGCCTGCACCGCTCGCTCCCGAGACCGCCATCGCCGTGAAGTTGCTCGTCCCCTGATCCGTGTCGCCTGGAGCCGTCGTGTTCATGACGCTTCGACGGTCAAACCCTGGCTGGTAATGGTGCCGTTGCCGATGGTCGCCTGGTTGGTCGGCGCACGTAGTTAATCGCTATGCCCACACCCACCGACGTGCTGCTCGTGTTCGCTCCCGCCGTTGCGCTGCCGTCCCCCTTGGCCAACCCGTCCGTGTCATTGGACGTATGCACCGTCAGCAGGCCTGTCGCCGTGATGGTCAGCCCATTCGGTATCGAGGCTTGCGCCGATGACGTCTCCACGTTCACGCCGATGGCACCCGCCACGTTAAGCTGGCCCTTGCTGGTCTTGGCTGACGGCTTCGCCGTTTTCGCGTTGGCGGCGTCGGGATCGCTCGGCGCTTCCGAACTGGCCAGGTCCAACTGATCGCCCACCTGGTTGTCCGCCGTACTCGCTTCCCCCGTCTTCGGCGCGTCCGCGGAACTGGCCGCCGCGTCCGCACCCTGGGCCCCCGCCTTCGCATCGGCCGTGCCGGCCCCGGCATTGTCCGCCATGATCGTCACGTAGCCGCCGGCATTGATACTACGCTTCGTGGTCGCCGTACTCGTCTCCGACTCGACATTCACCGCCACAGCGGCGCCGATGGCGGCCTTGCTCCCCGCAGCCGACGCATCGGCGCTGGTATTGCTGCTCCCCGTGTGCGTGGCACTCATCATCACAAAGCCGCTTGTGGTCAGCGTGCCCGCGGAAGTGCCGATGGTAGCCGAAGATTCACTGTTGACCACGCCGATCGCCGCTGATGCTCCCACGCCCGTGCCGGACGTGGCCGCGGCGCCAGCCGTGACGGTGGTTGTCGCCGGGTCGTTGCTGGTGGCGGTTAACGAGAGGTTTCGCGTACCGGTCAGTGAGGCGCCGTCAAGAATTCGCGCGTCAGCCGTGTTGGTGGCGACGTTGACAGCCACGGAAGCGCCCACCCCGGTGCTGCCGCCACCGGTGGTCGCCGTTGCCGAAGCCGTGTTGGTGGCGTTGTTGAGCGCGCTGAAACTGATATCCGGGCCCACATTACTGGGGGGCAGCACCAACGTCAGGGCGCCCGTCGCATTGAGCAGCGCCTCACTCGTATTGCTGACCACGTTTACCGCCACGGCGCCCGCCAGGCCGACATTGGTGGGGTTGCCCGCGCCGGATTTGGCAATGGCGTTAAAAGTGTTGCTTGACGAGGCGGAGGGCATTGCAGCCTGGACCGTGACCGCTGGGGATGTCAGCACGGTCGTGCCGTCGACATAGGCTTTGTTATCGACGTTTACAATGTTGACCGCCACGGCAACACCGACGCCGCTGCTGGTGCCGCTGCTCGTTGGACTGCCGTCGGCATTGGTCGTCGAAGTGTTGGCGGAAGTGGAGGCGATGTTGATCGGTCCGCCGCTTGACGTCAGGGTGCCGGTGGCAACGTAAGCCTGGGTGTTTCCCTTCACGTCGTTGACGGCCAAGGCGCCCGCCACACCGATGGGCCCTTTGCTGGTTTTGGCCTTGCCCTGCGAATCTGCTTGAACCTCCGGGTTGGGAGTGCTGGGGTCGGCACCGCCAGCCGTCGACGTGGCGGACGTGACCACGGTCCGCGTGGACGTGGCTTTGACGCTGATAGTGCCGGCAGTCGCGGTCACGCCGGTGTCGATGGAGGCCGTGGTGTCGCCGGTGAGTTTCGCAACGGCAATGGCAGCGCCGACGCCCCCGGTCCCGCGCCTAGGCCGTCAGCAGTGGTTGTCACCATGGCAGTGTTGCTGGCCGAGACGGTGAACGTTCCCGTGGCCGATAGTCGGGTCGTGCCGCCTGAAACATTGGTGGTCGCGGAACTGGCAACCGTATTTGTGGCCAGCGCCCGTCGGCATGGAGGTTCGTGCTGATACCGGATGGATTGGCGCACGCCGTCGCGGTCGCGGTCGCCATGGAAGTGGACGATATCGTCAGGTCGCCGGCGGCGCTCAGTGCCGAGCCGGCCGTCACGGAAACGGTGGCCTGTGAACCGGCATTGATGAGGCCCGCATCCGCGCCGCTCGCGCCCAGGCCCAGATCGGCCGAGGTATTCAAGGTTGACAGGGCCGTGATGGAGATGCTGCCGCCTCGTATCGTGGCGCCGGTTACCGTGATTTGCGCCTGCCCTGAGCGCTGTTAGCGGTTTTGGAAATCGAGGCGGCCAACGTAATGTCACCGTGCGTGAGAGAGCTACTACCGGAATCTCCGAGAATCTGGGCGCTGCTCGTGACGGTGATGGTCGGGGCGTTTAGCGTGAGTGACTCAAAGGTACCGCTCGTGTCGGTGCCGCTAGCAACGGTCGCGTCTACCCGCAGCGTTCCGGAGCTCGTGAACGTGCCGGCGGCGTGGTCGATCGTTTCCAGGTATAGCGTCCCGTCCCCGTTGATGTTTGCGGTTATGGTGCTGCCAACCGCGAACGTGAATCCGGCCAGGGGGGTGTAGGGTCCCGCCAGCGCCGTTCCCCAGGACAGGTTGCCGTTGGTCCCCGTCAAATAGACTGTGTCTGCAACGTCGCCGGTTCCCGCGGTGAAGAGGACACTGTGCAGCCCCGTGACCGAGGCTGACGCGCTGGGGACTACGCGGGCTTCCAACTCCTCAATGCGGAGTGCCGCACTGATGGGCCTGACCGTGTACCTCTGGACCATCCCTCGCGGCGGCGTAACCCGCATGATTCGGCCTGCCAACCACCTCCACCAAGTGTTCTTCATATTTGAGTTCATCCGTTGTCATAAACAAATGTACAGTAATAGAGGCGAAGTATCGCTTAATGATGCATACCAGCCGTTAACTCATGGAATTTAGAAAATGCGTTCGAACGATGAGCCTGCCAATACAAATTGATCCTAAGCAAGAAACCTGCGCGTAAACGCGGTTTGTCCTTAGATAACGCTTGAAGACCATCGAGTTAGGGGTGTATGCTGCTCTATTTTCATTCAATGTCAATAAATTTCTCGTTTAATTCACATTTTTTCCAGCTCACCCAGGTTACCGCTGGGCGACATCACTACGGGACAGTAAACACAATTTCCGCTGGCGAGCTCTCGTCATCGTTGGTCAGATAGAAGAAATACCGATAGTCGTCAAAGAGAAGAATCTCCCCTTTCTCGACCGACAAGTTCTTGCGGACCACGATGAGCCGATAGGTTTTTTGGCACGCGACGGGGCGATACGGCATCTCCGCCGCATCTTCGCTTTGGAGGGCAATGTTCTTAAATCCCCGGTCGCGGACGATCTGTTCCTTGACGTTATCCGGTCGAGCACGCGGCTCGGTTTTGACGCCATAGGGCGGCGGACGGTGCAGTGTTTGCCACTGCACCCCTGGCAATTAATCAGCCAAAAAATGGCGATTCGCCGTGCAATCCAGGCCGAAGATGAACTGCACGCGTGGGTCGTCGGTCCAGCGATCCAGATGTTTCGTTTGGCTGAAATCGGTGTCGCCGCGCAGCCGCGCGATCTCTGCTTAAAGCGTGGCGGGGCGGGTCGCTCGCGCCACCGGGGCTTGAGGGGAATCTCTCCATATCAACTCGATTCGCTGGGCCGGCAACCAGGCTGAGTCGCCATCAGTGCCCAGGGTAAATAACCAGGTCTTCCCGAAATGGGTTTATGGCGTACGTCGCTTGCTGCCCACGCACCCGCACATACAATCGATACTACTTCAGGGAAATTACAGTTCGAGAGAGCAACATGAATCACCGACCTACAACCCGCCCTATCGCGTTCGCGCTCACTCTGGCCGTCGTCGGCGCCCTGGTCTGGGCCGCTGCCGGCCAAAACCAGTCGACCAGTTCGGCAAAGCGCGTGCTGGTCTTTTCTGGCACCGGCTGGTTCCGACATCCCGAGATACCCCAAACGGACGGCTGGTTGGCGCGTACTCGGCGAAGCGGGCTTCGATGCCGACATCAGCGAGACGCCCAAGGATTTGACTCCAGCGCGGCTAAAAGGGTACCAGGTCCTCATCCTCAATAATGCCAACGCCCTGACCGACTTGCTCGACGAGAAGCAACGCCAGGCCATCGAGGATTGGTACAAGGGCGGTCGCGGCCTGGTCGCTTTGCACGCCGCCCTGGTGCATCAAACGAAATGGAAATGGTTCACGGACCTCGCCGGTTGCGATTTCAACAGCGACTCGGACTTCATGAAGGCAAAGATTATCATTGACGAGGCCAACAAAGACCATCCATCGGTGCAGGGTTTCGATCGTGAGTTTACCTACGCGGCGGATTGGACAAACCACGACCGCAGCGTCACCGGCCTGCCCGGAATCAAGGTACTGTTTCGCGTCGATGAATCGACTTACATACCCGTCCGCGACTACTTTAAAACCAACGGCGGCAAAGCGATGGGCAAGGACCACCCCGCCGCATGGCTCCGCGAACATGGCGGCGGCCGCTTCTTCTACACCGAACTCGGCCACGACCTCCGTTCCCTGGACACCAAATTCGGAAAGAAGCACGTAACGGAAGGCGTCCGGTGGGCGGCAGGCAGGTAGCACCGCCTTTTCGATGGGGCCTGATGAGGGAATCTGATCGTTTTTGGCCAGCTTCGGACGGAGGGCGGATTGCAAGGCGTCCTCGCGCGCATCCATGGAAATCTCAATGAACGGCGTGCCGGAACAAAATCGTTTGCGACAGCCGACGCGAGCGTTTAGCATGAGGAGCCATGCGATTTCCCTTGCCTTGGAGAGCAGCGATGAGGAACAGGGTGCGCGGCGTTTGCATACTTTTTGCCGTCATCTACTTCGTCCATGGGCACTCCCTTTTTTGCGATGAAAAAAAAGATAATGCCGTCGACGAGAAGACGATACGGTCGTTGATCGTGCAGCTTAGCGACGACTCGTTTGAAAAACGTGAAGCCGCTCAGAAGAGCTTGGCGGACATCGGTCTGCTGGCTCTTCCCTTCGTTCAGAAGGCGCTCAAGGAATCCAAGGATGCCGAGGTGCTGGAACGAGCGCGTTATTTGCTGGAGGACATGCAAAAAACCGGACTTATCGCATCTCAAACCGAATTTTATCACGACTTTCGTAAAGCCGGCATCACCAAAGAAAAGTTCGCCCTGGCCGGTCCCAACGCCGGCTTACGCGTGCTGACGGAACCGCAAGGACTACGCATAACGCTCCCTGCCGAACCCAGCAAGAAATACGACGGCGTCGGGGTCTCGGCCAAGTTTGGCATCATGGGGGACTTTGAAGTTACGGCCTCCTATGAAGTCATCGACGCACCCAAGCCCATGTCGGGACGCGGCGTCGGTGTCGAATTCTATCTCATGATCGATTCAGCGAAGCGGGACGCGATAATAGTCACTCACAGTTTTCGGCAGAACGGCACGCAAGCCTACGAATGTACGCGCGTGGCGGCCAATGACCAGGGCCGCCGTCAAATGAGCTTTAACTTTGAGTCACCCGCGGATTGCAAAACAGGCGCGCTGCGCATGATTCGCGTCGGCTCCAAAGCCATGTTTGCGTATCGCTCCGAAAAGGACAAGGATTTTCGCCCCCTGGCCAGCGTGGCGGTAGCCACCGACGACGTGCGTTACCTACGCATCGGCGCCAATCCCGGAAGTGGTCCGAATGCCATCGATGTTCGGGTTCTTGACCTACGAGTGCGTGCCACGCCAGCAGATGCGCTGACTAAGCTGCCTGACAACAAAACCGCGCCGAAAAAGTGACGATTGAACGACCAGTTTTCCCAGGACGACACCTTGGCCGGTGGCTGCTGAATCTGGATTTAGATTTCTGTGATGGATAGGATGTTACCGTCAGGATCCTTGAACCAGGCCACTTGCGCGCCGGTAGGCGAACGCCAGATCCCCAAGGGGCTCTGCTGCATCCCTGGAAATCGTTCGAAATCGACTCCCTTCTTGCCAAGTTCACGCACGGTGCTCTCCGCGCTATCAACACACCAACCTAGTATTGTGTACGGAGCGGGCCTAAAACTCTCCACGGTTGAGACGTTCGCGAGACGAAGCATCACGCCGTGCGAACGGAAGAGGACCGCAAATGGATCCTCACTAACGAACTCTAGCCCGAGTATGTGCTCGTAGAAACGACGCGATTGTTGGGGATCACGCGTTGGCACGAACGCGATCAAACTCGCATTTTCAAGCATGATTACTCCATTCTCACACAATCTTCCAGAATTGGAGGGCAATGATCGCTGCCTAGACTCACGGATTGCTCAATCATATCACGCCGGCAGCGTGGGGTGCGAGAGGGATCGGGCCGGTAACTCCGATGGGGTTGTTAACTAGGGACTTCGAGGGTTTTATTTCAAAATCTCGCGACCCCGAGAGGTACCAAGAAGGTCCCTCTCGGGGTGCAGCTTTTCATTTTCGAAACAGAGAGCGCCGGGTTTTCCGGCGACTTTTCGCAAGTCCTTGCGGTGAAGGCGGAAAAGGCGAAACGCCGGGAGAAATCTCTCCCGAACTATTAGTTCGCTGAAATATCGCAAGCTCCCCGAGAGGGACACTCTTCGTAATCTCTTTTTGGAAATCCGTAAGTCATTGGAGCGTAAGGCTAATCGGATTTCGAGTCCTTCTCGGTGGTTGCTCTACGAGAGAGACCCTCTTCGAACTCCTTGTTTGGTCACGACTTAACAGAGATTTCATGTCTTGGTTCGAGATTCCTTATGAACAGGAACCGCGTCTTCGTAAAGAGCCAGCATCTGCGGCAGGCAGACTTGCAAGCTTTGACGTTCCGGTCTGTTTCACAGATATTATTGTTGCCCATGGAGAACCTTTATTTGGGCCTGGCGGGCATAGTCAATGGCTTCGCCAAGGATGCGGGCAGATTCTTGTGGAGCGTGGAATCCCAGCGAATTTTCGGAGAGAACGAAATCGAGCCGCCACTGGGCTTTGCGGTGCAGTTGTTGCGCCTCGGCGAGCTTGTCCGCGGCGACGCCCTTATCCTTGGCTCCCTTGAAAGCGTCCAGCATCTGCAGCAGCGCAGCCTCCGCGCGGCCTGTGAGATCCTGGGTCCGGCCCTGGATCGCGGCCACGCGGCCTTTGATTTCATCTTCGCCGTAACGATGGCAGGTCTGGCAGGCGCGGGCGATATTCAACATTGGGCTGCGCACGTGATGATCGCTGATCTTGATCGCCCCGTCGCGCTTGTAAGGCATGTGGCAATCGGCGCAGGCGACCCCGCTACGTGCGTGGATCCCTTGGTTCCACATCTCGAACTCGGGATGCTGGGCCTTGAGAACAGGAGCGCCGGACTCGGCGTGGACCCAGTCCTTGAACTTCGTGTCGTCGTAATAACTCTCGATTTGCTCCACTTTGAGGCCCTTGTGCCAGGGGTACGTCACCAACTTTCCTTCTCCCTTGAAATAATATTCGACATGACATTGGCCGCACACAAAGCTGCGCAGCTCCTGTCGGGTCGCCATGGCATTTGGGTCGTAGTCCGTGTCGCGTTTCCCTTTTGCGCAGGTTTCGATGCTCGCCAGATGGGGGAGGGGCTGATCGCTCTTGGCCAGCTCCTTGATGCCGTTAAGAAATCCTGGACGCGTGACGCGCAACTGCGTGGTTTTGGGGTCATGACAATCGATGCAGGCAACTGGATGCTGAACCAATTGACGGGCGTCGCTCAGAGGCATGGCGCAAACTTTTTCGAAACCTTTCATGACGTCCCCGTCGCCAGCCTGGCGGTACGCCGGGATGATCGAGGCATGGCACTGAAGACAGGCGCCGGGCTGCTTAAATTTCTTGGTCCGTTCGGTGATGTCCTGGTCGGCAAGCATGTAGGCGTGTCCCCGTTTCTCACGGAAGTCGACGCCGAAGGCATACCCGGCAAACATGCGAATCAGCGCGGGGTCATTCTCAAGTTTGGATATCGACTCATTGCCACCGTGCCTGGCGCGCACCATGTCGACGGTTCTCTTGTAGCCGTCGTATTGGCGTGGAAAATTCTGCGCCCAGATGGCAGGGTCAATCGTGTTCTCGTCTAGCTCCACCAACTTGACGAAGTGCTCTCCGCCCTCGTGTTTGCGTTCATTTATGTTCATCAACAGGGCGACCAACCCGAAAGTAAGCACAGCGGTGACGACGATAGTGAGCGGATAAAGCAGGCGCCGCAGCCAGGAGGGGCGTGGCGAATTGGGATTGGCGGAGGTCATGAACGGACTCCTTGCAACAATTAGCGCTGCGCCCGTGGCCGACGGCGGCGTGGCAATGGACACAATTTAAGGTTTCGTTGCCGGGCGTGCCGTGCCCGACCACTTCACTGACGAGGTCTTGATGGCAGTGGATGCAGGCACCGTTGAGGACACGGGAGTTTCTCGGACGAATGCGGATCGGTTCGTGAAAATCCTGGAGCGTGAACGCCTTGGAATGCCAGAAGCCGTTTTCGGCTTTGACGAGATACTTGGGAATAAAGTCGTGCGGGGTGTGGCAATCGTTGCAGCCGGCCACCGCGTGGTGGCTGGCCTTTTGCCAGCCGTCATACTGCTCGCGCATGATGTGGCAATTCACGCACGCGGTGGGATTGCTGCTGAAGTAAGAGGTGCCCGCGGCGTAGTGAAAAGTGAAACTTCCCAACCCGGCGCATACTCCGACAAGCGCGTATAAAAATAACATCCACTTCACGCGCCCTCCTCCTGCAAATGATATTTATGGATCAAGCGATATAACGCGCGGCGACTGATGCCCAGGACGCGCGCGGCATGGACCTTGTTGCCTTTTTCCTGCCGCAATATCTCCTGCACGTGGCGGCGTTCCACTTCACGTAAAGATTTGGGGTCAGCGTGAGGCGCAGATTCACCAGTGGGTATACTTGAGACCATGTTTTCGGGTAGGTCGTCCAGAGTTATGGTGTAATTCTCGGCCAGAATCTGAGCCCGTTCCAGCACGTTGGCCAATTCGCGAACATTGCCCGGCCAATCGTAGTCCGCGAAAACATCCAGGATTTCCGGAGAAACCTGGAAAGGTTGCGATCCGACGGGGCGACTCGCCAGGAAATGCCGAACCAACTCAGGAATGTCCTGGACCCGTTCTTGCAAAAGCGGCAGGGAAATGCAGACCACGTTAAGACGGTAAAACAAGTCCTCCCGAAATCGCCCCGCTTTTTGCTCTTCCTCAAGTTTCTTGTTGGTGGCGGCGATTACCCGCACATCCGCGTGCATTTCTTGAATTCCTCCCACCCGGCGGTAATGGCCATTCTCCAGTACCCGTAGTAATTTCGCTTGCAGTCCAGGAGCCATTTCAGCGATCTCATCGATAAATAGCGTCCCGCCCTCCGCAACCTCGATCAAACCGGTCTTGGCTGCGATGGCCCCTGTAAAGGCTCCTTTTTCATGGCCGAACAGTTCGCTTTCCAGCAAGGTCTCCTGCAAAGCCGCGCAATTTATCGTCACCAGAGGGCTATCGCGGCGAGGACTGTTGAAGTGTATCGCACGCGCGACCAACTCCTTGCCAGTGCCGCTGGCGCCGCGCACCAGCACGGTCGCATCCGTAGGAGCAACTTTTTCAATTAGCCCAATAACCCGTTGCATGGAAGGGTCGGAACCGACCAGCCGGTAGCGTGGCGACTCGTAGCGAATTTGCTGACCCATTGGCGCTCGCGCCTGGCCAGGCGGACCTTCTCGAACGCCTTCTGGATGTGGATTTCTAATTCTGGGAGATGGAAGGGCTTGGTGAGATAATCATAGGCTCCAAGCTTGAGCGCTTGAATGGCGGTTTCCACGCTGCCGTGGCCTGTCAGCATGAGCGCTTCGATTTCGGGTTGGCGGGATTTGAGTTGACTCAAAAGCTCAACGCCACTTCCATCGGGGAGATGTAAGTCGAGCAGGGCCACATCGAAGTTCTGGTCCTTGGCCAGTGCCTCGGCCACGCTTCCTGCAGTGGACACGGTCATTCCTTGTCGCTTAAACCGACTGGCCAATGTCTGGCGCAGCGGCTCGTCATCATCGACGATGAACAGCCGTAATCGACCATGTTCGGCGTTGTCCATGAAAAACTTGTCAGAAGGCGTAGCAGCCCGTTAAAAAGGGTGTCTGGACCCCCCGGAGCCTGGTCCAGACACTTTTTTCAACGGGCTGGTAGGCGTCGTTCGTCTCCCTTGTTCTCTGTTTTATGCACAAAAACGCCAACGTAAACCACGCATCTTAGGATGAACCGCATCTTATCCTTGGCGCACACCAAAGCAATCACGATGTAGCCAATCAGTCCCAACGAAAAGACTGTCAACATGACCGCCACAATCGCAGCCGCAGCTCGTTTGTCCTCAGAGTGGAATTGAACCCAATCCACTTCGGCAAAGACACCGCTCGGTGGCGTGCTTGCGGAGCTTGGCGCCATTGAGGGAAGTTCCTCGCAAACGACGTTTCGGAGCTTGTCAGATTCCTCGCGCCTTATTTTCGTGACGGGAGCATTGAGCTGGTTCATGGCATCTCCTTTTCTGCAACAAGCGCAAAAGCATCTTCCTGGGGCAATGGTGCACGGGCCTCACGAATTTCACGGACATAACGATGACAACGGACGCATCCCATCGTGAGTTCAAAATATGCCAGTGTGACGCCATCGAGGTTCTTGTCGTTGGCTTTTTGCACGATGGTTTCCGCAGCTCGGCGAAACTCGTTGCTGTGCAAGTCAAAGCGAGGAGTCTTTAAAACGAACCATTCCTCCGTTTTGGAAAGTTGAATCAAGGAATCGGCACTGCGAGTAATCTTGTTGAAATCCGCCATGGCGATGCCTTCGAGCAACATTTTTGAGCTGTTGAGTTTTTCCATCATCAACTTGTTCAGATTGGCGGGATTCTGTGCGGAACCATTCCAGGAACCGCCGAGAAACAATGCGCAACAAAGTAATATCACAATGTTTTTCTTCATGGCTATCCTCCAATTAAGTCAAACCAAAAATCAGAAATCAATATCCCAGGTTCCGGAGGACATCCAGGGTGCTAATGACACCCACCAATATTCCACCCTTATCCACCACGAAAAGGTGATGGACATGGAGCCTGAGCATTTCCTCGATGACTTTAGCTGCCGGGGTATCGGGCCGTACCGAAAAAACCGCTGGGGTCATAACATCGCGCACGCGGGTGGTCTCGACATTCTCCACCTGGAAGCCGCGGCGAATAGGTTCGCCATCGTCGGTAACCATGGGACTGGTTTCCACGCCTGGCGACAAATACTCCACTTTTTCCTGGTCGTGGACCAAAATATCCGAACCGCTGATGACGCCGACCGCTCTACCTGAGTTGTCGATGACCGGAGCCACGGTGAAGCCCCTGTTGGTGAACAGGGCCAGCGCTTCTTTCAGATTGGCTCTTTGATTTATGCAGACCGGGTTTTGTGACATCAAATCGGCTGCGGTATTCGCGTTCAATAGCAACCGGGGAGTTTCGAGGTTCAGGGAAACGTTCATGGTGTGATCCTTTCTAGTTTGTGAAAATGAGACATGACCAAGCGTAGAGAGTTTCTCTTTTTCGCTGATCCTTTACCATTGAGGGAAAGTCTGAGCGACCGCGCCAGGATGTCGGTACTTGAAACGACGCCTACGGGGCAATTCGTTTCGTCAACCACAATGACTCGATGGATATGGGCGTCGATCATCATGCGGGCGATTTCGCCGATCTGAATATCCGAAGTGACGGTTACTGGGTCATGGTTCATGTAGTCTGCGACGGTTCCATTCTCATCGGACTCGTCCGACAAGACTTGCCAGGAAGTGACCGAATCCGTTTTTAATGGGGTTGGCACTTTGTCCTTCTCCACAATGTGAAGGAAGTCGGTCGTGGAGATCACGCCAATGCACCGGCCGTCTTCGTCAACCACAGGGGCACCGCTGACCTTGGCCTGGGCGAGCAGATGTGCCGCACCAGGAAGAGACATTTCCCTTGGAATTAAAACAACTGAACGCGACATTAAAGCTGCGGCATTCCGGGCCAAGAATGGCTGGTTCATGGTAACCATGGGAAACCTCCCGGTTTTTGTGAGAGCATGGATGTTATTTCGATGTGTGAAAAAGCAAAGGACGTGCCGGACCTTTTTTGAGCGTCGAAACAGGAAGAAATGTTGAATATTGCAAGAAAACGTAACGATGGGCTCCCGTCAACATTGAATTCTTCCGTATTTGTGGGCGATTCCGCACATCGACAGCCGAAACAGCCCACTTTTGGTGCCGCCGATATCTGGGCTCAAAAAACTCATTGATACCCTCCGGAAGAAATTTGGTGGCACGGGGCATTACCCACGATCTCGATTTTGAGTTGCTGAATCAGGTTCCAAGAGGTTCTTTCCCGACAGCCACGGTCTTCGGCATTTCTTTTGCTTTTGAACGTGATCTACAAATTCATTCGAAAGACTAAAATGACAAACGCCCAGACGATGCCGATGCCGGGAGAAGAACTCAATACGAAAAAGATGCCGGGGCACTGGCTGCTGGCACGCCTGGGAAAACGTATTCTGCGTCCAGGCGGGCGGCAAATGACAGGTCGTATGATCGAGGCCTTGAACATGGGCTTCTCGGATGAGGTGATCGAATTTGCTCCTGGGCTTGGTGTTACCGCTTCTTTGACTCTCCAGCGCGGACCGGCAAGTTACACAGCAATCGAACGTGACCATGACGCCGCGGAAATGGTGGGCAAACGTCTCCATGGACCCAATCAGCGCTGCGTGGTGGGTCTGGCGGAGGAGACTGGACTTCCAAACTCATCTGCCACGGTCGTCTATGGCGAAGCCATGCTCTCGATGCAATCACCTCAGCAGAAGGCGCGGATCGTTCGAGAAGCCTATAGGTTGCTCAAGTTTGGTGGTCGTTATGCCATTCATGAACTTTGCATTGTCCCCGACGATCTCGCCGAGAACACCAAATGCGAGATTCAAAATGAACTCGCGAAAGTGATACATCACGGAACGCGGCCTTTGACTGGGGCGGAATGGCACCACCTTCTTGCGTCCGAAGGGTTCTCAGTTCAGGTTGAAGCGAATGCCCCCATGCACCTGTTGGAACCTCGGCGACTCGTCCAGGACGAAGGCCTACTTGGTGCTATTCGTTTCGCTTTTAACCTTCTTTGCAATCGGGATGCTCGTCACCGGGTACTGGCGATGCGGCGAATTTTTCGCAGGTATCGAAGCCATTTGGCGGCAATCATGCTAATTAGCAAAAAGGAGGCGGCTTTACGATGAACACACCCTACGCGTTTATCGGAGATCTGGCGGCGGAGGTGCACGCACCGGAAAAGGGGATATTGAGCCATACGATTTACAACGATGATCGGCTTAAAGCTGTCGTCTTCGGCTTCGCCCAAGGCGAGGAATTGTCCGAGCATACCGCGTCGATGCCGGCCATCTTGCACTTCCTTCAGGGCGAGGCGAAATTGACACTGGATGCCGATACTCTGGAGGCGAAACCCGGAACCTGGGTCCACATGCCCGCCGGTTTACGGCACAGCATCCAGGCGAAAGTACCCATGGTGATGTTATTGCTGTTGCTCAAGTAGCCAGCCGCCGTGCCATTCCAAGAATAAGATGAATTCATGCGTAAGGAAAAAATAAAAGCCCTACTTTGGGGATGCGCCGCTACCGCGAGCTTGGCGGGCCTCATTGTTCTTGGATCACGGCGGTTGACGCACTTCGATGCGGCACTCGTCGGTTATACCTTTGCCACGCTCTTCGCGGTTTTCGGGATAACGTATCGCTATGCCATGTGGTTGCAACGGCCGCCGACCGCGTTGTATTGGAAACGAGGTTGGCAGGTTTTTCTACGTCCACGCTTTCTGCCAGGAAACTTGCTCGTTCTCTTGCGGCGGTTGGCGGTGGTCGTTGCTCTTAATCGGTTTATTTGGCGGCGCGGCATGGAGCGTGGACTGGCCCACTGGCTCATTATGTGGGGCTGTCTGCTGGCAGTGGCCATTACCTTTCCTCTCGTTTTCGGCTGGATCCACTTTCAAACACTTCCCGACGACTTGTCCTGGTACCGCGTTTACGTTTTCGGCTTTCCTACGATGGCCTTTCCGATGGCATCGCCCCTGGGTTTTGTCATCTTCCATGGTCTGGTGTGGTCATCCTTTCTGGTCATCGCGGGGGTGATGCTGGCGCTGCGCGGCGCATGCGCGACCACGGGGCAGCCGCCTTGCAACAATTTGGCGAGGATTTTTTGCCGCTCATTCTCCTGTTTGCGATCAGCGTAACCGGCCTCATGCTGACGGCCAGCTATACCTGGATGCGGGGGTATGCCTATGATTTTCTGGCCATTTTGCACGCCATTACCGTGATTTTCACATTATTGTGGCTCCCATTTGGCAAGTTCTTCCATATTTTTCAACGGCCCGCTCAATTGGGTGTCAGCTTTTACAAAGATGTTGGCGCCAAGACAGAACAATCGCACTGCCGGCGCTGCGGCGAAGCCTTTGCCTCCCGAATGCACATTGAGGACCTCATCACCGTGGAACACGCAACTCGGCTACCGGTATGAGACCGGCGAAAAGCCTCAAGACCATTACCAGTGGACCTGTCCGCGGTGCCGGCACTGCTCGTGGGGTTGGCTCAAGGACGACTTTGGGGACGGGAGTAATCATGGCCGCGGAACCTGTCAACCTGCTGGAGAATATGGCCCAATTCGGGCCACACTGCGCGTATTCCGGTGGCAATCGGCTCGAAACCTCCGCCATCCCCGACCGGCTGGTGAAGACGCATTGTTGCTTCTGCGGTCAGCAGTGTGGCATTCAACTCAAAGTCAAGGACAACCAAGTCATCGGCTTTGAGCCCTGGGAGGAATTCCCGTTTAACCAAGGCATGCTCTGCCCCAAGGGTGTGAAGCGCTATTTGCAAGGATCACATCCCGACCGCCTGCTCAGCGCGCTGGAACGCGACGCTTCGGTGCCGGCGGGCTTCCGACCTCTGGCTTATGAAGACGCCATCGGGCGCGTGGCCGACGCCATCGAGCGTATCCAATCCGCTCATGGACCAGATGCATTCGGCGTTTTGAGCGGCGCCAGCCTGACCATCGAAAAAGCTTATCTCATGGGCAAGTTCGCGCGGGTGTGTTTGAAGACTCGGCACATCGATTACAACGGCCGGCTGTGCATGGTCAGCGCCGGCGCCGGAAACAAGAAAGCTTTCGGCATCGACCGGGCAGCGAATCCCTGGAGTGACATTCCGAAGGCTGACATCATCTGGATCAGTGGCGCGAACATTGCCGAATGCGCTCCGATCACAACCAACTATGTGTGGCAAGCCCGCGAACACGGGGCACGCATTATCGTCGTTGATCCGCGGATTACGCCTTTGGCCCGCACCTGCGACCTCTTTTTGCCTGTGAAGCCAGGGCGTGATATCGCCTTGTTCAACGGCGTTCTTCATTTGATGATTGAAAAAGGTTGGCTTGATCAGGATTTCATCCAAAAGCATACGGTCGGTTTCGAGCAAGTGGCCCAACATGTCAGGGAGTGGACGCCGCGTAAAACCGCTGAAGTGACCGGCATTGCCGAAAAGTCCATCCGCCAGGCGGCGGAGTGGTGGGGCCAGGCGAAAACGAGCTTTTTGCTCCACGCCCGTGGCATCGAGCATTCCAGCCACGGCGTGCAAAACGTGCTTGGAGCCATCAACATGGTCCTGGCTTCCGGCCGCATCGGCCGCGAAGGCTGTGGTTACGCCACCATCACGGGCCAAGCGAACGGCCAGGGTGGCCGGGAGCATGGCCAAAAGTGCGATCAGCTCCCCGGCGCACGTGACATCGAGAATCCCGAGCACCGAGCGCATGTTGCGCGTGTCTGGGGCGTGGAGGCCGAAAGCCTGCCGCACGCGGGCGTCGATGCCTATGAGATGTTTCGCAAGATCGATAGCGGCGAGATTCGAGGGCTGTTAAGCATCTGTTTCAACCCGGTCGTGTCCTTGCCGGACAACCAGTTTGTCGCCCGCATGCTCGACAAACTTGATTTTTACGTGGCCATCGATTTCTTCCTCAACGAGAGCGCGCGGCACGCCGATATCGTGCTGCCCGGTTCACTCCAGGAGGAGGACGAAGGCATCGTCACCACGGTGGAAGGTCGCGTCATCAAAATCAACAAGGCGATAGAGAGTCCCGGGGACGCCCGCCAGGATTGGCGCATCATCCAAGACATAGCTCGGACGCTCAGACGCGAGCGGGGCTTCACCTTTGCCGGACCGGGCGCCATCCTCGAAGAGTTGCGACAAGCCTCAGCCGGCGGCGTGGCCGATTATGCAGGCATTACCTACGAACGTCTCGAACGTGAAATGGGTGTCTTTTGGCCGTGCCCTTCCGAAAATCATCCCGGCACGCCTCGGCTATTTGAAGCCGGCTCCTGGAATCCTGTCGCCCAGGGCAAAGGCCGGTTTTATTTTCCTGATGGCAAAGCCCGCTTCAACGTGGCCCCCTACACGCCTCCGGCCGAGGATACGGACGAAGAGTTTCCGCTTATGCTGACCACGGGCCGAGTCGTCAGTCAATTCTTGTCGGGCACGCAGACACGGCGCATCGGCCCTCTGGTCGATCAATATCCTGAGCCGCGCATTGAAATGCACCCCATACTGGCCAAGAAACTTGGCATCGCGGACGGCGACTGGACGTCCGTAACGTCGCGGCGTGGCTCCTGTACCTTGCGGGCGCAAGTTGTCACGACGATTCGTCCCGATACCGTGTTTGTGCCTTACCACTGGCCGGGCCCCAAAAGTATCAACCAAGTGACGATTGCCGCTCAAGACCCGATTTCGAAGATCCCGGAGTACAAGGTGTGCGCAGCGCAGGTACGTAAAGCTGTCGGCCCACCCGATTATGCGGGGCGGTTAGAGCCTCAACAATAAGTCCTGGAAGGTTAATTACGATGCCTCTGACGGAAAGTATGGAGTTCTTCATCGATCCTAGCCGTTGCATCGGCTGCCAGGCATGCGTCCAGGCGTGCACGGAATGTGCTACCCACAAAGGGCACTCGATGATCCACCTGGAATTTGTCGACCGCGCCAACTCAACCCAAACGGTTCCGGTGGTCTGCATGCACTGCGAATCGCCGACCTGTGCCGAAGTCTGTCCAGCGGACGCCATTAAGCGGACCGAAGACGGGGTCGTGCAAACTGCGCGTAAACCGCGTTGCATCGCCTGCAACAACTGCGTGCTCGCGTGCCCCTTTGGCGTACCCAAGATGAAGGTCGAGCTGGAACTAATGATGAAATGCGACATGTGTTACGACCGTACTTCCGTCGGCCGGAAACCCATGTGTGCCACGGTCTGCCCCAGTGGTGCCCTCTACTTTGGGAGCCGCGCTCATATCGACGAGCTTCGTCCGCAATCGACCCCCTTCAATCAATTTCGATTCGGAGGCCAAACGATCACCACAAAGGTGAACATGATGGCCCCCCGGCAATCTCCCCCCCAATATCTTGATGTGGCCGCGGCCATGTACGAACCTCTTGCCAACGGTCGCGTGCCGCTCGACCTATTGGCCGGATCCATGTTTGAGGAGCAACCGTAATGAACATCAATGACAAGGAGCAAAGCGAGGTCGGGCCCGATGGCAAGCCGCTTGCCGAGCAACCGGCCTGGAGGCGGGATTTTCCCATCGATTGGCCAGAAGATCATTATGTCGCCCGGCGCGATTTCACAAAATTCCTGGTACTTACGAGTTTGGCTTTTGTCGTTGGCCAGTTCTGGATCCTGGTGCAGAACTGGCGCAAGCGGTGGCGCGGCGAGCTGCCCTTGCGGGCCATTGCCCACCTGGACGAGATGCCGGTGGGCAGCGTCAAAATCTTTCATTATCCAGAAGAGGATAATTCCTGCATTTTGCTGCGTCCCGCCGAAGACACCTTGATTGCCTACGACCAGAAATGCACGCATTTGTCCTGTGCCGTGACCCCGGAGTTGGCGACGGAGAAGTTGCTTTGCCCCTGTCACCATGGATCTTTTGACTTGAAAACCGGTCGACCACTCGCCGGCCCACCGCGTCGACCGTTGACGCGCATTCTCCTGGAAACGCGAGGCGCTATTATCTATGCGACAGGGGTGGAAGGGAGGACGGTATGAAACGTGATTTTTCGCGGGCGCAACGAACTACGATCATCCACGGCATTCTGTGCCTCGTGTTCATTCTTGTCGTTTTGCAATTGTGGTTGTTGACCGCCACCATGAACGCCTTTCTGGGAGACGATGACGCTGTTATCCTGCCCGCGGCGCTGGCCAGCCTGGTCTGTTTGGCTCTCAACGTCGGCTTACTTTGGCACGTCTACCGCATGGAATCATGATAGAGGCGCCAAGCGCGGAGGTTCTTTTTGTTTGAACAAATACGAAACGGAATTCGGGACCTTTATCCGGGGTATTTTGCACTCGTCATGGCGACAGGCATTATTTCCCTGGCAGCGCATTTTCTGGAAATGGAAGCCATCGCCTGGACGCTCTTTTACCTCAACAATACTCTTTTCGCGGTCCTTTGGGCGCTGACGCTGGCGCGCATCCTTCTCGCACGTTCGGTCCTGGTGAAAGACTTGACGGGCCACGGAACCTGCCCAATGTTCCTTACCGCCGTGGCCGGCTCGTGTGTTTTGGGCATCCAATATGAGGTATTGGCCGACCAGCATCTTTGGGCTCTGGTCTTGTGGTTTTTAGGCCTGGGGCTTTGGCTATTGTTGATTTATACCTTCTTCACGATTGTGACGGTCTTGCCCGAGAAACCTTCCCTTGAAGGAGGGCTCAACGGCGCCTGGTTGCTCGCGGTGGTGGCCACGCAGTCCGTTTCGATTCTGGGCACGCTACTCTCATCGCAATTTGCGGAAAATCGGGAAGTGGTTCTATTCGTCACCCTGTGTCTCTACTTGCTCGGGTGCTTTTTTTACCTCTTGATCATAACCCTGATTTTTTACCGTTTCAGCTTTCGGTCGATGACGGCCAAGGATTTGACGCCTCCCTATTGGATCAACATGGGGGCCGTCGCGATCACCACGATGGCGGGAGCACGGCTGCTATTCCAAACTGGCAACTGGAAACTGCTGGAGGATATGCGTCCTTTTATTCAGGGGTTCACCCTGTTCTTTTGGGCGGCGGCCTCCTGGTGGATTCCCTTGCTCCTAATCCTTGGGGACTGGCGACACGTCATCAAGCAAATTCCGATAACCTATCATCCAGCTTACTGGGCCATGGTTTTTCCACTGGGAATGTACACAGCCGCGACCTTTCAGCTAGCTATCGTCCTGCAATTGCCCTTTCTTCTGATGATTCCGCGGCTCTTGATATATGTGGCCTTGGCAGCGTGGATCATCGTGTTCTTGGGCATGATCGCAAGTATTGGGCGAGGTTTGTTTTTTCAAAGCCGAAAAACTTAGTGACGATATGATTGGCAAGCGGTCCGTATCCATTAGTTGTGCCAATATTCCGGCAAATCCGTCTTCGTATCGCATAGGATTTCCAGAATCGCCTGCCGATCACCGGTGGTAAGATGTTCGAAATCGCGGCCAGTGTCGCGCCCGGTCAGCACTCTATATAAACGCTGGTAAACATATTCCTTTACTGGCATCGGCAATTGTTCAAAGGATTCCGAGTAAATGAGATAGCTGCACGGAAATTTAAAAAGCCGACCGACCAGATCGAAGTCGCGCAGCGAACGACCCTTCGAATCGCGCGGGCCTTTCTTCACAAAATCGGCGGCAAAGGTCGATGTTCCCTGGATTTTGTCGGTCAGTGTCGCCTCCTTGCTGAAGAGCAGATAATGCACGAGAGGCTCCCCGACGCCTTGAATTCGGCGGTCCATCGTCTCCGATTGGTAGTCCGACGCACGGCCCAAGTCCTTGTTGAGCAACGCCTGATCGTGTAAAGCGAGCCGGGTCTGGATGCTGGCCCGTGCGATAAGATTGTGCATTTCGGTCTGATGTTCGAGAACCATCAGTGCCACGATATCGCTGTGGGGCGTAAGATAGGGCGAGGCATCAAAAATGGCTTTGAGGTCCGTGATGTTTTGGCCTTCGCTATTGTTATTTACGTTTTCGCGGTCGTTGCGATTCTGAACCAAATGGTTACCCTGGTGCGTTTGCTTGCCATGCGTGCCGGTGACGTACCAGCCTCCCCAGCGGCGGTCAAAGGGTGTTGTCTGATCGACCCGAACGGATCCCAACGACAAAATCGGATCGCCGCCGCGGTCGGTATAGACCGAACGCATGAGGTGCCCCGGCACATATTTCGTGCTCGATGAGCCGTGGCACAACAAGCACGCATCAGTCTGACGCGTGAAGCGGGGCCGATCCACCTTTTGTTGATCGAGTGTGTAAAAGACAGTGCCGAGCTGCGGATCGACCGCGCTGATCTCAAGCACCTGACCAACGCGGCAAAAGCCGATGTACATATCGTCGCTAAAGTACAGGGCTCGTGGCGACCACGGGCTGATACGATTGCGCTGCAAACTCGTCTTCGAGAAGACCAGCACTTGCGACGATTGCGGCACCTGGAGAGCTGCCAAGACCGCCGACAAATAGCCGCGTTCCTCGTGAAAGGGCAGCTGGAGATTGCCAGCGTCAATCTTCGCTTGAAGGCGTTCAATCGCATTGCTCGGTTTGGCCTTGCTATAGTTAACGGGAGGACGTTCAAAATCGTCGTCCGCGCGAGAAATGCCTGGCAGCGCGAGAAGACTCAAGGCGATCAAAAATCGACGATGGGTAATCATGGACGGACCCCGAGTTGCTAAGAGCGTTCGGAAAAAAAGGGGTCAGACCCCTTGAAGCGAACAGAGTTTTCCACGCTTTTGCAGGGTATCGAGGGGGGGCTGACCCCTTTTTTTTCGAACACTCTAAACTAAGCATGCCGTGCACAATATGGGCTTCAACTTTTTTCCGAAGTCTGCAAAAGCTCCTCAGTCACCAAGATCATGTGAGCGATGTCGACGAGTTTGCGACTCTTTTGGCTGGCCATTTTTTGCATGGCGCGGAAGGCATCTTGTTCATCATTGCTGCCCCGTTTCATCAATATTCCCTTGGCTTTTTCGATGATTTTGCGATCTGCCAGCGCTTGCCGAAGGTCGGAAGCTTCCTTGCGCAAAGCCTGGAATTGCTCGAAGCGGCGCATCGCCAGGGCAATTGCGGGCGCCAGGTCTCCCTGTTTAATCGGTTTGACAAGATACGCCATGACGTGGTCGGCTTCAGCACGCGCAATCAACTCCGCATTGTTAAAGGCCGATACCAGGATCACTGGAACTGGTCTTTCCCTGTAAATCTCAATAGCGGCATCAATGCCGTCCATGTCCGGCATTTTGATGTCGGTTATCACCAGGTCGGGAGAGCAGGACGTACAAAGCGCAATTAAATCGCGGCCATTTTGAGCGGCGCCGACGACTTTGTGACCCAGCCGTGGCAGCAATTTTTGAAGATACTCGCGCACGTCGGGTTCATCGTCGGCTACGGCAATCCTTAAGGTGAGAGTCATGTGGAGATAGATGGCAAATGTTGTACCGAGAGCCATTTGTTTTTGACCAGCATTGATATCCCGACCTGTCTGCCAAATAACCCTTAGAGCGTTCGGAAAAAAAGGGGTCAGACCCCCTCGATACCCCGCAGAAGCGTGGAAAACTCTGTTCGCTTCAAGGGGTCTGACCCCTTTTTTTCCGAACGCTCTTACGGGATGTTTTGCCGGTCTCGCTTGGTGCGCCGAAACCGCACACCTCATGGTTCCGTTTGACGGAAAGGCCCATTTGCCCGGTGGCATTCAGGCCTCTTCGCGCGGTACCGTAATAACAATTTCGGCCCCTCGACCACTGGACAACCCCACCTCAATTTGGCCTCGGTGCGTTTCGATGATGCGTTTAGTGATGGCCATGCCCAGGCCTGTACCCTTGACTTTGGTCGTGAAGAATGGCTCGAAAATGCGTTGCCTCTGTTCCGGCGTAAAACCTGGGCCGTTATCTCGGACGGCGAGGCGCAGCGCGGAACGCTCGCCCAGTCGTGCGTCCGTCGCCTTAATGATGATGTCAACGGAATTGCCGCACGCAGCCAGGGAGTTTTCGAAAAGATTGCGAAACACCTGCTCCATACTAAAATGGTCGACGAAACAGTGGAGATTGACGTCCTGGATTTCTTCGCTTAGCGTCGCGTCCTTGCCCTGCCGTTTCAGGGAGAGATTTTCCCAGGCTTGTCGCCAAATGTAACCCATATCCCAATCTTCCTGGTCTAATTTAAGGGGCGCCGCGTAATTGCGTACATCTTCGTAAAGGTGCTGTAAATCATCGTGCGCCTTCTGAACTCGGGCGATGAGGCTTACTGCTTCGGGTCGATCACCTACCTCCCAGCCCAGCATTTCCAGACAGGCCTGGCTACGCGCGAGCGCATTGCCGCTTTCATGCGCCAGTCCCGTTACCATTTGGCCGATAGCTGCCAGGCGTTCGGATTGCAGGGCACGTTCCTGTGCTTGCTTTAACTCGCGTGCCATTTTTTGACGCTGGGCCATACGAACCAGGCTAGCGCGAATGGCCTCGGCGTTTATTGGTTTCACAATATAATCCGCGGCTCCCTGGCGCAGGGCCGCAACCGCCCCCTGAATATCCGCGTGACCGGTCACGATTAAAATATCGGCCTGAGGCGCCAATTCTTTGAGCCGCGGTAAAAACTGGTCGGCAGTTCCATCCGGCAATTTGCGGTCGAGTAAAATGGCGGCGATGTCCGGCCAATTGTCCCGCCGGAGAGCTTCCGCGATCGAGCCAGCGGTCTCGACGCGATGGTTATCCAACTCCAGGATATCACGCAGGTTGGCACGGGTATCCGGATCATCGTCGATCACCAGAACATAATGGGAAGGCGTATCCGACATCGGTCATTCCTGCTCTTGCGTAAATTTCTGGAGAACCGTCAGTAGGTTGGGAACGTCAAATGGCTTGAAACAGACCGCGTCAGCCCCTTCGTTAACCACGTTCTGAATCAATTGCTCCATTTCGGTGCGATTACCCGTGATGATAATCGTGCGCGCGTTCGGATTGGTTTGGCGAACCAGTCGAAACACAGAAGTTCCATCGCCCTGGGGCAGCTTCATATCAATAAGGACGACCCGAATACCGCGTTCGGAAAGCTGTTCCGCCGCTTGTTCTTCATTGTGAGCCACGCAGACCCGGTAGCCACGTTCCCGCAACAAGTCCCACACGGTCGCGCACAAGTCGGGATCATCATCGACCACCAGGATCAGCGGCTGATCCAATGCCTCTGCCACCAACTTTAGCAAATTGGGAACATCGATTGGCTTCGCCACGACCTGCCAAGCCCCCGCATGTAAAGCCTCAGAAGCCGTGGAACTGCTGGCGTAGGCGGTCACGACGATTGCCGCGGTCCCCGCCCGAATTTTCTTTATTTCCCGATACAAGGTTAGCCCATCCATCCCAGGCATTTTGAGGTCAAGGAGAGCCACGTCGTAGCGTTTTTGACGGATTTTTTCCAAAGCCGTCTTGCCATCGTGGGCCGTTTCGACGTGATAACCCAAATCGGTGAGGATGTCAGATAGATTACCGCAAGTATCCACCTCATCGTCCACAACCAGAATTGAAGCGTCCTTGGAGGGCATCAATTCAAATCTCCCCATCCGTGAATGCAGGCAGTTCAAGCGTGAAAGTGCTCCCTTTGCCGAGTTCGCTCCGCACCCGCAAGCTGCCGTTGTTTTTATCCAAGATGGCGCGAGAAATTGCCAGCCCCAGCCCCAGACCGCGTGCCTTGGTCGAGAAGAGGGGCTCCATGATCTGGTGAAGCTGGTCGCATGGAATTCCGGTGCCGGTATCCATGACTGCCAACTCCACCTTCTTCTGATCCGCGCGACCGCTGATGGTTAGTGTGCCGCCTTGGGGCATCGCTTCCCGAGCATTGCGGATCAAATTGCCCAGGACGATGTTTAACTGGTCCCTGTCCGCGACGACCTCGGGAAGACCTGGCGCCAGTTCGAGGGTGACTTGAATTATGTCGGGCAGCGGATTGATTTCCAACGATTCTTGGACCCAAGGTAACAGCGCGAAGGGTTGCAAGTTCGGAACTGGCATTCGGGCAAAATTCGTGAGCGCGGTGATCACGCTGTCGGCTAATGTCACGTGGCGTTCAATGCGCTGCAGATGCTCCACGCGTTTTTCGGGTGAAGGATTCCGGGCGTTGAGAAGAAAATAAACGGAAGTCTTGACCACGTTCAACGGATTACGCAGTTCATGGGCCACCCCGCCCGCCACCTGGCCAATGGCAGCCAGGCGTTCGTTCCTCTGCTGGCGGGCCGCATATTCGGCTTGGTATGCGTCCTCGATGATCGCGAGGTCAAGGTCCAAAAGGGTATTGAGGGAGCGGCGCGCGGCCTCGGACACACGGCCATCATCTTCCATGATCCGCAGTAAACCGCGCCGCATACGCGATAGGGCCATATTCGTGAATACCTGGTCCAGGCCGATTTCCACATGCCGCCAACCGACCCGCCATCGTTTGGCCACATACGTGCTGTCGTAAGGCCCGGACACCAGGTCGTGCAGCCACACCAGCAAGGTTCCCTTGAGCTTTTTGATCTGCTCCTCGCCACCGGTGATAACCTTGCGTGCCTCGGCATGACGCTCGATTTCCGCGTAAAAATCATCGATGAGCTGACTGAAATGAAGCTTCAGGATGAGGGCCGCCGCCTGGATAAGCGCCGCGTCTTCTGGGGTCCAGTCCACATAGCGCTGGAGTTCTTGGTACCGAAGGAATAGTGCGTCCGGATTCATGTGCATATTCCAAAAACCGTCTGTTGTCGGCGGTGAAATATCGAGCAACAAACGACTGACAACGAACATGTTATAGAATAAAGTCAACCTATCGGGAGCGGAAGACCGCTCAAGATTGTTCTCGAAAAAACTTGACATGCCCTGGTGGTTTTAATAATGTTAACGCTGCCTTCTATCCATGACGGGTAGAAACGCACCTTCGCGACGGGCCTTACTTAATACAAGTAAACAGCCTGTTTTTCCCCTGCCACGTTCAAAGACCGGACGCTCGGCAGCGGTCCATGTCGGACAACTCCTTATATTTTTAGTTCAAACTTCCAAACGCTTTCATTTCTTTTCCAAGGAGGAAGGCCATGTTGGTACGCACAAGGAACCCGAACGAAACCAGTATTGAACTGGATTCTCTGGAAGCCCAGGTACAGATCCAATTGGGTGGACGCGTCCGCTTCCTGCAAGTGTTGCTTCGTGGCCAGGGCATTGTGTTGAAAGGACGCGCCCGAACTTATTACGTCAAGCAACTGGCGCAGCACGCGATAATGCAAACGTCCGATTATCCAATCCTGGCGAACGAAATTGAAGTCTCGTAAATGTTCTGAGAGCGTTCGAAAAAAAAGGGGTCAGACCCCCTCGGCACCCTGCAAAAGCGTTGAAAACTGTGTTCGCTTCAAGGGGTCTGACCCCTTTTTTTTCGAACGCTCTGAAGGTTTTGGAAGCACACAAGCCATTTTTCACGACCGGGGGGTCGCTGAGACTTTGGTGGATTTTTTTATTTACCCCCCCCGCGACTGGAGATTCCATGAAATCCTCTCCCACTTTTCTTGCACTGATTGCCCTCAGCATGGCGTTTTTGGGAATAATCATTGGCCATGAACTTACAGCAGAGCACGCGCTGGCACAGGACAAAAACGGTCCAAGTCCGGCAGCCGTGGAGCGGGCAAGGGAATCCGTGAAGATGCTCGACGATTTGTACAAAACCGCCGTGGTCAGTATCACCAGCAAGTACGTGGAATTACAATCCGAAACGCCAGCGGCCGCAGTTGCCAAGGAGGTCTTCGAAGCCATGCACAAGAAGGGTTGGCATACGGCGCGGTTGGTGGATGCTACCGGCAAACCGAAGAACAAGGCGAATCTGCCCGCAACGGAATTTGAAAAGAAGGGGGCAGCGGCAATAAAGGACGGCAAGGCATACATAGAGGAGGTCGGTGACAATAACGGCCAACCTGTTTTGCGTGCCGCCACGGTGGTGCCCGCCGTGTTAAAGCAATGCGCCATTTGTCATGGGGGCAAGGAAGGACGGGTGTTGGGAGCCATCATTTACGAAATGCCGATCAAATAGTGGATGGGACAAAAGGGTTGCCAATCCCGTGCTTACCGTCATCAAATTCTTCAAACAATGACCGGGCACGCTCCAGGGCAACTTGGATATTCGGCGCCATATTCTCGGGGCCAATCAAATGGACAAGCTCGGAGCGTTTCAGAAGCTTTGCCGGCTGTCTCCGGGCGCCGCAAACCACGAGCAAGCGTCCCTGGCTCGACAAACGTTTCGCTAGCCCCGCGATGGCATGGAGACCAGTCCCATCGATGGCTGTCATGTTTCTTAGGCGGAGAATGACGATCTTGCTGAACTGATTGGGGTCGGCAGTCGCTTCCTCCAGTTTGGCGGTCACTCCGAAAAGGAAAGGCCCGTGGATGCGGATTATGCTGACATAAGGTGGAATTATTTTGTCTTGAAGGATGTGGACCTGCCCATCCTTGACATAGTCGTTCGTCACGGATTCGACGGATGTCGTTTCGGTCACCTGGTAAATGTACAGGATGGCGGCCAATACCATACCGATCTCCACGGCGACGGTCAGATCGGCGAAAACCGTGAGCGCGAAGGTGGCGAGCCAGACAACCCGGTCCGCCGTGGAGGAGTGGAATATCGCGCGGACCTCACGCCATTCGCTCATGTTGTAGGCCACCACGAACAGGACAGCGGCCAAGGTCGCCAGGGGGATAAAGCGTGCCAGGGCGCGCCCTATCAGCAAGATGCCAAGTAGTGTCAGGGCGTGGACAATGCCGGCGATGGGCGATCGCGCTCCGGCGCGGATGTTGGTTGCGGTTCGAGCGATCGCACCGGTAGCTGGTAAACCACCCACCATGGGCACCAGTACATTGGCCACACCTTGGGCCAATAGTTCGGCATTTGGCCGGTGCCGGTCGCCGCTCATGTTGTCAGCAACCACTGCCGACAACAGACTTTCAATAGCGGCAAGGAGTGCCACCGTGACCGCCGAGGGTAGCAACGGAAGAATCATTTCGGGCCGAAACTCCGGAATAGCAATGTCCGGAAAACCAGTCGGTATGCCGCCAAATTTACTCCCAATGGTCTCCGCGTTAACGGCAAAGAATGCACTGACAATCGTAACGACTAACAACGCGATGATAGAACCAGGGACTCGCCTGGTCACTAGCGGCCAGGAGAGGATCAGTACCAAGGAAGCCACCCCAACGGCGGTCGCAGTGACGTTGATCGTACCAAGGTGTTGCCAGAGCACCCACATTCTATTGGCGAACTCACTGGGCACAGTTTCTACGGTGAGCCCCAAGAAATCCTTTATTTGCGTGGAAGCGATCAGAATGGCGATGCCGTTGGTGAACCCAATGGTGACCGGCCGGGGGATGAATCGAACGGCTCCCCCGAGCCCTGTCAAAGCCAAAATCAGGAGAATGACACCAGCCATCATCGTGCACATCAAGAGACCAGGCACACCAAATGTAGTGACGATCCCGGCCACGATCACCACGAACGCTCCCGTCGGTCCGGCGATCTGGCACCGCGAACCGCCCAGCGCTGAAACCAAAAAGCCCGCTACGATGGCAGTGTAGATGCCTGCTTCGGGCTTGACGCCCGACGATATAGCAAAGGCCATCGCTAGTGGCAACGCTACGAGGCCGACTGTTAAACCAGCCATAAGGTCCGGAAAAATATCTTGCCGGCCATAGTTTTGCAAAGAATGAAATAACTTGGGCATAAGCCGATGCGGGCTTTTCTTAATCATCAATTGGCCCTCGCGATAAATTTCCGCGGTACGGATGTCAGGAATTGCCTTGCGCATCGTAAGCGAGGAAGGAATAATAACGGCATCCTATAGGAATTTCAATATAGATCATGGCGTTGCACGTAATCGTGGAAGCGATGTCGGACTTGTCCGCTGCGGCATTCGCTGTCATTAATTTGAGGTAATAATCAACAAATTCTCGGCAGCGGTGCTCCACTTGGCTCGTCCACCATGCGAGTTCCGCCCAGGCTGTTCTTGAGGAGTACACCGCGTCCCCGCATACTTGTCACTTGCCCGATGATCGCCGCGTTCTTTCCCAGCGGTTGGCCCTTCAGTACTTCCAGTGCTTTATGTGCACTGCCCGCCGCCACCACCGCGAGCAATTTGCCTTCGTTGGCGACATGCAAGGGGTCGAGCCCCAGAAGCTCACAGGCACCACGGCCGGCCGGAGAAAGGGGCAGGGCTGTTTCGTCCAAGATAACGTCATAGCCGACCTGCTCGATCGTTTCATGCAGCACGCCGGCCACGCCACCGCGGGTTGGATCACGCAAAAAATGTACGTCAGCTCCGACCGTCAACAAATTGCCGACCAATTCATGCAGGGGAGCGGTATCGCTGGTCAAGCCTTCAAAATCCAACCCTCCGCGCGATGCCAGGATTGCCAGGCCGTGATCGCCGATTGTGCCGCTTATTAGAATCCGGTCCCCCGGCTCAATGCGCCCCGTTCCCAGTTGGACGCCGGGGCGTAGTTTGCCCAGCCCGGTTATATTGATAAACACCTTATCTACCGTGCCGCGCGGCACGACTTTAGTATCGCCTGTAACCACCGTGACCTGACACTTTCGCGCGGCAGACTGGATACTGCCTAAAATGCGCCGCAAAATATTGAGCGATAATCCTTCTTCCAAAATGAGCGCCAGGCTAAGGTAAAGAGGCAGCGCGCCGCAAACCGCCAAATCGTTGATGGCACTGTGAACCGCCAGGCTGCCGATGTCTCCGCCAGGGAAAAACAACGGACTGACCACGGAACTATCGGTCGTCATCACCAGCGGTCCGTCCACCTGGGGCAGACCAGCGCCATCTTCCAGCCGATTCAAAATCGGATTGCCCAAAAACGTGAGTATTTCGTTGCGCAATAACTGCCGGCTCAAACGTGCCCCTTCGCCATGGGCCAACAGGATGTGGTCCTGGGCCGGGATGGGCGTCGGACAGGTTAAGGTGAATGGTTGAGACATCATTATCCTCGCACACCCCGTCTGCTCCAATACGCCGCACACGCTCCTTCGCTCGAAACCATCGGGGCACCCAGGGGATTCTCCGGAGTGCAGCGTGAGCCGAAAGCCGGGCAGGCGTCGGGGCGGATAAGGCCCAGCAAAACTTCACCGCTGTGGCATTCGCTAGGTTCCACACTGGGGGCCTGTTCCAGGGGAAAGCGGCCGGCGGCATCCTGGTCCCGATAGGCAGCTCGCAGTTGCAAACCACTGCGCGGCAAAACGCCCAGGCCGCGCCAGGGACGGTCACAGGGTTCATACACTTCGGCCAGAATTGCACGCGCTTTGGGGTTCCCATCCCGCTGGACCACGCGCGCATACTGGTTTTCCACCTCATGGCGGCCGGCTTCCAGTTGCCGCACAAGCAACAGCAAGCCTTCCAGCAAATCCACCGGTTCAAAACCGGTGACGACAATGGGAACCTGGTAGCGATCGGCCAGGCCGTGATAATCTTCGTAGCCCATGACCGTACATACATGCCCGGCCGCCAAAAATCCCTGAACGCGGTTACCGGGGGAGGCCAGGATCATATTCATTGCCGGCGGCACGAGGACGTGGGCGACCAGCAAAGAGAAATTAGTCAGTCCGGCATGGCGTGCTTGCCAGACCGCCAGCGCGGTCGCCGGTGCCGTAGTTTCAAAGCCCACGGCGAAAAAAACGACTTCACGATCCGGGTGCGCACGGGCGATGGCCAGGGCATCCAGCGGGGAATAGACGATGCGCACGTCCCCGCCGCCGGCGCGTACCCGTAATAGATCGCTTTTTGTTCCCGGTACGCGCAACATATCTCCGAACGAACAGAAGATGACACCGGCTTGTGAGGCGATAGCAAGGGCTCGATCTATTTCCTCCAGCGGCGTGACGCAGACGGGACAGCCCGGTCCATGCACAAGGCGCAGCTGCTCAGGCAGGAGATCCAGAATTCCGCTGAGGACCAGCGTATGCGTTTGCCCGCCACATACTTCCATGACGGTCCAGGACCGGGTGACGGTGGTCCGAATGGCTTGAAGCAGCTTGTGGGACAAAGCAGGATCGCGATATTCGTCGAGATATTTCATCTGGCAAATTCTTCTTGTTCGGCGCCCATGTCGCGTAAATAGTTGAGGAGACGTTCGGCTTCGGTGGCGTCGATGCGAGTCAGAGCGATGCCGGCATGGACGAGAACATACTCCCCCGGTTGGGCCTCTGGAACCAAAGCCACGCACACCTTGCGGCGCAAACCATCGAATTCCACGATCGCGTCCGCCAGGTCGCCGGTGGTGTTTCCGATCTTTTCCAGGATTTTACCTGGGATGCCAAGACACATGAATTCAGCTCCCAAAGGGAATAGTAATTGTAGCCATTGATCTCACCAATTCATTTCGTTCGGACGGTCCTTGCCGATCACTAACCGAAAGAGAGAGCGATGGCCAGTTGTCCCACGGCCAGGCCGCCATCGTTGGGAGGAATGGCCCCTGGCGGATAGACATGGCGGCCGATCCGCTCCAGGCCGGCTTTGACGCGGGTGGTCAGTAAGGCATTTTGGAAACACCCACCGCCGAGGACTACGTCGATCTCCGGGCGCGACCCTGCCATGGTGGCTGCCCACTGAGCCAGCGTGTTGTGGAATTTGGCTGCACTTATTCCTGGAGGAACGCCGGATTGCCGATCAGTCCATAAACCCCGAATCAGGGGGCGCCAATCGAAGCGGGCGGGAGAGCCGGCAGCTTCCCGGCGTGACGTATAGGCGTAGTGTTCGTGCGTCCCTGAATCGCTGATCGCTTCGAGTCGGGCGGCAGCTTCCCCCTCATAGGATACACTTCCCATGGGCAACAGGATGGCCGCCGCTGCGTCAAAAAGTCGGGCCATGCTGCTGGTGAGGGGTGTGTTGATGCCTTGATCGATCATGCGCAGAAGTGTCGGCGCGGTTTGTGGGGAAATATCCAGGTGATCGAGCAGCGCTTTATCAGAGAGAACGAGATCGGCGCCCAGAGTTTTCACCAACAAACCCAGGGCAATTCGACCAGGCTGACGAATTGCTGCTTCTCCGCCGGCAAGGGGGAACAGGTTCAATGAGGCGACACGTTCGAAACCATCGACGCGTGCACACAAGATTTCCCCGCCCCAGATCGTTTGGTCTGTGCCGAAGCCGGTGCCGTCCCAGGTCAAGGCCAGCACCTGGCGGTCGAGAAGGTCATGCTCTACCATGGCCGCCACCGCATGGGCGTGGTGGTGTTGCACCTGCAAGAATGTTTTGCCGCTCTCCTGGCCCCAGCGCGTTGTGAAATAATCGGGGTGCATATCGCCGGCCAGGATGGAGGGGCGCAGCCATAAAGTTCTGAGAATTCGCCGGCAAACGCACCATAGGCTTGCCGGCCCGCAGCGCCATCAAGATCGCCCAGGTGTGGGGACAAGACCGCCTGAGCGCCGTTCCAAAGGGCGACGGATGATTTCTGTTGACCACCCAGAGCAAGTACAGCAGGCTTTCCGCGGGCCCAGCGTTCCAGCGCCGGCAGCGGCCAGGGCATAGCCGCGGGCCAACCGTAGCATCACCGGCTTATCCCCGATCACGCGGACCACGGAATCATCCACGCGGCGGCGAATTGGGCGGTCATGCACCAGCCAGGCGTCGGCGATGTCCGCCAGCGAATCGGCCTCGGCTTCATCGATCAGAATTGGGTTTTCGGAAGTATTACCGCTCGTCACCACCAAGGGAAAATCAAGTTGCTCCAGCAGCAGGTTATGCAAGGGAGTGGTTGGTAGCATGATTCCGACCTGGCCAAGCCCAGGTGCGATCTCAGGGGCCAAGCAGGTAGCTTTTTTTTCGACGAGCACGATGGGGTTTTCCGGGCTTTCTAAAAGTTGATGGGCCAGGGGGCCGATGTGTGCCAAGAAATGCGCCTGGTCCACGGATCCGGCCATGACAGCGAGCGGTTTGGTGGGTCGGTGCTTACGCTCGCGGAGACGCGCAACCGCGGGAGTCGAATCGGCACGCACGACCAATTGAAACCCGCCCAGACCTTTAAGGGCCAGAATTCGACCATCACGTAAAACCTCGGCGGCTTTCACGAGAGCGGATTCACCAATTTGCCAGGCCATTTCTCCAGTTCGAAAGCTAACGTGCGGACCGCAGATCGGACACGCCATCGGCTCGGCATGAAAGCGGCGGTTGGCGGAATCATTGAACTCTCCCGCGCATCGGCAGCACAGGGGAAAACTGCGCATGCTCGTGTTGCGCCGCTCATAGGGAAGGCGTTCGAGGATGGAATAACGCGGTCCGCAAACGGTGCAGGTGGTGAATGGATAAAGGTAGCGTTGATCGTCAGGATTTCGAGTATCTTCGAGGCAAATATCGCACGTGGCGCGATCGGGAGGGACGCGTGCGCGTGATGCCGCCATGTGCTGGTTTGGCCGGGTGAGGATTTGGAAGGAGGTTGTCCCTGTTGCAGCCGCTTGTTCTTGCTCCAAGGATTCCACGTGCGCGCTCGGGGGCGTCTCACAACGAATCGCGTCAAGAAATTGCTCCACATTCCCACCGGACCCCTCGATGTGGACATGGACGCCCCCCTCGTCGTTGTAGGCCCAGCCGGCCAGGCCATGGGTGTGGGCCAGACGGCAAACGAACGGGCGAAAGCCAACACCCTGGACTCGACCACGAATCCGCAGACGCACCGCGCTGATACTAAGGGTGGGAGGCATGATGGACACGCTCCCGCAAAAAATTGTACCAGGTGCTCAGCCCCTGCCCGGTTTTGGCGGATACTTCGAACACTTCGGCTTGAGGAGCAATCTGGTAGATATTGTCGAGGGCCTTCGTGCGCTGAAAATCGACGGCGAGGGCGAGGTCGATCTTGCTAATCAACACCACGTTCGCAGTTTTGAACAGAGTCGGATATTTCAGCGGTTTATCCTCACCCTCGGTGACCGAAAGCAAAACCACGCGCAGATCTTCGCCCAGGTCGAAAGACGCCGGACACACCAGGTTGCCAACATTCTCAATCACCAGAAGGTCCAGGCCATCCAGGTCCATTTCACGACTGGCCCGTGCGATCATGTCTGCTTCCAGATGGCAAATGGTGCCCGTGGTGATTTGGACCACGGGGATTCCGACTTCCTCCAGGCGGCGGCCATCGTTGTCGGTGGCCAAATCGCCAACGATGACAGCACCGGGCAATTCCGATTTGAGATCCCCTAGCGTTCTTGCCAGCAAGGCGGTCTTGCCAGAACCCGGTGCGGAGAGCAGATTCACAACGAAAAGTCCCTTGGCATGGAACGACGAGCGATTTTCCTTGGCTTGCTGCTCGTTTTTTTCCAGGACCCGCTTATTCAAAACGAGGACTTTGGTCACGAGACCTCCAGGGAAACAACATCCAGTTCGTTGCCTTGCCGAATATCGCGGGACAACTGGCCACAACCGGGACAGGCACAAACAAAATCGGCAGGGGTAAACTCCAGGGTGCAGTCGGCACACCAGCACAGAATAGGGACCTCACGCACGTCCAAGGTGGCTCCTTCGGCTTGCGTGCCTTGCGTGACGAGATCGAAAGCGAAGCGCAGTGCATCCGGAACCACGCCCGCCAGGGGACCGATGCGCATGGTCAGGCGATGGATGCGGCTAGCCCCCTGGTTTCTCGCGGAATCCAGGGCCAACTCCAAAGCCTGTTGCATGAGACCGACTTCATGCATGTTCCAGGGTCCCTTGATAAAACTCCTTGACCATGGCGAGAGCCGTGTTCAATTTTACTTCCGCCACAGGAGAAATACCGTCGCTCAAATCAAAATTGGTTCCGGGAATCGTGAGCAGCCAACCTTCGGGATAGCGGCGGTAAAGCTCCGCTGCCAGCGCCAACAATCCGCCTGGATAGCAATGGTGATTCAGGGGCTGATTCCCTGGCACGGCCGCAATCCTCCGTAAATGGACATCCCCGGTGCTGGCAACCGCATCCACGAAGAGAACGCGGTCTACACCTTGCAAATCCTCCACCAGTTCCGGCACCAGTTGATGCAGGGACATGACCTTGACGTTGGGAACCTGCCAGGCTTCCACCGCTTCCGCGAGGCGCCGGCCCACGGCGTCGTCGCCTCGCAAAGAGTTGCCATAGCCGATGACAAGGAGCTTGGTCATCATTAATTTCGGCACCGTTCATCGATTAACCGTCCTGCCGCATCGACCAAACGCACCTGAAGTGGCATTTGCCCAAAGGCGTGGGTGGAACAGCTCAAACAGGGGTCGAAGGCGCGAATGCCGGCTTCCACGCGGTTGAGTACTGGTTCCGGAATGTGCCGGTCCTTGATATATTTCTTGGCTATCTGAGTGACGGTCTTGTTCATGGCCAGGCTGTTTTGGCCGGTGGCGATGATCAGGTTGATTTTTAGCAGTAGGCCGTTTTCGTCCACTTTGTAATGGTGGAACAAGGTCCCGCGCGGGGCTTCGCTGACGCCCACTCCCTCAAGTTGATTGATCCCGGCCTGGGCGCGTAAACGGTCGGATTGCAATTCGGCATCGTCGAGCAAGCCCTGGATGCCTTCCAGCCCGGCAAGAATTTCGATGAGCCGAGCATAGTGAAAATAAAAGGAGGCATTGGCTGTGCCGTGGCCGCGCTCACGGAACTCGGCCAGTTCCTTGTCCGCTTGAGGATAACCCATCGCCTTGCATATGTTGAGGCGGGCAAGAGGGCCGACACGGTAGACGCCATCGGGATACCCCAGAGCGCGGTAGTAGGGGGACTTGAGGAACGAGTCATGTTCCACCGCCTCGCCGATAAATTCCTGGTACCGGCTCATGTCGTCGCATTCGGCGACGATTTTGCCGGTGTGATCGGTGAAACGCAGCCGGCCATCGTAGTTTTCCCAGTTACCCTCCGGACTTACTAGCCCCATAAATAAGCTGGGAAAGTTTCCAAAGGTTTGCGTTTCTTCGTCGTGGCTATCTAAAAACTTTTTGAAGAAAGCCAGAGCGAAGTGGGTGGTGGCGAACATTTCCGGCAAGCGCGGCGCAGGCGGTCGCGGGCCTCAATGGACAAGGAATCGCGGACCCCGCCGGGAACACTCCAGGCGGGGTGGATTTTGCGGCCGCCCAGGGCTTCGATGATTTCTTGACCGAACTGGCGTAAGCGAATGCCGCCGCGGGCCAGGTCGGGATGGGTAGTCATCAGCCCAAAAACATTACGCGTGGCGGGATCGGATTCCCAACCCAGGAGCAAATCGGGACCGCTCAGATGGAAGAAACTCAGGGCGTGCGATTGCACGATCTGTCCCAGATTCATCAGGCGGCGCAGCTTTACTGCCGCCGGCGGGATGGTAACGCTCAGGATTTGGTCGCCCGCCTTGGAGGATGCCAGCAGGTGGCTGACCGGGCAGATCCCGCAAATGCGCGCGCTCAGCCCAGCCATCTCCCAGAAAGGCCGGCCCTGGCAGAACTTTTCAAAGCCGCGAAATTCAGTCACGTGAAAACGCGCATCGGTCACCTGGCCAGCGTCGTCGAGGAAGATTGTGATCTTGGCGTGACCTTCAATCCGCGAAACGGGATCAATGACGACGCGCTGAGGCATGGGATCTCTCCTTGATTAACCGAATCTACGTTGGCTTTCCTCAAGCACCGGCTTCTCGCCGTTGAGGAGAGCTTCCAGCACGGCCCGGATACGGCCCGCGGGCGGAGGACAACCAGGGAGATAATAATCGACCGGGACCACGGCATGGACTGGTTGAACGCGGTCGAGCAAGACTGGCACAATTTCTTTTTCGTCGGGAATGCGCGCATTGAGGTCGCCGTTTTCCAGGTAAACAGGCCGGAGCACTTCCAGGGCAACGCCCAAAGGATTGCGCAAGGCCGTCACGTTGCCGGTCACCGCGCAGTCGCCGAAGGCCACGAGTGTTTTAGTCCGGGCCCGCACCTTGTGGATCATCTCCAGGTTTTCGTCGTTGGCGACGGCGCCCTCCACCAACACGAGATCGACATTTTCAGGATATTCCTTCGTGTCCGTAAAGGGACTGAATACCACGTCAGCCCTGGCGGCCAGTTCGAAAAGCCATTCGTCCAGGTCGAGGAAAGACATGTGGCAGCCCGAACAGCCGCCGAGCCAGACCGTCGCGAATTTCAAGCGAGCCATTCTTTTTTCTCCCGTGCCGTGATGAGAAAGCCAAGCTTGGCCTTGTCATGTTTCATTTCGGCCACCGTGGAACCCTGACGGAAAAGGGCGCCGGTGGGACAAGCTTGCACGCATTTGCCGCAGGAAGTGCAACTGTCGGCTTCCCCCCACGGTTGGTTGAGGTCGGTGATGACCCGGCAATCATGGCCCCGGCCGGCGACGTCCCAGGTGTGCGCGCCTTCGATTTCATCACACACTCTCACACACCGGGTACAAAGGATGCAGCGGTTGTGATCGATGCCAAACTGCCCGTGAGATACATCGACGGCCAGCTTGGGATATTGATAATCGAGGCGGACATGGTCCATGTTGACGCTGGCGGCCATATCTTGCAGTTCGCAATGGCCATTGGCCACGCATACCGAACAGACGTGATTCCGCTCGGCGAATAGCAGTTCGACGATCATCTTGCGATATTCACAGAGTCGCTCGGTGTTGGTTCGCACATTCATGCCCTCGGCCACCGGCGTGACGCAGGCCGGGAGCAGCCGATTAATGCCTTCTATTTCCACCAGGCACAGGCGGCAAGCGCCAATGTCAGTGAGACCATCCAGATGGCACATCGTCGGGATTTTGATGCCATGGTCGCCGGCGGCCTCCAGGATGGTTTGATCCTTGGGCGAGGTAATGAGCTGGCCATCGATGGTCATAGTTTTAACGGGCATGGATAACCTTTCCTGCGATTTATGCCAGCGGCAATGACTGCCGTCCAGTTTTGGTCAACAGAGTTTGGTATTCCTCGCGGAAATATTTCAACGTGCTCAGCACCGGATTGGGTGCGGATTGACCCAGACCGCAAAGGCTGGTGTGCTTCACCATATCGCACAGCTTTTCCAAGGTTTTAACGTCGGCTTCCCCGGCCTGGCCGGCATGGATGCGGGTTAGTAGGCCGTGCATTTGCACCGTGCCGGCGCGGCAGGGTATGCATTTGCCGCACGATTCATCCATGCAGAATTCCATGAAATACTTGGCGACTTCGACCATGTTGGTTGTTTGGTCCATGACGATCATACCGCCTGAACCCATGATGGAGCCGAGTTGTTGCAAGGATTCGAAGTCAACCGGCGTATCGAGCAGCTTTGCGGGGATGCAGCCCCCCGAAGGTCCGCCGGTCTGAACCGCCTTGATGGTGCCTCCGTCGGGCGCGCCGCCGCCGAGGTCCTCGACGATCGTGCGCAGAGACATACCCATGGGCACCTCGACCAGACCGGTATATTTGATCTTGCCTGCAAGGGCGAAGACCTTGGTTCCCTTGCTTTTGGCGGTGCCAATGCCCGCGAACCAGTCCGCTCCGCGGCTCACAATGGGCGCGATATTGGCGAACGTTTCCACGTTGTTGATAAGGGTAGGACTTTCCCATAGCCCTTCTTCCGCGGGATAAGGAGGCCGCGGCCGCGGTTGGCCGCGGTTGCCTTCGATCGATGCGATCAACGCCGTTTCTTCACCGCAGACAAAGGCGCCCGCGCCGATGCGCAGGTCGATGCGAAAATTAAAGGGCGACTCCATTATGCCGCTGCCCAATAGCCCCAGGCGACGTGCTTGACGAATGGCGATTTCCAGACGTTGAATCGCCAGAGGATACTCGCCGCGAACATAAATGTATCCCTGGCTGGCACCCACGGCATACGCCGCGATCGCCATCCCTTCCAGCACTCGATGGGGGTCGCTTTCCAGTACGCTACGATCCATGAAAGCACCCGGGTCGCCTTCATCAGCATTACAAATGACGTATTTGGTGGCACCGGGCATCTTGGCCACCATGCTCCATTTCACACCCGTTGGATAACCGGCACCACCTCGGCCCCGCAACCCGCTCCGCGTGATCTCCTCGACCACCCTGGCTGGCGTCATCTCGTGCAACGCATGAAAAAGAGCCTGATAGCCGCCGACTTCAATGTAGGACTCAATTCGCTCCGCTTCGATCACTCCGGAATTATCCAGTACGACGGGCATCTGCAACTTGAAAAAGGGTAAACTCGTGTCAACCTGTCCAAGGCTCACCTGTTTTCCTTGTAATGCATCAATCAGGGCAGGGGCGTCCGCGGGCTTGATTTTTTCAAACAGGGCCCCCTGAGGTTCCACTTGCACGAGGGGGCCGGCGCAGCACATGCGCATGCAGCCGACGCTTAAAACCTGGGCATGGTCCCCCAGGCCGCGGGCCGCAACTTCTTGGTCGAGCGCCTCCTTGACGGCCTTGCTGCCGGAGGAAAGACAACTTGCCGCGGTGCAGCAGCGCACCCGCATGCTTTTACGGTTGTTCTTTTCCGCCCGCGCCATTTCCTGTAGATCAGCGAGTTCCACTCTCCAACCATCCTTTCACATGATCCAGGGCCACTTCAGCCGTCACATTACCGGCAACCTTGCCGTCGAAGATACATGCGGGTGCCAAACCGCACGCTCCAAAGCAGCGCGCGATTTCCAAATTAGCCTTGCCATCCGCGCGTGTTGTCCCCGCGACAATGCCCAGCGCTTTCTCAAGGGCCGATTCTACCTTGGCGGCGCCCTTGACGTAGCATGCGGTACCAAGGCAAACCACGCAAGTATGATTTCCCTTGGGAGTGAAGGTGAAGAAGTGGTAAAAAGTCGCTACCCCGTAGACCCGGCTAGGCGGTTGCTTGAGACCGTGCGGCGATGTACAGGAGAAGATCATTTTGCAAATATCCGAAAATCTCTTGGGCCGAATGCAACACCTCGAGCAAGGCATCGGCCTTGTATTGGTGCCGTTTCATGGCTGCGTCCAACATCTTGAAGCGGTTGTCGCCGCTGGGATGATCGGGCATCTGGTCTTCCCCGGAGGAACGAAAATGAACCGACAAGACGCAACTGCAAAATTCAGGCCACGACGAAAGTCCGTTCGGCGCATGGACGGTTGGCTAGTTTCTTTAGCCAATAGGCTTCAACGCATGTGCGGATACGCACATGTCCGGCTAAATCAGCACATCCTCATCTAGAAAAACTATTGGAGTGATGACACGATGGCCTTGGAGCGCAAAAGAATGCGGCAGTTCACGTCTCGCGACAACTCCCATGGATCGAGGTAGGCCTGTTTGAAATCTGTGGCATCAATAATGCGATAGGGGACGGAAAAGTTGGTCTTGATGCACCGATTTGCCAACTTCCTTTGAATGGAGGCTTTCATGGCCAAAACACCCGACCCATCCTCTGCCCAGGACATTCTTCGTCCACGCCGGCAAGCCCTCGATGTTTTTTTTCGCCCCACTGCCGTTGCGGTAATAGGCGCGACCGAAAACCCAGGCAGCGTGGGCCGAACGGTGCTTTGGAACTTGATGAACAATTCCTTCGGCGGCGCCTTGTTCCCGATCAATCCCAAACGCCCCAGCATCCTGGGGATCAAGGCATATCCTGATATTCGAGCGGTTCCCCTGCCCGTAGATTTGGCCGTCATCGTTACACCTGCCGCCAGCGTGCCGGGCATCATCGGCGAATGCGTCAAGTCCCAGGTCAAGGGCGCGATCATTATCTCAGCCGGCTTCAGGGAGAGCGGGCCCGGTGGCATTGAGTTGGAGAAGCAGGTCCGCGCTTATCCGAGAGAGCGCCCTACGCGTGATTGGACCGAACTGCTTGGGTGTCATGGGGCCGCGTTCCGGTCTCAACGCCACCTTCGCGGCGGGGATGGCACGCCCGGGAAACGTGGGCTTCATCAGTCAAAGCGGCGCACTGTTGACCGCTATTCTCGACTGGAGCCTGCAAGAAAATGTCGGCTTCAGCGCCTTTGTCTCGCTCGGTTCGATGTTGGATGTCGGCTGGGGCGACCTCATCGACTATCTCGGCGATGATCCCGATACCCATAGCATCGTTCTGTACATGGAATCGATTGGCGACGCCCGTTCCTTTTTGTCGGCTGCCAGGGAAGTCGCTCTGCGGAAACCCATCATTGTCATCAAGGCCGGCCGATCCGATGCGGCCGCGAAAGCCGCCGCTTCCCACACCGGAACCCTCACCGGCAGTGACGATGTATTGAACGCAGCCTTTCGCCGCTGTGGGGTGTTACGCGTCGACAGCATTGCCGATTTATTTTACATGTCCGAAGTACTCGCCAAGCAGCCCCGTCCTCGAGGACCACGATTGACCATCCTCACAAATGCCGGCGGTCCCGGGGTCTTGGCCACTGACGCCCTGATTGCCGGCCAGGGCGAATTGACACCACTTTCCGAGTCCACCTACGCGGCGCTCAACCAGTTGCTCCCTCCGCAGTGGAGCCACAACAATCCTGTGGATATTCTCGGCGACGCGGGTCCTGAACGTTATGCCAGGGCGGTCGAAATCGCGGCCAAGGACCCCAACAGCGACGGCCTGTTCGTGATTCTCACGCCGCAAGCCATGACCGACCCCACCCAGACCGCCGAATGTTTGAAACCTTACGCCAAGGCGACCGGCAAACCGATCCTCGCCAGTTGGATGGGCGGAGCAGGGGTTGCCGCGGCCACCAACATCCTTAATCAGGCCGATATCCCCACCTTTCAATTTCCCGATACCGCTGCCCGCATTTTCAATTACATGTGGCGCTATAGCTACAATTTGCGTGGCCTTTATGAGACGCCGGCAATGGCTAGTCACCAGACTGCGGAAGATTCTGGCCGAGTAGCGGCTCTTAAAATCCTGGAAACAACCAGAGCTTCGGGCAGGACGCTTCTTACCGAATACGAATCCAAGCAGCTCCTGACCGCTTACCAGATCCCCACCGTGGAAACCCGCATCGCCGTCACGGAGGACGAGGCGGCGCATCATGCCCGTGAGCTAGGTTATCCCATCGTCTTGAAACTGCACTCCCAAACAATCACTCACAAGACGGATGTCGGCGGCGTCATCCTCAACCTGACGGACGAACCTGGTGTTCGCCTGGCATTTCAAAAGATCGCAAGTTCGGTCGAGGAGAAAGTAGGTCCCGGCCACTTCAATGGTGTTACCGTGCAGCCCATGGTCAAGCTGGATGGTTATGAAATTATCCTTGGCAGCAGCATCGACCCGCAATTCGGGCCGGTACTCATGTTCGGGGCAGGGGGTCAACTCGTCGAGGTGTTCAAAGATCGCGCGTTGGCCTTGCCCCCTCTAAATTCCACCCTGGCCCGGCGGCTGATGGAACAAACCCGCATCTTCAGCGCGTTCAAGGGCGTTCGGGGCCGCCAACCAATAGACCTGGCCGCCCTGGAACATCTCCTGGTCCGATTTAGCCTGCTCGTAGTGGAACAGCCGTGGATCAAGGAGATCGACATCAACCCCCTGATGGCATCGCCCGAACGCCTGGTGGCCCTGGATGCGCGCGTGGTCCTTCACGGCCATGATGTTCTGGAGCAAAATCTACCCTATCCAGCGATTCGGCCCTATCCGACTCAATACATCTCACACTGGAAGGATGCTTCCGGAACGCCGGTTACGATTCGTCCGATTTGTCCGGAAGACGAGCCGCTTATGATGAGATTTCATGAGCTGCTTTCGGAGCAAAGCGTTTATCTGCGTTACCTGAATGCCCTCAAACTGAGCCAGCGCGTCGCCCATGACCGACTCTCCCGCATCTGCTTTATCGACTATGACCGTGAGATAGCTCTTGTGGCAGTCATTAAAGACCCACAAACGGAGCGGAACGAGGTGATCGGAGTGGGCCGGCTTATCAAGCTGCGCCACCAGCCCGATGCGGAATTCGCGTTACTCGTAGCCGACCGATTCCAGAAAGTGGGCCTGGGCACGGAGCTTTTAAAACGTCTGCTACAAATCGCCCACAACGAAAAAATTCGGCGCGTTCTCGCGGACATCTTGCCGGAAAACCAGGGAATGCAGCGGGTATGTGAGAAACTCGGCTTCCGTTTGCTACATTCCCCTGAAGAGCGATTTGATTAAAGCGGCCTTTAAAGTTTAAGTTTCGGCCTTTATGCGAAAGGGTGAGGGGAGTAGCCGCCTCGAAGACTATCCACCACACGCATGGCTAATAGTCGGTGAGAGAACGTGGTGGAATCGCCATGCGCAGGGCATTGACCACGGCGGCGACATCAATCACCTCCTGAAGGATGGCACCGGCGACCGGAGGGAGGTAACCCGCCGCAGCGATAAGCATCCCGATCAGGCTCAGCACCATCCCGCCCACGGCGCTCTGGATCGCGATCGTGCGGAGGCGGCCGCTGATGTGCAGGAACTCGTCCACCCTCTCCAGCGAACTCTCCAGGATCACTGCCCCGGCCGCTTCCGAAGTCACGTCGCTGTTCTGTCCGAAAGCAATACCCACGGTGGCGGCAGTCAGGGCCGGAGCGTCGTTGATCCCATCTCCGAGGAATACGGTGTTGGCTTTCCGCGTCTCCGCACGGACGATCTCCAGTTTCTGTTCAGGGGTCTGGCCGGCACGCACTTCCGCGATCCCGACCCGTTCCGCCAGGTAGCGAACCTCCGACTCCCTGTCGCCGGAGACCAGCATCACCCGGTCGAACCGATGCTTGGGCCCCAAATGGCGGATGAATGACGCACTGTCGGCACGCGGCTCGTCGCGGAACCGCAGCGTCGCCGCATAGCGACCATCGATGAGAATAATACACTCCAGCCCGCCGGAGGTGGCGGGAAACTCTCTCCCCATCTCGGGCATTCGGGCGACTGCCTTCTTCCGGCTCGTCACTTCGATGGCCCGCCCCGATACCGTGCCCACCAGCCCCTGCCCAGGAGGCTCGCTCACGGCGCTGGCCTCTGGCAGCGCTATCCCCGCCTTGCGAGCGGCGCCCAGGATCGCCCCGGATAGTGGGTGCTTCGAGTATCGCTCCAGCGCGGCGACCAGCGTTAGCACTTCCTTTCCGTCCGAGCCCGGTCCCGGCATAAGTTCCGTCAGGCGTGGCTGGCCATACGTCAGCGTGCCGGTCTTGTCGAAGATGGCGGTGCGGCACGTGTCGATCTTTTCCAGCACTGCGGGGTCCCGAATAATGATTCCCCGCCGGGCAGCGAGAGACACCGCACCAATGATTGCCACGGGGATGGCGATCAGCAAAGGGCAGGGAGTGGCGACCACGAGCACGGCCAGGAACCGAGTCGGGTCAAAGCTTACCCCCCAGGCGAATAGCGCGACGGCAACGGCCACGGGGGTGTAAATGGCGCCGAGCTGGTCTCCGAGCCGACGCAGACGCGGGCGGCCTTGTTCCGAGGCTCGCATCACCTGCATAATTTTGGCGTACCGGGAGTCCACCGCCAGCCGATCGGCCCGGATGGTCAAGGCCGAGTTGCCGTTGACGGCACCCGAAAGAACGGTCGCCCCGGGCGCCTTGGACATCTGGTACGGCTCGCCCGTGAGATAAGACTCGTCCATCACGCCGTGTCCCTCGACCACGGTGCCGTCCACCGGACAGATCTCGTGAGGGAACACCACCAGCATGTCGCCGAGCGCCACGGTGCCCAGTTCGACCTCGGCCACCTGCCCGTCCAGTTTGCGGTGCGCAGCCGAGGGCATGCGCCTGGCCAGCGCCGCCAGCACCGAAGAAGCGCTGCGGACCGCGTAGGCCTCCAACGCTCCGCCTCCGGAGAGCATGAGGACGACCAAGGTCCCCGCCAGGTACTCGCCGAGTAGAACCGAAGTCACAATGGAGATCCCCGCGAGCAGGTCCGAGCCGAACTCGCGCCGAAGCAGCTTGAGCAAGAGTTCGAGGACCAACGGCACGCCGCCCAGCGCCAAGGCGAGGATAAGAGGGAATTCGACGAACTGTAGGCCGAGGGCGGTACCCCCGACCCGGAAGGCGAACCTTAGCAAGAGGTGGCAAACGATGGCCAAAATGGCCAGGAGAGCGATCAGGGGTTGCTTGCGGCTCGCGACCGCTTCCTTCCCTGCCGGGCCGGCGATGCCTGATATTTCGGAAATGGGTGGATACATCCTCGTCAGGGCGGAATGGGAACGATGTCTGTGCCCGATGGTCCGTTCAAAACCGGGACAGAACCTCTCTACAATTACAGGTCCCGTCCGGGTTTTGAGAGAGCGTCACTTCCTCGAGCAATCGATGGGGCAGTCTTTCTTGGCGATTTCTCCCTCATTCCAGATTGCGGGTAGCCTCTCATCCAGGCCCCTTGGGGGACATTCGACGATATCGACTTCGAAGGTTGTGCCGCCGATGGTCAGCATGTCGCCCGACTGCACCATTTGATCGAGTCGCTCACCTTTGGCGGCTTTCGCGTTTTCCATCACGGTCAACTCAATCGCTTCGACCGGCTTTCCATTGATATAGGTCCCGTTCTGACTTCCCAAGTCTTGGATTCGGATTGACGGTGGGTCAATAGCCAGCTCGCAATGATGGCGTGAAATCAAGCGATCCCTTTCTGTGCCCGACAGGTGGACGAAGCAATCCGGCGACCGGCCTATCAAGCACCTTGTCGCCCCACAGAAACAAAATTTCTTGTCTTTATGGGGGCCCGTTTGCACGGTAAGTCGAACCGTTGTGACCATGGCAAGGTTCCTTTATAAATTCGGGACCACCTCTGGAACAGCATTGTTCGGAAGCGCGGAACGGGCCCGTGCGGGCAGGAAGATGACAAAATGCTGCGTTTGGCCCAGTTGGCGGTAATCCACGTCATCCTTCGTGGCCGCGCCAAGTTGCGGGCATCCCGGATAAGGCCCGCTCACTTCGATCGACGCGTCTTGTGAAAAGACTACCTCTTCCTGGTAGAGTCCAGCACCCTTTGCCTCCTCAAGTTCCTCCCGCTCCAAAAGGGCATGAAAGTTTTTGTCAACAATCAGACATCCTTGTCGATCTGCTTGCAGCAAGACTTCAATTTCCTTAACCATGATCTGGATCCTCGCTCAGTACGAATAGGAGGTCAAAGCAGTGTTCGCTGTCAAAGCAACATTAATGCCAGAAGTCGTCGCGGATTGATAAAGGCCCTGAAGTCGTCGAAAAGTCAGCAAGCCAGCAGGAGATATTGCAAGATCGTGCGTAACTGCCTGGATTGACTGAGCCGACCGCCGGCCTGGAACTGTGCGTTTGCGGACCAGGCCTTGTCATATCCGCACACTTTCCAATGAGCGCAAGCACCATGCAAAAAAAACCAAACCGCATTTCCACACTTTCAGGCCGGTCATTTCTGCACTTTCGATGAATTCCACACTTTGGCACCTGACGTGCTCTCGCTAAATACCAACGACAAAACTAAGCTATTGGACCCAGGCCCCGCCATCATCCGAAGGAGGCAATCATGTCCGGAAAAGTTATTTTCCATGTCAAGAATGGATCCGGTCCAACCAAGGACATCGTCATAGCGAATCGGACGATGTGTACCGTGGGCCGCAGCAAGAATTGTTTTCTGAGAATCCCCGAGATGGAAGTGTCACGCCAGCAATGCGTCCTGGATGTCGATCCACCTCACGTTCGGGTTCGCGACCTGGGGAGCCAAAACGGCACCTTTCTCAACGGCGACCTCATCGGCCAACGCCAGGATGGCCAATCTCCAGAAGAATCGCATGCTTCGGAAATGCCAGCTCATGAGCTCAAGGAAGGCGATGTGGTCAGCTTCGCCAGCGTGCTAATTCTGGTAAAAATTGAGAATCGGGCGGATGCCCCCGTCGCCGAAAATGAACTGGCTGTGGGAGTTTGAGCTAACCTGCGGAGCTCCACGGTCTTTTAGTGCCGAGGATCATGCCACCTATCGGCATAACGCGCCTGGACGCGCCGCAGCATACGTCCAGTCCCATCACGCCGAACTGGCGTGATGATTACCGGCCTTCGGACTATCGGAAAATCTGGGTGAATCCGCCCGGCACCACCGCCCGTCGCCAACCGGCCCGACCAGGCCCTTGTCATCTAATCCCGCGATGCGCCTATTTCGCCAGGGACAATTGGGGGAGTGGACCCCCGTCTTCCAGCGAATGGCAGGTGAGGTCGGGCGGTTGATGGGTTGATATCGTTGTCGTCCAGCCAGCATGAAGATCGTTTCCCCGCCGGCCACCGAGATGAAAAGTTCGAACAGGGTCCCTTTCGGAAACTCATCACCGAGAGGGACTCGAAAGCCGATTATCCTTACGCACCTTATTGTGCACGAGATTGAAAAATAGCGTTCCGCAGTCTCGATAAAGCGGTGTCTCACGCGAGTATATCACCACCCCGTCGTACGGAACCCATTTGAATGTCATAACTTAAATGGCATTTTTGCCCGTGTCTCACGGCGCGGTGAGACACGGTGTTCGGGCACGCCGCTGATGCGCTTCTTCGATTGCCGTTTAGATTTCCGATGAAAAACCATTTCGGCTTTTTCAGGGCCTAGCGGCGAGAAGCAACGTTTCTTAAATAATGCCGGCGCCATCAATTCTGCAAACGCCACTGCGATTGTTGCCGGATCGACTGGAAGCGCGCCTGCCAAGTGCCGGCAGCGATTTGTTGGCTACCCAGGACTGTCTGCGCGGTCGAGAAGCCATCGCCAGTCCGCGGCATATGAAAGGTATACCCAGACCGGCCTGGCGAGTGCTCCAACCAAATGAGCATTGGCCGTGTCGCACGATACGACTAAATCCTAGATTACATGGCTACCGTGTATGCCGGCTTGCTTTGGATCGCCTGGCGAAATGCGGCTATGGTGACGCAGCACATTCTTCTGCACGCACTGATTCAGAATCCACATGTTCGATTTTTGGTATCTCAGTCGGTTCTTACAATCAGCCGTGGAAGATCCGGTCAAACCGATCAGCACAACGTGCGAAGACTTGCAATAGGGCGGGATCGAATTGGCCTTTGCTGGTCGTTGATTATGTCCATTGCCACGGAATGGGAGAGTGCCGGGCCGGTGAAGCCGGCGGGATCGCAAGGCGTCATAGACACCCGCGATAGCGACCATCCGGGCTGATAGCGGAATGGCGTTGCCGGCGAGCTTGTCCGGATAGCCATTGCCATCGAAGCGCTCGTGGTGGTGGCGGGTAATGTCGATACCCATGTGCAGAAATACCAATGCTGAAGGATTCCGCTGGACGACTTTTTCCAAGAGCTCCGCGCCTATGATCGTGTGGGTATGGATCAGCAACCGTTCATCTTGATCTAACTTGTCCGGCTTTTGCAGGACATAGTCGGGTAAGGCCACCTCCCCGATGTCGTGGAGCGGCGCGCAACACTCCAAAAGACCTATGAACTGTCCATTGATCTGCTCCGCGAAAGCAGGCAAGCTAGAGGCCTCTTCTGCCAGGCAACGGCAATATTTCGGCATTCGAACGAGATGTCCCTCCGGTTGGCCGCATCGAAGAGTACTCAGGTCCGCCAATGCCAGGACAAGGTCGTTGCGAGCTGCAGTGAGATTGTCTAATTTGCTTGTAAGTTTTTGCTCAAGCTGCGCATTCAAGGCGTAGAGCTTGGTCGTCAAGCGATCACCACGATCTTGCGCTTCCTTCAGAGTGAGGATAGCCTTCGCCCGTGCTCGCATCTGAACCATGCTGGGGGGCTTGGTGATGAAATCATCGGCCCCGACAGAGAGAAGTTGGGCCATCTGGTCCGGGGAAACTTTGCCGGACATTAGGATGACCTTGATGTTCGGGCACGGTGGATTTCTCCGAATCCTCTCAAGTGTTTCCACGCCGCCGAGGTTTGGCATGTCCACGTCCATGACAACGAGATCGGCGGGCTGAGCTTTTAGAGCCTCCAGTGCGAGCAGACCATCGTTGGCTTCTTGGCAAATGTAGTCGTCGTCCTCCATCAACAGTCGGACCATAAGGCGAATGGAAGGATCGTCATCGACAATCAGGACCGATGGTGCTTGGCGTTTTGCGTTTTCCCTTTGACTTAATGGCTCGCTTTCCAACTTCGCTTTGAGAACGTTCGATGACTGGGTCCCAAGCAGTGATGCCGACTTGAGATATCCCATAAGCGTCTCCATCATTGCCTGGGGATCAGCAAAGCGGTCCTGAGGCCGAGTCGCCATGCATTTGACAACGATAGCATCGAGGTCCGCGGGAATCTCGGAACACAATTTACGCGGCGACGGCGGTCGCGCGCTCTGTCGATTTACCAGGGCCCGCGCCAGGTTCTCTGATGAGCGAAACGGCGCTTGCCCGGTGAGGCACCAGTACATCGTCGCACCCAGGCTGTAAATGTCGGCTCGAATGTCCACCGAACTGGCATCGAGAGCTTGTTCCGGCGCCATGTAGTCGACGGTGCCAAGAGCTGTCCCAGGCTGCGTCAGGTGTCTTTGCTGAAACTGCCGAGCGAGACCGAAATCGGTTAGTTTGGCTTCGCCTTCCGGTGTGAGCAGAATATTCGATGGCTTAATGTCACGATGAACCAGATTCTTGCGATGCGCTTCGGCCAGAGCACTGGCAATTTGATAGCTCAGGTCGCAAACCTTGGTTGCCGGAATTGGACCGTGGAGCCTGACATATTGTTCCAGGTCCATTCCGGGTACGAATTCCATCACGAAGTAATACAAATTGGAAAAATCGTTATCCGTGCCAGAGGTCTGGCCTGCCTCGAAAGCCGCGACGATGTTGGGGTGCTGCAATTTGGCAACAGCGCGCATTTCGGATACAAAGCGTGTGAGCACGGGATTGGCTTGCTCCAAGGGCACCGGCAGGACCTTGATAGCGGCCAGGCGGCGCATGAGCAAGTGTTCCGCCTTGAAGACGACCCCCATGGCCCCGGCGCCGACGCGCTCCAGCACTCGGTAATTTCCCAGGATTAAGCCGCCCATCTGCCCCGAGCCGATGCGCGCCGCCTGGTAGTCCGTGAGCAGCCGGTGCTCCACCAGTCCGGCCAGAAGTTTGCTCGGAGCGACCTCCCGGCCAAGTACATCACGGATCGTAGCGGGCAGATTCTCCCAATCCTCTTCAAGGACTATCGACTTCATGAAGAGATCTTTGAGCAGCGTTTGACTCGGTTCATAGACCTCAGTCGACGGGCCAGCCTGAAATTCCTTATTTGACATCAAGGTCGTTCCTTCCGCTTAATGGGCGTCGTATCGAGCACCTCGCGCACCTTGCGAGCAAGTGCTTCTGTTGCGAACGGCTTTTGCAAGAAAGGCATACCCGATTCGAGAACGCCGTGGTGAACGATGGCATCGTCGGTGTAGCCGGACATGAACAAAACTTTCATCGTCGGCTGACGCGTTGCCAGCCGTTCCGCCAACTGTCGGCCGCTAAAATGTGGCATGACCACATCGGTGATCATCAGGTCAATCGGTTGGGACCGAGTTTCGCAAATCATGAGTGCGTCGCCGCCGTGATTTGCATCAAGCACCGTGTAGCCGTGTTCTTGCAACACGACCTTGGCCAATGCGCGAACCCCTTCCTCGTCCTCGACCAGCAAGATGGTTTCTTTGCCTCCGCGCACCGGTTCTCTGATTCTCGGCGACGTATCAATCGGGTTGCCGCTCTTGTCACGAGGCAGGTAGACCTTGAAGGTCGTGCCCTGGCCAACTTCGCTGTATACTTCGATATGCCCGCCGCTCTGTTTGACGATGCCGAATACGGTTGCCAGCCCGAGCCCGGTTCCTTTGGTCGGGCCTTTGGTGGTGAAAAAGGGCTCGAAGATCCGCGCCTGAACCGCTGCATCCATGCCGCATCCCGTGTCGGAAATCGCCAGCAGAACGTGGTCGCCCCGTTTCGCGTCGGCGTGCGTCTGAGCGTAGCCATTGTCGAGATCAACGTTCTTCGTCTCCATGAGGATCTTTCCACCTTGCGGCATCGCGTCGCGCGCATTGACGAGGATATTCATGATGACCTGTTCCATCTGCCCGGGATCCGCTTTTACTTTCCACAGGTCGGCCGCCAGTTTGGTGTCCAGGGTCACATCCTCGCCGATCAGCCGGCGCAACATTTTGTCCACGTCGGCGATAATTGTGTTCAAATCGAGCACGACGGGGGCGAGAACCTGCTTGCGGCTGAATGCCAACAGCTGGCGCGTCAGCCCGGCGGCGCGCTCGCCGGCCTTGCGTATTTCGCTGAGCGGCAGGCGGAGCGGATCGTCAGGCCGCAGCTTTTGAAGATAAATCTCACTGTAGCCCATGATGACGGTGAGCAGGTTGTTGAAGTCATGCGCCACGCCACCGGCGAGTTTGCCTATAGCTTCCATTTTTTGTGCCTGGCGGTATTGTTCTTCAAGTTGCTTGTGTTCGGTAATGTCGGACATGGAACCGACGGCTTCGACCGGTTTGCCGGCAGCATCATGCAGCAGGCGCAGTTCGTCGCGAATCCAGCGATAGTTGCCGTCGTGGTGTTGAAGACGATACTCGTTGGTGGAGACTCCTGTGGCAAAGAGATTCTGGTGTACCGCGCCGCTAATGGATTGACGGTCGTCCGGATGAATGTGGCTCAACCACCAATCGGCACCCAGCGTTTCGGTTGCTGGATAGTCGAGCATGCTGAGAATATTGTCGCTCATCCAGGTGATGCCGTGAATCTGGTCATTTTCCAGCGCAAGCGTGAAAAGCACGGCCGGACTGGAGGCGACAACCGTTTGCAAACGCCGTTGGGCCGCAAGCTCTTTCTCCTCGGCGATTTTGCGGTCGGTCACGTCGGACCACGAGCCGATGATCTCCGTCGGCTGGCCAACGGCGTCGTGCAGCAGCCGCTTTTCGCTGCGAATCCAGCGATAGGTCCCATTCTTGTGGCGGATGCGATACTCGTTGATCGCGTGGCCATGCGTCGCGATCTGCTGGCGTATTTTGGCGCCCACCTCGTCGCGGTCATCGGCATGGACATGATTCGGCCACCAGCTGACATCCAGCGTCTCCTCGGCGGAGTAACCGAGCAGTGCGTGAACGTTTTCGCTCATCCAAATAGGGGTAGGGAGTTCCGTGTCCCGCGCCAGCGTGAAGAGCACGGCCGGACTGGACGTGATCACGTGGTGAAGGCGTTCCTGGGCCCTGCGGTACTGATCCTCCAGTTTTTTACGCTCAGTAATGTCCTGCCCCGTCGCGTAAAAGGACTCCTGGTCCAGAAACGGCGTGGCGTTCCACAGGATCGACTTGTAGGTGCCATCCTTGCAGCGCAGCCGCAGAGTAACGGACAACGTCTTTTGCCCGGCGGTGAGCTTCTGAATTTCGGCCGCGACCCCCGCATGATCCTCCGGATGAATAAAGTTGATGAATGGTTTGGCGAGTAACTCTTCGCGCGAGAAACCGAGTGTTGATTCCCAGGCGGGGTTGAGACGCTTGAAAAAGCCGTCGAACCCGCCGATGCACAGGAGATTGAGGGATTGCTCAAAGATGCGATCCCGCTCCGCTTCAATCCGCTTGCGCTCGGTGACATCCTGTTTGACGGCGATGAAACGCGTGATGTTTCCCTGCTCGTCGACCACTGGAGTTATCGTTTGCTCCTCCGTGTACAGGCTGCCGTCTTTGCGCCGATTGATCATTTCGCCGGCCCATACCTGGCCAGAGCGGATGGTTTTCCAGAGGTGCTGATAAAAAGCGCGGTCGTGCTTCCCCGACTTGAGGAAGCGCAGGTTTTGGCCGATAACGTCGGCTTCCGTGAAGCCGGTCATGCGCGTGAAGGCGGGATTGATCCACATTGCATTGCCCTGACTGTCGGCGATAACGACACTGTTGGCCGCGGATGTCAGTGCGGTGGTTTGCACGAGAAGCTGATCTTCGGCGCGTTTGCGTTCGACGATCTCCTCCTGCAATTCTTCGGTGCGGGAACTCGCCTCGGCATGTAAACGTGCGTTCTCAAACGTGACGGCGAGTTGCGTGGCGAGCGTCACCGTCAACCGTTCGTCTTCGCGCGTAAAATCCGCATTGTCGTTCTTGTCGGTCACATAGAGCCAGGCGGTTCCCAACGTGCGCTCTGGCAGGGAGATGGCCGCCACCAGTAAATTGCGGATCGGCTCAGCCAGGCCCAGAACGGCCGGTTCGATGGCGGGGTTGGTAAGCCGGGCCATCGGCTGCCAATTGGTGAGTTGCCCAAGAACGTCAGCCGCCGAGTGTGGATCAGGCGGGCCAGACAGGTCGGCGCTCTTGTGCGTCAGGGCGGCGTAGCAGCCGGTGGGTGCTTTCGCATCGGTAACAATCGCGCCGGCCCCCGTCGAGTTCAAGATGAACCGGACGGCCTGCAGGAACTTTTGCAGCAATTTGGTCGGCCTGGTCTCCTTGACCAAATCCAGCCCGAGTTCGGTGAGGGCAGCCAAGCGGAGCATCTCGGCGTCAATAAGCGTACTACGCCGTTGCGGCGACATGATTGACAAACCCAGCGCCGCATTGACCGCGTCAAGAACGTCTTCCGGCTTCGCAGGTTTGTGCATGATTTGCGAAACGCCGCATTCCTGGGCGAGTTTCTTCGCATCAGGTACTCGATAGCTGGCGGTGTAGAATATCACTGGCATGTTCGCGAGACTGGCCTTCTTACGCATTTCCTTGACGAATGTTGGACCATAGCCGAAGGTCCGGATGAACAAATCGGCGGCGACTATAAGGAAGCGGAGACACTTTACGTCGAACACTTCCCGGCCTTTACACTCCAGAACACATTCGTCGCGACATACGCGCTGCTTGAAAACCATTGTTCGGGATCGCGCGCTTCGTGGGGGGCAAACTGGACATTAAACTCGACCCTGCTGAGCTCGCGGACAAGGGCATCAAGGCCGCGAGGAATTTCCTCAAGAAGTTATGCGACGTAGAGATTCCGAATGACGAGTTGTGGGATGCCGCTGTGAAGCATGGGCAGATCCGCAATGTGTGTGCGCACGCCGGGCGAAAGGTGAAGACAGAAAACGCAGATGTCCGGAATCTCGTCGCGAAGACGAAGTCGCTGTCCATCAACAAGGAAAACGAAATTGTACTCACGCAAGAGTTCTGTTTTGAGGTCCTCGACAATGTCGAGAATTTGCTGACGGCTGCCTATCAGCTCGGTTGGGATCGAATAAAGTACGTTGGACTCGATGTGTTTGTTGTTTCGCCAGTCCCGCGAGTCCAGCATTGCCATCCAGTATTGGTGGGGCGTCGGCTACAACACCGTTTGGCAATGGCGAAAAGCGCTCGGCGTGAAGGACACGAACGAAACCGATATCGGCGAAGCCTAGCTGGGTGCGGCAGGAAATGCCGGTCCTGAACGAGACAGTATGCGCTGGCTGCGAGGATTGCGCCCGCGTATGCCTCACGGACTGCCTGGAGATGGCGGGTGCCGTTCCCTGGATGCCGCGTCACTCCTTTTTCGGGCGCATCCCCCGCGAAATGGCATGGATCGCCGACATTCCGACAGGCCGGCCGAAGCCCTAAATCTTGAGTGTATTTCTTGTGCAGCCCCATGAAAAATAACAATTTTTGTTCTGCGCGATAGAATCGCCGCTTGGCTCCGTTCTTGTTTGTGGAGAAGTCAGGAATGCCGGAAGTTCCGACGACACGGCCTAGCCTCCTCATGCGGCCTGCGCAACCAGCAGGATTTTCAGGCCTGGGCGCAGTTTGTGGACCTGTATGCGCCGTTCATCTATGGATACTTCCGCAAGCGTGGTCTGCAGGATGCGGATGCGGCGGATTTGACGCAGATCAGCCTGTGCCAGGTGGCGGTTCACGTGGGGAGCATCGAGTACATAGCGGGAGAAAGTTCTTTTCGCGGTTGGCTGTTCACGATCGTGCGGAACAAACTGCGCGATTTCTTCGATCGGCCTCAACACCTGGCGCAGGGCACCGGCAACTCCAGCGTGCAGCGCATGCTTGAGAATCACCCGGCGTCAGAGGCGGATGAGCCGGCCGAGTGGGAACGCGCTTACCAGGCCAACCTCTTTGCCTGGGCTGCCGAGCAGATTCGCCCCACGATCCTGGCTTCCACGTGGGAGGCATTTCACATGACCGCCGTGGAAGGAAAAACGGGGAAAGAAGCGGCCGAGGAACTCGGACTGACCGTTGCCGCCGTCTATCTCGCCCGGAGCCGTGTGATGGCGCGTCTGCGCGCGCTCATCCGTGAAATGTAGGATGAAGGAAATATCGCCATGGGTCAGTTGGTAGACAGGCTTAACTGGGAAAGTCCATGCACGAAATTGATTTAGCCAGCGTTGATTGTCCCGACCTCCACACGTTGCAGGCACTTCTCGACGAGCGTGAGGTGGAGCAGGACTCGGAGCTACTGGCGCATCTGGAATCCTGCAAAACTTGCCCTGACACGCTGGACAGACTGGCGGGCGATGCGGAAGCCTGGCAAATGACTTCGACCGGCTTGGCCCAGCATACACGTCACGAAGCGGCGCTGCACGACACCGTGCGGCGCTTGAAGGATGAAGATTTTTTTGTCGCCGATGAGGAGGACCTCTCGTTCCTGACCCCTGCCGACAAGTCCGGCGTGCTCGGCTTGGTTGGCCCGTACGAAGTCCTCGAGCAAATCGGCCGCGGTGGCATGGGAGTAGTGCTGAGGGCAAGGGATCCCGCCTTGAACCGCGTTGTCGCCATCAAGGTTCTCAGTCCGAGGCTGGCCGCCAGCATCACCGCCCGCCGTCGTTTCGTGCGCGAGGGACGGGCGGCTGCAGCGGTCGTCCACGATCACATTGTCACCGTGTACGGCGTTCAAGAGAATGCCGGCATTCCGTACCTGATCATGCAGCATATCGAAGGCGAATCGCTCCAGGAGTGTCTCGACCGCCGGGGGCCGTTGGAGGTGACGGAAATCGTCGAGATCGCGGCGCAGACAGCGACAGGCCTGGCGGCGGCCCATTTTCAGGGGTTGATTCACAGAGACATCAAGCCCGCCAATTTGCTGCTGGAGATTCGAGGTCAATTTCGAGTAAAGATCACCGACTTCGGATTGGCGCGCATGGCGGACGACGTCCAGGTGACCCAGAATGGCGAAGTGCTGGGCACACCCGAATACATGGCCCCGGAGCAAGCCCGCGGCGAGACCTTGGACCACCGCGCCGATCTTTTCAGCCTCGGCAGCGTCCTGTATGCGCTGTGCACGGGGAAGCCGCCGTTTCGCGCTTTATCCGCTCTGCCGATTTTGCGGCAGGTTTGCGATGACGTACCTTCACCAGTCCGGCACTTGAACCCTCGTATTCCCGCGTCGCTGGAAGCGATCATCTCAAAGCTCATGCAGAAGGATCCGGGCAAGCGCTTTCAACAGGCTGCCGAGCTAGCCGGTGTTCTGGAAGACTTGCTCGCGCATCTGCGGCAGCCGCGTAACGTGGCCGACCTGGAGCTCGCTATTGTTAAAACGGCAAGCGCCCTTAACATCCCGAAACGTCGTCGCGTACTGCTCTTTGTCGGATGCCTGGCGGTGTGCGTGTCGGCATTCGCCCTATTGGCCTACACCGTGTTCTTTCAAGACACGCCACAACAAGCGGACTCGCCGATCGTACAGCAAACGCTGGCCACGGAAATATATCAGGACTTCCGCGGCAAGGTGCCCATGCGCCCTGAGTTTCGTTTACTGGGGCCGGAGCTAAATGCTGTGGTCAAGTCAGAGGAGGCGGGCCTCCGCATTACGCTGCCGGCAACGCGCAAGGTGCATCAACCTGTGCAAATCGCTGCGTTGTTTGTCATCAAGGGCGATTTCGAAATTACCGGCACCTATGAACTGCTTGCCGCGGACATGCCCAGCGACGGCTTTGGTGTCGGCATCTGTCTTAATGCAGCCACGACCGACAACCTAGATAAATTCCTCAAGATAAGCCGCGTCTTGCGTCCGGACCCCAGGAGCGTTTTCATGGCTGAGTACTGGACCAAAAATGCAAACGATTGGCAGGGTCCCCAAGTGCGCACGGACGCGCATAGTGGACAGTTGCGCCTGGTGCGCGACGGCTCCAGCGCTCGCTGCCAGGTCTCCGAGGGACCGGGCAAAGAGTTCATGACGATATTTGAAAAGGAGGACTTCGGCACCGACGATATCGTAAACCTGAGATATCAGGTAACGGACGGCAACAAACCGGGATATGCGGTGGACGCGCGCCTCGTAGACCTTCGTGTCCGCCACGAGAACGTGAGATCCGCCGTCACTTCGGATCGTGTCGCTTCCAAGCCTGCCCTTTCCCAATCAGTCGCTTCCCCGCTGGAACGGGGTAGAGGAGCACTGTTGCTGGTTGCGGGTATGATTGTCATGCTCATCGCGATCCCTATAGGTTGGTTTTTCCTCGTCCGCCGTCGCCGCGGTGCCCAAAAGACTTCGGTGCGAAAAGTCCCTGACAGCGAGTCGGCCGAAGTGCACGCTGTGACGTTCGCCTGCACCGCCTGCAGCAAGAATCTAAGGATCAAAGCAGCTGCGGCGGGAAAAAAAATCAAGTGCCCCAAATGCGGCGCAACGGTGCTCGTTCCCCACAAGGAGGGCGCGGACGCGTGAAAAGTGGTTATGAGGCGCGGACGGCCTACCTCGACCTTCTACTTTGCCGTTTGTTGCTCATTGCAGGAAAGCGAACTCCGATGGACATTCCGAACGCTTGGTTCCGGACGCTGCTAGAGTGGCAAACTGTCACGCATTATCACGATGTATATCGCTTGATTCTGCCGACCAGGTCACTTCGGAATCCGCTGCTAGAAGATGTCTTACCGTCGATTATGCTCATTAAGGCAGTTGCGGTATTCGATGAGGCGATAGCGGATACAATAGGCACCAAGCATGGCGGGCTCGTGAAGGGTTACAAAGACGACCTAAATGGCCGGATTCGTTTTCTCGTGGATCGGAATCTCGTCTCAAACGGCGCCGAACTTCATGAAACGCGAAGTCTTAGAAACGAATTGGCACACGAAGGAAACCGACACGCTACGTGGAACGAATTAGAAAAGGCACTAAGAGAGCTAGAATCTGGACTTCAAGATTTGAAGGTTGTGGGACCGCGACCGACACTAGAATTTTACTTCGAACGATCAGGTGTGGAGCTCAGCGAGGAAAAGGGCGTCCTCGGCACGAGGAAGATGGAATTTGGCGTTAAGGCAAACGATGTTGTGGCGTATAAAGCTAAATGGATAGATACGCTTCACCGACTCGGTCCAAACGCAAGTGGCTTAGACTGACACTCAATCGCTCCAATCGCAAATGTCGGTATAAACCAAAACCGTCGGGCCGTGCCATTCGCATCAGGACTCTGTCCCCATCTGTTAACCCCGGTGGCGAGAGCTTTCCGCTCCCGCACTCTCGGGAGCCCGAGGGGGACCGCTGTGTCCAAAAAAGCGGTCAAACGCGGTCAAAATCGGCGTTTTTCAGCTTTTCCAAATGACGTAAATATTTGGCGTATTTAGGTTTGTATCAAAAATAGGTAAAAAGGGTGTGACACTTTTTAAAACAGGCCATTTTCGGGGCATTTGTAGCCTTTTTCAGGCTGCGTTTTTGCGCTGCGTGGGCGAGATTCTGGGGGTGCGAGGCCAGGCGGTGCCACCCCGCCAACGCTACCAAATCTGAAAGACCAACTGCCGCCTCTCCCTCTACCAGCACGCGAGCGCGGCCCTCTTTTTTGGCGGACCTACGTCACGCGTGGTGGCAAATTGCCTAGAGCGGTCGTGCCAAATGCGGACATTGACAAGCCTGCCGTAACCACCTACTATTATTGCAATTTGGTCAGAATCAGAAAATAACTTCAGCGGAGGTAGCGTGGTGCGACGGTCCCTGAGTGTACTTAACGACATCCGCGTCGCCAGCCCGTGCCCAGCTGCCTGGGATCAAATGTCGGGGAACGACCGCGAGCGGCACTGCTCGCTGTGCGACCAGCCGGTTTACGACTTGTCGGCCACGACTGCGGCCGAGGCTGTCGAGTTGCTCAACGCCAAGTCAGTGTGCGTGCGGCTGTACCGCCGGCGCGACGGCAAGGTCATCACCCGCGATTGTCCCGAGGGCCGTTCACTGCGACTACGACGTTTTGCGAGGCGAATGGTCCTAGCGGTGGCCTCGTGGTTTGGCTTTGCCTTCATTGCCGGCTGTAGCGAGGACCGGCGATGCACGCAGGGCAAAATTTACATTCCGCCGCCCAACGCGCAGAAGGCCGGCGATGTGGTTGGCGACGTTGTTGGCAAGTAAGCGCATATGTTTAACCAGGCGATCCTGCCAGTGGCCCACCTGAGCGAAAATCCGGTCAACGTGACGCCCATTAGGGCCACCCCGCCAAGGCTACCAGATCTGAAATACCAACTGCCGCCGCTCCCCGATCGGCAAAAAGCCAATCAATTGACCATCACGTGGCTAGCGTCTGACAAAAACCTCCGCTTAACTCCAGTCAATTTGGAGTTTGCGGAGAAGAAGGAGGGCCCTTGGTATCCCATTAAAGTCGAACAGCCGAATACTGGTAAATATGATTGGGAACTACCAGACGGTTTGCCTATCCGGATTTTCATTCGCATTCGGGTCAAAGACCTGGCTGGCAACGAAAATATCGCGGGCGGCTCTGAACCGTTTTGCACGGACCTGGGGATTCGCGAAGCGTTAACATCGTGTGCAATTCTCATTTGTCGGAGATAAAAATATGAAAAACATCGCCAGATTCGCCTGCGTCGCTGCGTTTGTCCTTGTCGTTTGCGGGTGGAGCACGGCGCCTGCTCAAGATAAAGCCAAGGAGCAACAGCCCGCAGTGCCCGCGAAAGAGTCGTCCATTGGCCCACTTGCCGATGGCAGTATCACGATTGGGCCAAAGTACACGCCTGCGCCCGAGTTGAAGGCGAGCTCGGACGTGCCCAAGGGGGCCGTGAAGAGCTTCGTCATCAACAACAAGGAGAGCAAGGTCTATCCTTTTAATCCCACCGGCTTTAAGAAAGCCCCCGCCGAGACCCGCAATGTGTCGGTTTATATTCCCAGTCAATATGTGCCGGGGACGCCGGCTCCTTTTAGCGTCATTCAAGATGCGAGCTACAAAAACATCCTTCCCACGATCCTCGACAACATGATTAACGACAAACGCCTGCCCGTCATGGTGGCGGTCTTTGTGGCCAACGGCGGTGGCAGCCGCAGCGTCGAATACGATACCGTGTCCGGGAAATACGCTGAATTCATCGAGACGGAAGTGCTCCCCCGTGTGGAGAAGGAGTGCAACGTCGCACTCACCAAGGATCCCGAGGGCCGGGCGACCATGGGCGGCAGTTCGGGCGGAGTGGCTGCCTTCACGATGGCCTGGTTTCATCCGGAGTGGTACCATCGCGTGCTGAGTTACTCTGGGACCTTTGTCAAATTGCAGGCCAATGCCGAGGTGCCGCACGGCGCCTGGGAGTATCATGAAAACCTGATCCCCAAGTCCGAGAAAAAACCGCTTCGCGTGTGGCTGCACGTATCGGAAAATGACAACGGCGCCAAAACCGATGCGGCCGGATTTCGCAACTGGGTGATCGCCAACAAGAATATGGCGGAAGTCCTCAAGAATAAAGGCTATCACTATCGGCTTGCCTACGCCTTGAACGCCGGCCATACCGACGGCAAGGTGACCAATCAGACCCTGCCCGATGCGCTCGTCTGGCTCTGGCAGGATTATCCGGCCATGAAAAAGTAAGATTGGTACTCAGCACTTTGCAGCCGTCCCATGCTTGCCGTAAAACCACGCTCGCAGTGTTACCGGTACGTTCAGTTTGCTTTAAAACGTTGGCGAATTCAGGTTCATAAACGAGAAGTCTCTTGTCTTCGATTCCGGGGTCGGCTTCCACTTCTTCGTATCGAACCTCGCCTTTCTCGCGGATGCGTTCATTTTTTGTGATCGGGTTTCTCACCGCCCAAATCACTCCTTCCCCGGACGACACGCCTGACGCGACTCGTTCGTTGTGCCATTGTTCGTCGATCTCCTGGATCAATCGAACAGCACGTCCCCAACTTGTCCCCTTTCTTGCCTTGCTGGTATCAAGAACGCCTTGCGATTGGTCCGTTCCGCCGCGATGAGGGTGGAGCCCGATCCCCCAAACAAATCCAAAATGTTTTCACCGGGATGGGACTAATACTGGATAGCCCGCTCGGCCAACTCGACTGGCTTTTCGGTGAAGTGAACCATCGACTGGGGATTGACCTTCTTAATCTCCCAGAGGTCGGTGGCGTTGTTCGGACCGAAGTATTTATGTCCAGCCCCTTCTTTCCATCCGTAAAAACACCACTCGTGCGCGCCCATGTAGTCCTTCCTGGTCAGCACCGGATGCAGCTTGTTCCAGATGATTGCTTGCGAGTAGTACATGCCCGTCGCCTTCAGTACGGGCGGATAGTTGGCCACGTTGGCGTAGCCGCCCCAGATGTAAAAGCAACGGCCTGGTTCCAGAACGCGAGCCATATCGCCGAACCACGCGGCCAACAACCGGTCAAACTCCTGGTCAGACACGAAGTCATTCGCAAGCGGCCTGTCCTTGACCCGCATCTTCTTTGTGGTTCCCTTGGCCTTCTCGCGATGACGCTCCAGAGATTAGTTGATTTCAGCGCGCTCTGCCTGGTTGTTGGCTGCATCTACCTTCTAGTAGGGGGTAGCGTGGGCATCCGGGGCCAAGGCAAACGATCGGTCGATTGAAAGCCGCGGCGCAGAGTTGAAGGATATAAGCCGGCATGTATTTGGATGCGAACCAAGTTCCCAGTGAGGAGACTTTGCGTGCATTCGATATCTGCATCGTCGGCGCGGGCGCCGCGGGCATCGCACTGGCAGCGCGGCTAATACCCAGCACCAAAAAGGTCCTGCTGATCACGAGTGGATCTCCGTCGGCTTCGGTCCAGTCACCTGCCGATGAGGCCATGTACCAAGGTGTGTTGGGCCCGTTCATGAAGCAGGTCGATCCCAATTATCTCACGCGCTCTCGGCTGCGCATGTACGGAGGCTCGACCAACAAATTCAAATACTGGACGCGTCCCCTTGATGAGGCCGACCTGAAACCGCGGCCCGGCTACCGGGACGCGTCATGGCCACTCGATATTGCCGAGCTCAATCGCTATTATCCGGACGCGAATGACACCGGGCATTTTGGCCCATTCAATTATGACGACATTGAATTCTGGGCCGCCGCCATGCACGGCGCGCCCTTTCCGTCCCTGCCGGGCGATTCGCTCCAAAACGCGATTTTCCACCGTCAAGACAACGACAAAATAAGCCATTTTCGGAAGCAGTTCGGCTCGGCCCTCGAAGCCGCGAAGAACATCACCGTGCTTTTCAATGCCAATGCGCTGAAACTCCGGGTAACCGACGACATCCGCCATGTGACCGCACTCGAATGCGCCTCGATCGCGGCCGGCCGGCCCAACCAACGGTTCCATGTCATGTCCCGGTCCTATGTTCTGGCCCAGGGTGGCATCGAAGTGGTTCGGCTACTGAAGCTATCGGGGGGCCTTGGCGACAACGCGAAGGGGCAGCTCGGCCGCGGGTTCATGCTCCACCCTTGGATCAACCACGCCGCGGCCGTGACCTTTTCCGACCGGGTGCATGCGCATTTCACGAATTTCTACCTCGGGAGGCGGGTAAGCGTGCCGCGCCGCCTAACAGCCGACCACAAGCTTCAACCGGCCGGAATGAGCAATGACGACGAGGTTTCGCCCGAATCGTGCCAATTTGATGCCTGGGGAACCCTGGCGCCGAAGCCCGAGGTAATGACCGCGAAGATGATCGGCAATTTCCGCCTGATACTCCGTTTTCGATCGTCGACTTTTACGCAGATTGAAATTGCTTGGGAGCAGGTCCCCAACGAGAACAGTACGATCACACTGGACCCAGAAGTCAGTGACCCGATGTTCGATCAACCGGTCGTCCGCCTGGATTGGAATTTGCTCGAACAGGATAAGCGGACAGTCCGTGAGGGACTTGATTTGTGCCGGCAGCACATGTTGGCCCGCGATGGCGGCGCGAAGTTCGAGATTACCACGGACCTGAGCGGAGGACCCGAGCATTGGACCCTGGACGGCAGTCCGAATTGCCTGCAACCGAGCGAACACCATATGGGCGCTGCGCATGTCACGGACCCAGGACGATGGGATCGTCAATCCAGATTTGCGGCTGCACTCGGTCGATAACCTTTTCGTGGCAAGCTCCGCGGTGTTCCCGACGTCCGGGCATGCCAACCCGACGTTGACAATCGTGGCGTTGGCAATGAGGCTCGCGGACCATTTGAACCAGCTACCTGTCTGAGCGCATGCTACACGCACTTCAATGCTACCGTACCTGGGAACTCGGAAAGATCGAGGAGTCAAGGTAACTCGTCTTGCCGTGCGCCTCGACTAGTTCCTGGACAGTGTGGCGCAGAGCGGCGCACCGCCGAAAGTCATGCCCAACGCTCGTAACTTGCCGGTGGCGATCTGGTTCTGAGGACCACGGTTGAGGTCGGCGATGTCACTCTTGCTCCCAGTCAATGCGCACACGATCCGCGCCACCTCCTGCTCGGCGACGTAGATGTCATAACAGCTGTACGTCTGACCCGTGATAACCGTGGCATCGGCGGCAAGCAACAGTTCGACGGCACAAGCCACGTCCGTGGCGTGGACCACCTTGTCCCCCTTGGCGGACGCGATGGGCTCGCCGCGCAACACTTTCCCGACAATATCGTACCAGCGGCTGGCGGCGGGCGGGTGAGCCAGGCCGTAAACGCTGGGCGGCCGCAGGGCACAAATCGGCCAACCCTGGCCCAGGCCATAGCTGTGAACGAACGCCTCAAGAGCCGCCTTGAGGGCCCCGTAGTGAGTCCTGGGCCACAGCGGGTGCGCTTCGTCCAGTGGCCGATCGCCGAGGATCACGTCATGCACGGCGCACGAGGAGATAAACACGCAACGCCGCACGCCCGCTGCCAAGGCAGCCTGGAAAAGTTGCAGCGATCCGCTGAGGTTGGTGCCGACGGCCTCCGGATGGCGGGGACCTCCCCACTGGACGGCGGCGTGGACGAGTGCATCCGCTCCGCGGACCAGTTGCTGCGTTGCTGCAAGGTTATTCAGTTCACCCGGCAGCCACTCGATGGCTTCTGTAAGATCGTCGAAGCCGCCCCGGTCGCTCTGGGGGCGAAACCAGCAACGCAGCCGATGGCCGGACTGAGCGATTTTTCGCGCATATGGCGCCCCAAGAAGCCAGTCGCCCCCGTCATCGCGATTAGCATGTCATTCTCCCTACCGCGCCGGCGGTTTACGTCGCTCGGCTCGCGCTGAGTAAATCAAGCCTTCGGCAGCATCTCGCCTTCGTACTTGCCGTCGGCCTGCCCGTCCCCGCGGTCGATCATGTCCACGAGCGTGCGGATTTCCTGCACCGTAGCCACTACCCGTTCCCTCTCGCGCCCGAGAGGTACCGGCCTGTTAACTAAACTAATTGGGAACTGGTCCCTGAGGCTTTGACCTCTTTTTGGAGTTTGGTTCCCTCCGGCTTTTGATATGAGGTTTTGGTACATCCTGCGGCTTGACCGCTTATCACAAGGATATCCGGGCCAAAGAATGGCCGGAGGATGCTCACGGCTCGATGGTTTCATCCCAGCCAATTCTGTCACCACATCAGGAGCTTTGAGGTATTGTTGCTCTGTTGAAATCCTGAATCCAACCCGCAGCTGCGGTATCTAACTATGTACTATGACTACTCAAACCACACGACCTATGACCAAGTCGCCCCGTGCCGTGGCTCGGGCGGCGTACCGCCTGGCCAAGGAAGCCATGCCGGAATATTCCTCGAAGTTCTCCAGGACCGATTTCACCCAGCATCAATTGTTTGCCTTGCTCGTTCTCAAAACGTTTTGCAAGACCGATTACCGCGGTCTCGTCTTCCTGCTCAAGGATTTTCGCGAACTCCGCGAGGACCTCGATTTGAAGGAAGACAAACTCCCGCACTACTCCACACTCTGCAAGGCCGCCTCGCGGCTGTTAAAAAAGGGGAGGCGTTTTTCCTTAACGTCTGTGCCACGGTGCGCGCTCAAGAGTGCGGCCTGATCGGCGAGCAACCCCAGGCCGCCGTCGATGCCACCGGCATGGATACCCAGCACGCCTCACGCTATTACTTCACGCGCGCCGGTAAGGATCAGTCTGCTCGTTCGTGGACCAAGTTGACGGTGGTCTGCGACACCGGTAGCCATTTCTTCACTTCTGCCACCGTTAGCATCGGCCCCAGTAATGACTCGCCGGAGTTTAGGCCGGCAATGCAGCAATCCAGCTTTTGCGTCCATTGGGACACGGTGCTGGGGGATGCCGCTTATGACAGCGAGGCCAACCACAGCCTCTGCCGTCAGGATCTGGGCATCCGCTCGACGGTCATTCCCATCAATCGCCGCAACCAAGGCCGGCGTTGGCCCCAGAGCAAGTATCGCCGACAGATGAAACGCCGCTTCCATCGCCGCAAGTATGGTCAACGCTGGCAAGCCGAAAGCGCGTTCTCGCGTCACAAACGCCTGCTCGGCCCTGCCCTGCGCGGGCGATCCGATCCATCCCGTGCCAACGAATGTCGTCTTCGAGTCCTAACCCACAACCTCATGCTATTAGCAGCTGAAAATTCAAGCTCAGGATTTCAACAGAGCAAGGTATTGTCAATGTTGTGTTCCAGAATCTGGGAATTAAGCGGCGTCCTGCAACACTCCATCCACAAAAATCCTGCCCTGGAGAAGAAGAGTCAAACGCTCCGAACCATGGAGTCGGTGCCATTTCTTCTGGGCCGCCTGGGCGAGCTTGAACATCATGGCCAGGCTGGTTTTCCTGGTGCCATTGCCCTTGGTTCTTCGGTGGCGTAGGCGTATGGTCGCAAAGGTCGATTCGATCGGATTCGTCGTCCGCAAATGTATCCATTGCTCCGCCGGGAAATCGTAAAACGTCAGCAACTGCTCTCGATCTTTGCGGAGACATTCACAAGCCCCATCGTACTTCGCCTGGTATTTCGCCAGGAAGGTCTCAAACGCCTTGTTCGCTTGCTCGCGGGTCTCGGCCATCCAGATCTCGTGCAGGTCGGCCTTGGCTCGGGGCTGGACGCTCTTGGGCATTTTGCTGAGCACATTGGCTGTCTTGTGCACCCAGCAGCGTTGCTCCCGCGTCTCCGTGTAGACCGTGCGTAACGCTCCCCAAAAACCCATGGCGCCATCTCCCGTTGCCAACTTGGGAGCTATCGTCAAGCCACGCTGTCGCAGATCCACGAGTAGCTCGGTCCAGCTCTGGATGAAGGTATAAGAAGACGGGGCGTCCATGTTGGTCGTTGGGTTATACTGGCGGCGCGTAAACCCCAGTCGAACTCGACGCATGGAGGCCCCGATGAAACAATGTTATTTTATTGGCCTGGACACCCATGGACAGTTTTGCGAGATGGCGGCCGTCGATCACCGCGGCAAGCTCAAGGAGCGTGGCCGATGTGCCACCAACATTCCCGACCTGGTCGAACTGCTCGAGCGGGTGCCGAAACCTCGACGGCTGGTGATCGAGGAAGGACCCTTGGCGGATTGGTTGTGGCGCAACTTGCGTTCGTATGCGGAAGAGATGACCGTGTGCGAGCCACGCCGTAATCGACTTATCGCCGAGGATGGTGACAAGGACGATCCCGTGGATGCCGAAAAGCTGGCCCAGCTCTATCGCGGCGGCTACGTCAAAGCCGTGCACCACACGGAGTCGTTGGCCCAGGCGATTTTCAAACAACACGTGACGCTGTATCATCAGCGCGTCAGCCAACGTGTCGGCGAAGGCCATCGCGTGCGCTGTTTGCTCAGGCGGCACGGCGTCATCATCAAGGCGAAAGATTTCGTCCAGGCGGACCAGCGGCCGGCGTTGCTCGAGCGTCTACCGGCGAGCGAAACCTTGCGGCAAGACCTCGAACTGCTGTGGCAAAGTTACGACCTGATGGTGACGATTGAAGACCAATGGCGTCGACGCCTGGTGCAGTTGGCCAAGAAAGTGGACGTAGTGGAACGTTTTACCGCGCTGCCCGGCATTAGCTGGGTGCGGGCCGCGACCCTGTATGTGTTGCTGGACACGCCCTTTCGCTTTGCCAGCAAGGCCAAGCTGTGGAAATACCTGGGCATTGGCCTGGAACGGCGCCGCAGCGGCAACGGGCCGGAACGTTTGCAGGTGCCCAAATGCATTAATCGTGTGCTCAAAAGTACCATCCTTGGTGCGGCCAAGTCGGCGATCGCCCAGGGAGACAACCCGTTCGCCGACCAACACAGGAGGTGGATTGACACAGGCCTGTCACCGAAGCTGACGCGGCGCAACGTGGCCCGCAGCTTGGCGGTGACCTTGTGGGGCCTGTGGAAAAACGGCAGCGGCGTACCGCCCGGATTGGGTGGGCGTGACTGCGGCCGCGACACGAGCGGCTTCGGTGTCTCGGTAAACGGTGGTTGCGCCAGCGTATTTTACGCTGCAAGCGTAGGCGGCGGAGTTCCTCGCGAAAGCATGGGCCCGGCTCGTCCGGAGTTCCCCTTGCCATGAATGAACCCGCCGCTTCTTGAAACACAACTGGATTCGTCACCTGGCTACGCTCTACTATCTTCATGGACCTCACCCGAGAGTCCCCGATAGGTGCGTGGGCGACATTTATGATCGCCTGTTCGACTCGAACATGATGCGACAGCCGCAAGCAGAGACGCGAACCACGGCCTCAAGGGCACAGCCCAAAAAGGCACAGCCCAAGGACACGGCCGTTGGCGCAACGAAGTTGAGTTTTCCAAGGCATGGCTCCGGTGTCCGATGGCAACAAAAAACCCTCGGCAGTTTCCTACCGAGGGCGTGCACCATCGGCGCACCGTCGACCTGGATATTCCTTGTCAGGTTGCACTCCTGCAGAGCCTGACTCCGCTTCTCCAGGCCGAAGGACCATAGCCAAGGAATGCCTGGGCGCCAATGCCGGTTGCCGGCCGCAGGTTCAGCCGAAGACCGAAACCGACCGCCAGGCGCAGTCACCAAAGCCCCCGTCAGGACGCGTGGGTTGTCTGTGAGCGTAGGATGCCCCTCAAGAAATCAAAAAAGATTTTGGGCGTTCCCGTGGAAGGTGTCTTGACTTCTTGCTTCTTATAGGTGCTTTCGCGATAGCCATCCATGACGGCAAGCAATTCCTTGTGGCCATCTGCCGTCGCCCCCATGACCACCAGCAGACATTGCCGCTGGTTTTCCGTGTCTTCCAGGCGAACGTTCACGTGGATACCGTCCGCCCAAATGTAAACATACTGCTTCCCCGTGAGGTCACGGCGGCTCCACTGCTCGTATTCCGGCGTCCACTGGTCTTTCAGGCGAACGATGACATTCGGACTGAACCCCTTGGCCTGTTCGCCGAGCAAGGTTTGCAAGACCTCCGAGAAATCTCCGGTCGAAATCCCTTTGAGGTAAAGCCAGGGAATAAACTCCTCGATGGTTTTGCTTCGCCGCAGGTACGGGGGCAAAAGCGCTGAACTGAACTGGACCCTTTCGCTCTTGATTGGCGAATTGTCACGGACTCGTGGCGCTTGCACTTCCAGGGCCCCAGCTCCGGTCACAATCTTCCGGGCCGGCTGGTAGCCGTTGCGAACCACCAGGCGATTGCCACACTCGTCCCGCCGGCCGTCCTGCTCTTGGAGAAATCCTTGTACCTCGGCTTCGATGGCCTGCTGAAGCATCTGCTGAGCGCCCGACGAACCACCTGATCGAGCAGGCTGCGTCCCTCGAAATGCTCACGGAAGTTGGCGACCTCCACATCGACCGTTTCCTCTGGAATAACGCTGCTGAAAGTCGTAGTCTGGTTCATGGCGTATCCTTCCAGCCCTCGTTGGGCCAGCTGATGAAAAGAAATCACTCTCACCAGCAGGATACGCCGCTTTTTTCTCCTCCGCTAGAACACAACTTTCGAGAATACCTCAGCAGGAGCTTGCCATGAAATGATTGTTGGGGTGGTTGCCTTGGACAAATGGCCTAAATTGTTGGAAATATACTAGGTTGGCTTGGTCCACGACCGCGAACGAAAGGTTGGAATAGATCGAACATATACTGATGCTGGCAACGAGCAAGGCCGTCGCGGGTATCACTTTCATACGGTGGCATTTTTTTCGCTCTTGGGATCATTATGGCGCAACCAAAGCCATAGACCCCGACCAGTAAAACTGCGACTAGTCCAGCCAAAAACCAGGCGATTCCGTAACCGTTCCCTCTCGCGCCCCGAGAGGGAACGGGCTGTTAACTAATTGGGGTCTGTTAACCGGAGATTCCGAGAGTTTTATTTCAAAATCTCGGGACCCCGAGAGGTAAGGAGGAAAAGGGGACGCGGACGAATGGCATTTCCTTAAGCCTCATCTCCTTGTTGGTTCACTCGTTCGAATTATTCGTGAGTTGGCCCCCCTTGTCAAGCAGCCGTTTCTTGTAACAATGCTGTCCGGACGGAACGGTACCCCAGCCGCATTTCTGGAGGCATCGGATGTTTCCACGTCTTCGCACCGCACTGCGGCGCATCCAAAACGATCTTGCCCAAGTTCTCGAACCGAAGCAAATTACCGCTGTGTGTCGGGAAGTCGGCTACCATTGGCGCGAACGGCTGCTCAATCCCATTACCACGATTCACCTTTTCGTGATCCAGATCTTGAATGGCAACTGTGCCATTGCTCGGCTGCAAGACTTCGCGGACAAACTCTTTAGCGAAGGAGCATACTGCAAGGCACGCGGGCGACTTCCCCTTAAAGTGCTGCAAACCTTATTAGAACGTGTCGGCAAGGCCTTGCGTCCAATTCAGGGTGACAGCACGCGCTGGCTTGGGCATCGGACTTTTCATATTGACGGTTCCAGCGCCAGCATGCCCGACAAGCCGGAATTGCAGGAGCATTTTGGCCAACCGGGCGCCCAGCGGCCTGGCTGTGGCTTTCCCGTCGTCCATCTGCTCACTCTCTTTCATGCCGGCACCGGATTCTTGAGCAAAGTGCTGACCGCGCCGTTGCGTACGCACGACATGGCCCAGGTGGAGCAAATGCACCCCGAGCTTGAAGAAGGCGATGTGCTGATCGGCGACCGCGGCTTTTGTTCGTTTGTGCATATAACCTTGCTCGTGAGACGTAAGCTGCATGGTGTGTTTCGTGCCCACCAGAAACAGATCGTCAACTTCCGCATTGGCAGGTTTCATAACAGGCCCCGATACAAGCCCGTGAAGGGATTGCCAAATTCCCGCTGGCTGAAACGCTTGGGCATCAAAGACCAGTTAGTCGAATACTTCAAACCAAAAAAGCGGCCTACATGGATCTCAGCCACGAACTATGCGGCTCTTTCCGCGTCGCAAGTCGTGCGCGAGCTACGCTACAAAGTCACCCGTCGCGGAGCGCGTACTCAGCAAGTGACACTGGTCACCACCCTGCTCGATCCTGAAAAATATTCGGCCGTTGTCCGCGTCCCCTTTTTTTCCCCGTATTGGGTTTATCCGCCAGGTTTGTTAGGTCTTCTTTGATGTACCAGTATTACGATAGCATACCGCCCTTTGGGCGGGGTCCACGGGTTCACCGTCCTGGTAGCCGGAACGCGGCACGGGCCGACGTCGGCGCATTGGTTCGCTTCCGGGGCATTTCGGAACCCAATTGAGCCCCCGAGTGGTCAAAAAGCAAGCCGATTCACTAACTGTTGTGGCTATAATTGGATTCGAGGCTAAAATCGATAAACTTGGGCCGCGTGCCGAAAAATTCAACGGACTATCAACTTAAAGAGAATCTGCGATGCGCTGGATCGTCGGACAGACTCCTATATGGTTTCTGTCCTTGGCGCTTGCCGCCACGACTGCCGATGACGCTGAGGCCATCGCCGACATCATGAAACTCGGCGGCAAGATTGAGCGAGACGACAAGAAGCCAGGATCGCCGGTAATCGCTGTCGATCTCTCAAGAAAAGAAGTGAAGGACGCGGACCTGAAATGCTTGCAAACATTGGCCGAACTCAGATCGCTGAAACTCGACAACACCCGCATCACGGATGACGGCCTAAAACATATCACGGATTTGAAGAATCTGCGCCGTCTCACCCTCTCCTTCACTGCTATCTCAGACGAGGGCTTGAAGCACTTGACGAGCCTAGGCCATATGGAGTTCCTGCACGTCGGATATTGCGCCAGGGTCACCGCCCAGGGCAAATCGCTTCTGCGCAAGTCGCTGCCCAAGCTCGAGATTTTTGGCCCGTAAACGCGCTCTCCCTTGCGGAGTGTCAGGGAGCGAATCGACGTCCGGGCTTAACTCGCTATATGGAAAGGCTTAGTCGGTCATTTGCTTCTTTTGCTGGCGATCACTTGACAGGTCGCGCCGATTGGGTCTTGAATGAACCCTGAATCGCGGCACAATAGTCTTCCGGGCTACACCAATACGCCATCTGGCGCGGAAGGGGATCCTCATTCTCGATCTGCATTGCCACATCCTGCCAGGGGTCGATGACGGAGCCGGGTCCCTGGACGAGGCGTTGGCAATGGCCCGCTTCTGCGTGCAGGACGGCATCACTCATGTTATGGCCACTCCGCATTGCCACCGTCACTGCCGGCTGTTGCGACGCGACATCCTGCCGCATGTCGCTCGATTGAATGAAGAACTCGCTAAAGCCAGCGTACCGCTTGTCATCTTACCTGGATCGGAAATCCAAGTTACGGACACCACTTCATACCGCCGTGACTTTGAGGAAGGCCTGTTCTGCCACCTGGGCGACGGGCGCACTTTCACCCTGCTGGAATTCAATTGGAAGGGGGAGTTGTATCCAGCCGATGCTGCGGAACTTGTCGGCTGGCTCCGTGAGCAGGGGATGACACCGATTGTGGCCCACCCAGAACGGCAACAATTCCTCACCGACGACTCGGGACGGCTGCGGGCGCTGGTCGCGGCCGGGGCCTGGCTACAGATAACGGTGGATTCATTGCTTGGCAATCACGGGCCGGCCCCCGCAACATCCGGGGTGGAGTTGCTCCGTGCCTACCCCGAGGCGGTTCTCGCGACCGACGCCCACAACCTGCGGCGTTGCTCCGGGCTTTCGGCTGGATATACTTGGGTTCGGGAGCACATTGGGGCCGAGCGTGCAGAAGATTTGCGGGCGCGAACCGACCAAGTGCTGCAAGTCTGCTCATGAACGAAACCTTCCGAACACATGTCGAATCTCTTCACCCAGCCTACGAGCGGATGATGGCGATGGCGCCAGTCAAGATCTGTGCATTGCCCCAAGGAAATGCCTTCGCGTGGGGTTTACCTCTTCTCGGAAGGCGACAAGCATCTATATGTTGGACGGACTAATCGGCTGCGACAGCGACTCGCGGAACACTGCCGCAAAAGTTCAACGCACAACAGCGCTCCATTCGCGTTCTTGCTTGCGCGTGCAGCGAGCGACATGAAGTCTGCGAGCTACCAACCAACTGGCTCACGAAGTCAACTAGTAATGCATGCAACGTTCGGCCCCGCTTTTATTTCTGCCAAAAGCCGAGTCAGGGAAATGGATGTGAGGTACGTCAAGGAAAGCGATCCGCTTCGCCAGGCGCTGCTTGAGATGTACGTGGCGATCGCGCTTCAGACGCCGCACAACAGTTTTGAAAACCACTGAAAACGGGAGAATAGGCGAGGCAGAGCGGCCACGAACCATTTTGCCGGGTCGTCAACCAGCGAGAAGAGACCCCGCGTGGGGGCCTTGTGGGTTAACGATGGCGGGGCAGGGCTACTTGGCGGCGGCAAACCTGCCGCGCTCCGTCTTCTCGAACCGGGCCTCCTTACCCTTGGTCTTAATCTCCCGCAGGATCGCTGAATAAAGCGTGGCCTGCGGCGTCGCCCCGTTAGGCGACGACCACCCGCGACGCCCCAGGCGGGCGTTTCGGCTTAATCTTCCGGCACAGACATCTCCCTGCCTATCGAACGCGACCTAAAGTTTAGGTTTGCCTGGCGCCGCTACCAAATCGGCAACGGGAACGTGACAATCGCGCTCGATGAATTTGTCTGTAGTTACGTGAACCACGGCGATGCAGCCGTCATCTACGACGCTGATTAGTCGGCCGCAGATGTCGCGGTCCTCGGTGCAAACCACTTCCTGCCCAACCATCACGGCCTTCCCCTGGCGGCGCCAGCAATGTTGGCAAAGCGCCGGGGCGGTGCCTCGCCGCGCAATCTGGCGGCCGCGTCGATGGCGTTAACCTCCTTCGGCATGGGTTCGGCCTTGGCCCTCGGGGTTTTCTTGGCGGGCACCTCCGTCGTGGGCGTGGGGTGTAGGCAGAAGCTATTGATTACGTGCCACCCATGATATAATTCCGACACCGGATCACATTCACACAGTTCGCCTGAAAGGACGGCTGCGTCATGCACGATTTTCGATGTGGGTTAGCGCTTCCCATAGTCGCCGTGCTTTTGGGGGTTTTGGGGGGCTCCCAGGCAGATGCAGGCGAGGAGCCCGACTTGAGCGTGGAGTTCGGCCGGAAACGTGGGAATGTCGAGAATGGCACCGCCTACGACAAGGCTTTCATCAAAATCGGAAATTACACTAAGGTCATCCTCCCCGACGACGCGGCGGTACGCCACGATGGCGAGCAGAAGACATTACAGATTTACATGAAAAAGACGCTCAGCTTTGGCGGCCACCCTCCCGAGCCCATCAGCATCAAGCAAGCGCGCAGGTATATGGGCTGCGCGGTTCAGACCGAAAAGACGGCTTTGGTGGTTGCTACGTACGGCGAATGGCATTCTATAGAAGGCGGCGCACGAATGAGACTCTTGCTTGTCGTCCCAAAGGAGGTCGAAATTGAAAAGCGTCCCAGACTCTCAGGAGAGAAAAGCATCGGTGGCGATTGGAATGGCATATACCTGACGAAACCGGTTGAAGTGAAAGAGGGATATTGGTATGGACCAGCATCGCCTGGCGCGGGTTGGGAGGCGGTCCCAGCGGTGCCTGACTTGGAGCGTCGTGCCCTTGCAGTAACGGATGTGGACGTGAAAGTCCTCAATCTCTCCGACACGCAGGTGACGGACATAGGCGTAAAGGACCTGGCAGGGCTAAAGAACTTGCAAGTCCTTGTGCTTGCCCGCACACGGGTGACCGATGCTGGTCTGAAGGAACTGGCAAATCTCAAGACCTTGCAGGCACTGAACCTCAACGGCACGAACGTAACGGATGCGGGTTTGAAGCAACTGGCCGGTCTCCAGAGCCTACAGCGCCTGGACCTAAACTACACGAACGTGACGGAAGCGGGCGTGAAGGAACTTGCAGGGCTAACGAACTTGCAGTGGCTCGACCTAAGTGGCACGAACGTAACGGATGCGGGACTAAAGCACCTTGCAGGGCTCCAGAGCCTAGATCGCTTGGACCTAAACTACACGAACGTGACTGACGCGGGGCTAAAGGAATTGGCAGGTCTCAAAAACTTGAGCGCGCTTCGTCTCACCTGCACAAAGGTGACAGACGCGGGTCTTAAGGAACTTGCAGGAATGAAGAGCTTGTCGGTTTTGGCGCTCCGCGAAACGCGGGTTACTGACGCTGGTGCGGCGGAATTTCTCAAGGCCCGACCGAAATGCTATGTCCAGCGCGTAATCATATGCCTCACACCCGACCACACCGAGCAGAAGCATTCCTCATTCGGCCTCGCGGACATTCTGAACGTCGCCCCCGGATGCCCAAACCGCGTTTTATTTGAAATTCCGAGCCTCGTCCATCGCGGCGCTGCCATCCGATCGTGCAGGACGGTGTTGCCTTCCCAGGACGCAGTCAAATGCTGGCGGAGGAAGACAGCCAATTCTGGATCCTGAGGTCGCAGCAGTTGGGCAGGTGTGGTGAAATCGGGTTCAACGACACCGTGGCGACTTGTCGCAAGTCCTTGCGGGGAAGGCGGAAAAGGCGAAACGCCGGGAGAAATCTCTCCCGGCGTTTTGCGTTAACTGGTGTGGAGCGTTTAGTTCGCTGAAATTTCGCAAGCTCCCC